>JADJHL010000008.1 GCA_016707585.1 Ignavibacteriales bacterium | reverse complement strand
AAACAATTTGTTTTGAAGCTTTCTTTGTGGGCCCAGATGGACTTGAACCACCGACCCTCTGATTATGAGTCAGATGCTCTAACCAACTGAGCTATGAGCCCAAAATTTTAGCGCTCAAAAATAGTATTTATTAACCTTCAAATCAAGGAACTGGAAAACCAAAATCTATCTAATTAATCTTTGTAGAATCGATTAATTTATCATCTTTATAAAGTCTTACTATTTTTAGTATTCCTGATGTATCGTAGTTCTTCCAATCACCATCTCTTAAGCCATTTTTGTATTTACCCGCTTCAGCAATTTTTCCATTTTCATAATACCATGTCCATAAGCTATCTGGAACATCATTGTTATAAAATCCAGAAGTCTGCATAGTTCCATTTTAAAAATAATATTTCCAAAACCAACATTTTTATTGTTTTTCATTTTACCAATCATTTGAATTTTTTGAGTTTGGATGATAAACAATAAAATCTCCTTCTTTAATTCCGTTAACTACATCATACTCAATTTTTAAATCAAGCATTTTTGATTTATGCCTACCTGTAAATGGTTTTGTTGAGGTTGAATCTTCAAACAAAAGTCCATTTTTTGTACGAGCGGTTTTATTGTTTTTGGATTTTCTTTTTGTTCACAGGCAAGTAAAGCTAAAGCAACCACAATTAACAGGAGTAAATTTTTCAAATGAATTCCTAAATACATTAAATGGAATAATTATTTTTGTAAGATCAGAATAAGCTTGTAATAATTTTGTTTTGGTTTCCAATAAATCCTGCGAAATAATTTTCACATTTCCAATAACAGGCATAAAATTAGAGTCGCCATTCCATCTTGGTACAATATGAAAATGTATATGTTCTTCAATACCGGCTCCGGCAATCCTACCAATGTTTGCACCAATATTAAAACCGTGAGGATTTAAAACTTTGCGTAATGCCTTTTCTGCTAATTGAAGTTTAAGAAAAGATTCCGAAAGTTCTTCAGTACTTAAACCCGGAAAATCATTTGTGTGTCGTTTAGGTACGATCATTAAATGCCCATTATTATATGGATAAAGATTGAGAACTGTAAAAGTGAATTCCCCATTATCAACAATAAGATTATCCATTTCATCAGGTTTTAAATTGATCATCTGGCAAAAGATACATTTAGATTTATCTTCATCAGATTTAAATGACTCAATATATTTTGATCGCCAGGAGACCACAATTTTTCCATAATATCCTCAAATTAAAAAGGCGGAAACTTGTTCCGCCTTAAATTTACTTATCCTCTTCTCGGGATTTATTATATTCATCAATAACTTTTTGTTCAACTTCTTTTGGAACTTCTTCGTAATGAGAGAATTTCCGTTTGTGAACCCCTCTACCTTGAGTTAAACTTCTTAGTTGTGAAGAATATTTATAAAGTTCAGAAAGTGGAACGTGAGCTTTTATAATTTGAAAATGTCCGTCAGAATCCATTCCTAAAATCTTTCCGCGCTTGCTAGAAATATCACCCATTACATCGCCCATATATTCATCAGGAACAATCACTTCAACTTCATAAATTGGTTCAAGTAAACAAGGTTTACATTCCAAGAATCCTTTTTTAAAGCATTGATTCGCTGCTAACTTGAATGACATTTCATCAGAATCAACATCATGATAAGAACCAAAATGTAGAGTAACTCTCACGTCAATTACATGATTTCCTGAAAGTACACCTTTACCCATAGTTTCAATAATACCTTTTTCAACTGCAGGAATAAATCTACCTGGTACAACTCCACCAACAATTGCATTTACAAATTCAAAACCGGTTCCTCTTGGCAGCGGTTCCATTTTAAAATGAACGTGACCATATTGTCCTCTGCCACCAGATTGTTTTTTATGTTTGTATTCAACATCATCAACACGACCTTTTATAGTTTCTCTATATGGAATTTTTGGTTCAACAAGATCAACATCAACTTTATATCTTTCTTTCAATCTTTTAGCAGCAAGAGCAAGTTGCAATTCCCCTTGTCCGGATATTATAGTTTGGGATATTTCAGGATCAAACTTTACAAAGAATGAAGGATCTTCTTCGTGCAAAGAATGTAAACCTGAAGCAATTTTATCTTCATCTCCTTTTGCTTTTGGTAGAATAGCACTTCTAATAACTGCTTCGGGAAATTCTATTGGACTCATAATAACAGATAAATTTTTGTTGCAAGTGTATTATTTGTGTGTGTGTCTTTCAATTTTACAACTGCACCAAAATCACCTGCAGAAACTGTTGCAATATCTTTTCTATTTCTTCCATTTAAAACTGATAATTGACTTAATCTTTCAGTTTTACTGTTTGATTCATTTAATAAATCTAAACCAGCTTTTACTGAACCAGAATAAACTTTAAATAAAGAAAGTTCACCAACGTGAGGTTCAGAAATTGTTTTAAAGATAAATATTACTGGTTCACCTTTTGGATCTGGTTTAACTAATACTTTTCCATCTTTACCAGCAAGTACGCCTTCTTCACCGCCTCTATCAACAGGTGATGGGAAATATGCAGCCATAAAATCCAAAAAGTTATTTATACCAACGGCCTTAGTAGATGAGACCGCAAAAACTGGAGACAAACTTCTACCAATTATTGCAGACTTAAGACCTTTTTCAATATCAGCATCACTTAATGAGCCTTCTTCAAAATATTTATTCATTAAAACTTCATCAGTTTCCGCAATTTTTTCTATAAGCTCTGTTCTATATTCTTCTGCCTTTGATTTTAAGTCCGCAGGAATATCTGACTCTGTAACTTTTTTAGAACCAGCTTCACCATAAGTGTAGGCTTTCATTTTAAGAACATCTACAACTGCATTAAAAGTTACACCTTGTGTAATTGGGAACGTAACAGCAATTGCACCGTTTGTTAATCTTTGTTTTGCTTTTTCAAGTGTTTCATCAAATGTAGAATGTTCATTATCAACTTTATTAATTATGATTGCAGAAGGTAACCCAAATTCATTTACAAATTTTCCACTAACTTCTGATCCTACTTCAACTCCTTCAGCAGATTTTAATACCATTATGGCAGTATCACAAACTTTCATTGCAGATTTAACATCACCAACAAAATCAGAATAACCCGGAGTATCAAGTATATTAACTTTTTTTCCATTCCATTCAATGTGCATTAATGAAGTGGAAATCGATATCTGTTTTTCAATTTCATTTGAAGTATAATCCGATACTGTATTTCCTTCAAGAACGTTTCCGATTCTGTTAGTTTCGCCAGCAGTATATAAAATTATTTCAGATAGAGAAGTTTTTCCGCTTCCTCCGTGTCCGATTAAAGCTATATTGCGTATTGATTCAGGTCCATACTCTTTCAAGGGAATTCCTCCTAACAAATTTAAAGGTGAGAATTAAAACGATTACTTATTTTTGAAGTTTCTCCAAAATGATTCAACTCCTTTTCCGATAGCATTAAGATTATTTACTAACGGCATTACAGCGTCTTCTACTCCGCTACGGATTCTATTTTCAAAATTCAAAATCTTATCAGCACGCTCTCTAAAATCACTTAAAATGGAATGAGACATTCGCAATTGATCTTTAGCAGTTCCAGTGATTTTATTTAAGTTATCAGAAAGTTCAAGGGTTGATTGTATAAGCGGCTTAAGGTTGGCAGAAAGTTCCTGTATATTATTGTTTACTGATTGCACTGATTTAACAATTTTATTTAAGTAGTAAATCAGTGCAATACAGAGTGAAGCAGCTGAAACAATTAATACAACTGTTGTTATTTGAATTATTTCATTCATAATATTCTACGAATTCTTTGCTTCTTTATAAGCATCTATTCCAGCTTTAACTGATGATTTAATTCTATCAGCTTCCAATTCAATTCTTTCTTTACCAGCAAGAAAAGTATCAGTTGATTTTACTTTGGCATCTTTGATTACTTTTTCAGCATCTTTTAAAATATCTTCAGATTTTGATCTTGCATCGTATATAATTCTTTCAGATTTTTTCTTACCTTCATTAATCAATTCACGAGCTTTGTCTTTGGCTTCAGAAAGATATTTTTCAGCTTCATCAAAATACTCTTCTGATTTTGTTTTAATATCAGCTCTTAATTCTTTACCGCTTTTGGGAGCTGTTAGCAGCGCAACAATAGCACCAACAGTACCACCAGCTAAAAATCCAATTAAGAAACCTTTGGCCAGATTATTATCACGTGACATATAAAACTCCTTTCATTTATAAATTTCTTATCAAAATATATCAATAGGTGTTTGTAAAATCAAGGAAATGAACAAATTACGATAGGTAAAAGATGGATTTTGATAAGAATCATAAAACAAAAAATGACCAAAAATAATGCCTTATTTTTAATGTAAACTGCTTTAGAAGAGTTATTAAGTTATTTTTGTGTAGATGAATCTATAATAATTTTTCCAAATCTTTTTGATAAAATAAAACACTAATAACACCAACTAACACAGCAAACCATAATGTAACTGCTCTGGTGATGAAAGTTGCAGCAAATGCATCGCTTTCTTTTAACCCCTGATGCACTAACATTAAAGTTAATGAACCTTCTGTAACTCCCAGTCCACCGGGTAACATTGATAGAGCGCCAACAATTGTAGAAAAGCTGTAACTAAAAACGACCAAAAAATATTGATATCAGAATAAAAACTTTTAATTATTAGATAGTAACCAAAACATTCGAATCCCCATGAAATAATGCTGAGTGCTGTCATCGAAACCAATGGAGTTAAAGCTAATAGTTTTGATGAAGAATCAAATGCAGTTTGAATTTTATTTATATGCTTTGATATAAATTTTATTTTAGAAAAGATAATCATCAATTTATCAAAGATAGTTTTGTTGGAAATTATTATAATTCCAACAATTAAAAATGTCCCAATTACTAATGCAATATTTTTTCCATAATTAAAATAGTAAGCTCCAATCAAAGCCATTATTGTTAGTGATAAAAAATCAGTTGCTCTTTCAGCAAACACAATTGGAGCAGTTTTACTTATTGAAGTTCCATTAACTTGTTTAACTAGATATGATTTAAGCAGTTCACCCATTTTGCCGGGAGTAACGCTCATAACTAACCCGGACATGAAGATTGAAAATGAATCTATCTTATGAAGTTTTACTTCAATTATTTTAAGATAATACTCCCACTTAACGAATCTTGTTACATAATTTCCTAAAGATAAAACAAGTAAAACCGGAAATAAAAGCCAGTTAAATTTTGAAAAAGATAATAAAATTTTTTCATAGTCAGCATAAATTGTAAAGCCAAGATAAATTATTGCTGCAATTGCAATCGATATAAATACTTTATTTCGGATATTTTGAAACACTAAGTAATCCTTAACAAAGCATGATATAATTTTGCGAGTGGCAATCCCACAACATTGTAATAGCAACCATTTATTTTTTTTATAAACACAGCACCAAAATCATCCTGTATTCCGTATGCTCCCGCTTTATCCAT
This sequence comes from Ignavibacteriales bacterium, assembly GCA_016707585.1. Taxonomy (GTDB): domain Bacteria; phylum Bacteroidota; class Ignavibacteria; order Ignavibacteriales; family Ignavibacteriaceae; genus IGN3. The sequence goes on along the minus strand of JADJHL010000008.1, from coordinate 952,938 downwards.
AGGACTTCCGCCAGCAATGTATTCTAAAATCTCAGAATCAGTAAGATCTCGAAATGTAACTTCTGTTTTTTCAAATTCAGAAATAATTTTTTTGTTGATGGAATTGTAAACAGAGTAACCAGTATAAACGATATGAGTTCTTCCACTTAAGATTTTTAGAATTCTAAAAGCATCTTTTTGTCTTTAGGTTTACCCAAAATATGATTATCCAAAACAACAATTGTATCTGCTGTAATTATTATTCCATTTTTAATTTTAAGCTTAGCCATTTCCAATTTTTCTTTGGATAATCTTTTAACTGTAAAAAATGGTTTCTCATTTATGTGAATTTTTTCAGCAAGATCTACACTAAAGGATTTAAACTTTAAGTTTAGCTGTTTTAGTAATTTTCGTCTACGTGGTGATTTTGATGCAAGGTAAATATGTGTTGAAGAATTAATCATAACTGTTTTTTATTTTGGTTCCCGGAAAGTAATGACTTAAAATATTTAGATAGTCCACTCCTAATTTTGATTGCCCAATAGCGCCCCATTGACACATCCCAACTCCGTGTCCACTGCCTTTTCCATCAATAACAATTTCTTTATTCTGGTTTAACTCAACTTCGAAGTAATTGCTTTTAAGAATTGATTTATTGTCTCCACTTCTGATAACGCTACGCATATTATTGCCGATTAATGTTATTGTTTTTTCGTTACCATTTTTATCCAGCAAAGAAATTTTAAGTTTGTTAACTCTGCCTGATCCGAACCTTGATATAATTTCAATATTATCAACCAGATAATTATTACTTTCAATTAAATCGGATTTAAATAATCTATCAACAAAAACTTCTTCTGAATAGTTTTCTTTCCATTCATATCGTGGAGAGATTTTACAGTAGTGGTCTGAACCATCTTCAACACTTGTTAAGTATGGGATAGATTCTTTCCCAAAAACATTTTCTACATCTTCAGTAAATCCCCCACAAGTTGAATGATAAAAAATAGTAGCAGGTCCATACTCATAAGTTAAAATCTGTCCTGCTGTTTCATCCACAATTTTATTAGTGTAATCAGTCTCTCCATCAACTCCACCATAGACCTGGTCACGAGTGTCAGTATAAATATCAAAAAAATCCTTTTGCTCTTTTATTTTATTAAAAGCATAGGTTCTAACACAAATTGAAAACGCTTTTAATGCTTGATAATTCTCCATTCCATTTCCTATAGGCATTTCTTTTGTCATCACACCTTTTACATAATCTTCTATACCCATTTGATTTACAATTTCAATTTTAGATTTCTTTAATAATATTTTAATTCTTCCTCGATACTTTTTACTGTTAATGTTTATTGATTCATTTGCATCTTCAGAATCCAAATAAAAATTAGTTGAAACAAAATCTTGATCAGAAATCTTAGCCAATAAGTTATTCGAGTTAATAGAAAGCATTATAGAGTTCCCGGTTTTTATTTCGGCTAATTTATTCGACTCATTAGACAGAATAATTTTTGATCCAATTTTAATTGAAATTTCTTCGAAGCTTTCTAAAAGCAAAACTCTAATTGAGCCATACAGGTTTGGATCTGACTCGTTATCAGCATCAAAATTCTTTTAGTTGGGGAACAACTTAAAAATACAATTCCAAAAATCAATAGGAAAAAAAAATCGATTAGAATTTTGTTTGAGGGGAAAATTTTATTGGATATGATTGAATAAAATAGATTCACTAAAAATTATCTAAACATTGCCTTGATGCTGCCCCAGGTTCTTTTAGTGATACTGGAAACACTATGATAAATAGTTATTTCATTTGAAAATGAAATCTGGCTGTTATTATCAACAATCTTCAGACGATAAATAAAAACGATATCACTTGTTTTGTAAGTGTTCATATCAACATAGGAATAATATGAATTATTACCTTTGGGGGAAATATTTGCAATTTCTGTAAAAGAACTTTGAGGTGTTTTTCTTTCAATTACAAATTTTTGAACATTTGTTTCTTCACCAGTCTGCCATTCAATTTTTATATTATCAGATTCGTTTGATCCTTGAATAAATTGAATGATTGCACCAGCATAAACTGTTGCAACTAAAAGAAAAATAGTTAAAAATATTGATATTTTGATTTTCACAGTGGAAATATATCCGCAATAGCTAAGATTGTCAAGCTTTTTTATAATGTTTTTCGGAAATATTGAAACTAATTCTAAATTAAAACCACACAAATTTTTTCACTATTTATAGATCAATCATAACTTGAAAATTTAATCTAATTTCATTGGAATTTCTGTATGCCACTCAGTTGAATTATATTTCCAAAATATTGATGTAGAATAAATTATTACGTAAACCGGTAATGCTAACCATGCACCAACTAATCCCATTTCTAAAACCACACCAAACAAATATGCAAGTGGTACAAAGATGAAAAGATTTGTAACTACTTCAGACTTCATAACAAAAACAGTTCTACCAGCAGCTTGTAAAGCATTAGCAAGTACAACTCCGGTTGCATAAAATACTTGAGCAAAACCGGCAATTTTTAATGCTGGAGCAGCAAAATTAATTATGCTCCAATCATTAGTTACAATTAATAAAACATATTGTGGAATTAGAATAAATACAAACCCAAGTAAAATTGTATAGATTGTAGCAACCTTTGCAGTTTCAAATCCATAAATTTTTGCAAGATTATACTTACCTGCTCCTAAATTATTTCCAACTAAAGTTTGAACAGCAATACCAAATCCAAACAAAGGGAGAAAAGAAATAAAAAGCGTGGATATTATTGCTTGTGTTGCCGCTTGTTCTTCTGTGCCAATTATTCCTGTGATTGCTACAAAACTTAAAAATCCGATTAGCACAAAAACATTTTGAAAAGAAACCGGAATCGAAATTTTATAAATACCTTTAATTATTTCTTTATCAAATTTAAAGTGTCTAAAGTTCTGGAATTTTTTTCGATAAGATGGAAGTAGCATAATTATCAAATAAAAAATCACATCACTAAAAGTAGCGATTGAAGCTCCTAATCCTGAGCCCGGTAAACCCATTTTTGGCAATCCAAATGAACCATAGATGAAAATGTAGCTGAAAATTATATTAAATAAATTAGTAAGAGCTCCTGATATCATAAAAATCTTAGTCTTACTTATGCCAAAGAAAAATCCACGATAAGAAACTGAGATTAAAAAAAATGGAATTCCAAGAAATCTGTAAAAAAGATATTCTGAAGCATAGTATGCAACTGTATCATCAGAAGCGAAAAAATCTGCGATTGGTTTTGTTAGGAAAACACCAATCAATGCAACTACAGTTCCAATGAGTAAGGAAATAATTAGTGAATTATTTAAAGTGTTTCCACATTCTAAATAATTACCTTGTCCGAACCTTCTAGCAACAATTACATATGCCGGTAGCAAGACTTGAAAAAAACTAACAAGCGCCCAGGTTGCAAGTACTCCAATACCCATTGCAGCAAGAGCATAAGTTGCACCCTCTAACCGCCCTACCATTGCGGTATCAACAAGTGAAACCACCATTTGAGTTGATAACCCAGCGATTGCTGGTAAACCAACCCTTAGAATTTTTTTATAATAACTGTTTACTGGTAATAAATTCATTGAGGGCAAAAATAAGGATTGTTATGTAAGATAAAAATTATATGCAGTCACATAGATTTTTATGATTTCCCAATTTTTAATATTGTTTTTCAAAATCTAGATGAAAAAAATTTTGAGAAATAATTAAAAAATAATTTGCTCATTATTACTATTTAGACTAAGTTTAAATAAGTAATTAAATTTAACTGAAAACTCTGGAATAATTCTTTTTTATAAAGCTCTTTACTTGAACCTTTAGACGTACTTGACTTTACTTTTTTAGTGCAAGCGATAGAAGAATTAAAAACATAAATGCTTATTTAAAAATCAAAGGTAACCATGCAGAAACAAATAATAATTCAAATTATTTTCATCATAATTATAACTCAGGTTGGTTTTTCGCAACAGAAAGATAAAAAAGTCACACTTAGTGTTTACGGAAATGTTTTATATCAACATTTTGATTATGGGCCCAATCAGAGAGCAACAACAACGGGATCAAAAGACGATAGCAGAGCAATAATAGATGTTCCAAAATTTGTACTTGCGCCTGCATTTTATTTTGATAGTACTTTTTATATCGATTCTGAAATTGAGTTTGAGCATCTTGGTACAGGCTCATCAATGGAAATCGAATACGAAGAATTTGGTGAGTATGAGTTTGAATCAGAAAAGGGCGGCGAAGTTATTCTTGAAGAAATTCATCTGAATAAATTAATTACCAAAGAATTTAATGTTCGTATCGGAAGATTTCCACTTGCCTTAACTCTTTTTAATGACCGCCATAGACCAATGGGATATTTTACAAATGTTTATCCTGAATCAGAATCTACAATTCTACCAACAGTTTGGGTTGAAACCGGAGTAGAAATTTTTGGCAGGATTTTTAACTTCGATTACAATTTAGCTTTAGTAAATGGACTTGATGCTGCTGGATTTTCTTCTGAGCGTTGGGTTGCTACCGGATATCAAACCAAGTATGAACTTATCAAAGCATCAAACCTTGCAACTGTATTACGATTGAATTTTGTTGGGATTGAACATACAACCATTGGAGTTGGAGGATATTATGGAAACAGTACAGATAACAGACCAAAACCAGAAGACATGGAAGGAATTGATGCTAATGTTTCTGTATTAAGTTTACACGGAAGATATGATGATGGTGATTTGAAAATCAGAACAAATTTGATTTATGGAAATTTATCAAACTCAGCTTTAGTTAGTGAACGCAACGCAAGACTTTCTGTTAACTCACAAAATCCAAGAACTCCGGTAGCTAAAAATGCTATGGGTTATTATATTGAGCTAGGTTATAAGGTTGCTCCACTCATTGGTATTTCCAAAGAAATAAAATTTTTTCCATTTGGCAAATACGATTATTACAATTCAATGCATGAAGTTGAATCTGGTGTTTTTGCAAACCCAAGATTTGAAAGATCAGTTTACACTTTTGGATTTAATGTTGTTTGGAAAAACCAGGTTGTATTAAAAGCAGATTACTCATCACGCGTTGTTGGTAAAGGAAATTACAATACGGAAAACACAATCTCATTAGGGATTGGATTTATGACATCAATAATAAACTAAAAATAAAAAGGAGCGCAAATGAAAAAAACAATTTTAAACCTATCGGTATTTCTCATCTTGCTATTAGGATTAGCGGCTTGCAGCGATGATAATCCTGTTGATCCCGTAGAGACTTATGATTTTTCAAGTATTATGAATAGTTATAGCGATCAAGTTATTATCGCAACTTATGCTGATCTGGATATCAAAACTGCCGCGTTACAAACTGCTTGTGAAACTTTTGCAGGCAATCCAACACAGGATAATTTAAATGTTGCAGCTAATGCCTGGTATGCTGCGCGTGTTCCATGGGAATTAAGTGAAGCATTTTTATTCGGACCTGTTGCCTTCCTATCAATTGATCCTTCAATGGACTCTTGGCCTGTTGACGAAACACAACTAGAAAGTGTATTAAGTTCATCATTCGAACTAACTCCTGATTTTGTAAGAAATGGATTAGGATATTCATTAAGAGGATTTCATACGCTGGAATATTTTCTTTTTAGTGATGGAAATTTCAGAGATTATTCAAATATAACAGATCGTGGAAGATTATATATGACTTCTGTTGCAACTGTGTTAGCTGAGGATGCAGCGAATGTTCATGATCAATGGGTAAGCAGTTATGGTGCAGAATTTAAAAGTGCAGGAAATTCCGGAAGCAGATATTCATCCGTAAATCAAGCTGTTCAGGAAATTGTTGATGGAATAATTACAATTGTAGATGAAGTTGGAAATGGAAAGATAAGCGAACCTTATGTTACAAAAGATGTAAACACAGTTGAATCGCAATATAGCTGGAATTCGATAACAGATTATTCAAATAACATAATCGGTGTTAAAAATGCTTACTTAGGTGGAGAAGGTGCAGGAATCGATGAATATATTAAATCCAAGAATTCACAATTGAATGACCGGGTGTTATCGGAAATTGAAGATGCAATTACACAAATTAACTCTATGCCGGAACCATTTAGAAATAATCTAAACGCAAACACAGAGATTCAGGCTGCAATTGATGCTTGCAATGTATTGTTAGAAACTTTTATAAATGATGTTAAACCTTTATTAAGTGAATAGAATAAATAGATTATGAAAAAGAAGTATTTCCTAAATTTAATTTTTACATTTTTAATTTCCTTGATTCTTTTGAGTTGTGAAGAAAATACGACTCCTGTAGTTGAAGAGGAAAATGATGTTCTATCCGGAGGAGCAACGACTACCGACTTTGTTGGTAGTCTTGCATTCTCACAACCAGCACCGAACCTAAGTCAGGAAAATCTTGATAAACATATTATTGGCGATGCATTATTTGAAGCTGCATTTGTAAAAGCTCCTGCTATTATAAATCCCGGATTAGGACCTTTGTTTAATAATAGTAGTTGCGTTAATTGTCATATTGCTGATGGAAGAGGACGACCACCTTTTGGCGCAGAACAATTAGAGACAATGTTGTTCAGGATTAGTATTCCCGGTTCTGATGAACACAATGGGCCAAATCCCGTTCCTGGTTTTGGTAGACAACTTCAGACAAGATCTATTTTGGGTTATGATACTGAAGGAAGTGTTACAATATCTAATGAAATAATTAATGGAACTTATCCTGACGGAACTACATACTCTCTTTTAAAACCTAATTACAATATAACAGGAAGAATAGGAAGTGGATTTCTTTACTCACCAAGAGTTGCACCATTTGTTTTTGGTGTTGGATTACTTGAAGCAATTACCGAACAAGATATTTTAGCATTAGCGGATGAAAATGATCTAAATGGAGATGGTGTTTCGGGCAAACCAAATTATGTATGGAATGTTCAAACCCAATCATTCGAATTGGGCAGATTCGGATGGAAAGCAAACACTCCAAATTTAATACAACAACTTGCAGCAGCATATGTAAATGATATGGGAGTTACATCACCCTATTTTCCAACAGAAAACTGTGCAGATGGAACGCAATGCGATACAACAAGTGATGATCCTGAAATTGATCAACATACTCTTGATATGGTTGAGGTTTATTTACAAACATTAGCTGTTCCATCAAGAAGAAATTATAATGATGCAGATGTAAAAAGAGGAAAAGAAATATTTAAGCAAGTTGGATGTAATTCCTGCCATACAACTCAATTTACAACCGGAACTCATAAATCGATACCCGAATTAAGTAATCAAAAAATTCATCCTTATACTGATTTGCTTTTACATGATATGGGTGATGAGCTTGCTGATGGCAGACCAGATTTTGATGCAAATGGAAATGAATGGCGAACTCCCCCGCTTTGGGGAATTGGTTTAGTTTCTATCGTAAATGGACATACAAACTTTATGCATGATGGCAGAGCACGAAATCTTGAAGAAGCAATTCTTTGGCATTTTGGTGAAGGAGAAAATTCTCGAGAAAAATTTATGAACTTAAGTAAAAGTGATCGAGAATCTTTAATAAAATTTCTTAATTCACTTTAGCAATAATATCAATTTATCGTTAACAAATTTTTAATACTTATGAAATGTAAAATCTTATTTCTAATTGTCCTTTATTCTTCAATTGCATTCGCAAGCAGGCCGCTAAAATCAGATGATGCTTTTACTTTAGGCCGTAATTTATTCCAATTAGAACTAGCTTATGAAATTGCTCCGGGAATAGGCACTTCACTTCCGGTTTCAAGTGCTTATGGAATCTGGGATAACACAGATATTTTACTTAATGTTTCATTAAACAATTCTTCTAACAGCTCGCTAATGGCTTTTGAATGTATAGATATTGAAGCCAAACAGTATTTGACTTCAGTTTTAGACTTTTCAATCTCAACAAAATTTGGACTTTCATCTGTTATCGAAAAAAGTTCCATTACTTCGCCAATGCTATCAATAATGCTTATAAGTTCATTAAATATAAATTCCTTTAACGTTCATTTTAATTGTGGATATGCAAGTAATAAAAATGAAGATGAGTTTTCAGATCTGTGGTTTGGGTCAGTAGCATGTGAATACTTTTTGAATGATCAAATTACCATTGGAACAGATTTTGGGATCAGTAGAAATCCCTCTTTGTATTTTAGCAGTCCAACAGGATATGCTCTTCTAGGAGTATCCTATAAAATATTTGATTCAGTTTCACTGGACACAGGATTAAACATTACATTTAATGAAAAATCCAAATTCGATATGTTTACCACAGGGTTAACAATTATACTTTAATTTCTGTTTAAAAAATTTAATGTAATTATTATTTGTGCAGCTAAGCGGAATCCTCCATTGGAATCCCTTCGGAAGAACCTCCGACTACCCTATTTAAATGAGGAGGCAGGAATATTTCTTTTAGAAATTTTACTTAATTGCACTAAATAAAAAAACTCGCTATCAAGCGAGTTTTTTTGTGGAGCTAAGCGGGATCGAACCGCTGACCTCTTGAATGCCATTCAAGCGCTCTCCCAACTGAGCTATAGCCCCAGACCAATTTATAATGTACACTGAAGAATGTAGAATTAAATTCATTAATTCTTGATGATAAAATATAAATGTTATCGTTTAGTTTCAATCATTAATACATAATAAATAGAGATTGATTTTAACATTTTCTTATCGTTATTGATTCTATAATCTTGTACCACAAATTATTTATATTTGAGTATGAAATTGTTAAAAAGTTTTTTCGCAATATTATCTTTTTTAGTTTTTGCATTACTTATAAATATAAGTTGTGATGATAGCCTAACTGTTGAAGAAGTAGATAAAAGAATTATTCCCTCAAGCAACATAAGTTTTGTCGATCATATTTATCCTGTATTTCAGGTAAAGTGTATTTATTGCCACAATGCAACTGATCCAGACGGTAGTATAGATTTAACAACTTATTCAGCTGCTACAGCAGATCTGAATGTAATATTCCCCGGTGAACCTGAAACAAGTAGATTGGTTTGGGCAATTGAGGCACGCTCAGGTGTATCACCAATGCCACCAATTGGATATAGAACTTTAACTAAAAATCAGATTGATGGAATAAAAATCTGGATTGATGAAGGTGCCAAGAATAATTAAATCCATTTCATTTCTTTATACCAATCTAAAGTTCTCTTAATTCCCTCTTCAATTGGAATATTTTGTTTGTAACCTAATTCTCTCATTGCTTTTGATGTATCACAAATCCAGTATTGCTGAGTTATATCTTTTGCCTTTTCAATATTTAATGTTGCAGGTTTACTGCTAAACATTGCAAAGAATTGAGCAATTGCTGCAATTGTGTAAACTAAAAAGTGTGGAACTTTAATTATGATTGGTTTTTTGTTTAATATTTTTGAAGTGATAGAATTAATTTCTTGCCAGGTATAAAATTTTTCTGATGAAATAAAATAAATTTCGCCTTTAGATTTTTCTGAAACAGCAGCTTTAAATAATCCTTCAACAAGATCTACTACGTGTATTAGACTTAACTCTTTTTTATCAAATCCAATTGTTGTAGTTATTCCTTTGTTAAAAGTTTGAAAGTAAATAAATATTTCTGTATCCCTTTCACCAAAAACAGCCGGAGCTCTGCAAATTGTTATTGGCAAATTATCTTTAAAAGATAGAGCAACTTTTTCCTGTGCAAGTTTGCTTTTACCATACGTTGTAATTGGATTACAATTTGTGTTTTCATCAACTGGTTTTCCATTTTCTGCTGGCCCGGTTACTGTTAAGCTGCTAACAACTAAAAATTTCTTTAATGTTGATTTGTCTTCATTAGCAACCTCTAAAAGAGTTCGTGTTGCATCAACATTACCTTCAAAATATCCTTCAGGAGTTTTTGATTTTACTACACCCGCAACATGAAAAATGTAATTAGCATCTTTAAATGCTTTTCGTAATCCATCTTTATCAAAAAGACCGCTATTAATAATTTCAACATTCTTTCCTTCAAGCCATTTTAAGCTGCTTGATTTTCTTAATATACATCTAACTTTAAAACCTTTACTTATTAGATTATCTACAAGATGACTTCCAACCAAGCCGCTTGCACCTGTAACTACTGCTATTTCTTGAGTTTGCATATCGTACTTTACTTGTTTTTAACTCTATTTAATGATAAATTTTGCGCGCAATTTAATAAAAAGTCGAATCAATTTTCTCATTCAACATCACTCGAGGAGGAATTTTTGGATATATTTAAGAAATGCTACGAGTTTACGCGAGCAGATGAAGTTAAAGCTATGGGGATTTATCCTTACTTCAGACCAATTGAAGCAAATGAAGGTCCAGTTGTTCAGATAGAAGGTAAAAAAGTAATAATGGCTGGTTCCAATAATTATCTAGGATTGACTGGTCATCCACATGTTAAAGAAGCTGCTATTAAAGCGGTAGAAAAATATGGTACTGGTTGTTCAGGCTCCAGATATTTAACCGGAACTCTTGATTTACACATAGAATTAGAAACTCGTTTAGCAAAATTTTTTAATACCGAAGCAGTTCTGCTTTTCAGTACTGGCTATCAATCTGCTCAAGGTGTAATTCCAACTCTTGTTCAAAGAAATGATTTTGTTATTTCTGATAAAGATAATCATGCTTGTATTGTTGCTGGTACACTAATGGCAAAAGGTGCTATGGGCGGTTTGGCAAGATACAAACACAATGATATGGATGATCTTGAAAAAACAATGTCTAAACTTCCTGCTGATTCAGGAAAATTAATTGTTTCTGATGGTGTGTTTAGCACTGGCGGCGAAATTGTTGATCTTCCAAGAATGATTGAGATTGCTAAAAAGTATGATGCAAAAGTTATGATAGATGATGCTCATTCAGTTGGTGTAATTGGTAAAGGTGGTAGAGGAACTGCAAGTGAATTCAGCCTTGAAAAAGAAGTTCATCTTACAATGGGTACATTCAGCAAAACGTTTGCTTCACTTGGTGGATTTGTTGCCGGATCTGAAAGAGTAATTAATTTTATTAAACATTTTTCTCCAGCATTAATTTTCAGTGCATCCCCAACTCCTGCTTCTGTAGCATCTGCACTTGCGGCTTTAGATATACTTGAAGCTGAACCACAAAGAGTTGATATGTTGATTAATAATGCAAATTATATGAGAAAGAATCTTAAAGAAAAAGGATTTAATGTTATTGAAGGAAGAACCGCAATTGTTCCGGTAATTGTTGGTGATGACGCATTAGCATTTCAGATGTGGAAATATTTATATGATAATGGCGTGTTTGTAAATGTGTTTATTTCTCCAGGCGTGCCTCCGGGTAGACAAATGATGAGAACAAGTTATATGGCTACTCATCAAAAAGAACATCTTGACGAAATACTTCACGTTTTTGAAAAAGCTGGAAAAGAAATTGGACTTATTTAAACTTTACTAATTTTTTCTAAAAGCATACTCAAACGAGTATGCTTTTTTTATATAGGATTATCATGCAAGAAATATTAATTAAAAAAGTTGAATCAAAATCTGATCTTAATACTTTTATAAAATGCCAATGGAATTTTTATAAAAACGATCCATATTGGGTCCCACCACTAATTATGGAACGGAAAACTATCCTTAGTAAAGAAAAAAATCCATTTTTTCAAAACGCTCAAGCTGAATATTTTTTAGCAATAAAAGATGGCCTAATAGTTGGAAGAATTGCAGCTATAAAAAATGATATGCATTTAAAATATCATAATGATAATTCCGGTTTCTTTGGATTTTTTGAGTGCATAAATGATCAACAGGTTGCTAAAGCTTTATTTGATGCTGCAAAAAAATGGTTAAAGGAAAAAGGATTAACAAGAATGCTTGGTCCTGCAAATCCATCAAGCAATGATGAGTATGGAATGTTGTTAGAAGGATTTGAAGATTCGCCAAGACTTTTAATGACTTACAATCCAAAATATTATTTAGAACTTTGTGCAAATTATGGAATGACAAAAGCAAAAGATCTGATTGCTTACAAACTTGAGAACCATAAAGTAATGGGTTCTGAAAAACTAAAAAGAGTTCAGCAACTTGCGCGTGATCGTTACAAGCTAAAAATATCTCAGCTTGATATGAAAAATTTTGCAAAGGAATTAGAAAAAGTTAAAGTTGTATATAACAAAGCATGGGCACCTAATTGGGGATTTATACCTATGACAGATGCGCAAATTGATGCTATGGCTAAAGAACTAAAACAAATCGTTGAGCCTTCGCTTGTTTTATTTGGTGAGATTGATAATCAATTAGCTGGCTTTGCACTTGTAATGCTTGATTATAATTATATTTTCAAACAAATGAATGGTAGATTATTTCCATTTAACTTTCTAAAATTATTTACAAAGAAAAAAGAAATTAAATGGGCAAGAATAATTACACTTGGTCTGGTTCCTGAACATCAGAAAAAAGGTTTGGATGCAGTTTTGTATTGGGAAATTGTAAACCGTGCTCACGCAGTTGGAATTGATTTAGGTGAGGCGAGCTGGATACTTGAAGACAATGAAATGATGAATCGTGGTGCTGTTGTTATGGGTGGTGATCCATATAAAAAATATAGAATCTGGCAATCTGATTTATAATTTTTAATTATTTTTTTGAGGAATGTATGCGTATCCTCATTCTATTCTTTGTACTGAGCAAAATAATTTATGCTCAATATGATTCCACAATGTATGATCTTATCAAAACAACTTATGAACGAAGTTTTGATAAGCAAATCATTTCAAAATATCTAAACTCAGATAAAGGTTATAAAACTAAAGCTGCAATTTTAAGTATTGCTCAAAGTGAAGACACAATATTTGTACCTGATTTAATAAAACTAAACCTGAACAAATATGGAAGTGAAGTTTGTTTTGTGATTGCTCAAATTGGCAAATGTAATCAATCAATAAATTTCCTCTGGAATTATTTACACTCTTCTCCCCTATCAAATCATTTTCCAAAAATATTTTTTGCAATTGGAAAAATCGGAAATGAAAATGATCTGCAAAAGTTAATTGAGTTTTATAATTCATTCGATGGACCAATTTTTCCACTTGAAGGAATTTCTGAAGCAATTCTGCAATTTCAGATACAAGGAATTAAAAGTGATGAAGCGAAATCCATTTTGGAGACTGAAATTACTCATCAACTTTCTACCAAAGAGAGAATTGAGCAAGGTTTATTTACTTTAGCAAGATATGGAAAAAATAATCTCACTGATGAACAAATTCAAAGATTATTTAAATCTGCATTTGTAAGTAATAAAGGAATTGAAGACGATACTAAGCTTAAGCAATTTACTTTAATGAACATTAAAAGAGAATGGAATGCTGATAAATCAAATCTGTTTATAAATGATAGAACCGAACTTGAAAGGATACTACTAAATATTGGCTTGGTAAAAGTCTTACACTTTTTCCACTATTTTATAAAATCATTCCCGGAAGAGAACCTTGAAGAATATCTTGAATTATTAAATGATGATAATCCAAATGTTGCTTTGCAAACCGCAATTTCTATAAGAAACATAAAACCATTTCTTAATGATTCACTAAAGCTTCAATTAAAAGACGAAATTGATGAACTTCTTTTTGATTCAACTAAATCATTAAGTTTTAAAGGAGAACTTTTCTTATCAAGATTTGAATTGTTTGGAGATTATGAAGAGCATAAGAAACTCATAGGTAAATCAATTATTACTAGTAAATACTTTCTACAATTTTATGCAAAAAATTGGAACAATAAAGAAGCACTTAAAAGATTAACAGATTATTATTACTTTTCTTCTTGCCATACTTATAAAATTCAAGCATTAGAAGAAATTGTAAAAATTTATAATGAAATTAGAGATAGCATTGATTATGATAGTATTATTTTACGAACTTTAAATTCTAACAGTAGTGCTGCCTTAATTTCAATTGCCGCAGATGGTGTTGATTCTATTTTTATTACAAATAATCAAAATAAATTAAAAGAAATAATTTCCAGCCAAATTGATAAATACAAAGACAATCCAAGTTTTCTTGAAGCCACAATGTCTTTAGTTAATTTATCAGAAAAGATTGAAAAAGAATTTTATTATCAAATAATTGAAAAAACTGAATCATCAAAACTTTATTCAATCAGAAAATTTATTAGTGAAAAAACGGGCAATCATAAAATTGGTTTTAAAGAACTTGATAGGTTTGAAGAGATTTGGCAAAATGCTTTCAAATACAATCAAGCAACTATAGAAACTTCTAAAGGAAATATTGTTATAAAGTTTGATTCTGAAATTGCTCCAACCTCTGTTGCTAATTTTTGTATGCTTGCAAAACAAAATTTTTATAACGGAATTCTTTTTCATCGCGTTGTACCAGGTTTTGTAATACAAGCCGGCGATCCAACTGCTACTGGCTGGGGCGGACCTGGCTACGATATAGTTTCAGAATACTCTGATACAAATTTCGATATAGGTTATGTTGGAATGGCAAGTGCTGGCAAAGATACAGAAAGCTCACAGTTTTTTATTATGCAAGGCAACTTTCCACATCTGGATAGCAAATACACTTTATTTGCAAAAGTTATTGAAGGATTGGATGTTATTTATAACATCACTGAAGAAGATAAAATTATTTCAGTTGAGTTAGAGTAAACTAAAAATTTTACCTAAGCGTTTCATCATATTTTGCTGCGTGTGGTGGATCTATTTTTTTTAGTCTCTGAAAAATTGTTGGATCTGGATAATCTCTCAGTAAATCTACAATCTCACCATTCTTTGTATCAAAAAATTGTTTTATCAACACCGAATTTATTCCGGTTTTTTTCTGCATATCTTCTAATACAGAAACTAAACTTGCAATTTTATCCTGTGCATCTTTTTTTCTTACTTGATATTCATCAACCCCATAATGATATACAAAAAAAGCTTCTCTAAATGCACGGTACTTATCATTTAATAAATCGTTACAAAGTCCCCATTTGCTATACGAAGCACTACTTTGTTCCCAACCATTTTTATAAGCACTACCAACACTTAAGTTTAAAATATCAAATGCTTTTTTAAAGTACTGATTTCCACCAAGCTCGGCCCAGGTTTCCCAATCAAATCCAATAATTATATTTGCATAAAAATCTAAAAAACTTGTTAACGGATCGAATGTTGCCTGGTTAGCATAAAGTGATTGGTTCTTTTCAAATCTAAATGACCAATTAGGATCACTAATTGTTAACATTGGTGATTGCCGGGTAGATTTATAAACTGGACGAGTAGAAACTAGTACAACCTGTGCAGTGTACTCAGTTTCACTGGAAGCATTTGTAAAGAAAACTGTAAGATTACAATCAATTTTTTGCCCATCCCAGGCTTCGCCCGTAAACTGTGTATTATTCACGTATGATTCAATTATATTTCCAAAGTCAACAAGCAGTTCACGATTGTTAACTTGCAAACCCTCAAAATTAACTGTTACTTTGCAATTAAGTTCTTGAGAAAATAATTGAGTAACTGGCAGTAATAATATTAAAAGGAAAATTCTCATCACATTCCCTGAATAAATAATTGTTGAATTAATTGTGAATTTTAGATATACTCGAGTAACCAACTATCAAATATTATGAAACTCTTCTATACAATTATAATAATTTGCGCAATAAGTTTAAGTGCATATTCTCAGTATAATCCTGGGGCAAAACAAATTTCACTTTCAAACTCAGATGTTGCACTTAGCAACGATGTATTTAGTTTATTTAATAATCCATCTGGCTTATCACAAATGAACTGGAGAGAAATTGGAGTTTACTATTCCCCTGCTCCGTTTGGATTATCTGAATTAGCAAATGGATATGTAGCATATCATGAGCCTACAGATATTGGTTCTTTTGCAATTGGCGGAATGAGTTATGGTTTTGATCTTTATCGTGAATCAAAATTTGCATTAGGTTATTCTTACAATTTTCAAAATAAATTTTTTGTTGGATTAGCAATTAATTATCAAACTGTATCAATACAAAATTATGGTAACGATGGCGCATTGTTTTTTAATCTTGGTGGATTGGCATACATAACAAATTTATTTAGAATCGGTTTTTCTGTCCAAAATATTAATCGCGCGACTTTTGGAAATGAAGATGATCAGATACCAATGATATTAAATACAGGTTTATCTTATGATGTTGTGGATGAATTGACATTAAATTTTGCGCTCGAAAAAGATATAAAGTACAAAACATCTTTTCAGTTTGGTGTAAACTATGATATCATAGAAAATATTTCTCTACGTTCCGGGTTTTCCAACGAACCTTCAAAATACAGTGTTGGAATAGGCATAAATTATTTAATGTTCAGTTTAGATTATGCATTGTTTACTCATAACGATTTGGGCTTAACACATCAAGCTGGAGTTATAGTTAGTTTTGGGCGTGATGAAAGCAGAAGCAAATCAATTAGAAAATATTTGGGGTTGGAATAATTTGAAACTTTTTTTTGGGTTTTTATTTTTTGTTTTCATTCTTAACAATCTACTTTTTGCTCAGTTAGATAGCCTATCAAATATTACAGAAGACGTGCTTGATAATATTCTAATTGAAGCTGATGAAGAATCTGAAAGTGATGAACTTGTAAGTATTGTTGAAGACTTGATAAAAAATCCGATTGATATAAACACAATTGATGTGATTGAGTTTTCAAACTTACCTTATATGGATCCACAATCTGCACAAAAAATTGTAGAGCACAGAGATAAGTTTGGATATTTCTATTCTCCAACCGAACTGTATTCAATAAAGGAATTAGATCACGAATTAATCGAGAATATTCTTCCTTTTATTAAAGCTACTACACAGAAAGCTGAAATTGAGTCTCAATCTTATCAAGATATTTTTGACGATTCAGAATCATTCTTTACAAAATCAAAATTTCATATACGCAGCAGAATTACAAGTGATTTACAAAATCGTGATGGATTTACTACTAATAAGTATGAAGGTTCAAAAATAAAATCATATAACAGATTTTTATATAACTTTGATAAAAATTATCAAGCTGGATTATTAATCGAGAAAGATCCTGGTGAAACTTCTTATACAGATTTTTCTTCCTTTCATCTTCAAATAAAGGATTTAGGATTTGTTAAAACTTTGATTGCCGGGGATTATGTTTTGGAATATGGACAAGGATTAGCTCTGTGGAGTCCATTTGGTTTTTCAAAAGGTGCTGATTCAATTTATCCTGTAAAGAAAAAAGCAAGATATTTACACGCATATACAAGTGCGGCTGAGTATAGATTTTTTAGAGGTGCTGCAACAAGATTATCTTTTGATGATTTTAATTTAACTGCTTTTTACTCCAATAATACTTTTGATGCAAGCATTGATTCTGTTAATGGAGAAATTTCATCAGTGGGTATTTCTGGTTTTCATCGTTTTGAAAATGAATTGGATAAAAAAGCAGCAGCAAAAGAAAAATTAATTGGCGGAGTTTTAGATTATAGATTTTTGGGCAAAATGAATATTGGGGTTATTTACTATCACGCTTCATTTGATAAGGAATTTGCTTCAACATCAATTTATGATTTAAGTGGCAAAAGTTTTAACTATTTCTCAACTTATTATGATATAAATTTTTCAAAAATTAGTTTATTTGGTGAAGCAAGTTATAATGGAACTTCGGTAGCATCTGTAAATGGTATTCAGTTTTCAGTAAGTAGTAATTTTATTTTTACAAGCTCTGTTAGAAGTTATCCAAGAAATTATAACAATCTTTTCGGATTTGGATTTAGTGAAAGATCCGGAAAGATTAATAACGAAGTTGGAGTTTATACCGGCATAAAATGGAAAATACCATTCGGCATTATAAATCTTTACTATGATATTTTTAACTTCCCATATCGCACAAGTGAAAATTCATTATCAAGTGAGGGTGACGAATTATTGTTTGATTTTGTTACTTCTCCAATCTCAAAATTTGAAATTAAACTACGCTATAAATATGAGAACAAAGAAGTAACTGAACTAATCAGTTCAAACGAAATGATTGTAAAGAGATTAAAGCAAATAGCACGCACAGAATTTGTTTTTAATTTATCAAAAAGTTTAAGATTAAAAACCAGGATTGAATACAACCATTTTTTTGTAAGGGATGCTAATAAAAAAGAAGATGGATTTTTAGTTTTTCAGGATGTACGATTTGTTGCACACAAAAAACTTAATCTTACCAGCAGAATCATTTTTTTTCAAACTGATTCTTTTAATTCCGCTGTTTATGAATTTGAAAATGATTTACTTGGTGTAATGCCAAACTTAGCAATGTATGGAAAAGGAATTAGATGGTATGTAATTGCAAAATATAAACCACTTCAATTTCTTTCAATCTCAGCAAAATATTCTGAAACATTTAAGCCTGATGAAACAACATTAAGTTCAGGGGATAATGAAATAATCGGGAATCTTGATAATAGATTTAGTTTACAGATTGATCTTAATTTCTAAGATTACCACAAGTCATTTCGAATGAGTCTTCTGCCATTGCATACCTTTGGAGACTGAGAAATCTGGTGCTATTAATAAACCAGATTTCTCCATATGGTCGAAATAACTCTCAAATTAAAATTAAGCTATTCATATCTCAAAGCTTCAATCGGATCAAGGTTGGAGGCCTTATATGCTGGATAGGTTCCGAAAATAACTCCAACAGCAATACACATAGTTAAACCTATTAGTACCCAATCCCAGGGAACTGCGGATTGAGCATTTAAAAAACTTCCTGCAAGATTACCAATGCTGACTCCGATCACTATTCCAATAAATCCACCTAAAATACAGAGAATAATTGCTTCAAATAAAAATTGAATTAATATCCAGGTTTTACGTGCACCAAGAGCTTTTCTAATTCCTATCTCACGAGTTCTTTCAGTAACCGAAACAAGCATAATATTCATTATACCAACACCTGCAGCAATTAAAGCAATAAGAGAAATTGCTAGTGCAATAATTTTTATTGGTCCGGTAATCTGGTTTGTTTGTTCAATCATCGATTCATTACTGAAAATGAAAAAATCATTTGGTTCACCAGGTCCAACTTTTCTAATTGTTCTCATGTAACCAGTTGCAGCTTCAATTACATCATTATAATCTTCTTTACTTTGAGACATAACAGTTATGTTTACAGAACGTCCATATCTGCCATACATTGATTGCCAGGTAGTGATTGGTACAATAACATAATTATCTCGACTTTGTCCAAATAATGCAGATTGAGCTTCAACAATTCCAATTACTCTTAGTGGTCTTCCATCAACTCTAACTTCCTTACCTATTGGATTGCTGTTCGGAAAAAGTTTATCTGCTATTGGATGAAATATCAAACAAACATTTGCTGAATAATTAATATCATCTTCACGAAAATCTCTACCTTCTTCAACGTTCCAATCATTGGTTTTCATTGCATCAGTATTTACACCTGCAACAGAAATATTTGGGTTAGTTTCTTTGTTTGCAAACTTAACAACAATACCAAATTCCCATTGCTCTACGCCAACAAACTTTGCTTCGGTCAGCATTTCTCTTAGTCTTACACCATCTTCAATAGTTATATCTTCTCTATTACGATCTCTCATTCTAGGTCCACCGCCAAAAACATTATCATTTTTCTGGATTTGGAAAGTGTTTTTACCAAGACTCGAAAGGCCTTCATCTATACTACTTTGTAACATTGTTAGAATCGTCATAATAACAATGATGGAAAATATTCCAACAACAACACCAAGTATCGTTAAAGCTGTTCTTAGTCTATTACTTTTTAATGACTGAAGTGAGATAGCTAATATTTGATTAATCTTCATTTATTCAAACCTTAATGCTTCTACAGGATCCATTTTTGCGGCAGTGTATGCAGGAGCAAGTCCGGCAAAAATTCCTGTTAATAATGAAATAAAAATTGCAAGTATAACAACATCATATTGTATTGATGTTGGGAAAAACTGATTTAACATTAAACTTAAAAGTATTGCAGCAATAAGACCAAACAATCCACCTATAATACAAATAACAGAAGATTCAAGTAAGAATTGAATCAGGATTGTTCTTCTTGTGGCACCAATTGCTTTTCTTAAACCAATTTCTTTTGTTCTTTCTTTAACTGATACAAACATAATATTCATAATTCCGATTGCACCGACAAATAATGAAAGCCCTGTAATAAACAAACCAGCAATCTTTATAACAATAGTAATGTTATCAAAAAAACTTGTTAAAGCTTCTTGCTGATTTACAGAAAAATCATTTTCTTCTTTATGTGAAAGTCCGCGAACTTTTCTCATAACTCCTTCAGCTTCTATCTTTGTATCTTCAACCATCTGAGGATTTCTAGCTTTAACCACAATGGTTACTGTTCCTCTATTACGTGACGCAAAATTTTTAAATATAGTCCCTATTGGAAGATAAATCTGATTATCAGGACTATTAAAAAGACTTTCCATCCTGGCTAAAACACCAATAATTTTATAATTAACAGCACCTATCTTAACAACCTTATCAAGTGCATCACCTCTTGGAAATAATTTTGATGCAATTTCATTTCCAATAACAACAACGTTGCGCGAACCATTGCTTTCTATTTCAGAATAAAATCTACCAAGTTCAAAATCAAAATTTGTTGTGGTTAAAAAATCAGAGTTTGATCCATTTAATACTCCATCATCAATTTTTCTATTCCCATATTTTATTGTTTGTCTTGAGTATAAAAGTGGAACAACAACGTCCGGCAGTTTTGCCAATTCCTTAAACTTCTTAAAATCTTCCATTGTAATGTTTTCACGATTACGCATTTTCCAGAATTCTTGATTACTAAACCATGCAAATTTATCTATGTAAAGATTATCTGAGCCTAGTGTACTTACCCCACTCTGGATACTATTTTCTATGCCTTTAATAGCTGTTGACATTAATACAACAGCAGTAATTCCAATAAATATTCCGAGCATTGTAAGTGCTGCGCGAATTTTATTAGCCTTAATTGCTCGCCAGGCAATTGATAATCCTTCATTCAGTTCAAAGAATATCGCAAACAAATTTTTGTCACTAATAGATTATTAGAAATATTTTTTATAATTAAAATAACTTACTCATATCTAAGTGCATCAACAGGGTCCATTTTAGCAGCTGTGTAAGCCGGAGCTAAACCTGAAACAATTCCCGTTAGTAAAGAAATTACTATTGCCAAAATAACAACATCGTACTGAACTGAGGTTGGGAAAAATTGATTTAGCATAAAACTTAAAAGTATAGCAGCTATTAATCCAATAATTCCACCTATCAAACATATAACAGAAGATTCTAATAAAAATTGTGTTAGAATTGTTCTTCGTGTTGCACCGATTGCTTTTCTTAAACCAATTTCTCTTGTTCTTTCTTTAACAGAAACAAACATTATATTCATTATTCCAATTGCACCAACAAAAAGCGATAAGCTAGTAATAAATAATCCGGCAATTTTAATTACGATTGTAATTGAATCTAAAAAATTTGTTAATCCTTCTTGCTGGTTGATTGTAAAATCATTGGGTTCAGAATGAGATAGACCACGAATTTTTCTCATTACTCCTTCAGCTTCAGCTTTTGTTTCTTCTAACATTTCTGGACTTGCAGCTCTAACATTTATAGTTACAGTTCCAAAATGTCTTGAGGTAAAGTTTTTAAAGATTGTTCCGATTGGTACAAATACCTGGTTATCAGGATTAAAAGCACCCAAAAGAGTACTACCCTGTTCTGTTAAAACACCAACTACTTTAAAATTAACAGGTCCAATTTTAATAATCTTATCTAAAGCATCGCCTCTGGGAAAAAGCTTTATGCTAATTTCACTGCCTAATACAACTACATTTCTTGATCCATTACTTTCAACTTCCGAGTAAAATCTGCCTAAAGCAAAATCAAAATTCGTTGTCTTCACATAATCTGAATTTGAACCATTAAGAAAAACATTTTCAACTTTTCGATCAGCAAATTTTATTGTTTGAACAGAGTTTGTAACGGGTGCAATTGCAGATGGAAGTTTTGCAAGTTCTTTAAATCTGTGAAAATCCTCCATATCAATATTTCTTCGGTTTCTCATTCGCCACCACTCATCATTTGAAAACCAGGCCCATTTATCAACATATAAAACATCTGATCCTAAAGCACTTACTCCATTTTGTAATGAATTATCAATACCTTTAATTGCGGTTGACATCAACACAACTGCGGTTACACCAATAAAAATTCCTAACATAGTTAATGCAGCACGAATTTTATTAGCTCTAATCGCACGCCACGCTATTGCTAATCCTTCATTTAATTCTAAAAGTATTGATGACATAAATTAACTCATAATTTTTATTTCGTAGCTCAGAATTTATTCTGAGCAATTATAAATAACAGACTAAACAAATGATGCTTTAGCTTTAGGAATATATCTCTTCTCAACAGTTTCATCTTTTTCTATTAAACCATCTTTAAGGCGTATTATTCTAAGTGCATGTTCTGCAATATATTCTTCGTGTGTTACAAGAATAATTGTATTGCCTCTTTCATGAATTTCATGAAACAAAGCCATAATTTCTTCGCCGGTTTTAGAATCAAGATTACCTGTTGGTTCATCAGCAAGTATTATTGCTGGATTTGTAACCAATGCTCTGGCAATCGCAACTCTTTGTCTTTGTCCACCAGAAAGTTCATTAGGTTTATGGTGCATACGGTCACCAAGACCAACATCAATCAAGGCTTGTCTGGCTCTTTCTTTTCTTTCTGAAGAAGTAACGCCTGCGTAAATTAATGGCAGTTCCACATTATGAACAGCATCAGAACGAGCTAGTAGATTGAATGTTTGAAATACAAATCCAATTTCCTTATTTCTGATCCTTGCAAGTTCATTATCCGTCATTTCACTTACGCTAACATTTTTAAAATCGTAAATTCCGGATGTTGGAGTATCAAGGCAACCAAGCATATTCATCAAAGTAGATTTGCCTGAACCGGAAGGTCCCATAATAGCAACGTATTCATTTTGATTAATCTTTAAAGTAACATCGCGTAAAGCATGAACTTCTTCTGAACCAACTTGATAAACTTTTGCTATATGTTCTATGTTAATTATGTTCATTTATATTTACCGAATTTATTTTTTTGTAATGTTAGATTTTTTATCATCCACTCTAACTTGCAAACCATCATTCAATTCTCTAGAAATTGCTTTGTAACTACCTGAAACAACTTCTTCTCCACCTTCTAATCCTTTTAGTATGGAAATATAATTATCATCACTAAGTCCTGTTTCAACTTCAACCATTTTTGCTTTTCCATTTTTAATCAGGAATACAACTTCATTAGTTTTAGAGATTTTTTCTTTCTTCACTTCTTTTACTTCTTGAAAATCTTCTCCATCGCCACCCTCATCACTCATTTGTTCACCTTCCATATTACCGCCTTCTCTTGTAGTTACACTTTGTATCGGTACACTTAAAACATTACCTACTGTTTCAGTTTGAATATCTGAAGTACAACTCATTCCAGGTCTTAAAGTATTTTTTGGATCAATAAGTTTTATCTTTACTTCAAAGTTTACAACTTCATTTTGTGTCCCCAAACCAGTAGTGTTAGCACTGTTTCCAATTTCAGAAACAATTCCTTTAAATTCCTGATCTTTAAAGGCATCAACCTGAACTGTAGCTGTATCACCAAGAGAAACAAGTACAACATCATTTTCATCAACCTCCACAACTGCTTCTATATTTCTTAAATCAGAAATTGTCATAATATCAGTACCCATACTGTAACCGCTTCCAAGAACTCTTTCGCCAAGTTCTACATTTAAATTGGTCACAATTCCATCCATCGGGGAAACAATCGTTGTTTTGTAAAGTGTTTCAAGAGTTTCTCTTAATCCAGCTTTACTTTGCAATACGTTTGCTTCAGCGCCTTCGTATGAAGCCACTGTTGTTAAATAGTTTGACTTAGCTGATTCAAGTTCAGAATCGCTCACTAATCCTTTTGTGTGCATTTCTTTTACACGATTGTAATCAAGTTCAACTTTTTCAAGTTCAGCTTTTCTCATCTTTAAACTTGCTTCAGCCGATTGAAGATTTGCTTCTAATCTTTGTTTCTGAGCCTGATATTGATCACCTTTTATTCTGATAAGTAGTTGTCCTTTTTTAACAGCATCACCTTCTTTAACTGGCAGTTCCACAATCTCACCAGTTACTTCTGGAGTTATTACAACTTTAAACTCTGGATTTATTTTACCAGTAGCTGCAACAGTTTGTGTGATCGTTCTCTTTTCAACCTTTTCAGTTTGAACAGAAATTATTTCTTCTTTATTGCTACCGATAAACCCGATAACAATTACTGCAATTATCAAAAGACCTATTCCGCCAAAGATGAATAATTTCTTTTTTGATTTTTGCTTTTTTCCATTAGCCATTTGAGATTTTCTCCTATGATAAAAATTTATTGGTACTGAGTATAATCTAAAACACCAAGATTATACTTTAATTCTTCACTTAATCTTATATAATAAAACTGTGCATTTATATAATTTGTTTTAGCATTCTGATAAGTTGTGTTGGCAATTAAAACATCAAGTAGCTTACCAGCGCCAAGGTTATATTTTTCTTGCTCGATCTTTAAGTTTTCTTCAGCAGCTTTTACATTTTTTTCAGTAACAAGTAAACCTTTTTTTGCTGCTTCAAGATCAAGAAAAGATTTTTGAATATTTTGCTTAATCAATCGTTCACTATCTTTTACTTGCAACTCGTAGTTCATTGCGTCAACTTCTGCACTCTGTATCGCACTTTGAGTCTGGAATCCGGAAAATATTGGAATACTTAAAGTTAATCCAGCAGAATAAGTATGCGCATCAAAAAGATCACCAGGAACATTTGCTGAAGTTCCATAACCAAGATTTCCGGTTAGTCTTGGTAGATGTCCGGATTGTGCCATTGTTAGGTTATCGTAATATGAATCAAGAGTTAGTTTTTGAGCTAGATAATCTTTTCTATTTTCTAATGCTTTTTTTACTAATTCGTTTAATTGATTATAATCTGTATTTATATCGGTATCAAGAATACCTAATTCTTTTTGAGTCAAAACATCAGAATACTTATAATCTTTAAGTACATCTAAACCTAGATAAAATAGCAAATTACTTTTTGCGGTTTCTAAAATGTTTTTTTGTTGAATAACCTGAAGTTCAGCATTGCCCGATTGAACTTGTTGTTGATAAACATCAGCTTTGGTAACTGATCCGAGTCTATTTCTTTCCTCAATAGTTTCAAGATTTTTTTGCTGCTGCTTTACATCTTCTTCTCTAACTTTAAGCAATTGATCAGCTTCAACAATTGTGTAATATAAATTTATTGTTTGGAAAACTACTTCCTGTTTCTTCTGTTCAATTGCAAGTTTAATAGCTTCAACAGAATTTTTACTTCTGGAAAGATTTGCATAGTTAGAAAGTCCATCAAACAAAACTATGTTTGAGCTTGCACCAACTGAATAAGTTCTTGATTCGCCAGAATTTATTGCAGGCTTTACTTTAAGCCAATCCCAGCTGCCATAGGCGCCAAGATCAGGTAAAAAATTGCCATAAGCTGCATCAAGAGCGGATTCACTTCTTGATAACTCATTTTCCTGGCTGATCAATCCGCTATTTTTTTGAAGAGCAATTTTAATTGCTTCATCAAGCGATAATTGATCCTGAGAAAACACAGGATTGGTTATTACAATGAATAAAACTAATGCTAAGAAAAATTTCATTTGCTACTCCGTTGTGGTTGATAGTTCAAACTAAAATCAAAAGGGCATTTAAAAATATAATTTGTCTGATAATTTTAACTACCACTAAAATAGTGCAAACAGATACAATAAGTGTATATAATTTATAAATGGTTAAATAATTACATCTGCGGTAGTGATCAAAGTCATAATTGTAAGAATGTTTCTGCTCAAAACAACGTCATAAATTTAGGTTGTAAAGAAAAAAGAATTGAGTTATCTTTTCTTTGTATAAAATCTTTAAGGGAATTAACATTATGAAAATCAAATCAATTTATATTATTATAATCTTAATAATGATTTCGATTACTTCAAATATTTCATATTCACAACAGCTTTTCAAAATCAATGAAGATATTGGCGGAGGTGGAAGTAATAATTCTAATGTAGCAGAAAGTAATGATAACACAATGCTTTACGTAGTTGGAGGTGCAGTTGTTGTTGGTATTGTAATTTATGCTCTGTTAAAAGATAAAAAGGAAAAACCAAAAGATGATACTACAGCAGTTATCTTAAATGATGAGTTTTTAGAAAAGCAATTAACTTTAAGTGATCAGATTTTAAAATATCAATCACAAATTCCAATTAACATTTCTATTGGGATGCAAAAAGATATTATCAGAAATGATGATAAAAGATATTTTGTAGGATTGAATTATAATTTTTAGAATGTAAAGATCAGTTTTCCAAAAACTGGTCTTTAATGATCATTAAATATTTATAAGCTTCATCATAATTATTGCCAATTTTTCCATCAAGAATTGCTTCTTCTATTGCAGTTTTAATTTCGCCAACTTTTTTTGATGGTTTAAGATTACAAATCTGCATAATTTCCTCTCCCCTAACCGGAGATTGAAACGCACGTAATTGATCTCTTTCTTTTACATCACGAACTTTTTGCATAACTCGTTCATAATTGCCAAGATACTTTTCAACTTTAATTGGATTTTTACTTGTAATATCCGCACGACACAAAATAATTAGTTCTTCAAGATCTTCTCCGGCATCTACAACAAATCTTCTAATCGCTGAATCTGTAACTTCTTCTTTTGCCAGAGCAATTGGTCTTAAATGTAATCGTACAAGCTTTTGTATATATTCAAGTTGATGTAAAGGTAATTTCATTCGATGAAATATTTTCTTCATCATTCTCGCACCAAGATCTTCGTGACCATGAAAAGTCCATCCGATTCCTTCAACAAATTTTTTCGTAGGTGGTTTTGCAATATCATGAACAAGAGCTGCAAATCGTAACCAGACATTATTGGTTTCACTACAAATGTTATCAACAACTTGAAGAGTATGTAGAAAAACATCTTTATGATGATAATCTTTTCGTTGATCGACACCAGCCATTATTGATATTTCTGGAAATACATTTTCTAAAACTCCCGAATCAAAAAGTAGTTGCAATCCGATTGAAGGTTTTGGGGAAGAAAGTATTTTTAAAAACTCATCTGTAATTCTTTCCTGGGAAACAATAGAAAGTCTTGATCGCATTTCTTTAGCAGCAATCATAATGCTTTCATCAACATTAAAATGTAGTTGAGAAGCAAAACGAAAAGCTCGCATTATTCTCAATGGATCATCATCAAATGTTTTAAATGGATCAAGTGGAGTTTTAATAAGCTTGTTTTCGATATCAGTAAACCCACTACAATTATCAATTAGTTTTCCAAAATCACTTTTGTTTAATGATATAGCCAGAGTATTGATTGTAAAATCACGCCTGGTAATATCATCTTCAAATGTTCCATCTTCAACAATTGGTTTGCGTGTGTTTCTATCATAAGATTCTTTTCGAGCTCCAACAAATTCTATGTTCATATTATCGTAATCGAAATGGGCTGTACCAAAATTCTTAAAGTAGTTTACATTAGTGATTCCCAGTTTTTCAGCTACAGATTGAGCAAAATCAACGCCACTACCAATCACCAGAACATCAAGATCGTTTTTCTCTCTGCCAAGAATTAAATCCCGCACAAATCCGCCTACAGCAAATACTTTTAAATTTTCGGAATCCGCAACCTGAGTGATAGCTTTGATGACTCTTATGTTAGATATTTTATCTGTAAATAATATTTTATTTCTTAAACTCATTATTATTTTTTTATACTTAACTCAGTTAATATTTCTAGAACTTATTTTTTTATTGTTGATAAAAAAAGAGTTAGCCATCTCATAATTTTCTTTCATCACTAGGTAAAAAGGATTTTCTTCTTTATATCTTAAACTAAGTGCAGCGTATTTTCTTCCATTTACAAAATCAAAGTTAGCCAGCATATACTTAGAAAGTCTAAAAGCTGCATAACTGCTTTCTAAATTATCAACAATAAATGTTTTATTAAATACACTCAACGAATTATTGTAATTAACATTTTGGGATTGAAAAAGGTTAATCAAAATAGGAATTGAGTTATAATTATAAGTTGAATCATTTAATTGTTTAACACAATTAAACTTTACTGAATCATTACCTGTTAAATATTGTTTTATCAAATTATTTTTAAATAAATCTTTCCTAAGCTTTGCAAGCCTAACAAGATCTTTATGCGGATTGTTCTTAATTATGTAGTTATAATCAAACAATGCAATCTCAATTTCATCACTTAAAATATAAAGGTCACACATTTTAATTGTGAGAAAATAAGAATATGGTGTGTTTTTAAACTTGTTAAAATCGTTGCTTAAAAGTTTAATTGCAGCTTTATAATTATTTTTCTCAACATAAATTTCAGCTAATCCAACACTAGCAGAATAATTAGTTGTCTTTTGATTTATCTCTTTAAAAAGTTTTTCTGCTTCATCATATTTTTTTTCATTCAAATATATATAAGCAACATTAAGTCGATCTGAGATAAATCGAGGGCAAACTTTTTGTAAAATAGAGAGCCTTCCAAAATAATAATCAGCCATCGTGTAATCATTAAGTATAGTATTGTTATGTAATTCATTTTCAAACAGTTTTATTTCAGAAGTTAAATTAGCATTAAAAGTTTTTTCAAAATCATTATTAGAGTAAAATTGTTTTACTTTTACTATTTCAAATTTTTTAATGAGATATTGAATAAAAGCTCCACTATAAGAATATGAAAGCGATGAATTTGACTTGAAAAAATTTAATCCTGTAAACAACGAATTAAGATCAATTCTGCGTATGTTATTAAATGCTAATGCTGTAAAATCTTTAAGCGCGTATTCATCTGTAGTGCCTTCAATAGCTTCAGCAAGTCCTTCTATCAAGGCTGGATTAAAACCAGCTGCAAGTTTAAATGGACCAGTACCAAATTCTGCAGAAAAGATGTGAACTAACTCGTGTTTTAATGTATGTTCCCAGGAATCTGCACTAATGTAAATTGCATACTGCCAGGGTTTTGCTACATCAGCATTGCCAGCACCAAACAGCACTTTCTTTTGTTCCCTACTATTGAATATATAAATATGTATTTGTTTAGATGGTTTTACTTGTAGCACATTTTCTAATTCAGAATAATAATAATAAGCGCAAAGCTTTAAAAATTCTGATTCCATTTCGTTTAGTTTATCATAGTGTAAAATAATTTGGTCTGAAGATATTTCTTTATTCAAATCGTTTTCCAAACTTGAATAAGTTGTAGAGAATCCAAACCATGATGAACTATATTGAAATGCTACAGATAGGCAAAAGATTAAAGTAATAAGAAGTATTTTTTTACTATTAAAATATCTTCGGTATTTAATTACTAAGAAAATCATCAAACCAGAAAAGAGAGAAACAACCGCTTGATGTGATAATAACTTTAAATCAGGACTTAATCCTTCATCATAAATGTTTCCTGGAAAGAATCCAATTAATGGTGAGTAAAAGTAAACCTGTGGAAGAAAATAAATTTCTAATACTGGAATTAAAGCAACTAAGAAAATAATAATTAAAAAAATAGTTTTCTTAAATCGATTTAAAACAAAATCTACAACAAATGAAATTGCGCTTCCAAATAATGTTGAAGTTGCAACAATTAAAACATAAAACCCTAAGCCATCACAAAAGGAACAGAACATAGTAAATATTGAATAAACAATTATAATAACCAAAGGTACAACTAAAATGATTAACAGATTTAGTGCAAGGATTGATAATTTATAATCAGCTTTTGAAATTGATTTTAAAGTAAAAAAGCCTGAAATAATTGTTAAAAGAAATCCATTAATTGCGGCAAATTCGTATCCAAAGGTTCCTGTTAGTGGTAATTGAATGAGAAGCAGATTTAATAAAGCAAGCAAAAATGAATATAAAACAATACCACTACGAAATCTGAAAACATTTAGAATAAAATTCTTTTTCATTTAGAATTGATTCGGCTTTGAACAATGTTTCCATTATTGCCAACAGCAATAAAATTGCCTGAATTTAACTTTTGCACATCATTAAGAATAATGGGTTCACCAATAAAACTTTTTTTCCAGTTTTTGCCGGCATCGTTAGAAATAAAAATCTCACCGCTATTAGAAAGAATTATTCCTTCACCATTTGTATCAAAACTAATTTTATAAAGCCCAGATTCAGAATCGATTGTGACTTCATCCCAATCATCACCTCCGTTTTCAGTGCGAAGAATTAAACCTTCACCTCCAACTATAAATCCTAAAAACTCGTTTACAAATAAAATATCTTTTAGATAAGTGCTAAAATTAACTTTGTTTTGATACCAGGAATTACCCTCATCACTTGTTTTTAAAATCGTGCTGTTCCAGCCTGCTATTATTCCATTTTTCTTATCAGCAAAAGTAATACTGAACAAATTTTCTGATATATTATTTGGTTTTTTATTCCAGGTCAACCCACCATCATCTGTTTTTAAAATGATTCCATTACTTCCAACAATAAATCCGGTATTGTTATTTACAAAATAAATTTTAAATAATGATTCAGTTGTCGGAACATCAATTTTATTTAATTGTTTGGAGTTTGTAGTTATATATCCAACAAAGCCAGATGAACCAACTATAAATATTCTTTCATCATTGTATATAGCAGAATTAAAATTATTACTAAATGTTACGGAATTCTTTTTCCAATTTATTCCTCCATCATTTGTTTGTAAAACAGTCCCAGAATCTCCAACTATATATCCGTTATAATCATCTATAAAACAAATTGATTTAAGATTATTAGAAGTTGGCACTTTATTAATTATCCAATTTGTAGAATTGGAATAATTAGGGTTTTTAGAATAATCCTGCGTGTATGATAAAGCTTCAGTATCAGTTTTATCTTTATTTTCTGAAAGAATAGATTTTACAACATTAAAAACAATAATCCCCAATCCTAAAAAAAGGATTAATAATAAAATATTACTAATTCTTGTAAAATTTTTTGTTGGTTTAATAAGCTTTATTGTTTCATCTTCTGGCTGGATTATGTTTTCAACAAAATATTCTGATGGATTGTTTGATTGAATTTTCTTTAATCCATCTAAAGCCATGCGAAAATCTTTGGCTGTATTAAAATTGCTGTAATTAGATTTATTCATTGCAGATAAAATAATTTCATCAGTAAGAATTGGAATAGAATCAATCTTTGATGAAATTCTTTCAGGGATTTGATTTACATGCGAATCAATAATCTCATAAATTGTTGTTGCATTATATGGATGAAAGCCCGTTAGCATTTCATAAAAAGTTATTCCAAGTGCGTAAAGATCGCTTTTAATTGTTATTGTATTGCCACCAAGTTGCTCAGGACTCATATAAAGAAGGGTTCCAGGTCTTGCGTTATGCTGTGTAATTGTCTTTAGTTCATCAATCGATTTTGAAATTCCAAAATCCATAATTTTTGGATTACCATTTAGATCAAGAATAATATTTGATGGTTTCAAATCACGATGAATAAAACCCTGGTTGTGTGCTGATTCAATACCATTAAGAATCTGTTCCATCAATTCAACTGCGTAACTAATTTCTATTCTGCCTCGATTTTTTATAATGCTCTCAATCGTATCGCCTTCAACATACTCCATAGCAATGCCTAGAATATCTTTTTCTTGAACAAATCCATAAACGGAGACAATATTTGGATGTGAAAGCTTTGCCTGGTTTCTAGCTTCTCGCTTAAACCTTTCAGCAAAAGATGAATTGTGAAGAGAGTTTAGATTAATAATTTTAAGCGCAGCAAACCTTTCAAGTTGTGTATCTAATACTTTATAAACTGTACCCATCCCTCCTTCACCAAGAAGTGATAGCACTTTATAATTTTGAATTTTTCTACCTATCATTAAACTTTTTCAATAATGATAAATGAATAATCATCAACTGCACCGCGTAATTTAACAATTTTCACCAATTCGGTTTTCATTTCTTCGTGGTCTGTACGATTTAGTATTTCTTCTAATTCCTTTTGTGTAATTAAATTAGAAACACCATCAGAGCAAATAAAAAATTTATTTTTTTCAAAATCGTTAACTTTAATTTTACTAATATCAGGTTCAACAGTTGAATTATCACCAAGAGCTTTAACAATTACATTTTTTTGCGGATGTGTTTCAGCTTGTTTATGTGTAATGTAACCTTCATCAAGTAATTTTTGAACTAAGGAATGGTCCTTTGTAATTTGATTTAATCTTTTAGAACGAAGATTGTAAATTCTTGAATCACCAATATGCCCCCAATAAACAAAGCTATCTTTATAAAAAAATATTTCAAATGTAGTAGCCATATTTTTTAGAGGTAAACTTCCGGATGAATGATTTAAAATAAAGTTATTTGATTCATCAATAGTTAGCTTAATCCTCTCTAGATAATCCTGAACTTCTGAAGTTGTAAAAAAATATAGTGCGGATTTAAGTGCAATTTTAGCGGCTAAATCGCCACCATAATCTCCTCCTACTCCATCGCATAAAACAGCAAGAAGTCCATCACCAGTTTCAAGTATTTCAACAGCATCTTCATTATATTTTTTTTGAGCACCAGCACTGGTAAACTTTAGATATTTGTACCCCATAGGGTTCTCCTAAACCTTTAAGAAAATTATTACAGTTTATATGACACTACTAAAAATAAGAAAATCTCATTTCATCTGCTCAAAAGTTAAGTTTTAAGACAATAAAGTGATAACTATTAATAAGTTTATTTGTATAACAACGGGTATAAGGTTATATTTGCAGGCGATTTTTAACACTTAAATCGTTTAATAATATCACGTTAGATAGTTCTTTTAATAGATTTTAGCTTTTGGATTCGTCCAAAAATTCAATTTTGCGAGAATGGCGGAATTTGGTAGACGCGCTAGACTTAGGATCTAGTACCGAGAGGTGTCGGGGTTCGAGTCCCCGTTCTCGCACTTTCGTTTCATCCCTTTAAATTATTTATTCGAGGTTAGAGTATTTATGGAATACAATGTTGTTGATATTAGTTCATCAGAAAAAGAAGTTGAAATAAAACTTAATTATGATGAAATTAAAAATGAAATTGAAGAAGAAGTAAAAAAACAAACTAAAAAAATTCAAGTTCCTGGTTTTAGAAAAGGCAAAGCTCCTATATCAATGTTAAAGAAAATGTATGGCGATGCTTTTGAATATGAAGCTTCTGAAAAAATTGCTAATACTTTTTTCTGGAAAGTTGCTGAAGAAAATCAGTTCAAACCAATTGGCCAGCCATCAATGACTGATCTAAAATTTGAACCTGAGAAAGAGTTATCATTTAAAGTAAAGTATGAGATTATTCCACTGCTTGATATACAGAATTACAAAGGATTAACATTTGATATTCCTGATTTAATAGCAGGTGATGATGAAATAGCTAAAGAAATTGATTACATCCGTAAATCCAATAAAACTTTAGAAGATACTGATGTTATAACAGATGAAAATCATACAATCGATGCTGAAATTGTGATGATTGAAAAGAATGGCGAAAAGCTTGATGAAAATATTACAGAAAAGATGCAAATTGACTTAACCGCTGATGGTATTGCTAAGGATATAATTAAAAATTCTAAAAATAAAAAAGTTGGTGAGTCTTTTAATTTTACTTTTAAAGATGAGCACAAGCATAAATTAGAAGATGGAACTGAAGAATCTCATAAAGAAGAGTTTACTTACAAAGTTTCTATACTTGGAATAAAAAAAGTAGTTCTTCCAGAATTAAATGAAGAAATTATAAAGAAAGCTACAAGAGATAAAGTTTCAACTGAATCTGAATTAAGAGAAGAGATTAAAAAAGATATTCAGACTTATTATGATCAGCAAACTGAAGAGATGATTAGAGTTAAATTTGTTAGTGAGATCTTAAAGAAAAATGAATTTGATCCACCAAAATCTTTAGTTAATAACATATTAGAAGAATATGTAAAATCTGAAGAAGAAAAAGCTAAAAAATCTAAATATCCATTTAACAAAGAAGAAACAAGAACCAGATTGCAAAAATCTGCTGAGTCTGAAGTAAAATGGTATTTGATAAAAAATGAAATTCAGAAAAAAGAAAGTTTAACTATTGATGATTCTGATTATACTCAGTTAGCAGAAAAAGAATTTCAGAAAACCGGTTTGCCTGTTGATAAACTTATCAACTATTATAAAACTTCAAATCAAGGAGAAAGAATTCTTGATCAAAAATTATTCGACTTCTTAAAATCAAATAGCACATTAAATAAAGTTCATCCAGATAAATTAAAAGCAAAACAAGAGGCCGTAAATGAGTAATCATATTGAAATCTATAACCAGCTTGTCCCTTATGTAATAGAACAAACTGGACGTGGTGAACGTGGGATGGATATTTACTCACGCTTACTTAGAGAAAGAATAATTTTTCTTGGAACAGCAATAGATGATCATGTTGCAAGTTTAACAATTGCTCAGCTTATTTTTCTTGAGGCTGAAGATTCTGAAAAAGATATTCATATGTATGTAAATTCACCCGGTGGAAGTGTAACTGCAGGTTTAGCTATTTACGATACAATGAAATTTATTAAACCTGATGTTGCAACAATTTGTGTTGGAATGGCTGCAAGTATGGGTGCAGTATTATTAGCTGGTGGTGCAGATGGTAAAAGATCATCACTACCCCATTCAAAGATTATGATTCATCAACCTTGGACTCAGGGTATTGGTGGGCAGGTAACTGATGTTGAAATACATGCAAAAGAATTAATTAAAACACGTGATACTCTTTATAAGATTTTAGCTAATCATACTGGTAAAACAATAGAACAGATTACAAAGGACTGTGATCGTGATTATTTCCTAACCGCAGAGGAAGCCAAAGAATACAGGCTTATTGATAATATTATTGAAAAACGAATTCCAATAAAATAAGATTGTAAAGGCTGAGTTAATCAGCCTTTTTTTTTGAAAATTTAGAACACTAAATATTATTTTTAAAAGTAATAAAAATGAATAAAATAAAATTCGTCTTCACTTCAATTTTAATAACGCTAAATATGAATCAAATAACTTTTCCTCAAGAAAATAAAAATAAACTTTTTGATGATTATTTATCTAAATACATAGAAAATAAAAAGGTACCGTCTATTTCAGCAGGAGTGTTAAAGGATGGCAAGATTCAATGGCTAGGAGTAAAAGGTATAGCAGATATTGAGGACAATGATCCAGTAAACATTCATTCTTTATTTAGAATTGCTTCAATCACAAAACCGATTACCGCTGTAGCAGTTTTACAATTATGGGAAAAAGGATTGATTGATCTTGATAAGGATGTAAGAGTTTATTTACCTGATTTTCCTGAAAAGAAATGGAAATTCACAACACGTCAGTTACTTAACCATACCGCTGGGATTAGAAGTTATAAAGATGGTGAGTTCCATAATAAAAAATATTATTCTTCGGTGGCCGAAGCAGTCAAAGTATTTGAGTATGATTCACTTATTTATGAGCCGGGCACAAAATATGAATACACTTCACTTGGATATTCACTTTTAGGATTGATTATAGAAAAGATATCAAAACTATCGTATGAAAAATATCTTATAAAAAATATTTTTGAACCATCAGGAATGAAATATACAATGTTAGATAAACAACAAGAGATTGTACCTAACAGAGTAAAAGGTTATGAAAAAAATTTTGAACGAGAAATTAAGAATGCTCCACTTGCAGATCTAAGTATAAAGTCTGCTGGCGGTGGTTTATTATCAACAGCAGAAGACATTCTTCTTTTTGCAAAATCTTTGTTAGAAGGAAAACTGATAAAACACTCTACTTTCAATTCAATAATAAAACAAACAAAACTTAAAAATGGAAACTTAGTTGATTATGGACTTGGATTTGCATTGGGTATGGAAAAGGATTCATTAAAAACAATTTCTCATACTGGTGGTGGTACTGGATTTACAACTATGTTGTTAATTGAACCTGAAAATAAATTAGCAGCAGTACATTTATTAAATATAAGTGATAGAAATCTTGGATTACCATCTATAGATTTAATGCAAATTGAAACCAATAATATTGAAGTTATACCTTTAAAAACATTATCTGATGATTTAATGACGACTTATTTAAATCAAGGGATAGATAGTTCAATTACAAAACTATATCATATTTATGATAATGAAGCCAATCAATACCATTTAAATGAAAATGAAGCAATATATTTTGCAAAAGATTTGCTAGGATTAAATAAACCAGCCGCTGCAATTTTTTATCTTAGAGAATTGATTAAAAAATATCCAAAATCATTTAATGTTATGGTTGCTCTAGCTGATGCTTATTATAAAGATAACAATAATGGTTTAGCTTTAAGACATTATAGATTAGCTGCTCAAATGAATCCAAAAGATATTCATGTAAATTATATGATAAGAAAAATGAGTAATAAATAGTATAGATATTCTTTAAATGAATTTATGGATATTTATTAAACCAAAAAATCCTCTCAACTTGAGAGGATTATTTTATTTAAAGAGTATATAAAAGACTGGAAGAACAAGAGCCAGAAAAACAAATATACCAACAAATTCAATTTTTAATTTGTCTGTGTTGGCTACGATTTCTTTAGGATACTTTCCAAATGTAATAATCCTTAAAAAAGCATAACCAATTCTAAATGTGAAAACGTTAAAAAGAAAACTCCTAAATACCCACATAAATAATTATAATTTTAACTAATTCTTAACTTCAGCTAAAGGTCTTGCAGTTTCTCTCATTGAATGGACTTTATTTGCAACTTGCAGATTAACTTCTTTGCTTACTCTTGCTTCAAAATAATCTCTGAATCTTGTAACCATAAATCTAACAGGCCAGGCGGCTGCCTCACCAAGAGCGCAAATTGTATTTCCTTCAATCTGGTTTGCAACCGTTATAAGTAAATCAACATCACTTACAGAACCATTACCAGCAAGAATTCTTTTTAAGATTTTTTCAAGCCAACCAGTTCCCTCTCGACAAGGAGTGCATTGTCCGCAACTTTCGTGATGATAAAAATGCGAAAGTCGAGCTAAAACTTTTACAAGATCAGTATCTTCATCCATCACCATTATTCCCCCCGTGCCAATTGCAGAACCAGCCGCACGCAAAGACTCAGCATCCATCTTAA
Source organism: Ignavibacteriales bacterium (assembly GCA_016707585.1). Classification (GTDB taxonomy): domain Bacteria; phylum Bacteroidota; class Ignavibacteria; order Ignavibacteriales; family Ignavibacteriaceae; genus IGN3. Next base: position 915,556 of record JADJHL010000008.1, on the reverse strand, counting down.
CGCCTTCAAGCTGATCACCGCGTAATGGCGGCATAGAAGACCCGCCAGGGATTACACAAAGAATTCTTTTATTTCCCGGAACTCCACCGGCATAATTATAAATTATATCAGTAAGCAAGGTACCTGAAGGAAGTTCATAAACACCTGGTTTATTTACATGTCCACTAACTCCAAATAAAATTGTTCCCGGATGTTTCGGTTCGCCAATTTTAGAAAACCATTCCCAGCCTTTATTAATAATCGGAGGAATGTTTGTAATGGTTTCAACATTATTAATTGTAGTTGGGCATCCCCATAAACCATTCTGTGCTGGAAACGGAGGTTTAACTCTTGGATATCCTCTCTTACCTTCAACGGAATTCATTAAAGATGATTCTTCACCACAAATGTAAGCCCCTGCACCTTTGTGAATATAAATATTACAGAAAAATTCTGTTCCAAATTTTTCTTTCATCGCTTCTCCAACATAGCCGGCAGCATAAGCATCATCTAATGCTTTTTGCATTAGCTTAATCCATTTATGATATTCTCCACGAATGTAAATGTAAGCTGTCTTTGCACCGATCGCGTAGCAGGTAATTAAAATACCTTCTATCAGTTGATGTGGATTATATTCAAATATTTGTCTGTCTTTAAAAGATCCTGGTTCAGATTCATCACCGTTTATGCAAAGATATTTTGGTTTATCAGTAGTCTTAGGCATAAAGCTCCACTTCAAACCAGCGGAGAAAGCAGCACCGCCTCTACCACGTAAACCAGATTTTTTAACCTGATCAATTATATCATCGGTTGATTGTGAGAAAGCTTTTTTTGCAGCAGTAAATCCACCATTCTCAACAAAAACATCAAGAATGTGAAAATTTTCAATTTCGGGTAAAACTATTTTTTCCATATGTAAAGCAAGCCCCCTAGAATTTAATTTTTTTTTTTTTTTTAATTTTTTTTTTTTTTTTTCCCCCCCCCCCCTTTTTCCCCCCTTTAGGAGAGGGTTTGGGAGAGGCTTCCTAATATCTTATCTACTTTATCTTTGGTGAGATTTTCGAAATAATCTTCGTTAACAGCAATCATAGGAGCAGTTCCACAGCTTCCCATACATTCAACTTCTTCTAAAGAAAATTTTCCGTCACCAGTAACTTCCATATTTCCAATACCAAGTTTATCTTTTACCTGATTCCAGATATCATATCCACCACGAAGCATACAGGAAACATTTGTGCAAACCTGGATATGATGTTTGCCCATTGGTTTTTGAAAATACATTGTATAAAAAGTTACAACACCAAGAACATCTTCAGGAGTCATTTCTAAAAGGGTCGCTATTTCTTTTATTACTTCACTTGAAATAAATCCATTTTGTTCTTGCGCAATATAAAGACTTGCCATAACTGCAGATTTTTTTACTGGATATTTTGCAATTTCTTTATTGATTCGTTCTACATTTTCTTGTGTAAATTTAAATTCCATATTTTTTTTTTATTTTTTTTTTTTTTAAACCAAAAAAAAAACCCCCCAAAATTTTTTAACCCCCCCCCAAACCCCACCAAAAAATTTATTTTTTTTAAAAAAAAAAAAAAAACCCCCCAAAAAAAAAAAAAAAAAAAAAAAAAAAAAAAACCCCCCCCCCCCCCCCAAAAACTTAAACTTATTTATCCGCCTCTCCCATAATTGGATCGATACTTCCAATTATTGCAACAACATCAGAAACCATATGACCTTTTACTAAATGTGGTAAAGATTGAATGTGAATAAACGAGGGCGAGCGAATTTTGCATTTCCACGGATGTCCTTCGCCTTTGCTAACAATGTAAAAACCAAGTTCACCTTTTGAACCTTCGATAGCATGATAAACTTCTCCAACTGGTGGATTTATACCAAAGTTTACAATCATAAAATCGTGAATAAGTTCTTCCATCTTTGAATAAACTTCTACTTTTTGTGGAAGAATAGATTTTGGAAGATTAGCTTTTATTTCTCCAGGCTGCATTAACTGCAAACATTGTTTAACAATTTTTGCACTTTCTCTAACTTCATCAGCACGAACAAAATATCTCGCTAAAGCATCACCTTCCTGATAAACAGGAATTTTGAAATCAACTTTATCGTACTGTAAATAAGGAGTAGCTCTTCTTAAATCAAACTCAACTCCGCTTGCTCTTAAATTTGGACCTGTGTAACCATAACTCAAAGCATCTTCTTTAGAAATTCTTCCAACACCATCTAATCTTTCAATAAAAATTCTGTTAGTGTTAAGTAAACTTTCACATTCAGAAAGATTATCATCAATTTCATTAATAAACTTTTTAACTAATGCTAGAGCTTCTGGTTGAGCATCATTAGCAACACCGCCAATACGCGTATAACTGTTTGTAAATCTTGCGCCACAAAGAATATCCCAAACATCCATTATCTTTTCACGTTCACGCAATGTCCAGAGAAACACAGTAAGTGCACCAACATCCATCGCAAAAGAACCAATTGCAACTAAGTGTGAGGCTATTCTCGCAAGTTCAGCAATCATCATTCTAATATATTGTGCACGAACTGGGACTTCTATTCCAGCTAATTTTTCAACGGCTAAAACCCAGGCAACATTATTTGCAATTGGTGATAGATAATCAAGACGATCTGTATGAGGTATAAATTCGTAGTAACTCATATTCTCAGCCATCTTTTCGTATCCGCGATGCAAATAACCAACATCAGGAACACAATTGATTACTGTTTCACCATCAAGTCTTAGTAATAATCTTAGCACACCATGAGTTGCAGGATGCTGAGGACCCATATTAAGGATCATCTCATTTTCCAAAGCATCTTCTATAGTAATATCAGAATCTTCTAATAATTTCTGTAAGATTTTAGGTTGAATGTTGTCTTTAGTTAATCTATCCATAGTATTTATTTCTTTGGTAATGGTAGTGAACCTGGAATGCCCATTAAAGGAAAATCTTTTCTTAAAGGATGATACTCAAATTCTTCAGGCATATAAATTCTTCTTAAATCAGGATGATTGTTAAATCTAATGCCGTACATATCGTAACATTCTCTTTCCTGCCAGTCAGATGTTTTCCAAACAGAAGAAACAGAGTCAATAATACTTTCGCTTTCATCAACATCAGATTTAAGAACTAATCTAAAATTATTTTTGATAGAAAAAATATGATATACAACAGTAAACCTATTTTTTCTTGTTGCCCAATCAACTGCTGTTATATCTTCACAAAGTAAAAATTCTAAATCAGAGTTTTCTTTTAGAAACTTACAAACTTGTAAAATATATTTTTTATTAAGCTTAACAGATAATTCATTTCTGAATTCAGAAAATTCAAACGAGGCTTCTGTAAAATTATCTTTAAGTTTTTGCTGGATTAATTCTTTCAATTCCATAATCAATTATTCTGGATTACATTAAGTTCAGGTAACTTTAAATTTTGAAAATCTTTTGGACGTGTTTTGCCGATTTTATCTTGAATATGAATTAAGGCATTTAAAAGATTGTCTGGTCTTGGTGGGCATCCGGCAACATAAACATCTACAGGAAGAAATTGATCTATACCCTGCACTACAGAATATGAACGATACATTCCGCCGGTAGAAGTACAAGCACCCATAGCAATCACCCATTTGGGATCAGGCATTTGATCATATATTTTTTTTACGACGTGCGACATTTTATAAGTTACAGTTCCGGCAACAATCATCAAATCGCATTGGCGTGGAGTAAACCGCATAACCTCAGAACCAAATCTTGCAATATCATATTTAGGATCTGCAGAAGCCATCATTTCAATTGCGCAGCAGCTAATGCCCATTGGCATTGGATAAACAGAATTTTTTCTTGCCCAATTAATAATCGCTTCAATCTTTGTAACAAAAAAACCATCGCCATTTAATTTTGCTTCTAATCCCATTTGAATCCACCTTTCTTGTAGGCATATAAATATCCAAGCTCAAGTACAATCAAAAAAATCAACATCGAAAAAAACACAGCACTTCCAATTTCATTAAATAATCTTTTAAACTGTATTGCCCACGGATAAACAAAAATTACTTCAAGATCAAAAATTATAAAGAACATTGCAACAAGGTAGTATTTAACAGAAACTCGTTCGTGAGTTGAACCGACAGGTTTCATTCCACTTTCATAAGTAGAAAGTTTTTCACGGTTTGGTCTTTGTGGCCCAAATATAACGGATGACATTACTGTGGCAACAGCAAAAACTACTCCAATGGCTAAAACTATAAATATTGGTATGTAATATTCTATCATAATTAACATCTAAAAATTGTTGCGAAAGTTATCCAAATTATGACTGATTGTCAATTTAAACTCCATAGCACTTTTAATGTTTTTTAGTGTTTTCTGTAAATAATTCTACCCAAAAGTTAAGTGGTTTATTGTTTGCATAAACATTATAATTGCGATGAAATTATATATCAAAGTAACAGAGATTTTTTTGATACTTCATTACAAACAACTACGATTTTTAAGACTATTTATTTTAGCCGCTTCTATTTTGTTTTTTGCAATTACAACAAATACTTATTCACAAACTCGCGTAGATAGCCTTGAATATTTAGGTAATATTGTTCGTGTAAATTTTTTAAGATCAAACATAGACAAACAACTAAATACATTTTATCTAAATTCAAGATTTCAGTTTATTGAAAATTCCGATAAAGTTTATATAAGATTAAATGAAAGTTTTGGATCAACATTTATTAGAAACGAAAGTAGAAATACACGCGATGAACAGAATTTTAATTTTAATGCAAAGTATAATTACTTAAAAGATTTTTCGTTTGGACTTGCAGGTAACAGTTCCCTTTTGTCCGATAATCGTACAATTGGCGGAATAAATGAATCCGCGGTTAACTACGCTGCTCTGTATAGTGAAATTCGTCCAATAGAAAATTTACATTTAAGTCCTTTTGGTGGATATTCACACAACAGGCAAATAGGTACAACAGATTATGGAAGTTTATACGGTCTTGAAGCGATTCTTGACGATTTACGATTTTCAGATATTAATATTAATTCTGAATTACGATTTAGGAATGATGATATTTCACCAAGAAGAAATCTAATTAGATTTTATACTTTATCTGTTACAAATAATTTTGAACGTAATATTAACAACAATATCCGAACTCAGTTTTCACAGAATAGAAAAGATTTTTATTTTGAAGCTGATTCAATTACTTCATTAACGTTTAATGTTAATAACAATATTCAAAGCCGAACAGAAACTAATTATCATTTTTTTGATAGGCTATCTTACGCTGGATTTCTTGAAATTTTTTCGCTTGATATTGCTGGTGGAATTAATTGGAAATCTATTGATAGAAATATCAGATATAAAACTTCTGAGTTAGCTTCAGGCTCACTTTACGATACTCAAATAGACGAATTAAAACTTGAGTTTGATGCTGTAACTTCTTATGCTTCAAAATTTTTTAATGGAAATTTAAGAATAAATTTTTATGAACGAGATGAAAAACATCAAGTAGAAAGATTTGATGGATTAACCGAATCAATATTTGAGGACAAATCAGAATTAGAAGAACAAAAAAATAACAATTCCACACGCGCTACTTTATCTTTTAACGGCAATCTAAACATTTCAAAATCTGATATATTGAGTTTAAGCCTTTATCAAAGTAAACTGGTATTTGATACGCAAAGCGAGTTTAATGATGATGATCGGGATGAACTGCTTTCAATTTTAAGGTTAAGATATGTAAAAAAATTAAATCCATACTTTGCTGCGTTTGTAAATTTTGAAGGAACTTACGGCCACACAGTTTACCTGTTTGCAAGTAGAAGCTCGAATAACAATGTTAATAGAATTTTTAGATTACGCACGGGAGGCGATTATAGCGGATCTCTTATAAAATCTTACAACAGTTTTGAAGTAGCAGCAAATTATACAGTTTATGATTTTGAAGATATTACTACAAATTATCAGAGTTATGCTTTTAGACAACTTACCGGAATTGATTCTACAAATATCAAGTTAACAAAGGATGTTTCATTTTTTACTTATAGTTATTTAAAAATTTCAGAGATTGGTGATTTTGATTTTGGTGAGTTCTCATCCGTGCCAACAAGATTTTTGGAAGAAATTTATCTTGAACCCAGATTTATTTTAACAAGAGGTAATTCAATTTTTTCTATTGGATTTAGAATGTTTTTACTAAACACCTACAACTATAAAAATTTGGAAAGAAACCTTAGTACAAAGTTTCTTAGCATTGGTCCAATTGCAATTGTAGATATTTATGCGTGGAGAAATCTGAATGTGATGTTTAGAGGATATTACGAATTTATTTCAAACACAAATAGTATAGATAAAGAACAAGCTAGTTTGAGCATGCAAGTAAATTGGAATTTTTAATCGAAACCAATATATTCACATCACTTAAAAATATTATAATTATTTGAATTGACTGAACCACGATATTATTTAGAAATTGAAAGCACTCCGAATAATCTTATAACAGTTGAAGAGTTTGTAAATTTCTTTTCTGTTGAGTTAGGATTAGAATTAGAAAAGATGAACGGATTGCTTTTAGCTGTTACTGAAGCTACCACTAACGCTATCATTCACGGTAACAAGAATAACAAACTAAAATTAGTTAGAATTTCTGTTTTTGTTGATGGCTCTAATCTTACAATAATTATTAAAGATGAAGGAAAAGGATTTGATCCTTCAATCGTTCCAGATCCAACTGATCCTGAAAATTTATTAAAAGATTCAGGTCGTGGATTATATTTAATGCGTATTTATATGGATGGATTATCATACAACCAAACTCCTGAAGGAACTGAAACAATTCTTAAATTAAAAATTTAATTTTTCCTTCCCTCTTCTAACAATTCAACAATTGAGTAATGTAACAATTCCATTTCTTCTAATGTCATAACTCCAATATTTTAAAATTCCATTAAAGTTCTTTGCATCTACTTTTTTACTTGTCTATTTTAAATCAAAACTTTAACAAAATTTTTCAGAGGAGTATAAAATGGCACGCAAAAAAATTTCCTTAATTGGTGGCGGACAAATTGGTGGCGTTCTTGCTCAACTTATCGCATTAAGACAACTTGGTGATGTTGTAATGTTTGATATAGTTGAAGATTTACCTCAAGGCAAAACACTTGATATTGTTGAAGCATCGCGTGTAGATGGTTTTGATGGTAAAGTTACCGGTACAAATGATTATAAAGATATTGAAGGTTCTGATCTTGTAATCATTACTGCTGGCTTACCACGTAAACCCGGTATGAGTCGTGATGACTTATTAGTTACAAACGCAAAGATTATGCAAAATGTTGCAGAGAATGTTAAAAAGTTTGCACCAAATTCTATTGTAATCATCATTTCAAATCCCTTGGATGCAATGGTAACATTGTTTAAGAAGATAACTGGTTTTCCTGAAAATAGAGTTATGGGTCAAGCAGGAGTTTTAGATTCATCACGCTTTTCTACTTTTATTGCTTGGGAACTTGGCGTTTCTGTAAAAGATGTTAATGCAATGGTTCTTGGCGGACACGGTGATACAATGGTTCCGATTGTACGTTATGCAAATGTTAACGGCATTCCTGTAATGGAATTACTTGAGAAAAAATATAACGATAAAACAAAAGCTGCTGAAGTTATGAAAGCAATGGTTGAAAGAACTAAAGCTGCCGGTGGTGAAGTTGTAAAATTATTAAAGACAGGTTCTGCTTTTTACTCACCTGCTTCTTCTGCAATTGCAATGGCAGAAGCAATTATATATGATGAAAAACGTGTACTGCCTGTTTGTGCTTTGTTAAAAGGTGAATTTGGTGTTGATGGATATTATGTTGGTGTTCCTGCAGTACTTGGTGCAAATGGTGTTGAAAAAATTATTGAGTTTGCGTTAAATACTGAAGAACAAACTTTACTTGATAACTCAGTAAAAGCAGTTACTGAACTAGTTGCTGATATGGAAAGATTAGGATTTTAATTGTAGTGCAGGAATCCTTTCCTGCGAAATGAATTAAAAAATATAAAAACTTAAAAAGTCACGAGACGTCTCGTGACTTTTTATTTTTTATCTGAAGCTCATCCAATTTTAGCTTTTGGGGCGCCTTTGCTGCATCTCGGTTTGCAACTTGTTGCAAATGCAATCGGTCTTATAACGCATTGTAACTACTTTGGCAAGAGGAATGTGTCGTAAGCGTTTAATGCAACTATATCAATGCGTTTTGGCTGACCTGAATTTTTTGAGATATATTTACATTTTAGTAGATAAGACTTAATCCTGCCAAAGTAAATTATCTTTACTTTAACAAAATCATCTTCTTTGTTTCAGCAAATTCTCCGGCTTTTAATTGGTAAAAATATATACCGCTGCTTATCGCTGGACTGGAGTCCTGCGCTACATTAAACTGCACTTCATAACTTCCTGCCGGTTTTTCTTCGTTAACCAATGTTGCAACTTCTTTACCTAAAACATCGTAAATTTTTAGAGTTACAAATTGCTTACTGCCTATTGCATACTGAATACTGGTGTTAGGGTTAAACGGATTTGGATAATTTTGTTCTAATGAAAATTTTGTTGGTGAATTTATTTCAACTTGAATTGTGTTTGAATATTCAAACGTTCCATCAAAATCTATTTGCTTTAATCTGTATAGATACTTCCCAGCGGAAAGATTTTCATCAACAAAGGTATATGATTGAGGTTCTGTTGTTGTGCCGTAACCATTAACAAAACTAACTACATTCCATTCTTCACTTCCTTCGTCTTGCGTTTTTCGTCTCTCGATTTGAAAGCCTTGATTATTTGTTTCCGTTGCAGTTTGCCAGTTAAGTGTTACGTTGTTTTTAGTAACTGAAGAAGAAAAAGAAATGAGTTCTACTGGGACTATTGCATTAAAAGTTTTAATTATTGTTCCACCCTCACCAACTGCGTAACCTGTAGTTGAATTTGGAAAACGAATATCGTATAAAATCCTGCTGCTTTCACAATCATTAGTAGTCCACGTATTTCCACCGTTTGTTGAGTTTAGGATGATTCCTTCAAAATCCAAACCTCCTGCGGAAAATCCACCACAGATATAGATTGCACCACCATTAAAACTTGGGATATAAGAAATCGAGAAAATTGAATCAGTTGTACCACTGATTTGTGGAATCCAATTACTACCACCATTAGTCGTTTTAAGAATTACGCCATTGTTCCCAACGGCTAGCCCGTTTGATAGACTACTAAATTTTATATCATTTAATGTTGTGGTAACACCACTTGTGATATTGACCCAGTTTTCTCCACCATTCGTTGATTTAATAATTGTGCCATTGGTTCCGACTGCAAAGCCGATTTGTGTATCAACAAAATAAACGCTTCTTAGATTTGAAGTAGTTCCGCTTGATTTAGCCACCCAGTTATTTCCACCGTTTGTAGATTTAATTATTCGTCCATTTTGTCCAACAATAAATCCTAAATTATTATCCAGAAAATAAATTGATTCCAAATGATTACTCACTCCACTCGACACACTAATCCAATTCGATCCTATGTCCGTTGTTTTTAGAATTAATCCGGTCTTTCCTACAACATAACCTGTATTCTGATTGATGAAATAAACTGAGTTTAAGTCAACAGTTGTATTGCTAGTTTGAGTTAACCAGTTTATACCACCATTGGATGTAGATAAAATTGTCCCACTTTTTCCAACTGCAAAAACTCTATTGGAATCTATTGAACAAACATCATACAAGTTAGCCGATGAACCTTCTAATTTATTTACCCAGGTATTTCCAGCGTCAGTTGTTTTTAAAATTATTCCAAAGTTTCCAACGATAATTCCAACACTATCATTAAAGAAACTTACATCAATGAGTTGCCTAGAATTATTTAAATACTGTTGTGTCCAGGTGAGCCCCCCATCATTAGTTTTAGCAATAACCCCAATTGAACCAGATCGATAACCTACTACATAACCAGTCATTTCATTAAGAAAGTCAATTCTTGGAATAAAAATATCAATATCTATATGGCGTACAATCCAGTTTTCTCCAATATCCGTAGTCCTCAGAATTTTACTGTTGATATCTGAAATAAATCCAACTGAATCATTTACAAAATCAATAGATATCAATGATTGTGTGGTTCCAATAGATTTTGGAACCCAAGAAGCTCCTGCGTCACTTGTTTTCAATAGTAATCCATCCCAACCACAAATAAATCCAATATTCTTGTTAATAAATTTTATTGTAAATAAGGGACCACTACTTCCGCTCTCAATAAACTCCCAGTTACCTCCTCCATCTTCGGTCCCCATTATTATGCCATTTTCACCAACACAAAAGCCAGTATCAGATGAAGTAAAATAAACCGACGTGAGATGTATTGTATCTTCAATAGAAATATCAAACCATTCATTACCACCATTGGTTGTTTTTAAAATTACACCGCAGTAACCAACAATGTATCCAACAGATTCATTTACAAAGTATATATCAGAAAAAAGCTTGCTGGGCATATTGATGTTAATCCAAGATTCTCCACTATCAGTAGTTTTTATCAATGCTCCACCAACACCAACAACAAAACCGGTGTTTTCATTTACAAAACTTATAGATCCTATTGTATTCGCCTGAGGCAAAGGGTTTTGCCAAAACCATTGTGCATTTACTTGAAATGAAAATGAGAAGAAAAGAACCAAACAAAAAACTAACCCGATCTTATTCATAAAGACCCCTTATAAAAAATATAAAAAAAATTGTGCCCGAAAGGGGACTTGAACCCCTAATGGCTTGCGCCAACTAGCTCCTGAAACTAGCGTGTCTACCAATTTCACCATCCGGGCTTTTCAATTAACAATTTACAATGATCAATGTATAATTAAGAAAATAAAACAATCATACTCTAGGTCAACTAGCGTGCTCACTCCCATAGGGATTTTCAACAATTTCACCATCCGGGCAAAACAATTAACAATTTACAATGTAGAATGTACAATTAAGAAAAAGGAAATCGTAAACTTCAACTAATAAAAAATTAAAATAATTGTACATTGTAAATTATACATTGTACATTAAACTCACCATTCACTATCAGCATCTTTATTCTCGTGGATTATTCTTCCACCATTGCCAGCGTGTATTTCACAGTATCCCGGTGCTTTGCCAGAATTAATAAGATCAGTATAAGTTTCGGGACAAGCATCTGTAGCTAATTTTGCATCGCCAAGATTCATACTTTCTTTACAGAATGTTGCCATCTCAACTCCATTTGCCAAAGTAAAATATTTTAATGGAAGTTTTAGTTCTTTGTATGCACCTTCCATAAACATTGCCCAGATTGGTAAAGCTGCTCTACCTCCCTGCCCATACCAATTTGTAAACTTAACACGATGATCATCAAAACCAACCCAGGCACCTGCAACCATTGTGGGAGTAACACCAACAAACCAGGCATCAGAAAACTTTTGTGTTGTTCCGGTTTTACCAGCCGCTGGATATTGAAAATATCTTCTAACTCCTGCACCAGTTCCATAGTTAATAACATCAGTCATCATATCTACAATTATAGAAGAAGTTTGCGGAGAAATTGCCTGAACTGATTCAGGAACAAATTCATCAAGTACAACACCATTTCTATCTTCAATCTTAATGATTGATATTGGATCAACATGGACACCAGAATTAATAAAAGTTCCCATTGCTGAAACCATTTCAAGTGGAGTAACTTCAACAGTTCCAAGAGCGATAGATGGATAAGCATCCATATGAGATTTTATTCCCATTCGCTGTGCAAACTTTACAACCTGGTAAGGTGGAGCCATATCGCTAATGGTCAATCTGCCTGCAATAACGTTAACAGAATTTGCTAAACCCCAGCGCAAAGTTTCGTATCCGCTGTAACCATTACCTGCGTTTGATGGAGACCATCCGTTATAATTAAACTGCTGATTTAAAACTGTACTAGCAGGAGTGTAACCATTTTCTAAAGCTGTTGCATAAACAAAAGGTTTAAATGATGAACCTGGCTGTCTCCTGATTCCTGTTACGTGATTTAATCCTCTACCAAAGTTTTGATTTTCTCCACCGACAAGTGTTTTAATAAATCCTGTTTTGGGATCGAGAACAACAAAACCAACTTCAACAGTTTGTGCAATTTTTTTTACTGAGTCAACAAAATCAACATCATACTTTAATCGATTATAAATTTTTGCTTTTGCATCCCTGCTTGTAACTGTTTTATAACGCGCATCATTTTTAATTGCTTTATCAAGAAGATCAGTTAATAAACTTTTATTACTATCCCATTTCCAGTTTTTATCAAACAATGTTTGATATTCAGCGATATGTTTTTTAGCAGAACGGTTTGCAATTCTCTGCATTCGAAGATCGAGTGTTGTATAGATATTTAAACCATCTCTATATAAATCATATCCATACTTATCCGCAAGTGTTGTCATCTGCTGTCGGATGTATTCCAAAAAATGCGGAGCTTCTGATCTTACATGGCTTAATTTTTCTGATGCTAATTGAATCGGTTGCTGCTTTAAACGATTGTATTCATCTTCAGTAAGCATATCAACATCAACCATGTTATACATAACCTGGTTACGGCGCTGTAAAGCAGTTTCATATCTTGTAACAGGATCATAATTAACTGATGATTTAAGAAGCGCAACAAATAATGCAGCTTCAGGCAGTGTTAAATCTTTTGCACGTTTGTTAAAATAAACTTTTGCTGCTGATTCAATTCCATAAGCACTTCTTCCAAAGTAAGAAACATTTAAATACAATTCAGCAATTTCATTCTTAGTAAAAGTGCGTTCAATCTGAATTGCAGAAATCCATTCTCTAACTTTTCTTACTGCTTTATCGAGCGGGTTTTCTCTTCCCTCTTTAAGTGAGTAAAGATTTTTTGCAAGCTGTTGTGTAATTGTACTTGCACCTTCTCTTAATGAAAGTGAGAAAAGATTTTTGATCATTGCTTTAAAGAAACGAGGTATATCAACACCCCAATGATCATAAAAATTTCTATCTTCAGTTGCAACTAAAGCTTTTATAACATAAGGCGGTAAGCTGTCTAAATCAGTTGCAATTCTATTCTCAATAAAAAATTGTCCAATCAATTCACCATCTGCAGAAAAAACTCTGCTTGCAAGTGGTGGTTTTGGATTTTCAAGTTCATCTAAAGATGGAACTCCACTATAAGTGTAGATTGCGAGTGCAAGGAAAAGAAAAACTATAGTTCCCCAGATATACAATTTTTTCTTGTTGTTATTATTTTTTTTGAAATTTGTTTTAGCCATAGCTTAAAAGTTCTTTTGGTTTTATTTCCAATCAATGATTTCAAATTTATCTGTAAACTTACCATAACAAGGTTGATCAATCCACGAACCTAAATTAACATAAATACCATTTTTATATTCATTAAAACATTTTTTATGTAAATGCCCAAACAATACAAAATCATTACCTTTATCTATAAATGATTTTGCAGCATCAAACAATCCATCTTCTTCGCCGTAATCTTTTTTGGTTGTATAATCTCTGCTTGATTTACTTGTGCCGCTTGCAATTGCAACTCCAAGATCAGGATGAATCAATCCATACAACCATTGTGTAAAAGGACTGCGTAAAATCTTTTTAAGAATATTATAACCTAAATCGTTTTTCACTAATCCATCACCATGACCAATAAAAAACTTTTTGCCGTTTAGTAAAAATTCTTTTCCGTTTGGATAAAGAGTAACACCAATTTCTTTTTCAAAAAAATCTTTATGAAAGAAATCGTGATTACCAATAAAGTAATGAACTTTAATTCCCTTTTCAGTTAAATCCTGTAATGCTGTTAATGTTCTAAAATTTCCTTTTTGATAAACACGTTTATACTCAAACCAGTAATCAAAAAGATCACCAACAATAAAAAGTTCATCGCAGTTTTCTTTTGCAAACTCAAGAAACTTTACAAGAAGTCTTTCCTTTTTGTTTTCAATCTCTTTTGATTGAAGACCAAGATGTATGTCGGAAATGAACAGATAAGTTTTATTCACAGAGTATCAATTTTAGTTGATAGAAATTTAGTGATATGATAAAAGAAATAAAACATACTCAATCTTTACTTAGAATAAGACTTTTCGAAAGTTGCTAACAATTTAGAGTCAGGATCGAGCGAAATAGTTTCAACTTTTTTATCAAAACTAAACTTATAATTTTCTTCAATTTCATCCACATAAACTTTCTGGATTTCATTAGTTCCATCAGCAAACTGAAATTCAATCTCTAATGGGAAATGGAATTCCTCATAATCCTGTGGTTCCTGGTAAAGTTTAATTGTACATTCACTTCCATTTTCGGTTTTTAAGATTTCAAAAGTGTAGGAACAAAAAATATTATCAGTTCCGGTATAAACCCATTGATCAAAAAATTTATCTAGATTTTGTCCGGAAATTTTTTCACAAACGGATTTAAAATCCTCTACAGAAGCATTTGAATACTTATAAGTATCATAATAAGTATGAAGAACAGAAAAGAAATTGCTATCACCAATTTCATATCTTAACATATGCAAAACCCAAGCGCCTTTCTCATAAATTGTTTCACCAAATAAATCTTTTGGTGCGTATAAAGTTCCTCTAAAATAATTACTAAACTTACTTTGCATTGTTGATTTGAGTGCATCTTTACCATTCTTTGCTTCATTGTATAAGAGCCTCAGAATAAGTTGCAAAACCTTCGTTAAGCCAGATATCATTCCAGGTTTTTGGTCCAACAGAATTTCCCCACCAATGATGAGCAAGCTCGTGAACATAAGTATCACGTAAATAATTATTTCCACCAATAAAGTTATAACCAACTCCGGTTATTGTTTGATTTTCCATCGCACCGTAATTCCATAGAAATTCTGCAACTCCATATTTTTCTTTTATAAAAGGATATTCGCCAAAAATTTTTGAAAGTGTTTGCAGATAATCAACATGTTCACCAAAATCTATTTTAGCATCATCAAAATGTTCTGGCATTGCGTAATAATTAACTTGCATTGAGTCGCTTCCATCGAGGCTAACATAAACATCACTAAAAGTCTTGTATGGAGCAGAATAAACTGCTATTAAATATGGCGAGATTGGATAAAAAGTTTTATAATGATAAGTTTTTTTTGATCCAGAATTAATTACATCTATTAATTTTCCATTTGATATAGAAACAAATTGAGAATCATTTGTAATTCTAACATCAAGCATTGCTTTATCGGAAGGATCATCATCACAAGGGAACCAAGTTGACGCATAATTTGGTTCGCTAATATTGTAAACTAAATCATTTCCATTTACGGAGCCGAAAACAAATCCATCAAATCCGCCGCGTTGTGGAGTTCCGGAATATTTAATCTCAACAACAAAAGTATCCGGAATTACTTTTTTTGTTTTGATAAACAAACGATTTTTCTTTCGTTTAAAATCGATCTGTTCATCATAAATCTTTACACTTGAGACCTCTAAGTTATCATAAATATTAAGTTCGATATTGAGTTCAAGTTTAGGTTCATGTTCAAGTATAAAATCAAGAATTTTTGTTGCAGTTAGTTTAGCAACTCCGGTAAGAATATTTTCTTTAGTATTTAAATCAAAAGATAAGTCATACTTAAGTATATCAATACTTTTTTGAAAATCACTAACAAAATATTTTCTATCGTTTGATTCTTTGTTTTTTAAATAACTCTGACCAAAAACAGCAATGGAATTGAAAACCAAAAGACTTAACATTAATACTTTTAACTGAAATTTCATCCGCAACAATACTTTCTTATTAAAAATGATTTAGAATAAACAAAAATAATTTAACTATTTGTTTAATTGCCAAACAAATGATATTTCAATATATTTAGAACGAATTTAAGGAGAGTCTATGATATCACCAGGTTCCTCAGTCTTAAGAGATACAGTTACAGTTATCCTGGCAGGTGGTCAGGGCGAGAGATTACATCCTTTAACTGCAGTAAGAAGCAAACCGGCAGTTCCTTTTGGAGGTAAGTATCGTATAATCGATTTTGCACTTTCAAATTGTTTAAACTCAGGATTTAGAAGAGTTTATGTATTAACTCAATACAAATCTGACTCGTTAAATATGCACCTTTACGAAGCGTGGAGCATTTTTAATCCTGAGCTTGGAGAATTTATTTATTCTGTTCCACCTCAACGAAAACTTAACAACGAATGGTATCTTGGAACTGCAAATGCAATCCACCAAAATTTAAATTTATTTTCTGATAAAAAAGCAAAATGGGTTTTAATTCTTGGCGGTGATCATATTTATAAAATGGATTATTTAAAGTTTCTTGATAATCATATCGATTTATCGGCTGATCTTTCCATCGCTTGTATAGACGTTCCAAAAGATGAAGCTAGCAGATTTGGAATTGTAGGTGTTGATGAAAAGTATAATGTAAAATCCTTTATCGAAAAACCATCAAACCCACCCCAGATACCTGATAAGCCTGGATATTCCTTTGTAAACATGGGTATATATGTTTTTAATGCTAATGTCTTGAGAGAAGTTCTGCAAGAAATGGATAGTAAAAAACTTAAGAATCATGATTTTGGTCAGCATGTAATTCCGTATATGATAGAAGCAGGCATGAAAGTGGTTGCTTATAAGTTTCTTGATGAGAATAAAAAAAATCAGCCTTACTGGAAAGATATTGGAACTCTCGATAGTTACTATGCAGCCAATATGGATTTGATTAGTGTAATCCCTGATTTTAATCTTTACGATCCAGATTGGCCATTGAGAACCTATCAGTATCAATATCCACCGGCAAAAACAGTATCACACGAAGGCGAACGAGTTGGTAGAACACTTAATTCGCTTGTTTGTGATGGTACAATTGTATCTGGAGGTTTAGTTGAAAGATCATTACTTGGCTCGAATGTAAAAGTAAACAGTTATTCTTATGTTACTGATTCCATAATTATGAATAACGTTACGATTGGAAGACATGCAAGAATTCGAAGAGCTATAATTGATAAAAATGTTGTTATACCTGAAGGTTATGAAGTTGGGTTTGATCCTGAAGGAGATAGAAAGAAATTTACAGTTACTGATACAGGTATAGTTGTAATTGCCAAAAATTCTATCTTACCTGAAGAAAAAAAGTAATACTTGTCTTATAATCATACTGAAGTTCCGGTGATTTAATTGAATTGTTGATTAAATCATCGGAATGAATTTTGTAATCCCAAAACAATGAATCCAAAATTAGAAACTAACTTAAAAAACTTGCCAACATCGCCTGGCGTTTACCAGTTCTTAAACAAGAATGGTAAAGTTATATATGTTGGTAAAGCAAAAAATTTAAAAAATAGAGTTAGAAGTTACTTCCAGGAAAATCCCGGCTCTGCAAAAACTGTTGCATTAGTAAGTAAGATAGAAGATTTTCAGCTTGTTGTAACTGATTCTGAACTTGAAGCATTGATTCTTGAAAACAATTTAATCAAACAGCTTAAGCCGCGATATAATGTAAATCTAAAAGATGATAAATCATTTCCATTTATTAAAGTAACAAACGAATTGTTTCCGAGAATTTATCCTACAAGAAGCGTTTACAATGATGGCTCAAAATACTTTGGTCCTTATACTGATGTAAGAAGTATGAAGGCTTCACTTGGAATGATCAATAAAATATTTAAGATAAGAAGCTGCAAACTGGATTTGACTGAAGAAAATATTAATGCTAAAAAGTTTAAAGTCTGTTTAGATTATCATATAAAAAAATGTGATGGACCTTGTGAGAACTTAATCTCGGCAAAAGCTTATAACGAAATGGTTGATGAAGTTATCAAACTGTTAAAAGGTAAAACAGATGATTTGATAAAAGATTTGAAATCAAAAATGCAAAAATCTGTTGATAATCTTGAGTTTGAAAAAGCTGCGGAACTCCGTGATAAAATTGATCAGCTTAGTTCTATTTCATCAAAACAAAAAATTGTAAGTGATGATTTTGATGATAGAGATATTATATCCATTGCTTATGAAGGTAAAGATTCAACCTGTGCTGTTTTTAATATTCGTGATGGAAAGTTAATTGGTAAAAAACAGCTTAAACTTTCAATTGAAGAAGGTGAAGATATAGAAGAAATTTATTCTTCTGCAATAAAATATTATTACGGCGAGCTAACAGAAATTCCAAAAGAAATAGTACTTGAAGTTAAGCCAAATGATGAAGAAGTTTTAATTGAGTGGTTAAGAACCAAAAGTGAAAAGAAAGTTAAAATTATTGTTCCGCAACGAGGTGATTTAAAATCTCTAATAAAAATGTGCAAAGAAAATGCGATTCTTCAACTGAAAGAAATCCAACTTCAAAAAATGAAAAATCTTGGAAATGTTTCTTATTCAGTTTCAGCTTTGCAAAGAGATTTAAGATTAAAAACTCTTCCCAGAAAAATTGAGTGTTTTGATATTTCCAACTTACAAGGAACAGATAGTGTTGCAAGTATGGTTGTGTTTGAAGATGGAAAACCAAAGAAAAGTTTGTATAGAAAGTTTATCATAAAAACTGTTGAAGGTCCGGATGATTTTTCAAGTATGCGCGAAGTTATTGAACGAAGATATTCAAGATTGCAAGAAGAGCATCAAGCTTTACCTGATTTGATTATGGTTGATGGTGGTAAAGGACAGCTTTCCAGCGCAGTTGAGATACTAGATAACCTTGGTTTTAAAGATTACAATATTATTGGTTTAGCAAAAAGACTCGAAGAAGTTTTTTTTCCAAATAATTCTGATCCCGAGTTAATACCAAAAACTTCTTCAGGATTAAAATTACTCCAGCAAGTTCGTGATGAAGCACATCGTTTTGCAATTACTTTTCATCGTGAAAGAAGAAGTAAAAGAATTATTAAATCAGAGCTTACAGATATTAAAGGAATTGGAACTGAAACAGCAAAACTTTTACTTGAAAAGTTTGGTAGCCTGGAATCATTAAAGAAATCAACACAACAAGAGCTTGAAGAAGTTGTTGGAAAGAAAAAAACAGCAGTATTATTAAATTATTTTAAAATAGAAAAAACTTAAATGAAACATTTTTTATTCCTTCTATTAGTTACGGTCAATTTATTTGCAATTGATGACAAGAAAAATCAATCATCAAATGTAGATGAAGAAAAATTAAAATTTAAAATAAATTATTCATCACTTAAGGATACTTTATTTACAACACAAGATTATTTTCTTGAAGTTGATCTAACAAAACAAATGTCTTATCTACATTCCAGATTTGATTCAGTAAAATCATTTGGAGTTTCAACAGGAACAGCAAAAATTAAAGAAGGAATCGAGACTAAAGAAGGTGTGTTTGCAATTCAGTTTAAAGCTGAGCGCTGGCATTCTGTTCAATTTGATAGCACACTCATGTTACACTTTATGACTTTTAATTGGGGAGTTGGATTTCATGCACTAGCAGGAAAAAGTTACTACAAATATTTAGGTGTAAAACGTTCATCACACGGTTGTGTTAGAGTTAGCAAAGAAGATGCAAAAGATATTTATGGAAAAGTTAAGTTTGGAACTCCAGTTGTTGTTCATAGTGGTAATCCTGCTGTTTTTATTGGCTTTGCAGAAAAGAATGATCCTGATCTGCAATATTTGGAATACCAGGAATTAAAAAATCTTGTAACAAATCGAATTGATAATCTATATAAAGGAGAATATTTCTTAAAACCAAATGCAAAACTTTTAATTGATAATAAAAATGTTACTCACCCTGGTTTACCAATTGGTGATGGCAGTAAAATAAATATCAGGCAAATTTTAAAACCAGATTATTTGTTTATTGAAGAAGTAAATCCTCAACCAAGAGAATTTGAAAGAATATATTTGAATAAAGGTTGTCTAGTTAGTAAAGATTTTGGAAGAAGAAATTGGCCACAAATTCCAATTCAGGAAATATCAGATTAAACGATTTGAATTCGTATCTTTGAATAACTAATTTTTAACGAATATGAAAAATCAAATAATATTATTTCTCGTTGTTACATTATTAATTGGAATTACTGGCTGTAAAGAAAAAGATGGAGAAAAACCATTTGTATTTACTGGTAAATCGTTTCTTGATCTTGTTACAAACTCTATTAAAGGTGATGAAAAAAACAAAAAAACTCTTGAAGGATTAATCACTTTTGATGCTGCGCTTTCATCATTTAATAAGATTGAAATTGATAGCGTAGAAATAAATAATTCTAACTACTACACTTTGCTTTTAGAAAATCAAAATCCTGTATACAATTTATTTGCGATTGTCGATAAAGATTTAAATTTAATTTTAAAGGACGAATCATTAAACGGTTATCTTAACCTAAATTTTAAAAAGTCCGGTTCAAGAATTTTTGCAGTTATAAGCGAGAGTTTTAATTCCAAAGATGTAATTGAACTTAACAGAGTTTCATATTATTCACTTGAACAATATTCTTCAGAATTAGTTTTTAGACAGTTTATAAAAATAAAAACTCCGAGTAAAGAAGCAGAACAAGTTATTTCTGTAATTTCTGATACTGCAATTGTTACAAATATTTTTTATCCAGCATCCAAGACAAGCAAAACTTCAAAGGATATTTTCAGGTTTGATGTTGCCCATAATAATTATTCAAGTGAAATAAATCTTTTTGATAGTTTGGTAGTAAAAGAAGTTAGAAGTTTAACAATTGCGACTAAAAATCCACAGATAACAAATGCTGAATCAATTTATAGATTTTTGAATGGGAATTTTGAGAACCAAAAAGAGGTAAATACTTTGATTAGTTCGAATGATTATGAAATAAAACTTGATAGTACGTGGAAAAACTTAGACAATATTTCAATATCAAATTTTGTAAAATCTAAAACCGAAGGAATCAAATATTTAAGTGCTAAACTTGGTGCATCAGTTTCGCTTTTCGCTATAACAAATAGTGATTCGGCTGAAAACTATTTTGTTGAGCCATTAAAAAATAAAGAAAAATATAAAAGTGAAGTTCGTTTCTCAGATAAACTGATTGACAACAAAAACATTTACCAGTTGTTTGAATTCTCGTGTCCCACCAAAAAGATTTTAATGATACTTGAAACTCCAAAATCCACTTACGAATTGAACAAAAACGAGTACGAAGAAATAATAAAAACTTTTATGGTTAAATGTTGATGTTTAGACAATTATTTTTTCTCCATAAATCAGAGAACGATGTAGCTTTTCCCCACTTTAAAGATGTAATACTAAATCATCTGAAAGAAATTTCTGGAAAAGAAATTCTTCTAGCAAAAGTGGAGAGTAATTTACTTCTTGATCAAAAATATTCTTATTTCTTTGAAATCGAATTTGAATCAAAAGATAAAATGAATGAATTGATGAATACTCAAGCTGGTAAACAACTAGCCAAAGCTCTAATGGATTTTCATCAAATGATTACAGTTATTTCTATAAACTACAATAATAAAGCATGAATTTATTTTTAATAAGACACAGTATCGCCGAAAATATTTCTGTAGATAAAAAGGATTTTGATAGAGAGTTAACTTCTGAAGGCAAAGAAGTTATTGTAAAAACTTCACAAGCCTGGAAAAGTTATATTGAACAATTAGATGTGGTGCTTTCTTCACCACTTACAAGAGCAGTACAAACTGCAGAAATCATTTCAACTCAATTTCAACCAGGTAAAAATATTATCAAGGATAATAATCTTGGAACTGGAAGTAGAACATCTGATTTGATAGAAATATTAAATTCACTTGAATATGAAAATGTTGCAATAGTCGGCCATCAACCTGATTTATCAATTCACGTTAATAACTTTTGTGGCACTGGAAGTTTTAATTTAGTTTTTCCTCCTGCTGCACTTGCAAAAATTGAGTTTGATAACAAAATTAAATACGGAAGAGGTAGATTGGTTTATTTTGTTCCGCCAATTGTGCATTTGTAAAGATCATCTTGTCAAGCTGAACTCGTTTCAGCTTCTGAAAAAATTAAAAAATCCCGAAATAAGTTCCGAATGTGCAAAAAAAGAGGCACACAGTTACACAAATTATATACTGACCGCTGCTTCCTTCCGGACCTGACGGGGTTGGGTATTAACCTGTTAACTGGTGCCCTAAACTCTAAATCTTGGGTTGTTAAAATGTAGAAAATTAGATTAGTAAACAAGAAAAGTTGGATAAAGCAATTTTACTTTTTCTTCTGTTCCATCAAAGAATTACGTTCCCAAAAAACCCCATCTTCATAACCTTGAATAGATTTATCCTGATCTGCTAAATCCAATCGTTTTAAAGTAAGCGATGCAAATGTTTCATCAATCTCAACACCACAATATTTGCGATTAAGTTTTTTAGCTGTTACTGCTGTTGTCCCCGAACCAAGAAATGGGTCAAAAACAAAATCACTTTCATTTGTGCTTGCAAGGATAATTTTTGCAAGTAGTTTTTCAGGCTTTTGTGTTGGATGATCAGTGTTTTCGGGCATTGACCAGAATGGGATTGTAATGTCTGTCCACAAATTTGATGGATGAGTTATTCTAAAGTTTTTTCCATTTTCTGATTTCCAGTCTTTTGGATTTCCATCATCAGTTTTATAAGGTGCTCGAACAAGTCGTTTTAACTTTACAGCTTCGGTGGTAAAAGTAAATTTATCAGATAATGTGCAATACCAAATATCTTCGTAAGAATTTTTCCAGTTATCTTTTGCTCCTCTTCCCTTTTCGCGTTCCCAGGTAATTCTGTTTCTAATTATAAAATATTTTTTCAAAACATTGTAAGCAGGAATTGAAGTTTTCCAATCACAACAGAAATAAATTGATGAATTTGGTTTTAATATCTTAATAAGTTTTGAAAGCCACGAATCGATCCATTTTTCATATTCATCGTTTTTCATTTCCTTAAAGTTAACAGATGAAAACTTTTTATTAAGATTATAAGGCGGATCAATAAAAAGCAGATCAACAAATTCTTTTGGTAAATAATCTAAAGCTTCAAATAAATCCTGATTAATTATCTTGCTATTAATTTCGTTTATAGTAGCTGATTTTAAGAGCTTAATCATACTATAGCCATACTCAGATATTTCTTTTCCGGAAATATTTATTGTACGATTTAGTGGAGCTCTTTTTTTATTATTGATCAGCATTAAAAGTTTGATATGTTTTAAGAGAATTTCATTCCAGAATATTTATTTTTCAGAAGAATAATTTCTTCAAGGATCATTTCAAATTTTTCCGCAACTGATTTAAATACACGCAATGATTCTTCATTGATATTATTATCAAGTGCCATATCTTCAAGAACTCTGAAATTTTCTAATACTGTTTCAATCCCAAGCGTTAATGAAGAACCTTTTAATTTGTGCACATAAAATCTTAAATGATCATGATTATTTTGAAAAATAGAGTTACGAATTGATTCAATATTTTTGGGAATTTCTCGCAAATAAATATCAAGCATTTCTTTAAAGAAATTAAGATCAGCATCAGATTTTAAATCTTGCAGAAATGATATTTTTTTCTCATCAATAAATTTTAATTCAACAGAAGTTTCAATTGCTTTTCTATTTTCAGTATTTTTTTCAAAACTAATTTTTTCAGTCCATTTAGAAATTACTTTTTTTAGATCTTCAATATTAACAGGTTTACTAACATAATCATCCATTCCAACTTTTAAATAATTTTCTTTATCACCGTGCATTGCATTTGCAGTCATTGCTATTATAATCGGTTGCCTATTGATAGTTTTGCTACTTCTTATTACAGAACAAGCTGTAAGTCCGTCCATTTCGGGCATTGATATATCCATAAAAACTATATCATAAGAAATCGATTCAACAGCATCAACAGCTTCTTTACCATTTGAAGCAATGTCAGCATTAAATCCAATACGCTGCAACATTCTTGATGCAACCATTTGATTTACATTATTATCTTCAACAAGTAAAATTTTTATTTTTTCTAATGATAATGATTTTTTTATTTCAGTTTGCTCATTAACCTTGCTGCTACTTGTTAAGCCAGATTGAATAAACGATACAACTGTTTGATGTAATTGTTTTCTTCTAACTGGTTTAGAAAGCATTTTACAAAATGGATTTTGATCAGACTCTGGAACACCAATGTCTTTTAGTTGAGGCTTTATAATTATAAATCCAATATTCTTTTTTGTAACTGTACTTTTTATTTTATCCATTAGTGAATGGATTTTACTATTCAAGTCTGAAGAATTGATAATAAATAAATCAAAATCTGGATTAAGTTCAAGCTTTGGTTTTAAATCTATAAGGTCTGAAACAAGATCAGAATTCATTCTCCATCTTTTAACCAATTCATTAAGCATTGTTCCATTTGATCTATTTAAATCAATTATCAAAACTTTTTTACCAAGTAATTGCGGAGCAGATTCAAACTGGTAAACTTTTTTATCAGAGGTTACAGATTCAACTTTAATTGAAAAATAAAAGTTGCTTCCTTTTCCTTCAATACTTGTAACACCAATTTCGCCATTCATAAGTTCAACAATCTTTTTACTGATTACCAAACCCAAACCAGTGCCCCCAAAACTTCTTGTAGTTGATGAATCAACCTGGCTAAATGGTTTAAACAATCTTTCAAGTTTATCTTTAGGAATTCCTACTCCAGTATCGCGCACATTAAACTTTATAATATATTCTTTAAAATCTAAATGCTCAGCAGTTACAGAAATTTCAACTTCACCGCTGTGTGTAAACTTAACTGCATTGCTTAAAAGGTTCGTAATAATTTGTCTTAATCTTGTTATATCACCACGAATTGCAAACGGAACATTTTCATCCATGTTGTAAAAAACTTCAATATCCTGCTCTGCTATTTTTGTGGATATCAGATCCATTGAATCTTCAATACATTCACGTAAATCGAAGGGCTGAGTTTCAAGTTCTAGTTTTTCTGATTCGATTTTTGAAAAATCAAGTATATCATTAATAATCACTAAAAGCTGTTCACCACTAATCCTTATAGTATTTACATAATCTTTTTGAGATTCATTTAACATTGTTTCAAGAAGTAAGCCTGTCATTCCAATTACACCATTCATTGGTGTTCTTATTTCGTGACTCATCAAAGCTAAAAATTCACTTCTTGCTTTTGCTGCTTTTTCGGCTTCTTTAACAGCGGTATCTAATTCAATATTTTTTCTTATTAGTTCCTCGCGGAATCTATTTTTCTTAATCACTTCGCCAATTGTGCCCGCTAAAGCACTTAGAATAGATTCTTCATCAGTGCTCCAGATGCGGTCCGAATGGCATTCATCAAATCCAATAAATCCCCAATAAGCTCCATCAATTAAAATAGGAACAAGCATTATAGATTTGATATTTCTATCAATAAAAATTTCTTGTTGATCTTTAGGTAGTCTTCTTATTAAAAATTTAAGGCTTTCACCATTTGAAAATGATTCATAAAAATGCAGAGATGAAAAACGCGAGTATGAAAGTTTACCAAGTATATTATCTTCTAGTTGAGATTTAATTCCTTCCGCAGTCCATTCATATATTGGCGTAAAATATAGTTCACCAGTTTCATCATCTTCCATATGTCTGTAAATATAAACTCTATCCGCTTCGGCAGCTTCACCCAAAAATCTTAAAGCAGTATTAAATCCATCAATATATTCAGAATCAGTTATAAGAGCGTTTGTTGCTTTTGCAATTCCTTGCAACAATCTGCCTTTTTTGGAAAGTAAATCTTCATTTACTTTTCTTTCACCAATATCTCTAAAAATGCTAACTAAAAATCTTTTACCTGTCCCATCTTCAATAATAGAATTTGAAACCTCAAAATAAAGTTTAAGTCCATTCCATAAATTTGCACTGGTTTCATAAAAATCTTTTACAGCACCTTGAATAAAATTCTGTTTATACTTTTCAATAACATATTCGTGATTTTGATCCTGATATAATTCGCTTATCGGTCTATTAATCAATTCATTAAAAGGTTTTTGAATAAGATCTGCAAATGCTTTGTTACATAATATGATCACACCATCTTCATCAGTTAATCGCATTCCATCTTTAGAATTTTCCCATAATGCTTTAAAGATGTTTTCAGAACTTGAAAGTTTTTTTTGTGTTTCAATTCTCTGCCTAATATCCCGAATTGTCCCCTGCCCCATTGGTTTGCCATCTATTTGTACAACTCTTCCTGTTATCTCAACAGGAATTATTTCCCCACTTTTAGAAATCAATTCTATTTTAAAAGTAATTAAACTACTTTTTTTGAATAGGATTGATATTTCATTAAAGTAATCATTTACTCTTTGTGGTGAAATAAACTCAAGAATTGATTTGCCAAGTATTTCTTCTGGTAAATATCCTAAAAGTTCGGTTGAGGATGGGCTGATAAAATTAATCTTTCCTGTTGGGGAAATTCTAAAAATAACATCCAGTGATGAGGATATTAAAGACTCCAATTGCTGGATTAATGAATTTTGCTGAGTATTATTTTTAGGCATCTATATATAATAATTTTATCGACATTATATTATCGTCAATTTGTTATTCAATTTAATAGTTTTGGGACTGAAAAATAAATTTTTGCAATTAAAAATCGATTTTAGCTCATCATTTTCCTTGCTTTACATGTCGTCAAATATTTATGTTTCGGCTATCAATAATTTCTAATTTTATAGGATTTTTATATGAAGAGAACTATCGTTTCAATGCCCGGTGATGGCATTGGTAAAACTGTTTTACCAGAAGCAATTAGAGTTTTAAATGCAGTTGGCTTTGATGCTGAATATGTTCACGGAGATATTGGTTGGGATTTTTGGCGCAGTGAAGGTAATGCATTACCACAACGTACAATTGATTTATTAGAAAAACATAAAATTGGTTTGTTCGGTGCTATAACTTCTAAACCAAAAGATGCTGCAGACAAAGAACTTGATCCATCTTTAAAAGAAAAGGGATACGTTTACTTTTCACCAATCGTTGGATTAAGACAAAAATTTAATCTAGATATTTGTATTCGTCCTTGCCAATCATTCAAAGGCAATCCTTTAAATTTTATTATTAGAAACGGACAAGGTGGATTTGATGAACCTTTAGTTAATGCTGTAATCTTTAGACAAAACACAGAAGGACTTTACGGTGGGGTTGAATGGACAAACCCTCCAAAACAGGTTCGTGATGCATTAGAAACCCATACAAAGATGAAATTCTTTAAAGATGTTCCAAGTGAAGATTTAGCAATCTCAACAAGAATAGTTACAAGGAACGCTTCACGCAGAATTATTCGTGCTGGATTTGAATATGCAAAGAAATATGGATACACAAATCTTACTCTTTGCGAAAAACCAAATGTACTTAGAGAAACTTCGGGTATGATGTTTAAAGAAGCAAAAGAAATTGCAAAAGAATATCCTGGTATTGCTTTGTGGGATACAAACATAGATGCACAGATGATGTGGCTTACTAAAAATCCTGAAACTTACGGAGTTATAGTTGCTGAAAATATGTTCGGTGATATTATTTCTGATGGTTTTGCTGGATTAGTTGGCGGACTTGGTTTTGCATGCAGTGCAAACATCGGAGAAGAAGTTGCAGTTTTTGAACCAACACATGGAAGTGCACCAAAATATCAGGAATTAAATCCATCAATCGTTAACCCAATAGCAATGATGTTAAGTGCTTGTATGATGCTTGATCACATTGAAGAGAAAGCAAAAGCTGATAAAATTAGAAGTGCAATTGCAAAAGTTGTTGAAGACGGAAAAGTAAAAACATACGATATGATGAAACTTCGTGGCGGTCCTGATGTATTTAGTAAAGGAGCCTGCACAACTCAGCAAATGACTGATGAAATAATTAAAAACTTATAATTTTATCAAGGTCTGTTTTTTTACAGACCTTTTATTTATTCTAAAGGTATGAAGATGCGCGAAAAAGTTTTAAAGATATGGCCAGAAATTAATTGGATAGAAAATCCAGAATTAAGAGAAAAAGTTTTAAACTGCTGGGTTTATGCAATCAAGAATTCAGTTCTCTCACCTGAAGATTTAGAAGTAATTCCTTTTTCATTGCTAATTAAGGATTGCAAAATATCTTTTATGAATCACAAACGTACAGCAGTGCAACTATCAGTTGATATTGCAAAACGTATGAAAACCAACTTTGGTGATGAAATAAAAATCGATATGGATTTATTAATTGCCGGCGCAATACTAATTGATATTGGAAAACTAATTGAATATGATAAAGTAGATGGCAAACTCGTTACGAGTAAAGCCGGTCATTTACTGCGTCATCCGTTTAGTGGAGTTTCAATTGCAGATCGTTTTGGTTTGCCTTACGAAGTCCAGCATATAATTGCATATCATGCTAAAGAAGGTGATCTGGCAAAACGAAATGTTGAAGCTATAATTGTCCATCATGCTGATTTTGTAAGTTTCGACCCTTTCAAGGTTTAAGTCAATAGCACACTGATAACGCTGATTTTGCAGATCAGCGCAGATCAGTCTCATCTGTGTCATCAGCGTGCCATTGTTTTTATTTACTAAAGATTTGGAGAATAAAATGAGTCAAACACTAATAGAAAAAATCGCACAAAAATTTGCATTTGGATTGGATGCAAAACACGAAGTGCACGCAGGTGATTATCTTTCTATCAAACCTGCTTATGTGATGACGCACGATAATACAGGTGCTGTAATTCCAAAATTCAAATCAATCGGCGCAACAAGACTTTTTAATCCACGACAAGTTGTAAATACTCTTGATCATAATGTTCAGGATAAAACTGAAAAAAATTTAGAGAAGTACAAAAAGATTGAAGAGTTTGCTAAATCAATGGGAATAGATTTCTATCCTGCTGGTCGTGGAATCGGACACCAAATAATGTGTGAAGAAGGTTACGCTTTTCCCGGAACAATGGTTGTCGCTTCAGATTCTCATTCAAATATGTACGGCGGATTAGGATGTCTTGGAACTCCAATTGTTCGAACAGATGCTGCTGCTATCTGGGCAACTGGAAGAACCTGGTGGCAAGTTCCTCCAATCGCAAAAGTTGAACTTAAAGGAAGCTTAAGACAAGGTGTAACCGGCAAAGATGTTATTATTGCTTTGTGCGGATATTTCAATAGCGATGAGGTATTGAATCATGCAATCGAATTTGTTGGTGATGGAATTCGCTATCTGACAATAGATGAAAGATTAGCCATTGCAAATATGACAACGGAATGGGGTGCACTTGCAGGTGTCTTCCCTATCGATCTTGCAACAATTCTCTGGTTTAAAAAACGTGAAAGATTTATTGAACATCGCGGGCTTGAAGGTGTTTTCTCAGATGCCGATGGTAAAGGACAACATCCAAGAATAAATCACAAACGAATTGAAGAATTAGAGCACAACATTCCACAAGCAGATGCTAATACATTTTATGCTAAAGAATTATTAATTGAACTTTCAACTGTAGAACCTTTTGTATCAGGACCGAACACAGTTAAAACTTATGCTGCCGTTTCAGAACTAAAAGAAAAAAATATTGCAATAAACAAAGCATATCTTGTTTCCTGTGTTAACAGTCGTGTTGATGATATTGCAGAAGCTGCTGCGGTTGTTAAGGGTAAAAAGATTTCTGATCAAGTAAAGTTTTATATAGCTGCTGCATCGAGTGAAGTTCAGAAAGAAGCAGAACGCTACGGTTATTGGCAATCTTTAATTGAAGCTGGTGCAATTCCACTTCCGCCGGGATGCGGACCCTGTATCGGACTTGGAACTGGTTTGCTTGAAGATGGCGAAGTAGGAATTTCTGCAACAAATAGAAATTTTAAAGGCAGAATGGGATCAGCAAGTGCACAAGCTTATCTTGCATCTCCTGCTGTTGTTGCTGCATCTGCAATTTCTGGTAAGATTGACTATGATTGGAAAAATAAAGAACATCGAGAACTTAAAGGCTCAATCAAACTAAATGAGAAAAAAACTGGAGCTAAATCTTCTGTAAAAATTATTAATGGATTTAAACCAGTTGTTGAAGGAGAATTAATTTTCTGTCATCAGGATAATATGAATACTGATGGAATTTATCCCGGCAAGTACACTTATAATGATGATATGACTCCCCAGCAGCAAGCAGAAGTTGTTATGGAAAATTATGATCCTGAATTTGTAAAGATTACTAAAGCCGGAGATATACTTGTTGGCGGATTTAACTTTGGAACAGGTTCATCACGCGAACAAGCCGCAACAGCATTAAAATATAAAGGTATTCAACTTGTTGTTGCAGGAACATTTAATGAAACTTATAAGCGCAATGCACTTAACAATGGTTATTTATTGATTGAATGTCCACATCTTGTAAATGATTTAAAATCTAAATACGGAAAAGATAAGCTTACAGTAAAATCAGAAATGAATGTTAAGATAGATTTTGAAAACTCAGTTTTAACATTTGATAATAAAACTTATTCTATCGATCCAGTTGGCGAAGCAGCACAAGAACTTATAGTGACCGGCGGATTGGAAGATTGGGTAAAAAAGAATTTATAATACAACTGTCATTGCGAACGAGTCTTCGAGTGAAGCAATCTTAAGCATAACAAAGATTGCTTCGTTTCACTCGCAATGACCTCACAAGATAAAATTAGAGGAATATATATGAACAAATCAATCTCAAGAACAATTTCAGAATTTGCAGTTAATCTGCAATACAAAGACTTACCGCAAAATGTAATTCACGAAGTTAAAAGATATCTCTACGATTCTGTAGGATGTGCATTCGGTGGTTATCACACAAAAGATGTAAGAATAATTAGAAACATCTATCACGACATGGGCGGAACTGATGAAGCAACCGTAATCGGATTTGGAGATAAAATCCCCGCAGTTAATGCTACACTCGTAAACTCGCTTATGATTCGTGCATTAGATTTTAATGACATTTACTGGAAAGAAGATCCTTCGCATCCATCTGATATAATTCCTGCCGCACTTTCGGTTGCTGAAATGGTTGGTGCTTCTATGGAAGAAGTAATAACTGCAATTGTCCTTGCTTATGAATTTGAACAAAGACTATGTGAGTTTGCAGTTCCAGGAGTTCGTGAACGAAAATGGCATCACGCAACATTAACACAATTTGTTTCGCCGATTGTCGCAGGAAAGATTCTTGGTTTAACTGTGGATCAAATGGTTAATGCAATCGGAATTAGCGGAAGTCATAGTCACACAATCGGCTGCCCAACTGCCGGCAAACTTACGATGATGAAAAACACGGTTGATCCAATGGCAACTCAAGCAGGAGTTTTTGCAGCACTTATGGCAAAACGCGGATACACAGGAACCGAAGCTGTGTTTGAAGGCAAGGAAGGTTTTATGGATTGCTTTCTTGGATACAATGCCAAAGAAAATAAAGTTGAACCGCAAAGTATGAAAGGTCGTGATGGAGTTTCTGAATGGAAATGGAATATTGATAAACTTATCGGTGGGCTCGGAGAATTTTATAAAATTCTTGAATGCGGAATGAAAGCATTCCCAACTGAGGCATTAACACACACACATCTATCTGCAACACTAAATGTTGTAACAAAAAATAATATCAGTTACGATCAGATAGAATCTGTAACACTAACAACATTAGCACAAGCATACGATATTCTTTTTGATCCACATAAGTATCGTCCGGAATCCAGAGAAACTGCGGATCATTCACTTCCCTATTGTATAGCTGCAGCACTGGTTGATCATAAAGTAACAACACAATCATTTTCAGATGAAAAACTAAAAGATTCAAGAATTTGGGAAGTAATTGATAGAATTAAAGGTGAGCCATCTGTTGAGTTTGAAAAAATGTTTCCTGCAAAACAACCAAGTAAAGTTATTGTGAGAACAAAAGATGGAAGAGAATTTTCTGAGTACTTAGAATATCCAAAAGGGGATCCAAGAGAACCAATGACAATGGAAGATCTTGATAACAAGTTTGAAGCACTTTCATCCCAATTGCTTGTTGCAGGCAGAAGAAAAGAAATTAAGGATGCGATCTTTAGCGCAGAGTTAATGACTGCAAGAGAATTTATGAAGAAATTAATTGTATAAATAAAGAATGGCACACTGATGACGCTGATTTTACAGATCATCGCAGATCTGTCCAATCAGTGTTATCTGTTTGCTATTGTATTAAAATTAAAACTTATATTATATGAAAAAAATATTGAAATCATCTGCTGGTAAAAGAGGCGAAAGTGTTCGCTCTGATTGCTATTTTGAAATTGAACTAAAAAATTCTGGTGGAATAAAAATCGATTTAAAAAGTAAAGTTGATGTGATGTATGGAGAATCAATCAAACAAATGATTCTCGATATGTCCAAATTCTTCGGATTGAAGGATGCAAAGATTTTGTTGGAAGATAATGGAGCTTTGCCATTTATTCTTGCAGCAAGATTTGAACTTGCTGTTAAACGTTTATTCCCCAATCTTAAAAAAGAATATTTACTTCCCTTCCACGAGAAAAATTTATACTCAACAAAAAAAGATCAGCTTAGAAGAAGCAGATTATATCTGCCAGGAAATGAACCAAAGTTTTTTGTTAATGCAGGACTTCATTCTCCAGATGGAATTATTCTTGATCTTGAAGATAGCGTTGCGCCATCGGAAAAAGATGCTGCACAACTTCTTGTAAGAAATTCTTTGCGCTCAGTTGATTTTTACGGCGCAGAAAGAATGGTTCGTATCAATCAGCTTCCAAAAGGATTGGATGATTTAAAATTTATTGTCCCAAATAATGTAAATGTAATTCTTGTCCCAAAGTGTGAATCAGCAGAGCAAATTCACCAGCTCGAAAAAGAAGTTGAGAAATTAAAGAGGCAGCACAAAGTTGAAAATCCTATTTACTTTATGCCAATAATCGAAAGTGCTCTTGGAGTTATTAAAGCGTATGAAATTGCATCTGCTTCAAAAAATAATTGTGCACTTGCAATAGGACTTGAAGATTACACCGCAGATATTGGAACTCAGCGCACTAACGAAGGGCGCGAAAGTATTTTTGCAAGACAAATGTTAGTTAACGCTGCAAAAGCAGCGGGAATTCAGGCAATAGATACAGTATTCTCAGATGTTGCAGATATGGAAGCATTAAGACAAAGTGTTCTCGAAGCAAAGTCTCTTGGGTTTGAAGGTAAAGGCTGCATTCATCCAAGACAAATAAAAGTTGTACACGAAGCTTTTGCACCAACAACAGAAGAAATTGAAAAAGCTAAAAAAATTGTTCAGGCATTTGAGGAAGCAGAGAAAAAAGGTTTAGGTGTCGTTTCACTTGGAAGCAAAATGATTGATCCGCCCGTTGTTAAACGGGCACAAAACATAATGCATTTAGCTAAACTTAATCATTTAATTTAATTGGAGGACTGACTTTAACGTCATTCTCATAAGATTGAAGGGAGAAGATTATGAGGTTCTTGATTTGTTCAATTTGTTTTTTTGTTTTTAGTGCGCCCTTATTTGCTGATAGTCTTGAATTTTCTAATTATTACATAAATCCTGATTCAACTGTTTTAACTGAGGAAAATATAAATAGTTATACAATTGCTGACTCAATTCTTGATAAATTGCCGTTTAAAAATCAGAACAATCTTAACAGAATTTATCCCGGAGTCGTATCATACTTCCAGGATTTTTATATCCGTGGTGGTGAAAGCTATGAAACCGGTTTTTCTATCGAAGGTTCAAAATTCAATGATCTTTTTTCAGGAAAAAATTCTTTCTTTATCAATCCAAATGCGTTTGAACAAATAGATTTTTATAATGGTTTGATCCCTGCAGATTTAGGAAATGTTTCCTCTGGTTTATTTAACTATAAATTAAAATCTGGAGGAGAAAAATTGGAATTTAAAGCTGAACACTTGAGCGATAATATGACTTTCACAAGTGATCCGTATTCAGGAAAGAAAAGATTGGGTGCATATTTCTATGGATATAATGAAACCAATATAAGTTTAAGTGGCCCTTTATACTTTGATAATATAAAGTTTTACACAAATATAAACTATCTATTCCAGAGAGATAAAAATCCACAAAGATATCCTGGTATTGATAGACAATTTGATAATGGTCCTTATTATCCAGATACTTTACAAATATTTCTTCCAGCAGGAATTGTAAATTTTAATTCTTTAGAAAATTTTACTTCTGTTTCAACTCTTGACTTCGATTTTGACGCTATTAAAATAAGAGCTTATGGAATTTATTTTGATGAAAATACTTTTGCTGAAAGAAATCATGTTTTACAATACTTAAATCCACGAGCAGGTTTAGTGGATAAAAATGGTGGGATATTTAATGTAAAATTTGATCATCAACTTAGTGAGATATTATCATATTCTTTGAATGCCAATTATTCTTTTAAAAATGACATTACAACAGATGAGTTTCTTGGTGATGATTATTGGTCTTACGGAGATAGCGTAGCCAATGCCAATGCTGGAGTTGTTTGGAATAGGACGGAACAAGAAATTGCTTCAAATTGGTATGGAAGATTTCAATTGCCATTAGAAAGAAACATATCTGGGTGGGCTTTTGAAGGATATGGTTATCCATCAATTGATCATAAAATATCAACACAATCAGTAATATCTTTTTCAGGCCAAGTTAAATTTAATTTTAAAAATCATAATTTATCTATAGGCGGTAACTTTGATTTATTGAGATACAAATACTGGTACGCATACAATCAAAAATCCCTTGCTGGATATTTAGATATTTACAAAAATGATTCAAATTATG
Source organism: Ignavibacteriales bacterium (assembly GCA_016707585.1). Classification (GTDB taxonomy): domain Bacteria; phylum Bacteroidota; class Ignavibacteria; order Ignavibacteriales; family Ignavibacteriaceae; genus IGN3. The sequence continues at coordinate 880,815 of JADJHL010000008.1, read as the reverse complement.
TATCATATTCAGATGATCAAATAAAAGAGATTATTTTAAATCGATGGGCTGTAGGTAATGTTGGATATGATATACTTGGGAATGAAGACTCTTCAGAAGATGATAGACGACCAGAACCATTTTTTGCAGCGATTTTTATACAAGATAATTTTCAGCTTAATGATGATCTAATTTTTGATCTTGGGCTAAGATATGATGTATTTGAATTTGATCAAGAAAGAATGATTGATCCCTCAAATCCTGAAAGATCAATCAATTTTGATACAGATGACAGAATTGAATCAGGTTATGTAAAAACTAATTTATTTAATTTTGTTTCTCCCAAAGTTTTTGTTAAATATAAAGCATTAAATAACCTTTCTTTTTTTACCAGTTATTCACAAAATGTACAAAACCAGCCCTACTCAGCATCAACTTCATCCTTGGAAGCAAGTAATACAGCTATAAGTAATTATGGCGGAACTTTATCTCCAATTATTACTAAGCAATTTCAATTGGGATTAGAATATTGCACAATTAATCACCTCAATGTCGGTTTAACATATTACAATAAACGAATTTCAAATTTAATAAGCTTAGAATATACCATCATTAATTTTCAAGGGAATGAATTTCCTTATAATTATTTAGATAATAAACGAACTAGAAATGTAAATGGAATTGAGATAAACTTAGATTGTTATACTAATGGACTATTTTTAAACACAAGTTTCAACTATCAAAACTCAACTGAATTAGTATCATTACCTACTCCAGAAAATCAGACTTCGATTTTTATAAACACTACAAAAGAGTTATTAGATGTTGAGCAATCCAATAAAATATTCTTCAATATTCTTTTAGCTTATGATTTTTCTAGCATAAATAGTATTTCATCAATTTTTAATGGACTGAACTTCTCGACATATTGTAAATTTAATAGTGGTCATCCAATAAGACGAATTTATAAGACAAATTATTCTACTTTTCAAGCATTTCCGGAAACAACTCCTTCTACAAATCAAATTGATATAAAAATAGAAAAGAGATTCCAATTTTTAAGTAATTTAAGTTTAGATTTTTATATCTATGTGATAAATCTATTTGATAAAAATAATATATATGATGTTTTTTCAACATCGGGTTCAGTTGATAATGATGGATTTGATATGATAAATGGTCTTGTACAAATCTACGGAGAACAAGCCAGGGATTTGCATAGATTATTGAACGTTTATAACCCTGATGATCATCAACAAACATTTTACAGCCCACCAAGACAAATTGGTTTTGGAATTAAACTTAATTATTAACATATAAGACTAAATATGAAACTAGTAAAAAACGCAGCAGGAAGATTTGTTCCAACAGAAGTAAACGGAGAAATTCAAATTCCTTTTATGGGAGTTGATAAATATAAACCAACAGGAGCAAAAGCTAAACCGCAAATTCGTACTTGTATTGATTATCCTTCTGATGGAAATAAAGTTGTTAAAGATTTAAAAACTGCTTTAAAGAAAGCTGGATTAAAAGATGGAATGACAATTTCAACTCATCATCATCTTCGCAACGGTGATGCAGTTACAAATATGTTGTTTGATGCAGTTAAAGAAATGGGAATAAAAAATATTCGATGGTTTCCTTCAGCTTCTTTTCCTGTTCATTCACATTTGATAAAATATTTAGAAGATGGAACAATTCATCACATCGAAGGAAGTATGAATGGACCACTTGGTAAATTTACAACTGAAGGAAAAATGAAAGGTGTAGGAGTCCTTCGTTCACATGGAGGCAGATACCAGTCTATGCAAGATGGTGAAGTGCGTGTAGATATCGCAGTTATCCTTGCGCCAACTGCAGATCCATTTGGTAATGCAACCGGTGATCGCGGTAAATCTGCGTGCGGACTGATTGGATTTGCACTCGGCGATTCTGAATATGCGGATAGAGTAATTATCGTTACAGATAACCTTGTTCCCTTCCCTTGTGTTCCATGGCAGATTCAAGGAGGTAATGTTGATTTTGTTGTTGAAGTTGAATCACTTGGTGATCCAAAAAAAATTGTTAGCGGCACAACTGAAGTAACAAAATCACCAGATCGATTATTGATCGCTGAGTATGTTGCGGACTTTATTGAAGCAGCGGGAATTATGAAAGATGGATTTTCACTTCAAGCTGGTGCTGGCGGAACTAATCTTGCATTTGTACTTTTCCTAAAAGAAAAGATGAAAGCCAAAGGTGTTAAAGCAAGATTTATGCGCGGCGGCAGTACAAAATATTTAGTTGAAATGCTTGAAGAAGGTCTAACAGATTACATTCTTGATGGACAAACTTTTGATCTTGAAGGAGTAAGAAGTATGCGTGAAAATGCAAATCACGTTAACACTTCTCCATTTACAAGTTATAATTTTCATGGGAAAGGTAATTTTGCTTCGATAGTTGATACAGCCGTTCTTGGTGCAACTGAAGTTGATGTTAAGTTTAATGCTAATGTTGTTACTCATTCTGATGGATATTTATTACACGGAATTGGTGGTTGGCAGAATTGTTTGTATTCAAAATGCACAATACTTGCTATTCCATCTTTTAGAGATCGCATTCCAGTTATAGTTGATGATGTTACAACTATTTGTGGGCCTGGTGAATTGATTGATGTTATCATCACTGAAAGAGGGATCGCAATTAATCCAAAAAGAAAAGATTTGCTAACTGCAGTTAAAGGTTCTGGACTTCCAATAAAAGATATCAAACAAATAAAAAAAGAAGTTGATGAAATATGTGGCGGTGCTCCTGCAAAACCAAAAGTAAATAAAGAAAAAGTTGTTGCAATTGTTAAATGGGTTGATGGAACTGTGCTTGACTCTGTTTTTCAAGTGGAAAATTAAATACAATGGCACACTGATGAAACTGATTTAACGGATTTACACTGATTAAAACAATGAAAATTAAAAATAATATAAGCAGTCCTACTATAGGAATTTCATTTGGTGCCGGCGGTGCACGTGGGATTGCTCACCTTTTAATGATTGAAGCTCTTGATGAACTTGGAGTTAAACCTACAATTATTTCTGGCTCTAGTATTGGGGCCGTTGTTGGTGCATTTTATGCTGCAGGATTTTCAGCAAAAGAAATGCGAGAAATTCTTAATCAGCTTATAAATCCAAAAAGCGATTCTGTATTTGATTTTTTACTAAAATCTGATATCGTAAAAATGTTTACGATGTTTGATCCTCAGTTTATAAGATCCGGATTTATCAAAGGAGAGAAATTCCAGAATTATATGAAATCCCATCTTCAAGTTTCAAGATTTGAAGAATTAAAAATTCCTTTAAAAATAGTTGCAACAGATTATTGGAAAAAGGAAGCAGTTATCTTTGAAAAAGGTGATTTGATCCAACCAATAAAAGCAAGCTACTCATTGCCTGGTTTATTCACTCCTGTTAAAATAAAAAACAGAATTCTAATTGATGGAGGCGCAGTTAATCCCCTTCCCTTTGATTTGATAATGGATAAATGTGATATAACGATTGCTATTGACGTTACAGCATTCAAAGCACAAAATGAAAGCGAAATTCCACCGACATTTGACTCTGTTTTTACAACTTATCAGACTATGCAGAATTCTATCATTAAAGAAAGGTTAAAATTTCTTAAACCTGATATTTACATCAGACCGGAAATTTATGATGTAAGAGTTTTTGATTTTGTAAAAGCTGATTTGATTTTTAAACAAGCTCAAACCGCTAAAGATGAATTAAAAAGTCAGCTGAATATTCTTTTGAACAATAAATAGATAAATATCTTTCTCTAGCCTTAAAAGAGATTCCCGCTCCTGCCTACCGTCAGGCAGGTTCGCAGGAATGACAAATAAAAATCTAACCTGCTCTTAATGCTTTAACAATATTTAATCTTGCAGCACGAACTGATGGGAAAAATCCACCAAGGACACCCATTACCAATGCAAAAATTAATGATGAAATAATTATTGATGGCGAAAGGGAAAATGAAAATGCAAGTTCTGAAAATGAATTCCAGTTTAAAGTTGATATTGAAAAAAATTGTAAGAACGATGCAATAAACAATCCAATAATCCCGCCAACCAATGAGGTTAGTAATGCTTCAAAAAGAAAAGCTGTAAGTATGCTTCTTCTGCTAAATCCGAGTGAGCGCATTGTACCAATTTCTACAGTTCTATTTGCAACTGCAGAATACATTGTAATTGTTGCCCCGATCGTAGCTCCAAAACTAAAGATTACAGTAATAAATATTCCAAGTACTCGAATGAATGTTGCCAAAATTTCAGATTGTTCCTCAAAATACTTTTGCTCAATTTTAGGTTCAAACTCTTTCAGTCTTTTATCAGTTTCAAATGCTCTTTTAAATTCTTCAAAGTTTGCCATATCATCTAACTTTAATGTTAAAGTTGAAACGCTTGATTCTCTATTAAATGCATTTAATAATTGCTGGGAATCTCCCCACATTTCAGATTCAAAACCACTTCCATCTGCTTCAAACAAACCAACTATTTCCCAATTATCACCGGCAAATTTTACTTTGCTTCCAATTTGAGCACCTTCAAATTTACTGTTGATTGACTTACCAACAATCAATTCTCTTAACGATGGATTAAATAACCTGCCTTCAATCAATTTAACTTGTTCCCTAAGTTGATATACTGGTTGAGAAACACCACGAACTGTAACATTACTCATTCCACCACTTTTTATAGCAAGATTAATTATTACTACTGGCTCAGCTGATATTAATAAATTCCCATCATTTCCTTTTGCTATGTGCGGAAGAGCTCGAATTATATTTTGAGTATCTCCATCAATAATACTACTTATTTCTCCTTGTGATGATTGACGAAGGATTTTAATATTTTCCGCAGATCCAGTTGATACTAAAGTTTTTTCAACACCATAAGCCATCATCAATGCGGCAGCGAAAACAAAAACTACCATTGCAATACCACTAACAGTTATAATTGCAGTTAGTTTTCTAGCTTTAAAATTTCTAAAAGTATATTTAAAAGGTATTTTCATAATAATAGCCCCTCTCTAGCTCTCCCCTAAGGGGAGAGAATAGGAAAGTTATAAATTTTGTAAAAAATATTTTCACGAATTAATTATTTTAATCGATTTCAAAAACCTCTTACTCCTCTTCCCTTAGGGAAGAGGTTGGGAGATGGGCTTACTTATCCAACAAATCTAAAACCATCAACAATATTTGTTTTTAGTGCTCTTTGAATTGGGAAAATCGATGCAAGAATCCCAATCAAGATTGCTGCACTCATCGCAATTATAGTTGTGATTGGTTCGATAAAGAAAAATGGGAAAAATCCTTTTGGCATAGCTTGTTCAAATCCTGCGACAATTGGATAAGTTAATGTAATACCAACTCCGCCACCAATTAATGCTATAACCAATGATTCACCCAAAATTAATCCAACTAAATGAAATGCAGAAAAGCCTAAAGTTTTAAGAACTGCATATTCACGAGTCCGCTCTCTTGCAGCCATTATCATTGTGTTTGCAAGTACAAGCATTATAATACCTATGATTACAAATGACATAAAATTCATTGCAGTTATAATCGCACCGGAAGCAGAAACAAATCCTTGAGTAAAAGCTTTTTCAGTTTCTGTTTTAGTTTCAGCAGAAGAATTTTTAAATATTGCATCAATTCCTTCAGATATTTCAGCAGCTTTATTGGCATCATTAATCAGCACAATATACCAACCTACATTTCCTGCACGAGTTGGTGACTCAACTTTCATCCGTTCATCAACATAAGTCCAATGAAATAACATCTGTGTATCATCGGTATTTTTATTTTTTGGCTTATAGATTCCGCGGACTACAAACTCCCATCTACCCGGAAAAATATCCCCTTCTAAAACCATTTGATCACCCACTTTAATATTATACTGTGTGGCAATGTCCTGACCAATTACACACGCATTTCTTTCCTTCTTAAAGTTTGCCAGTTCTTCAGGAGTTATTAAAAATTCCTGCATTACATCAAATATAGTTTCAGCATCAACACACAATCTGGCAAAAAAATTGTTTTTATCTTTATAAACTCCACCAAACCAATTGGCAAAGCTAACATTCTTAACACCATCTACATTCAATATCTTTTCTTTATAAGCATAAGGCAACGGGAAAATAAAAGAAACAGCTTGTCTTGTTATCAATCTATTAGCTGCAGCGGCATCAACGCTTGAATCCCATACTGTAACTACAGTTCTTAAAACACCAAAAGCTATTACTGCGATTGCAATACCAATTACAGTAAGGGATGTTCTAAGCTTATGCCTTAATGCATTTGCGAAAATTAATTTTAGGATTTTCATTTTATGCTCCTACCAAATCACCTTTTTCAAGATGCTTTACTAACTTTGCTCTTTCAGCAGCATGCGGATCGTGTGTAACCATTATTATTGTTTTTTGATATTCTTTGTTTAATCTTTCCATCAAAGTAAGAATTTCTTCAGCTGAATGTCTGTCAAGATCTCCAGTAGGTTCATCTGCAACTAGTAAAACAGGATCTGTTACAATCGCTCGTGCAATTGCTACTCTTTGTTCCTGTCCACCAGAAAGTTGCTTTGGTGAATGATGCATTCGATCTCCAAGTCCAACAAGCGTTAATGCAGTTTCAACTTGTTTTTTTCTTTGAGCTTTGGAAAGTTTTGTTAGCAGCAAAGGCAACTCAACATTTTCAAATGCTGAGAGTACAGGGATCAAATTATAAAACTGAAAAATAAACCCAACATTGTTTGCTCGCCATTTGGCTAAAGCTGATTCGCCTAGTGAAGAAATATCAGTTCCATTAACAATAATATTTCCATTACTTGGCTTATCAATTCCTGCAATAAGATTTAACAATGTTGTTTTTCCAGAACCTGACGGTCCCATCAACGCAAGAAACTCTCCTTGCTCAACATTAATTGTGATGTTGTTTAATACAGGAATTTCAATTTTTTCTCGCCAATAAGATTTAGAAACATTCTGTACTGTTATTAATGATGCCATTTAATCTCCTGGATTTGTTTAAACTTTTATTGCTCAGCTAATTTTACTTCAACACCATCTTTAATTTTTTCATCAAGATTGTTGATGACTTTTTGACCTGATTGTAATCCCGAAATCACTTCTACATACGATCCTAATTTTTGTCCGGTTACAATTTCATTTTTTACAGCTTTATCATTTGATATTGTAAAAACAAAGCTGTTCCCGTTTTCTGATTGAACTGCAGATGAAGGTATAACAAGAATCGGTTTCTGATTTGTAATTGAAGTATCAACAGGCTCTGTAAAGAAAGAAACCTTTGCACTCATTTCAGGAAGCACACTGCTATCGTAATTTTTAAAACCTACTTTAACAAGAACTGTAGCTTTGGAACGATCAGCAGTTGGAACAATTTTAAATACAAAAGCAGAATAACTTTTTTCAGGATAAGCGTCAAGGGTTATTTCACAATCCTGGTTAACTGAAATTCTTTCAATATTTGATTCAGAAACATCAGCTTCCACAAGTAATGAATTCATATCAGCGATTGTAACCACAGCAGTTTTGGAAGTTGTACTTCCACCAAAAGGAGCTACAATTTCACCAACTTCTGCATTCTTTGTTAGAACTGTTCCGTCAAAAGGTGCACGTATCAAAGTATTTTCAAGCGCAACTTCATATTGTTTGATTCTAGCATTTGCAACTTCAATCGAAGCAAGCAATCTGTTATAAGTGGCTTCAGCTTGATCGAATACTTGTTGCGAGCTTAATCCCTTTCTAAATAATTCTTTTTCACGATTAAAAGTATTTTCTGCGCTTACTAAATCAGCCTGATATAATTTTAAATTTGCTTTTGCTTCATCGAGTTGAGCATTAATATCTGTATTCTCTAATCGAGCAATTATTTGATCTTTCTTAACTTTATCACCTTCAACAACTCCAAGAAAGATTAATCTTCCAGTACCTTTCGATGCAATGGCAGCTTTACGCTGCGCAACAACATATCCGCTTGCATTTAATGATGCTGTTGTTTGTCCTGGTTTTTGAAGCACCGCAGTAGTTAGTTTAACTTCAACCGATGAACCAAGAAAAGATGTGATTACAAAATATCCAACTACTAGGAATATGATAACACCCACTATTATAAAAATATTTTTTTTACTCGGGTTTACTTCCGGTTTATTGGATCTATCAATTCTTAAAGATGATAAGTCTGCGTTTTTAGTTTCCATTGAAATAGTTTAGTTAATGAATGAGTAAAAATATGTAAACGAATAAAGGAGCCCAAAAGTTCAGTGATAAGTGGCACATATAAAGGTTAAGCGCAATATAAAAAAAGGGAATCAAATAATTCCCTTTTTAGTGTAAAATAATTATTAAAAATCTAGCGTTCGATTTTAACCTCTAGCCAGCCTTCCAACTTAGAATATATCAACTCTTTATCCTTCTTAGAAAATCCTCTAATCCTGGATCCATGCGACCCATTTGGTAAAACCATTTTAATAGAATTTGTCTTTCCGGTTAAACAAACTCCTGTTGATGTCCATGGATCATTTCCACCATAAATGTAAATAAATTTCTCTCCTTCATTTGAAGCCCAATCATTAATTTTCTCCAACAATCTTGAATCGTAGATTGGTTTAGAATCTTTAGGTATAAAAAATGGAGTTTGTCCATCAGCATATTTTATAAACTCTTTAAATGGTTGAATATCATAAGCATAGTAACCAAACTCCGTATAGCATTGATAAAAAAATGGATAAATACCATTGATACTTGAATCATCAAAATAGGTTACTCCACCATAGCTGGCTAGTTCATCCCAGATTTCTTCTAGAGTTGAGCTTTCGTCTGGAATTTTTGAACAATCGCCATCACTCCATTGCCAATATGCAAAAGAGAATTCTAGTACAGAGTATTCAAAAGCTTTATCATAACCAACAATATCGTAAGTAAGTTTTTTATTCTCTGCATTTTTTAAGAACATTGGATAAAGATCATCGCGTTTTTCAAAACATAATTTTTGAAAATTATAAACTTTTTCTCTGCATTCAGGCGTGGAAACAGATTTTATCCATTCATAAACTCTTTGATCATCAATTGAATAATTTAAAGGACCAACATAAGGGACAGCAACATCAACATCATTTGGATAAAAATATTTATGAAAAATTACACAAGATCCGCCTTTACTGATTCCAGTACTGATCCATTTACCAGTATAATATTGTTTAAACAATTCTATAATTCTGTGATGATCTTTTGCTGCCTGTTCAATCGTTAAATATTTCCAATCAAAAGGAGCAGGAACAGATTCACCAAAACATCTATGTTCAACCATAATCTGGTTACATTTTAAAATCTTGCTTAATTCTGTGGGACGATTAGTAACAGCATAACCATCAAGCTCAATCACAACTGGTTTATCTTTATCAACATGTGATAAAAATATTTGTTCTTTAAATTTTGGACCTTCTGGATTATTGTGATCAATTGGTAGAGTTATAAAAACTTCATATACTTCAGAAAAGTTATCACTATTGATTGTATCAACAACTTCAATTTCAGGAACTGTTTTTAGCCAATCAATTAGAATTAATTCTTGTGCAAATCCAATTAATGAAAACCATAAAATTAAAAATGTTTGTAAAAGATATTTCATAATTATATTAACCTTAAATTATATTTATTTGTTAATTTATTTAGAATTGAATTTAAATTTGTTTAATCCATTAAAATATGTCGTTATCCAAAGTACGCCATTCTGATCTATCGCACTACTCGAAACTTTTTCGCTTGTGATATAAGAATTAGATTTATTATACGTTGTTGCGATATTATTTGAATTTAATCTTACCAATCCCTCATTAGTTGAAATCCATTTATTATTTTCTGAATCAGTAAAAAGTGAATTCATTGCATTTAAAGCTGTTCCGAAATAAAAATTGGTAAAAGTTGAACCATTGAAATATGAAACGCCGTTTCTTTTGCCATCACTATTTAAATGACAAAACCAGATGTTACCAAATTCATCTTTCTCAACTGCTGAAATTATTTTTGTTGGATACAAATAAGTAGTATCAATAAAATATTCTAATGTTTCATTTTTTAATCTTGCAATTCCTGATGTTGTTGCAAGCCAGACATCACCATTATCAATTTCTAAATCATTTACCCAGATACTAAGTTGAGAATCGTTGTACCTTGTCCAGTTAGTACCATCAAATCTATATAGCCCTGTATAAGCACCAATCCAGGTAATAGAGTTATCGAATTTAACAGATAAAATCTCATTTGATCTTAATCCTGAATTATTTTTATTGTAAACTATCCAGGATGAACCATCATAAATTCCTAATCCATCATTTGTACCTACCCAAATTTTATTTTGGCTATCAACAGAAATAGATAACACTCTATCATTTGGAAGCCCTGAATTATTTTTGTTGAATACTGTAAAATTAGTTCCATCAAACTTCATTAATCCTTTGTCAAATGATCCAATCCATTTGTGTCCATTTTTATCGATTGCAACACAGCTAAGATTATTACTAACAAGACCAGAATTTCCCACTTGATAATCAACCCAAACAGATGTGTCAACTAAAGCTTTTGTGAAATAGCTTGTAGTTCCACTCGTAACGGTTGATATTGCAGAAGCAGTTCGATGTTGAGGAAATGAAATTTTAACATCGTATTCACCCGGCATTAATGCTTGAATAGTTTGCGGAGTTGTTAGCCCTAATGATGAATCATTTATAAAAATATTTGCACCAACAGGTATTGAAGTGATATTTAATTTGCCTCTCATGGCCGGGTTTTGTGTAAAATCGATTTCTAAATTTATTTTTTGATCTTCCGCTAAAATGATACTAAATGTGGAATCTCTAAAATATTTTTTCTTTAATGTTACTTGATAATTACCCGGGTCTAAAAACAATAAACTATCCGGAGTAATCGATCCGGAATTTCTTCCATTCAGATAAATTAAAAATCCATTTGGATAAGAAAATACTTTTAAGTTTCCATTATTTGGTTCAGGTTCAACTGGACTATGAGATATTTCCTTATCACAACTAATTATAACAAAAAGTAGAATCAGAACTGAAAGACTTTTTAATATTTGTTTAAAGTTAAACTTCATCTGATTTGAGTAAAATTAATTATCAAAAATAAAATTGAAATTGAAAGAACTTACGTAGCTTTCTAAAAATTTAAGTCGTGAATACTTTGTACTAATTTGTGATCCAAAAATTCCTAATCCACCAGAAATATTTGTGTATTCTCCTTCATCAAATCTGATTGAAAGATTATCTGTACTACTATTTGAAACAGAGATATAACGCGATACTTCTCTATCAAAAGTTATAATTTCCACTTCTATCGACTGATGAATAGTTACAGCATTTGAATTACTAAGTGAATCTGAAAACGACTGAAGATACCAGGAAATTGCATCAAGATTATAAACAACTGAAGCATTTTTTGTGGGTTTTGGATAAACCGGAGTCGTAACTCCATCAACTGTAATGATTGATTTTGGAAGTACTCGATAAAATATTTTGTTAGTTCCGTTTTCAATCATTTCACATTTGATTTTCATTTGTGCAGTATAAAAATTTTCTATCCCTGCTGAATTCCAAAATATCTGGATTACATTTTTATTGACTGGTGGAATGATAACTTCACTTGTGTTCTTAAAAGATATATCTGAAGGAGTTTTAGATAATCCTTTCAATCTTTTACCGTTGGATAATAAAATTTCAATTCCAATATCTTCATTGGAATCGATTTTAAACTTATTTGAATAGTAGCATTTTATTGAATCATTACTTTCACTTAAAACAAACATCGTATCTGTTAACCTGTATACTGAATCACCACGCCAAATACGGACATCTGCATTATCTTCAAAAAATAATTTTGGCTGGTTATTGTTTTCGTCTAAATAACTTTTAAAAAGTGATGTAATTTGCAATGTAGTATCCGATCTTAAAATGCAAGCCACACCATAGTTTTGCTTAAAAGTTGTGTAAGGATTAAATGATTCATCACAAGAAATAATGAATGGAATAATTAATCCAACCAAAAATATAAATCTCATTTTCATATTTCTGCTTTAATAGTTGCAGTAAATAAAAATGGCAACATATTTACTCGTCTTCCTGAATCACGTTCGTAGTAAAAAATATTTTTTCTATTATACACATTTATTGCATTTAAACTAATTGTAAAAATTGTTGGCCCGAATGAAAGTTTTTTAGAAACTCCAAGATCTAATCGATGATATGACGCCAATCTTCCCAAATTTTTATCTGCAAGAATTAAATATGGCACATAGTTTTCTGTTCCGGGTAAAACTTCAAAAGGATTTTGAATATTATATTTATCGTAATAAGAAATTATTTCTGTAAAGGGTAGCCCAGAATAAAGTGACCAGACTGAACTAAGACTCCAGGCATTTCCAGGATTAAACTCAAACATAATATTTCCAGCATGTCTTGTATCATACTTTGGATAATATGTATAATCATTTACTTTTTTATATGCCCAGCTTAATGAGTATGATGTTGTAATTGAATAAAGATTATCTTGAAGATTAAATCTAAATTCCCAGCCATAAGATTCCTGACTACTTGAGACTAAATCAGGATCAAATGAAAAATATTTTTCGTCATTTGTTACAGGAACATTAGTTGAATTACGATGATAACCTTCTATCTGAATATTTACATCTGGTGAAAAATTATATTGTATTCCACCGGAGTAACTAAAACTTTTTGCAGGATCTAAATAATCAGGAATGATAATCCAGGGATCAAATATTGATATGATTTCATCTTCATCAGTAAGAGTAGAAACTTCTTGAATATAAATTCCAGTTGAACCTTTAAATATTAAATCATCATAAGGATTGTAAGTAAAACTTATTCTTGGTTCAAATGTTCCGCCGGTATTTGAGTTTATTCCAGTAACATTAAGTCTGGATCCAATATCCAAACCAAAATTTTCATAACGAAGTAATTTATATTTTCCATAAATACTAATGTTACCGGCAAAACGATCAATATCAGATTCAACTCCGGTTTTATTTTCCATAAATAATTTTGCACTTAAAAGTTTAATCATTAAACCAAAATCAACCTGATCTTTACTATTAAACACAGCATTCAAATCAAATGAAATCGTTACATCTTGCAAATCGTTTGTAAGTGGTTTAAGATTACTTTCATTAGGAATTATTTTTCCTTCAAATTTACTTAGCGAAATACCGAGTCGGGAAAATAAAGGAGCATCGTAAACTTGCAGCCACTCAAATCCTAATAAATTATTTTTCCAGGAATATCCTTCACGCGATGGATCGTTATAGGAAATTTTATCATTAGTTAAGAAAGTAAATAAACTAAACTTTGCATTGTTAAAAATATCCGGACTTGAATAATTAATTCTTGCAGAGATATCGTAAAAATCTACAGGAACAGTTTTTTGATCTAAAAAACTTTTAAGAATTTTATTTGAATAACTAAATCTACCTGAGGCCATAAATGATCCATTTGGAATCGGGCCTTGAAGTAAGCCTTTGCCAGTTAAAAAACTTGCACTTGCGGCAGCACCAAATCTATTTTTATTTCCATCTTTTGTTAAAACATTTAGGATGGATGAAAGTCTTCCGGAATAATCAGAAGAAAAACCACCTTTAAAAAACTCTATTGAATTTATCATATCAGGATCGATAACACTAAATAAACCTAAAGAATGAAATGGCGCATAAAGAGTTACTCCATTTAACAAAACTAAGTTCTGATCGCTGCTTCCACCTCTAACGTAGTAACGCGCAGAAATATCTCCGGTTGAACTTACTCCAGGCAAATATTGTAAACTTCTAATTACATCAGTTTCAACTCCCTTTGGCAAAATTTCAAGCTGTTTTATAGAAATTTTTTCTAGACCTAAATCTGTAACATTTTTTTCAACGTATCGTTCGCCAATCTTTTCAACTGCACTTAGTTCAATGCTTAATGGCTCTAAATTTATTTCTATATCTTTTAATTCGTTTGGTTGGACTTCAAATACAATTGTTTTTGTTTGATAACCAACGTAAGAAATTAGAACTGTAAATTTTATATTCGGTGGAATTTGATTTATTAAAAACATTCCTCGTTTATCGGTAGAGGTTCCAGTCTTTAATTCGTCAAGATAGATGTTGCAAAAAACTAATGCTTCACCATTTATTGAGTCTGATACAACACCTCTAAGTTTCCCAAATTGTTGTGCATAAGAAACTTGTATTGAAATTATTGTGAAGAATATTAATAATCTAAAAATCAAAGGATAATTTATCTGCAAAATTATAGTTCTGAATTGTGAATATTTTTACGCAGCGCTAATATATAGTAATTGATTTTTATTTTATACACTTTTTAAATGCCATTATTTTTGAATCAGCAAAATAATTCTGCAAGCCAATTAAGACTTGCAGACCAAATACTACAGTTTAGTATTTTTATTCTTCCAAAGTACTTAAATTTCCTGGATCCTGACCAAGAGCACGAGCTTTTAAAACTCTTCGCATAATTTTTCCGCTTCTTGTTTTTGGTAGCGAGTCTACAATTTCTATACTTTCAGGTTTGGCAATTGGACCAACTTCGTGTCCTACATGCGCTCTTAATTCTTCCACAAGCTTATCAGATTTTTCATATCCTGTTCTTAATAAAACATAACAATGAATTGCATTACCTTTTACATCGTGAGGTAATCCAATAGCAGCAGCTTCAGCAACTGATTGATGGCTGACTAAGGCACTTTCAATTTCTGCTGTTCCTAATCTGTATCCAGAAACTTTTATTACATCATCAACGCGACCAATTATCCAGTAATAACCATCTCCATCTCTTCTTGCGGAATCACCTGTCATATACATTCCGGGATATTTACTCCAGTATTGGGTTACATATTTATCAGGATCATTCCAAATTGTTCTTAACATTGATGGCCAGGGAGTTTTAATTACTAAATATCCTTCTTCATTTGGTTTTACTGATTTTCCTTCTTCATCAACAATATCCATAATCAATCCAGGAAAAGGTTTTGTTCCTGATCCAGGTTTTAATGGAGTGCAAGGCATCGGAGTAATCATAAACATTCCGGTTTCTGTTTGCCACCAAGTATCCATAATCGGACATCTTTCTTTTCCGATTACACGATGATACCACTTCCAGGCTTCCGGATTTATTGGTTCACCAACACTTCCAAGCAATCTTAATGAAGATAAGTTGTAGCGATTTGGCCATGCATCACCAAATCTCATCAAACCACGAATTGCAGTTGGAGCAGTGTATAAAATATTAATTCCATACTTCTCTATCATTTGCCACCAACGATGCGGATATGGAAAAGTTGGTGCTCCTTCATACATAAATGATGTTGCTCCGTTTAATAAAGGACCATAAACAATGTAGCTGTGTCCAGTTATCCAACCTGGATCAGCAGCACACCAATATCTATCTTCTTCGTGAATATCAAAAACATATTTTAATGTTGCGTACGTGCCAACCATATAACCGCCGTGCGTATGCACAATAGCTTTTGGTTTTCCGGTAGTACCGGAAGTGTATAACATAAACAATGGATCTTCAGCATCAACAATTTCAAGACAATCTGTGTTATTAGCGATCGGAAGATTCATTAATTCGTGATACCACATATCTCTTCCAAATTCCATATTGATTTGATGTCCGGTTCTCTTTACTACAAGAACACTTTCTACAGTTGCAGCGCGCTGTAAGGCTTCATCAGCAATTTTTTTAAGCTCAACAATTTTTCCTCTTTGATAAGCGCCATCTGAAACTATTAAAACTTTTGATTGACTATCTTCCAATCTTTCGTGTAAAGCTTCTACAGAAAATCCACCATACACAACTGAATGAATTGCGCCTATTCTTGCACAGGCTAACATTCCAATCATTAATTCAGGAATTCTACCCATATAAAGTGTAACACGATCACCTTTTTTTACTCCGAGACTTTTTAAAACATTTGCAAATTTGCATGTGTCTCTGTGAAGAGCAAAATATGAATAAGCCTTAAAGTCTCCATTTTCACCTTCCCACATAAGGGCAAGTTTATTTCTTCTAAAAGTTTTTGTATGAACATCCAAACAATTATACGCAATATTTGTTTTTGCGCCCGTAAACCATTTAAAAAAAGGTTTATTGGAATCATCAAGTACTTTATCCCACTTAGTAAACCAATGGAGATTATTTGCTTCAGCTTCCCAAAATCCCAGAGGATCTTTTTCCGCAGATGAGTAAAGGCTTTCGCATTTGGCATGCGCATAATCCATAATTTCTTTTGTTGGATAAAACACTTCACCTGAAAGTTTTTGCACTCCCATAATATGCTCCTGAATTAAATGATGATGAAATAATTTTTCGTGATGAAATTATAAGTTGTTTTGGTTAGAAACAATAAAACAATTGAGTAATTTTTAAGAAAAGAATTGCGGAACTGATTTTTCAGTTCCGCATAAGAGTTAGAATTTATTTGGTCCAGCGTTTTTAATTGCTTCAGAAGTACCTTCAGAATATTCTTTGAAATTTTCTACAAACATATTTGCAAGTTTTTTAGCTTGTTCATCATATGCTTTTTTATCGGTCCAAGTATTTTTAGGATTCAGTACTTCATTTGGAACATCAGGACAGCTTTGTGGAACCATTAAATTAAAAAATGGATCTTTAACATATTCAACAATATCAAGTTTACCTTCCAACGCTGCTGTTAACATTGCACGAGTATATTTTATTTTCATTCTGCTTCCTACTCCGTAAGCTCCACCTGTCCAGCCAGTATTTACTAACCAGCAATTAACATTGTGCTTTACAATTTTATCTCCAAGCAAATTTGCATAAACACTCGGATGAAGTGCCATAAATGGAGCTCCAAAGCAAGTACTGAATGTTGCTTTTGGTTCTGTTACACCTTTTTCGGTTCCAGCAACCTTAGCTGTATAACCAGAAATAAAATGATACATTGCTTGTTCTGTTGTTAGTTTTGAAATTGGAGGCAACACACCAAATGCATCAGCAGTAAGCATAATAATGTTTTTTGGATGTCCAGCTTTTCCTTCTTCAACTATGTTTGATAAATGAGTTAACGGATATGCAGCTCGTGTGTTTTCTGTAAACGTTTCATCATCCAAATCTAATCGACGAGAATGAGCATCTATCTGAACATTTTCTAAAACTGTACCAAATTTTCTTGTACATTCATAAATCTCTGGTTCAGCTTCCGCAGAAAGCTTAATAACTTTTGCATAACAACCACCTTCGTAATTGAAAACTCCATCATCACTCCAGCCATGCTCATCATCACCAATAAGTTTTCTGTTTGGATCAGCAGATAAAGTTGTTTTACCTGTTCCACTTAATCCAAAGAATAAAGCAACATCATTATCTTTACCCACATTTGCAGAACAATGCATAGACATTACTCCGCGTAATGGCATCAGATAATTCATAATTGTAAAAACTGATTTTTTAATTTCACCGGCATAACTTGTTCCGCCTATTAAAACTAATTTGTTTGCAAAGTTTAAGAGAATAAAAACTTCTGAGTTTGTGCAATCAACTTCACGATCAGCATGAAAATTTGGCATTTGAATAATTGTAAAATCAGTTTTATGCTTAGCTAACTCTTCATCATTTTCATATCGTCTAAACATATTACGAGCAAACAAAGTGTGCCATGCGTTTTCTGTAACAACACGAATTCCAATTTTATGTTTTTCATCCGCACTTGCATAACAATCTTCTACATAAAGATCTTTTCCCTGAATATAAGCCAACATTTTCATGTACAATCTGTCTGCACATTCTTGACTCATCCCTTTATTTACTTTGCCCCACCAAATATTTTTTTCACTCTCTGATTCGCGAACAATAAATTTATCATTTGGACTTCTGCCAGTATGATAACCTGTTCTTACAACTAATGGTCCCAAGTGTGCTAGTAATCCTTCGCGTCGTCTTATAACTTGCTCATAAAGTGCTGGAGTACCATAATTATAAAATACTTCTCGCGTATTTTTTATTCCGATCTTTTCTAATTCTTCCATCAACTTAACTTTTCTTATCATTATTCTTCCTTTTATTAAATGATTTTGTTTTACAAAAATATTTTATTCAGTTCAATGTTTACTTAACAAAGTAACTAAATCAAGTTCAATTTTTTCTTCGCAGAAAAATGGTTCACCGTAAGTTTTATGAATAGCAAAGCCGTAAAACTCTGCACGTGATTTAATATAATTAATAAATTCTGGTCGACTTATAAATGTTTCCGGTTCTTTACTTTTAGGATTATGAAATTGTGAACTGTAACATTCCACAGATTTCATTTTTAAATCAAATGAATCAGAAATATCTACAATAACAGTGGGATCAAAAGTATATGATTGCATATAATAAAATAGTTTAGCTGGCCTAAAATGATTTTGCGGAACTTCCTTATCAAATGTTTTAATCTTTGATAATCCTGTAGAAAACATTGCTCTTTTTATCAGATTACTTGCTTCGATATGATCAGGATGTCTATCATTAAAATATGGAGCAAAAACTATTTTAGGTTTGTATCTTCTAATCTCAACAATTACTTTCAAAAGATTTTCTTTGGTGTTTTTAATATCACCATCGGGAATTTCTAAATTTTCTCTTAATGCAATTTTAAGTGCAATGCCAGCATTAAAAGCTTCTCGTTGTCGTGATTCAGCAGTACCTCTTGTGCCTAATTCACCTTTAGTTAAATCGACAATACCGACTTTTAAATTATTTTTAGTTAGTTTGGCAATGGTTCCTCCCATACCAAGTTCTGCATCATCTGGATGAGCAGCAAAAACAAGAACATCTAAATTCATGCTTATCCTAAGTTTTAATTTTGATTACTCGAAAGTAAAAATATTATTTAATGTATGCTAATGAATAAGCACAAGTTTTGATATAGTTAACATTCTTTTTTTTATTTAACTGAATAATTTGTTTGTTATAATTACTCTTGTTTTTATCTTCAACAAACAAATCTGATTATTTAATAATATAACAGCGAGGTTGTAGCATGAAGTTTAGTTGTACCATTTTACTTTCTGTTTTTCTTGCAACATCAATTTTACCTCAGACATATACTTGGGAATTAAAACAAAGTGGCTCAAGTTTAGGTGGACCAATTGATGTTGAATTATTCAATTCAAATAATGTTTACTACGGTTCAAATAATACAATTTATAAAAGCACCGATCGTGGTGATACTTTTACTCAAATGGGTCTCGCTGTACCTCAAGCAACAGAAATAAAGTGTGTACTTGTTGATGATTATAATCCATCAACTATTGTAGTTGGAATTGAAGCTGGTACAGATAAAGTAGTTAAGACTACAAATTCTGGTGCATCCTGGACAATTACTGCTGATGGACTTTCATTTTCATTTTTTGGAATTCCAATCACTCAAGATCCTTCACATCCAGATACTTTATATATGATGAACGGAACTAATTTTTCTCGCTCAACAGATTTCGGATCAACCTGGACAACAATTTCTACAACTGTAGGATCAAATAGTGCTCCTTGTGACATAGAAGTTTTTCCTGACACTTCGATAATTCTTGTAGGTGATAATGGAACAGGAATTTTTAAAAGTACTAATTATGGAGTAACATGGTCTCAGACATACAGCACTTCAGGTGAAATTCCGACAATTGCGGTTGATTTTCAAAACCCTGGAATTGCATGGGCAACAAAATGGAGCGGCGGCGGTGGAATGTTGAAATCAACTAATTATGGGCAAACTTGGACGACCGTTTCGTACTTTGGAAGTATAAATATGTGGGGAATTCATATACAAGAGTCAGATGGAAATATAATCTTAGCAAATAGTTATTCCACTTCTCCAGGAAGCTGGAGATCTACCGACGCTGGTGCAACCTGGCGTCCAATTGATATTCCAGCAACTGGATATCAAGTTGTTTCTATCGATTCAATGACACAATTTGCTGCGCAAGGCGGTGGATTTTATAAATTAAACTCCCCTTATTTCATTCCTGTTGAATTAACATCCTTTACTGCAGATGTTATAGATGGAAATATTATTCTAAATTGGAATACAGCAACTGAATTGAACAATCAAGGGTTTGATGTTGAGAGAAGTTACGATAATGAAAACTTTATTAAGATAGGATTTGTTTCAGGATTTGGAACAACAACGGAACAAAAAGCTTATAGTTTCTTAATTGATAAAGTTCAATCAAGAAAAAGTTTTTTCAGATTAAAACAAATTGATTTTGACGGTAAGTTTGAATACTCAAATATTGTTGAGGTTGATGGGATATCTCCAACAAAATTCTCACTTGAACAGAATTATCCAAATCCATTTAACCCTACAACAAGAATTGATTTTACCATTCCGATTGAATCTAATGTTAAGATCAGTGTTTATAATTTAATCGGACAGAAGATTACTGAAGTTGTGAACTCAAAATTTGGAGTTGGTAAACACAGCGTTAGTTTTGATGGTTCAAATCTTTCCAGTGGAATTTATTTATATAAGATTGAAGCAGACAATTTTACATTAACTAGAAAAATGCAGTTAATCAAATAAATTTTCTTACTCTAATTTTTAAAGGATTTAAATCTTTATTGGTTTAAATCCTTTTTCTTTTTTAAATACTACATTATTTTTAGCAGTAACACTTAAGGATTTTTATGAAACATATCAAAATACTTCTCACAACATTCTTAATATTAATAACAGGCCAGGCTCAGACTATGAAAACTGCATTTGTAAATGGAAAAATCTATACTGTAAACGAAGCTCAACCTTTTGCACAATCTATAATTGTTGAAGGTAATAAAATTATTTTTGTTGGAAGTAATGATGGTGCAAAAAAACTTCTTGATACTTCAACTCAAATAATTGATCTAAATGGTAAACTAATGTTGCCAGGATTTAATGATAATCATGTTCATTTTATTAGCGGTGGATTTTACTTGCTTGGCATTGATTTACGTCCTGCAACTTCAACAACAGAGTTTAAAAATATTTTAAAAACTTACTCAGAAAAATTTCCAGCAAAATGGATTACCGGCGGTTATTGGGATCACGAAAAATGGGAAACAAAAGATCTACCGACAAAAGAAATGATTGATGAGGTTGTTTCTGATCAACCAGTATTTGTTGATAGACTCGATGGGCATATGGCTGTTGCAAATTCTTATGCATTAAATTTGGCTGGAATTACAAAAGATACTCAAAGTCCTGAAGGCGGATTAATAGTTAAAGATCCTCTTACAGGCGATCCAACCGGTGTTTTAAAAGACAATGCAATGAGTTTAATAACTAAACTTATTCCTGATCCAACACCAGAAGAAAATTATACAGCATTACTTGCGTCACTTGAAGAAGCAAAAAGATTAGGAATTACAAGTGTGCAGGATATTACTTATCAAGCTTCACTCGATGCATTTCAAAAGCAAAAAATGAAGGGAAACTTTCTTGCAGAATATTTACTCGCTGGCCAATTGCTGATTACAAAAATCATGTTGATAATGATATTAAAATTGGCTTTGGTGATTATTTAATAAAAATGGGATCGCTAAAAGCATTTGCTGATGGTTCACTTGGCTCAAGTACAGCATGGTTTTTTGATAAATATAATCAAGATACTACAACATTTGGTTTACCAATGGATATAATTACTGATGGTAGTTTAGAAAAGTGGAGTTTGGATGCAGATAAAAATCATCTACAGCTTTCAGTACATGCTATTGGCGACAGAGCAAATTCTTATATGCTGGATTTGTATGAAAAAATCATAAATGAAAATCCTAAATGGGATAGAAGATTTAGAGTTGAACATTCGCAGCACGTAAGATTTGAAGATATAAAACGGTTTGCAGAGCTCGGAGTAATTGCTTCAGTTCAGCCTTATCATTGCATTGATGATGGAGTTTGGGCTGAAAAGAGAATTGGGCCAGAGAGAATAAAATATACTTATCCATTTAAATCATTTTTGGATGCTGGAGTAAAATTGTGTTTTGGTACTGATTGGTATGTTGCACCACTAAATCCTTTACTTGGAATTTATGCAGCGGTAACAAGAAGAACTCTGGATGAAAAAAATCCTGATGGCTGGATACCGGGACAGAAAATCTCAGTTGAAGAAGCAATTAAATGTTATACATTAAATTCAGCTTATGCGTCATTTGAGGAAAATATTAAAGGAAGTATTGAGATTGGGAAACTTGCTGATTTAATAATTTTGAGCGATGATATTTTAAGCATAGATCCGGTTAAGATAAAAGACGTGAAAGTTGAACTAACAGTTTTTGATGGAAAAATTATTTATCAATTGATAGAAAACTAATAAATACGGCATATTACTTATTTATTAATGGTAAAAATGACTCTAGTTTCCAATTAACAAACAAAGGAAATTATATGAAAACATTAAAGTACCTTTTTTCTATAGTTGCAATTTTAATTGCTTTTGCATTAGTGGATAACACATCTGCGCAATCAGTTTATTTTTGTGAAGGAGTTGATGATGATGGTGAACCGATAAGCGAAAGTTCAGTGTTCACAATCCCTTCCGGCGGCGGATATCTTAATGTCTTAGTTCAACTTCCGTATGAAATTGATTGCGGAGAAGTTGGATTTGAAATATATCGTAATGGAAAATATGAAAATACAATTACGATAGATACTGAATACAATTGGTCGTGGTTTTACAAACAGATTACATTTTATAAATCTGGCAAATACAATATTGAGGTTTATGATTATTGCAATAATGAATATGTTGCTTCTGGAACCGTTGAGATAGAAAAAGATTAAAAACTTAATAAAACTCCAGCTAAATTTAGCTGGAGTTTTTTTAAATTATTTCTTGAAAACTATTCCAATCCATTCATCCATTTTTAAATAATCAACTTCCTTAAATCCAAGTTCTGAATATCTTGAAACGATTGCGTTTTTATCAATTTCAAGCAAGCCAGAAAGAATTAATATTCCATTAGTTTTTATTCTGTATTTAAAACCATCAATAAGTTCTAATAAAATATTTTTTTGAATATTTGCAATTATCATATCAAAATCATTTTCTTTAATATCATTCAACTCACATTTTCTTATTTCAACTTTATCAACAACATTATTTAATTGAGTATTTTCAATTCCATTATCATAACACCAATCATCAATATCAAAAGCAATTACGCTTTCAGCACCAAGTTTAGCCGCAGTGATACCAAGAATTGCTGTTCCAGAGCCTGCATCAAGAACTTTCATTCCAGATTTTAAATACATTTCAATAAACATAAGACAAATTCTTGTTGTTTGATGATCTCCAGTACCGAATGACATTTTAGGATCAAGAGTTAAAACGATTTCATTTACTTTAGCTTCGTATACTTTAAACGTAGGTTTGATGACAATTTTATCAGAAACATGAACAACTTCCCTGCTCTTTTCCCATTCTTCATTCCAGTTTTTTTCTACAATAAAATTTTCCTGGACAGAAAATTCACGCAACAATTTATTTTCTTGTAAATGTTTTAGTTCATCCTGAATTGATGTAGTCGTTACATTTTCATCTTGAGCAAATACTTTAAGACAATTAACTTCTTCATTTATTCCATCAATATTTAATTCCCATAAAATTGAACTGAGAATTTCTACGTTAAATGGCTCAGCTGTTATAATATATTCTTTGTATGATTTCATAATTATACTTGTTAGTAATTTGATAATATTTTACAAATCTCATCCTGAAATTCTTTTGCTTTTGTTGAGGATCCAACATAGTTCTGCATTAAGATTGAGAATGCTATCGTATGATTATTTTTTGTTGTTAAATAACCAGAAAGAGTGCTCACCCCGGATAAGGTTCCAGTTTTAGCATGCACATTTTTTTCTGCTGATGTATTTTTCATTCTGTATTCAAGTGTTCCATCAACTCCAGCAATTGGAAATGAATTATATAGTATTTCATATAATTCAGGTTTTTGATTAAAAACATATTTTAGAATTTTAACAATCAATTCAGCACTTACAACATTATAATGTGAAACTCCTGAACCATCCACTAAACGATAATCTTCTGAATTTAATTCAATTTCTTCTATCATTTTTTCAACAACATTTATTCCATTTTTTGCTGTAGCAGGTTTCCCATAATACTTTTCAGCAAGTGCGAGCAACGTCATTTCAGCACTTAGATTATCACTTTCTTTATTCAGATTAATAATTACATCCGAATATTTTCTTGATTCTGAAGTAAGATAAAGTGCATTTTCAGAAATCTTATGTGATTCTATTCTCCCAAGAATTATAACATTATTTGAATCAAGAACTTCAGAAAAAACTTGCAAAAAGTACAATTCCGGATTGAGAACATTAACTTTAGTTGTGTATGATTTCTTGTCATCTTTACCAACAATTAAAATTTCATTTTTTCTTTCTAACCAGTTTCGATCAATGAAAAGTTCTACATCATTTTCGATTCTTTTAACATCTACAAATTTTGTTTTTGGATTTGTATTGAATAGTTTTTCTTTGCTATCATAACTTACCTCAACACAATTATCATTTATATTCAATGCGCCCAAATATGGCGCATCGGATGATGGATCATCATCCCACATCCAACCTTTACCCCAATACAATGAATCTTTAAACGAAACATCACCAATTATGTTTCCATTAATTACTGAAACATTTAATGATTTAATTGCATCAACAAAAGTGGATATATCTTGTGTAACAAAATCTGGATCACATCCACCAACAACAAAAATATTTCCATAAAGAGTATCATTGGATACAAACCCATCGTAATACAAATCAGTTTTAAACTCATAATCAGGATCCAGATATAATAATCCGGCGGTCGAAGTAATTACTTTCATATTTGATGCTGGACGCAACAACATTTTTTCATTCTTCTTAAATAAAATTTTGTTTGCAGTTAAATCTTCAACCTGAATTGAAACTAAACAACTTTCAAAGAATTTATCTTTTAATACTTTATCAAGCTTTGTTTTTAATGATTGAGGGTAAATGGAGACAATTAGAACAGCAAGAAAGATTAAAACTTTTTTCATCAGAAATGCCCTTAATTTAAAATAGATTCCTGCCTTCGCGGGAATGACAAAATATTTTAGAAATACGTTCTTATTCTAAACTCTACACCAATTTCATCTTCAACAACTTTACGGGATTTTTCAATCTCAACTTCATCCAACGAAACAACGCTCATTACAACTTTATTAACGCACTGTTTTGCAAGCCGAGCAAAATTTTTCATTTCATCAAAATGTGTTTCGCTAACCTGCATTAATTCAGCATATTGTTTTGGATCATAAGAATTAAGACTTATTGAAATAACATCAATTATATCTTTCATTTCAGGAGTAATATCTTTTTTGTTGATGATATTTCCGTGTCCGTTAGTGTTCATTCTTGTTTTGCCGCCATTTGCTTTAACATACTTTGCAACTTCTCTAACAACATCCCAACGAATTGTGGGTTCACCGTATCCGCAGAAAACAATTTCATCATATTTTTTTGGATCACCGATTTCACTAATATAAACTTCCGCGGTTGGTTCTTCCGATTTTTTCATTCCAAGATTGTAACCGCGCAAAAACGGATCTTCTTTTCTTCTGCAAAATGTGCAATCAGCATTACAACGATTTGTAACATTAATGTATAAAGAATTTTCGAGCAAATAAGTAAAACTTGTTTTTGGTGCGTTACCAATTCCAAAAAATCTAAAAGCATTAAGCGATGTTATTCTACCAACATCTTCCAAAGACAATTTATGAATTTCTGCAATTTGCTGAGCTACATATTTAACATAAGAGGGTTCGTTTCTTTTTCCACGATATGGAACAGGAGTCATAAATGGTGAATCAGTTTCTAACATAATATGATTTAAATCTATGTGCTTAAGAATATCTCTTAATCCATCACTCTTTTTAAAAGTAATATTTCCTGTAAAAGAAATAAAATGATTCATCTTCATAAATTCTAAAGCATCATCAAGTGAGCCATTATAGCAATGGAATTGAGCCTTTAATCCAGTGCCGCAATAACTCTGAATTATATCCATCATATCTTCATCAGAATCTCGATTGTGAATTACAACAGGAAGTTCGAGTTTTAATGCAAGATCTAGTTGAGATTTGAAAGCTTTTATCTGTTGATCCTGAGGAGAGAAATCGTAATAATAATCTAAACCAATTTCACCAATTGCTACAACTTTGGGATGTTTTGCTAGTGCTTCAATTTCCGGAATTAAATTTTCATTCCAATCTTTTGTATCGTGAGGATGAATACCGACAGTGGCATAAATCTGTTCCGTACTTTTCAGCTAGCTCAATTGCTTCTTTAGCGGTTTTAATATCTGTTGCAGGAACGACAATAAAATCAATACTATTATCTTTTGCTCTTTGAATTACATCATCAACATCTTCTTTAAAGTTTTCAAAAAATAAATGAGCATGCGTATCGATAAACATTTAAATCACTTCACCAATCAACAATGGATGTTCATGTATATCGTGTGCAACTTGAAACGCATTTAATTTTTCTTCTTTGGATACAACTGCAATTAAACCAATCCCGCAATTAAAAACTTTGTGCATTTCTTCGTTTGATATATTTGCTGTGTGCTGAATCAATTTAAAGATAGCTGGCATATCCCACGTTCCCCAATGAATTAACAAATCAAAACCTTTTGGAATTATACGTTTTGTGTTTCCAATTATTCCTCCACCTGTAATGTGAGATAATCCTTTTACATCAACAGAATTTTTTAATGCAGTAATTAATTGGAGATAAGATTTGTGAACTTTAAGAAGTTCATCACCAAGAATGTTGTTTAGTTCTGGAACAAAATCTGTTACACTAAATTTTTCAAGTAAAACTTTTCTTGCAAGTGAGTAACCATTTGTATGCAATCCGTTTGATGGAAATCCAATCAGTAAATCACCTTTTTGGATTCTCTTTCCATCAATAATTTTAGATTTATCAACAACTCCTACGATTGTACCTGAAACATCAAAATCATTTTCCTGATACAAACCAGGCATTTCTGCAGTTTCTCCGCCAACAAGTGCACAATCATTTTCTTTACATGCAGTTGCAAATCCCTTAATAACATTTGCTGCGTTATCTGGATTTAATTTTCCTGTTGCATAATAATCTAAAAAGAAAAGTGGTTTAGCACCGCATACAGCAATATCATTTACACAATGGTTTACTAAATCCTGACCAATCGTATCATACTTCTCCATATCAACTGCAATCTTTAACTTTGTTCCAACTCCATCAACAGATGATACTAAAACAGGTTTTTCTAAACCGGTAAAATCAGGTTCATAAAAAGCACCAAACATTCCTATATCTGCTAAAACACTTTTGTTAAATGTAGATTTAGCGTAGCCTTTAATTTTATCAACAGTTTTTTCTCCTGCTTCAATATCAACACCAGCTGATTTGTACGTTTGATCCAAAATTATCTCTCTTTTTTCATTTAAAATGGATTAAAATTTCACAAAAAAATTTACCACTTATATAACATTATTACAATTTGAATCTCATTATTCATCAACTTATAAAGTCACAAATTGATTTTAACAAAATGTAAAAGAAAGAATGGAGTTTGGTTTTTAAGTGAAATAGAAAATCTATTTTTAACAAAAGTGCTCAAAGTTTTTCAATATTCTCAAATATCAAAATATTAAAAAAGTTAACATTTTGATGTACGCAACTAATATTTTATTCTATTATTTGTTGACACTAAATACTATCTATCATATTTTTAAACAATACTTCACAAGTAATATTTAGAATATATGAAGACAAATAGTTTATTTAGTAAAGAACAAGATTATTCGCTAAGAATTACAGCTTTTTTAGCTGGAATGCCACAAGGTCAAATTATTAACGTAAATCAGCTTTCCAAAAACTTCATCTCTCAAAAATCTTTGCGGCTAGAATTATACATAAACTAAAAAATGCAAATATAACTGGCTCAGTTCAGGGTAAGTACGGTGGTGTGTTTTTAAAAGTAAACCCAAATGAAATTTCTATCTGGGATATTCTTAACGCAGTTGGATATAAAATGCGATTGAATGATTGTATGAATGATCATTTTACTTGTGAGCTAATGTTCGGATGTAAGTTTCATTCTTTCTTTTTAGCGCAGGAAAAAAATTTAATTGAAAATTTAAAGAATCAAAAAATTTCTGATTATGTATTTCAACAATTTAAATAACTTTATTCTTACAACATTAAAAGAGGATAGAATATGGATGTATTAACTCTTTCTCGATTGCAGTTTGCTGTAACAACTGTATATCACTTTTTCTTTGTTCCTATTACTCTCGGACTTTCTATAGCAGTAGCAATTATGCAAACAGCATACTACCGAACTGGAAATGAAAGCTATAAAAAAATGACAAAGTTCTGGGGAAAACTTTTCTTGATCAACTTTGCTATTGGAGTTGTCACCGGTATCGTTCAGGAATTTCAATTCGGAATGAACTGGTCGCAGTACTCAAGATTTATGGGAGATATCTTTGGTGCGCCTTTAGCAATAGAAGCTTTGCTTGCATTTTTTATGGAATCAACTTTTTTAGGAATCTGGATTTTTGGCTGGGATAGAATCTCCAAAAAACTTCATCTTACAGCAATCTGGTTAGTTGCAATCGGTTCTAATCTTTCTGCAATCTGGATTTTAGCTGCTAACTCTTTTATGCAGCAACCTGTTGGATATGCGGTTCGAAACGGTCGTGCAGAGATGACAGACTTCTTTGCATTGATAACAAACGGACATCTTTGGGTTCAATTTCCACACGTATTTTTTGGTGCAGTTGCTACGGCAGGATTTTTAATCTTATCCATCAGCGCATATCATCTTGTAAAAAATGAAAAGCACGATGTGTTTAAAAAATCTTTTAAGTTTGGTGCAGCTTATGCTTTGTTTGGATCATTATTAGTTATCCTTGTTGGTCACACACAAGCTCAGTATATGATTAAAGTTCAACCAATGAAAATGGCAGCAGCAGAAGCTTTATGGGAAACTGAAAATCCTGCAGCAATGTCTTTATTTACTTTTGGTGATGAAGCAAATCGTAAAGATATTTTTGCTATAAAATTTTCTGGTGGATTAAGTTTTTTAGCCTACAACAAATTTGAAGGCGAAGTAAAAGGAATCAATCAATTACAAAAAGAAACCGAGGAGAAATTTGGTCCGGGTGATTATGTTCCACCAGTTGCAATTTCTTACTGGACTTTTAGAATTATGGTTGGCGCCGGATTTTTAATGTTATTGATTGCTGCACTCTCACTTTTAAAAGCTTACAAACAAAATTATGAGTTTAAACCAATAACTTATAAAATAGTTTTCTGGTCAATGCTGCTTCCAGTTATTGCAAACTCAACAGGATGGTTGTTTACAGAAATTGCAAGACAACCCTGGACAGTTTTTGGCTTATTTACAACTGCTAATTCTGTTTCAAACACAGTTTCTGCTGGCGAAGTTTTATTCTCACTAATTGCTTATACTGCAATTTATGCAGTCCTTATGGTGATAATGATTTCGTTGATGAAAAAATTTGCCGTAAGAAGTGTTAATGAAATTGAGATTGAAGATCATGAAGCAGTTGAAGACAATATTTTAAGTAAAGCATAGGAGAAAACAATGGACTTAAA
Source organism: Ignavibacteriales bacterium (assembly GCA_016707585.1). GTDB lineage: Bacteria > Bacteroidota > Ignavibacteria > Ignavibacteriales > Ignavibacteriaceae > IGN3. Next base: position 851,059 of record JADJHL010000008.1, on the reverse strand, counting down.
TATAATTTGGTTTATACTAATCACTGTACTCTTTATCGGATTTTTCTTTTTAGAGGGATTTGACTACGGAGTAGGAATTCTCTTGCCATTCATAGGCAAAGAAGATAGAGAACGTCGCGCAATAATTAATTCTATCGGAACTTTTTGGGATGGTAACGAAGTTTGGATGCTAACTGCTGGCGGAGCAATGTTTGCAGCTTTTCCAAACTGGTACGCAACTTTATTTAGTGGATTTTATTTAGCACTTGTTGTAATGCTTTTAGCTTTAATTGCTCGCGGTGTTGCATTTGAATATAGAAGTAAAAAAGATGATCCTGTTTGGCGTAATCGATGGGACTGGGTAATCTTTGTTGGAAGTTTTGTTCCAGCATTACTTTGGGGTGTTGCAATATCAAACATTATCCGCGGCGTTCCAATCGATGCAAATATGAATTACACAGGAAACTTTTTTACACTGTTAAACCCATATTCTCTAGTTGGTGGAATAGCTTCTGTGTTACTTTTTACTTTACATGGTTCAATTTTCTTATCATTAAAATTAACAGATACACTTTTAGATAGAGCAAGAAATGTAGCAGGTAAACTTTGGTTACCTGCAACAGCATTACTTTTTGTTTATGTAATTTTTGGATACTTTGATACAGATATGTTTTCAAAGCTTGGTGTAAATCCTGGGGTAATTCCAATTTTAGCTGGTGTTGCTATACTTTCTGTTGGTTATTTACTCAAGATTAAAAAAGAAGGTTGGGCATTTGTAATGACAGGAATTACAATTGCATTTTCAACCGTTACAGTTTTTATGGGATTGTTTCCAAGAGTAATGGTATCAAGCACAAACAATGATTTTAGTTTAACAATTTATAATGCTTCATCAAGCCCTTACACTTTACAAGTTATGAGCATTGTGGCATTAATATTTGTACCAATTGTTTTAGCTTATCAAGCCTGGTCTTACTGGATTTTTAGAAAAAGAGTTTCTACAAAGTCTAAACTCGAGTACTAAATAGAATAGCTATATTATTTATGAGGGAAGGAAAAAATAACTGATCCTTCCCTTTCTTATTAAAATAATTTGTAGTTTATAAAAAAACAATATCAGAAAAGAATATGAAAAAGATAATTTTATCGTCGCTAAATGTAGTTGAGGATATTATATACTCAGTTGTTGCATTGCTTTTAATAGCAAGTTCTTTTCTTTTGATCTACAATGAAATACTAACTTTCCCACAAGTTTTTCAGGAAGCCAACCAATTAAAAGTACTAATTGAGATTATTTCTAAAACACTTTTATTAGTTATGGTTCTTGAAATCCTTTACACTGTAAGAATTACAATGCGTGATCACGTTTTGTGCGCCGAACCTTTTTTAATAGTTGGTTTGATTGCAGCTATCCGGAGAATCTTAATTATAAGTGTTGAAACAGCTTACTATCAAGAAAAAATTAATACTTATATGTTAGAAATAAGTGTGTTATCAGTAATGATTTTAATTTTTGTCGTTTCTATTGTTTTGTTAAAAAAATACAAGGTCTAATATTTATGATAATTATTAATGATGGTCTGATTGTACAACCACTTTTCAAATGAATTTTAGTAAAGAACTTTTTAGTGAAATTAAACCAGTAAGAATAAACTTTATTCTTGTTATTTTTTTTGGATTGCTTGCCGCTGTAACAACAATTTTACTGGCATTATCCTTAAGTAAAATTATAAATGGAGTTTTTTTATCTAAGCAAACGTTGCAAGATGTTTCAACTCTTATAGTAATTTTTATTGCCCTAGCTTTAGTCAAATCACTTTTAAGTTGGTGCCAGCATTTTTTTTCTACTAGACTTGTTTCTTTCATCAAAAAATCTTTTCGCAAAAAACTTTTAATAAAGATTGAAGAAATTGGGCCATTAACTCTAAAATCTGAAAGAACCGGAGAACTTGTAAATACTTTATTAAATGGTGTTGATAAACTTGAAGACTACTTTTCAAAGTTTTTGCCGCAAATGTTTCTCTCGGTTTTTATTCCAATATTAATTTTGGTATTTGTTTTTCCACTTGATTGGCTTACCGCAATTGTATTTATCGTTACTGCGCCAATAATTCCAATATTTATGTTTCTCATTGGATCAATTGCAGAAAAGATGAACAAGAAACAATGGCAAACATTAAGCAGAATGAGTGCTTACTTTTTAGATGTTTTGCAAGGGTTACCAACTTTAAAACTATTTAATCGAACTCAGGAAGCAATAGATAAGATCAATGATTTTTCTAATCTTTTCAGGATTAAAACTCTAAATGTTTTAAAGATTGCTTTCCTTTCCGCACTTGTTCTTGAAGTTACGGCAACACTTAGTGTGGCGGTAATTGCAGTTGAAATAGGTTTAAGATTGTTAAATGGAAACTTTGTTTTTTCTGATGCACTTTTCATTTTAATTATTGCTCCTGAGTTTTATTTGCCACTAAGAATTTTAGGAACAACTTATCATGCCGGAATGGAAGGCATCGCAGCGTTTGAGAGAATAAAGGATGTACTGAATTATAATACAACAAAATCAAATTTTACATCCAATACTAAAGATGATTTTACTTTTGCTCAGAATAATTCAATTATCTTAAAAAATATTTCTTACACTTATTCGGATAGAGCAACAAAAGCACTAGATAATATTTCTTTAACAATCGAGACTAATAAAGTAACTGCTATTGTTGGAGCATCAGGATCTGGTAAAACTACTTTAATGAATATCCTGTTAAGATTTTTCAACCCAACAGAAGGAAATATTTTTATTGGAGAAACAGATTTACATTTAGTTAAAAAAGAAACCTGGAGAGAAAATCTTGCCTGGCTTCCTCAAAATCCTCATCTATTTTCAAAATCTATTCGTGAGAATTTACAAATTGCAAATGTACGAGCAACATTTGAAGAAGTTGTTAATGCCGCTAAAATTGCGCACATCCACGAATTTATTTTAGATCTTCCAAATGGATACAATACTTTAGTTGGTGAAAATGGAGCAAAGCTAAGTGGCGGCGAAATCCAAAGAATAGCACTTGCACGAGCATATTTGCGCAACTCTCCCCTGCTTTTTGTAGATGAACCAACTGCAAATTTAGATCCGATTGTTGAAGAAGAAATTGTAAAAGATATGTACAAACTTTTTTCTGGCAAAACAGTTTTAATTATTGCACACCGCTTAAACACTATTATTAAGGCTGATAAAATAATTGTAATGAAAGATGGAAGGATTGAAGAATCTGGAAATCACAATGAGTTAATATTAACAAATGGTTACTATAAAAAACTTCTTGATGCTCATGGTGAAATAATATGTTAAAAACATTTATCAAAATTGTTTCACTTGGAAAAGAATACAAATTCTGGATGCTGCTTGCAGCACTATTAGGATTTTTTACAGTTGGAAGTGGTATTGGATTGATGATGACATCCTCATACTTAATAGCTAAAGCTACAATGCAAACACCAATTTACCAATTGCAAGTTGCTATTGTTGGAGTAAGATTTTTTGGAATATCGCGTGGTATTTTTAGATATTTAGAAAGATATATATCACACAACGTTACATTTAAACTGCTTGCAAAATTTAGAGTCTGGTTTTTCAAATCTTTAATTCCTATTGTTCCATCAAAAACAATTGATTTTTCGAGTGGAGATTTACTATCAAGATCTATTGAAGATATTGAAAGTATTGAACACGTTTTTGTTAGAGTGATTTCACCACCCTTTATTTTTGTTGCAACTTCTTTATTGATGTTTGGGCTGCTGAGTATATTCAGTTTAACTTATTCGCTGATATTTATATTTATGTTCTTTACTTCTGCAATTGGAATTCCCTTATTAACTTTTTTATTAAGTAATAAAACAAGTAAAACAATAACTACACTTAAATCTAATCTCAAAGAATTTTCAATTGATAACTTACAAGGTATTTCAGAATTAATATTTTATAATCAAAAAGACAAATGGATAAATGATTTTGATGTTCTAAATAATAAACTGATCAAAGCTCAAACAAGAATGAATAACATTCAATCTTTGCACGAAAGTTTAACCGGATTAATGATGAACTTGACTGTAATTATAATGTTATTTGCAGCGATTCCGGATGTTACAAGTGGAATTCTTGAAGGTGTTTATTTATCTGTAATTTCAATTGGAATTATGGCATCGTTCGAAGCTGTTGCACAAATTCCACAAGCATTTCAATATCTTGGAAAGAGCACAGAAGCAGGAAAAAGATTGTTTGAAATTACTGAGACGACTAATCAATCACCTTACCAAAATACTGTTACAGAATTTTCTTCTGATTACAATTTAAGATTAGATAATATTTCCTTTTCTTATAACAACAAGACTAACGCACTTTCAAATATTTCCTTTTCAGTTAATCCCGGAGAAAAAGTTGCAATTGTTGGTGCAAGTGGTGCTGGTAAATCTACACTTGTAAACATCTTAACCAAACTATGGGATTATAATTCTGGTGATATTTTTCTTGGTAGCCTAAACTATAAAAATATTTCTGATGACAGAATTAGAAATATTATTTCTGTTGTACCGCAAAAAGTCCATTTATTTACCGGAACAATAAAAGAAAATCTTCTAGTTGCAAAACCTGATGCAACAGATGAAGAACTTATACTTACATTATCTGAGGTTAATCTTAATACATTCGTAAATGACTTACCAGAAAAATTAAATGCAAATATTGGCGAGTTAGGTAAAAAATTAAGTGGTGGAGAAAGTAAACGTTTAACAATTGCAAGAGCATTATTAAAGGATTCACAAATAATAATATTTGATGAAATAAATTCTCACGTTGATAATCTAACAGAAAAGAAAATTTTGGAAACAATTTCTAAGATCAAAACAGATAAATCTATTTTATTTATAACACATCGAATCGTGCAAATGGAAATATTTGATAAAATTATTGTCTTCTCAAACGGAAAGATTGTAGAAAGCGGAACTCACAAGGAATTGTTAAAACTAAATAGCTACTATAAAAAATTAGTTGATTTTCAAAATCAAAAAATTACTGATACTGTCTAAGAATTAGATCTTATGGAAACTATTGAACACTACTAGTTGTTTTTATTGCGCTCACTACCCTAATGTTGTTTTCCATGTTCTTGATTATGATGATGATCTCCATGATGATGCTCATCATCAGGACCGTGGCCAATACTTTGTTTAACTGTTGATTCAGTAAATTGTTTTAATTCGTCTTTAAGAAATTTTTCAATTGATTCCTGAACAGTCATTTTTCTAGCTAGAAATACTTTACTTTTAGGAGTATTGATTATTTCAAAAGCGTGGGGCCCAATATTACCAACAATAAAAACTTCTACACCGTTATCTAAAAACTCTTGAAGATTATCGTGATTGTGTCCTTCTTCGTTATTAACAAATGCTTCAAACGATTTTGTTTCAGTATTATATTGAATAAAATATTCAGCATGCCCAAATCTTTTTGCAATTGGGCTTTCGAGATTGTTTCCATCTGATCCAATTATAATTAACATATTTTTCTTTCTATTAACTTTTATTATTTAATTTAAAACTTTCCGGCATTTGTATAGCCACAACTTTTCCACGGGCTGTTATTTCTCCATTTGCTGAAACTGTAATTTCAGTAATTACTTTTTTCCCTTTTATCTCTATCACTTTACCTCTTAATTCAAGTTTCACACCAAGCGGAGTTGGTTTTAAATAATCCACTTGAAGAGAAGCGGTTACAAATCTAAATGCAGGTTTAGAATAGTGCTCTCTTTTTTCTGCACGATAAGCAGCTAGAGCTGCAGTTCCTGTTCCATGACAGTCAATTAAAGAAGCAATCAACCCACCATAAACAAAACCCGGAATTGCGGTGTGATAATCTTTTGGAGTAAAACGTGTTAGTGTTTCATCACCTTCCCAGATAGTTTTTATCTGGTGCCCGTGTTCATTTAATCTACCGCAGCCATAACAATGTGCAACATCGTCTGGGTAATAATCTTGAACTGCTCCTGTATACATATCAATTATCATAATTGTTTATTATTTAGAAACATCTATTTTAATCTCTTAAGATCAGTATCGCTCCCAATAAAATAAAAAAAACTGCAATTATTTTTTTTATCAAGTTAGTATCCTTAAATATTTTACCACCTATAACTGTTGCCCATAAAACTGAAGTTCTTTTAACAGCTAGTGTTAAAGCAACTGATGACATGCTGATCGCAACAACCTGGCTGAAACGATAACCGAGAGTTAACACCGAAATAAATGCAATCCACAAATAATCCTGCTTATTTGGAAGTAATCTTTTGATCTCAAACTTCTTTTCAGATATTAAAAAAATACACAGAAAAAGGATTGCAAAATATAAGTGTTGAAATGCCGTTAACGATACAGGAGTAAAGTTCAATTTAACCAATAGTAGTTTATCTAAAATGGATGAAGCTGTAAATAATAACAATGCTACAAGGATGTAATGGTGGTATTTAGATTTAAAAAATATAGTAAGCGGAAACAAAATTTCTTTCAGATTTTTACTTTCAAGTATATATGTTCCGGCTATCAATGATATCAATCCTGCAATCTCAAGTGGTTTTAGTGTTTCACCAAGAATTATATATGCAAAAATAGCCACTAATCCTGGTGTTAATGCAAGTAAAGGCAATGCATTACTTATTTGAAGATTCTTTAATGCAGTCATTACACATAAAAATGCCAGCACACCAATTACGGATTTAATAAATAGTATAAAAAGGTTGTACGAGTTTATTGTTTCAAAATTTACGAAGAAAAAAAATGGAATCGCAAGTACAAGGTTAACGATGGATAAATGAAATGAAAACTCAACTGGATTAAGTTTAAATAAAACCTTTTTCTGAGTAATTGCTGCAAACGCAGACAGAAAAGAAGATAATAATGCTATTAAAAACCAGGACATATATTTATAATTTATTAAAACAGATTGTATAAAACTTAAAACTCAATCGCAAGTTTTGCGAACAAATTTCTTCCTGGTTCAATAGTTAAGTTGCCTCTGGTTGTTGATAGATGATTACGATATGCCTTATCAAAAATGTTATCAATACCCGTAAATAATCTAATCTTTACTGATGAAAAATCAATCGGCATTGAAGAAATTGAAAGATTAAAAATTGCATAACCCGGAGTTTTTAATTCACCTTTTGCAACATCACCTTGTTTAGTAAATAATGTTGACGAAATATCAGTGTTAATCCAATCATCAATATTTAATTTTATACCAAGCGTCCCATTTAATGGGGCAATTTCCGGAAGATTACCACCGCTGGTAACATCATCTCCTTTAACATATGAAAGTGTAGAGTAAAAAACATAGTTACTATAAAAATTATATTCGGCGCTAAGATCAAATCCATATATTCGTGCTTGCCCGATATTTGTTTTTATCATAGCATTTCTACCTTCAAAAGTACCTGGAATTTCTGAAACAAGATTATCGAAATAACCATAAAAGATACTATAAATTATTTTAGCTTTGTTCGAATAGAATCTTATCCCCATATCAATGTTTTTTCCTTCTTCTGGCTCAAGTTCAGGATTTCCTACTCTAAGCAAAGTGCCTTGATCTATATACTGAAATCGTTCTTCAAGTGATGGAGACCGAAATGAATATGCTAATCCTAATGTAACATTTATTAGATTATTTATTGAATAATTTAAACCAACATTAGTGCTGAACGAAGAATTGTTTGATTCTGTTTTGTTCCAGATAATTCTCTGACCGTTTGGATTATTGTTTAACGAACCATTTACAATTTCATAAAGTGGATTAAGTGTCTCTTCACCAGAAATGTTTATATAATCGAAACGTGCGCCAAGGTTTAAATCTAATCTATCTTTTATTAAAGAGATTCCATCCTGTGCAAAGACTCCTAAACTACTATATGTTGAATTTGGCAAAGGTTTCTCTCCTGTTATCCTGTTAGTCGTGTTAACAACCAAACCCATGGAATCAAGCACTTCAATCTTTTGAAATTTTTCCCTGTTGCCCATATATTTCCTGTCCCAATAGTCAATACCAAAAACCAGGTTATTCCAATCAGCCAACAAAAAATTACCCTGCAATAGAAGATTATTGCTTTTGTGATCAGCAGCGGGAGCAATTTTTAGTACACTCACTCTTCTAGTCGGTGTTCCGCCTGAACCCGGAATTATTTGAACTGTGTTCGGAATATTTTCTACATTTCGTGCAATAAACTGATAGGAGTATTTAGCATAAAATTTGTAAAAAATTTTCGAAATGTTTTGTATTTCATAACCGGCAGAAACTAATTCTCTCTTTTCAAAAGGATAACGAACATTAGCGTTATTAGGGAAAATTGAAGACCCGGGAATGCCAACATCTTCTGCTCTGAATAATTGATAATCCACGGAAAACTTATGATTAGTAAAAGTTAAAAAGTGTAATGAACCATTAAAACTATAGTCTTCAAACTGGCTGTTTTTTAACTCTCCCAAAGGTGTTTGTGTGTTGTTTGCTTTTCGATAAGACCCTGAAAACTTTGATGCCCAAAACGATCCTCCTGTTGATAAGAAACCAGCAAAAACAGATAAATCATTAACAGTATTAAATTGAGTTGAAAAATTTCCATCCAAAGCAAAGCCATTATTAAAGGAAGGTGATTTTGTAATTATGTTTATTATTCCACCAGTTGCACCTGAGCCATAAATGGAAGATGACGCTCCTTTTATTATTTCAATTTTTTCGATGTCGTTTAAATTTATCATTGATAATCTGGCGGCTACATCTGTAGAAGTTAGAATTCTATTCCCATCAATAAGTGTAACAATATTTTCTCTGTTAAATCCTCTAATACTTATTTCCGTTCCCCAAATTCCATCGCGCAAAAGTGCAATGCCAGGTTGATCTTCTAGTATTTCTGCCAGAGATTGTAATGGTTTAGAATTTATTTCTTCACTGCTGATAATTAATTCTGAGTAAGGCGAATTCTTTAAATAATCTTCTGATTTTCTTGTAATCACTAAAACCTCATCAAGCTCAATTAAAGATGGTTCAAGATTAACATTTAAGACATTTGAGTTAGCTTTAATTGTTACACTTTCTGAATACATTTTATATCCTAATTGCGAAATCTTTATTTCGAATGTACCCTCAGGTATTTCAGCCATTGTGAATTGTCCCTGATTATTAGTATAAGTTGAATGATTTGATGAAATAAAAACATAGGCTCCGGAAATAGGTAAATCAGTTTTGGAATCTATTACTTTTCCTTTTAAATCAAGGGTTTGAGGGAAAACGATTACTGAAAACAAACCTAAAATCGTTATGAATAGTTTTTTTACCACAAAAAAGTTCATTTAAACACCATATAAATATCTTAGAATTAATTAGAAACTTAGCTTACTAAAATAGGTTTTTTAATCGTAATTTTTGTGGTAACTGCTCATTTAACCCGTGAGATTAATTAAAATATTTATTTAAACGGATAAACTTTACCTTTACAATTAATAACAGGAAACCAGGTTTTAAATATTCATTTTTACATTTTTTTTATGGATAACCTAAAGAATCTACATTATGAGGTAGGAACACTTAATAAATTATTAATATTTTATAAGATACTGGTTTTATTCATCGAATTGCAGAAATTACTTAAATGTTATTAATGTAAAGGTTGACTTATAATGTTTTAAAACATTTCAACCCCTATGAAACTTTTATCAAAAAGATATTCAACTTTGTCCGTGGTAAATGGGTCCTATTTAAATAAAATTATAAAATCTTTTATAAGCCAACCTACTTTATTAATGGAAATCCTATTATTGTTTTTTTACTTTGGTTAAATTAAAATCTGAAAGCGATCCAATAAAAGCTACAAGCTGATCAACTTCTTCTGCTTTTAATTCTTTTCCTACATTCATAACTGCCATTTTCTTGACAGCATCTTCAAGTTTTTCAACAGCACCATCGTGAAAATATGGATAAGTTAAAGCAGCATTTCTTAATGATGCAACTTTAAACATATATTTATCGGTTTCAGCTTTTGTTACATCATATCTACCTAAATCTTTTGTGTTCTCATATGGTTTGACTAATCCCATTTTTTGGTAAAGATTAGCACCGATTTGATGACCTGAATGACAGGTTATACATCCAACCTCAGTAAATAGTTTTAAACCATTTTTTTCTTTGTTTGTTAAAGATTTTTTATTTCCTGCTAAATAAAAATCAAAACGTGAACGAGAAATTAATGTTCTTTCAAAAGCAGCAATTGCATTTGTAATGTTAAAATATGTTATTGGATTTTTATCATTTGGATATGCTTTTACAAATAAATCTTTGTACTCAACAATTCCATTAATAGCTTTTACAACAGCAGCTTCATTTGGCATTCCCATTTCAACAGGATTTAGAATTGGTCCGCCGGCTTGTTCTTGCAAATCCTTTGCTCTTCCATCCCAAAACTGAACAAAATGAAAACCGGCGTTTAATACTGTTGGAGAGTTTCTTGTTCCTTTTGTTCCTGGAATTGCGCCATCTGAAAGTGATTTGTTATCAACACCTGCTTTTCCATTAGTAATATCGTGGCAAGTGTTACAATTTTGTGTTCCGTTTACCGATAAAGCTTTTTCATTATAAAGTTTTTTTCCCAATTCAATTAATTCAGGCGTATCTGTTTCGGTGCCAGGCATTACATCAGGCATTTTACCAAATAGTGAGGTCGCCTTTGCAATAAGTTGAGTTTCAACTTCTGGAGCTAAATCAGGCATATCATTAGGGTTTTCTTGTTTTTCCCCACAAGAAATTAAGAATAATGCAAAGATTGGAAGTAGGAATAAGATAAGTTTTTTCATTTTTTCTCCACTGATTATGAAATAGATTAATTAATCTGAATCTAAAATAATAATTTTTATTGATCCAAATAATAGTTTTTATTACCAATTATTGGGTTTTCATCACAATAGTGATCAAAGATATTCTGCTTATTTTTTTAATTATTGATATATTTGTTAAATAAAAAATGATTTTAATGTAAAGTTATTTAGATGGTTCACGAAAATTTAAACGAACGAGAAAAAACGATTCTACGATCTATAGTGCAGCAGTTTATTTTAACTGCTTCTCCTGTTGGATCGCGCAATATCACCAAAACATTTGATATTGGTGTTTCGCCCGCAACGGTTAGAAATATTATGTCCGATCTAGAAGATTCCGGATTTATTAATCATCCGCATACTTCTGCCGGCAGAGTTCCAACAGATAAAGGATATAGATATTACGTTGATTCATTGATGGAGATTCAAACAATTAATAATTCCGAAAAAGGTATTATCGATAAAACCCTGGATACAAAGATCATTGAGACAGATGAAATATTAATGATTGCATCTCGTTTGTTAAGCAGTATAACAAAACAAATTGCTTGTGTAACATATCCTACACTTGATAAAGGAATTCTTACTAAGATTCAACTTGTATCACTTTCAAGTACACGTTTATTAGTTGTTGTTAGTATTCAATCTGGTATGATTAAAACAATTACACTTGAATTTGAAACCGAAATTGAAATTGATAAACTGCCAAATGTTGAATCATTACTAAATGAAAGATTGAATGGATTAACATTCCAGGAAATTCGTGCAACAGTTAAAGAAAGATTTACGGATATAAGTGTTGATGAAAAACCGGTAATGAGATTGTTTATAAATTCTGTTGATAAAATTTTAAAGATGTAAAAAAAGATGAAAAGATATTAATAACTGGCGCTACAAATATTATTCAGCAACCGGAATTTGAAGATCCGGAAAAGTTTCAGGGCGTGATAGAATTAATAGAAGATAAAGATATTATTATCCATATTATGGATAAAAAAAGATTAGATAATAGTAACAATGTTTTGATAACAATCGGTAGCGAGATTGAAGACGAAAAACTAAATGAGTACAGCTTAATAACTAAAGAATATACTTTTGGCGAAACATCCGGCACTGTTGGAATTATTGGGCCAAAACGAATGGAGTATTCTAAAGTTGCTGCTATTGTTGCATATCTCGGGGAAATGTTATCAGAAGTTTTAACAGGAAATAAATAAGGAGAAATAATTTAAATGTCCAAAGAAAAAGTTAATGATGAATTAAACGAAGAAATGAATGAAAACATCAATTCAGAAAATGTTGAACGTGAAGAAAATCAATCTGGTAATATTGAAGTAAAATCAGAAGTTGAAGAAAAAATAACATCACTTGAAACTGAAGTAAATCAATACAAAGAATTAATGTTAAGAAAAGCTGCGGAGTTTGAAAACTATAAACGCAGAACAGAAAATGATCAATTAAATCTTTTAAAGTATGCTGCTGAATCATTTATAATAAAACTACTTCCAACTGTTGATGATTTAGAAAGAACACTTACTCATTTGACAGAAGAAACTGATGTAACCAAAATAAAAGAAGGTATCCAGCTTGTGTATAATAAACTGGTAAAAACTCTTGATGAACAAGGAGTAAAAAAGTTTGAATCAATCGGGCAGCCATTTAATGTGGAATTTCATGAAGCCTTAATGCAAAGAGCAGATGATTCAGTTCCTTCGCACACAGTTATAGATGAACTTGAAACAGGTTATATCTATAAGGATCGTGTAATCAGACATGCAAAAGTTATTGTAAGTGAAGATTAATTTTTTAAATCACACAAAAAGAAAAGAGATTAATGGCTAAAAGAGATTATTACGAAATACTAGGAGTTCCAAAAAATGCAAGTAAAGATGATTTAAAAAAATCATACAGAAAACTTGCAATGCAATATCATCCTGATAGAAATCCAGGCGATAAAGAATCTGAAGAAAAATTTAAAGAAGCCGCAGAAGCTTATGAGATATTAAACAATGATGACAAACGCGCAAAATATGATCGATTTGGACACGATGGAGTTAGAGGAAGTGGATATGGTTCACAAGGATTTTCAGATGTAAACGATATCTTTTCACACTTTTCAGATATTTTTGGAAGCGGTGGAGGTTCGTCTATATTTGATGATTTTTTTAGCGGTGGTCAACAGCGTGGAAGACAACGCGGAAGAGGAATTCCTGGTTCTGATTTAAAAGTAAATTTAAAACTTACTTTGGAAGAAATTGCAGAAGGCACATCAAAAAAAATAAAATTAAAAAAACAAGTTAAATGCGATCAATGCAGCGGCTCAGGTGCAGATGGTAATACATCCAAAAAACGCTGCCCTGTTTGCAATGGAACCGGAGAAATAAGATCTGTTTCCAGATCTGTGTTTGGCCAATTTGTTAACATTACTGCTTGCGCAAATTGTAATGGCGAAGGTGAAGTGATTGACACACCTTGCAAAAAATGTATGGGTGATGGAAGAATAAATGATGAAGTTAATGTAAATATTGATGTTCCTGCAGGTGTACACGAAGGAAGTTATATGACTATGCGCGGTGAAGGTAATGCTGGAAAACGCGGCGGACATTCTGGCGATCTTATTGTTGTGTTCAAAGAAGAGGACCACAAATATTTTATTCGTGAAGAAGATGATATTATCTATGATCTTACAATTACTTTTCCAGAAGCTGTTTTAGGTACTGATGTTGACGTTCCTACTTTAGTAGGTAAAGCCAGGTTAAAGATTGATCCTGGAACACCATCAGGCAAATTGTTAAAGATGAGAGATAAAGGAGTTAAACATTTAAATCATTCAGGTCACGGTGATCAAATAGTAAGAATAAATGTTAACGTTCCAAAAAAATTAAGTAACAAAGAAAAAGAGTTACTTAAAGAACTTGCTGAACAACCAAATTTTAAAACATCAGATAAAGACGATGATAAAGGTTTTTTTAAGAGATTTGGTTTATAATAATAAATAATCGTTAAATTTATAAAGTCTAATTCAATTTAAATTTTGTTTATAGCCTCGGGGGTAAAATGCTCGAGAGAATTTCAAAAAAAATCGGTGTAACAAAAACCGAAATAAAAATTTTAGTTTTTATGCTTGTGGTTTTTATTTCTGGTTTTATATATAAATCTTTTATTGCAAGAACTGAAGAAGTTAAATTTAATGTTTATGATTATTCTGATGAAGATGCAAAGTTCTACAATTCAAAAACTGATTCAGTAAAATCAGAACAAAGTGTAGATGATTACAAAAAAGATATATTAAATTTTGAGTCAAAGAACTTTAAAGAAATTACTAAAAAAGTAATACCAAAAGAAAACAGCATTAATCTCAATACTGCTTCAGAAAATGAATTGGTTAATTTGCCCGGCATTGGTGAAAAAACAGCCAAAAAAATAGTTGAATATCGGAAACAAATTAAAAAATTTACGAACATCAATCAGTTATTGAATGTTAAAGGAATTGGTAACAGCAAGCTGAACAAGATTAAAAAGTTCATATCTCTAAATTGATTTTATAACTAATAAGTTTTACTTCACTTAAACAAAAGAATTTTTAATGCCCGGATTTGATAACCATTTAGGTTTTAATATATCCAGTTCTAAACTTCAGGTTGTCGAAGTTAATTATGTTGGTGAACAGTTTAGATTAGTTAATGTTGATGAAGCTTATTTTAATGATCCAATAGATTTTGAAAATGACAAAGAAACAAAAATTAGTGCATTACTTCAAGGTGCTTTTGATGAATTAATCATAAAGAAAAATTTTAATAGTAATTCTGCTTCGTTCACACTTCCCTTCGAACTTTTTCACACAATGCAAATGCCTTATGATACAACTTTGCTATACCAGGATTTATTAGATGAATTTAAATGGGAGCTTTCAGTTATCTATCCCTTTATCTCCACCAAGAATCTTGTGTTGCAATATTTTGAGATTGAAAAAGGACCATTTAACGAAACAAGTTCTGCTCTTGTTTTTGCTATCCAAAGAAGATATTTACAAATGCTTGATGGATTTTGTAAAAGAAATAATTTGAAATTAAAATTTATTGATAATCTCCACATCGCAGCTGAAAGATCTTTATCTGTTAGCAATGCAATTGTATATAAAGGTTTAACACTAAGTGTTTACTTTAACAATAAATTTCTTTCATTATTTTTTGCTTTCAATGGCAAGCCGCTTTACTTTAAAGTCATTCCGCTTAATGATGCAAGTGAAATTACAGATCATCTTATCAAAGAAACATCACATACTTCAATACTTAATGTTGATCGTTCTCAGATAGAAGCAGCATTTATTTCCGGAGATGAAATTTCTCCCGCAGTTGTTACAACTTTAAAAAAAGTTTTAGGATTAGATTTTATAGCTTTTAATCCGTTTGATAAAATCAGACCTATGCCAGATTTGTATGAAAGTAAACTTTATTTAGAAAAGTTTAACTCATTTTCTTCCGCTGCCGGAATTGCTTTTAGAATCGCTTAACATTTTTTAAAAATCCAAATGAGAATGAGAATCATATCCGGTATCTTCAAAGGAAGATTGATCAATGTTCCACAATCAAAAGAATTACGACCAACCACTGACAGAGTACGCGAAACTCTTTTTAATCTTTTAAATAACAGAATAGATTTTGATGATATTGAAGTTCTGGATTTCTATTCCGGTTCAGGTTCACTTGGATTGGAGTGTATCAGTCGTGGAGCAAAAAATGTAACATTTATTGAAAGAAATTTTCAGATTTACAAAAATCTTTTAGAAAATATTAAATCGCTTGATGTTGAAACTCAATGTAAAGTAGTAAAGTCCGAAGCAATTGATTACTCAAAACGATTGCCGGAAAAAAAGTACGATTTAATCATTGCTGATCCTCCCTTCTTTAAAGAAGATGTTTATGATGTTGTAAAAAATCTTAAAGCAAACAATTATCTTAAAGAAGATGGAATGATTATAATTGAACGATCGATCCAGACTAAAGCAGAAGATATTTTGAACTTTGGAGTTGAGCCATTTAAAATTGTTGGCGATGCCTGTCTCTACGAAATTCACATATAGTTTCTTTTTATAATTATTCTTTCTACTTTTCATTGTATCAAAACAGAGTTTTAAAATGAAAACAAAAGTATCCCAGGTTTTAATTTCTAACATTAAAAGTTTTAGAAATTTAGCAATGTTTTTAGATGAACAGTACCCCAAATTAAACATTAAAGAAGTTGCGGCTGAGATCGGGATGTCTGAAAAATCCTTCAGTGAAATAAAAAGAGGGAAATTACCTCAAAAAAAATTACAGAACATTTTAAAAACTTATATTGAAACGAATTATGGATTCACCTATGATCAATTAAGCGCTGAGTCAACCAGAATCGAAGCCAAACGAATATCAGTTGATACTTCAACCAAGCATACTCATACGAAAGTAATTTATCCCGGCACGTTTGATCCTGTAACATACGGACATCTTGATATTATTACACGAGCAATTGATTTATTTGATGAAGTTGTTGTTACTGTTGCTGTTAATCCAACTAAGAAACCATTGTTTACAACTGAAGAAAGAGTGAAATTATTAAAAGAATCTCTTAAAGAATATAAAAAAGTAAAAGTGGATTCTTTTAACGGACTTGTTGTTGAACACGCAAAACAAGTTGGTGCAACCGGAATTATAAGAGGCTTGCGACAGATAAGTGATTTTGAATTTGAATTTCAAATGGCTTTGATGAACAGAAAACTTGCAGGAGATATTACAACAATATTTTTAATGCCGCACGAAAGATATACTTACCTTAACTCCACAGTAATAAGAAATCTTGCTTCACTGCATGCTGATGTAAGTAATTTCATTCCACCAAATGTACACGAAGCTTTGAAGAAAAAATTTTAATTTTTTCGTAGTTCAGGACTCCAGTCCTGAACTAAATTATTTATATAAGCAAGCTTACTTCATAAAAATCATTTTCTTGGTAGAAACAAAATCACCTGCAATTAGTTTATAATAATAAACGCCGCTTACTAATTGCTCAAAGATGAAAATTAACTTCATAATCCCCTGCCGGTTTTTGTTCATTCACTAACGTTGCAACTTCCTTACCAAGTACATCAAATATTTTTAGTGTAACTATTTCAGGATTACTCAAAGAATATTTAATAGTTGTACTCGGGTTAAACGGATTTGGATAGTTTTGAGCTAAATTATATTCTGATGGGATTCTTACAACTTCAACAACATTTGAATACCTATAGTTGCCATTAAAATCAATCTGTTTTAACCTGTAATAAACTTTATTCTGTAATAAGTCAGAAATATAATTAGTATAACTATAGTATTGAGTTTCGGTTGTTGTGCCTTTTCCTGCATTAAAACCAATTATACTCCAACTCTTTTCATCCAAACTTCTTTCAATTTCAAAACCGTGGTTATTTAGTTCTGTTGCTGTTATCCAGTTTAAAGAAACTTTACTTCCTGTAATTGATGAGTTGAAAGATACAAGTTCAACCGGAACAACATTGGTTGTATCTTTTATCCGGCTAAAGTAAACATCCTGCTCGCCATTAAAAGTTGCAGTCCAACTTAAAAATGTTCCTTGAATATCAGAGATCATATCAAAGTAATCACCCATTTTATTTTGCTGCGGCCATCCAAGATGCGGATCAAAGAATTCAGATAGTCTTTCATTTACAGACCAGGTTAATCCACCATCAATAGAATTTGAGTAGTACAATGCAGATAAATATGTTCCAGGATTATCTCGAGTATCTAACCAAATAACATCTATTCTACCATTAGGCGCAACAGACATTGTTCCAAACCATTGATAATTATTTGTACTTACATCATCATTGATTTTTATTGGTGAACTAAAAGTAATACCACCATCAGTACTTCTTGCAAACATAACATCAGCTAAATCAGCATTTGAATTTCTTTCAACTGAGCATAGTAAATAAATATTTCCGTTTGTTGATTCTCCGGAAGTATCAACAGCAATTAAAGTTTGTCCGAGTAAACCACCAGGATTTGGACCGCCACCATAGGCCACTATTCCATCAAGACTAACTGATGTAACTAAATCCCAGGTAACTTGTGTACTATTATTTTCAGCATTTGTTGATCTTGAAACCTGGAAATCAAAGCCAGTTGATCCTCCCATATAAAGCTCTCCGTTTGGTCCAATGGCCAGTGTGCCCCAGTAAGGTTCATTTGGAATGCTTACACAATCTTCATAACTATCACCGCCATCAGTAGAGCGAGTGAAAAAATTTGGCGCACAAACACTGTAGTATGAAGTCCACTGCGAGTAAATATGGCCATCACCCTCTCCACCAGTATTATCAATTGTCATCCATTGCTTATCGCCACCTTGAGCAAAAACTCCAGCATCCCAATCTGCTCCACCATTACTTGATCTGAAAACTTTACACTGATATTCAGGCGAGTTAGTTAAGCTGTTATAATAAAAATTACCTTGTGCATCACTTTCTAAAACCGGGTCTGATCTAAAAACTCCTGATTCAATTACACCAGGAAATGTCCAGTTCATTCCACCATCTAAACTATATCCAAATCCTGCTTGTCTAAAACTGCTTGCAATTGTGTTAAACTGTCTCCAGCCAATTGCCATTCTATTAAGATTTGTTGGATCAATAGCGATTGATGGTTCATTTGCTGCATCACCAACTATGTTATTTCCATTTTCATCAACATTTACCTGAACAGTTATTATTTCTATTGAAGAAAATCTATATGCGGGTGATCTTTGTTGATTTCCTCGATTAATAGGTACAAACTCTCCTTTAACAACTTCATTATGAAATGTTGGATCAGGAATATTTTTTTTGAGTTTACTATTGGTTTGAGCAAAAGTGTTATCTGCAATAAAACCAAAAGAAGAAATCAAACCAATGATTAAGATTTTTGTTAAGGTTTTACTGGTAAAAGATCTTTGATTCATCACAAAGTCTCCAAAATTAGTTGTACTAAGTTATGCAAATTTAACTATAGAAAATCCAGTGATTTTTATTAATTATGCAAACTATTTTTTTTCAATATGTCCTCAAAAATCTTGTTTCTCTTAAGCATCGCAAATAATTTAGAAGTGTTAATTTTTAATAATTATTATTCACACAATCAGAGGTTCTAAATGAGTCTCAGTCTTATCGCAAAATCTATTAAAGCCTCGCCCACTTTAAAGTTAAATGAAAAATTTGCAATCTTAAAAGAAAAAGGTGATCCTGTAATTCATCTTGGCGGCGGCGAACCAAAAACCAAAGTGCCAATGGATGCAATACTTGCAACTGTTGCACACGTAAACACCGGCGAAGTACGTTACGCACCTGCAGACGGCATTCCTGCGCTTAAACAGGCTATCATAAGGTACACAGATGAATTTTATGAAAGAAAGTTAAGACCTGAAAATATTATTGCATCAGGCGGTGCAAAGCAGGCAATTATGGTTGCGCTTCAGGCAATATTAAATCCGCAGGAAGAAGTTCTCTTCCCTGCTCCGTATTGGGTAAGTTATCCTGATATGGCGCGAATGATTGGTGCAATTCCCGTTGCAGCATTACCGGAAGATGGAACTTTTTATCCGAACATAAAAGATATTACAGACAGAGTTGGCTCATACACAAAAGCAGTTATCATTAACAGTCCGAATAATCCTACCGGGGCATTTTACAGTGAGGATTTTATTGCAGAAGTTGTTGAGTACTGTGAGAAAAAAGATATCTGGTTAATTATGGATGATATTTATCATCGCTTGTTGTTTGATGGAAAGAAACCGATTAACTGTTTTAAGTATGCAAAAAAGAAAGATGAAAATTCTAAAATAATTGTTATCAATGGAGTTTCTAAACAGTATGCTATGACAGGATTTAGAATCGGCTGGGCTGTTGGAAATAAAAAAGTAATTGAAGCAATGAGCAACATTCAGGGACATCAGACTTCCGGTCCTTCTGTTCTTTTACAAAAGGCTGCCGTTGCTGCCATAAACGGAATTCAATCCGGTGTAGAAAGTTTGCGAGCAACTTTAGAAAACAACAGAAATGTTATGTTTGATTTGTTAAGATCATTTGAAGGTGTAAAGGTTTCTAAACCTGATGGAACATTTTATTGTCTTGCAGATTTTTCTGCTTATGAAAAAGAATCAAACAAGCTTTCGGAATTTTTAATTGATAAAGTTCAGGTGCTAACAGTTCCGGGTAAAGAGTTTGGTCTGGATGGTCATTTAAGATTAAGTTATTGCGGATCAATAAAAGATGTTCAGGATGGAATTGAGAGAATGAAATGGGCTCTCGATCCAAATTCACCAAATGAACTTTACATTGGCGACAGAAAATTAGTGAGGGATTGGTCATGAGTAAATATTTAGAATTTAATACTCCTGCTACAAAACAGGCAATGGAACTTGCTTCAGATTTCAGATTGAAAAGTCAGGGCTTAACGGATCTTGATCGAGTGTTCTGGAATTTACCAGATGAAGCTTTATACGAGGAAGCAATTTTTAGAAATGAAGCAAAACTTTCTAAACTTGGTCCGCTTGTAGTTAACACAGGTAAACACACAGCAAGAGCAGCGGCAGATAAATTTATTGTTCAGGAACAAAGCACGAATGATAAAATTTGGTGGGGCGCTTATAATCGTCCGTTTAGTTCTGAAAAGTTTAATCAGTTGATGGGCAGAGTTCAGGCTTTTTGCCAGGGTGAAGAATTATTTGTCCAGGATTGTTATGTTGGTGCTGATCCTGATTATAAAATGCCGATAAGAATTATAACTGAAAAAGCTTGGCATAGTTTGTTTGCAAGAAATATGTTCATAACAACGGAAGACAGAGATGAACTTAAAAAGTTTGTACCTGATTTTACTGTTATATGTTTGCCAAGTTTTAAAACTGAACCAGCAATTGATGGAACAAGATCCGATACGGGAATCATTTTAAACTTTGCACAACGCACCGCAATTATTGCAAACTCACTTTACGGCGGCGAGATAAAAAAATCTGTATTCACTCTACTAAATTTCTTGCTAACATTTGAAGATGTACTACCGATGCATTGTTCTGCAAATGTAGGCAAAGATGGCGATGTGGCATTATTCTTTGGATTAAGCGGTACAGGTAAAACAACACTTTCTGCTGATCCAAAAAGAAATCTAATTGGAGATGATGAACACGGCTGGAGTAATGAAGGTGTGTTCAACTTTGAGGGCGGATGTTATGCAAAAGTTATTCGTCTTTCTGCAGAACAGGAACCGGAGATTTATGCAACAACAAGACGATTCGGAACAATCTTAGAAAATGTAGTTTACGATCCTGTTAGTAGATACATTGATCTGGATGATGATCACATAACTGAAAACACAAGATGTTCTTATCCATTAAGTTTTATACCTAATGTTGTTCCAGATGGATATGTACGAACACATCCTAAAAATATTATCTTTTTAACGTGCGATGCTTCCGGTGTAATGCCTCCAATAGCAAAGTTAAATCCTGAGCAAGCTCAGTATCATTTTATAAGCGGCTACACATCAAAAATTGCCGGCACAGAAATAGGACTTGGAATAGAACCACAGATTACTTTTTCTGCTTGTTTTGGTGCTCCGTTTATGGTTCGTCATCCTTACGAGTATGCTGCAATGCTAAAGGAAAGAATGTTAAAGCATAATGCAAATGTATGGCTTGTAAACACAGGCTGGGTCGGCGGAAGATTTGGAGTTGGAAAGCGAATTAGTATTCGTCATACAAGAAATCTTTTAAATGCTGCGTTAGAAGGTAAACTTGAAAAAGTAAAATTTAGAAAAGATAAATTGTTTGGATTCGAAGTTCCGTTAACATGCCCTGAAGTTCCTGAAGATGTACTTGAGCCATCAAACTCCTGGGGCAACAAAGATGAATACTGGAAAAAGTATGATGCACTTGCAGCACGATTTGTTGAAAACTTTAAGCTTTTTGAGAAAGATACTTCAGAAGAAGTTAAGGGCGCAGGACCGAAAAGATTTAAATAAATCTTGAATTTTTATCATTTTAGCCGCAATTGAATGATTGCGGCTTCTTTTTATTTTCCTACTTAATTTTTATCTTCTATTAGCACTTCAAACAATTTAAACTATTTCAATCAATTTTAGGAGGATCTCAAAAATGAGTATGATTAAAGAATTCAAAGATTTCGCTATGAAAGGAAATGTTGTTGATATGGCTGTCGGTATCATTATCGGCGGTGCTTTTGGCAAAATTATTTCGTCTTTTGTTGCTGATGTATTAATGCCACCGATCGGAATGTTACTTGGAGGTGGAGATTATAAAACCTGGGCATGGAAATTACGTGAAGGTGCTGAAGGCGTTGCACCGGTAACAGTAAACATTGGTAATTTTCTAGGAACAGTTATTGATTTCTTAATTATTGCTTTTGCAATTTTTATGGTTGTTAAAGGTATGAATTCATTAAAGAAGAAACAAGAAGAAGCTCCTGCCGCACCACCAGAACCACCTGCAGATGTTAAATTACTTACTGAGATTAGAGATTTATTGAAAAAGTAAGTACAATTATAATAATCTATTCAAAAAAGGCTGTCTAAAAAGACAGCCTTTTTTAATTTGTGTTTACAGAACTGGTTTTATGTATGATAAAAACTCTTCTTCATTTACAAAGCCAGTTAATCTTTTTACTTCATTCCCTTTTGAATCAATAATAAGTACCGTAGGCATACCGATTACATTGAAACGTTTTCTTAGTTGTTCATTTGTATCATTGGTTTTAGTCATATCAACTTTATAAACAGTAAATCGTTCAAATTCCTTTATTACAGATTGCTTAGAAAAAGTTAGTTTATCAAGCTCCTTACAAGGGATGCACCAATCAGCATAAAAATCTATAACCATTCGTTCATTATTTTTTATGGAAGCTTCATAACTATCTATACTAAATTTTTTCCATTCAGGTTCTTTTAGTTCTGTTGGAATTAGTGCATAAATTGAAACTGCGATTACGATAACTGAAAAAACTGTTTTAAAAATTCTAAATCCTTTTGCGCTATTTGCTGTTTTATCAACAAAAAGTAAAATGATTGCAGCAATAATACCAAATATTGGAAGCGTATAACCTTGAAATGTTTTTGGTAAAATTGGATCTAAAAAGTAAAAAGCCATTCCAATAAGTAAGAATCCAAAAATATGTTTTACCCCTTCCATCCATAATCCTGCGCGTGGTAAACTTTTAATCTTACCAGAAAAGATTGCTAATAATAAGTACGGGAAACCTAATCCAAGTGCGAGCACAAAGAACATTAAAAATCCATAAAGCACATCACCTTTTAAGGCAACATACGTAACTAATCCAAGAACGACTGGCCCGATACAAGGAGCGGCAACAATACCCATTGTTAGACCCATAAAGAAAGCGCCAAATGCACCACCTTGAGCACCTCCAGCTTTTGCAACTAACGAATCAGGTAATTTAAATTCATAAACTCCAAATTGACTTAGCGCTAAAGCTATAAAAACCAACACAATTATAATTATCACGATTGGATTCTGAAGCAAAGTTCCAAACACAGCACCACTTAATGCAGTAATGACTCCAACTACTGAATAAGTTAAAGCAATACCCAACATATAAAGCAAACCAAGTAATGCAAGTCTGCTGGTTTTACCTTCAGCTTGTCCACCAAAATATCCGATAGTAATTGGTATTAGCGGGTAAACACAAGGAGTAAGATTTAAAGCCAATCCCCAAATAAAAACAAAAATTAAACTTAGAATTATTCCACTGTTTTCAAGTGTAGAAGCAATCGAGCTTTCATCAGAGTTTGTATTTGATTTGGAATTGTTGGAAACATTTTGATCGGGTTTATTTGATTGATCCACAATTTTTGTATTGGCTGATGTATCCACTAAAGCAATCGTAGAATCAATTTCACCTTTAATTATTTCAATTTCAAATTCTGTTGTTGTTGAATTTGGCGGCTGACAGGAAACGTCATTACACGCTTGATAATCTAGTGTAACTAATACTTTTTGCTCGCCAATTGTTGTATTTGCATTTGCTTTGAAATTTAATTTTGCAGTTTGTGTAGCTTCATATACTGAGACCAACTCTTCTGAGAATGCTAATTTTATTTCGTGGGGGGCAGGATATTTTACACTTACTAATTTTATTCCATTAGCTTTTGCAGATATTTCACTTGGAATTAAAAATTCATCATTTGGTCTGTTGGAGTTTATATGCCAGCCTGAGTTTACAGTTAATAATAAATCAATGCTAACACTTTCTCCTTGTTTAACTGATATTGATTTATTGTTTATTGATAATTTTACATTATCATCCTGTGAAAATGCACCTTGCAATGGAAGCAAAAACAGAAGTATAAAAATATTTACTACTTGCTTTTTATATATGAGTAAAAACTGCATTTAATTTCCTTAATATTCTGAAAGATTAAATAAACATTTAATAAATCTTTGAGTTTGATGTCTTTAATACAAATTAGGATTCACTTAATTTGATATTACATTTCCATCTTTATCTAATAAAATTGGTTCACCAAATCCCAAATTTTTAAATTTCCCATTTGTGTAGCTTTATCCCCAACAATTAAATAAATCATTTTATCAGGATGAATATATTTTTGTGCAAGTGTTTTGTGTTCATCAATAGTCATATCTGAAATTTGTTTCTCCTGATCTTTTATAAAATCATATGATAAATTGTACCTTGCGATTTGCGCAAGCATTCCTCTCAAAGCACCTATCGTTTCAAATCTAAGTGCGTTTGATTTTATTAAAGCATCTTTAGTAAACTTTAAATCTTCAGCAGAAATTCCATTTCTATACTTTGCAATTTCATCTCTAAATATTTCTACTGATTCAAGAGTTGCGTTAGATTGAACTCCAGATGAAGCAAAGAAATATCCAGGATACTCTGACCCGGTAAAACCAGTTCTGGCTCCATAAGTAAAACCTTTTTCTTCTCTAAGAATAAGATTTACAATTCCATTAAAGCTTCCACCAAGTTTATAATTCATAACTGTTGCTTTAAAAAAATCAGGATCGATAAACGATAAACCAGGTGCACCAATTCTTATTTCTGATTGTTTTGCTCCTGGGAAATCTACAAAATAACATTTAGTGGAATTTATGTTATTAAAGGAGTTTGGTATGTTAACTGTAACTTCACTTTGTTTCCATTTAGATTCCAATCCTTTAAAAACTTCCATCGCATCATCTTCACTAACATTACCGGCAATAGTAATATTTGCATTTTTTGATGCAAATCCTTTGCATAATAGTTTTTCAAATCATCTAATTTAATTGATGTAACTGATTGTTCAGTTCCAGAAGTATTTTTTGAAAGCAAATTATCATCACCATAAATTAGCTTTGAAAAAACCAATGAAGCTGTTGTACTTGCAGAAGTTTTTGTTCTTTTTATAGATTCGATTGTTTCATTCTTAAGTCTATCAAACTCTTTTTCATCCCATCTTGGTTCAAATAATATTTCTTCAACAAGATTAAATGTTTCAACAAATTTTGTGGATAAACAATTTGCACGAATCATAATTGCATCATCAGAAGTGGATACTGATATTCTTGAACCCAAATCTTCAATTGCCTGTTCAAGTTCAAGCGGAGTTTTATTTTTTGTCCCTTGCATTAACATTCTACTTACAAGATTGGCTGAACCAATTTTATTAATATCATCTAAAAGTAAACCGCCTTTTATGGATATTTGGAAATCAACTAATGGTAATTCATTGTGCTCAATCCCAAGTACTTTTATTCCATTTGATAATTCATCATCCCAAATATTTTGTTCCTTAAGCAATGGATCAGGCCCATTTACAGGCATATTAGAACGATCAAACTTTGATGTGAAATTCTCTGCTTTTATTAAATTTTCAGGATAATTTTTAATGGCTAACTTTTCTTCTTCTGAATAAGATTTGATATTATCACCAGGAATTGTAAACACAGATGAATTTTCTGCGGCTAGTTCTAATTTACCTTTTGGTACAAAACTAATTAAAACGTATTTCTGATTTTTGATAAAATCATTATATACTTTCCAAACATCTTCTGATGTAACTGAAAGAATATTATTTAAATCTGTATTTAAATAATCCGGCGAACCAGCAAATATATTATAACTTGCAAGCTGGCGTGATTTGCCAAGTATGCTTGAAATTCCATTATAAAAACCAGTTTCAATACCTGCTTTTGTTCTTGCTAGATCTTTTTCCGTAAACCCATCCTTTTCAAATTTTGCAAATGATTCTTTAATTGCCTTTTCTACTTCAGTCAAATTTTTATCGGGAAAAGTACGAACACGAATCCTGAAATCACCGGTTACTTCACTACTATTATTAAAAGTTGAAACTGATGGCGCAAGTTTTTTATCCTCAACAATTATTTTATAAAGAGAAGATTTTTTACCCTGGCCAATTAAATCTGCTAAAACATCTAAAGCGTAACTTTCCTTTGTAAATTGTTCAACTGTTGGGAATAACATTGTAAGCTCGGGTGATTGAGCAAAGTTATCTTCATAAGAAGCTCGCACAAAATTATCAAGTTTAACACGATTTATGTTTAGCGGCTCAATTGGTGCTGATGAATTAATCTCACCAAAATATTTTTCTATCCATTCTTTTACTTCATCAGTTTCAAAATCACCAGCAACTACTAATGTAGCATTGTTTGGTCCATACCATTTTGTGTAAAAATCGTGAACATCTTTTAAAGTAGCATTTTGTAAATCTTCAAGTGCTCCAATCGTTGTCCAGTTATATGGATGCCCTTCAGGATAAAGTAATTTACCAATAACATAACTTGACTGCCCATAAGGTTGATTATCATAGTTCTGTCTTTTTTCATTCTGAACTACATTTTGTTGATTTAGAAAAGCATCATACGTAACTGTTGGAAGCATAAATCCCATTCTATCGGCTTCTAACCAGAGTGCTAATTCCAGAGCACTATTTGGTACGATTTCATAATAAACAGTTCCATCCTGCCAGGTTCCGCCGTTTAGTGTTCCACCATTTCCCTGGATTAATTTAAAGAACTGATCTTGCGCAACATTTTGTGATTCCTGAAACATTATATGTTCAAATAGATGTGCGAATCCTGTTTTACCAGGTTTTTCTCTATTACTTCAAAATATGATATTGAATAGATACAGCAACTATCGGATCCGATTTATCCTGATGTAAAATTACTTGAAGTCCATTTGATAAAAGATATTTTTCGTAATCTAATTTAAGATTACTTTGAGGATAGATATTTGTTATAGCTATAAGTGCTACTATAAATACTGATTTAATTAATGAATTAGAGATCATTATTATGCTCCATAAAATAATTTCAAAATTATATACCTAAATATATTACAGTTAAAGTAAACTTTTATAAAAGAAATTGTGCAGTAATTTTAGGTTAAATGCTAAATCACACAAAAGGTTTAAATTACAAAAGCCCGAAAACATCGGGCTTTTGTTTCTAACTAACTACTAACTAACTAAACAATAAATTATTTCATAAGGATCATTTTACGAGTCTGAACAAAATTATTTGCTTCTAATTTGTAGAAATAAATTCCTGAAGCATAATTTGTTGCATTCCATTTAACATTATGTGTACCTGCACTCTTAACATCATCTGTAATCACTTCAAGTTGATTTCCGAGAGCATCATAAATTGTAACTTTTACTTTTGCTTGTTCAGGTAAAGTAAAGCTAATTGTTGTTGTTGGGTTAAATGGATTAGGATAGTTATTTGATAATGTATATTGAGTTGGAACATCAAAATTCAAATCATTAACATCAACAACACCACCTAATTTACCAATTGATAGATAAAGAAGACTTACTGTAAAGCGAGGATTGTGCATACCTTCACTTCTATCTTCTTCAATTTGTCTGTAATTGTATAACGCACCAGCTTGATCTAATGTCCAGTTGCTATCAATAACTGCGATAGCTGGATCATTTGCTGGAGGTAATAATATTGCCAATTGTTGCATTAAACCTTCGATTTCATGTTGTAAACCTTCAGCTACACCATTCTTATCAAGATCTGCGCTACCATTTATATATAATTTTTTATCTGAGAATTCAGCTCCAACATTTCCATGACAATTTTCACAAGCTTCAACATTATCTTCACCTAAACCGTTAACCATACTAAATGTATGTCCACCAACACTGGTTTCTGGATTTAATGGGTTTTCATTTTCGTGCATATGGCAACCAACGCAAGCGTTTTCAATTGCAGCAAAGTGTGGAGATTGTTCTAATGTTTGTCCCCAGGTATATGCATTTGTACCAATTAACATATCACCTTGTGGACCGTGATGAGGACCAAAACGTGAATTTAATGATGCTAAATAATTTTCTACAAAAGGAACTGCATCACTTCTGGATTGATGGCAATTAATACATAATCCACCTAAACCAGCATCTGATATAACTTCACCATTCTTTAATGTGGCTGAAGTTGTTCTAACTTGATGTAAATTTGTTGCATTGTGTGGATCGTGGCAAGTAGCGCAGGTAACTGCAATATTAACCGCTACTGATTGTGGATCACCATTTACAAAATCAACAAATCCTTGGCCGTTATGGCAAGGAGTACAAGAATATCTACTTGCACCAGAATACAAATGTGTTTCTGCAGCATGTACTGATTCATCCCATTGTAATGGAATATTGTGATGTGATCCTTCTTTGTGGCAATATGCGCATACATCTGAAGATAGAGAAACATCAACTTTTGCATCATCTATTTGGCTTAAGTGACCACTTCCAGGTCCGTGGCAAGCTTCGCATTGAACATTAGCTCTAGCCATTGCATCTGGATATTGCACCATTAATGAATCATACATTCCTGGTTGTAATACAGTTGGAAATACAAATGTAAAATCGTCAAAACCATCATTATCAGCATCAGGATCGTATCCAGTTGAGTGACATTCCAAACAAAATTGCTGAAAATGGCTGCTAAGCTCACCATTAAAAGCTTTTTTAGTATCAATAGCATGGTTTGTATTAACCCATGCATTATAAATATCAGGTATCTCATTTATTGTATTTTGATGACAGGTTTTACAAGAAACCGGGCCACCCTCTACTCCCCAATAAACAGCAGCATTAAATGTCATTTCAACAGTTTTACCTTTTGAAGTAAACTTAACTTTATATGTACCTAAAACATCAGGAATAAAAGTGATTAACTGATTTGATGTATCTAAATCTTTTGCTGTACCAAAAGTAACGGCAGAACCTGATGGAACTTGTGTGAATGTCCAGTTTGCATCAGATAGGTTTAAAGTAGATTTAGCTTTTAAATAAACTTTAGTGTTAATTCCAACATTCTTTAACCCATTATATGGTCTATCAAAGTAATGGTCGATTGTATCAACGGTAACATCATATGGTGCAACACCATAGGTTTTTACTGTAACTGTTTGAGCAAAGCTTAACATTGTTCCAACAGTGAAGAAGAAAAAGAAAACAAGTATTGATTTTTTCATAAACTATCCTCAATGAATTATTTATTTGCTTTCAATTTTTAGCAAACAACGTTCCAAAGTTTTATAATGCGCAATAGTTAAAGATTAAGAAATGTTCTATTTTTCTTAATATTTTCAATCCCTAATTGTTGTATAATATTTTTTCTTCTCAGAATCAGGAATGACAATTTTTTCTCTTTCATTTTTGAGGGTTAGTTTGTATTTGGCAACAGATTCTATTGGAAAGTTTTTGTAATCAATAATATCTTGCAATAATTCAAAAACGTATGTTTGAGTTTCCTTTTTGCAGTTAGAGAATGAACTCATTTGTTTCAATGGCAATATTAGGTTGAGAACTACTGGATTAGGTGATTTAGCTTTTTGACTCTGTATTTGAGATCAAATCTTATAAGAATTTTTACTGCCATTAAATCAGGGGAAAAAAAATTAACAACAGATTTTTTCAAATATTACTATCGTCTGAATTTTTATATGTGTTTAATATTCCAGGGTAAATTTAAAGAGAGCGTAATTTAATTTGTCCGTAAAGTTCTTTGCCAGGTTTTTTTGCTGAGAATAATTATATGAAATATCAAAAATGTAATCTCTTAGTGGTTCGATTCTAAATCCAACTGAAAAGAAATTTGTACTAACTCTTTCACCATCAAGAAAAAATGCTCTATCTGTTTGGATAACATAACCATGAGTAAGTGCAATATCTCCTCCAACGTTTTTTATCACAGCACCATCATCTGCAATTAAATTATTTCCTTCTCGTTGATAACGATATTCAACTGATCCTCTTAACCATTCATTAAAATTGTAATTTGAGCGAAGTAAAATTTCATCAGCATTTGGTCCAATTCTATGACCAAGATTTACACCATAAGAAGTATAATTATTTTGGATATTAAAATGTGTATAAACATAAGGACGAATTTTTGTGTACTCAATAATTAATGATAAATCAGAAATTCCAATAGGATTATACCAGAAAGCACCAAGCTGGTAGGCAGTTTTATTTGTATATTTTTCTAAATCTCCTAGATTGCTAAGTATATTTTCATCCAGTAAAAACGTAGCCTGTAATTCTAAATTTTTAACAAACTTTGTTTGAAGATCAAAATAAAGATTACCATTATCTCTATCCTGATTTTCCATTTCTACAAATTTATAAAAACCAACTGGGGTCAAATATCCAATATCTATTCCTCTGCCTGAATAAATCATTGTCTCCCCTATCCCAATATCAAAAAGGTTATCAAATTTTAGTTTTAAATGATTGTGTGCAAAATATTTTGTGTAACGTTCCTCTGGAGTAAAACTAAAATACCCTGGTGTTGAAGATGCAAAGAAGTGAAACTTACAATTCCATAATCAAAATTAAACTTGATAAAATCCATTGCAGGATTATCACCCGATAAAATAAGTTTACTTCCGTAGCCATAACCTAATGTTAAATCTTCTCTTCCGAGTTGAACTGCAAAGTGCATATCCTCAACCGGTTCTGTATGATATTTTAAATAACCATAAGTAAAATCGTAATTGCCAATGTTTTCAGTATTCTCAATCCATTTAAAATTTGTTAAAAGTCTTGGCTCAATTATTTCAGCAAAGGATTTATCCCCACTTACTCCGCCTTTTATAACGGTTAAATTATATCCTAGATGATTTAATAATGTACCACGAATTCTGAATCCAATATCGTAAAGATTAGAATTAACAGCTTTATCCTGAGAAAAATCCTGACCATGATAAAAATGCCCAAGCCATTCAACATAAGTGTTAACATTTGGTTCTTTATATGCATAAAGATATTTCACTTTATCATTAAACATTTGGTCCAGGTCAGAAAAGAATGATTCTTTAGGATTAAATAATTGTGTTGAATTATCTGGATTCATTGAATCCCAAAATTCAATCTGATATTTTTCCAGAAACTTTTTCTCAGTAGAACTTAATTCACTTTCTTTACTCTTTAATTGAGTTAATAAATCTTTTACTTCAAACCTGGATAAAATTGGATCATCTTCCCTGATGAACGATAAAATTCCTTTTACTTTCATTTCTTTTAAAAAAGTATAAACAGAATTATGGATTGGAACGGTTTCAACCTGCGAATAAATAAATGTATCTGAAAGTATGAGAAAAAGAATAAAAATACCGAGTAAATTTTTCATCAATAAATCCAATTTTTAATAATCTAATATAAATCTTAGTTATGAATTATATCTATTGTTTGTTCATACAAATCAACACTTTTAGATTTAAGTGATTATAATTAAATTACAATTAAAGTTAAGTCGATTTTAAGAATTACAGACTTAATTTCTAATCAATTATTTAGCTTATACATTAATTTCATTCATTCAAAATAGAGGGCAAAATGAAAACATTGTTCGTGGTTCTTTTTAGCATATTAACTATCTCAACTTATGCTCAAGATGTTCCTGATTCATTACTTAAAGAAGGTTGGAATATGAGTGGTGTTGTTGGTTTAAATCTTAGCCAAACTGCATTTTCCAATTGGGCACAAGGTGGAACAGATGCTTTAGCTTTTTCTGTATATTCAAATCTTGGCGGATTGTATTATAGCTTTCCATGGAAATGGAAAAATAGATTAAGTGTTATTTATGGCAGAACAAGTTTACAGGATTTAGGCTACAGAACAACTGAAAATGATATATATTTTGAAAGTGTCGGCTCAAGAAATATTGGCTGGGCTGTTGATCCTTATGTAGCTGTAACTTTTAGAAGTGCGCTTACAAAAGGTTATGATTATAAAGTTGAACCAGCACTTCAGATTGTTGATTTTTTTGATCCTGGTTATTTAACAGAAGCAATAGGTTTTACTTATGATAAAAGTAAAATTATTACAACCAGAATAGGAATTGCATTCCAACAAACATTTGCTAATCAATTTGCTGCAACTTATACTGATGATCCTGAGACAGCTGAACTTGAAAAATTTAAATTTGAAACTGGTCTTGAATCTGTTACAGAAGTTAAATATGAATTTTTACCTAACATGAACTATTACGGATTTTTGAGATTGTTCACCCGTTTTGATGCGCTTGATGTTTGGGATGTAAGATGGGATAATATAATCACTGCAAAAGTTAATGACTATATAAATGTAAACTTTGCAGTAACTGTTTTACACGATGTAAAACAAACACGCAAAACCCAGTTGAGAGAAGCATTTCAATTAGGATTTAGCTACTCAATATTTTAATGATTGATTTTAGTATAAGATAAATTTTATGGAATGGAAAGAAATTTTACCCCAACTAAAACAGTACATTACTGAATTTGGTGTTCACATCATTTCAGCAATTTTAATTCTTGTTATAGGATTCTGGATTTCCAAACGTTTAACAAAAATCCTTAAAAAAGTTTTAACAAAACGAAATGTTGATTTAACTTTAGCCGGATTTTTAACAAGTGCATTAAAATTTATCTTATACTTATTTGTTATTATCGCAGCTGTATCAAGATTAGGAATTGAAACAACATCATTTATAGCTGCACTTGGAGCCGCTGGATTGGCCATTGGTCTCGCACTTCAAGGTTCACTTTCAAATGTTGCTGCCGGCGTTATGTTAATAATTTTTAGGCAGATAAAAGTTGGACAGTTTGTTGAAAGCGGTGGAGTAAGCGGTACAGTTGAAAAGGTTGGAATCTTTAATACTATGCTAGTTACAGTTGATAACAAAGTAATTTATATCCCGAATTCAAAATTGATAAATGACAATATCATCAACTATTCTGAAAAAGATACTAGAAGAATTGATTTAGTTTTTAGTATTAGTTATGAAGATGATATTGATAAAACCAAAAAGATTATTCAAGATTTATTGGTTGCAGAACAAAATGTATTAAAAAATCCAGTACCAGTTGTTGCTGTTGGAGAGCTAACTGATAATGGAGTTAATATTTTTGTTCGTCCCTGGGTTTTAACTTCTAACTTTTTAGATACTAAATTTAGATTAACTGAGTTAATCAAAAAGAAATTTGATGAAGAGAACATCTCAATTCCATATCCACAGAGTGATGTTTATGTTCATCATAGATAGAAATATTTTTTTGGGGAAGTATATAGTTACTTCCCTTTTACTTTTATAATGATACAGGAAATAAAATGAGCACTTTAGAAAACTTTAAAACTTTAATTACTGATGGTTATAATTTTAAAGGCGATTCACTTATCCTTGGTACTGCAATATTTAACAAAGAAGCTCAACAAAATCTTCACGTTAAAATTCCATTAAGTACAATTAACAGGCACGGTTTAATTGCTGGCGCAACGGGAACTGGAAAAACAAAAACTGTTCAATTATTTGCTGAATCATTATCCGAAAAAGTATTCCTGTTTTGTTAATGGATATTAAAGGTGATTTAAGTGGAATTGCAGCTGAAGGTTCATCAAATCCAAAAATTGAAGAAAGACATTCTAAAATTGGATTTCCATATCAAGCAAAGAAATTTCCTGTAGAGTTTTTTACTTTATCTGATGAAAAAGGAACAAGATTACGCGCAACTGTTTCTGAATTTGGACCAATATTAATTTCAAAAATTCTGGAACTAAACGATACTCAGTCAGGATTAGTTGCTATTTTATTTAAATATTGTGATGACAACAATCTTCCATTATTAGATTTAAAGGATTTTAAAAAGATTTTACAATACTGTACCTCTGAAGGTAAAAAAGAAATCGAAAAAGATTACGGATCAATCTCAGCAACTTCAATCGGCACGATTTTAAGAAAAGTTGTTGAACTTGAACAACAAGGAGCTGAAAAGTTTTTTGGAGAAAAATCTTTTGATGTTGAAGATCTTTTAAAGGTTGATGAAAATGGAAACGGAATTATTTCTGTTTTAAGATTAATTGATTTGCAGGATAGACCAAAATTATTTTCAACATTTATGCTCTCTTTGCTTGCAGAAATTTATTCAACTTTTCCAGAACTCGGCGATAAAGCTGAACCAAAACTAGTAATTGTAATAGATGAAGCTCATCTTATATTTAAAGAAGCGAGCAAAGCATTGTTAGATCAGATTGAAACGATAATAAAATTAATTCGCTCCAAAGGTGTAGGAATTTATTTTTGCACACAAAATCCGACTGATGTTCCACAAGCTGTTCTTAGTCAACTTGGATTGAAAATACAGCACGCTCTAAGAGCATTTACAGCACAGGATAGAAAAATGATAAAACTAACTTCTGAGAATTATCCTATTTCAGAATTTTATCAAACAGATGAACTTTTAACTTCACTTGGAATTGGTGAAGCTGCAATAAGTGCCTTGAATGAAAAAGGAGTTCCAACTCCGCTTGCAGCAACTTTGCTCTGTGCACCAAAATCCAGAATGGATATTTTAACAACAGAAGAATTGAACAATAAAATTAATTCATCACAACTAACTTCAAAATATAATCAAGTAGTTGATCGTGAAAGTGCATATGAAATCTTAAATAAAAAATTGGAAGCAGCACGAGAGTTTGATCTTCAAGTATCAAAAGATTCATCATACAATCCACCTACTTATAATCCTGCACCAAAAACTACATCTCGTACAACGCGAAAAGAAAAAAGTACAGTTGAAAAAGTGATGGATAGTTCTCTAACAAAACAAGTTGGAAGAACATTAGTTAGAGAAATAACTCGTGGTTTACTTGGTGTACTTGGGGTTGGAGGAAGAAGAAGATAAATACTAAAATTGCATTGCTGTTAATTGGTACATTGTAGTAACGAAATCAACTAAAGTAATTTAATTCTAAGCCTGATTTAATTCTTTACCGCAATGTTTGCAAATCTTTGCTTTAGCTTTTATTCTTTCTGCACAATACGGACATTCAATTGTGTCCTCTAAAGTTGAGGAATCATTCTTCATACTTTCCGCAAGCTTTTGTGCTTGATTTAAAATGCTATTCTGTTTGTACTCTTCTTGCGCTGTTGTAATAGAATCTTTTAATTCATTGGGTCTTGCAATTTTATAATATGTTGTTGCGCCCATTTCTGCAGCAGTTTGTATTTCAATATCACCAAATTTAAACATTCTGCCTGTTACAGATTGATGATATGTTACATTATTAATTTTTTCTAAAGGGCTTTCCTTTACACTAATCGAAAAAAATCCTTGTTCATCAATTATTCTAAGATTTGTTACTACCCAGATATCATATTTTCGTTCTAAGTATTTGTATAAAAAATATAAAAATGAAAGTAAACCTAAAATCAAAAGCCAAACACTCGCATCCTTTAGCAATGCAAAAGTTAAAGCCACCAAACCGTAAATAACCAGCGAAATTAAAAATGGCTGAATTAATACAATCCAGTGATGCTGAGTTTTAAATAATATCTTCTCGTTATTTTTAAGACTGGTTCTCATATCTCATACTTTCATTATATAACTTTATATACAAAAACTGCACAGAATTAAAAAAACTGTGCAGTAATTAATAAGAACAAAATAATTTTTAGAAATTAATTCCAACAGAAAAATAGTGAACGTCTTTCAATCTACCATAATCCTGGTAAGCGTAATCAAGTTTAACTTTAACTATATCTATAACTCTATAATACAACCCAAATCCTAACGTTAAACCTTTTTCAGAATCTTTTTCAAATAAAGAGTTATAACCAGTTCTTATATGAAAAATTTCATTCCACGCATATTCTAAGCCGGCATTTAAATATTCTGTATGATCATTAGGATGAATTGCATCAACTGCTGCTGTTAATCTTGATTCATTTTCTTTAATTACATCAGCAGAAATACCAAATCTAAAGATTAATGGAAGATCAAATTTATCCAGTTCAATATTTGAATTTATATTATTTTCATCGCCTGCACCTGAAGGAAATATCACTGTTGCATCTCTTCCGGCTAATTGCATCTTAGTTCCAAAATTAGAAATACTTGAAGCAATTCTTAATTCATTTAACACAGGTATTTTGTACAATGTACCTATATCAACAGCTATGCCCGATGAACTCATATGCCAAAGGTTTTCACTTATGTATTTTACATTGAATCCAATTGCAAAATTTTCTGTAAGATATCTTGAAAAATTTACACCCATAACTAAAGTATTGTAATCAAAATACTCACCTGTACCTTCAGGATTTTCAATTGTACGTACTTGCATTTCATCCATCGAAAGTACAGAAACAAATAAACCAACTGTTCCAACATCCGATAGTTTAGTAGCAAAAGCTGCATAATCATGACTGACATCTGCGTACAATGCTGTATGATTAAAGAAAGCTTCGTTTGAATTAATGCTTGCGGTACCACCCGGGTTCCAATATAACGCAGTTATATCGTCAGATACAGCAGTAAATGCACCACCCATTCCAATTGCGCGAGGACCAACATTAAACTTAAGAACTTGTGTTGCTGTTGTACCAGTTTTGGTTGTTTGAGCATTAATGCCAATGGTACAAATTAAAACAACAAAAAATATCTTTAAGTATTTAGCTTTATTCATAAAATATCTCCTACTCAAAAACTTTATTCTGTAAAATTCCTAAAGTCCCCTTTGGGGGATTTAGGGGGCTCTTTTCTTTACTTAATTAATGCAAACTTAATTAATTTTTCTCCAACTCCAGGCGCATCTATATGAGCAAGATAAACTCCATAAGCTACACTGAACCCATCTTCATTAAGTAAGTTCCAAAATTCTCTGCCATTATCATAACCTGTTTCGTGTTCAAGCGTAGTAACCAATTCTCCGCTAAGAGTAAAAATTCTTATGGTACATTTCATAGGAAGATTTTCAAAGTAAATTCTTCGTTCACCACGATTTTGTCCAGATAATTTATTTGCTGGCTCAATCTCATTTGCACCGACGTAAGGATTTGGTACAACATAAATATCATCCAACTTTACTTT
Organism: Ignavibacteriales bacterium; assembly: GCA_016707585.1. GTDB lineage: Bacteria > Bacteroidota > Ignavibacteria > Ignavibacteriales > Ignavibacteriaceae > IGN3. The sequence goes on along the minus strand of JADJHL010000008.1, from coordinate 813,753 downwards.
TGCAGCTTGATTATTTACAAATCCAGCTTTTGTTTGTAGGGTAAAGACATCAGTTTTATCAAATGGTCTCTTTGTATAAAGTAATAAAGCATCTCCATCAGTAGGTAATGTTTGAACAGAATCTGTAGAAGGTGAAATAGTTAAACTCCAGGAAATTTGTGCTCCCTGCCCGCCAGGTGAACCAGTTTTATAGAAGACAATCTCTTCACCTAACGTCCATGCGGAATCATTTGTTGCTGCTGGTTCTTGAAGATTTGTTACAACTTCGATCGGAACACCAGAAGTTACATCTTCAACTTTATATTTTACAGGAATATCAATAAAACCAACGCCTATAACAAACTTTTTGGCAGTTGATATATTCTGACTTGAAAAAGTAACTATATAGTCAGCAAATTCTGCTTTTGGATTTCCACCAGTTCTTAAAAACATTCTAAATGGTAAATTAAGATTAGTTGACCACTTCGATTTATCAGCATCAAAAGCTATTGTTGGATTATCATTTACTTTTAATAAAATTCCATCAAAAACTGGATTTGAATCTTCATTTTTTAATGCGGTACTTTGATAAATTGAATAACTCTTATAAACTATTGAATACTCAATTCCATCAGCCATAGTGCTATTATCAGTTCTTTTAATAGCCCCTTTTTCTAGATTCAATTCATAATCAACACCAGATTGATAAAGAATACCAGTAGCATCCTTAACCAACAAATTCGCATCGTTTATAATATTGCCTTTTGAGAGACTAGTAAATTTAGTACCATACAAATAAAATGTTTCAGCATTGGTCTTTTCACCAAGAACTGAATAATTCTTAGCAAGAATATTTCCATCGGATTTATATAATGTATCCTTAAATGTTAAAGAGTAATTATCGTCTTTAATATCAAGATCATTTATAATACTAAAATCAATTAAGCCATTACCAAGACCACTGGAATGTATAATATCAGTAACTTCCTTTATTTCCGGTCTATCATAACCCGAAGCTCGAGGACCCGGAGTTACCTGAACGGTGTTTGCATCAAATGTTAATTGGCCGTTAATTGGATCTAAAGAAATTTTCTTACTTGTTTCCGATGGCGGAATTCCAAGAGAATCACCATGATCGTAAGCAACAACTGCATAGTAATAAGTTTGTCCGTTTCTAACTTCATTAGAATCAATAAAGGAGTGTCGTAAACCAGAGTTAACACCTAAGTAATAACTTATTCCTCTTCCCTGATAAGGCACAGGATGATAACCAATCCAATCATTACTCAAATCGAACTTTGCCTCAAATCCATCAGTACCTTTTAATGGTTCATATAAAAATTTTGAACCACGTCCATCAGTTATGTTTTGTATATCAGCAAAATCTGGACGAGTACTGCGATAGATAACGTATCCTTCAAAATCTTCTCCTGTAATTGGATCTAAACTTTTTTCAGAATCAGTATCCCAATACAATGTAACTTTTTTATCATCAGGAATCGCAGTTACTTTAGGAAGACTTGGAGGTTTAAAGAATCTATAATTTTTATTGTAAATATCTTGCACTGTTTCAGCAGTTAATAATAAATCATCAATATCTTCTCCAAACAGAAAAGACATTGATATTCTTTTTGTTTCACCTGGTGCTAATGAGATATAACCTGATCCATATATAAATACTATATCTTCATCATTTGTTATTTCACTAAAGTTATTAGGTTTTGTTGCATTCCAAATATCTTCATCATATGCTATTCTTAAATCAGTAGCCCACTGAGAACTTTTAAAACTTGTTAACCCAATTTGATCTGCTTCATCTAAATCAGTATAACCAAAATTTGGTTCGCCTGGCTGCAAAGGATCTGGTCTTCCATCTGCTAAACGATTACCAAGAGTTGGATTTCCATCACCTTCACCAAAATCTGCGGTGCCAGCAATACCATCAACACCAACATCATCTGTTTCAGGATTCCAATCTCCGTCTTCATCCAGAGCATTATCCTGTCTTTCATCAGTTATTCCATCACCATCATTATCTTTTCCGTCATTCGGGTTTCCAGGTGATTCCAAAAATTTACATCCAAGATAACCGAGAGATCTTCCTTGATCTCCAATTCCATCAGGATCAAAGAAGTAAACCATGTTTCTTGAATATAGTGGAATTGTTGAATCAGAAGGAGCAATAAAAAGTCCATTGTCATCATCATTATCTTCACCGCCGATATCTGGGTCGCCATAAATACCAAAGACAACTGAATCAAGCTGTTTATCACTTACATTTGTTATCGACCAAACAAAAAATATTGCATTAGCTGCAAGTGAATTACTCCATTGAAAAGCTCTTCCATCAATTTGAACTCCAAGACCCTGTCTTGAATTATCATTATTGAAAGGAAAGTATTTAAACTCTTTGTTATCTCTATCATCCATTGCAAAGAAAGCCTCAAGGTCAGCGTTGTTTTCGCCCTGTACTAAATATCCCGGCCAAACATATTGTCCTAAAGTTTCATTGTACCATTCTCTTGGCCAGCTATCAGGTTTTCCATCACGATCAGAATCAAATGCCGGATTGGAAGCTATGTTATTTTGATTTGGATCTGCATAACCAGGTAAAGGTTGCCATTGCCATTTCAATCCTGTTGCAGGATCTAATTCGCGTAAACCCGGTCTATCCCAATCGTTCATACCATCAGTTATGATGTGAATTCTTTTACCGGAAGTATCAACAACTGAAGCACCAACTATTGGACAAAACTGAAATATATAAGGTGCATCTCGCCAAATAAGATTTGTAATTTCTCTTATACCACCAAAGCCTGGACCAATGCCACCATAATTTTCAATTTCAACAGCTACATTATTTCCATTCATAAATAATGATTTACGATCTTCATTTGCTGTGGTTTTACTTAAATAGTTTTGCAACGAATATTTTAACAAACCTGAATTTGAAGAACTTGTACTTTTTGGTGCGTTTAATAATTTACTATTCAAAAAATCTTTTACTGCTTGATGTTCAACCTGTCTTCTTTGCTTTACATCTTCAGATTGTGCAACTATTCTGGCACTTAAAAAAGGCAAGATTAAAACAATCGCAATAAAATATTTTATATTTAATTTCAACATATCGTTACTCCATAAATTTCTTTAAAACTCTAATGTTAACCCAAAACGTACTTCTCTTGGGGCAGAATAGTAGTTTGGTCTATTAAAGTATTCAGTTGCAGATTTAATACCCGGATATTGTTCAGAAATTTTATTCGTAGCTTCCGGTCCACCTTTAGTTTCTTCTAATGAATAAGTTGCTCTGCCTGTATCATCATAAACAAATCTTTCATTCTTAGTATCAAACAGATTAAAAACTTTAAGAAATAAAGTTAGTGTAGTAGTTTCTATTAAAAATGATTTATCAATTAACAAATCAACATTTGTCTGAAATGGTTTTCGTTCGCTGTTTGTTCTTAAATAAATCTGTTGTTCTATTAGTTGTGGTGAATATGGCAAACCTGTACCAAGCGAACCAACAATTGTAACTGTCCAATCCTTATCACCGCCAAATGTAACAACACCATTAAGAGTATGAGACTGATCCCATTCTAATGGAACTGGAATTTTTTCGCTTTGTCTTCCAGATTGAAGATCAATAAAAAAAGCATCGGCTGAAGTGTTATTTCCTTCTGCTACTTGAAAAGTATAATCTAACGAAGCGCCTAAAAGTTCATCGGGCATTTTTCTTTTTGATAATGAAAATGTTATTCCTTTAATGTTGCCGTAATCTTTATTAACATATTTTTGATAAAGCTGGTTACTGCTTATTCTTATTTCCTGTATTGCGAGTAAATCACGAACATCTTTATAAAAGCCGGTTACATTAAATGCAAGAGTTTCATTTAATTGTTGTTGCAATCCAATTTCATATGTTACAGTTTTTTCAGGATCAAGATTTGCATTTCCATAAACAGGTTCAGCATCTATATCTTCAAATTCCGGATTAGTATATAAATATCTAAATGGCGGTAATTGATAAAAATGTCCGTAAGAAAAATGTATAATTCCTTCGTCTGTTATAGGGAAAGAAATTCCAAGTCTTGGACTAAAAGTAAATTTACCTTTTGCATCGGCAAGATCAGAAGTTGGTTTAAATGGATCAGGTGCATACAAAGCATTTGCATCAAAATAATCAAATCTTACTCCTGCATTTAAAATCATACTAGTAAATTCCATTTTATCTTGTAGATAACCGGAAAATTGTTGTGGTGAACGTGAATAAATATCAATTGAACCTTTCTGATCAACAGGATTTGGTATTGTTGGTGTTAAATAGTTACTTCTGTTTCTAAGTACATCAAAAAAAACAAAATCCATTGTATCCCATTTACCATTTAATCCAAACTTAACTTCGTGTTGATTGTTAATTTGACTTGTAATATCAAATTTAACAGCTGAGGTATATGAACGCTGATAATAATGTTCAGGTTGAGTGCCGCCAGAAACAAAAGTATAACTGCTGTAACTATTACTTTTATCTTCCGGTTGATATCTTGGATCAGCGTGCAAATCATTTAAACTCATATTTGGATTAAATGATACTTCATTGCCCGAAGCATCTAACAATGGATATAAATATCTTTTAAAATCATAAATATTATATGAACCTTTTAAGGAAAAGAAAGTACTGTTACTAACAGCGTGTCTATATTCTAAAGAGTTTATCAATCCCCATTCCATCCTATTGTAATTTGCATCTGGATTATATTTGTAATCGTGAGCATAAGATTGATAATCTGAATTTGAATAAACAACATCATAATTAATTTTTATTGTTGGAATTGGTTTATAAGTAAACTTTGCCGTTAAGTTTTTATCTTCACTTGGATTCATTGAGACAATCGAATTATCACCAGTTTGTGCAAGGTATAAAACGTTTGCAAGATTTGGATCTCGAGATAAAGAATCAAAAACTGTGTGCTGTCTTATACCGTATAGATAACCTTTATCATTATTGTATCTGCCAGAAAAAAAGAAAGAAAAATTTTCTTCCAAAAATGGAATTGGTCCGCCAAAAGTTCCTTCAACAACCTGGTTATTAACCGGATCAAGATCATCAATATTAAAAAAAACATCTTTTGATGAACTTAAATAATCACCTGTATAATAAGAGATTGTACCTGAGTAATTTGAGCCGCCTTCTTTTGTGATTGTATTAACCACGCCGCTAAGTGCATTACCATATTCTGCATTAAAAGTTCCACTAACAACAGAAAGCTCTTGAACAGCATTAGTAGATATTTGAACTGTTCTGCCAAAATCAAATGGATTGATAGCCGAAACACCATTTACATTATATGCAATTTCTGTAGATCTTCCGCCACGTATATGAAGTTCGCCACTTGCGCCTTTAGTAATACCAGCTTGCATAGAAAGCAATTGGCTTATACTTTCAACAGGTAAAGATTTTATTTGTGAATCATCAATAGAAGTTTGCGAAGAAGTTAAATCTTTTCTAACCATTGGTCTTGTAGCTTCAACAATAACAGTTTCAAGTCCTATTGCTTCGGTTGATAGTTTTACATCAATAGAAGAAGTAAAATCACTGGATACTCTAACATTGGTAATTATTTTTTTCTGATATCCGACTCCACTAAAAACAACAGAATAAACACCCGGTTCGATATTATTAATTACATAAGTTCCATCAATATTTGTAGCGGCACCAAATGATGTTCCTTCGATAAAAACGTTAATACCAATAAGATCTTCTCCGGTTTCAGCGTCAGTTACTTTGCCGGCTATTTTACCGGTTCCACCTGCATAGATTGATGATTGAAGAATTATAAAAAAGATTAGTAAGATGAGAGAAATAAAATGTAAAGGTTTTTTCATCGTGACCTCTTTTGGCAAAATTAATTATATAGATTGTGAAAAAAGTACTGCCTTTTCGGTCTGTTACAAGCAGAAAAACTTATAACAAAATCAATAACAAAATGGGTTATCAGATTTTATTGAACAATCTCATTCAATATTTATCTAATAACCCAAAACAAAAAACTAAATTACTTTAACAACTGCATTTTTTTAGATACTGTATTAGCACCAGCAGTTAATTTATAAATATAAATTCCACTTGCAAGATTTGCTGCATCAAATTTTGTACTGTAAGAACCAGCAGCTAAGTATTGATTATTTATTACAACAGCAACTTCACTTCCAAGTATATCATAAATTCTCAAATCAACATTTGCGGCTTCAGTAATACCAAATTTAATTTGGGTAGAAGGGTTAAATGGATTTGGGAAATTTTGATTTAAGAAAAATTGTGAAGGAACCTGGCTTGATTCCAATTCAACGGAGACAGGAGTATACTGTAAATCTAAAACAATTAAAGGCATAGGATCATCATTTGCATTACCTCTTGGATAACCTTGTGTATATAATACTTCATCAGCTGCATCTCCATCAAGGTTTGCAACGTATGTTTCCATATCACCATTTTTATCCCAGTAAGCTGAATCTAAAATTGAAGAAATATAACTTGCAGGATTTGTAATATCACCACCCTGATATTCTACTCTAAAAATTGGCACTTTTGCAGTATTATTTGCTTCTCTTCTTGATCCAACAATAAAATCCAAATTACCATCAGCATCGATATCACCAAAAGAAGAAGCTTGTAATCTAACTGCTCCCAACGATTCAAGATCAGCAATTTCTGTTGAAACAAGAGAATCTGCAACCTGTTGTAATAACCATATTTTAGCCCCTTGTCCAATGGCATTTCCCAACCATTCAGCTACAATAATTTCTTTAGTACCATCTTTATTGATATCGACAACTTCTGAACCTTTAAATGAAGAGTTACCTCCAGCTATACCATTTTGCCCAGGTAATGTTTCCCAATTACCACTGACATATCTTACTGGCCAAACTTTGCTTCCACCGGTTAAATTTCCATCAAATAGGTATATATAATTATTAAGAATGGCAAGATCCCATTTGTTTCCAGTATCAGTTAAATTTATATCACCTTCACCGCGGAATTCAATTGTCCATACTTCTAATCCACCACCATTATCAGGTATTTCATTAACTGAAACGACACCAACATGCATATCTGCTAAATCAGAAGTAAGATTATTGCCAGCTTGTCTATCGACAAAAATTATTTCATCTTTTCCATCACCATCAACGTCTGCAACTTTTGCTCGAAATGGTCTGGTTGGATCGCTTTGATCTTGAGTAATTGTAGTTTGAGCATTTGGTAAAAAGCCACCAAGACCATCAGCAACACCCATATTATCACTTCCATCACCAGGATATTCATAAACGTATAAACGAACAGGATTTAAATCTGTAGCAGCAGTGCAAGTATCACCAACAGGATCAAAATTTTCTACAGGAAACCAATACAATTCTGGTTTACCATCTTCATCCGTATCGCCCCAGGTTAAAGCAGGCCAAGTATTTTGTCCAATATTAGTTGTTGAAGCAGCCCATACTTCAACCCATTCAGTACCATTCCATTCAAACTTGAAAATCCTAGGTGTTATTTCAAAACACCAGTCAACCATATTAGTATTACATGCATAAATTTCAGGCATTCCATCTTGATCAAAATCCACACCTGCAACTATACCCCCAAATCCTCTGACCTGAGTTGATGTCGTAGTAAATTCCGCAAATCTAGGAAAAGTTTGAGCTTGAATTGAAATAAGAGATAACAACACAAAAACTATTAATAAAGTGAGCAGTCGGTTCATAGAAACCTCCTAAGATATTTGTTAGTATTAGTTAGTTAGTAAACTTTTTTCGACGATTCTATTTGAAAATTAAAGATTTGAAATTCTTAATGCAATTAAATAAATAAGTTTTTTATATGCCAACTCATTCAATTGCCATCCTTACAAATCCATCTGCACGTTTTAGCCTTTCCCTGGCCTCTTTTAGATCAACATTTGCCTTTACCATTACTAATGCTGTCTTTACATGACCTTTTGCTTTATCAAGGGCTATTGTAGCATCATCATAATTTAATCCAGTAATAGTCATAACAATCTTTTTTGATCGTTCCACAAGTTTTTTATTAGTCATTTGCAGATCGATCATCATATTTTCATAAACTTTACCAAGCCTTATCATTGCAGCAGTTGTTAACATATTTAGAACTAACTTTTGCGCTGTACCACTTTTCATTCTTGTTGAACCCATTACAACTTCAGGTCCTACATAAGGACAAATTGCGACATCAACTTCTTCTATATCAAAATCTTTGCGTGGATTTGTTGTAACAAATAAAGTTTTTGCACCAAGTTGTTTAGCTTTTTTTACTGCACCAACAACATATGGAGTTCTTCTACTTGCGGCAATTCCACAAACAACATCTTTTGGTGAAACTTTTGCGGAAACAACTTCGCTTGCACCTTTTTCTTCTTTATCCTCAGCTCCTTCCTGTGCACGAAACATAGCCGCTTCTCCGCCAGCAATAAATCCTTCAATCATTCCATAAGGTGTACCAAAAGTTGGCGGACATTCAGAAGCATCAACAACTCCAAGTCTGCCGCTTGTGCCAGCGCCAAAATATAAAAGTCTTCCACCATTTTTTAATGCTTGTACAATTATATCTACAGCTTGTTCTATATATTGCAATTCTCGTTCAACAGCATACGGCACCAGTTTATCTTCATCATTAATAATTTTAATTATCTCTGCTGTTGATTTTGCATCTATCTCCATTGATCGAGGATTACGTTGCTCTGTTGTTAGTTTATTTATCTCTTCAAAAAGTGCTTTGGTATCTGTAGATGAATCCATAATATTTTTATTAAGGTTAAAATCAAAAATTATTGTGTGTAATTTACACAAAGTAGAATCAAATTATGATAGTTATTCCGACAAAAGCTTTCTTTAATTCTTAGTTTAGGCTTGTTATATTAGTGTAAGTAAAATCAATATTTATTTATTATAAAGCGCTTAGAAAAATGACATCTAAAGTTGAACAATATTACCTTTCCCAATCACAAAAAGAACTCATATATAAACCGACAGAAAAAATTCCAATAATCCAGGTTACAAATTTTCCTGAACTTGGTAAACTTACGGCATTGCGTTTTATAGAATGGGTTCAAAAAAATCCTGGTGGCGTAGTTTCTTTACCAACCGGAAAAACACCAGAACATTTTATTAAATGGGTTGCATTTTTTCTTAAAAACTGGGACACAAATGATGTTAAGCAAAAATTAGATTTGGTTGAGATCGATCCAAAAATAAAACCTGATATTTTTAGTTTACAGTTTGTACAGATTGACGAGTTTTATCCTATCGATTCTCATCAGCATAATAGCTTTTACTATTATATACAAAAGTATTATTTCAGCAATTGGGGTTTGGATTTTAACAAAGCTTTGTTGATGAACATAAATGAAATTCCAACTCCAAATAATCTTTCACTTTCAGAAATTTTTCCTGATGAAAATATTGATCTTTCACTTCGTACACGCTGGGCTTCAACAACGCAAGAAAGATTTCAGAAACAAACGATTGAACTTGTTGATCAGTTTTGCACAGATTATGAAAAGAAAATTAGAGATAAAGGCGGTATAGGTTTTTTTCTTGGTGGAATTGGTCCTGATGGGCACATTGGTTTTAATGTTATGGGCAGTGATCATTACTCAACAACAAGATTGATACAAACTAATTATGAAACTCAATCTGCCGCCGCAACTGATCTTGGTGGAATTGAAGTTGCTAAGAAAAGATTAGTAATTACAATTGGACTCGATACTATTACTTACAATCCTGACTCAACTGCGATTATTATTGCTGCAGGAGAAGCCAAAGGAAATATTGTTCGTGATTCCATTCAAACTGAAATTTCAAATAAATATCCAGCAACGGTTTTACAACGATTACCAAATGCTCGCTTCTATCTAACAAACGGTGCGGCATTTAGATTAGTTGAGCGAAGATATCATGATGTTGTTGATGAGAAAGAACTTTCTGATTCATCGGTAGAAAGAGCGGTTGTAAACCTTTGTTTGGAAAGAAATAAATCTTTACTCGATTTGAGCGTTGATGATTACAATTCAAACAAGCTAACTAAATTAATTTTAGAAAGAACAAAAAAATCACCGCTACAAATTGGAAAAGAAATTCATAAATCTATTATAGATAGATTTGAAATTGGAATGAAACCAATTTCTAACCAGGTTATTTTACATACAGGTCCGCATCATGATGATATTCCTTTAGGTTATTTGCCCTACATAACTCATCTGGTTCGTGATGCAAGTAATCAACATCATTTTGTTACGATGACTAGCGGGTTTACAGCAGTTACCAACTCGTATATGCTTGGTTTGCTGGAAGATCTGAAGTACTATTTGGGACAATCTGATTTCACTTCAAGATTTACACAACGATATTTTGATCCTGAATTTAAAGATGGAAAAGATCGTGATATACATCTTTATCTTGATGGATTAGCCGAGCATAGCAAAACAATTCGCAAAGAAGCTGTATCAAGAAGATTGCTAAGAAATATGATTGAGATTTATGAAGAGGATAACATCACATACTTAAAGGATAGAGTTGATGAACTTATAAATTATTTTAAAACACAATATCCTGGCAAAAAAGACATTCCGCACGTACAAAAATTAAAGGGTATGATGCGTGAATGGGAAGAAGAATTAGTTTGGGCTTTCTTTGGATTTAATACAAGTTTTGTTTCTCATATGAGACTTGGATTTTATCAAGGTGATATTTTTACTGAAAATCCTGAAATGGATAGGGATGTAATTCCGATTTTAAATTTGTTAAAAAAAATAAAACCAACAATTGTTTCAGTTGCTCTTGATCCTGAAGGAAGCGGACCTGATACGCATTACAAAGTGTTACAAGCAACTGCTGAAGCTTTAAAACTTTATGAGGCTGAAACTGGAATAAGCGACATTAAAGTTTGGGGTTATAGAAATGTTTGGTATCGATTCCATCCTGCAGAGGCAAATGTTTTCATTCCGGTTAGTTTAAACTCGATGGCAATTATGGAAAACACTTTTCTTAATAGTTATGGATCTCAACGCGCAGCAAGTTTTCCAAGCTGGGAATATGATGGACCATTTTCTCGATTAGCTCAAAGAATTCAGGTTGAACAGTATCAAACAATAAGATTATGTTTAGGTAAGGATTATTTTCTTAAACATCCTTATCCAAGAGTTCAAGCTGCATATGGGATGGTTTATCTAAAAGAATTAACTTTGCAAGAATTTTATGCTCATTCATCTGAACTGAGAAAAGCAACTGAAAATTATTAGGGAAGCCTCTCTCCTACTCTCCCTTATAGGGAGAGTGAAAGAATTCGTAAAACAGATTTTTGTCTGTTTTTATTTATGATAATGCCAAGTTTGTAACAGATTGAAATCTGTTTAAATATCGTAAATTTTTGTAGGACTTATTATGAAACAAAATAGAAAAGATTTTTTAAAGACAAGTGGAATTATTGCTGCTGGTTCAATTGCATCTGCTTTTCCAGCTTCATTTTTTGCAAAAAGTATAATCAAATCTAAAGGCTCTAAAATGAAATTTACTTTTAAACCTTATACACTTGAATTAAAACATGTATTTACTGTTGCTGTAAGCTCTAGAACTACTACTCCCGTGATGCTAACAGAAATTGAGTATGAAGGAATAAAAGGTTATGGTGAAGCATCAATGCCGCCATATTTAGGCGAATCACAAGAAACTGCAACGGCATTTTTATCAAAAGTAAATCTTGAACAATTTAATGATCCATTTGAAATCGAAAAGATTTTAGATTACGTAGATTCAATTGCTGAGAAAAATACGGCCGCAAAAGCTTCGGTTGATATTGCTTTGCATGATCTTGTTGGAAAGTTGATGAAACAACCATGGTATAAAATCTGGGGCTATGATAAAACTGCAACTCCAAACACAACTTTTACAATTGGAATTGATACTCCTGATGTTGTTAGACAGAAAGTAAAAGAAGCATCAGAGTTTAAGTTGTTAAAAGTTAAACTGGGAAAAGGTAATGATAAAGAGATGATCGAAACAATCCGTTCAGTTACGGATGTTCCATTAACTGCAGACGCAAACCAAGGTTGGAAAGACAAACAATATGCAATGGATATGATTAATTGGTTAAGTGAAAAAAATGTTTTGTACGTTGAACAACCAATGCCAAAAGAAATGGTTGATGAAAATGCCTGGTTAACACAAAATTCTCCATTACCGATTCTTGGAGATGAATCAATACAAAGATTATCTGATTTGATAAAGATGAAAGATGTCTATTCAGGTGTAGTTATAAAATTAATGAAATGTACTGGAATGCGTGAAGCAAATAAAATGTTAAATCTAGCACGTTCATTAAATATGAAAGTTATGATCGGTTGTATGACAGAAACAAGTTGTGCGATTTCTGCTGCATCTCAACTTTCACCTATGGTTGATTGGGCTGATCTTGATGGTGCATTATTAATTAAGAATGATCCTTATGAAGGGATGAAAGTTGTTGATGGTAAAGTTACATTAACAGAATATCCAGGAATTGGATTGAAGAGTTAAATTACTTAGTGTCATTCCCGCAAATGCGGGAATCTAGTACATTTATTAAAATAGATTCCCACTTCCGTGGGAATGACAAATCCATTTACTTTACTTCTAAATAATTCAAAACAGATTTCATCAATAAAGTTCTTTGCTTTTCTCCAAGAATTGTTTCAAATGGAAAACCAAAAGCAACAACTCCATATTTCCCTTTGTAACCAATTGCCGAACTAAAATTATTTTCACCATATCTTAAAAGTACTTCACTATCTTTTACATTCCCCAACTCATCTGGAGCTTCTACTTTATAGATTGAATCATTAAATGAAGTATTAAACTCAAGGTTAGTTTTTGATGATAAGAAATTTTCATTTACAGAAAACACATTTCCAGTTTTAACTGCATGGTCAGTTTTAAGTTTATATTTAAGTACTTCATTTGCAAAACGAATTCCGCTGCTGTCTTTATCAGAATACAAATCTGATCCAATATAAGAGCCGCTTAAAAATATTTTTCCTCCACCATTTAAATAAGCTGCTATCTTTTCTCTTAAGCTGATTGGGAAAACTTCAAAGTTAATCTTCTCTTTATACTTTGGAGTAGTAGTTTTCTTTTCTTCACCAAAAATAAAATCCACAACATTATATTTTTCAAGATTAACTTTACCGTTCATAACAGTTTCATCACTTACTGAGCAAAATGAATAACCATTTTCTTTTATAGCTTTTCCATGAACATATGCAAAATCAAAAGTGTTGCCAGCTATTTCTTTCGATTCATAATCCGAATGACTTGCGCCATGTCCAGGATTATCATCAGTTTCCCATTTTGCGTTTGGATTAAAATTAAATTGCGTTCCTGTATATCCAAGCTCATATTTATCCGGGACTCCCTCATCAACAAAATTTACAAATCCAGAAAACTCAGGCGAATCAAATGACGCAGGAGCAGAGACTCTATCAAAACCATTTACTACTAATATTGGGTTTGGTGATTTTTTATTCCAACAAACAGATAGTATTTCCGTTGGAAAACTCTCTCCACCATTATTAACTGCTGTTATTTTATAACTGTAAATAAAGTTTTCTTTTATGTCACTTATAACAGTTTTATTTGATTCTACTAATCTTCCATTATCAAATCCACCGTCATTAATTCTTGTGTAAAGAATATACTTATCTGCGGTAGCTGTTGGTTCTATTATATCCGGTTGCGGTTCCCAATTTAACTCAACTTCACCTTTAGTATTTAATTCAGCACTAAAATTATTAGGTGGTAATGGCTGAACAACATAATCAAAACTATTTTGCACTGATAAATATTTTAGCATTCCTTTATAAATCGATCTTGAAACATCAAATCTAAATAAAGGATCAAGTGCAAATTTCATTTCATAGTAATTTTGATGCGATAAAAGTTCTAATAATATTGATGGAAAATTTGGTCGTGCGGCTTCACTATACATTGCGTTCATTAGCTGTCTTCTTGTCCACGTTGAATCATATTTGAGTTTAATGTCATCAACAATTTGTGTTTGAACTACATCTGCTAAATCTCTGTTTGCAATTCTGCTTACTCCATCAGGAAATATTTTTTGTGAGTCAATACTAGAAATACTATAAATCATTAAAGTTCCAATTGCAGTATCGTTCTTTGTAATTCCTGCATCTGTGTGAAATGCCAGTGAAAGATCAACTGGAATTCCTAATCCGGTTTCTTTTCTATTTTTACTTGGTCCAAATGGATTTCCATATAGATAATTTCCATACTCACCACGAGATTGGTAATCATCTTTATAATCATCTTTATTATTATTTAAACTGAATGTTAATGTATCAGGCATACCAGCATACTGTAACCAATAACGAGAACCTTCTGCAAATTTTGGTCTGCCACTAATAATTCCTTCGCGTTCAACAATTCCCATTCCTCCGCCAAAACGCACTGCATCAGCAGAAACAATTTTATCTGCATCTTTACTTTGGTTTGATAGAACAACGCCTTGCGAATTTTTATTCCCTTTATCAAAATTAAAAGTACCAAGATAAATCCAGGTGCTTCCACCAATTTTTTGATTTACTAAAAACTCAGTTTCACCTCCATTATGAATAACTTTGTAATGCGCATCAGTTATTCCATTAAGATGTGATGAGTATGAAATATAAACTGCATATTCTCCATCTTCAGTAAAATCTGGTAACCAGGAAACAGTGGCAAGTGGATTTATCATAGAAGTTGTAACTCTGGTGGTGCCGAGTTTAAATGGATTTTCATTTTCTTTTATTATTAGTTTCTTTAAACCAAATCCAGGTAGATCAGATGTTTTCCAAAATGTTTTATCATTAAAGGATTTTTCCAGATAAGATTCTTTGTTTAGATAATCATTATCTACAACAATTTCATTTAATTGTTTATCTCTTTCTCTGGGGACAAATACATTTGCTCCTGCATTTTCAAGCATAGGGATTATGTATGGGATTGTAAATGCAAGCGGACCTAAATCTTCTACCGTCTGAAATAATCTTGCACGCTGCCACATCCATCTTTTTTCATTATTGTTGTAATACCAGCCGTGACTATGCCACAACAAAATATTTCTTCCATCCAATCCTTTAGATATTTTATATTTTTTACTAACATTTTGAACAATAGGAGTTTTATTAGTATTTATTTTTGGTACACGATTTAAATCGATTGCCGTTGTATCGTTCCTAAAGTTATTAGGAATTAATTCCTCAATCGGAAATCCCATTGTTTGAACTGAAAAATCGTAATCATCAAACTCAAATCCGTAAAGTGCTTTTACACTTTTATAAATGCTATCAACATTTGAACTACGAAATGGAATAAACGATAATTCACGACTGAATTGAAGTATGACTTTTTTTTCAGAGGTATCAATTATAGATTTTTCCAGTTTGGCACTTTTGGGAAAATTTAATGAATTTTTTAATGAATCAATTTTTTCTGTAACAGATTTTTTTACCGTCTGGATTTTTTTATCCACAGTAATTTCTTCTACAGGTGAGCAGCTACTTAAAAGCAGTATAAGGAGTGCAAAAAGTGAAGTGTATCTTAGATTCATTTTATTTGCTGGAAATTAGTTAAATAAAAGTTACGGAAGTTTAAATGATTGTTATTCTATTTCATCAGGATTATATCTAATCTTGAATCAAAAAATAAAACATCACAGGCCTCAGATTCTTTTACAAAATCTAAAACCTGTGATGAATATTTTATCTAACAAAAATATTTTTGGTATATCAAATAATTATTTTAAAAGTATCATCTTTTTGGATGCAGAAAAATCATTAACTCTTATGCGATAGAAAT
Organism: Ignavibacteriales bacterium; assembly: GCA_016707585.1. Taxonomy (GTDB): domain Bacteria; phylum Bacteroidota; class Ignavibacteria; order Ignavibacteriales; family Ignavibacteriaceae; genus IGN3. The sequence goes on along the minus strand of JADJHL010000008.1, from coordinate 797,877 downwards.
AAACTCCACTTGTTATACTTGAAGCATCAAACGTAAAATGATAAATTCCGGGTAAAAGATTATCATTTACAACAGTAGCAATTTCCTGACCAAGTAAGTTATAGATTTTAAGAGTGGTTAACCCTTCATCAGAAATTCTAAAAACAAAATTTGTAGTTGCATTAAATGGATTAGGGTAATTTTGTTCGATTGAATATACTTCGGGCAAAAACTCTATGTCATCAACATCTGTTGGATTTGTAGTCTTAAATCTCCAGGCTTGAGACCAATTACTTGAGCCGAAAGAATTGTTTGCTTTTACTTTCCAAAAATAAAATGTGCTATAAAGTAGGTTATTAACTGCAAAGCTTGTATCAACAAGCCCTGTTGTATCAATCACAATTGAACTAGAAATAAAATCTGCGCTGCGTGCTAACTTCAAATCATACGACACTGTTGCAACCGATGGATTCCAATAAAGAATTGTATCAATTGGAATGCTGCCAGTATTGTTTAAAGGATAAGCAAGTTGCGGTGTTGTTGGGAAACCAGTTGTAAAATTAAAAGCAGTTGAAAAATTGCTTGTGCCACCAGCGTTTGTACAATTAACTCTCCAATAATATTTTGTTTGGCCTTCCAATCCTGTAACAATTTTTATTGTATCTGATATAGAACTAACATCATATACAATTAAAGAATCAAATGTAGAAACTTTAGAAATCTGTAAATGATATGATGACGCAAGATTCGGGTAATTCCATTTTAAGGTAATAGTATCTTCAAGATTAATACTATTGTTTAGTGGTAAAGCTAAAATTGGAACAGGTGGTGGGTTAACTTGTAAAACATTGCTCATTAAACTTTCGTTATAGTTTCTGTCTAAAGAAGTTACAACAAAATAAAATGGTCCTGTTGGAGTTGGCGGTTCACCCGGAATATTTTCACGAGATCCTTCCACATCTAAAATGTTTGCAGAGTTTTCTAATTCATCAGGTATAACATTTTGATGATCAAACCTGTATACTACATAACGAGAAGCACTATCTCCATCACTTGCTGTTTGTGGTAAATCCCACAACAATCCTCCCTGCCCGTTTGCTAATCTTTCAAATCTTAAATTCTGTGGTGGATTTGGTGTAATAATATCTTTCCAATTCATTGTTGGTAGAATTGAAATATACCTGTAAAGATCATTCCTTAAAGAATCGGTAACACCTTTAGGATTTTCTGGAAAATTTTTGGCTCTAAAAAAAACACTACCTTGTACTTTGGGATTAGTTCTATCAAGTCTTATTTGTCTTGGCATTTCGCTTGAGCTTGTCCAATTTGGTATTCTGTAATAAGCGTGCCCAGGATAAAAGTGTCTTCCATTTGCAGAGACTGAATCAGCCCACCAAGGTTGTAACTTAGCATAATCTTGCCCGCCGCCAAATGGCCAATAAAGTTGTGGTGTTAAGTAATCGATTGATTTATCCTGTAACCAGGCAATAGCATCACAATAAATATCATCATAAGCAGAAAGTCCAGTAATGCCAGAAGGGACACCATTTTTCCATATTCCAAATGGACTCATACCAAATTTAATATGAGGTTTTACCGATTGAATTGTATCATTAACCTGAGCAATTAATAAATTCACATTATCTCTTCTCCAATCAGCTAAATTAGAAAATCCACGCGGATAATTTGCAAATGTTTGTGCATCCTGATTTGTAATTTGATTTGGTGGATATGGATAAAAATAATCGTCTGCATGAATTCCATCAACATCATATCTACTAACAATATCGTAAATAACAGAAGTTACATAGTCACGCACCATCGGAAGACCTGGATCAAGAAATTTAAAGGTTGATATTTGAATAACCCATTCTGGATGCAGAATGGTAACATGATTTGGGGCATTTGAATAATTATCAACAGTTCTTTCAGCACGATAAGGATTAAACCAAGCATGTAATTCCATTCCTCTGTTATGTGCTTCTTCAATTACAAATTCAAGAGGATCATAATAAGGGAATGGAGCAGTACCTTGAGAGCCGGTTAACCAATAAGACCACGGATCAAATGAAGAACTATACATTGCATCACATTCTGATCTAACTTGAAAGATAACAGTATTTATTCCATCACGTTTTAATTCATCTAGTAATGAAATTAATTCCTGCTTCTGCTGAGCCGTAGTTAAGTTGTTGGAACTTGGCCAGTCAAGGTTTGTAACTGTAGCAACCCATGCAGCTCGTAACTCTCGTTTAGGCGGAATGGATTGAGAAAAGATTGTGATAGTGAGGATAAATGCTAAAAATATGGTGGTTAGATTTTTCATAATTCTATTATAATTTCTGATTAATAACTGATACAAAACTAACCAAGTTTTTCTTTAAGATAAACTTAATTCTACAGGTTTATTTAAAATAAAAAGGCACGATTGCTCGTGCCTTTAGTTTCTTTTGTAGCTCAGGACTCCAGTCCTGAGAATTAGAATCTTAATAAAACAAACACAGATCTGGAGATCTGTGCTACGAAAATTATTTTAGAACAACCATTTTGTTGGTAATTCTTGTACCATTAACATTAAGCTGATAGAAATAAGTACCTGAAGCAATGTTAGAAGCACTAAAATTAACTGAATGTGCACCAGATGTTAATTCATTCTGAATTAAAGTAGCAACTTCATTACCAAGCATATCATATACTTTTAATGTAGCAAAACCACTTTCTCTAAGTTCAAAATTAATTTTTGTTGTAGGGTTAAATGGGTTAGGATAGTTCTGCGAAAGTTTGTAACCATCAACAACTGATTGACCGTTTTCATCAACACCACTACCATCATTAGTAATTTTTTGAACTAAATCTGAAGCTTGACCAAATACACCAACGTAAGCAGAGTTTCCGTCAGGACTAAAAGCTATACCACGAGGTCTTTCATTTTCACTATTTGGAACATTAAAACTCCATTGTATAGTATTAACCATATCAACATTACCACTTGTTACATCATATTTATACCAATTATTTGCGACCCAAGGTGAATCAGGAACACCATTTGGTGCTGCAAAGAATGAGCCTGCTGAAAACCAAAGTTTTGTTTTAGCGGCATCTTGAAATCCCATTGATTCACAAGAAGTACCTGTAAAAAGAACACCAACAGAATCAAATGAACTTAATTCATCAGGTCTCTGATAAATCATTGTGAATTTTCTATCATATATTGGAAAATAAACTGTGTTACCATCAGCAGAACATTCTAATGTTCTTGAGAATCCTGAAATTGTAAAAGCAGGTGTAACTTCACCAACTTTATTAAAGTCAGTATCAAATTCCATTATTGGGTAACCAGCATTAACAACCGGGCCAACAAATATTTTACCATCATTACTTACAGCAGGAGCCGTAGGTGATGTATAAGTTCCACCATTAGCAACTGCTAAATCAACTTTATTCATACCTGCACCAGTTTGATAATTAAATCGATACATCTTTTTGTTGCCAAGAACAAGAAGAATATTTCCATTATTATCTGTACGCAAACCTCTAACGTTTGTAGCTTTTAATGTATCATTAATTCCATTACCTACAACTTTCCATATTGGAGAGAATGAAGCTGGTGAACCATCAGCATTATAAACTCTTATTTGATTTACAACAATAGAATCACTTGAACCTACCGGTAATATTTTTTCAGTTCCAAAATTACCTGCCCAAACTTTTCCATCTGGATCAACCGTAACACCGTGTAATTGACCTCTTACTGTAGCATCCGGCCAAGCGCCTTGATTTACCCACTGCTGAGCAAAACTTGCAATGCTTAACAAAGAGAATAAAACTAGAGTTGTTAGTATTCCTTTTTTCATTTCGAACCTTTCGATTAGTTAGTTATGTTAATTTTCTATTTATTATTGAGCTTTATTTTTTTTCATATCAATTTTATATACATCTGTATTTGCCCCAACTATAATATTAGAGAAATACGCATTTTGATCTAGACCCCAACAGAAAGAATAAAATGAACCACTTATTAAACCATTATATAATTCTTCATAAGAATTACTTGAATTCACTCTATGTATTTCTCCAAAATTGATTGATGGATTCGTCCATTGAATGTTTGAAAAAATGTATAAGGATCCGTCCTCAGAAATAGCGATATCAATTATTTTTCCAAGTGGATCAATTTTTTCGGTGTAATTAAAAAATAATTCTCCAGCACCCAAACTATCACTCGAAACTACTGGATATTTCCAAACCACTTCTTGTTCATTGGTATCACTTAGTGCAACATAAAGAAAATTACTTGTAATTTTTAATGCATTAATATTCCCGGAAAGATTTATAAATTTTTTAACATTTTTATCTAGAGTGATTCTATAAATTATTCCAGTATTACCACCAGCCCAAATTACATTTTTTGAATTATCAAATTCTACATCATTAACGTTATCACTTATACCTTGGGAGGATGCAACAAATGCTGCTGGTATTGTATTTAAAGTAATTTTATAAATACCTTTTATTCCCCCTCTAACTGCATAAATCAATCCATCAGATCCAAACGTCATTGCTTTAAAAAATGATTCGGGACCTTTAGGTGCAAAAACTGTTAAAGAGTCACCTGTAATTTTTTTTATGCCTAATCCATTTAAAGAAACGTAAACAAAACCCAGATTATCAACAGTAATTCCATAAGGTTTTTCCGGAGGTACACTTTTTTCATTAAAATTATAATATCTATCAACTGGTAGTTTATCGCTTGGTTTGATCGAATCATAAATACTGGGGGTTGCATCTTCAGAACATCCAACAAAAAGTGCTGATCCAAGTAACAGTATTATTGAAGATAAATAAATAAATAATCTTTTCATTTTTTTTCCAAACTTAATTTTTTGTTTAAGTTATTAATAAGCAAAATTTATAGAGATTCTGTGAACATCGTTAAAAATGCCAAATGGTGTATAGGCATAATCAACAGCCAAATTTAAACCACCAATATCTTTTTTTAATCCAAGCCCATAACTAAAATTTCTTTCATCATTTGGAGTTGAAAATCCACCTCTTAATGATAAAATATTCATAAAAGTATATTCTAATCCAGCCATAATCTGCTCAGGATAATCTCTCGGGTGATTAGCATCTACACTAAGTAAAAATGAATGTTCATTTTTATCAACTTCCATTAAATCAGCAAAATTAAAAGATGCACCAATTTGAAATATCAATGGTAATTGAAATCCTTCTTGCTTGTATTTAATTTCACGAGCAAAATTTCTGATGCTCATTCCAATATTTAGACTTTTGAATCCAGTTTTATAAAGTATTCCAAAATCAAAAGCTACTACATCTAATTCGTGATCTTCCGTTTTTGCACTTAGATAAGAACCACTGACAGGATCAGTGACAACATCATTTACAATACTAGTCCCAAGTGATTGTCTAACGTATTTAACATTAGCACCTATAGAGAATTTTTCTGATAATGATTTTGCGTAACCTATTCCAAATGAGAACGCAGTAGGACTGAATGTGCCAACATCAAGAAAACCTTGTTCATTATTTGCTTTGATGGTACCAAGAAAATCGCCATAGTTTACAGAAATAAGGCTAAAACCAAAAACACCATAATCTCCATCGTACGGAGTAAATGCCACAGCAGCATTGTAATAATTAATATCAGCGATAAACTGTGTTGATCCCAGAGTTATATCTGCAATGCTTTCTAAATTTGCCATAGAAGCAGGATTATAAAACATTGCACTTGAATTTGTTTCAAGTGAAGTTATCGCATCTCCAAAAGCACTTGTTCTAGCATCCAGCGAAACGTTTAAAAATTTCATACCTGTTTGTGCTAATTTTTGTTGCTGCGAAAATAAAATTTCATTCTGAAACAGAATTGTTATTACTGTCAGAATTATAATTGCCGAATGATTTTGTATTCTTTTTTTCATAAAACTTTGTTTCCGTCTATCTAATGATAACAAATTTTTGAATTTTCTTTTCCCCAGTATCTAAGTTCTCAAATACTGCAATATAAATTCCACTTACAACTATTTGTCTTGATGAAGTTGTTGAATCCCAATAATCATCGCCTGTTCCATTTGTATGTTCAACTGTTGTTATCAATTCACCCAACTCAGAATAAATTTTTATGTTGCATCTTGCGGGAATATTAAAAAATGCAAGACGATTTGATAAATCTGATCCAAAACCTAAACTTAAATCTGAAGAAATATTATATGGATTAGGAACTATTCTTATTTTACCCATATCTGATTCTGGAGGTCGTTTTAAAATTGCCGGGTCGTATGTTTGAGTATAATATCTGTTGCTTCTTAACCTACCTGCTGGAGTTAATCCCTCACCTGTATTAGAAGCTTCAGTGCCGACTGATAATATGTGATAGTAATAAGGTAATCCACGAATAGCACTTGTATCATTATAACTTCTTTCACTAGCACCTGCAGTATAGATTAAATGATAAGTACTATCATATTTTCCTACAGCTCTATAGATTTCAAATCCTTCTAGGTTAGCTCCTGGATCATCATATGTTTCCCAGGTAAGAGATATTTTGTCACTTAGACCTTCAACAGAAAAAGATTTTGTTGGTGGAGGTGGTTGCGGAATATTATAACCTGATTGATGATTGGCAATTGCTCTACGAAATGTTTGAAATAATGAGTCTCTACCCTGAAATACTACCTGGTTTTTTTGAAGGGCAGTAATCTGACCTCTTTTAAACTTTATTCCTGTTTCTGTAGCTAACTCCCAACTTATTCCAGAAACAGCTTCTGCAAAAATAATTGTTACACTATCACCAGGGGCTAGTGTATAAGGACCATATCCATTGCAAAATGCGTGTCCACCAGCAGTGCCTAATGAAGGATCACCAGTTGGTGATAGAAAACCTGGCAATCCAGAAGGTTCAACAACATCAGCATGCCTAGGAGATTTATGTCCTTTAGACATCCAGCCGTATTCTAAATCCATTTTTGTTTTATCAAATGCATCATTGTTAGATGTTAGTGGGTCATCAGAATGTTCCCAGGAAGTTGTTGATGGTTGAAGTGGATCATCATTTTTATCTGTTGAGGAAACATCTGCATGTAATGTAACGACACCCGCAAATTGCGAAGCTCCAAGTCTTCCAACTGTATCACCCTTTTCCACAAGTGTAACCTTTTCCCAAATAGGGCCACCAATATTATCATATTTTGTAAATGCGAGTAGCTTACCATGCCACATAAATTGTGCTCTAAATTGCTCACCAACAGGATCTGGTTTTACACCATCTCCCCTAGCGTCATTCATCGTATTAAGGCCCCATTGTGTCGGACTACCAATAACGTTAGTAATATTTCTACATACTGCAAATCTATACTGATAATAAAAGTAAACATCATTTAAAGTATTTCCCGGCAATTCAATATCAGCATCAGCATCAATATTACCGGTATTCTTAAATGTATATTCTGATACAATGTAATTCTCATGATACTCCTGGCCAAACTGGTAAATTCGTCTGGTCATGCTAATACCTAATTGAGTGTTAGCTTTGTTTTCTATAACTCTATCAACAAAAAGTGTTGGATCAACTTCATCATTTTTAACACTTTTACCATAAGATTTTTCGCCATCAACTGTTACTTTTGGTGGAGTAAACTTACTTATCATTTTCATTGCATCAGGAATAGGAAAGAATTCATTTTGACCAGAAACTCTGGGGCCTACGTGCACAACTTTATGAGGATAAAAGGCTCCGGTTTGATCTGTAAAGTTTGCGGATCCTATCCAAAACCCTTTAGCAGCTTGAATATCCTGTTCAGAATGGATTGCTGGCCATTGTAAGCCGTACTGTTGTTGATTAACAAGTCCAACTTCAATCTCACTTCCAATTTCAGAATACCAATTGTGTAATGATCCAACTGACATCCATTTAACTGTATATTGTGAAAATGATGAATTAGCACTAATCAACAATATCATTATTGTAAACTTAATCACTAATTTAATTTTAAAAGAATTATTTTTCATTTATTCCTCAAGCATCTATATTAAAAATCGAATGATAGTTTTAAGCCCCAGAAAATATCTCTTGGATTAAGAAAAGTAAAGAACTCCTGGTTAGGCATATCGATATAAGATTTATTCTTTCTCCACTCATCTTTTTGACTTTCAGAAGCATTTTCATCCCATGGAATATATGGCCCGGTTCTATAATCGCCTGGTCTATCATCACCAGTAACATTCACATATCCAAATCTTGAATCGAAAACATTTTCAGGTAAATGCAATGATTTCATGTATGCGGTATAATCACTTGCATTAACAAATCCGTATTCTGTCATATATTTATAATTGAACAGATTTGAAATATCTGCAAAGACTTGCAAATTAATTCCTAAAATATTCAATGTTTTACTAATTCTTAAATCAACATTCCAGTAAGGATTCCATTGTGCATTATTTTCAATGCCAGCAATAGATGCACTATTTGTCCAAGTGATATAGCGGCCGGCCGTCCAGGATGTAACTAAACTCATTCTCCAATCAGCTAAAGGATAAAGTCCTCCAACTTTAGGACCGTATTCAGATGGTGTAAAAAAGTCCAGATTCAAATTGGCAAATGGACGAGGGACAGGCTTTTCTTGATAATTATCTCGTGAAGTATTTTCAGTTTTTCTTTGTTCAGATTTATTCTGGTAATAGATATCAAATCCAAATACACCTGATGTTCTAACATCATAGGTATAATTTATAAAGCCTTGTATCCAATCACCTCTATTTTTAGACAATGTAAATTCAAAACCTCTAACATCTTGATAGCTATTTGGTTCAGCTCTAAAATAATCTAAAGTTTGATCTTCATTTTGATATTCTACAAGATAGGATTGGAGTGAAACGTCTTTGTAATAACCTGCAACTCTTACTAAAAATACATCCAGTAAATTGTGTTCATAACCTAACTCATAAGCAACCGTTTTAGGAAATGGATTATTTGGATTTGCAATTCTAGAAATAGAATTAGTTGCTGAATACCTTCTAAGCAAGAATAGATTATCTGGTGTAGGTAGCTGACGGAAATGGCCGTAATTAAAGAATAATTTACTATTAACACTAATTGGGAATGAAATTCCAACTCTTGGACTGAGATTAATTTGTTTATCAATAGTAACTCGAGTAATAAGTGAATCCATTAAAGAAGCATATTTTGCGGTTAGAAATTCATCATAAACATCATAATCATACCATTCACCTTGTGGATCAGAATAATCCAAACGTAAACCAATGTTAGCTACCATTCCTTCAAATTCTAACTTATCCTGGACATAGAGTGCACCTCTAATTGGATAGTTATTATATTTAGAAATAGAGTTATTACTTTCAAGAAACGCATCATAAGTAGAATAATCAACGTGATTATCAGTATATGCTATTTCTGCACCAGCTTTTAAATTATTAAATCTATCTAATTGAGTTTGGTAATCAAACTTTGTTGAATAAACACTAACTCTACTACTATCTCTATAATTACTAAAACCTACTCCCATTCTTAAACCATCAATACCATCAGAAGGATATTCGACAAATCCATATGGTGCTTCATCCAGCAATATACCACCAACGTTATATATTTTTTCTGTATTTCTTTCACGACCATGGTAAGTTCCATATTGCGAGGTAAATGAGCTTAAGCTTACTTCGTAAAATGTATTAGGATTTATTACATTTGTGAATTTTCCACTAAATGAAGAGTAATCTATTTGTGCTGGAGACCAGTAATCAGGTGAAAATAATCTTGCATTAATATAATTTACTCTATTCATAACGTTACCAATATCTTCAGCTGTTTTGAATATTCCCGGAACACCAGCATTACTTCGGTTATGAGAGTTTGTACCTGTAACCTGACTAATCAACCCTTGAACCATTAATTTTTTACCTTCACCAATATCAGAAGTAAGTTTGAGTTGACCAACCCAATCATTTACTCCATCTCTTGACAAAGGAACAATATACATTGTTTGTGTTTGTCTATACGAAGCAAAAAATCTTAAAGCACCTAAATCCTGAGCAAAAGGTATCGGCCCTCCAAAACTTGCATCAACTTCATAATCTGGTTCTTGAATTTCAGTAATTCTTCTGTGTTGCCATAAAAAGATTTGTTGAGCTTGTTCAGGTGTAATATCATTTGTAGGATCATCATCGGAAAGTCTTTTCTGTGCAATATTTATCCAACCGTCAAAAGTAGGATACTGTAACTGGGTATAAGCATCCCAATTGCCATTAGTTGTGCCAGTCCAGGCAACATCAGGATCAACATAGGGTCTTATCCAATAGGAATTAGGATCATTTGCAGACATCCCAAAATGTTTAGGTGAAGCACCACTATAACGAGTAATTAAACTAAAAGAATATTTGTCTCTTAATCCTTCTTTTGTTACAACGTTTATTAGGCCTGATCTAACATTACCATACTCAGCATTAAATCCACCAGTTTGAATTTGTACTTCATCAATTGCTGAATAACTTATTCCTGTAAAAGGTGAGTTATCTCTTTCATCACGCATTGTAACGCCATTAACTAAAAAAGCAGTTTGTGTTGCTGCTCCACCACGTATTTCTAATCCACTTCTTACGCCGGCTTGCAAACCAATAACACCACTAATGCTTGATACAGGTAAGTTTTGAATTTCTTCAACATTAAAATTTACTCGACTTGACGCAACGTCTTTTTGAACAATTGGTGTTGTTGCAATAACAACAACTTCATCAGTTTGAAACGTATTTGAAGTTAGTCCAAAATTAATTTCAGTAGTCTGATCAATGCTAACTCTAACATCTTTATAAATGCCTGGAGCATAACCTACCATTGTTGCTTTTAAACTATAGGTTCCGGGTGGAACGTTTATAATGGAATAGTAACCATCTATATTTGTAGCTGCACCGATGGTTGTTCCTTCAAGTAAAACGTTTGCGCCGATGAGAGTCTCGCCAGTGGATCCGTCTTTAACAACTCCGCTTATTTTACCTACTTGCGCAAAGCTGTATATTGAAAAAATGTTTAATGTGATTATGCTATAAAGTAGCAGTTTTCTCATATATTCTTACTCCTTTTAAAATTCTCTTCAAGATTGGAGGGAATAGTTTTTGTAAAGAAAAAAATATCTTTACTCTTCGACAATTATTTATTAGAACAAAAATAAAATTGTTTAATTCTTCCTAGAAAAAACTAATTAAATAAGTCTCTAAAGTCAATGGTTATAAAAGTTTGATTGTTGGCTTACATTTATTATAATGATTTAACTTGAGCTTTAAGTTTTTTTCTTGCCAATAACTCAAATGTTCTCACTCTATCTTTGTAAACATTGTTCGCGTTCATTCTTACAATATCTAATTGTGCATCCGAGTTGCCTTCCCATCTTCTGCACATATATAGCGAATGATATATTCTTCCAATTTTATATTCTCTACTTATTGCTAATCCAACTGAATAATCTTCACCGTAACTTACGTTTGGTACTTTTATTTCTCGTAACAATGGAGTAAAAAATGCACGCGGTGCTCCGAGTCCGTTTATTCTTAAAGCATTATTTGGTCCGTTATCATTAGTCCATTCTTTATGATCAATTAATCCCGGAGGAAGTTCTTTAAGATTAAAATCTGTTATTTGATATGAACCAATCACCATACCACATTTTTCTTTTTGGAATAGATCAACAATTGTTTGTAAAGTATTTTCATCTTTGTATATATCATCACTGTCTAGCTGAACTGAAAATTTTCCACATCGTTGGTGATGAACTCCAGCATTCCAGCATCCACCGATTCCAAGATCTGTGCGTTCAGGTATGAAGTGGATTAGTTTATCATCTTTTGCTGATAATTCTTTTATAATTTCCGTCGTACCATCGTTCGAGTGATTATCAATTACAATTAAGTTAAACTTAAAGTTAGTTTTTTGATTCAGCACAGATTTAATTGCATCGCCAATTGTTTTAGCTCTGTTTTTAACTGGTATAATTACTGAAGCTTCATAATCAAAATCTTTTACCAGGCTTAAATCAATTTCTTTGAATGGTTGATGAACATACGCTTTTATATCAATAAGATATTGTGTTACAGCGCTTTCCATTTCAATTTGAACTTCCCTGTTTTTTGGATCAACATAACTAAAATGTTTTTCTTCACTTCCAACATCCACAGAACTTTCAATGGTATAAAGATATTCCGGAATTCTGAATATGCTGCCAAACTGAGATAACTTTAATCTAAGGTTGTAAAATCCTGCAAATTTAAAATCATTTTTATCCTGCTCAACAATTTTTTTAAGAAATTCAGTTTTGATAAATAATACATCACCAAAATCAAAATCATCACGCAAGCTTCCTTCTTGATAATCAATTACGGGATGTATGTTTAACTTTCCGCTTTCTTCTTCATAAAAATCAGAATAAACTAATGCTGCGTTTGTATTTATTGCTGTTTGATAAAATCGATCTAACCAAAATTGTCCTGGATTGATTGATTTATTTCCTTGTACAACTAGAGTGTAATCTGTAGTTGAGTAATGTTCAAAAAGTTTTACAGTTTCACTGCTTTTAAAATTTTTGCAGTAAATAACTTTAACATTTTCAAACGAAGATAGTTTTTCATTTGATGAAACAAGAATTATTTCTTTTACAAGTTGTGAATCTGCTAAACGCTTTAAGTTCTTTTCGTTTTCTTTAGCTGAACTATCCTGTAAAAATATTGTAACGGAGTTTTTCATTATAAAATTTCTTTTTGTTTTTAAGTTGATGAAAAATATAACTTAGCATAATAAGATAATAGACTGATTGTAACATATTTTTTTCTTATTTTACTTTCAGTAAATCATAAAAAACATTTCCTTTTAAATGATGTAAATCAAATAACACAAGGTTTCAGTAATGAAAAAAATTCTTTTCAGTTTAATAATATTGCTTGCAAGCATTATTTCTGCTCAATCAAATTACCAGGTAATTATAAATGGTTCAGTTGATGATGCACTTATGAATGCAATCTATTCTCCAGATGGAAACAAAATCGCATATACAAAAACAGGATTTCAGGGTATTTGGGTATATAATATTCAATCAAATTTCTCAACTCAAATTACTGATGAAGCTGCCGCGGGATTTGGGTATAAATGGTCAGCAGATTCAAAATCAATTTTATCGCGTGTGGCAAAGTATGAAGATGGGAAAAGATACAATGCTGTAAAGATTTTTAATTTAGAAACAAATCAAAACTTGCAGCTTACTAATTATAGAACAATGATGCCTTATTTACCAAGCTGGATTGATGGCGATTCAAAAGTTTTTTTACCTGCTAAAGATGTTGATGTAACTTTTGTGACAGGGAAAGAAAAAAATAGTTCTATCAAAAACAACATTTTAGCTTTTGAAAAAAACAATAAAATTGTTGTAAAAAATCTAGACAATAATTCTGAAAAATCTTTAGATATTATTAAAGATGCTCAATATTTAAATGTTTCATCTTCACCAGACGGAGCTAAAATAGTTTTTGAAGTTCTTGGTGGAAATATGTTTGTTGTTAATTCTAATGGTACTAATCTAATTGATCTTGGCAATGGAGATAATCCTAGATGGTCTAATGATAGTAGAAAGATTGTCTATATGATAACTGAAGATGATGGACATGATTTTCTTGCTTCAGATATTTTAATTGTTAATGTTGATGGCACTCAAAAAACAAATCTTACAAACACAAATGATCTTTTAGAGATGAACCCAACTTTTACGCCTGATGATAAATCGATTGTATTTGATTTATATAATGATGGCTCAATTTATTTAATGAATATCGAGTAATGGAGTAAGAAAATGAAATCAATAAATTTATACAAAAAACTTTCCGGTACATTCTTCTTATTCGTAATTGCAGTTTTAATAATTACTCCATACAACCAAATTAAAGCGCAACAGGTAACTGGTTTGTCTGGTTGGAATATTTTTCTAGATCCGGGTCACAGCCAGGATGAAAATATGGGAATTTATGGATACTCAGAAGCTAAAAAGAATTTACGTGTAGCTTTAAATCTTAGACAAATGCTTTTAGATTATACTGATATTGACACGGTTTATATTTGCAGAACTGATGATATACAACAGGTTTCTTTAGGTGATAGAACAACTTATGCTAACTCATTAGGCGCTGCCTGGTATCATTCAATTCATGGGAATGCATCATCAAACGCTTCAACCAATAATACGTTGTTACTATGGGGACAATATGAGAATAACACAGAAAAAGTTCCAAATGGTGGCAAAGCAATGTCTTCATATATGATTCCACTTTTAACTGCGGGAATGAGAATTCCAACTATTGGTTCATTTGGTGATCATACATTTTATGGAACTTGTCCATCAAGAGGCTGTCCATATTTGTATGTAAATTTTTATACTTCGATGCCATCAGAATTAAGTGAAGCTGGATTTCATACTAGTCCAATTCAGAACCAGTTAAATATGAATGCAAACTGGAAAAGACTTGAAGCTAAAACAATGTTCTGGACAATTTTAAAATATCATAATCTTGCAAGACCTTATGTTGGAACAAGTGCCGGGATTATTAAAGATTCAGAATCCGGGTTGGCGATAAATGGGGCAATTGTAAGTTTAAATGGACAGGTTGATACCACTGATACTTATGAATCACTATTTCATCTATATTCAACTAATCCAGATCTTTTAAGAAATGGGTTTTATTATTTTGAAGATGTTCCGGCTGGAACTCATCAACTTCAAGTTGCTGCAAATGGCTTTGATGTTTATACAACCGATATTACAATGGTTGATACATTTTTTACTTTTAAAGATGTTAACTTAATTTCAAACACTCCGCCAACTATCGCATCAACTGTTCCTGCTCAAAATGATAGCTTATATCCTGGAGTTGAAAATGTTGTAATTAACTTTTCAAGACCGATGGATAAAACCTCGGTTGAAACAAATCTTGCAATTACACCTTCAGTTACTTACACATCTTCCTGGTCGAATGGTGATAAAACACTAACAATAAATACAACTAATTTTATTTTTAATTCACAATATCAAATAACAATTGGTGGAAACTCTTTAGGAAAATTTGGTCATCCATTTGATGGTGATGGAAATGGAACTGGTGGGGATCCATATACTCTTACAATAAAAACAGAAGTAGCTGATATAACTGCACCAAGTGTTACTGATGCTTATCCAACACCTGGATCCGCAAATGTTGAATATAAACCTGTTATTAATGTTTCGTTTGATGAACTGCTAAAAACATCAACAATTTCAAGTAGATTTAAAATTGTAAGAAACTCAACACAAACAAATGCTGCAGGACTTCTAAAACACTATGTGGTAAATGGAAAAAGTGCTCTAAACTTTTTTGTAACAACACCTTTAGCAGAAAACGAAGCTTATACGATAAAAGTACAGGCTGGTATCGAAGATGTTTTTGGCAATCCAACTACCTCGGATTACAATATTGAATTTTCAACCGGCAGCTTAAATTATTTTGCACAAAGTATTGTTGATAATTTTGAAGTTGGTGTTGCCAATTGGTGGGAACCCGAAACTTCAGGGAGTACTGTTGGAATCAATCCACTAACAACAAATAAAATTTCAACTACTGCAGTGTTAAATCATAATACTGGCAGTACAAAATCAATGCAATTTGATTATGAGTGGGAAACCAGTGCTTCTGATTGGCTGATTAGAGAATATTTTTCATTAAGTACACCAACTTTTTTAAACAATACAATCCTACAAGTTTTTATGTTTGGCGATGGATCAAATAATAAGTTTCGATTTGCAGTTAAAGAAACTGCAACAACAACATTTGAAGTTAGCCCATGGTATAATATAAATTGGCTTGGATGGAAACTTGTTAATTGGGATTTATCATTAGGAGAAACTGGAAACTGGATTGGTAACAATGTTCTTGAAGCACCGTTTATTTTTGATAGTTTTCAATTTACTTATGAGACCGGAAACAATTCTACAGGCACACTTTATTTTGATGATGTAAGAACAGCTACATTCAGTGCGACAGATGTTATAGAAGAAACAGGAACAATAACACCTGCAGAATTCTCTTTACAACAAAATTATCCAAATCCATTTAATCCAAGTACACAGATTAAATTTAGTATGCCGCAAACTTCAGATGTAAAAGTTATTGTTACAGATTTACTAGGAAGAGAAATTGCTACATTAGTAAATGATAATCTTGCTGCTGGAAATTATTCTGTTAATTTTAATGCAAGTGATCTTTCAAGCGGAATTTATTTTTATACTTTGATTACTGATAACTTTAAACAAAGTAAAAAAATGATCTTGATAAAATAATTTTGTAAAAGATTATTTAATAATGCTTCAGGTTATCTTTTTAACTTGAAGCATTATTTTTTTTATACACATATAAAATAATTTTATGAAAAACTACTTTATAATAATTATTGTCTTATTCTTTTTTATGCTAAGCTGTAAAAGCACTAAGCAAGAAAAAATAATTGAACCTGTTAAAACTGAAAATCCTCAAAATCGTTTTTGTTTTATTCACGATATAAAGGAAGAAAATCAGAAAGCAACTCTTATTTTTGATTTGATCGAACAAAACAATGATACTTCTAATTCTCAATCAAAAATTATTGAACTTCCAAATGGCTTTTACTTTTCTAATAATGAAAAGAAATTTGAAGCAATTGAAATAGATTCTTTTTCAGTTATAGTTTTGCAGACTTTTTCTTTTAACGAAGATGGAAATTTCAAGTTTAACGAGAAAGTCAAACTAACTGATTTTATGAATGTTTTTACCGATTCAACAAACAGCAGATTTAAAATGATTCCATTTAGAATCGTAAGTACGGGCACTAAAATTGATTCACTTTTTGAGATATACATTCCATAAATATTTGAAAATACTATGAATAAAATTTTTACTTTCATTTTTATAATCACTTTATCCAACAATTTATTTTCGCAAGAAATAATTTATGAAAAAGAATACTCACACTTCCCCATTGAAATACGAATTGAAAATTCAGGTATCTATTCAATTGCTTCTTTTGATGTTGATAATGATTTGATTTCGTTTACATCATTTAATCAAGCTGGAGTTTTTAACTTTAAAGATGATAAGTTTTATTCAACTGATTTTCAATTAAAACAAGGTTCTGATTTTATTTGCAATAACTCTGAATCATCTAAAAACAATTCCATATCGATTAAAAAAAATTACTTTAATGGATTATCAATCTTAAATGGTAATGATGGTGTTTATAAAAGTAAACTTGGAGATGAATTAATTATCGCAGTTCCAAATCGAAATGAATTAATTATAAATTCAAACATTTTAGATATTAGCAATAATATCACACTCATCTTTCCATCAAACTTAGCTTGTGCTGATTTAATTGGTATTGATAAATCTGGTAATTTATTTATTGAAATAGAAAAGTATCTTTCTGAAATTCCGCTTAGTGTAGAAAGAGAAGTTTTAGTTTTTACAAAATCAGGAAAGTTGATTACATCCTTAATCTTACCAGAAATAAAATATCTTTACACACTTAAAGATATACAAATTGATGAAGTTGGAAATTTGTATCATCTATTATCTTACTATGATAAAGTACAAATTGTAAAATGGAATGAACTTGCTTCTTCAAAATCTTCAATCATAAAATATCCGCAACAATTCAATCAACAAATTCACTACAATAATTTTGTTACAACTGATGAAGTTAAAACTAATGTCTCATCAAATGATAATATAAATGTTGGAACTAGTCGCAGAGATGCACTTAGAATTGCAGATACTTACACACTTCATCAATACGAATGTTCATCAACAAACCTGGCTCCGAATGGTGTTACTGCCCCTGATGGTGATGCGGTTAAAACACCTGCATGGTTAGTTGTTGGTACAAATGCACGCATTCCTTACAAGTGGGGCGGCTTTAGTACAGTTGCACAATTTGATGGTGGGCTAGCTAACGGAAGATACGCGGGTGATATAAATACAAGTGGAGTTTCAGCTTATGCCTTTGGTGTTGATTGTTCTGGTTTTGTTAGCCGGTGCTGGCAGTTAACTTATCATGCATCAACTGCATATATGCCAGATATAACTACTCAATATGCAAGCTGGGATAATTTAAAACCTGGTGATGCAATTCATAAAGTTGGGCATGTTAGATTGTTCTTAAAAAGAAATGTAAATGGAAGTTTTAAAATTATCGAAGCATCAGCCCGAAATTGGGATGTTTCTTACTGGTCATATTCCGCATCTGATTTAACAACTTACACTCCGAGATATTATAACAGCATGGAAGTAAACTACAACTCGCAAACTCCTGTTTTGCTTAGTACTGTTGCAGATAATCAAAATGTCGTTACGTTAGATTGGAATTGTGACAGCACTGATATTTTAGGTTATAGAGTTTATGGTTCACAAGATGGAAATACCTGGAATCTTTTATTGGATGAAAACTCTTGTACAATTACTTATGCTGATTTATCTATATCTAATTCAGAAAAATATTTTCGTGTTTCAAGTATAAAAAATGATTCGCCAAATTTTTCTGAAAGTCATTGGTCAAATATTTTAGGTTCTACTTACTTCATATCAGATAAAAAGGCTTTAATTGTAGATGGACTTGAACGTGAAACTGGAAGCTGGCAAGGTATTGGAATTCCTTTTGTAACAAAGTATGGAAACGCTATACTTGAAAGTACTGTTGATTTTGTTTCGATTAAAACATCTGAATTACAAAACAATAATTTTAATCTGAATAATTATGATTATGTATTTTGGATTCTTGGTGATGAAAGTACAATTGATGAAACATTTAATTCTGTTGAACAACAACTTGTTAAAAATTATTTAGAAAATGGCGGAAATCTTTTCATTTCAGGAAGTGAAATTGGCTGGGATCTGGATTATAAAGGCTCCACTTCTGATAAAGATTTTTATAACAATTACTTAAAAGCAGATTATGTTTCTGATGATGCAGCTTCAAGTTTGGTAAATGGTGTTGCAAACTCATCTTTAGATGGATGTAACTTTAATATTGGCCAAACTTATGAAGAAGATTATCCGGATGAGATAACAACTTTTGGTGGAAGTAGTTTTTGTATAAAGTTTTCTAATAATAAAGGTGCGGGAATACAGTTTACCGGCTATTTTAATAACTCAACAAACAGAAGCAGTTTAATTCATCTTTCTTTTCCTTTGGAAACAACTGCAAATAATCAATCGTTTAATTCAGTTATAACTAAATCAATAAATTACTTTAACACAGCGCAAGTTAGTGTTGATGAAGAAAATAAAACAGTTTATAATTTTGCTTTAGAGCAAAATTACCCAAATCCATTTAACCCGAGTACAACATTAAATTGGCAAACGCCTATTAGCGGCTGGCAAACATTAAAAATATTTAATTCACTTGGGCAAGAGATAGAAACTTTAGTGAATGAGTATAGAGAAGCTGGAAATCATTCTAAATTGTACACTGTAAATTCTACATTACCAAGTGGAGTTTATTTTTATCAATTAAAAGTTGGCGATTTCATTCAATCACATAAAATGATTTTATTAAAATGATTTTTATACTTTGAATGTTAGAATTGTAAGAAAAGTTTAGCTGATTTTAGAAACAACAAAATCTCTGTAAACTTTTAAGATGTTTGCATAGATAATTTCGTTAGGATTAAATTCTTTTAGTTTTTCAAATTGTTGGATTGATTTGTAATAATCGCAGTATAACCAGAGCATTCCCATTATCTCAAGCTTAGTTTGATAAGATAAACCAGGTTCATTTAATCCTTCAAACTTTGTAATTATTTCAGGACAAGGACAATCATCATCAATTAAATTAGTGCTTGTAATAACAGTAATATCATTAACGATTACTTCATAAAATAAATCTAAAGCACTTTTAATCTTACCATTATTTATATAACAAATAATCAACTTCTTTTTGGCAAGATTATTTTTAGGATTATCAGCTAATATTTTCTCAAATACTTTTTCTGCTTCAGAAAAGCGTCTTACAAGAAAATATTGATTTGCTAACATCTCACTCATTTTAAATCTTAATTACTTTATTCATTAAAACAATTTGAATAACTAATTACCAGTAACGTAAGGATAACCTTTGATTTCATTAGCGGGAATAAATGTATTGGTAAAATTTCCGTTTAACATAATATCATATATCATTGAGTTTGAACCGTATGTAAGTGATTTTATATCGTAACCTAAAAGTCTTAAATATGCTCCAACATACGAACTAGTTTGACCTGTAAAACAGTACAATACAGAAGTTTTATTTGTTGGAATTGTTGTTAAATCATTGGAACCTTTAAAAGGCAAAAAAGTTGGATCATAATTTATCGATCCGGGAATATGACCTGGATTAAGATAAAGCGCATCAGTTCTATAACTTATAACATAGTAACTATTTAAACTTTGCATAACTGAAATAGCAGGTAAAGTTGCTACTTCATATCCTGCAGCAAATAATTCTTTTACTCGTGCTTCAAGAATTTCAGGACCAGTCGTTTTACCTGTAGAAAGTGTAGCAGGTAATTGCCCTTTAGGATTTTTATTTGGTGATGGAGTATTGACAAACTGCGTTGCATATGCATTACTTATATTTGCCAACCAATAGTTTTGAGCAAAAGTAGAATCCCATGAACTCATTCCCCACTTAAGAGAAAACACATTAGTATTTCCACCAATCGCTCTAAGTAAAGAAACTCCATAAGCAGAAGTTTGTCCTGCACAACAAGCAATTACAACTTTAGTATAACTTGCAGTGTTTATAGTTTTTATATATTCATAAAGGTTAGAAAAATCAACCCTAACAGCACCTTCAATATGTCCATTAGAATATTTAGCTTCATCTCTTATATCAATCACAAGTAACTTTGTCGGAAAAGTAATTCTTAACGTATTTACATCAGAAGCTGTGATAATAAATGTGCTTGAATTATTTATATAATCATTATTTGATTCAAGATAGTTTAAAAGAATTTCGCTCTCATTTATTTCAGGTGGAGTTACTGGCTCTTCTTCTTTGCTGCAACCTGAGTTAAATAATATTATAGCAGAAAATATTATGAAAAAAAAGAGGTTTATGATTATTCTATTGTACATTTAAATCTTTGCTTTAATTTGGCATTCAACTGTGAAAAAAATAAAAATTATCTAAACAATTATTAAGAACTTATTCATTTTCTAACTTCATACTCAATACTTTATCAACCTTTAAAAAATTGCCTGAAGATATTTCTATCTTCAGGCAATAAATAACTAGAAAATAATTATAGTACTACAGGATAGTTTTTACATTCTGTATCTACCCATTTTGTACCAGGCATAGTATCATAAAACAGTCTGTTAGCTCCAAAGGAAAGTGATTTTGCATCATAACCTAAAGCACGTAAGAAAACTGCTATATGAGCTGAAGTCTGACCAGTATAACAATAAACAACTATTGTTTTATTGGTTGGAAGGGTCTTTAAAAATGTTGCAAGTTTCAAGTCAGCTTTTGGTGTATATTGTACGGCGCCTTCAATATGTCCTAAATCATATTCAGAAACAGGCCAATAATTAATTATATAGTAGTTTGATAAATTTGCATAAACGGTTTCACGTGTAATACTGGCAGGTGAATAACCTTGAGCTAACAAAGTATCTAATCTAACAGCTAATATTTCAGCACCTGTTGTTTTACCTGTACTAAGTGTTGATAAATTTCCAGCTGTGTTTTTAGCATTTGCTGTAGTTTGTTTTGTAATTGGATTGGTTTGTCCATAAGTTTTGGCATCATTCCATCTTGTTGGATAAGCCCAACTACACATTCCCCATTTTAAATCAAATACATTTGAATAACCTGCTAAGCGTAATACTGAAGTTGCAAAAGCTGCTGATTGACCAGTGTAACAAGTAAGAACAACTTTTGTTTTATTCTGTAAGTTATTGGTTTTATAATAATTTAAAATATTAGCAATTGTTACATTAACAGCACGTTTTATATGACCAGCTGCGTAATCAGTTGCTCCTCTAACATCAATTACAGTAACATTTAAACTATCAGGTCCACTTAATAATGCATTTAAATCTGTTGCAGTTATCATTGCAGGTGCAGATGTGTTTATAAAATCACCATTTGCTTCTAAATATTTTACTAGTTCTTCACTTTCAACAATGGTTACTGGTGGTGTAATTGGATCTTCATCTTCACTACATCCAACATTAAAAAACACAAAGGTTGCTGCAATAAATAAGTACAGCAAATAATAAAGTTTACGTTCTTTCATTTTTAGATCTCCTAAAGTTTAGTTTAAGTATATTAATTTATTATCTAATTAACTTGCCAGCTTGCTGGAAGTTTTCCATCGACTATAATTCCGCCATTCGCACTCTTCTCCCAGGTTTCGATATTATCAGAATCAAATAAGTATAATTCTTTATTGTTATAACTTCCGTCAGAATTTTTGGATATATGACATCCTTCTGCACAATTTGAATAAGTTTGCCAGGTACCATTTGTATCTTTATATCCTGTACGGGTTGTAATTTTAATTATGTTATGTGGTGTGGTGTATTTATAAGTCGGAGCCACATTAAAATTTGAAAGAAGTGCAATTCCATAATTTTGCCAGCTATCAGGTGCCATTAAAGATCTTCTTAGCAATGCAAAATCATATTGCGGTTTTGTATTTTTTATAGGATTCATTCCAATTTTAAAACTCTGATGAGAATGTACTCTTGCACCAACTTCACTACCAATATGACAACTACCGCAGTTATTGTAATCTTGTGAATGACACGTGTAACAGCTTAGATTGCTGATGTGTTGAGTATGAAATGCATTTGAATTAATAATATCAGAATGACAATTTGAACATTTTGGAAGTTCAGGATATTTATATCTTTGGTCGTACATTGTGCCGTTACCATGAATTTCGTGTTTACTATGGCAACTCATACAATTATATCCGGCTCCTGTTAAGTGAACATCAGGAACTGTACCGGCACCAACACCAAAATATGCATGTCCACCACGACTTGTATGGCAAGTTGTGCAATGATCTACCATATTTGGAGTTTTAAAGAAAGAGTGAGAATTGTATAATCCACCGCCGCCAGCTTTTGGGCGATTAACATGGCAATCACCACAAGTTGCATGGCATTTACCGCAATTAACATTATATCCATCTTTCATTTCCTGACTAAGAGCATCAAATCCGTTAGGAACATTTCCAACACCTGCACGTTGGCAAACCATACTTTTTTGTCCCCAACCTTGATGGATATTATTAACGGATTTACTAGCAATATCTGCATGACAACTTCCGCATTTGGAGATTGCATCGCTTGTAGGTTTTTTAATAAAATCACCTGAGTGAGCAACATTTTTATCAGCAGTTTTATCAACCCCGTTATGGCAAGCAGTACAAGGTATTTTTCCGTGTGGATCGTTTTTAAAATCTTGATATCCTGAACCACCCATAAATACTCTATCATAAGGTTCGATATGAGGAGCTTCACCACCGCATCCGCCGCCGCCGCTTACAGGTGGATCTGGTGTATGCACAGTTTTTAAATGTGCATAATTAGTATGGCAACCTTCGCAGGATGCTACTTCCTTGTTTACTGGATCAATGATTTGATCATCATCTTTATCCTCTGAGCATCCAATAAAAAAAGTAAATAGTGGAATAACTAAGAGTAAAAGCAGTTTTTTCATTTTATTATCCTTGTTAACAATAAATAATTAGTGCTTTCGTATATTCAACCTTTGTGCCGCTAATTTTTGTGCTTAACAAGCATTTTTTCTACCAAATATGAAACGTACCGTTCATTGCGCTTATCAATTTTGAGAATAGTGTGATTATTAGGAAGAAAATAATATGGACATTATGTTTCAATTGAAACAGTATTGAAACAAATTGTAGTATTATTTGAGTAAGAAACTCTTATTTAAGCTTAAAAATATGCCTAAAAAAGATATAAAATTAAGAAGGATTATTGGGGGATATCTTAAAACTATTTGGATTATAGCCTTGATCTTTGATGATTTGAAATATTTTATCAGAAGTTACTTTGTCTAATTTTTGTGTACGACTTAATACCCAACCGTATTTTCTATTTGGAGTTCCTACAATTGCCCATTGATAGTTTTCATCAAGACCGATAATCCAATAATCCCCCCAAAAAGGTCTCCATCCAAAAAAGCTTACGAAGCTAACCTCTAATTTTGCATTGGATTTTTTATCAACAACTCTAACAACTCCATCTGCAGCATCTTCTTCCCCATCTTCATCAATACAGGAATTTGTAACTTTAATTTCGCCATCATCAGTTAAAGTATATTTTGCAGTTGTATTCTTTACGCACTGATCCTGAAAACTGTTTGGAATCTTTGCAAATTCATACCACAATCCAACATATTTTTTTAGATCAACATATTTTACAGTTGTTGGTGGATTTTGTTGAGCCATTACAAATCCAGAAAATAATAGAATAAATAAAATATTTTTCATATTAAACCTTTATAAAAATTTTCTTTGAATAAAGTATCCACATTAAACCAAGCCAGACTAAAATGTAAACAAGTGCCCAGACTAATGAAGCATTTATTGGTTGCAACCACGATAAAAAGAAAGTTTGAAATAAATAATCCTTAACATTTATCATCGAGCCATCGCCTAGTTGCCATTTAATCATGCCCATTAATCTTCCAACTATACCTGATAAAAAGAAAACTGTAATTGCATTCATTCCATAAACCTGAAATGGTTTGATCCACCAGGTAATTTTTTTTACATCGATAAACCAGTAACAAAAACCAAGAAAATTCAATGCAAGTCCGCCAGTATATAAAACATAAGAGCTAGTCCAGATGTTTTTGTTGATTGGAAACCAACCGTTCCAAATCCAACCAGCAACCATTAAAACGCCGCCCCAAATAAATAACCAAACAGTTTTTGTGGTTTGATCTTTTTCACTTCTTAACCAATTGCCTGTAAAAATTCCGAGCATAGCAGTGCCGATTGCAGGAAGTGTTGAAAGTAATCCTTCGGGATCCCAAACTTTTGTAGCTGACCACATATGACCTTGCAAAAATAAATTATCAATCCAAGCTGCAAAGTTTGTTGTTGGTTCTAAGTTTGAATATCCAATTCCTGGAACTGGAACTAAAGTCATCAATACTCCATAAAGAACGAGAATAAAAGCCGTAAACCAATATTGAAATTTTGTATTTGTAGTTAAGAATAGAATCGATGAAATCATATAAACAATTGCAATACGTTGTAACACACCGGGAATTCTAATCGTACTCCAGGAAAATTCGTGACCAAGAAATAATCCAAACGGAAATCCAGCTAATATTAATCCAAGAGCAAAAAGAATAACTGTTCTTCTAAATATATTCAGGTAAAGACTTTTCATATCTCCGCCTTGTTGTTTGCGTTTTGTAAGTGAGTAAGAAATTGCAACGCCAACAATGAATAGAAAAAATGGAAAAATTAAATCAGTTGGTGTACATCCATGCCATTTTGCGTGTTCAAGTGGTGGATAAATTGCACCCCAGCTTCCGGGATTATTTACAAGTATCATTCCCATAATTGTAATTCCTCTAAACACATCAAGCGAAAGCAAACGATCGGAAGGTTTCATAATTTTTTCCATTGAATTGAAATTGTTAAAACAAAAATAAGTAAACTTTAGTGAAATATGTTTTAAATTGTTATAAGTTTGAAAGTAATTATTATTGTCATTCCTGCGAAGGTGGAATGGCTCAATAGAAAGAAAAAAATGAAATCAATAATTTTAATAGCTATGATTACAACTTTTGTCTCAGCACAAACAAGATTTCTAGAAATCAATAGTTTAGTTAATGCTGGAGAGTTTACTAAAGCAACAGAATTAATTGATAATAAGTTACAATCAAATATTCTAAATGCTGATGAGATTACTGAGCTTCAATTTGAAAAAGAAAGATTGGATAGAATAAGAAAAGATTTTAACAAAACTACAGATGATGTATTAAAGTTTGTTCAAAAGTATTATCCAAATGCAAATGAATCTGATTTAGCTAATTGGGAAAATGATGGATCACTTGAGTTTATAATTATCGATGGACAAAAATGGTACTTTGCTCGAGCTGCATCCAATCTTTTTAGAATAAACAAGGAAACAAAAAAACAAAAAGAATTAGTTGATGGATTTCAAAAAGATCCATTAGATAAATTTTTAGAAAAGTACATTCCTGAAGTTTTGGATGAAGCCGCAAACGGACAGGAAAGTTTAGTTAAACCTGTAACGTTTAATTTAAATTACACGATTACAGTTAATCCAAATGTGGTTCCCGATGGAGAAATAATAAAATGCTGGCTTCCCTATCCAAGAGAAGGACACACAAGACAAACCAACATTAAATTGATTGAAGTAAATTCAGATAAATTCCAAATTGCTGAAAATGATTTTTTACAGAGAACATTATTTTTAGAAAAAATTGCAGTAAAAGATCAGCCAACAGTTTTTATTATGAAACTAGAAGTAACGAATTACAATGAATCAAATTTAATTACACCAGAATTGATAAAACCTTATAACAAAAATTCTGAATTGTATAAAACTTTTACTGCTGAAAGATTGCCTCATATTGAATTTACTGATAAAATAAAATCTCTATCTGAAAAGATTGTTGGTGATGAAAAAAATCCATATTTAGTTGCAAAAAAAATCTTTATGTGGATTTCTGATAATATTCCGTGGGCTGGTGCAAGAGAATATTCCACGATTGAAAATATTTCAGATTATTGCATTGCAAACAAACACGGTGATTGCGGAATCAAAACTTTATTGTTTATGACTTTATGCAGATACAATGGAATTCCTTCAAAATGGCAAAGTGGCTGGATGCTGCATCCCGGTGAAGTGAACTTACACGATTGGTGTGAAGTTTATTTTGAAGGTTATGGCTGGCTTCCTGTTGATCAATCATTTGGATTGGTTGAATCTGAATTTGATGATGAAAAATATTTTTTTCTTGGAAGTATCGATGCTTATCACTTAATTATCAATGATGAATATTCAAAAGAACTTTCACCAGCAAAAAAATTTCCAAGAAGTGAAACTGTTGATTTTCAGCGAGGTGAAGTGGAATGGAAAGGTGGAAATATTTACTTTGATAAATGGGATTATCATATGGAAGTTAAGTACAAATAATTTATGGAAAACATTATGAAGATTTTTTTATCACTCTTTATTCTAATAACTTTTTTTTCGAATACTAAAGCACAAAATGAAATGGAAAATATTAATACCATAATCCAAAATGTAAAAAATCAATTCTCACCGGATAAGCGAACATCTATTTTTAATGTTGAAGCCATTAAAGAAAATGATAAGATAATCCTTAAAGGTGAAACAAATATATCAAACGCCAAAACTGAGTTGCTAAAAATATTATCTGAGCAGAAAATTGATATAGAAAATGAGATTGAATTTCTACCTTCAAAATTTCTTGGTGATAAAACATTTGGCGTAATAAATCTTTCAGTTGCAAATTTAAGATCAAAACCTGATCACGCAGCAGAACTTGTAACACAAGCAATTTTAGGGACTCCAATTAAAGTATTAAAAAAAGGTGAAGATGGTTATTATTTAGTTCAAACTCCGGATAATTATATTGCTTGGTTGGATGATGATGGATTTGAATTTAAAACTCAATCTGAGTTGAATGAGTGGAATCAATCTCCTAAAATTATTTACACAAAAGCGTTTGGATTTTCTTATTCAGAAGCTGATGATAAATCTCAACCAGTTTCTGATTTAGTTGCTGGAAATCTTTTAAAAATATTTGGTGAAGATTCAAATTATTATTTAGTAGAATATCCTGATGGAAGAAAAGCTTATATTAAAATAGATGAGGCTAAACTTTTTAATGATTGGTATTCTTCATTAAATCCAAATGGAGAAACAATTTTAAAAACTGCTTATCGTTTTATGGGAATCCCCTATCTATGGGGAGGAACATCAACAAAAGGAATGGATTGCAGCGGTTTTACAAAAACTGTTTATTTCTTAAATGGAATTGTTCTTCAACGCGATGCTTCTCAGCAAGTAAACACAGGTGAATTAGTTGATGTAAAAAATGGTTGGGAAAATTTGCAAGCTGGCGATTTACTTTTCTTTGGTAGAAAAGCTGAAGGAGATAAAAAGGAAAAAGTAACACACGTTGCAATTTATATAGGAGATGGAGATTTTATTCATGCTGCTGGTAGAGTTAGAATTAATAGTCTTAATCCTATAAAAACTTATTACAGCAAATACAGAGATCATTCATTTATTCGAGCTAAAAGAATTTTAAATTCTGTTGGTAAGAATGGAATTGAAAGGATTTTAGAAAATAGTTTTTATAAAATATTAAAATAAAATACTAAATAGTTAAATTTTTATTGTATTATTATTGGTGGAGTAAGTGAAAATGAATAATATTAAAATTTGTGAATTCTCTATAAAAATCTTTGTATTAATTATTATTGTTTTCAATCCTATTCTATTATCTCAAGACATTTGGAAATATACTGGTAGTCCTGAAAAAGGAGTTATTCAAAATGTACTTTCTGTAACTGACTCTATATTATTAGTGGGTTCAGAAAACGGATATTTGTATAGATCTACTGACTTTGGAAACCAATGGTCAGTCGTAAGAAATGGTCAGGGTGATGGTGTGTGGGGAATGGTTTCAACATCAGATAATAAAATATTTGTCAGCTGTGACTGGAGATTAATGAGTTCTAATGATTTTGGAAAAACCTGGAATGATATATTTGGTATAAGTGGTTATTTGGATTTATCTAATGAAGAGGATACATTATTTATACTCCCTTATCACGAAGCTAATTATATATCCACATACAATGTTCAAAGCAATCAACTGAATACAATTTATTTACCATTCTCAGGTATTCTTCACCAATTTTGTCAAAGTAAAACACATAATAAATGGATAATAGGTTCTTCGGAAGGCATACATATTTCAACTGATAATGGGATTACATGGCAGCCTTTTAATGTAGGATTAAATTCAATTGATGTGGTTTCTTTATATCTAAATGATGAAAATGAATTATATGCTGGAACTAATGATGGGGTATATTATTCATCAAATTTTGGTCTTGATTGGAATTATAAAAACAGTGGGATACCTTCAAATACTGAGATATTGAATTTTTTGAGGACTGATGACTCAGTATTAATTGTGGGAACATCAAACAATTGTTTTAAAACTTCTGATTCAGGGTTGAACTGGACAGAGTTATCTCCAAATTTAGATAATCGAAGAATTCCATCACTTGCAAATTTTGATAATAATAAATTGCTAATTGGTTCAGATTCAGGAGTGTTTGTAAGTGAAGACTCAACAATTAAATATAGCAGTAAAGGAATAGCTGAAATAACAGTAAATGAGTTCAACGAGATCGGTAATAAAATATTAGCTGGATCAAAAAGCGGCTTGTATTATTCTTTTGACAAAGGAGAAAACTGGTTTTTAAATGAAAATTCTCCAACTACAGACATACATAGTATTGAGGTAGATTCTCCATATGTATATTTTATTCGAAATTATTTTGCTAACGGATTTTGGAGATCTGAGAATGATGGAGATACTTGGACATTTGTACAAAGAGAAGGTTGTTGTACAGATCTGATTAGTTTTTCGAATCACATTCTTTCTGCAGGATTTTATAAGACGGATTTCTATTTACCGCCACCATATCGTGGTGTCTGGTATTCAACTGATTTTGGTGATAACTGGAATATAGGCAGTCTACAATATTTATATGTCGTTCAATCAATGGGGATTGATATAGAGGGCAAATTATTTCTGGGCGTTGTAGATCAAGGATCACCGAATGAGGATAATTTATTTATTTCAAATGACTATGGGGCATCCGCATTATTAAGTGATAATGAACTTCCTTATACATCAGTAAACTGCATTGAATTTGATAGTGAAAATAATGCGTATTTAGGTACCGATGTTGGATTATATTTATCAACAAATAGTGGTAGTATGTGGCAACTTTTAAATTTTGAAAACAATAAAATATCTTCAATTCAAATTGATAATTATAATGGAATATATTTGGTCTCTTCTGATTCAGTTTATAGATCAACTGATAATGGATTAACATTTAATAATTTTAATTCTGGACTTGAAAACCGCACTTTAAATAATCTATATATAAGTCGTGATAGTTATTTATTTGTTGGTACCGATTTAGGAGTTTTTAAATCTTCTGAACCTATAACTACAGACGTTGGTGAATCGAAGATTATATTGAATGATAATTACTCGTTGTATCAAAACTTTCCTAACCCTTTTAACCCAACAACAAGCATTAAGTTCAATATTCCTAATGATGCATTGATATTATTAAAAATATATGATGTCTTGGGATCTGAAATTTCAACCTTAGTAGATGGCTATCAAACTTCGGGAAATCATTCAATAAGATTCGATGCCTCTCATCTTTCAAGTGGAGTGTATTTTTATATTTTAAAAGCTGGCAATTTTATTCAATCGAAAAAAATGATTTTATTGAAATAAAATTGCGATCTAAGTGTAAACACTTTGCCACCTTTGCGTGAAATTCTTATGAACACATTTCACGCAAAGTCCGCAAAGGAAATAAAATACAAAGACCGCAAAGTTAAATTTTAAGTAGTTGCAGGTTCTTCTTTCTTCTTTCCAAACTCTGGATCAATCTTAACTAATCCTGCAACAATAAATCCTGGAATTGTAGAAATTAAAACCCATTCAAAAAATCCTGGATAACCAATTTGTTCTTGCAAAGCACCAGAATACATTCCAGGTAACATCATTCCAAGCGCCATTATTCCGGTGCAAATTGCATAGTGAGCGGTTTTATGTTCACCTTGTGAAATCATTATCATAAACATCATATAAGCAGTAAATCCAAAACCGTAACCAAATTGTTCAGCGGCAACGGCAAGATTTATCAATACAAAATTTGTTGGTTGATAATGTGATAAATAAACAAAAGCTAAATCTGGTGTATGCATAATTAAAACCATTGGCCATAACCACCACTTTAATCCTTTTTTTGATATAACATATCCGCCAATCAATCCGCCCAATGTTAATGCTATTATACCAACAGTTCCATAAACAATTCCAACTTCAGATGTTGTTAATCCTAATCCACCTTTTGTTCTTGGGTCTATCAAAAATGGTTGGACGAGTTTTACAAGTTGTGCTTCAGCAAATCTAAAGAAGAGTAAAAATCCAAGAATGTTCCAGATATTTTTCTTCTTCATAAATATTACAAAAGCTTTTAAAAATTCTATAAATGGTAGCATAGCTTCATTTTTAATTTCTGATTGTTCAAACTTTTCAACAAATGTTGCAACAAAAGTTCTAAACAAAATCACAAAAAGTACAACTAATAAAATTGTAGATATAATTGTGTTCCATGGAGAGACAACTTTAAATGCTGAAAGAATATAACCAAGACCAACGAACAGAATATAAACCACCACTGCAAACAAAATAAATCCACCAAACAGCATTAAGATTTGCGAGCCACTTAATTTTTTACCTTTTAAAGTACCTTCATCTTCCTTAGGGTAAGGCAGCATAAACTTGTGGAAGAAAAAGAGAATGATGAATAAAACTGCCGTAAAAATAAAAACTGATGACCACGCAGTTTTAACACCGATTGTTTTTGAAAGCTCACCCGCGATTACAACTAATACTCCTGATCCAAAAATTGTTGCTAATCTATAAAATGTAGAACGCACCCCAACAAACGCCGCTTGTTGATCTTCTTTTAGTCCCAGCATATAAAATCCATCAGCGGCAATATCGTGTGTAGCCGATGCAAATGCCATTAGTGCAAAAACAATTAATGTTAAATGCCAGTAAATACTTGTTGTAATACTTAATGCAATTCCAAATAATGCAACACCAATTATTAACTGCATTGTTATTGTCCAGAATCTTTTTGTCTTGAACATATCAACGAATGGTCCCCAGGCAAATTTTAAAAACCAGGGGAAGTAAAGCAGACTTGTGAAGAAAGCAATATCAGTATTTGATACTCCAAGATTTTTATACATCATAACGGAAACCGACATTACCATTATGTATGGAATACCTTCGGCAAAATATAATGTTGGTATCCACGCCCATGGATTTCTTGATGTAACTTTTTGATCTGACATTAATACTCCTGATTTTCTTAGTGAACCTTAGTGTTCTAAGTGTCTAAGTGGTAAATTTTTTCTTACAACTTAGACACTGGGCTCACTTCGTTGCACTTAGTTTAAACTAATTGTTTTGCCATCAACACAGCACCGAATTCCGGTGAATGTTCAGCTTCCATAATTTTTACATCGTTATGTTTCCTTACAACCATTTCGTTAAAGAGGTAAGAAAAATAATTTGCTGTTGTAAGTATGCTTCCGATTAGAGAAACTTTTAATAAAGATACATTTAATTTTGTTTTCATTGCTGAGATGTGAAGTAACAATTCATTAGCTTCATCTTCTAAAATTCTTTGTGCAGTTACATCACCACTTTCTGCTGCTTCAAACACAATTGGCGCAACAGAAGGAATGTTAAAATTATTTCTATACACTTCTGTAATTAAATCTTCTGGAGAACTGATTGAAAATTCCTGTTGAAGTAAATCAGAAATTCTTGTTTGTTTTGATCTTCCATCAAATGCACGAGCAACTGCATTCAATCCTTTTCTACCAATCCTATAGCCGCTTCCTTCATCACCAATGTATCTTCCATATCCACCAATGCGATGGATAATTCCATCTTTATCCTTACCAAACATTATTGAACCAGTACCAGCAATTAAAATACTTCCAGAATTTCCTGAAAAAGCTCCTTCAAGAGCAATTCGCGCATCACTTTCAATAGAGAATTTATTTATAACAATATTTCTTTGTTTCGCGTCATTAGAAATTTGATTTTGCAATACTTCAATATCACTTTTTCTACCTGCACCGGTTGTGCCGAGTACAATTGCTGCAATTTGATCAGGAGATATTTTTTGTGATTCAGTACATTTTGTAATATGATCAAAAATTGTATTAGAGACTTTCTCGGCTCCAATTACTAAAAAGTTTGATGGACCGCCAAGATTTTCAAACAATGGATTTAGATTTTCATCGGTAAGAATACATTTGGTTTTTGTTCCTCCACCATCAATTCCAATATAATATTTCATTTTTGTATCCTTATTAAAGAAGTTAATTTTCGCTAAACAATAATATTGATTTTTAAATCGATTAGAAACCTTTAATTGTTGTAGCAAATATTAAAATGTAAATTTGTGCAAGTAGAAAATAAATGTTTATTTGGAGTTACGCGATGAAACTTACACTTCGTTACATATTAGTTTTATTTAGCAGTGTGTTGTTACTTTCTTGCTCTGCTGATATTACAAAAAACATAAATATTTCAGAACTTGATTATCCAACAGATTTAAAAGTTTTTACCCGTACAAATTGGGGCTGGCAGCAACTTGAAAAAGTTCTGCCACAACATTCCATAAATAAAATTACAATTCATCATGGAGGTGAGGACTTTGCTGAAAACAAAGAAATGATTCCTTATCTTCGCAATCTCCAAAGTTGGAGCAGATCTGAAAAAAAATGGATTGATATTCCCTATCATTATATGATTGATCTTAAAGGAAATATTTTTGAAGCTCGACCGATTAATTATCCTGGAGATACAAACACAGATTATGATGTAACCGGACACGCATTAATTTGTGTTGTTGGAAATTATGAAGTACAAAAACTAAGTGATGCATCTTTAAAGTCATTAGTTAAACTTACAGCGTTTCTTAAACAAAAATATCAAGTAGAAGATAAAAATATTAAGACGCACAAAGATTATACAGAAACACTTTGTCCAGGTAAAGATTTGTACAAATATTTTTTGGATGGATCTTTTTTAAAAATGGTTAATGAAAAAGTAATTTCTGCTGTTGAAATAACTAAAATTGAAACCATTACAAAAGTAAAAACTGGGATTGAAGTTTTGCGCGAAAGAAATTTTGATATTCTAAAAGGTAAACGAGTTGGTCTTGTTACGAATCCGACAGGTGTTGATAGTAAATTAAAATCTACAATCGATATTTTATTTGAATCCAAAGAATTTACTTTAACAGCATTGTACGGACCAGAACATGGAGTTCGTGGAAATTATACTGCTGGCGAACACGTTGATTATTACATTGATGAAACGACAAAACTTCCGGTTTACTCGCTTTACGGAAGCACAAGAAAACCAACTTCTGAAATGTTGAAAGATGTTGATGTTTTGGTTTTTGATATTCAGGATATTGGAAGCAGATCTTACACTTACATTAGCACAATGGGTTTGTTGATGGAAGCTGCCACCGAAAACAATAAAGAAGTTGTAATACTAGATAGACCGAATCCACTTGGCGGAAAAAGAATTGAAGGTAATATTGTTGAAGATGGATATTTTTCTTTTGTAAGTCAGTTTGCTATTCCCTATTTACACGGATTAACTGTTGGTGAGTTAGCAATGTTACTCAATGAAGAAGGCTTACTTGAGAATAAAGTTAAATGCAAATTAACTGTTGTTCCAATGGAGGGTTGGAAACGTGAAATGTATTTTGAGAAAACCGGTTTGCCCTGGGTTTTAACTTCGCCGCATATTCCACACAAACATTCACCATTTTATTATCCTTCAGCAGGAATATTTGGTGAGTTACGCGGAGTGCTTTCAATCGGAGTTGGATACACACTTCCATTCCAAACATTTGCAACTGAATGGATAAACTCAGAACAACTTGCAAACAAGATGAATTCTTATAATTTAACTGGAGTAATATTTAGACCAATTTCTTATAAACCTTATTATGGTTTTGGTAAAGATAAAATGTTACACGGAGTAGAGATTTATATTAATGATTATGAAAAAGTAAATTTGTTACCGATTCAATTTTATTTTGCTCAAGCTGTTAATGAACTTTATGAAAGAAATATAATATCAGAAAATGAAGATCGATTTGATATGTTTGATAAAGTGCTAGGTTCAAGTAAGATTCGGGAATTATTTATGCAACGATTAAAGGTTGAAGATATACTTCCCTATTTAAATAAAGATATTAATAATTTTAGATTACTTTCTAAAAAGTATTATTTATACGATTAACTAAAATATCCTGAACCTGCCTGTCGGCAGACAGGCTTGTTTCAGGATCTCGTTTCAATCAATCAGTTGCTGAAACAAGTTCAGCATTCCTTAATCAGAACAAATTATGCAATACTTCGAAAACGAACATATCAAATACAAAAACAATCAACTTTATGTTGATGATATTAATATAAATGAATTAGCCAAAGAGTTTGGAACTCCACTTTACATTTACAGCAAAAATCATTTTATCAATCAGTATCAAGAATTTGAAAATGCTTTTAAATCCATAAATCATAAAATATTTTATGCGATGAAAGCAAATTTTAATCTAAGTGTAGTAAACACTTTTGTAAAACTTGGTTCTGGAGTTGATGCAAATTCTGAAGGTGAATTGTACCGAGCATTAAAAACTGGAGTTGATCCTTCAAAAGTTATTCTTACAAGTGTTGGCAAAACTAAAAACGAAATAAAACTCGGCTTAGAAAAAAATGTTTTAATGATTAAGGCTGAATCCGAAGAAGAAATTGAGTTGATAAATAAAATCGCCTGTGAAATGAATAAAGTTGCAAGAGTTGCAGTTCGCGTTAATCCCGATGTTGATGCAAAAACACATCCTTACATTTCAACTGGTTTATCCTCAAACAAATTTGGTGTTGATTCAAAAACTGCATTATCAATTTATAAACGTAGAAAAGATTTTTCGAATATCGAATTTACAGGAATTGACATGCACATTGGTTCCCAGATAACTTTAATCGAACCATTTGTTGAAGCAGTGCAAAAACTTTCTGATTTATATTTTGAAATTGAGAAAGATGGATTAAAACTTGCACACTTTGATGTAGGTGGTGGGATTGGTGTCAGCTATAATTCTGAACAATCATTCTCGATAAATGAATTTGCTGAAAAAACAATTCCGTTGTTTAAAAAACTTGATTGCGAAATTATTTTTGAACCAGGAAGATTCTTAACTGCAAACGGTGGAATACTTGTAACTGAAGTTTTGTACAATAAAAAAAATGGAGACAAGAATTTTGTTATAGTTGATTCTGCAATGAATGATATGTTAAGACCATCAATTTATCAAGCTTATCATCATATCCAACCAACTACAAAATTTGGAAATAGAAATGATATCGTTGCAGATGTTGTTGGTCCAATTTGTGAATCTGGAGATTACTTTGCACGCGACAGAGAAATCACTCAATCAAACTCCGGAGATTTACTAGCACTAACTTCTGCTGGTGCATACGGAATGGTTATGAGTTTTAATTACAATGGTCGTCGCCGCCCACCAGAAATTTTAGTTGATGGGAATAAGTATGATGAAGTAAGAAGCAGAGAAACTTTTGATCATTTAATTTATGATGAAAAGATAGTTTGAGAATAGAAATAATATTTTAGTGCTCTTTTGCGTTTTAGAGTTTTTGTGGCAAATTTATTTCCGCCACAAAAACACGAAATCACTAAAATCCACTAAGTTATTTCTTCAATATTCTTTTTATCAACGTAATCGGATGCAGCACTTCAACATCAACCTTAAACTTTTCTGTTCCATGTTTTATCTGCCCCATACAACCAGGATTACCTGTTAATACAATTTTTGCATTTGTATTTTTTATATTCTTCATTTTACGTTCAAGTTGTACCATTGAATCTTCATATCTTACAACGTTATAAATACCCGCACTTCCGCAACACCAACTTGCTTCTTCAAGTTCTGTATAATTAACTCCAGGTAAAGATTTAATCACTTCTCTTGGTTGAGTTGTGATTTTTTGTGCGTGGGCTAAATGACAGGCATCGTGATAAGTTGTTAGTTCAGGTTTAAACTCAAGATTGAATTTTAATTCAGGTTTTTCTTCTGCAAAAAACTCCATTACATCTTTAACTTTAGATGAGAACCGTTTTGCTTTTTCAGCATATAATGGATCATCTTCCAGTAAGTGAGCATAGTCTTTCATAAATGCTCCGCAACCTGCTGAATTTGAAATTAAATATTCATAATCATGTAATTCAAATTCATCAATATTTTTTCTTGCAAGTTTAAGCGCAAATTCCATGTCACCATTATGCCCCATTAAAGATCCACAGCAAACCTGATTTTTTGGAGTAATTATTTTGCATCCCATTTCTTTAAGAACTTCAATCGTGTCAAGATTAATATCTGCAAACATTGTATTCATCAAACAACCATAGTGAAACGTAACGTTGTGTTTAACTAAACCATTGGGAAATACTAACTCAGGAATTTCTTTATCCGAAAACTTTTCCGAAATAATTGGAGAAAGTTTTTCAACATGTGCAAGGTTTTTTGATATAAGTCTTAAAACTCCAGATGATCTTATAATTTTTTGTAATCCACTTTTTTGATAAAACTTTAAAAAATTGGAAAACAATTTTAAAACATTCTTTGATGCAACAATTCTCCTTAACAAAAATCGTTTTAACATTACACCAGTTTTAGAAACATACTTTGTGTTATCAACAACTACTCGAGCAGTTTCAACCATTCTACCGTATTGAACACCAGCAGGGCATGCAGTTTCACAAGCCTGGCAATCCAAACAAAAATTCATTTCATCAGCAAAAGTTCTGCTCATTTCCATTTCACCACGTGCAACAGATTTTATCATTGAAATTCTGCCTCGTGGAGATGAACGCTCCATTTTGGTTAGATCATAAGTTGGGCATACGGCTAAACACATTCCGCAATGCATACACTGTTGAAAAATATCATCACTAGGAAGAATTTTTATTAATTCTTTGTAATCAATTTCTTTAGACATGAAAATCTTTAATCTGTTCTCGTTTAGTTGGCATACTGCCTTCACACTTTGGTGAGATTGTAAATATTTTGCCCGGATTTAAAATGTTATTGTGATCGATAGCCAGTTTTATCTTTTTCATCATATCAACTCCAGCCGGGCCAGCTACTTGCTCAAGAAAATGTTTTTTTGCTAAACCAGTTCCGTGTTCACCAGTAATTGTACCGCCAAGTTTTATTGCTTCATTAAAAATAAAATCAAAAGCACGATGAGCTTTATCAAGTTCTTTTGAATCTCTTTCATCGGTTAAACAAGTTGGATGAAGATTGCCATCACCAGCGTGACCAAAATTTCCAAAAGTAACATTAAACATTTTTCCTGCTTTAGAAACTTTTTCAATCATTATAGGCAATTCACTTCTTGGCACAGTTGCATCTTCAAGTATTGTTGTGGGCATTCTTCTGGCAAGTGCACTGAATGCACTTCTTCTTGCTGTCTTCAAAATATTAGCTTCATTTTCGTCTGATGCACCTTTAAGTGCGGTTGCATTATTTTTTACAGCAATTTTTCTAATTGTTTCAGCATCTTCTTGAACAATACTTCCTCTTCCATCAATCTCAATTAAAAGTATTGCTTCACTTTTTCTAGGCAATCCTATATGCGTATAATCTTCAACACAATTTATTGTAGTATTATCTAAAAACTCCATCATACTAGGAACAATATGTGAAGCAATTATATCAGCAACTGTTTTACCAGCATCAATCAGTTTATCAAAGAAAATTAAAAGAGTTATTGATTGAGTTGGTTTTGGGATAAGCTTTAATAATACTTTTGTAATAATTCCAAGTGTGCCTTCACTGCCAACAATAAAATCTCGCAAGTTATATCCTGCAACATCTTTCATATTTTTGCCGCCAGTTTTAAGTAGTTCACCATTAGGCAAAATCATTTCAACACCTAGAACATAATTTTTTGTTACACCGTATTTTAATCCACGTAAACCACCAGCATTGTTAGCAACGTTACCGCCAATTGTGCAAACAGTTAAACTTCCGGGATCTGGTGGATAGAATAATCCAAGTTTCTCAACTTCTTTCTGAAATAATCCGGTAACAACTCCGGGTTCTACCCAGGCTGTTAGATTATTGGAATCAACCTCAAGAATTTTATTCCATTTTGTCATAACAACAACAACAGAATTTTCTGTAGGAATAGCTCCGCCACTTAATCCCGTACCTGCACCACGCGGCACAATGCTAAACTTTTCTTGATTTGCAAGTTTTATAATTTTAGAAATTTGCTCATCATCCTGAGGAAAAACAATTGCTTCAGGAAGTTGTTTGTAAACTGGCGTTCCATCGTATGAATAAACTAATTTATCTTCCTTAGAATCGAAGAAGTTTTTTGTACCCACAATCGATTTTAGTTTTTCAGTTGTGTATTGATCCATAACTTATCCTGCTTTTATGATGCAAACTTACTCAAAATGAAAGATTGATAAAATTTTAAACTCATTATCGGAAATATTAGTAATAAATTTTAATTTGATTTTTATTTAATCGATATGGTCATCAAATCTTTGCTAATCATAAAACATTGATTTTTGTCACAATCAATAAGTTTTGTGATAGATAAAATAATTTTTAGACTATTGTTCTTTAGATTTGGGGCGGAAAAATCATTTAATAGTTTTTAATCGCCAAAACTCTGATAAATGATTAATGAAACCACAAATTATATATACATAAAAAGATTTTTTCTTCGTTCAAACATTTAGAGAATTAAATGAAACATAAAAACTTTGCGCACCATATTATTATAACTACAACAGTTCTACTTTTTTTTATAATTCAGGTTCCGGTATTAGCACAAACAAAAAGTTACACACTTGAAGCTGCCATAAATACTGCAATTAATAATAATAAGGATATTTCCATTTCTGTTATGACAGTTAAAAAAGCAGGAGCAGCAGTTGATGAAGCATTTGGTTATGCATTGCCAAGTGTAAACCTAAATGGAAGTTTTTCTCGTTTTCTTGAAAAACCTAAAATGCCATTTCCTGATTTTGAAGCAATGTTAACCAACGCAACATATTCAATATTATTCGATGAACAAGTATTACCAAGAGATAATAATAAATACAAATCAATGGCAACAAAGCTTCAATCGTTTTCTCAATCAAATAACTTTTCTGCTGATGTAACAATAACACAAACACTTTTCAGTTCTGCAGTATTTAAAGGTATAGGAGCTTCACAGATTTATTATGATTTAGCAAAAGCAGATTTGTATAGTACTGTTTCTAAAACAGTTTTATCTGTTCAAAAAACTTTTTATGGAGTTTTATTTTTAAAGGAATCATTAGAAATAACAAAAGCTAGTTTTGAAAATTTAAAATTAAATTTAAAAGACACTAAAGCATTATACAATGAGGGAATAGTATCTGAATTTGATTTGTTAACAGTTGAAGTATTTGTTGAAAATATGAGACCAGTTGTTCTTGATATGGAAAACAAATTAAAAACTGCAAAGGACGGATTAAAATTAGTTCTTGGCGTAGATCAGCAAGAAGAAATTGATGTTACAGGAAATTTCACCTATCAACAATATGATATTTCAAATGAAGAAGGATTAATTGATGAAGCGCTAAAATCAAATTATGATTTGAGAACTTTGGAATTGAAAAAGCAAGTTGATGAAGCATTTGTAGAACTTGATGTTTCTGAATACTGGCCAAATATTGCAGCCTTTGGACAATATGCTTACAATGGATCTTCAGATAATTGGAAGTTTAATACTTATTCATCTGCAACAATTGGATTAAGTTTTT
This sequence comes from Ignavibacteriales bacterium, assembly GCA_016707585.1. Lineage (GTDB taxonomy): Bacteria > Bacteroidota > Ignavibacteria > Ignavibacteriales > Ignavibacteriaceae > IGN3. The sequence goes on along the minus strand of JADJHL010000008.1, from coordinate 757,025 downwards.
CTATAAATCTTTGGCAAGGTAATAGAACAAGTAATGCTGTTCAACAATCAACAATTACGTATCAACAAACTGAAGAACAAGTAAAGCAACTTAAGGAATATACTTTGCTAAATGTAAAATCAAAAATTCAAGATTTAAAAACTGTACAATCTATTATTGATGTGCAAAATAAAAATGTTGATGTTGCTGAACGATCATATCAAATAGCTAAAGTCAGGTATAAGGAAGGTGTCGGGAGTCAGCTTGAATTGCAAAGCGCTGATCTAGCCCTTAAGCAGGCACGTTTGAATAGAATCCAATCAATGTATTCTTATTTAACTACACAGTATGAATTGGAACAAATTCTTGGGAGAACAAATCCAGAATATTTTACATCGTTTAATGAGATAGAAGATTAATATAAAGTTTTATTTATCGTAAACAGGAGAATCATTTTTATATGAAACAAATATTTGATAGCCGTTTAAAACAAATTTTAAGTTTAGTGATACTGATAACTATTTTCGCCTTACAGGCGTGTGGAGAAAAGCCACAGGAAGCTGAAACAAAAGACAAAACAGTTTTTACTGATACAGTTTCTGTAGAAGCCCAAACTATTGAAGTTAAAGAATTAGCATTATCAAAAACTTTTTCTGGATCACTTGAGGGTGAAGAACAGGCAAATATTATTGCAAAAATTCCGGAAACAATAACTAAGATAAGAGTTAAAGTAGGTGATTTTGTTAAAGTTGGTTCAGTTTTATTTGAATTAAATAAAGGCGGAGCAGCTTCACAATTTTATCAAGCTCAGGCTGGTTTTCTAAATGCAGAAAAGAATTATCAAAGGATGCAAAATCTTTTAAAAGAAGGCGCTGTATCACAGCAAGCATTTGATGGCGTTCAAACTCAATACGAAGTTGCAAAAGCAAATTTTGATGCTGCAAGAAGTACTGTTGAAATAACCTCTCCCCTTTCAGGTGTGGTTACAGCAATAAATGTAAATCTGGGTGATCTTGCAAATCCGCAAATGCCGATGGCAACTGTTGCAAACATTGGGCGCATGAAAGCTATATTTAATGTTGGCGAAAGTGATGTACCAAGTCTTTTTGTTGGTCAAACAGTTAATATTTATTCTGAAATTAATCCAGAACTTATTCAAACAGGAAAAATTAATCAGCTTTCAAAATCTGCAAGCATTCAATCACGTACATTTGAGATGCAGGCTATTTTTTCTAATACGCAGGATAGATGGTTTAAACCTGGAATGTTTTGTCGTGTTGCAGTTGATATGAAATCAAAAAAGGATGCACTTACAATTCCACTTTCTGCTGTAGTAAAATCTGGCGGAACTGATGGTGTATATATTATTAATGATGAGAAATCATATTTGAAAACTGTTACTCTTGGATTATCTGATGGTAAGAACGTTGAAGTTATTTCAGGATTGAAATCCGGGGATAAAATTGTAACACTCGGAATGAATAATCTAAAAGATGGAACAGTAGTAGTTGTTACAAAAAATTAATTGATAAATCAAAAAAAAGAAATTCGGATTAAAAAATGAAATTAGCTGATGTCTCCATAAGACGACCCGTTTTTGCTACAATGATGATTATGTCTTTGATTGTGCTTGGACTCTTTTCATATTACAAGTTAAATGTTGATTTATACCCTGATGTAGATATTCCATATGTTGTAATAACAACCATTTTACCTGGGGCAGGCCCTGAACAAATTGAAACAGACGTAACTCAAATTATTGAAGATGCTGTTAACCCTGTAGAAGGTGTTGATTTTATTCAATCAACTTCACAGGAAAATGTTTCAATTGTTGTTATTGCATTTAAACTTGAGATAGATGGTAAAGATGCAGCACAGGATGTAAGAGAAAAAATTGCGGCAATCAGAGCAGAACTTCCAACTGAAATTGAAGACCCTGTAATTCAAAGATACGACCCTGCAAGTTTTCCGATTATGAATTTAACGGTTTCCGGAAATATGTCTGATAAAGAAATTACTACATTTACAAAAGATGTTGTTAAAAAAAGATTAGAAAATATTCCTGGTGTAGGTTCTGTTGATCTTGTTGGCGGTTCTGAGAGAGAAATTCAAATTGAAGTTGATGTTGCAAGATTAAGAGCTTATAATATTTCTATTCAGGATATTATTCAAAATGTTGGCGGCCAAAATGTTGAAATACCTGGAGGAAATGTTACAGAAGGATCTCAACAGTTACTTGTTAGAACAATGGGCAAGTATAAAAACGTTGAGGATTTTAACAAAGTTATAGTAGCTACTCCGCAAGGTAAATCAGTTTATTTATCAGATGTTGCACGAGTTATTGATGGAGTTGAGGAACAAACAAGTTTATCACGTGTTAATGGTAAAATAGCTGTCGGCTTAAATATTATTAAACAATCAGGAAGTAATACTGTTCAGGTTGCTCATAATGTTAATAAGCAGGTAGAAAAACTTCTTAAAGATATACCAGAAGGCTTAACAATCAATGTTGTGCAGGATAATAGTATTTTTATTGAAGATTCAATTGATGATGTGATATTTGATATTTTGTATGGAGGTTTATTAGCTATAGTTGTTATCTATTTATTCCTTGCAAACTTTAGAGCTACTGTTATTAGCGGGTTAGCATTACCCGCATCAATTATTGCAAGTTTTATACTGATGTTTGCCCTTGGGTTTACACTTAATATGATGTCTTTGCTTGCTCTTTCACTTGCAGTTGGATTATTAATTGATGATGCCATTGTTGTAATAGAAAATATTTACAGGCATATGGCCCAAGGTGAAACTCCAATGGAAGCAGCAAAATCTGCCTCTGAAGAAATTGGACTAGCAGTAATGGCAACAACATTTACAATTGTTGCGGTATTCGTGCCTGTTGCATTTATGCCTGGTATTGTTGGAAGATTTTTCTATGAGTTTGGTATAACAATTTCTGCCGCGGTTGTGGTATCACTATTTGTAGCGTTTACACTAACTCCAATGTTATCCTCAAAGTGGCTTCATAGAGAAGATGAAGAACATTTAGATCAGGGCAACATTCTTCAAAAGGTGCTTTACAAATTCAATCATTGGTTTGACAAACTGAATGCAAAATATGAAAATGCACTACGATGGTCTTTAACACATAGAAAAACTATTGTAATTGGAGCAATCGGAATTTTCGTTGTTAGTTTTATGCTAATGGGAATGCTGGGATCACAATTCTTTCCAGAAAGTGATGAGAGCCAGTTTACATTAACTGTAAATGCTTCTCCTGGTAGTTCACTTGAACAAACAAGTATGATCTGTGAAAAAGTTGAAACAAAATTAAGGGAAAGAAAAGAAGTAAAAACCGTACTAACCACGATCGGGTCAAGTAATAATCCTGTAACTAAAGCTACTATTCTTGTAAAACTTGTACCAAGTAAAGAAAGAGAAAATTCTGATCAGCAAATTATGGCGGATATACGAGAACAAGTAAAAACAATTGCTGGTGCTTCATTCAGTTTTATGGTTCAAGGTGGACCAGGCGGAAATGAAAAGCCTGTAACTCTTAGTATCCGTGGAGATGATTTGAAAAAATTGGAATTGATTGCTGATAAAGTCGAAGCAATAGTTAAACAAACTTCAGGTGCCGTTGATGTTGAAAACAGTCTTGAACTTTCTAAACCTGAAATAAGAATAAACATCGACCGTGAAAAAGCATCTGATCTTGCGACAAATCCATATCTAATTGCTTCTACAGTTCGTGCAATGGTTGATGGTGCAGTTGCTACACAATACCAGGAAGGTGATGAACAGATTGATGTTAGAGTTAGATTAAAGAAAGAAGACCGATCAAACATTAATGATTTATCTTTATTAACAGTTAAAAGTTTTAAACAAATAAATGGTAAAGATTTCTTGGTTCCAATAACTGATATTGCTACAATTTCACAGGATGTTGGTCCCTCAAAAATTAATAGGTATGCACGACAAAAAGAGATTCGAGTTGATGCCAATCTTTACGGAAGATTTTTAGGTGTTGCGCTTGCTGATATTCTTAAAGAAACCGAAAAAATACAACTTGAATCAGGTTATTCAATCAATGTCATTGGTGAAGGTGAAATGCAAGAAGAATCAATGGCAAATATGATGCTTACTTTGTTACTTGCAGTGGTGTTTGTTTACATCGTGCTAGCAGCACAGTTTGATAGCTTTATTCACCCATTCTCAATTATGCTTGCTTTGCCAATGTCTATTATTGGTGCTGTGCTCGCACTATTAGTTTTTGGAAGCTCGCTTTCAGTTATGTCAATGATCGGTATTATAATGTTGATGGGTTTAGTAACTAAGAATGGTATTTTACTTGTCGATTACACTAACGTTCTTCGCGAAAGAGGAATGTCTAGATTTGATGCTTTAGTAAAGGCAGGACCCACAAGATTACGCCCGATCTTAATGACAACATTTGCAATGATCTTTGGAATGGTTCCAGTTGCACTTGCACTTGGTGAAGGCGCTGAATTCCGCGCACCGATGGGACAGGCAGTAATTGGTGGTTTGATAACATCAACATTGCTTACACTTTTTATAGTGCCAGTAGTTTATTCAATACTTGACGATGTTAGTAATTATTTTTCAAAAAGTAAAAAGAAGTAAGAGATTAAAATGAAACTTACATTTTTAGCATATCGCGAAATTCTTGATGATCGAGTTACCAAGGCATTAGATGAACTGGGAATAGATTTTTACACTGAATGGGAAGAGGTAAAAGGCAAAGGACATAAAACAGATGCACATTTAGGTAATCGTCCTTTTCCGGGATACAACAACGTACGTATGATCGCTTTTTCTGATGAAGAATTACTTGAAAAACTTATTGTTAAGATAAATGAATTAAATTCTATCGTAGAAAGAGATGATGATAAGATCAGGCTCTTTCAAGTGCCACTTGAACGAATAGTATAGTTGAACAAACTGCCCAATTAAAGTGATTAATTGAAAACAGTTAATCACTTTTTATATTCAATCCTAAACTTTCCAAATCTTATTCCGATAATTACTTAGAAGTGATATTAGTTAGTTAAGCAAGCAACTGATGGTTAAGGTTATTCCCCAAGCCTTCTATCAGGGCTACTCCCCGATATTTCGGTATCGGGGTTTTTTATTTCCACAAATTCTTTTTCTAAACATTCTAACACAATTATCGATAATAAATTGAGAAAGTAGTTAAATACGATTAATAATATTCCCATAAAATAAAGTTGATTTATCATGAAAAAGATTTACATAGTAATTACACTGTTACTTATTACTTTTAACAGTATTGCTTTTGCCCAGTTTAAAGATTGGGGATCAAAATTTGGGGTAAGATACAACCAGATTTTTCCTGAAAATGAATTTAGAAATGTTGGATTTGGTGGCAACGATGATCTTTCATTTAAATCTTATCATTTTTCTTTTCTTGCGGAAGTACTTTACGCAGTTGAGTTATCAAATCCTTTAGAAGTAGAATTTAATTTAGGATATGGCAAATATGCTGGCGAAGCTTATTGCAACGAAATTGATCAAGGTGAGTATAACACAACCATACTGCCCTTTGATATAAGGATTAAAGTTAATCCATTTGATTTAGAAAGTTGGAACCCATTTGTATATGCCGGTGTTGGAGTGTTTCATTACATTTCTCACACAAAGCCGGAAGGATTAGATTGTAACTTTGAGAAAACAATAGGATGGGAAGGTTTATTTCCTGTTGGTATCGGTTCGGAATTTTCTGTTTCTGATAATTTTTTGTTAGAAATTTCTTTAGGCGGAACACTAACAACAACTTATGAACTTGATGGTTTTAGAGGAAGAACTGAAGAAATTTGGGATTCATATTTTAATACTTCAGTTGGACTTTTATATGTTGTAAATAATTGTAAAACAGATAAAGATAATGATAGACTTTTAAAATGCGATGAAGAAAAAATAGGCACTGATCCTGAAAATCCTGATACAGATAAGGATGGATTAAATGATGGTGTGGAATTTTTAACTTACAAAACAGATCCATTAAAATTTGATTCTGATGATGACGGCTTAAATGATAATGAAGAAACAAATAATTATAATACTAATCCACTTTTAGCTGATACCGATTCAGATGCGTTAAGTGATTTTGTTGAAGTAACCGAATATAAAACAAATCCACTAAACTCAGATTCTGATACAGACGAATTAACTGATGGCGAAGAAATCGGCAGTTATAAAACTAATCCATTGCTTGCAGATACTGATGTTGACGGATTAAGTGATTCAGAAGAAATAAAATCATACAAAACAAATCCACTAAAAAAAGATACTGACAATGGAAGTATAGATGATCTTGCAGAAGTTAAACGTAAATCGGATCCTTTAAATCCAAAAGATGATGTTGCAGTTGAAAAGAAAATTGAAAAATTTGTTTTTGATGGAATTACATTCGGATTTGATAAAACAAATATCACTAAAGAATCTGAACAAGTTCTTTTAAAAGCATTAAACATTTTGGAAAACTATATCAGCGTGCATGTTGAAATTAGTGGGCATACCGATAGCAAAGGGACTAAAAAGTATAATCAAATATTATCTGAACGTAGAGCAGCAGCAGTTAGGGATTGGCTAGTCAATCATGGTATTAACGCAGAAAGACTAATTCCTGTTGGATATGGATTTGATAAACCTGTTGTTCCTAATACGACAAAAGCGAATAGACAGAAAAATAGAAGATGTGAATTAAAACAGATTAATTAAAATTTTATTGAGTTAAACAAAAAGGGTATCGTGCGATACCCTTTTTGTTAAATATCTAACCAGTAAGAAAATTTTACCAAAAATATATTATCAGATTCTGCTTTTAATAGATTACTAAAATCATTATTAAAATTAAATTGACCTGTAGATTCATAATTCATTCGGCTATTCGTCCAGGCAAAATAAAAAACTGAACCAGGTAAAGCTTCCCATCTTAAAACCAAATTTCCACGCAACGATTTGAAATTAAAATCAGGATTATTAAAACTAAATGATTGTGCTGGACCCGAAGCATCAGGATCAACTATAAATGAGTTTGATGATTCATCATAAATAATTTCACTTCCTGCTGTTCCAAATGCTTTGTAATCAAGTGTTGGCGTATTTGTTAATTCCTTAAAACCTTCATAATCACCTACAGAAATAAGTGGCTGTACGTATAATTGCAAACTTAATGTTGGTGTAAAAATCCAGTTAAGTCTAATATTTGCTGATAGTGTTTTGTAGTCTATTTCTGCAAATACGTATCTATAATTATATGTGTTAGTAGCATAAGGATCTTCAAAATTTCCGACCCACTGATATTTAGTTATACTACTAAAATATTCTGGACCAACTGAAAAGCTAATTTGCGAGCTTGGTTTCCATTCAATATCAATTCCGGTATCAAACTCAGTGCTTCCTAATGTATTTTTCCAATAGCCTACATAAGGTGAAAATGTTATTTTTTCTCTGCTATCAGAGTAGCCCATAATATTAAATGAAAAATTTGATGGCATATTAGTTTTAGGACCACCACGAGTTAAATTTGTTGAAACCGATTTAAGATTATAAGAAGCATTTATATTAACTCCCCAATAGTTTGCAAACTCTGTACTTGTTGTTGCATAAAAACCATTTCTACTAACATTATCTTCAAAATCAGAAGTTCTATTGTATGCCAAGTAAATATTTTTTCTTCTAAAGATTCCATCAGGTTCAAACCACCTATATCCTAAAACTAAGTGACCGTTAATTCTATCAGCCATCCATTGCGAGCCAAGATCATTGTATTCAAATCCAGGTGAAATCAAACCAAGTGCAGCGTTTAAATAAAAATCACCCTTTTGTTTATTTATCATAACTCTGGAAAAATATCCGGCAATGGAAGTTCTATTTGTATCGATTGGAGAATTAGTTTTATCGGGGCGCTGCATATACCTATATGGTTGGCTTTGCAATCTTGTAAGATATTCTTTTGTACCTGATGTATATGAACCAATTACTGATCCGGTAATAACATAAGTTTCATCTTCATCAAGAAAAGTCCAGCCATCAATTCCATATGTATATGCTTGATTGCTTAAAATTTTATCAAGATTTGAATCATCAAAAACTCTGTTTACAGTTGTAACAATTAAACCAAGAGATTGTTTACCTGAGTTAAATTCTTTTTGCGTTCTGAACACTCCGTAGTGTGTAAAAGGTTCAACTTCGATTGATGTGTCTCTATCACCAAATCTAGCATCCGCGTGTGTACGTTCTGTAAAAGATGTTAATGCGCCAATTGACCAGGATTCATCTATTTTACCAGAGAGTTTTGCTGCGCCAAGAATTCTTGTCTCTGGAGCAAAATCCAAATAATCAGCACCATCAACATTTCTTTGTGGTGGTCTTCCAATCCTACGTGAGTAAAATAACTCAGGCACACCAAAATTAAATCCCCAATTATTATTTGCCCCGCCAAATCCAAATGCAAAAATATTTGAGCCCTCAATAAAAAATGGTCGTTTCTCTTCATAAAAAGTTTCGAAAGCAGATAGATTTACAATTGCAGGATCAACTTCCACTTGTCCAAAATCTGGATTAAAAGTTGCATCAACATTTAAATTGCTACCTATACTAAACTTTAAATCAGCACCAATTGTAGTTTTATATTGATTTGATTTGTAGAACGGATCATTTTTATCATGCACCAAGTATTGAGCTTTTTGAACAATATAAGGTAAAATTTCTAATCGCTGTTTTGGTTTAATTCCATCAAGTCCTTTTAGATCAGCAAATTTGGAAACAAAACCACTTTCATTTTTAGGAACCATTACATAAAAAGACATTTCGTGTCTTCGTTTTATATCACGATTAAAATTAACTCCCCACGTCATATTTTCAGATTCTTTAAATCTTAATTGAGTAAATGGAATTTTTATTTCAACATACCATCCATCTTTATCAACAGATGTTTTGTTTTCCCAGATCCCATCCCAGGAATTATCATCCCAGCTATCATTAAATAATATTCCATCAACAATTGAACCGGCAGGATTTACAGCAAAAAAATATCCCGTTCTATCATCGTTATATGGATCTAAATAAACCCAAAACCAATCTGATTCAATTACGTTATCACGACGCATTAATGTTGCATCTATTGAATCAGCATTAGAATCATAAAATCTTCCACTTATATAAATGTTATGATCATCGTATGAGACCCAAACTTCAGATTTTTCTGAGGCAGGTTTTCCTTCGTTAGGATCTTTTTGCGTAAACTTTGTTACTGCTGGATTCTGATAAACTGATTCACTTATCAATCCATCCAATACAATTGGCTCTATTAACCTGTATGAGTTTACAACTGCAGTTGAATCATTTTTTGCAGTTAATACTGTTGCACAAAAAACTAATAGAAAAAAAGTAATTACATATTGTTTCATAAGCATATAATTTTTGTTTTTATTTTAGACATAACTGCGCTCAAAATATTTTATGGATTAGTTTATAATTTGATGAAATCAAATTAGTGCTGTGCAATTGTAAATAATTTTATTAGAAATATAATTAAGAATATTAGTAGTGGTTTTGATAAATGATAAATGGCAATAAATATTTATCATGCCTGATGAAATTACTAAATCTCATCAGGCAACACTATTTTATTATTTTTTACTGATTTTTATTTTACCGGAAGCAGTATTCAATTCAATGGTTGGACCACCACCATTTATTAAATAAGTTTTATTAAAGTTTCCTTTGACAAAATTTACTGTACTTGATTCAAAATCTGATTTTATAAATTTATTAGCTTCGCTTTCAGGTATATTTTTACCAACATAAACACTTGCCTCTATGCTAACTTTGGAGTTTGATGGAATTGTTAAAGTAATATCTCCACCAGCAGTACTAAATTCACCATAACCACTTATTGGTGGAATTAAATCAGCATAAATATTTCCACCAGCAGTATTACCTGCAATTGAACCTGAAATATTTTTTACAACAATGTTTCCTCCCGCAGTATTAACTTCAACCTGTCCCGATGCACCATCTAAATTAACATTACCACCAGCAGTTGATAGTTCTGCACTACCCGAAACTTTTCCAACGGAAATAATTCCACCTGCTGTTGATACTTCAGCATTTCCACCAATATTTCCAATTGAAATATTGCCACCACCAGTTGAAACTTCTGTTTTACTTTTTACATTACCAATACTAATATTACCTCCGCCTGTGGATATTTCAGCTTCACCAAAAATATTGCCAGCAGAAATATTTCCACCACCTGTTGATACAGACAATTTATCACCAAAATCATCCAACTTTATATTTCCACCGCCTGTTGATAATCCAACTTTACCAATTATATTTCCTTTAGTCGTGATATTTCCAGCGCCGCTAGAAACATCTAAACTAAATTGCGAAGGTATTGAAACTTCAACAAGTAAATCATCAGAGTCCTGACCATTAAAATCAACTACTACTAAATTTCCTATTTGTTCAATCTTCAATTTATTTAAATCATCTTCATCGATATTGCTTACTTTAATATATGCCTGATCTTTGTTCCAGGTAGAAATTGTAACATTTCCATTTGTAACAGTAACAGCCAATTTATCTCCTTTAGACACATTAAATGTTTTTTCTTTTTCAGAAGCAATTGCGGTTATTATAAATCCTGATAAAATAAATATCATCACTGAAAATATATTTTTTAATAAATGCTTTTTCATACTAATACTCCTTTAAAATATTTTTTGCTTGAAATCTTACATAATTATTCTTATCGAGATTCATTTTCTCTCTTATCATTGATAAATCATTTTTCGTAAATCTAATTCCTTGTTTGGAAACTCTAACCAGATTATTTATTGCTTCAATACGAATTCCGGAACTTGTATCGTTAAGCAAAACATATATCAATGTATTTTTAATTTCTTCATCAGCCGGAATTTCATTAAGAGCATTTAAAGCTTCTCTTCTAACTCCTGGATTTTGATCATACTTGGCCACAGAAATAAATGTCTGTTTAATTTCTTCATCCATACCTGAAGAATTGACAGCATTAATTACATTGATAGAATTTAATCGTGTGCCCGGATTTTGTTCATTTAACAAAGCATAGGTTAAAATACTTTGAAGTTCAGGATTATCAATTTTCCCTTTAATGTGTCCGGGATTAATTGCATCAAACGTAAATTCAACTGATCCATCAGAAGGATCAGAATCAATAAAATTTATATTCTGAATTTTTAATTGATCGTTTATATTAGAAACATTTTGTTCATTTATAGTTGAGGGAGTTTTAGATAATAAATATCCCATAAACACTCCGATCAATAAAATAGCGGTTCCACTAAAAGCTAATCCATAAGGTTTGTATAAAAAAGAATTTATAATCTCCTTAAACTTTATTGTAAATGGAATTTTAATTTTCTGAGCTTTCAATAATCCACGCAGCTCTAACCTAGCTTCTGCAAGTAATTTTGTATCCAAAGCTGATTGAGAATCACCGGAAACTTTAGCAAATAAATTTTTGTACGATTCCAATTCAATCGCACATTCATTGCATATCTTAATGTGCTCTTCAAACAATATCATCTTGTCATTTTCCAGTTCATCATACAGATAAAACTGAATCATTTCTTTGTATTCAAAATGTTCCATTCGATTTTCCATCATTAAAAAATTAATAACTTCCTTCTAGTTGCGTTTTAAGTTTCCTTACTGCTTCAAATAAGTATTTTTTAATAGTACCTTCTTTACAATCCATTATATCCGCAATCTCTCTTATTTTATAACCTTCATAATGTTTTAATAAAAAACTCATTTTTTGATTTGGAGATAAAGTGCCTAAAGCTTTACTTATCTTATCACCAAACTCATTGTTAACAACTAAATTATCTGGCAATAATTTTGAATCCTCCGGGATTTCAGTAACGAAGCTGGATTCATCATCATCATTTAAGGAAATATGATTTACTTTATTGTATTTACGTTTAAAAGAAATACACACATTAGATGCAACCCTGAATAACCAGGTTGAGAATTCACTTTTAAACTGAAATCTTGATAAATTTTTGAATACACGAATAAACACTTCTTGATAAATATCCTTTGCATCATCAGCATTGCCGGTATATTTAAATGCTAATCGTAAAACCATTTTATCATAGCGATAAATCAACTCTTCAAAAGCTAAAACATCGCCATTATTGGCATTTATTATTAATTCGTTATCGCTTAAAGTCATCTATAAATTCTTTTTACTTTCAATTAGACTAAATCTAACAATAAAAGGTTGGTGGTAAAAAAAATAATTTTTAATAGTTGTTTAAAAATAAAAACCCTGATACCGAAGCATCAGGGTTCGTCTTAATTTCAGGCCTGGGGGTAAGCCTTTCTTAAGTACACTTCAAATATATAAATAATAAATTAAAACTATTAACAAGTGTTTTATTTTTTTTTAAGTGATTAACCAATCTATATAACAATTATTTCCAATTATAAACTTATCTGGAATTATTATTGTAGAAACTTTTCTAATTCAATTTATGATTAAAAGATATTTTTGATGATGATTTTGATCAATCTAATTAAGTGGTATAGATTAAGTTTACATTCTTGAATTTTTTAATCGTAATAAAATAAACAAACCTTAAAACGATTGTTTTAAGGCTTTAAATTTGAGCTCAATATTAAAATAAATAAATGTCTCATTATCCATCGATTCAACTATTTCAGTTTTTACTTTAAGTGGATGAGAACTTTCGCAATCTTAAACTTTACAGAGAATTAATAAAAATACTTCTGACATGATGTATATTATTTAACTAAATCAGATAATTGAGATGCAACATCAAACAAATCCATTCCTTTTGTAAATGGTAAACAAACACCTGTTGTGATTCTTACTTTATCAACCCAGGCTTGTGGAATGCTATTCATCCCATTCATTGCACCGCTTATTGCACCTACTATGGCGGAGATTGTATCAGCATCACGACCAAAGTTACCGCTGTAAATTATCCCTCGTTTAAAATCACCTTCCGTTAATTTAAATATTGCAAGAGCTGAGACCACTGCTTCAGGAGAAACTGATTTATATTCAGTCCATAAAGCATCGTGCAGAGGTTTCCAACATTCTTCAAGTGTTTTCATTTCATTGATGATGCTAAAGGCTTTATTAAAAGTAAATCTCATCCAGGAATCTTGAGGCGTAACATCAATTGCAGCTTTACAAATTTCATCAACCGATGCACCTGCCATTGCAACCGCTACAGCAATAGCAACAGATTGTGCACTCCATAATCCATCACGTGAATGACTTATTCGTGCTTCAATTTCAGCTAATTTTGCAGCACGTTCCGGATCACCTGCACAAGCTATTCCTATAGGAGTTACTCGCATGGCGGCACCATCACTCATATAATGTGAATTATATATTCCTGATAACGGAGGTAAAACCCCACGACGAATATTTGCAGCAGCTTCTCTTTCACTTGCGCCCCCGCGTTTTAATTCTGAAAGGGGTAATACATGTGTTTTCCAACTTTCTAGTACATCGGCATCAGTCAAATTTCCTTTTGCTTTAATTAAAGTTTGTGCTGTTAACAAAGCAAATTCAGTATCATCAGTTCCCGGTGCTGGTTTTTCAGAAAAATCCATTGTAATTCCATATTGCAAATGATAATCTGGAGATCGAGCGATATCACCAAATGAATCACCGATCGCATGGCCAACTAAACAAGCTCTTGCATGATCCTGCAAGAGAGATTTATTTTTTAAGAGTTCATTTTTTGTAAGCATAATATTCTTTCAATTTTATGATTTATATTTTGCAAGTACTGAAGTTCTTTTTGATAGATCACTTAGCAAGGAATTATCAAATCCTTTTAAACTACTTCTTATCTTATTGTTCAGTGGATTAATCCATTTCGATGGCAGATTCTTTGCCCCCATCATTGTACCCATAATAGAACCAACTGTCGCTCCATTACTGTCTGTATCCCACCCACCCATCACCACATTACAAATTGCAGTTTCAAAATCTCCTTTTGATGAAATTAAAGCGGCAACAACAAGCGAAGCATTATTAATTGTATGCACCCAATGATACTTGCCAAATTTTTCATAAAGCGCATCAACTGTCTCTTCCCAAGATTGCGTTTCAACAGGAAGTGATAAAACATAATTAAGTGCTGATACAAGTCTTGATTTTGGAGGAATAACATCCAGAGCTTTAGTAATTATTTCTTTCACATCGTTATACTGAAACGCAAGTGAAATTGCTGAAGCAAAAAACAATTCACCGTAAATTCCATTTCTTGCGTGACTCAATCTTGCATCTTGCCACGCAAATTCAGCAGCACGAATAGGTTGAGATGGTGATATCCATCCCCAAAAATCAGCTCTTATTTGTGCACCGATCCACTCGCGGTATGGGTTTCTAATCAATGCTGTTTCGGGAGGATTAAACCCAGCAATGGTATTTGCATAAGCTACTCTTTCAGCTGTAAAGGTAGATAATGAAGGAAAGTTTTCCATCCAGGTTTGGATTATATGTTCCGTTAAAAACTCTTCGCCAAATTTTTCAAACACTAACAAATTGATCATCGGATAATTCATATCATCATCCTCTGTCATACACTCAATATTTTCTTTTAAGCTTTCTTTACCGCTGTGTTTGTTCCAGGGATATTTTTTTAAAAGTATATCCGAAATTCCTCTGCCAGTTATATAATCCTTTATCGGCCAGGTATTATTAGAAGTAAGTAATTCTTTGATTCCTGAACGAGGAGTTTTTTCAATTGGTTTACCTAACAAACAACCGGCACTTCTGCCAAGCCACCCACCTAAGATTCGATCTTCAATAAACTCAGAAGTAAATGATGGAACGCTATCTGGTTTAGCGTTTGTTATCTGGAGAATTTCATTCCACTCTGAAGGTTCATTAATTTCATTCTGAATGCTAAATGGAAAGTTTTCAAGTTTATGATAGAATTTTTCTGAATTAACTTTTTTCTTCTCTTCGTTTAAACTGGAATCTTCTAATGCATTCCATTCTGCTCGGAGTTCTGAAACATCATTTCCTTCTTCCTCGCGCTGCTGCAATTCATACTTAATTCTATCAGAGAGATCTAACCAGGAAATTTTCATAATGATATTTTCTTCCCTGCTTGATTTGATAAATCTTCAACTATTTTTAGATAATTTTTCCCTGCAAAACTAGGAATACATATTCCATTTAATGTTTCGATTGCGCTTAACCAGTTATCACTTACAAATGATTTTGATTGCATTGCCCCAACTAATGCACCAACCATAGCTGGAAGTGTTTCTCCACTTTTAGCAAAACAAGCTGCACTGGCAATCGCCTTTTCAAAATCACTTCCGTGTAGTTTGGCAATTATAAAAGTAAGAGCTAATGTTTCCGGTGCTACATTTCCGTAGCTATATTCTCTGTTTACTATTTTGTTTTGAATCTCAGGTAAAATAGAAAATACTGAATCATTTTTTTCAACTAGACTCATTGCTTCATCAACAGTTCTTCTTATCCAGGATGATTCTGGCAGATATTTATACGCTTCATTTATAGCTTCATTAACACTTTTTCCAGAACAAACTAATGAAATTGCAACAGCTAGTGCTTGTGCGGCCCAAACTCCATCTTCACTATTTGTAACTGCTGCATCCATTTCTGCTAAACGTGCTGCCATTTCTGGCTGCCCTGCACAGATAATTCCGATTGGGACTGCACGAGACATTGCCCCATCATCAAAATAATGTGGATTCTGTTTTCCGCTTTGTGGTGGTTTAAGTCCGTTTCTTAAATTGTTTATTGCTGCTTGTGTGCTAACTCCACCACGAATTGGACTCTGGGGATTTGCAAGTTTAGTCCATTCATCAAATAACCTCTGTTCATACGAATCAAATTTTCCAGTCAATAATATTTCTGCTGAGAAAGCCGCCCATTCAGTTTCATCTGTTGGTGATATATTAAAATATTTTGCAGGTTGATTCAGAGAAAAAGGCATTGGTGTTACAATAACATTTGTAGTCTCAGAGGCTGCATCAATTTCTCTTCGAATTCTTCTTGTCCAAGGCGGAAGTAAAACACTTCTGTGGAACATTGATGTCCAACTAATTGAATCTCCAATTGCAAGACCAATCATTGCATTTTTAGCACGCTGTTTTATGTCACTCATTGTTCTTACTCCAGGATTCCGCTATTAGAGCAAGTTCATCAGCAATATTTAAAATATTTATATTCTTAACTGCATTTATACAAATACCTCGGGAAACTGAAATACGTTTTGCCCAGTGTTCTGGAATAGATTGAATACCATGATATGCACCACAAATTGCCCCAGCGATGGCCGCCATTGTATCAGTATCCCTTCCAATGTTTACTGCTCCAAGCACAGCGTCTGCAAAATTTAATTTTGCAGCAGTTATTATTCCAAATGCAAGACCAACTGCTTCAGGTGCTACATCTGTCCAAAAATAATATGAACACGCAATAGATGAATGTAATGGTTTTAAAGAACTCCATATATCAGTTGATTTATAACCAATCTTTACTGCTTGATTTATTGAATTGTAAGTCCAGGAATCTTTTGGAACACTGTTCAATGTAGCCTCAATAATTTTTTCAAGCGGTGCTCCAGTCATAGCGATAGAAATTGCCGCAGCAACTGCTTGCCCACTATAAATTCCTTCTCCTGAATGACTAACTTCTCCATCAACTTTAGCTAAGTATGCAGCAAATTCAGGATCACCTGATGATGCGATCCCAAATGGTGCAACTCGCATTGCGAGACCATCACTCCAACCGTGTAAATGCTGTCCGGATAGAGGTGGCTGTAATCCTTTTAATAAATTTTGTATAGCTATTATTTCGCTAAACCCTGCCCCTTTGTACGCGTTATCAGATTTAACAATATCTCTTTTCCATGCTGATGCAACGTCCATTGAAGTTAATTCTCTTTTTTTCTGTAATAATAATCTTGCACTGAATAATGCATATTCAGTATCATCACTTCCACCTTGATCATCAGTTAGAAAATCAGTTACTCTTCCCCATCGAGAAAATATTTCATCCGGAGTTTTTCCTTCCGTTGGGCTTCCTAATGCATCACCCACAGCAAGGCCAATAAATGAACCGCGCGCTCTGTCTTTAAGAGTGATCACCAAACTTCACCTCTTTTCTTATAACGCGAAAGTACAATATTACTCTCACGTTCAATACGTTTGGCTGCTTCATCAACTGTTAATCGGCCGGCAAATAATTCCTGAAGTACTGGATTTGCAACACGACTTTTCCATTCAACATAACCGGGTGCACCAAGCCAGGAGCCAACACCAAGTGTGTTTACTGCAGAGCAAGTTATGTCCCAACTTCCAATTGTATCCTTAAATTCCGGCATTTCTAAACAAGATTTTCTTGATGGGATCATCCAATCATCCAATGCAAGACGAGCGGTGTTTGTAGAACTTAACATATAATCTATATACATCATTGCTTCTTTTGTTCGCTTAGATTTTTTGGGAATGCTTAATGTTTGAGTGCTTACACCATACATTTGTGTTTTAGCTTTTAACGGAGGCATAACTCCCCATTTAAAATCTTTTGGTGCATTTTCAACAAGTTGTTGTCGACCCCAGGATCCGATTCCTACAAGCATTGCATACTTTCCACTAAAAAATCCTGGAATCATACCAGCACCAGATTCACCAATACTTGCTGGTGAAACAGATTTATCTTTATAAATCATATCCACAATTGTCTGCAATAATTTTTTTTCTTCATCTTTTACTTTAACTATAAAATGATCTCCTTCTTTTCTAAAAAAAGATCCACCAAAACTTATTGAGGTGTTCATTATTATGTTGGCAGAATTACGTAATCCAATGCCAGCACCATATTGATCAATAACATTGTTGCCATCTGTATCTTTAGTTAAAGTAATTGCAGCTTTTCTAAGATCATCCCATGTCCATGGTTTTTCGATTGTTGGTGGAACAATTCCAGCTTCATCAAATAAAGATTTATTGTATAAAACAACAAGTGATTCAATCAGAAAAGGAATTCCACCAACCTCCCCATTTGGCCTTGTTACAGTAGCCCAGGCAACATCCAGAATATCATTTTTCATTTCAGTGGTTATATATGGTGCAAGGTCAGTAAGATATCCTCGCATCGCGTAATCAATTATTACTGAAGATTCATAATGAAAAATATCTGGAACATCTCCAGTTTCAAAAGCTGTGATTAAATAATCGTGTGCAGAGTTCCAGGTTCCTTGAATATATTCAACTTGTAAATCTGGATGCTGATCATTCCATTCTTTTACAATTGATAAATTTGTTGCTATAGATCTTTCCTGCCAGGCGAGACTAACGAAGCGAAGTGGAAGATTTTTTTTTTCTTTTTCTTCTCTAGTCATTAAAAATATCACTACTGAAACAATTACGAAGAAAAACAATATTATTAGATTTCGTTTCATTATCCTTTTAGTGCTCCTGAAACTAATCCAGTAGTTAACCATTTACGCATAAAAACAAATAAGATTATTGATGGTATAGTAGCGATTACACTTGCAGCTGCAAGCGGACCAGTTCTTGCCTGACCTTCCATACCTGTATATCGAGCTAACTCAACTTGTAACGTTGCGAGCGCAGGACTTTTCATCAATACAAATGCAAAGAAAAATTCATTCCATGCTGAAATAAATGCAAACAATGCTGATGCACCAATCGCGGGCAAAAGTAACGGCATTAAAACTTTAAATATTACTTGCGCGCGATTTGCTCCATCAATTACAGCAGCTTCTTCAAGTTCAATTGGAATACTCTTTACGTATCCGTGCATCATCCATAATACAAATGGAAGCGACCACACTACGTAAATTAATGTAAGACCAACGAGTGAATCCGTTAATCCCATATATCTAAGCAGAACATAAAGTGGTATCATTACAAGGATAACCGGAAAAATTTGTGATACAAGTATCCAACCTAAAATACCACTATTAATAATTGACTTATATCGCACCATCGCATATGCAGATGGAACCGCAATAAGTAATACTAAGATAGTAGACACAATTCCAACTATCACACTATTCCACATTGTTAGAAATACTTGCTGACCTTCAATCACAGAAATATAGTGATCAAAAGTAATTTGCTGCGGTAGTATTGTAGGAGAACCAGAATAAATTTCCGGCGTTGATTTTAAAGAACTTGACACAACCCATACTAAAGGAAACAATAGAAATACAATGTATACAATAATCAGAAAATGAATGGTAGCTTTTGATAGATATTTTTTCACATTCATGATTCTTTTCTTTCACGCAACTGAACTCTAATGTACATGAACAACATTAAAGAAAGAATAATTACCATTACATTGCCAATTGCCGCAGCGTAACCAATGTAACCATATCGAAATCCTTCTTCGTAAGCGGCTAACATTGGTAATCTTGTCATTCCACCAGGACCGCCTTGTGTAAGAACCCAGATGATTCCGAATGTGTTAAAGTTCCACATAAAAGTAAGAGATACTATTGCAGCTAATACAGGTTTTAAGACCGGCAAGGTAATATGCCAAAACTGATCCCACAATCCAGCACCATCAATCTTACTTGCTTCGTACAAATCATTTGAGATTGTTTGTAAACCAGCCAAAAGAAAAATTGCCGCTTTAGAAATTTCACCCCACACTCCGGCAACAATAACAGCAGGAATAACATACTCAAAACTTGTTAACCAATTTATCGGCGCAGTTATCAATCCAAGATCAGTAAGTAAGATGTTTACTGCACCGGCATTTGGTTCATACATTTGTCTCCAGAGTATCCCACGAATAATTGGCGGAGTTGCCCAGGGAATTAAAATCAAAACTGTATATAAGGCTACAAATTTTATTTTATTGTTTAATAGTAAAGCAAGACCGAGTCCTAAGGAAACTTGCAGAGCAGTAACAATAAATGTCCAGATCATTCCAATTTTAAAAGAGTCCCAGAAATACTCATCGTTAAATAATTGCGCATAATTATCGAAACCGTTAAATGAAATAGCATCTCCTAATCGATAATCTGTAAACCCCAAATAGATGCCGCGCAACAACGGGAAAAGTGAGAAAACACTTACAAGAAGTATAACAGGAAACAATAATTGTATCTGTCCAATTTCCTTTTTAGAGTAAAGTGTATGTTTTTTCTTTTTTATAAAATCCATTAAATAAAGATTAATTATTTACTAGTGAAGCACAAAGCTCGATCAAAGCACTCTCAAATTCATAGTGCGATTTACCGGGTTTATTTCTTGCTGAAATAATAATAAGATCATTTGTCGGATCAATTATAAACACTGAACCAGACGCTGCACCGTGACCAAATGCTGTTGCGCTAAGCCCTTTCCCTAACATACGTGATGTTCCTATTCCCCATTCTCTATCTCCAATATTCAATTTAACAGGTAACATTTTCTCAAATGTCTGCTGGGAAAATAATTTATATCCATTGTATGTACCTTTATTCAACAACATCTGTCCAAATTTTGCAAGATCGATTGAAGAACAATATAGTCCACCATATGTATTATCTGAATAAGCGCTACACATATCAAGTGGTGAAAAAATATTTTCTTGAAATAAATATGGAATGGCTTTGCCAGTTAGTCTTTCAATTATTTTTCCGGCCAATGCATAACCAACTCTGTGATAAGCAAAAGATTTTCCTACCTCAACTAACGGAAGAACATGAGTAACTTGATTTTCAAGTGAAACATTCCAATCTGATGCCCATTCGCCCGCAAATTGTAGCCCGCTTGTGTGTGTAAATAAATGGCGTACAGTTAGTTTGTTATTTCCTTCAAACTCACTTAAATATTTACTAATCGGATCATCAAGATCAATTAAACCTTGATCAACAAATTGCATCACCAAAACACCGGTCAACAGTTTTGTTATTGATGCCATCCATATTTTTGAATCTTTACTTATCGGTTTTCCATTCTCATCTAAACCAAATGCATCATAAAAAATAATTTTACCTTTGTGAACTATTAAAGTAACATTTGGTGTTTCACCACTAACTGCCCAATCAATACAAAGATTTTTAATTTTTTCAATTTGATCTTTCTTATATGACGATTCCAATTGGACTGAATCGTTTAAGACTGGTAGTGAGCGTTTATCATTTTGTTTAGGTACAAATAAAGGATTTGTTATGTGATTTTGATTGTCAAGCTTGGCTTTAAGTGTGATCCACCATTGTCTATCTCTGATTCGCGGTGAATCATAAATATGTGTAAGATTGTTTATCTCATTTAATCCGGCTAATAATATTGCAGCATCAGGATTATTTTGTGGAAAATATTTTAAGCTGCCAAAAGAATATCTTTCTATATTTTTTGAATATTGCTCCCAAGCTTCATCTGTTATACTATATTCACTCAACTTATTAATTGTAATAGGAACATTTTTGCTATAATCATCAAACTCAACATCTGAACAAAACAAAGTAGCAAACCTTTTTACTTTAAATCCGTTTGGAGTGATTCCTTCGATCACAGCGCCATAGCGACCAGGTCTATCAGCAGAATTTACTTTTTGAAAATCATTATTAAAGTAAGTCACATTTAGTTGAAATTTCCCTAATTCATTCTCAACAAGAATTTCATTTTTCCAATGGAACTTTGGGATTTCACCTTTAGGAAAAACATAATTATCACAAACCAACTCCTCATCCATAAATGCAAACAAACGCTGTTTATTTATTTCACTCCAAAAAATCGTATCAACTGAGTTATCATCAATTTTTATTATGGATATAGCATCACTATTGGGTTGCAGATTTCTAGGAATGAAAATATTTGCTTTAGAGAGAAGCCCATCATTATTCAATCTGCTTTCGGCAATAAGATTATTTGAATTGTAAAGTTCAACTTTAGAGTTAGAATTTTTTTGTAAAGAATAGAACTTTAGTTCAGCATCTCCCATATGTATAAAGTTAACACTAGAATAATATTCTTTATATTCATTCATCAGTAAAAACTTAAGCGCATCTTTGTATGCAAAAAGTCTGTACCAAATTTCATTTTCTGAAGAGCGACCTTGAATTTTTATTTTTAATGATTTTTTTTCTGATAAAAAAGATGACGGAACAGTTAAAACCATGTAACCAAAATTAGCTCCATTTGAATTCTGGTAAACAGTTGTGAAAGAAAGTTTAGCTCCGCTCTTACCGACATTATTCCAGTAACTATCATTTACGGTGGAAAAAGTAATTGTACTATCCCCATCAATAAATATATCAAACCATTCATTACCAAGATTATTTCCAAATCCACATACCCATAAAAATGAAATAGTATCACCTGAAAATGTTTCTGGAATTTCAGATGTAATCCACTCAATCATATTCTCACTGCCTGATGTTCTAACAACATAAGCTGAATCTCTGTTTGCTCCACTTTTATGTGATTGATATGGTGAGTACGAACCTGATTGAATTAAGTTATAACCTTCAAACCATTGCATTGGTCGAGATTGAATTTTGAAATGAAGTTTTGCGATTGATTCAATATTTTCTTGAGCAAATGTAAGAGGAACAAAAAAAAGTATTAACAAGAAGAAAGTACTACTTTGTTTTTCCATAAATGAAATAATATTAACAAAATGCTTTTTCATTCTAATCGTTTTGTAAGAAGCCAATTAAAAACTGCTGGATTATTATAAGTACGAGTCCATGCATCATGAAATAAATCTGAATAAATAGTAAACAAGGGACTACCACCGCAATTCGTTAATGTTGTGATCACACTCTGAGCTTTGTACAATGGAATTATTGGATCGTGTTGTCCATGAAATCCCCAGAGAGGAATATCTTTTATTGTACACAAATTCCATCCATCTTCAATTCTAAATGCAATAGGCATTAAAGCAGCAAACCGGTTTGGATATCGAATTGCTAAATCAAGAGTTCCAATTCCTCCCATACTAAAACCAGTTAAATAAATTCGGTTTGTATCTATCGGATAACGAGCAATAACGCTATCAATCAATTTATTGATTTTAATATCTGTTCTATCATAATACCATTCTGTTGTTGAAGGACATTGAGGAGAAACTACAATAAATGGAAAATCATTTTTGCCATCTAATATTTTAGGCAGACCATCACCTTTAACACGCCATAAATCTTCACCTCGTTCACCAATTCCATGAAGAGATAGGATTAATGGAAATTTTCCATTCTCAACAGCAGAGGAATCACGAGGAGTAAAAAGTAAATAGTTTAATGTTGAGGGATCAAAAATTTCTTGTTGTATGATCGGATCACTACCAAAGTCCGGTTGACCTAAAACATAATCTGCAAAAGCACCATTTGGTTGAGATGAAGCATGATTAAAAATAAGTATGCGATGATTAGACTCGTCCACAAGATAAATTCTTCCGGCTTCATCACCATAAACTCCGCGTAAATTACCAACTCCATTTCTGGAATAATTAATTAAGTTTGTTGTAAAATCCGGTTGGCCTAAAACACCATCTGCTGATGCTCCATTTAATTTTGTGGATACTGAATCAAATCTTATAGCTCGCTTATTATCATCTTCGCAAACCCAAAGATTATCTTCTTTATCCAAATAAACTCCCATTGGTCTGTTCATCTTGGTTGAAGATAAGCCACTTGTTCCTGTATTAAAATCGGATTGGCCTAAAACAAAATCAGCATTAGCGCCATTTGTTAAAGTTGAAGCATTATCAAATCTCAATACCCGATGATTTAATCTATCAGTAATCCATAATCTATCATTTCCATCAACATAAATTCCGACAGGACCTTTCATTTTATTAACAGTTGTTCCTGAAGTATTTACAGTAAATCCGGCTTGTCCTAAAACTAAATCTGCTGCTGAACCGGAAGGTTTTGTTGATGCGTTATCAAATCTTAAAATTCTATTATTTAAATAATCACTTACCCAAAGATTTCCTGAACTATCTACAAAAACTCTTAATGGATCATTAAACTTTGATGCCGATAATCCGCTGGTAGAAGTATTGAAATCTAACTGACCAAAAACAGCTTCAGCCGGAGAACCATCAATCATTTTATCAGAAGAACTCCATCTAAGTATACGATTATTATATCTATCCGCTACAAAAAGTTTACCGGTTGTGGGATCTACTGCAACACCGGAAGGCGCATTTAATTTACTTGATGTTGTACCGGAAGAACCTGATATAAAATCCAATTGCCCCAAAACTCCAGTTGCGGGCATATTGTTTATTAATGGTGATTGAGCAAATAGTGATGCTGGTAAAGACAAAAAGAAAAACAACAAAACTAAAAGTGATTTCAAATGGCAGATAATTTTCATCATATAATCCTTACTTTAACAAACACATTTTTTTAACATCAATTCCATTAGATGTACGTAAAGAATAAAGATAAATTCCACTTGCAAGACTATTTGCATTAAACTGAATCGAATAGATAGTATTAGCAGTTGCTATTTCGTCAAATAGAACTGCAACTTTTTGACCGAGTAAATTATATACTTCTAATGAAACATCATCAGTAATTTTTGTTGAAAAGATTATCTGCGTAACAGGATTAAATGGGTTTGGATAATTTTGTCCAAGAAAAAAATCTGAAGGCGAGGTTAAAGATTGCAACTCATCAACAGCTGTTAATGTTGATACATCAAATCGCAATACACGATTGTTATCAAAATCAGTTACCCAAATATTTCCGTTATGGGAATCAATAAAAGCGGATTGCGGATAAGTAAAATTACTAGCTGTTGGCACCGCTAAATTGTTTTGCAATTGATTAGATTGAGCTATAATTAAACCACTGCACATAACAAAAATTATAAAAAGCAAAAAACGTGTTACTAAATAATTCATATTTACGTCAAAAGAAGATTATATGTATGGTACAATAGACTATTAAATGTTCAGAAAAAAAATGGTTGTTTCCAGTTTAATATCGGAAACAACCGGTAATATAAAATTAACTGATTCTATTTCATCAGCAGCATTTTTTTAGTTTCGTTAAAACCTGATGTTTGTATAGAATAAAAATAAATACCACTTGATAAATTAGATGCATTAAAATCCAATTCATGTAATCCCTGATCCTGCAATTCATTTACAAGAACAGTAACTTCTTCTCCTAGTGAATTCATCACAACAACTTTTACATTGCTTCTATCTTTTAGAATGTATCCAATCTTAGTTGTTGGATTAAATGGATTCGGATAATTCTGAAGTAGAGAATAATTATCAAGGCTTACAACATCAACTTCAATTTCATCTGAATACTCAAACTGACCATTGAAATCGATTTGTTTTAATCTATACGAATATTTTCCTACAGATAAATTTTTATCTGAGAAAGAATAATCCTGTTGTATAGTTGTGGTTCCAACGCCTTTTACAAATCCAACTGCCACAAACTCTGAATTTGAAATACTTCTTTGTATCTCAAACCCGCTATTGTTTAACTCAGTTGCTGTGCTCCAATTTAGATTAACTTGTTGATTCTGTGAAACTGCTGCAAATGAAGTTAGTTCAACTGGAAGCGGAGCAACATCATAACGAAGTAGACGATGACTGTAAGTGTCTGGAATCCAGATATGATTATTTGCGTTATCAACAAAAACAGTAGATGGATAATTAACACCAGTTTGAGAAGTAACTCCACCGGTTGTAACAAAATCAGGCTGACCTAATACATAATCAGCATCACCACCGTTTGGCTTTGAAGCTGCATCATTAAAAACTATAACCCTACTATTCCCTTCATCGCCAACATATAATCTACCTAAGCCATCCATAAATGTTCCGCGAGGTCCATCAAATTTGGATTGTGTCAATCCAGATGTTGAGGTAACAAAATCTGTTTGACCTAATACACCATTTGCAGGCGAGCCATTTGCTAAACTAGCAGCGTTATCAAATCTTAAAACGCGACTATTATATCTATCAGCTACCCATAATTTTCCGGTAACATCAACGTAAACTCCCCAAGGCGCGTCAAACATTGCTGCAGTTGTCCCACCCGTACTTGAAGTAAAATCTGTTTGGCCTAAAACTCCATCAGCATTACTTCCATTGGGTTTTCCAGAAGCATTATTAAATCGTAAAACTCTATTATTGTCTTTATCACAGACCCATAAGATTCCATTACCATCAACAAATACACTGGTAGGGGCACTAAGTAAACTAGCTGTAGTTCCAGCAGTGTTTGATGTAAAGTTTGGTTGACCCAAAACGCCATCAGCATTTGCGCCAGACAACTTAGTTGAAGCATTATCAAATCTTAAAATACGATGATTATCTCTATCAGCAACCCACAAAGTTCCGTTAGCATCAACATAAACACTATTGGGGTTATTCATAGTAGCAGCAGATATACCGCCTGTATTAGCGGTTCTCGTAACAAAATCGGGTTGACCAAAAACAACTTCTGCAGGTGATCCATTTATCAATGCGTTAGCAGAACTCCAACGCATAACTCTCCTGTTATCACGATCAGCCACAAATAGTTTTCCTGTTGTTGGATCTACAGCAACACAAAATGGTTCTGCTAAAGTTGTTGTAGAAGGAGAAGCATAATTTGTATTTGTTACAAAATCTGTTGCACCTAACACACCACTAGCTGGCATATTGTTCGATAGTGGGACTTGTGGAAATATTGACAAATTGATAATTGTCAATAAAAATATCACTCCAAAAAACGTCTTAATATTTTTCATATTGCCTTCCCAAAAAATAAAGTTAGAAATAAATTAAATATTTTATAACACAAATTCAGTACAATGCTTTTTCTTTTACCTCCTTTCAAAATAGGAGTTCACTAAAAAAATAATGAGCTCTTTTAATTTTGTTTAAATTGATAAATTATTATTTAATACAATTTGCTATTTAATCAACATCATCTTCTTACTTAGTGTTACTCCATTAGCATTTAGTTTATAAAGATAGACACCTGTTGAAAGATTAGAAGCATCAAAAGTAATATTTGTTGAACCCGCTGATAATTGTTTATTTACAAGTACAGCAATTTTTTGTCCGATTGAATTAAAAACTTCTAATGTTACAATAGAATTTTCCTTTAGTTCAATTAATATATTTGTTATAGGATTAAAAGGATTCGGATAATTTTGATATAAAGTAATTTGTTCAGGAATAATTGCGTTTTCATCATCAACTGAGGTTATTAAATCGTTTGAATAAACTGTAAGTCCATCTCCTTTTTCTGCCACATATATATATTTACCATTAACAGCCAACCCTCTTGATTGTGGGACATCATCATAAAATCCAGCTTCAACTGGAGAAGAAGGATTTGAAATATTTATTGCACGCACGCCTGTGCCTTCGGATGCAACATAACAGTAATCGCCATCTACTGCAGCCATATATCCATAACCACCAGTATAAATTTTTGAAGCAAGTGTTGGTGAGTTTAAATCTGATATATTAAATATCTTTAAACTATCTCCATCCGGAACGTAAGCGTAATTACCACTGATCGCAAAACCCTCATTACCAGAAGTTAGAGAAACTGTAGATCCTTTTTTAATTGGGCTAACAGGATTTGTTATATCATAAAAAGTGATTTGTCCATAATCAGTTATTCCGGCAATGTTTCCAAATACTGAAACATTCTCTCCATAAACTTCAGCTCCGGTATAACCAACAACTATAGGATTAGAAGGATTTGTAATATCAATCATTCCCATACCACTATCACTTGCTGCAACATAAACAACAGAACCATTTATTGCTATACCACGAGCACGAGGTGTTTGAAGCGTTTTTATCTTTACAGGATTTGCTGGATCAGTTACATCAACAACATAAACACCTGAATCTCTTGCTGCCACATAAGCATAATTACCACTTACTACAACTGCTCTAGAATCTCCTCCTAGATCTGCTGTGCCAAGCAGAGAAATGTTTGAAGGATTTAAAACATCAAGTATTCTTAAGCCTGCAGAACCATAAGCAACATAAGTTTTTCCATTATCATAAAATGGAATAAAAGCGGAGCCACTTGGAGCAGGTATTGCGGCAAGAAAAGATGTTGTAACCGGTGATGATGGGTTAGAAACATTTATTGCACTTATTCCAGGAGCTGGATTTCTATTTGCGACAAAGATATGCCCTGTTGGCGTTCCACCAATTGTTATCGCTCCATAATAAAGTGATGCAGCACGACCAGTTGTAAGTATAGTAGTTACATAAACGGGTGAAGCCGGATTAACAACATCATAGATAGCAACTCCGGCATCTCCGATAGCTACATAAGCATAGTTGCCATCAAAAATAATTCTAGCAGTCCTGTATCCAGATGGAATATCAACAACGTTCACAGGGCTAGCAGGATTTGTAACATTAACAACTGCA
The DNA here is from genome assembly GCA_016707585.1 of Ignavibacteriales bacterium. GTDB lineage: Bacteria > Bacteroidota > Ignavibacteria > Ignavibacteriales > Ignavibacteriaceae > IGN3. Next base: position 728,590 of record JADJHL010000008.1, on the reverse strand, counting down.
AATCCAGCATCATAGTTACAAACATAAGCATAACCAGATCTTACATTTAGATATTGATGATAACCACCGTATCCATCTATTCTTCCAACATAAACTGGTGCAGCGGGATTTGTAATATCAACTATGTGACTTCTTGATCCAGCAGCTACATAAGCGTATTGACCAGAGATAACAACACTTTCACAATATTCTAAACTATCAATTGAGGTAACCAGTAAAGGATTTGATGGAGTTGATATATTATAAATTTTAAAACCTGCACCACCTGCAGCAACATATGCGTATGTACCACTTGTAGCAATGCCTTCACAAGTAGTTCCAGGTGCAACCTCAATATCAGCTACCAAAGAAGGGGTTGTTGGATTCTGAACATTTATTAGCCACATTTTACTTCCGCCACTGGCTACTATGTGTTGAGTTCCATTAATTGAAGTTCGAACAAGATCCTCAACAACATCAGATAATATTACACTACCAATTTTTACAGGAGATTGTGGATCAGAAAAAGTAGCAATCTGCATTTTATTACCAAGCCCGTAAAACACAAGTGAGCCTGCAGCAAATACAGCTTTTGATTCTCCCTCACCTCTTCCATAGTTTCCAAGAAGAGTCATATTCTGAGATACTTGCGCAATTAACATTTGATTTAAAAATGTTAAGCTTATAAGTATCAAGAAAAATAGTTTAATTGTTTTCATACATAGCTCCTTTGTTATTTAAGTTAGTTTAAAAAATCAATTTACAATTTCAGATTCTGCAACCTTATAAGACGTTATAAATTCCTGAACTTCAGATCCTTTAGGAGCAGCATTTTGCGCACCTATACGAGTAACAGATATTGATGCTGCCGCATTTGACATTCTAGCAGCTTTTTCCAAAGAAATCCCCTCGGCTAAAAAAGCAGCGAGTGATCCACTAAAAACATCTCCTGCGCCAGTAGTATCTATTGCATTAACTTTGAAGGATGGAACGTATTCCATCACATTGGGTAAACCTGCAAAGTAACCTTTCGAGCCTAATGTGATTAATACATTCTTAACTCCAAATTCAAAAAATTCATTTACGATATGCTTTAAACTTTCTTCATCAGTAACTTTTATTCCTGTTAACATCTCTGCTTCAACAATATTAGGTGTGATTATATCAACATTACTTAAAAGATCATTATCAAGTTTTTGTGCGGGTGCTGGATTAAGAATAACTGTTGCTCCTTTTACATGAGCTTTTTTTATTGCATCTTTAATGGTTTCAACTGGTGATTCCAACTGTACAAGTAAAATATCTGCCGATAATATTTCAGATTTAACCGTTTCAATATCTTCTTTGCTTAGTGCAGCATTAGCGCCTGACGCAACAACAATACTATTTTCAGCTTTATCATCTACAACAATAAATGCTACACCTGTTGGTAATTCAGTATCACGAAAAATAAACCTCGTATCAATATGTTCTTCATTAAGTTTCTGTATTGCTTCTTGTCCAAATAAATCGTTGCCTACTCGAGCAATAAAACTAACATCTGCACCGAGACGTGCAGCAGCGATAGCTTGATTAGCACCTTTTCCACCTCCGCCTGTTGAAAAGAATCCGCCAATAACTGTTTCGCCAGGACCAGGTATTTTTTTTGTTTTGATAGTCATATCTGTATTGTAACTACCTATAACTACTACTTTATTTTTCATAATAAATTCTGACTGAATTAACCTGTGTTTAATATTTTTATTTCTGTGTCTAAATAATTATTTATCCTCAATCAAAAGGAAAAACCTAAAGAAAAAGTATGTACCTGAGTAAGTTCTCCAAAATCAACGTAAGCGTAATTAATTGTTCCGACTGTTGAGCCAATTGGATACGTTATACCTGCCCCAAATGTAAAATTCTGCACATCGTAATTAATTTTATAACCTGCTCTTACAAAAAACATTTTATCAAATGCGTAACTCATGCCAAAATGGAACTTCTCTTTACCATCATTTGGATGATCACCTTCAACTATTGCAGTTAATAAATGTGGACTTCCTGGTTCATCAAAAAAATCCATTGCTAATCCAGCACGGAAATCTAATGGCATTCTTACATAATCAGATTCAGTTTGATATTCTTCACTCCATCCACCGAAGCGTGAATCAGGTCCAAAATTTCTTGCAGTAATTGCAATGCGTAAACTTCTAAATCCAGTATAATACATTGTTCCAATATCCATTGACCAATTACTCATAGAAAGTTCTGCAATGTGCTGTTCCATATATCTAATATTACCACCAACAGATAGATTATCAGTTATTTTTTTTGCATAAGTAAATCCAACAACAAAATCATTTGCTGAAAAATTATTTCCGGTTATTAGCGGAGATGTTCCTCCACTACTTGATGGTGTATTAATAGTTTCTGGAATATCACCATAATCGAGCATTGCAAGACTAACACCAACAACCCCATAATCTCCAATATTATATCCAGCAGCTATTGATTGAAAATTAATATCAGCAATCCATTCAAGTACATTTACCTGAACATCAATATTTTCAATATCAGATAGTGAAGCAGGATTACCGAAAATTGAATTGGCGTCTCCATCAGATATCGCTGTAAAAGCACCACCTAACGCAGCTTGTCTTGAGTCCCCATTTATTTTTAAAAACTGCCACCCAGATTGTCCAGCACGTTCAATATCATTAGGAGAAATTCCTGATTGAGCTTTGATGAAAACTGTAAACACTAAGAAGTGTAAGAACAATAATCGAAAAATATTATTTGATAATTTCATTAAAATGTTCTCCATTACTTCACTATTGCTAATTTGCCGATATAAGATTCACCTTCATGTCCCGGGACAAGAGATTCTACACGGAACAGGTATACTCCTGGTGCAACTCCTAAAGTCCATTTGCTTAATTGGTAATCAGAGCGCTTAATACTACCCCAGGCTTCTGAACCGCTGCCATCATCATGATTTATTTCTTGAACAAGATCACCGGTAAGAGTATAGATTTTAATTTTACAGATTGCTGGAATTCCAATAAACTCCATTCGATATTGTTCACCTTCGCCGGTTAAATTACTATGCTGGCGAAACGGGTTTGGAACTACATAAACATTTTTTGGAAATTCTTCATTTGGCGCTCTTAATGGATAAACAGGAAAACGTGTATTATTTACTTTACCACTTTCATTATTTGCTTGATCATATGAAGTAACACAATAATAATTTCCAACTCCAAAAGGTAAATTCTCATCAATATATTGAACGTATCCATCAACAATAGTTGCAGAGTCTTTTTTAATATCAGCAACAAGAGTCCAAGGACCGATAGTAAAATAGTTGGATCGATACAGTCTATATCCGGCAAAATCATTAATTCCTAATTGAGGATCTACATAAGAAGATGAAATTGGTGGCCATTCTATAAATATCTTACCAGGCTCGGTATTAATTGTTAAACTGTTTTCACCATCGGTTGGCGTTGGTGGCGGATGAACAGATGGTAAATAATTATTCGAATATAGAGTTCGTGCTCGTCTTACATTTGCTAGCATTGTGTCTCGTGATGCTGTTGCCATCAAATCTATATTAGCAACTCCACCCTCTACAATTTTTGCTCTATCCATTTCACCGATAACTTCAGCAAAAACAATTTTTACCGATGCAAATGGTGTAAGAGTTAATGGCCCAACACTTACTAAAAATTCCGGACGACGTTCAAATTTATTTCCGCCTTCACCACCAATTACACGAGATGAATCCCAAGATAATCTTGGTTGCTGATGAGTCATTACTTCTTTGACTCTTGCATGTGAAGATGAACCCTGAATAAACATTTGATCAACAAAGTCTGCTCCTTCCGTTAATCCCTGACCAGTATGCTCAAGTATATTCTGAAAAATATTAGCGCCTGCTGAATCCAAAACAACAACAGTAAAATAACCCGGAGCATCGAGTTCGTGTTCACGTATTCCCTGTTGGTAAATATCACGCGCGTCACCAATATCGCCGCGTTCTGGTCCTACACCAAAATTATAAACCACAGGTTCTTCATCCTGAAATCTGAAAGATTGATCATCATAAAAATAGAAGAGTTTTTCTGTTGGATCCCATCCATACTTTTCATCGCCTCTGCTGCCGGAACGTTGTGTCATTCTAATTCCATATCTCATACCAAAAAACAATGAATCTACTGAAGTTAATTCGTTGTTTGTTATTGTCACCTCGTGAATAATAAAATCACTTAAACCTGGATAACTCCAAACCATACTTCTTCTGGCAATATCAACATTTAATCCATTAACGTGATGAGCACCTGAAACTATCTCTTCACCTGCCAATCCAATGTTCGCAAGATTATAATTTTTTGTTAATGTGGCTTCTTCAATAGGAAAAATATCTTGACCTGATGGAAAAAACCTTGAGTTTATTGTATAAGATGATGCTACATTTTGTCTGGTACCATAAATAGCATAACCAACTGCTTCTGCATAATTTAAAGCATCACTAACATTTGTTGCTTTTGAGTAACCGGGAAAATCAAGTGTATGAAATCCATTTTGCGTTTCTGTTGGATCACCATATTGAAGTGAGTTCCAGACAGTAGCCCAAAGTTTACCACGCTTAAGTGTTTGTTTTCCCCAGGTAACTTGAGCCTGAGCAACATTAGAAAATAAAAGTATAAATAAAACCGCTGATATATATTTTTTCATATTCATTCTTATATCTCAATTAAAACTTAAATGCAATTTGAAAATAAAATCTTCTTGGTGGAACTTCATAAGAATACCATTCCCAAATGTTTGGTTCAGAAAAGTCATATGTTTTTGGTAATCTTTCGCTGTCCGATAAATTAGGATTTTCTAAATATCGGGCAAGATCATCATCATACAGAAGTCTTAAGAATTTTAAGTTGAATAAATTCTTTATATCTACACTCAGTTCAACTTCTCTTCCGAATAAATCAAATCCTTTTGAAATATTTAGATCTATTTGATAATAATTAAACCATCGCATATTATTTGGTTCGGTAGAGATATCTCCCGGCGCATGGTACGTATACGGATCTCCACTTCTCCACCAAAAATTTACAAAAACATTTAAGTTACTTAAGGGTTTAATTCCAACAATCTCAGGACCTTCATCTTTATCAATGAATAAATTTACCCAACCTTTAATTCTCTGATAATCTCCCCAGGCACCACTTTCTTGTCTAAGTCCTTTGGGAACATCAACACTTTGCGAGCCTGGCTCATATAATCTACTGTATCCAACCTCACCATTGAACGACCAGTAAATTTCATGACTTAAACCAAAATTAATAATTCCATTAAATCTGGAATCAATTTTAGTCTCAATTCCTCTCACGTCTGAATAACCGGAATTACTAACCATTAGAGCTTTTGTTGAAGAATATGTTGCAGCATAAACACCAGTTATAACATCTGCTTCGCGCGACCCATCTTTATAATATCCGGTAACATCAAGCTTAATTACATCGGCAATATTATAATCCATTCCCAACTCATACTGAATTGTTTTTTCATAACCTAGTTTCGAGTTTCCATAATATCCCTGCCATTCATCCATATAAGTAGTTTGTTTTGCATACGGATCTAAAACACTATCCCAGGAAGTAGTATAATTAACAAACGGAAAACCAAACATTTTTGTCCAAGAAGGGCGCTGATAAAAATGTCCGTAAACAAAATGTAATACTGCACGTTCACTTATAGGATGCGATATTCCAAGGCGTGGAGCAATAGCAACTTGTAATTTGGTTCTTACTCTTTCTGGTGTTCCAGGAATTCCCAGTGGCGCGCCTGGATCATGACCAGGAGTGATAATTTGAAATGCAAGAGGATCAAACATATTCTTTGGTGCATTTCTATTTTGATTAAAGAAATCTCCACGCAATCCTATATTTACCACCAATCCCGGAAATTCAATTTTATCTTGTATGTACAAATTTCCTTCATAAGGATTTCCATCAAACACATTCATTTCATTTACTCTGTTGCTTTTGGATTCAGCAGCATAGTTTTCATAATAAAAATCGTGTACCTTAAAGGTAAAACCTGTTTTTATGTTATGTGTTTTTGTAACCTGATTTGTATAATCACCTTTAAGCTGGAATGATTCTGAATTATTTTTTGTCCAGGTATGATAATAAGCTTGCAAGGTATACCGCGGATGCATCGATACAACATCAGGTAACCATAGAGTATCAGCAATTCGATTTTCTCTATCAGAACGATCAAGATTATCTTTTAAGTAACTAAATGTAATATCATAAAAAGATTGATTATTAATTATGTGCGTAGCTTTTCCATATAACTGATACCATCTTCTTAATTCTGGCCATTGTCTGAATGGAGCACCAAATAAATTGTACTTTGCACGAGCATATTGTTCATCTATTCTCATTGGTGCAAGCCAGCTTGCTTCCTGTCCCATTTCTGAAGTATTAAGATTTGATGAAGTGTAATCTGCACTTTCATATCCGCCTACAAATCCACCAACCCTTACTTTAAATTCTGGAGAGAATTTATAATTTATGTATCCTTGAATATTAAATTCCGGGTTATAAGGTATAGCTTGAGGAAATATTCCAACACCTTGTTTAAAACGACCAGAAGCAAGAAAACTTAATTCATCAGTTACAGTACCATAAACAGTTCCTTCGTATTCATATTCAGGTCTTTCAGCATACTTGCCTAAAGCATCATTTGGAGTTGTCTGCTTTCTCCAAGCATTAAGTAATGAGTCAGGACTCAACTGATAGAATCTACTGTTTTCATCTTGTGATTGTTGAGTCCAATAATCTATTCCTGTGGTTTTGTAGTCATTATTTTCTGTGCTGTAAATGTTTCTACCAAAATGGTAGATACCTGCGGGTCGCAATCTCGTAATCAAAGTACCATGAATTCCTTTAGGTGCTTCTTTAGAGACAATGTTTACAACTGCAGAGCGACCTTCACCATATTCAGCATTGTAACCGCCGGTTAAAACAGAAATCTGTTCAATAGTTGACGTGTTAAATCCAGTATAATTATCAGAAACAAGTCCACTATTAACTGAAAGATTATCTACCATTACAATTGCTTGAACGTTAGAACTTCCTCGCACATAACCTTTAGTCGATCCTCGTTGCCACGCTAGATTTGAATTGTCACTAAAAATACCAGGAAGTGTTACAAGTGCGTCCTGAATTGATTTAGCACCGGAATTTTCCAAAACTTTTCCGGTAACAATTTGTTCGCTTGCTGTTAGATCTTTATCAATCACCGGACGTTCAGCAACAATTACAACTCCCTCAACTTCTATCAAAGTAGTTTCAAGCACAAAATTCGCGGTTGTTGTTCTATCAATAATAATTGAAACGTTACTCTTACTAACCTTTGCATACCCAACCATTGATACAGTAACTGTGTATGTTCCGGGTGGAATATTTAGAATATAAAACTCGCCGTTTACATCTGTTGAAGCTCCTGTGCTTAACTCTTGCACAAAAACATTAGCTCCAACAAGTGGTTCGCCAGTTGCTTTATCAGTTACTCTTCCAGCTATTTTGCCGGTATTTCCAGCAAAGCAAATCATTGAAAACAGAACTGAAATAAAAAAGATAACGGTGATTTTTTTAAGTATTTTTATCATAAAAATTTTCACGTTAAGTTCCTTTGATTAAACTTCCTGATACTTTTTTACCATCATTAAACTGTGAAATATTTATCAATGGTGTAATTTGTTCTACAGAACTACGAATATTTAATTTTGGTTCTAACAGTATTCTTCTGCGTTCATCGCCAGGATTTTTAATCCGATTATAAAGCATAGCTACAGCCATTTCAGCTATTTTTAAAGTTGGTTGTTCTACTGCGGAAAGTGCAGGTGATAAATAGGATGCAAAAACCGGGTCATCAAAAGTGATCAGAGAAAGATCGTTTGGAATGATAATATTATTTTCTTTACATGCTTCCAGCGCACCTAAAGCAATCAAATCACCAGCTGTAAAAATTGCTGTTGGTGGATTTGAAAGACTTAATAGTGATTTGGTTTTTAAATAACCATTAAAGGTCCTAAAGTCATCTCCAACAATCAGCTGTTCATCTATTAATATATCTGCTTGTTGAAGTGCAATTTTATAACCCTTCAAGCGGTTTTCATTTGCATATGTTCCAGGTAACCCCTGAATAAATGCAATGCGTGAATGACCTTCTTTAATAAGATAGTTGACAGCTAATAATGATCCTTTTACATTATCAACACTAACAGAATCAACATCAAGATCAGCAAAACAACGATCAACCATCACAATAGGAATTTCAGCATCACGAATTTTTTTTATATGAGCAAAATCCTGCCCAACTGAAGCAATTATAAAACCATCAACACGTTTTTCTAAAAGACTTTTAACTCCTGATATTTCGATATTAGGATCTTCATCAGAATCGTAAACAATAAAATTATATCCTTTTTTTCTGAGTTCACCAGCAAGATTCTTCACAATTTCTGAAAAGAATGGATTTGAGATATCAGGAACAATAATTCCAACTTCACTTGTTTTTTGTTGACGAAGTCCTCTGGCTAATGCATTTACTCTGTAACCTAAATCTTTTGCTGCAGATTTGACTCTGGCAGTTGTTTCAACACTGATTTTATACTTCTTGGAATCATCGTGAAGTACTCTAGAAACTGTTGAAACAGAGACCCCTGTTTTATTAGCAATATCTTTTAATGTAGATGACATATTGTAAATCTATTCTATAATGCAATCGATTGTTCTATGTTTTACCATATAAATAGTGTTAAAAATCAGACCGTTATGCAAACCTTTGCATAACTTAGAAAAATATTTTGATTCTGTCAAGTAGTAGATTAATTTTTTAATATAATTGTGTTTAATAAAACTAGATCATTAGTAAAATCGAGATATAGGCAAGATTAATTTTCTAAATATTTTTATCTGTTCATTTAAGTTTATGGCTATGATGAGAAAAAACGCAATTACTTGCTTTTCGCCAATAATTCCCTTACAAAAATGCACTAGTATGCCATAGAACTAATAACAAATCACCTTAAAAATGAGCTTAAGAAATTTAAATAAACAAAATTTACTAACTATTTTGCTACCCAACTATTTTCTTTAAAAATACAAAACCCTGTAAGTGCTTTACTTACAGGGTTTTAACTGAGCGGGGCCGACGAGACTCGAACTCGCGACCTCCTGCGTGACAGGCAGGCGTTCTAACCAACTGAACTACGACCCCTCAAAAATTAGCAGGCGAAATATATAGTTTGAGGTCAAAATATCAAAATTTATTAATCACCAAATGAAATACCTAATGACTTTGCAACAAAGACTGCCTGATCATCTGGTTTAACTAATTTTTGACGCGAAATTGCATCTTCAATCTTTACATTTTTGATTTCATTTCCCTTTAATGCTACCATTCGTCCAAACTTTTTATTAGCTACTAAATCTATTGCGAATGCTCCAAATTTTGTTGCTAAAATTCTATCATAAGGAGTTGGACTGCCACCTCTTTGCAAATGTCCTAGAACAGTCACACGGGTTTCTCTTCCTGTCAATTGTTCAATTTTATCAGCTACAACTTTTCCTATACCGCCGAGTTGAACAGGGTCAGTTCTTTTTATATCACTTCCTCTAGTAACTATCTCACCACCTAAAGGTTTTGCTCCTTCCGCAACACACACTAAAGAAAATCTTTTTCCCATTAATTCTCGTTCGTGAATTTTTGCAGCAATTTTATCCCATGAAAATGGAATTTCCGGAATTAAAATAATATCCGCGCCACCACTAAGACCACCATTTAACGCAATCCAACCAGCATATCTTCCCATAACTTCAACAACAATTACTCTATGATGTGAAGATGCCGTTGTATGAAGTCTATCCAAAGCCATTGATACAACATAAACTGCAGAATCATGACCGAATGTAACATCAGTTGCTTCAAGATCATTATCGATTGTTTTCGGCACACCTACAATATTCATTCCGAGCTTGGATAATTTATTACAAATATGCATTGTACCATCGCCGCCAATTGCGATTAGTGCATCAAGCCCCCAGGACTTATAATTTTTTATAGCAGCTGCCGATTTATCTTGAATTTCAATTTTACCATTAATCTCAACAGGCCAATGGTAAGGGTCACCTTTATTTGAAGAACCCAAAATTGTTCCGCCTCTTGATAGAATACCGGAAACATCTGAATTGCTTAACTCTTTAGCTTTACCTTCAACAAGTCCTTCAAAGCCGTCGATGATTCCATACACAGACATTCCATAATCTTCTGCTGGTTTTGTTACGCCTCTAATTACAGCATTCAATCCTGGGCAGTCGCCTCCGCCCGTCAAGATTCCAATTCTTCTTATTCCGTTCTTTTTTGCCATTATTACTTTTTATCCCTTTATTTTTTAAAAATACTTTGTGAATTCTTAAAGTGAAATTTAATCATTTTTAGCAAATTATCTTTATCTGTTTGATCTAAAATACCATTAGCTACAATATTTACCACTTCACTACCACCCTTTGGAATTTCATATCCAAATTCTTTACTCTTGAGATAAAACCAATCTACAACTTTGGCTCTTGCTAAAATTGAAGCAGCAGCAACTGCAGTAAATCTTTCCCCTTTTGCAGTTTGATAAAGATTAACTTTTACATTTTTCTTTTTTAACTCATCCTTAATAAGTTTTTCATTCCCAAATTTATCGCTTATAACATTTTCACAATTTGTCTTCTCTACTAAAGTTTCAATAGCTTTAGCGTGTGCCCATCCCATAATTTTATTAAGATTATTAAAGGATTCATACAATTGATTATACTTTTCAGGATTTATTTGTATGATAACAAAATTATCCCCTATAATCTTTTTTATAGATGATTCCAGAACCTTAATGTTATTATCGGAAAATAACTTACTATCTTTAACTCCAATTTTCTCAAGCTCGATTTTTGTTTGATCGTTTATAAAAACCGCAGCAACAACAAGAGGCCCAAAATAATCTCCTTTACCAGATTCATCTGTTCCGATATAATCTCTAAAAACAACATCATCTACTTTCTGATCATCAAACAAACCTTTACCGAATAATTGGTTATTTACTGTTTTATAGATTTTTGTCTCTGGATTTCCCTGAAGAATTGATTTAACTCCTTTTTTACCAAAATAAACCAATACTTTCACTTGTTCAGATTTACTGTTTACTATTATTTCATAATTGTATAGTTTTTTATCCGCTTTGGAAATAGAAAGACCTTCTTTAGCCAGTATTTTCGATATTTTCTCAATCTCCATTAAAGCTTTTTTTTGGAATGAATCTTGCATAAATATTTAAACTTTTAGTTTGTAATTAAGAGTGAATAAAATTAGTTTTCATAGTAGAGATAATAAGGAGAATAAAATGAATAAATTAAGAAAATATAAAAGCAAATTAGTTTTGATGTTAATACTTGTAGTATTTGGTATTAATCTTTCAGCTAAAACAGATTTTCAGGATGAAAAAAGTATAAATGAATTTGCTTCAGTATTAAAACAAAAAGTTTTGCTTTCATCTGAACAAGAAACAAAAGTTGTTAGCATTTTAACTGAACTGCAAAATAATGTTACATCAAAACCAGAAAATAAAAATTCATTTATTAAAGAAGCACAATCTAAAATAGAAAGTCTTCTTGATAACAAACAGAAAATGAAATATGATATAATTAAAAATGATCTCTGGAAAAAATTCTAACGATCTTTAACCCAGCTTTTGCTGGGTTTTTATTTTTAACTATTTACTTCCCCACTCTAACACTTCAATTTTAACATCTTGAATTCCATCACGAATCATATCAATTTCTTTTGCTGCTGCTAAAGATAAATCTATAATCCTACTTTTAAATGATGGCATTCTGTCATTTATTCTTACTTCAACACTTAATCCATTTTTAAGATTTGTTACAAGACAAATCGTATTCATCGGATATGATGGATGTGCGGCAGTAAGTTTGCTCATATCATAAATTTCGCCACTCGCAGTTTTCTTTCCGTTAAATTCATCTGCATAATAAGATGCAATTCCAGTTTCGGACACCAAAACTTCAAACCTACTTTCTTCCGATTTACTTTTTTTCTCTTCGGTTTTTGTATATCTAACAGAAGAACTACAAGCCCCAAAAACAATAGCAAGGAATAAAACTGTAAAACATTTAGATCTAAATTGTTTCATTATTAAGTAATCACTGATGCTGCTTTTACAATTGCTGTTTCACTTCTTAATCTGTTTTCAGTTAGTTTTAGTTTGGTTGAATCTTTAAGTAAAGTAAATTCGTTTTCAGAAAATCCGCCTTCCGGGCCAAAAACAAAAATATACTTTTTATCCTCATCAAGTTTAAAATCAGAAAGTTTTGTTGAAGCAGTTTGCTCAAATAAAAGAATTCCTGAATCACTTTTGACTAAATCAGTTACTGAATTAATAGCTTCAATCTTTGGTAGAAAAGCTCTTAAAGATTGCTTCACTGCTGCCAACGTAATTTTGCTTAACCTTTCAGTATTCAGATTTTTACCAACAGAATGTTCAGGTTTGTATAAAAGAAAATTAGTAATTCCTAACTCAGTACATTTTTCAAACGCAAACTTTAATCGCTCTGGATTTTTTAAGTTAGGAATACAAAATGCGATATTATCTAAATTATTTTGGTATTTATAAATCTTAATGATTGTAGATTTAAGAAAATCCTTACTCATTTCCTCAATTGATCCTTCAAATATTTTACCTTTTCCATTAGTTGCAAAAAGTTTATCGCTAATTTTATTACGCATAACTTTTGTAGAATGATGAAACTCATCATCTAATAATGTAAAATATTTTTCGTCCTCTGATACGAAGGATGTAAAATATAACTCTATATTAGAAAGATATTCCAAGATCTAAAATTATTTCTGTATTTGATTTTTCATCGAACCCTAACTCAAATCTAAAAACCTGGTATGGCAAAACTAAAAAAGTTATTCCAAATCCATAACCAGATACAAATTTATTTAAGGCAAATGGTTGTTTTTTATATTTTGCAATTCCTGTTTCTGCAAAAGATTGTATGTATAAGCCTAATCTATATGAAAGTAACTTGTTCGGAATAATTGGAATAAAAGTTAAATCTATATTTAGTTCTTCAATTATAGGATAAGCCAATTCTAATGAACCAATATAAATATCATTGCCTTCATACTTTTGTGACATATGCCCACGAATCTTTTGCTCCACGCCAATTATTGAATTATCGTAATATGGTATTCTATTTCCAAAAGTCATTCTACCAGCAAGTCTCCATTTAGAAATTAGTTTATCAATCAAAATTCTATATTCTCTAAAATCAATATTTAAGATTCTGTAATTTATATCATCTATCCCTAGACCTCTAAAAGTGATGTTTGCCGCAGTATAAATCCCATTTTTGGGAAACTGTATAAGATCTCTTGTATCATATTCATATCCAACGCCAATATCGAGAACATTATCAATTCTATTTTTAGAGGCATTAACTCCTTCTACAAATTTGAGAGTTTCTATATTTCTAAAAGCAGAATTAAGATAAACTCTTTGAAATAATCCAATACGTTTGCCTAGAATTGTTTCAAAAAAGATAACTTGATGATCGAACGATGACCCGTAAACTTTTTCTGCAATAGGACTTTTATTTGAAATATCTGCATAACCAACTTTTGCATTTAGAAAAACATTATGTTCGTTTGCAACATTTGGAGTATAATAGTTTAAATAAAAATACGGATCATAACCCAATGCAAAAGTAGCCGATATTTGTTCATTTCGTCCTCGAAAATTTTTTAATCTTAGATTAATTCCATAAGTAAGTTTCGATAAATCATTTTCTGAGGCATCAATAAATGGTAATGGATAAATGTACCAGCTTTCTTCAACTTTAATATTTAGTAAATTTTTTCCTTTTATTGATTCTGGAATCAAATAAACATGGTTAAAAATTCCTAGTGAATATATTCTTTCTCGATTGTAAAATGCTGTACTTTGTTTTAAGGTATCACCAATCCCAAAAGTCAATTCACGCAGGATTATATATTCCTCAGTGATTTCATTTCCATTTATCTTAATTGAATCAACAATAAAGGGATAATGATCATAATAATTCAACGTATCAACTTCCTGCCCAAATAATTGGGAACAAAAAATTATTACAGTAAAAAACAGAAGTTTTATTTTATATGTGTAATTATATCTCAATAAAAGTTTGTTGCAGATTTTAGATAATAAAAAAATACCGTCCATTGGACGGCATTTAAAGTTAAATTAAATAGTTATTCCGCGTACTCAGAAACAGGCAAACAACTACAAACAAGATTTCTATCTCCATAAGCGTTATCAACTCTACTTACACTTGGCCAAAATTTATTTGTTCTTAAATAAGAAATTGGATAAGCAGCTTTTTCTCTAGAGTAAGGAAAGACCCAGTTATCAGCAACTACCATCTGTGCAGTATGCGGGGAATTTTTTAACACATTATTCTTTACATCAGCAATTCCGTTTTCAACTTCACGAATTTCTTCTCTTATTGAAATCAATGCATTACAAAATTTATCCATTTCAGATTTTGGTTCACTTTCAGTAGGTTCAATCATAAGTGTGCCGTGTACCGGAAAAGAAACTGTTGGAGCATGATAGCCATAATCCATCAATCTCTTAGCAATATCTTCTACTTCAACATGTGCAGTTTGTTTAAATTCTTGCATATCAAAAATTAGTTCGTGAGCAACTTTACCATTACTGCCTGTGTATAAAACTTTGAAATAAGGTTCTAATTTTGCTTTGATATAATTTGCATTCAAAATAGCCATTTTAGTTGCATTAGTTAAACCTGTTTCACCCATCATTTTTATATAAGCATAAGAAATAACGATTACACTTGCACTGCCAAATTGGGCAGCTGAAACCGCATTGATAGATTTCTCTTTATTAATATTTACAATTGAATGCCCTGGTAGAAAAGGCGATAAATGTTTTGCAACTGCAATTGGTCCAACACCTGGTCCACCGCCGCCATGAGGAATACAGAAAGTTTTATGCAAGTTTAAGTGACAAACATCGGCACCAATTTCTGCGGGACTAGTTAATCCAACTTGTGCATTCATATTTGCACCATCCATATATACCTGTCCTCCATTTTGATGTATGATTTCGCAAATTTCTTTTATAGATTCCTCAAACACACCATGAGTCGATGGATAAGTAACAAGTAAAGCAGCAAGATTATTTTTGTGTAATTCAGCTTTTGTCTTCAAATCATTAACATCAATATTTCCTTTATCATCACAATTTACAACTACAACTTTCATCCCAGCCATAACTGCACTTGCAGGATTTGTACCGTGCGCCGATGATGGAATCAATGCAATGTTTCTATGGCTTTCACCTTTATCTTCAAGATAGGCTTTTATTACAGATAAACCTGCATATTCACCTTGCGCTCCTGAATTTGGTTGTAGAGAAACCGAATCAAAACCAGTTATTTCAGCTAATTGGTTTTCGAATTCTCTAAACATTTCGATGTATCCAGTAAGTTGCTCTTCTGGAGTGAATGGATGGAGATTTGAAAACTGAGGAAGTGTTACACCAAGCATTTCAGTTGTTGCATTTAACTTCATTGTGCAAGAACCAAGTGGAATCATTGAATGCACAAGAGATAAATCTTTATTCTCAAGATATTTCATATATCTTAAAATATCTGTTTCAGATTTGTACGAGTTAAAAATATCATGTTCAAGATATTTGGATGTTCGTGCAAACTCGGAATTAAAACTTACTTTGCTATCATACTTTAAATTATCAATAGTTTTTTTATATGCTTTACCCGTTGCAGAAGCAATTGTTTCGATTAACTCTTGAACATCAGCTAAGGTTGTAGTTTCATTCAGTGAAATGCTAAAATTATCTTTTGTAAAAAAGTTTAAATTTAGCTTTCGATTTAATGCTTCTTTTTTAATCTTTTCTTTTGTGGATTGATCAACTTTAAAAGTAATTGTATCAAAATAATTTTTATTGATTTGAACTAATCCCAATTCTATGAGTGACTTACTTAAAATATTTGTAAGATTATTAATCCTTAAAGAAATTGCTTTTAAATTTTTTGGACCATGATAGACTGCATACATTCCAGCCATAACTGCGAGTAATACTTGAGCTGTACAAATATTACTTGTAGCTCTTTCTCGTTTGATGTGTTGTTCTCTTGTTTGTAATGCCATTCTTAAAGCTCTGTTTCCTTGGGAATCAACTGATACACCAATAATTCTACCAGGAATTACTCTTTTAAATTCTTCTTTTGTAGCAAAGTACGCAGCATGTGGTCCGCCATATCCCATAGGAATTCCAAATCGTTGTGTTGTTCCGATAGCACAATCGGCACCAAATTCGCCGGGAGGAGTTAAAATTGTTAAACTTAAAATATCTGCAGCAACAACTTTAAAAATCTTTAACTCATCAGCTTTTGAAAATAATTTATTGTAACTATAAATCTCTCCATTCATTGCTGGATATTGAACTAACATTCCAAAATACTCATCAGTTAATTCTATAGTCTTAAAATCATCTATCACTAATTCGATACCAAAAGGTTTTGATCGCGTTTTCAAAACATCAATTGTTTGAGGAAATACTTCATCTGAAACAAAAAACTTTTTGCTATTACCTTTATCTTTTTTACGACTGTTAAAAAACATAAGCATTGCTTCAGCAGCCGATGTAGCTTCATCAAGCAATGAAGCGTTGGCAATTGGCAATGCTGTTAAATCAGAAACAATTGTTTGAAAATTAAGTAAAGCCTCCAATCTCCCTTGAGCAATTTCTGCTTGATAAGGTGTGTATTGTGTGTACCATCCCGGATTTTCTAAAATATTTCTTTGTATTACTGAAGGAAGAATTGTTGGATTGTAGCCCATTCCAATATAATTTTTATATACTTTATTCTTTGATGCAATCGACTGAATGAGATTTATAAATTCGTATTCGCTTAACGGTTCATCCAATATTAATTTATTTTTTAATCTAATATTTGATGGCACAGTTTCATCAATTAATTCATCAACAGAACTAACCCCACAAACAGAACACATTTCTTTAATATCTTCTTTACTTGGTCCGATATGTCTGGATTCAAAAATATCAGGATGTTGGAATGACTGCATATAAAATCTCTTTTTAACTTAGTTGTATAAAAACTTGTTTTATTTGATTCAAAATTAAGGAAAATCTTGTTAATTCTTTGGAAACTTTTAAGATAATTTTATTGAGTTTTTAGATAAATAATACTTTTATAAGAATTATTTAAATATTTGATTGAGAGTTGATTTAGCGGCGTTTTGTTCTGCTGTCTTTTTATTTTTACCCAACCCGATTCCTTCAAAAGCATCGCCAAGTGTAACTTTAATTGTAAAAGTTCTATCGTGCTGCGGACCTTCTTCGTTGATAACAACGTAGTTAGGAGCATCAATTTTGTTAGCCTGCGCATACTCTAAAAGCTGACTTTTAAAGTTTTCATCTTTTAAGTACTCATCATTTTTAACAATAGGATCTATTAATGTTTTGTGTATAAAATTATTTGCAACTTTTATTCCTTGATCCAAATAAATAGCTCCAATCAAAGCTTCAAAGGCGTCGGATAAAACTGTTTTTTGAGCACGAGCAAATGAGTGTGTTAAATTTTGATTTATGAGTATAAAATTTTCTAAACCCATTTCTTCAGCAGCATCAGATAATGCAAATTTGTTTACAAGTTTAGCTCTCACTTTTGTAAGAAATCCTTCTTCTTCATTTGGGAAATTTTTAAACAAATATTCTGCAACAACCAAACTTAAAACCGAATCACCTAAAAATTCCATTCGCTCATTTGATTTATCTTCATCTTCAAGTTCTTCAAGAAAAGATCTATGCATTAATGCTTGAATGTAAAATGATTTATCTTTTATTGAAACGCCGATAATTTTTTCTAACTGATTGAATTTTTGGGGAGTGAGAATTTGATTTGCAGGATGAGAATTTATTTTTTCTTCCCTTAAACCGATAAAACTAAGTAAGCGGGAAAAAATTAAGCCCAAAACTATTCCTCAAACTTTTTAAACAACAAAGAAGCATTATGCCCGCCAAAACCAAATGTATTACTTATAGCTGCATCAATATTTCTTTCAGTAACTTTTTTTGCACTATAATTCAAATCACATTCCGGATCAGGATTATCAAGATTTATTGTTGGTGGAATCAGACTGTTGTTAATAGATAATATTGTAGCAATAGCTTCAATCGCACCCGCAGCACCTAACAAATGTCCAGTCATTGATTTTGTTGAGCTTACTACAAGTTTGTAAGCAAGATCGCCAAACAATGTTTTAATTGCTTTGGTTTCGTTTATATCATTATGCGGAGTTGAAGTTCCGTGTGCATTTATATAATCGATATCGTTAATAGTAAGTTCAGCATCTTCAATAGCAATCTTCATGGATCTAACCGCGCCTTCACCACCAGGAGCCGGGGCAGTTATATGATGAGCATCTGCAGTTAAACCGATACCGGCAAGCTCTGCATAAATTTTAGCACCTCTTGAAAGTGCATGATTTAATTCTTCCAGTATTAAAGTTCCGCCGCCTTCACCCATCACAAATCCACTTCTATCTTTATCAAATGGTCGTGATGCCTCAAGATATCTATCATTCCAGGTTGATAATGCTTTCATCGCATTAAATCCACCCATACCTATTTCGGTAATTGGAGCTTCACTACCTCCACAAACCATTAAATCTGCAGATCCACGCTGGATAATCATAAACGCATCGGAAATAGCATGTGATGCAGTTGCACAAGCTGATGTTGTTGCGTAATTAGGTCCTTTTAATCCAAAACGAATTGAAATTTGTCCGGCAGCTAAATCAGAAATCATCATTGTAACAAAGAAAGGACTTATTACGCCAGGATTTTTATCTTGAAAATATTTCCAGTGTTCATTTTGAAGTGTATCTAATCCACCAATTCCACTTCCATAAATTACACCAGCTCTATCTCGGTTTAATTTTTCTAAATCGATTTTGGAATCTTCAATAGCTTGAACTGATGCCGCAACAGCAAATTGTGAAAAGCGATCTAATCGTTTAACAGATTTTTTATCAAAATATTTTTCGGGATTAAAATCTTTAACTTCTGCTGCAAACTTTGTATCAAACTTTGTGGGATCAAAATGAGTTATTGGTGCAACACCGTTTTTACCATTAATCAAAGCATCCCAAAAATCTGGAACATTTAATCCTATAGGCGTAACAGCTCCTATACCTGTAACAACAACTCTTCTTTTAGCCATAAAACCTCGTAAGTCTTATTTGGTCTTGTAAAGGAAAGACATAAAAAAGGTAAGATAGTCGGGTTGTTACACCCGACTAATTTAATTAAGCTAATTTTTCTGTAAGATATTTTACAGCGTCTCCTACTGTACCAATCTTTTCAGCATCTTCATCAGGGATAGAAATTTGGAATGCACTTTCAAATCCCATTACTAATTCAACTATATCCAATGAATCAGCACCTAAATCGTTTGTGAAGGATGCTTCTGGAGCAATCTGAGATTCTTCAACACCTAATTTATCAATTATGATCTCTTTTACTTTAGCTTCAACATCCATAGTATTCTCCTCTTTTAGTTTTGTTTTTATTTGAGTTATTATTTATTGGTCTAAATTTAATAAAATTAAAATCTAAGAAACAAATAAAATTATCAATTACATTGTCATTCCGCCATCAACGGCAATAACCTGACCGGTAATATAATCAGCATCATTACTACATAAGAATGCTACTACTTTTGCAATATCCTCAGGTTTACCAAGTCTTTGCATCGGAACGTTTTGTACTAATTTTTTTACTTGTTCTTCTGTTAGTTTGTTTGTCATATCAGTTTGGATAAATCCTGGAGCGATTGCATTAACTGTAATATTTCTAGAAGCTAATTCACGAGCCATAGATTTTGTAAATCCAATAACACCAGCTTTTGATGCTGAGTAATTAGATTGTCCAGCATTTCCAATCAATCCAACAACGGAAGAAATATTTACTATTCTACCATATCGTTGCGCTATCATTGGTTTAATAACTGCTTTTGTATAATTAAAAACACTTTTAAGGTTTGCATTGATTACATCATCAAATTCCTTTTCACTCATTCTTAATAGTAAATTGTCACGAGTTATTCCGGCATTATTAATTAAGATATCAACGCCACCAAGTTTTTCAATTGCAGCATCAACAGTTGCTTGTGCCTGTTCCATTGATGTAGCGTCAGCTTTAAAGCCGTGAATTTTAATTCCCGGATGATCTATTTCTGCTAATAATTCTTCAGCACATTCATCGCAACTATTATAAACAAATGCAACATCAGAAAATAAAACTCCACAACAACTTCTAGAAGCTAACTCTTTAACTATTGCTCTGCCAATTCCACGAGTTCCGCCAGTTACTATTGCACGTTTATTATGTGATTCAACAACTTTGCTCATTTCTTTTCTACTCCAGAATATTCTGATAAATATTCATTTTTATAATTTTCTAATTCAATAAATTTTTCTTCTCCAAAGAAGTGAATAAGTTCTTCTTTGCATGCATCATAAATCGTGGTTACTTTTATAGGTTCTTTGCTACAAGTCTTTAATCTATCAATATGTTCATCATCAATTGTTAATGCGCCTTCAAAAACAGTAAGCGGAAACAAAACACAATAAATTGGTTTGTACTTCCACTTATGTTCACCTTCACTTATTGCAAGTTTTTGAAGAGTACATAATCCATTTTTATCCAAAAAAGTACATTTACCATTAGGAACTTCTGTACCAACGGCAACACCACTTTCAAAATCTTCATCTTCTTCAGGTTCTTCAAACCATTCATCAACATCTTTAATTTGCGTTTCATCTAGCAATGGTATGATTTTATCTTTTATACTAATAATCATTTCGTGTTCTTTTAAATCAGTATAAACACCATAATTACAGCATTCGCCGCCGCACATACAGGAAAACTTAAATGTAAAAATTTGCGGATCAATAAAAACGCCGTTTATCTCTTTGGTAAATTTTGGATGCGTATTTGTGTCCACTATAAATACTTCTCCACATCTTCATACTTATCAATACCAAAAATTAGTACATCAGGATTAATTCTTTTTACCAATCCCTGCAAAACTTTTCCCGGACCAATTTCATAAAACTCATCAAACCCATCAGCAATCATATTTTTAATTGTCTCTTCCCATCTAACAGGTGAAGTAACTTGTTGATGAAGTAAATTTTTAATTTCATCTTTTTTAGTAACGGGTTTAGCAGTTACGTTTGCATAAACCGGAAATCTTGCATCGTAAAATGAAGTAAGAACTAAAACATCCAGTAAAGAATCTTTTGCAGATTGCATTAATGGGGAATGAAACGCACCGCTAACAACCAACTCTTTAGCCAGTTTGGCTCCGTTTGATTTGCATAGCTCCATAGCTTTTCTAACACCAGAAATTGAACCTGAAATAACAATTTGTCCTGGTGAATTAAAATTTGCACACTGTACAATCCCTTCAACCGAGGCTTCTTTACATAAATTTTCTACTTTATCTGATTCCAATCCAACTATTGCAGCTAATGTTCCAGGATTTTCAAGGCCTGCTTGCTGCATTGCTTTGCCTCTTGCTCTAACAAGTTTTATTGCATCATAAAACTGGATTGCATTTGCAGCAACTAAAGCGGAGTACTCACCAAGTGAATGACCAGCAGCGGCATCTGGCTGCAACTCACGAATCAAACTAGAAAGAATAACGCTATGTAAAAATATTGCTGGTTGAGTAAACTCAGTTTGCTTAAGTTGATCTTCTGGACCATTAAACATTATGTAAGATAGATTAACACCAAGTGCGTCATCGGCAGTCTTAATCATCTCTTTGGCTTCAACAGATTTTTCAAATAAATCCTTAGCCATACCAATATATTGCGATCCCTGACCGGGAAATAGAAAAGCTTTTTTTGACATTGAAATAGTTTATGTTTTGTTAATTAAATTGCCCACACAACGTGTATAGCGCCCCAGGTATAACCAGCACCAAAGGCCGATAAAATTAAATTATCGCCTTTTTTAACTTTGCCATTTCTGTAATATTCTGTTATGCAAAGTGGAATTGTAGCGGCTGTTGTATTTCCGTATCTATCTATATTAATCATCACTTTGTCTTTGCTTAATCCCATGCGCTGAGCAGTTGCATCTATAATTCTTAAATTAGCTTGATGAGGTACAAGGTAAGCAACATCTTCAGATTTTAATCCGCTAAGTTCCATTAATTCTGCGGATACATCAGCCATACCTTTTACAGCAACTTTGAATACTGCTTTACCATCCTGATAAATATAGTGCCATTTTTTATCAACTGTTTCGTGTGATGCTGGATTTAAACTTCCGCCGCCAAGCATATTAAGTGCATCTTTTCCAGAGCCATCAACTCTTAAAATAGATTTTTGTATTCCATAAGTTTTATCTTCCGTTGGTTCAAGTAAAACTGCAGAACCTGCATCTCCAAAAAGAATACAAATATTTCTATCTGTATAATCTACTATAGAACTCATTTTATCTGCACCAATAACTAAAACCTTTTTGTACCTGCCTGATTCAATTAGTGAAGCGCCTGTTTGAAATGCAAATAAAAAGCCTGAGCAAGCTGCGGATAAATCAAATCCCCAGGCGTTCTTTGCTCCAATTTTATTTTGTACTAAACAAGCAGTTGCAGGAAAGAACATATCTGGTGTAACTGTGGCAACAATTATTGCATCAATTTCCTCAGGATTTACTTTATGTTTTTCAAACAAATCAAGCGCAGCACGAGCTGCTAAATCACTTGTTGCGCCTTGTTCTAATACTCTTCTCTCACTAATTCCTGTTCTGGTTTTAATCCATTCATCATTTGTTTCAACAATGGATTCAAAATATTTATTATCTAAAACTTTATCAGGAACATACATTCCAACCCCTGTAATTTTAGCGTTATATTTTTTTTCTGTCATTAAATTCTTTACTGTTTTTTTTGTGAATATTCTTTAATTGAGTTTTCAATCTTTTTAATTAGATCTTTATTATACATTTCGCGAGCCTTTAAAACCATATTCTTAATTGCTTTAGGTGTACTTGAACCGTGTCCAATAATGCTGATTCCATTTACTCCAAGTAATGGTACGCCGCCGTGTTCCTGGTAATCTAAAGATTTAAGAGATTTTTTTAATGTCCCTTTAGATAATCCAACTTTTAATTTATCAACAAAATTTGCTTCTGCAGTTTGTGTTAAAAGATGTTTTAACAATTTTGGAACAGACTCACCGAACTTAAGGATAATATTACCAACAAATCCATCGCAAACAATAATATCAACTTGCTTCGTTAAAATATCTCTACCCTCAACATTACCAATAAAATTTAATTTAGAATTTTTAAGCAAGTTAAAGGCATCGTTGGAAACTTCATTTCCTTTACCTTCTTCTTCACCCATACTTAAAAGCCCAACAGATGGATTTTTAATTCCACCCATTTCTTTAGCATAGATTGTTCCGATAATTGCGTATTCAAATAGATGAGAAGGTTTTGCATCTTTTCCAGCACCAACATCATAAAGATAACAAACTCCGTAAACGTTTGGCATCTCTGCACCGATAGTTGGGCGACCTACACCAGCAATTCTTCCCATAATTAAAGTGGATGCACTCATCATTGCCCCGGTATTGCCGGCACTTACAAAAGCATCAGCTTTGCCTTCTTTAACTAATTGTGCACCTTTTACGATTGAAGAATTTGGTTTGGATTTTAATGCGGAAGTTGGTGAATCACCCATTTCAATAATTTCATCTGTGTGGATGATATTATTATCATCAAATAAAAGTTGATTTGATTTTATAACTTTTAGAATTTCATCTTTTTTTCCAACAAGAAAAAGTTCAAAATCTTTTTTCTCATTGTAAGCATCAATAGCTCCAACAACTGCATTCTGAGGGGCGTAATCGCCCCCCATTGCATCAACAATTATTCTGCATTTAGAGTTTTTTGAGTTAGATTCAACCATTTGATGGGTAAAGCTATGTTAAATATTAGCTTTTGGGAATAAACACAGAGCGTTCATTGTAGTAACCGCAGGAAGGACAAGCGCGATGAGCAAGTTTCATCTCGCCACAGTTACCACAAGTACTTAGTGATGGTGCAACTGCTTTATAGTGTGTTCTGCGTTTATCTCTACGGCTCTTAGACATCTTACGTTTTGGATTTGGCATGCTATCATTCCATTATATTTAATTGAGATTTAATTTATCTTTTAATTCCATAAGAGGTTTCCACCTCGGATCAGCTTCTTCAGTATTGCAAGTGCATTTACTTGTATTTAAATCGGTTCCGCACTTTGGGCATAATCCCTTACAATCTTCTCTACATAATTTTTTCATCGGAACTGAAAGCAAAGCAAATTCACGAACATCATTGGTTATATCAATTTTATCTGCTTCTCTGCTTAAATAACAAACGTTCAGTGATTCAGTTTCTTCTGGAGCTTCGTTCATCAAATAAACCATTTTGTAATCGCTAATTAGGTTTGATTTGAATTCGCAAGCACATCGATCACATTCATACTTAACTTTAAAGTTTGTAGTTACCGATAGAATTATTTGATCGTGTAACTTATTAAGTACCAAAGATGATTTATATTTACCGTAAAACGGGTTTTCTAAATCCAGAACATTTACTTTGTCTTCAAAAACAAAATTATGTTCCCCATTACTTAAATTTGATATTTTTATAATCATCTTGCAAAATCACGCAAAAAACGAGGCTAAATATATAACTCAACCGCTTTATAATCAAACAATCTTATCTCTATAAACATCTTATTTTGGAATAAAAACGAACTTTATAATCATTATCCAAATATTATTTACAAATTCAGAGATAAAATCATTAAATCTAAAATTGGTTTAATAAAGCTAACAAAATGTAAAATGATTTTTATTATAAACTAAGAAATAGTTTAAAAATTGTTAAAAAATAAATTTGGTTTTTCTGTTCCTAAATCAATAATTTGAAATTGATATTTAATAATAGTTATCATTGCCAAAAATTAAATGTTAATAATTTTTTCCGTTTTTGCCGCCATCATTCCAATGTCAATCTACCTTGTTTTGATTTGGAAATTCGATCGTTACGATAGAGAACCATTTAAACTAGTACTAATAAACTATTTTTGGGGAGCTTTTGGTGCAATCGTGCTTGCAGTAATTGGCAGTTTTATTCTTACAGCAATTGCCTCCTTCTTTATTAAAGATGATATTCAATTAAGTAGATTTGGTGCGATTGTAGTTGCCCCAATTATAGAAGAAATTACAAAAGGCTTGTTTTTACTTATTACTCTATCAAGCAAAAAGTTTGATAATATAACTGATGGAATTGTGTATGGCGGTGCAATTGGGCTTGGGTTTGGGATGACTGAAAACTTTTTATATTTTGTTTCATATGGTGAATCAATACCTAATTGGATTGCACTCGTTATTGTACGAAGTTTATTTTCCGGAGTTATGCATTGTGTATCTACAGCAACACTTGGTTCGTTTCTGGGGTTGGCAAAATTTAAATCGATGGGTAAAAAAATATTTTATGCTTTTACAGGATTAATTATTGCAATGTTAATTCATTCAATCTGGAATTCTAGTTTAAGTTATGATAATACTGCACCAATTGGTTTTATCTTTATGATTCTCTCGATAATTATTTTTATTTCAACTTATGCAGTATCAATTAAAGGCGAAAGAAAAATTATTTTTAATGAACTTAAAGAAGAATCTGAAAATGGTATAATTCCTGAATCACATTTAGTTATTCTAAGTTCAACACAACGCGAAAGAAAAGGCTGGCTTGATGAAAAAACAAGAAAAACTTACATCAAGGCTGCAACAACACTTGCGTTTAGAAAAGTTCAGCTAAAAAATTCTAATGGGGCAAGCAAAGTTTATTATGAAATGGACGTTGATAATTATAGATCTTTTATTGGTAAACTTCTTTCAAATAAAAATAATGTATAGATAATGAAACAAAATGCGATATATATAATTCCACCATTTTCACTTTCGCAAAGATCTACGGATGATAATTTTAAACAATTTTCCGATGAAGATTTTTCTTTTCTCAAATCAACACTTTATTTAAATCTTTTAGAAAATGTAAATCAACGAAACGAAAAAAATGAGATTATAAAAATCTTGGATAGTTCTGATAAAGAATTATTTCTAAATGAGTTTATTGATGAATCAACCAAAACTATTTATTATAATGTAAAAGATCTAAAATCTGTACTTAAAGAACTATCAAACAAAGAATTTATTTCACATAAAAATAATCTTATAATTTTTTCTGATGCGATTGATATTCGTCCTGTAGATATTGATAAATATATTAGCCTTTTAAGTATTGATGATAAATCAATACTTATTGCAACATCAAAAGATAGAAAAATGAAAGTCTTTGGATTTAATAGTTACTCAGATGATTTAATAAAATATTTTTCTGATTCGGATTTTTATATGGATAAATTTTTAAGTTATAATAAATCTTGCGAATATTTTGTAAATACAGTTAATGAAGTTTTAGCCATAAATAATATTGAAGATTTTAAAATACTTTATACAGAACTTTCATTTAAAAGCAGTTGGGATTACTGCTCGCAACAAATGCATGAACGATTTACTCATTTGTTTGTTGAATACAAGGATTTATTAAAATGAGTAAAGTTGGAATTTTCGGTGGCACATTTGACCCAATACATAATGGCCATTTGATAACCGCACAATCGGTAAAAGAAATTAGAAATCTTGAAAAGATAATTTTTATTCCGGCATACATTTCTCCACATAAACAGCACGCAAAAGCTTCAAGTGCTCGGCATAGATTAAATATGCTCAATATTGCATTAAATGATATTCCGTTTTTTGAGTGTTCCGATTTTGAAATTAAGCAGCATACAATTTCTTATACTATTGATACTTTGCGTGAGTTTAAAAAATATTATGATGAAATTGAATTAATTATTGGCTATGATAATATTTTCCAATTCCATACGTGGAAAGAACCGGATGATATTTTAAATTTGGCAAATGTTGTAGTGCTTAAAAGAAAATCTTCGCATCCTTTTGATTTTGTTGATAAGTATGTTGATGCAGCAACATTTGTACAAACACGTGGTATTGAAATAAGTGCAACAGATATCCGTAATCGTGTTCATGCTGATTTGCCAATTTATTACCTGGTTCCAGAAAAAGTTTTAGAATACATTAAAACAAATAATTTATATAAGGAAAGTTAATTGAAGATTTTAGTTACTGGAGGAGCAGGATTTATTGCTTCTCAAATTGCCGATGCGTTTATTAATGAAGGACATCAAGTCGTTATTTTAGATGACTTATCAACAGGATTTGAAAAAAATGTAAATCCTAAAGCAAAGTTTGTAAAAGCAAATATTTGTGATAAAAGTTTGGATAAACTTTTTGAATCAGAAAAGTTTGATGTGGTAAATCATCATGCTGCGCAAATGGATGTTAGAAGATCAGTTAAAGATCCTGAATTTGATGCAACAACAAATATTCTTGGAACGATAAATCTTCTTCAAAATTGCGTTAAGTATGGGGTTAAGAAATTTATGTTTGCTTCAACAGGTGGAGCAGTTTATGGTGAACAGGATTACTTCCCTGCTGATGAAAAACATAATCAACAACCGAAATCACCTTATGGAATTTCTAAACTTTCTGTTGAAAAATATTTATACTTTTATAATTCGGAACACAAACTTAATTATACAATTTTACGTTATGCAAATATTTATGGACCAAGACAAAATCCTTTTGGTGAAGCTGGTGTCGTTGCAATTTTTTCTACAAAACTTCTTAAAGGTGATCAACCTGTTATAAATGGACACGGCAAACAAACTCGTGATTATGTTTTTGTTGGCGATGTAGTAAAAGCTAATTTACTTGGATTAAAAGATGAAGCATCAGATGTTTACAATATTGGGACTGGAATTGAGACTGATGTTAACCAACTTTTCCATTATATAAATGATATTACCAAAGCGGGGAAAGAAGAAAAACATGGACCAACTGCTGCAGGCGAACAATTAAGAAGTGTAATAACTTCAGATAAATTATTTAATAAGTTTGGATGGCGGCCATCAACAAAATTAGAAGATGGATTGAAATCAACAGTAGAATTCTTTAAAAATAATTTAGTTTGATATGATAGATATTAATCTGATTGAAAAAATTTATAAAGAAGATAGAAGATCAATTGCACGCGCTATTTCTATTATCGAATCAGATAATTCTTCAGCATCCGAATATTTAAAAGATATACATAAACACGTTGGCAATGCATATCGTATAGGAATTACCGGACCTCCCGGCGCTGGTAAAAGTACAATTACAAATCAACTTACAAAACATTTTAGAAAACAAAATAAAAAAGTAGGAATAATTGCTGTTGATCCAACATCCCCTTTTACTGGTGGTGCTTTACTTGGGGATCGTGTTAGAATGAATGATATTGGAATGGATAATGGGGTTTTTATTCGCAGTATGGCTACTCGTGGTAGCCTCGGTGGTTTATCAAAAAAAGCTATTGATGCTGCTGATATTCTTGATGCTGCTGGTTTTGATATTATAATTTTTGAAACAGTCGGAGTTGGTCAATCTGAACTTGATATTGCACAAGCTACTGATACTACGATTGTAGTTCTTGTTCCGGAGAGTGGCGATTCAGTTCAAGCGATGAAAGCTGGTTTGATGGAGATAGCTGATTTTTTTATTCTTAATAAAAGTGATAGACCAGGTTCACAGCAAGCATATACAGCGCTTCAAACAATATTAATGATAAAGGATCACGATGAAAATTCCTGGTTGCCAAATATTATCAAAACAGTTGCTTCTGAAAATAAAGGTATTGAAGAAATAGCTAATGAAATTGATCGTCACAAATCTTTTATGAAAGATAAAAATCTTTTTCATCAAAAAAGAGAAAGACAATCTAAAATAAGAATCAAAGAAATTGTTGAGCATAAACTTAAAGATGAATTGTGGGGTGAAACTGGTGAGAATTCGTTAAATTCATCTTTGCAAAAAGTCGTACTAGGTAATCTTTCTCCTTATCAGATTGCTGAAGAAATAATTCAAGAGTTTAAAAATAGAATCTAACCTGGAGTTAAGATGGAACATAAACCATTTCTTCCTGAGCTTACAGAAAATCAAATTATTATACGCGATACAATAAAAGATTTTGCTGAAAAAAATATTCGTTCTGTTATAATGGAATATGATGAGTCTCAAAAGTTTCCGATGGAAATAATGAAACAATTGGGCGATCTTGGATTTTTAGGAATTCTTGTTCCGGAAGAATTTGGCGGCGCTGGCTTAGGTTATGTTGAATACGCTTTGATCATTGAAGAACTTTCGAAAGTTGATCCATCAATTGGACTTTCAGTTGCTGCACATAATGGATTATGCACAAATCACATTAATCTTTTTGGAAATTCAGAACAAAAGAAAAAATATTTACCGGATTTAGCAAGCGGTAAAAAAATTGGAGCTTGGGGATTAACAGAATCTTTTTCCGGTAGTGATGCAGCAGGATTAAAAAGTAATGCTGTTAAGGACGGAAATTATTGGATTTTAAATGGAAGTAAACAATTTACAACTCACGGTACTGTTGGTGAAACTTATGTTGTAATGGCAATAACAAATAAGGGAAATAATAAAAAAGGAATCTCGGCATTTATTCTTGAAAAAGGAATGGAAGGTTTGATAATTGGCAAGAAAGAAAATAAACTTGGAATGCGAGCAAGTGATACAACACAATTAGCTTTTGAAAATTGTAAAGTTCCAACGGAAAATCTTTTAGGTGAAGAAGGAATGGGTTTTATAAATTCAATGAAAGTTTTGGAAGGCGGAAGAATTTCAATTGCGGCTTGCAGTGTTGGATTAGCACAAGGTTGTTTAGATGCTTCTTTAAAATATTCTCAAGAACGCAAACAGTTTAACACACAACTTTTTAACTTTCAGGCAATTCAATTTAAACTTGCTGAAATGGCAACAAATATCGAAGTTGCTAGATTGTTAACATACCGCGCTGCTGCTATGAAGGATGCAGGAATACCAAACACTAAAGAAGCTGCTGAAGCAAAATTATTTGCAAGCGAGATTGCAGAAAAAGCAGCAAGTGAGGCAGTTCAAATTTTTGGCGGTTATGGATTTATAAAAGAATATCCTGTAGAAAAATTTTATAGAGATGTAAAACTTCTAACTATAGGAGAAGGTACATCAGAAATCCAAAGAATTGTTATTGCAAGAGATTTGTTAAAGGATTAAACAATGAAACAAATCGGAAATAATTTAGCATCAGAAAGTACATTTCTTAAACGTGAGGATTTTCAAAAGGAAATATTACGTAAACTTAATGGCGTTAAAGAAAAAGTAAAAGACGGCGGTGGAAAGAAATCTATTGAAAAACACAAAGCTAAAGGTAAATTAACTGCTCGTGAAAGAATCAATCTACTTATAGATGATCCTAAAAAGTTTTTTGAATTAAGTACTTTTGCAGCGTATGGAATGTATGAAGAATATGGTGGCGCTCCATCATCTGGAACAATATTTGGAATTGGTAAAATTCATAATCGAGATTCCGTTATAGTGGCAAATGATGCGACAGTAAAAGCCGGAGCGTGGTTTCCAATCACCGCAAAAAAGAATTTACGCGCGCAAGAAATTGCAATGGAAAATCATATCCCGATTATTTATCTGGTTGATAGTGCTGGAGTTTTCCTTCCTCTGCAAAATGATATTTTTCCCGACAAAGAACATTTCGGAAGAATCTTTCGTAACAATGCAAAAATGTCTTCAATGGGCATTCCACAAATAGCTGCCATAATGGGACCTTGTGTTGCTGGTGGAGCTTACCTCCCAATTATGAGTGATGAATCTTTAATCGTCGAAGGTGAAGGATCGGTTTTTCTTGCAGGTTCACATTTAGTTCGTGCAGCAATTGGTGAAGTGATTGAGAATGAAAAACTTGGCGGTGCAAAAGTTCAATCAAATATTTCGGGTGTAACAGATTATATTATGAAAAATGATGAAGAATGTATTGCACAAATCAGAAGTTTGGTTGAAAAGTTTGGTAAGAATGAAACTGCAGGATTTGATAGAGTTGAATCTGAGCTTCCCAAATATGCAACAAAAGAAATACTGGGAATTTTACCAGAAGATACATTAAAACCTTACGATACTTATGAATTAATTTCTCGTATAGTTGATAATTCTGAAATTGATGAATACAAAGCTGGTTATGGAAAAACAATTATCACAGCTTACGCAAGAATTGATGGCTGGGCTGTTGGAATTGTTGCGAATCAAAGAAGTGTGGTAAAAACTGAACTTGGAGAAATGCAAGTTGGTGGTGTTATCTATTCTGATTCAGCTGATAAAGCAACAAGATTTATAATGAATTGTAATCAAAAAAAAATTCCATTACTTTTTTTACAAGATGTAACTGGATTTATGGTTGGTAGTAAAGCTGAACATGGTGGAATAATTAAAGACGGCGCTAAGATGGTAAATGCTGTTGCAAATTCTGTGGTCCCAAAAATTACTATTATCGTTGGTAATAGTTTTGGTGCTGGTAATTATGCAATGTGCGGTAAAGCTTACGATCCAAGATTTATTTTTGCTTATCCCAATGCTAAAATTTCAGTTATGGGTGGAAATCAGGCAAGCAGTGTTTTGCTTGATATTAAACTTAAGCAAGAAGAAAAAAGTGGGCATAAATTTAGTGATGAAGATAAAAAGAAATTGCTTAACGATATTTTAAAATCTTATGATGAAAAAAGTACTCCCCTTTATGCAGCAGCAAGATTGTGGGTTGATGAAATAATTAATCCTATACAAACTCGGGAATGGATTTCAATGTGTTTAGAAGTTTCAAATAATAATCCTGATATGCCAAAATTTAATCCTGGAGTGATACAAGTATAAATTTAACTTTAAATAATTTTATGCGCACTAGCTTTTTGAACAGCTTGCATTTTGTTATTTACTTGCAACTTCTTGTAAATATTTTCAATATGTTTTCTTACTGTGAACGGTGAGATGAATAGTTTTTCTGCTGCCTGTTGATAATCCAAACCCAATTTTAAATTTTCAAGCACTTCAATTTCTCTTTTAGAAAGATTAAAATCTTCATCTGAAATAACATCTTTAATCTTATTTGTTCTTCGAAGTAATTGTAAAGTTTTAGAAGCAATAGATGCGGACATTGGCGCACCGCCTTCTAACACAACATTAATTCCATCAATAATTTTTTCAACGGATTCATCTTTTAACAGATACCCACTTGCACCAGCTTTAATTGCATTGAATATTTTTTCATCATCATCAAACACTGTTAGGATAATGGTTTTAATTTCTGGTCTAAATTTAGAAATTAATTCTGTTGCTTTAATACCATCCATCTTTGGCATTTCAATATCCATTAGTATAACTTGAAAAGTATTGTTTGTTTTTGCAAACTCAACAATTTCTCCACCATTTGTCGCTCTAAAAACAACATTAAACTTATCAGAAAACATATTTAATTTTTCCAATAAAGATTTTGCCAAAAAATCATTATCCTCTGCTATAGCTATATTTATTTTCATAATTATATTCTCAAGTAATCTTAATTGAAACTTAATTTTATCTTAATCTTTTACCAATAAGGCAAATGTACTAAACGATTTTTTTGATGTTAATTAATAGTAATTTCGCAACTTATCAAAGTCCCAGTTTCATTTGAAACAATGATACATTTTCCACCGGCTTGCGCACATCTAATTTTAATATTTTCTAATCCATTACCATCGCTCGATTCATCGACAAAAAAACCTTTTCCATTATCTTTAATTATAATCTCAAATCCATTTACAGTTTTCGAAATCATAATATTGATTGTATTTGCTATTGAGTGCTTAATAGAATTTTGTACCGATTCCTGGACAATTCTAAATAAATTGAGCATTTGAGTAGATGAAAGTTTTATATTTCCCTGAATAGACTTCTCAACAGTAATAACTATACCATTTAAACTTGAATTTAGTTTTTGAATCATCTCATTTAATTTTATTACTAAAGTTTCAAGATCACCATCTTCATGCTTCATTGCCCAAATAGTATTTCTTAAATCAAGCAATGCATCTTTGCTAAAGTTTTTTATTGTATTAAGTCTGGGAACAATTGCATTTGATTTTTCCGAGTAGGTAAGATTATCTAACGAACTAATTATAAATGTTAATTGAGACCCAATATTATCATGCAACTCTCGGGATATGTTAAGTTTTTCTTCAACAATTTTCTTTTCCAGCTCTGTACTCTGTAACTGATTTTTATACTCAATCTCCTTTACAACTCTCTTCCTTTTTTGCTGTTGATATTTATAAACAGCAATAATTATAAGCACCAACAAAACCAGACTAACTAAAGCAAAAGTCAATTGCTGTTTTCTATTCTCAAGTTCAAATTTATTTTCAGCAATCAATTTATTTTTTTGTTCAGTTTCGTAAGCAATTTCTAATTGAGCGACTTTAGTGTTAGTTTCATAATTATCAATACTATCTTTGTAAACCGTATATTTTAGATGAGTTTCTAATGCTTTATCAAATTGTTTTTGTTGTTTATAAAGCTGCGTTAAATTTTCGTAGCAATACAAAATCATATAAGTATAATTAAGATCTTTTGCCATCTCCATGCATTTTTCATAAGCTTCAATTGCTTCATCTAATCTATTTTCCATCCTTAAAAAATCTGCATGAAAAGATAAGTTTTCCATCCTTCCAAAATTTCCAATTTCAGTATTACGTAAGTTATCTGATAGATTTAAATATTTATATGCCTCACTAAACTTTCCTTGATTTGCTTTAAGCACAGCTATTTTATTCAGACTATACGGAATTCCAATTGTATCACGATTTGCTTTTTTTATTTCTAAAGCTTTTTTGTAAAAGAAAATAGCACTATCTGCATCATTCTGCATTTCTTTTAACACGCCATAATTATCATACAACTTACTTTTAAATGCTCTAGAAACATTATAATCATCAGCCACTTTTATAGCCAAACGCATATATGATAATGCCTTATTTAAATCTCTTCGTTTTAGTTGATAACCATATTCACCATATGCATCGCTAAGTTCTTTATACATTTTATTATCATTAAAAATCTTAAAAGATTCTATATGATATTGAGTTGATTTATCATAATTACCTTTTAAGTAATTTACCAATGCAAGATTACTTAAAGCTTGTCCTTCTCCTTTGGGATAAGTAATAGAGCGGGCTTTCTCCAAATTTTCTGTAAATAATTTTGTGGATTGCTCAATGTTTGAAACAACTTCGTCGTAACCTATTGTATTAATAGAATCAATTTTAGATTTTGATGCTTGAGCAAATAAAGTGATATTGATAAGTATTATTTGCAGTAATATTAAAAAACTAAATTGTTTTAGCATTGCCGTCATTTAGAGGAATAATTTTCAGTTAGTAAATTTCTTTTGTAAAAATAGTATTCTTAATTAAAACAATTCAGAGCTTGGCTAATAATATATTAAAACTTGTTAATTTCTTTCTCATTTTTTTGATTTCAATTCAATTAAATGCACAGCAAAGTAATATATCAAAAACGGTAAATCACATCAGTTCTTATATCGCTTCTGAAGAATTTCTAAATCTTAGGAACTCAATTGGTGATTTATCCTCAACTGATTCTATCTTTATCATTGCTGTTAAATTTAATGATGGAAACATTGGCGATGCTTTACTAGGTTTAATGTTGGCAACAGTTCCGTATCGTGAGGTTCCAATTCAATTACCAATAGTAAATTCTATCGTTAATTTTCCATTAACATCAGCTGATGAAGAAACTTTTTTAATGAAAAATGAAAATCTGCCGCGATATTTATTTTTTGATACTCCTCAAAATAATTATGGTGATAAGGATAAACTCGCACATTTTTTTGGTAGTGCATTTCTCTCCAACGAATCAAACATCTTTGATTTGGGAAAGCTAATTGGTTATTTTGTGGAAGCTTTTGAAGAAAGTTTTAAAGTCCAATCTTCTGTAGATGTTCGTGATTTAGATGTAAATTATTACGGCAGAATGTTTGGAGAAATTCTTAAAGAAAAAAAAACTGTATTACCATCACAAATATTTTTATTAAGATCAGTTAGATATTTACGGATAACATTATGAAATCAGTTTTAATTATTGATGATGAACTTCAAATCTGCGAAAGCATAAATATGATTCTCGAATACGAGGGTTATAATGTGGAATTCACTACTAGTGCGAATGAAGGTTTAGAAAAATTTGGATCAAAAGATTTTGCTGCCGTTTTTCTTGATATTCAAATGCCAGAAATGAATGGATTTGAAGTTTTAAAGAAAATAAAAGAGCAAAAACAATCAGCTTCAGTAATAATTATTTCTGCTCACGGAAGTGTTGAAAATGCAATAAAAGCAACTCGACTTGGAGCGTTTGATTTTTTAGAAAAACCAATCGATAGAGATAAACTTTTAATCAGTGTTCGCAACGCAACCGAAAGCGCTTCATTAAAAGAAGAAAATGAGGAAATAAAAAAAGTCTGGATTGGTGATGGAGATATTCTTGGAAGAAGCAAAGCAATACATAATATTTTACAAATGATTGATAAAGTTGCACCACTTGACACACGAGTTTTAATTACTGGTGAAAATGGAACTGGAAAAGAACTTGTTGCTCGTGCGATCCACAAAAAAAGTGAAAGAAAAGATAAATCATTTGTTGAAGTTAACTGTGCTGCTATTCCAAATGAATTAATTGAATCAGAATTATTTGGTCATGAAAAGGGTTCATTTACCGGAGCAGTGCAACAACGCATTGGAAGATTTGAACTTGCAAATAAAGGCACATTGTTTTTAGATGAAGTTGGCGATATGTCTCATCAGGCGCAGGCTAAAGTTTTACGCGCGATAGAAGATGGAAAGATAGAGCGCGTTGGCGGCGGAAAAAAAATTGATGTTGATGTGCGTTTAATTGCAGCGACAAATAAAAATCTAAAAGAAGAAATTGAGAAAGGAAATTTTAGAGAAGATCTTTTTCACAGATTAAATGTAATTCCAATTCAAGTTCCAGCTTTAAGAGAAAGAACAGAAGATATTCCGATCTTAGTCGAAAAATTTGCAAATGATATTTCTATCAAACATAAAAAACCAGTTACAAAGTTTTCTGATGAAGCATTACATATTCTTAGAAATCAATCGTGGACAGGAAATGTTCGCGAGTTACGAAACATTGTTGAACGAATAATTATCATCATAGATAAAAAAGAAATCTCTGGGAAAGATATCGAATTTATGTTTGCTGGCAATCAGCAATCTGTCGATGATCTTGTTGATATCACTAATTCATTCCAGGAATTTAAGGAAAAAGCTGAACGTGTTTTTATTCTGAAGCAGCTTAATGCAAATGATTGGAACATAAGTAAAACTGCTGAGATTTTGGACATTCAACGAAGTCATCTTTACAATAAAATGAAAAAGTATGGAATTGAAAAGGAAGAATAATGTCAACAATTTTTGATAAAATTATTAATAAAGAAATTCCTGCTAACATTGTTTATGAAAACGATAATGTTTTAGCATTTAAAGATATTAATCCGCAAGCACCAGTTCATATTTTAATAATCCCTAAAATTGTAATTGCAAAAGTAACTGATTTAAAAGGAAAAGAGCACGCTTCTCTACTTGGAGAAATGATAGATGCAGCAAACCAAATTGCTAAAGATTTAAATATTGCTGATGATGGTTTTAGATTAGTTTTTAATTGTGGTGATAATGGCGGACAGGAAGTTTATCATTTACATCTGCATTTACTTGGCGGAAGAAAAATGAATTGGCCTCCGGGATAAAAAAGCCCCATCCTAACTTTCCCCTAAGGGAAAGGAACTTTAGACCTGAAAATAATTTTCCATTCCTTTTAGTTTTTTATCTTCTTCAGTTCTTCCAAACATTAAAGATTCATATCCAAACTTATCTCTTACTCTTGTAACAGCTCTTAACATTTTTTTTCTTTTCACTTCGTAATCTTCAAACAAAAATTCCTGTTCATTTAATGTAGAAAAATTTGTAATACCAACTCCAATTAATCTAACTCCAACTCTTCTGGTTCTTGCTTTTTGCATCAAATCCCATGCAGTTTCAAAAATAACTTTATCGTCATCACTTGGTTTAATTGTTTTTGCTCGAGTTAATGTTTGAAAATCCGTATAACGAAGTTTTATATCAATTGTAGAAGCCTCCCACCCTTTTTTACGTAATGATTGAGCAACTTTTCCCGTTAGATATAACAAAGTATTTTTAATTTCCTCTTCGTTCGTTACATCATTTCCAAAAGTGGTCTCTCGCGAAATACTTTTCCTTGTTCTCTGGATTGTTAAATATTCAGTTCCCTCGCCCTGAGCTTTTCGCCAGAGATCAATTCCGTATTTACCAAAAGCAGTTCCAAAATAATCTGATGAAAGTTTTGTGATATCACCAATTCTATAAATTCCACGATTATTCAAACTCTGTTTCGTAACTTTACCCACACCAGGAATTGTTTCTACAGGCATTGCAGATAGAAATTCTTTTTCCATTCCAGGAATTATATAAGTAATTCCTTTCGGCTTCATACAATCGGAGCCAATTTTTGCAATAGTTTTGTTGCTTCCAATTCCAATTGAAATTGGCAAACCAATTTTATCCCAGATTTCTTTTTGTAATCTTGTAGCAAATCCAAACATTGAACCGTACATTATTTGTGTGCCGGTCATGTCAAGATAAAATTCATCAATCGATGCTTGTTCAATTTGAGGTGCATATTGTTCTAAAACATTTTTTACAACTTTGGAGAATCTTGTGTACTCATCGCCATGTCCGTGCAAATAAATTCCTTGCGGACAAAGCTTAAATGCAGTTCTGATTGGCATCGCGGAATGCAATCCAAAAGCACGTGCTTCGTAAGAGCAAGCAGAAACGACTCCTCTTCCATACTTCGGATCACCACCAACAATTACAGGTTTGCCGTTAAGTTTTGGATCGAGAATTCTCTCTACAGAAACAAAAAAGGCATCAAGGTCTAAGTGAAAAATTGTTCTCATAATATTTTTTAAACCCAATAGCACACAGATGACACAGATTAAACTGATTTACGCTGATTATTTGAAAATATTTTCCTTCTTATTTCAGGTTTCTTCCCAAAGTTTAATAAAAGTCCGAGTTCTATATCAGTTGCTTTTAAATAATTGATTAATTGCAATTCATGCTCTTCAATTAAAGATTCCGCTGCCTTTGATTCAAGAATTATTTTATTTTCTACCATTATATCAGCAAAATATTCACCAACTATTTTCTCCTCATAATGAACTTTAATTGGTTTCTGTCTTTCTACAAATAATCCACTCTTAGTCAGTTCAATTAGTAAAGCATTTTCATAAACCTTTTCAAGAAATCCAAACCCGAGTGTATTATAAACTTTATAAAAGCAAGAAATAATATTAGATGATAATTCTTGATGTAAATACTCACTCATAATTTCCTTCCTAATTTGTTTTAATCTGTGATTATCAGCATAGTCCGCGTCATCAGTGTGCTATTAAACTTTAGTTACGTAAAATCTCTTCCAATCTTGGATAAGCTTTTAGAATATGTGATGGCATTTTCACTTTATTTTTTTCTTCAAGCAAATGAATCAACTCAAATGCATTTGCAACAGCATCCCCTTGCGGATGATTATTCATTATCACATTTACTTCTTTTACTTTATGCTGGATTGATTTTATCTTCTGATCAATCTCAACTAACTCTCCCGGGGAATAAAGATAACTGTAACGTGAGCTTTGTTCTTCATAAGTTTGTGGTTTGCCAAAGTTGGATAATGATTTCTTCCAGGCTTCAATATTTCTCCCGTGAAATCTTATGTAAGCTTTATCATTAGTAATTATTGGATCAAACTCAATTGCCTGTCCTATTTGCGGCTGATCAATCGTACAGAATGTTAAATCGTTTTCCTTAAAAAATTCTAATGCACGATTGTTTTTCCAGCTTTGATGACGTACTTCAACAAAACAATCTACATCTGAAAAAATATCTCTTAACTTTTGAATGTGCTGAACAGAATTTCCATCAAATGAATACGAATAAGGAAATTGTATCAACAATCCGCCAAGCCGTTCTGATTTTCTTAACTGATCAAGATTATTACGAACTGCTTTTATGTTTTGTTCATCAAATTTTCTTTTGTGTGTAAAATCCTGATGAAGTTTTATGTGAAAGATAAAATCCCTTGTGCCTTCAACTTTTTTTATCCAGCCATCCACAATTTTTGGACTAATGTAAGTGTAGTAAGTTGAGTTTACTTCAACACAATTAAAGTATTGCGAGTAGAACTGTAGCCAGTCAAATCCACCAGATTGATTATTAGGATAGAAGTTTGGCACCCAATCTTTATAAGACCATCCAGCAGTGCCTATATTAAATTTTGTTGAGCTCATTTTAATTTAATTAATACTAAACTGTATGCCTAAAGAAGCACTGAATGAACGTGTTAATCCATCAACATTTACTTCTCTTTTAATAAATGGAATTGCAAAATCAGTAAATAATGAGTAATTATTATTAATTTTATATTGAACCTGAGTTAGCAAGTTAATTTGTGTCTGGTCGCTTTTCTCAACGTCAATGTAAGATTCTGTTGGACCCATTACTAAAAGGTTAATTGTATTTGATTTACCTAATCTTTTAATAAATAATAGCTGTGGAGTAATTGTAAACTTATCTAATAAAAAATTATATGAAGCTCTTACAAGTAAATCATCACCCCGTTTTAGTTTGATGTAATTTTCATTTCTTTCGCCAGCTAATTGATAACCGACACCTAATCCTATTTGATTATAAGAATAATTTAAAGCAAATATAAAATCATTACTTCCTAAACCAGGCTGATAAGACATAGGTAAATTAATTTCGTCATCCTCTCCAGTTGCAAGTTTAACTCCAACCGAAGCATCTAAAGTCGATTTATCATCGTTAAATAAATTTTGATTTACACTTACGATTAAGTCTCCTATTCCACTTACACCACCTAATGCCCCTGATTGAATGTTATATGGAATAGACATTTGTACTGATGTTTTTTCAAAAATATTATAAACTGCACCCAATAGAAAAGAGTGGTACTTTACATCATCATCTTTACCACTTGAACCAAATTTATATGATGCCGAAATATTCAACTGACTTCTACTTTTCTGTTCCAATGAATGCCCGCCAACAGAACAAACTCCTCCATCAGAACATTGTGCATAAGCATTACTAAAGCTAATTGTAAAGATTACAACAATGAAAAAAGCGGATACTAATAAGTGCTTCATTTCGATTCCTTAAATTGTTATTCGTAACTTCAGGATAATTTTAATCTAAGAATTTTTCAATAATTAAATTTTAACCTGCTTTCTTTTCCATACTACGATAAATGCCAACCACAATTCCCACAACCTTAAATGATGCATATTTTTTATCAATAACAATTGGGTTGTATTCCGGATTTTCTGAAACCAGTTCAATCTCACTTCTCTTTTTATAAAATCTTTTGACAACAGCTGCATCATCAAGAATTGCTACTACAATTTGGCCGTTCTTTGCTTCAAGATTAGGATTTACAATTACAATATCACCACTAAAAATGTATGCGTCCTTCAAACTATCACCTTTTACTTTTAGAAGAAAAGAATCCTGCGGCATTTTAGCTATTGTAGGAAGTTTTATTGTATCAATCGCATCGGGATAAATTGTTAACGGATTTCCAGCAGCAACTTCACCAAGAATCGGTCTTGGGACAAAAAATTTGTCTTCAAGAGTAAGTTCTATCCCACGAGAAAGTTTTGGACTTTTCCTTATGTATCCTTTTTTTTCAATTGCCTGAAAATGCTGTTGAACAGTAGCGCGGTTTTTATAACCAAAATGTTTTGCAACATCTGCAAGTGTTGGTGGAATTCCCTTCCCTTTTATTTGATCTATTAGAAAATCTAAAATGCTTTTTTGGATTGTTGTTAGCTCTTTTTGCATAATTATACCTATTTGAAATAATTACCATACATTT
Organism: Ignavibacteriales bacterium; assembly: GCA_016707585.1. Taxonomy (GTDB): domain Bacteria; phylum Bacteroidota; class Ignavibacteria; order Ignavibacteriales; family Ignavibacteriaceae; genus IGN3. Next base: position 687,298 of record JADJHL010000008.1, on the reverse strand, counting down.
GTATGTTAACATAACTCTGATTGTATAAAATGTCAAGGCTGGGTAAAAAAAATCCTCTAAATCTTTATGGATTAAGAGGATTTAACAAAAAAAAATGGTTACTACTTAGAAAGAAAAATCTTTTCTAATGATTCCATCATTTTTTCTCTAAAAATTGGCTTGGAAATAAAATCATCAAATCCAGCAGCAATAAATTTTTCTTTATCACCAGGAAGTACATAAGCAGTTACAGAAATTATTGGGATTGAACTAAAAGCCGGCATTGTTTTTATGATCTTAAGAGCATCAAGTCCGTTATACTCGCCTTGTAGATTAATATCCATCACTATAAAATCAAACTGATGATTTAGTAAAAGAAGCTGAGCATCTTCAAAACTTGCAGCAAACTTAATATCGTTTAATCCTTTCATCTGGACTTTAAAAAGGATTTGAGAATCAATTTGATCTTCGATGTAAAGACAATTTAGTTTTGTAAGATCAACAGATTTTGTGGTAAGTTCAATTTCCTTTTCTGCAATAGGTTCAGCTTCAAGTTCATGTTTTATTTCTTCAGCAAGGTTTTCTTGAACGCTGTTATCAATATTGTCATGTTCAATTGGTAAATCTGTTTTTATTTCTTCAGAAACAACTTCGTTTGCAAATGTAGAAAAATATTCTTCTTCTGTTTGAATACTGGTTATATCATTTAAACTTATTTCTGATTGAACATCTTCATCAGAAACAGATGGCATAAATATATCAGGCTCATTATTTAATTGACTTTCGTTCTCAGGAATAATTTCACTATCAGCTAATAAATCTTGTTGTTCATTTTCAGAAGTTTTAAAAGTCGGTTCTTCAGGCTCAGTTTGCTCTTCAATAATTGTTTCCGGAACAAATGGTTCGTATGCTGCAATTGTATTTGCAGAAAGATTGAATGGGAATAAGAATCCTGTTTCTGGTCTTAATGAAGTTGTTGATGATCTATAAAACTTGCCTGAAAGAAATGATAGCAGAGTTCTAGAAAGATATGAAGTAAGCTTAGGCAAACCAAAATCTTTGGGATCTCTATCATTTATAAATACTTGTTCTAAAATATTTGAAACGTATTCTGAAGGATTGCCATATTGATCACTAATGCCAAGCAAAAATGTTTCGGTATCAATTGGAAAAGCTGAAAAATATATCTTTTTCTCTTTGCTTAATCTTGAAACAACTTTGATTAATGATAAGATAAAACTTTCAAATTTTTGTCTATCCGTTTTAAACTTTAGCGATGATGAAATTTTACCATAAGCAAATTGAATATCGTTGATACCAGTAATATCTTTGATATTATTGTCAAGCTTTTCAATCACTTCAGTAATAGAAATGTCTTCAACTTTTAATGGAGACTTATTCTGTGCGATATCAGAATACTCAACAACAGAATTCATTGTATCCATCATCTTCAAACGATTCTGATTTATAATTTCAGAAGCTTCAATCTGCTCTTCAGTTGGATTTTGAGTACTGCTAATTAATTCTTGTGAAAATCCTATAATAACATTTATTGGAGTTAATATTTCATGAAACATTCCGGAAAGAAAATTAGAATCAGGAATGCTGGATTTCTGTTCAACTTTTATAGGCTTTTCAACAACCACTTCTTTTACAACTTCACGAATAACTTCTTTAACAATTTCTTTTGGTTCCGTTTCAATTGTTGCAGCTTGCTGAGTTTTAACAACAACAGTAAATGAATCTATCTCTCCATCAAAATCAAAAATAGGTGAAGCGAATATTTCAGCATCAATATAATCGCCATCGTGCAATTTAAATTTCGTTTCAAGTACAATTGTATCTTTTAGATAAGATTGAAAAATTGAAGTATTAACCAGACCTCTATCTTCATCAACAACTAAACTTGCAAAAGATGATTGAATTAACTCATCATTTTTGTAACCGAGTTTATCTGATGATTTTAGATTAGCGAATGTAATAAAACCGGAAGCATCTGTATTAAAGACCATCAAATCTGTCTCAGCAAATATTGCTTTAAGCATTTGATTTTGTTTACTTGTTTCTATTGTTGATGTAATATCTTTTACAATATTAAAATGAGCTTCTCTATCATTAAAAGTAAATGATGTTTTACTAATCTCAACAAGAACATTTGTTCCATCTTTTTTTCTGTGACGAAATGGTTTGCTAAATCTTGATTCTGAAGCTTGATCTCCAAAGGAATCTAATAAAGTTTGAATATCTTCCGGGGCATACAAATCAGTTAAATCCATTTGAAGGAACTCATCTCTGTTAAAACCGTACAGGTTTACAGCCGCATTGTTTACTTCCAAAAATCTTAAATTTTCTTTATCGTAAATAAAAATTGGTTCAGGATTTTTCTGAATTAAAATATCAAACATTTTTCCTCTATGTAATAAAATATTTTGGAACTCATCAATTTGTATATTGTCATCATTTGGTCTACCTAAAATCATCAAAACGTGTGAAGTATTTTCTTCAGCATCAAATACTTTTTTTACTTTTAAACTTATAAAATAATCTATAGAATCTGTAACAATAAAATCTTTTGTTAGAATAAAAGATTTTTCCTTAAAACTACTTTTAATAAATGAATTAAAATCTTCTAATGATAAAAAATTAAAAACCTTATCAATTCTTTTATCAGCAATTTCATCAGAGTTTTTTTTTAATAGTCCGCTAAATCCATTGCTAAAATTCTTTACTACCCCATCAACTGAAACTATAGCAATCGGATCTGGTAAACTTTCGACAATTCCATCAAAGAGCGTTTCTGTATTCCAAAAGTTGGAATATTCTTGCTTATTATCAACAATCAGACCAATAATAGCATAAATGTTATTCAGATTATCAAGCAATGGAATTTGAATAATGCTCTGAAAAACATCAAAATCATCTATTTTTTTGCTAAATCCCTCAAAAATTATTTGCTGTTTATTAGTTATTGTAAACTCATCAAGCAATTGCAAAATAACTTTTTGGTGTGGAGGTAAAAATGCCTCAAGTTTTTTACCCACTGCTAAAGAAATTTCAACCCCAAGAAAATTAGCATAAGAAGAGTTGATGCCAATGAGTTTGCTCTCTGTATCCTTTACTAATATCGGAAAATTATACTTTTCTAAAATTGCCTGAAGTCTGTTTAACGAAATAAGTGAAAATGGAATTAGATTTTTTATTTCTGTTTGCAATAATGCTAAAGTATTATTTTGCTTGCCGGATATATTTGGATTCTTACCAATTTTGATTTTACTTATTAAATTTTCAGTATGATTTTCTATTGCAGATTTGAATATCAGAACAATATTTACCTTATCGCCTAAAGCTAATATCTCAATCAGAATATTAGTTTTATATTTTACACCACTTTTAAGATTAAGTTCTAAATCTTTTAAAGATTTATTTTTTGCAGTAGATAAAGTTATCCCGATCAAATCTGTAATTTCTTTAACAGATTCATTTTCAAATATTTGCTCTAATGAAATATTTAAATCATCGATTATAAAATGTGAAATTGCAACCTGGTTAGTAAAAACTATTTCGTAGGATTCATCTATAACAATAAGTGGATCATTGTTGAGGTCAGCAATTTTTCCAAATAGATCAATTATTATCTTGCTGTTTTCTTCCACTTAAAAAACCATTTTATCAATTAGTTGAGATTGTAACTTCATTAGAATACTCAGAATATATACTGGATTTAACTCCTCTGATTCTATAAGTATAATTTTCATTTGTAATAATATTAAAATCTAAGAAAATATTATTACTTGCATTAATCTGTCTTATCAAAGTATATGTTGCATTTCCAACTTTTCTTTCAATATTAATTAATTCTGTGCTAAAATCATTATTCGTCCAATTCAACTGAATCACACCTACTGAAGCATTATAACTTCCGGTAAGATTTGTGGGTGCTAACAAAACGCCAGACACAAGTTTTACCGTTATTGTATTACTTTGTGATGAATCAGAATTACTATATGATTTAATTCTATATTGATAAGTTGATCCTACAACTAAACCATTAGCTGAATCCTTAAAAGAAATTGTATTCTGAGTTAGAATTGCAATGCGTTTAAACGGAATATTTAATAAGCTTCTTTCAACTACAAAATAATTTTCATTTGTGCTGTTATCTTGCCAACTTAATTGTATAGTTGATGAGCCAGTTATATTTGCGACCAGATTTGTTGGTGGATATAAATTTCCTGATGTGATTATTCCCGAAGTATTAACTTCATCACTAAATGTTGATGTTCCGGAACTTTTTACACCTCTAATTTTAAAGAAATATATTTTTGTCGTATCTAAGTTATAAACATTTACATTAAAAGAATTTCCACTTAGTTCTTGATACAAAGAATAGTTTCCATTAAAATCATCTTTTCTCCATAGCTCATACTTCTCAACATAACGTGATGAATCCTTCCAGCTAATATTACAAATACCACTAGTCAAATTAACCAGAGAAATATTATAAGGCTTAAATGGAATTCGCGTATCGCCGGTAACACTAATTTGTTTTACTACATTACTTTTGGATGAAGTTCCATTATTATCATAATAGATTAAATAAATACTAAGTTGTTTACCAACAAATGTTGAATCTAAACTAAGTGTAATTTGTGGCGCAGTTCCATCATTGTTTGGTGGAATGTTTTTTGTAAAAACATCGTTAACATATAACTCAATAAATTTTATTGAATATGGCTGAGCTAAAGAATAAATAATACTATTCTTTCCATCCATTAAAGCTCCATTATTTAATGGAGAAATAATTTGAATTTTTTGGTTCTCATTGTTAGATGTTGAATCGGGATTAGTTGTTAGATCCGCACAAGATTGCAACATAACAAAAAAAATAAAGCTGATGTAAAGGAATGTTTTCCCCGATTTTGCGAAATGTATTTTCATAATTTTAACTTGTTAAGAAAATCCGGACTAATCCTCAGCAATATTTATAATAAACTTTTTAGTTGAATGGGGTTGCATTTGAGCTATCTTAAAATGGATAGCGTCAGTATTAGGTTCAGAATAAAACTCATGCTTGACTTCTCCAGATGAAATTGAGATACGATCCAAAGTGATTTTTTTACCAGCATTTAGAAATATTTCAAGATCATTTACTTCACTAAGGTTATTATTTAGGACAATAAACTCAATGCTATTATTAGTATTTGAAATCGTTTTTATTTTGATATTTTCTTTAGTAAGACACCACTTTTTAATTTCACATAATGACGTAAAATTATTTTTCGCTTTATCAAACTGATTTAGTCTATTTAATAAGTCATCTTCCTTATTATCAGTGCAATTATTTTTTACAGAATAATAAACAACATTTACAACGCCGCTATTATCAAAAATATTTTTTCTAATTGCCAATTTAATTAAATCACTATCCTCAATAATTGGATTGCCGCCAACATTTGAGTTAACAATAATATTTTTTATTCCAATTTCTTTATAGATATTTAGATACTCTTGCTTTGTCAATTCATCATTCACAAAAACTGAAGTTAACTCCAAATTATTTTCTTTTTTAAAAGAAAGAACTAATTCCTTTACAGACTCAGGATTTGTTCTGCTTTCTAAAATTGATGAAATATCCAGTGTAACATTCTCGCTGTTAAATTTACTTAGAATCTGTTCTGATATTATAGTTTGATTACTAACTAAAAGATTTGGATTAAACTCATTAAAATTCAACACATCAATTAGTTCTGGTTCAACTGCATTGTTAAATTCCAGAAAAAGTATTGATGGCTTTTTACTATCAGGGGATTGTAATTGAAAATAAACCTCAGCTTTACTATCCATCCAGTTAATTGTTTGCAAAATTAATTGTTGAAATTTTTCCACATCAATTTTGCCACCAATAACATCATTTAATCCAAATCCGGTAAATAAATATTTCCCATTTCCAACTTTACCATAACTGATTGAAGATTTATTTAGACTTACTTCATCATCTGTGATTAAGGATCCACAGACTAATTCCTCATTCTCAACCTGATCAAAAACCATTAACTCATTTAAGTTTGATATTTGGATTGTATTTTGATCAAAGTTTTTAAAATGGTTTAAATGATTTGATGATATTGTGTGAATACAATTTAAATCTTCAGTTTGATTACTACTGATGCTTTTAATATCAAATAAATTTTCAAGATTAATAAAATTGCTACTAAAATTATCAACTGGATATAATTTTGAGCCAATGCTAAGAATTGAATTTCCGGCATTCAAAAAATTCTTTAATGATTCATACTGGGTTAAATTAATTTTTTGTATTGATGGTAAGATCAGAATTTCAAACTCATTTTCTATCCCGGTTTCTAGATCATAATCATAAATAACTTCATAAGGAATTTTATTCTGCATAAGAAATAATTCCCACGAAGTAATTTCTTCCAATGATTTTTTCGAATCTAATCCAAATTGATTTTCTAAAATGGTTGAATAAAAAATAGCAATTTTATCCTGAGCAAGACTAAAATTGTATAAAAAGATAAATACAAATAGTATAAACTTGAATGAAGATTTTATTTTTAACGTTAACAATGTATTCTGCCAGAATAATTTAAATAAAAATTTTAGAACTCTACTCTATCATAATCAACGTAATACTGTCTTGATTCACCAGGAGTTAAATCATCAACAAACAAATAAACCATTTGTGAGCCGGGATTATGTTTTACACTTGCACTTTTAGTTCCAATCAGCTCAGAGCCTATTGCAATATTTTTTGCAAAGTCATTTAGATCAAGATCGATTACCAAATTATTAATCGTTTCTACTCCAGGATTAGAAACCTTAATCGCAACTCGAGTCTTCCCCCTTCTATCAGTTTTGATTTCAATATAATCTCTTTTTTCGTACCATTTCTGAATTTCAGTTGCAGTCGTAATCCAGAATTTTTTCTTCTTTAAATCTTTTATAACATCTTTAACAACATCTACATAATCAGAGCGACACTGATAATCATTGTGTAGCTTGAACACGTACATTCCACCTTCAAATAAAACACGATCCAAATCTTCCTGATAAGTATAAAATTGAAATTCGGGTAATGATAATCCAAAATCTCTTATAATTTCGAAATCATCTCTTGCTGTCTTGGTCATAGAAACAATTCTTTTATCACCACGAATAATAGTTTTTGGCACTGATCTATCTGTAAGCGAATCGGTAAAAACATATTTGTAGTTAGCTTTTATTACTGAGTTTAATGTGTTATTATCAAACAAACCATAATACGGTAAAAATCCGGAAACGCTGCTTCCAGAAATTTTTTCTAGTTTTTCTTTTGCCGAGATAAGTTTATTTAATTGTTCAGAGTAAGAATTTAGTTTATTGTATTTGTCATTTACTGAAGCTAAATAACCAATATCAACTAATGCTGCAATTTCTCCATAAGTAGAAATATTCTTGATGACTTCTCTGTTTTTTTCTGCAAGTTCCGGATTAACAAAAAATGTTGCAGAAACTCCTTCATCCTTTATGATCGGCAATAGGTTATTAATGTTTTCTGTATTTTCTGAAATCACTGGACTAATTACGGCGGCAGCTTCAAATCCTGTTGGCCAATCTCTAACGTACGCAATTGGTGAATACAACAACCATTTAATTGAATTACTAAATAATCTTTCAAAAAATATGTAATCTTCTTGAACACCAATGATGGAGTTTAATTCAAAACCCATCCACATAAATCTACCTCTGGAAAAATTACCGTAAGCAATTCCAGCAGATTTTTTGATTTCTTCGCGAACTAATCCATCATCCATCCTATAATTATACCAAAAGCTAACCTGCGTAGTTCTTGGATCTAAAACTTCAACAGCCATTGGTCTATCCCACGTAGCAACTTTAAGTGGAAAACCGGTTGGAATATTTGCGGTTATTGGTAAACTACCACACACAGTATGTATTTTAGAATATTCATCAGGTTTGATCTCGTGCGAAAATTGCAAACCAAAAACCTGGTTTAAATATTCCCAGCCTCGCCATTTACCATCATTTGAGTATGATCCAATTCCGCCAGTTGCAAAAACACTTCCTCCCTTTTCAAGATATTTTTTTAACTGCATCGCTTCTTTATCGCTGATGGATTTTGTACCTGGTAAAACAATTAATTTGTATTGATAATGTTTTCCAGCTTCAATATCCTGGTCAGATATAATTTCAAATTTTAATTTCTGATCACCAAGAAATTTTTTCCAGGTTGATATATTATCATTAAGCCAGGTACTGCCAATCGGTAACATATTTTCAGTGTACTTAGAATAAAGAATTGCAACTTCAGGTTCTTTCCCAAATAAAAAATCTTCAATTATGTTAGAATCAGGTAAGATTTCTGATGTGTCAAATCGGCCGTAAATTCCACGTAAGATGGAATAGTAAACCAATACTGCTGATACAATTATTATTAGCCCAGAAAAAAAGATAAGTACTTGATTTATCCTGGTACCAAAAAGTTTATTTACCGCCACTTCACTTCCCCTGAAGTTCTATCTTCCTGAGTAGGCACATACCCATCAGAAGTGTATTTCAGGAATTTGTTTTCATCACTCAATCTTTCTTGAGGACGAACACGAACTTTTTGTTTTTCGGTTTTTTCTTCTTCAGCTTTATAACCTCTTGGTTCAGGTGTAAACTTTGATTGTGAAGGTTGATGTTGCTTTGTGTATTCTTCTCTTGTAATTCCTGGCTCAACAGGTAAAGTTCTTTGATGAATTGTTGAACTTTCTTCCTTTACAATTGCCGCTTCAGAAGGAACAACAAGTTCAGCCTTAACAGTTGAAGGTTTAACCTGTGGTGCATATTGTGGTTTACTCTCGCGTACTTTATACAGAACATAGGCGCCAATTGCTAAAATAAAAGTGCAAATTGTAGCCACGAGAATAATTGTAGATAGTATCGGAATAAGTTCCATAGCGTTTCCTAATTAGTATTAACAGCAATAGTATTTGATTTTGTTGAACTTGTGCGTTCTAATTTTCCCCAGGTCATTCTAATTCCAAGAAATTCTTCGATTGTTGACATCGTTTTACAAATGTCGATAATCAAAATAAAAAACATTCTGTAGATGATTGCATACCAGATCAATCTAAACTCCTCTTTTTCAACAGCAACACAATATAGTGCTGTTACAAGATCCAGAATTGCTAATCCTGCCCACCAGAAAAATATCAAATGCGAAAATCCAAAAAACAATGCAGCAAAAATAAAAAATGCATTAGCCGCTAAATTCATTGTCGGCCAGATTAAAGCTTCATAAGACATATACCATAAAACAAATGTGTGTCCAAAATTTACCGTTGGATTAAACATTCTTTTTTTATGTTTTCTTAATGATTGAAGAATTCCTCTTGTCCATCTATATCGTTGTTTTAGAAGTTGTTGTAAAGTTAGAGGAGCCTCCGTGTAAGAAATAGATTTCGGTTCGTAATAAATTTTCCATCCGTTAGCTAATATTTTCAAAGTAAGATCAGCATCTTCTGCATAAGTATCACTTGAATAAAATCCTGATTGCTCAATGGCTTTTCTTCTAAATATTCCAATTGGACCGGGAATAATATTTACTAATTTAATATAGCTTTGAGCACTACGAGCCATATTTAATCCTTCAATATATTCAAGTGCTTGCAGATCTGTAAAAAATCTTTTTCTGTTTAATACTTTTACATTACCGGCTACTGCGCCAATTTTTGGATTTTTAAAATGTCTTACAGCATATTTTATAGATTCCGGAGAAAGTTGTGAATCTCCGTCCATACAAAGGACAAACTCAGCTTTGGAATAATATATTCCTGCATTTAATGCTCTAGCTTTACCAAGATTGGGTTGATTGATTAATGAAACTTTTATCTTTCCAGATTTTCCATTTTGAAAACCAACCATTGATTCAGCAACTTGCTTTGTGTCATCATTTGAACCATCATTTACAATTATAATTTCATAATTCTGATAATCAAGTTTTAATAATGATAGAATTGAGTTTTTAATAATCTTACCTTCATTAAAAACAGGTACAATGATAGACACAAAAGGAGCAAAGCCATTTGTATCTGAAAATGTATATTCGTTCAAATACAAATAAGCCATCACCAAAATGGCAAAATATCTAACCAGAAGAATGAAAAGGAAAATTACAAACGCAATAATTGTTGAGTACTCAAACAAAGAACTATACGATAAAATTGTGTAAGGTAATGTGTAAACGATTAACAGGATTAAGAGTAATGAAATTATTCCGCTTACAAGAATTCTACGTAAGTATTTTTGTTCTAAGTTCTCTCCCTTTTTCTCATCTTCACGGTTTGAAATAGTTATTATAGCACGTTCGACGAGCTGATTAAATTTCATCAATTTTTATTAAGATTTGCTTTAAAAATTCAACAATAATGCCATTTATTTAATATTATTAGATATTTAATTCCCACAAACTGGTGTGCTTTTAAATTCCAATATTGGATTTTTTGTTCGATTGTATCATAATCAAACAAGCTAAAAAACTGCAAATTAAACGTTTACAACGACCAAATAATGCTTGCTTGAATCGAGTTTGCCCTATAACCTGAACCTGATCGATAAGAACTTGAAGTTGCGAATTTTGTTTGCAAAAATAATGATTGAACTATTTTATAATTAAATGCTGCATAAAATTCAGATAAAACAAAATCATTGTTTGGAATCAATCCAACTTTTCCACCGATTGTAAAATCAACAACCTCATCTTCATACAAAATCCAATCAGCCCAAATTGAATGTGCTTCAAAATTTTTCGGACTCCAATACAAGTTGGTTTGATTGTTAAAAGTATAAAAATAGTATTCGTAACCAGCAGTAATTTCAGAATTAAAAATTTTTCCTAGTCGCGCCACAAATTGGTTGCCATAATTTTCATCAGAAACACTTAAGTAAGAATACTTACCAGAAACAATTAAACTATTTTTAAATTTATACTCGCCATTTAGTCCAAACTGATTTGCTTTTAATCTTGTATTAACTAAAAATGGAGAATAGAGTAAAAATGCTGCATCAGAATGATTTAGAAATGCAATGACGTTATAAATATTTTTCTTTTGTGCAGATAATGAAAACTCAAAAATATTTTCTTTATTATCATCCATAAAAAAAGTTTGTCCCAAAGCTCCAGCAGCAGAAAAGATTTCACAAATCTTTATAAAAGCTGAGCCTTTTAACTGGTTAAATCTTAGCGATTCCATTTCTGATGAAAGTTTACCACGCGCACCTGAAAATCCTAAAGTCAAAAAATTCGTAACTCCAAGGTCAAAGCCTAAACCGTAGTTTGAATAATCTAAACCTGTATTATCCGTAAAGTATAAGCCTCTTGGAATCAATTGTATGAATGTTGGAAATCTATTAAACGAAAATTTATTACTTCCGCCAAGCCAGTTCATTCTTGTTTGTAAGATATAAGAATCTGGTGATTTTAAAATCAAATCTTCATAAATTGTTCGTGCATTTTGAGTCTGCCCAGCTTGCAGATAAGCATCACCAAGCAAAAGTTTTGTTTCAACATCTTGCGGATTTTTTTGATTTAACTTTTTGAATTCATTCACCGCAGCAATCGAATCCTTATCCCACAAATAAACTTTTGCAAGTCGCTTACTAATCTCATAATCTTCACCTGATTTTAGTAATGACTTATAAATATTTTCTGCATCATTTAATTGGCCATTGGCAATGTAAACATCAGCAAGTTCAATATTTACATTTTTATTTTCTGGATTATCATTTAGATAAGATTTAAACTTTTGTATTGATGAATCAAATTCTTTTTGGGAAGAATATTTTCTAGCTTCTTCAAGTAAGTTGTAAGATTCTTTCAACGCATTCTGTTCAACCGCAAATAAATAATTATTTTTTAGCAATCTATATTCATCCGAGAGGCTATCTACAATGGCTAAATCATCCATCGTTTTTTTTGCTTCTAAAAGATTGTTACTTTTTATTAAAAGATTTGCCATCCCAAACATAGCCTCTTTGTTTGTTGGATCCTTTAATAAAACTTTTTGATAGATTGATTGAGTATAATCTGAATCTTTATCTAACCACAAATTTATTTTTGCAGCAAGTAAAAGATATTTTTCATTTCCAGAATTATTAATAACCACCTCATTCATAATCTCTGCTGCTTCACAAAGATTATTTTGCCAAATTAAAATTTGTGCAAGCTGATATCTTACTTCATTATCTTCAGGATAATTTTCTAAATAACTCTTATAAAGTTTTACAGCTAAATCATAATCATTATCATAAGAGTAGTATTTAGCTAATTCAAGTAATGCTTTTTTATCTTTTGGATTTTTGCTTAGTAAATTTTCATAATAATTAATCCTATCAGCGTAATATGATTTTCTTAAAGTTGTAACTTTAAGCCATAAATCTTTAAACTTATCTGTTTCTGAATATTTTGGTGAAAGAATATTTAGTTGATCATAAGCTTCTTCATATCGATTAGCTTTTATCAATTCATCAATCAACTTAAATCTTAAATCATCTTTTTCAGGATTCTTTTTTAACTGACGATAAAATTTATCGATTGCATATTCTTGCGCAGTAGTTGGCAATCCATAATTAAATTTTGCAGAAGTATCGTTAACCGAATAAACATATCCTTTACCTTTTGCAATATCTAATCCATCCATAGCTTCTTTAAAGTAAGGTCTTATCTCTAATGATTTTGCAAAGGCATCGATTGCATTTTTATTTTTACCTAACCATAGTGTAAAATATCCGTAACGAGACCATATCCTATGATCATTAGAAAACTTTTCCGCATATGATTTAAGAATTGGTTCACCTTTAGTAATATGATTATTCTTAGCAAGTATTTCTGAGTATCTAATTATCTCATCTGACGATGCAAATTCTTTTTCCAGATAAAGATCATACCATATTTCGGCTTCATTCCATTCACCAAGATTTTTATAACACTTACCAATCTCAAGATAATTTTTTGCAATGCTTGAGTTTATTGCAATCTCTCTTTTGTGACCCTCAATTTTATTGTAAAGCAGTTTGTACCAATTATTTGTAGTTCTATTTAGATTTGATACAATTTCATTATCACCTGGTTTTAATTTTTTTGCAGTGCGAAAATCATAAACAGCATACTCATAATTTCCTCTTTTTTCGTAGCAAGTTCCCCTTAAATTAAATCCATCTGCAATATTTGGATTTGCAGAAACAAATTTATTAAGTTGATCAATCGCTTCACCATAACGTTGATCAGACATCAATCGAATTGCTTCTGATTTTAAATCGGATGAGTTGTCTTTTTGAGAAAAGAGTTGTGAACTTATTAAAAGGATTTGCAGAATTAGTAAGTGATAGAAAATTGATTTCATTTTAAGTTATCAATTCTATCTCTGGCTTAATTGTGTTCGAGCTGCTTCACGTTCAAATTCACTAAACACATCATCTGCATTATTCATTGCGGAATTAACTTTTAACATCAGGTAAGATACATTTGATGATCCACCGCCATTAAGTTGCTTGTGAACTTTTGAAATAAATTCATCTATTATTGTATCATCAGATTTGGTGATAAGTACATAAATTTTTTCACCAATTGTACAAATCTTATCTTTCTTATGTGCTGATACTAATACTGAATTACTTAAGTGATCAAATGTTATTTTATTAAGTGATGTACTAAATGGATTAATTCTTAATGAAAGGATTGTAAACATTTGTCCCGTGGTTTTATACAAAGCAATCTGGTTGTTTACAATAAGTTTAAAATCATTAATGCTGTAAATATTTGGTGTTATATATCCAGCAGAATTTGTAATATTATTTTTAGCGGGTTGAATTTCTGTTATATCCGGTAAAATATTATCTCTTGTAGAACGTTTTGTAATTTTAAAATCAGTTGTAATTCCTTTATAAGGCTCAATAAAGTAATTAGCCTTAAATTTTCCTTCGGTGTGGCCAATGTTCGGAGTAATATCAATTACACCAGGTTTTTGTTCTTCGGAATCTTCAGGTTTATGTAGCTGGATAATTCCAGTAGCATAAGAATTTAAAACATTAAAAATCATTTTTGATGATTGTGCTGCTGGTTCTCTTAAAATAAATAAACTCGTAATTCCCAAATCTTCAATAGATTCAATCATAGAACCAAATGAATCTCTAAGTAAATTTAAATTTTCAAACTCAACGTAAGGTGTAATTTCATCAAAAATAATTCTGGTTGGACGATATTGTTTAATAACGCTAATTATATCTTGAAGATAGTCGCCTAAAAATTCATCTCTAGTTTTAAACTCAGTTGTTTCAGTTGGATGTGCAACTCTAACAACTATTATTGAATTTTGATTTATGTAATTCTCAAGATCAATATCAATAGAAGCTGCATGAATCATTAAATCTTTTGGTCGAGAACTGGTAAAGTAAAGACAAACTTCTTTGCTCTTTGCAGTTTCAACAGCATACTGAAGACTTAATAAAGTTTTGCCGGATTTTTTTTCTCCGACTAATAAATAAGTTCCACCGTGATAAAAGCCTCCCCAGGCACTATCAACTATAGGGATACCGGATAAGAATAATTGCACGCTTTTTTTCATAGTTTAAGTTTTTGCATATTTAACCAACAATTATACCGCTTGTTAGCTTTAATTAAGCTTAAAAATCACATAAAAAGGGTTAAATTTTTGGACTAAAGAGAGACATTGAAAAACAATTGTATTATAATGTAACAAGCCAATTTTGTCGCAATTTTAAGTTTTTAATGCTGTTTATTACTTAGAATAGCATCCAAAAACAAATAAAGCTGTTGCATTCCCCACTATCGTCGGCTCATTTGTTATAAAGTCCATCCTGTCATCAGAATACTTTACCATATCTGAATTAAATTGACTAAATGATTTATCTGAATGATTAATTTTATACCTCTCTAAAATAGTTGCCGGTGCAGGACCAGCCGAAAGCCCACCGGGTAAATATCCTTTATTAAAAAATGCAATTTGTGAATGTAGATTTTCAGAAAATTTTGTTCCGATATTATAAATAAAACTAATTCCCCACGGATTTTTACCAAGCACATAATCTCTTTGAAAAATTGCTAATGAATCAAATTCGTTCGAACCGGTTAGTTTTTTGTACAATAATGATTGAAGGCTGATACCAAGAAAAGTATTCGTTGTTCCCCAGGAATAATCTAATCCTTCATTATACAATTCTTTATTAGAATGATTGAGAGATTGAATAAGGTTTTGTTTAATATAGTTTGCAAATTCAGGATTGAACTTTGCAATACTAAAGTGAGCTAAAGAATTTATATCAGAAACACTCCACCAAAAATCTGCGCCAGCTTTTTCACCATATTCTAAAGCATCTTTTAGATATTGATCTTTCCTTGTTGAATTGAAAAGTTCAATAGCTGCCAGTGCAAGTTTACCATTAAAATCTATTTCAGGGTAATGATTTGAAAATACTGTATCAACATCTTGCACAATATCCTTCAAAGAATAAAATTTTTCTGCAATTATCAAACACTGTTCAGAAAACTTATCATCATAAAATTTTTCTTTCCAGATTTTCGAGGCTAAAGCTAAAGTTGCAGCATAATAACCAATTGTACTTTTTGCGATATTAACAAAAGCAGGTCGAGTAAATTGCAAGCTATCATTTTCGGGCAATCTCCAACCAACGGTGTGATCATTCTCATCTTGAACCTGAACAACTAAAGTTTCGTTGTTAACATTACATCTAATTAACCAATCTAATCCGATTTTTGCTTCTTCGAGAATATCCGGAACATTATTCTTATTCAAATCATAACTAAACTTACTTTCATCAAACTGATAGCTAAACATTAAAAGATAAGTTGTGTATGCAGTTGTCTTAAGGAATTTTATATAGTCCCCGGCATCATGCCAACCGCCAGTTAAATCTCTTGCAGATGAATCTTTATATCCAATTAACTTGTATGAATCTGAAAGATGACAAGGTTGGTGTAATACTGGATTTGTTGCTCCGCATCGCTGTACTTTAAAGAAAAGACTTAGTGAATCACGAATAGCATTAAATATATAATCATTAATCTTTATGGGATAAGATTCTGAATCAGATACTCTTACTTTATACTCACCATTTTGTTTTACGGTTGAGAAATCAATTTTATAACAATAATTAAAATCTCCATAAACAGTTGATGAATCATTTATCATTTCTTTATAAACAACATCTTCAGATTTTGTATTTACAATAAAGAATAATTGATTTGATAAATCTTTTTTTGAAAGGATAACAGCTGTTTTCACATCGGATGGCAAAAAGCCAACCTGGCTGGTACGAATAAAAACATCCTCGGCAACAGATGCATTACAACCAACAAACACAATTTGCATAAGTACTACAAAAATTATTGAAGCAAACTGTACCAGATATTTTTTGATGATTGAACTCTCCTGTAAACAAACTTAAAATAATTTAGGCACTGGTTTCTTGCTCATCTTTCTTGGGAAAAGTTGAACCAAAAATTAAATCCCACATAGGTGAACTTACACCGTATCCTTTATCTGGATCCTGAAAATGATGTTTGATATGATGATGTTTTATTGCAAGCCAAAATTTACTGTGCATATTAAAATGATGAACCGCATAATGAGTCATATCATAAAAAAGATAACCGGTTAAAAATCCAGCAAAAAAAGGCTTTACCGAAACACTTCCGATTAGAAGCTTAAATAAAAAATAAAAAAAAGCTGCTAAAGGAATGCTAACTGAAGGCGGCATAACCAATCTTCTTGAATCACTTGGATAATCGTGATGAACACCATGAAACATAAAGTGAATTCTTTTACCTAACTCGCTTTTTAATTCAAGATGAAATATAAATCGGTGCAAAAGATATTCTGTTAATGTCCAGATAAAAATGCCAAATACAATCAATCCAATTATATTAAATGTTGAAATTTTATAATCAACAACAGAAATATATATCATAAAAAATATAATGGGTAAAAAAATTATTAATGGAACTGAAGGATGTACTTTAGATAAAGCTTCGAGAAAATCATTGTTAAACATCCTTACTGTTTCATCTTTATTGGATACAAATTTCTTTGTCATTAATAGTCCTTCATTTTTACATCGTGAATTTAATAATTGTGAAATAAAGTGTAGAAAAATAAAAAAGAAATCTTGTTTTTAATATACTAATTGATTTAAAGCACTTTTTACAGGTTTATTAACTCATAAAAAAGGCGATTCACTTGAATCGCCTTAAATAATTTTAACACTACAAACTACATTTCATCATCATCATTTTTATCATTTTCGGCAGCAATTCTATGAGCCATATTTGATTCCGAAGATGCAATTGCAAATTTACCTTCTCTTATAAATTGATATAACAAATCGTTTTCAATTAAATAACCAAATGTTGCTTTAAACTTATCTATTGACATACCTGCAGTAGCTGCAAGCTTTGCAAGTTCATGCGGATCATCAAAATCAGCTTGATTTAATCTTAACATATATCTTCTTGCAATGTAAAAACTTTCAGAAGCAGGATCAACCATTCTGATTTTTGTTTTCATTGTTTTAGGATCAATAATATCCTTAAAGTACATTGGTACAAAGTTTCCGTTTTGAATTGATACCATTGCTCCGCTTCCGCCATCAAGAATAAATTGTGCTGCTGAAAATCCTAAATCTCTTGTGTATTCCATATCAAAAGGAATTGGATCTGCGCAACGTAATTCATAACCAATATTCTTGGCAACAACTGTAGCTTTTATAGAAAACTCTTTTAATCTTTCTTGAACTTTAGCTTTTAATATTTCACCAAAATTTATCTCAGCAATTCTTATGTTATCGTGTGCATCGCGTTCAACTTCAACCAAAGATTCAAGATCTGCTGGATCTAAATGCTCAACTAAACCTTCAGCGATAATAGCAACACCATCAGGTTTGCCATAGCTCAACCTTTTTATGATCGCGCCAACCAAAATATCTACAATGTGATTGAACTTAATTTGTTTGTTTGCAAATTCTTCAGGAATTAGCGTAAGTGTTGCACCGGTTGCTTTACCAATTCCAAGTGCCAGATGCCCGGCTTTTCTGCCCATAGAAATTACAAAGTACCAGCGTGATGTTGTTTGTGCATCAACCATAAGATTTTTTACAACTTCAACTCCAATGTGTCTTGCAGTTTGAAATCCAAATGTTGGAATTCCGTGCGGCAGATCTAAATCGTTATCAATTGTTTTAGGAACATGTACAACTTTAATTCTACCGGAAGCCATTTCATTAACTTTAAGTGCACTAAATGCTGTATCATCACCACCGATAGTGATTAGTTTATCAACATTCAATCTAAGTAAAGATGTAACTGTGTTTTCTAAATGTTTAGGATCTTTTGTAGGATTTGATCTTGAAATACCAATGTAAGATCCACCTCTAAAGTGAATACGACTTACGTTTTGAATATTTAATTCTTTAACGTGGGTAATATCTCCTTGCATTATCCATTTAAAACCATCTTTAATTCCAATAACTTCAATGCCTTCAACAGCGGCACGTATTGTTGCAGCGCCAATAACACTGTTAATTCCCGGCGCTGGTCCGCCGCCAACTACTATTGCTAATTTTTTTGGTGCGATAGACATAATTTTTTAACTCCTAAAAAAACATCCAATAAAAAAATAATTATAATACTTTTAGTTTTGCAAACTTTAGCATAAGTTGTTTTACATTATTCCCTTCAAAGTGAACAGTAGCTTTTGTCATGTCACCACTTCCAACAACATCAACAACTTTACCTAAACCAAATTTATCGTGCATAACACGGCTTCCTATTTTTAGTGCAACTCCATCCTGATCAAAACTTTCATACTCAACTTTTTCAAAGTACTCGTAATACATTTCTTTTTTTGTTTTACGATTTGCTTTACGTCCTAATCCACCATTCATTTCTCTGTAAGTTGTTGGATCAAGCTCATCAATAAATCTGGAACGACTTTGATATGCAACTTCGCCAAATCTATAACGCGAGCGAGCATGAGTAACATAAGCCTTTTTCTGTGCACGAGTTAAAGCAACGTAAAATAATCGTCGCTCTTCATCAACTGAAGCATCAGATAAAAATTTACTTGCAATAGGAAAAATATCTTCTTCGCATCCACTTACAAAAACTATTGGCCATTCCAATCCTTTTGAAGCATGAACTGTAAGTAATGTAACACAATTTTTTGTATCAGAATAATTATCAATATCAGCAACCAATGAAACTTCTTCAAGATATTGTTCAAGTTTAGCATCAGAATTTGCTTCTGAGAATTCACTTAATGATGCAAGCAATTGATTTATGTTTTCCATTCTCTGCATTGCTTCCTGAGTTCCCTCTTCCTTAAACATACGAACTAAGGCCAGATCATCAACCATTGCGCGTGTAAGCTCACCAGCAGAAAGTTTATCTTTAAGGCCAATATATTTATCAAGCAAAGTTTTAAACTGCTTAACATTCTTCTGTATTCTTTCTTTAATGTCAATAACTTCAAAAACTCTACCCATAGTTTGGAATAAAGTAATATTATGTTTACGGGCAAATGCAATCATTCTAACAACGGTTGTACTACCAATTCCACGTTGTGGAAAGTTCATTATTCTTAATAAACTTTCTTCATCATTCTGATTTGAAATTACACGAAGATACGCAACAACATCTTTAACTTCTTTTCTTTTGTAAAATTCAACACCACCAATAATTGTATATGGAATTTTTTCTCTTCTGAAAATATCTTCCATTGCGCGTGATTGTGAGTTGGTGCGATATAAAATTGCAAAATTGCTAAAAGTTAATTTCTTCTTAGAAGTTTCGTACTTAATATATTTTGATATTTGTGATGCTTCATCCTTTTCATCAGAGCATTTTAGAAGTACAACTGGCTCGCCTTCTTCATTCTCAGTCCACAAAGTTTTAGAAACTTGATCTTTGTTATGCTTAATAACAGAATCAGCTGCTTTTAGGATAACTTTTGTGGATCGATAATTTTGTTCAAGTTTAAATAATTTGTACTTAGGAAAATCTTTTCCAAAATCACGCATATTACCGATGTTTGCACCACGCCAGCTATAAATACTCTGCGCATCATCACCAACAACAGAAATTAAACCATTTCTTGATACAAGCAATTTTAATAATTCGTATTGAGCTTTATTTGTATCCTGAAATTCATCAACAAGTAAGTATTCAAATCTTGATTTATACTTTTGTAAAATATTTTTCTTTTCGGTAAAAAGTTCGATTGGTTTTAGTAGCAAATCATCAAAATCCATTGCATTAAATTCAATCAATCTTTTTTGATATTCTACATAAACTTCTGCTATTTTTTCTTCAAGAAATGAACTAACATGTTTGCTTCTGTATTCACCAGGAGTAATCATGTGGTTTTTTAAAAAGCTTATGCGATGTCTTACAGAATTTGGAGTAAACTTATCAAGATCAATATTAAGATCAGTCATAATATTTGAGACTAAAGAAAGTGAATCAATAGTATCATAAATTGAAAAGTTACTTCTATAATTGATATGTTTAGCCTCAACTCTAAGTATTTTGGCAAAAACCGAGTGGAAAGTTCCCATCCACAAATCATCGGCTTTTTTACCGATAAGTACTTTTATCCTTTCCTTCATTTCATTGGCTGCTTTATTTGTAAAAGTAAGCGCAAGAATTGATTCTGGAGTAAAGTTTTTCTTTAGCAAGTAAGCTATTTTGTAAGTAAGAACTTTAGTTTTACCGGAGCCTGCGCCGGCAACTATCATTTGAGGACCTTCAATGTACTCAACCGCTGCTAATTGTGCTGGATTCAAATCCTTTAATTGCTGCATAATTCTTTCTAATTTTTACAAAAAACAGGTGCAAATATATAAAATGTGAGTTCTAATAGAAAGAAAACCGGCTGTAATTATTTCACAAAAAATCAATCTTGTCAACTATCCTTAAATCAGCCTATAAAAGACAATTTTTCATTGATTAAGTGGCACGTTTATGGATAATTTGTAATGTATTCTAATAAAAAAATATTCATTTAGCTGAAATTGTTATGCACGAATCATCAGAAAAGAAATCCGCTCAAACAGCCAAGCAAAGTATTTTTAATAGTCTAAATTTTTTAGATCAGAATAATTTGGATTTTAAAGAAAAATTTGATGTACTTTTCCATACAATTCCCGATGGTGTAGTTTTAATCAGAGACGGTAAAATTATTTATTCAAATAATGCATTGGACAAGATAATTGGTTATAAAATTGCAGAAACTACAAATCTTGACCTTAAAGAAGTAATTGCACCACATGATTTAGAATTTGTTTTAGATAGATATAGGCGAAGAAATGCTGGTGAAGATGTTCCATCTAATTATGAAATTGACTTAATACACAAAAATAAAAATACATTTATTCCTGTAGCATTAAGTGTTGGACTCATAAATTCTCAATCTGAAAGATTAGAATTTGTAATTATACGTGATCTAACTGAAAAGATGGAAATTGAGGCAAGAGTAATTAGAGAATCTCAACTTCAAAAATATTTTATGGATTATCTGCCGGATTCAATTTACTTTAAAGATCTTGAAAGCAAATTTATAAAGGCTAATAATGCAACATTGGTTAAAATGGGATTAAAATCTTTTAATGAGCTTATAGGTAAAACTGATTTTGATATTTTTCATGATGGACACGCAATACTGGCAAAAAAAGATGAAGAAGAAATAATAAAAAACAGAACATCGATAATTAATAAAATAGAAAAGGAAATTTGGCCTGATGAAAAAGTAACCTGGGCATCTACTACCAAAGTTCCTCTTATTGATGAGAGTAATAATGTGTATGGAACATTTGGTATTACCCGCGATATAACCAAGCTAAAAAAAACGCAGGATATTAATGATGCATTGTTTAAAATATCTACAGCTGTAACAACACTAAAAAACATTGATGAACTTTATTCTACAATTCATAAAACAATAAGTGAATTGATGCGGGCAGATAATTTTTATATCGCAATCTATCATTCTGATACTGATAATGTTAGCTTTCCATATTTTGTAGATGAGGTTGATGAAATTCCGCTAGAAAGAAAAGCAGCGAGAGGATTAACAGAATATGTTTTAAGAACCGGTACAGCGCACTTAATTAATGCTGAACGAGATTTAGAATTACGCAGAATTGGTGAAACATCACTTATTGGTGAGGCAACACAAATATGGCTTGGTGTTCCATTAAAAGTAGAAGAAAACACGATTGGTGTTCTTGTTGTACAAGATTATTCAAATCCACTAACTTATGGTGAGGAAGAGAAAGAAATTCTTATTTATGTTTCAGAGCAAATCGCTTTAGCTATTGATAAAAAAAGAAATGAAGAAATTGTAATTAGATATTCTGAAGAACTTAAAGAATCAAATGCTTCTAAAGATAAATTTTTTTCAATACTTGCTCACGATTTAAAAAGTCCTTTTCATGGTTTGCTTGGATTATCCAGGATGATTGTTGAAGAATTTGATACGTTAACTAATTCAGAAATAAAATCATATTTACTTACAATAAAAGAATCCACAGAAAGTACTTATAAACTTATAGAAAACTTACTGGAGTGGAGTCGTTTAGAATCAGGTAAGATAAAGTATGATCCTGCATTACAAAATATGTTTACTATTGTAGAAGACACCAGAATATTATTAAACCAGGTTGCACGATTAAAAAATATTAGCATAAGAAATAAACTTGGTCATCAAAGTTTTATTTTTGGTGATGATACGATGCTTCAATCATTAATGCAAAATTTAGTTTCTAATGCTATAAAATTTACCCCAAATGGTGGAAGTATAGAAGTTTCAGAAACACAATATGATAATTATATTGAATACACAGTTTCTGATTCAGGAGTTGGAATTAAAGAAGTAGATTTAAATAAACTTTTTAGAATTGATTTGAGTTTTACGACCAAAGGCACACAGCAAGAAAAAGGAACAGGGTTAGGACTGGCGCTTTGCAAAGAGATAGTGCAGCTTCATAAAGGGAAAATAAGTATTTCAAGTGTGTTGGGTGAAGGGACAAAAGTAAGTTTTAAACTTAACAAACCTCAAAATTTTTAGAATATATGATTGAAAAGAATTCTCAATCGGAAGATGATCTAACTGGTTTTGAAGATTATCTTGCTGAGTTTGATACAATTTTGAATTTTGATTCTGAATCCTGTCCAGTCTGTGGAATAAAAGTTTCAGATAATTTATCGATTGATCAACTTCGTTTTGTACAATACAAAATTTTATCCAAAGAATCTGAGGTATATGATTGCACAAGAGAACTTGAAAATAAATGTATTCCATTTAAGGTTACTAAAAGATTAGATTCAGAAGTGACTGAACAAATTAATTACTGCTTTGAAGTTTTGATTCCATTAAAGTGTTTACAACTACTTCAAGAGAAAAACACTTATTAAAAATTAATTTCTTGGATTTGCGTTACACCATTCCTTTATATAATCTGCAATATCTGTAGTTGAGGCACCAGGAGTAAATATTTCGCCAACTCCAATATTTTTTAATTTTGCAATATCTTCTTCAGGAATAATTCCACCGCCAGTTAATAAAACATCATCCATACCTTTTTCGTTTAACAAATTCTTTATCTTCGGAAAGATTGTCATATGTGCACCAGACAGAACGCTTATTCCAATAACATCAGCATCTTCCTGCAAAGCGGCTTCAACAATCATTTCTGGAGTTTGCCGTAAACCTGTGTAAATAACTTCCATACCAGCATCACGCAAAGCAGCAGCAATAACCTTTGCACCTCTATCGTGTCCATCCAATCCGGATTTTGCAACAACCACTCTTATTTTTTTATCCATTAAGAATTCCCTCATACTTTGTAACAGCCTCTTTTATCTTTTCACGATAAATTTCTATCTCTGTATTTTTATACTCAATTGTTCTTGGTCGCATATGAAAATCATTTTCGTATCGTGGAATTATGTGATAATGAAAATGAAAAACTGATTGACCTGCACTGTTGCCATTGTTTGAAATAATATTGAATCCATCAGCTTTTAATGCACGCTTTACAACCCCGGCAAGATACTGTGTCAACTTAGTCATTGCAACTAAATCTTCAGCCGGAATTGTTAAAAAATTATCGTAATGAGTTTTTGGAATCACTAAAGTGTGTCCATAATTAACAGGATTGATGTCGAGGAAGGCTACAAACTTATCGTTTTCAAAAACTATTTCAGCTTCAGAAGATTTTTCTGCTATTTCACAAAATATACAATCCATTTTAAGCTCGCTTATTTTTATTGCAGTAAAGTTAATTTATTTTGTTGATAACTGCCAACAAAAGATTATTCAAGATATTCTTTTGTTCTTGCAAACACACCAAACAAACCGCCAGTATGAACAAAAATATTCTTCTTCCCTTTTCCAGTTTTTAAATATTTTTCATAATATGCTGTAAATGCTTTTCCCGTGTAAGCCGGATCGAAAAGAATTCCTGTTTCTTCTGCAAACTTTCTAATCAGTTTAATTTTAGATTGAGATATTTTTTTGTAACCTTCTTTTGAATATCCGTCAACCACAACAAGATTTTCCGGATTGATCTTACAATTCAATTTGTAATCAAGTACACAACCTTCCGCAAGTTGTAAAATATGCTTTTCCATTTCTTTCTTAGTCATTAAAACGTGTACAGCAACAATTTTAATATTGAGCTTATTTAGAGCAGCTCCAACCAACATTCCTGCTGCTGTTCCACCTGAACCGCAAGCTGCAACGATTGAATCTATTTTTGTTAAATCAATTTGCTTTTTTAGCTCATTTATAAAATTAATGTAACCCCAAATTCCAAGAGTTGTAGATCCACCACCTGGAAAAACGTAAGCATTTTTTTTCTTTTTTAGTAATGATAATCTTTGTTCAAACATTACATCGTTTACTTTTTCATATTCCTTTTCAGAAAAATATTGAATGTCAGCTCCATACATTTTATCAAGAAAAAGATTTCCATTTGCAGCAGAAGATTCTTTTCCCCACAAAAATAATTTTGTGTTTAATCCGATTTTCTTTGCTGCAATAACAGTTGCTCTTGCGTGATTTGATTGATCACCCCCCGAAGTAAAAATTATATCTGCCTTTTTACTTTTAGCATCTGCAAGCAGATATTCAAGTTTTCTCACTTTGTTTCCGGATAACTCACAACCTGTTAAATCATCACGTTTAAGAAGAAAACTATTTCCTTCAAACTTAATTTCCTCTAATGGAGTTGGAATTTGTGCGAGCGAAATCTTTTTTGGAGTAATCATTTTGCTAACTCAATCTTTTTAAGTTTAGAATAAATCTTTCTTGCTTTTTCTAAATCTTCAGGAGTATCAACAGAAAAACTATCAAATTCAGTTTCAACAATTTTTATTTTAAATCCGTTTTCTAACATTCTCAATTGCTCAAGCTTTTCCCATTGTTCCAGATCAGTTGGTTCAAGTTTAGTAAACTTTAATAAATATTCTTTACGATAAACATACAATCCAACGTGCTTATAAACATTTGCTTTCTCTAACATTTCTTTTTCATCTTTTGCATCACGCACAAATGGAATTGGAGAACGCGAGAAATAAAGTGCAAAATTTTTATAATCAAAAACTACTTTAACAACTGAAGGTGAATTAAATTCTTCTACATTATCAATAACTTTTGCCAGAGTTGAAACGTTAACTTCAAAATCAAATAATAAAGGCTCGATCGCTTGATCAATCATCATTCCGCTGATAAATGGTTCGTCACCTTGTATGTTTACAATTATATCCGCACGAGGAAATTCTTTTGCAACGATTGCAATTCTATCAGAGCCTGTTGCACAATCTTTTGGAGTCATAATCGTTGCAGCACCAAAACCTTTGGCAGCTTTTGCAACTTGTTCATCATCAACTGCAATAACTATTTTATCCAAAAGTTTGGATTTACTTGCACCTTCATAAGTGTGTTGAAGAAGTGATTTACCACCAATATCAGCAAGTGGTTTGCCCATCAATCTTGTTGATGCAAATCGTGCAGGAATAACGCCAAGAATGTAAGGATTAGTTTTTTTTGGCTTAACCTTTTTTGCCATTATTTATCACCAATTACTTTAGGAACTTTAAAGTGATGTTCATTTTTATCTGGAGCATTTTTCAAAGCATCTTCTGTTGAAATTGATGGTTTCAATTCATCCTCACGAAAAACGTTTGTTTGTTCAACCGGATGAGAAAGTGGTTTTACATTTTCTGTAGCAAGCTCATTAAGTTTATCCATATAAGATAAAATCTCATTCATTTGTGGAGTGAAGTTTTCCAATTCCTCATCTGTAAATTTTAATCTTGCAAGCTCAGCAATTTTCTCAACATCTTTTTTAGTAACTGCCATTAATTATATTCCTTTTGATTGCTGATAATAATCGATCTAACTTTTTCCATTAATTCCAGTTCATCCTGTTTTGATTTAATATTGTCCGTTGGAATTGGTTTATCAAAATGCAAATAAATTGTTCCGCTTTTTAACTTAAACGTACCTTTAGGCAAAACTTTTTTTGTTCCATTAATAGTTATTGGAACAATAGGATAACCACTGTGTGCAGCAAGATAAAAAGCGCCACGTTTAAAACTTTGTACTTCACCAGTTTCACTTCTTGTACCTTCAGGAAAGACAAGTACTGAAATGTGTTTTTTATCCATTACTTTTTTTGCTTCTATTAAACTGTTCATCGCAGCTTTGGGATCATTTCTATCGATAACTACATAAGGTCCCAAATAAAGCTGCCAGCCAAAAAATGGAATACGTGCAAGTTCTTTTTTAAATATCATACTTAAACGATTTGGAACTCCCCATTGCAAAGCGGTAATATCAATCTGACTTGAATGATTTGATGCAAAGACATAAACAGCTTTTCTATCAATGTTTTCGAGTCCCGTTACTTTAACTCGAATTCCTGAAATCAGCAGAATACCGCCAGGAAATATTTTTGCGAGGTAATGATAAAGTGTAAATGTTCTATCAAGAAAAATTACAACTAAACCGATTGATGAGCATATCAAAAGTATGTATAACAATTAAAAATATTTTAATGTAAGTAATCAACTAGTTACCTCTACAATTTCTTTTCTAACAACTTCCACAATATTATTCCTAATTACAAAATCTTTTATCGAGTTAACCCTGTTTTTTATTGATGGGTGTGAATAAAAAAACCATTCAACAAATGGATGTGGTTCTCTATCACCCAGATTTTGATCTGTAAGTTTATTTAATGTTTTTATAAAGCTTTCAGGTTTATGGGTTGATTCAATTGCATATCGGTCTGCTTCATACTCATATTTTCTAGAAAGAATATTTCCAATTGGAGACTGAATTAATCCTATCAACATTGCCCATAAACTTAGTAAAGGTAACGCAGCGATTTGTGTGATGCGCTCAAAATCAAACCAGCCTAGTGAAATCTTATAAATAATTGAGATAATGAAAAAAGTTAGGAAGCTTGAAATAGTTCCAAAGATTAGATTCTTAATTATGTGTTTATGTTTATAATGACCAAGTTCGTGCGCGATAACTGTTTCGATTTCATCTTTTGAATAATCATTCAATAAAGTATCACCGAGAATAATTCTTTTTGTTTTTCCTAATCCAGTAAAGGCTGCATTAGCTTTTTTAGTGTTCTTACTCATATCAAAAGAGAAAACGTTTTCTACTTTTATTCCAGCACCTTTGGAAAGATTAGTAATTCTTGTTTTTAATTCTTCATCCTCTAAAGGAATAATTTTATAAAATATTGGCATAATAAGAATTGGGAAAATCTGTGATAACACAACAGAAATTAAAAACATTGCTGATGCAAAAACCAGCCACCATAAATCGCCAAATTGGTTTACTACATAAAAGAAAAGTAAAAGAATTGGAATTCCAATTACTAATCCAACCAACATTGATTTTAAATTTTCCAAAAAATATTTAAAAATTGTTTGATTAGATAGATTGTATTTATGTTCAAGATAAAAGTCCGTATAAATATTTATCGGCATAAATAAAACTGAACTAAAAATTCCAATTACAAATACAAAAATCATAAAAACTAAATAAGTGTTTTCGGTAAATGTTTGGATGTAATTTTGCAGAGCTAAACTAAATCCCAAAACAATAAAAAGATAAAGTAAAATAAAACTTATTATAGCTTTTCCAATTCCAATTACAAGCTTAGTATTATTGTATTTTTTTGAATCCATATAGTTAAAAATAGCAACTGTATTTATGGCAATCAATTTTAGATTTTGGGTTAAATTTATCCAAATTTTTTCCTATGTTTAATCCGTAAACAAAATTCATAGAGGAGAACATGAAAAAAACTTATTTATCAATCTTTTTTGCGGCATTCATTCTTCTATTTGTTTCTCAAACAAATGCTCAAATTAGTTTTCAAATCGGTGGCGGATTAGGTTATTCAGTTCCATCTGGAGATTATGGCGGAACTACAGCAGAATTTTATAACGGTGAAAAATATGGAATGGAATCAGGCATTAACTTCCATGCAAAAGCAAGATTAGGTTTACTATTTATAAATGCTTTTGGTGAAGTTGGCTACACAACGTTTAGTGGTGAGGGCGATGCTCCTTCCGGTGGTGGAACTATTAAAAATTCTCAAAAAGTTGTATCGATGAAGGTTGGACCAGAATTCGCAATGAATATCCCGCTTTCTCCTATCACACCTTATTTACAGGGATTTGTGGCAATTAATACAATTTCTGGTTCTGTTGAGTTTACTGGAGTTTCCGGTGTTCCAAGTGGCGAAGCTGATTTAACGAGTGCAACGAGAATCGGTCTGGGAGCTGGAATTGGAGCTGTATTTAGTTTAGGTGGAATTAAGTTAGATGCAAATATCCAGTATCATCTTATAAATATGGGAGGAAAAGAATATAAGATTGAAACAGTTACTTCACACACAAGATTGGATCAATACACTAATCTTAATGATGCTGAAGATCCTTCTGCCGGAAATTTAACTGATCATTTTATTGTGGATTCAAGAAATATGAGTGCTATTGAATTTAAATTAACAGTATTGTTTGGATTATAGAATTTTTTCATTGCATTAAAATTAACAAACCCAATTCTTATAAGAATTGGGTTTGTGGTTTTAAACTATATAATGTGTTTTTTCTAATATACTTTTTTTTAAATCACACATAATAAATTTCCGTTACAAATAAAATATCTTTACTCACCGGGAATTTCTTGCCTCAACTTAATTGGTTCAGCTTTTTTCTTTCTCATCTTCAAGTTTAGCATTTCTACAAATACACTGAATGCCATTGCAAAGTAAATATATCCCTTTGGTATGTGTTGATGCATACCTTCGATTATTAATGAGAATCCTATTAGCAGTAAGAAACTTAAAGCAAGAATTTTTATTGTTGGATGTTTCTCAACAAAATCACTTATTGATCCTGAAAAGAACATCATAAATATTACAGCAATCACAACCGCGATTATCATTACAGGTAAATCATTTGCCATTCCGATTGCAGTAATTACGGAATCAAGTGAAAATACGACATCAAGTAAAAGTATTTGAATAATGACGCTGGCAAATGAAGCTTTTGTTTTTACATTGTGATGTTCTTCTTCACCTTCTAACTTGGAATGAATTTCCATAGTGCTTTTTGCCAGCAAGAATAATCCACCTAGTATCAATATTAAATCTCTACCGGAAATCCCTAAACCATAAACTGTAAAAAATGGTTCTGTTAGTTTTACAATTAGAGAAATTGAAAACAGTAAAAGTATTCTTGTCAACATTGCTAATGCAAGTCCAACTAGCCTTCCTTTCTTTTGTTCAGATTTTGGAAGTTTGCCAGAAAGGATAGAAATAAAAATAATGTTGTCTATTCCCAGGACTATTTCTAAAACTGTTAAAGTTAATAATGCAATAAGAGCTTGAGGATCAGTAATCCATTCCATTTAGTTTTTCCTGTTATAAAATTTATTGGGGCAAAGTTAGAAATCTGATTGGTTAAAATGAAATCTATATCTGCAATTCTTCTCAAAAAAAAATCCCGCATAAAGCGGGAATAAAAAAAATTAAGTTGATACAAATAAAATTATTTAGTTTCTTTTTTCTCTACTTCTTTTTCAACTTTCTTTTCTTTTTTACCATCACAACAAGAAGAAGTAGGTCCGCAATTTTCTTTCTTATCAACTTTGGTAACAACAACTTCTTTTTCAATTACTTCTTTACCATCTTTCAATCCGGCGGAAGTAGTTGAAACAGTTTCTTTACATTCAGTAGTTTTCAGTGTATGATCTTTATCTGTACATTTTTCAACTTTTGTGGTTTCACCTTTTTCTTTAGAGCAGCAATCTTTTGATTGAGCATTTGCAGCAAAAGCAAACACGGTTACAAGGGCTAGTACAAAAATAAGATTCTTCATTTATTACCTTTCTTGTTAATTGTTTCTGATCAAAGGTAATAAAAAGACAATTATTTGCAAATACCAATAGTTGGATTTTTCTAAATAATTCCAATGCTTTTTTCATTAATCCAGCCAATTTTTCCATCATTTAATCGGATTTTTACCCAATCGTCAACATGATCTTCAACTCTAACTTTTAATCCTTCGTGGATTTGAAACGAATCTTTAGACGAAAAATCTGGAGACGATTTTACAACCACTGCTGTTTCAACAATAATTCCATCTTTAACATTATACTCTTTGTTCATTTTTACGACGAGCAAAATTATCGCGAAGACAAGAGCGATTGTTAAACCGGCTCCTGAAAAAAAAGAAATTCGTTGTTCAGTAACATTTCTTGAGAAGAAATAGGATACCGTTACTATCAAAAACAAAATAAAAACAATGTAAACGATTATTGTCCAGCCAGTAACTGAAAAACTTGCAAGCAGCCCTTCCCATAGATTAAAAATAAAAAATGGTGGAAGCGTATCAACTTTATCTTTAAGATTTAATTTTGCAAGCGCAAGATTATGCTTTACATCTTCATCGTTCGGAGAAAGTTTTAATGCTTTTTCAAAATATAATATTGCATATCCTACTTTACCTAAACGATAATGCGCATTACCTAAGTTGTAATAAAGTGAAGTTCCCTCAAATCCATCTAAGAGAAGTTTGTTGTATTCTTCAATTGCAAGTTGGTAACGATTATTTTTATAATACTCATTTGCTGATTGCATAATTGAATTTGAATCAGCCTTAGCGAAAGAAGATAGTAGGATGAAAAGATAAAATATGTTAATTAAATATTTTTTCATTTTACAATTGATCTTTCAATATCAATAACAACATCAGAAAATGCCTGGTACATTTCATTCATGGCCTGTGCAGCATTTGTTCCCGGTGCAAATCTTATAAACTCACATTTCTGAGCATTCGTTTTCATCTTATCCACAAGTTCTGGTTTGATATTTCGTTTTAATAATTCATCAACAGCACGATCTAAAGTAAATTCAGATTTTGGAATGTGGAATTTATCTTCAAGATACCCGAACAAAGCTTGAGATATTTCGGAATAGAATAATTCAATGTTGTTTGCATCTAGAAGTTTCTTAGCCGTTTTAAAACGTTTACGAGCAACTTTTTCTGCTTTAGAATATTTTAATAATTGTTGATTGCCAGAAAGCTTATCTTGTTTACGTTTCCAACCAATTAACACAAACGCAGCAATCATAGGAAAAACTGAAGCAGCCCAAAATCCAGGCTTTAACAATAAAACATCATTTTGCAATTCAACATCATAAAACTTTGTTTTGATATAACGAATATCACTATCTAATTGCTGAATGTTTTGTTGATCAACATAATCATCAGCACTTCCCTCTCCTTGCGCAATCTCAACATTAAATGATTTTGATTTTATAGTTTTATAAGATTTTGTTTCCGGATCAAAATATGAAAATTCAATTGCAGGAATTTCTCGTGCACCAGCTATTCTTGGAATCAACAGATACTCAGCTTTTTTTGTTCCACTAATTTTTCCAGAACGATTTATTTGTTCATCAGTTTTGGGATCATACTTTTCAAATCCGTTTGGCAATTCAAATGGTGGAAGTTCTAGCAACTTAAGATTGCCAGTTCCATTAATATCAAACTTTAAAGTTATCGGCTCATTGGTTTTGGTTTTTTGTTTATCAATTGAAGCTGAAAAATTAAAATTACCGACTGCACCTCTGAACGAAGCAGGTTTATTATTTTCTGGTAATGGGATTACATCAACTTTAAGTGTATTTGATTTTGCAGGATACTCAACTATTTCAGATCTGCCAAATGGATCACCAAAAAAATCATCCCAAACATTATTAGGATTTTTTTTCTTTTGTATTTGAATTGGAATTGTTAACTCAAATGGAGTAACTTCTAATTTACCTGACTGACTAGGAAAAAGCGCTACACGTTTTAGCAATCCAACTTTGTACTGTTTTCCATCAATAACTTCGTTACCAAAAGAAATATTTCTCGCAGTTTCTAATTCTTCAGCCCAAAATCCCTGATACTGTGGAAGCTTATCCACAGACATTTGAGCAGCAATATTCAATCTTGTATAGAGTTTGTAAGTTACGGTAACTTGCTCACCTTGATAGACTTTATTTTTATCAATCGAAGCACGAATAAATAAATTTTCTGCAATTTCCTGGTTTGAAACTCCACTGCTATTATTATCTTCTTTAGGTTTTTGTGATCCTTTAACAACAGTAATTTTAATTGGACTAGTTGTATATGTTTGTCCTTCATACTGAATTGACGCACTGCCAATTGTGTATGAGCCGGTTGTGTTCGGCATTAAGATGTAAGACAAAGTTAATGATGAAGATGAAACACCATTAATTATCTGCATACTTGTGGATTGATTTGGACCAGAAAGAACTCTAAAATCTTTTAATGAAGGAGGATTAAACTGTTTTAAAGCATTAAGATTTTTTCCATCGAATGTGAATTCAAGTTGAAACCGATCATTCTCAGCAACTTTATTATTATCCACAGTTGCAACAAATGATTGAGCAAAATTTATCGTGCTATAAATTATTAGAAATAATAAAAATAATTTTCTTATCATTACCAATCTTTATCCGTTTTTCTAACCTTAGCTTTTACTTTTCTTAATTGTTTCTGTAAATCTTTTTCATTATTCTTTAATGCATCAAGAATACGCTGAGCTTCTTCCTTAGAAATTTTTTGTTCCTTAGATTGTTGCTGCTTTGTGTTATCCTGTTTTGCTTCCTGATCTTTTCGTTGCTGCTGTTGGTCCTGTTTGTTTTGATCTTTGTTTTGCTGATCCTGATTTTGATTCTGTTGTCGCTGTTGATCTTGTTTGTTCTGATCATTTTTATTTTGATCGTTTTTATCCTGCTTATTTTTATCTTTATTCTTCAACAGCTCAAGAGCATAAGATAAATTATACTTTGTATCCTGATCATTTGGATTAAACTTAAGTGCGTTTTTATAAGCTTCAACACTTTGTTCAATCTTGTTGGATTTGAGTAACGAGTTACCAACATTGTGAAATATTTTTGCTCTGCTCTCATTATCCTTGGCATTTTCAAACGCACTCTGGTAAGATTTTATTGCATCATCATATTTTTCTTGCTTGTAATATGCATTACCAAGATTAAAATTTGCTTCATAACTTTTTGGCGAGGTTTCTACAACTTTTCTAAAATCAACTTCTGCATTTGTATATTTTTTTTCATCATATTTATCCACTCCATTATTTAATGTGCTTCTGTTGGATTGAGAAAATCCATTTGAGACTAAAAGAAGAACAGCAAATAAAAAAATATTTAATTTCATATAGATCATTTTTCTTCCGCTTCAATTCCTAATTTTCTATTCAACTTTGTAAAGAATGGCGAACGTTTATCACTTATAAATATTTCAATTATCAACAACAAAATTGCTGGTATTAAAAAGTAATAAAATCGATCTTCGTAATCAGTAACTTTTTTTACACCAAATTCAGCTTGATCAAGTTTTGATAGATCATTGTAGATTTTATCAAGATAATCTTCATAGTTGTTGCCACGATAATATTTGCCATCACCATTATTAGCAATCTCTTTTAATATGCTTTCATTCAATTTTGTTAATACTGTTTGTCCAGAATTATCCTGTTTAAAACCTGCTTCGTTTCCACGGTTATCATAAACTGGTATCGGAACGCCATCCGGTGAACCTAAACCAATTGTATAAATTTTTATTTCTTTATCTGTTGCATCTTCAACTGCAGCATCAATATCACCTTCGTGATCTTCCCCATCAGTAATTACAATTATTGCTTTGTCAGTCACAGCAGAATCAAATGATTGAACTGCCATCGTTATTGCGGATGCAATTGCTGTTCCAGGTTGAGGAACAGAATTAAAATCTACTGCTGATAAAAATAAATTTGCAGCGGAATAATCTGTGGTTAGCGGAAATTGGATGTAGGCATCACCAGAAAATATTATCAAACCAATTCTATCACCGCGAAGTTTTTGTATAAGATTTGAGATCTGATATTTAGCTTTTTCTAATCTATTTGGCTTAATATCCTCTGCAGCCATACTTCTTGAAACGTCAAGTAAAATGTAAACATCAATTCCTGTTTGTTTTACTTCCTGCATTTTAGTTCCAACCTGTGGATTTGCAAATGCAAGTATCAATAATGTTAATACAGTTAAAATCAAACCAAATTTTAATTTAGATTTTGCGCCGCTGAATGAATACATAATAAATTTATGCAAATCTTTATCAGCAAATTTTTCAAGTAATCTTTTTCTGTTACGATTAAATAAAACATATAAAACTATCAAAGCTGGAATTAACCACAATGCAATTAAGTATTCTTGGTTTGCAAATCTAAACATTAGGGTAATTTCCTTAAGATTGTTTTAGATGCAAACAATTCCAATAACAACAATACAAAACCGATCAATAACCAGGGAGCAAAAAGTTCTTGAGCATTTCTATAAGATGTTATTTCAATTTTAGTTTTTTCCATCTTATCTATTTTATTATAGATTTCTGCTAAAGCACGATTGTTGGTTGCACGGAAATATTCGCCACCAGTTTGCTCGGCGATTCTTTTCATTATAACTTCATCAATTTCAACAGGAACCATTTGATATCTTGTGCCAAAAGGGGTTTGCACCGGATAAGGTGCTTCACCACGAGTTCCAACACCGATTGTATAAATTCTAATTCCAAATGAAGCAGCAATTTCAGCAGCGGAAATTGGATCAACTTCACCAGCATTGTTAACGCCGTCGGTTAATAAAATTATAACGCGACTTTCAGCATCACTGTCTTTTAATCTATTAATTCCATTTGCAATTCCATTGCCTATTGCTGTTCCGTCTTCAATCATTCCAGTTTTAATATCTCTTAGAAGATTTCTTAAAACAGAATAATCAATAGTAAGCGGACACTGAGTAAACGCCTCACGTGAAAAAATCACTAAACCGATTCTATCAGTTGTTCTGCCTTTTACAAAATCATCAATAACATTTTTTGCAGCTTCCAAGCGATTTGGTTTAAAATCTTCAGCAAGCATACTTCCTGAAATATCAAGTACCATGGAAATATCAATTCCTTCAGCATTAACACTTTGTCCAGCAGAAAAATTTTGTGGCCTTGCTAATGCAACAATTAAAAAACCTAACGCAAGCATTCGCAATGCGAAAGGTAGATGTCTTAGTTTTTCCTTTAATGTTGAAGGAATTTTTTCAAATGTCTTTAATGATGAATAAGAAATTGCAGCTTGCTTTTTTCTGCCCTTCCAAATGTACCAGGCAATTAGCAATGGGATTATCCCAAGAAAAAATAAAACCCACGAGTATGCAAAAGTTACATTGCTAAACATTTGCATCCTCATTTACATTTATTACTTCTTCTTCTTTATCCAACTGTGCAGTTCTTTTTACAATATGCTTTGCTTGAGTCATCATTTCGTGGTTTACAATTTCAAGCGGAGTAAACTTTGCAAACTTTACAAGATCAGCATTATTAAAGAATTGAGAAGTTATATCTAAAACTTTTACTCCTAATGGATGTTTGTTTAACAAATTTAATGATTCAGTTGTTGTACGTTCTAACGCAGGCAGTCCAAATTGTTTTTCAAAATATTCGCGGATGATATCTGTAATTCTTGAATGATAATCTTTAACAAATCCTTTTTGCCATAACTGTTCTTTATCAAGTTCATCAAGTTTCTTCAGTGCAAGCTGATGTGATAATAATTTAATTTCTTTTTTAACAACTATCTCTTCTTTTTTCTTCTTAAAATATTTTATGTATATGAAGTAATAAACAAGAATCGATAATATTAAAGCTCCTATCAGAAAATAAATCAAAAAGAAATAATCAAATAATCTAACCGGTGGTTTTATATCTTTTATTTCTTCCTTCACATTAACATCAAGCCTATGAACATTGAACGAAACTGGATTTGATAAAATAGTTTTTAATGTTGAATCACCTTTGGTTCTATATTCTACCTTAATTGCAGGGATTGTAACTAATGCAGAATCAAATCTTGAAAGGATGCACAAATATTTTACAGTTTTTGCAGTCTCGGTCTCTTCAAGAGTTGGTCCGTTGATTCCAAGCACATCAATATTTTTTAGTGAATCTCTAAAGAAAGGATTTATGATGTAAACATTTTTATTCATTGTTATGATAAGTGAATATTGAATCTGGTCACCAATCATATAATCACTGGTATCTGTAGAAGCAGTTACTGTTATCTCTTGTGCGAAAGCTGGAGATAAAAAGAATTGTAAAACCAGCAATAAGAATAATTTCTTTACCATCGTTTCTCACGTCTTCTAAAAAACTGTACAAGCGGCTGGATGTAATTTGAACCTGTTGTTACTTCAATTTTATCAAGTCTGCTTTTAACAAAAATTGAATTGCGAAGTTTTTCTCTTTCCTTGCGATCAAATATCATTCGCTCACGAACTCTTCTACTGCTTGTATCGATCCATCTTTCAGCACCAGTTTCCGCATCTACAAGTTTAACCAACCCGATATTTGGGATTTCTTTTTCACGTCTATCATCTAAAACAATTCCTATCAGATCGTGTTTGCGCCCAACAATTCTTAAAATCTTTTCGTAACCCTCATCCATAAAATCTGAAATCAAAAACGCAATAGATTTTTTCTTAATTGCATTGTTCATATACTCAAGTGCGCCGCGAATGTTTGTTGATTTGCCCTCAGGCTCAAATGAAAGAACTTCACGGATAATTCTCAAAACGTGTTTCTTCCCTTTTCGAGGTGGAACAAATTTTTCGATTTTATCTGTAAATAAAATCAATCCAACTTTATCATTATTCTTTAAAGCAGAAAATGCAAGAATAGCACTTAACTCAGCAGCAATTCTTTGCTTGGTTTTAGATACAGATCCAAACATTAATGAACCGCTTAGATCAACCATAAGCATTACAGTAAGTTCGCGTTCTTCTTCAAATATTTTTATGTATGGATGACCAAAACGCGCAGTAACATTCCAATCAATATTTCTAATGTCATCACCATATTGATATTCACGAACTTCAGAAAATTCCATTCCGCGCCCTTTGAACACAGAATGATATTCACCTGAGAAGACCTGATTTACAAGTCCTTTGGTGCGAATCTCAATTTGTCTAACTTGTTTTAAAAGTTCTTTAGTTAACATTTTTATGGGACAACAACTTTATTCAGAATTTCCTGGATAACATTTTCACTTGTTATTTCTTCAGCCTCAGCTTCATAAGTAACAGCTACACGATGACGCAATACATCCAAACAAATTGCTCTAACATCTTCTGGAATTACGTAACCTCTGCGTTTAATAAATGCCATAGCTTTTGCACCAAGTGCAAGGTTAATTGTTGCTCTTGGTGATGCACCATAGCTAATTAGTTCAGCAAGATTGTTTAATCCAAATTGTTTTGGATTACGCGTTGCAAATACTATATCAAGAATATACTTTTCAATTTTTTCATCGATATAAACTTCGGTTAAAAGATGTCGTGCTTTTAAAATTTCTTCTGGAGAAATAACAGGGTTAACTTTTGTTTCAATCATACTGATGTTCTGACGCATAATTGCTAACTCCTCAGCACGTTCAGGATAAGTAATAACTATCTTTAACATAAACCTATCAATCTGTGCTTCAGGTAATGGATAAGTTCCTTCTTGCTCAATAGGATTTTGAGTCGCAAGAACTAAAAAAGGCTCTTCAAGTTTAAAGGTAGATTCACCAATTGTAACTTGCCTTTCCTGCATCGCTTCTAATAAAGCACTTTGCACTTTAGCTGGGGCACGATTTATTTCATCAGCAAGAATAAAGTTAGAAAAGATTGGGCCTTTGCGAATCAAAAAATTTCCATCTTTTTGATTATAGATTTGAGTTCCAATCAAATCTGCTGGAAGTAAATCCGGTGTAAACTGGATTCTTTGAAACTTTGCTTTCATAGCTTGAGCTAAAGTTTTTATGGCAAGAGTTTTAGCCAGACCCGGCACACCTTCAAGTAGAACGTGTCCGTTGCCAAGTAGTCCGATTACGAGTCTTTCAACCATTACTTTTTGGCCAACAATAACTTTACCGATTTCACTCATCAGTAAATCAATAAAAGCACTTTCGTTTTTTATCTTTTCATTTAATGCAACAATATCCAAGGCGGAACCTCATTATTTATTAAATACTATAATTTTTAAATTTAATTTTGATTAGACGCCGCCAAACATATAAATGTTGCATTTTTTATGCAAGGAGTTTTGGCTGGATGGAAATAAAAAAGGACGGCAATTACGCCGCCCTTGAATATTAACAAATAAAATATTTGTAATTATTTTATAAGAATCATCTTTTTTGTTGATGTAAAAGATGGAGAATCTATTCGATAGAAATAAACTCCGCTGGAAAGTTTGCTTGCATTAAAATCAACTGAATGATTTCCAGCAGCCATTTCACCATTTAACAATGATGCGACTTCCTGACCGATGCTGTTAAATATTTTCAAAGTAACATTTGTTTGTTCAGGAATGCTGAATTTAATTGTTGTACTTGGGTTAAATGGATTTGGGTAGTTTTGTTGTAAAGAAAACACTTCAGGAATTCCTGTTTCTGGAGTAACGTCTGTAACCCATGCTTCGTTGTCAAAATATACATCAAATGAATTAACACCAACATAAGATAAACAAGCTGTTCCATTGGCTAATTCAACAACACTTGATCCAACAAGTCCTGTAACACTTATACTTGCATCAGATTTTGGATCACTAACATTCCAGGAACCCGAACTATATTTTCGATAACGAATCTCTCTAGGAGCTACATTATTTAAACCAGTTCTAGTAAAACTTGCCTGAAATACATCATTAGCATTTGAACGTTTATTATAAAGTTCGACTAATTTATTATCTCCTGCTGAAGAAGACCAATTTATAGGAGTTGACCATGAAGAACCCCCGATTTTTCTTGCATAACGTAAATCGTATCTACCATTATTCACCCAATTATAAACAGCCATAACTGTTTGTGAGGATGTATCCTGTCTGGAAGCTATAATTTCTGCTGAGAAAGTAGTATCAGTATTACCTGTTTCAATTGTAATTTGAGGCTGCCAGCTTGAAGGATCCATATAATTGTAATTAGGTTTTATATAAAGATTGCCAGAACTGCCACCATTAAATATTGCATAACCACTACCAACGTATCCGTATGCGAAATCCATATCTTTACCTAAAATCCCTAATGGTGTATCATCCTGCCAAACACTTGCATAACTGCTTGGTTCACTTCTAACGGAATGCATCCATCCTGTACTATCATAAAGAACCATTGCTCTGTAATCTGTAGCTGTATAATTTCTATCAACAGCAAAATCACCAACATTATCTGCTACTACTGAATGGGTTGCAACACCACTAGGTGTATATCTTGTGCACCATAAAACTCCGCTTTCATATCTGTAAAATAAGAGTAAATATGATGGACCTGTAGTTCCTCTAAAATCCATTAATTCAATTTTATCTGTATTTGCGTTAAAGAAAGATTTCTTAAATACTGTCCATGTTGCGCCAGCATCAACAGAACGATAAATACTAATTGAATCTAAAGTTGGAGCTGTATAGTTAGATAGTACGCCTAAATAAAGAGTATCACCAAGCCCTACTACTAATGATATATCATTTGCATTGCCATTATGAACTTTTACGTCCGTTGCCCACATAGGCTGATCTACTATGTTTGAATTGGTTGAATTAGTAACAACATCAACTAAGGGAGCATCACCGTTTAATAATTCGATACTTACATTTTTATATCTTGATGCCAATTGAGGATTTACGACTTGTAAAGCATTAATTAGTTGAGGGCGAAGAGAATTATATGTTGCCCAATCTTCGTTATCTTCAGCTAATTTTATTTGTTGCTGTAATAGTTTGATGTTTTGAGGGACATCATATTGATATGTTTGCCCTGATGGTTGATCCCCTTGAGCAAAATTAAATTGAGTTATTGTAAACCCAATGAGGAAAATAAGTAAAGTAACTTTTTTCATAATGCACCTTATGATTTGTGAAAGAAATAATTAGCTAAACAAGTTTTTCTATAAGTAGAACTTTATATTTTTTCTAAAATAGTTAAATCGATTAAAAATAATTTTTCAGTATCAAACAACAAACAATATTCAACAATTGTTTGTAAATGTTAAAAGTATAATATTTTTATGGATTCGGATTATTGTTATGTTATTCATTCTTATCAGCGCTCCATTTTTACCAATATTATGCCAACTAAAATTGCAGTTTTTGTTATCACTATTGTTATTGAAGGAAAATTTAACCGAAATTATATAATTAACTTACAATTTGTAAGAGTACCAGATTACAATATTTGACACCCAAATAAGAACATATGAATTTGAATGTTACTTTTAGCTTTTCCGTTAAACAACAATTTATATTTACTACTGCTAAAAAAATATTTTTAAGAACCATTTAAGTTTATAACTGTTATTAATAAAAAACATTAGTACATGTACTAACGATTTTTAATAAGATACTTTAGATACAGTATCTTTGATAAATGTATATAATTTCGGAATGAGAAATAATTTCATAAATAATTCAATAAGAAATGTAATGTTTGCACAAATGAAAAAGGAACTTAATTAATGTTGAACTCTACCAAAGATATTGTGTTACAAAATAAATCAAGATACAAAGGGATTATATTTGATGTTGACGGTACACTAACTTTTACTAACCAATTAATTTTTGATTCATTTAATCATATAACAAAAAAATATTTAGGTAAATCTTTTTCTGATGAAGAAGTTATAGCTCTATTTGGTCCAACTGAGGATGTTATACTTAAAGAAATTTGCAACGATGAATATGAATCTGCAAGAAAAGATTACTATAAATATTATAAGGACAATCATTCAATTGCTCAACTTTATGATGGAATAAAATCATTAATTGTTGAAATAAAAAACGCTGATGTTTTGCTTTCAATATTTACAGGTAAAGGACGGACCTCTGCATTAATCACATTAGATGAATTTGAATTAACTAATTATTTTGATTTGATTGTAAGTGGTGATGATGTTGAAAATCATAAACCATCTCCTGAAGGAATAAATAAGTTTTTACAGATATTTGATTTAAATCCAAAAGATGTTTTAATGATTGGGGATGCTCCTTCGGATATTATTGCAGCAAATGAATCGGGGGTTGAAATTGCATCTGTTGTATGGGATAGTTACGCTGAAGAAGAAGTTCGAAAGTTAAATCCTAAAAATATATTTCATTCAGTTGCTGAGTTAAGAGATTATATTTTTAAAATGTAGGGAACGGTCTCCCGACCGTTCCACTATTTTTTTTATTTTGTTAAAATTTAAATGGATAAATAAAAGAAACTCTCGGTTCAATTCGTTTCTGTGGCTCAAATGCAATTATTCTATCATCATTACCACGTACTGGAGTGTACGTCCAGCTATATACAATTGAAACCAAAATATATTCTACAGGTTTGTATCCAACTTCTGTAAAGAGATATGATCTATCATCAAGTTTAAATAAATCTTTTTCACTTTGAATATTTATTTTATCATAACCAGCACGCAAAACAAATGGAGCACTCTCTGGTTCGATAGCTGTCCTTAGGTTTAGTATTCCGCTCTTAGATTCTTTATCAAGTCTTTGATAACTACCATAAATATCAAATAAATTTAAAACTCTAACTAACAAATCACCATAAAATCCATTCATATTTTCGGTAATACTATTAAGTGCTA
Source organism: Ignavibacteriales bacterium (assembly GCA_016707585.1). GTDB lineage: Bacteria > Bacteroidota > Ignavibacteria > Ignavibacteriales > Ignavibacteriaceae > IGN3. The sequence goes on along the minus strand of JADJHL010000008.1, from coordinate 644,956 downwards.
AGGCTTTACTAACAAATGTCCCTTTGGAAGAATCAACTTTAAATCTTTCAATCTCGTGAAGTGAATTAAAATATGCCGGAATGTACTTACCACTATTAAATCTACGTTCTAACTTTGCTGAAATGTTTAATAAAGTACTTAAATTAAAATCAAACATAACACCAGTCGCTACACCACTTCCAAAATTAATTATCTTAGAATAATCTGCATACAAAGTAATATCTGTAACACTTGAGTTTAATAAAGGTAACCCAATATCAAAGCCAACAATACTTATTGCTCCAGTATCAGATGTTACTTTAAATTCTTCATCAGCATGAATATAATTTCCTGCAATAACACCGGCATCTTCATTTAGATCTGTAACATATGAAGCGCCTACTTCAAGATTGCTAATAATAGGAATATCAGAGGCGGAAGTAAGCTGCAATGGTCTTACATAACCACGAACTCCAAATACACCTGCTGGAGAAAACGAACCCATAATCGATTCAATTCCAAATTTTCCTAAATCCATATCAACAACTAAACCAATTCTTCTGTTATCGTAAGTTGGGCTATTGTTAAAATGCTGCATTATACTTCCGTGACCAAGAGTGTAATAATCCAACGCACCTACTTTTATAAATACCGGATCATTTTTTAATCCATATCTTATATATCTGATGATACTCAAATAATCAGAAGCTTCGTTAAAATTTTCTGTTCTAAGTTTACCTTCAGGATCAAAATCAAGATTCAAATCCAATCCAATACCAACTTGTGAAAAAGAAATTTCTGGTCTAAAACTTACGCGATAATGAGGTTTACCATCGATCCAATTTATACCCATACCACCATTAAAATTACCTTCATCTGGTCGTGGATATTTATCCCATTGAGCAAAAGATGGTAGGCTAAATACAACTATTAAAAAGAGAGCAGAAAGAGTTTTCATTTATTCTCCAATTATTCTGTTAAAGAAAATTCTATTTTAAAATTACAAGTTTTTGTGTAACTGATTCTATTTTATCAGCATCTTTAATTATCATTTTGTAAAGATAAGTACCATTTGCAATAACATCTCCATCTTCATCTCTTCCATCCCATAAAATTTTATTTAAATCATAATTTAGTTCAGATGATTTTTTTGTTATCTCTTTAATCAATCTACCTGCAATTGTATAAATTCTTATTTTTACTTCATCGGGAATTTGGCTGAGTCTGAAAGTAAAATAAGTTTCATTTGCAAACGGATTTGGATAATTGTAAACCTGGTGCAGTTTTGTTTCGGATGATACCACAAAATAAATATCGCTTGAATCTGTGTTTCCGCTATTATCATCAGCAATAACAGTTAATAAATAATCTCCATCCTCTAAAGTTGGATTATATGATATTGTTTGATTTTGAATAAACAATGAATCATTCAGCTCCTGTCTATCAACTTCAGAAACATTTAGATAAACTTTAACCTGGTTCGGATCAGTAATCGGGAATGCTGAATTATCACTAACTGAAATTTTTATGTTTGGGTGATTAGAAACAAAATCACCATTTACAACTTCAGTTTCATCAAAAGTAATCTTTAGCGTTGGCGGAATAATATCACTTTTAACATAAAACGATTTTGTAAAGAAATTATTGTCTTCATAGTATTCATCAATTTTATTTTCGGGATCGATGTTGATAATAATACTAGCTGGATTGTTTACTTCAACATTTTGGTAATTCAAATCAAATAAAACTTTGCTGTTTGCTGTAACATCAAACAATACAGTATCCAGCAGATTTACAAAAGTATTTAAAGGAGCAATTACATTTGCAGTAACTTTAACTGTATCAGCATTTGATTCACCAACATTATAAATCCAGAACTTAATATTTAGATCTTCACCAACTATCAATGTATCTTTGTCTATAGAAACCACCTGATAATTTAGACCAAGTTCGGGTAATCCAACATAGTCAACACCAAGTGAAGAAAGTTCTGGGGAAATTCCTTCCGGAGTTGCATTGAATTCAGATTTGATTTTTAATTTTGTATAGATATCTGGATTGATAAAACCAAGGTTTGCGTTGTTGTTTATAAAATTTAAAACTCCAAGTGAATCAATTGTTTCATCAGATTTTACTCCATATGCAAAATGCTGAATAGAACTACCGCTTGGAATATTTTGCGAAACAGTTGCACTCTGCCAATTTGTTGATGGCCCAATTACTATGGTTTCCATAGTGCCATTAGTTCTTGGAATAGTGAATGTGGAATCTATGTAAATTAATCCATCATATCTTCCGCGTAGTTCTTCCATTACTGATCCAGGGACAGCACCCTTTCTACCAATTAAAGCCCAGGAAGCTCTATATGAAATTTGATCTATTTTTATGCTGCCTAATGTCTTAATTGCATCTTTTAGAGCAACGGTTATGTTATTTGCGGCATCACTAGATACACCCATAGCTACAATTTTGCCTTGAGGTATTGAATCTATCAACTCAACTAACTGAGTCATATTAAGTGGTTGATTAAAAAGCTGGAACCAGGCTGATGTATCAACTTCAAATGTGATGTCATCAAAGACTACAATTCCCATTCCAGCAAAAAAGGTATTCGCTAATAGATTCACCCCATTTTTTGCAATCACACATGTTGCACCAGCTTCAAAGCCAGCTGATGTTACAGAAATATTATCCAATTTGGGGCTTATTAATATTTTATCATTTTGAAATTGCAATGCGTTATTTGATTGCTCATTAAAAGATGTTGAATCAATTAAAATAAAATCACGATTTCCACTAGTATAAAATGATTTAACCTCTGAAAATTCTGAATTACTTTCATCAAGTTTATATCTAAACCAATATCTTTTATTTGGTGTTAAGGAGCCTAAGCTTAATTCAGTTTTAAAAGAATCTGCAGCAATTGCATATTCCTGGAAGTTCTGGAAACTACTATTTTCAGACAACTGATATTTAATACTAAAATTTTGATTCTCCATCAACGATGGATTAAGAATTTTAACAGTGCCTAGATTTGAGTTTTCAATTCTATGTTTTACTAAATCTCTTAGTTCTGTTGAATACACATAAAAATTATATGTTAAAATATTATCATCTTCATAAATTTCAGTTACTTCATTATTCAAATCTAAATTGATTGATAATGAATTTTCACCGGCAAGATTTTCAACTTCTGCCCAGATGCTAATTGTATCTTTATAAGCCGGCAGATCTCTTCTACCGGAAAAAGTTTTAATAATACTTCCGCCAGCAGAATGTTGTATTTGATAATTAAACTGCGAAGAATCTTTCAATCCATAATTATTAATTACAATTTTTATCTCTGTTGAGTCTTTGGAATCATTAATTATTTCATCAACCAGTATTATATCTTCAGAAGTAATCTTTAAGTTTGGTTGACCAGGAATTTTTATCCTAACAGCCGGATCACCAATTAAAGTGTTAGTAAATGAAAACAATCTAAATACAGAAGAGGTACCAATATTCTGGAACATCCTGATTTTGGATGCAAGATGGGCGTTACCAACTTCTTTTGTACTGCTATTAAACATATCTTCATAAAAATATACAGGCATTGTTAATGATGTTGTAGTAAATCCTAGTGATGAATTTCCGATATATCCCAAAGCCTGTCCATCACCATTCAATAAAAACCTTTCACCAAACGAAATTATATCAGGTTCCGCAAATTTATTTGTTGAACATCCGAAGTCTGTTATCAGCGGATTTCTATTAACATTATTTTTTAATTGTGTAGTTTCACTAATACTATTGTCCCACGTAGCAGTACCGCTATGTCCTAAGTAAGATATAAAAACACCACCGGCATCAATTGCATCAGAAATTTCATCAGGAGTATAAGGACCAAAATCTGATAATGGATTTGACGTTTTATAAAAATGTGTGTATGAACCGGAAAGAGGTTCAGGTCTTACAAAATTATTAATCACCTGATCATTCACTGATTTAAGCTGAGCAATTTCACCCTGCTGATCTGCACGACCACCTGAAAAGAATAAGTATTTTTTATTCCATTCATCAAATCTCTCATCATAATTATTTTGAATTTTTGATAGATAGTAACTTAACTCCTCATTTGTATTTACAGGAATTCTGCCAACTTTCAATTGAGGAATTGGTAAACTATCAGGCTCCCAAATCGCTAACCAGTTGTCACTTATTGGATTTCCAAATCCAGGAACATAATTACCGCCGCCTTTAACTCCATCAGCTTTAAATCGATAAAGTTTATAATCATAATTTGCATCACCGATCAATGTTAGATATTGCGGTTTTGGAGCAATCCTATTTTGATAAGTGACTGCACTATACAATTGAACAGATTCAGGTGTTGGATAACCAAATCCAAATTCATCAAAAATATCCTCAACAGAAACTAAATCTTTTGATATACCATACATTGATGAAATTGTATTAACATAATTTTCTGCATTTTGTAAAAACTTTGGATGAGTTACTGCAATATAATCTGCTTGAGTAGAAACAAATCTGAGATTTACAAATTGTTTATTATAATAAAATACAGGCTTACCAATTTTTGATGGTGCAACAACTATATATTCATCCCCGGCTCTTACCGTATCTGTAAATAAAACCTGATTTGCACTAACCTGGTAATTATCAATTTTTTTGTAATACGGTTTTACTTTATAAATCTCGTAAGAAGTAAGTGTTGCATTTGAAATCTTTACAATCTTTAATCCTGAGCTTATATCGTCACTTACTTTAAATAATAAAAAGTCACTGCTAAACTTTAAAAGTCTTGGATATTCAATATCATACCAATCTATTCCTAAATAATTCGGGTTTGTTCCATTAGCATAATTTTTTACAGAAAGAACATTTGGATTAGTAATAAATTGATTTGTATTTAAAGTACCGCTTAATAAAAGCTGCTCACTTCTATCTATAGATTGTGAATCTACTAAACTGCCATTAACTTTTAATATCACTTGATGAGCGTTGCTTGTTATATTCGAACCGCCGCTTACAGCCTTATAAAAAAACTTTGCTGTTTTATTAGGGATAGCATCTGTAACCGTAAAATTATAATTACGAGTTGTGTTACTGTATAACCAAACAGTTTGTAAATAATACCAGGTTTTGTTTCTAAGCCAACCCGGAGATTGATTTTCAACTTCATCAGTATAAAAATTTTGAAACAGTCTATTACTTTCTGCATGTTCTGAGTAATTATAGTATGTAAGCGAATCGGTTAATCCAGAAGCAAAAGAGGTTTGATTAGAAATTCGTTTGCCATCCTGTGTACCCCACGTTAAAAAATAAAATGTTGTGTCAGAATATCTGTCGAGATATTCGTTATATGGTTCATCGGAATTATTAATTATTCGATGAGAAATTTCAGGATAGTTGAGTGTTCCATAAAATTGTATGTAATCATTATCATTAAAAACATTATCATCTTCACCAAAAACGGTTACAGGTATTTCGATACCTGATTCAATCAGACGAAAGGATTTAGGATTTATTGAAGCAGTATTAATTCCCTTTGCTTCAAGATCAGCTTTTGTAAGCCTGAACAAAGCATCTTTGGCAGTACCGATCTTTAAATATTCTAATCCATAATTAATCCAGTTACCTGTTGTATCTTCAAGTACTAAAGGCTGACTCCCGGCAAATTGATCAGCCATATCATAGTTAAGAATAAACCTGCTGATATCTTCACTTAAATTCTTATTGTTAGCGTTAAAGTTTTCAACAAAAGAAAAAGGATAATTAGTACCAAAATCAACTGAAACCTTTCCGCTTTTAATTCTACTTATTTCGCTGCTGTTAATATTAAATTGATGAGTATTTATCTTAACCTGTGCACAATAAAATTCCCTGTACCACACAAAACCAATTACTTCAATAGAACTATTTGATTTATTATCAATTACAGCATCTGAAAAATCAATTTGTTCATATACCAAAGTTGAATCATCAATTAATTTGGCTTTAGGCTGCAAAACCGGAATAACATTTTTAATTGTTTCTGTCTCAAGAGAAGTGATGGAAATATTTGGTTTTGAATTTTGAGGAATAACAATCAAATAAGTATTTGAAGGCAACTTAAATTTACCAGATTGAGATACATCAGTAAAATCAGGATAATCCCTGATTGTTAATATCCCGTTTTTAGAATCATTAAAGTAAGATTCATCAAATGAAATGCTAATTGAAAAGCCATTTACGGATTTTTCAATTTTATTCTGCGAAATGATAGAGGATGAAAAACCAATGAGAAATAAAATCAAAAAAGTAAAAGTTGTTTTCATAAAACTATCCGGTTTATGTATTCATGAACTTAAATTTTATTACTCTGAAAATAAACAAAGGAATGCCAATAAAATATCTTTTCCACAATCGTTTTGGTTCAAAAATAAATCTTACAAACCACTCAAGTCCCAGCTTTTGCAAAAATTTTGGTCCCCTTCTTTTATTACCGGCAAAGACTTTAGTTCCATCCCCAACGGCAATAATAACATTAACCATCAATTTTGATTTATATTTTACAATCCATTCTTCCTGTTTAGGAGTTCCTAATCCAACAATTAAAATATCAGGTTTAGAATTATTTATCTCAAACAATAATTTTTCATTTTCAAAAACATAACCATTTTGGTTACCAACAATCGATAACTTGGGATATTTATACTTAATTCTTTCTAAAGTTTCATCAGTATCACCAAAAATAAAAAGTTTCCAATGGATAAGGATAGCTTCATCAATAATTTGTTCATATAAATCTGAGCCGCTTTGCCTATAAGAAAATCCATTTCTGCCGACTAATACTCTCGAGCCCAAATAGACTCCAAACCCATCCGGATGAAGAATATCAAATTCAGATAATAGCTGCTTAATCTTCTCGTCACTAATCGATAGGTTAATAGAATTAACGTTAGCGTAGCAAATCGTAAGTTGGGATCTACTCTGAATAGCTAATTGAATTGAATTAAGTATTTCATTATAAGAAACATTACTGAACTTAGTTCCAAGTAACTCTATTGAACTTTTTTTATTCAACTAACAATTCCGAATAGAGTTTTTCATACTGGGGGATTATTTTGTCAGCCGTGAAGGAATCCAAAACTTTTTTATGGAGATTTTCAGCAAGTTTTTCACCGAACTTTCTATCATTGTAGATTCTAATTATTTGTTCTTTTAATTCTTCAACATTACCAGATTCAAAAAGCAATCCATTTTCTCCATTACTAATCAGTTCAGGTATTCCATCAACATTAGAAGCAATTACGGTTTTTTTCATCATTCCTGCTTCAATGATTACTATTCCGAAGGGCTCAATTTTCGATGGAACGATCAAAATGTCCATTAATTTGTAATATGGAAAAATATTTTTAACTGATGAAAGTAATTTTGCATTTAGTTTATAAGACTCTATGAATTCCTGAATTTTAGAATTGTCAATCCCATCACCAATCATCATCAACTTAATATTATTGTAAATTTGTGTTAAATCTCTAAATGCTGCTAAAAGAGTGTCAATCCCTTTTTCCTGATAGTTTAATCTTCCCACAAACCCAATAACAAATTCATTATTTGCTCTTTGCAGTTCTATTTTTGTTATAACATTTGAGTCTTTTTTTAAATTTTGATACTGATCGACCATATTATAAATAACTTTAATTCGATTTTGAGATGTATTAAAATTATTTATTAAATGATTCTTAATGGAATCACTGCAAGCAATAAGTATATCAGCTTTATAACTTATTTTTTTTTTACCGAAAACTTTACTTTGAACTGATGTAATAATTTTGACTTTCGAAAATAATTTAATTACCCAGACTAGGCTATCGAAATACCTGTGATGACAATGCAAGATATCAATAGAATTCATTTTAAGGTAAGAGACAATTTGATACAAGATTAAAATTGAATCTAAAAATGAATTCCGGTCTCTTTCTATAATCTTTAGATGAACTGAATTCGATTGAATTCTGGAAAAACCATCTCCACCAAGTGCAATTATGTGGTGCTCAAAGTGGGTTGAAGAGTTATTAACGATTTGAGAAATTGTCCTTGTAATTCCACATGCTAGATTAAGTTCAGGTTGAAGATGTAGAATCTTAATCATTACTTATTAACCTCAAGTAATAATTTTCTGAATGTATCATCTAAGCCCCAATATTTTATTTTTCGATTTAGAATATATTCAAACCTTAATCTTAGTCTCAAATTTTTAAAGGAGTTAAGAAAGTTTTCTGGAAGGAACGAAATTATAAAAGCTAAAAACATCCTGTAATCCCACTCATTCAAATTGACTTTTAACCAATTAAGCCTAACTGAGTTTTTATCTCCATAAAAATACTCTCGCCAACCATTAATTTTATTATCCAGGATTTCAGAATCTAATTTGGAAAAATAATTTCGCTGTAACTTATAAAAAGTAAAATCCCTTTTATTAAGTTTTGAATTAGAGACTGAATCATTTCTAATCCTTGCATAAATCAATACTTCTGGAACAACTATAAATTTAACTTTATTGACTGCTCTTAACCATAAATCATAATCAATGAAAGCTTCAAGATTTTCACTGTAACCTCCAAGCTCATTCAGTATAAATTTTTTATTAAAAAGAGAACTTTGATGAGATATTACGGAATGCAATTTTAGCTTTTCTTTGATTATATGATCATCAACTGGAGTATTAATAATGTATTTCAATTTATTGTTCAAAAAATATCCACACCACGAAGAAATAATACGAACAGAATCATTACAAATAAATTTGCTCTGAATCTCTAAACGATTCGGGGAAGAAATATCATCAGCATCCATCCTAGCGATCCAATCATACTTTGCTTGTTTAAGTCCATAATTAGAAGCCGCACCAATTCCAATATGCTCTATCCTTTGATAATTAATACGATTGTCATTGAATGATTTTACGATACTTTCAGTATTATCTGTTGACCCATCGTCAATAATTAAAAACTCAAAATCTTTATAAGTTTGATTTAAAATACTAGTGATGGCTTTTTTTATAAAAGAGGCGCAATTATATGTCGTCATTAAAACGGTAATCAACTTTATATCCTCTTATAAAAATCTAAAGTTTTATTAATCATTTTTTCTATACTGAACTCTTTAACGGCTAAGTTATACATATTCTCAACTAATACATTCAAGTTATCATAATTTTCAACTGCATAGGTTATTCTCTCAGCTAAAGCATAAGTATCATTAATACCGAAAATCATACAATTATTCCCATTCTTTAAAATTGAATCATAGCCTAAAAAGTCAGAACTGATAATTAAATTTTTTGTGAAGGCTGCTTCAACTATTGTCATCGGAAAACCTTCATAAGTGGATCTTGTTGGATTAATTAATATGTCTGTGGTTAAAAGTAAATCTGTAAGTTGCTCCTGCTCAATTAAAACATTAACTTGAATATCAAGTGATTTGATTAAAGAATTTAAAAAGTCAAACTCTTCACCTTTACCTGTTAGATAAAAATCAACTTTGTTTTTTGTCTCAACTGATAGTAAAGCAATCGCATTTAAGTACACATCAAAAGCCTTAATTTTGGTAAACCTGCCCGCCGAAATAATTCTTAGTTTTGGATTTTTTTGTTTTTTAATGTTATTGACTATTTGGATCCCATTTCTGACTAAAACAATTTGGCCCAAATCCTTCCTTTCCTCTTTTACTAAATACTTTATAATATGTTCATTAACAACTATGAAATATTTGGAAGGATAGTGTTTAAGTTTTCCAATTGGTTCAATAATTCCGTGAACAGTTTGGATCACTTTGGCTTTTGTGATTAGTGAAATAAAAAAAGCAATATTTGCAGCATAGTGATTGTGTGTGTGTATTATATTAAAGTTATTAACTTTCTGAAAATAAAATAACTTCATAACAGATTTAAATATATTCTTTATGGAACGATTTTCATGTTTTATAAATGACCAAATTAAAATATTCTCAACGAGGGGTTTAAATGAACTAATTGCATCCCCACCGCCGCAAATTATGGTAATTTGATGATCGTGCTTGTTGTTAAATCCTTTTAAAAAATATAGAAGATGTTTTGCAACACCGTTCGTAAAGTTCAAGTGTTCTGTAATAATTAAGATTTTCAAAGGTTTGGTAATTTTGCTAACAAACTGAAATTAAATATTCTTTTAGATCTTAAAAAAAGAAAATACCTTAAGTCTAACTTTGATCTAAACTTAATTGGACAAGTAGAAATAACTACTTCAAGATAAGATAACAACCATTTATGTCTGATTGATCGTAAAAGGTAAAACACAATTATTTGAAAATAATAAAACATCCATAGACTATAGGGTATGTAATCAACGATATACATTAATGTATTTCTAAATATCATCCTATCATTGAATATTTTATATTCTTGATTCGATTTAAAATTATGATATCCAATTATTGAAGGAATAAATGCAATCTTTTTATTAATTAAATATATTTCTGCTGCCATTGGAAGTTCATGTTGATAAACAAAGTATTCATCAGGAAAAATAAATGTTTCTGGTAATCTGTTCTTTTTCACAATAAAAGCACATCCAACAAAAACTGGCCAATATGTTTTTTTATTTTTGTCTGATGGTAGCCAATTGTTTACAAAAAAATCACCACTGTTTATATCTATTAAATTAAATGTTATGCAAGCTATTTCAATATCATTTTGGAATTCTTGAAGTGACAAAATGATCGAATTTTTATCTGGATAAGCATCATCATCCAAAACTAAAACATACCCGCCTTTAGCCACTTTAAAGCCTTCGTTCCAGCCAGCTATTCCTATATTCTTTTCCATTTGAATTAGTTGAACTGATGGAAATTCATTGTTAACCATTTCAGAACTTCCATCACTTGAAGCATTATCCACGACAATCACTTCAATGTTTTTATAGTCCTGTTCATAAACTTTAGTTAAAGTATTTCGTAATTCATCTATACGATTGAATGAAAGTATATTTACGGTTACTAAAGGTTGATAGTTCATTTTTATAAATCTTCAAAAACTTTTATTGTATTCGCCACCGCCTGATCCATATTATAATATTGATATTCGGCTAATCTTCCACAAAAGATAACATTTTTAAATTTCTCAGTTTCTTTTTTATATAGAAGATATTGATTTCTATTTTCTTCATTTGGTACCGGATAATAAGGTTCGCCATCTTTTTGTGGATATTCAAATGAGATTGTTGTCGTATCAGAATTTTGCTGACTCAATAATTTATGTTCAATAACTCTTGTGAATTCAACTGATTCATCGACATAGTTTATTTGCGCAGTTTCTTGATATTGAACTTGAGGTAAATTCCTAAACTCAAATCTAATCGAACGATAAGGCAGTTTTCCAAATTTATAATCGAAGAAATAATCTATTGGTCCAGTGTAAATCATTTTATCAAACTTTATTGAATCTAAAATACTTTTATAATCTGTATCTAAAATTACTTCAATGTTTTTATGATTCAATATCTTTTCAAACATTTTTGTGTAACCATCTTTTGGCATAAACTGGTATTTGTCCGTAAAATATCTACAATCATCATTCGTCCGCACAGGAATTCTTCCGCACACACTCGGGGATAATTGATTTGCTTCAAGGTTCCATTGTTTTTTTGTGTAATGCTTAAAGAATTTTTCGAATAAATCTTTCCCAACCTGATTAACAATTATATCTTCTGAGTTGAGTATCGGGAATCTTTTTTCTTTTACGCTTTCAAAATAATTCTTTACTTCCTCATCCGTTTTAAGATTTAAGTTATAAAGCTTATTTATTGTAATTCTATTAATTGGAATTGGGTAAAGTTCATTTCCAATCTTAGCTAATACTTTATGTTCGTAAGGAATCCATTCGGTGAACTGAGATAAATAATCAAAAACTTCTTTACTGTTTGTATGAAAAATATGCGGCCCATAACGATGCACTAAAATTCCGTGTTCATCAAATTCATCATAAGCATTACCTGCAATATGATTACGCTTTTCTACAACCAAAACTTTTTTATTTAATTGCGAAGCCAATCTTTCAGCCATAACTGAACCAGCAAAACCTGCACCAACAATTAAATAATCATATCTCATATTATTTTGATTTTATTCAGTTTTAAAAAAAGATAGAATGAAACGGTTACAAACATTTCTGTAACTAATAAAGAAATTGAAGTTCCAATCTCAAAATAAATTGGAACAATTATAAAAGAGATTATAAGATTAATCAATGCTGCAAAAAATAAGATCATTGAAAAAGCTTTATGTTTATTAAGTGGAATCATTGTTTGAATACCTAAAACATTACTTAATATAACAATTAACGGTAACCAGGCAATTATTCTTAAAACTAAAACTGATGATTGATAATCATTTCCCAAAACAATATTAACAATTGGTTGTGCAAAAATAAATATCACTAATGAAATCAATACTCCAATGCCAAAACCTATTTTTAGAATTTTTTTATTAAAGCCAATAAATCTTTCATACGATTCGCTTAACATTTTATTTACATGCGGAAAAACACTTTGGGTAAGTGGTGATAAAATTCCCTGAAATGCCATTCTTACTTTATCAGCTGCAGCAAAATATCCAACAATATTAGCTGGGGCAAATAATCCAAGTACAAAAACATTTGAAGTTGTATAAAGATTTATCCAGATTGTTGATAAAAAAAGATTCCAGCCATCAACTAATTGTTGTTTTAGAATTTCTTTTCCCGGAAAAAAGAATTTTACTTTTATTTTTGTAATTGCAAAAACAAAACCGGCTATACCTACAATTACAAATGTTATAGAATTCAATATTGCAAACAATAAATAATCTGATTCTTGTTTTACAAATAGAAATATTAAACTAGTAAGTATTGTTCTTGATATAACATTAATTAATAAAATATAACTCATCTTTTCAATTCCCTGGTAAAACCAAATCGGGAATAACCCAGAACCAAAAACGCTAACAAACGTAATAGCAAAGAGTAATAAATCTTTTTTAAATATCGGGAAAATAGAAATTATAATGGTGAATAAAATTGCTGAGATGAAAAACAAAATCATTTTAATGGTAATCACTGCAGAAAATATTTGTGAAGTACGCTCCGGGTTTTTTCTATTAACAGAAATATCCTGAGTTGCAGAAAGATTAAATCCATAATCAGTAATGATAGAAAAGTACATTGCAAAAGCTGCTGCAAAATTTACAAGTCCATATTTTTCTGGACCTAAAACTCTTACTAAGTATGGAAGTGTAATTAAAGGAAACAAATAATTTGCGATTTGAAGAAGCGACAGTGATGTAAAGTTTTTAAATAAAACTTTATTTGATCCTATTATTTGAAATATTTTTTTCAAATTTTATTTGTGTTATTATCTTAACCACAATTCAGGATTAACATATTGTCTTGCATTCCATAATTCAAAGTGTAAAAGATTACCTTCAACACTTTCACCAACTTTACCAATTACTCCACCAGATTTAATTTTATCACCTTCTTTAACAAAAACTTCTGATAAATGTCCATACACAGTGCGATAGTTTCCGCTATGGGAAACAATTAAAACGGTACCATAACCAGGCAGCCATTCAACTGTTGAGACAACGCCTTCAGCAACATTTTTAACACTTAAATCACCACTCGCTTTTATATCGATTCCATAATTTACGGTAACAGTTTTTAGGTTTGGATTTAATGATTCACCAAATTTTCTAACAACTTTTCCTTTTGTAATTGGCCAGTTAAGTTTTCCTTTTAATTCAGTAAACGATGAGAACTTTGAAGTAGATAAATCAACATTATAATCTTCGGTTTCAACTTCTTTCTTGGTAACAATTTTATCTTTTGATTTTACGTCCTTTGACTTAACATCTTTTGAAACAACAGTTTTATTTTTTTCTAATTCTTTCTCTTTTCTTTTCTTCTCTTCAGCAATTCTTTTCTTTTCTGCTTCCTCAACTAACTTGCCAATCATATTACCAATTTTTTGTTCAGCTTTTCTTTTATCATTTACACTTTTTTGGATTTTCTTTTTATCCTTTTTGATTTCAGCCAAAACATTTTTCTGATCTTTTAATTTTTTCTTTAATACGGTTTCTTCAGATTCTTTTTGTTTAGTCAGGATTTCCTTTTCATGCTTTTCAACTTCAAGTTTTTTCTTAGCCGTAATCAAATCCTTTTTATTGGTTTCTAGTTTTTCTAAATCTTTCTTTCTGCTGACAGAAAATCTTTTCAAATATTCAAGTCGCATTACAGCCTGATTAAACGATTCCGAATTAACTATGCTTTCCCAATCAGTGTAGCTTCCGTGTTTGTAAGTTGCCTTTACATACTTTGCATAATTTTTTTGGAGAAGATCAATTTCTTTTTCAATATCAGAAATCTTTAAAGTTTGATTTTCAATTTCAGTTTGTTTTTGGTTTTCTTCACTTCGAAGAGTTGTGAGCAGTTTACTTAGCAGAAAATTTTGTTTGTTAATGTTCTCTAAATCTTCTAAAGATTTTTTTTCTTTACGATTTTTTTGAGCTAAATCATTTTCAAGTTTAGATATTTCATCTTTTAGATTTTGTAATTCTTTTTTCTTTGTTTCGATCTTCTCGGATTGAGAATAAATTCCCTCAACCGAAATCAGGATGGCAAATAAAACTATGTAAAAAAAAACTCTTACCATTTAATTATTGTAGCGTCATCAGGCACTTTAAAATCAATCACAATATTATTCTTATTAACATTAATTTTTTTGTACTCAATATTTATCTTCTGATCATCAATAACATTCTCGATTCCAATTTTATAAGGGACAGCAACAGTTTCCAGTAATTCAAAATCAGAATAATTTCCTCTTAACACTAATTGATTTTCAATATCATACATTTCATAATTTGTAATTGCAAGTTGTCTAACATCAACTTTGTAAATTGTTGTATAACTTCTCGCAGAATCTGTGTAAGACATTACATACTTATCATCTTCAACAACATAAGTATCCGGTGCGCGATATAAATTGCTTGTGAGATTTACAGAACCAACAAATGCATCAAGTAAATCCTCAAATGATAAATTAATTCTGAAAATACTTTGCAGCGCATTAGAGTTTACACTGCCAACGTAAGCAGTGTTTTGCAGAGCATCATAAAAAGTAAATTTATCTTTTGTTACAAGAGCTTGTGCAAGTTCAATTCCAAACGGACCCATAATTGTGAGATTGATTGTATCAGGTTTTTGCAAAATAATTCTGAAGGTTGCACTATTATCCATTGAAGGAGTTTTAACAAAAATAGTTCCAGTGCCTTCAAACGATTTTATTTTTCTTCTGTTAGCTTCAAGTTTATTAGTTAACCTTTCTGATGGAAGTAATTCAAATTCTTCTGTCGGTTGAGATGGAACGCAACCCGTAATCAACAAAAAAATGTTTGTTAATATTAAAACTATAAATCCTAATTTTTTCAAATCGCACCTTTATCAATTTTATTTTGTATTT
Organism: Ignavibacteriales bacterium; assembly: GCA_016707585.1. Taxonomy (GTDB): domain Bacteria; phylum Bacteroidota; class Ignavibacteria; order Ignavibacteriales; family Ignavibacteriaceae; genus IGN3. The sequence continues at coordinate 629,456 of JADJHL010000008.1, read as the reverse complement.
CAGTTTTTGTTGGCTCAAGCTCAATCGCATTTTTCCAGAGCTCAATTGCTTTTTCTTTATTACCAAGTTTAAATTCAGTGTCTGCAAGATGATCTAACATTACAGAGCTTTTACCGCCAACTTCAATTGCTTTTTCAAGATAAGTTTTTGCTTCCTGATAATTTCCTAACATATAGTAAACCCATCCAATCGTATCTAAATAGGAAGAGTTTAATGAATCAGCTTTTACAGAAATCTGAACCATCTTCAAAGCACGTTCAAGTTGTATTCCGCGAGTTGCAAATGCATAAGAGTAATTATTATTTATCAATGGATCATTTGGCTCCAACTCAAGCGCACGTTCATACAAACTATCACTCAATTGAAAATTTCTCATCCCATTATAAATCATTGCAAGTGTTCCAATCAATTGCACATCATCAGGTTTGATTTCTAACGCTTGATTCAAATAAAAAATTGCTTTATCATCATCCTTAAGTTGATTTAAAGTAAATGCATAAGCTGATAAAGCGGTTACATCTGTTGAATTTAATAAAGTAGATTTTTTAAGATACTTTTCTGCATCTTTATGTTTCGATTGCTGAGCCAATGATAATCCTAAAATTAGGTTAACATAAAAATCTTCCGGAAAAGATAAAATAGCTTCGCTCATTACAACTTCAGCTTCATCATATTTTCGGTTATCAAAGTACAATCCACCAAGTCTGATCCATGCGGCAACATTCCAGTTTGCATTTTTAGTTACGAACTGAAAATTCTCAATTGCAATGGAATCCTGATGCTCACTTAATGCAATTGCACCAAGATACATTTTGATTTGCCAGTCAGTTGTGTCATTATCCAAGCTTTGTAAAAAAGGCTTTTGCAATTGGTAAAACCGTTGAATCAGTTACAGCTTTGTTAAAATAATTTGCACCAATATTAATTTTAGAATCAAGTGTTACATCAGGTTGATCAAGAAAATAGTCAAACTCTTTTGAGGCACCGGTCCAATCATTTTTCCCAAGTAGCAATTTTGCTTTTGTTTCTCGTGCTTCAAGATCATAAGGCATCAGTTCTAAAATTTCATCAACTAAAACTAATCCTTCATCAAACCTGCCGGCACGCAAATAAAATTCAATCAGCATTTTTTTTAGCATAGTATTGGCTGGATCAATCGCAAGTAATTTTGTAATTGCATTTATTGCTTCATCATTATTTCCGAGTCTTTCCTGCAATTCAGCGATACGAGAAAGTACTGACCATTCTGGGCCAACCTGGGATAATATTCTTGTATAAAGTTGCACCGCTTGAACTGGTTTATTTTCTTCATATAATCTTGCAAGCTTGTAATTCAGATCGATGTTCATCGAATCAAGTTTTATTGCTTTTTCTAAAACTACTATTGCGGAGTTTGTTTGATTTCCGTAGGTATATATATCTGAAAGCAAATCATAAAATTCTACTTTTGATGAATCAAGCTCAACAGATTTTTGCGAATAATTTAACGCAGGAGATAACTTATTTAGATGCACATAGCATTTCGCAATAGTGTAATAAAGTCCGGCAGAAGTATCATAAGAAAGTGCTTTTTCATATTGAGAAATTGCGGCTTCGTAGTTTCCTTGTGTTTCATAAACTCCGCCGTTTACAAAAAACTCAAGTGCTTTTTTCTTGCTTTCATCTTTAGAGAGAATTGGTTTTACTTCTTGCTGTTTTTCATCAATTGAAGTATTAGAACCTGAGCAATTAATCAAAAACGCTGAAAGTAAAATTATAAGGATATATATGTTAAGAATATTTTTTTTCACGGATATGAATATATTATTGCAGTGCTGGAATAACAAGGCTATTTAGGTCTATCAAGCCTGCTAAAATTTATATCTTACTTAAACTTGTATTAACTTTGCAACAAAAATTATTTGAATGCAGAATTTTGATTTAGCCATAGCTTACGATTGGGAGTTTGATGTAGAATTTGTTTCTGCTATCGAGAAACAGCTACAGAAAGCTGGACTTACAACTTATGTAATCGATTATAAAAACATTTTTGAAGTAATTGAAAACGTAAAACATCGTAAGCTTAATTTTAAATGTTTGCTTGATCGCGCTTCGGATGTTGATCCGAATTTCTGGGAACTTGCAAAAATATTAGCAAGAAGAAAAAGTAAAGTATTCAATCCTCTTAAAAATATAAAACACGCAATTGATAAAGCTACGATGCATCTTGAGTTTATCACGGCTGGTATTCATGTTCCATATTCAATAATTATTCCGCCACATAGTCAATCGAAAGAAATTTTAGTATCTGTAGATAATCTCGCAATTCTTGGAAGACCATTTATAATCAAACCTTGCAATACAACCGGCGGTGGAATGGGTGTTGTGAAAGGTGCGGAATCTTTAAAAGAAGTTCTTACTGCAAGATCAAAACACAGTGATGACAAATATTTAATCCAGGAAAAAGTTTATCCGCAAATTCTTGATGGCAAACGTGCCTGGTTTAGATGTTATTGGTCTTTTGGCAAAACAATTTGTGTTTGGTGGGATGATGAAACTCATCTTTATAATATTTTGTATGATGAAGAGATAGAAAAATTTGGATTAAAAAAACTTTTTCAGATAACTAAAACCATTTATAAGATTACTCAACTTGATTTTTTCTCAACAGAAATTGTGCTAACAACAAAAAATAAATTTGTTGTAGTTGATTATGTAAATGATCAATGTGATATGAGATTGCAATCACTTCATCAAGATGGTGTTCCTGATGAGATTGTGCATAAGATTATTAATAATCTTAAAATCGCAGTTATAAAAGAAAAAATAAATCATCAATGAGGAAAAAAATCATAACAATTTATTTATTGATTTTCGTTTTGATCATTTTGCTTGGATATTTTTTTCTTTACAATATTTATGGAAGTGAAGTAAGAAAAACTCCAGAAAACCTTTTTGCAGATCCTCAATCGGAAATGATAATTGAAGTTGTTCCGGTAAATGGATTAGGTAGTAGAGCCTGGTTCAGAACTTCATCTGCAAAGTTTGAGATTATTGAAGGTAATAATTTAGTTGAAGTCATTTCACTAAATGAGAAAAACGGGCAATTAAAAATTAGATCATTAGGTGAACCGGGTAAAGTAGGAATAAAAATAAAATCCCAACATTCACTTTTCCCTGAATATATTGAGATCGAAATTCATCCGAGAACCGTCTAATAATTAAAGCATCAGAAATAAATAATTTTTATCTTACACTTAGAAATAAATTGAAACTTCACATCGAGGAACAATGAAAAATTTAAGCTTCATCTTTTTAATATTATTAAGTTTTGCAAATCTTTCTTTTGCTCAAGGCACTGCAGGTGATAAAGCAAAATATGAATACAGAAATCTAATTGATATGCCAACTGCCGGAATTATGGATCGCGGTACCGTTGGTGTAAATACAGAACTTTTACCATTTGGAACTGTCATCGCAAAAGTTGAAGCAGGAATTTTTGATAATATTAGCATAGGACTTTCTTACGGCGGCTCAAACATAATTGGCTCTGGCGATCCTGATTGGTACCCATTTCCTCCGGGAGTAAATTTTCGTTTTCGCCTTATGGATGAAACAATTTTAACTCCATCAATAACTCTAGGATTTGATACACAGGGAAAAGGCGAATACTTTAATGATCAAAAAAGATTTGCAATAAAAGCACCGGGAATTTTTGCAGCAGCAAGCAAAAACTTTGCATTACTTGGTTATCTAAGTTTGCACGGAACTGTTAACTATTCTCCACTAGAAAATAAAGATGGTGATAACTTTGTAAACTTTATGTTTGGCGCAGAAAAAACTTTGGGTAGTGCATTTTCAGTTTTGCTTGAATATAATTTAGCTTTAAATGATAACTCAACTGATATTTATGGTGAAGGAAAAGGTTATTTAAATTTGGGTATCAGATGGTCTATCGCAAATGGTGTGACTGTTGGATTTGATTTGCGAGATTTGCTAGAAAACAGAAAATGGAATGCAAATTCTGCTGATAGAGCATTGATGATTGAATTTACACAACAAATCTAAACTATTTGATGTGTTGATTTTAGTACAATATAGTTTACTCAAATATACACTTCATTAGCTTTCCGTTTGATTTTTTGGGATAAGGAATGATATTAACCTTTTTTTTAAGGCTCGATATTTGCAATTTTTAAGTAGTTGAATTACAGAGGTTTAAAATGAAAAAGTATAAATTAGTTTTGTTATCCATACTGCCGCTTCTTTTATTAAACTTAACGGGATGTTATACTCAAGTTGCTTCAAGAGATGATTATGGCAACTGGAATCGCGAAGAAAGCCAACCGTATTATGATTATGAAGAAGAATCAGATACACTTTCTGATGAATATGTTGATGATCAGTATGAAGATGAAGAATATTCTTACGATGACGATTCTGATTCTTACTCCGAAAGTAATGGAAGCGGAGAAAATTATTATTTCTACGGTTATCCATCATATAGAAAATATTTCTGGAATTATTACCCATCAGTTTCAGTTGTAGTCGGTACCGGTTGGTATTATGATCCTTGGTGCTGGGATCCTTGGTACCCGGATTACTGGTATTATCCATCACTTTCATGTTATTATCCAACTTACTGGTATCCACATCATTATTATGGCTGGTGGGATCCTTATCCATATTATGGCGGATATTCATCAACCACATATAAATATAGAACTAACGACAATTATAAAATCAGAAATAATTCTGGTGGAAGAAATGGAACAGGAAGCAGAGATCGTGATTTAATTACAACTCGTGATGGAAATTCATCAATGAGAGATCAGTTAAAGACAAGAGAAAAACAAATTGTTTCCCGCAGAGATGAAATCAAAAGAGATAGAACTACTTTAAGGGATAATGAAAGAAAAGATACTCGTGATGGATTAAATACATCAAGAGATAATGTTAACACAAGAACAAAAGATAATATCCGCAAGGAACTTGAGCGAACAAAAACTACACGCAACAATGATATTATCAAAAAAAATGATACGAGAAAGAAGACTACAGATAAAGAAATTTTGCGTGATACTAGAAAAAAGACAAACGATACAAGAATAAAAACTGAAAAGAAAAATACTGAACGTAAAAGTCCTAACATCAACAGGAACAATGATACAAGGAAGAAAGAAACAAATAGAAATAACGTCCAAAAAGAAAATAAGACGAAATCGCCTAACATAAACAGGACACCAAAGACAAACACGAATAGAAATAATAATAACTATACTCCACCTAAATCTAACAATACACCAAGGAGTTATAGTCCGCCTACTGGTAATACAAATTCATCACCAAGAGGTAATACAGGATCAAATTCTTCTGGGAATAACAGAGGAAATAATAACTCAGGAAGAACGGGTAGATAAATGAAAACATCATTAAAAATATTTGCAATGATATTTGCATTAAGTTTTTTATCAACCGGTTGTTATACAATCGTGTGGGATCCAAACCAGGAATTTCCTGATGAAGAAACATACATTGATGATAGAAGGTGATTTTTATGATTACGAAGATTACGGCGGTTATGTTGATTATTATGAATCACCTTGGTGGGTTACTCCTGTTGTTTACATTACAACCACAAATGATAACGGAGATAAAGTTGTAACAAAAGTTAGAAATGATGGAAGAAACTCTGATACAGAAGATATTAGAAACTCAGGTGGAAGAGGAAATACTGACGGGACAAATATTATAACAACACCAACTGTTACAAAAACTACAGATTCAAATTCCAGTAATTCAAGTTCTGATAATAATACTTCAACGAGAGAATCGAGTAATAATAATTCTAACAATTCCAGCAATAATTCTAATACAAGAAGTTCTGGAAGCAGTGATACACGAAATAATTCCGGTTCAAGAAATTCGGGCGGAAGGAGATAAAAATGTACAAGCACACACTCAAAATATTCTGTGCATTTATTTTAATATCAGTAACATCATTACAAGCACAAAACTATAACGATGCAATTCGTTTAGGATTTCCCGGTCTTGGCTCTAATGCAAGAGCACTTGGAATGGGAAACGCATTTAACGCTTTAAGTGATGATGCATCAGCTTCATATTTTAATCCTGCTGGATTTGGATTAATAAAAAAGATGGAACTTTCCGGTGGATTAAGTTTTAATAATTTTGATAACACATCAACTTTGTTTGGAAACGAAACTAATGATAACACAACAAACACTTCACTTAATCGAATAAGTTTTGCACTTCCCTTTCCAACTTATCAAGGCAGTTTAGTTTTTGGATTATCTTATCATAACTCAAAAGATTTATCAAGCATCGTAAAGTTTGATGGATTTAATAGTGGAAATAATTCTAAGATTCAAAGTTTGTTGGATGGTTACATTCCATATGATCTTTATTTAACTGATACAAGTTTTAACACAATTATAAATGGAAATTTAAATCAAAGTGGCGATATTCTTAATACTGGCGGAATTGATAATTGGACATTCAGTGGCGCAATCGAATTTGATAAAAATTTCTTTATCGGCGGTAGCTTAACAATTATTAATGGAACATTTGAATCAGTTAACAATTATTATGAAGACGATACAAGAAACATTTACCAGGGAATAACTGCGTCAGGAGAACCTCAGACAAATGACTTTCTTACATTCAACTTAAGCAATAATCTTAAATGGGAACTTGGCGGATGGAATGCTAAACTTGGTTTTATGTACCAATTAGAAGATTTAGCAAGATTTGGGGCAACTGTACAATTTCCAAAAACATTTACGATCAATGAAGAGTTTTCTTTAACTGGGTTCAGTGAATTTGGAACTGGTCAAAGATATGATTTAGATGAAAGTTATAATGATAATGTATCCTATGATATAAAGACTCCATTTGAATTAACAGGTGCTTTGGCAGTTAACTTTAAAGGAATCATAGTTAGTGCAGAAGCAACTTATATCGACTATACTCAAATGGAATTTAGTAGTGGCGAAGGTTTATCCTCATCTTATATCACAGAAATAAATAGAGATATAAAGGATGTTTTAACTTCAGGATTAAATTATAATGTTGGATTTGAGTACACAGTACCAACAGTTGGATTAAGAATTCGCGGTGGATTTATGAATCAACCTTCAGCTTTCGCAGATGATGATTCAGAATTTGATCATAAATATTTAACCGGCGGATTAGGCTATCTTGCAAATGGTAAAATTGGAATTGATGTTGCATATGCTTACGGTTGGTGGAAAGATATTGGTGATAATTATGATGTTAATGTTTCAAGAACTTACCAGGATGTAAAACACAGCACAGTAATGCTTACCACAACGTACAGATTCTAAAAGTATTTAATTGCATTAGCAATCTAAGCACCATATTTTCGATGTGGTGCTTTTTTTTATTTAAACGGAGTTTGTCATTCAAGGTATTATCGCAAGATCGGAAAGTAAAGATTTTTATGTCTTTTCAGACAAAGATCATTCTATTGTTCGCTGCACACTGAAAGGTAAATTCAAAAAAGATTTTAATCTTAAAAAAGATAAACTCTATACTACTGATTTTGCTGTTGTGGGTGATTCGGTTTTGTTTGATATGAACGATGATGGAACCGGAGTTATTTATGAAATTCTTGAACGCAAAAATCATCTTTCCAGAAAAGCAATTAAAACTCGTGGCGCAAGTTACCGCGGCGAAAGACTTGAACAGGTAATTGCATCTAACATTGATAACATTTTTATTATTGTTAGCACTTTAGAACCGGATTTTAACAATAAAACTCTGGATAGATTTTTGGTCGCTTGTGAAAGCTCGCACATCAAAACAAATATTATAATCAATAAAACTGATCTTGCTGATGAAGAAACTTTAAATCAATGGGCAACTCTTTACAAAGAGATTGGATACAGAGTTTTTCTTACATCTACAAAAAATTCTTCCGGATTTACTGATCTTGCCAAATATTTAAAAGGAAAGAAAAATCTTTTTTGGGGACAAAGCGGGGTTGGAAAATCATCCTTGCTTAATTTGCTTTATCCAAACTTAAATCTTAAAGTTGGAGAGGTTAGTAATTATACTTCTAAAGGTACACACACTACAGTTACAACTGTTATGATTTATGTTGGTGATGAAACTTATATTCTTGATACACCCGGAGTTCGAGAAATTGATCCATTTGGAATAAGAAAAGAAGATTTGGGTCATTACTTTAAAGAATTTGAGAATTATCTAAATAATTGCAGATTTAACACTTGCACTCATCATCACGAACCTGATTGTGCCATAATAAAAGCTCTTGAAAATGGCAAAGTTTCGTATGAAAGATATGACAGTTATCTCAGAATTCTGGAAACAGTGGAAAAAGATATAAATTTTTAGCCAACTCTTTATGAACTTTTGCCCTAATCACGTAATTTTACTTTTGTAAACAATAGAGATTTATGAGTAACACATCCCAAATATCGGCAAACACATCAAATGATTTAACTGAAAACTTAGTTGATCCGAACAAAGTTTTTTTTAGTTATGCTGTAAAAATCAGCCAGTTAAAATTTACTTTACTGCTTGAGCATTTTGCTAAGACAGCTGAAGATGTTTTTTACTACTCGGAACCAGAAGTAAATATTTCATTTCTTTCATTTGAACAGTTGAATCGTCAATCATTCAGTTTTGATAAATATGAATTGCTTGCTGATGAAATTAGAAAATTAAAAAGTAAACTTATTTCTAATCATTCTGATTTTAGTGAGTTTAATCTTCCTATATTTTTAACATCTGTAAAATTTCCTGTTAAAAAAGATTCTGATGAATGGAAAGATTTTGGTGATATTGATTTTATTGTACCAAAAATAATTTTGTTTCAACATTCAGGAACAAGTTTTTTAATCGCAAATTTTTTCTCGGAAAGTTTTTCTCATCACGAAAATTTTAATGATTTTCTCGAACGTGAAACAGAATTGATATACAATCTTGAAACACGATTAGAAGATTATAAACCAGGCAATACAATCATTAAACCTGTTAATGATAATAATGGATTTGAAAACTGGAAAAATAAAATCACTTCTGTTGTTGAAGAAATAAAACAGGAGCGAATAGATAAAGTTGTAATTGCACGCCGTGTTGATAATGATATTGTTACGCCAATTAACTGGCAAAAAACTTTTGATGAATTGAATAATATTTTTTCAACTTGCACTAATTTTCTTTACAAATCAAATGAATCAATTTTCTTCGGCTCAACACCAGAAGTTCTAATTAAATTTTCAGGCAATACTTTTTTTACAGAAGCATTAGCAGGCTCTGCAATGCGCGGCGAAAACCCTGATCAGGATAAAGCTTTAGAGAATGATCTTTTAAGCAGCGAAAAAAATAATGTTGAACATGATGCTGTTATCGATTACATACGCAAATCTGTGAATGAATTTGTTGAAAAAATTGAAGTTGTGAAAAATCCCATTGTAAAAAAACTTCCTAACATACAACATTTACAAACATCTGTTACAGGAACACTTAAATCCAAAGAACAAATATTTAAAATTATTTCTGCACTCTTCCCTACTCCAGCAGTTTGTGGAATTCCGAAAGAACTTTCTCTAAAAATGATTGAAAAGACTGAAGATTTTGATCGTGGATTATTTTCAGGAATAGTTGGATGGTTTAATGCTGATTATTATGGAGAGTTTTTTGTTACGATTCGCTCTGCTTTAGTAAAAGATAATAAACTGTATGCTTACGCCGGATGCGGAATAGTTGAAGGCTCTGATCCAAAAGAAGAATTTGAAGAAAGTGTATTAAAGTTAAAACCAATTTTATCTCTTTTTAATAATGCAGATTAAAATTAATCGTAATTACTTTTGGTCAAATATTTTTATTGATCAACTTGTTGAGTACGGAGTTAAATATGCCTGCATTTCACCCGGTTCAAGAAGCACATCACTTACTTATGCTATTTCGCAAAACAATAAAATAAAATCTTTTGTTATTGTTGATGAACGTACATCTGGGTTTTTTGCTCTAGGAATTTCAAAGCAAACCAAGTCGCCTGTTTTAATTGTTACAACTTCCGGCACTGCAACAGCAGAATTATACCCGGCAATAATTGAAGCTTACCAAAATCGTGTTCCATTAATAATTTGCACTGCCGATCGTCCAGCTTATATGAGAAACACAGGCGCAAATCAAACTATTAACCAGGATAATATTTATAAAAATCATATTCGTTTTTTTTATGATGCCGGCTTACCAAAACTTGATGTAAAGAAAATTAAATCCTTTAAAGAAAATATTGTTAAAGCTACTAACATTGCCGTAAGTGAAGATATTGGACCAGTTCATTTTAATCTTCCATTTGAAAAACCACTTGAACCAGATTCATTTACAGATAGTATTGATGAAAGTATAATTTCTTGTGCGTTGCCAATAAAATTTTCTGTTGATAAACAGATATCATTAAAGAGCTCATTAAAAAAAATACAGAAAGTATTGCAGCTTTACTTAAGAAAAATTGTTGTGGACTTATAACAATTGGACCAGGAAATTTTAGTGATGAGTTTATAAATCTACTTCAGATGTTTTCTACAAAATTTGCTTTACCGATTTTTGCTGATGCTTCAAGCGGATTAGCTTTCAAAGCTAAAAGAATTACAAATCTTATTTCGAACTTTGATGCAATTTTAAGAACCAAAGAGTTTTCTAAAATCTTTACTCCAAAAATTGTTTTACATTTTGGCAGAACTGCTACATCTCCAAGACTTGAGGAGTTTGTAAAAAATTCAAAGAGTAAAAGATTTATCATAAATCGTTTTGGTGATATGTTTGATTCTTCAAAAAGTTCATCAGTAATAAAAACTTCTGAAGAAAATTTCTTAAGTTCATTTAGTGATTATGAATTTCAGTTTAAGGATGAATCATTAAGTAAATTAACAAGCCTTAAATCGTTGGATACAGACATTGATAAAATAAAACTCACTTCATTTCACAACTTTGAAAAACTTAACGAAATTGCTATACTTTTAAATATTCTAGAAGCTATTCCACCGAATTCTAATTTGATGATTGGAAATAGCATTCCAATCCGTGATCTTGATTTTTTTTCATCCATATTAAATAAAAACATTAATGTTTTTCAAAATCGTGGAGCGAGTGGGATTGATGGTATTACATCGACCGCTCTTGGAATTTGCAGTCAATCTAAAAATCCAACTTATCTTATAACTGGTGATATATCTTTTTATTATGATATTAATAGTCTGTTGATTGCAAAACAAAATAAAATTCCATTAATAGTAATTCTAATAAATAATAATGGCGGATCGATATTTAGATTTCTTCCTATTTCAAATCATAAAGCTGTTTTGGAGAAATATTTTTTAACTCCAACAAATTTATCTTTCAAAAAACTTTCAGAAGCTTTTGAGGTTGATTACAAAGAGTTAAAAACTTACCAGGATATTTTAAATCATATAAAAGTTTCCACTGTAAGAAAAACTACAGTTGTGTATGAGATAAAAACTAACTCTGAGTATTCGTTATCTGTTCGTAAAAAATATTGGGCTAAAGTAAATAAGTTTGTAGATAATTTTTTGAGGAATTATGAAGCTTGATGTAAATGGTGTAAAGATTAATATTGAACATTCAAAAGAAATTGATAGGGCCAAAGAATACGTTTTGTTTCTTCACGGTTTTACTGGTTGTGCCGAAGATTGGTTTCCTGTTTTTGAACAATTACCTGATAAGTATAATTACATTGCACTTGATATTGTTGGTCATGGTAAAAGTGATGCACCCGGTAATGTTGATAATTACAAACTGGAATCTATTATAGCACAAATTAAATTTGTAAAAGATCATCTTACTCCAAATAAAGTTTTTCTTTTGGGTTATTCGATGGGTGGAAGAATAGCATTGAGTTATGCAGCTGCTAATCCGGATGATGTAAAAGGATTAATTCTTGAAAGTGCAACTGCGGGAATTAAAAATGATGAAGAACGCCAAAAAAGATATGAGGAAGATTTAAAACTTGCAGAATTTATTGAAACTCATACACTTGAAGAATTTATAGAAATGTGGCACGACCAAGAACTATTTAACACTCAAAGAAGATTTTCAAATGATAAATTGAAAAAAATAAAAAAGAAAAAATCTTCTGCAAGTAAAATTGGTTACTCAAACTCGTTAAAGGGATTTAGTACCGGAATTATGCCCCCAGTTCATGATAAATTGAAAAAAATTCCATTAAAAGTTTTATTAATAACAGGTGATCTTGACAGCAAGTTTACCGGAATAAATGCTAGACTTTCAAAAAGATTTTTTAAGGCAAAACATAAAATTGTTCGTAACTCAGGGCACAACACACACCTTGAAGAATCAAAACGTTTTGTTGAAATAGTTTTAAATTATTTAGGACAGTTTTAATTAAGGAGTTAAATGAGCTTCAATTGGATCAAAGCTAAAAACTATAAAGATATCATCTATGAAAAGATGGATGGTATCGCAAAGATTACAATCAACAGACCGGAAAAAAGAAATGCATTTCGTCCTGAAACAGTTTTTGAAATGTACGATGCATTTTCTGATGCTCGAGAAGATCAAACAATTGGAGTAATTTTATTTACTGGTTATGGTCCATCAAAAGATGGCAAATATGCTTTTTGTTCCGGTGGTGATCAAAGCATTCGCGGTGATATGGGTTATGTAGGTAAAGATGGTGTTCCAAGATTAAATGTTTTAGATCTTCAAAAATTAATTCGTAGCATTCCCAAAGTTGTAATTGCTTTAGTTGCCGGTTATGCAATTGGCGGCGGACACGTTCTTCATGTTATTTGCGATTTAACAATTGCAGCAGACAATGCAATCTTTGGACAAACAGGACCAAAAGTTGGAAGTTTTGATGGAGGATTTGGTTCAAGTTATCTTGCAAGAATGGTTGGACAAAAGAAAGCTAGAGAAATTTGGTATTTATGCAGACAGTATAATGCACATGAAGCTTTGGAAATGGGATTGGTAAATAAAGTTGTTCCAATTGATAAGCTTGAAGAAGAAGGTGTTCAATGGGCAACGGAAATTTTACAACATAGTCCAATGGCAATTCGTGTTCTAAAATCTGCATTTAATGCAGAGTTAGATGGGCAAGCTGGAATTCAGGAACTTGCTGGCAACGCAACTTTACTATATTATATGAGTGAAGAGGCACAAGAAGGTAAAAAAGCTTACAACGAAAAACGTAAACCAAATTTTAAAAAGTTTCCTAAGCTTCCGTAGTGAATGAAGAGAAAATTAATATTTCAAAACTTCAATGTTGGATTTTAGCGAGTCGGCCAAGAACATTGCCGGCAGCTTTAGTTCCTGTTATGGTGGGTTCAGCTTTAGCAATTTATCACGGAATTTTTTTTCCAGCTTATTCAATTGTAGCTTTTTTGTGTTCAATACTCATTCAAATCGGAACAAATTTTACAAACGATTTATATGATTATTTAAAAGGTACAGATACTGAAGAAAGAAAAGGTCCGTTAAGAGTTTTAGCTTCTGGATTAATTTCTGTTAACAAAATGAAATGGGGAATATTTTTAGTTTTCTTTATAGCCTTTCTTTTGGGTTTATATCTCGTTTATTCTGTGGGAATAATGATTTTGTGGATTGGAATTTTTTCGATCATTGCTGGGCTAGCATACACTGCAGGCCCATTCCCATTGGCTTATAACGGACTCGGCGATTTATTTGTATTTATCTTTTTTGGAATTGTGGGAACTGTTGGAACTTATTATTTACATGCACAACAATTTACTCTACTTGCATTTCTTATTTCATTACCTGTTGGAGCACTAGTTACAAATATTTTGATCGTAAATAATTATCGTGATATTGAAGAAGATAAAACTGCTGGTAAAAATACTTTAGCTGTTTTACTTGGAAAAGATTTTTCAAGATACGAGTATGTTTTTTTCATTCTCGTTTCTTTCTTCATTCCATTTTTGCTTCACATTAAGTATGATTTTAACATCTGGATTTTTCTTCCTTACATAACTTTACCAATTGCAATAACTCTTGTTAAAATGATTTATGTTTTAACTGGAACTCAATTGAATAAAACCTTAGAACTTTCAGCCAAGTTTTCTGCTTTGTATGGTTTACTTCTTTCCATCGGAATTATTTTATAAGAATCATAAAAATGATTTTGTAAAATGAAATCAAAATCCACAAATAACTTCTTTAATTTTTCTGATAGAAAAGATCTGGTTGCTGTTCTCAAACCTGAACTTTCAATTTCTTTCAAGGAATTATTCGAGCAATCAAATCAAATTGCATTTTTACTTTCGCACAAAGGCATTAAAAAAGATAATTACATCCCATTATTGATTGACGATAATTTATTGTTTATTAAAACCGTGATTGCACTTTGGTTTTTAGGAGCGATTCCTGTTCCACTAAATACTAAGCTGCTAGATGATGAAATTAAATCAACACTTGATGATTTTGATTTTAAGTTTTTGGTTACCGATAAAAAATCATCATTTAATCTTAGTAAAAATGAATTAGGGATAATTGATTTTAATAAAATCACAAGTGAGAATGATGAAACTCAAAGTTTTTCCATCCCAATCTGGGAGAAAGAAGCTGTTGTTATCTTTACTTCCGGTTCAACTGGAAGACCAAAAGGAGTTGTTCATACTTTTTCCTCACTAATCAATAGTATCGAAAACAGTAACCTGGTTTTAAATCAACGAGAAAATGATAGCTGGCTTGCTTCTCTTCCCTTTTATCATATTGGTGGATTTCAAATTATTTGTCGTTCACTTTTTTACGGATGTTCAATTATTCTTCCACAATCTTTACAAACAGATGATTTAACAAAATCAATAAAAGAATTTAATCCAACTCATCTTTCACTTGTTTCAACTCAGCTAGAAAAATTAATTCAACAAAGTATAAAACCTAATGATTCATTAAGAATATCTTTAATTGGTGGTGGATTTGTCGATGACGAATTGATGATCGAAGCTGATATGCTTGGTTGGAAAACATTTCGAGTTTATGGTTCATCTGAAACTGCTTCGATGGTTACAGCAATTTCAGTAAATGAAATTAAAGAAAGACCACAATCAGTAGGCAAAGCTTTAAATAATGTGCAGATAAATATTGCAGATGATTCTGAAATCTTAATTAAATCAAATAGTTTATTAAAAAAATATCTTGATGATGAAAATGAAACTTCAGAAAAATTGATTGATGGATTTTATCATACAGGTGATTTAGGATTTTTAGATGATGATGGATATTTATTTATCGAAGCACGCAGAACTGATTTAATTGTAACTGGCGGTGAAAATGTAAATCCAATTGAGGTTGAAAAAGCAATTCTGAAGATCAACGGAATAAAAGAAGTTTGTGTTTTCCCAAAACCAAGTAAAACATGGGGACAAATTGTAGTGTGTGTAATTGTAAAAGAAGATGAGTCAATTAATGGAATTATAGTTAAAGAAAATCTTAAGAAAATAATTGCTGGTTATAAAATTCCAAAAGAATTTATTTTTACTTGTGAGTTGCCAAAGACAAGTTTAGGTAAACTTGAAAGAGAAAAAATCAGAAAAATGTTTTAAATAATGTGATCTTTTAATCCTTCAATTAAATCCTTAAACATTTCTTTTTTCTTCCAGCTCAGTTTATCTACAAAAACGTGAACAGTTTTAGCGTGACAGCAAAGTGTTTTATCCCTTTTAATCGTGTACATCAGCTCGAATGAAGAATCTCTGAGCTGCGAAACCTGTACATTTACAGTTATTTCATCGCCATATTTTATAGGCTTAACATATTCGCTTTCAGAATGGATAATTGGAACAACATATTCTTCATTCATCCAGTAATTTTCTTTAAGTTCAAAACTTGCAATCATATGTTCATAAGCGGAATGACAGAATTCAAAAATCCTTGAATAAAAAATTATTCCTGCCGGATCACAATCAAAAAAATTTATTTTTCTTTTTATTGTAAACATATTAATGAATTATCAACCCTTCTTTTTTATCTTTTAATTCTTTGGGAACTACAGAAAGAATCTCTTTCTTTAATGCTTGTACAAGATGTTTCTTAATAAATGTTTTTCCATAGACCAATCCGATTTCTCTCTTTGGAACCGGCGAATTGAATTCCCTAACTAAATTTAACTGAGAATCATCTTTCATAAACCTTACAGATAAATATGGCAACAAAGTTATTCCAAAATTTTGTTGAACTAAATTTATCAACGTATCAAGACTTCCAAATTCAAAAAGAATTTTATTATGATCATCTCGCCATTCTTTTTCCGAAGTTCTACAGACTTTAAGTGTTTGTTCTCGTAAGCAATGACCTTCTTTCAAAAGTAACAAATCATTTACATACAAATCATCAACACTAATTTTTTCTTTACAAAATAATTTGTGTTTTTCTGGAATGAAAGCTATAAATGGTTCATAGTAAAGTGATTCCTCAATTATGCCAGAATCATGAATTGGCAAAGCTAGAATTCCAAAATCTAAAGTTGATTTATGAATACCTGAAACAATTTCACTTGTTGTAAGTTCATCAAAGATCAATTCTACTTTTGGATATTTATCTAAAAATGATTGAAGGAAAAGCGGTAATAAAAATGGAGCTATGGTTGGAATTATTCCAACTCTTAAAATTCCGCTAAACTCACCTTTAACATTTTCAATAATATTCTGAAAGCGATCTCTTTCTTCTAAAATAATTTTTGCTTGTCGTATAAGTTGTTCACCTACATCAGTAGCAGAAATTGGATTTCGGCTTCGATCAAAAATAACAACACCAAGTTCTTCTTCCAGCTTCTGAATTTGCATACTTAAAGTTGGCTGCGTAACAAAGCAGTGATTTGCTGCGACTGAAAAACTTTTATAATTGTTAACTGCTGTAATATATTCTAATTGAGTAATCGTCATAAATTTTCTTCACTAAGTTAAGAAATCTTTAACTAAAAAAGTTTGATTTTAGAGTGAATTGTGTGTTATAAATCTAATCTATAAGTATATAGATTAAATCAATTTGATATACTTTAATTATAACTTAATCTTAGCATGTTATAAAATTAAACTAAGCTTAAATTAGATTTGAAATGAAAGAACAGACAATTCCAATTTCTCCATTTGCAAAATATTTTTATTTAATAAGTGGATTTCTATTAGTAGCAATTGGTGTGATAGGAATTTTTCTACCGCTACTACCTACAACAATATTTCTGATTCTTGCTTCAATCTGTTTTGTTAAAAGCTCTCCAAAAGCAAATGAATGGTTAAGAAATCATAAAGTACTTGGTGGATATATTGACAACTATCAAAATAAAACGGGATTAACTCGCAATGCAAAAATTGCAAACATAATTACACTTTGGACATCAATTTCGTTATCAGCTTTTTTACTTACTGAAGAACTTTATATCAGAATAATTTTACTCACAATTGCAATTGGAGTAACAATTCATTTAGTAATGATCAAAACAAAAAAAGTTTAAACTATTTAACAATAAATTAAGAGGAGAAAAAAATGAGTGATGAAAGTAAATGTCCTGTACCACACGGAAATCAAGGTCGTTTTTCCGGTAGAGGCACATCAAACCGTGATTGGTGGCCTAACCAATTAAACTTAAATATACTGCATCAACATTCCTCAGTTTCCAATCCAATGGATCCTGAATTTGATTATGCAAAAGAATTTAAGAAGCTTGATTTAAAAGCTCTTAAAAAAGATTTGTATGATCTGATGACAAACTCACAAGATTGGTGGCCTGCTGATTGGGGACATTATGGTGGATTATTTATTAGAATGACCTGGCATAGTGCTGGAACTTACCGTACATCTGATGGACGTGGTGGTGGTGGAACAGGAAACCAGCGTTTTGCACCTGTAAATAGCTGGCCTGATAATGGAAATCTTGATAAAGCAAGAAGATTACTTTGGCCAATCAAACAAAAATATGGTAATAAAATTTCCTGGGCAGATCTTTTAATCTTAGCTGGCAACTGTGCAATGGAATCTATGGGATTTAAAACTTTTGGATTCGGTGGTGGACGTGCAGATATCTATCAACCAGAAGAAGATATTTATTGGGGTGCTGAAAAAGAATGGTTAGCAACGAGTGATAAACCACATAGCAGATATTCTGGTGAAAGAGATTTGGATAATCCATTAGCTGCAGTTCAAATGGGCTTAATTTATGTTAATCCGGAAGGTCCAGACGGAAATCCGGATCCAGTAGCATCAGGTCGTGATGTTAGAGAAACATTTAAACGTATGGCAATGAATGATGAGGAAACTGTTGCTCTAACCGCAGGTGGACACACATTTGGTAAAATGCATGGTGCAGGCGATCCAAAATTAGTTGGACCGGAACCGGAAGCTGCTCCGATTGAATTACAAGGTTTAGGATGGATAAATAAATTTGGAAGTGGTAAAGGCGTTCATTCAACAACAAGTGGATTGGAAGGAGCCTGGAAACCAAATCCAACCAAATGGGATAACGGTTACTTTGATATGCTCTTTGGTTACGAGTGGGAAAAAGTAAAAAGTCCTGCTGGTGCTTGGCAATGGCAAGCAAAAGATGTTAGACCTGAACATATGATTCCGGATGCTCACGATCCATCAAAGAAACATCCATCAACGATGACAACTGCTGATATGTCTTTACGTTTCGATCCGATTTACGAACCGATATCACGAAAATTCCATAAAGATCCAAAAGCATTTGCTGATGCATTTGCAAGAGCTTGGTTTAAACTAACTCATCGTGATATGGGACCAAAAGTTCGTTATCTAGGACCAGAAGTTCCAAAAGAAAATTTAATCTGGCAGGATCCCATTCCAACTGTAAATCATAAACTTATAAATAAAAAAGATGCTGTAAGTCTTAAAGCTAAAATTTTAGCTTCCGGAATATCGATATCTGAATTGGTTTACACAGCATGGTCTTCTGCATCTACATTCCGTGGTTCTGACATGCGTGGCGGTGCAAATGGTGCACGTATTAGATTAGAACCTCAAAAAGATTGGGAAGTAAATCAACCAACACAACTAGACAAAGTTTTGAAGAAGTTAAAAAACATTCAAAAAGAATTTAATAGCACTCAGAAGGATGATAAAAAAATCTCATTGGCTGATCTTATTGTTTTGGCTGGTTGCGCTGCGGTTGAAGCTGCTGCTAAAGCTGCCGGATCCAAAATTGAAGTTCCATTTAGTCCAGGAAGAATGGATGCTTCGCAGGCACAAACAGATATTGAGTCTTTTGATGTTATGGAACCGGAAGCTGATGGATTCCGTAATTATCAGAAAAAAACATACACGATTAAAGCCGAAGAGATGCTGGTCGATAAAGCTCAATTGCTAACTTTGAGCGCACCTGAAATGACTATCTTAGTTGGTGGATTACGAGTACTTGGAACAAATTTCGGTCAATCTAAAAATGGTGTGTTTACAAACCAGGTTGGCAAGCTTACAAATGATTTCTTTGTAAATCTTCTTGATATGAATACAGTTTGGAAACCGATAACTGAAAAAGAAGAAACTTTTGAAGGACGTGATAGAAAAACTGGTGAAGTGAAATGGACCGGTACCAGGGTAGATCTTATTTTTGGTTCAAACTCACAGTTGCGTGCATTAGCAGAAGTTTATGCACAGAATGATGCTAAAGAAAAATTTGTTAAAGATTTTATTGCTGCATGGAACAAAGTAATGAATCTTGATCGATTTGATTTGAAGTAAAATCTATTTTAATAAAGATGGATTATAAAGGACTCGAAAGAGTCCTTTTATATTTTAAATCTTTTTATCTTTGCATTATGAACATTCAATCTGCATATAATATATGGGCAAATAATTACGATGAAGATAAAAATCTTACTCGTGATCTTGACGCTGAAATTGTTAGAAAGGTATTTTCAAATCAAAAATTTAATTCTATTCTTGAAGTTGGATGTGGAACCGGAAAGAATACAGTTTTATTTGCGTCGATTTCTAATCACTTAACTGCAATAGATTTTTCTGACAAAATGATTTCTAAAGCAAAGGAAAAAGTAAAATCAGAAAATGCAAATTTTCAAATTGCAGATATAACTAAAGACTGGAATTTAGAGGAAAATAAATTTGATCTTATAACATTTAATCTGATACTTGAACACATTGAAAATCTTAATTTTATTTTTGAGCAGACTCACAAACATTTAAAATCAAAAGGTTTAGTTTTCATCAACGAGTTACATCCTTTCAGACAATATGATGGGAAGAAAGCTGTTTACACAGAAAATGGAGAAAGTAAAGAGATTGATGCTTTTGTTCATAACATTTCTGATTTTATAAATTCAGCAAATGAGAATGGAATGAGATTATTAAAACTGAATGAATACTGGCACGAACAAGATCAAAATAAATTACCAAGAATTATTTCATTAAAATTTATAAAAGATTAAGATTATGAAATTTAAAGATGATATCGTAAATAAATTTCCATTCTTAAAAACTAAAACAGCAAAGTACTTATTTATTTTTTCTATCATAAGAAGAATTACTCTTTTAATTCTTATACTATTTTATTTCAATTGATTTTAAACACAACCTCACTTAAGTTTCTCCTGAACATTTATCAGAGGAGTATTTGTGAGGTTAGCGGGTAACATCTTAGTTCTAGTTTTTATCTTTACATTCAAATTAACTGCACAAGAAATCGATAATCAAATTTTATCTGTCGATTCAACAAAACAAACAATCAATTATCTACTTGAAAAAATGCAATTCACGAATTTCTTTCGGGATAGTTTTCATAAAAGAATGAGCCAAACCGATCTATCAAGTTTAAGATTATACAATGAAATCAATGATAATATACTTTCTTCCCAGGATAATTATTTATCGTACGAAGATAATTTTATAGATTCAACAGAAGATTTTAAGCAGTCATTTGCATTATTAATGGAAAACGCTAAACACAACCAAAACAAATATGATCTTGGAGAGTTTGGAAGGTATATGGGGATCTCAAGAAATATATTGGCAATAATTCTTGCTTTAATTTCAGCAGCAAGATAAAACTATATCAATCTCATATCATTAAGAAAAGGTAATTTCTTTCTTACTTCATCCACATAAGATTTATTAATTTCAACTTCAATTATTTTTTCTTCATTTTCAACAGCAACAATTTCTTTTCCCATTGGATCAAACACAGAACTAAAACCACTGTAATGTAGTTTTGGATCATTCCCTACTCTGTTAACACCAACTACATAACATTGATTTTCAATTGCACGAGCCTTTAACAACGATTGCCAATGTTCGATTCGAGTATCAGGCCAATTAGCAATATCAATTATGCAATCAACTTTTTCTTTTGCATACAAACGATACAACTCAGGAAATCTTAAATCATAACAAATTGATAAACCAATCTTTAATCCTTTAACTTTAGTTACAATAGGATTTTTTCCTTTGCCAAAAGATTTATCTTCTTTTGCATAAGAAAATGGATGGATTTTTCTATAAGTGTTAATAACTTTTCCTTGATTATTTAAATGTACAAGAGTGTTAAAATTTTTCTTTTTCCCTTTTTCTATAAATCCATACATAATAGCTGATTTAGATGATCTTGAGAGTTTTGAAAAAAAAGTAAAAGTTTCATCTTCAAAGCTTTCAGCAAATTTTTCTGAATGCATTGTAAAACCCGTTAGTGTCATTTCAGGGAAAACCAGTAAATCAAATTCATCATTGTTACCTAATAAATTTTTAATCTTATCTTCGCTTGCAGTTTTATCCTCCCAAACCGGGCTATATTGAACCAATCCAATTTTAATTTTTTTATTCATAACAAACTTTCATCATCTTAAAATTAAAAGAACAGAAGAAATAATTATTCCAATTATAGATTGTATTACTATCTCATTTTTAGTTAAATCACCTTTAAACCAACCAAGCGGAGTCCATTTCATCCAATTCCATTTTAACGGAAGTTTTTCTTTTAGGAACAAATAATAAAAAACATCCTGCAAGCCAAACAATTTCATAATCCAGCCAGCAATAGAGGCAACCCAACTAAATTGAATTCCTATCATTAGTAGTAATAAAGCATCAAATAATAATTGGTTAACTCTGTAAGATTTAACAATTATTTTATCAGGGATTTCTTTACTTCTTCTTATCAAGGTAAAATGGTAACCAAGAATATCAAACAAATTACTTATCAAAACAAATAAAATTGCGCTTACTTCATTTATAAAAAATGAAACTACGGCAAATAAAATGCTTAATAAAATGTTTAACCATAAAAGCCTATACTTCAGTATTTTTATTAATTCATGCATACAGAAAAATAGTTAAAAATGCTATGTTCCTAAAATCAATTTTAACTTATATCTTATAAAAATTTGATTTATTAAATAGACGTAGAATGCTTATTTTAGCGCAACAATTTTAGACTTATAATAATTTGATGAACAATAATATCACTCTTGATTTTTCCCTTTTTGACGGCTTTCCTGATATGTGTTTTCTTGTAAACCAATCCGGAGATATCAAGTTTTTAAACAAAGTATCGTTAAAGAAATTGCAATTAGAAAATTCCAAACCAGATATTTTCTTTGATTACGTAGAATTATGTGATAGAAACGAGGCACAAACTTTTTTTAAAAACTCGCTATTAAATGGCCAATCATCAGAAATTGAGACAAGACTTTTTATTAATAAAAGTTTTATTAATGTTAAACTTACTTATGTTCCTTTTGCAAGCAATGGATTTGATGAAAAATTAACTTTGATAACTGCTCGTGATATAAGTGAAGAAAAGAAAAAAGAAATTGATCTTATAAGATTTTTTAATGTTGCTGAAAACACTGTAAATCCTTTACAGATAACTGATTTAAACGGTAAAATGATTTATGTTAACAAAGCTTTTGAAGTTGCCAGTGGATACATTAAAGAAGAATTGATTGGAAAGAATCCAAGAGTTTTTGGAAGTGGAAAACACCAGCAAAAATTTTGGGATAAAATGTGGGATACAATTTCCAGTGGCAAAGTTTGGGTCGGTGAAGTTGAAAATCTTAGGAAAAATGGCGAGTCTTTTTTTACCCAACTTTTAATTTCACCTATATTAGATAAGTTTGGAAAAGTTACAGGCTACTTTGGTATCCATAGAGATTTAACAGAAAAAAGAATTCTAGAAAAACAACTAATCCATACTCAAAAAATGGAAAGTATTGGTACCCTTGCTGCTGGTATCGCACACGAAGTTGGAAATCCACTAGCTTCAATATCAGCTTTAGTTCAGGTTGCACAAAGAATAACAACTGATCCATTTGTAAATGAAAAATTAGGATTGGTAAAAAGTCAGGTTACAAGAATTTCAAAAATCATTAGAGATCTTGTTGATTTTTCTCGTCCATCAAACTATGAACTTGAAGTAACTGATATTAATAAAGTTATTAAAGAAGCAGTTGAGATAACAAAAGTAGGCACCAAAGCAAAAGCTATTATCTTTGAAACTGATTTGAGCAATACAATTCCATCACTACCTTTAATTGCAGATCAGATACAACAGGTTTTTGTAAACATACTTTTAAATTCTGTAGATGCAATTGTTGAACGACGGAAGGAAAATAAAATTGATAAAATAAGTGTTAAATCTGAATGTAATGGTGATGAAGTTATTTTAACTTTTTCGGATACTGGTATGGGAATTAAAGAAGAAAATTTAGGAAAAGTTTTTGAACCATTCTTTACTACAAAAAAAGAAGGTAGAGGCACCGGTTTAGGTTTGTGGGTAAGTTATGGAATTGTAAAAAGTTTTCAGGGTGATATAAAAATTGAAAGCAAAGTAAATGTAGGCACAACTTTTTTAATCAAATTGCCAATTAGTTAATTAAACTTGGACCCGATAATGAACCATAAAATTTTAGTTGTTGATGATGAAGAAATAATCCGTGATTCTTTATACTACATTTTAGAAAAAGAAGGATATAAAGTAGATAAAGCAGAAAATGGAAAAGCAGCTTATGATAAAATCGTACTAAATCATTATGATTTAGTGATTACTGATATTGAAATGCCTTTGATGAAAGGCACTGAACTATTGGAAAAAATAAAAACATTAAATGTTCAAACATCTGTAATAATAATAACTGCATTTGGTTCGCTGGATACTGCTATAAGTGCATTAAGAAATGGCGCAAGTGATTATATTTTAAAACCAGTTGAGTTTGATGAATTACTTATTAAAGCTAAAAGATTATTTGAAGTTAGAGACTTACTTCTGGAAAACAGAATTTTGCGTGAAGAAATTCATAGAAAATATGATTTTGAAAATATTATTGGAAAAAGCAGTGCTATAAAAAAAGTATATGAAATGATTGAAGCTGTTGCAGAAACTGATTCCACAGTATTAATTAGTGGCAATAGCGGAACAGGTAAAGAACTTGTTGCAAGAGCATTGCATTATAAAAGTCACAGAAAAAATAAACCATTTATTGCGGTAAACTGCGGAGCAATTTCAGAAAACTTAATTGAAAGTGAATTGTTCGGTCATAAAAAAGGAGCATTTACCGGTGCAGTTTCTGATAAAGATGGTTATATGAAAGCTTCACATGGCGGTACTTTATTTCTTGATGAAATAAGTGAGATGCCGCCACAACTTCAGGTAAAACTTTTACGTGCAATCCAAGAAAAAGAATATACACCGGTTGGCACAACTGTTTCACTTCCTGTAAATGCGCGCTTTATCGCCACTACAAATAGAAATCTTGAAGAAGAAGTTAAGAATGGTAGATTTCGTGAAGATCTTTTCTACCGAGTAAATGTAATTGATATTCATCTTCCATCATTAAAAGAAAGAGAAGAAGATATTCCATTGCTAGCTGATCACTTTTTAAATAAATATCGAAAAGATTTAAATAAAAATATAAAAGGTATTGATAGCGAAGCAATGCGTGCAATTTTAAATCACGAATGGAAAGGTGAGGTTAGAGAATTAGAAAACATTATCGAAAGAGCCGCAATCTTTTGTAAAAGCGATATGATTACTCTGCAAGAGTTGCCTGCAACATTTAAACCTAAAACTGATGATCTGGATTTTATGTTTAGCGGTTCACTTGATGATTCGGTTAGAAAATTTGAAAGAGATTTTATCCTTAGAGCGTTAGAAAATAATGAGAACAATAAAGAAAAAACTGCAGATGCTTTAAAGGTTGGATTATCTACACTTTATAGAAAACTAAAAGAGCTGGATATAAAAATTTAATATTTATAATGATAATTTCTGAATTTTAAATTGCTGTCTAGCTAACAAATTAAAATAGAAAATTCGAGTTAACATTTAATCGCTACAAGTTATTTATAACCACATCAAATAACTTATTAAGATTCATTCTCAATAATCAAAATGCTGGTTTTGTTCATTTTCAAATACGAGAATGTTACGGCACACAACTTTAGCAAATCAAAACAAAAACAAGTAATTAAGAACATTATTACAATGTTTTTGGCTCTGGCACACAAATAGCAAATCTTAGCCTGCTTTCTTCACAGGGGAAAGCTCCAAATTTTTATATATGAAAAACATTTTAATATACAGTCCCGATTTTAGCTTGTGCTATAGTCTGATGATGTTCTTGCAGACACAGTATAAAGTTGTAGCAACTACGGATATTGAAGTTGTTCAGTCGCTGATTTGTAATAAATCTGCTGATCTTGTTATACTTGATACTGAACCAAGTGCAGATATACTGGTTAAATGTGAACAATTTAAAAAATGTCGTTCGGATGTTCCTGTTATTTTAACATATGTATTTAATAACAAACTAAAAGAATCTGAATCAAGTATAAAAAAATATATTAACGAGATTTTTTACAAACCTTTTGATCTTAACGAAATTTCTTCCAGAATTCCTGTTTTATTACCGACAAACTAGTATATTCTAATTGTACTAAATAAAATTGCTATCGTATAATTAAAGAAACAATTGTAACAATATTTATAGTTAACGTAATCTTTAATTTTCTTTCCAATTGTTGCGAATTTAATTGAAAATAGCTTCCCAAAGCTGAGAAATGTAGCAATTGTTAATAATATGATAATTGTAATTTTATCAAATAATTCATTAAAAATTTATGGTACTTTAATTGTAATAAATTGGTATAAATTCTTTAACTAAGCTTAATAATCTAAAAGGAACATAAAATGAAAAATATATTGATTTATCTTGGTTTAATTGTAACAATAGTTGCATTATATGGATTTGCTTTTACAATTGCTGATCAACCTGCTGATGATGGCAAACAAGTTTTTATTGACAGCAAATGTTCAATGTGTCATACAGTAACTTCAGCTGGCATAACATCAAAAAAATCTGATGCAACAGATTTATCTGCAGTTGGTAAAGATAAAACAACTGAATTTTTATTAAAATATTTGAAAAAAGAAGCTAAGCTAAACGATAAAGATCATAAATCAACTTTTAAAGGTAGCGACGAAGATTTAAAGAAATTAGTTGACTGGTTATTAACACTTAAAGGTGAATAAAGTTTAAGTTATTAACTATGGCACTAAAATCATCATCAAGCGAAAAATTAAGATGCTTCCCAAACATCTTAAAAAATATACAAACCCTCCTTGTAATCGGATTAGTTATTCTACCCCAATATATATATGCTCAATCGATTGATGACTGTTTGATGTGCCATAGTGATAACGAACTCACTATGGAAAAAAAAGGGAAAGAAATTTCCCTGTTCGTTAAGGAAGATGTTTATAAAAACTCTGCTCATTCAAAACTAAGTTGTGTTGCTTGCCATAAAGGATTTGATGCTGAAGCTATGCCTCATGCTGAAAATATTAAAGAAGTAAATTGTGTAAGCTGCCATCAAAAAGATTTAACAAACCATGCATTTCATCCACAAATAATAAAATCAAAAGGTTTTGGAAAAACAAATGATACTTCCTGTAAAGGATGCCACGGAATACACGATGTTGTTTCTCCTAAAAATCCAAAAAGCAAATGGAATAATGCAAACCTGATTGTTACTTGCGGTAATTGCCATAAGGATGCGAGTGAGTTTTATTTAAATTCTGATCATGGAATAGCATTTAAATCTGGAGATAAAAATGCGCCAAACTGTATAACCTGCCATAAATCTCCGATAACTGAAAAAGCATTTGTTAATAATAAAGTTGATAAGAAAATTGCTCAGGAAAAATTATGTTTATCCTGTCATCTTGATAATGAAGATGTGAGACAACGTTCAACACCCTCAACAGGTTTTATTCATGCTTATGAGAATAGTGTTCACGGATTTGCGTTGCATAAAAATGGAAATGGTGAAGCCGCAACTTGTGTAGATTGTCATAAAGCTCACTTTGTTGTTAAAGGAACTGATTCAAGATCAACAGTGTATAGATTAAACATCCAGAACACCTGTGGCGCTTGCCATGTTGAAGTTAAAAAAGAATTTGAAGAAAGTATTCATGGACAATTAGTTGCAAAAGGTAATGGTGATGCTCCATCTTGCACAAATTGCCATGGTGAGCATAACATTCTAAAGACTAATGATCCAAATTCTCCTGTAGCTTTTCAAAATGTTTCAAGACAAATTTGTTCACCTTGCCATGAATCAATGAAACTCTCTGAAAAATATGGTATGTCTGCAAACCGTTATAAAACTTTTTCAGAATCTTATCACGGCTTGGCTTTAAGTGGAGGATCCGCTTCTGTTGCAAACTGTGGTAGCTGTCATGGAGTTCATAATATTAAACCATCAAGTGATCCAACTTCGATGGTACATAAAGATAATCTTGTAAAAACTTGTGGAAGCTGTCATCCAGGAGCTAACGAAACATTTACTCAAGGTAATATTCACGTTACACTTGATAAAGAAGATGAACCTATTCTTTATTGGATTTCTACAACGTACATTGTTTTACTTATCTCAGTTCTTGGCGGAATGTTTTTACATAATTTACTTGATTTGATAAAAAAATCTAAGATTAGAAAATTAAAACAAATTGGTCAAATTAAAGAAGAAAAACATGGTCATTCACTTTATTTAAGAATGACTGTTGGTGAAAGAATTCAACATGCTACAATGGCAATAAGTTTTATGATACTTGTTGTAACTGGATTTATGTTACGTTATCCTGATTCCTGGTGGGTTAGTCACATTAGAGATTTTTGGACTGATGTTGTTGAGTATAGAAGCTGGATTCATCGAATAGCAGCAATTGCAATGATACTTGTTAGTTTATATCATATCTATTATATCGCATTTACAAAAAGAGGAAGAGAACTAGTAAAAGATCTTTTCCCAAATCTAAAAGACTTAACTGATGCAATTGGTGTTGCAAAATTTAATCTTGGAATATCAAAAGTTAAACCTAAACTCGATAGATTCAGTTATGTTGAAAAAGCAGAATACTGGGCTTTAGTTTGGGGCACAATAGTAATGAGTGTTACAGGCTTACTTATGTGGATTTACATTGATTACATTGGTGTTTTCTCAAAAATTGATTGGGATATTGCAAGAACAATTCACTACTACGAAGCCTGGTTAGCATTCTTAGCTATTGTTATCTGGCACTTCTATTTTGTCATCTTCAATCCAGATATTTATCCAATGAGCCTTGCTTGGTTTAAAGGAACAGTAACTGAAGAAGAAATGGCTGAAGAGCATCCACTTGAACTTGAAAGAATTAAAAAGCAACAAGCAGAAGAAAGAAGAAAGTCTGAAGAAAAATCAGATGAAGTTTAGTTTCTTTTAGTGTTCTTTTTTATTGCTTAAGTACAATTCCAATTTCACTTTTCCTTAAATAAATTGAGGAACTTATGAAGCAAAGATTCCCGCACTATGTTTATAATCCAGTAACATTAATTGGCTCAGCTATAGCCGCATTAAGTTTTGGATTAATAATTTTTCTGTTCGTATTGGATTTATTCAGTAGTGAAGAAAATACTTATATGGGAATTCTTACCTACATTATTATTCCCTCGTTTCTTATTGTTGGTTTACTTCTTATTGCTTACGGAATTATCCGGGAAATAAAACGAGAAAAACAAGGAAAAGTTAGAGAGCGTAAACTCCCTGTAATAGATTTAAATGATCCTAAAAAGCGGGCAATGTTTGTTACGTTTTCAATCGGTACAATTATCTTAATGTTGTTTTCTGCATTTGGAAGTTTTAAAGCATATGAATACACTGAGACAGATGAATTTTGTGGAACAGTTTGTCATAAAGTAATGGAACCAGAATACACAGCTTATCTCGATTCACCACATTCAAGAGTTGGCTGCGTTGGATGTCATATTGGTTCCGGAACAAACTGGTATGTAAAATCCAAATTTTCGGGAGCTTACCAGGTTTATTCAGTATTGTTTAATAAATACTCAAGGCCGATTCCAACACCTGTTCATGCACTTAGACCAGCTGAAGGAACATGTGAACAATGTCATACTCCTTCGCACTTTTTTAATGAAAAGAAAGTTGATTACACATATTATCTTTCTGATGAACAGAATTCTCAATCAAAACTAAGTATGTTAGTAAAAATTGGCGGCGGAAAAAGTGAACTTGGTTCGATTGAAGGAATACACTGGCATGTTAACCCTGATATTGAAATATCTTATGTTCACACTGATGAAAGAAGATTAGAAATTCCCTGGGTAAAAGTAACTTCTAAAGATGGAAAAGAAATAATCTTTAGAGATAAAAATTCAAAATTTGATGATAAGAAATTCAATCAAGAAAATTTACGCACAATGGATTGTATTGATTGCCACAATCGTCCATCTCATATTTATCATCAACCTGATAAGATGATGAATGAAAATCTTACTATAGGTTTGGTGGATGTTACACTTCCATACATAAAAAGTATTGCCGTTGAAGTGCTTGAGGAAGATTACAAAACAAAACAGCAAGCACTTGAATCAATTGAGCAGCGCATAAATGATTTTTATCTTTCAAATTATGCGGACATTTACAATTCTAAAAAAGATGCTATTAAACAAAGTATAGAGGTAGTTAAGAAAATCTATTCAAGAAATTATTTTCCATATATGAATGCAAACTGGAAACACTTTCCTGATAATATCGCACATACTTACACTCCTGGTTGTTTCCGGTGTCACGATGGAAATCATGTTAGTGATGATGGTAAAGTTATTTCAAATGATTGCAATAGTTGTCATACTATAATTTCTCAAACAGATAATTCCGGCAATACACGAATTGATCTTAACGGTTTAAGTTTTCAGCATCCAATTGATCTTGACAAAGCTGAACAATTACAACTTTGTACAGATTGCCATTGGAAAAAAGAATAATATTATCTTTGAATAATGAAAAACTTAATTCTTATATTTTTTCTTGTATTTTCGGTAAACTCTTTTTGTCAGGAAATTCCTGAAGGCTTTGTAGAAATCCGTGAGGTTATCCCAGATATTATTCTCGATCTTCGCTATTTAACCAATCATAATTTTTTGGGCGTTCCGGTTGATGGTTACAAAGCTGAAAAATGTTACATCACAAAATCGGCAGCTGACTCACTAGCTAAAGTACAATTCGAACTAAGAAAATTTTCCTTATCATTAAAAATATATGATGCTTATCGCCCTCAACAAGCAGTTAATCATTTTGTGCGATGGGCTAAAGAATTATCAGATACTCTAACAAAAAAGGAATTTTATCCTACCATAGATAAAAGCAGATTATTTGTTGATGGATTTATTGCAGAGAAATCTGGCCATAGCCGGGGCAGCACAGTTGATCTGACAATTGTTCCAATTCCATTCTTAGAGCAACCAACATTCGATATCGATAATCAATGTGAATGTTACAAATCTATAGATGAAAGATTTAAAGATAATTCGGTTGATATGGGAACAGGGTTTGATTGCTTTAATTCCTTATCACACACAGAAAATATTGAAATTACGCCACAACTAAGAGCTAATAGGCTCTTGCTTAAAAGTTTAATGGAGAAATATGGTTTCAAAAACCTTGCTGAAGAATGGTGGCATTTTACACTCAGAAACGAACAATTTCCAAAAACTTACTTTGATTTTGTAATTGAATAGGTCATAAACTTATCTCTTTAAATTATTTCCTAAAAAAGCTGGAACAAAGCTAAATTTAGTATAGTCAAAGCATTAGTTTTAACAATCATTATTGCTTTACGGAGGTTAGTATGAAATCATTAGTTTTGCTCGTATCCTTTTTTTTCTATTCTTTCTTCACACAAACAAATCAAATAGTTGAAAGCAAACTTTCTAAAAATAACACAATCCAACTTGCTTTGCTTTTAGATACAAGCGGCAGTATGGATGGACTTATTGAACAAGCCAAAAGTCAATTGTGGAAGATTGTTAATGAACTTGCAACCTCAAAAAAAGACGGTGAAAAAGTTGAATTGTATGTTGCACTTTATGAGTATGGCAAACAAAGTATTCCCGCTGATGAAGGATATTTAAGAAACCTAGTTCCCTTTACGCAGGATTTAGATTTAATTTCTGATGAACTATTTAAACTAAAGACAGACGGTGGTGAAGAGTATTGTGGAAAAGTAATTTTAAGTGCTGTAAATAATCTTCAATGGAAGAAATCAAATGATGAATTAAAAATAATTTTTATCGCTGGAAATGAACCATTCACGCAAGGTGATGTTGATTACAAAGAAGCTTGTAAAAAATCTGTTAAAAATGGAATTGTTGTTAACACAATATTCTGCGGAAACTATGATGAAGGTGTACAAACAATGTGGAAAGATGGTGCTGATATTTCTGATGGAAAGTATATGAACATTGATCACAATGCTGAGATTGTACATATCGAAGCTCCACAAGATGATGAAATTATAAAACTCGGACAGGAACTAAACAAAACATACATTGCATTTGGAAATTATGGTAAAGAGAAAAAAGATCTTCAAGCTGAACAAGATGCAAACTCAATCAGCTTAAGTAATGAAGTGATGGTTCAAAGATCTGTAACAAAATCTGGTGGGCATTATAAAAATTCAACATGGGATTTAGTCGATGCTAAAAAAGAAGGCACAATAAAAATTGAAGAACTAAAGGATGAAGAACTTCCTGTTGAAATGAAAAACATGAGTGTTCCGGAAAGAAAGTCTTATTTGGATAATAAGGAAAAAGAAAGATCTCAAATTCAGGATAAGATTAATAAGTTAAATGATGAGCGAAGTAAGTATGTTGCCAAAAAGATGCTTGAGAATAAAAACGATAACACCCTAGATGCTGTAATGATAAAAACAATTCGTGAACAAGCAAAACAGAAAAATTATAAGTTTGAATAAATACTCTGCGTCTTAGCGTCTTTGCGAGAGAACATTTCACGCAGAGACGCAAAGTCGCTAAGAAAATAAATATTTTAATATGAGATTCTTATGAAAAGTTTCATTAAATATATCTTAATTGTCTTGGTTTTAACAACAAATCTATTTGCAGATGGATTCATTGTTATTCCCCGTCCACACCCATTGCCAAATCCTTTTCCATTAGAAGTTGTGTATCACAATGTTGATGTAACGATTGATGGGCAAGCAGCCATAACAAAAATTGATCAATCATTTTATAATCCAAGCCAATATCAACTTGAAGGGTTCTATATTTTTCCTATCCCAAAAGGAGCAGTAATTAACAACTTCACTATGATTATAAATGGCAAGGAAACAAAAGCAGAATTACTTGATTCGGATAAGGCCAGAAAGATTTATGAAGATATTGTTAGGCAAATGCGAGATCCTGCTTTGCTTGAATATAGCGAACAGAATATTTTTAAACTGCGCATCTTCCCTATCGAACCAGGAAGCGAGAAGAAGATCTCAATAACTTATACACAGGTTTTGGAATCCGATAATAACTTGTTTGAATATATTTATCCCTTAAACACAGAAAAGTTTTCTGCAAAACCACTTAAAGATGTTTCAGTAAAGATTGATTTAAAATCACAAGAACAGATTAAAAATATTTATTGCCCAACTCACGAAGTTGATATTATAAATAAGAGTGATAATCATTCAATCATTTCTTACGAAGATGAAAACATAAAACCTGATATTGATTTTAAATTATACTTTTCTAAAAACTCTTCATCAGTTGGGTTATCCTTACTTAGTTATCAAACTGGTAATAATGATGGTTATTTTTTATTAAGCGCTTCGCCATCGATAGAAATAGATAGAGATAATATTGAAAACAAAGACATCACATTTATTCTTGATGTTTCCGGAAGTATGAGTGGGGATAAATTAGAGCAAGCTAAAAAAGCTTTGTTATATTGTGTTAATAATTTAAACGCTGGAGATCAGTTTAATGTGATAAGATTT
The DNA here is from genome assembly GCA_016707585.1 of Ignavibacteriales bacterium. Lineage (GTDB taxonomy): Bacteria > Bacteroidota > Ignavibacteria > Ignavibacteriales > Ignavibacteriaceae > IGN3. Next base: position 596,098 of record JADJHL010000008.1, on the reverse strand, counting down.
TCAACTGAAGCTTATTCATTGTTTAAATCTTTAGAGAAAGTTGATAAACAAAATATTAGTGAAGCAAAAATATTTATCGATGATCTTAAAGCAATTGGCGGAACTAATATTGAAGAAGCATTTAGTCTGGCTTTTAAGAATTATGCTGAATCAAATCGACCTCACTTTGTAGTTTTTTTAACTGACGGAAAACCAACAATCGGTGAAATGAATGATGAAAAACTTATTAAAAGAATTTTGAATACTAATAAATATAATTCTCGCATATTTACTTTTGGAATAGGTAATGAAATAAACACTCATTTACTTGATAAACTTACTGATGCAACAAAAGCCTGGCGGACTTATGTAGGTGAAGAGGAAGATATTGAAATTAAAATCTCCAACTTTTATGATAAAATTCAATCTCCTGTTCTTAGTGATTTGAAATTAGATTTTGATAATGTTGAAGTTTATCAAACATATCCAAAAGATCTTCCTGATTTGTTTAAAGGATCTAATCTTCTTGTATTTGGAAGATATAAAGGAAATGGGAACGCCAAGATTAGTCTATCCGGTAAACTAAATGGGAAACAAAAAGAATTTAGTTTACAGGATAATTTTACTTCTTCTGATGATAAATATAATTTCATTCCACCACTCTGGGCTTCAAGAAGAATCGGACATTTACTTGATTTGATTAGATTGAATGGTGATGACAAAGAATTGGTAAATGAAGTAACAATGCTTGCACGAGAACACGGGATTATTACTCCATATACAAGCTACCTAATTATGGAAGATGAAGAAATTCGAGTTCGTGGTGGACGATTAATTGATGGGTTACAGTCTTTTGCCCCAAGACAAGAATTGAAAAAAGAAAATGAAGCTGACTATTTGCGGATGAATGATAAAAGTGGAAGAGGAAGTGTTGAAGTCAGCGAAGAATTTCAAAACTTAAACTCAGCAAGTAATTATAGCCAGACTCAACAAGGCAAAGATCGATTAGTGTACAAAGATTCTAAAGGAAATTTACAAAATCTTTCACAGCAAGTTAGAAATGTTTTAGGTAGAGCGGTTTATCAGCAAGATAATTATTGGGTTGACAGCGAGTTGCAAAATCAATCGATAAAAAACAAAAAACGAATTCAATTTAATTCTGATGAGTATTTTGCTTTACTAAACATACAACCTGAAACAGCACATTTCCTTGCTCTTGGGCAGAATGTAAGATTTTATCATAACAATGTTTTTTATGAGGTGTATGAGTAAGAGCCCCCCCGCCCTCCCCAAAAGGGAGGGTAAGTATATTGCTACAACTTCGTTTCCACAAACTGCAAAACTTCAGTGAGTTTTTTCTGTGCTTTATCTTTTAAATCATCACAAGTTTTTCTCATATCAGAATTAAACTTTTCGTCTTTAATATCTTTAAGATTGATCAGCACATTATAAACTCCTCCAAGCACACCTGTGTAAGCGCTTTGTGCACCAACACCAACATCTGTAATGGAATTAGGATTTCCATATTTTGCAACTGTCTGCGCAATTTCAATTGCCTGAGAACTTAATTGAGCAGTTTTTAATGGAACTCGTACCGCCTGCTTCAATCCATTCTGCATTGCTTCTTCACGAGTTTTCTTTTCATCACCAGTTTTATTTGGCAATCTTCGTGCAGCCATGTAATCATTAAAAGCATTTGTATCATCATCAACAGCTTTTACTAAAGTGTTTTTAATTTCCTGACATTTCTCAGCTGCCTCATTAAGTATCTTATCAGTCTCTAAATCACTACCACGCTTGTTGGCAGTAAGGTTTGCAACCATTGAGGATAAAGCCGCACCTAACGCACCGGATAATGCTGCGATTGAACCGCCGCCTGGCGCTGGAGTTTCTCTCGATACTTCATCAATAAAATCAGTAAGCTTCATTTCAACCAAAGCGGTATCAAGATTTTTTGGTAAACCTAAAACTCTTTCTTCTATTTTAAATTCAGAAACATCATTCAGTCCTAATGATTGAACTGCAGTATTTAGAATATCACGAATTGGAATTCCTGTTGAACGATGCTGTTTTCTCAAAAAGTATTTTCCTGTTTCAAGTAAAGCTGGATAAGGAACCATTCCAACAATCTCACTTCCTGTAACACGCAAACCTCTTTCAGTAGCAAGTTTTTCTGTTTCATCAAAAACGTGATGCATTGATGTAACTTTGTAATTTGTAAGATTAATTGAGATTTGAGCACGATCATATTTATTTACTATCCAGCCAATTGCTTTGCAATGTTTAAACTTACCAGGGATTTTAACTGATTGTCCATCAGATTTTTTAGGATCGATTCCATTTAAATCCAGAAGTTCTACCAAATCGTAATTATGTTTTTCACTGCAATGTTTAATTGTCTCACTAATAGTTTTTCCAACAAAATCACAACTGCCGCAAGGATATTTATCTTTTTCATATTTTAATATTCTCTCACTCTTAAAATAGAATGGACCGTTACCACCTTCACGAGCACTTCTTCCCTTTTCTCTTAACTCAAACGCAATATCTGTTGCATATTTTTCTTCACGCGTATTTAAGTTTATGTTGTATGCAATAAGAAATTCTCTAACACCGATTACTGTTCCGCCAGATTTTGCATTAAACTTAGTTGGACCAAAATCAGGCTTCCATTCAGGCTTCTTTAATTTTTCTTCAAGTGCTTCATATTCACCTTGTCTTATCTTAGCAAGATTTTCTCTTTCAGGTTTGGTTGCAGATTTTTCATAAAGATAAACAGGAACTCCAAGTTCATCACCAACTCGTTTTGCAACTTCTTTAGAAAATTCAATACATTCTTCAGTAGTAATTCCACTTACTGGAACAAAGGGACAAACATCAGTTGCGCCCATTCTTGGATGTGAACCTTTGTGTTTGCTCATATCAATAAGTTCGGATGCTTTTTTGATTGAATTGAATGCTGCCGCTTTAACTGCTTTAGCATTTCCAATAAATGTTACAACAGTGCGATTCATATCATAACCGGGATCCACATCAAGAAGTTTTACACCTTCTACTTTTTCAATTTCATCAGTTATTTGTTTTATAATTTCCGGATGTTGACCCTCAGAAAAGTTTGGTACACACTCTATAAGTTGTTCGTTCATTGAATCCTCTAAAATTTATTGCTTCAAAATTAAACATTTGTGTTGAAATCACATCAAATTTATAACGAGAATTCTGTACATATGCAGCAAAATCTCTAAATAGTCATTCTGACTTCTGCCCATACTTCCGTAAATTGGCACCTCAAATTTTAATCACTTGGAGAACGATGAAAAAAATAAGAAACATTGCAATTATTGCGCATGTTGATCATGGTAAAACTACACTTGTCGATCAAATTTTAAAACAATGTGCTGTTTTTAGAACAAACCAGGTTGTTAGAGAAAGATTTCTTGATTCTAATGATCTTGAACGTGAACGTGGAATAACAATTCTTGCTAAAAATATTAGCATCCCATATAAAGATTTTAAGATTAATGTTATTGATACTCCTGGTCACGCTGATTTTGGTGGCGAGGTTGAGCGTGTACTTAAAATGGCAGATGGAGTTTTACTACTTGTGGATTCTTTTGAAGGTCCGATGCCCCAAACAAGATTTGTTTTAGAAAAAGCACTTGCACTTCACTTGTTACCTATTGTTGTTATTAATAAAGTTGATCGACCAGATAATCGCCCGGTGGAAGTACTTGATGAAATTTATGATTTGTTTATTGAGCTTGATGCACATGAAGATCAATTAGATTTTCCAGTTATTTACGCAAGTGGTAGAGATGGTTGGGCAATTAAAGATATGAAAGATGATCGTACCGATTTAACTCCGTTGCTTGAAGCAATCATTAACGATATTCCTGCGCCACCTACAAAAAAAGGAACAGTTCAGCTTCAGATTATGACTCTTGATTACAATGATTACGTAGGTAGAATTGGAATAGGAAGAGTGTTCCGTGGAAAACTTAAAAAATCAGAAAAACTTTCTATCATAAAAAGAAATGGAACGATTCACGCAATATCAATTAAACAACTTTTTATTTTTGAAGGTTTAAATAGAGTAGAAGTTGAAGAAGTATCTTGTGGTGATATATGTGCGATTGTTGGAATTGAAGATGTTGATATTGGTGATACAATTGCAGATGCAGAAAATCCAGAACCACTACCAATCATCTCGATAGATGAACCAACGATCAGTATGACGTTCACAGTTAACAACTCTCCTTTTTACGGAAGAGAGGGAAAATTTGTTACCTCTCGCCAACTACGCGATAGATTGTTTAAGGAACTCGAACACAATGTTGCTTTACGTGTGCAGGAAACTGCTTCACCAGATGCTTACAGAGTTTCTGGTAGAGGCATTTTGCATTTATCAATTCTAATTGAAAATATGCGTCGTGAAGGTTACGAACTTCAGATACGTGAGCCAAAAGTAATTTATAAAACTATCGATGGTAAGAAAGCTGAACCGATTGAAGTTATGGTTGTTGATGTTCCCGCAGAGTTTGCTGGTAAAGTGATAGAACTTGTTGGACAGCGCAGAGGCGAAATGATGAAGATGGAAAACAAAGGCAGTATGAATAAAATTGAGTTTCATATTCCATCACGTGGAATTATGGGTCTGCGAACAAAAGTTTTAACTGCAACTCAGGGTGAAGCGGTAATGCATCATAGGTTTTATCAATACGAATTCTTTAAAGGTTCAATTGGGAATGTTAAAAGCGGAGTAATAATTTCAATGGAAGAGGGACCATCGACAGCATATGCAATTGATGGCTTGCAGGATCGTGGTAAATTTTTTATTGAGCCAGGTGAAATTGTTTACAAAGGACAAATTGTTGGTGAGCATACCAAAGAAAATGATATTGAAGTAAATGTTCAACGAGGAAAAAAATTATCTAATATGCGAGCCTCAGGTTCCGATAAAGCTGTTAAGATAACACCTGCAATTAAGTTTTCACTTGAAGAAGCTTTGGAATATATTGAAGACGATGAAATGGTTGAAGTAACTCCAAAATCAATTAGACTTAGAAAACTTTACTTGGATACTAATGATAGAAAAAGATATAATCTTGGTAAGTTAAATCAGCCGTAAAATTATATATAAAATATTTCTTCTGATTGATATATCTTAATTTTTTCTAAGGTTGTTTGATTAGCAGTTTTTATCATTGCTTCTGCAACAAGTGATGCGTTAATTGGTTTATATTTTTTTAATGCCGGAATAAGTTTAGCAACTACTCCGGCTATTTTTATGCTGATTGATTCACCCAATCTTTCTTCACTTCTTAACCCAACTAGTATTGATGGTCTAAAAATTCTAATTCGTTCAAAATTTAACTGTTGAATTTTCTCATCAAGATTACCTTTCATCCGCAAATAAAAATTACTTGATTTATAATCGGCGCCAAGAGATGAAACAAGAAAATAATTTTTCACTCCATTATTAGAAGCTGCTTCAGCAATTTCATGCTGATATGTAAAATCAATTTTGTATTGTGTTTCTTTACTTCCAGCTTTTTTTATTGTAGTACCTAATGCCGAAAAAAGTTCATCACAAATAAGTAATTCTTTCCAGGAATCTATTTTTTCAAAATCTACAATATTTTCTTCAAGTTTTGAGTGAACAATTTCTAATGATCGTCTAACAAAAACTTTTACTTTGTCATAACGATTATCATCAAGTAGTTTTAATGTAATAAAACTTCCGACTAAACCTGTTGCACCTATTATGATTGCTGTTTTCATTTGTTACATCTTTGAATTAACAAGATTCCCACTTTCGTGGGAATGACAATCTGAAAAATAAATTCTGAAAAAAAGATAAATGTTACTCCACTATAATTTCATCAACCATAAGCCATGGTTTTCCACCAGCTTCTGGATGCCATTTGGGAAGTTCATCATAATTTTTTGCAAAGATTTTAACAAATCTTACATCTGCATTTTGTATATCAAAACTAAAATCATTTTGCGTCCAATCCGGATTTCTCAAAGTTGAAGGAATATCTACTTTTCCAACACTTACATAATCAACACCATTTATTGAAGTATAAAACTCAACTGATTGCGGAAAAACAACCCATGAAGATGTTGCTTGAAAAAATCCAACCGCGATTTTATTTACCTTTGTTAAATCACCTAAATCAACAACAGCTTCAAAATCAGTTCCCTGGTAACCTTGCCAGGATCTATCACCACCTCTAAAACTATCCGAACCTCGGATACCATCAGTCAAAGCTTCAATTCCGCCAGCAGAATATTTATCACTAAAAGGATAAGTAAGAATAACTTTTTTTCTTGTTGCTTTATTAAAAGTAAACCCATACTTAAAAGTTTTCCCAACTTTGTTGTTGTTCTTTTCTCCATAAATTAAAACTGAACTTGATTTATCAACAGTAAAATCGAACTGGTTAGAATTTTGGTTTACCAATAATTCCTGTTCATAACTTCCAATTATTAAATCTATATCATTTTGAAGTTGATTTACTTTAACATCAAATACATTTTTTTCTGCATTAAATAATGCAGAAAACTCAAAAGGTTTGGTTTCTAAACCATACTTAACTCCAAGCAAACCTAACCTGGCATAATGCCGTTGAACTCTTTGTCTGAAAGATTCAAAGTCTCTTTCTGTTGGATAAGTCCATATAACTTCAGAAAGAGCCAGCATTCTTGGAAACAATCTGTCATCGATCAATTCCTGTGGCGCATACTCTGCCCACATATTCCCTTCACTGCCAAGAACATGTTTACGTTCATCAAGTGATAATTCAGGTGGCACAGGATCAAAAGAATAAACTTTAGCAAGGTCTGTTATATCAACTAGATAATCTAAATAACAGTGGCTTGTTGGAGAAACAATTACGTCGTGCCCCAGTTTAGCCGCATCAATAGCACCTTTAACTCCACGCCATGATTGAACTGTCGCTTCAGGTGCAAGTCCACCTTCAAGGATCTCATCCCAACCAATAATTTGTTTTCCCTTTGAGTTGATAAACTTTTCCATCCTTTTTACAAAATAACTTTGTAATTCGTGTTCATCTTTTAAGTTTTCATCTTTAATTCTTTGCTGACATTTATCACAACTTTTCCAACGATTCTTTGGTGCTTCATCACCACCAATGTGAATGTATTTTGAAGGAAACAAATCAACAACTTCTGAAATTACATCTTCTAAAAACTGAAATGTTTTTTCATTACCTGCACAATAAATATCATAATAGATTCCCCAAAGAGTTCCAACTTCAAATGGACCACCGGTGCATGAAATTTCCGGATAACAAGAAATGGCTGCTGTTGAATGTCCGGGCATTTCTATTTCCGGAACAACTGTTACAAATCTACTTTCTGCATATGCAACAACTTCTTTAATATCTTCTTGCGTATAAAATCCACCATATTTACTTCCATCATCATAGATCCTATAGCCACCTTTGTTTGTAAGCTCAGGATATTTTTTAATTTCGATTCGCCACGCCTGATCTTCAGTTAAATGCCAGTGAAGAGTATTGAACTTGTGATAAGCAAGAAGATCAATATATCTTTTTACAAACTCTTTACTCATAAAATGCCTACAGCAATCAAGATTTAAACCACGCCACACAAATTCTGGTTTATCTAAAATCACAACTGCAGGAAGCTCCCAATCAATTCCTTCAACTCTTGCAACAGAATTAATATGAGCATCAAAAATTTGGCGAAGTGATTGTATTCCGTAAAACAAACCATTTAACTCATTGGCCTCAATTATAACATTGAAAGGATTAATTGCTAAAGAATATCCTTCTTTACCATAGTTGTTTGCAGAGGTTAGTGAAAGAATAACAGAATTTGTTTCAACTCTGCCATTCCAGATTTGTGGTTCAAAATTAAACCCTGTTGCAGGATTAATAACTTCTGTTAAGTAATCGGCGACCCTTTTTGAATTTTGATCATAAAATATTTTTGTACTGGGTTTTAGTTTAAATACACCTTCACTAAGTACGAAACTTTTTGGTTTAGGAATAATGCTGATTGTGTTATTCACATCTTGAGCTAATGAAATAATACTCATTAGCATATTTATCAAAACAAAAAAAAGTATGAATAGTTTTTTCATAATCCACTTTCATTTAAATAATTGAATTATTCTGCAAATATTTTTTTGATAAAATCAAATTCTTCTTTAGTTAATGGGTTGTCTATTCCACTTAAATTAGATTTTACCTGATCTAGATTTCTAAATCCGGGAATTACTGCACCCACACCTTTGTAATGTAAAAGATATTGAAGAGCTGCCCTTGATAATTCCTGATTTGAAGGTCCAAATTTGTTTTTTAGTTTCTCAATTTTAGGTTCAAGCTTAGCTAGACTTTCTGGTTTAAATCTTTCCTGGTTTGCACGATGATCACCAGGTTCAAACCGTGGTGGATTGCCTTGGTGATATTTACCAAGTAACAAACCTTGTGCAACTGGTCCAAAAGCAACAAATGAAATATTGTTATTCTCCATTAGCAACCTTGTTGGAGAATTATCCTGTAAAACTCCTTCATCAAGTGCATTAGATCTGCTTTGCAAAACATCAGGTTTAACTTTAGGAATCAGTTTTACAAAATCATCATGCTTATAGGCTGATTGACCAATAATTCTTATCTTACCTTCATCACGTAATTTGTACATAACTTCAACTGCATCATCAAGATATTTATCATTCTCTCCAAAATCACCATGATGGAAATAGTACAAATCAATATAATCTCGTTTAAGGTTTATTAATGATTGTTCGCATTGATGACGAATATGTTTTGGTTCGTAAACATGTTCTGCTGTGCCTGGAAACCAGCCAATTTTTGTTGCTATTATAATTTTGTTTGTTCGATTACCGAGTATGCGAGCAAGCATTCTTTCTGCTCTACCGTTACCATAAACATCAGCATTATCAAAATGGTTTACACCATGATCAATCGCATAATTAATAGCATTTGAGATTTCTTTTTCATCTACATTTGCCCAACCGTTTGGAGTTCCGTTAACCCAATTTAATCCACCCATAGTCCAGCAGCCAAGACTAATCTCTGAAACTTTTATATCTGAGTTACCAAGTTTTCTGTATTGCATTATTAAACCTTATTGTTATGTATAAAAATAGGAAAGATTTAAAGTATAATAAATCATTATGAATAATTTATTAAATTAAATTAACAATAAGATTAGAAAATCTTTGGGATTTGGATGCAGATTTAAAATAGCAGGTAGAATTGGATAATTCTACCTGCTATAACAAATTATTGCAAGTTTATTGATGAAACTAAAAATCAATAAAATATTCTGTACCATTCAATTTGTGATAGCTGTAGTAAAGATTTTTGCAAATCGAACTTACCTTTTCATTATCATCAAATATTGCAACACCTCTTAAACGATAAATACCAATTGGATTACCAAGTTTGAATAATGCAACTGCAGCACAAATTCTTTCACATTCTGTTTCTCCATTTTCAAGCATATTTAATAATGGTATCATAGCTTCTGATGCATCATCACTATTTAAATTTGTTTCTGTTATAAGATTTGAAAGCACTTGTGCAGAACTAGTTCTAAGACCTTGATTATCTGAATCAATTCCAACTGTAAGATTATCAACAATTGCAGTTTTCTCACCTTCATCAAAATTTCCGCCCTGTGCCATTAGCGCCGTAGCTGAAAAAACAGCTAACAAAAGAATAAATAAAGTTTTCATAACATGCTCCTTTTTATATGTAACAAATAATTCTCAATGCTAACATAATTTTAAAGCACTGTTAAGGCTACTAACTTGTTATGGATGGTACATATAAGTTTTAAGAATTGTTTTTTGAATTTGAATGGAATTTTTATTTTGAGAAATATAAGAGAGAACTAATTGGATATGAAAATCTCCCACATCCAGCAGGAGATTTTGTTAATAAATGAAGTTTCTTAAATACTCAATAAAATCATTTAATTAAAATCATTTTTTTTGTTTGAATAAAATTCCTAGTCTTAAGTTGATAAAAATAAATTCCTGATGCAGGAGTATTAATACTTGAGGCGGAATTAAATTCTATTTCATAACTTCCTGCTTGTTTGTAGTCATCAACAAGTATTGCAACTTCTCTGCCTAATAAATCGTAAACTTTTAATGTTACATCAGAACTGATTGGCAGTTGATATCTGATCGTAGTAATTGGATTAAATGGATTTGGATAGTTTTGATCAATTTTAAACTGAATCAGTTTATTGGGATCAGTTTCAACATCTGTAGTGCCACCTAACTTTACTATTAATAAATGATCCATTCCACCATCTTCTAATCTAGCTTGTCCAAACATCACATACCCACCATCATTTGTTTGTTCAATCTTTTCAACTTTACAACCAAAAGTATTGTAATCTATAAGTTTGCTCCATTGCTCCAATCCGTTTGCATCAGTTTTGACTACATAGAGAATATAATCAGGATCGTAATCAGGATACTTATTTCCACACATAATATATCCATTATCAGAAGTTTGATAAACACTCATTGCAGATTCCTGATAAGTTTCAAATCCATAAGTATGATACCAAACGATTCCTCCACTTTGATCAATTTTCATCAAAAAATAATCACCAAAATCTTCTCCGCAAATTATATAGTGGTTATCATTTGTTCTACGTATTTCTCCCCATTCATCTGCATCTTCAGGAGTACCCAAATAAATATTACTCCATTCATATTCTCCAGCATTATTAATTTTAGTAAGCTTTAATTGGTCGAAGCCTGAAGAATCGTACTTGCTAATAAATATAAATCCCCCGCCAAATGCGTTCTCAATTGATATTGCCATGTCAATTACATCCACACTTCCAAATTGCTTATACCACTGTAGCGTACCAGTTGAACTGTATTTTATAACAAAAACATTATCATCGTAAGTTATTCCACCAGCAAGAGAACCAAGTATAATAATTCCGTTGTCTGGAGTTATTTTCATGTCCCTTGTAACATATGCAGTATCAACATTTCCCCCGGTATAATAAGCTGACCAAAGTGAGTCTCCATTTGCATCAACTCTTAAAATCCATATTCCTGTAGTTGCTTGTCGCGTTCCATATCCAGAAATAAAGAAACCACCATCATTGGTCCTTTCAATATCAGTTCCTGTAAAACTTCCATAGTTAAATACATCCGTAAAATATTCTTTCGTCCAGAGAGTATCGCCATCGGAATTTGTTTTAACAATGTATGCCATTATAAATGGATTAACACTCATACCAACGCTTATTAGATCTCCATTAGGTAATTGATGTCCATCATATGCTACAGCCATTGTTTGAATACTTAAAGTACTGTTAGGTCTGTAAAATTTAGACCATGTTATTTCAGGCTCTTGCCCAAAAACAGATATAAAAGAAATAAATATGACTATTGATAGAATTCTTAAAAATATTTTCATATTAAAACCTTTCAAATTTAATTAACGAGTTAAAACTTAGATTTTTCCTTACTCGATATTGAATTGAAATTAATATTACGGTATTCTTGTCCAGGCATCTGTTGCAAAATATTCACCTTCTTGTTCAAGTAGTACAAGTTCATCATTTGAATCAATTCGGATTACAAGATTTCCACTTTGCATAATTTCTCCTTTAGGAACATCAGCCCATTTAACAATTATTTTATTTCCTTTTATTATTCCATGAGCAACATTTGACCAGGTTGGTGATACGGCATCTTCTTCACCATACCATAATACCTCGTCACCAAGTTGTCTTAAATAATATTTTCCACCTGCTCCACTGAAAACTCCATTTAAATTATAATCTAATTTGTAATCTATTTTATTGATTTTTTTTTCATCTTGTGAAAAAGAAGTAACAGGAAATAATATTAACATTAAGAAGCAAAGAATAAAAAAATGCATTAGTTTCATTTCAGACTCCGATAATTTTGTTAATAAATATTTAGAACATTAATTATTTTTTATATCATTTTTGAATTCTTCATTTTAGCAGAATCATTTTTTTAGATTGAATAAAATCTCCAGCTTGCAAACGATAAAAATAAATTCCAGAAGATGTTTGATACTTGATGGAAGATGTATTAAAATCAACTTGGTAACTGCCAGCTGGTTTGTATTCATCACTTAATGTTGCAACTTCATTTCCAAGAATATCATAAACTTTTAAAGTTACATTACTACTTGCCGGCAACTGAAAACTGATAGTTGTAGAAGGATTAAATGGGTTGGGATAATTTTGTAAAAGAATAAAATCAATTGGCAATTCGTTTTCATTATCATTCACATCTGTTATCATTTCAGATAACGGACGGCGCCAAACTCCGCTAATATCTCCACCAGCATATAAATATGATCCACAGACAGCAAGTGCCCTTAGAGATAATGAGGATAGACCGTTGTTTACTTCAGACCAATTATCTCCGTTATTTGTTGAAAGATATACACCACTACCGTATGTAGCTGCAAAAATATTCGAACCATTTGTGATAAGTGCAAAAACTTGATTAGCCGGCAGCCCATTATTAGCTGCTGTCCAGTTAGTTCCATTATTAGTTGAACGAAATACTCCAGCACTCCAGGTTCCTGCAAAAAGATTTGAACCAACTGAAGTAAGAGCATAAACATATTTCATTGTTAAACCAGCATTAACTGCGGCCCAACTTGATCCATTATTTGTAGAAAGAAATACTCCGCCACCACGAGTTCCAACAAAAAGATCCGATCCTTTTGCATATATAGCGCGAATTTCTACATTAGTTAATCCTGAATTAACCAGATTCCAGCTTGTACCGTTATTGGTTGAAAGATATACTCCATTTTCTGTACTTGCAGCAAAAATATTTGTACCAATTGTTGCAAATCCATAAATATACTCAACAGTAATACCTGTAATATTCCAGTTTGCCCCATCGTCAGTAGATAAATAAACACCTGCATCATACTCAGAAGTAAAGAGATTATTACCAGATGTAGTAAGTGCCATTATTTTCCTCGAAGGCAAACCAGTATTAACATTCGTCCAATCGATTCCGTAATTTGTTGAGCGACTGACACCACCACTATCAATACCATCATTATAACCAACATATATATATGAATTTTTTACAGTAAAGCATTCAATATTAGAACCGGTCACACCGCTGGTTTGAACCCATTGAGCAGTTGCGGAAATACTAAATAGTATAATAAAAATGGTTACTAAAATAGTAGGTTGTTTAACATGAGTTTTCATAGCAAGTCTCCTCTGAAATATTTTGTTATCAAATAAGACAATCGATATACATAAACAAACGACAATACCCTTGCCCTTAAGTAAATGCGAAATAAATCAAAACTAAATTTTTTATTATTGCTGAGAAGTTTTATAAATGCTAAATATATTTAACAATAATTATTTATTAAATTCAAGTAAGCATAATGAATGACAATTGTTGTAATCTCCTACATATTGTTAGTTGTAAACCAATACAATATCATTTTATGAGCATCATTTTTTTTGTTTGAATAAAATTCCTAGTCTTTAGTTGATAAAAGTAAATTCCTGATGCAGGAGTATTAATACTTGAGGCGGGATTAAATTCCACTTCATACCTTCCTGCTTGTTTGTAGTCATCAACAAGTATTGCAACTTCTCTGCCTAATAAATCGTATACTTTTAATGTTACATCAGAACTGATTGGTAGTTGATATCTGATCGTAGTAATTGGATTAAATGGATTTGGATAGTTTTGAGATAGAGCAAATTCTGTTGGAATAGTTTGTTTGATTTCTTCTTTTACATCAACTGTTGTGTTGTAATTATGACCAACTAAATAAATGTTATTTAAAGTACCAATCTCTGTGCAATCAATATTTAATAAAGCAGTTGTGTCTCCAGTCGTTGCAGTGAATTGAACCGACAAATTATAAGATTGATTTGGATAAATAGTTTGAGTTCCTCCACCTGAAGTAATTGAAAAAGCTGATGCGCCGCTTCCTGTAATATTTGAACTATTAAATAACCAATTTGTACTGCTATTATTTAAACAACTTATGTTATGTGAATTATCGTTTGGATAGAAAAGTTGATAAGTTTTGTAATTTGTCCAATGCCCGTTATTAATAAGATTACCTTTTACATGAATAGCAAAGTCTTCATTTTGATCGGGTTCATCTCTTATCAAACCATTGTTTTGAACATTGCCATAATTTTTTAGAACATAAAGGTAATATCCGCCATTATATTCCTGTGACTGCAATGTATCTGTTACAACTAAATCTCCATAAAAATAATTTCCATCATCAATAACTACCACACCTCTAACTTCAATATTATCATAAGCCTTAAGATTACTTAAAGTAGCATTTTTAATTTTAGGTGATAGAATGTTGCCATTATATAAATTGTGGCTAACCTCAATTTCATAGTTATCCATTTGAAGGGTAGCTCGGTTGAGATTATAATTACCATCAATCTTTATATCACTGGTTGCAATTACTTTACTAGTCGAATCAAGATCTAAGAAATCTGAAACAAATTTTCTACCGGTTACTTGAAATATGCTTTGATCCTGTGAGCCTGATAATTTTGTAAAACTATTCTCCCATATTCCGTAATTAATAATATTCCCAGAAATTTCAAGTGAAAGTACATCACCAGAATTAATGTTTTTAATTACACCATAATTTGTAATATCACCATTTACAGGTAAAGAAAATACTGTACTTCCAGCTCCATATTCATTTGATTGTAATGTATCATCTATAACTAAGGCGCCTTGAAAGATGTTATTATTATCAATCGTTACTGTCCCTTCAATAACTAAATCACCAGTACTCGTGATATTTTGAAGATATCCATTGCGTAAACTTGCGTTGTTTATAATGCCATCATACAACCATCCGTTGATTGACAACAAATAATCTTCCATTTCCAAAGTTGCACCATTTAAATCAAAATTTTTTGTAATAGTAATATTACTTTGTGCCTGAACTTTACTAGTTGCGTTCAGATCAACAAAGTAGCTATCAAATTGCTTATATAAGTTTTGGAAAATGTATTGGGTTTCTGTTCCAATTAGACTTACATAATTACACTCCCAAATTCCATTATTAATAATGTTACCGGTAATTAATAATTCAAGGTCATCGGCATTAAGTGCGCCATCAGTATCATAATCATCTTTTATTACACCATTGTTAGTTAGATTTCCATTTACTCTAAGTTTATAAATTCCATAACCTCCTCCATAAATATTTCCTTTAAGTGTATCGGTAACGGTTACATTTCCAACAAATAAAAGAGTATCTATGATATCGTAACCTTCTGGCCAGCCAGTTGTAAATGTTCCGAGAATTTCAATATCCCCGGTTAGCATTCCTTTATTTATCATGCATTGTCTTAATTCAATCGAATGATTACCTATGTTAAATGTATATCCATTTAAGTAAAAGTGATCACGATAAAGATTTCCATCTACACTATAATCACAAGTAAACAACATATCTGTTAATGCAGTAAAAGTAGGACTACCATTATTTCGCAATCTGCTTCCAAATGATTTTTCAGGTGCAAGACTTAAGTTATGATTATTGGATGTTTGAAATTCAGTTTCATACGGCATCCAGATATTGTTGTTTTCGAGATCGCCTGAAATAAATATTTTAATGCAATCTTCAGAACCGTTTGAGACAACTCCATTATTAATAACACTGCCGGCAACTACCAAAGGAAAAATCCCAAATCCACCACCATATCCGCCATTCCGTAATGAACCGGATGCTGTGATTGTTAGATTATTACAATACTCGGTTAAGATAGTATAACCACTTGCTGATGCGTGTACTATGGGTCCATTAATTATTACGTCATTTCCTGCTCCGGGTATAACTCCTCCAATCCAAGTATTCTGATCATTCCAATATCCACCAATGACAGTTGATTGAATTTGTGGAAATACAATTGCATTTAACAATATTGTAATAACGATAAGTTGTTTAATAAGTTTCATATATTCCTCTAATTAAAAAATGATTTATATTATATTTTCTATGATTTGTCTTGAAGTTTTATATAAATCTCACGAATATTCTTTTGTACATCTTCTTTTGTCATTTGAAGTTCATCTGCTATTGTGTGATATGATTTACCGATTGAAATTTCTTCAAGTATTTTCTTTTCAAGATCAGAAAGTTCTTCTCTTGGATTAATTTTACCATACTTTTTTCTTCTGAAATATTTAATTATAATTTTGCTATTAAATAACGACACGAATTGTATCCTCTTAACAATTACTGACTAAAAACTAATTTATTATAGAAATGAAGGCACTACGTAAACCTGTAGTTTTTAGCAAAAAACTTAGTTAAAAGTAAGTGGGATTTTTGAATGATGAACTTGGAATCAAGAATATCGATTTAATAAGTTTTAGATTTTAGAATTTTAATCCCTAGTTCGATATTTGATATTTGATTTTTTTTAATTTACTATTTGGGTGGTGCGATCAATCGCTTCTTTATTCCCTGCGCTACAGCTTCTGCACGACTGTGAACATGAAGTTTTTCATAGATATGTCTGATGTGATAATAAACGCCATCAATAGAAAGATAAACTTCATCAGCAATAGCGTTGTATGATTTGCCTTGTGCCATAAGATTTAATATTTGTTCTTCTCTTTCATTCAATTCTGAAATTTTATTTTCATCATCAAATGCTTTTACATTTTGAAATGAACCGATAACTTTTCTTGCTACACTCGGTGTCATTGGCGAGCCGCCATTATAAGCTTCAATTAACGATTTAATTAATTCTTCAGGAGATGTTCTTTTTGTAAGATAGCCAACAGCACCAGCACAAATAGCTTGAAATATTTCTTCACTGTCTTCGTGAACTGTGCACATTACTATAAGAATATCGTGGAACTTTTCTTTCAAATATTTTACACCATCAATTCCAGAAATTCCAGGAAGTCCAATATCCATTAAAACAACATCAGCAGTTTGTGGAACATCTGAACCAAACGCTGATTCACAATCAGAGAAAGAACCAACAAGGTTAAAGTTTTTATTAGCTTGTATAACGGCTTCCCATCCAATTCTTGTAAAGCGATTATCTTCAATAATCATCAATTTAATTATAGAATCTTCATTAAATGTTTTTTGTTGTTTTAAATTTGATTTATTAGTCATTGCCGACCATTATTATTTAGTTACTGTTAACGGAATTTTAATTTTCCATTGTGTTCCATTTCCTATAGAAGTATTTATTTCTGAAGTGCCACCTAAGGTTTTACTACGAGAACGAATATTTTTTACTCCATTATTTGCAGATGGAATTTCAGAATTAAAACCAATACCATTATCAGATATTGTTAAACAAAGGTAATCTGAATCATTGAACAATTTAATTTCTATTTCAGAGCAAGATGAATGTCTAACTGCATTAGTTACGATTTCCTTAAACACCAACCAAAAATCATGTCGCTGTTCCATCTTTAATGATTTGCCTGAAAAGCTATCAGGGATTTCGATACTATACTTTATTCCTTTACTCTCACAAAGATCAGAAGCATATCTTCGTAACTTTGGAAGTACTACATTCCAATCATCATTATCAGGATTGATTGACCATATAATATCGCTCATAGATTCCTGAATTTGAGTTGCACTTTCACTTATCAGACCAATTAGTTTTTTTAAGACTGGAGTTTCTTTTTCTTTCGCTTCAGTTTTCATAGCATCAGCAAAGTAAACAATGCCGGTAATGCTTGCACTAACCTCATCGTGCAAATCTCTTGCTATTCGATTTCTTGTTTTTTCAACTTCCAGTAATTTATTTAAACGATATTTGTGCATTGAATATAAAATGATTGATAAAACAATTAATCCAATGAATCTAAACCACCACGTTTTCCAAAATGGCGGTGAGATAATAATGTTTAGCACAACTTCTTGTGCATTAAAAATTCCGCTACTATTTGAACCTCTGACTTTAAATTTATAATTACCATTATTTATATCTGTGTAGCTAGCAAATCTTCTTCCATTTGATTTAATCCAATCTTTATCAATCCCTTCAAGTTTATATTCATAAATATTTTTTTCAGGGGCCGTATAATCAAGTGATGCAAATTCAATAGTAAAAAAGTTTTGATCGTAATTAAGAACTATTTTATCAGTATATAATATTGAGTTTTCTAACCGAAATGGTTTATCAAAAACTTTAAAATCTGTAATTACAACATTTGGAATAAAACTATTTTCAACAATTTTTTTCGGATCAAATGATATAATTCCTGAATTGCCACCAAAATAAAACATTCCGCTTGTTGATTTAAATGTTGCACCGGCGGAAAAATCATTGATCATTAAACCATTTGATTTATCAAAACTTGTAAAACTAATAGCAGAAGTATTAAACTTTACTAATCCTTTATTTGTGCCAATCCACAAATTATTTTGATCATCAGGGATAATACTATAAACTATGTTACCTGATAAACCATCATCAACTGTATATCTAATAAACGAATTTTTATTTCTTAAATATTTATTAACTCCACCGCCCCAGGTTCCAATCCATAAATTTTTATTTAAATCTTCTACGATGCACCAAACAGCATTACTACCCAAACTGGATTTATCATCCTGTTTATTAGTAAATCTAATAAAGGAATTTTTTTCACGATTGAATAAGTTTAAACCAGCAGCAATTGAACCAAACCATAAATTCCCATAACTATCTTCGCAAATACTAAAGATTGAATTACTACTTATACTTGTTGAGTCCATTAAATTTGTTCTATATACAACTTCTTTTTCTGTTTTAGGGTTATAACAATGCACACCATCGGATGGAGTTGTTATCCATAAATGACCATATTTATCTTCGTAAATTGTAGAGATACCACCAAACTTTATAGAAATATTTTTAAAATGAATAAATGAATTTGTTTTTCTATCATATTTAATTAAAGCTCCTTCAGGTGAATCAGCACCTGGATCAGCACCAATCCAAATATTACCTTTATCATCTTCATAAATTGCAGTTATTGCATTGCTTCCAAATGATGGATTTTGCAAATAGCTTTTAAATTCATTTGAGTTTTTTTCTTTTATATTTATTCCTCCGCCATCAGAACCAACCCATAAATTTCCAAGATGATCTTCGCAAATTGCAAGCACAGGATTTGGGCTTATACTTGATTGATTGCCCGGAATGTGTTGTATGTGATAGAAGTATTGATTGAATGGATCATACCTATTTAATCCACCTCCGCCCGTACCAATCCAAATTCCGCCGCTTTTATCTTCAAATAAACACATCACTGCGCCAGTACTAAATGAACTTGTGATAGAAGGGTTGTGCGAAAAGTTGTTAAATGTTTTTGTTAATGGATCATATAAATCTAAACCTTTATCAAAAGATCCTATCCAGATTTTATTTCTACTGTCAATTAAAATGCTCATTATCCTGTTGCTGGATATTGAGTTTTTATTTTTGGAATTAGCTTTGTAAACCTTAAATGTTTTTGTTGATTTTATAAAAACACTAATTCCACCATTTGCACTTGCAGCCCAGATATTGCCATCACCGTCTTCATCAAGACTAAAAACCATATCACCCGCAAGAGATTGCAAATTACTAGACGAGTTTTTATACCAAATAGTTTCCAATGTTTTAGGATTTAAGTGTATTAACCCTTCCCATGTTCCGATCCAAAATGTTCCATCAGTAGCAACTAACATACATTGTAAGTGCAATGGTTGAAATATTTTATTTACTTTTTCACTAAAATTTTTAGTTTTAAACTTTTTGCTTTGATAGTCATAAATAAAAAATTCACCTTTAGTTGTAGCAGCCCAAAGACTTTCATTGGCGTCTTCAGTTAATGAGATTATCTTAACAGATTTTTCATTGATTTGTGGAAATGCAAATCGTGTAAAATTATTTTTATACGGATTGTATAAACTTAATTTACCTCTTAGAGAAAGTATCCAGATATTATTTTTTTTATCTCGATATACTTTTCTAATACCAAGATCAGGGAGTGAAGTTGTATCATTATCAATTGGTCTATAAACAGTATACTTTTTTCCATCAAATTTATTTAGACCATCTTCCGTAGCAAACCACATAAATCCAAGATCATCCTGTGCAATGCTAAACACTGATGATTGTGAAAGGCCATCATCAACCGTAAAGTGAGTGAAATTATTTTGCTGCTGACTAATACAATTAACACTGTATAAAACACAATATAGAAATAAAAGCAAGAAAATTTTTCTAGATTCCATAGCTCCCCTATGAAATAATTGATAAGCTGTTTAATAAAATTAGATTAAAGCTTTTTTGAAATCAATTAAATCTAATATTTATAATATTTGACTATTGACAATTGATTTTATAGAAACTATGTTACTTAAGAATAACTAACTAAATCCGGTTTCTTTTATGTTCTTTAACTACTACAAATTTCTTTAGGAGGCACTATGAAATTTCTTTTTAAGTTTTTGTCCGTTGTTCTTTTTATATTTTCTTTTACAGTATTTGCCCAGGACGCAAATCAAGATCAGATGATGAAAGAATGGCAAACCTATAAGGCTCCCGGAGCAGAGCATGAAATGCTTAAATCAATGGTTGGTGAATGGGAAGGTGATATTACAATGTGGATGGATCCAACACAACCACCACAGAAAACAACCGGTACTACAAAATACGAATCTATTATGGATGGAAGATATATAGTTGGTAAATTTTCTGGAATGATGATGGGAATGCCTTTTAGTGGAATGGATATTACGGGTTATGATAATGCACTTAAAGTTTATCAAAATGTTTGGATTGATAATATGGGAACCGGAATGATGACTACTGAAGGCGCATATGATAAAAACGCAAACACTATTACTTATAAAGGTAAAATGGTTATACCAAATGGCAGCAAGGTTGATGTTAAAAATGTTATAACGATAATTGATAAAGATCATTCAACTTTTGAAATGTTTACCGATATGGGCAGTGGTGAAATGAAATCGATGGAAATTAAGTACAGCAGAAAATAAGATACAATTATAATCCCACTAACTTCCTGCTATTTATTTATTAGTTGGATGTTGGTGGGATTCATTTTTGGAATCATAGCAAGTCCTATCACAACATATCTAACTTTAACTAGTTTTTATCAAAATGAATCTTTATATGATTATATTATTAAATTCTAAATGATATTATTTTTTTGTAAATAGCATTTGTAAAATAATTTACCTGGGAATCTGTTTAATGAATGATCAACAAACTAATAGTTTATACAAAGCAGATGATATTTTAAAACAACTGCAAACTGTTACAACTCTTCCTCCAATCCCACGAGTACTTCAAGAAATTTCACAATTATTTAGTTCACACGATATTTCTGCAAAAAAAGTAACATCGATAATAGAAAAAGATCCATCACTAACTCTTAAAGTTCTTTCCGTTGCAAATTCACCGCTATATGGATTAAGAAGAAATGTTACAAACATAGGCGCGGCTGTTTTAATGCTTGGTATGCGTGAGATAAAATCAATTGTAACTTCAATCCGAATGGCTTCTACTATGAAGATGAAATCGGACAAATATTTTAATCCGGATAAATTTCTAAATCATTCTATGATTGTTGGAATACTTACACAAAGAATGGCAAAAGATCTTGGATTTAACTTTGAAGGCGATGGTTTTACTGCTGGCATGCTGCACGATATGGGAATACTTATTATTCACGAATATTTATCTAATGAGTTTCTTCAAATTGTTGGTTACTCTGCACAAAATAAAACTTCATTCTTGGAATCTGAGTATAGAGTTTTAGGCTTATCTCACCAGGAAATTGGCGAGTTTCTAACAGAAAAATGGTCACTACCTTCAGTCTTATCTGATTCATTACAATTTCATCATAGACCGGCTAACTCAAAAGAAAATAATTTTCTTACAGCAATTTTACATCTTGCAGATTATTCCACTTGCAAATTTCAAATGCCCGGAATTATCTGGGATGAAAATTATAGCTTCGATGAATCAACAATTGAACTATTAAATTTTTTATCACCAGAAGGTGTTGATGAATTTATAGAAGCTTATAGAGAAGATTACCTGGAAGGAACTAAAGCACAGATACTTTAAAGTATTATTATAGTTACTTCGGACCATTACAGTAGTTAAATAAAAGTATGACTATTAGTAATTATTAAACTTAAAGTTAATTTCAATAGATTTTAATAAATTCATGATGAAAATTTGGACCAAGACCAACTATCCAAACAGATCCACTATTATCAACATTTATGGTTAAAAAACGAGAAATACTGTAATTATGTATATATTCTCTTATATGTTCCATTGAATACTGAGTTATTAATCCAGTTTGTGTATTGAGTTTTACTACTCCTTTTTCACTTGAAAGCGCCCATATGTTTCCAGATAGATCAGAAATCATCCCTACCAAATTGAAAGAACTAACCATATGATTAACTCTAATTAATTGTTCACCCTCTTTGAAATAAATAAAACCTACATTGGTTCCTAACCACAATCCACCATTGTTGTCAGCGATAATAGCACTGATCGATATTTGTGAATAATATTCAACGATATTAATATCAAAAACTTTCCAGTCTGTTCCGTCGTATTTGAATAGAGCATTACTGGTTCCAAACCATTTATTATTATTTTCATCAATCGCCATAGAATGAAATCCATCAAAGTGCTCAGCCTCAGAAATTGGTAATACTGTTTCACCATAAATTCTTAATATGCCATTTTCATATTCTGCTATTTTACCAGGATGATCTTCATAAAACCAGAACGACCCAGTTTTATCAATTACAACTGATTTTGATGATGAGTTCCAAGATATTAATTTGAAGTTCTCCCAGTTGTTGCCATCGTATTTAAATAAACTTGTACTTAATTCATTATTATATCCCAATACCCATACTTGATTCGTATCATCAATAACAACATTATAAAAATATTTTGCAAATGATGGAAATGGTACGCTAGTCAACTGATTATTTTCAATTCTAAGAAACGCTGATTGGAAATTATACCAGAACCTATTATTTGCATCAAAACATCCTGACTGAAAATGGTCTGCTCCAACCCCTGTCAAATCAAATGGGATGGTTGAGAAATTTTTTCTTGAAATATTTAATGAAATTTCTTTTGTTAGTTTTCTATTATCTTCATCAACAACTTCAATTTTCAACTGGAATGAATTTCTAATATTTAACAAAGAATCTGCATTTACTGTTAGGTAAAATAAATTATCATAATCGTAGTTATAGACTTTAGTGGAACTATTATATGAGCCATTTACAAGGCTATAAACATTTAAATTTCCCACTCCACCGAATATTCTACCAACAATTAAAGTTTTCCCTTCAATTGCTTCGTTATTAAGTGGCGATAATATTTCAAGTTTATACTCTAATGTTTCCTCTTTTAATTCTAATCCAATATATCCTATTGGTTCTTCAACACAAGAAAGGACTAGTAGTGAAATTAAAATCATTAATACTTTATTTAACATATTACACCTAAAATATATCTACGTAAAAAGTTATTGTTGCAATTAAAGAAATTGAATTATCAGATAGTGATAAATCACCAACTGGTTTAGCTTCGAAAAGTAAAATTTCATCGGAATAAAACTTGACATCACCTCTTTTTATTGATCTAAAATCAATATTTGAAGCTAGGTTTAATGCAAAGTACTCTGTTAATAAAAAATCAACACCCCCACCTAACCTGAAAGCAGTTCCCGCAGTATAGTTTACTTCAGTTCGTAGTTCTTGTTCAGTCATTTCACCAGCGGGAATAATACCCTTACCTTCAGGTTGATTAAGACTTATTCCAACAATCAGATAGTAATAATTACTTGAAAGTTTTGTCCCTATCCTAACATAGGGGGTTATCATTTGATTTATAAATTCATGTCCTAAAATGTACTCTGCTTCGGGTCTTTCGTTAATTAACTTAATTTTTTCATAGGATAATCCAACTCCAATCTCTAAAGTAGTAGAAGGGATTTTAAACTGAAGTGATAAATCAATAAAAGGACTAATATTATTGTGGAAAAAATTTGCAATTGAAGGAGCTTCAACTATGCTTTGATATTGTGTGGGCACATAAGGATTTTCATTTGAACTATTTTCTAAGTGTATATGATACGAACCCCCAAGATTCAATCTTATTGTTTGACCAAAAGACAATTGTGTAATAAAAACCAAAATAAGTGAACCAATTATATTTTTCACCTCTAACTCCTAAAAACTAATTACTCACTTTTATTTAAAAATAAATCGTTGCAAAAATTGCAGTTGCAGTATTTATATTTGTTCCATCTGGATTGCTAAATCGCATCGATTTTTCACCTGATAAGACAACATTTAATTGTAACTCAATTCCTACACTAAAATTTTCATTAAAATAATATTCTCCACCAAATGAAGGACCTAAAATTAAATCTGAAATCATATCGCCTTCTTCAGGGATGTACAGCAAAGTCCCAAATCTTGCTCCAATAAATGGCGTTACAGTTTCAGTAAATAAATGATATCGCATTAATAGTCCTAATGATAAATCAGTGTATTTATCAGAAATATTAGCAACACCAATTGCAGGAGAAAGTGACACCCAATCATTTACAAAAATTGGTAGTAGAAAATCCATTTGTTGAGTTTGAATTTCTGCGGTGACACCAACTTTACCTTTTTGTGGTTGTGCAGTTAATAATGTTGAAATTACGATAACTAACAAAATGGAAAAAAAAGTTTTCATAAGTAACCCTTTACTTAATTAATAATGTTCAATTATATCGGGCCCAAGTAAAATATAAAAATCCACAAAAGTATTTTCAGGTACATCTTCTCCAAATATATAAGCTCTAAAATAACCTTCTCTCATAATAACTTCATTTTCATCTCTAAAATCCCATCGTGCAAATGGTGAATTATCTTGTTTAGAGATTTCTTTTACAACTTTAACCGGATAATTAAAAGAGGGTATTCCAAAATATGAATATGAAAATTGATTTAATTGATTTTCACTAATTCCTTTTACAATAAAGAGCTTAGTACTTGTTGGTGGTAAGTGAATGAATGTTATAAATCTATCACTGGATAGTCCCCCAACAGTTAGATCTTCTATATAAGGATTTGGAAAGGCATTTCCTTTTGTTGGATCATATTGTGGCGAACCAACATATTCACCATTACCATCAGGATTTTCATTTGTTGTTATATAGTAACCTTTAATCACTGGTGTTCCTGCTAAATAGACAGAATCTATATAATTAACTTCTGTTGGATTTGAACATCCCAGAATTAAAAGAATTGGAAATATCAAAAAAAATATCTTGAAGTAAAAAAAGTTTAACATTTTAGAACTCCCTTTAGTAAAAAAATGTTGCTAAACAGTAATTACAAAAACCCATTAATTAACTGCTCTAACTTAGAGTATCCAATTTGTTTAATCAAATTTTATAAATTTAAATTCAGACTCAGTTAGCTGAGCCTGAATTATTTATTGTATTTCAAAATATCTTAACACTATTTAATTAGTATCATTTTTTTTGATTGAACAAAATCTCCGGCAATTAATTGGTAAAAATAAATTCCACTGCCTATCGCAGGACGGGAGTCCTGCGCTACATTAAATTGTACTTCGTAAGTACCGGGTGATTTCTCTTCATTAACCAGTGTTGCAATTTCATTTCCTAAAACATCATAAACTTTTAATTGCACAAATTGCTTACTGCCTATTGCATATTGAATACTGGTACTTGGATTAAATGGATTTGGATAGTTTTGAGATAAAATAAAATTGGCTGGATTGTTGTTAATTTCCTCTGTACTTGATGGATTTAAACTTCTATAGACACCCCCCCGCTCGGTACCGGCAATTAGTTCATCATATGAATTAAATGATAGAGCCTTTACATCGAGTGTATTTAATCCTGAATTAATCGGAGTCCAATTTTCTCCATTATCTTTTGAGTAAAAAACTCCTTGAGAAGAGGTACCGGCGAAAATGTAATCACTAGAATTTATTAAAATAGATTGCACATAAGGTGCAATATACTTTTGGTTCCAACTGACACCACCATCAGTTGATTTATAAATGTTCCCTCCAAAATCTGCAGCAAAAAGATGATTTTGTGAATTAATGGCGAAATCAGAAACAACTTCATCAAGTCCCATTTTTGTCCAACTATTTCCATTGTTTGTTGACTTATAAACTCCAAAAAAATTTCCGGCAAAAATATTATCACTCGAATCTATAACAAGGGACCTAATTTCCATGTTAGTGAAACCTGAATTAATTTGTGTCCATTCATCTCCGTTATCTGTTGAAATAAAGACTCCACCACTATATGTACCAACAAAGATATCTCCTTCTGAATTTATCACTAGTGAACTTACTGTTGGATCGGTTAAATAAGTATTTTTTTCAATCCAATTTCCACCTCCATCCGTAGAAAGATAAACACCCCTACCCAATGAACCAACAAAAATATAATCTTCATTATTAATCTTGATCGAATTAATAGGGACATCTATTAAACCCGATAATTCCCAATTGCTTCCCCCATCTATTGATGTATACACACCACAATATGTTGCAACAAATAATCTATTATTAGAATCTTTAGCAAAAGCATAACAACTTGCATTAACCAATCCTGAATTATGTAGTTCCCAGTTTTCGCCATTATCTGTTGAAATGTAAACACCTCCAAATCCAGTCCCCGCAAAAATATGATCATTTGAATCGACTGTCATTGAAAGAATTTTAAAAGGATTTACACCAAAAGGTAAATGCGTCCAGTTCTCTCCATTATCAGTTGATCGGAAAACACCACCTTCAGCTGTGCCCGCAAATAAGATATCACTTGAATTAATTACTAATGAAGTGACATATGTATCTATTAAATCTAAATTAGTTTCAGTCCAATTATCTCCATTATCCGAAGAGCGATAAATTCCTACATCGCTTATAGAGATGAATAACAGGCTATCCGAATTTGATATAATAGAATTGATAACTCCACCAGTTAAACCTGAACCAATCGCATTCCAATGAGTTCCACCATCAATTGAGCGAAAGAGTCCTTGAGTTGGGGTACCTGCAAAAATGAAATTATTAGAATCTATTAGTAACTCAGAAATATGAGCATTTACATTTCCAATCTCGGTCCAGTGGATTCCATTATCTGTAGATCGATGAACATTTCCGTACACAGTACCAGCATAAATATGACCACTTGAGTTAGTAGAAAGAGCAGTAACACTATTGTTTACTAAATCAATTAGTATTGGGGTCCAGTTGTTTCCATTATCTGATGAGCGATAAACATAACCGCTTTCATTATCGCAAGCAAATACTTGATCACTTACATTGGTAACAAGTGAGTAAATACTTTTATCTTGTAAACCCACTGAACTCCAAATATTTCCACCATCAGTAGAGCGATAAATTCCATGGCCAAGAGTACCGGCATAAATATATCCAATGGAATTTGTACTTAAAGAATAAACAATACCACCATAAGGACCACTGGATTGCTGCCAATAGTTTTGGGCATTAAGTGTAACAAGTAGGTTTAATAGTACCAAAAAGGAAATTTTGCTTTTCATAACGAGCCCCTAATAAAATGTGAATAAATACGACTTAAAATTAGATGATTAGTAATTGTTTATCAATAAGTTTAATAGAATAAAGTTAATAGGAACCATGTAAATTAAAGTCTAAATCAATTATGTCATCGATAAAAAATATTCCTACTATAAGCATTACAATAATTATAACACTACCACTTAATAAACAGGAATTTGTTGTATCAAATTTCTTTACATCAAGTTTTTCAATTTTGTTTACCGGTATTTTAACTTCTCTTTTTTGCGTTAGGTTTTTGATGCGTTCTGATAATGTACAAATCAATGTGTCATCATATAACTTATACGAACCCTTTTTAATAACGAATGAAGTATCTTTCATCGAGATTGTCAAATCAGCATCCTCATTATAATGATAAGCGGAAGGTAAAATAATTTGTTCTCTTGTATAACACCCAACAAGATTAAATATGGTAAATATCAGCAAGTATGCAATTAACTTTTTCATACTTCACCTTACATTATTCTAAGAAAATAATTTTAATGCACAACTACTGGATAAGGTTGTAAATTTTGAATTGCTCCCTAAGAATTTTAGAATTGCCTGTTAAAATGTACGTTAAAGGTTTTTGTAAGTCAATTAATGATTAGCAATGAATTCTACCTCACCACATTTCCCTCTCCCACAAGAAGTCGGAATCACTCGACTTGCCAAGGAGAGGGATTATAGTATAAACTTAAATTAAAAATGTAGTTTGGCAGTAATACAAGGTTGAACTGTTTGTAAAATATTTTTTGTATTTAAATAGTTCCCAGAAATTTTCTGAAATCCAAAATCAACTGATAAACTTACATCATTTGCATAATTATTTTCATATTTCTCCCACTCATCTTCAGCATCAGATTTAGTTAAGTACATAATTGCACCTGTAATGATGACGCAAGCACCCGCACCATATAACAAATACTGAGAAATATTTTCTGCATCTTCAACTTCATCTACTCCACTATTATTACTAGAGGAAGCTATCACACAAATACCAATACCTGCAGCAGCTAAAAATAATCCCCATTTTGTTTTTGAAGCTCTATCAATTTTAGCAGCTGATTCAAGATCCATTAAAAGATTTATATCATCAATCTTATTTGCTTCTAATTCATTCAATTTAATCTGCTCTGTACTGATACTCTCAATCAAACCAAATTTATTTCCTTCATCCATACTTAACTTAATTGGCTTATTAAATGATGATAAACTAGTGATTTGGTTTTTTATTTCTGCTGTGTTTAATTCCAATTCTGCAGAAGGCGATGGCCACAAAATTGCAACCAGCGCACCAGCACCAACAATTCCTAAACCAACAGCTATTGCACCCATATCTGGTTCATCAGAAGGTAAATCGATAGGATGATAATCATCTATTGAATTTATCTTATTAAATGATTGTGCAAAATTTTGATTTGTGCCGATCAGTGCCAGAAATAATGTTAACAAAAAACATTGTTTGAAAAGTTTAACAAGTTTGAACATAGTTACTCCCTTGATAATTAAAAGTGTTTGAAATTGAATTTATTATTTATTAATAGCAGGATTGCAACAGATAAAATATTGTTTATCACTCCACTATACACAAATACATCCGCCCACAACACAGATATCAAGAGATAAATAGAGAATTGAATTAGTTTTCTAAACGGCGAGTGAAAGTTAATGTAGAAGAACAAACAATATCAATTAACATTTGGCAATTGCAACACCACCAAAAGTTAATTGTTGCTAAGGGTGAAGGGAAAGGAACCAATTCATTTCAGTAATAAGGTTTATCCATTAATGTTGATGGTAAAGCTTCCCATTTTAATTTGAAAAGTTTAATCATGTTATTTACTAATTCAAAAAACCATTTCGGTGAATTTGGCGAAACAAAAATATTTTCTATTAATAATTGTAAATCAATATTAATCCACTTGCCATAAAAGGCCGATTCTTTATTAAAATTCAAATTATTAAAATTAGTTTTGTTGGAAAGATTAAGAATTGCTCTTAATTCACGCTCATGTTCAAAAGCTTTACGTTTATATAAAAATGGAGATAGTACATCATTTTCGGGTATCCATTCTTTCTCATAGTCAACATAGTTTACTAATCCAATTTCAATATTTTTTGGTAAAACTTGAACTAATTTTTCATAAGTGGACTGAATACAAATAGATTCTGAGTTCGAAGAATAAATTTTCCACATAGCAGCAGATTCAAATTCATTTATATGCCAACAACTTATACATATCCATTTTTTTAATTCAAGAAAAAAATCACCAATTTGTTTTTCATTATAATTAACATGCAATTCTTTATGAATCATAGGACGCAACTTTTTATTTACAATGGAAAAAGAGCCCTCAAATTGATCATCAAATTTATTAGCGACTGGAAAATAGAGACCTTTGTTTACTAATATTGATACAAATTTGGTAAAATCAAGATATCTCCAAATTTTTATTGATGAATCATTTGGAGGTTTAAATAGTTTTCTATTATTTAAGCGATATTTTTCTACGCCTCTGTCTCTAGCTTCGATTGCTAGTCTTTTAGCTTCTTCATCTCCAAATTTATTAATTGAATATCTTACTGACTTATTTTTATTTTTGGCTATTGGGAAATGCGCTTGCCAAACAGGGTAATAGTATGTACCATATTTTTTTGTACATTTATAGATAGTGCGGTGAACTCCAACAAGTCCAGATTTGTTTCGAGTTTTACGCATAGCATCAAGACTACCAGGATATGAAGGTTGATATTCCTTTTCCATAGCATCACGAAATGATTTTGCAGCTTCATATGATAGATCAGAACCACCATATTTTTTATCACTGAAAAACCTATTTATATTTTTAACTTTATTTACTGTGGATTGAAACCTAACTTGCCATCCATAAGTTCCAAATTTTCTACCATTTTTAGGTTCTAAATCAATCCTGTCAATCTTATTCATTCTAATAAAATGTTATTTATTCTAATTAAATCATTCATTACTAAAGTGACTGTAAAGGACGCTTTAAATAAAAAACCAATACAGAAAATGTATAACGATCGTTCCCAACAATTCATAAGCAACATAAATCAATAAATAGTTTAAGTCAAACAAAAATATAGTTGTTGCTTTGTAATACTTAATCTCAATTATGTTTTCAATGTTTATTTCATCTATTATTTATAAGCTAACTTATAGTTCATTACAAACGAGGGAAGAAACAAGAAGCCTATTATTAATATAGCGAAAACGTATAAAGCAAAATCAATTTCTCTCCTGGCATATTCACCGTAATTTCTATCTAACATTATGCTTGCAACTAAATTTATAATAAAAAGTGGATAGACAATCTTCCAAACTCTTTTGATCATTCTATTACTATACTTAAAGATGTAAACAAAATTGCCTAAGTTCAGTAATATGTAATTTACTGCAAAATAGATAACTATATATAAACTATAATTATTTCTATGATCACTTATAATAAACAAATAGCTTAGGTACAAAAAGATAAGTGTGTATAAGAGTGCAAGTATATTAATATTTTTTAGTTCCACTATTAAATAACCTCAATAAAAAGTTTAAGTCAAACATTAAGACAAACTAGTTATTTCATAAATAGAAGTCTGTCTTTAAATATTTGTTCATCATTTTTAAAATAAATAAATAAAATCCCACTACCATGTTTGTAATCAAATAATTCTAATCTATAAGATCCTTTTTCAAAAGTACTTTCCATCTTAACAAAACAGGAATCAAGTGTATATACTTTTATGGTTGTTAGTTGTTTAGAATTGATTCTGAATGGAACATAACTTACCGGACCAAAAGGTAAATTATTTCTTTTTCTCATTATCAAAGTATCAGATGCAAGGGTTATAATAGTGCTATCGGTAATGGGATTGTACGATATTTTCTGCCAATTCAGAGTATCAGAAAGTACAACACTATTTAAAGAATCTTTAATTGTAACTAACACTTTTGGACTGGAAGTAACTTTATTATACGTTTGTTTAACCGGAGAGCAAGAAAAGACCACAATACTTAATAATAAAATTATCTTCTTCATATAAAATAAATAGTTGAAATTAACATAGCGCATTAAAAGTTTAAATCAAACAAACCCTATCAGCCTCCTCCCTTTTAGCCAAAGGGGAGGAACGAAGTGTGGTTAGGATATAAAATACTTCCAGGGTTTATGTTCAAGTATCCAAACAATTCCCAAAATCCAGCCTGTATAAAGAAGAGTATATTGTGCTGCTATTAATATACTTCTTTTCAAATCGCCTTTACATATATACCCTTTTATTAAAACCAATCTTACTGTACGATAAATAACCCAGCTGAATAGAAAAACGAGTATCAGAAACACAGCCCATACTATGGTAGAAAATAATCCGAATAGCACAACTATAATTATAGTTGTAAATAACCATGCCAATGGTCCACCGTCAAAATCAAAATCAAGTACATCAATACCGGAGGCAAAGTCGAATGTTTTTCCCAGGAATTTTAATTTAGGTGCAGTAGGTTTTCCTCTTATCTTTGCACCAGAATACAGTCCAGTAGCCAGAAAAATAAACAGGATAATTGCAACAGCAACAATTATATATTCAATCTCATCATAGATAGACTTTTTACTTATTAACATTATAGTGAGCGAAACTGATAAAATAATTATAAATGAAATCCATACAACTGTTGATAGATTCCAGATTGTTTCTGGATATTCATCATTAGCCGATTTAATATTCTTTTTTAGATCAGGATTAATTTTCACAAAACTTTAATAAAAATTTCTTTGCGTTAAGTAATAAAAAGTTTAAATCAATTTGAAATAATTTAAATTAAATTCTGCTACCTACTTAGAAAGTAAATCTACGAATTCACTAATAGCATTATCAATTGAAGGGTAAAGAGTATGTATAATTCCTCCGCCACTAACATCGGAATTAACTTGTACAGAAAATACAGAACTCGTCTGATCAGTTTTCCATACCTCAAAATAAACGGTTACCTTAACAATTTCCTGTTTAAAATAGGTTGAACCACCTGTTGGATTTGACATCGATTGTGTCTTAGAATCTTCACCAACCAATACTTGCTGAATTGATATAATGTAATTGGTTTTAATTGTTTTTAAAAACTTTTTTAAATCATCATTCTTAAAACTTATAGATTTTAAGGAACTTGGTGCAGCCTCTTTTTCCAAAAATATATTTGCACTAATCGATTCTTTTTCAATTGCTTTTTTTAATCTGGTTGCTATTTCATCCCTTACTTCCGAAGGAGAATAATCTGAATATTTATTGTTCGTAATCAAAATATCTTTAGGAGGGAAAATTGTAATTGAACTATTTAATAGAGTTTTCCCGCTAAAGTCAGGATCTTTATATAATATTTCTGATTTTGTAGAACCACAGCCATTTAGAATTAAAAATGATAATCCAAAAAGGACCAGTGTTATCCTAAATAATAAATGAATTTGCATATTTCCTCCACCTGATTTTGATTTATATTTTTTTTGTTAACTCTGAAAATTAAAATTAACTCTTAACGATTATTAATTTGTATTCCCACCTTAATCCCCTCTCCTTAACAAGGAGAGGGCCAGGGTGAGGTCAAAACAAAACTGCCGAATGACTGAAAGCTAATTTGGGTGCTTTAGAAATATTAAATCCAGCATTCTTTGCCAGTTGCAGTGATAACTCAAACTCTTTTTTAGAAACGTGAAAAAGTTTTGGTTCAATAAATAGAAGTTTACCATTGGCATTAAGAAAACTCTTAAACAGTTTAAATAAATTTTCTTTATCAGGAACTTCGTGAACCATATAAAACGCCAAAATAAAATCAACTTTTTCAGGTAAACTAAAACCATCTGCATCACTTTTAATCAGATGAATTCTTGATTCTAATTCGGTTCCGGCAATTTTCTTTTTTATCAGATTGAGCATACCTTCCTGAAGATCAACTGAATATAGCTTGCCTTTATCTCCTATCATCTTAGCAATTTCAATAGAGAAAAAACCCGGGCCACATCCGATATCAAGTACTTTTAAACCGGGAGATAAATACGGGGATAAAATCTTTTGAGGATTTTGTAACCGCCTTCTCCATTTATTATCCAAAGAACCCGAAAGTTCAACGGGACAAACTCTGGTATTTGTTTCTGTCATTTCATCCTTGAGGTTAAGCAATACTAAATGTAAAATCTTTATAAAAAAATATTGAAAAGTATAAGCGCATCTAATAAGTTAAGTCAACAAACCCTTCCTATTTCCTCCCCTTTGCCTAAAGGGGAGGATTAAGGTGGGGTTATTATTTAATCAATATCATTTTCTTTGTAGAAGCAAAATCACCGGCAGTGAGTTTGTAAAAGTAAACACCGCTGCTCATCGCAGGACGGGAGTCCTGCGTTACATTAAACTGGACTTCAAAAACACCTGCAGATTTTTCTTCATTAATCAAAGTTGCTACTTCGTTTCCAAGAACATCATAAACTTTTAATTCCACATTTGCAGTTTTTGGTAGATGATATGTTATTGTTGTTGTTGGATTGAACGGATTTGGATAATTCTGTAACAAAGCAAACTCTGTGGGAAGTTGAGTTTCATCTTCAACATCAGTAAAGAGAAAACTGAAATGATTTACCTCCGACCAAGGACCTGTTCCTCCATCATTTATAGTTCTGACTTTCCAATACTGGTTATCATAGTATATAAAAAAGTCATATTCAAGATTTACTGAAGACGTATTAGTGATTGTATCTTTAATAACTGTGTTAAACAAAGAATCACTTGCTATAATTAATTGATACAGATTGGCTGTAACAGTACTATCCCAATCTAGTGTTATGGAAATAGGATTAATTAAAGTTGAATCATTTCCCGGGGATAATAAATTTGGTGCTGTTGTAGTTGCTTTATATATATCCTGCACGTGCTGATTTGTAAGAGGAATATTATAAACTTTTTTAGTTCATCAATGTTACCTTTAAAGTTAGAAGATCCTTCCATAAATCTTCCAATTCGCCAGTTATTTGTTAAAACAGTATTTGGCTCATTTGTAATTGCACCTGTAACATCAAGTTTGCCATCGATATAAAGTTTAGTTGTTCTTTCAGTGCCGCCTTCATAAACTCCTGTTACAAAATGCCAGGTGGAATCAATAAGATTTGTATTTCCATAAACAACTCCATACCCATAACCATTTCCTAAGCCCAAAACATCAGTTATAAGAAAATGAAAATTAGTTGGTGCTGCTTGTTGAGTTCCATAATGGAATATATTGCTTCCATATTGATTGTACTGGTTGTTTCTAACCCACGCAGAAAATGATCTTGGAGAATTTCCGATCGGTAAATTGTTACCGGGATTTATTCCTTCTACATAACTATCAACAGCATTAAAGAACATTGAAGTGTTATCATTTCCATATCTGTCTTTACTGAAGACACCATTGTGATTTATTCCATCATTAATATTTCCCGAGAAGTCTTTAGTATCATTTGAAAAAGGATAATATGCAACCAAACTATCAACACAATTTTTTAAGAATTTTACCTGATTTGTTGTATTACTAATTCCAACTAAATCAACACTACCATTGTTATCAAAATCTGCTGCAGT
Organism: Ignavibacteriales bacterium; assembly: GCA_016707585.1. GTDB lineage: Bacteria > Bacteroidota > Ignavibacteria > Ignavibacteriales > Ignavibacteriaceae > IGN3. Next base: position 560,791 of record JADJHL010000008.1, on the reverse strand, counting down.
AACGCCATTAGCGCCAGTGATTGGATAAGTGTTATCTTGGGTAAAATTCAGCGAACCATCGTTTTTAAGTATTGTAATCACGGGAATTAAAGATGGCCAGCTGCCCATAGTTCTAAATGCGGCATCAAGATCTCCATCAGCATCAAAATCATTTACAACTGGATTGCGAGGATAAGTGCCTGTACCGCCAAGGTTAAGAAAATTATCAAAAACACCTAAACTATTATTTAACCCAATCCCAACACCATTCTGATACCAATCACATTTTATAAAGTCTAAATCATAATCGCCATCAAAATCTCCACCCGCAAGTTCATCTGGATGTGGTCCAAGATACGGTCCACCAACAAATGAAAAATTTCCGCTTCCATCGTTTTTAAGGATTTTAAATACTCCCCAATAATCACCTGTACCACCTATTATATCAAGATCGCCATCGTTGTCAATATCACCAACAATATTTCTAATACCGGCAGGTACGTTTATTGTAGTACTGCCAGATGGAGTAAAAACACCAGCTCCATCATTCTTATAGAAAATAGCATTACCCGTGTTACAAAGTGCAACAAAATCATTATCCCCATCACCATCAAAATCTCCGGGACATGTTGCAATCGGTGCATTAGCATCTATAGTTGGTAGAACCCACGAAAAGATTCCCTGTCCCGTACCTCTTAAAATCCTAATTTTATTTTCTTCATTTGTAGAAACAATCATATCCAAATCTCTGTCGTTATCAATATCAGTAAATGAAATTGAGTAAGGCTTAAATACGCCTGCCATTTCTTCACCAAGAGTAAATCCACCTGAACCATTATTTAGCAGGATAGTATATTTTGAGCTATCATAATTACTTACGATAACATCAATTTTGTTATCGTTGTTAAAATCTCCGCTTAAAATATTTGTAGGGGGAAAGTTTAATTGGAACGAATCCGCAACAGCAAATTTAACCGAACCTTTTTCTGGTTTTACATTAAACTGAAAAATAAATGGTGAAAGATTAATACCGCTAACAGATTGAATCGAAGAATCCAGAGTTACAGTAATTTGCTCACCATATTTAAATGGTACGGTTGGTTGAATTTCTAGGATATTTGTTGAGGATTGATATGAAAAAATTAATTCATAACTACCAGTCAAATTACCGTGAGTTGAAATACTATTATAAGTAAGTGTAGCTTCATTTATTGGTTCTGAAAAATATACTTTTATTGATTCGTTATACTGGCAATTGTTAGAGTTTGGTAGTGGATATACTTCACTAATCAACTGCGGGTAATAAGTAGTTGAATCATCATATAACGCAAGTATCTCGTTTTCGTTTAACACACGATTATAAATTCTAAAATCATCTAACTTTCCATTGAACTCTATTCCCGGAGTATGATTACGACCTATATAGAAATTATGCCCGGGTAGATATTCCATACTCATATAATGAATGTCTGTTTGTTTAAGTTCGCCATTAATATAAAGTGAAGTTGTGGAAGAAGTTTGGTTGTTTTTTTTATAAGTAACTAAAACATTAACCCATTCATTTAGGTTTGTTAAAATATATGTTGGATTAATAATACTAAGTGGATCAGATCTATACGCGTTGAAATAAGAAAATGAAGTGCCATTAAAAAATTGTTGATACCTGGACCCACCTTCAATCCATCCAATTACAGCACCTGCATCATCATATTGAGAAATATTGTACCACCAGGAAATCGTTAGACTATCAGAAAATAAATTTGGATTATCTGCAATAGTTATAAAATCATCAACCCCATCAAAACTATATGCTCTTCCATCTGTGCCAAATCTATCCTGAGTTAGAGAAGCACCTGATACAGTAACATTATTATTATTTCCGCTTTCATCATTTGCGTTTCCATTAAAAGGTAAAAACAAAACTAAGTCAGTATATGTATTATTGTATTCCTCCAAAATTTCTGCATCACTTAGTACTCTATTAAATATTTTAACTTCATCAACCGCACCGGACATATTTGCTGCGCTACAATTATTCTGGAATACCTCTCCAATTGAAATGGGATAAGGACTAAAATTTGTATAACTTATATTTGCTGAATTTTCTAACTGACCATCAATATAAATTTTGGCTGCTCCGCTGATTCCATCATAAGTAGCTGTTAACATATACCATCTATCTTCAACCAGAGTTTCACTGGTTCTAACAGTTTGCCAACCTGAATTACCTAACCATAACTGGAATTGGCCGTCGTAGTCTATCCCCAAGACAAGGCCATTAACATATCCGCAAACATGTTTGCCAATTATTACTGAATAAGTGTTTTTGTATTTTACCCAACTGTTTAAAGTAAATCCTGTTTCTAAATTAATATTTATAGTATTTGCAAGTGAAATATTACTTGTTTGATCCGGGAATGTGTATGCACTGTTTTGAGTATTAAATCTATCAGGGACTAATGTAGCATTTCCATTTAAAGTTCCATCGTGTCCATTACCGCTCACATCAATTGTGTTGCCGTTAAAAGGATAATAGGCAACCAAACTTGTATCTGTAGTTTGTGCTAACATTAATTCGGAGATAACAAAAAGCACAATTAAGCTGAATATAGTTTTCATATTTAACCTATTGGATAAATTTTAATGGATAGAAAAGTATTTGCGAGTTGTTTGATTTGATAATAAAATTGGATTGTTACAAAAGTTGTAACCTTGAGAGGAAAATATTTAAATAAAACAGTAGTCTGGACTATGAACACATTTACTCCCCTGAGAGTTTTTTGTGTACTTCAAACTTAAATTAATTAAGTTGTTAAATCAATTATCGTGCAATAAAAATGTTTTTAGATAAATAATTTTAGTAATCCCAAATCTTAACTAATAACCAGTATCAACAGGTGATTTCATACTATCAAGTCCGATTTCATTTATCAAATCGGAATAGTTGATCAATTTGATACCATTGCTTTCAAAAATGTTTTGCTGTTTAGCAAATAACAAAGCGTTCAATTCAGCCTCACGATGTTTACTCATTCCTTGTAATCCAAAAGCATTCATATCAATCATTGCTTGCAATTCCGGATAATCTTTTCCGATGTGACAAACTAAAAGATTTACCTGATCTGATTTTATATTTTTACTCAGATCTAAAAGAAAATCTTTCTTCTTATCAATATCGATTGAATACATTGATTCAATATCCTGCTCACCAAAATATCTTGAGATTCCAAGTCCATATTCTTTTGCAAGCTTTTCAACAATCGCTCGATGTTCAGGTTTTTCAACTGCAGTTCCCATATGATAATCAACATAAGATATTTTGATTCCAGAATTAATCGCTCTTTCAATTTGTGCCCGCAGTTCGATTTCTATTTCTTCAGATTTTGGATTGTTAGCAAAAAACTTTTCGCGAGAAGGAAAGAAATATCCATTTTCATCAACAAGCGAAGGAACTCTATCTCTGCCGGCAATTGGTCCCCAGCGATAATTTTTCCATTCAGCATTTAAAGTTAGATGAATTCCAACTGTTATTTCAGGATGTTGTTTAAGAATATCAACAGCTTCCTGGTACCATGCGCAGGGAAACATAACTGATGCAGAGAATTTTAATCCTGATTCCATCAATTCTTTAAAAGCCATATTAACCGAGTGTGACATTCCAAGATCATCACACCTTATCAATAATGTTTTTGTTTCTTCTTTTGATTGTGAATAAACGCTACTTAGAAAAATAACTGCTGTAAATAAAAACACTAAAAATTGCTTCATTGTTTTTTCCTTGGATTAAAAATTATATCAAGTATTTTAATTTTCTTCTTTGCCTCATCAACTGAGTATTGGATTTGCCAATCCTGGTAGCTTAACACAAAATTTTCTTCACCATTTTTTTGCGTGTTTATTTTAGTTATTCTTTTACGGGATAAATCAGTCGGATTAAATTCAAGTTGAATTCTTGCATAATCAAATAGATTGATATCGTTTTCTAATTTTAATTTTTCACTAACTTTTTTTGATTTTGCATTAAAAGATACATTATACATTTCTGCAAGATCACTTTTTACCCAACCGGTTTTAACATTTGGAAACGAATCGGAGTAAGGTAAATATGGTTTTATATCTAAGATTGGTGAACCATCAAGAATATCTGATTCTGAAATAAATATTTTTAATCCTTCCACTTTATCAAGCTTAACACAACTTAATCCAATTGCGTTTGGTCTGTAAGGAGCGCGAGTAGCAAATACTCCAATTTTTTTTCTGGTGTGTCTTGGCGGAGTTACAAGCGGTTTCCAGTTTTTATTTAAATGAAATTGATAAATAATCCAGATTCTTTCAAATCCATCTAAATCTTTTATAGCTTGCTCATAATTGTTTTTAGGATCTAAAACTATTATCGCTTTACTATCCTTAGCCAAAATTCCCTGTCTTGGAGTTTCATATCTCTGCTTAAGATTAGAATGGAGAAAACCTATTGGGTTGATTTGAATTTGATAACTCATATTCAAATTTACAAAAGTTGGTTTAGATTTTATATCAAAGATTGGAAGAAGAACAAATCATTTAAACAAAATTCTCCGATGATGGTAGTAAACATCGGAGAATAGTTATTTATATAAGATTTCAAAGTATCATTTTAGTGTAACTGCAAATCAAACAAACAATTAATGATTTATTTCATCTGCACTAGGTCCATAAACTCCGGGAATCGGAATATCCAGCAAACGAAGAAAAACTCCCAATTGCGCTCTATGGTGAATCAATTGACTTAAAGAATGTCTGATAACTTCAGCTTTTGATAAATCCATAAGAACAACTTCACCGTTTTTCATAACCCATCTACCATCAAGTTTGCTCTCATTCTTTTCAGTAAGTACTGATTTACCTTTTACTACACAATCATCAAAATACTTTAACAATTCTTTAGTGTTATTTATAACTGGTGGATTATAAGGCATTGCCGCAAAATCTAAACCTGGATTATTGATACCATGTTCAATCCAACCTGGAATTTCTGCAACGTGAGTAGCCAATGCTCTTATCGTCATACTTTTTGGATGTGGTCTCCAATCGTATTTATCATTAGGCACAATCTCAAGCATTTTTCTGGTTGATATTGCTTCGTGTTCTAATTCGTTTGAGAAAATTTTGATCAATGACATAGCTGCTCCTTTTTATTTGTGAATAATTACAAGACAAACTTAAAGTTGAAGATTGACAGCGGTATGTCAGCAGTGAAAATAATTTTTTCAGTCCAATTATTAAAATTCTAAATGAGAATACAGAAATTAAGTTTAAGTTAATCGACGAGAGAAAATATTATGAGATTCAGTGCTTTTGCGGCATGACACTTTACCACTAAATCACAAAAAAGGGGAAAAACGAATAATTAATTCTTGGCTGCTTAGTGCATTCTTGGTGAAGCTCCGTGCAAGGATTATTTTTGCTATCGTTACTAAAAATTTCTTTTCTTTATTTCGGAAAGTTTTTTACTTAGCATTGTTTTTAGTGAGTCTGGCGAAACTATATCGGCTTTATCAGCAAACATTAAAAACCATCTTACAAAATATTCCATTGATGAAGTTAAAAATATCATCTGAACTTTTTCTCCTATAAACTTCTCACTAACAAAACCATTATAATATTTTTGTTCTATTAAAAACTGTGCAACTCCTTTATCAACATTGATAACAATAGTTTCCAGGTTTTGTTCTTTAGTTATTTTACTGAGATAAGTTTTAATGGAAGGATGTTTTTTCTTAAATATTACGTCACTCTTACTGATGCTTAAGATTCTATCTAATCTAAAATCGCGGTAATCCTGTCTTAGCTCGCAGAAAGCAATTGTATGCCAGTAACCATTTGAAAAAAATATTCCGATAGGTTCAATATTTCTATCCTTAATTTCATTAGAATAAAAAGTGTGGTAACGAATGTTAAGTGATTTTCTTTCAGATATACTTTCAATCAATTTTTGAATATAATTTGAATTTCCGGGGTTTTCTAAACGAGGTTTGCGATTCAGAACTTCAATATTCTCTTCAATACTTTCAAGCATTTCTTTTTCTGTACTCTTTAATATTGCGCGTATCTTTATCATTCCCGATTTGAAATTTGAATCAATTGAATTATCAGTAAACTTTTCGATTAGCTTTTCGGCTGTTAAAAAAGCGGTTACTTCTTCTTTTGTAAACATAACCGGAGGCAAGCGATAACCATCAATAAGAGAATAACCAACACCAGCTTCCGAACCTATTGGAACTCCGGCTTCTACTAAAGTTTGTATATCACGGTAAACTGTTCTTAAGCTTACGTTAAAACGATCTGCAATATCCTTAGCTCTTACAATTTTTTTAGACTGCAATTGAATGAAGATAGCCGTAACTCTATTAAAACGATTCATATAAATATTCTATTTTAACTGTGATTTATTGAATGATTAAAATAAATATTTTTTTTACAAGTAATACTAAACTATTGTAAGCAGCCAAAACAAACCACATAAAATAATCTAAATGGAAATAAGCTAAGTAGATTATTATATAAAAATAATATCCAGTTTCAAGAGGTTATTTTTTTGAGATAAAAATGCTCCGCCTAAACTTTAGGTTTAGCAGTGTTTTTATTTTCCGGAAAAGATAAAAGTGAAGTGTTAAATTGGTTATAAATAAAAAACTTAACCCACTTCATTTTAAAGGTTTTATTACGCTGGCAATGGAACTCTTCCGAAAGAATCCCTTTGGAAGAATCCAAGACCTTTTCGTTTTTTCATAGGATGTTCTATTGGAAATTGGCAATATCCAAATAAAGATTTTAGAAAAGTCTAAAATAGAAAACCCTTAAAACTTTTAATTTTAAGGGTTTTAGTGAGCTGGCAATGGGACTCGAACCCGCGACCTGCTGATTACAAATCAGCTGCTCTACCAACTGAGCTATGCCAGCATATTTGTTCTTTGTATTCCAAATTGGAAAGCAAAATTAACATTTTTCGGTAATCTAAACAAGAATCATTTTTATTTATTCAAAAAAATTATTCTGGGTCTTTGATGATCAATTCTTCCACCCAAAATAGCTCACAGGCTCCACCACCAGTATCATCCCTGCTTAAAGAACTCTTCCAATGCCAACCTTCAGTTGTAGTTATTTCTACTAAATATCCTTTCATTTCAACCAAACTACCTTTATTTACCTCATCAAGTTTGTCTAAAACAGCTTCATCTTTTGGGACTATATGAACATTTGCACTGTTAAGGCCAATCTGGTTTAATGGAATTGGATATTCATCAGTTTCCCAGTGATACCATCTGTTTCTTTGAGTAATTTTTATTTTATCAATAACAGCTTGATCAGACATTGGTCCCCACGCAAGCACAAAATCAACTGGAGATAAATCACTTTCTTTACCAATAGAAAAATCATTTCTACTTAGTACTCGCGCTGTTATATTATACTCGGCAAGTGCAGTAAAATTAAACTCATCTTTTTGCCAGGTTTTAGGATTAGTTAGATTGATTTGTTTTGGCAGTTCTGCAGCTGTAACACCTGGCGGAAATGTTATTACTTTTTCTGGCCAAAGTAAATAAGTAAAAAGTAATACAATTACTGTTACGCTAATTATTATTTTTTTCATTTTTAGTATTAATAAAGATATTTATGATTTACCAAAACTGGATGAAATAAAATTATATCTATTACCCACTGTCTTATTCTTTTTCTTCTAATTTATTTGATTGATTGCTGACTTTAAACTGTACCATTTTTTGTCTGATTTTTTTAATAAGTTCAAAAGATAAACTTTCATATTCAAATATATCACCAGGGTTTAAAATCTTGCCTGTTTTAAAGGATATAAATCCGGCAACAGTATTGTACTCTGTTGATTCTTCCAATTCCACATTAAACACTTCATTAAATTCATCAATATACATTGAACCAAGCACGTAATACTTTCCATCCGGCAAAATGCTGTAGTTTTGAATTTCACTATTTGTTTTATCTCTAATTTCTCCAACAATTTCTTCAAGAATATCTTCCATTGTAATCACACCGGCAGTTCCACCATACTCATCTGTTACAATTGCAATTCGTTCACCTTGCTTTTGCATATCTTTTAAAATATCTGAAATTAATTTTGTTTCAGGAACAAAGTAGGCTGGTCTAATAAGGTTTCTAACAGAATACTTTTGTTTTTCAAGAATTGATTTCATTACATCTTTTGTGTGCAAAATTCCAACTATGTTATCTAATGAATTTTCATAAATTGGCACCAGTGTATGACCTGATTTTATGATATCATTTAAACTTTTTTCATCATCGTTTTCAAGATTGATTGAAATCATTTCAGTTCTTGGAATCATAACTTCATTTGCTTTTAGATCATTAAACTCAAAAATATTTTCTATTATTTCCTGATCAGCTTCATCAATTGTACCTGATTTTACACCATCAGAAATAATATCGAGTATTTCATCTTCTGATGGGCGCTCCTGGGAAAAATTTGTTTTTTCTTTGAATGGTAACAAAATAATATTACTGAGTGAGGTAATTGCGCCAGTAATTATTTTTAGTAAAGTAGAAAGTAACAAAATTATTTTGATAGAACTTTTAGCTATAAAATCCGGATATCTGTACGCAATTGCTTTTGGAACAAGTACGTTAAAGATCAAAATTACAATAGTTATAACTATTGCAGTAATAATTATCGAAACACCTGTTGACCAAAAACTTGAGGAATCTGATAATCTCATAATTTGTGGATAAATCCAACTTGAGAATAAAAGGAATCCAAATATTGAGATAAGTACAGTTAGAAATGTTATTGCAAGATGAATACTGCTGTAAACCTGTTCTTCGTTTTCATTTAGCTTTTCAAAGTACGGAACGTAGTTATCTTTATTTTCTTTAAGTTCTTCAATTTTAGATTCACCATAAGAAGCTAAAGCAATTTCAGCAGCAGTAATTAAAAAATTAGTAAGTAAGAGTATGACAAAAACAATCAATAATTCCATTAAATTGAAAAATTCCTTCTATTGTTATTACATTTTACAAAAATAATATCGATAAACTTTAATTGCATTACATTATTTTTATTAATGTGTTATTTTTCAGGTATATTAAATCTTATATAAATTAAAATGAAACCCAAACAAATAAAAATATTAGATAAAGATAAATTAGCTTTATTATGGAATGACGGTTCACAATTTGTAATTTCACTTAAATATTTGCGTGATGAATGCCCTTGTGCCGGTTGTAAAGGCGAAACTATTCTATTTAAAACTTACAAACCACCTAAACCTCCTATTTTTTCACCTGAGATGTACAAAATTAAAAGCATCGATGTTGTTGGAGAATATGCAATACAAATTGGCTGGAAAGATGGACACAACACAGGAATTTACTCCTGGGAATATTTAAAAATACTTGAAGCTGGTGCAAATGATAATGCTCAGCAGAAATACAATACTTTATTATGATTTCTAAAAATGAGTTAAAATATTTTACTTCCCTTCTTCAAAAAAAGTTTAGACAGCAAGAAGAAAAATTTATTGTTGATGGATTGAAAATTGTTGAGGAAGGTTTAAACAGTAGTTATAAATGTGAAGTTGTTATTGTTACACATACTTTTATAGACTCTTTTCCTGAAGTAATAAACATTTTAAGAAAGAAAGATCAAAGGATTGAGGAACTTAAATCAGTAGATTTTCAAAAAATATCAGATACAAAATCACCGCAAGGTATAGCTGCAGTTTTTAACAAAAATTATCCCAAGAAAAATTTAAGCGAATTAAAAGAAAAAATTGTAGTTCTTATTGATAACATTTCTGACCCCGGTAATCTTGGAACAATTATCCGTACTTGTGATTGGTTTGGCATTTATAATATTCTTATTACAAATGATTCGGTTGAGTATTTAAATCCAAAGGTTGTTAGATCATCAATGGGTTCCATTTTTCATCTTAATATTTATGATGAAGTATTTGAAAATGATTTATTGAATCTAAAAAACAATGGTTACCAATTAATTTGCTCTGATGTAAAAGGCAAAAGTGTATATTCTTACCACTCAAATAAAAAAGTAATTGTGTCTTTCTCAAATGAGTCCTTAGGACCTTCAGAAATGGTTAAAACTAACACTGTTGATTTTATAACTATTCCAGGTAAAGGCAGAGCAGAATCACTAAACGTTTCATCAGCAGCAGCAATAATTCTTTCAAGGTTAACAAGTGAGTCATAACCATAATCACATACATCATAGTTCAAGTTCAGGATTAAGTTCTAAAAGAAATTTTAGAACAGTTTTTTTACTGAATTTTGGTTTTACCCTGTTTGAAATTGTTGGTGGAATTTTAACAAACAGTATTGCAATTATTTCTGATGCATTACATGATTTAGGCGATTCAATTTCCATTGGTCTTGCATGGTTTTTAGAAGGATATTCGCATAAGAAAAGTGATAACAAATACTCTTATGGATATGGTAGATTTTCATTACTTGGTGCACTTATCAATGCTATCGTATTAATGATTGGTTCGACTTTTGTTTTAGCAAATGCAATTCCAAGAATTATAAAACCAGAACCTACTGATGCAAATGGAATGATAATTTTTGCAGTTGTTGGTGTAATTGTAAATGGTGCAGCAGTTTTTAAATTAAAAAATGAAGAATCGTTGAACGCAAGAGTAATGATGCTTCATTTGCTGGAAGATGTGCTTGGTTGGGTTGCTATTCTTGCAGTAGCTATTACATTACTTTTCTGGCCAACTTATATACTTGATGCAATTCTTTCGATAATTATTACGTTATATATACTTTTTAATGTAACTGTCAATCTTAAAAAAACGATTTCACTTTTTCTTCAAGCAACTCCAGAAAATATAAATTTAGATTTGATCGATCAAAAATTAAAAAGTATTGATAGGGTTATTTCATCTCATCATACTCACGTTTGGTCTTTGGATGGAGCAAATCATATTCTTACAACCCATTTAACAATAAATAAAAATACAACGCGTGAAGAAATACTAAAGATCAAAGCAAAGTGTAAGCAATTGTTTGAAGATTTGAGGTTAACTCATTTTACAATTGAGATAGAACTTGAAGATGAAGTTTGCTTAATGGAAGATGAACATCATCATTAAAGAAATCGTGATTTTAATATTTCGAAAATAAAAAAGGCACGATTACTCGTGCCTAAATTGTTTTCGTAAATAATTAATAAATAATCACTTAATCAGCATCATCTTTTTTGTTTCAATATAATCACCAGCCTCGATGCGATAAAAATAAACTCCTGTACTTACTTTATTTCCAAGATTATCATCACCATTCCAGTTAGCTTCATAAATACCATTAACCTGTTCTTGATTTACCAGAGTTTTCACTTCCCTTCCAAGAACATCATATATTTTTAATGAAACTTGTGAAGGTTTAAAAACACTATATCTAATTAATGTATTAGGATTAAATGGATTTGGATAATTTTGTTCAAGTTCAAACTCATCAACAACACCTGGTTCAATCAACTCAACATCCAAAAGAATTCCAGCTTCAGGTGTTGGAAGTTTTGTAGTTGTATATATTTTAAAATCACCCGGAAGTAAACTTATACTCTCAGTAATATTTGTAACATTAATACTATCACCACTAAAATAATCATACCACCAACCAGTGCGACTGAAATTTTGGTTTGTTGAAAGTTGAGTTACTCCAAAATTGCCAACAATAAACGCATCCATAGTTGCGTGATTAAGATTTATTTTTTTCATATATGAACTAACATCAAGCGTAAAGTTGGTTGTGCTAAATGCTTCATAATCAGTTTTTAATTTTGTTAGTGCTGCATAAACTTTGTAAAGATTTGTTCTTCTATCATCATCAAGATAATTCCAGCGAACAGGTTTTTCACCTACTCTGCCGTTAACATCTATACTTACATCATAACCAAGCTCACCAAACTGCCAAATCATTTTTGGGCCGGGAACTGTGAAGAAAAATGCACCGGCTAGTTTCATTCGGTTTAATGCAACGTTTAGGTTTTTAATATTATAGCTGCCAGATGAACTTCCATACGTTAAATTTTTAAACATTAATCTTTCTTCATCGTGACTTTCCATATATCCAACTAAATATGGTTTTGTCCATCCGCGGTTTTTGTAAGAGATCCTGGAAAAGTTTGATGGATAACCCATTGTTGCTTCGTTGTAATCATAGTTACTATTTCCCCAAAGCATCATTCCATAATTTGATAAAGTTATTTCTTCATTATCCGGAGCAAAATGTTCTAATATTACATAAGCACTGGAATCATAAGCCCAAATTTGATCAGCCATTCTTTTTAGTATGTTTATTCTTGGCAGATCATACGAACCGCCATCACCGGGAGTGTTTGTAAATCCTTTTGTAAAATCAAATCTGTAACCATCAAACTTATATTCTTCAAGCCAAAATCTATTTACTCTATCAACAAAATATTTTGTTGCAGATTTTTCATGGTTAAAATCATAACCAAATGAATAAACAGGATTTGGAGATGTAACATTAAACCAAGGACTATTTGCAGCAGGACGATTGTTAGCCGAATCCCAGTATAATCTAACTAATGGCGATTGACCATATGCATGATTTAAAACCATATCAAAGATTACTGCAATTCCATTCTGATGACAAAGATCAATAAATTCTTTAAGCTTGTTTGATGTACCATAATATTTATCTAGTGCAACGTGAAAACTTGGATTGTAACCCCAACTATTGTTTCCTTCAAATTCATTTACCGGCATTAATTCTACTGCATTTACACCGAGTGATTTTAAGTATGATAAAGTATCAATTAAAAACTGGTAATTTCTTTGTGTTGAAAAATCTCTAATAAGTAATTCGTAAATAATTAATTTATCTTTACCTGGTTTTTGAAAATCTGTTACCTGCCATTGATATTCGGTTTGTAAAGTTTGAACCACACTTACAGCTTCTGAGGTTTTACCGAATGGATAAGGTTTTAAATTCGGATACGTTGTTGATGAAATGTACTGATCATTCCAAGGATCAAGAATTTTTTCTGAATATGGATCGCCTGCCCTAATCATTCCATCAACAAGATATTGAAATGCATATTCCACTGCCGGACTAAGAGTAACTTCTTGCCACCAAACTACACTGTCTGTGGATACAGAATCACAATTCATAAAGTAATCTGTACTAACTTTCCAATCATTAAAATCACCAAGCACGTAAACAAAACTTTTGTGTGGTGCGAACAATGCTAATGTTGCTGTAGTAGGACTTGTATAATTTATTCCTGGTTTTAACCCTGATGGCAATGATGAATAATTCATAGTTGGATTACAAAACATTACAAAAGATGTGGTATCAGCATCACCCGTTGTAGGCACGCCAATTACTGAAACTGTATGTGCACCAATTAAATAATCAGCATAAACAAAATCATAAGCAATTGAATTTGTATTTGATTGAGTAACTTCGCTTCCATCAACATACATTTTTAGGTTTGATACATTTGTTCCGAGTGTAACGGCATTTACATTTATTGTTACAGTTTCACCAAACTTTACAAACGCAGGCGATCTCAATGGATCACCAAAAGAAACATTAACTTCAGGATTCTGAACAACAAGTGTTAATCCAGGTTCATACATATCAACAAAAATATCAGGACGAGTTTGTTTTGATCCATCAGCACTTCTAAAAACAATATCAAGTTGTAAAATTTGTTCCGAAGAATTTGTGACGGAGTAAAAAGCTCTTGGATATCCAATTGTTAGCTTATAAAAATTTGCTCCTAATCTTTCTAACGCTGGCTGATTAGTTTGACCCCAATTTCCAATAACATGCTGCCAGGTTCCTAAATTAGTTGTAACACCTGTGTGTGCATAAATAGTACCAGTATAATTTAATAATTCAGTTGCACCGGGCATTGTTGTATTTAGTAAAACAACAATGCTATCATATTGTGTAGGAGTTGTTGGATCAATAGTAATCGGCTGTGCAAATGATATCGAATATACCGTTATTATAAACAAATATACTTTAAACAAATTTTTCATAAAGGCTTCTAAATTTTGATTTGATAACTTATTTTTTCTAAAATAATTGATTAAAAATTAACTAAGGGCTATTCGAGAAACAAGTGAAATAAAAGGTTTGCAGAGCCCTACACCTGATATTTTTTAATTTATCACAAAAAATATTAAATGATTTTACATCCAATATTGGTAAATTTATTTATCATTAAATAGTTATAAAAAGATGAGAATTATTTTATTTTTTACAATCGTATTGTCCCTCACGGCATACTCACAACAACAATTACTAAATATTTCAAACCGAAATACAACATCACTAAACGGTGAGTGGTCAATTATAATCGATCCTTACGAAAATGGTTTTTATAATTACAGGTATGAAGAAAATCCTAATGGATACTTTAAGAATGATAAACCAAAATCAAAAAGTGATTTGATTGAGTATGATTTTGATAAATCAGATAAACTAAAAGTACCTGGCGATTGGAACACACAACGCAAAGATCTTTTCTTTTATGAAGGCACAGTGTGGTATAAAAAGTCATTTGATTATAATACAAAACCCAATTCACGATTATTTATTTATTTCGGAGCTGTTAATTACAACGCCATCGTGTATGTGAATGGTGAAAAGATTGGTACTCACACCGGGTGGATTTACTTCATTTAATTTTGAGATAACTTCCAAAGTTAAAGATGGAGAAAATTTTGTAGTTGTTAAGGTGGATAATAAAAGACAGCGTGATGGTGTTCCAACTTTAAACACAGATTGGTGGAATTACGGCGGCATTACACGAGATGTTAATCTTGTAGAAGTGCCCGAAGAATTTATTGATGATTATTTTATTCAGCTTGATCCTAATAAAGCCAACACAATTACAGGATGGATTAAATTAGCCGGAGTAACAACAGCACAAAATGTAAAAGTAAAAATTCCTGAAGCAGATATAGAAAAAACATTTATTACTGATAATGCAGGTTATTGCAGTTTTACATTTAATGCTCAGCTGGATTACTGGTCACCGGAGAATCCAAAACTTTATGATGTAATTATAGAAACAGATAAAGATAAGATAGTTGATCAAATTGGATTTAGAAAAATTGAAGTTGATGGAACAGATATTAAGTTAAACGGTAAATCAATTTTTCTGCGCGGCATATCAATGCACGAAGAATATCCAATCAGAGGCGGGCGCGCTTATTCGATTGAGGATGCAGAAAAACTTCTTTCATCAGCAATCGAACTTGGATGTAATTTTGTTCGGCTTGCACATTACCCGCACAACGAGCATATAATAAGAATGGCTGATAAAATGGGAATGCTGGTTTGGTCTGAGATTCCTGTTTACTGGACGATACTCTGGGATAATCCGGATACTTACAAACTTGCATCGCAGCAGCTTTCGGAAATGATAAACCGTGATAAGAATCGGGCTTCGGTAATTATATGGTCTGTTGCAAATGAAACTCCGAGAGGTGAAAGCAGGTTAAAGTTTTTAACAGGACTTATAACCGAAGCAAGAAAACTTGATGCAACAAGATTGATTTCTGCAGCAACAGAGTTAACATACAAAGATAAAATAATTACTGTGGATGATCCTCTTTCAGAACAACTTGATGTTATTGGTGCAAACGAATATTTAGGTTGGTATTCTTATTCGATAGATGAAATAAAAAATTTTAGCTGGAAAACAAAATTTAATAAACCACTTATTATCAGCGAGTTTGGTGCTGATGCAAAATTCGGTTTGCACGGTGATGAGCAAACAAGATGGACTGAAGAATATCAAGATGCTTTGTATCGAGAGCAAATTAATATGCTAAGCAAAGTTGAGTTTCTTAGTGGAATGAGTCCCTGGATACTTTATGATTTTCATTCACCAAGAAGACCTTTACCGGAAATACAAGATTACTACAACCGCAAAGGATTAATCTCAAATGATGGAAATAAGAAACAGGCATTTTATACTTTGCAAAAGTTTTATAAAGAAAAAATATTGCAGTTGGAAAGGTAAAGTTTTTTGTAGGGAATGGTCTCCTGACCATTCCGTGTAATTTTTGTTTTTATTTCGGATCGGACAGGAGTCCGATCCCTACAATTTACTTCATCAAAATCATTTTCTTTGTTGCAATATAATCTCCAGCTTTTAATTGGTAGAAATAAACTCCACTTGCATTCGCAGGAAAGGATTCCTGCGCTACATTAAATTGGATTTCGTAAGTGCCTGTAGGTTTTTCTTCGTTTACTAATGTTGCAACTTCCTTTCCAAGAATATCATAAACTTTTAATGTTACAAATTGCTCACTTCTGATTGAATAATGAATACTGGTGCTTGGATTAAATGGGTTTGGGTAGTTTTGGAGTAACGAAAAATCAGTTGGTGAATTTTTTCATCTTCAATCTTATTTGAATATTCAAACGTTCCATAAAATCTATTTGTTTAATCTGTATTGATATTTTCCGTTTGGTTTCATCATAAATATAGAATATGATTGTGGTTCTGTTGTCGTTCCCTTACCATTTACAAAACCAATATTCTCCCAATCTTTTAATTTTTCAATCTTTGAATCATTTAATCTTTGTACTTCAAATCCTTGATTGTTTGTTTCTGTTAAATTTCTGGTTTTAATTATCAATTGTCTGATTATGATGCAGTGAAAGACCATTATTTAATTGTGTAAAAAGTGCTTTCCATTTCAGTAAACGATTTCACCTTATCAAATAGCACAGCTGTATGTTGTGCAAAATACAGAGATTGAATTAAATAAGTACATTTTTAAAATAATCAAATATCCTAGACCAACCACCATAGACTGTAACTCAATCACCGCCAAGAACTTTTTAATGATTTTTACATCACTGAAATGTTGGTTCAAAGTTAGATGTATGACAACCAGCTCAGGTTGCCGTCATATATTTTCAATTAAGATCCTTGTAATACCTTGGGATTAACCATAACCTGTAACATCCAAATTCTATCTCCCCAAATTTTCACCATAATCTGCTGATTTGAATCCAAATCGTTGTCAGCAAATCACATCTTGCCATATTCAAAAACTTGACTGTATCCAAATATATCCTGAATTAACTTAATAAAAATTATCATCGATATATACTTAGATTGAATACAAAGATGTATCATTCATACTATCGAATACTATCGACATAACATTACTCCGGTCTGTGAATTTAAAGATCCCAAACATTGCAGTAAAATTTTCCATTAGTAATCTCATTTAATACATCTTACTATAAATTTATTAGATTTATCCCAATATTTGAAAAATTTGTATCAAATAATGTCAATTACCCTGAATCACAAGCACATAAAATTTTTCCATTATTTAAAATGTATAGATCATATACAGAAGAATTTGGACTGTTTAACTTTACCCATTGTGCACTTATTTGAAACGAAATTGTAAAAACGAAAACAAAAATAAAAACTAACTTTCTCATAAGAACCCCTTTCATAAAAAACTATAAAATAATTTCACTTCAAACGAACGAAATAATACTGTTAAAGTCAATTAAAATGTAGAGAAAACTTGTTTGGTAATTCAGCCTTTAACGGCTAATTTTTCTGCACAAAATTTTAATCATTTGAATAAATTGGAAGGCTTATGAACTCAAAATATTATATGGATTTAGAGCACAAATACGGTGCACATAATTATCATCCGCTTGAAGTTGTAATTGCAAAAGGCAAAGGTGTTTGGGTTTGGGATGTTGAGGGTAAAAAATATCTTGACTTTCTTTCTGCTTACTCCGCAGTTAACCAGGGACATTGTCATCCCAAAATTATAAACACGCTTATTGAGCAGGCACAAACATTAACATTAACATCGCGCGCATTTTACAATAATGTTCTTGGCGAATATGAAAAATTTGTAACAGAACTTTTTGGATATGATAAAGTTCTTCCAATGAACACCGGCGTTGAAGGTGATGAAACCGCAGTTAAGCTTGCACGCAAATGGGCTTATGATGTTAAAGGAATTAAAAAGTACGAAGCAAAAATTATTGTAGCTAATGAAAACTTTCACGGCAGAACAATGATGGCTGTTTCTGCTTCCACCGATCCTGATTGTTTTGATGGATTTGGTCCTTTTGTTCCGGGATTTGAAAAAATACCTTACAACAATATTGCAGCATTAGAAAAAGCTTTAGAAGATCCAAACGTTGCAGCATTTTTAGTTGAACCGATACAAGGTGAGGCCGGAGTTTTTGTTCCTGATGAAGGATACTTAAAGAAAGCACAAGAACTTTGTAAAGCTAAAAATGTTCTTCTTATTTGCGATGAAGTACAAACAGGATTAGCAAGAACTGGTAAAATGCTCGCTTCAGATTATGAAGCAGTTAAACCGGATATTTTAATTCTTGGTAAAGCGTTATCAGGCGGAGTTATGCCTGTATCCGCAGCTTTAGCAAATGATGAAGTTATGCTTGCAATAAAACCCGGTCAACACGGTTCAACATTTGGCGGCAATCCATTAGCATGTAAAGTTGCAATCGCATCATTAGAGGTTTTGATCGAAGAAAAGCTGGCAGAAAATGCTTTTGCAATGGGCACTTATTTCAGATCAGAAGTTCAGAAAATGGTAAATGAGTTTGAACATCTTACTTTAGTGCGCGGTAAAGGATTATTAAATGCAATTGTAATCAAACCTGCTAAGAGCGGAAAAACTGCTTGGGATGTTTGCGTTGCATTAAAAGAAAACGGAATGTTAGCTAAACCAACTCACGGTGATATAATTAGATTTGCACCGCCACTTGTTATTACAAAAGATGAAATTGATTTGGCAGTTAGTATTATCAGAAAAGTTTTAAAGGATTTTAATTAGTAATTGATTCTGAAAGATGACATCTTAAAAAAGATGTCATCTTTAACATTTACAATAATTTATCTTTTAAAATTTCTTTTGTTTCGGTAACAGCTTTAGAAAGTTTGCTAATTCTTATCTCAATATTTCCAAGATCATTATTTTTTGCGGAGACTTCAATTCCAAGTGCTTCATCACCAACTATTTTTGCTCCAACAGAATAACTAGAGCCCTTAAGTGTGTGTGCGGTATCTACAATTTTATGTAGATCATTAGCGGTAAATAAATCCTTAAGCATCTGTAATTTATGTTCAGCATCGATCATATAATCAGTTAACAAATCTTTTTCAAAAACAGGATCACCAAGACTAATTTGCTTTAGTCTTTCAAAATCAAAATATCGTAACCCGTTTCCATTGTCATTTGCTTTACTTCCATCAGAATAATCTATCTTTAAAAAATGATCAATCAATTGAATTATATGTCGAGCAACCATTGGTTTTGGAACATACTCATCCATACCTGATTCAATACATTTTTCTCTATCACCAATAAGTGCGTGCGCTGTAATAGCAATAATCGGGACTTTATTTTTTGGTTCAGGTAAAGCTCTAATCATTTTGGTTGCGGCAAAGCCATCAACTTCCGGCATTTGCACATCCATTAAAACCAAATCATAATGATGCTGCGTATAAGTTCTTACTGCTTGCTCACCATTCATGACAGCATCAACATCATAACCGGCAGAGTTTAAGGTTCTTATCGCAACTTTTTGATTTATCAAATTATCTTCAGCTAAAAGAAGTTTAAACCCTTTACGTTTGTTTACATACCGTTTTATATCTTCATCTGTAAACTGAGTTTCATCAATATCGGTTTCATCAACTTTAATTTTATTTATAACAACTTCGTCAATTTCAGCAATTTGTTTTTGCACAACGATACTAAATTCAAACTTACTTCCTTCACCTTCTTCGCTCTTTACAGAAATATCACCTTCCATAAGGTTTGTAAATTCTTTACAGATTACCAGACCCAAACCTGTGCCGCCCAAACTGCTTCCTTCAATTCCTGTTACCTGCGAAAATGGTTTAAATAGTTCATTAATTTTGTTTGCAGGTATTCCAATTCCTGAATCTATAATTGTTGTAATTATTTTTACTTTATCTTTTCCAAGATCTTCAAACTTAACAACAATTTTAATTTCACCTTGCTGTGTAAATTTTACTGCGTTGCTAAGTAAGTTTAAAAATATTTGTCTTATTCTTGTTGGATCACCAATAAAATTAAGGTTTGAATCTTCCGGCAAATGATGAATTATACTTAATAATTTTTCTTTTGCTTTTGGACTTATTATAGAAATTGCCTGATTAATAACTTTTTTAAGATTAAAATTTAGTTTTTCAAGTTCAACTTTGCCCGCTTCAATTTTTGATAAATCAAGAACAGCATTAATTGTTTCTAATAGTGATTCAGCAGAAAGTTTTGAACTTTTAATAAACTGTTTTAACTCATCCTGGTTTTGGTAAGATTCATTTTCAATCAAATTTAAAAATCCAATAATCCCGTTCATCGGCGTTCGTATTTCGTGACTAAGATTTGCAAGAAATCTGCTTTTTGCAGTACTTAACTTCATTGCTTCTTTTGCAAGAACATCAGATTTTTCTTTTTCAGCTTTAAGTTCTAACTCGGCTTTTTTTCTTTGTTCCTGTTCAAAAATCTCCGAGGTTACTTCTCGCATTGTTCCTTCAATATAACTTTCATCACTAAAATCATCTTTAACAACACGCGCATTTAGCTTTGCGACAATTTCTTTTTTGTTTTTATTAACAAGTGTAATTAGATAATCTTCAACCGAACCATTTTTTCTTAATTCTAATAATAGCTTATCTCTATCAGCAGGATTTTTATAAAACTCAGGCACTCGAGTGATAATTATATCTTCTATGGATTCAAGTCCCAACAATTTAATCATTGATTTATTAGCTGTTAAAAAATCACCTTGAATTGTAGATTGATAAATTCCATCAGTAGAGTTATTAAATATTGCCCTAAACTTTTTCTCAGATTGTTCAACTCGCAAAGCATTTTCAGCAACTTGTAATCTCATTCTAAAATTTATTGCACTGCCAACCACAGAAAGTAAACTTAAAAACAAAACAAATATTAATGATTCAAACATATTTGGTAAGAAATATATTTTCTGATCATTAAATAAAATTGCTACTGCAAATACTATGTTGTAGTAAATGGCTACAAGAATTTGATTTTTTATTTCCCAATTAAGAAACATTGCCGAAGTAAAAATCATTAATCCAACAATCTGGCTATTAACAATAAGTGAATTTGGTATTAACAAAATCATTATTGCAGAAGAACCAATAATTGAGAGTAATAATATGTGAACTAAGGGAATGGAATATTTTGTAGCATTTTTTGAATTTAAAAAGACTAATACTATAAACGCTATCAAAGTTGCTAAAAGTCTAACTAAATAAATTTCAAAAGAATATTCTGCGTGATGTCTGACCTCAAAGATCATTGCAAAAATTCCCGAAATTGCAACCATTAAGGCAATAACCTTAAGAGGTGTAACTAAATATTTTCCGGTTTCTTGTCTGATACGTTCATACCTTGATTTTATAAAAGGTAAACTGGGATTAAATATGAAATCAACAATTGTTTTGTTGTTATTCATTTTTTACTCATAATGTGTATAATAAATCTACATATTTTTTATGATAAATTGACTTTAGATTTTTATTTTAACATAACTAATAAAAAAGACAATCTACATGGCAGATTTTTTATACTCAGTTGACCTTACAATATTTTATTTCTTTAATCATACAATTTCTGCGCCATTTTTAGATAAGTTCTTTTCGCTAATAACTAACGTAAATAACTGGTATATCGCTTATGTAATTTTATTAGGCGTCAGTTTTGTCAAGGGTGGAACCAGAGGTAAATTGGCTGTTTTGGGTGTAATCCTCCTTATTGCCGCTACAGATCAAACTGGGTATAAGTTATTAAAAGAATTTTTTGAAAGACTTAGACCTTGTAACAGTCTTTCTGATGTTATAATTCCGCTTGGATGTAACGGCACATTTTCTTTTCCATCAAATCATGCTTTAAATAATTTTGCTGCTGCAATGTTTTTTTACAGATTATTTCCAAACTTAAAGTGGATGTTGTTTGTTACTGCAACTTTAATTTCCATCTCAAGAGTTTATTTAGGACTTCATTATCCTTCAGATATTTTGGGTGGTGCAATAATTGGTTTAGCGTTTGGGTATCTTTTCGCGGCAGGAGTTTTATATTTAGAAAAATATTTAAATCAAAGAAAAAAGATTGGTACTTAATCTTAAATTAAATGTTGTTGAAAGGTTAATTGAATGCATAAGTTGTTGATAGTTATTTATTCACTTTTATTTGTTGATTTCATTTTGCCGTATTCAACAGTTCAAGTTGTTACTGATACTCTGCAAGTAGAATCAATCAATTTTTCCAAAAGTACGATAGATAGCACTGCCTGGATAAATATAGATTATCCGCAAATTGTAAATTCTGAAAACGATTCAGTTATAACAAAAATAAATTTGTTTTTGGAACAAGAGTTCAAACAATCAATTGAATGGTATGATGAAATTATTTCTGACACTACGGAAATTGAAGATACATCATTCAAATTTCAGTATTCTTTTGAAACTGGTTTTCAAGTTGTATATAATTCCAGAGATTTTATAAGTATAGTTTTAGATCACTATCAATACACAGGCGGCGCACACGGTAACTATGTTGCTTTTGGATATAATATTAGATTAGAAGATGGTGCGTTTATCACACTAAAAGATATCGTTGAAGAATCTGCTCTGGATTTACTTACATTTGAATGTGAAGAATCTATACTTGAAAAGTATGAAGCAAATTCTTTAATGGAAGCTGGATTATTTGAGAATGAAATTGTTCTCACTTATGATCAGGATTTTTATATAATTCCAGGTGCACTTGTTTTACAGTTTGATCCTTATGAGATTGGACCATTTGCAATGGGTGAAATAACCGCAGAAATTCAATTTGAAAAAATAAATGATATTTTAAAACAAGATTTACCATTTTCTACAGAATAATATTTATGGAAAATTTAATTATCCGATTTGCAAATGCTGATGATATATCAGAAATTTTCTCTTTGATTAAAGAATTAGCTGAGTTTGAAAAATTATTAGACCAAATTTCTACAACTGAAGAAGAATTAAAGCAAACACTTTTTGGCAAAGACAATTTTGTTGAAATACTTATCGCTGAGTTTGAAAACAAAATTGTTGGTCAAGCATTATTCTTTAAAAATTTTTCAACTTTTCTTGGTAAACCAGGAATTTATCTTGAAGATCTTTATGTAAAACCTGAATTCCGCTCTAAAGGAATTGGAAAAGCTTTACTTATTAAAATCATCTCAATTGCAAAAGAACGAAATTATGGAAGAGTTGAATGGTCCGTTTTGGATTGGAATGAATCTGCAATAGATTTTTACAAAAGACTCGGTGCTGAACCTTTAAATGATTGGACAATTTTTAGATTAACATCTGATAAGTTTTAGCCATATTTGTTGATATTTCAATCAATTTTGCATCGCAACTTTTTTATAGCTTTTCACAAAAAATCACTATTTTTACGCTTCAAAATTGATCATCCAAGTAAAAGTTTAAAAATTAATTGAGGATCTAAATGTCGAACACAAACAGAAGAGTAGTTGTAACAGGAATGGGAGCTTTAACTCCTATAGGACTGACTGTAAATGAGTTTTGGAATGGAATGATGGAATCCAAAAGCGGTGCAGCTATGATTAAACAATTTGATACATCAAAAGTAGAAACAAAATTTGCCTGTGAACTTAAAGGATTTGATGTACTAAATTTTATTGATAAAAAATCTGCACGAAGATTGGACCCATTTGCACAGTATGCACTTGTGTCTTCACAACAAGCGATTGAAGATTCTAATTTAAAACCGGAAACTCTTTCTGAAGAAGAAAAAAATAAAATTGGAGTTATTTTTGGAAGTGGTATTGGTGGAATACAAACTTTTTATGATCAAGCAGTTACAAACCGTGAACAAGGCCCGGATAGAATCTCACCATTTTTTATCCCTATGTTAATTCCTGATATCGCTGCCGGACATATATCCATGAAATATGGTTTTCGTGGACCAAACTATTGTACAGTTTCTGCTTGTGCTACTGGCAATAATAATATGATTGATAGTTTTCTTCTTATTAAATATGGTATGGCTGATGTAATGGTTGCTGGCGGAAGTGAAGCTTCAATCAGCGAGTTAGGAATTGGTGGATTTAATTCAAGCCGTGCATTATCTACAAGAAATGAATCACCAGAAACCGCAAGCCGCCCGTTTGATAAAACACGTGATGGATTTGTTATGGGTGAAGGCGGCGGCGCTTTGATTCTTGAAGAACTTGAACATGCAATAAAAAGAAATGCAAAAATTTATTGTGAAATAATTGGCGCAGGTTTATCTGCCGATGCTCATCATATTACAGCTCCTCACCCAGAAGGAAAAGGTGCAATTTTATCTATGAAAATGGCAATTAGCCAGGCTGGCATAAAACCAGAAGAAATTGATTATGTAAATATGCATGGAACTGCTACTCCGCTTGGTGATATTGGTGAAACAAAAGCAATCAAAAATGTTTTTGGCGATCACGCATATAAATTAAATGTATCATCAACAAAAAGTATGACAGGACATTTACTTGGTGCTGCCGGTGCTGTTGAGGCAATTGCATCAATACTTGCGGTTATAAATGATAAAATTCCACCAACTATTAATTTTGAACATCAAGATCCTGATTGCGATTTAAATTATACATTTAATAAACCGCAGGATAGAAAAGTTAATTATGCTTTAAGCAATGCTTTTGGATTTGGCGGACACAATACTTCAGTGATATTTAAGAAATACGAAGCATAATATTTTTTGTGATTTTTTTTAAAGTGAAGTTCATCAAAAAGATTTTTTATATACTTTTATTTTCAATGATTATTTTTCCAAATCATTTTGCTGGTGATAAAACTAAAGGCAAATTGATTGTAAAGTTTATTGGATTAAAATCAAATATTGGCGAAGTGAAAGTTGCTCTTTGTAATTCATCTAAAAATTATGATGACCACAAATCACCTTTTATTGGTAAAGATATTTTAATAGAGAATAAAAAAGCTGTAATTGAGTTTGATGAACTTCCGTTTGGAGAATATGCTGTAAAAGCTTTTCATGATGAAGATAATAATGATGATTTAAACACTAACTTGCTCGGAATTCCAATTGAGGATTATGGTTTTTCTAATGATGCTCGTGGAATGTTTGGACCACCAAGTTGGGATGATGCAAAATTTAGTTTTGGGGTAGAAAAACAAACTATTGAAATTGTGATTAAGTAACCCTCTCTTTATACTTAATTAATCGACAATTAAATTCTGACTTTTTATTCCCCTTTTTACAACTTACTTTTATTCAGATCGTTTAAAAATTGCGGCGGTTTTTTTCAGATATCCAAATAATTTGAGATAATATTGCTTCCTTAAGACCCAAACCGCCGCAGATTATATCATTTAATTATTTTTCTTTTTTCTCTTCAAACACCGAATCTAAAACTCCTTTATTAACAACATAATTTGAGTAATTAATAATCACTTTACCTTTAGTCGTAGAATCTGTGTTCTTATTTTTTTTCTTCTTTGAATCGTCCGTATTTGTTTCACCACTAATTGTTGAAGGAATGTTCATCTTATCTAAGTTAAATGAAAATATTATTTTTGATGGTAAAGCATATTTAAACTTATCATCGTAAGTAAAATCAATTGTAAATGTACCATTTAATTTTGTGGTTGATTCAAGTTTTCTAATTACCTTTTTGTCCTGATCAACCCATAATGTTGATAAAATTACATCACCCTGATCACCAAGCGGAATAACTTTTACAATTGAAGTTTTATTTCCATTTAGCACAACATCCTTTTCGTAAATTGCAGTATAATCTTTTTTAATTAAAGAGGAAGGAGAAAATTCCATTCCATTTTTGGGAAGCATTGCAAATCCTTCAGCATCCAAATGAACTTTATCTGGCTGCTTAAAGTAAATTTTAGCTTTTGTTTCAGGTACTTTTAAAAATTCAACATCTATTTTAATATTAACATCAACAACATAGTCTTTAACTCTATTAAACTCGGTTACTACATCATTAATTATTTTATTCGGATCTTTGGATTGTGAAAATCCAAATTGAGTTAAGACAAATATTAAAGCAATTAAAAATTTCATATTATCCTCATTTTAAGTAAGAATATCTTTTCGATTGAATATATATAGAGCCAATGAAAAAAATGCGGCAATGTGGCCAAATAACACAAGTGTCGCTTTAGTCAATTCTGCAAAATCTACAGGACTATCAAAAAACAATCGCCAGGAAAGTATATAGTTAGTAAACAAATATGGTTTTATAGTTTGAAAAAAATCCACATTAATGGCCGAGATAATTATAAACACTATAATCACAGCCATCGTACTTACAATTGGTCCAATTGAATTTTCTACCATTGATGAAAATAAAAATGCCAGACTAGCAACAACGGACATACCAAGTGAAGCAAAACCATAAGCGAATAAAAATCGCCAGAGTATATCACTCTTTTCAAAAATTATTACTGTTTGGTTGCTTATGACTAAAAGCTCACCAGTACCGAAAATAAATAATCCCACAACCAAGCTCATTACTGCAAGCCACAGAATTAATAAGTTTGTATAAATTATTCCTGCAAGAAATTTTGAAGTGATAATTTGTGTTCTGGAAACCGGACGAGTGATTAGCATTCTATAAGTACCGGCAGTTGCTTCACCCGCAAGTAAATCACCGGCAACAAGAGCTATTAAAAATGGAATGTGAACAGCAAGACTGGTTAATATAAGATATGATACTAAATAAGCATTCAACAAATTACCCACAAAAACAAAAGATTGCTGAATATTTCTTGTCATAAAATCTAAAGTATCTTTTCCCTCAAATACCATTGCAGTGTGAATGATCGGAACTAAAACTCCAATTGCAATAAATCCTATATAAGTTCTCCATTTTCTAAAAATTTTATATAGCTCTATCTGAATTAATGTAAGCATTATGCAGCCTCATCGGTAATTTTCAAGAAATAATCTTCAAGCGATCTTGTTGGGATAACTGCGCTAACTAAAATATTATTCTGAACTAAATACTTATTCAATTCTGCAATTTCATGATCATCAAGTGAGAAGTTAAAAACTGATTTTGCATTTGATTCCAGTTTACTTCCCCATACAGAATGTGCAATAACCTGTTTAGCTTTTTCTTCATCATCCACTTCAATCGTTACTTTTAGTTTTTTTGCATTAAGTAAATCTTTTACATTACCTTCAACTTTTGTGGTTCCCTTATTAATGATGATCATTCTGTTTGCAACAAGTTCAACTTCAGAAAGTATGTGGGTAGATAGAAAAATTGTTTTCTTTTGATCTTTACTTAAATGTAAAATTAAATCTCTGATTTCTTTCATTCCTTGTGGGTCTAAACCAGTTGTTGGTTCATCAAGAATTATCAAATCCGGATCATGCAACAATGCTTGTCCAAGACCCAAACGCTGCTTCATTCCGTGAGAAAAAGTTTTTACTTTACTTTTATAACGTTTACTCAATCCAACAAGCTCAAGAACTTCCATAATTCTGTTTTTTAAAATTTCTTTACCGGAAATTTTACCAAGTATTTCTAAATTTTTATAAGCGGATAAGTAACCATAAAAATCAGGTTTTTCTACAATCGCGCCAACTTTTTTTAGAATTTCTATTCGATTTTTTCCAAGTGGTTTTCCAAATAGTTTAATACTTCCTTCTGTAGGTTTTATTAATGATAGAAGCATACGAATAGTTGTGCTTTTACCTGCACCATTTGGACCTAAAAACCCAAATACATCACCTTCAAGTACATTAAGGTTTAAGCTGTTAACCGCCTTTAAATCCTTAAAGGTTTTGGTAAGTGAGTTTACTTCAATTATTTTGTCGCCATTCAATGTTTTTATTCCAAAATTTTTGAAAAAATTTAGTTAAAGATAACAACTTATCCGATATTAACAGATGTAATTATTTTAAGCGGTAATTAATTTTGATAGAGAAATTCAATTTTCCGAGTGATGCTAAAATTCGATTATTGTCAAGAGTAACTTAGATAAAATAATATTTGTTTTTTTATCAAATTATTTTCATTTTCGATTTGAAAATTAAGTGATCAAGAAAAAATTTTAATACTACGCGTTCTGTTTTTTATTTATATAATTTTTACTGATTATAAACAGAGATGAGCGATGTTATGCTGAATCGAAAATACTATTCTATCATCATAACACTCATTAAACAGAGATCACTACTAACCCAAGAAAATAACTAGTTTTTTATTAATGATATACTTGTTTCAATGCAAGCTTCCAGGAGATTTTAATGCACATCAATAGATTTTTTACTGAACAAGGAAAAGAACCACTTTCATCTTTTGAATTTGTTAAGAGAACATCAGAGATTAAAAATCCTGATGGTTCTGTTGTATTCAGAATGGAAAATGTTTCTGTGCCAAAGCAATGGTCGCAGGTTGCTACAGATATTATCGCACAAAAATATTTTAGAAAAGCAGGGCTTCCAAAACTCTTAAAAAAAGTTAATGAAAAAGGAATTCCTAAATGGTTACAACCCTCTACAGCTGATACTGAAAGATTACAAGAACTTCCTGAAAATGATCGTACCACAGCAGAAAATGATTCCAAACAAGTTTTCCATCGATTAGCCGGAACCTGGACTTACTGGGGATGGAAAGCAAAGTATTTTGATACTGAAGAAGATGCAAAAGTTTTTTATGATGAATTAATGTACATGTTTGCAAACCAGATGTCTGCACCAAATAGCCCACAATGGTTTAA
Organism: Ignavibacteriales bacterium; assembly: GCA_016707585.1. Lineage (GTDB taxonomy): Bacteria > Bacteroidota > Ignavibacteria > Ignavibacteriales > Ignavibacteriaceae > IGN3. Next base: position 531,942 of record JADJHL010000008.1, on the reverse strand, counting down.
CACAGGTTTAAATTGGGCATACGGAATTACTGGTCCATCTCAAGGACATTTTTATGTTGATTACCAAAATGGTGAACTTACACAATCTGAAGATGCCTACACTCATCCACAACCCCATGCTTGTTTTATACAATCTGTAAATGATGATCTTGTAAACGAAGGTGGAATCATGAATCTCTGGGTTCGCGAGGCAAGATTATTTAAATATGGTTCTGGTACTGGTTCAAATTTTTCTGAACTTAGAGGATCAAATGAACCATTAAGTGGTGGTGGAAAATCTTCTGGTTTAATGTCATTCCTTAGAATCGGCGATCGCTCAGCTGGCGCAATTAAATCTGGCGGAACAACAAGACGCGCAGCTAAAATGGTAACACTTGATCTCGATCATCCTGACATTGAAGAATATATTAATTGGAAAGTTATTGAAGAACAAAAAGTTGCGGCATTAGTTGCTGGATCAAAACTTTGTAATCTACATCTTAATAATATTATAAAAGCTTGTTATGATGAACATCCTGAAAATGACAGGTTTAATAAAAAACTAAATAAAAAATTAAGTTATGCTGTACTTGAAGCAAGAAAAGCTCAAATACCAAACAATTATATTGAACGAGTTATTCATCTTGCAAAATTAGGTTTTAAATCAATCGAGTTCCCTATTTATGATACTGATTGGAACTCAGAAGCTTACGCAACAGTTGCTGGCCAAAACTCAAATAACTCTGTTAGAATAACAAACGAATTTATGTCCGCTGTTATTAATGATGGCAATTGGAATCTTTATTGGAGAATTGAAAAACGTAAAGCTAAAAAAGAGAAACGAAATCCTAAAGCTTGCCAAACACTTAAAGCAAGAGATTTGTGGGATCAAATATCTTACTCAGCCTGGGCTTCTGCTGATCCGGGAGTTCAATACCACACAACCATTAATGAGTGGCATACATGCCCTGCTGGCGGCGAAATAAAGGCATCAAATCCTTGTAGTGAATACATGTTTCTTGATGATACCGCTTGTAATCTTGCCTCTCTTAATCTTGTAAAATTTTATGATACAGAAAAACGAGAATTCAATATTGCAGCCTACAGACATGCAGCAAGAATTTGGACAACGGTTCTTGAGATAAGTGTGTTAATGGCTCAATTTCCAAGTAAAGAAATTGCTCAGCTTAGTTATGAATACAGAACTCTTGGTTTAGGTTATGCAAATCTCGGAACATTGCTAATGCTTCAAGGAATTCCTTATGACAGTCGTGAAGGATTTGCAATTTGTGGTGCTTTAACTTCTATTATGCACATGACTGCTTACGCAACATCAGCAGAATTAGCTAAGCAAGCCGGACCTTTTCCAAGATATGAAGAAAACAAATACAATATGTTGCGTGTATTAAGAAATCACAGACGTGCAGCTTTTAATGTGCCAAATGAAGAATATGAAGGATTAACAATTTATCCTGTTGGAATAAATCCACAATATTGCCCTTCTGATTTATTAAAAGCAGCTAGAGAAGATTCTGATAGAGCTCTAGAACTTGGTGAGTTACACGGTTTTAGAAACGCCCAGGTTACTGTAATTGCTCCAACTGGTACAATTGGATTGGTGATGGATTGCGACACTACTGGAGTTGAACCAGATTTTTCATTAGTTAAATTTAAAAAATTAGCTGGTGGCGGATACTTCAAAATAATCAATCAATCAATTCCGCCTGCATTAGAAAAATTAGGATACAATAAAGATCAGATTACTGAGATAGTTAAATATGCAAAAGGGTCTGGGACACTAGAAGGCTGTCCTTACATTAATCCACAATCATTAAGAGCAAAAGGATTTACTGATGAGGTTATTGATAAAATAAATAAATCATTACCATCTGTTTTTGATATTACTTTTGCGTTTAACAAATTTTCACTCGGCACAGATTTCTTAATTAAAACATTGGGTGTTGATGAAAGTGAAATCAATTCATTTGATTTTGATGTACTTAGTAAACTCGGTTTTTCAAAAACCGAAATATCAACAGCCAATGATTACGTTTGCGGTACTATGACAATTGAAGGTGCACCTTTCATTAAGCACGATCACTATAATGTATTTGATTGTGCAAATAAATGTGGTAAAAAAGGCACAAGATTTATCCGACCTTTAGCTCATATAAAAATGATGGCAGCAGCACAACCATTTATATCCGGTGCAATTTCAAAAACAATTAATCTTCCAAACGGTGCAGGTGTAGAAGATATAAAAGATGCTTATATGCAGAGCTGGAAACTTGGTGTTAAAGCTAATGCACTTTATCGTGATGGCTCCAAACTTTCTCAACCATTAAATACAATGAGTGATGAAGATATTGAAGCTTTAATGGAAGATAAAGAGAAGAATGATATCGTTAAGGTTGCAGAAAAAATCATTCACAGATACATTGCAAAACGCAGAAGATTACCGGACAGAAGATCAGGCTATACACAGAAAGCTAAAATAAATGGCCAATCAGTTTACATTAGAACCGGTGAATATGACAATGGACAACTTGGTGAGATATTTATCGATATGCACCGTGAAGGTGCTTCATTTAGAAGTTTAATAAACTGTTTTGCAATTTCAATTTCATTGGGATTACAACATGGTGTGCCGCTTGAAGAATTTACAGATGCATTTGTATTTACACGCTTTGAACCAAGTGGAATTGTAACAGGTAATGATAAAATTAAAATGGCAACATCAGTAATTGATTACATTTTTAGAGAGCTTGCTGTTACATATCTTGGCAGAAATGATTTATCACACGTTGATCAAGATGAAACAACTTCAAAAGCTTCTAGAAGCATTGTTAAAAAATTAAGTGAACCTGAATTTGAAAGTGAAGAAATAATTAGTGAACGACTTGTTGAGTTAGATAAAGAACCTACTGACGATTATAGTTTCACGCCTACTTCAAAGAGTTCATCTGCAACCCAATCTAGAGTATTAAATACTGTTAATAGTATGACTACAAAAGTTAAACAAGCAATTGAGAATGGTTATACTGGAGATATCTGCCCTGAATGTCAAAGTATAACAATGGTTAGAAATGGAACTTGCTTGAAATGTATGACTTGTGGTGCTACTACCGGATGTAGCTAAAATAATTCTACTTAATAAATTCTTTAAAGCTGTTTAATAAGTAAACAGCTTTTTTTTATTAATTAGTTTCCGCTTCTTCAATTCTTCGTGCGCCCATATATCTTTTATTATAATAATTGTGTTCCAATGATGAGATTGTAACACCCAAAGTTGATGAGGCGTGGGCAAATAAGTTTTCGCCTATATAAATACCAACATGTCCAGGTCTTACTCGTCGTCTTGTATTAAAGAAAATTAAATCACCAAATTTTAAATCTTCTCTATTTTCAATTACAGTACCTTGTTGATACTGATCTCTTGCCGAACGGTTCAAAGTAATCATCCAGGAACTTTGATACACACTTTGTGTAAATGCACTACAATCTATTCCATTAAGTGAATTACCACCATATTTATAAGGAGTGTTCATATATTTTATTATTTCCATAATCATCAATTCCTTTTTTGATGATACTACAGCTTCTTCTCCCGAACCTTCAGATTCATTTTTTAGATTATTCATCAAAGAACTTAAATCAATCTTTGATTCATCTTCAGGTAAGTCACTTGGATCTTGATACTCAGGAACATCTTCATCATTATAAATAAATGAGGAATCCTCAGAAGTATTATATGAAGTTAACTCATTATTACTTTTACCATTTTCAGAATCATTATTATTACTTTGATACCTTAAAGTACTCGAACTTCCAGAACACCCAATTACAATTGCCAAATCAAATATTAAAACGAAAAACAAAATCGTAGTTTTTGAAAATCTCATTTACTATCCAAGATATGATTTTAAATTATTACTCTTTGAATTATGTCTAAGTTTTCTAATAGCTTTTTCTTTAATCTGTCTAACTCGTTCTCTTGTAAGATTAAATCTCTCACCTATTTCCTCAAGAGTCATTGAATATTCACCATCTAATCCAAAATATAGTTTAATTACCTCAGCTTCTCTATCAGGTAAAATAGCAAGTAAACTTTTTATCTCAGATTTCAGCGATTCCGAAATCAAATCATTATCCGGTGAAGGCTGTTGATTATCTTCAATTATATCCAGTAAACTATTTTCATCACCTGAAGAAAATGGAGCATCAACAGAAACTTGTTTGCCTGAAATTTTCATCATACTGGATATTTCATCAACATCCATTTCGAGAGCTTCGGCCACTTCTTCAGGGCTTGGTTCACGCTCAAATTCTTGCTTTAGATTACTATAAGTTTTTCCAATTCTGTTAAGAGCGCCAACTCTGTTTAATGGTAACCTAACTATACGAGACTGTTCTGCAAGAGCCTGTAATATTGATTGTCTTATCCACCAAACTGCATAAGAAATAAATTTAAATCCTCGAGTTTCATCAAATCTCCTAACAGCTTTTATCAATCCAAGATTTCCTTCGTTTATCAAATCACCAAGCGATAATCCCTGATTTTGATACTGCTTTGCAACGCTAACAACAAATCTTAAATTAGCTTTTGTTAGTTGCTCCATTGCTGCATGATCACCTTTTTTTAATCTAACTGCTAACTCAATTTCCATTTCAGGTGTTAACAATTCAACTTTTCCTATCTCTTGCAAATATTTATCAAGAGACTGGTTTTCTCTGTTTGTAAATTGTTTAACTATTCTCATCAAATCATCTCAAATCAACAAAATTTAATTTAAGTTAGTAATACAAAATGAAACGGTTTATTTATAGTATCAATCGTTTGTTTTGACTAAAGATAGAGATGAAATGTTTTAAAATAAAGAGCTATTCCAAAATCTATTGCTATATGGAGTTGTTAGAATTGACAAAAATCAAATTATTAAAGAATAGTTTAATCATTTAAGAAGCTTTTTCCTTTTAAATTATTTTCTACACTAAAAAAATCAGCAACCGTTTTTCCTACATCAGAAAAAGTTTTTCTAATCCCAAGATTGGATGATGGTTTATTTTTACCATAATATAAAACTGGTACATATTCGCGGCTATGATCTGTACTTGGAGTTGTAGGATCATTTCCGTGATCTGCAGTAAAGATAACCCGGTCAGTTTCATCAAGTTTTTTTAGGAAGTCAGGTAGAAATTCGTCAAACTGTTTGAGTGCATTTGCAAAACCTTGTACATCATTTCTATGCCCATAATTAACATCAAAATCAACCAGGTTTATAAAAATCAAGCTGTTTTGGTACTCTTTTGCAGCAGTTATTAGATTGTTAAATCCTTCATTATTGGATTTTGATTTTACCTGTATGGATATCCCATGATAGTTAAATAGATCATTTATTTTCCCTATTGCAACGGTAGGAATTTTATTTTGTTGCAAAATATCTAAAATTGTTTCAGAAGGAGGATCCAAAGAATAATCTTTACGATACGCAGTCCTTTCATACTTACCACTTGCACCAATAAACGGCCTGGCAATCACCCTACCAACTTTTATCGGATCAACTAAAACCTGGTTACGAGTTTTTTCACATATTTCATAAAGTTTTTCTAATGGAATAACATCCTGATGTGCAGCTATTTGAAAAACAGAATCCGCTGAAGTATAAACTATTGGAAAACCGGTTTTAAGATGCATATCACCTAAATCACTAATTATTTCTGTACCTGAAGCAGCTTTGTTTCCAAGAATTCCCTTACATCCGGTAATATCTAAAAACTTTTTTATAATTTGATCAGGAAAACCATCTGGATAGTAGTCGAAATCTGTATCAACAAAAAGTCCACTTAACTCCCAATGCCCAGTAGTGCTATCTTTTCCTTTTGATAATTCATTCATCTTTCCAAATGAAGCAGAAGAATCTGAAACGGTTTCAACTCCTTCGATTGGAATAATATTTCCTAATCCAAGTTTTTCAAGATTAGGCAATTTTAATCCACTCACTGAAAGAGCAATGTTTCCTAAAGTATTACTTCTCTGATCACCGTACAAATTAGCATCCGGCAATTCACCAACACCAACTCCATCAAGTACGATAATAAAAAAATTATTCATAATGTTTTTTAGAATAAGGAAGAAATAAGATTAGTTAATATTTCTTACAGCGTTTCCGCCTTTTTCAACAGCTTTTTGTAAGGCTAATTCTGCGTTTCGGAAAACTTCATCGGTATCAAGTTTACCGTGAGTTGAGGCAACACCAACAGAAACTGTGTAAGTATTTTGCTTTGAAACAATAGCGATAGGTTTGCGAGCGATTTTAACTCTAAGTTTTTCTGCCCAGATAAATACATTTTTTGCATCTGTGTTAAAGAAATAAACTGCAAAAGATTTTTCATCAACACGACCAAAAATATTTAATGGCGTCATTTCTTTAGCAATAGTTTCGGCAACTATTTTAAGTACTTTTGGAAGAGGGTCACCATCAAATAAAGATTCCTGTTCAAGAAACTCATCAATTTTAATCAATGCTAGTGCACCCGGAATATTTAGAGTTTGAGCTTTATATAAATCTGAACTTAATCTTTCTTTAAAGGTTTCTAGATTTAAAGCACGAGTCTCAAGATCTAAAGCAATTAAACTTTTTATCAATGTTTGAGACGAATGTGAATAAATAATGTAAGAAATAATATGAACTGAATTATTTAAAAATTTAACATCAGAGTTTGTGTAGGCATTCTTTTTCAAACTATCAAAACATAAAACGCCAAAATTTTGAGTTCCATACATTAGAGGGACTGCAACAAAAGAACCATCAAAGGTTAAATCTTCATTTTTGGAATATCGTTTGTAATTATCTGTAGCTGTATCATCTATCTTAACAGGAATTCCGGAAAGAATTGCTTTGCCAACCAATGTACCAGATAAATCGATCTGCAATCCCTGTCCAATATATTTTAATGATGTTTTATTATTTACTTTGAATGCTTCAAATTTCTGTTCAACAGGTTTGAAGTAAACAAACACAAAAGCATCCCATTCAACCAAATCGCTAAGAGCATTTTGCATTGAAGTAAGTACACCTTCTTCAGTATCAAAATTAGTTTCTGGTCCGATTAAATTTAACAATCCTTTTAATCTTTGCTGAGTAATAGAATCAGAATGTTTCTCTTCAAAGATTTGAATGATCATGGTTATTACTCTAACAAATCTACCTAAAGAGTATATTGTTTCGATTCCAAATAAATCACCGACCTTAGCATCAACAGCTAGAATAGCTATCAATTCACCCTCATAAAACAAAGGGACACCTACAAAACTTCTGATTCCTTGAGCTTTATCATAATATCGTATTACATCAATTTCAGCAGTAGGAGTGATATCACTTAAAAGTTCAGGTTCACCTTTCTGAACTATCTTGCTTAAAATATCATCTTCAATTTCAAATTTTCTTTTAGCAATTTCATTTGGAGAGGCAGAAACAAATTTTTCGATTGTTAGTTTATCTTTTTTCTTATTGTACCAAAAAAATATTGCAGTATGTGCTGAATAAGCATCTTTAATTACAGTTAACATTTTTTCTAATGCAAAACTAAACTGTCCTTGTCCATCGTGTCCTATTCCTGTTGGAATATTTTCATTAGCAATTTCTTCGAATCGTTCTCGTAAATCGTGCGGAATTAATGTTGTCTTTGGAGCTTTATATTCAGGGACGTAATTGTCAGCCGTTATAATTTCCAACCTTGATGTTTTAGAAACTATTTTAAATGATTCATCATGATCACCCACAGATGGTGGTACAAAATCATCCTCTATAGGGTCACTCTCACTAATCGAGTAACGACCATCAAATCTGACAGAATCGCGCAAGAAAATAATGAAGGCAACATAAATAATCATTACAGCAATTGTAATAACGCGAATGAGTAGATCATCTGTAATGAAGAGAACTACAGCCAGCAGCGGTACAAGTAAAAAAATAAGTAATCTTTTTCTTTGTCTTTTATCCATAGAAATAGTTTTAACAGATGATGATTACAAAAGTAATACGATACTTTATTAAATTAAAATAACTTTGTTCTGCAAAGATATAAACTATTTAATAAAATAATGTTGTAAGAAGCTTTTTAATTTCTTTTATCCCAGTTCCTTTTACTGAACTATAAAAAAATAGATTTTCATTTAGTAAAAGTTCCGGAAACATTTCTTTAACGCTTTTCACGCTAACAGAAAATTCTGATTGCTTTAGCTTATCTGATTTACTCAATAAAACAATGTAAGGCAGATTTAATTCTCTCAACATTCTATTAAGATTAACATCCAATTCAGTGGGTTTATGCCTGCTATCAATAATGTGTATTGTATACTGGATGTGTTTTGAGCTAGCAAAAAAATCATTAATTAATTTGCCCCATTTTTTTCTCTCAGTCAAATTAATCTTGGCATAACCATAACCAGGTAAATCAACTACATAAAATTTTGAATCTATATTATAATAATTAATTGATCTAGTTTTGCCAGGAGTTGAACTGGTTTTTGCAAGTCCCTTACGATTAAAAAGTGAATTAATAAAAGAAGATTTGCCTACATTAGATCTGCCACAAAGAACTACCTCCGGCAATTTAACTTTTGGTAATTGCGTAAGATCAAACGCTGAGGCAATAAATGTTGGATTTTCAAACATAATAAAAAAGAGTAACCGGTTTATCGATTACTCTTTTAATTAACTCTTTAATTACTGATTTATTTACTTTTTTTGGTAGATTTTTTTTCTGATTTCTTTTCAGCTTTTTCTTCAACTACTTTAGCTTCTTCAATAGATTCAGTTTCTTTTTTGCCAGATTTTTCTTTTGCTTTAAGCTCTCTTTTTTCCTTGTGAGCTTCTGCTTTTTTATTAGCAACATCATTATAATCAACTAATTCAAGAATAGCCATTGCAGCTGCATCACCATTACGATTACCAAGTTTTACAACTCTAGTGTAGCCGCCTGGTCTATCACCAATTTTTGGAATAATTTCACTAAACAATTCTTTGAAAACATCTTTATCATTAACGACAATCATTACCTGTCGTTTAACATGAAGATCATTTCTCTTTGCTTTGGTAATTAATTTTTCAATAAAAGTTCTAGCTTCTTTAGCTTTTGCTTCAGTAGTTTTAATTCTTTTATGTTTTAAAAGGGAAGTTGCTAACGAGTTAAGCAAAGCTGCTTTATGACTTGCTGTTCTTCCTAATTTTCTTCCTTTAACATTATGTCTCATTTAATAGCCCGCTTAAATTAATTTGATTCAGAATCTTCTTTTATAAATTTATCTACATCCATTCCAAAATCAAGACCAAGAGTTTCAACTATTTCCATTAACTCTGCTAAGGACTTTCTTCCGAAATTTCTAAACTTGAGCATTTCTTGCTCATCTTTTCTTACTAACTCAGCTAAATTTTTAATGTTAGCTGCTTTTAAACAATTGTGCGATCTTACACTTAATTCAAGATCATCAACTGGAGTTAGAAGTATTTTTTTAATTCTTTCTGATTCGCTGTCTTTCTGACTAACATTCTGTTCTTCTTCCTGTTCAATATCAAAATTGATAAAAAGTTGAACGTGATCTCTTAATACTTTAGCAGCCTGTGTTAAAGCATCATCAGGAGTAATTGAACCATCTGTAGTAATTTCAAAAATTAATTTTTCAAAATCATTTTTATCACCAATTCTTACGTTCTCTACTTCATACTTAGCTAACTTAATTGGGGTAAAGATAGAATCAATTGGTATAACTCCAATAGTTTGTTCTGGTGTGATATTTTCAGCAGCCGGTACATATCCAACCCCTTTACCAACACGAATTTCTATATCAAGCTTTGCACTTTTATTTAAAGTAGCGATGTGCAAATCTGGATTAAGAATTTCAATTTCATTACTGGCTTTTTGAATATCACCAGCAACCCACACACCTGCACCCGATAATGTAAGATCTATTTTGTTAGGTTTCTTGGAAAGAAATTTCATTCTAACCTGTTTGAGATTTAAAATAATCTCAGATACATCTTCAACTATTCCTTCAATTGTAGTAAACTCATGCAATACTCCGCTAAACTTAACTGAAGTTATTGCAGCGCCTTGCAAAGATGATAAAAGCACTCTGCGAAGTGAGTTTCCTAAAGTTACACCGTAACCTCTTTCAAGTGGTTGTAATGTAAATCTTCCAAACGAATTTGTATAATTGGCTTCATCAAGAACAACAGCTTCCGGCATCTTTAAAGATGATACACTCATTATTATCCTCTATTCTTATTCTAATTAAAAATTTTATTTCGAGTAAAGCTCAACTACTAATTGCTCATTAGCGTTCAAAGGTACATCAGCTCTTTCCGGAACTTGAACAAACGTTCCTGAAAGCGTAGCTTTATCAACAGTAAGCCAGCCGTAAGTATTATCTTTTACTCTTTTCAATGAATTATGGATTGCATCTAATTTTTTACTTTTCTCTTTTACCTGAATAACATCACCAGCTTTTAGTAAATAAGCAGGAATTGTAACAAGAGAATTATTTATCATAATATGTCTGTGTGTAATAAGTTGTCTAGCTTGCTTTCTAGATGATGCAAAACCTAATCTAAAAACAACGTTATCTAATCTTCTCTCTAATAATTTAATTAGGTTTTCGCCAGTTCTACCTTTTTGCTTGTTAGCTTTTTCAAAGTAATTTCTAAACTGTGTTTCTAATAAACCATAAGATCTTTTTATCTTTTGTTTTTCTCTTAATTGTACGCCGTATTCAGAAACTTTTGCTCTTCGTGATAATCCGTGCTGTCCAGGAGGATAGTTCTTTTCCTCAATAGGACATTTCTCCGAAAAACACTTCTGTCCTTTAAGGAAAAGTTTCTGTCTTTCTCTTCTACATAATTTACAAACTGAATCGGTGTATCGTGCCATTTAGTGAATCTCCAATAAATTAAACTCTTCTTTTCTTAGGTGGTCTGCATCCGTTATGTGGGATTGGTGTAACATCTTTAATAGATGATATTGTTAAACCAGCAGTATGTAAAGCTCTAATAGCTGCTTCTCTACCGGAACCAGGTCCCTTAACAAAAACTTCTATTTTTCTCATTCCTAAATCGTATGCTTCTTTAGCCGCAGCTTCTGCAGAAACCTGAGCAGCAAACGGTGTATTTTTTCTTGATCCTTTAAATCCGTTTTTACCAGCAGATGACCAGGAAACTGTGTTTCCATATATATCTGTGATTGTAACGAGTACGTTATTAAATGTTGCTTTAATATGTGCAACACCATTTGAATCAACGTGCGTTTTTTTCTTAACTTTTTTTACAGTTTTAGCCAATTCTTAATCCTCCGTGTATCAAATATTATTTCTTAGAAGGTGCTTTTTTCTTACCAGCAACAGTTCTTCTCTTACCTTTTCTAGTTCTGGAATTAGTTCTTGTTCTTTGTCCTCTTGCAGGCAAACTCTTACGATGTCTAACTCCACGGTAAGAACCAATATCCATTAATCTCTTAATGTTCTGTTGAACCTCAGATCTTAAAGCTCCCTCAACTCTGTACTCAGAAGTTATCACAGCTCTAATCTCAGCAATTTCTTCATCAGTAAGATCAGCAACTTTTTTTATGGGACTAACTTTAGCTTTTTCTAAAATTGTTGCAGCCGTAAACTCACCTATTCCATAGATGTATTGTAAGCCGTACAACACTTTTTTATTTTTTGGTAAATCAACTCCAGCTATACGAGCCAATGATATACTCCTTTGTTTTAACCTTGACGTTGTTTGTGTTTAGGGTTTTTGCAAATAACTCTTACAACACCCTTACGTTTAATAACTTTACATTTATCGCAAATCTTCTTAACAGATGCTCTAACTTTCATTTTAATTATTCCTATTTATACCTGTAAGTAATTCTGCCTTTTGTTAAATCATAAGGAGATAGTTCAATTGATACTTTATCTCCTACTAATATTTTAATAAAGTGCATTCTCATTTTTCCAGAAATATGTGCTAAAATTTCATGTCCATTATCCAGCTTTACTCTAAATGTAGCATTAGGTAATGTTTCTGTGATAATTCCATCTATTTTTATCGGTCCTTGTTTTGCCATTTAGCAAACTGTAAGTATTTCTGGCGAATTATTGTTTATTAATATTGAATGTTCAAAATGTGCTGAGGTTGATCCATCAGCAGTAATAATTGTCCATCCATCTTTTGCTGTTATAACTTCGTATTTACCTGCGTTTACCATCGGTTCTATTGCTAGCGTCATTCCATTTTTTAATTTCGGTCCGGTTCCTTTTTTACCAAAGTTTGGTATTGAAGGATCTTCATGCAAAAACTTTCCAACACCGTGTCCGCAAAGATCTCTTACAATCGAAAATCCATTTGCTTCAACATACGTTTGCACCGCATTTGAAATATCATGTACACGATTACCAACAACAGCTTGTTCAATTCCAAATTGTAAAGAACGTTCAGTTACTTCCATCAGTCTTTGTTTTTCACTATCAATGCTACCAATGGCTACACTTAGAGCAGCATCACCAAAATATCCGTTTTTAAGAACTCCTATGTCAATGGAAATTATTTCTCCATCTTTAAGATTTCTTGAGCCCGGAATTCCGTGAACAACTTCATCATCAATAGAAGAACAAATAGAACCCGGAAAACCCGGGGCACCACCTTGCGAATAACCTTTGAAAGCCGGTGTTGCATTATTGCTTCTGATATAATCTTCAGCAATTTTATCAAGTTCTAAAGTTGTAATCCCTACCTTAACATGTGCTTTAAGAAGTTGAAGTGTTTCAGCAACTATCTTACAGCTTTCTCTTATAAAATCAATTTCTTTTTTAGATTTTATTAAAATCACAAAAAATTATCTACGACCTTTAATCTTACCAGATTTCATAAATCCATCATAATGTCTCATTAATAAATGAGATTCGATTTGTTGCAATGTATCAAGCGCAACACCAACAATAATCAATAAACTTGTTCCACCAAAAAATTGTGCAAAGGAGCTTGAAACTCCCCAAGCAGATACAAATGTTGGTAGTATGGCAATAATTGCAAGGAATATTGAACCAGGCAATGTAATCTTAGTTAAAATATTATCTATAAAATCAGAGGTTTGTTTTCCAGGCCTTATACCTGGAATAAATCCGCCTTGCTTTTTCATATTATCAGCAACGTCTTTTGGATTAAAAGCAATTGCGGTATAAAAGTAAGTAAAGAATATAATCATCAAAGCATAAATTGTAGCATAGATTGGTGACTGATACTGAAACCAACCTGCAACCATTTGTAAAAATTCGTTATCAGGGAAAAATGATAAAACTGTACTTGGTATAAACATAATTGATTGAGCAAAAATAATTGGCATTACACCTGCAGTGTTAACTCTTAAAGGAATATATTGTGTTACACCACCATAAACTTTTCTACCAACAACTCTTTTTGCATATTGAACAGGAATTTTTCTTGTGCCTTGCGTAACCAGAACAACTCCTGCAATTATAAAGAACATAAATGCAAAAATAATTATTTCAATAATTATTGATCTTTGTCCAGCAACTAGTAATTCATACTCTTGTAAAATTGAAATTGGAAATCTTGCGATGATACCAATAAATATTATTAGTGAAATACCATTACCAAGTCCTTTATCCGTTATCTGTTCACCCATCCACATCATAAACATTGTGCCTGATGTTAGAATAATGATTGTTGAAACTATCCAACCGAAGCCTTGAACTGCTTCAGGAACAATAGGCATATTTTGATATTGAGTGTTTAATAACTTAACTGTTACACCCCAAGCTTGCATTGCAGAAATTAAAACAGTTCCATATCTGGTCAACTGAGTAATTTTCTTTCTACCTTCTTCACCTTCTTGCTGTAACTTTTGGAAGTAAGGGACAACAGCACCCATCAACTGCAGAATAATTGATGCAGAGATGTAAGGCATAATTCCAAGAGCAAAGATTGCTGCGTTTGAAAAAGCTCCACCAACAAATAGGTCAAACAATCCAAATAGAGTATTTGATTGAGAATTTTTTAAACTCTCTGAAAGTAATGCTGAATCAACACCAGGAATAGTAAGATGAGACCCAAGTCTAACAATAAACAAAATAGCTAAAGTATATAGTATTCTTTGTCTAAGTTCGTGAATCTTAAAAATATTTCTGAATGTATCTGTAAATCTTGACATCTTTATTTGCTATGCTTTAGTTATAGATCCACCAGCTGCTTCAATTTTTTGCTGAGCTGATTTGCTGTAATCAGTAACTTCTAAATTAACTTTAGATTTAATATCGCCCTTACCTAATACTTTAATAGGTTTTTTAGAGCTGGAAACTAGACCAAGTTTTTTTAATTCTTCTGCGTTTAAAACCTGGCTACTAATTCTTTTTGCATCAACTAATCGTTGTAGTGAACTTAAATTAACAACCTGGTATTCGATTTTAAAAATATTTGTAAAACCAAATTTAGGAACGCGTCTTTGTAGCGGCATCTGTCCACCTTCAAACCAAGCCTTATGTTTAGAGCCTGAACGAGACATTTGTCCATTCATACCTCTAGTTGCCTGGCCGCCGTGTCCGGAACCTTCACCACGTCCAACTCTTTTACGATTTTTTCTAGAACCTTCTGCGTATTTAAGATTACTTAAAATATCCATTATAAAACCTTATTAATCTTTTAAATCTTCAACTTTAACAAGATGAACTACTTTTCTAATCATTCCTCTAATCTGAGGAGTATCGTTATGGATTATTTCCCAATTTGGTCTTCCCAATCCTAAAGCTTCTATTGTTGCTTTTTGATTCTTGGGTCTATCTATAACGCTTCTTGTTTGTATAACTTTAATTTTTGCCATTGTATCCTCAGTTAGAACTTATAAACAAATCTTTAATAGAAACACCTCTTTTAGCTGCCATTCTTCTTGCATCAATTTGTTGCATCAAACCATCTAATGTAGCTTTAACTTGATTGTGTGGATTACTTGAACCTAAAGATTTTGTTAAAATGTCAGTAATTCCAGCAGCTTCTAAAACTGCTCTAACTCCACCACCTGCAATTAATCCTGTACCTGGCGAAGCTGGTTTTAACAAAACTTTTCCAGCACCAAACTTTCCGATTATTTCGTGCGCAACAGTTCCTTTAATAATAGAAACTTTTACAACATTTTTCTTTGCATCATCAATACCTTTTGATATTGCATCAGTAACTTCATTAGCTTTACCGAGGCCTACACCAACAGTACCATTTCCGTTACCAACAACAACAATGGCATTGAAACTGAATCTACGACCACCTTTAACAACTTTAGCAACTCTGTTAATGTGAACAACTTTTTCTTTAAGTCCTTCAGTATCAGTTGATTTTACAGCTTTCAAATAAATCTCCAAACAATCATTAAATAAAATTTTTACTTAAACACTTTGGTTGCCGGAAGAGGATTCGAACCTCTACAGACGCCTCCAAAGGGCGTAGTCCTACCATTAGACGATCCGGCAATAATTAAAATTTTAATCCTGCCTCACGAGCGCCTTCGGCAATTGCCTGCACACGTCCGTGATATCTATAACCATTTCTATCAAAAACAACACTAGCTATTTTCATCTCAATTGCTTTTTTAGCAACAAGGTTTCCAACAATTTTGCTTTTTGAAATTTTACCTTTTGAGTTTTTAATTTCTTCAGCAACTTCTTTAGATAATGATGAAGCAGCAACTAATGTTTTACCAGTTGAATCGTCAATAATCTGAGCATATACCTGGTTAAGACTTCTATAAACAGTTAATCTAGGAACTTCTGGAGTTCCAGATATTTTTTTTCTAATTCTGGTTTTTGATCTTAATCTTAAATTTGTATTTCTCTTTATCATAGTTATCTAAACTCCTTAGAATTATTTACCAGCAGTCTTACCGGCTTTTCTTAATATATGTTCATTAGAGTATTTAATTCCTTTACCTTTATATGGTTCAGGTTTTCTGATGGATCTGATTTTTGCTGCAACCTGTCCAACCAATTGTTTATCAATACCTGATATAACAATTTGAGTTGGAGTTGGAGCTTCTAACTTTATTCCATCTGGAGGCATAAAAAATATTGGATGAGAATATCCCATATTTAATAATAGGTTAGTGCCTTTTAGTTCCACTTTATAACCTACGCCAACTATATCTAATGTTTTTTTGTATGCTTCATTAACTCCAAGAATCATATTTTGAATCAATGCACGAGTTAATCCATGTAGTGCACGGTTTTCTTTAAAATCATCCGGACGTTTAACTTCTATAATGTTATCATTCATCTCAACTTTCATGTTGGGATGTGCAACTCTTTGAAGCTCACCCATTGGACCCTTTACTTTGATGTTATTTCCATCAAGAGTAACGGTTACACCTTTAGGGATTTCAATTATTTTTTTTCCAATTCTAGACACTTTAATTCTCCGTAAAAAAATATTACCAGATGTAACAAACTACTTCGCCGCCAATTGATTGGCTTCTTGCTTCTTTATCAGTCATCAATCCTTTTGATGTAGAGATAACTGCAGTACCTAAACCATTGTAAACCCTTGGAAGTTCTGATGCATCTTTATAGATACGTAAACCTGGTTTACTAATTCTTTTTAATCCACTAATTGCACAAGCACCATCACGATATTTAAGTTGTATCTTAATTACGTTTTGTTTGTTGTCTTCAACTAATGAATAATCGTGGATATAATTTTCTTTTTTCAAAATATCCGCTAAACCTTGCTTCATTTTAGAAGCAGGAATTTCAACTCTAAATTTCTTTGCTTTTGAAGCATTTCTAATTCTTAGCAAAAAATCTGATATCGGATCAGTTACTGGCATAAATATAAACTCCTACCAACTTGATTTTTTTAATCCTGGAATCTCACCTCGGAGAGCCATCTCTCTGAGAACTAATCTAGACACGCCAAATTTACGATAGTACGATCTTCCTCTACCAGTAAACATGCAACGGTTTTTTAATCTTACAGGAGATGAATTGCGTGGCAGCTTTTGTAAAGCATCGTAATCACCTTTTTCTTTCAATTCTGCTCTAAGTTTTTTAAACTTTTCAGCGAGTTTTCTTCTCTTAACATCGCGGGCAATAATACTTAGTCTTGCCATTAAATCTCCTTTAAATCCTTAATTAACTTCTTTTTTTCTAAATGGAATTCCGAAAGCTTTTAATAATTCAAAAGCTTCATTATCTGTGTTTGCTGTTGTAACAAGAGTAATATCCATACCCATAACTCTTGTAATTTTATCAACATTAATTTCCGGAAAAATAATTTGTTCCTTAACACCAAGTGTATAATTACCTCTTCCATCAAAAGATTTATCAGACAATCCCTTAAAATCTCTTACTCGAGGCAAAGCAATGTTTATAAGTCTATCTAAAAACTCATACATTCTTTCTTTACGTAAAGTAACCATAGCACCAATGTTTATTTTTTCTCTTAACTTAAAGTTAGAAATAGCTTTTTTAGATTTTCTAACACTTACTTTTTGGCCAGTAATAGTTTCAAGCTCTTTAACTGCTTCATCCATTATTTTTTGATCAGCAACAGCAGCACCAACACCCATATTAACAACTATTTTATCCAGCTTGGGTGCTTGCATTACACTTTTATAATTAAAAGTTTTAACCAATGCAGGAACAATTTCTTTTTTATAGATATCACCTAATCTTGGAGAAATTCTTACTTCTTTCTCTTTAGAAACAGGTGCTTCTTTTTCAGTTCCTTTTTTCTTAGGTTCTTTTTTCTGAGGTTCATTTTCAGATTTTTTAATTTTCTTTTCAGCCATTTCTATACTACTCTTATAAAATAAATTTACTATGGAATCATTTCACCAGAGACTTTACTTACTCTGGTTATTTTCTTTTTACCTGTTTTTTCATCCAAAATTATCTTTGCTCCAATTTTAGTTGGTTCGTTAGATTTTGGATCAAGAATCATTACGTTAGATGAATGTATTGGTGCTTCTTTTTCCTGAATCCCACCTTGAGGATTTCTCTGAGTAGGTTTTGTGTGTCTTTTTCTAAGGTTAATACCTTCAACAATTACACGAGATTCTTTTGGAAAAACTTTTAACACTTTACCGGTTCTACCTTTGTCGTTTCCGGCAATTACTTTTACATTATCGTTTTTTCTAATTTTCATTTAGTATAAAACCCTTATATAACTTCTGGTGCTAATGAAACAATTTTCATAAACTGTCGTTCTCTTAATTCTCTTGCAACAGGGCCAAAAATACGTGTGCCTTTAGGTTCATTTTGATTATTAATCAATACTGCCGCATTTTCATCAAACCTGATATATGAACCATCTTTTCTTCTAACTTCTTTTTTTGTTCTAACAATTACAGCTCTAGAAACTTCACCTTTTTTTACAGTACCATTTGGTATTGCAGTTTTAACTGATACAACTATTGTATCACCAACGGTAGCATATTTTCTATCACTTCCGCCAAGTACGCGGATGCATCTAACTCGTTTTGCACCTGAGTTATCCGCAGCGATTAAATTTGTTTCTTCTTGAATCATCTTATAAAATCTCCTTACTTGGCTTTTTCAACAATTTCAATTAATCGCCATCTTTTATTTTTGCTAAGCGGGCGAGTTTCCATAATTTTTACTTTATCACCTAAGCCGCATTCTTTCTTTTCATCGTGTGCCATCAACTTTGTAGTTTTCTTAAAATACTTTTTATAAATAGGATGTGGAACTTTTCTTTCAATAGCTACAGTAATTGTTTTATCCATCTTATTGCTAACAACTACACCAATTCTGATTTTTCTTAAAGTACGTACTTCCATCTTTAAGCTTTAGCTCCTTCCTTTTTATCTGTTTGAGCTAATTTCTCCGCTCTTTGTCTTTCACTTAAAATAGTTTTCATTCTGGCAATATCTTTTTTAGCAAGACCAAGTTTAGCTGTATTGTTAAGTTGCTTTAGTTGGTGCGAAAATCGAAGATCAACAATATTAGTTTCTTCCTCTTCAATTCTTTTAACAAGTTCATCACTTGTCATCTCTTTTATTTCATGTAATTTCATTTTATTAGATTCTCTTTCTATTCGTAATCTGGTCTGCTAACAACTTTAGTTTTGATAGGAAGTTTGTGTGAACATAACTTCAAAGCTTCACTTGCTAACTCTTTTGTAATGCCAGCAACTTCAAACATAACTCTACCTGGTTTTATAACAGCTACCCAAAATTCTGGAGCGCCTTTTCCTTTTCCCATTCTTGTTTCAAGAGGTTTTTTAGATACTGGTTTATCAGGAAAAATTCTAATCCAAACTTTTCCATCTCTTTTCATTTTTCTAGTTAGAGCAACACGGCAAGCTTCAATTTGTCTGCTAGTAATCCATGCTGGTTCCATAGCTTTTAATCCAAAATCACCAAATGCAACGGTACTACCACGGTATGCTTTTCCTGCACGTCTTCCGCGCTGTGATTTTCTGTACTTTACTCTTTTTGGCATTAACATAAGAAAAAAACTCCTAAGCGATTTTATTCAGTAACTCTTTTGCCAAGAATTTCTCCACGGCAAATCCAAACTTTAATTCCGATAGAACCATAAATTGTTTCGGCTCTACCATTAGCATAATCTATATCAGCTCTAATTGTGTGAAGTGGAATTCTTCCTTCTTTATACTGTTCAGTTCTTGCCATTTCAGCACCACCAAGTCTGCCAGCACACATAATTCTAATACCTTCAGCACCCATTCTCATCGCAGCGGTTATAGATGTTTTCATTGCTCTTCTAAATGAAACTCTACCTTGCAATTGATTTGCAATATTTTCAGCAACTAAATACGAATCTAATTCTGGTCTTTTGATTTCTGATATCTGAACTTTAACATCTTTATTTGTAACTCTTTTTAATTCTTCTTCAAGCTGAGTAATTTCTTTTCCACTCTTACCAATAACAACACCAGGTCTAGAAGTATGTATTGTAAGAATAATATTTTTTGAAGTTCTATCAATAACTATTCTTGAAATGCCCGCTTTCTTTAATCTGCTTCTAATATAAGTTCGAAGTTTATCATCTTCTTTTAACTTTACTGCGTAGCTTTTATTTTCATACCAGTTAGAATCCCATCCTCTGATGACTCCAACTCTAAATCCTACAGGGTGTGTTTTTTGTCCCAAAAATCTATCTCCTTAATTATGCTTTACTTGCAACTATAACAGTTAAATGACAGGATCTTTTTCTGATTCTGTACGCCCTTCCCATCGGTGCAGGTGAAATTCTTTTAATTGTTGGTCCTTGATCTACAAAAACTTCTTTTACATATAAATCTTGAGGCTCAACTCTGGTTGCATCATCAGAATTCATTAAATTAGCAACTGCTGATCTTAAAGTTTTTTCAGCATCTTTAGAAGAATGTTTTGATGAAAAGTGTAATGTTTCCAATGCTTTATCAACTCTCATCCCTCTAATAAGATCAATAACCAATCTCATTTTTCTTGGTGATGAACCTATATATCTATTTATTGCTTTAGCTTCCATTAAATTCAAATCCTATTATTTAGATGATTTTTCTGCCTTGGTTCCAGGATGTCCTCTGAAAATTCTAGTTGGAGAGAACTCACCAAGTTTGTGTCCAACCATGTTTTCTGTAATGTAAACAGGAATCATTTTATTACCATTATGAACTGCAATTGTATGTCCTACAAAATCTGGAAAAATAGTAGATGAACGTGACCAGGTTTTAATAATTTTTTTCTGATTAGTATCATTAAGCTTTTTTACTTTTTCAGCTAATTTATAATCTAGAAAAGGACCTTTTTTTACGGATCTTGGCATAAATTACTTTCTAATTACTACTTACGTCTTTTAATAATGTGTTTATTAGATTCTTTCTTTCTTTTTCTTGTTTTTAAGCCTTTAGCTTTTTGTCCCCAAGGAGATACCGGATGACCACCGCCAGAAGTTTTACCTTCACCACCACCCATTGGGTGATCAACCGGATTCATCGCAACACCTCTAACACTTGGTCTAATACCTAACCATCTACTTCTACCAGCTTTACCTAAACTTAAATTTTCTTGTTCAGCATTACCTACAACACCATACGTTGCTATACATTCTAATCTTATCAATCTAACTTCACCCGAAGGTAATTTCAATGTAGCAAAGTCACCTTCTTTAGCCATAACTTGTAATGAAGCTCCAGCACTTCTTCCTAACTGACCACCTTTGCCTGGTTTCATTTCAACGTTATGAACAAAACTTCCAAGTGGCATTTCTTTTAATGGAAGTGCATTACCAATTTGGATATCACTACCACTGCCAGATACCACGCTTGCACCAACTTTAAGTCCTTCAGGGGCAAGAATATATCTTTTTTCACCATCAGCATAATGTAACAAAGCTATTCTGCAAGTTCTATTTGGATCATATTCAATTGAGAATACTTTTGCAGGAACACCATTTTTATTTCTTTTAAAATCAATTATACGATATCTTCTTTTATGTCCGCCACCAATAAATCTTGTAGTAATATGCCCAAGATTATTTCTTCCGCCGGATTTTTTAATTGCAACGGTAAGAGATTTTTCCGGTGTTGTTTTAGTAATCTCTTCAAATGTAGAGTTTGATCTAAATCTTGATCCCGGAGTTGTTGGTTTTAATTTTTTAATTCCCATTATATAATCCTGTTTCCTATACTATGCTTGCTCAAAAAGTTCAATTGTTTCACCAGCTTTAAGTGTAACGATAGCCTTTTTAGATCTGGCTGTCCTACCTTCAAACCTACCACTTTTTCGAAATTGAGATTTAATTTTTCCTGGGTGATTAATTGTTTGAATATTAACAACGTGAACACCAAATTTTTTCTCAATTGCTTTTTTGATTTCAATTTTATTTGCTTTAGGACTAACTACAAATCCATACTTACCTGCTTGATCTGCACTTATGTTAGTCATTTTTTCTGTTATCAAAGGTTTAACTAAAATATTAATCATAATTAACTTACCGCCTCTGCATTTGCAGCAAATGTTTTTTCAATTTCTTTAACAGCACTTTTTTGAACGATCAATATTTGATTATTCAACACATCATAAGTAGATGCTTTTGATGCTTCTAAAATCTGAACTTTAGGAATATTTCTTCCTGATTTATAAATACTTGGACTGTTAGCTTCAGTTAATAATAAAACCTTTTTACCAGAAACTTTTAAAGCACTAAGAATTTTAGAAAACTCTTTTGTTTTTGGTTGATCAATAATAAAATCCTCAACAACTAAAAGCTGCTCATCTTTTACTTTATAACTAAAAGCAGATTTACGTGCTAATCTTTTTACTTTCTTTGGAATATCTTGACGATAATCTCTTGGACGTGGACCAAAAATAGTTCCACCACCAACCCATAATGGAGAGCGAGACGTACCGGCACGAGCGCCGCCACGACCTTTTTGCTTCCATGGTTTTTTACCGCCGCCTCTTACTTCTCCTCTTTCTTTAGCTTTTGAAGTACCTTGTCTTTGGTTTGCTAAGAACGATTTTACAGATAAGTAAATAGCATGATCATTTGGTTCGATTGCAAATATGCTATCGGATAAATCTATTTTATCACCCGATTTAGAACCATCTATTTTAAAAACATCAAGTATCATTTTTTAACCGAATTACTTCTTAATCAATTCTAAAATTGTATTCACGGCACCAGGAACAGCGCCTTTAACAAAAATTATATTTTGTTCTGGAATAACTTTAACTACTTTTAATCCTTGAATGGTTACATTTTCATAACCCATTCTACCTGCCATTTTCATTCCCTTAAATACTCTTGAAGGATAAGAGCTTGAACCAATAGAACCAGGAGCTCTAAGTCTATCACTTTGTCCGTGAGTTGTTCCGCCAACACCACCAAAATTGTGACGTCGCATTACACCTTGAAAACCTTTACCCTTATTTCTTCCACGTACTTTTATCTTTTCGCCTTCAACAAAAAAATCAGCACCAAGTTGATCACCAATTTTGAAATCACCTAAACTAAAATTTCTAAACTCCTTTAAAAGAGATGCAGGTTTTACACCGCTGCTCTTATATTGGCCAGCTAAAGGCTTAGTAGTATGCTTTTCTTTTCTTTCACCAAAAGAAAGTTGCACAGCTTCATAACCATTTTTTTCTTTAGTTCTGATATTAACAATTTTACAGGGACCAGCTTGTATTACTGTAACAGGTATAATCTCTCCGTCTTTGCCGAAGATATTAGACATTCCCAATTTTTTACCAATTATGCCAGACATCTTATCTCCAATGTTCATTATAGCTTAATCTCAATATCAACACCCGCTGGAATATCAAGCTTGCTCAATGAGTCCACGGTTTTGTTGTTTGAGTTATGGATATCGATTATTCTTTTATGCGCCCTTGTTTCAAATTGCTCTCTTGATTTTTTATCTACGTGGGGTGATCGTAAAACTGTGTAAATAGTTTTCTTAGTTGGAAGTGGAATCGGTCCAGATACAACCGCACCCGTACTTCTAACTGTTTTAATAATCTTCTCAGTAGATTTATCAATCAAAATGTGATCGTACGATTTCAATTTAATTCTTATTTTTTGGCCGGGCACTTAATCAACTCCTTATATTAAATTAGATAAGAAAAGGGAGACTTAACTCCCTTTTCAAGAGCAACTCTAAATAATCTTTATAAATTATTTAATAATCTTTGTAACAACACCAGAACCAACTGTTCTACCGCCTTCACGAATAGCAAATCTTAATTTCTCTTCCATAGCGATTGGAGCAATTAACTCAATTGTTAAGTTTACATTATCACCAGGCATAACCATTTCGGTTCCTGTTGGTAATGTAGCAACACCAGTAACGTCAGTTGTTCTGAAATAAAATTGTGGTCTGTAACCATTAAAAAATGGGGTGTGTCTTCCACCTTCATCTTTTGAAAGAACGTAAACTGAACCTTCAAAATTTGTGTGAGGAGTTATTGATCCTGTTTTTGCAAGAACCATTCCTCTTTCAATTTCATTTTTATCAACACCTCTTAATAAGATACCAGCATTATCACCAGCCATAGCTTGATCTAATTCTTTTCTAAACATTTCTATACCGGTAACAACTGTCTTCTTGTGTAAACCTAATCCTATTAATTCAACTTCTTCCTGAATCTTTACTTGACCTCTCTCAACTCTACCTGTAGCAACTGTGCCACGACCAGTAATTGAGAAAACATCTTCAACAGGCATTAGGAATGGTTTATCAGCGTGTCTTTCAGGCACTGGAATATAGCTATCAACTGCATCCATAAGTTCCCAAATACAATTATATCTCTCATCTGAAGTTTCAGCATTTGAAGCACCGGCTTCTAAAGCATGAAGTGCAGAACCTTTTATGATAGGAATTTCTGTTCCAGGGAATTCATACTGTGTTAATAAATCTCTTAATTCTTCTTCAACTAATTCTATCAATTCAGGATCATCAACCATATCAACTTTATTTAAAAATACAACCATTCTTGGCACACCAACCTGGCGAGCTAGGAGAATGTGCTCTCTGGTTTGTGGCATAGGACCATCTGTTGCAGCAACTACTAATATAGCACCATCCATCTGAGCAGCACCAGTGATCATGTTCTTAACATAATCGGCGTGACCAGGACAATCTACGTGAGCATAATGACGATTAGCTGTTGAATACTCCACGTGAGCAGTAGCAATCGTTATTCCTCTTTCTCTCTCTTCAGGTGCGTTATCGATACTATCAAATGTTCTTATTGCTGATAAACCTTTTCTTGCAAGAGCCATAGTGATGGCTGCGGTTAATGTGGTCTTGCCATGATCTACGTGACCAATTGTTCCTACGTTAACGTGAGGTTTACTCCTATCAAATTTTTCTTTAGCCATCGAATTCTCCTTTAATAATTTTTATTGTTTTTAAATCCAGTTATTAGTTTGCTGCTGATTTTTTTCCTAATGTTTTTTCAGAAATTTCTTCTGCAATAGATTTTGGAACAGAAGAGTAATGATCAAACTGCATAGAATATATTGCTCTACCTTGACTCATTGATCTTAATACAGTTGCATAACCAAACATTTCAGACAAAGGTACAAAAGCCTTAATCACCTGTGCATCTTTTCTAGCAGAAAATCCTTCGATTTTTCCTCTTCTGGAATTTAAATCACCCATAACATCACCTAAGTATTCTTCAGGTGTTACTACTTCTACAGCCATAATCGGTTCAAGTAAAACAGGGCTTGCTTTTTTTGCACCTGCTTGAAATGCCATTGAACCAGCTACTCTAAATGAAATTTCATCCGAATCAACATCGTGATAAGAACCATCATAAATTTTTGCTTTTATATCCACCATAGGAAAACCAGCAATGATACCATTTTTCATAGCATCTTGTATTCCATGTGATACTGCAGGGATATATTCCTTAGGAACCACACCACCAACAATACCATTTATAAATTCAAAACCTTTTCCAACTTCATTAGGAGTTAATTCAATCCATACGTGACCAAATTTTCCTCGGCCACCGGATTGTTTAACAAATTTTCCTTCGGCTGTAACAGATTGTGTAATTGTTTCTCTGTAAGCAACCTGAGGTTTACCTATGTTAGCTTCAACTTTAAATTCTCGTCTCATTCTATCAACAAGAATTTCTAAGTGAAGTTCACCCATTCCACTAATTAATGTCTGACCAGTTTCATCATCAACTTTAACTTTAAATGTTGGATCTTCATCAGATAATTTTGAAAGTGAATCAGAAAGTTTATCTTGATCAGCTTTAGTTTTAGGTTCGATAGCAATCTGAATAACTGGTTCAGGAAATACCATTCTTTCCATAACTACAGGATCATCTTCAGAACATAATGTATCACCAGTTCTGGTAAATTTTAATCCAACAGCAGCAGCAATATCACCAGCTTTAACTTCAGTAATCTCTTCTCTATGATTTGCGTGCATTTGTAATAATCGACTAATTCTTTCTTTCTTTCCACTAACAGAATTAAAAACATAAGAACCAGCCTTTAAAGTACCAGCATAAACTCTAAAGAAAGTAAGTTTTCCAACATAAGGATCATTCATAATTTTGAATGCTAATGAAGTGAATACCTCATCTTCTGAAATTTTTCTTTTAACAGTATCATTGAGTCCAATATGATGAGCTTCAATATCAGGTGAATCGACAGGAGAAGGTAAAAAGTCAACGATACAATCTAATAATTTTTGAACGCCTTTATTCTTGAATGAAGAACCACAAAGAACAGGGATTATTTTGTTATCGATTGTTGCCTGTCTTAGTACAGCTTTAATTTCACTAGCACTAATTTCTTTTCCTTCAAGATATTTTTCTAATAGAGTATCATCTACATCAGAAACAGCTTCTAACATCTGTGTTCTATATTTTGTAGCCAACTCTAATAAATCATGTGGAATTTCAATTTCATCAAATGTAGAACCGAAAGATTCTTCGTGATACATTCTTGCATTAAATTGAATAAGATCAATAACACCAACAAACAAATCACCCTCACCTATTGGCAAGTTGATTGGAATTGCATTGGCACCTAATCTTTCTTTCATCATTTCGAGAGCATGATAAAAATCTGCCCCAGTTCTATCCATCTTATTTACAAAAGCAATTCTTGGAACACCATACTTATCAGCCTGACGCCAAACAGTTTCTGATTGAGGTTCAACACCACCAACAGCACAAAACAGAGCAACAGCTCCATCTAATACTCTTAATGATCTTTCAACTTCAACTGTAAAATCAACGTGGCCAGGTGTATCAATAATATTTATCTGATGATCATCCCAAAAACAAGTAGTTGCAGCACTGGTAATAGTGATGCCTCTTTCTTTTTCTTGTTCCATCCAATCCATTGTAGCTGCGCCATCGTGTACTTCGCCTATACGATGAAGTTTACCAGTATAAAACAGAATTCTTTCTGTGGTTGTGGTTTTGCCTGCATCGATATGCGCCATAATACCAATATTACGAACTTTATTTATTTTAACTCTAGCTGCCATTAATACCTAATCAATCTTCCTTACCATTTAAAGTGAGCAAATGCTTTATTTGCTTCTGCCATTTTATGAACATCTTCTTTTTTCTTAACTGAAGAACCTTCATTATTTGATGCTGCAATCAATTCTCCAGCTAATTTGGCTGACATTGATTTTTCTCCACGAGATCTTGAATAATTTTTTATCCATCTCATTGCTAAAGCAATTCTTCTTTCAGGTCTTACTTCTGTTGGCACTTGATAAGTTGCACCACCGACTCTTCTACTTCTCACTTCGATGAGTGGTTGAGTATTAGAGATAGCTCTTTTAAATACTTCCAATCCTGGTTTAGTAGTTTTTTCTTCTATCAACTGGAAAGCATCATATATTACATTTCTTGCAACTGCTTTTTTTCCATCATACATTACACAATTAACAAATTTTGCAACCAGTACATCATTAAATTTTGGATCTGGCTTTAAATATTTTTTTTCTGCTCGTCTTTTTCTCATTTTTTATTTCGCTTTTGGTTTTTTTGCGCCATATTTTGAACGACTTTTCTTTCTATCAGCAACACCACTTGTATCAAGAGTACCACGGATGATATGATATCTTACACCAGGTAAATCTTTTACTCTTCCACCACGAATCATTACGATTGAGTGTTCCTGAAGATTGTGCCCTTCACCAGGAATATATGCTGTAACTTCAACATTTGTTTTAGTAAGTCTTACTCTTGCCACTTTTCTAAGTGCAGAATTAGGCTTTTTAGGAGTTGTAGTATATACTCTCGTACAAACACCTCTTTTTTGAGGACATGCATCAAGAGCCGGAGCTTTATTTTTTGATAAAATTCTAACTCTACCTTTTCTAACTAACTGATTTATCGTAGGCACAAAAATCTCCTAAAAATTTACTTCTTCAAAAAAATTCAGATTTCAAATATAGTTTTCAGCGTAAAAAAAATCAAGAAAACATAAATTATTTTTGAGCTAAATTGCGTATATCTTCAATTATTTTTCAGATTTACTGATTTATTCACAAAAATCTATTGATTGTCAGTCAAAGTTTCAGATTCCTGAACTTTTTCCTCTTCAATTTGTTGTTCTTCATCTTCCAAAATGATGCTTCTGTATTTTTTAATACCAGTTCCTGCTGGAATTAAATGTCCCATAACAACATTTTCTTTTAATCCAAGTAGATGATCAACTTTTGCTTCGGTAGCAGCATTTGCAAGAACTTTTGTTGTTTCCTGGAATGATGCTGCGGAAATAAAGCTTTCTGTTGATAAAGCTGCCTGAGTTATTCCTAATAGAATATGTTCAAATGTGGCTGGATCAGCATCTCTCGCAACAACTTCTTTTTTCTCTTTTTTCTTAAGATCACTATTTATTTCTCTTAACTTGGCTTTTGCTACTACTTGACCATTTTTGAGTTTTGAATCACCTTTATCCTCAATATAAGCCATGCTCAACATTTTATTATTCTCTTCATAAAATTCAATACGATCAACAATATCTTCTTCTAAGAATCTTGTATCTCCAGGATAAACTATTTTAATCTTCTGTAACATCTGTCTAACAATAACTTCAATATGTTTATCATTTATCTTAACACCCTGAAGTCTGTAAACATCCTGAATCTCATTCACAAGATACTCTTGCACAGCACTTGTACCTTTTATTGCAAGAATGTCATGTGGATTTATTGGCCCATCAGTTATTTTTTCACCAGCTGGTATTTCATCGCCTTCTTGAACAAGTATATGTTTCTGTAAAGGAACATTGTATTTCTTTTCATCAGATTTGTCAGGTGCTGTAACTAATATTTCTCTTGATCCTTTTTTACGGGAACCAAACTTAACATAACCTTCTATTTCAGAAACGATTGAAGATTCGTGTGGGCTTCTTGCTTCAAAAAGTTCAGTTACTCTGGGAAGACCGCCAGTGATATCTCTACTCTTTGTTGTTTGTTTAGATATTTTTGCAAGAATTGTTCCTGCCAAAATATTTTCACCTTCTTCAACAGATAGATATGCACGTATAGGTAAGTTAAAAGATTTTTTATCTCCGTTTGAGTTTTCAACCAAAATACTTGGAGTTAGATTTTTATCTTTTGATTCAATAACAACTTTCTGAACGTGTCCTGTTTGATCATCTGTAACCTGTTGTAATGTAATACCATCAACAAGATCAACAAATTTTACACGTCCCTGAATATCAGCAAGAATAACAGCATTATAAGGATCATGATTATATAACGGCTGACGTTTTTTAATTTTCTGTCCATCATTTACAATTAATTCAGCACCGTAAGGAACATCATATTTTTTAAGCTGTCTATTATTATCATCATAAAGTTCAATTACGCCTCTTCGGCCAGTAACAACTTTAACTTTATAATCAGGTCCGCCAAACGGATCTTTTTCAGTTTTTTCTACTGCATTAATTTTTTCAAATTTAACAATACCATCAATGTTTGATTCAACTTGTGATTGAGATGCAATTCTTGATGATGTACCACCCAAGTGGAAAGTACGAAGTGTAAGCTGTGTACCAGGTTCACCAATTGATTGTGCAGCAATAATACCAACAGCTTCACCAATTTCAACAGGTTTTCCGGTAGTTAGATTTCGTCCATAACATTTTAGACAAACACCGCGTTTAGATTCACAAGTTAAAACTGTTCTAATATAAACTGAATCAATACTTGCATCCTCAATTTTTTCAGCAATAGTTTCAGATATCATCTGACCTGCTTCAACAATTACTTCGTCTGTTCTTGGATCATAAACATCTTCTTGTGCAAATCTACCAGTGATTCGTTCTGCAAGTGGCTCTCTTTCTTCTTCAACATCTTTAAGAGCTTTTATTTCTATACCTAAGATTGTTCCGCAGTCAATTTCAGAAATGATAACATCCTGGGCAACATCAACCAATCTTCTGGTTAGATATCCAGCATCAGCAGTTTTAAGTGCTGTATCTGCCAATCCTTTTCTTGCACCGTGTGTTGATATAAAATATTCAAGTACAGAAAGTCCTTCTTTAAAGTTTGCAACAATTGGATTTTCAATAATTTCACCAGCTTGACCAGAAAGTGTTTTTTGAGGTTTCATCATCAAACCACGCATACCGGCTAACTGTCTTACCTGTTCTTGTGATCCTCTTGCACCTGAATCAACCATCATATGCAAGGAATTAAATCCTTTATTATGTTGTTTGATTTTTTCCATCAAAGCACGAGCAACATCGTTTGTTGTGTGCGTCCAAACGTCAATAATCTTGTTGTATCTTTCGGCATCGGTTATAACACCCATTTCATGCTCGTTAAGAATACCTTCAACTTTTTTGTTTGCTTTTGTAATTAAGGATTCTTTTTCTTCTGGAATAATCATATCACCAAAGCTTACTGAAAGCCCGCCAGCAGTAGCATATCTAAATCCTAAATCTTTTAAATCATCAAGAAACTTAGCAGTAACTTTATTGCCAAGTTTCATAAACATTTTACCAATTATTCCACCAAAAGCTTTTTTAATCAATACATGATTGATATATCCCATTTCTTTTGGAACTATCTGGTTAAAAATTACTCTACCAGTAGTTGTCTCAATCATTTCTCCGTTAACTCTAACTTTAATCTTAGCATGCAAACCAACTATTCTGTTATCATATGCAATTATCACTTCGTCAGGTGAAGAGAAAATCATTCCCTCTCCCTTATCACCTTCTCTAAACTTGGTAAGATAGTAACAACCTAATACGATATCTTGAGTAGGAACTACAATTGGGCTACCATTTTGTGGTGATAGAATATTGTGACTACTTAACATTAATAAAGATGCTTCAAGTTGTGCTTCATAAGAAAGAGGAACGTGAACAGCCATTTGATCACCGTCGAAATCCGCATTAAAAGCTGTACAAACCATTGGATGAAGTCGAATCGCTCTTTCATCAATAAGTGTTGGTTGAAAAGCCTGGATACCTAATCTATGCAGAGTTGGAGCTCTATTTAATAGTATTGGATGAGCTTCAATAATTTTTGCAAGTATATCCCATATAATTGGATCTTTTCTATCAACAACTTTTCTAGCACTTTTTACTGTTTTGTTATGTCCTCGTTCAATGAGCTTTCTAATGATAAATGGTTTGAAAAGTTCGACAGCCATATCTTTTGGAAGACCGCATTGATGTAACTTTAATTCTGGTCCAACAACAATTACAGAACGACCTGAATAATCTACGCGTTTTCCTAAAAGATTCTGACGGAATCTACCTTGTTTACCTTTAAGCATATCACTTAAAGATTTTAAAGGACGATTGTTATCACTCCTTACAGCGCTGCCTCTTCTTGAGTTATCAAACAAAGCATCAACAGCTTCTTGAAGCATTCTTTTTTCGTTACGAAGAATTACTTCCGGAGCTTTAATATCTATTAATCTTTTTAGTCTATTATTACGAATTATTACTCGACGATATAAATCATTAAGATCACTTGTTGCAAATCTTCCACCTTCAAGTGGAACAAGTGGACGAAGCTCTGGTGGAATAACCGGAATGTAACCCAGTACCATCCATTCAGGTCTGTTAGGTACTTTACCTTCTTCTTCTTTGAATGCTTCTAGTACTCTTAATCTTTTAAGAAAATCAGCTTTCTTTTGTTGTGATGTTTCAACCTTAACAGCTTCTCTAAGTGTTTTAGAAAGTTCTTCAACATTAGTTTTCTTTAAGATTTCTTTAACTGCATCTCCACCAATCTTTGCAACAAATTTTTTCGGATCATCATCATCAAGTTTTTCATTTCCATCAGGAAGTGAACTCATAACTTCAAAATATTGATCTTCAGAAATCAAATCCAATCTACTTAATCCGGTAATACCTGGATTTAATACAACATAAGATTCGTAGTAAATAATTTTTTCAAGTTCTTTTAAACTTATACCAATTATGTTTCCAATTTTGGAAGGTTGTGCTCTAAAAAACCAGATATGTACAACTGGAACTGCGAGCCCAATATGTCCCATTCTTTCGCGTCTTACACTTTTTTGTGTAACCTCAACACCGCAGCGATCGCAAATAATACCTTTGTATCTTATTCTTTTATACTTACCGCAAAAGCATTCCCAATCGCGAGTTGGCCCAAAAATTTTCTCACAGAACAAACCATCTTTTTCTGGTCTGAACGATCTGTAATTAATTGTTTCGGGTTTGGTTACTTCACCATATGATCTTGACAAAATATCATCAGGACTTGCTAAGCCGATGGTGATACTGTTAATATCTCTCATTGCGTTTTCTTGAACTCTAAAAGCCATTTTTATATCTCCTAATTTCTAAGTGAAATGATGTTTAACAATTATCTTATTTTTATATCCAGACCTAAGCCCTGGAGTTCCTTAATAAGAACGTTAAACGATTCAGGAATATTTGGTTCCTGTAAGTTTTCACCCTTTACAATTGCTTCATATACTTTTGCTCTTCCAGCCACGTCATCACTCTTTATTGTTAAGATTTCTTGTAAGATGTGTGAAGCGCCATAACCTTCAAGCGCCCAAACTTCCATTTCTCCAAATCTTTGACCACCAAATTGTGCTTTTCCGCCAAGTGGTTGCTGTGTAATAAGTGAGTATGGCCCTATAGATCTTGCGTGAATCTTATCATCAACAAGGTGACTAAGTTTTAACATGTAGATGTAACCACAAGTTACTTTTTGATGAAATTTTTCACCTGTTCTTCCATTGTATAAATCAGTTTTGCTACCTGTTTCTAATCCAGCTTTAACTAACCATTCATCAACATCTTCTACTTTAGCACCATCAAAAATTGGAGTTGCAAATTTTACTCCTAATTTCTTTCCAACCCAACCTAATGCAGTTTCATACAGCTGGCCAAGGTTCATACGAGAAGGTACACCAAGTGGATTTAATATAATATCAACTGGAGTTCCATCAGGTAAATAAGGCATATCTGCTTGAGGAACTATCTTAGCAACAACACCTTTGTTACCGTGTCTTCCTGCCATTTTATCACCAACAGAAAGTTTACGTTTTTTAGCAACATAAACTTTTGCAAGTTGTACAATTCCAGGAGGCAACTCATCACCACTTTGTATTTTAATTCTTTCTCGCTTAAAATCTTCTTCAATATCTGTTTTTAAGAGGAAGTAATTTTTGTATAAGGAACTGATAAGATTGTTTGTTTTTTTAGTTTCAAACCAATCAAGTGTATAATCAAACTTAGTTATGTCATCCATAGAAGAAAACGTTTCTTCTTTTATGGTTGACCCACTGCGCAAAACTACACTACCATCCAGATCTCTAATACCGGATGTTGATTGATCTCTAGTAATTCGAGTTAATTTTTCAACTAACTTTAAATAATGATCTTGTAACTTTTTCTTAAACTCGACTTCTAGTTTATCTAAAGCTACTTTTTCTTGTTTCTTTGCATCGTTATCTCTTTTCTTACGACTAAAGAGGCGTGTCTTAATTACAGTGCCTTTTAATCCAGGAGGCGCTTTCAATGATGCATCTTTTACATCACCAGCTTTATCTCCAAAGATCGCACGTAATAATTTTTCTTCTGGTGTTGGATCAGTTTCACCTTTTGGTGTTATTTTTCCAATAAGAATATCACCTTCTTTAACTTCAGCACCTTCTCTAATAATACCATCTTCATCAAGGTTCTTTACAGCTTCTTCACTAACGTTAGGAATTTCACGTGTTAATTCTTCTTCACCACGTTTTGTTTCTCTTACTTGTAATTCAAATTCTTCAATATGTATTGATGTATAAATATCTTCACTTACAACTCTTTCGCTAATAATTATAGCATCTTCAAAGTTGTAACCACGCCAGGGCATAAATGCAACTAATACGTTTCTACCTAAAGCTAATTCACCGCCATCAGTTGCAGCACCATCAGCAAGAACATCACCTCTTTTAAGTTTCTGTCCTTCTTTAACGATCGGAACTTGGTTGATACAAGTTTCCTGGTTAGTTCCATGAAATTTGGTTAGATAATAAGTTACTTCTCTAACTTCATTAAAACTTGTTAAAGCTTCAAAACTATTTGGGTTGATATCATACTTGACTATAACTTTGTTAGCATCAACATATTCTACAACACCATTATCTTCAGCCAATAATAAAGCTTTTGAATCGTGAGCAATTTTTTGTTCCATACCAGTTCCAACAATTGGCGCTTCTGGTTTTAATAATGGTACTGATTGACGTTGCATGTTTGAACCCATCAATGCTCTATTCGCATCATCGTGTTCAAGAAATGGAATTAGTGCTGCTGCAGCACTTACAATCTGTGCAGGCGCAACATCCATATATTGTAAATCTTCAGGATGTACAATTGGAAACTCACCTTTTAATCTAGATTTTACTCTTTCATTAATAAACTTACCGGATTCTGTAATTGGTGCATTTGCCTGAGCAATTGTAAACATATCTTCGTGCTCTGCAGTTAGATATTCAACCTCATCTGTTACTTTCCCTTTTACAACTTTTCTGTAAGGTGATTCTAAAAATCCATATCTATTAACTCTTGAATAAATTGTTAAAGAAGAAATAAGACCAATGTTTGGACCTTCAGGTGTTTCAATCGGGCATAAACGACCATAATGTGTATAGTGAACGTCACGAACTTCAAATCCGGCACGTTCTCTTGTAAGACCACCTGGTCCTAATGCAGACATTCTTCTTTTGTGAGTCATCTCAGCTAATGGATTTGTTTGATCCATAAATTGTGATAGCTGATTTGTTCCGAAGAAAGCATTTATAACACTGCTTATTGTTCTTGCATTAACTAAATCTTGTGGAGTGAAATTTTCAGTATCGCGCATGTTCATTCGCTCTTTGATTGTTCTAGCCATACGCGCCATACCAATATTAAACTGCTGTCCTAATTGCTCGCCAACAGTTTTGATTCTTCTATTACCAAGATGATCAATATCATCAACAGAAACTGCACCTTCTTTAAGATCGATAATATATTTCATAATTGATTTTATATCATCAATGGTAAGCACTGTGGTTGTTTCAGGAATGCTCAATTGTAATTTATGATTCATTCTATGGCGACCAACATCACCTAAATCATATCTTTTATCATTAAAGAAAAGTTTTTCTATAAGTGATTCGGCAGTAACCAAATCTGGAGCTTCACCTGATCTAAGCTGCCTATAAATAGCATACAAAGCTTCTTCACGTGTATGTGAAGTATCTTTTCTTAAAGTATTTACTACTAAATTTTGGTCATTGGTGGAATCTGATTTGATAAATTTTAAATAATCAACTTCAGCATCATTTATTCTTTCAAGATCATCTTCAGTTAATATAGAATCTCTTGTTAAGAAAATTTCACCAGTGGACATATCAAAAATATCGCTGGCAATCATTCTTCCAAGATAATTTTCTAACTTGCCTTTTTTAACTGAAACGTTTTCAATTAAATTAAATAACTTTAATATCTCTTCATCAGATTGATAACCAAGTGCACGTAGTAATGTTGTTGCCGGAAATTTTTTTCTTCTATCGATATAAACATACATTACATAGTTAATATCAGTTGCAAATTCAACCCACGAACCACGTAAAGGAATAATTCTAGCAGAGTAAATTGGTGTGCCATTTGGATGTAATGTTTGGGCAAATGCAACTCCAGGTGAACGATGTAATTGAGAAACAACAACACGTTCAGCACCATTGATAATAAATGTTCCCTTCTCCGTCATAAACGGAAGATTTCCAAGGTAAACTTCTTGCTCAACAGTATTAATAAACTCATCAGTTTCTGGGTCTTTAGTAGAAAGTCTAAGTTTTGCTTTTAATGGAGCAGCAAAAGTTAAACCTCTTTCAAGACATTCTTCAACAGAAAATCTTGGCTTTTCAACATAGTACTCTAAAAAATCTAATCTATAATTCTCTTTATTATCAAAAATGGGAAAATTGGTAGTAAATACCTGCTGTAAACCCTTATTTTCTCTTTTAAGCGGATGAGTTTCAAGCTGAACAAAATCTTCAAATGTTTCAGTTTGAATGCCTAAAAGATCGGGAATCTCGATTACAGATGGAATACGGCCAAAGGAAATACGGTTATTATCCAATTGAAAACCTCCTAAAAATTATCAAATGCTATTAAAAGAGCATCCTAAACAACGTTTCTATATAATACAAAAGCGATAAGACGGATTTTACCGTCTTATCACTTAGAAAAGATCAAATAAAATATTTAATGCGATTACTTTAAAGTAACAGTTCCGCCGGCTTCTTCAAGTTCTTTCTTGATTTTTTCGGCTTCATCTTTTGATGCTTGTTCTTTAACTGTTTTTGGAGCGCCATCAACAAGATCTTTAGCTTCTTTTAAACCTAAACCTGTATGAGCTCTTACAACTTTAATTACATTAATTTTTTTCTCACCAGCTGCCATCAGAATAACATCAAATTCTGTTTGTTCTTCAACTGGAGCTGCTGCTGCGCCACCAACAGGACCAGCCATCATAACTGGAGCTGCTGCTGTAACACCAAATTCTTCTTCAAGTGCTTTCTTTAATTCTGAAGCTTCTAGAAGAGACATTCCTTTTATAAGTTCGAGTGCTTGTGCAACTTTTTCTGACATTTTCATTTCTCCTGAATTTAATTTCTTGTTTTAATTAAGCGGCTTTCTTTTTAGAAACTTCATCAACTACACTTACTAAGTCTCTAATAACTGCTGAAATTGCACCAACTATACCTGATGCTGGTGAATTTAAGCTACCAAGGATACCAGCAATAACTTCTTCTTTAGAAGGTAATGCAGCTAACTCTGCAAGTTTGCTACCATCGTAATATTGTGTTTCGATGTAACAAGCTTTAAGAGGTAATTTTTGTGAAGCATCATTGTACTTCTTTATTATCTTTGCTGGTGCAACTGGATTTGTTGAAGCGAATGCAAATCCTGTCATACCTTCAAGATGATCTGCAAGCTTTTCAAATTTACCTGATTCTACCAAGGCACGTTTGAATAAAGTATTTTTAATTACTTTATATTTAACGCCTTCTTTTCTAAACTGATTTCTAAGGTCACTAATATCAGCAACATTTATCTTAGCATAATCAGTTAGATAGATTGCCGTGGAATTATCTATCAATTCTTTAGCTTGGGCAATTAACTCTGATTTTTCGTTCTTATTCATTTTTCTCCCGTATCACATTTTATTATTTCGGGTCGGTTAGAAGCTATATTTTATTATGAGTGCGTATTCTATTTTATTGATTAAGACTTAACTCGTCTTTAGCAATTTTAAGTCCTGGCCCCATTGTACTTGATAAAAACAAACTTTTAACGTACAAACCTTTTGCAGATGAAGGTTTTAGTTTAACTATCATATTTAAAAAGGCTTTAGTATTATCCACAAGCTTATCCGTATCAAAATTTAATTTACCTAATGAAGTGTGGACAATTCCAGTTTTTTCAACTCTAAACTCAATTTTTCCACCTTTAACTTCTTTAACAGCTTTTGCAACATCCATTGTAACTGTTCCACTTTTAGGATTAGGCATCAAACCTTTTGGTCCTAAAATCTTTCCTAATTTTCCAAGTTCGGACATAGAATCTGGAGTGGCAACAACAACATCAACATCAGCCCACCCACCTTTAATTTTTTCTAAATAATCTTCAAATCCTGCATGATCAGCACCTGCATCTAAGGCTTCTTGAATTTTAGCACCTTTAGCAATTACCAAAACTTTAACAGTTTTACCAGTTCCGTGTGGTAAAGAAACTGTTCCTCTTACCATTTGATCTGCATGTCTAGGATCAACACCTAAACGAATTGCACAATCTAAAGATTCAACAAATTTAACTTTTGATTGATCTTTAAGTATTGAGATTGCTTCTGGTAAAGTGTATTCTTTTTCAAGCTTTACAGATTTTAATATTTCTTTATTTCTTTTTGTTGTTTGCATCTTAAATCACCAATAAATTTTAACTATCCAAAATTGTTTGAATTAATCTTCTACTGTTATACCCATACTACGCGCAGTTCCAGAAATCATACTCATTGCATGATCAACATCAAATGCATTTAAATCCGGCATTTTCACTTCAGCAATTTCTTTAACCTGTTTTTTTGTAACCTTACCAACTTTTGTTCTATGTGATTCAGCTGATCCTCTTTCAAGCTTTGCTGCTCTTTTTAACAAAATAGAAGCAGGTGGTGTTTTTGTAATAAAAGTAAATGATTTATCACTAAAAACTGTTATTACAACAGGAATTATCAATCCATCCTTATCCTGAGTTCTTGCATTAAATTGCTTACAGAACTCCATAATGTTAACACCTTTTTGTCCAAGAGCAGGGCCAACTGGTGGTGATGGATTAGCTTTACCAGCAGGAATTTGTAATTTTATATATGAATCAATTTTTTTAGCCATTTTGTAACCTAATTAAATATCTAATAATTATTTTTCTAATTCCGCTTGAACAAAATCGATTTCAACTGGTGTTTTTCTACCAAAAATTGAAACCATAACCTTTATTTTCATCTTTTCTTCATTAACTTCTTCAATTGTACCCGAAAAATTATTGAAAGGACCATCAACAATTTTAACAAGATCACCACTTCTAAAGATCGTTTCCATTCTTTCAGTAGAGCTATCTTGCGTAATTCTGCCAACAATTCTTCTAACTTCTTCAGGATGTAATGGATTTGGATTTCCACCAGTGCCTAAAAAGCCCATTACAGATTGTGTATTTAGAATAAAATCTTTTACTTGATTGTCTAAGTCTGCATTAACAAGAATATAACCAGGAAAGAAATTTTTAGTTTTGCTCTTTTTCTTACCATCTTTAACTTCAAAAACCTTTTCCATTGGTACCAAAATTTCAGTTAATTTAGCTTTCAAATGCTCATGTTCATTTAAACCGGTTTCTAAAAGAGTTTTAACCTTGTTTTCATGACCAGAAAAAGTTCTTACTACGTACCATCTTGATTCCATTTATATCTAACCTAAAAAATTCCTTTAAATGCCATGTTAATAATCAGATCAATTACATAAGTAAATAAAGCTAAAACCACACAAACAACAATAACAATTTTGGTAGATTCGATAAGTTCTTCCTTAGTTGGCCAAGTAACTTTTTTCATCTCTTTAACAACGTCTTGAAAAAATGCAATTATTTTCTCTTTCATGATAGCCTTTCGAGTTTCGCACGTCAGGAGGGACTCGAACCCCCAACCTGCGGTTTTGGAGACCGCTGCTCTACCAATTGAGCCACTGACGTATTCATTATTTTGTTTCTTTGAATACTACGTGTTTTCTTACAACAGGGTCATATTTTTTATATTCAACGCGTGCAGGATGTGTTCTTTTATTCTTTGTTGTAGAATATCTATAACCTGTTCCAGCAGTACTTTCTAAAACAATAATTTGTCTGATATTGCTTTTAGCCATTTTTTTTCCTTAAACTATTCAAACCTTTTTACTTGAGCTGACGACCGGGATTGAACCGGTGACCTCATCCTTACCAAGGATGTGCTCTACCAACTGAGCTACGTCAGCGTAGATATGATTATCAATCAATTTTGAGAACCAGACTTAAAACTCAGTCTTTTTTTAGAGCGGGAGACGGGATTCGAACCCGCGACCAACAGCTTGGAAGGCTGTGACTCTAGCCAACTGAGTTACTCCCGCAAATTCCAAAATAAAAAAGAACCAGATTTTACTTTATATAGCAAGTATTATGTGGGCGGCGAGGGATTCGAACCCCCAAAGGCGCATGCCAACGGATTTACAGTCCGCCCCGGCTCTCCAACTCCGGCGTCCGCCCAGAATAATGCTAAAATAAAAGCGAGCGACAAATATATTTTTATTCAAATAAAAATGCAAATAATTTGAGACTATATTCAAGCTAAATATTTTATTTCTGTATGATTAAGATAGTTAATTGTATTTTCAGATGTTTGAATTTGATTAGATGAAAAAATTTTGTCAGTTCTACTTAAAAGTTAAATCCTCCAAAGCTATCTCAAACAAATTTTGAATGTAATTTTTACCGAAGACAAAATTTTCGCGGAAAATTTGTAATTCGCTCGATTTTAATAAATAAAAATGTTTTGATTTGATGCAATTTTTCAATTTGATAAAATTGGTACGCTACTTGTCGCTAAAAGGCCAACTGGTAAATTTATAATTAAATAATTAACAACAATATAAATAGGGGCTCTCTATGAAAAACCTAGTAGTTCTTTTTGTCGCAATCTTTTCTTTCGTTCTTGTTTCATGTTCAGATGTTTTAGATAATTCACTTCCTACAAGTCCAATTCTAGAAAAATCAATCTCTCACGATGGTACAATTGTACCTAATGGATTTCCATATTCATATCTTTTCAGTTTCTCAGAAGTTAAAGGAATTAAGTTTTCAACATCTACTGAAAGCGAAACTATATTAGAATGCTATATGTCAGATAATCAATCTAAATATACTCAGCTATTTGTAGTTGTTAACTTTAACAATTATTCAATTGCTCCAAAAATGTTTTTTATCAATAAAATTGATAAAGCTTTCTTTAAGGTTAATGGAATTAATATTAATCAAGTAAATAATATTTCTGTTTATGGTTTAAGTCTTGATAATATTTCGAGTTACACAGAATCACCATTTACTAACAACACAGAGATGAGTGAACTTGGAGTAGCAAATTGGAAATCAGATGGAACAGACATTCATGTTGAAGCTGCCGGAATTTGGCCATCAAATTTAAAATATGTATTTGCTGAACTTACCACAAAACAAGGAAAAGTTTTAGTTTTCTTACAACGTCCTACAAGTGGTGATTTCATTATTCCACAATATGGAAAATATGGTGTTAATAACTTAAGACTACTTGGCTATCACACAGTAGTTGAAAAAGAACTTTCTCAATTCTAATAAAATAATATAATTGTTAACTTAAAAGCCGGGCTTGTCTCGGCTTTTTTTATTAATGCTTCCAAAGTTCGCGATCTAAACTTCTATATTGAATTGCTTCGCTGATATGCTGTGGTAAAATGTTTTCTGAGTTTTCTAAATCTGCAATTGTTCTGCTTACTTTTAATATTCTATCATAAGCTCTTGCAGATAATCCCAACTTTGTCATCGCCATCTTTAATAATTCTTCCCCTTGTTCATCTAACTTGCAAAATGTTCTTACTTCTTTTGAGCCCATATCGCCATTGTTAAATACATATTTTAAATCTTTAAATCTTTCAAGTTGAATTTGTCTTGCTGCAATTACTCTTTTTCTAATCTCTTCAGATTTTTCTCCATTTGATTTCGAAGACAACTCTTTATACTTAACAGCAGGAACTTCAATATGAATATCAATTCTATCCAACAAAGGACCAGAAATTTTTGCCATATATCTTTGAATTTGTGGTGGAGCACAAGTGCACTCTTTATTCGGATCTGTATAAAACCCACATGGACAGGGATTCATCGCAGCTGCTAACATAAAATTTGCAGGAAATTCTAATGATAGTTTTGAACGACTTACTGTTACTTTTGCATCTTCAAGTGGTTGACGTAAGACTTCTAAAACATTTTTTTTGAATTCCGGAAGTTCATCTAAAAATAAAACTCCAAAGTGGGCAAAAGAAACTTCTCCAGGTTTTGGAAATGATCCACCTCCAACTAAAGCTGCATCACTAACTGTGTGGTGTGGACTCCTAAACGGTCTTTCCGTAATTATTGCTTTGCTCTTAGGTAAAATTCCTGCTATCGAATGAAT
The DNA here is from genome assembly GCA_016707585.1 of Ignavibacteriales bacterium. Taxonomy (GTDB): domain Bacteria; phylum Bacteroidota; class Ignavibacteria; order Ignavibacteriales; family Ignavibacteriaceae; genus IGN3. Next base: position 490,201 of record JADJHL010000008.1, on the reverse strand, counting down.
CTTAGTTGTTTCAAGTGCTTCATCAAATGTTAATGGCGGTAGTATCGATGGAAATCTTTTTGCGAGCATTGTTTTTCCTGAGCCTGGAGGCCCAATCATTAAAATATTGTGTGCACCAGAAGCAGCAACTTCTAAGGCACGTTTTACATTTTCTTGTCCTTTAACATCTGAAAAATCTAAATGATAATTATTTATTGCAGAAAAAAGTTCATCTTTGTTTGTAAATACTTTTTCTGGATTTGATTCTTCATTTAGAAAAGATATAACTTCAGTAAGATTTTCAAATCCGAAAACATCAATTTCATCAACAATAGCTGCTTCGTTTGCAGATTCTTTAGGTAAGATGATTCTTTTAATCCCTTTTTTCTTTGCTTCAACTGCAATTGGCAAAGCACCTTTGATGTGCCGTAATGTTCCATCAAGTGAAAGTTCACCTAGAAAAATTGAATCTGATAAAAACTTATCTGAGACTAATTCTTCAGCAGTTAAAATTCCGATTGCAATTGCTAAATCGAATGAACTTCCTTCTTTTTTAATATCTGCCGGTGCAAGATTTATAGTAAATTTTTTAGTGGGGAATTTTATTCCAGAATTTTTAATTGCAGCAATTACTCTTTCACGACTTTCACGTACAGCATTATCTGGTAAGCCAACAATTATAAATCCAGGAATTTGTTTTTCGACATGAGTTTCAACCTCAACTAGATATGCATCTATTCCGTAAGTTGCGCTGGTTAATGTTTTGGATAACATAATTAATCCAATATTTTTAATATAGATTGAGAAAATTGAGGCGAGATGATTCACCCCAAGATAAATCACAATTAACTAACAAAATAAAAACCGAACAGATAAACTTTATCTATAATTTCTTAAGAAATCAATTCTATCCTGTAAATTAGCTACAGGAGTTAAAAGTTTATCCTTACCATAAATTGCATCTTCTCTGTTTGTAAAAGTTAACTCGTAATCTTTGCTCATAACGATTGCTTCTTCAGGACAAACCTCTTCGCAGAATCCGCAGAAGATGCAACGCAACATATTTATCTCAAATTTTTCAGGATATCTTTCTTTTTCTCTTTCAGTTTCAGCAGCTTGAACTTCAATTGCAAGTGCAGGACAAACGCGTGAACACAATCCACAAGCAACGCAACGTTCTTCACCATTATTTTCCTGAACAAGTACAGGTCTGCCACGATATGAACCTGATGGATCAAATCTTTCTTCAGGATATTGCATTGTAAATTTTGGTTTGAACATGGTCTTAAGAGTTAACCATAATCCTTTACCAATTTCCGGAATGTAGATTTTTTCACCAAGAGTTAAATCTTTGATTCTCTTTTTTGGTGGTATTTTATTATCTGTCATTAAAACTCCGATTATAATTTATCATTCAATCAACGTTTGATGATTAAAAATTATAGTTTAAAAATCATTATTAAAATTGCTACCCAAATAATATTGAGCAACGATAGTGGAAACATTACTTTCCAACCAAGATTCATTAATTGATCGTAACGAAATCTTGGAATGCTCCATCTTACCCAGATAAAGAAAAATAACAATGCTCCAACTTTTATAAAAAATCCTAAAACCTGTAATGCTATTACCAAGCCTGATGACAGCCCTAAAGTTTCAATATATGGAATTTGCCAGCCACCAAGATACAAAGTTACAATTAATGTACTTGCTATTAACATATTTGCATACTCTGCTAAGAAGAATGCTGCAAACTTCATCGAGCTATATTCTGTGTGATAACCACCGACAAGTTCCGGCTCTGCTTCTGGTAAATCGAATGGCAACCTGTTCGTTTCTGCAAATGCGGATACGAGAAATGTTATAAATCCAATTGGTTGAATGAGCGCATTCCAAAAAGGAATAAATCCTAAAAAATATCCACCTTGCGATTCTACAATTGCAATTGGTCTTAAAGATTCTGATAAAAGAATAACACCGCCAACCGAAAATCCCATGGAGATTTCGTAAGAAATCATTTGTGCAGATGAACGAATTCCACCAAGAAGAGAATATTTACTTCCGGAAGACCAACCTGCAAACGTAATACCGTACACGCCTAATGATGTTAAAGCAAGTACGTATAAAATTCCAATGTTAACATCAGCAATAACCATTGGGATTTCATATCCGGCAATTGTAACCCCTGGCCCAATTGGAATTACAGCATAAGTTGTAAATGCAACAAATAAAGCAATCATTGGGGCAAGAGCATGAATCTTTTTATTTGCTACATCTGGAACAATATCTTCTTTAAATAAAAGTTTAAAAACATCTGCAAAAGATTGAAGCAATCCGTACCAACCAACTCTGTTTGGTCCTAATCGATTTTGTGCCCAGGCACTTATTTTTCTTTCAAAGTAAACAAGATAAGCGGCAGTCAATAACATCATTACAAGTACGATTACAATTCTGATTAATAAAAAATTGTAAAAGCTAATGATTGACCACAAAATATTTCCAATTGCTTCCATTAAGTATTAATTCCTTATAACCTAAATTTTAACGGTAGATTTAGAATTTACATTTTTCAATTGTGTGCCAAGCTCACCGATAACATCGTAATCCAAACCTTTAAAAGCATCAACTGAGTTTGCAACATCAAGAAAAACTTCTTCAGCCATATTGTATTTTAATTTATGTCCGAGTGCTGATGCTAATCCAACTAAAATTTTCCAGCTTGATCTTGCATCATAATGTTTACCTTGTGCCCAGCGATCAAACTTAGTTCCAAACTTATCCCAGCGACTCATTGCCATTCCTTCTAAAGCGCGATCAACATCATTGGTTGCGATGGCTGGACTAATTCTTTGAACTCTTCCAGTAAAGTTTACAAAAGTTCCATTCTTTTCTGCATATGTTGCTGAGGGAAAAACGATATCAGCAAGAACAGTAGTTTTGTTAGAGTTAGTTGAATTTATAATTAGTAAATCAAGTTTTGATAGAACAGTTTCTAATTCGGGATTATCATTTAAAATATCATCTTCTAAAACATAAAGTGCTTTAATTTTTCCTTCGCGGATTGATTTAATAATTCCATTAAAGTCTGATCCGTTTTTAGATGGAATTACTCCTGCTAATTCTGCACCTTTTGAATTTGGAGTTACATCTTCATTTTTTAAAATATCATCTCCAAAAGATGGATCGATGTGATGAACAAAATCTAAATGTCCTGTTCCTAAAACAGATTTTGCAAACTTAACAGCAACAAAATTATCTTCAACTGTTGCATAAGCAGAACCAAGTACAGCAACTTCATCCTTACCAAATGCCTTTAAGTTTGATGCTGCTTTTGCGAAGGCTTCATCCCATCCGACTTTAATTAAATTGCCTTCAACTCTGATATGAGGTCCATCGACACGATCTTCAGCATTGATAAATTTAAATGTATTAAGTCTTCCGTGATCACACATCCAATAACTGTTCACATCTTCATTAAATTTTGGAACTAATCTTAATACTTCGTTATTTCTAACCCAAAGTTCGATATTACAACCACGAGCGCAACCATTGCAAATAGAATTTGTATGAGACATTTCCCAAACGCGAGATTTAAATCTAAAATCACGATTTGTTAATGCACCAACAGGACAAATATCAACTACATTCATTGAGTATGGATTATCAAGTTGTTGCCCGGGAAAGGTTGTGATTGTAACTCTATCTCCTCTTTGAACAAATGTTAGTTCAGGATCTTTTGCTATCTCATCACAAAATCTTATACAACGTGAACAGGAAATACATCGTTCACCATCAAACATTACATTTGGGCCAAGCTCAACTCTTTTATCTTTATGATTTTTTGTCTCAACAAATCTGCTTTCGCCATTACTATGTTGATAAGCATAATCCTGCAATTTACATTCACCAGCTTCATCACAAATCGGGCAATCAAGTGGATGATTGATAAGAATAAATTCCATAACAGCATTGCGAGCAGCAAGTGCTTTATCAGATGCGGTATGAACAACCATTCCTTCTGCGGCAACAGTTGAACAAGCTATAACAAGCTTTGGCATTTTTTCAACTTCTACCAAACAAACTCGGCAATTACCTGAAACGGAAAGTTTAGGATGCCAGCAAAAATGTGGAACATCAATTCCATGATCTTTTGCGGCTTCGATAATCGTTTGGCCTTGTTTGAATTCTAATTCTTTTCCATCAACAATGATTTTAGGCATAATCTACTCTGAATATTTGCTTACTATTTTAAGTTAAGCTGCTTTTTTTATTGAATTATCTTTTGAACAAATTACAATTTTACTAAGTGTTGATTCATTTAAAACTTCTTTAGAAAGTTTTAAAACATCTTCAACTGTAACTGCATCAATTTTATTTAATATATCTTCAATCGGAACAACTTTGCCATAATGATAAATTGAATTAGCAAGTCTTATCATTCTGTTAGTCGTGTTTTCAAGGCTCATTAACGTGTTGCCTTTTATGTACTCTTTAACTCTGTTAAGTTCTTTGGATTTTATTTCAGTCGTTCTAAGCTTGTTAAACTCGCGATTAACAATCTCATTCACTTTATCAGTTTGTTTTTCATTAGTTGAAAAATAAACGCCAAAAACCGAAACATCTTCATAAGAATTTAAGAAAGTATTGATCTGATAAGTCATCCCAAGTTTTTCTCTAACTTCCTGAAATAATCTTGAAGAACTACCATCACCAAGTAAAGTTGAAAGAACTTTTAATTTGTGTCTTCGCAAATCATTAAATCCATATGTTGTTCTTCCAATAATTGAATGAACCTGCTGGATTTCTTTTTCAATTATTTCATTACTAACTGTTTGCTTAACAAAGTTTTTTCTTTTTTGGTTCGATGTTGTTTTTTTTGAAGTAAAATATTTTTCCGCAAGTGCTACGGCTTCTTCGTGAGGGATTGCACCAGAAACCGCAATCATTAAATTATCTAATCGATAAGTTGCTTTATGAAACTGATGAAGTGTACTTGAGTTGTACGATAAAATATTTTTTTCAGTTCCGATAATCGGATAACTTAAAGTGTGGCCACTAAAAACTGATTCTTCAAACTTATCAAATATTAATTCTTCCGGATTATCATCAATATCTTTTAATTCATCTATCACAACACCTGCTTCTTTTTTGATATGTGAATCTTTGAATAAAGGATTCTGGATCATATCTGAAAGAACAACAAACGTTTTTTTGAAATTGTCTGATAAACCTCTACCGTAATAACAAGTGTGCTCTTTAGAAGTGAAGGCGTTTAAGTAGCCGCCGTAAGATTCTATTTCATCAGAAATTTGTTTTGCTGAGCGGGATTTTGTTCCTTTAAAAAGCATATGTTCGATGAAATGTGAGATTCCATTATTCTTCAAATTCTCATCACGCGCACCAATATTAAACCAAAATCCTAACGAAAAAGACTTAAGATAAGGAATAAACTCCGATACAATTTTTACACCGTTAGAAAGCGTCGTTACTTTACAATTATCCACAATTTCAATCTATTAATAATGAATTAAATGAGGTTCAAATATAGATAAAGAGGTTTAGCCAATCAAGAAAGGGAAAAGAGGAAAATAAAACAATAGTACACTGATCATTAAGAATATTTAGGATCTTACTTAATCTTATTAAATCATAAAAATCAGTGTGCCATTTTCTGAAAATTATACTTCAACCAAATCAGCAAATTTTTCCTGGTACTTAACAAAAAACTCACCACTAATTCAAATAAATCACTATTTCTTTTCCTTATCCGAAAACTTTTTTACTTCTCTTTCAAAATCACTTTCAAAAGTTTTATCCTGAACTATACGATACTTTTCGTATTCATCCTCAGCCAGTTTTTTAGCCACTACGTGTTTAACTTTTCCACCGCCTTTTAAAATATCATATTCATTAAACTTTAAGAAAGCATCAAGTTTAGAAATCCAGTCTTTCATTTTCATTGGGATTTGTCTTGCCGCTTGATTTTCGGCATAGTCCAAATACATAGTTACAACTCTTTCTAATTCTTTTATTTCTTTTTCAATCAGATAATTTTTAGCTACAACTACATCCGACTTTAGAATTTTACCTTTGGGTGAATTCTTCCATGTCTGCAAACCCATGTTAGGGTTTGTAGAATTTGCCCGTTCTGAAATAATTTGTGCGGCAGTTTTACCTGTGGTTGCCCAATGTAATTTATTTTGGACAGCTTTAAAAAATGTCCTGGTTATTTCTGCTTCTTTTTCATAGTCAATGCTGCATTGTTCATAAATGTCAGTAATCTTTAGATAAAACCTTCTTTCACTGGCACGAATCTCACGGATGCGTTCAAGTAATTCATCAAAATAGTCTTTGCCAAAACGTTTGCCTTGCTTCAAGCGTTCATCATCTAATACAAAACCTTTTATGATATACTCTCTTAAAGTTTTTGTCGCCCAAATTCGGAATTGAGTTGCCTGATAGCTATTTACACGGTATCCAACAGCAATGATTGCATCAAGATTGTAAAAATCAACTTCACGCGAAACTTCCCTAGTCCCCTCAGTTTGAACTATCCGGAAATTCCGGATAGTTGCCGCAATTACAAGTTCATTGGTTTTGTATATATTCTGTAAATGTTCGTTAACTGTTCGTACATCAACTCCAAACAACTCAGCCATTCTTTTTTGACTAAGCCAGAATGTTTCATCCTGAAAAAATACTTCGACTCTTACATCACCTTTTGGTGATGAGTAAAAGATAATATCGTTTGATTGTGGTGAGTTTTTTTTAATCATATATACAAAATTTAAGCTTCCACCAAATCAGGATACTTTTCCAGATACTTAACAAAAAACTCTCCAATAGCTTTATAAGCTTTTTCCAGAATTTGTTCGTTAGGTAAAAACACAACTCTAAAATGATGTGTGCCCGGAACCTGCCCAAATCCACTACCGGGAACAATTACAACTCCGGTTTCACGAATCAATTCACCAACAAAATGTGCATCGGGTTGTTTCATCTCTAATTTTGGGAAAGCATAAAATGCACCTTCAGGTTTTACGCAGGAAATTCCTGGTATTGCATTTAACATTTCAACCGTTAAATCTCTGCGCATTGTAAGTTTTTTCATTCCTTCTGTAAGATGATCGTGGTTACCTTCGAGCGAAGGTTTTATTCCATATTGTTCAGGATGATTTGCGGATAATCTTGCGCGCAAAATTTTATTTACAGCTTCTATAAAATCAGATAAAACTTCTTTTCTTCCGCTTACGATTCCCCAGCCAATTCTAAATCCTGGCACCATATAATTTTTAGACAATCCACCAAATGTTATGCAGGAAACATCTTTATTTAATGATGCAATTGAAATATGTTTCTTTCCATCAAACAGAAGCTTGTCATAAATTTCATCAGCAAAGATTACAAGATTGTGCTCAAGTGCTAAATCAACAATCTGCTGCAAATTTTCTCGAGTATAAAGTGAACCAGTTGGATTGTTTGGATTGATAAGCACAATCGCTTTTGTCTTATCATTTATTTTTGTTTTTATATCTTGAATATCCGGCAGCCATCCGTTTGATTCATCAAGGTAATAGGGATTTTCCATCATTTGTAATTTGCTTGCGATTGCCGTGTAAAGCGGATAACCAGGAGTTGGAGTAAGAACATTTTCACCATCGTTTACAAGTGCAGTTAAACAAATATCAATCGCTTCACTTGCGCCTGTTGTAACAAAAATATCGTGAACATTTGTAATACCTTTTCGTTCTGCTTCAGCTTCAATTGCTTTTACAGCTTCGCCGATTCCTGATGAAGGCGCATAACCATTTAAGTTTTTTAACATTGCCTGATACGTTGCATCAACAAGATGTTTTGGCGGAACAAAATCATATAGATTCGGATCACCAATATTTAAGTACAACATTTCTTTTCCAGTTTTTGCAACTTGATTTGCAAGAACAACAATATCTCTAACTGCATAAGTAATGTTTTCGGTTCTAACAGCAGGAATTATTTTTTTGATCATTTTAAGTCTCCGTAAAAAGTAAATTCAATTTCTACATCAAACTTAAAAAAAATTGGGATGAGAAGCAGATGTAATAAATTAAAAGATTTGAAAGATTATAAAATTCTCAAGGGAGGAAAATTAAACGCAATACACAAGTACTGCGTTTATTAAAAAAGATAACAATTGATTAATAAATCAAAGGTGTATTATAAAAAATGCTCATTGCTGCATAATTATAACTAGCACTAATTCTTACACCAAATCTACTATCTATTTTTAGATTTGCATCAATCATAGGAATTATTGAAAAGTATTTATTAATTTCTTCTTCTTGCAAAGTTTGCGCACCTAGTGAGAGTGTTTCTCTAGTAATCGGCGGGCCAACATTTGTTTTATACTTTGAATACGTAAAATGCATATCCGGTTTAAATACATAACTATTCATACTAAAATTAAAAGCTGCTTCAATAACTAGAAAATTTAATTCATATAAAGGCACAGCTAATTTTATCCCATAACTATTTAATGAAGATAATTTGTAATCGTTATTAAAATTTCTAACTGTTTCATCAATAGTATAAGTTGAAGTAACTTCGCGATTTGTATAAGCTACTGGATATTTGTCATTTACATTCTTGTACCCCATAGAATAAAATGCTTGTATATCAATGTAAGATAAGAAGTAAGATTTTTTATCAAAAAATAGTTTGTAGCCAATCCCTAAAGTAAGCTGTGGTAAAGAAGCACTTTTGTTTAATTTAACTGTATGCGAGATTCCAGGAAAACTTAAATTCTCCTCAAAGTTTAATGTATTATTAATAAATACACCACCAAGAAACACTGAATATTTTTTTCTTCCCTTATCCAAAAGCACATCATCTAAACAAGTTATCAAAAGGTTTGATCCTTCCAATTCTTTATCGTCCAACAATAGATACCAATTATCAATAACATTGTCCACTATTTCTGATGGCGAGGAAAGCAATTTCGGATCTGCTTTTACCTCTTTAAAATAATGTTGCTTAGTCTCTTCAATTTGATTTCTTATCTGCGAATAATTTGTTTTATTATCAAATTTCATCTCGGAATTCTTATTGTAATATTTAACAATATAAAAATCACTTAATTGTTTTTCGCTAGCACTCAGTTCAGTTAGCTTGTCATTATCCATTTTCTTTACATCAACAACTAAGCTCTTTAAAGGAACCGCTGTATTAAAGATTATATCGTGATCTTCAGTTGCATTTACTTTATCAATCGTAGTATTTGCCCAATCGTTGCGTCTTAAAAACCAGAATCTTTCATTCATTTTAAGAATTTCAAAATACTTTGTATCAAATTTGCTTCCATCATACTGTTGAAAATAATTGAGAGTGAAATAAATTAACTCTGGATTTAGAGCTATATTTCTCTCAAGATTAATATCAAGTGAATTACTAAGCACACGATCAGATTTGATATTATCAGGAATATCCTGCTTGAATAATTCTATATATTTTTGAGCAAAGGTTTGGTTACAAATAAAAATCAAACCAACTAAAATTAATTTGTGCATAATGCCCCTTAAATAATTATTTGATTAATAACATTTTTTTAGTTTCTAAATAATCACCAACTTTAAGTTGGTAGAAATAAATTCCAGAACTTAATTCTAAACTCTTAACTCCAAATTCTACATTGTAAGAGCCAGCAGCCTTTTCTTCATCAACAAGTACTGCTACTTCCCTTCCTAAAACATCAAATACTTTTAATGTTACATTACCAGCTTTTGGTAATTGGTAACTTATTATTGTACTTGGATTAAAAGGGTTTGGGTAGTTTTGTTCTAAAGTAAACTTTGTTGGCAAATCTAACTCGACTGAAATTACATTTGAATATTCAAATGATCCATTAAAATCGATTTGTTTTAATCTGTACTGATATTTTCCTGCAGTTATATCCTTATCAACAAAGGAATAAGATTTAGGTTCTGTTGTTGTTCCATTACCACGTATAAATCCAATTTTCTCCCAAACTTTTAATTTTTCAATCTTTGAATCTTTTAATCTTTGAATTTCAAATCCTGAGTTATTTGTCTCTGTTACTGTACTCCAATTTAAAGTAACTGTATTTTCAATTGATGAAGCTGCAAAAGATAGTAGTTCAACTGGAACAATATTAGATACTTTAAAGTGATAATATCCTTCCGGTGCCGTTAATGGTTTGGTAATTGTCCTTCCGCTGATTGCTACAGCTGAAATGTAGTAAAACACTTCTGTTCCATTGGGCTGAACCGGAATAAACGCAGTGAATGTATCAACTGAAATACTTGTCATTGGTAAAACGGAAAAATTTTGTGTTGTATCAGTAGTCCAATAAACGGAGGCGTTTGAAACTCCTGATTTAGTTTTTATAAATGCTTTAACTTCTATTGGATCTGCTGAAACTATTTCAACGCTAATTTTGGGATGCGAAATATAAACGGGTTCATCAACTCCAACTTCTTTTGTAATGCAGTGAATTGCACCCAATGAAGTAATAATCGTATTTGAATTAATTCCAACAACTCTATAACCGGGCATTGCTTCTCTATAAATTCTTAATGCTGTAGTGTCATACTGTAATTCATAAGTTGGAACAATAACCGTTTTATTTACAATTATAGAATTAGTATAAGTTCTGTAATCTCCTGATGGAGGATACTGACCGTTTTCGGGAGGCATAGGAATACGAACAACTTTATAAGGTCTTCCGTAACACGTTAAAAAATTATTTAAAATGTATTGCAGGTTGGCTTCTATCTGCGGACCATCTGCAACTCCTAATGGATACTGACCAACAAGCAAGGTCTCTTCATCAAGTAATTTCATATGCATATCAATATGATGAATATCATCATAAGGAAGTGTTTGCATTTTAATATATCTATCTAATCCCATAAACTTATTCATTATTAAATTGATCTGGGATTCTGTTTTACCGGGATTTTCATCCAGAATTAAGTTTGATGAAAACCCTGTTCCGTGTCCATCAGTCATAAAGTTTCCGCCTGTGGCAATAAGATCATAAGGCGGAGTTGTTGTTTGGTAAATAGGAAGACTTGTATAATTTGCAAAGTAAACTGGGACATCATCATCCAGCGGACGCGGGCGATTGTATATCCAATCGATAATCTTTAAAGTATCCGAAACTCCTGCATAAACAGACCAAGGACCGTAATCTCTTACCCAAATCGAATTGAACGAAGTTATAAGGAATTTTAAATTAATTAATGGAACTCCTCCAGAGGTAAGAAAACTTTTTACACTATTAGAATCGCTGCAAACTATATAAACCAAACCTTCGTCCTGAGCATAATCAACAATTTGTCTTAAGATTGTTGTATATGAAGTCCAAGTAATAATAATCCCTTGCAATTCCTCCCACTCAGCCATAGTTCTTACCGGCGTTGGTGGCGGATTTGTAAACTGCGGAAGCAACTGTGGTTGATAATTCTGCCAGATAAGTTTTTCTTCTTCAGTCATTTTATGCGGAAGATCCTGAGCAAAATTTACACTTACAAGTAAAACGACAAACAAAAAGAGAAAAACTTTATTCATAAAATTCCTTTTTTAACAAGACAAGATTAAGGAAATAAATTTTCATTTTATCAACAACATTTTTTTAGTTTCAACAAAATCACCGGCTTTTAGTTGATAAAAATAAATTCCTGAACTTAATTCTAAATTCTCAATTCTAAATTCTACATCGTAGCTTCCTGCATTTCTGTATTCATCAACAAGTGTAGCTACTTCTCTTCCAAGAACATCAAATACTTTTAATGTTACATTACTAGCTTTTGGTAATTGGTAACTAATAATTGTACTTGGATTGAATGGGTTTGGGTAATTCTGATCTAGTGAATATTGGTTCGGAATCTCTGAATAATTTTGGTGCGTTGATTCTACATGATCAAAAAAATTGAACAGTCTATTCATTAATTCATATCGAATTTCTTGAGGATAAATTGTTTCAAAAGGGAAACCGATAAAGGCAATCTTACCGGGTTGAACGGCTTGTGGGAAGTTACCACTATAGAGCAATGCAGCATATCCTGCAGTTGTATCAAGATCAGAATATTTCAGAAAATCTATTCCGCCATTTATTCCTTTAATCACATCAGGATACTTTACATTTATTGTTCCATGTGTACCGTCATCGAAAAAAAAAGAGGGGATGCCTGAGAATAGTAAGTTATTTGTTGGTTCGGCTTGGTAATAAACTCCTGCAACTCCAAAAGGCGCATCAGCTATGTATTTGGTCTTTAAATAATTCCATATAAAATCTTTATCCACAGAAGATCCTTTGTAATCTAAATCCCAGGCAATTTCACTTCCGGAAACGAAAAGTTTCCCGCCGTTATTTAGAAATGATTTTATCAGTATTTGCTCATTCGAGCTGAATGTTTCATCAACTGTGCTTTCTTCTCCTAAAATATAGTCTGCAATATTATAATCACTTATTTGAAAAGTCCCATCAATTATTGCATCATTTGTTGCCGATTCAAAATAACCCCCATTAAATTTTATTGCGTCTGCGTGTTGACGAATAAAATTGTAAGTATTGCCGGTAGAACTTCTATCAAAACCATTAACAATTAGTATTTTAGGAACAACTAAACCAGAGGGGACACCTGCCAAAACTTCTGATTGAGAAGATTTGCCAGAGACATTAACAGCTTCCAATTTTACAAAATAAACTGAATCTGTTGTTAATCCATCCAGAACAAGATTTCCTGCAGGCATATTGATTGGAGCAGGAAAATTTTCTCCATCATTACTTATAAAAACATTATAATTTTCAACAAGGGGCTCATTGCCTATGATTATATTTAGTTTATTCATTCCTCCGGTTTTTATTCCAAATGATTTTGGTTTTGCAGGTAAATTTGTATTAAATAAATAACTCGATTGATTCATTGGGCCAATCTCATTACTAAGCATTTTATACAGTATTGGATCAGCAAGAATTGTTTCAATATTCTTAACCACACCATCGATTAATATTTCTTTATTTAGGAATCGGATACCATGGCTGTAATCAACATAACTATTAATGTGTACATTTGAAAGCGGTTGAATAGGAACACCATTTAATTGATGCCATCCATATATTACAACGTGATTAGGTCTGGTTGGGTCCACAATTTTATTACTCAGTACAACATCCTTTTTTATACCGCTAATTAATTGTCCAAGAACACCACCTGCATTAATACGCTGATTTTCAATTGCCTGATTGTGCTCAATAAATTTTGGAACGAGAGTGTTTTGATTTCCAACTGGATCATAAGTTACTGGTGCTAATTTTAATAATGACTTGCTGTATATATCATCAACAAGCTTACTAGTTGGCATAACTGAGCCAAATAAGTTTGCAAGTCTCTGAGCAGTTATGGGTCCCATCGGTATTCTGCAAAAATCATCGTCAGACCCGATTGCCAGATAGTCAGGCATAACTTCATAAATACAGAGGTGATTTGTTCCCAGACTATCTTGAAACACGTTTGTAATTTTGGTTAATGTTCTAAAAAATTCAGGAATGTTGCCGATTGATATTTGGTTATATATTTCTATTTCTCGCTGTTCAAAAGTTAAATTTATTACTTGCTGCATAAATTGCGAACCAGTTAATGCATAACTTGGTCTTGGAGGTATCATTAATATTCTGGGAAAAATAGTAGCGGTTTGAATAAATTGTGAATATGCCCGAGGTCCATAATATTCATAACCAACATTTTCATTATCTGTTCCTGAAACCATCCCCTGTATAAATCCATTAAGTTCAACTTGCACTGTATGTAATATCACTCTATTGGGATTTTGCTTTAGTATAAACTTTATCCTTCCGTTTAATGCAGTGTATTTTATGAATATTTCATTTTCTTCTTCAGTAAATTGAAAATAATCATCGAGATAGTTTTTCATCATTTTACTTCTGTACCAGGTTCCACCTGTTGGTGTAACAACAGGCTGTCCATTATATAAAGCTACACTATCATTATAAGCAATTACACTTAAAAAATGATTTGGGGAAGCATTTAACCAGCTTAATAATTTTGGTCCATAACTGTCATCATATCCATAATTACTATCGAGAAATGAAATTCGTTTAATAGTATTTGGTATTTCATTTTGGCTGTCCAGAAATCCAAAAGTAAAACTTCCGCCTCCACTATGCCCGGTTAAGACAACAAAGGGATTGTAATCTGAAAAAAGACCAGTTAGATAATTAACTAATGAATTTATGATTGCAGGATTGTTAGGATATTTTGCTTTCCAAGCTGGCCAACTCCTCTGCGTGGTTTCCAAATAGACAGTAACCAAATTATTATCATTCGATTGATCTCGAAGGAATCGGGTTTGGGCACCAATATGCTGAATATCATAATGCCAGTCATCACCAGGATTCAATAATTTACCAATGGTATGTTCAATTGTATTTCCATTTGGAAGTGCAAATAAAGCAATTTCCGTTGGTTTGCCGGTATCAAATGCACCTGGCGGCGGTGCACTAATAAACACTCTTATTTCAGGGTCATAGTTGAACATACATATCTGTTCATTGAAATAAGGACTAATGACAAAACCGGATAGGTTACCATCTAAAATTGATTTTATATTTTTTGAGTTTTTAAGATTTGCTTTTGCAGTTAATAAAGAGGGAGTAATAAAAATAAATATTAATAAAATGGCGAAGAATAATTTCTTTGTTATCACTCTTTCTCCTTAAAATGATTATTTATAGAAATAAAAATACAAATATATTTTATCACTTAATTCGTCCAATGAATTCAAATTGTATTTTAAGGTAATCATTTCTCTTATTGCATTTATAGTTTTAAACATTTTACAGGGGACGATTACATATTAATCAAAGATGGAAAGAAATTACATTGTAAATTGGGTTAACTAAAACAACACTTAGAGTTGATGGCTGATCGTTGCTCTAAGAAATTTTTGCGTAATTTAAATGGAGAGCGAGCTCCCCTTAATTTACTTGATTAAAATCATCTTTTTAGTTTCAGCATAATCACCGGCTTTTAGTTGATAAAAATAAATTCCTGATGCTGGATTCTTGATATTGCCTGCCCCAATGGGGGATGCTGGATTAAATTCAACTTCATAACTTCCTGCATTTTTATACTCTTCAACAAGTGTTGCTACTTCTCTTCCAAGAACATCAAATACTTTTAATGTTACATTACTAGCTTTTGGTAATTGGTAACTAATAATTGTACTTGGATTAAATGGGTTTGGGTAGTTTTGGAAAAGTTTAAAATCACTCGGAATATTTTTACCATCATAACTCCAATCGGTTAAACTTGAAGTTTTTTTAACTGCACGTAAGTCATCAAAATATATTATACCTGATAAAGTACTTTCACTTGTTTTGGTTAGTTGATAGCTATCTATTCTAAAATACTGTCCGGTTAGTATTTCATTCCCAATCCATATTCCAACACTTGAAGGATCATTTAACTTCCACTCAATTAATTTCCAACCATACCAATCTACATTAACCCAATTGGATACTTCATGATCACCCCAGGCTGAGATTTGGAATTCATCTATGCAAAATCTTAATTTGGAATTACTTCCATCACCATAAACATAACTTTGAAGCACATAACTTGTATCAAAATAAATTGTTTGTGGAGTTCCACTTTTTAAATACTCACGAATCAAAAATGCACTTGCATTTTCATCCCACAAATAAGAAAGCTTTGCAGATTTTTTTGTAGTTGTACTCGGCAAGTAGATCGTGTTTGAATATTCAAAATGAGTTCCTGATTCTAATATTCCAGTTGTTGATCCACTATAACCTGGTTGTTGCCAATCGCCAGGATTTGTAAAATTATCAATCATTTTAATTTCGTGGTAACCAAAATTTGAGGTCTTAAAATCAATACTCCAATCATTTCCGATTATATTTCCTAAAGTATCAGAAATTGTACTGCTGAGAGTTAATTGATAATTTTTGCTTTGCTTAAATAGAGTTGTTGGCTGGATATTTAATACACTTCTGCCATCTGAAGTTTTATTATGGAGAAAACTAAAACTTATCTGTAATCCATCTTCAAGTAATGTAATCGAACTGTTACTTAAAGATTGGTTATCCACAGCTTCATCAAAAACCACTGTAATAATATTTCCTATATCAACACTTGTATCATTATCAACTGGGGTAGTAAAAGTTACTTGCGGACCAATTAAATCTTCTTCCATCGTACTAAAATTTAGTACAAACGGATCTCCGGGAATTCCATCATTATTTCCATCAAGCAATTTTCCATTAACATCTGTTACAGAAGAATCTATCCTTAAAGTGTATTGAGTGTTAAAATCAAAATCTTCTGTTATGATTTTAAGAGATTTATTTTCATTATTCCAAATTGTAGAAGTAATCTCAGTTGATGGTGTAAATAAAATTTTATCAACAAAAGAATTTGTTTCCATCGATTTTGAAAATTCTATTATAATATTGGCAGAGGTAGAAACTATACCATTTTGTGCAGGTAATGAAGAAACAACTGTTGGTGCAAATGAAGGAATCAAATCAGTAATTACTGAATTAGAAATTTGTGATTCATTCCAAAACCGATTTAGGCAAGTTGCAAAGTATGTGTAGCTCTCATCAAAATTTTGTAAACCTGAAAATGTATCCCTGAATGAATAATTTGAGTTGCCAAAATGAACATCAACAATTTTATCAGTATCAACAGAAAGTGTGTTGTCTTCAGATCTATAAATTGCAAACCAATGATTATTTGTTTGAGCACCATCAGGAAAAACATTTAAATCATAAGTAAGCGAATCAATTTTTGTTATTGATATTGTTGGCGCTATTGGCTGATTTACTGAAAAAACTTCTCTCAGTTTTACTTTTGTCTTAAAGAAAAGTGAAGCTGATTCATCCCAATAGTCATAAGCGTCCCACGTTCCATAACTAAAAAACTGGTAACCATCCACCCAGGTTTTATCTCTAAGTCTTTCAACAATTCCAATATGATTTGACCAAACATTATTTTCATCCAGTCTGTATGAGCCTGGTCCACAAGAATAAATTTTACCAGCCTGAATTCCTTGCTGAATATTTGGTTCCCAATCAGATGTTATCGCACTAAATAACTCTTCGCCAGTAAGCCAATGGTAGTGCATTGGTGTTAATTGCTCAATGTAACCTTCGTTAAACCAAAGAGCAGCATCTTGATATACAACATAATAACCATTCCAGCCTGTAGCACCGCCAGATTTATATTTACCAAGCGCAGCAGGAGATAATTTTACCCAAGGCTTAACAGCCTGAATTGAATCGTGTAACCCTTTTACAAACTGTGTAACGGACCAGCGCCACCAATCTTCCCAGGTAGAAAAACCTGAAGGCACACCTGCACTGTAAGGATGTTCAATATCGTATAAAAATCTATTTGTACTTTGTGGTGATGTAAGTTTAGTAATTGTTTGTTCAGAAAATATTCCATCAAGTTTTGTTTCCTGCTCAATCTTTGTTGGAGCATCAGTCATATCATCTGTGTCATATTCATTCCATCTTATATAATCTAAATGCAATCCATCGATATCATAATTTTTTACAACTTCCATTGCAACATTTATTGTGTAATCTCTTACGGCTTGCAATCCAGGTGAAGCGGCCATAAATGAAGTCATTGGATTTCCATTTTGATCTCTGCAAATCCATTCGGGATGTTGTACTGAAATTGTTCCTGAATAAGTTGAAGAAACATTAAAAACATTAAACCACGCGTGTAATTCTAACCCACGTTTATGCGCTTCTTCAATTGCATATTGTAAAGGATCATAACCCGGATAAGTGTAGCCGGCATAATATCCCCACGGTTCATACAAAGATTGATAATAAGCAGTTCCACTTTGTCTTATTTGAAATAAAACTGAAGTCATATTTGCTTTAACATGATTATCAAGAATTTCTCGGATAGTAGCTTTGTTTTGTTCAGCAGTTTTATTTGGGCTGATATGCTCCCAGGTTATTACCCAGGTTGATCTAAACTCCTGGTTATTTGTTTGGGCAAAGAGTGGATTTACTAATAATGATAAAACAACAAATAAAAATATTTTTTTGATGATTTGATTACGCATAGTTTTCTTTCATAATACCTGGATCAAAACTATCGTTTTGTTTTTACAAAAGAAACCATCAAGATTGTTAGATTTACAATTATTATTTCAATAACAACATTTTTTTAGTTTCAACAAATTCACCAGCTTTTAACTGATAGAAATATATTGCCGTACTTAATTCTAAATTCTCAATGCTAAATTCTACATCATAGCTTCCTGCATTTCTATATTCATCAACTAATGTTGCTACTTCCCTTCCAAGGACATCAAAAACTTTTAATGTTACATTACAAGCTTTTGGTAATTGGTAACTAATAATTGTACTTGGATTGAATGGGTTTGGGTAGTTTTGAGATAAGGAATAATAAAAATGTTTATTTTTAATTTCTTCTGTATCATTAATATTCTGAATCTTAAAGGTACTATCGCTAACATCAAATATATCTGAATCTTCAAAATTAGTTATTTTCAATAAACAACTATCTCCTAAGAACTGGTTAGTAATTACCCAATTGTAGCTTCCATAATTAAATAATGAATCAACTAACAGGGACCAGGTTTTCCCACTATCAATACTAATTTCAAGTTTGATTTTATTAACATTTATACTATTCCAAGAAATCTCTAATGTGTCCTGAGCTAATAAATTTTCCCCTCCATTAGGATAATTCATTCGAATATTTGTAGCCGGCTGTTCTTTAATTTTTAGTAACCAAAAGTCATAATTACCTGCTCCGAAGAAATTTGTTCTTCCTAAGATTAAAATACTACTATCTCGGGCAATCATCAGATGATTTGCTTCATCAATTTCATTCCCCCCAAATAGACTTTCTGAGATTATATTTCCGAAGTAATCCAGTTTCAATAATTGGATATCTTTAATTGAGGTAGATCCTATAGCTGAATTTAAAGTAACAAAAAAATCAGAATTATAATTTTCATCAATAGAAGCAAAATTTACATATTCTTGAGAGCCATCTAATATTGTGTCCCAAATAACATTCCCAACCTGATCTACTTTAATTAACCAAGCATTCGAACGACCAGCAGGACTTAAAAAAGATGTACCAGCAAGAATAATACAGCTATCTTTTGTGATAATTAAGCATCTATTTAAATCAAGACCGTTGTGTGTATATTCTTTTGTAAAAACGATTGCACCATATTTATCGAATTTTGATAAAAAATAACGTGATAGCCTTCCAAATGGATACATCGGTATTAAGTTAGTACCGGAAACCAAATAACTGGTATCACTGATTTCTATAACTGATTGTAAATACTGTTCAGAACCACAAATCGCCTCAAAAATATAGTCCCAATGTAAATTACCAATTGAATCAATTTTAATTAACCATCCTTCGTTAAGTGCATAATCCCCATCTCGATTTCCAGAAATTATGTATCCTCCATCCAATGTTGGTGCAATATCGCTAGCAAATTGATTTAGACTATCACCAAAAGTTTTATACCACTCTGTCCTACCTAATGAATCTAATTTTAATAATAAAATATCCGATAAACCAAATCCAAATGAACTTGAGGACCCAATGATTATAAATCCCTTATCCTGTGTATATAATATTTTATTTGCTGATTCATCATTTACTCCACCAAATGTTTTGGTCCAAAGAGTATCTCCTTGCATATTAGATTTAATGACGTAAATATCATATGCCCCTGCCCCATATGAATTTGTTTTTCCGCACATTATGATACTTCGATCTTCTAACTCTTCAATACAAACACCCACTTCTTGATTAAGTCCTCCATATGTTCTTGTCCAAAGAGTATCTAGAATTTGGCCAATGGATATTGTAGTAAAGAGTAGTAAATAAAGAAAGAAAAACTTTTTCATTTTGTGCCTATTTGATTAACAACATTTTTTTAGTTTCAACAAACTCACCTGCTTTAAGTTGATAGAAATAAATTCCTGAACTTAATTCTAAATTCTCAATTCTAAATTCTAAATTGTAACTTCCCGCATCTCTGTATTCATCAACTAAAGTTGCAACTTCTCTTCCAAGTACATCAAATACTTTTAATGTTACATTGCCAGAAACTGGTAACTGATAACTAATTTTCGTACTTGGATTAAATGGGTTTGGATAGTTTTGTTCTAGTTTATATTCAGTTGGTATTAGATTTAATTTATCATCAACATCAACAACAAAAGTAGTATCGCCGTAAAGAACTCCATTAATAACACAACCTTTTAAAGTGCTTTCAC
The DNA here is from genome assembly GCA_016707585.1 of Ignavibacteriales bacterium. Taxonomy (GTDB): domain Bacteria; phylum Bacteroidota; class Ignavibacteria; order Ignavibacteriales; family Ignavibacteriaceae; genus IGN3. Next base: position 469,881 of record JADJHL010000008.1, on the reverse strand, counting down.
TTCCTCCAAATTCACTAAAAAAAGTTCTCGCTAAACCGAACCCTTTTATTAATGTATGATAACAACTACAAGGCAGATATTCCCAGTATCTTCTTTCATATGTATCAATTCCTAAATAATTAATTGGTTGTTCATCTTCAAGAATGTAAAAAGGATTTTCTTGAAATGCGGGATGAAAAATAGTATCGCCAATTTCTGGATTTAGATTATGAAAAATATATTCTCCATTAAGTTCTTGCCAATACCGATATATTAACCCCGTTACTGAATCAACGCGTAAAAACATTCTTGGTTGAAATACTTCAAATGATATGTACTCATTTTCAACAACAAAATATTTTTTATTTTCTATTGTTGTATCCTTTGTAACTTCCATATTTTTTGTACCTACAAAAGTAACAATTGGTGGTCCAGGCCAACCTTCATCAAACCAATATTGATTATAAACCCATTTATTTCCAACTGCTAACGGAAACCAACTGTATTCGTCTTCTGGAAATGAAAAAGATTTAATAATTGTAATGGAATCGGGAGTAATCTTAAAAATCATACTCTTTGAAGCCGCATAAATAATTTCTGAATCTGGTTTTTTGTATATGCCAACGAGTTTACTTGGTAAACTTTTATAAAGTACAAAATCATATCCATTATTTATAGATTTATAAATTTTTCTTCCATCGGCTAGATATAGGACACCAGATTGTGTTGAATCGATTGCAACATAAATTGGATTTTCACTTTGATAAGTCTTCGTCCAGGTAAAAGCATTACCTTTATTATTGGAAACATTTAATGAATATCCGCCGTAAGTTTTGTTAACCCTGTAAATGTGAAATTGGTTTGCATCAAACAACATTTTGAAAAATTGATCAATCCATACAATTTGATGTATCAACGACTTCAGCATTTCGTGCAAAGTTTCCAAATTCGTCAACTCCAAACATTACTTGATCATCAAAATCAGATAATGCGAATGGAGCAAAATTTGTGATTGCTCCGATAGAATCAATTGGGAAAGTTAAGCCGCCGTCCCAACTTCTAATTGGAAATGAACCATTAAATACAAATACATTTTGTTGATTTTGCTTAGAAATATCGATTTTATAAAATGGTCATAAATAACCAAAAACTAACAGAATCATTTTTGGCGATATATGATCCATAATCAACATAAATTAAATCACCAATATTTATAAAGTTTGAAGTATCATTTTGAAAAAACTCAAAGTCCCAAATTGATTTTATATCTGTCCCGGAGGGATATAAAATTGAATGTGCATCCATTATCGGTTTTTCATAACTGCTTTGAACATTAAACTTATAAATTGGATTGTATATATATTGGTCGGAGCCTAATCTATAAATTAGAATTGTTTGTCCTGCAGGACTTTCAATTCCATCCAACGAATGGAATTGTTGAGAATAAAGTGAAGTGATTGAAAATATAATAAAAAGAAATAACGTTACCCTTCTCATAGAACCTCCCAAATAATCTATTCAAACGTAAATAATAAAAATCAGAAAGGCAATGAAAACTAAATACTTCTCTGTCTTAAAATTTCAAAAAGCAGTACACCTGTTGCAACCGAAACGTTAAGTGATTGGATTTTTCCCCTCATTGGAATGCGAACAAGATGATCGCATTTATCTGCGGTAAGTTTTCTAATTCCCTTTTCTTCGTTACCGACAATTAAAGCAATTGGAATTTTGTAATCAACTTTTGTATAATTTTTTGCACCTTCTAAATATGATCCAACAATCCAGAAACCTTTTTGTTTAAGTTCATCAATTGTTTGTGCAAGATTATTTACCATTGCAATCTTTACATGTTCACTTGCACCTGCAGATGTTTTAACAACAGTTTCATTTATTGGTGCTGAGTTATGTTTTGTTATCAGAATGCCATCAACTCCGCTGCAATCAGCACTACGTAGTATTGCACCAACATTGTGTGTATCCTGAATCGAATCTAAAATTAATAAAAGAGGATATTGAGATTTTTTTGATTCGTTTATAATATCGTAAAGTTCATAAAGTTTCTGCTCAGATTTTGATGCTGCAACGCCTTGCGCAATTTTGTTTTGTGTTATCAATCTAAATTTTTCAAACGGAACTTGATTTACTTTTATACCCTTTTTCTTTGCAGCAACACGAATCGCTTCAATTATTCCGCCTTCTTGCCCAAATAAAATAAATACTTGTGAAATTTCTTCATCAGAGTTAAGCGCTTCTAAAACAGGTTTTCTTCCAATGATTAAACTCACTTGTTGTATTCCTTTGAGTATGTGAATTGATCTTTACTGATTTCAAATGTACAGAATTTACTGTTGTTTTTTTTCTCTGGTAAAAACTCTTTTATAAATTCAATTTCTTTTTTATAGATGTTAAAGTTTACAAGTGCGCTGTTTATGCTACCATCCTGTTTAATTAGATTAATAGTAAACTCACCAAATAATTCTTCAAAATCAATTTCAACATTTGCGGGTTGAACTTTTGCAACGTAATCATTCATCGCTGTTAAACCAAGTAAACTAATATCAATAACCTTCTTTTCTTTGCGTGCCTGTGCGGTAATTTTATAATTAAGAAATGAAAATACTTTTGTTGTTTCTACTTCAAAACGATATTTCTGTTTACCGTTTGATCCATCTTTATGAAAATATATTTTACAGTTAAACTCAATTTCGGTTTTCTTTTTTGCAGGAGTAGCTTTTTTAAGTTTATCAATAGATTTTTCCCCGTGACTTTGGAATTTCCGGAACATCTTTTGGTTTCTTTAAAGCCATTAACTTTTAATTATCGATTTTAGTTTTTCAAAATCTTCAATATTTAATTAATTGCTGTTCACCATTAGATAAATTCTTAACATTAAGTTCGCCACGATTAAATTCATCACCACCAATAAACACAACATACTTTGCATTAAATTTATTTGCTTCTCGCATTTGTGCCTTAATGCTCCTGTTTAGATAATCATAATCACAAGAAAATTTTTCTTGTCTGAAGTTTGATGATATTTGATAATAATTCAAGTTCAAGATTAAGATTCACATTTCAAGGGTTCTTTTGAATCAACTCTAATTAAATAAACATCAATTGAATCTTGAGGTAAGTTTAAAGATTTTTCGTTTTCACAAGCCAGTAAAATTCTTTCCATTCCTGCAGCAAAGCCAACACCGGGAGTAGCTTTTCCACCAAGTTCTTCAACTAACAAATCATATCTGCCGCCGCCGCATAAGGCACTTTGCGCCCCAACACTTCCACTAACAATTTCAAAAGTAGTTTTTGTGTAGTAATCCAATCCGCGCACAAGTGCTGGATCAACTTCAAATGGAATTCCTACTTTTGCTAAATAATTTTTTACAACTTCAAAATCATTTTTACTTTCTTCATCAAGATAGTCAATCAGCAACGGAGCATTTTTCATTATCGTTTGATCAACTTCAATTTTGCTATCAAAAATTCTTAAGATATTTGTTTCAAATCTTTTTCTGCTTTCTTCGGATAGATTATCTTTTTTGTCTTTCAAATAATCACGAAGAATATTTTTATAGTTTTCTCTTACTTCAGGAATTCCAAGTGAATTTATCTTTACAACTAAATTTTTTAATCCGAGATTTTTTAAGATATGATAAGCAACCTGAATCATCTCGGCATCAAGTAAAGGAGATGTACTTCCTAAAACTTCTGCACCAAACTGATGAAATTGTCTTAGTCTTCCAGCTTGCGGTCTTTCCTGCCTGAACATCGGTCCAATGTAATATAATTTGTTTAAAGATTGCTGTGCACCTAGTGATTGTTCAATAAATGATCTTACAACTCCGGCTGTATTTTCAGGACGCAAAGTAATACTTGTTTCACTTCTATCTTTAAAAGTGTACATCTCTTTACTAACAATATCAGTTTCTTCACCAATACCACGAGCAAATAATGCTGTTTCTTCAAAAATTGGAGTGCGAATTTCTTTATAATTAAAAAATTGAAATGTTTCTCTAAGCAGTTTTTCTAAGTAATGCCATTTTGAAATATCAACTGGCAAAATATCTTTTGTTCCTGTTATTGCTTTGATCATTATATAATAGTTTAATGAGTTTTGATTTGTGTTTGTTAACCCGAACTTGTTTCAGGTTCTTTCATAACTAAGAAGATTCCGAAATAAATTCGGATTGACAATCGTAAAAGATTAAAGTTCTAAAAAGTGTTCTTCTTCTTCAGTAAAAAGTTTTACAATTTCATCAGAACTATTTGCTTCTGTAAGACGATGTCTAAAATCATCTTTGTTCATCAAACGAGAAATTCTGCTTAACAATTTTATGTGCGTACTAATTAAATTATCTTTTCCTACCAGAAGAAAAACTAGATGAACCGGATTACCATCAAGTGCATCGTAATCAATTCCTTCCTTAATCTTACCAAAAGCACCTACAATTTCTTTAACTGCATTTGTTTTTCCGTGTGGAATTGCAAAACCTTTTCCAACTCCCGTTGACATAACTTTTTCTCTGTCAAGAACAGAAGATCGTACTTTTTCAATATCCTCTATACGCGGATCATTTTTAAACAAATCGATCAATTCATTTATTATATCTTCTTTTGTTTCCCCTTTTAATTCAGGGATTACAAATTCTGGTTTTAATAGTTCGCTAACTTTCATTTTTTCTCGGATTGGATTTATCAGGTTGTTAAAAATTTCGATTATCTGGAAAGCAATTTAACAATCGCAGGATAGTTTTACAATTGGAATATCAGTTATATTATATAAAACTTAATTCATCATTGCAGTTAATCTAACAAAAGCATTTCTTGCAAGCTCATAATCGGGATTATATTTTAATGCATCTGCGTAACTTTTTAATGCGGAATACCAAGAACCCTTTTTCTCATATATTCTACCAAGATTGTAATACGGAAAATGTCTTGGTTCATAGTCAGGTGCTTCAATTGCTTTTTCTAGCCAATATACTGCCTCATCATAATTTTCCTGGTTGATAAGATACGAGCCAATATCATTATATGGATTTCCATAATCTGGATCTAAATCAATTGCAATTTTGCATTCTTCAATTGCTTCATCAAAGTTTCCGTTAAGACTAAAGGCCCAGCCTAAAAAAAGTGTGTGCTTTTGGTGTAGGATAAAATCCTATTGAAGTTTTATAAGCTTCAATTGCATCTCTAATATTGCCGCTCATATGAAGCTGATATGCTTTATTAAAATATTCTGAAGCTAACTCTAATTTTTCTTTATTAATCATTTTATATCATTATCGTTTTGAAACTATATCATAAATAAACAAATCAAGTTGAAAATTCAATTATCAAAATCAGTGCGTGATTATTGTCAAATTGTATTTATTCCTATTATCGAGATAAACGGGAAATATTTTAATTAAATTTTTTATTACAAAAGATGACACCTTTATTAAAGATGTCATCTTAAATTTAATTTACTTTTTGCCTACAAATTTCTTTCCATCATCACTCAAGTTTTTAGAATATTTTTCAGGATTCTTTGCAAATTTTGTATCACAACCAGGACAGCAGAATGCATAAACTTTTCCATTGTACTCAACCGTAGGTGAACCTGCTTCAATCGGATTTCCTTTAACCGGGCAAACTTTATTCCAAGGTTCTTTTGAAACGTTGTCTTTGCTATCATCAACTTTTACAACACTATTATGCGGGTCTTTTAATCCATTATTTGTGCTATCTTGTGCAAAACTAGTTACATTAATAAGAAACACAACTGCAAGAACGAACATAAATTGTTTTAACATTTTTTTCTTCTTTTTTTTTTATGTAAGCCCTCGTAATGACAATTATTAATTATAAAACACTTAATCTAACACCTAAATAAAACTTAGTTCCATCAATCGGGCCCCAAATCATTGAAGCATCAAAGTAATCACTAAACGGATCATCGGCCGCAATTACAGGGTTATTTTGTTTATAGTTTGTAAGATTCTCAACTCCAAGATAAACATCCACCATTTCTATTTTTTTTGTTATCTGCGCATTAACAGTTAAGTAAGCAGGAAAATTTTCTTCTCTCTTATATTCAATTGGATTTTGTTCTGTACTCGGAATTTTTCCACCACCATTTAATAAAAATGATGAATCGAATAACCAGCCACTTTCTAATGTTGAATATGAAAGAGTTAACAATCCTTTATAATTACTTGATAATGGTTTTATCAAAAGCTGTTTACCATAATTTGATTTAACATCTGTATATCTAAAAGCAGCAGAAACATCAAATCGATCAATTGGTTGATATGTTAATTCAATCTGATAGTTGTTGGAAAAAGATTCTCCATTCAAATTATAAAAGCTTACTTTTCTAACATCAGAATAAACATCAACAACTGTCTGCTTTAAGAAATCTGTTCTGTAATACTCAACAGTTAATCTTAAATCACGGTCGTTAATAGAAAAATATCTTGTTAGATTCAATCCATAATTCCAGGCTTCTTCATAAGTGGGTTTATCAACAATTACAAACTCACGAGAACTTGCAAGGTAATTTAAATTTTCCGCAAAAAGATTTACGGATCTAAATCCTTTTCCTGCTGATGCTCTAATTGTAGTGTTCTCATCAAGATTATATTTTATGTGTAATCGTGGAGTAAAAAAAGTGCCGAATAGATTATGGAAATCAAATCTAATTCCAGGAACAATTGTTAAAACATTTGATGGCGAATAAGTGTACTCTGCAAATATTCCAGGACGTGATTCATTTCTACTATATTTTATTCCATCAAATGATTCATCATACTTATCTAACGCAAAACTTCCTCCAACAGTTACATTATGAATATCATCTTCAGTTTTAGTTTGAAAAAGAAGATTAGCATAAAATGTTTTTTGATTACCATTATATTGTCTTAATCCAACCAAAGATTTTTGATTGTGCCATTGTGCATTAAGAATTAATCCAACACTTGTATAGGCATCATCATCAAATACATAACCATTTTTTGCAAACACTTCGTATCTTTTTGTATCGATATTCATTTCATATCTGTGATCATCGTGACCAATAGAACCTGAATATGTATCCGGCATTTGTCCGCCTCTTCGTTCTTCATTCAGAATCTGTACACCAAATTGTGATTCATAACCTTTAAATGATTGATACTTCCAACGGTTAATCAAACTAAACTGTTTTACGCTTGGTTGATCTTTGAACATATCATGATTATCATCTAACGCCTTTTGATCAAAATCCGCATGAGCAAGTAACATAGTGCTTAAATTTTCATTAAGATGAGTTGCAGCATTTGCATTCAAATCAGTTTTAAAGTGCGAACTTTGAAAAGCATTAAAATAAAATCTTTCAAGATCATCAGGTTTTTTATACTCAAGATTTATCTGTCCGGTTATAGATTCATATCCATTAACAACTGAAGCAGCACCTTTAGAAATACTTATTGAAGTCATCCACGGACCAGGAATGTATCCTAAACCAAAAGTACTTCCCAATCCTTTTAAAGTTGGAATGTTTTCAAAAAGCATTTGAGTGTATAAACCTGATAAACCGAGTAATTGAATTTGTTTTGCACCGGTAACCGCATCCTGAAACTGTACATCAACAGAAGCATTGGTTGTAAAACTTTCTGAAAGATTACAACACGCAGCTTTTAATAATTCTTTGGATGTGATTACTTCGGTTTGTTTTGCGTCAAGTTCATCAATAAATTTTGAGAGTGATGTGCCTGTAACTACAATTTCTTTTAACTCTCGGTTGATTGATAAAATTATTTCTATCGTATCAAGATCTGTCGGAATCTCCATATCGACTGGCTCGTATCCAATATAACTTACAACTAAATGAAGATGATCTGAATCAATTTTCTGCAAATAGAAAAATCCCTCTTCATCTGTGATTGTTCCAACCTGAGTTCCTTCCCAGAAGACATTTGTTCCAATAAGCGGAATTTTCTCACCTTTATCATCAAGTTCATAAACTTTTCCTTTTAAACTCTGCGAAAAATTATTTGAATGCAAAAGCAGAATTAAAAGTGAATAAAAAATAAATTTCATTTTATACCTATAACGTATTTCTGTTAAATCAATAAACTAATTTCATTGCAGTTGACTTCAGTCAACTGTAAAAAATTTTTGTTTACTGGGTTTTAACCACATTAAAATATTTAATGAGGCTAAAGCCTTTTTAGTTTATTTAATTTTTTCCACGACTAAAAAGTCGTAGCATTTGATAATCCCAAACAAAATCGTTTGGGTAATTAACAGAAAGGTATATCTATCTTAAGTTGATGAAGTGAATTTAAAAGTTCTTTACCAAAAAGTGGCGGAAGTAAATTGTTATTTTCTAAAACTAAATTTTGTTGCGATTGAAAACTTATTACTTCTATAAACGAAATTAGTGGAGAAATAAATTCAACTAATAAAATTTTCCTTTCTACTGGAGGAAATAAATTATCCTCAATTTGATTGGTTTCAATAGATGAGATGCAGCACTTAATTTCTTGCGAAGTAAATGAAAGCGGATTTGATTGATTAATTGGTTCAGATTCACAACAGCTCGGTTCATTAATTTCCTCGACTTCTGTTTTGCAGCAATCATCAGTCTCTTCAACAACTTGATGATCCTTTTCGCAGACGGGCGCTTCAAATAAAGATACTGCAGAAAAATTATGTGCCGCACAGTTGTGCTTATAAAGTTGAATTCCAGTTGTGCCAATTAGTAGCGTTAAAGCAACTATTGCTGTAAAAATATTTTTAACGATTCTTTTCAATTGCTATTTATATAAAGTTGATTTATTCACATACACAAAATAGTTGGATAAATCATAAAAGCAAGTGATTTTTTGTACACTTACGCAAAGGAAAGATGACATCTTTCTAAAAGATGTCATCTGTTTTTAATTAAAAATCGCAGCTTCTTTTGATGTCCAGAATACTTCACCACATTTATTGCATTTGTATTCTAATTCGTGATATGAACTTGGTGAACCTTGAATTGCAAGATTATCTTCATTATATCTTTTCTGTCCTGTTGCAGTTACATTATTGCTGCTGCACTTAGTACATTTTGTTTTTCGTTTTACTGTAAAATAAAAAACTAAGCTTCCTATAATTATTGCGACAAGTATGAATACAATGTTCATTTTGCCTCCATTAAATAATTAAAAGAAAATCGTCAACCCTAAACTTACATTTGAACCTCTGATCATCAGTCTATCTCTGGTTCCAATCTGGCTTCTTACTTGGTCATAAGTCTCATAATTATAAGTTGATGATTCTTCTAAATCAGCACTTTCAGAAGAGATAACTATACCATATTCTCCGGATAAAGCCACATTACTTGCAAGCCTGTATTCAACAGCTAATAACAAGTCCATTCCAAAACTGGTGATATTATTTTTATATGTAGATTTATAAGTATATCCTATATATAAATTCTCATTCTTTGATTCAATATTATTTATAGAATAAAATGGTCCGCCGCCAACCAGCAAATCAAAATCATTATAGTTAAGTACTCGGTGTAGATATTGAACTGATAACTTTAAATTAAAATTATCTGCACTTTCCGGTGGATTACTAAATATGCTATCAACCTGTTGTATAATATCATAATCATCATTCACAATCATTGTGTAAACACCAAATCTTAAACCAGAGTTTCTGGTAATCTGGTATCTGTATGCTAAGGTATAACCGCCGTAATTTGTAAGATTAAAAATATTTGTAACCTGGAATTGAATTCCGTGTTTTAACTCTTTGCATTTATGGTTGCAAGAATCCTGCGCATAAGATTGATTGAACAATGCTACAAAAACTATGAGCAAAAAAATGTTTTTCATTTGGGTACCCTTTATTTTTAATTTAGAATAATTTTATACACTTTTTGTGAGTTATCAAAACGAATAAAATAAATCTGATCTCCTTTATCTTTTAGTTCAGCACCATAGTTCCATATATACTCACTCCCTATATCTTCTGGTTTATAAACAGTTTTGCCATCTGAGTTTTTAATTTCTACTTTTAATTGATAAAGAGAACGAATGAAAAGTTTTCCTTCACTGTTTAATACGATAGGAAGAAGTGGTGATTGTTTTTTATCTTTGATTTCAGGGTTATATTTTGCAGGAAATGATTCAACTAAATAATCAATAGATTCCTGCGCTAATATTCTTGCACTATTTTCTATGCTATACTTTTCAATTTGCCAGAAAAATTTCAATTTCGAGCCTTGATAAATGAATGTTTTTAAACTATTCTCAAAATAAAAGATTATCTCTCCATTTTTATTGATTAGATAATATTTATTATCCAACCAAACTTTGTTTTGAGTAAAACTTGGAGTTCCAGAATTACCAATAAATAGTGCATCAACATTAAGAAGACTGCAAATCTTATTAATTACGCTGCTATACTTTTTTATTTCTAAATTCCCCAGTTGTTTGATTGCTGTGATTGTTATTAAAGTATCGACAAAATCTGAAAGTTGAAGTTCGATAATTTTATTTTTCGTTTCTACATAATTACTAATCTCATAATCCGGAAATCTTTTTTGAAGTTTAGTGCACATGCTATCATTAAGGTTTTCTTCCCACCAATAATTATATTTAATATCTACCAGATTAATATCTGTATTACCAAATAAAAAATAAGTAAGATTAGAACTCTCACCAGTCTCCGGATTGTACATACTTTCCATATATGGGATGATACCTATGTAAGCTATCTTGGTTGGTCGAACTTCTTCCCAATTATCAACAATAAAATTATTAGATGAGCAACTTGTTAGGATTATTATATAAAAACCATAAAAGATCAATGTTTTAAAGATTTTTACTCTCATAAATAATTCTAGTTTTATTTGCACTATTATTTGGAAATCAAATTAGAATTCATCGCTCTCCCCGAGCCGAAATAATAGGAATTGGGATATGTATTTATCGTTATATCAAAGTAAAATCAAACCCACAGTTGTAACTTAGGATAAACTAATTTTAATTTCAAACTATTCTTTGATGTGTAAGTTGTTAGTCAGCAAGTTTATGTATGCAAAAAAAGAGGTGCATTTCTGCACCTCTAATCTTTTATAAGTTAGCAGTAATCATTAGATAAGTCCAGAAAGCAGCGTCTTCTCTTGGAGCATAAAATATTTTCATCAACTCACCAGGAAAGAATAAACTTCCACCCCAGGTTACAGAAGTATTTTTTACAAAATTATATTTTACTGTAAGATCAAGTTCCTGTCCAAGCATACTTTCTTCAATTCCATCAGGATCATTTAATGAAGTAATTAATACAGATTGATTTGTCATAAATTGATGAAAATCTAAAGCAAAATTAAAATCGGATTCTTTTGGAGTTGCAGTGAACTTAAAGTAAAAATCATTTGTACCTAAGCCAGCAGCATTGGATGGAAAATAATCCATATAACCAAAAAATTTATGTCCGGTTCCATAGGTTGCTTGATATCCTTCATGTTTATCAGCAGTTTCTGGATCATTACCAGAAAGAAGATCAGCACCCAACCCAAATGAAAAAATATCTACTTTGTATGCACCTTGTAATGAAAGTAAATAAGCACCAACATCAACACCTGATCTTCCGCCAAGTTGATAAGCTCCTTCAAATGTAGTAGAGAAATCTCCGTAATTGCCCCAATAAGTTCCACCAATAGTAAAAACATTCAACCGATTTGTATCAAGCCCAACATCTTCACGATTTATTTCATAATATCCAACGATATCAAACTTGCTTGCATCGCTTATTTTATTTTTTTTATAAAAACCATAAATACTGTGTGATGGTGTTTCTTCTTGCGGATATGGATAAACCGATGAAGATGGGCCACCTATGTAACTAACTTCTTCATTAAATGTCAAAGCAAAAACATCAAGATCCCAGCAATCTGGTAAAACTGAAAATCTTACACCATCATAAGATCTTCCAACATAAGTCCAACCAGACATTCCAAAAAATCTTTCTGTTCCGTAAACAACTTCAAATCTTCCTGCTTGAACATTAATATCCCAATCAAAAGGTTTCATAAGTTTTACAAAACCCTGATGCATATCCACATTCATTAAATCTGTATTTGGATTTCCTTCTTCACCAAAAACTCGTGAGTCTTGAAACTGCACAAAGAACTGTATTTTTTTATCAAAGATTTTTTCTACTCCCAAACGTGTTCTTAAACTTGCGTAAGTAAATGGATGTGTGGCATTTGAAAAATCTCTTCCATCAACTTCTGATCGTAATTGTATTTGCCCATTTAATTTCCAGCCATCAAGTTCCTGTGCAAAAGCGGATCCTAAAAAAGCAAACACTGCGATTATTAAATAAACTTTTTTCATGCTCTTCCTTCTAAAAATTATTATTTAACTATTAAGGATTTAATTCCTAAGCTTATAATCGTATAAAAATCCTTGTCGTTTAGTCGCTTCTTCATCCCATTTAACTGTTGTGGTTTTTAAAAACTCTTCTTTTCCGGCTTTCATCTTTTCTGGATTCAAACCAATATATAGCTGTGCTTTTTGTTTTGTTGATATATCAGGCATATCAACCGGATATTTCCAACCTTGTTTAGAGAATAAAATTGCAATTTCTCTTCTTGCCTGTTCAACTTTTTGTATTGAAGTTCCTAAAACTCTTAATGCTTCCACAGGAGCATGGAAACCAAGTGCATTTGCAGCGGCAACCCAATCCCATCTCCATTGAGCGTGGCGAATGAGTTTTAAAATTGGTTTCATTTGTTCTTCTGTTGCTCCATTATCCCAGGCAGTTTTTGCTTCGATATGAACTGCAGCCAATGATTTTTCTGCCATTCTTCTTAACTCTTCTATCTTATCCTGTCTATCATAAACATCCTGCATCAATCTATCAGTTTCTTCACGATGACAAACCTGGCAGGTGTTTGCAACATTATTCAGCGGTGATTGAATATGATGATCAGTAAACTTAACTCCACCTTCTGATTTGTATGGCATATGACAATCTGAACAAGAAACTCCACGCACAGCGTGAATACCGGTCATAAATAATTCAAAATCTGGATGCTGTGCTTTTAACATTGGAGCTTTGCTTAACGCGTGAACCCAATCAACATGTTCAATCTCATCAAAATATTCTTCCATATTGTCCGCACTAAAACCTTTGTCCCAGGGAAAAGTTAAATACTTTTCTTCTTTACCTTTAAAGTAATATTCAACATGGCACTGTGCACAAACAAGTGAACGCATTTCCTGCCTCGAAAACTCACTCATATCTTTTCCCTGTCTCTGAAAAGCTTCAACAAGTGCTGGACGACTAATACGTAAGTTCATAGTTTTGGGATCGTGGCAATCCTGGCAGCCAATTGGGTTAACAATTTCACTTCCAAGATCTTTCCATTTAGCTTTATAAAAATTTGCAGCTCCCATTTCATTCATTTTTCTTGGAACATCTGTGCTCTTACAAGTCCAGCAAGTTGCAGGTTGAGGGCTTACTTCGTTATCACCTGTTCTTAAAGTATTTTTTATATCTTCAATTGCATAACCATGACCTCTACCCTGATTATAATCTTTTGAGAATGCATATCCAGCCCACATAACAACAAGCTCAGGATATTTTTCAAGATAGTCGATCATTTTTGATCCGCCGTGTTTGCTTGCATAATCAGTATTTAATGTTTTCAGATAAGATTCAAACTCACGCGGATAATTTTCTCCCCACACTTCATTGCGCGGCTCCCAATCCTTAAGTGGTTTTATCATCTGTAGTGTAGCCGTTTCACTTCGTCTTTCAATTATAGATGAAGCAAATAATCCAACTAAAAAACTACAACTGCAGTTGCAAAGAATAGCACCCAACCTAACCAAGGTTTGTTTTTAGTTATCTCGCTGATTGGTTTCATATAATAATCCTGAATTAATTTATTAATTATTTTTTTGTTTCTAAACTTTTTTCAATCCATTCTGGTACTGGATTAGATAAACCTGGAACTCTTGCAAACGGAGTTGATGATAAACTGTTAACTCTTCCGTGAGGAACTTCCCGATGACAATCCCAACAATAACCATCACCTTCTTCCTGTATTTTCTGATTACCAATTGATCTTACAGAAATTGGATGAATAACATTTGAATGGCAGCGAATACAATTTTCCTGAACCGCATTTTTTCCTGCTTGTTTGATTTGTATTACCTGCGGCTCTAAGCGGAATGTAAACATAAATGAATGTCTTAGTCCATCAGATGCTTTGAAAAAATATTTGCTTACAATGTTATCTTGAGGAACATGACAATCGTTGCAAACAGTAACTCTGCCGTGGCTTCCATTTTGCCATGTTGCATATTGCGGAGCCATAACATGACAGTTAACACATGTTTCTGGCTTATCAGATAAATACGATGTTGCTCTTGCCAGATGAAGAACTAAAAACAAAAGTCCAACTAAAACACCAAGACTGAACAGCACACCAAGTCTCCATTGCGGCGGTGGTTTAATTGTTTTGATTAATTTTTTCATATAACTATTCTTTGTTAAAGTTATTTAGTTTTACAAGATTTGTTTTGCGATCTGCTTTCATCAAATTTATTTTTAATCAATTTTAATTCCTCATCATTTAAAACTAACTGCGTTTTTTCAAAAAGCATCCGTTCTTCTTTTCTAACATGCAATTCAAGCATTTCACCAATTTCATCAAGTTGATCAACAAGGTTTGGATTTTCAGTTAGTGATAGAATTTTTTCTTTTAGGATAATATGTTCACCCATAATTTCCAACACCAGTTGATCCAAAGATTCATCTTTTCCTTTTATAAATGGGAATACAAATTGTTCCTCATCCCTAAAATGATGCTCAAGTTCTTTGTGAAATATTTCTTTAGCATAATTCATTTTACCGAGAGGTTCAGTTGGTAGATTGTTAATTTTGGGTGCATTCTTTTTCAAGTTCATTGCAAGCAATAAGGCCTGGTGATGATCTTCTGAAAGTGGAATTAGTGCAGGATGTCTTTTCATAATTTTCTTTTTGTTATGCTGAACTTGTTTCAGCATCTTTAATATTTAATCAGACCCTGAAATAAATTCAGGGTGACAGCTATTTATTATTTGTTTTATTTTTCTTTTCAACTTCTTCATTAAGTTTTTTTAAACTCTTTTGTTCCCGTTGGATGACCGTAACTATTCATTTGTTTGTAATGAATTAAGTATTCTTCTTTTGTGATTTTATTTTTCCAGTTGCCAGTTATCATTGCAAATCCTGTTACAAGAATAAAAGATTGAAACCACTCCGATCGCTACATTTTTTTTACTTATTCTTTTCTTCTGAGGCAATAAAGTTTTTAGTTCTAGAGTATCTTTAACAGGACAAACATCAACGCAATTCAAGCAAGTTGAGCATTCATCAGAAATAACTGTTTTAACTTTATCTACTTTTATAAAAGATGGACAAGCTTTGTTGCAAAGTCCGCAATCAATACAGCTTTTTTCATTTCTTTGGATCTTTGCTGGACTTAGTAATGAAAATATTCCAAGTAATGCGCCGTATGGACATAAAAATCTGCACCAGAAATTTCTAATCACTATTGAAAGAACAAACAGAACTCCAATAACAATTAAAGCAGTTTGAGAAATGTTTGCAAAGAAGTAATACATCTTTACATCTGATACTTGATTGTATGGACTATCAAGAAAAGATTTTAGTGCTAATTCAGACATCAGAAATATAACAGAGTATGCTAAAAATCCAAGTAACAAGTACTTTAAACTTCTTAAAGGATAGTCAAGCCACTTAGGAAGTTTTAATCTTCTTTTAAAAATCTTTTCGCCAAAATCTCCGACTAATTCTGAAATAAATCCAATTGGGCAAAACCAACTGCAAAATGATTTTCCAAAAACTAATGACATCAGCACGATTGAAAAGAAAATAAAAAAACCTGCCGGATGAGCCGAGTGAACTTCTCCAGTAGTTAAGAAAAGATAAAAACTCATAAATGAACTTATAGGAAGAAATCCATCTACACCAGGAGGGCGTGAGTAAAATGCAGTTGCGCCATTTGTTTCTAAGTATTGATTGAAGAAATAAAATTCGACTCCAATCCAGAGACAAAGCGCAGCAAATATTGATTGAACTATAAATCTTGTTTTCTGTATCCCCTTTTCATCGTTGCGAATTATTTTTTTCTTTTCCATAACTCATTATCAGATTATAAAGTCTGATTATCTAATAAAAAATTTTAAATTTTAATTTTATTTAACGTTTTCTCTTTGAACTTATCTATCGTTTCTGAACTTAACATCTCATAAGCTTTTGTTCTCAGTACACCCCATTGATCGTGAACCGGACAAGGTTTATCCGGCGAGCAATGCGGAAATCCAAGAACACAGGAATTAAAACTATCTAATCCATCAATTGCGTCAACAATATCTATCAATTTTATTTTTGAAGGATGTTTGGCAAGTCTAAATCCGCCGGATTTTCCTTTTTTGGATTCAATAATTCCGCTTTCAGTTAAGCTTTGAAGAATTTTAGAAATGAACTCTTTGGGAATATTTAACTTCTTAGAAATTTCTTCAGCAGGACAAACGCATTCTTCATCACGAGCAGCCATAAAAAGAACTGCCTGCAAACCATACTCACATTTTTTTGAAAAAAATACTGTCATTTCTAAATCAGATTATTTTGTCTGATTAAAAATATTAAGAAGATTCTGGTTTGTCAATAAAGTTATTAAATAAATTATTCTATCGAAGGAAGACTTTCAGGTTTTGCGTGTTTAGCAGCTATTCGTTCTTTTAATCTATCATCAAAAAGTTTTGCAATTTCTGCACCGATAATAAAAACTGCGGCTGTGTAATAAATCCAAAATGCTATCACAATTACTAAAGCATACGCTCCATAAATTTTTCCCCATGTTTGAAAGTGAGCAAGATAATAACCGAATAAAATTTTCATTCCCACCCAAAGTGCTGATGCCCAAAGTGCTCCAACAAATGCAGAGCGATGTTTTACTTTTGAAGTTGGAATGAAACTGTAAAACAAGTACATCAACAGAAACATAATTACTAAGGAAACTATAATTGTAAACAACTGTTGAAAAATAGGATGATTAAAAAATTGTAAGTAAGGAGTTGATTCAGCAATGGATGTAAAAACTTCAATCAATGGCAGTGCTAAAATTGATGCGAAGAATATAAGTATTGCAACAAGTATTACTAAAAAATCTCTTAGCTTTCCAAGAAAAAAATTAATATCAATATCAGTTCCGTTAATTTTATTTAATACTGTACGCATACTGCTAAAAAATCCGCTTGCAGCAAAAAATAATCCGCTAAAACCAATTATACCGGCAACGTTTTTTAGTTCAATAACTTCTTCAACACGACTAAAAATAATTTGTTTTACAAATTCAGCATACTCGCTGTAAGGAATAAGAGTATTTATTAGTGTTATAATCTGTAATTCCATTTCTTCTGAGCTTAGAAAATTACCAAGTATCCAAAACATAATTAAGATTAATGGAATGATGCACGTAAAAAGTGAAAATGCTAATCCACCTGAAAGAAGAAAAACATTATGTCTATCAATTCGATCATACAATCCGCCAAAATAATGTTTTAAAAATGCACCGGTTCTTTGCCAGTGCGGGCGAAGATGATAAAGATATCTAAGCTGCCTAAAATATTTAAACAGCGAAGAATCCTTGTAAACTTTTTTAAGTTTATTCTTCACCAGCCATTATTCCTGGAATTGTATTGTAATAAATATCGGATAATTCTTTTACACTAACTTCAAAAAGATTATCTAACTTAAATGATAAACCTGTAACAACACCAAGTTGTGTATATTTAACATTTATAAGTTTAAGTTCAGATTCAAGTACAAGAATTTTATCTTTAGATATTGAAATAATTATTCTTGATTGGGATTCCGAGAACAAAGAAAAATCTTTTCTGGATTTAACTGGGATTTCTACTTCACAGCCAATTTGTTTTTCCTTGTTGATGATACAGCATTCAGCAAGTGCAGAAACAATTCCACCTTCAGAAATATCGTGTGCAGATTTTATCAAACCTTTTCTTATAAGATTTAATAAAGTATCCTGCAATTTTTTTTCTTCATCAAGATTTATTGTTGGAGATTCACCAGCAACTTTATTATGAATAACTTTTGCATACTCACTTCCGCCAAGTTCTTCTTTGTCTTCACCTAATAAATAAATTACATCGCCTTCATCTTTAAAGTATGATGTTGTAATGTGTTTTAAATCTTCAACCAATCCAACCATTCCAATTGTTGGTGTTGGATAAACTGCTGTTTCAGGCGATTCATTATAAAAACTTACATTACCGCCGGTAACCGGAGTATCAAAATGTCGGCAAGCTTCTCCCATTCCAGCTATTGCTTGTGCAAACTGCCAGTATACTTCTGGTTTGTATGGATTACCAAAGTTTAAACAATTTGTAACACCAAGCGGCACACCACCTGAACAAACAATATTTCTTGCAGATTCTGCGACTGCAATCTTTGTTCCTTCTTTTGGATTTAAATAAACATAACGTGAATTGCAATCCGTCTTCATAGCTAATGCTTTGTTGGTTCCCTTAACTAAAATTACTGCAGCATCGCATCCTGGACCAACAACCGTGTTTGTTCTTACCATCGAATCATACTGATGATAAACCCATTGCTTTGAGACAATGTTTGGTGATGAAAATACTTTTAGAAATGTTTCTTTTAAATCTTTTGGTTCAGGTAAAGTTTTAGAATCAAACTTTCTTGTTTCTTTTAAGTATTCAGGTTCTTTTTGTTCGCGTGTGTAAACCGGTGCACCTCCGCCAAGCACCAAATCAAACGGTGGCATCGTCGCTTTTCGTTCTCCTTGATAATCAATCTGCAGCATTCCATCACCAGTAACTTCACCAATAATTTCACAATGCAAATCCCATTTTTCAAATACGGACTTTACACGATCTTCATAACCTTTTTTAACACAGCATAACATTCTTTCCTGACTTTCACTCAACATAATTTCATATGCTGTCATACCCTTTTCACGCAAAGGAACTTTATCAAGATTGATCTTCATTCCTGATTCACCTTTTACACTCATCTCGCTTGTTGAACAGGAAATTCCTGCCGCACCCATATCTTGAATTCCGATCAGCCAATCATTCTTTATAATTTCTAAAGTTGCTTCAAGCAAAAGTTTTTCTGTAAATGGATCACCGACTTGAACTGATGGACGCTTAGCTTCCGATTTTTCAGAAATTTCTTCTGATGCGAATGTTGCACCGTGAATTCCATCTCGGCCTGTAGATGAACCAACAATCATTATCGGATTGCCGACTCCTTTTGATGTAGCTGATGCAAAATGTTTCTTATTTACAATTCCAACTGCCATTGCATTAACAAGCGGATTGCCCTGATATGATTCATCAAAATAAACTTCTCCAGCAACTGTAGGCACACCAAAGCTATTTCCGTAATCACCAATTCCTCGAACAACACCATCAAATAAAAATCTAGTACGCGCATCTTTTAAAGAACCAAAGCGAAGTGAGTTTAAAGAAGCAATTGGACGAGCACCCATTGTAAAAATATCACGCATAATTCCTCCAACACCGGTTGCTGCTCCTTGATAAGGCTCAACTGCTGAAGGATGATTATGACTTTCAATTTTAAATGCTACAGCTAAATCATCACCAATATCTATAAGTCCGGCGTTTTCTTCTCCTGCAGCAACAAGCAATCTTCCGCCGCTGCGAGGTAAAGTTTTTAATTGTGCAATGGAATTTTTATAACTGCAATGCTCGCTCCACATTACAGAAAAACACCAAGCTCTGTAAAAGTTGGTGTGCGACCAAGAATTTTAAAATCTTTTCCCATTCCTCTTTAATTAGTCCGTGCTCTTGCGCCAGTTCAAAAGTTACTTCAGGTTCTTTCATCAATCTTCCAATAGGATTTAAAATAGTTTGAAAATTTTATAAGGAAATATAAGGGAAAGTGGGATAAATATTATCGAATCATTTAAATTCAAATGATTTTCATAGTTGTTATCACAGATCATTAATCATATAAAATAAAAGAAATGAAGTAAACTTAAGAAAATAAAAAAAATGCATGCGATCAGTCCAACTATCGTATAAAACTTATTACCTGAAGAAATGCTTTTCCAGTTTTTATAATTTTTGAGATCAAAAATTAAATGTATTAAAATAATTATAATGGTGACTGAATAAATAACATCTAAACCATATTTGTCAAGTAATTCTTTTAAACTTTTTGCGATATCCTTATACATAAATAAACTCAGATTCAATTCTACTTTTAGTAATAGCTAATTTCATTTTAAATACTCTTCCCAAATTTTAAACAATTGATAAGTTGCATAAATATCCTTAGAACAATAAACAGCAATATCTTTTATTCTTCCAGCTTCGTAAAGAGTTTTTACTTCCATTCCGGAAATATCTTTTGATTTTGGTGATTCAATTCCAAATGCGTGGCAGTAAAAATCAAGATTAAATTTTCTTGTTGTGCTGTAAAAAGTAAATTGCTCAAGTAAATCAATATGTTCATCTCCATACCTATAAGCCATTAAGTTTTTACTTGGCTTAACTTTTAACATCACAGAACGCATCATCAAAAATGGAACATCAAAATTTCTTCCGTTAAATGTTATAAACTGATCAGCATACTGAGCAACACGCCAGAAAGATTCCAGCATTTCTTTTTCAGGCAATCCTTTGTAAAACACATTTGTGTTTTCAGAATTCCATTCTTCAGGTTTGTCAGATTCGTAATAGACGTAAGATTTTTCTTTTTCAACATCGTACATTCCGATTGCAATACATTTTGCTGTATAAGGGTAAAGAGAAGTGTAACGAATTGCTTCGTCTTTCATTGCTTCTTTTTTGGTTGGATCAATTTCTTTGTCGGCGTACTTAAGCAAGTATTCGCGCTGAGTTTCGGACAAAGATTCAAAAGGATATGAACAAGTTTCGATATCAAAGATCAGTTTTCTCATAAACTACCTCCTATTTTATAAGATTCATTTGATCAACAAACTAAAATTTTAAAAGTCACTCCGAACTTAATTCGGAAACTAAATAATAATTATTAAAGATGCTGAAATAAATTCAGCATGACATAACGATGATTACTTAAGAATCTGTACTCTAGGTTCAAACTTTTTAATCTTCTCAATAAAATCTTCTGTAAGTGGAGTTGATTTTCTGGTTTTTAGATCAACAAAAACTACGACTCCTTTTCCATCCACGATTACTTCACCTGTTTTCTTTCGTACAATAATATGATCATAGCCAAACGATGAATTTTTTATATATGATACTCTTGAATACACATCCAGTTCATCGTCATAAAACGAATGTCCAAGATAATTGATTTCGTTTCTGACCATAAAGAATAATCGGCCATCAGAAAATATTCCACCCTCAGGCATCAATCCAACTTCTTTCACATATTCCAACCGCGCGTGTTCAAAGAAATTAATGTAGACTGCATTGTTACAAACACCGAGCATATCAACTTCGTGAAAGCGAACTTTGACTGTTATCTTATGTGTGGAATCTTTGATATCCATTAAACAAATACCTCATCAATTATATCAGCTGCTTTTTTAACTTCTTCAAACGAAACATCTAAATGAGTAATTGCACGGATCAAATCAATCTTACCCACAGAAACCAATAAACCTTTTTCTTTGCAGAGTTTCAGTCCTTCTTCAACAGAAATATTTTTAGGATGAAACAATAAAATATTTGTTTGAACTGCATTCATATCAATTTCAAGATTTGGATTTACATTAATTCTTTCTGCAAGATATTTAGCTTTTTCGTGATCTTCCTTTAATCTTTCAATATTATTTTGAAGCGCATACAAACCTGCAGCAGCAAGAATTCCAACTTGTCTCATTCCCCCGCCCCATGCTTTGCGAACACGAAATACTTCTTTTATAAAATCTTTTGTTCCTGCAATAATAGAACCTACAGGAGCGCCAAGTCCTTTTGAAAGACAACAAGAAACAGAATCAAAATGTGATGCGTATTCTTTTACACTTATTCCAGTTGCAACAGATGCATTCCAAATCCTCGCGCCATCAAGATGATAAAACAAATTATATTTTTTTGCAAGATTTTTTAATGCAACAATATTTTCAATCGGCCAGATTGTTCCGCCGCCACGATTATGAGTGTTTTCAATTTCAATAACTTTTGTACTCGCCATATAGTAAGCAGAAGTTGGGTGAATTATTGGTTCAACTTGCTCGGGAGTAATGACTCCATAATTTCCTTCAACAGGAAATAATTGTATTCCGCTTAACGCTGCAGGTGAACCTGATTCATAATTAAAAATGTGAGCATCTCTTTCGCAGATAACTTCATCACCGGGATTCGTTAAAACATTTAAGCATATCTGGTTTCCCATCACGCCGCTTGAAACATACAATGCTGCTTCTTTTCCTAAAAGCTCTGCAGCATACTGCTCAAGTTTATTTACGGTTGGATCTTCCTTAAATACATCGTCACCAACTTCGGCATTATACATTGCTTTGCGCATTGCCTCAGAGGGCCGAGTAACTGTGTCGCTTCTTAAATCTATCATCTTATTTCTCTTTTGCTTTATTATGTCATTGCGAGGATGGCTATGACAGACGAAGCTCTAAACATTTTTACCTAAAGATCACTTCGCTTCGCTCGTGATGACATTGAAATATTATAATTTAAATTTTTTCTTCATCCACAATAAAATATTGATTCCAAAAATCCATAACCCAAATGCGAATGATAAAACTGGAATTATTAATGGATTTTTTGTATAAAATGTTTTTTCATTGTTTAATGGAACATCCACAACTAAATGGGTTCTTGTAAACATTTCAGTTTCAACTTCTGTAACACCGAATTTATTTATCAAACAACTTACTCCACCATTTGCACAACGTACAACTGCTCTTCTGTTTTCAACAGCACGCAAGTTTGCAAATTCTTTATGCTGATAAGGTCCACTTAATTTTCCATACCAGCTATCGTTTGTTAACACTGTTAAAAACTGTGCACCACGATCAGCAAAATAATTTGGGAAAGTTGGAAACACCGATTCATAACAAACTAATCCGCCAACTTTAATTGTGTCATTGTGATTTACAAATTTAAAAACAGTTGTATCCTGTCCAACATTCCAGCCGCTAATACCCACTCCCCATTTTAATAAATCACCAAGAAACGGAAGCTGATCAACAAACGGCGTATGCTCACCAAGCGGAACTAATTGCATTTTTCCATATCGCTGAATTTCACTTCGATCAGATTGGAACAGTAAAATTGAATTATAAGTTGTGTAATGATATTTACCTGATTCACTATACTTTGCATTTTGTGGAGCATCTTTATCGTAGATAATAAAATCCGGCATGCCAGATAGTAATGAAACATTATTTTTCTTTAAGAAAGAATAAATGGAATCAACCTCATTCTGGTAAGTTCCTGAGAGCAGATAAACAGGCAAAGCAGTTTCAGGCCAAAGAATTATCTGCGCACCTTCATCAACACATTTTTTCGAAAGCTCAAAATAATTTTCAAGTATCTGATCCAGACTGCCAAGTTCCCATTTATTCCAAGGATCAAGATTTGGCTGGATGATTCCCACTTTTATTTTTTTATCATCATTGCCATCTGAAGAGATTTTTACAAATCCATAAACAATAATTAGAATAAAAACTGAAACTGCAACTGAAAAATAAATTGAACCAGCTTTAACATTTACTTTGAACGATTTTAATCCTTTGAAGATGAAAAGGTTTATCCATAAAACTATAAACGACAATCCGAATGCACCAACTATATCAGCAATTTGAATGAATGAAGTAAATTTTGCTAAACCGTGACCAATATTTAACCAGGGAAATTTTAAATCTGTAAGCGTGAGTATATATTCTCCAGTTATCCAAAAGAATGGAAAGAAATAAAGTGATAAATCTTTCTTAAAAACTTTTCTTGATAAAAAATACAAAGTGGAATTTATCAGCATTACACAAGGGAGAAAGAAAACTAAAACAACTCCGCTTATCATTAAGAAAGGATCTGCAGCACTTTGCCAGCTTCCAACCCAAAAAACTGTAGTTAAACTCATCACAAAAAATGTAAGATACGATGCCGAGTTAACTTTAAGTAGAGTTTGTCTTTTACTTACCACAAAAAAGTAAGGTACAAATGCGACAAACAATAAAAGAGTAAATGGGAATGGAAATGGGGTGAAAGAAATTCCAAACAATATCCCAGATAAGATTAAAAGAAGTCTGTCATTCCTTCTTTCTTTTTTTTCTAATTGAGATAAAGATTGTTTCTTAAATAGAAATTTCAAATTTGTTTTTTTCTTTTTGTGATAAAATACTTAACAACAAAAAACAGTATTACTATTCCAGTAATTGCGAGAATAATATTGCTGTAAGTTCTTAGATAACTATCAATAAGATCAACATTTTTACCAAATGCAATTCCAAGATAAATTAAGAACGCATTCCATATTGCGGAACTAACAAGACTTAGAGTAGTAGTTTTATTTACATTCAACCTGCTCATTCCTGCAAAGAAAGAAATTACAGCCCGTGTTCCGGGAAGAAATCTATTTGCGACAATTAAATAATATCCGTACTTGCGAAATGCTGTTTCAACTTTTTCTACTGCTTCAACAGTTATGAATTTTAATTTACCGGAATGAACTAATTTTTTATCAAACTGCCAACCGATAATAAACGCTGTTAAAAATCCAGCAAGACTTCCTAATGTGGCAGAGAAAAAAAGAGGAATAAAATTAATTGTCCCAGTCCCAACAAGTGAACCACCAATAACAACAACAATATCACTCGGTGAAGGAGGAAATAAATTTTCGATGTAGGCAAAGAAAAATATAGTTAGATAAATCCATAGTGGTGTAAAATCTGAGATCTGAGTTAGTATTGTTTCAAACATTCAAATCTTTCTTAACAAGTAAAACAGTAGCAAAAGCAACAACTCCTTCTGCACGCCCTATAAACCCAAGTTTTTCAGTTGTAGTTGCTTTTATAGATATTTGATCTAATTGTGCATTTAAAATTACAGCGATACGATTTTTTATTTTATCTGAGTAAGGAGAAACTTTTGGTTTTTCCATTGCAAGAACACAATCAAGATTTCCTAATTCATATCCCATCGAATTGATAAGTTCATTGACATGTTTGAGAAGTAGTGCGCTATTTGCATCCTTCCAGCGCTCATCAGTGTTTGGAAAATGAATTCCAATATCACCAAGTGCTAAAGCACCTAGCATTGCATCACAAATTGCATGAAGAAGTACATCTGCATCGGAATGTCCTTCCAATCCTTTATCAAAAGGAATCTCAACACCGCCGATGATTAATTTCCTACCTTCAACAAAAGCATGAACATCAAAACCAAATCCAGTTCTAAAATTTAATTTCATCATTTTACCTTTGTGATCTTAACGAAACATATTTGCGTTCTTTGCGTAAACTGCCCTAAAAACATTTCACGCAAAGTACGCAAAGAAAAATTAACGCAAAGATCGCTAAGATTATAAATTATTGACAACTCTATGAATTCCTTCTTTCAATAACTTGGTATTAAAGTTAATTAACAATCCAAGTTTTAATTCTGATAATTTTAAATATGTTAAAACTTGAGAAAAATGAACAGTAGCCAATGTTTCAACAGATTTAATTTCAACAATCAATTTATTTTCAACTAAAATATCTAGTCTGTATCCAGCATCTAATTTAATATCTTTATAAACAAATGGCATTGGTACTTGTTGTTTTACATCTAATCCGATATTTCGTAACTCATATGCAAACGCATTTTCATAAGCCGATTCTAATAAACCAGGTCCTAAAACTTTATGTAACTCAATTGCGGCACCAATTATTTTATTTGATAATTCATTTTCATTCATATTTCCTCCCTTAACGATTTTTCTTTGCGAACTTTGCGAAAAAACTTTGCGTTCTTTGCGTGAACTGAGCTAAAGACATTTCACGCAAAGTTCGCTAAGTACTAATATCTAACCTCAAATCTTTTAAATTCATTTTTAGTTTCAGACCATTCAACTGAACAATTTGTTACGTGAGATTTCATTGGTCCTATTTTTAATTGTTTGATAAGATCATTTATCAATCCTAAATCACCTTCAACTTCAGTAAGAACTTCACCGGTAAAAAGATTTTGTGTGTACCCTTTTAGATTTAGATTATCTGCATGTCTCATCACAAAATATCTATAACCAACACCTTGAACTAAACCGGTAACAATTATTTTGGCTCTTTTTAATTCACTCATCTTTACTTGAAAATACTTCTGAAACAATTACACCAGCGAAAATAAGCACACATCCAATGAAGCCAAAATTAGAAATTTTTTCACTGAGTAAAAAGTAAGCGAATATGGATGCAAAAATTGGTTCGATTGAAAAAATAATTCCCGCTTTTGTTGGCGAAACATATTTTTGGAATTTCAATTGTATTACGGTAGCAATTATAGAAGCAAATATTGCGGTGTAAAGAATTGCAGTAACAACAGTCGTATTAATAGTAAACTTAAATGTTTCTAAAGATGAGATTGAAAAGATAAAGGACAAAATAAATCCACCAACACCAGTAATTAGTAATTGAACAAAAACCATTGGCAGATAATCGTACTTCTTGGTGAAAACATCAACGTAAACAACTTGAAAAGCAAAAAGTAGTGCACAAATTAAAGTTAGCAAATCACCAAGATTAAAATCTGATCCGAGTTGATTAATAAAATCAAAAACGTTTTCGCCTTTACTGGATAATAATATTAACCCAATCAAAACAAATAAAACTCCGAGAACGTTAAACCACTTTGGTTTTCTTTTTTCTATTATCAATTGTAAGATGGGAATGAATACTACGAATGTTCCTGTTATGAAACCTGATTTAGTTGCTGTAGTAAGATTTAAGCCAAGAGATTGAGCTGTAAAACCAGCGAAGTAAAAAAAACCAAGAATGGATCCTGCAATTAAGGTTTGCTTGTTCGTATTTTTTAAAGATGAATAAACAAAAGGCAGAAAAATTAATGCGGCTATGCTAAATCGTAATCCAAGAAATAATAAAGGAGAAATGTCATTAAACGCATTTTTGATGAGCGCAAAAGTTCCGCCCCAAATTAAAGTATTAAACAGAAGTGCAATTTCACCAGTGTATTTTTTCATCAAAGAATATTTAAAAGATGCTAATATTTTTACTTGAACTTATACATGAACTTGAACTACTCCTTATCCTTACTTCGCACATATCCAAACGACTTTAACATATTTAGATTTGAACGCCATTTTTCTCTAACCTTTACTCTAAGTTCAAGATAAACTTCACGATCTAAAAATTCTTCAATTGCTTTACGGGATTTTTCGCCAAGTGATTTAATTGCTCTTCCTTCTTTTCCAATAATTATTGGCTTTTGAGATTCTCTTTCAACTACAATTTCTGCACTGATATAATCTTTCGAGTTTTCTCTTTCAATAAATTCAGCAATTAAAACTTCGCAGCTATATGGAACTTCATCTTCATAAAGTTCAAATAATTTTTCACGAATTATTTCAGTAACAAAAAATCTTTCAGTCTCTTCAGAAACAATATCATCAGGGTAAAATTTTGCACCTTCAGGCAAACACTCAACAATATCGTTTAGTAATCTTTCCAGGTTAAATTTAAGATTTGCAGAAACGGGTATAACTGATTTAAAGATATTCTGTTTTTCAAATCTCTCAATCAATGAAAGTGCCTGCTCCTGTGAAATTGTATCAATCTTATTAAGCACAAGAATTTTTGGATTCTTTTTTTCGCTAATTACTTTCTGAATGTATTCATTTTCTTCTGATCCTTTGAATGATTGTTCTGAACTTACATCATAAATAATTACAAATACATCTGCATCCTTAACAGAAAGATCAATATCATCCATCATTTTTTCTTGCAGAAGATATGCAGGTTTTAAAATTCCCGGAGTATCCAGAAAAACTACTTGATAATTTTCTTCAGATAAGATTCCAAGTATTCTTTTACGTGTTGTTTGCGGTTTTGATGTTGTGATGGAAATTTTTTGTCCTAGCAAAGCATTCATAAGAGTTGATTTACCAACATTTGGCAATCCAATAATAGCAGCGTAACCGGCTTTTGTATTCATTCTTGTCTTTTATTTTTTAATGATGTGCAAATATACGAAATGTGACTTGGATTAATGACTTGGTTTTTATAAAACTTGAAGCACAATTGAATATTGTCATTTCGAATCCGACTTTAGTCGGGGAGAAATCTTCAGTGACTTTCAAACAGATTTCTCAGTCGAAAACTCCTTCGAAATGACTTACAGATTAATGGCTAAAATTATTTTTAGAATGTTTCTGATAATCATATAGGAAGTATCCAGAAATCAACATAATAAATGATAAAGCTGAACCTAATATTGAAAGATTTTTTGTCCAAATAATTTTGAAAAATAATCACCAATAGTGTTTGAATAATTTGTAACTATTTCTGATGATTGACTGGTTGAATTGAAGAAATAATTTGATACAAACAAGTATCCGGTAATTCCCAGAATTATCAAGCCCAATAGAGATAATATAAGACTAAAAATTTTTTCTGTTGTGAGCAATTATTCCACTCTTAGTTCAACTTATTCATAACAAGTTTTGTAAAATCGATCGAGGGTGATTCTACTTCAACTGAGTTAAAAAGATTATGCGCTTTTAATAGCGTCTCATATCTCTTCTTAACTTCTAATGAATTCTCAATCGAAGTTTTAACTAAATCTTTTTCTTCACGATTAAGTTCATCATCTAAATACTTATTCAATAATTCATCATTAATGTTTTTCATAATATTTCCTGAACTAAATTTCTTTTTTCAATTATTTCTCTTAATAGATTTCGCGATCGATGTAAAATAACTTTTACATTTGCAACAGAAATCTGTAAAACATCACTTATTTCTTCAGTACTGAACTCTTCAAGATAAAACATTGTTACTACAGCTGCATTTTTTGATGGAAGTTCATTAATGATTTTTTTTATCAGCATAGAATTATCTTCCTTAATAAAATCATCAGCCAGATATTTACTTTCAAGATATTGCAAATCATCCACAGTACTCATCTCATTTTCAATTTTTCTTTTTGCACTCGAAAGTTTTGTTAAAGCTGAATTATAAACAATTCTGTAAAACCAAGTTGAAAATTTAGCTTCAAACTTGAAAGAACTAAGATTATTATAAGCTTTCAAAAAACAATCCATCAAAACTTCTTCGGCATCAAAATCATTTTTCAACATTCGTTTAAGCATAGTAAATGCTTTATTCTTATATCGATCGATAAGAACAGCATAATCCGCTTGATTACCTTTTTTTACGGACTCAATTATCTCAACATCGGTAAGGTTTTTCATTATCATAATAGACTAATTCATCTTGCCAAAGGTTACAAATATCTATATGCGGTAGAAATTTAGTTTGAAATATTTATAGAATCAATTTGTAACCTAAACTTTAAGTGTTTAGTCAAATGGAGTAGACGAAGAAATAAATTGAAATTAAATTAAGGAGATATAAAATGCACGGACCAGAAATTATCGCAGTATTTATCCCAATAATCATAACTCTCGTCATCGGAGCAGTTTTGATTATACATTTCTATTTGCATTCAAAAGAAAAGCAAATGCTTATAGAAAAAGGATTATCAACAGAAGAGATTAAACAATTCTTCCAGGAAAAAAAAGACGGGCTATGGTTGATGAAAATCGGTATCATCTCAATTGCATTCGGAGTTGGTTTAGGATTTGGAATGTTTATGGAAGATACAACATCAAAAGAATATTGGGTTCCGCTTTCATTGTTTGTAGGAACTGGAATTGGATTTGTAGTAGCTAATGTTTTATCTGATAAGATGAAAAAGGAAAGATCATAATTTTGAATTTTGAACAAGGAATATTGAATGAAAAAGTTAAACTTCTAAATTCATAATTCCTTGTTCGTTATTTTTAATTCAGTTGCGTCTTTATTCCTGTGCTTCTAACCATCTTTCTGCGTCAAGTGCAGCCATACAACCACTACCAGCAGCAGTTATTGCTTGTCTATATGTATGATCCGCAACATCGCCAGCAGCAAAAACTCCTTCAATATTTGTATAAGTTGAACCAGGTTTTGTTTTGAGATAACCGGTTTCATCCATATCTAAAATTCCATTAAACAGTTTTGTATTTGGTTGATGTCCAATTCCAATAAATAGTCCATCAGCTTTAAATTCACAAACTGAACCATCTTTTGTATCTTCAAGTATAACCCCGGTCATACTTTTTCTGCCATTCTCTTCAGTTCCAATAACCTCTTTGATTACTTTGTTGGTTAACAATTTTATCTTTGGATTTTTCTGAGTTCGTTCAGTCATAATTTTTGATGCACGGAATTCATCTCTTCTATGTATCACAGTAACTTCACTTGCAAATTTGGTTAAAAAGTTTGCTTCTTCCATTGCTGTATCACCACCGCCGACAACAATTACTTTTAATCCTTTAAAGAAAAATCCATCGCAGGTTGCACAAGCAGAAACACCGTAACCCATATATTTTGTTTCACTTTCTAATCCAAGTAATTTTGCTGAGGCTCCCGTTGAGATGATAATTGAATCAGCAGTATAATTTTCATCATACGATTTTACTTTGAAAGGACGACTTGAAAAATCAACTTCTGTTATTTCTTTGTAAAAAGATTGTGCACCAAAACGCTGAGCTTGTTTACGCATAACATCCATTAAAGCTGGACCATCAATTCCGTGTTCGAAACCAGGATAGTTTTCAACTTCCGTTGTGATAGTTAATTGTCCGCCAGGTTGCATTCCTTCAAAAATAACAGGATTAAGATTTGCACGACCGGTATAAATTGCGGCTGTTAGTCCTGCTGGACCAGAACCGATTATTAAAACTTTAAAATGATTCTTTTGATTTGATTGTTCAGACATTTTTTCTCCAAAACTGAATATGAGCTAAAATTAAATTTTTTGTACTTGTAAGATTCAGATAAGTTGGGGAAGATTCAAGAAGCAGAATGTGATCATTCAAATAAAAATTTTGCGTTGCGTTGTAAGCCTTTTAGCTTTGTTCTATTTATTGGGCTCTCTGCAAATTGTTCTTTAAATGTTTGATTATCTAAATTCATAACTTCATCATAAGTCAGTTCCTTATTTAGTGGATGAAATTCTTTAACTGAACTTATAACAGAAAACTTTTGGTTCCAGGGACAAACATCCTGACAAATATCACAACCAAAAATCCAGTTATCAAAATTCCCTTTTAATTCAACTGGTATTTCAACTTTATTTTCAATTGTCTGAAATGAAATACATTTATTCGCATCAACAACATATTCCTGAATAATTGCATTTGTTGGACAGGCATCAATACAAGCTGTGCAAGTTCCACAATGATCAGTCATCATTTCCGCATAATCAAATTCATAATTTGTTATTATTGTTGCGATGAAAAACCAGCTTCCATAATCAGGATTGATTACATTTGTATGTTTTCCCATCCAACCAATTCCAGCTCGAACGGCCCAGGCTTTATCCATAACAGGACCGGTATCGACATAAGAAAGAGATTCAAATTCCGGATCAACTTCCTTAAGCATCAATTCAAGTTCATCAAGTTTTTGCCAGATGATGAGATGGTAATCTTTTCCCCAGGCATAACGTGAAACCTTGCCTTTATCTATTTCATTAAAATATTTTTCTGGTGTGTAATAATTAATTGCTAGTGAAATAACACTTTTAGCATTTGGTAGAATTTCTTTTACATCTTTTCTTTTATAAAAATTCTTCTCCATATAACTCATAGAAGCTTGATAGCCGTTTTCTAACCAGCTTTCTAGTTTTATACTTTCTTCAACGAGCAAATCAGCTTTAGCAAATCCAACAAGATCAAATCCAAGTTGCTTTGCTTTTTCTATTACTATTTGATTTGTAAGTTTAGCCATTAAAGAATATCATCACCATTTTAATTCTTTTGCTTTTACTAAAGCGAATACCTCATCATTTATGATTTTAACTGGATAAGAATCCAATCCTCTTGCACCTGTTGGTTGCTTACCGGTTTTTAGATTAAACATCCAACCATGAGCAGGACAAACAACACAACCATCTTCAATAAATCCATCATAAATTATTGTTGTATGCTGATGAGGACAAGTGTTATTTAACACAAAAACTTCTCCGTTTACTTTAAACACTGCAATATCAACATCATTAACTAAAAATCTTTTTCCTAGATTTTCATTTAGCTCAGAAACTGTACAAATTTTTGTATATCCATCTTCCATTATTCAAAATCCTTAAAAACCTTATCTTGAACAATTCCTTTTTCTGAATGCTTGACAGTTGCTAATGCAAATTCAGGATCGTGTCCAAAATAAATATGCCAATTTTCATCGGCAGCTAATTCTAAATATTTTTTCTTTTCATTAACAGTAATCATTGGTTGTAAATCATATCCCATTACATATGGAATTCTGATTTGCGAAACAAAAGGCATTAGATCAGCACAATACAAAATTGTGTTTGATGAATCAGAAATTTTAATCATCTGTTGTGCAAACGTATGTCCATTTATAATTCTAAAAGAAATATTTTCATCAAAATTAATTTCGCCATCAATTAGATTTAGAACTCCTTCTTTAACAAGTGGTTCAAAATTTTCTTTGATGTAGCTTCCTTTATCTCTATCAGTTGGATTCATTGCCCATTCAAAATTTTTCTTTTGTACAAAATATTTTGCATTTGAAAAAGCAGGAATAAGTTTTCCATTTTCATATTTTGTTGATCCACCAGTGTGATCAAAATGAAGATGAGTTAAAAGAACATCTGTTATTTCCTCTGATTTAATTCCATTATGTTCAAGTGCAAGTTCAAGATTAAGCTTAGGATCTATGCTATAAATATTTTTGGATTTATCATCCCACTTTTTTCCCATTCCGGTATCAATCAAAATCTTTTTATCATCACTAATCAATAACAAATTTCTTGTAGAAAGTGTAACACGATTTAATTCATCAGGTGGGTTGGTTTTCTCCCAAAGTGGTTTTGGAATTATTCCAAACATAGCACCGCCATCCAATCTAAAATTACCAGATTGAATTGTTTTTAATTTGTATTTGCCTATTTGCATAAAATTTAGTTGTTTAATGTTTTTAAGTTACAAAGCTTAAAAAGTAAAAAAAAACTTCAATTAAAATTTCAAAACAAAACAATTCGTAAAAATTTTCGATAATGACTTTATAAATGGATAATAATGTTCAGTTGACTAAATATGTAAAACAAAATAATCCGCTTAAAGATTTTTTTTCATTTAATACAAAGTACTCTTTGATTTTTGTAAGCATTCTTACTTTACAATAGTTAACAGAAGGCAACTCTTGCCCCACAACTTGGAACATTATTTGTCGTTTAAATACCAAATAATTAGAATATTTATTAAGTTCAACATATTCAGCAAAGGATTACTATGAAACTTATACTTGCTGTTCTACTAATTTTGCCTTTTGCAATTCAAACAATATTGCCTCAGGAAAAATCTTACTTAAATCTTTCGCTAAATGATTGTATTACTTTAGCGATGGAAAATAGTAAACAAAAACAAATTGCCTCAACAAAAATTGAAGTAAGTAAATCCCACTTGAAGCAAGCAGAATCTGGTAGATGGCCAAGCTTAGAACTTTCATCAAAAGCATTTATACAGGATGAGCCGCAAAATTTTATTTTCCCATCTTCAACATTCTCGTTTCCTCCTCTTGAAATTAATTTACCTCCTCAGGATATAAAATTATTAGATAACAAAAGTATAATGACAGATCTAACTTTAGTTTATCCTGTTTTTACTGGTGGAAAAATTTCATCAATTATTGATCAGGTTGAACATAGTATTTTAATTTCACAAAATAATCTTGCACTTACAGAAAATGAAATTACACTTAATGTTAAAAAAGCTTACTATGCAGTAATTTTAACTCAGCAATTATTAAAAATTGGTAGCGATGCTTTTGAAAGATTTGAAGCAACTTATCATTTAACTGAAAGTTTATATCAAACTGGATCTGGTACTGTTAGTAAATTAGATTATCTAAAAAATAAAATGAGTCTTGAATCCTTTAGAGGGATTGTATCTGAATTAGGAAGCAAGAATTCCGTAGCAAACTCAGCATTAAAATATTATTTAGGATTAAGCCTTTCATCAGAAATTTCTATTAAAGATTCCTCACTTGAAATTGAATATCTAACTCCAAAAGAACAAGAAACACTTAACGAACTTCTTTCAACCAACTTGTATCTAAAAAATCTTGACATAGCTACAAACATTTATAACGCAAAAATTGATGAAGCTGAAAGTGATTATTATCCTTCTCTTGCTCTGTTCGGAAATTATCATAGACTTGATAACAGTTATGATTACGGATTTGCAACTGACAAAAATAAAAATGTTTTTACATTGGGATTAGGATTACAACTTTCGTTATTTAACGGATTTAGGACTGCAGGTAAAGTGGAAGAAAATGAAGCAGAACTTAAGGGTTTACAATTTCAAAAAGTTTTTGTGGAAGAAAGTTTGAAGATGAAATTAACCCAGTTGTTAACTGAGCTAAAAAAATCAGATGATAAAATAGTAAGCTCTAAAGAAGCAATGATTGCTGCATCAGAAAATAGAGATTTAAACTTACGTGCGTATCAAAACGAAATTGGCGAAGTAGCCGATTTTATTGAAGCTCAAATAATGGAATCAATAATGATGGCTCAATATCAACTTGCACTTTATGAAAGAACTGAATTAAAATCTCAATTAGAAAGTTTATTAAACAAAACAAATTGATGATTTGTAATATTATCAGATATCGAGCTATAATACTTCTACTTGGAGTCCTTTTTGGCCATAATATTTCTTACTGCCAAAAGTATGATGACCATGTTTACAGGTTAATAATTTCATCAAGTATGTTCCAGAATACTAAACCAGAGGATGTAGAAGCATCCACTAAAATATTAGCTGCTGAATTGAATAAAAACGGAAATATTAAAGCTAAGTTTGAAATTTCTGTTTGTGAGAACGAAAAAGAATTACTTGATAGTTTAAAAACACAATTTGATATACTTTATATCTCACCAATTGAATATCTAAAATTGAAAAAGAAATTCAGCATCCAGCCAACGTTACTTTCAGAAATCGATAATAGTTATGGAGATATTTACTATCTCATCACAAACAAAAAGGGAAATAAAAAAACACTTAGAGATATTAAAGATGGAATTATTTACGTTCTTTCAAATTCTGAAGGCCAGGCGCCATCATTATGGCTGGATAAAATTTTGAAGGATAATAATCTCCCTTCACAGAATAAGTATTTCAAACAAGTTAATTTTGATTATAAGACTACAAATGTTGTTTTGCCAGTATTTTTTAACAAAGCAGATGCCGCGATTGTAACAGAATCGGCTTTCAATCTTATCTGTGAATTAAATCCAAAAATTAAAAATGAAGCAATTATAGTTTTAAAATCAAAACCTTTTCCTAATGCTTTATTTTGTTCTGATGGAAGGAGCAAAGATGAAGAGCGTAAAAATTTTCTTTTAAAATATCTTCAAGAACTTCATAAAAATAATTACGGGAAACAGGTTTTAACACTTTATATGGTAGATAGATTGATCCCTTTTAAACAGGAATATTTAGATAACATTTTAGAATTATATAAGTAGCAATATGGCATTTGCTGGTATAAATATTACAAAACACTTAATCATATTATTTGTTTTGTCAATCATTTTCTCTCCTTTACTTTTTGCACAAGATTCAGATGCTGGTACAAAAAAGGTTTATCGATTTATTTATTCAAAAGAACTTTTCTTTAACACAAAAACAGAAGATGCAATTGCACTTACAAAGATCTTTACAGAAAAGATAAAAAAACAAAAAGGAATTGAAGATGAAGCTGAAATAGTTATTTGCGAGAATGATGAAGAATTGATTGATGCTACTAAGACTAATTTTGATTTCGTACTTTCAACAACGGTTACTTTAGTTAAGTTGCTTAAGAAAGGGAATGTTAAACCAGTCTTAGTTAATCAAACTCAAGGCTCTTATGGCTTTGTGTATTATTTAGTTACTAGAAAAGATAAAAACTTGACTCATTTAAGTGATTTAAAGAATCAAAGACTAAATATACTTGCTAGAACTGATGGGCAAACACCTTCGCTATGGTTAGAGAAAATTTTAAGAGATAATAAATTACCTGTTAAAAATAAATTCTTTGGAGAAATATTTTTTGATTACAAACCGACAAATATTCTTTTGCCTGTCTTTTTTAAAAAAGTTGATGCGGCAGTAATTACAAAAGAAAGTTTTGATGTGATGTGCGAATTAAATCCAAACATCAAAAAAGACTTACATATTTTGGCTACATCTAAAACATTACTGTTTGGCGTTTTAAGTTTTGATACTAAAAGTAAAAATAAAGAACGCGAAAAATTTATTTATGATATACTAACCACAATGCACAATGATGCTGATGGCCGACAATTTCTAAGTCTATTTAGCCTGGATAAAATAATTCCATATAAAGAAGAATATCTTACAAAGTTTATGGAGTTATATAAATAGACTATGTTTTTAAACTCTCTAAATATGTTTCAGATTAAAATAAAATTTAGGATTCTAATATTAAGTTTTTTATTTCTCGCATATCCACTATATCCGCAAGAAAAAGATTTCCGGTTAATCTTCTCCACCAATTTATTGCAAAATATGAAAGCTGAAGATGCAATTGCTACAACAAAAATTCTAGCTCAAAATATTCAACGCAAAATGAAACTTGAAGAAGAAATTAAGATTGAGATATGCAATGGCGTGGATGAAATTACCGAATCAATTAAAAAACCATTTGATTTTATTTTAGCAACCACAGTTGAAACTGAAATTCTTAAAAAGAAAAATAAATTAGATTTTACTTTTGTTAATGAAACAAATGGAAGTGTTGGGTTTGAATTTTATCTAATTACAAATAAAAAGCAAAATTTTAATGATATAAAATCCTTAAAGGATGGATCAATAATTATCCTTTCAAAATCCAATTTTAACACAGCTTCGGTTTGGCTGGATAAATTATTACGTGATGCAAATCTTTCTGTAAAAGAAAAGTTTTTTAAGGATATAAAGTATGATTACAAAGCTACAAATGTTGTTCTGCCAGTTTACTTTAATAAAACTACTGCCGCAATTGTATCCAGACCAGCTTTAGAATTACTATTCGAATTAAATCCTCAACTAAAAAAGAGTTTAAACATCATTAATAAATCAAGTCCAATATTGTTTGGTATTATTTCATTTGATGGACGGAGCAAGGATAAAAAAAGAAAAGATTTTATTTGCGATATATTAAGTTCATTGCACGAAGACAACTATGGAAAGCAGTTATTAGATTTGTTTATGGTTGATAAGATGATTCCATTTAAAGATGAATACTGGCAAAAATATTTGGACTTATACAAATAAAATGAAAACAATATTTGTTTACATATTATCTGTTTTTTTGGTAACGTCATTAAATTGTCAGACAAAAAGCAATAGTAAAACTCAAAAGACTATTAAACTTATTATTTCAATTAATGCTTTTCATAATGCAAAAACAGAAGATGCACAAGCAATAGCAGAAATTTTAGCAAATCATATAAAAAAATCTAATAAACTTGAGCAAGAATTTATTGTAGAGACACCTAATACTCTTGATGAAATAGAAAAAGCTGCTGAGGATGATTTTGACTGTATAATTTTAAACACTGAAGAATATATACATCTTCAAAAGAAATTATCACTAGAACCATTTACAACAAATTATACAGCCGGTAATGTTGGATTTAAATACCATCTTCTTGTAAATAAAACTGATAATATTAATGATATTTCTCAACTAAAAAATGAAACGATTTATATTTTAGCACGCGAATATCAAAAGGCACCATTCTTATGGTTAGAAAAGCTATTACGAGAAAAAGGGTTATCAAATAGTAAAAAGTTTGTAAAGGATATAATAACAGATTATAAAGCTACTAATGTTGTTTTACCCGTTTTCTTTAATAAAGCAAAAGCGTGTATTGTTACTGAAGCGTCATTGAATTTATTAGTTGAACTAAATCCTTCAATTAAAACAAAAATGAAAATACTTGAAAGCAGTGATTTTCTCTTGCTTGGCTTAGGATGTTTGAATAAAAAAAAGAAAGATACTGATACATATAATATATTAAAGGATATAATGTTTACTCTGCACGAAAACGAATATGGAAAACAATTGCTTCATCTTTTTAATGCTGATAAACTTGTTCCTTATAAAGATGAATATTTACAAAACTATTTAAAATTAGCAAAGTAATTTTTATGAATCTTCTTTTATTATTGCAAATATTCCTTTTTCTAACTTTAACTTTGTTTAGTCAAAAGACCCAAAACAATTTGCCAGAAAATGAAAAAGAAATAAAAGTTATTTTTTCAAAGAGTTCCTTCCATAATATAAAAACGGAAGATGCTCATGCTACTGCACAAATTTTGGCAAATCATATAAAGAAATTAAAGAATATTAAAAGTGATTTTAAAGTTGAGATTGTAACAAGCGATAAAGAAATTCTGGAAAGTTGCAGTAATGGCTTTGATATGATATTACTTACAACCGAAGAATATTTAAGATTAAAAAAGAAAATACCTGTTGAGCCATTTTGTGTTAACTATTCAAACTCATTATATGGTTATGTCTATCATTTAATTGTAAATAGTAATGATAAAATAACTGATATTTCACAGTTAAAAGGTGAAACTATTTACATTCAATCAAATTCAGAAGATCAGGCTGCTACAAAATGGCTAAGAAAACTACTTAAAGATGCAAAACTAAAAGCAATGGATGTTTTTTTTAAGGAAATTATTTTTAGTAATAAAGCTACAAATGTTTTATTACCCGTTTTCTTTAATAAAGCAAAAGCTTGTATCGTTACAAACTCATCGTTTAATCTTCTTAAAGAGTTAAATCCGGGGATAAGCAATCAAACAAAAGTAATTTATTCTTCCGAACCATTAATTTTAGGCATTACTTGTCTTAATTCTCAAAACACTAATTCAGATAATTATAAAGTAATGCAAGAAATTTTACCAACTATGCACGAAAACCAGTATGGTAAGCAGTTACTTCAATTATTTGGTGCAGATAAGCTAATTTTATTTAAAGAAGAATACTTAAAAAGTTATTATAAGTTATTAGAGTAGAGAAATGAATTTCACAAAAGCAATATTTCTATTATTAATCCTTTTGTTTTTTGGACAAAGTTTTGCTCAATCAAACAAGACTATAAAAAAAGATGTGGTAAGATTAGGTGGAATTGCTGATATGGTTGATGGAGTTGAGCTTAAAGATGCTGAAGCTGCATTTAAAATTTTAACAGATTCTTTTGTGAAGAGATTAAAGGAACAAAAGATTTATGATTTTGATTTTGAAGGTAAAATGTATTCTGATCTTAAATCAATGCAAAAAGATATTGAAAGTGGATACATACAATATTTTAATGTTTCCGTTTATGATTATTTCAAAATAAATAACAAAAAAGATTTTATTCCTTTTTTGTCAGGGATGCATCATCCTTCCGAAAATAGTGTGCACTATTTACTAGTAACCAGTTCAAAAAATACAAAGATAGAATTAACCCAATTATCAAACCAAAAGATTTCTATTCCAAGATCAATTCAAAAATCAGTTGGTTATTATTGGTTAAAAGCAATTTTAAGAAATGAATTAGGTGCAAAACTTTATAAAACAATAAATCTGCAATTAAGTAGTCAGAGTGAAAATGAAGATTTACTTTCGCTTTTTTTTGGAAAAACAGATTACGTAATAATTTCTGAAGGTACATTTAATGTTGCGTGTGAATTAAATCCTTCAATTAAATCTAAAGTTAAAATCATCAAAAAATCTGAAGGGTTTTTAAATGGAGTCTTTGTTTATAAAAAGGGGTTGAATGCACAAACTATAACTGCTATCCAGGATATTGCCGTAAATATTCATAAAGATAACAATGGCAAACAAATTTTAAGTCTATTTAAGATGTCTAAGATTGTTCCTATTAAAAAAGAGCAATTGGATGAAGCAGAAAAAGTGATAAATATGTATAACAAGTTTTTTAAATAAAATTTAATCTATATTTATATGATGAAAGCAATATCAAAGTTTAATCAGAAAAGTATTTCAGTAAGAATAATTCTATTTATCTGGATACTAATAATTTTTACAATATCATTTTACATTTTTTTCAGCATACCATATCAAAAGGAAACTTTATTAGAAAGAATGAGATTTGAGGCTCAGGATGTTGCATCATCATATATACAGGCAAATAAATCTGCTTTAATAACGGATGATTATCAACTTATTATTGATTATAGTATGAGTACCGTAAATAATAGTAACTCAATATTATATATCGCGGTTATTAAAAATGATGGAACACAATCATTTTTATTTCAAAAAAATAATTGGAGTAATGAAAACCTTGACGGCTTCTGGAAGAATCCAAAAGATTTTTCTGATGGAAGAATCATCCATTCAAATGTAATAAATAATGAGGTTTATCATCTTTCTAAAACTTTTATGTATACTGGAATCGAATGGGGTTGGATTCATGTTGGTCTTTCAACAGAAAGTTACGATAGTACAATAAGAGAAATGGTAACTAGGGCAATAGTGCTAGCAATAGGAACAATTCTTTTATCATTTTTAGCAACATTTCTCTTCACTAAAAAATTAACAAAACCAATTTCTGATCTTTCTATAATGGCAAAGAGAATTGAATCTGGCGATTTAACCGCAAGAGTTAACATTCACTCTAAAGATGAACTTGGTATGCTTTCAGATTCATTTAATAAAATGACTGATGCTGTTAGTAAAAGTCGTGATGAACTTGAAAACAAGGTACAGGAAAGAACTAATGAACTAGCAAAAACAAATATTCAACTTACTAGTGAAATTGAAGAGCGAAAGAAAACAGAAGTAATTTTAAATCAATACACAATTAAACTTGAAACACTTGAAGAAATTTATAAAGGCATAATTTCTTCAAAATCACCTGTTGATATTTTTAAGAATTCTGCACAAAAGATAAACGACAACATTGTAAAGTTCTCTCGCTCAAGCGCAGCAATGTTTGATTTTTCAAATGGTTCAGCTGTGCTTTACGCATTTACTTTTGAAAAAAACAGAATTATTGAATCAGAAGAAAATTTTTTACTTAGCCACTTTGCTTCTTTAGAAAGATTGCAAGAAGTTGATTATTACTTAGAAGAAAATTTATCTCAAAAGAAGCAAAAATCCGAAATGGAAAAACTGGTTTTAGCAAAAGGAATCAATTCTTACATTTGTGTTGGATTGAAATTTCAAGGTCAGTTAATCGGTGAGTTAAATTTTGCTTTTGCAGAGTCAGAAGGAATTAAGCAATCAACAATTGATACAATTTTAGAAATCAGTAACCAGGTTGCTGTTGCAATTGTACAACTAAGTCTTGAAGAAAAATTAAAACAGCACGCAGATGAGCTTCAAAATTCTTTGCGTGAAAAAGAAGTTTTATTAAAAGAAATTCATCATAGAGTAAAAAATAATTTACAGATAATAACTAGTTTATTGTATCTTCAATCACTTAAAATTGATGATGCAGCAACACAAAGTATCTTTAAGGATAGCCAGAACCGTGTAAAATCTTTAGCACTTGTGCACGAAAAACTTTATCAATCAAAAGATCTTGCAAGAATAGACTTTTCTGATTATTTAAAAAAT
This sequence comes from Ignavibacteriales bacterium, assembly GCA_016707585.1. GTDB lineage: Bacteria > Bacteroidota > Ignavibacteria > Ignavibacteriales > Ignavibacteriaceae > IGN3. The sequence continues at coordinate 427,991 of JADJHL010000008.1, read as the reverse complement.
CTTACTAATTTTATTTTTACTACTTACAAAACCAATATTGTAAATCTTAACATTGATTATGATTTGGACGATGTTTATTTATCTGTTGAAGTATCTGTTCCATTAGGACTTATAATAAACGAACTGCTATCCAATGCTCTTAAATACGCTTTTACAGGTATTGAAACTGATGAACTTACAGAGCATAGGATTTTGTTAAGTTTTAAAAATATTTCTTCTAATAGATTTGTACTTTCAATTTCAGATAATGGAAAAGGTTTGCCAGACAGTTTTAATATTGATGAATCCGAATCATTAGGATTAAAATTGGTTACAAGTCTTGTTCAACAGATTGACGGAACACTTGAAGTTCATCCAAAAGATAAAACAGAATTTAAAATTACGTTTTCAACTGAAAACCAATAATGAAGTATTTATTGTAGTGCAGGAATAAAAATATGGAAAAGAAAAAAATATTTATTGTTGAAGATGAAAGTATTGTTTCATTAGAAATCCAAAGTAGAGTTAAACATCTTGGATACTCAGTTTCAGGGACTGCAGCATATGGGGATGAAGCTATCAGAAAAGTGATTGACTTAAAACCTGATCTAATTCTAATGGATATCCGTATAAAAGGTGAACTGGATGGAATTGAAACAGCTGCAGAAATTAAAAAAATATATGAAGTTCCAATTATTTTTCTTACGGCTTATGCTGATCCTGTAACAATACAACGTGCAAAGATAACTGATCCATTTGGTTACATTATAAAACCTTTTGAGGAACGTGAGCTACATATAAGTATTGAGATTGCTCTTTACAAAGATCATACACAAAAACTTATTAGAGAAAAAGATAAATGGTTAACAACAATTTTACGCAGCGTGGGAGATGCAGTAATTGCTACAGATACTTTCGGCAAAATAAAGTTTATTAACAATGTTGCTGAAAGATTAACAGGGTTTACAAAAGAAGAAGCAATTAATAAAGAACTTTCAAGCATATTTAAAATTAGAAGTGAAGCAACAAAAGAGTATGCACAAAATGCTGTTCAAAAAGTAATGCAAACAGGTGAAGTTGTAGGATTAGCTAATCACACAGAGTTAGTTTCTAGAAATGGTATTGTTTATCCAATTGCAGATTCTGGCTCTCCTATACGAGATGAGAATGGAAATATTACTGGTGTTGTAGTTGTATTTCAGGATTTAAGTTACTATAAAAAAACTGAAGAGTTAATTAATATTCAAACTACAGCATTAAACTCGGCATATAACGGTATTGTGATTACTGATGCTGCCGGAAAAATAATTTATGTTAATGATTCGATGTTTAGAATTACAGGTTATGCTCGCGAGGATTTGATGCATAAAAACGTAAATATATTTAAATCTAATCTTCATCCGGAAGAATTTTTTATTGAAATGTGGAAGACTATTTCATCCGGGCAAACATGGAAAGGTGAAATACAAAACCGTAGAAAAAATGGGGATCCGTATTATGAAGATATGAGCGTAACTCCACTTAAAAATGAACACGGCGAGATAGTCAATTATATTTCTGTTAAAGAAGATATAAGCGATAGAAAGAAAAGTGAAATAGAAATTATAAAAGCTAAAGATGAAGCTCAAAGATCTGATAGATTAAAATCTGAGTTTCTTGCGCAGATGTCTCACGAAATAAGAACACCAATAAATATTATTTCTAACTTTATGCAGATTTATGAAGATGAACTCCAGGAAAAACTTTCATCTGAATTAAAAAAATCAATTTCAGCAGTAAAAACTGAAAGCCACAGAATTATTTCTACAATCGATTCAATTGTAAATATGGCGCAATTAAAGGCTGGAACATTCACACCAAAATTACAAAAATTAAATCTTTACGAAGATGTAATTAAGCAATACCTTGAGCAGTGGATTCAACTTGCTGAAGATAAAAAAGTTGAGTTACTAATTTCTGGCGAACTGGAAAATGTTTTTATTCAAGGCGATGCTTATAGTTTAAGTCAGGCGATAAATCATATTATTGATAATGCTTTTAAATACACTGAAAAAGGCAAGGTTCAATTAGATTGCAAAACTGAAATAGAAAATGTTATAATCACAATTTCTGATACAGGGACAGGAATTTCACCTGATTATTTACCATTAATATTTGAACCTTTCTCGCAAGAATATCAAGGTTATAATAGAAAGTATGAGGGAAATGGTTTGGGTATGGCTTTAGTAAAACAATATTGTTCAGTTAACAACTCATCTATTACAATAAGTAGCGAAAAATGGGTGGGAACGATAGTTAAAGTTTCACTACCAATATTAAAAAAGGGTGGGTAAATCCACCCTTAAATAAAAAAATTATCTAACGAGTTTATCTAATCAGCTTATCTTCCAATCCCATCAAGATATTCTTTTCTCTTAAGCAAAGTATCTACATCTTCAACATGATTTGGATCCGGAACACAGCAATCAACCGGACAAACAGCCGCACATTGTGGTTCATCATGAAAACCTTTACACTCTGTACATTTATCTGGTACTATATAGAAAAAATCTGTTGAAAAAAATCCATTAGCCCCTGAAGGAGCAGCATCACTGTTTCCATAATGAGCACCAGCTAATTCCCAGTCAACTCCACCTTCATAGATTGCAGTATTAGGACACTCAGGCTCGCAGGCTCCACAATTGATGCATTCTTCAGTTATTTTAATAGCCATATTTTTGTTCTCCTTGAATTATTATCAGAGTAAGTGAATAAAATATTATTTCAAATTTCGTATACATTTTATAAAAACTAAAGGTCTTCTTCAAGCGATAATTAAAAAACCCTCAAAATTGCAAAAATTACCAACTTCCACTTGCACCACCACCGCCAAAGGAACCTCCACCACCGCTAAATCCGCCTCCACCACTCCAACCACTACTGCTACCGCCCCAACTACTGGTTCCACTTGTCCAACCACCGGATCTCGTTCCTGTTCTATAAACTCCACCAGGCACAAACGGCCCACCTTTGCTAGCAAATATCCAGATTACTATGAAAATTATAATGAAAATAATAAATGGAAAACCTTCCTCATTCTCAGTATCAACAGCTTTGTATTCACCACCAATTGCTTTTATTAAAGCACTAATACCGTTATTGATTCCGAGATAATAATCGTTGTCTTTAAATCGTGGAGTAATTTCATTACGTATAATTGAACTAGCGATTGCATCTGGAACAGCACCTTCTAATCCATAACCAACTTCAAATCTTAACTCCCTATCCTCTTTTGCGATAAGTAAAAGTATTCCATTATCATTTTTTTCTGTTCCAACTTTATTTTTAGTCGCGGTTTCTTCAGCAAGCATTTCTATTGGATAATTATCCAAAGAAGAAATCATTAAAACAATAATTTGATTTGAAGTTGTATCTTCAAAAGCTTTTAGTCTAATATTTAAGTTATTCAATTCTGATTGACTTAAGGTATTAGTCAAATCAGTAGCCCACATTTTCAACTTTGGAATTTCAGGTTGAGAAAATGCAGTTGAAATAAAAAGAATAAAAACTAAGAAGTATAATTTCATTCTTAAAATTCTACTTTAGGTGCTGTATCTGCGCCTTGAATAGCTTTAAAGTATTGCTTCTCTCCAAATCCAAACATTCCTGCTAACATTGAAGATGGAAATCTTTTTATAGCAGTATTGTAGGTTTGAACTACTTCGTTAAACTTTTTACGCTCAACAGAAATTCTATTTTCGGTACCTTCTAACTGAGCTTGAAGCTGTAAAAAGTTCTCGTTGGCTTTTAGTTGAGGATAATTTTCAACTGTAACTAGTAATCTTGATAATGCGCCGCTTAATTCACCCTGTAAAGATTGAAACTTAGCAAATGCTTGTGGATCATTAAGAAGTTCTGGTGTGATATTGAATTGGCTAACTTTTGCGCGAGCTTCGGTTACTTTTGTTAAAACATCTTTTTCAAAATCTGCATAACCTTTAACTGTATTTACAAGATTAGGAATCAAATCAGCTCTTCTTTGATATTGATTTTCTACTTGTGCCCATTGTTGGATTACAGATTGATCAAGTGAGACCATATTGTTATAAGAACTTATTCCCCAGGAAACAAGAATAGCAATTCCAAGAAGGATCACTCCACCGATTGCACATCCGATCATCATACCTTTATTTTTCATTGTTCCTCCTAAAAACTTTTTTGTGTATGGAGAGTTAGTACTAACTGTTAAGATAATTTCTATCTAAAATATAATATTTAATAGATGAAAAAACTTGTGCAATTTTTAGTTTTTCTCTATGGTTTTTCGCCTTTAAACTGAAATTGTAAATAATTTAGAGCTTTATTAGAAATTTCAAGATTTTTCTGTAATGCAAATTTTTCAGCATTTTGTGTATTACCTGAGTAAAATCTCATCGATAAAAAATTTGCAGTAATTATTCCATCAAAAACTCTGTCTTCAATAAATGAATTTACAGTTAAATATCCGGCAAAAACATTCCAGCTTAATGATAATAAACCGCTTACATATTCGCCAGTATAAAATTGCCCAAAACCAGGAATAACATACGAACTATATTTTGCAAAATTTACAGAATACATTTTGTCATCAACCGATATACATAGATTTGATAATGTTGTATCAAGATTATTTTCTAAAAAGATTTTTGATGCTTTTTTCCACTCATCTAAAAAGATCAAATTCCATCCCAACCAATATTTTATCTCATTTTCTTTTGATTTGAATTTTGTATCAACAAGTAATTCGTTTAAAATTCTTTCAGCTTGATGATTTGTTCTTCGTAAGATATTTGTTCTTGCTTTTAGAATGTTTGAGTTGAAATATTCTTCATCATTTCTGGAACTGATTTCTGCTAGAGTAAAATATTTAATTGCATCATCAAACTTTGCTCCGGCTTTATAAGATTTACCAATTAATATATTACTTTGAAATGAAAATTGATTTTCACTATCAAAGAATTGAAGTCTTTTGAATTCAGTGATCGCATCAAAATATTTTCCTTCATTAAATAGTTCATTAGCATAACTAAATTGATCTTTAAGAGTTTGTGAATGCAAGTTTGCAATTGCAATCAGAATAATTACTAATATTTTTTTATTTACAAAAATCATAGGCTGGAGTAAAAAAATTTTTATCTTCAAGAAAAAGTTTCAATCCATTTTCAAAATCAAAATTAACTTTTGCATTAAATATCTGGGCGGAAGCAACTGAGCCATAAACATTTCCCGCATAAAATCCGGCTCCAAGTGCAGTAAAAATCCAGCCTCTTGTTTGATGATCATTTTCAAAGTTTGTATATGCTAAGTAAGTAAACAAACCGGTTAACAAAAAAGCAGTAATTCCATCGCCGTAATCTTCAGTATAAATTTTACCGGAACCTGGAATAATTGCAGATAGAATTCCCGCAACAGTTTCACTTTTATATGGCGGGTTTATTTTTAAGTCATAATAATTACCAAGTAATAATTTATCATCGCTCTCAAATGGAATAAGAAATTTATTTTTATCTGGCAATTCATTTTCATTCAATAATATTGAAGTGTTCAATAATCTTTGAGCATTGTTTGAGAATTGTGATTTTGAGTTTATTAAATTATTGGCAAGTAAATAAAATGCGGAATCAGATTTAGACAAACTAAGTGATTTCAAAACTTCAATTCTACTTTGTTCATATAATGCTGATGAATTATTGATCGAACTAAATTCTTGCAAAGCATTTGATTGATCATTTATTAAAGAATAACCTAAAGCAATTTTAAAACGGATTGTATCATTATTGACTACTTCCAAATATTTTTTATACTCATCAATTGCACGGAGATAATCTTTATCACAAAAAAGGAAATCGGCAAACTTCTTAATATTTTTGGGTGAATGTATATCTATTTGCTGCCCGTAGATTGGGAATAAAATCACAACCAATAAAAAAAATATTTTATTGCTCATTCATTTATAAAAGTATTTGTCGGAATGATTTTAATTTTTTCTTTATCAAGTGTGTAAAGTGAAATTGGATCATAAAAATGATTATTACCATATCTTGGGTAATGTTCCAATCTTCCAAAAACATTTGTGTCACGAGTAAATCGATCAAAAAACATTAATGTACCTTTAAATGGATTTGTTTCTTTGATAGATTGAACAAGAAAACTTGAACAAGAAGGATGAAACGGACAATTTGCTCCATCAACATCTGATACAAAAAACCAATAAGCGTTTATCAAAGGTTTAACAATTACATCAGAAACGGATTGGATTGAAAGATCAAAATCTCTATTAAGGTGTGTATCTTTTTTTTGATAAGTTGGATCAGATTTTTCCCATCTGACCCAATCTGTTTGAGAATAAACTGAAATGGATAATTGAATAAAAAGAGAAATCAAAACCAAAATAAATTTATTTATTATCAAGTAATGCTCTGGCAATAACTACTTTTTGAATTTCTGAAGTTCCTTCATAAATCTCAGTTATTTTTGCATCGCGTAAATATCTTTCAACCAAATACTCACGTACGTAACCATAACCGCCGTGTATTTGAATTGCATCAAGTGCGTTTTGAACTGCAACTTTAGAAGCATATAGCTTAGCCATTGCACCTTCTTTAATATAAGGTTTACCTGCATCTTTAAGCGCGGCAGCTTTTAATGTTAACATTTTAGCAGCATCAACTTTTACCGCCATATCAGAAAGCATAAACTGAATTGCCTGAAAATTTGAAATTGTTTGACCGAATGCTTTTCTTTCTTTAGCATACTTTACTGCAGCATCAAGTGAAGCTTCTGCAATCCCAACTGCTTGTGATGCTATTCCAATTCTGCCGCCATTTAAAGTATTCATAGCAAAGTTAAATCCTTTGCCCTCTTCCCAGATAAGATTTGCAGAAGGCACTTTGCAATTTTCAAAAGTAAGTGAACAAGTATCCGAACTTCTAATACCAAGTTTATCTTCTTTAACTCCATGTCCAAATCCTGGAGTTCCTCTTTCAACAATAAAAGCAGAAATTCCTTTGTGTGCAAGTTCTTTGTTTGTAGTTGCCATAACTAAAACATTATCAGCAGTAGTACCGTTTGTAATCCAGTTTTTAATTCCATTCAAACTATAATTATCGCCATCTTTATCTGCCATTGTTTTTTGTTTTGTTGCATCACTACCAGCTTCTGGTTCTGATAACGCAAATGCTCCAAGTTTTTCACCTTTAGCAAGCGGAGTTAAATATTTTTGTTTTATATAATCTGAACCATATTTTTCCAATCCATAACAAACCAATGAATTATTTACTGACATAATTACACCAAGACTTGCATCAACTTTAGATATTTCAATCATAGCAAGAACGTAACTTATTGTATCTAATCCTGCTCCGCCATAATCAGGTGAAACCATCATCCCCATAAAACCAAGTTCACCCATTTTTTTTACAATATCGTAAGGAAACTCAGCTGATTTATCACGCTGCACTGCAGAAGGGGCAATTTCATTGATTGCAAAATCTTTAGCGGATTCCTGAATCATTAAATGTTCTTCGGTTAAATCGAAATTCATTTTAAATCCTTTTTTTATTATGGTAAAAACCTGTTAATTTTAAGCAGCTTTTTTAGAGCATTAATATTGATTCAAAAATAAGCTAATAAATAATATGTATCAATCACGGGGATTTTTGTTAGGTTGATATGGTCAGCAAATTTCATTTCAATTTTGCGATATGACAGAACAAAATTTAACTGAGGAATCAGTAAGCAAAACGATGCTTAAGGGGTTAACCCTTAAAGAACTAAAAGATTTTTTTACTGCAGCAGAAGAAAAAAAATTTAGAGGTGAGCAAGTATTTGAGTGGTTGTACGGACATATGGTGCAAAGTTTTGATGAAATGTCCACACTACCAAATTATCTTAGAAAAAAACTTAATCTTTACTGCGAACTAAAAACACTTACACTTGTTTCTACACAAACCTCACAACGATCAGGAACAAAAAAATATTTATTTGAAACCAATGATGGGCATCTTGTCGAATCAGTAATTATACCTGATATAAAAAGAACAACTCTTTGCATTTCAACACAAGTTGGATGTCCGTTGGATTGCCAATTTTGTGCAACAGGTTTGATGGGTTATAAAAGAAATCTTACTTCTGGAGAAATTATAGATCAGTTTCTTTTAGCTTCGGCAGATTATGGAAAAAATAAAATATCCAATATTGTTTATATGGGTATGGGTGAACCGCTTTTAAATTATGCAAACACTTTAAAGACACTTCATATTTTTGCTGAAGAAAAAACTAAAGACATTAGTTTAAGACGAATTACTGTTTCAACGGCAGGTATTGCCCCTAAAATTATTGAACTTGCAGACAGCGGATTAAAAGTAAAATTAGCGTTATCACTTCATTCTTTGTTTGAGGAAACACGTAACAAGATTATGCCGATAAATAAAAAGTATTCTATAACAGAAAATCTTGAAGCTGTTAGATATTTTGCCAAACAAACTGATACACGAATTACATTTGAATATGTAATGTTAAAAGATTTAAATGATCGTTCTGATGATTTAAATGCTCTTGTTAGATTGTGTAAATCGATTCCTTGTAAGATAAATGTAATCCCGTTTAATTCAATTGCACATATGAATCCAACTGGATTTGCAAAGGAACTTGAGCCATCACAAAAATTTAGAGTTGATGAGTTTGTTAAGACTTTAAGAGATGCTGGCATTACTGTAATTGTTCGTTATACACAAGGGGAAGATATTGCCGCAGCTTGTGGACAATTAGCATATAAGAACCTCTCCCAAGGAGAGGGAGAATAGATGAGAAAATTATCTCACGATGAAATTTCTATAAACAGATCTACACTTGACAAAATCCATACAGTTAAAAAACTACCTGTAACAGTTTTACTAAATTCAATTCGTAGTTCCTACAACGTTGGTTCGATATTTAGGACATCAGATGGGGCGATGATTGAAAAACTTATCTTATGTGGTTACACACCTCATCCACCAATTGATGATGAAAATAAAGGCAATAAAGATGTTCTTAAAACTGCACTTGGCTCAACACAAAGTGTAAAATGGGAGTATATAAAAAATCCTATTGATACAATTAAAGATTTAAAAGCTAATGGAATAAAAATTTGTGCATTAGAACTTACAGAAAACAGCAAGTCTTATTCTGATTCCAATTTATATGAGTTTCCACTTTGTCTTGTTGTTGGGAATGAAATAACCGGTATATCTCAAGATGTTTTAGATTTGTGTGATTACTCAATTGAAATTCCACAATATGGAATTAAACAATCTTTAAATGTTGCAGTTGCTTACGGTATTGCAATTTTTGAGTTGCGAAAGATATTTGATTTGTCTAATAAAGTTTAAACTGCCATAGTAAAAAACTCTTCCCCATTATCTTTGGTATGAATCATCAATAAATTTGCTCTTACCATTTTTACTAAAGTTCTTGATGCTCTTCTTTCAGAAATGTTTACAAGATTACTCAGTTCTCTAACAGAAATTCGCTCAGTTTTAGATAGATATTCAAATACTGTTTTTTCTGTTTGACCCAAAATATATTTTTTTAGCGCTAATTGATTTGTCTGAGCCCGAAGAATTCTAATCATTTCCTTACTTGCCTGAACACTTTTATCATTTACTCGAATTGTAACGGTTGCATTTGTAATATCAAGTTCTGATTGATAATCCTGTAACCGGTGAGGTTTATTTTTTGATTCAGGAACTTTTACAATAACAATTTCTTTTCCATCAACTTCTTTGTATTCAATAAAGATATCAATTTTAGGTTCGCAATGATTTGCAGCCGTATCATTTACTAGTTCTGAAGTTTCTTTTTCGCTCTCAACTCCAACAATTTTTTTATCATCATCAACACCAAAGAGTAGATACCCACCTTTTGTATTTGCAAAAGCAATCATTTCTCTTGCTATTTTTTCCGATGTTGAAAATTTACGTTTAAACTCGCATTGAATATTTTCGCCTTCTTCAATGAGTTCGAGTAGTTCACGGTATCGCATAGTTCAATAATTAAAAAATTATTGTGAAGTTTAGTTGAAGTGCTTTCTCGGATCCCAAAGTGGATCAAGTTTTTTCTTTGTCGTTATTCCAACCGGATTATTAACAATATTGTTGTCTAATGCAGGATCAGTAATACCATTTTTATTCTCATCAACACCACCAAGGTTGAGATTTTCATCAATAATATCTTCAGCATTATTTAACAATGTATCATTTTTTGCTACCATAACTGAATCATTGTGCAACTTTGCAATTGCATTTATACTATCCTGTATCGCTTTTTGGATTCTAAATTTTTCCTGCTTATAAGCAGAAACTTTTTTTGAAACATTTTTTACATAAACACTTGCAGGATATTTTGCAATCAAAGTATCATAAACCATTGCCGCTGAATCCAGAAGTGAAAGATCATTCTCTAAAATCCAACCAGATGTGTATAATGCTTGCGGTGCAACACCAGATTTAGGATGCTTGCGGTAAATGTTATACAGTTTTATCAATGATTGATCGAACTTACCTTCTAACATTAAATCCTCTGCCGATGCAAACAAATCTTTTGCTGGGTCAAACTTTAGATCTATTAAAGGCTTGTTAAGTTTACTGGCTGCAGAGTTAACGATTGTCCTATCTTTATAATTATCATATATAATGTTAAATAAACTATCAGCTTTACTTTTATCATCAAGAGTTAGATAGTAACTGCCAAGAGCATACAGCGTATTAGGATAATAAGTTGGCGAAGGATATTCTATCAGAATTTTATTATATAAACTTAACGCGGAATCGGGAACATCAAACTCTGTTAAAAATAAATTTCCAAGTTCTAAACAATTTTTTGCAAGAACGGTTTTGGCCGAGTCGGCAGTAATTTTAAGTTTTCTTGGTGGATTTTTTTTGAATTTAACGCTATCTAATTTTACCTGGCTTTGCAATTGGTTAATAACATTTGCAGGATTTTTTGGGTCTTTTAACTTTGCAAGATTTTTTACTTTCAAACTATCTAAAATATTTTTTCTTAAGCCAATTGTATCAATGGATGATAGTTCTCCAATCCTGATTAAACTATCGACTTTCATCAAACTATCTTTAACAAAAATAGAATCTTTTATTAATGTTGAATCTTTTATATTTGAATTTCTTGATGCTGTATCAACACTTTTCCAGATATCTTGCATTTCTTTTTGCTCAAGATATTCTGTTAAAAGCTTTAACGAATCAGCAACATAATTAGTTGAATCCGTTGAAAATATTTCTGGATTTTGTGAATAATATAATTGCTTGCTTATTTTATTAATATCTTTTCTAAGTCTTGAGTATTTAGCAAACAACAGATTATTTTCTTTAGCGATTGTTTGATAATCTTTTGGCAAGTTTGTAGTAGCAGCTTTAGAATAAAAATAACCTGCACTATCATAATTCATAAATTTTGTGCGATATAATTCAGCTAATTCAAAATTTGAGGCTGATGAAAAAGTCGTATTTTTATACATTGAATCAACCAGCCTGAATTGATCATAAGCCTTATTATATTCACCAAGCTGAACAAACGTTTTACCAATCTCAAAATCAATTTCGTTGTAAGACGTAGAAAACTTATCTTCATCCCGTATATCTTCAAAAACCTCTAAAGCTTTTTCATTCTGGCCAGCATTACGCAGAGCGTTTGCGTATTTAATCGTTGCGGCAACTTGAAGATCAAAATCAGGTTCATTTTCAAAAACTTTTTCATAAGCTACTATAGCATTTTCATTATCTTTATTAAGTAAGTACAGATTTCCTAACTCATAATAAATTTGAGCGCGCACAACATCATCATCATAAACTTCAGCAAACTCATTTGCAAGACTTATAGCTAAATCATAATCCTCTTCTTTTATTCTATACTTTATTTCTTGTGCATATGATTCTTTAATTAATTTCTCATAATCTTCTTCAACAGATTTTTTACGGACAACATCAAGAATACTTAATCCTTCAGTAAATTCGCGCATCTCAAATCTGCATTTAGCTATCCATAGATTTGCTTCCGTTGCAATTTCGTCATCAGGATTTGTAGCAAGTAATTCTTCAAATTTTCTGATAGATTTTTGATAATTATTCTGATAGTAAAATGATTTACCAAGCATCATTAATGCTTCATCAACAAAAGATGTGTTTGAATTGAATTGCAAAAGTTTAGAAGCTTTTTCTACAACTTTTATAAGATTTGTTTTTGCAGATCCAGGAACCACAAGCGGTTCATTCGAAAACAAATCTCGTTTTTGAGATAGAATTTCATTTTCAGCATCTTCAAAAATGGATGCTGTATTGTAGTATAGATTAAAATAGGTTGTAAAATTTTCCCATACAGAACATCCACTAGAAATAAGAAGAAGTATAAGTATTAGAAAATGCTTAAATGTTTTTGTTCTTAAAATCATACCGTAAAGTATTAATCCTTTTTAAAAAGAAAAAGGTATTTTTTTCTACAAAGCTTGTGGACCGGATTCTTCAGTTCTTATTCTTATAACTTCCTGCACATCAGATATAAATATTTTGCCATCACCAACCTGCCCTGTTTTAGCAGTTCTTAAAATTGCATCTACAACTTTTTCTTGAAGCGAATCATCAACTACAATTTCTATTTTTATTTTTGGAATAAATTCAATCTGGTACTCACTGCCACGATAAGTTTCTGTGTGGCCTTTTTGCCTGCCATAGCCTCTAACTTCAGAAATTGTTAAACCCTTTATTCCTTCTTCAACTAATGCTTCTTTTACTTCATCAAGTTTAAAGGGACGAATTATTGCTTCAATTTTTTTCATTGATGGCTCCGATTTTATTTGCCATGGCATTGTTTAAATTTCTTACCACTACCACAAGGACAAGGATCGTTTCGACCTGTTTTTTCTTCAGTCCGTACTGTTTGTACTTTACCTTCAGCATTTGTTTGCGGAGGATGACTTGATAAACCAATATTTTCTGTGCTCTGTTTGCTTTCCATCATTTTAATTGGTGCAGTTCTTCTTCTCTGAACTTCTTCCGCTGCTTGTGGAAAAAATTTAAAGGCAAAAGAAACAGATTCATTTCTTACTTGATTTAACAATTCAACAAACAACTTAAACGCTTCACCTTTATATTCTACAAGCGGATCTTTCTGCCCATAAGCTCTTAAACCAATTCCTTCTTTCAGATCATCCATCTCACGCAAGTGTTCTTTCCATTTATGATCGATTACACTTAACACTGCATATCTTTCCAATCTTGCCATTAATTCTGAGCCAAGTACTTCTTCTTTTCTTTTATAAAAATCTAAAGCAGCATCAACTATTTTGGATTTTAATCCATCTCGTCCAAGTTTTTCAAACTCTTCAGGTTCTACTTTAAAATCAACTAAAAAGTGTTGTAGTAATTGTTCTCTTAACCCGGTTACATTAACATCTTCAAAATGTTTTTCAACAATTTCATCAATATACTCTTCCATCTGAGTAAGGATTTCACTTTTTAATCTGTCACCTTGCAAAGCTTTTTGTCTTTTAGAATAAATTACTTCACGCTGAGAGTTCATCGTGTTATCATACTCAAGCAAACGTTTTCTAATAGCAAAGTTATTTTCTTCAACTTTCTTTTGTGCGCGTTCAACAGATTTGCTTATCATTGGATGTTGAATCACTTCACCTTCTTTAATACCGATTCTTTCCATAACGGATGAAATTCTATCACTGCCAAATAATCGCATCAAATCATCTTCAAGTGAAAGATAAAACTTAGAAACGCCTGGATCTCCCTGTCTTCCTGAACGTCCACGAAGCTGTCTATCAATACGTCTTGATTCATGTCTTTCAGTACCAAGTATGTAAAGTCCACCTTTATCTTTTACACCAGCACCAAGTTTAATATCTGTACCTCTACCTGCCATATTTGTTGCGATAGTAACAGCACTAAGTTCACCAGCGTGCTGCACAACTTCTGCTTCTTTTTGATGTTGTTTTGCATTTAGTACATTATGTTGCACACCTTTTCTTTTTAACATTCTGCTTAGTGTTTCAGAAACTTCTACTGATGTTGTGCCAACAAGTACAGGTCTTCCATCTTTTTTTAATTCTTCAATTTGCTCTATGATTGCATTATATTTTTCACGTTTAGTTCTATAAACTGCATCATCCTGGTCATCCCTGGAAATTGCCTTGTTTGAAGGGATAACAACAACTTCAAGTTTGTAGATTTCAAAAAACTCACCTTCTTCAGTTTCAGCGGTACCCGTCATTCCTGCAAGTTTATTGTACATTCTAAAATAATTTTGCAAAGTAATTGTAGCCAGAGTTTGAGAATCTCTTTCTACTTTTACATTTTCTTTTGCTTCAATTGCCTGATGCAAACCATCGCTATATCTTCTTCCAGGTAAAACACGACCGGTAAATTCATCAACGATTGCAATCTTACCTTCTTCGGTAATTACATACTCAACATCTTTTTCAAATAGAGTGTAAGCTTTTAACAACTGGTTGATTGTATGAATTCTATCACTTGCTTCAGAATATTTTTTATAAAGTATATCTTTTCTTTTTACTTTTTCTTCTAATGATATTGAATCATCATTTTCAAACTTGCTTATTTCATAACCAAGATCTGGTAGAACGAAATATTCTTTTTCCATTCCACTACCTTTGGCAAGTTCTTCTCTTCCCTTTTCAGTTATATCAATCTGATTCCCTTTTTCATCAATAACAAAATACAATTCGTCATCAATGATATACATATTCTTAGCTTTTTCACGCAAGTATTCTAATTCGGTACGTTGGACTAATCTTTTATAAGATGGATCAGAAAGAACTTTTGTAAGTTTATTGTTTTTAGGTAAACCACGCTGGGCTCTAAATAGTAAAACACCTGCTTCAGTATCGTTTCCACCATCGCTGCTTAACATTTCTTCAGCTTGCTGTACTAGTGTTGCAACCATATTTTTCTGCAATCTAAAAAGTCTTTCAACTCTTGGTCGCATATCATTAAACTGCTGATCATCACGATCAACAGGACCGGAAATTATAAGCGGAGTTCTTGCTTCATCTATCAAAACAGAATCAACTTCATCAACAATTGCAAAATTATGTTTACGTTGTACTTGCTGAGATAAATCTACAGACATATTATCACGCAGATAATCAAAACCAAATTCATTATTTGTTCCGTATGTAATATCGCAAGCATATTGTTGCTGTCTTTGTGATGAATCCATTGTGTTAAGAATTACACCAACTGTTAAACCATGAAATCTAAAAACTTCTCCCATCCATTCGCTATCACGTTTAGCAAGGTAATCATTTACAGTAATTAAATGCACACCAAGACCTGTAAGGGAATTTAAATACAAAGGCAAAGTAGCAACGAGTGTTTTTCCTTCACCTGTAGCCATCTCTGCAATTTTACCTTGATGAAGAACTATTCCGCCGATAAGTTGAACATCGTAAGGAACCATTTCCCAGGTGCTTTTATTTCCGGCAACGGTCCAGCTTTGTCCTACCAAACGCTGGCAAGTTGATTTAACAACCGCATAAGCTTCCGGTAAAAGCTCGTCAAGAATTTCTTCATATTCATCATTAAGAGCATCTTCAAGTCCTTGCAGTTCATCATAAGCAGCATTACGATCAAAATCTTCATCAGATTGTAAACGGGTTTTTAGTTCAGCAATTTGTTTTCGTGTTTCTTCTGTATGAGTTTGAATTTTTTCTTTAAACTCTTTTGTTTTGTTTTTTAATTCATCATCGGTAAGATTTTTAATTGTTTCATAATGACCATTAATTTCATCTACAATAGGCCAAAGAACCTTTAAATCTTTTTCGTGTTTATCACCAAAAATCTTTTTTAATATTTTTAACATTGGGCTTAAATTTCTCCGTAAGTATTACTATTGAAAAATTAAATATAGCTGATTTGATATGCAATTTAAGAATAATTGGGGTAATAATTTTCCATTTGTAAGGTTTAAGTGATTGCAATCATTATTAAAAAATAATCCTTAAATTTAGGAAGGATTGAAACCTAACTCTTTCAATTTATTCTAATAATCTAAGACAATTTTTATATCAGATTTATTACTATTTAATGGAAACAAATCTATATCCAACACCGGATTCGGTTAGAATATATTTTGGATTTGCAGGATCATCTTCAATTTTTTTGCGGAGATTGCCAACAAACACTCTTGGGTATTGTGATTGTTCAATATACGCGGGTCCCCAAATTTCTTTAAGTATGTAACGATGGGTTAATACTTTTCCAACATTTTTAACAAAGAGTAACAATAAATCATATTCAGTTGCTGTTAATTTAACTTCAAAAGTTTCTTTTTTTACAGTGCGTGATACAAGATCAATACTTAAGCTGCCATCGGAATAAACATTTTCTTCATTCACCTGCGCAGATCTTCTTAAACTTGCCCTGATCCTTGCTAATAATTCTGATGTGTTAAAAGGCTTGGTTAAATAATCATCAGCGCCTTGATCTAAACAAGAAACAATATCTTCCTCTGAATTTCTAACAGAAAGAATAATTACAGGTATGTTACTCCATTCCCGAATATTTTTTAATACTGATAATCCATCCTGATCAGGCAATCCTAAATCCAAAATTATTAAGTTAGGTTTATTTGCAGCAGTAAAGGCAATTCCATCTTTGCCATTTTCTGCTTCCATCACTTTATAAGAATTTGATTCTAAAGTAATACGCAGAATTTTTCTAATCTGTGGTTCATCATCAACTATTAAAATATTGTATTTGTTTTCCATCAGAAAAATTAAAGTTTTATTGGGATCATAATTGTAAATGTTGCACCATAATCAGGATTATTTTTTGCAGAAATTTTTCCTGTATGTGCTTCAATAAGTCCTTTTGCTATCGATAAACCAAGTCCGGTTCCGCCGGTTTTTGTTCCAGGAACACGATAAAATTTTTCAAAAAGTTTTTCAAAAGATTCTGGTGGAAATCCCGGACCACTATCTTTAATATCAATCTTACAAAATCCATCTTCAACTTTTACTAAAATAAAAATGATAGAATTTTGCGGCGAATAAATAATGGAATTATGTATAACATTAATTAAAGCTTGCTCAATTAATCCAAAATCATATTGAAATATAGGAACTTCACCTTCAATTTTTATCTCAAGGTTATTTGTTTTTAATTCTTCTTTCATTCTTGCAGCAACACTATTTAAAACATCTGAAATGCCATTCCAGGTATATTTTAATTTAAGTTTGCCAGATTCAAGCCTGGCCATATCCAATAAATTTTCAACCAACCGATTTAATCTTCCAACAGCAATTCTAATTTCCTGAATAAGTGAACTTTGTATTTTGTTAGAGTTTACTTGATTTTCTTGTTCTAAAGAACTTGTTGCGGCGATGATACTTGTGATTGGTGTTTTTAATTCGTGGGAAATAGAATTGAAAAGCGTTTTATAAAGTTTTTCAGATTCAACAGTAACAATTGATTGTTTTGCAATTTGATTAAGATATTCTCTTTCAACCGCGTTTGATATTTGTGTAATGAAATTGATAAAAAATTCTTCCTGATCAAAAGTAAATTCTTCATTGTTTTCAGTTTTAATTCCAAATACCCCAAGATTACCGCTTTTACTTTTAATAGGGTAATAAGTTGCATCGGCATCAGAAAGTGTATCAGTAAACTTTCCAGCTTTTCTTCCGCTTGTGTAACTCCAGTTTGCAATAACCCAATCATAATCATCAACAACAAAAGAACTTGAGCTGTGTGGTTTAGCGTTTAGCTTCCGGTTGTTATCAACTAAAAAGAATATACAATTACAGTTGAACACCTTCTCAATATTTTTTACTGAAGTTTCAGCAATATCATTAAGATTTGTAGCAGATGAAAGCGCTTTGGATAGATTAAATAATGAGGAAGTTCTTTCTTCTTTTTGTTTTAGAAAGTTTTGTTGTGTTCTAATTTTTGTTGACAAAAACCCGGATGTTGAAGCAACAACAAAATATGTAAAGAACATTAAAACATCAGCAGGTTTTTCGATATGAAAAGTAAAGTGAGGTGGAATAAAAAAATAGTTCCAGCTAACAGCACTTAAGAACGCAGCAAACAATACCGGACCAACTCTATAGTTAAAAAGCGGCAATACGGAAACAATAAGTAAGAATAATAACGATACTACTTCGTATCCAATATTATCCTGAATGAAATAGAGAATGGTGGCAATAACACTTACAATTATTGAGACTGATAAATAGCTGCCAAAACCAGAATGCGATTTACTGATAAATTCAAGAAGCAAACTTTTTATATTTTTTTGTTCAGGCCTATCACCACCATAAATGTATATGTCAAGATCGCGACTCTTATCCATTAAGGTATTTAAATAACTTTTACCACCAAATATTTTATACAAACTTGAGGTTTGGGATTTACCAATAAAAATCTGAGTTATATTATTTTCTTTTGCAACTCTTACAAGTCCATCAACAACATCAACATCCTGAGCGGTAATTAGTTCTCCGCCAAGCTCTTCTACGAGTTTAAAATTTTGCAAAAGATTGTTTTTGTTTTGTTCTGAAATTTTACTATCAGTTTCAATGTACACAGCAATCCAGGTCGATTCCATTGAATAAGCCATTCTTCGTGTCCATCTAATCAGATTTGCTGAGTAAGGACTTGGGCTTATTGCACACATTAATCTCTGTCCCGATTTCCATACTTCAAAAATATTTTTTTCACTTTTATAATCACGAAGTTCCTTATCAACTTTTTCAGCAGTAATTCTTAAAGCCATTTCACGCAATGCTGTAAGATTTCCTTTTCGGAAAAAATTTTGTATTGCCTGTTTAGAACTTTCAGGTGTATAAACTTTTCCTTCCACTAAACGCTGTAATAATTCTCCCGGAGTTATATCAACTAGTTCAATTTCATCTGCATGATCTAAAATTGAATCAGGAACAGTTTCTCTAATTGTGGTACCAGTTATTTGCTTTACAGTATCAGATCGACTTTCAATATGCTGAACATTTAAAGTAGTATAAACATCAATACCGTTTTCCAGAATTTCTAGAACATCCTGATATCTTTTTAAATGTTTGCTTCCCGGAATATTTGTGTGGGCTAGCTCATCAACTAAAATCAAAGCAGGTTTTCTTTTAAGTATAGTATCAACATCCAATTCATTAAAGATAGTTTCTCTGTATTTAATTTCTTTTAACGGAATTTTTTCCAATCCTTTAACTAAAGCTTCAGTTTCAGGACGGTTGTGTGTTTCAACAATTCCAATTAAAACATCCACACCATCCAGCTTTGCCTTTTGTGCAGTTTTAAGCATTGAGTAAGTTTTGCCAACACCGGCACACATTCCAAAAAATATTTTTAATCTGCCTTTGTGTGTTTTTTCTTCCTTCTTTGTTATATGATTAAGAAGTACATCAGGGTTGGGTCGATTTGGTTCAGGATTGTCTATCATTTTATCAGCTCATCTAATTTTATGTTCAGTTCAAGAACATTTACTACTTCACCACCTAATATACCAAACTGACGAGATTCCGTTTGCGAAGTAATAAGACTAAAAACTTTTTTAGATTCTTCAGAGTTTAATAACCTCGATTTAATAATTCTTGGTATTTGCAAAATTGCTGCTTCTTTAGAAATATGCGGATCAACTCCACTGCCCGAAGAAAAAATAATTTCTGAAGGAATAAGAACAGTATCGACTAAATAATTTTCTTCTTTAAATATTTTCTTTCTATCATTTACCTGCTCGTGAAGTGTTGCGTTCGAAAGAGCTAAGTTGCTTGCTCCTGAAGGCATCGGGTTATAAGTGATTACAGATGGTCTTGGGTGGAAGTAAATACTATCCGCAAAATTTTGTCCAATTAATTTTGAACCAATTAATTTTTCATCTTTCAGAATCATTGATCCATTTGCTTGATAAGAAAATAATAATTGCCCAAAAACGGTAATAAATAATGGGTAGATAATTCCTGTTAATAGTGTCATTAAAAAAAACATTTTTAATGATTGTATAAATATTTTTTTCATAGTTTTTTCAGTAAGAGTTTTTTATTGCGATAATCTATTTAGTTTAAACCAATTTTAATAAAGTGATTAATACATCAATTATTTTTATACCAATAAAAGGAATGATTAACCCACCAACACCATAAATTAAAATATTTCTTTTTAGAATTGTTGCCGCACCTTCAGGACGGTATGCAACTCCTTTTAATGCAAGTGGAATTAATGCAATAATCACTAATGCATTAAATATCACCGCACTAAGAATTGCACTTTGCGGCGATGCAAGCTGCATTACATTTAAAACTGATAGTGGTCCATTGAGTGAATTAGTTGCAAACAATGAAAGTGCAATAGCCGGAATGATCGCAAAATATTTTGCTACATCATTTGCAATACTAAAGGTTGTAAGTGAGCCTCTTGTCATTAATAATTGTTTTCCAATTTCCACAACTTCAATAAGTTTTGTAGGACTGCTATCCAAGTCAATCATATTACCAGCCTCGCGTGCAGCTTGTGTTCCACTATTCATTGCAATTCCAACATCAGCCTGTGCAAGAGCTGGTGCATCGTTTGTTCCATCGCCGATCATTCCAACCATTTTACCTTGTGCCTGTTCATCACGGATTCTAAATAATTTATCTTCAGGTTTAGCTTCAGCAATAAATCCATCAACTCCAGCTTCCGCGGCAATAGCAGCTGCTGTAAGCTGATTATCACCAGTGATCATAATACTTTTTATACCCATCTTTCTTAGCTGTTCAAACCGTTCTTTTATCCCGCCTTTAACAACATCTTTAAGTTGTATCACACCAAGCAGTTTATTGTTTTCAACAACAACAAGAGGAGTACCGCCAGATAAAGCGATATCAACTCCAATCATTTGTGTAATCATATAATCTGATTGAATTGCAATATTTATGTTTGTTTGTTCAGACAGATATTTTTTTATTGCTTCCAAAGAACCTTTACGGATTATTCTTTCTGAATGAGAACCTGAGGCTTCAATATTTACTCCACTCATTTGTGTCTTTGCACTAAAGGGTACAAACTTAACATTTAGTTCATGAATGTTTCTTTCTCTAATCTTAAATTTTTCTTTTGCAAGAATTACAATAGATCTTCCTTCCGGTGTTTCATCGGATAAAGATGCTAATTGAGCTGCATCTGCTAAATAATCTTCATTAACATCTGGTGCAGGAATAAACTCGGTTGCAATTCTGTTTCCCAAAGTAATTGTACCTGTTTTATCTAAAAGTAAAACATCAATATCACCAGCAGCTTCAACTGCTCTTCCGCTCATAGCAATTACGTTGTGCTTAAGTAGCCTATCCATTCCACTTATACCGATTGCACTTAATAAACCACCGATAGTCGTTGGTATCAAGCAAACTAATAATGCAATTAAAACAGGAACAGATACTGCGTTTATATCCTGGCCGAGAGTTATTTCGTAGAAATTAAAAAATGATTTTAATGTTACTACGACTACAAGAAATACAATTGTTAATCCTGAAAGTAAAATTGATAATGCAATTTCATTTGGAGTCTTTTTTCTTTTTGCACCTTCAACTAGTGAAATCATTCTATCAATAAAAGTTTCTCCTGGATTAGAAGTGATTCTTATAATAATTTTATCACTTAAAACTTTTGTGCCACCGGTAACTGCGCTTCGGTCTCCGCCGCTTTCACGAATGACAGGAGCAGATTCTCCGGTTATAGCAGCTTCATCAACACTTGCAACTCCATCAATCACTTCCCCATCGGCAGGAATTAGATCATTAGCTTCACAAACAACTATATCGCCCGCTCTTAATTCTAAAGCAGTTACAATAGTTTCAGTAGTGCCATTTAATTTTCTTGCTTTGGTTGTTGTTCTTGATTTTCGAAGATTTTCACTTTGTGCTTTTCCTCTTCCTTCAGCAACTGCTTCTGCAAAGTTTGCAAACAAAATTGTAAACCACAGCCAGATTGCTATCTGTAAATCGAACGAAACTGGTTTGTGATTTATAATATCTATAATGCAGATGATTGATGTTAGAAGTGCACCAATTCCAACAATAAACATCACAGGGTTTTTAATCAAATAGGATGGATTAAGTTTTATAAATGAATCCTTAACAGCATTCAATACAATTTGTTTTTCGAAAAGCGGTTTGTTTGTATTAGTACTCATAAATTTTTACCAATAATTATTTTGTATTCTGATTTATACTCAGAAAGTGTAACCTGATTTAATTAATAGATGTTCAATAATTGGCCCGATTGATAATGCTGGAAAGAATGTTAGTGCACCAACAATTATTATTACCGAGAGTAATAAAAAACCAAATAGAAAATTATTTGTTGAGAGAGTGCCAGAAGTTTCAGGAGTGATATTCTTTTTAACAAGATTACCTGCAATTGCAAGGACAGGTATTATCACACCAAATCTTCCCAGTAACATTGCAAAGCCAATTAAAATATTATAGAAATTAGTATTTGCATTTAATCCTGCAAAAGCACTTCCGTTATTGTTGGCTCCCGAAGTAAACGCATAAAGTATTTCTGATAATCCGTGTGGACCTTTATTTAATATGCTTGATAAGCCAACGTTTGTTGTTACACCGATTGCTGTAAAAAATAAGATCACTACACTTGGAATAAGTATTCCGATTATTGCCCATTTAATTTCATAAGCCTCTATTTTTTTTCCAAAATATTCTGGTGTTCTGCCAACCATCAAACCAGAGATAAATACAGTTAACAGAATAAATAAAATCATCCCATATAATCCTGAGCCAATACCGCCAAAAATTATTTCACCAAGTTGCATATTTATCAATTCAACCATTCCGGAAATTGAGGACATACTGCTGTGCATTGCATTTACAGAGCCATTTGAAGCAACAGTTGTAGCAACTGACCAGAGCACACTATTAAAAACTCCGAACCTCATTTCTTTACCTTCCATCAATTCGCTTGAGTGAAATGTTGAACTGTTAGAAACCTCTGACCAATATGAAACTATAATTCCAGAACAGAATGCAAACATCATTACTCCAAATATCAACCAGGCGTGTTTTTTATTACTTAGCATCTTTCCATAAGTAAAAACAAGTGCGCCAGGGATAAGTAGTATTGAAAGTACTTGCAAAAAATTTGAAAACGGAGTTGGATTCTCATACGGGAAAGCACTATTAACACCAAAGAAACCTCCGCCATTTGTTCCAAGCTGCTTTATCGCAATTTGCGATGCAGCTGGACCTAACGGAATAATTTGATTACTTCCTTCTATAGTTTGTACAGTTGTGTATGAATCAAATGTTTGTACAACACCCTGACTAATTAGTAGAATTGCTAAAATGATTGATAAAGGCATTAACACATAAAGTACTGAGCGTGTTAAATCGACCCAAAGATTACCAATAGTTTTACCCTGCCGGATAGTTATCCCTCTAATTAATGCAAGTAAAACTGATAATCCAATTGCGGCACTTACAAAATTTTGCACTGTTAGACCAATCATCTGTACAAAGTAACTAAGAGTAGATTCACCAGAATATGCTTGCCAATTTGTGTTAGTCATAAAACTAACGGCTGTATTAAAAGCAAGAAAAAATTCTACGTTAGAAATATTTTGCGGATTTAAAGGTAGATACTGTTGTAATAACTGGATTGCTAAAACAAATAAAAAGCTTAAAAAACTGAAAGACAAAATTCCTTTTAGATATTCTTTCCAATCCATCTCATATTTTTCATCAATCCTAAATATTTTATAAATAAATTTTTCTGGTTTAAGCAGAATAGGACTTAATAAGTTCCTTTCTCC
Organism: Ignavibacteriales bacterium; assembly: GCA_016707585.1. GTDB lineage: Bacteria > Bacteroidota > Ignavibacteria > Ignavibacteriales > Ignavibacteriaceae > IGN3. Next base: position 404,156 of record JADJHL010000008.1, on the reverse strand, counting down.
AATCAATGCTTTATAAAATAAACCGCCAAAAAAAACTGAACCGGATGTTAACACAACTAAGAACAAAACAAATTGAATAGTATCAAATAAGAAATTCATTTTATTGCTCCTTAAAATTTCTCAGGTTTAATTAGCGCATATATTAAATAGACTAAAACAAATCCTGCAATAATCAACGAAATAATCTCAAACATCTTTTTACCTTTTTCTTTTGAGTCAAACTTATTGTGGTAATCATAAAGATGCTGTTAAAAGACGAGTGCAGAGTATAAAGATTTTATAAAGATTGGTGAATGTGAGTTTTAATAATAAAAAAGCGATTCAAATGAATCGCTTATAGAATAAAATTAAGCTTTATCGAACTATTTCAATACTATCATTTTTTTTGTTTCAGTAAATGAGCCAGCATTCAATTTATAAATATAAGTTCCACTTGGGAGATTTGCGGCTTCAAAGTTAACTTCATAAATACCAGGAGATTTTTGTTCATTTATCAAAGTTGCAACTTCCTTTCCTAGAATTGAATAGACTATTAAAGTAGTATAAGCTGTTTCGGAAATTGCATATCGAATTTTTGTGTTCGGATTAAAAGGATTTGGATAATTTGAATACAATTGAAAAAAATCAGGTTTTAATCCAATTAACTCTTCATCCACACCTGTAACTGTTAAAACAGCAGATGCACTTCCCCATTTTCTTGATGGGCTTTTATATCCTGCATTAACAGTGTAAGTCCCTGCTGATGGAGCAGTTAAAATAAATGGATTGCTTGAAGTAGAATTAAAAAAAGCAACAACAGTTCCGCTTGAGTTTACTAATTCTCCGCCAACTTTAGAAGTTGTACCACTTACAGTAACTCTTACTTGAAAATTATCTAGGACTTCTGTTGTTACCAAACCAGATTGTGTTGAATGGCAATTTGAACCACCACAACCGGGGGTGTTTCCATTAAAATCTGCTTCTGATTTTGTTAAAGTTGCAATGCTTAATACGACTATGATTGTTACAAAAACTAATATTGTTTTCATCGTTTTTCCTTATTTAGAATGTTTATAATTTTGCAAAAATCCTGCCTCAGTAAAATCGACCTAATTAAAGTATCAGTGGAGACAATAACCAAGATGGGACAATTCTGGCAGAAAAAATATTACTTTGGTTTTATATTTACCGCCACATAAGTCGTTTATGTTTTTCGTTGGAATTTTAAGAACTAATCCTTGTGTGAACATTTGAAAATAAATTTGCTCAAATAAATCAATTTCAATTTAAGAGCACGTAAGAAGAAAAATATAATATGTCCAATAATTATATTTATTAAGAATACTTCTAATTCACTTTACGCTTTTACCTATAATAAGCTTAAGAACTTTAAGGTTTGGATTTGATACTTCAGTAGCCGGAAAATGTGCTAAAATACTTTTTATTTTGTAAGCATAAACATCTGGTGTGGAAAGATACATTACCTGTCCATCTTCAACTCTAAACTTTAATTGGTATAATCCTAATTCATCCGGATGATGAAGCAAATGAGTAAGATTAATAAATTCTTTTATCAATCTTTCATCTGATGATGAGGAAAGATCCTCTTCCTTAAAGTGAATGTGAAACCATTTCATAATACGCTACTTAAAGTTTTTAAATTGCACCATTTAAAAAACAACTAATATCAAATAAAAAAAGTAACCAATAAAAATATGTGAAGTAGTAAATTTTATTACTTTAAAAAAATGGTGCCGATCGATTAGTTCTTCAAAGGGAGAATGAAGAATGAAGGGAACAAGTCCCTTTCGACCGGCATAAATAATTTAAGACAACTTATTATAATAACAAGGTCACTTAAGCATCAACATTTTTTTGGTTTGAACAAAATCACCTGCTTTAACCTGGTATATATAAGTTCCACTCGCAACTTGATCGCCTAAATCATTTTTTCCATTCCAAGTAACTTCATAAGTACCGGCACCTTGATAATTATTTACAAGCTCAGTTACTTTACTACCATTAATATCATAAACAATAACTTTAACATTTCTTCCTTCTGGCAACGCATATCTAAAACTTGTTGAAGGATTGAATGGATTTGGATAATTAAAGCTAAGTTCAAATGCATTAGGAATTTCATTACTTATTTCAGCAACTGAAGTTGTAGTCTGAATTGTGGCTCTCATAAAATAAGTTTGAGCATAGGTAGACCAATTAGATCCATCAAAATCCCATGCTCTACCATTATCAGGGGGATCATAACCATATATTGGTTTATTTGTACCATCATATTTTAATCCAACAAAAAAATCACTATTAACAGTTATTCCATAGCTGCTTAAATTTGTTGCATCCCAACCAGGATAGGAAGCTGCTGTTTTAAAATTTAGAGTGGCTAAATCACTACCAGGAGTACCACCATTATTTGCAAGTACGATTGGTTTATAAGTTGCAGTACCTGCTTCAACACCAGTTATATAGATTTCCATTTGAGTAAGCGTAGCATTTGACAAAGTTGGAGTCATTCTATTTGCTGATCCTTGACCATTATTATTCCAAAACCAACCACCAGTTGGAGTTCCGTCATCATAAGTTAAGTTTGCTGTTTGTGTTCCACCACCACCACCAGAAACTGAAGTAACAAACATACTTCTTCCGTGAGTTGCCGCAAATAATTTGTTATCTGATGCACGGTAATCAAGATCTAAAACAGGAACATTAGCCATTCCATTTACATCCTGCACCCAACTGCTTCCACCATCTGTTGTTGAAAAAATTCCAAGATCAGTGCCAACAAATAAATTATTTGAGTTGGTAGGATTTACAACAACACAGTTTGTAGGAATGTTTGGCAAATTACCAGAAACATTTGTCCAGTTAGCACCATAATTTGTAGTCTTATAAATTTTAGAAGTAGCAGTGTATCCAGAAAAAGTAACATAAGCAATTGCAGGATTTGTTGGATCGGATGCGATTCTAGTTACTGATAAATTTGGTAAACCCGCATCTCTAAGAGTCCAGTTTGTTCCTCCATTTGTTGTAACCTGAACAACACCATTTGAACATCCGGCATAAATAACATTAGAGTTTCCTTTTGCTACTATAACAGTTGAAACTGTACTGCTTGCATCACCAGTTAAATCACCACTTATTGCAGACCAATTATCTGCTCCATTAGTTGTTCTCCAAATTCTATAAGTTCCTGCAACTATTGTACTGGAGTTGTTTGGATCCATAGAGAATGGAGAGATAAATTGAGTTCTGTCTGTTGTTCCATCATATGGATTCGGACCAGCTGGAATTCCATTCATTTTTTTCTCAAATGATGCCCCACCATTAGTTGATTTGAAAAAAGCAAGATTAACATACTCCATATAAATAATATTTGTATTGTTAAAATCAATTTCAGTTGCACCGCCATCTCCACCAAGAATTTCACTCCAGGTTGATGAACCAGTTGATCTTAAAGTTCCATTATCTTGTGTACCACCAGCATAAACAGTTCCTGTTGGATTAGTAGCACCATAATAAAACTGTGTTATATAAAGATTATTATTTAATGAAGTCCAGTTTTCACCTTTGTTGGTTGATTTCCAAATTCCGCCATCATTACCAAGATATACTATGTTAGAATTTGATGGTGCCCAGGCCATTGCATGCTGATCTGCATGAACATATTGAAACGAAGTACCCGAGTACCAATTTGTTTTTTGATTCCAGCTGGAACCTGCATCTGTAGATTTAAAATTATCAACGCCGCCAGCATAAACATTATTATGATTTGCTGGATCAACAGAAACAATATTATCATACCAAGCCTGACCACCTGTGTAAGTTGTTGCAGTTAGAGATGGACCTGGGACTGTTGCTGAGAACCAGTTTGCACCTGCATTTGTAGAGTATCCAAATAAACCAGTTCCGTTTGTACTTAAATCCATAAAAGAAGCATAAACGTATGAAGGATTAGATTTTGAAACAGCCATTTCAATTCTTCCTGCACCGGTTACATTTATATTTGCTTGAAATGAAGCTCCACCATCACTACTTCTCCATATTTCTGATTGACTAAACAATCCATAGGCTGCATAAATGGTTGTTGGGCTTGTATATGCAATTTCTATATCTGTAAAATGTATATCATCGCCACCAGTATCATAGATTTTTGTTGTAAATGATGAGCCGCCATTTGCAGACGAATATAATCCCTTTCTTGTTGCAGCATAAAGAACTCCATTAACAGCATCGTAATCAAGATCATTTACATAGTAATAATCTGCATTATTTGTTGAGGCTAATTGGTTCCAGCTTGCACCAGCATCAGTAGATTTAAAAATTCCTGCACCACGAATAGCATCAAGATTAAAAAATCCTTCTCCAGTTCCAGCATAAATAATGTTTGGATTTGCAGGATCAATCACCAAAGCACAAACAGCTATATTGGCCATAAAATCATTTAATGATGTCCACGAAGTTCCACCGTTTGTTGTTTTCCAAACACCACCAGCAACCGCACCAATGTAAACAGTATTTGGATCGGTAGGATGAACAGCAATAGCACGAATTCTTCCGCCGATGTTACCTGGACCAAGTTGACTCCAGTTTAATGCATTTGGAGAATTTGTTAAAGAAATATTATTTGAATTGATATGTTTTACAGCTTCATCACGCCAATTAGCTGGTATTTGATTATTTGGATAAGCTCTTTGCTGATAGTACCATAACATTGCTTTGTCTGGTTGATCATACTTTAGTTTAGATTTTTCTTTTTTCTTTTGAATCCGATATTGTCTAAAATCTTCAGCAGTAATTGTATTACCGGAATCTGTTTTGAAATAGAAAAATGAAAACGTAACAGCTACAATAAGCAGATTAAGTACCAAGTATTTTTTCATACGGTGCCTTTATTAATTATAAAATATTTTAAGTTTTTATATGCTCAATAACCGAAAGGGAGAGAACTATTCACTAAGAACTTTTTGGATAAACCAACCTTTTTGATTTTCAAGAGAAATTTCTGCTTTAAAGGTTTTTCCTTTTTCCATTTTACTTAATTTCTTAAGTGATTCATTTACATCATTTACAACTAACTCATTATTATCGTAATAGAATTTTGGTTGAAGTAGATATTCATTACCTGGAACTGCGATACTTGGTTTATCAGATTTTTCTTCAACCGTTAGAACTGTAGCTTTAATTTTGTAATCGGTATCAGAATTAAAAACGATTGATTCAATTCTTGCTGTAACTATAGAAATATTTTGAACAATGGAAGTAGGATTTTTTTGATCCTGGGTAGTTGTTATTTCTTTATTAAGACTAGTTTCTTTACAATTACTACAAGATAACAATAGCGGGATAAACAAAAGACAAACAAAAAAAACAATTTTCATAATTTCCTTTCATGTTTAATTCCAAGATAAAATTTTTTTTCAACTTTTCAATTAGTCGCCAATATTATTTAAACGTTTTAGGCAACATTGTTGATAGTAACAACTACAAGATATCCAGTACCTTTAAAATTTTAAAAGTGATTTCTTTTCGTGATACAAATCCTTCTTCAGGTTTTTTTGATTCAATATTTGTAGCAAAAAAGTAAACGTCATTTCCTTTTTCAACATATCCAACAAACCATCCAATTTGATCTTCAACTCTTAATGCCCAACCGGTTTTAGCACGAATTATATATTCTTTAGACTTTTCATAAATCATTATCCGTTTTAAAATATCCATGCTTCGTTGAGAAAATTTTAGCTTATTGTAGTAAAGTTTTTTTAATAATTCGATTTGTTCGTCTGCAGAAATTCTTAACCCGCCATCAAGCCAAAACTGATCTATACCACCGGAAATATCTTCATTGCCATAATGATTTTCTGAAATATACTTTTGCATTTTTTCCTGGCCAATTCGCCTTGCAAGTTCCTGGTAATACCAAACAGCAGAATATTTAAATGCGTTTACCATATCAATATCCTGATTCCATTTATCATAAAATCTTTTTACGCTGTCCCACTTAAAAACTTCAAACTCATCTTTAATAACACCGGTTTCTAATCCTACAAGAGAATTAAATATTTTAAATGTTGAAGCCGGGATAAATCTTTCGCTACATCTTTTAGAATTATATTTTGTATAGGTGTCTTTATTTAAATCATAAAGCACAAAACAGCCTTCGTGTCCGTATTCATCAAAATATTTTTTTAAATCTTTTCTTTCATCAACTTTTTGAGGATAGATTGAGGAGACAATTAAAAGCACTAATATTAAATAGGATTTCATCTAAATACACTCGAATTAGGTTGGAATAATTTTTAATTATTTGTGGTTTAATATTAGATTCCTTATGTAAAAAAACAAAATTTCAGAATGTTCAGACAAAAAAATCTTTCCAATGATTTTATCTCAAAGATAATAGAAAAAGCAGCGGGCAAGGTACCACATAAAATGCTTGAGGATTTTTTGTCTTCCATTGAGAAAGAAATAATAAATCATTATTTCACTAAAACATCAGAATCAAATTTACTTCGCATAATTCAAAATCAATTTGATGTTGCATTTTTTATTAACGAGTGTATTAATTATCCTCACCAAATTGAAATTTTAATTACAATTACAAATAACAGTAATTACTTAACAGATATTCTTGTCCGTAATCCGGAGTATTTTCACTGGATAATAAATCCTTCAGTACTGCAACAAACTCTTGATGAAAAATATTTTAGTAGTACTTTGGAAAAATCCGTTTTGTCTTTTAAATCCTTTGATTCAAAAGTAAATGCAATAAGAAATTTTAAGCGAAAAGAAATTTTAAGGATTGGATTAAAAGACATTTACCTAAAAGAAGAATTAAAGGGCACAACACTTAATCTTTCTAATCTTGCTGTTTCAATCTCATCAGTTTTATTTGATTTGTGTTATCAAGAAATATTAACTAAATATAAAATTAATAAACCGGCAAACAGGTTTGTAATATTTTCGTTAGGTAAGCTTGGCGGAAACGAATTAAATTATAGTTCTGATATTGATCTAATAGCCTTCTATGACAAAAATACTTTTATCAATAAAAAGATTTACTATAATCAAATTTTAACCGAGACAATTTTACTTTTTATAGAAACTGCGAGCAAAAAAACTGGTTATGGATTTTTATATCGCGTAGATTTCCGTTTGCGTCCTGATGGCAGAAATGCACCTTTGTGCAGCAGTTTTACTGAGTATCTTCGTTATTACGAAATGCGAGGTGAAGATTGGGAAAGACAAATGCTTATTAAAGCAAACTATCTTTGCGGAAACAGATCTTTGTATGATAAGTTTTTTAATTATGCAACTAAATTCATTTATCCAGGTTCATTTACTATTTCTCCAATCGAACAGATACGAAAACTAAAAGTGAGTATTGAGAAGCGAATTAAATCAGATGAAAATATAAAACTTGTTGCTGGCGGTTTGAGGAATATTGAATTTTCTATACAAGCGTTACAATTATTAAACGGTGGTAAAGATTTGACAATTAGAATCGGAAATTCTTTATCTGCAATAGAACTTCTTAAAACAAAAAATATTTTGAGCAATGAAGAAGCAAGCATATTTAATGAAGCTTATGTATTCTATCGAAAAGTTGAACATTTTCTTCAACTTATGAATGACCAGCAAACTCACTCAATTCCTGTTGAAGGAGAAGTTGCTGAAAAACTTGCGAACTTTCTTGAATTCAAGGATTTAACATCATTCAAGAAGCATTTGAATATTTTAAAAGATAAAGTTCAAAAAGTGTATAATGCTATTGTTGGCACCGAAATTTTTATCGATATAGAAAATGATTTTGATAAACTTAAATTTACCGATAATAAAAGAGCAAAAAATAATTTTGAATTTTTAAGAACAGGTAAGAATCTTTTTGAGAAAAAACAATTTGATGTAAGAACAAACAGTGCGTTTGAAAAAATTGAAGAGCATTTAATATTTTTTTTAAGTAGTTCAATTAACCCTGATTTGGTTCTGGAAAATTTTTCTCGTGTAATTAAAACTGCAAACTTTCCTCAAATTTGGTACGAAGAATTTACTGATCAGAAATATTTTAATTTGTTTCTTAATCTTTGCGAACATTCCCAAAAATCAATTGATCTTTTTGCAGAGGATAAATATTTAAGAGATGAATTTTTATCCCGGGATTGTTTAATCGTGTATGATAAATTATTAAACATAAAACTGGATTTAAAAACATTCAATTTTAACAGTTCAGTTCAATTAACTGCTAATATTCTTTCATCGAAAATTTTTTCAAATCTGTACTCAAAATATTTAGATGATAATATTTCAGCCTTTGTTTTGGATTATTCTAAAGATAAAGAATGGGATAATAACTACTTTGTTGCAGCTATGGGAAGTTTTGGTACTTCAGAATTATCCTTTTCATCAGATATAGATTTAATATTTATTGTTCGTGATATTTTAAAGTTCCCCGGTATTCAGAAAGATTTTCAAAATCTACTTACAAAATTAAAATTAAATTTTCCCGGACTTGAAATTGATTGCAGACTACGCCCGGAAGGTAAAAGCAGTCAGCTTGTTTGGGATATTAGCGATTATAAAAAATATTTTACTAATCGCGCCAGAATTTGGGAGCTTCAATCATTTACAAAATGCAGAATGATAATTGGAGATAAAAAATTATTTTATGGTTTTATTAATAACTATATCGAAGTTATTTCACAAAAAAACTCTGCTCAAATAAAAAATGAGATGCAGGACATGCGAAAAAAACTTTATCCGATAAGTAATGATTCTTTCAATCTTAAAAAAAGTCCAGGCAGTCTTACAGATATTGATTTTATTAAATCATTTTTTCTTTTATCATTTCCCGATTTATTGAAACAAAGATTTGAGAATCCCCACTTAAACTCTTTTGAATTGATAAAGCAGATTTCACAAGATAAGATTAACTTTGTAATGCTTGAAAATAGTTTTCTTTTTCTAAAGCAAATAGAGTTAACAAATCAAAATATTTTTAACACTAAACTTTCAAAAATTCCCACTGAAGAAATAAAGCTAAAAACATTAGCAAATCAGTGCGGTTTTAAAGACAGTAAATCATTTACGTCTAAATTAAATGAAACAATAAATTACATTCATAAAGATTTTCAAAATACGTTTAACTAATATTTTTATTGATTATGAAATACATCCAAAAATACTATTTCTTATTAACCGGCTTAATTGCTTTTATATTTTTCTTAACAACTATTGCCCCTTCGGTTATTCAAATTGATACCGGAGAACTTGCCGCAGTTCAAGTTACACTTGGGATTGCACATCCGACTGGTTATCCATTATTTACAATTTTAGGATATATTTTTTCATTAGTCCCGTTACCCTTTTCAAAAATATTTCAACTCAATTTGCTTGCTGCACTTTACTGTGCTGCTGCTGTTTCAGTTTTTTCATATTCTTCAAAATTGGTTTTGGATAATCTATACAAATTTGGCTTTATCAAGATTGTAAAGGAAAAATCTAAAAAGAAAAGAACGTCTGATAAAATCGAAGTTACATCAACTAGCGTTAAAAGTGATTTATCTGAATCTATAAAAATTATAGCAGCAATATTTGGTGGATTGTTTCTTGCCTTAAGCAAAACATTCTGGTTTCAAAGCACTTCTGTTGAAGTTTATAGTTTGCATCTTTTATTAATTACAATAATAACCCTAACATTATTAAAAGCATTTCTCTTTTCAGATAAAGATAAAACAGCATTAAAACTTTGGTTAATTTTTGCTTTTACACTTGCACTTGGATTTACAAATCATATGACAACACTATTGATAATTCCTGGTGTTGCATACCTGTATTTCACTCAAAATAAATTTAATGCGAATAGTTTTAAGCAAATTATAATAATGCTTTTTGTATTCTTTCCTGTTTTGATTTTAGTTTATTCATACTTGCCAATTCGTGCTTCACAAAATCCTTTGATTAATTGGGGAAATCCAATTGAATGGGAAAGAATCATAAGACACATTTCAGGACAGCAATACCAGGTTTGGCTTTTCTCATCTACAAATGCTGCTGCTAAACAATTTAATTATTTTGTAACAAATCTTCCAAAAGAATTTTTATTAACACTTTTAATTGGTGGTTTTGGTTTGATAGTTTCATTTATACAAGCAAGAAAATTTTTCATTTTTAATTTAATAGTGTTTCTTTCAACTGTTTTATATTCAATTAATTATGATATAAATGATATCGATTCCTATTTCCTTTTAGCTTACATCGCACTTGCATTCTTTATTGTTTTTGGCATTGTTCAACTTATTTTATTTGCCGAGAAGAATAAGATGAAACTAATTATTCCAGTCATAGTTTTATTAACTTTGTTATCAATTCAGTTCTATGCAAACTATGATTCAGTTACAGAAAAGAATAATTATGTTTACGAAGATTACACAAAAGCTTTATTAAACAGTGTTCCTAAAAATTCAATTGTGTTTAGTTATCAGTGGGATTATTTTATTTCAGAATCATACTATTTCCAACTGGTTGAAAATTTTAGAAAAGATGTAATTGTAATCGATAAAGAACTTTTACGTCGTTCATGGTATTACAATCAAATTAAAACTAACCATCCAAAACTGCTACTTGGAATTGAACCGGAAGTAAATCAATTTATTGAAGCTTTAAAACCTTTTGAACGAGAAGAAAATTTTAATGCAAATCTTCTCGAAAATCTTTTTAGAAAAATTATGACAGGGTTAATAGCTACCAACATAAGCAAACACGATTATTTTATAGCACCTGAGCTTGTTGATGTTGAAATGCGACAAGGTAATTTCCAATTGCCGACTGGTTACACTTTAGTTCCATATCTTTTTCTATTCAAGGTTGTTAATTCAAATGAATATGTGGAAGCACCGATGCCGGATTATAATTTCAGGTTTGATAATCGTGATGATAAATATTTAGTAGCGCTAAAAGGATTTTTATCATCAATGTTGATTAGAAGAGCTACTTACGAATTGCAATTTAGTAAAGTTGAACAGGCAAAGATTTATGTTAATAAATTAGCTGTAGATTTTCCTGATGTTACTTTACCTCCAATATTAACAAACTTAATGAATGAATAATTGATTCTATTATTCTATTAGTTCATCAATTCTTTCATCCGATAGTTCAAACACGGTGCGGAATGATTGGAGCATAACATCAACTTGTTGGATTAAGTTACGTTTATAATATTTTGGAGCATTTACCGATCCATCAAGCATATAAATCCTTTTCTTAACCTCATCATACAAGGTATAATTTACAAAAGGCCCAACAGAATTATCTTTTGTGTTCTTCCATAAACCCTGGGTATATAAAGCGTATCTGCCGTTAAAATTTATTTCAGTTGTGTTAACTAAACTATCAATCAAAACAATGTGCGATGAATCTGTGGAGTTGCTTAAATACTTTGCAGCAACATTGTTTCTTATAGATTTGACTGAATCAGGATTGAGATACATATGAGTTGCGCTATCTATCCAGAAAACAAAAAGAGATTTTTCTTTTTCCTTATCAGCAAAACTTTTAAACGAAACAAATTTTTCCTTCTTATCACTTTTTTCAAGTTTATAATCTTTATGTGCATATATAATCCAGCCATAATCTAATAGAAGTTTGCTCTGGATTTTTTTCACTTCGTACTTTGGATTATATAAACTTTCCTTAAGCCTGTTATCAGATTGTCTTTGAAAAGTTACTAACAATGAATCTTTATTTTTTTCGATTTTAAAATCAAGATCAACAAAATCCTTTGCAGAGATAACTGCTACTAATTGATCTTTAGCCCAATAATCATATATATAATGGATGTAATCTTTATCAGAAAGGAATCTTCTGTTGGTATTTTCATCAATCAACTCATCAATTATTTTAGATGTTTCAGAACCTGAATTAAGTGTGCCAACAACAACAATATTTTTTTTATTTTCAATACTTTTTATTTGGAATGGAGATATTTTTTTTATTGAAAATAATTTTTCAGGTAAAGGTGTGTTTATTTGTTTTTCAAAAGCCTTCTGTAGTGATCCGCTTAGTTTTTCATAATCAATTGAATCTGCAACAATATAAATTTCATCTTCAAAACCTATAGCCGGTTTTTTAGACAAATCACATCCGCTAAAAAAATAAATAAAACCAGATAATGATAAAATCATTAAATATTTATTCATCCTTACCTCGGTACATTTTGTAAAACCAATTGAAGATTAGGAAAAAATATGTAATACAAAATCCACATTGTTAATCCGGCAGAAATTGGCACAGATAAATTATCATCCGCATAACCTGATGAAATATTTTCTACTATCGCACTAACAAAAGCAGCTATAAAACCAATAACAAATTCCATTGTATAATTGCCAACCTTTGGTGTTAATAAGACTACGATGCTTGCACTAATAAAAAAGGATAAAGTTCCCTCTAAACTTTTACTTAAAAATTTTCTTTTCCCAAACTTTCTTCCAATTAAGGCAGCCATTGTATCACTTATAATCAATATTGTAAACGCTGTTACAAAAATTACTTTAGGAAATATTAACGCACATATGAGAGCAGAAAGTAAAACATAAGTTGCACCAGTTAAATTTTTCTTGTCTTTATCAAGTTCATGCTTTCTTAATAAGAAACCAAACATTCCATAAAAAAGTTTTGCAAAAGATTTTGAAACAAATCTTCCACCATCTACAACAAATGCAAATGCAGTAAATGCCGATAAAATTATTATTGAGGTGCTTGTTGGAATGAAATAATAAATGATAGGAATAGATAAAGAAAAGAGATGAATTAGTTTTCTTACTAATTCATCTCGGTATTGAATTGTGCCGTTATCAATTTGCGTCATCTTGAGGATTGGTGTCTGGTTTATTCCTTTGATCCATTAATTTTTTTACATGATCCGGTATAGGCTCAGACTCACCATTTTTATTATTTTCTTTTTGAATTGGTGGAAGATTTTCACCACGAATAATTCTATCAATCTCTTCGCCATCAAGAATTTCTCTTTCAAGAAGTTCTGCTGAAAGCCTGTGTAACAAATCCATATTATCTTTTAGGATTTGTACTGCTCTATCAAAACCAGAAGTAACAATTGATCTGATTTCTTCATCAATCTCAATTGCAGTTTTTTCACTGTAATCTCTATGCTTCTGAATTTCTCTGCCTAAAAATATTTCTTCTTCCTTTGCACCATAAGCAAGCGGACCAAGTTTATCACTCATTCCCCATTCGCAAACCATTTTACGTGCAATGTTACTTGCTTTTTCAATATCATTACCGGCACCGGTTGTGTAATGATTAAAAACTAATTTTTCAGCAGCTCTTCCACCAAGAGCATAAGTTATCATTGCTTCAAGATATTCTTTAGAGTAAGTATGTTTTTCATCAATAGGTAAATAACTTGTAACACCAAGTGCTCTTCCACGCGGTATGATCGTAACTTTATGAACAGGATCTGCTTCAGGAATCATTCTTGCAACAAGTACGTGTCCAATTTCATGATAAGAAGTAGTTTTCTTTTCTTTTTCAGAAATGATCAAACTCTTTCTTTCCATTCCCATCATAACTTTATCTTTTGCTTCCTCAAAATCGATCATTTCAACTTTTTTCTTGTTCTTTCGCGCTGCTAAAAGTGCAGCTTCATTAACAAGATTTGCTAATTCCGCACCGGCTAATCCTGGAGTTCCTTTAGCGATTACTTCAACATCAACATTTTCACCAAGTGGAATATTTCTTGTGTGAACTTTTAATATTCCTTCTCTTCCTTTTACATCAGGTCTATCAACAACAACCTGTCTATCAAATCTTCCTGGTCTTAATAATGCAGGATCAAGAACATCAGGTCTGTTAGTAGCAGCAATAATTATAACGCCACTATTTTGTTCAAATCCATCCATCTCAACAAGCAAAGCATTAAGAGTTTGTTCACGTTCATCGTGTCCGCCACCTAATCCTGCACCGCGATGTCTTCCGACGGCATCAATCTCATCAATAAAAATTATACAAGGCGCATTCTTTTTCCCTTGATCAAAAAGATCACGAACTCGGCTTGCACCAACACCAACGAACATTTCAACAAAATCTGCTCCGGAAATTGAAAAGAATGGAACACCAGATTCACCGGCAACAGCGCGTGCTAATAATGTTTTACCTGTTCCGGGAGGTCCTAATAACAAAACACCTCTTGGAATTTTACCGCCAAGTTTTTGAAACTTCGATGGTTCTTTTAAAAATTCAATAATTTCCTGAAGTTCCATTTTGGCTTCATCAGTTCCTGCAACATCTTTAAAAGTTACACGTTTGCTAGATGGAGTAATTAATTTTGCTTTACTTTTTCCAAATGAAAAAATGCCACGAGAACCGCCGCCTTGCCCTTGCATTCTTCTCATTATCACAACCCAAACTGCTATGATTAGAACCCAGGGTAAAAATCCAATTAAAATGTTTAACCATTCATTTGAATCCTTATCAAAAGAATATTGAATTGTTTTTGCTTTCCAAATTAATTCCTGATCTCTGATAATTGGTTCTGGAATGTAAACAGAAATTGCTTTTACACTAACAGGTTTGCCATTAATGCTAATGTTTGTTTCTTTACGAAGTTCAGCTTTAAAAGTGTAATCATTAATATCTGCTTTTGTAATTGTTGCCGATTTAATATTCTCCGGTGTCTGTAAAATTATTTCGTATTCACCATAAGGAATTTCGGTAAAGGTTTCAGTGTTAGTTCTAAAAACCTGCATAACAATAACAGCTGCAACAATAACAGCACCCCATCCAAATACCATGCGTATGATTTTTGACCAATCGAAATTATCATCTGGTCTGTTTGGGCCTTTAGGTAATTTTTTGTTAGATTTTTTTTCGTTATCACTCATATTTCTTATTCTGTATTTTTCTTATTTTATTTTTCGGATAAAGCATAAATTGATTTTAAATTCCTGTACTGTTGAGCATAATCTAAACCATAACCAATAACAAACTTACCCGGAATTTTGAATCCAATATAATCAATTTTAAGATCATATTTGAGACTTTCCGGTTTCATTAACAGCGAGCAAACCCGCATGCTATTTGGTGTATGTTTACTAAATATTTCTTCAATAAACTTAATTGATAAACCTGAATCTACAATATCTTCAACAATAATTATATCACGACCATTTACATCACAATTAAGTTCTTTAAGTAATTTAACATTACCTGATGATATTTTTGAATCACCATAACTTGACAGCTTAAAAAAATCTATCTCGCAGTTGATAGAAATATTTTTAATCAAGTCTGATAAAAAAATAAAAGCGCCATTAAGTACGCCGATAAAAATGGGAATTTTTCCGTTATAATCTTGTGATATTTGTTCTGCCATTTCCTTAATACGACTTTGGATTTCTTTTTCTGTGAGGAAAGGCACAAAAACGTCTTCGCCAATAATAATCTTATCATTTATTTCAGACATAGCTTTAATACTTTCTTTGTGTTAGAATTAATTTTAAAACGTTCATCAAGCCTTTTGCCAATTACCCAAACAATTTTTTTTTCGTTAAGTAAAACTAATTGATTCCTCTTTTCAAATGAACTTATTTTTATATCATTCAAATAATCAGAAATCTTTTTAGATCCTTTCATTCCAATTGGAAAAAACTTATCACCGTTTTGCCAATTCCTAATTTCAAACTTTTTACTGATATTATCAGCGGAAATGAATTCAATATTTTTTGATTTGTCTAATTTTATTTCTTTTGAATTTAGATCAACAATAGAAAATGTTTTACTATCGATTTTAACTTCATCACCAAATTTTAACAAATAAGTTTCTACTTTATTAGGCAAGGATTTTTTTTTAATAATTATTTCATTGCGTTCTTTAAATGCAATAAGATTTTCAGTTAGTTGTTCAGATTTTCCTGCTTGTTTTTTTATAAGTGAAAATATTTTCTTCAAATCATTTGATTCAAGTTTTACTGAAAAGTTTTCTTCAATTTTACTCTTAATCAAATAAGAAATAATAAAATCATTACTCTTAACTGTTTCATCCGAAATTGATAATGATTTATTCTTTACTGAAACTAAATTCAATTTTATTTTTTCAGAATAATCATCTAATCCCAAAATTAAATTCTGCAAATTGATTGAAGTATTAAGTACAGCTTTTATTAGCGATGGATTTAGATTTTCCTTTAAAAGTGGAACAACTTTATTTCTTAAAAAGTTTCTCTCAAAATCATTTGATAAATTAGATTGATCAATTCTATACTCAAATTTATTTTCATCCAGATAATTAAGAATTTCGTTTTTGGATAAACATAAAATCGGACGGATAATATTATCACGTTTAATTGGAATTCCTGAAATTCCTTTTATGCCGGCACCTTTTACAAGATTTAATAGAACAGTTTCAACATTATCATCCGCATTATGCGCAGTTGCAATTTTATTGTAGCTGTGTTGATTTGTAATCTTTGTAAAAAAATCATATCGAATTTTTCTTGCCGCAAGTTCAATAGAAAATTTATTTTTACTAGCGTAAGCTTTTACATCTTTTTTTATTGGATAGAAAGGAATTGCAAGTTCATTACAAATTGCGTTACAAAACAATTCATCTCTTTCGGAATCTTTACCGCGCAATTTGTGATTTATATGCGCAGCGCCAATTTCAACTTTAAACTTTTTTTTAAATTTATTTAAGAAGTGTAATAAAAAAACGGAGTCAGGTCCGCCACTTAAAGCAACAAGAATTTTCTCTCCTTCAAATAGAAGCTCATTCTCTTTAATAAAATTTAAAATTTTTTGTTCTGTTGCTTTCAATGATCTAATGTTATAGTGTTTTTATCAGATGAATAAAGTTATATCTTAAATTATTTTCAAGAATAAAAAAAACTAAACAGCTAATTGATTTCCATAATTTCAAATTCCATCAAACCTGCAGGAGCTTTTACCTGAACCTTTGCACCAACTTTTGCACCCATTAAACCTTGTCCAACTGGTGAGGTTACAGAAATTTTTCCTTCCTGAAAATCAGCTTCTTCCGGAGAGACTAAAAGATATTCAACAATTTTTTTTGATTTAAGATTTTTTATTTTAACTTTTGAAAGTAAATGTACTTCATCCGCTGACATCTTTGAAGTATCAATAACTCTAGCTCTCGAAAGTATATCTTCAATTTTACTAATTTTTAATTCAAACAATCCTTGTTCTTCTTTTGCAGCATCATACTCAGCGTTTTCAGACAAGTCGCCATGAGCACGTGCTTCAGCAATTTTTGCAGCCATTTGTTTTCTGCCATTCGTTTTCATCTCCTGCAGTTCTTTTTCAATTTCAATCAGTCTTTCTCTCGTCAAATAAACAAAATTTCCACCAGACATAATAAATCTCTTTTGTTAATGATTTAAAAAAAATTGCCACCGTCACGATAATCAGTGACAGTGGCTAAACAAAGATAAAAAATATGTTGTTATGTTGTCAAGGAGTAAATCAAAATAAGAACGTTACATTTGATTTTGACTAATTATAACAACTTCTATCTCATAAATAAAATATTTAATAATCTTCCGGCAATTCTTTTAGCTGCTGATAACTAAAAACAGGTCCATCTTTACAAACATAAACGCTTCCGATATTACATCTGCCGCATTTTCCTAAGCCGCACTTCATCCTATTTTCTAAAGTTGTAAGAATATTTTCTTGCTTAAATCCAAGGTTTAACATTACCGGCATTGTGTATTTTATCATTACCGGTGGACCACAAATAATTGCAACTGTGTTTTCACTTTGTGGAGCTACTTTTTCAACTATGGTTGGTACAAATCCAACTTCGCCTTTCCAATCTGCAGATTGTCCTCCTGGATCAACTGTAATAACAGTTTTAACATCCTTCATCGATTTCCATTCTTCAATCTCGTGCTTGTAAACAAGATCAGATTCCGTTCTTGCACCATAAATAATTGTTATGTCTTTAAACTCTGATCGAAGATCAAGCACATTCCAGATTACACAACGAACAGGAGCTAAACCAATTCCACCAGCAATAAATACAATATTTTTTCCTTTCATCTCTTCAACAGGAAAATAATTTCCATAAGGTCCGCGTAATCCTAAAGTATCACCAACTTTTAACTTTCGCATTGCGTTGGTTACTTTTCCATAAAGCTTAAATGAGCATTCAAGAAATTCTGGTCGTGTTGGTGATGAAGCAATACAAAATGTACATTCACCTTCACCAAAAACAGAATACTCAGCAAACTGCCCTGCTTGAAATGAAAAATTTTTATTTAGCTGTGGATCTTTAAATTGTAATTTAAATGTTTTGATGTCCGGTGTTTCATCAATGATATCTTTAATCTCAACTAATTCTGGTTTATAAATATTCATAGGGTATTTAGTTAATTATTGGATATACTTTCTTTTGCAAGTTGATTAATATCTTCAAGAATTATTCCGATGTCTGTTAAAACAGGACAGCCTCTTGTGCATCTTCCACATCCTGTGCAAAGTATTTCATCAAACTTTTCTGTATAGTATTTAAACTTGTGGGAAATTCTTTGGCGATATCTTTTGTCCTGTTCATTTCTTGGATTATGGCCCGAAGCATGTTTTGTAAAAATTTCAAACTGGCAAGCGTCCCAGTTTTTTGCTCTTCTTCCACAAGTGTGATTGCATTCTTCATCAACAATATCAAAGCAATGACAAGTTGGACAAACGAAAGCACATTGTGCACAACCAAGACAATTCTCTCCAAGTTTATCCCAGAGTTTATGATTAAAGTTTTTGTCTAACCATGCTTTTACTTCTTTTGATTCAAATCTTTTTTCTGGAATTTTTATTTCATTTATGTTGATCGATTTTCCATCAATAGTTTCAGTAAATATTTTTGAATGATTAGAAACAAATTTTTTGCCTTTTTCAGAAATAACTTTGCAAGCGTAAGTGTTTTCAGTTAAAGGTATCATGAACAAATCTGAACCCTTTTCAGATACCGGAGATAAACCAACTGAAGTGCAGAAACAATTTTCATCAGCAAACTTGCAGGCTAATCCAACAATGATTGTATTCTCAACTTTTTTGTTAAAGAATTCATCTTTGTAATCCCAGTTAAAAACTTTGCTTACAATCGGAATTGCCGAAGTATCACAAGGTTTTGCTCCAAAGATTATTTGTGGTTGATTTACTTCGGCAGCATCAATTAAATCATATTCATCTTTATTTCTTTTGTAGAAAAAAAGTGTTTCGGTTTTCGGAAAGAAAAATTCTTTCATCGAAACCGACGATGGTTTTAGATTTGAATTGATCACCAGATCGTCAGCAGATGAGATAGCTACAAATCTTCTTCCGTCTTTTGATGGCGAGATTACTTTGTAGCCGGTATTTATTAATTCCAGTGCTAAATTTTTTAGATGATCTTTTGATAAAACATAAGTGTTCATATAAAAATCCTACATGATAAAATCTTCTTTATCATTTACATTATAATTACCGATTAATGTTGGTTGATTAATATCAGTTCCGTGCCTGTAATTAAATTCATTTATTGCAACCATGCCCATTTTACGATTAAGTAATGAAAGCGGAATTTCTGCAGGACAAGCACGCTCACATTCGTTGCAACCAATACATCTTCCGCTAAGATGAAAAGCACGAATCATATTCCAAGCAAAGTTTCCTTTTGTTGTTGCACTTGAGTCAATCCAGCGAGGCATTGATTTATCAACTATACATTGTTCGCAATAACATAAAGGACAAACCTGCCTGCAGGCATAACATTTTACACATTTTTCAAATTCTGCTTCCCAAAAATTCCATTTTTCTTCTGCACTCATTGAATCAAGTTTTTGCATTATTGCAAAATTCTTATCTTCAGGTAATTCAACTTCTTTTATTTCTCCAACAAGATAATCGTAATGTGCAGGTGTGCGAACCTGGCAGTACTTACATTTAATTGCTGTATTCTCTTTTGAAAACTGCTCATCAATCTGATTAACAACACTGTTGCAGTTTACACCAATTATAATCACATCATCTCGCTTGATTTGATTTTCCTGGATCAATGCAATAATAGATTTTATATCACAGCCTTTTGCAACAATACCAATTTTACCTTCTTTTGCTTTTGGTAATCTTGTTAGATAAACCGCAAGATTGTTAACTGAATTATTATTAAATACGAATCGTTCTGTATCTAAAGATGAATAAGCAACAAACGGCTTTACTCTTTTAAATTTGTCTTCAGCATAACCTATTATGTATCCAACTTGTTTGGATTCAAATAATTCTTTTGAGATATCAATTAACTGTTTCATAAAATTTCCAAATCACTTAACCGGAATTTCAATTTCTTTGTTTAACTTTTTGTAACCATTAAATGGACCTTTTTCACGCACAGAATTTATAACCCCATCAACAACATCAACCCATTTTTTCCCTTCTGATGCTGAAACCCATGAGAAGTAAAGTCTGGATGAATCAATTCCGACAAAATCTAAAAGCTGTCTGAAGAAAATCCATCTTCTTCTTGCGTGAAAATTTCCTGTGTTGTAGTGGCAATCATTTGGATGACAACCCGAAACAAGAACACCATCAGCGCCTTTTTCAAATGCTTTGATGATGAATACAGGATCAATTCTTCCTGTGCATGGAACACGAATTAATCTTGCATTGGTTTGTTGTTTTAATCTACTTGTTCCAGCAAGATCAGCACCAGTATAAGTGCACCAATTACAAACGAATGCTACAATCTTTGGTTCAAATTTTTCATTTTCCATTAAAACACCTCAGCAAAAGAATTTATTTGAGCATAGATTTGATCATCTTTAAATCCAAGAAGCTCAACTGATTTTGAAGGACAGGTTGCATTGCAAGTGCCGCAACCCTGGCACAAACCTGAGTTTACATATGCAACAACTTTAATAACATTACCTTGTCTGTCTTTTATTTCTTTCTGTTCGATCGCGTTGTAAGCACAGACTTTCTGACAATAAAAACATCCGGCGCAAGTAGCTTCATTAACTTTTGCAACAACAGGTTCGCGCTCAAGAACATCGGAACCAAAAAGCACAAGAGCTTTTGCAGCCGCAGCTGAAGCCATTGAAACTGAATCGGGAATATCTCGCGGGGCATTACAAGCTCCGGCTAAAAAGATTCCGCCCGTGCTTGTTTCAACAGGTTTTAATTTTGGATGAGATTCATTAAAGAAGCCATATTTATCATAAGAAACGCTTAAAGTTTGGGCAAGTTTAACAGAATCATTTTGAGCGATCATTGCTGTTGCAAGAACAACCATATCAGCATCAATCTCAACCCTAACTCCTGCAAGTGTGTCTTCACCTTTAACAATCAGCTTTCCGTTTTCTTCATAAATTTTTGAAACTCTTCCACGAATGTATTTTACTCCATCTTCTTCGATTGCGCGTCTTACAAACTCATCATAATTTTTTCCACCAGCGCGGATATCCATATAAAAAACATAAGCTTCACCATCATGAACTTTGTGTTTGTA
Source organism: Ignavibacteriales bacterium (assembly GCA_016707585.1). Classification (GTDB taxonomy): domain Bacteria; phylum Bacteroidota; class Ignavibacteria; order Ignavibacteriales; family Ignavibacteriaceae; genus IGN3. The sequence goes on along the minus strand of JADJHL010000008.1, from coordinate 382,654 downwards.
CAACATTGCATGTTTTGCTGTGTACATACAACAAATTTTACTGCAGTAAGAAAATCCTTTTGATTCATCTCGCGAACCAACACATTGTATAAAAACAATTTTCTTTGGAGTTGTTTTGTCTGATGGTCTTAACATTTCTCCTGAAGTCGGACCAGAAGCGCTTGCGATTCTTTCAAACTGCAAACCATCTACAACATCTTTAAACTTTCCATAGCCATATTCGCCATAACCTTTGATCATACTTTCATCAGGTTTTTTATCTATTGTATAAAGTTTATATCCTGTTGCAACGATAATTGCACCAACATCTTCTTTTATTAATTGATCCTGCTGTTCAAAATCTATTGCTTCTCTTCCGCAGACTTTTTTGCAAAGCTGGCATTTGCCTGTTTTGAAGTATGTACAAACGCTTCTATCAATTACTGGTATGTTTGGAACGGCCTGAGGAAATGGAACATACATTGCCGGACGGGTTGCAAGCCCTTCATCAAAATCACTTAATGCAACTTTTTTGATTGGACATTTCTGAACACATAATCCACAGCCTGTACATAATTCGTCTTTAACTGATCTTGCTTTTTTTCTAATCGTTACCGAAAAGTTTCCAATAAACCCTTCAACATTTTCAACTTCGGAATAACTCACTAGTTTTATTCTTGGGTGTTGATACACTTCCACCATTCTAGGTGTAAGAATACATTGTGAACAATCTAATGTTGGAAAAGTTTCTGAAAGCTGGCTCATGTGCCCGCCGATAGAGGGTTCTTTTTCAACAAGAACAACTTCATATCCGGCATTTGCAATATCTAAAGATGCTTGAATCCCGGAAATTCCACCGCCGATTACTAAAGCACGTTTTGTAACAGGAACTCTTATAGGAATTAGTGGTTCATTAAACTTTACTTTTTCAACAAGCATTCTTACAAGATCAATTGCTTTTCTAGTTGCTGATGGAACATCATCGTGAATCCAAGAACAATGCTCACGTAAGTTTGCCATTTCAACTAAGAAAGGATTTATTCCAGCATCACTGCAAGCTTTTCTAAAAGTTTTTTCGTGCATATGAGGTGAACAGGAACCGACAACGACAGCATCAAGATTTTTTTCTTTAATAGCCTGCTTAATCAAATTCTGCCCGGGATCAGAACACATATATTTATAATCTTCTGCGTGAACAACACCTGAAAAGTTTGCACATGCGCTTGCAACTGATGGACAATCAACTGTTCTTCCAATATTTTCACCGCAATGGCAAATAAAAACTCCAATTCTCATACGGCAACCTCATTCTCACTGAGTGAAGCGATTAAGGGGGCAGTATCAATAAAGTGTAAATCCAATCCAAGCTTCTTGTGATCAAGTCCTAACGATAACCCTATCAATTGGCTCAGATATAAAATTGGAATTTTATTTCTTCCTGGATTATGCTTGATAATATTTTTTTGTCTCATATCTAAATTCGAGTGACACATCGGGCAAGCAACAACAATTACATTTGCTTTATAATTAATTGCATCATCCAAAATTTTCATCGAAAGGTTTTCAACAATTTCTGTGTGAGCAATTGAATGTGCAGCACCGCAGCATTCAACTTTAAAATTCCAATCAACAGGTTTAGCGCCAGTTGCTTTTACAACTTCTTCCATCGTTGTTGGGTTTTCTGGATCATCAAATTTTAAAATATCGTGAGGACGAACAAGCAAGCAGCCATAATAACAAGCAACATTAAGTTTGCTAAAATCTACTTTTGCATTTGATTTAATTTTTTCTAATCCGATTTGCTGAAATAGTGAAATAAGATTAAGAACATTTATTCCATCAGAATATTTTGTATCGAGTAACTCTTCTGTGTTTATTCGGATGTGATCATCAGTTTTTAATTCGTGTTGAGCAACTTTTAACCGATTAAAACAAGCAGCACAAGGAGCAACAATTTCTTTCATCCCTTGTTCTTTTGCAAGAATTAAATTTCTTGCTGGCAGTGCGACGGAAAGTAAATGGCTTGCGCTGTGGGCTGATGAAGCTCCACAGCAACACCAATCATTTATTTCCTGCAGATCAGTATCAAGATATTTTAAAACTTCTTTAAGCGATAAATCAAATTCCTTTGCCGTTCCGCTTAATGAGCAGCCGGGATAATATCCAAAATTCATTTTGTATTACCTTTAACAGCCTTATCAATAATCGATTTTATTTTTTTTGTGTCTTTAATTTTATGCGGAGTAAATCCAATCTTACCTTTTAAAATTGCTGTTGGTGCAGCATCTATATCCTGAAAAAGTTTTCCTGTTGCAAGTTTATAATCTCTAATCAAACCAAGTTCAAAACTTCTTCCGTTATTTTTTATCTGATTTAAAAATGCTTTATGAAATTTCTGAACATTTTTATCTGATGGGGCAATACCTTCTTCAGCAGCAATTTCACGAAGAGCATCCATAAATTTTGCTGGTTCAAAATTCTGTGGACATCGGCTTGAACAAGTCTGGCATCCGGCACAAAGCCAAATCGCTTTTGATTTTAATGCTCGATCGTACAATCCTAATTGAACAAATCTTATAACTCTGTTTGGTGCATCATCAAAATAATCTCTTACAGGACATCCGGCAGAACACTTGCCGCATTGATAACAGTTTGCCGGATCTTGATTTGTAAGATTAATTATTTTTTGAATTGTTGGATGAACATGATTATTTTCCATAAGTGATAAACCTTAAGAAATGTGAACTGGCGAGATGCATAAATTGAAAACTATATAAGTATATTTTTTTTCGTTGATCAAAATTAGAAGCAGGCGGAACAATTTACAATTAACGAATATGAACACTTTATATTTGCCAATTAACTTTTATTAAAACTAAAAACATTTTTGCGTTATGATAAAAAAAATTTTTACTACATCGGTTGTTGTATCTGCTTTAGGATACTTTGTAGATATTTATGATCTCATATTATTTGGAATTGTTAGAGTTCCAAGTTTAACTCAGCTTGGTTATGGCGGAGATGAATTAATACAAAACGGAATTTTTCTTTTAAACACTCAAATGGCCGGAATGCTTTTAGGTGGAATCATCTGGGGAATTCTTGGGGATAAGAAAGGAAGAATTTCTGTTTTGTTCGGTTCAATTTTTTTATACTCAATTGCAAACATTGCAAATGCTTTTGTAAATGATATTACATCTTATGCTCTTTGCAGATTGTTTGCAGGAATTGGATTAGCCGGCGAACTTGGCGCTGCAGTTACTTTGATAAGTGAAGTTTTACCAAAAGAAGTTAGAGGTTACGGAACTGCAGTTGTTGCATCACTTGGAGTTTCCGGTGCGATTGCTGCCGCTATTGTTGGAGATTTGTTTGATTGGAAAACTGCGTATGTAATTGGCGGAGTTTTAGGACTTGCTCTTTTACTAATGCGAATTAAAATGTTTGAATCAGGAATTTATGAATCGATAAAAAACTCAGAAATATCTAAAGGAAATTTTTTAAAGATATTTACAAACAAAAACAGATTTCTGCGTTATCTTAATTGTATTCTGATTGGTTTGCCAATCTGGTTTGTTGTTGGTGTGCTTGTAACATTTTCTCCAGAGTTTGGAAAAGTGCTTGGAGTAGCCGAACCAATTTCTGCTGGCAAATCTATTATGTTTACTTATATAGGATTAATCTTTGGTGATTTTACTAGCGGATTTTTGAGTCAGTATTTTAAAAGCAGAAAAAAAATTATTGCCGTTTACATTGGATTTACTTTTGTATTTATTCTTGTGTACCTGTTTAGCAGAAACATAAGTTTAGAAATGTTTTACACAATTTGTGTCCTATTAGGATTAGCGATTGGTTATTGGGCTGTGTTTGTTACGATAGCTGCAGAAAATTTTGGAACGAATTTACGCTCAACTGTTACAACAACAGTTCCTAATTTTATTCGTGGTTCTGTTGTGCCGATTACACTTTTGTTTGCATTCTTAAGAGATTCTATGGGAATGATTTACGCTGCACTTTTGGTTGGGGTTTTAACAATTATAATTTCAGCAATTTCACTTTACCATCTAGAAGAAACTTTTGGTAAGGATTTGAATTTTGTGGAAGATGTATAGATAGAATGTTAAATGTTTAGTGCTCAATGTTCAATTGATTATCTTGGAGTCAAAACCATAATAGCTTTCAATTGTTCATTGTAAATTGTTAATTCTACATTACTTTAAAAGTATCATCTTACCCATACCTGAAAATACAGGAATGTCTCCTTCACCTCTTACATGAAGTTGATAGATGTACATTCCACTTGCTATATCATCATTGTAGCCTGTCCAGTATTCTTCTCCATATTTTCCCTGGCTCCGTTCATTATTTGTCGGACTGAATCTTACTTCATAATAGCCAGAACTTTGATATCCATTTACAAGTACTCTTACTAATTCTCCTTTTGTGTCATACACATATAGCTTTACATATCCGCCCTCAATAAGTCTATATGGAATTATTGTACTTGAGTTAAATGGATTTGGAAAGTTATTAAGTAAACTATAATGCTCAACAACTATTGGTGGTGCTTCTGGTATTCCTGTTATGTTTATGTGGGCTTCTTCACTTGGGGCTGATTGATTGTCCGTTTTATCAAGTGCTGTTATTTTATAATAGTAATTCCCTGATATGAATTTCTGCGGAGGATCATCATTATAAACCGTGTCTAATAGTACTGCAATTATCTTTGTTGTATCGTACATAAAATCAGGAACTGTATCCCTGTAAACTCTATAAACATTAAAATCTGCCTCAGTGTTTTTGTTCCAGGTTAGTTTAACCAACCCGCTATCCATTATTGCTGTTAGGTTTGATGGTGGTTTTGGTGCTAAATCTCTATAAGTATATTTTTCACCATAAGGTCCGCCATATAAACCAATATCACTTCTGCTTCCATCCTTATCTAATATAGTTGGGTCACCTGCATCGATTAAAGGCGAATACATTTGTAAATGAAAATCTGAAGTGTCATTTACAAACATTGGATCAACTGAAATATTCGTACTATCCTTTGGATAGTTTTGTGTCTTCCAGAAGTTGTTATACTTTACATTTGTTGTATCACCGTAAACACCATTAACACTGCCTATAATATTATTATTCTTAATATTTGCAGGAGCTGTGTAAAATACATTTTCAAATTGTGCTATGAACTGATTGTTTGTAAAATTTCCCGGGAATGCATTTGAGATTGCTCTTCTGAATACCAAATCATCTGTGGATTTAACAATATCATTGTTTTTAAAATCTGTTCTTGTATTTTGCGATAAGAGATCGTTAAAAAGAATTCTACCGTCTGTTTCATTTAATGCTTCAACCAAAAAGATATTTCCCTCAGCTTTAACTTTTGTTCTCTCCATTGTAAAAATTCCAATAGCGTAAAATGAAATGAAGTTTGAATCTATTGTGGCCAAAAAATCTATTTGCTCATTAAATGTTACACACTCAATTGCAAATTTGGCTTTGATGATCGTATTGTGTTCAATTATACCTTCTGTGACCACAATACCCTCATTAGGATAATCAATTCTGTTATAAATTACTGTACAACCTTTAACAGTATCCTGAGAAAAATCCATAAAAATACCACAACCTCTTATCCAGGGTAAAAGCCTTGAGAATTTTATATTAAAACCTTTAATTAAACAACTGTCTTTCATAGTTACAGCGTTAACGTAATTAGTCCTATCGGTCATATCAATTATGCAACTATCCATTCCTGCACCAATAAGGCTTAAACCTGGAACCATAACTATTAACTCCCAATTTGATTATTTAATTAGAATCACCAAATGGTAAATGTTAATGTAATTAGGAATTGAATGATTGCCAGCTTTAAAATTTAAGGCGTTGGTTAAAGGTGCCGGACTTACTTACAACGATTGTCTTGCGCTCAATGTAGAATGTACAATTTGTCATTCATAGTCAAAATAAGAATTTTGGTTCTTGGTTACCTAAAAGAAATTATTAAGAAAAATGTTACATTAAAAAAGATTTAAAAGTGCGCAATGTTCAATAAAAAAGGCGATTCTAAAGAATCGCCTTAATTAAAAGTTTAGTATCAAAAATTGATGATTACTTAAGCAGCATCATTTTTTTTGTTTCAGTAAAACTACCGGATGTAATTGTATAGAAATAAGTTCCGCTTGGTAACATTGATGCATCAAAATTTACTTCGTGCGGACCAGATTCCAGAACTCCATTTACAATATTTGCAACTTCGTTTCCTAGAATATCATAAAGTTTTAATGTTGTAAATCCATTTTTACCCAGACTAAATTTAATTGTTGTAGTCGGGTTAAATGGGTTAGGAAAATTCTGATCCAGTGAAAATGAATTTAGTTTTATTTCATCATCAACACCCGTAACAACAGAGTTAACATTTTTTAATATCCAATTACCCGGATCGAATGATATTGATGTTGGATTTCCGTTTACAGTAATATTAAAATTTTGAACCTGTGTATTATTGAATACTGTAATCAAAGTATCGCCGCTAGCAAAGTTTACTTTAACCTGTATCGGCATTGTAAAATAAGCAGGGTCGGTTCTAACAGTTTGGGTTATCTTTAATGCAAGATCATACAAATTGCCGCCTATATTTTGCTTACTCCAAACAACTGAATAGACAGGAAAACTTTCACCATAAATCCATTCTGCAAAGAAGTAGTCTAAATCCATTCCTGAAACACTTTCTGCAACAGCCTGAAAATCTTCTGTAACAGCAACACCGTATGCAACATTAGGATCTGTTTTATAAGTTTTCAGAATATCAAAGAAAACTGAATCACCTACAATTCCTCTTAACATATGAAGCACAACACTGCCTTTAGAATATGATCTTGCTCCATTAAAAATCTGGCCAACACTGCTAATATCTTCAACCCAGATTGATCCAACAGCGTTTTTAGCAGAGTTCATTTCACCAACAACATAATTATCATAACCAGATTTTCCATACCAGGCTTCGTTCATTAAACATTCACCGTAAGTTGCAAAGCCTTCATTAAGCCAGATGTGATGCCAATCTTTACAAGTGATTAAATCTCCAAACCACATATGAGCCATTTCGTGAGCAATTAGCATATCACTAAATCCGCCCATAGAAGTTATTGTTTGATGTTCCATTCCTCCGCCCCAACCAAATTGCGCGTGTCCATATTTTTCATTTATAAAAGGATACTCACCAAATCGTTCAGCATAAACTTCAATCATACCGGGAGTTTTATCTAACTGAGTTTTTACGGAACTAAAACTTTCAGGATAAATAAAATGATCAATCGGCATTGAATCATTTACAGTGTTATAATAATAATTTGTGTATTGAGTGTAATTTGTAATTGCCATGGATAACAGATATTGCGCAATAGGATAGCTGCTTTTCCATTTGAAAGTATGTGTTCCGTTTCCATTATCAACAATACCCATTAACTTGCCGTTAGATGCGGCAGTAAGTGAGCTGCTTACTGTAATCCAAAAATCTGCGGAATCAACTTTATCGGCAGGAGTATCTTTAACAGGCCACCAATCTTTTGCACCGTAAGGTTCACTTAACGTCCATATAGCAGGATTACCATTATGTGAACTAAACTCAAAACTTCCAAAACCACTTGAGCCAGGTGTACCGTGATAATAAACTTTTGTCGAAAAATTATCGCCAGTGTTTAATGTTGTACCTAAATTGATTACTAAAGTATTTGAACCTCTTGAAAAAGTTGCAGAAGCACCATTAAGTATAACTGAATCAACAACTAACGGGCTTGTAAGATCATAATAAATTTGTGTTACATTTGCTTCGCTAATTACTGCATTGCAAGTTACATTACCGGAAATTGTTTGCGCAGTATGATTCACAGCGATATCAAGCATATAATATTTTACATCATATTTTGAGTCACCTGGATAATTTATGTTTGCAAATTTTTGCAAATGATTAAAGCGCGATGTTTTTGCAAAAATACAATCATCTTTACCGCTTTGAGCAAACGTAATTCCAACAAATAAAATCAAGAAGATGGAAACAATTTTTTTCATACTAATCCTTTTTGAATAAAAACTTTTATTTAAGATTAAACTATTAATTTGATTATGCAAGCACAAAATTAGTTATTAAGTAACATCCTGAATTCTGCAAATAGATTTGAAATCGCAAAAACGACAAACTTTATTTTCTCTATCCTCTAATTGTGAAAGATTAAATTTTCCTTCAACAATTTTATTAACATAAGCCGGAATTACTTCGTTACAAATCTTAATTAATTCTTCATTTGATTTAATAAGATCATCCTCGCTAAGTTTTTTTCTTGCGTTTAACGTATGAACAGATTTTTTACCAAAATCATTGTTATTCAGTTTTAATGAATAGATAATCGCAGCAGCAGGATCATAATTACTATTTAATTCTGCTTCAATAAGTTTTTTTGAAGCATATAAATAAAGCGGAAGCTGAAGTGAAATTCCATTTAACAAATCTTTAACAGTTGGTTTCTTTCCACCAAGTTTATAATCTAAAACCTTAAAATGATTTGATGTTTTGTTTATATCAACTCTATCTATCTTACCTCTAACTTTCACATCACCCACTAACATTTCTTGGGTTTCATCTTTTTGTGATTTGTTAAACTGTCCAAATTCAAGTTCAAAATATTCCGGTAAATAGCCTTCAGAGCTTTTACTTTCTTCTTCAAGAAATTTGTAAAGCATAGAATTTTTTCTATTACCGGAAATGCCTAATATTTTTTCTTTCTCATAAAAGATAAAAGATGAATTAAGTCTAAGTTTTTCAATTTTCTTTTCAGCAATTGTAAAAATTATTTTTTCTAATTGTTTAAAGACTTCATCATTACAATCAGCTATTACAATTTGTTCTTCACTTATTGTTTTATAAAACTCATATAAAATCGAGTGAACTAAACTTCCAAGTTCAAACGATTCAAGTTCTTCTGTTGGCTCTTCAATTATTTCGAGCTGTAAAATTCTTTTTGCAAAATATTGAAAAGGACATTTTGCATATTCTTCTAGTTGTGATGCTGAATATTGTTTTTGTTTTTCTTCACTTAATTTTGATTTAGCATTTTCTGAAAGCGAATTATAAATATATCCTGTATGTGATGTTTCTGAAAAAGGATTTTCTAACCTGGTTTTATCAATTTCGATATCACGCTTTAATAATTCAGGATTAAAAGAGACTTGATCTAATTCAGTTTTATCTTTTTCTAAATCCAGCTTACTTACATACCGCAATAATTCCGATTTACTATAAATCAAGTTTTCATAATCAGCAGAAGTTTTTTCTTTAAAAATAAAAAGCCTGTTAAAATCATTTATAAATGTAGAAGGTGTATATTCCTTCTTCTCATCTTTTTGTGGAAAAGTTAAGTACAAACATTTTTTTACACAGCAAAGTGTTTGATAGAAATGATATCGTTCTTCAAGAATATGTCTGTATTCATCTTTTTTTATAAGAACCTGAAAAAAATATTTCGGGCTGATAACGAGTTGGAAACTCACCATCAATTAAACTGCCGATAAACACATAATCAAAACTAAGTCCACGTATTTCATTTACGGAAGTTATAAGCACACCACTTGCGTGTCTTTCTTTTGTGTTAAATCTTGTAAACTGGAGAGCAGTTTTAATTTGCTTTAAAAAATAACTTAACGGATATTTTTTCTCCCTACCATTTTCTAGCTCGAGCAAATCAAAAAACTCATCAATTGTTTCCAGAAAAACAGTTACGGCTTTAACATTTTTTTCTATGTAATCTGGATAGTCATTAATTATTCTTGAAGGTAAGTCGAGCATGTAAACCAGATTCTTTAACTCGTTTTTAAAATCCTGGATACTTTTCTTTTGGTTAAACGGAGCAAGTAATTTGTAAATACTTGAAATATCTTTAATCGCTTTTTCATAAAATTCAATCGGCAAAAACCTATTGTCTTCATCCTGTTCATTAAACTTTATCTGCTCTATCGTACTTTCAAGTGTTTCAATCCAATTATTGTAACCAGATACAATTTTAAGATTTGATGATATTCTTAAAAGATTAGAAATATCAACCCCTTTAATTTTTATCCATCTTCCGGTTAACGCACGAAAAATATTTTTATAATAAAAATTGTTATCTATTACCTCAAGTAAGTTTATAAGTGCGATTATTGGCTGAGATTCGCTTAACGAAAATCGATCTGTAAGATTAAATGGAATTCCATACTCGCTAAAAATATCTCTTATAATTGCAGAGTGATTCGAAATCAAATTAAATGTTACAACAATAGATTCAACATCAACATTCTTTTCTAAGATAAGACTTTTAATTTCCTTTGCAATTAATCTTATTTCTTCTTCAGAAGAATTTGAGGTTAACTTTATTACCTCTACTTCACTTTGTATCTTCGAATCATTTTCATTTAATAAAAATAATTTTTCTCTAATTTGATTTTGGAAAGACGTAAACTGAACTATAGAAACATCCTCAACTTCGCTAAATCCCTTTGCTTTAAAACTATTGTAGCATTGATCAAGATGCGAAAATAATGCCGGATTGAATTTGTAGTAATCAAACAGAAGATAAAGATTTAAACCATCAATGTTTGATATATTATTTACAATTTCAATTTCCGGTTTAGTAAACTCATCAAACCCATTTATTACAATTGTATTTGTTTCGCTAAATGATAAACTAAATCGCGATTCAAACTCTATTTTATCCAAAGACAAAACATCTGAGTAAATATCTCCAACCTCAAAAGCCTTAAGTTCTTTGCAAGCTAAAAGATAGTTCCTGTAAACATTTGCAATATCAAGTGCTTTTAATTTTTCAGAGCCTTCAAGTTTTTTTGATTCAGAAATAATTTGCTCTGGTGAAATTCCATTTAATTTATACTCGCTAATTACATTTTTAATTCTGTCAAGTGTTCCCCTTGGAATCTCATCTTTATAGTTCGAAAAATATTTTAGTTCAGTTTCTTTAAATGATTTGCTAATCAAAACTGCGGCAGCAGCTTCACTTAATAATCGGGTTGAGTTTATCTCGTTTTTCTTAAAAATTAATTCTGTAAATGATGATAGTGTGTAAAGATTTAGTTTTGTCAGAGCTTTGTTCGGTGATTTAGAAATAAGTTCACGCTTTAAATATCTTATTTTTCTGTTAGTCGGCACAATTATTAATAATTCATTCAGTTTATCCTGAGCGATAAAATCATTCAATAAACTTTCAACATCAAGTTTTTGTATTTTATTTTTTGATAGAATCATTTCTTATTCTTTTTAATCAACAAATCTTTGTATGAAGCTCTGATTTCTTCTTTATCATTTAAGTTTAATAAATCCACAAGATGCGCAAATCTTTTTTCAGCATCACGCAAACCGTTTACAACTTTTGTTTCAAGCTCAAGAAAGTAACCAAGATTTTTTACATAATCCAAATGAATTCGAGTATTGTTAAAAAGATAAAGTTCTCTTTTCTTATTAACGATTGTAAGCACATCAAGAAACTTAGTAAGATATTTATTACCATCTGTATTTTTTATTTCTAAAAGATGATAATCAGACCAGCGCTTTTTAGATTTTTCATTTCTATCATAAAAAATTAGTGTTTGGTTCCCGTTTTCAATCCTAAGTTTTAACAAACCATTGTTAACTTTATAATAAATATCTTTTTGGATTAAGAGTCCAGCAAATCCAATTTTATTCTTTTTAATGATTGATTTTACTTCTTTATGTGACGATAATTTAACTTTTATTTCAAGATTTCTTGGCATTAGCTTTTCCTTGCAAGATTAATTGCTTATCAAATGATTAAAATATACATTGAATTTGTTGTGGTAATAATTATTTTACCATAAGAAAAATAAGAAGATTAAAATGTTGAATGAAATAAATTTAACTAAACCTTACAGAATTGATATGAAAAGAATAATTACATTTTCTTTAGTTGTGATCGTAATATCATTTACAAATATTTTTCCTCAAGGAATTGGTGAACTTGCACCGCCAAAACCACTTGAAAAATTTCCTCCAAATGCCTGGGGAATGGATTTAATGTTTGGTGATGCCGGATTTGGACTTGGAACATTTTTTAGAAAACAACTTGATGAAAAACTAACTGCTTTTGCTGATCTTTCTTTTTCTGAAACTAAAGATGAACGTGAGGTTGAGTACTATGATTACTACACAAATACTTTTATTACTTTATCAAAGTTAAATAGAGTTTTTCAGATGCCTATTAATGTTGGAGTGCAATACAGGCTTTTTGAAAATGTTTTAACAGATAATTTACGTCCATACCTTGTTGGCGGAGTTGGACCAACTATCCTTATAACAACTCCTTATGAACTAGAATTTTTTAACTCATTTGGTAAAGCAAAAGCTAAATTAGCGGCAGGTGGTTATCTTGGATTTGGTGCAAATTTTGGGTTGGATAAATCCAGTTTAGTTGGCATTACATTTAAATATTACTATGCCAAAGTTCTTAATGGTGGAGTAGAGAGTTTAAGAGACAGAAAGAAAACGGAAATACAAGGATTTTTTATAACTCTAAATTTAGGGTTGATGTATTAACCTTGATTGATACAACAATTTTAAAGCCAGTTTCATTTTAAGTAACTATTTTATTTTATTCAACTCGTTGCCAAGCGCTTGTATAACTGTCGATGAATAAAAAGTTATTTAATAAGCACCATTTTTATTCTTGATGAGTTACCTCCTTTAATTTTTAATTCACAAAAATATACGCCGCTGCTTAGTTTATATTTACTTGTATTAAATTCAGCTTTATATACACCTGCACTTTTTTCTTCGTTTACTAGAATTGCAATTTCTCTACCTAAAACATCGTAAACTTTTAATGTTACAAATTGTTTACTACGTATCACATACTGAATACTGGTATTTGGATTAAATGGGTTTGGATAGTTTTGTAATAAGGTATAATTATTCAAAAGGTTTTCTTTGTTATTATCCACATCGGTAAGTTTTTTATATGAATAGATATAAATCTTTCCCGTTCGGGTTTCAAAAACAGGATAACCAGGAGCTAAAACGATCAGTTCATCATAACTATCTCCATTTATATCTGCAAAAAATACAATCGTAGAAAATTCAGATCCACATTCACCTTCAAGTATATATGTGTAGTTAGTGTCTACGCTATTATTACCTAAGTATACAAAAGCAGCGCCAATAATAGAATCATTTGGATTTAGATAATTTGGATCGCCTATTACAAAATCTGAAAACTCATCATTGTTCATATCACCTTCAGTACCGAGATAAATAAATCCGTTGTATGTGATTAAACTATCAAGGCCTAAATATAAATATGCGCCATCCCAACTACCGATAAAAAAATCTATTGTGCCATTGTTATTTATGTCCCCACTTCTTTTTATGGTTTTACCGAATCCATCCCAAATACGATTTGCAATAAATACAGTGTCAGGTTCAATATCCATAGGTTTCCCGCCATAGTAAAAATATATTTTCCCCAGCTCACCAGGGAATGGTGCACCGATAGATAAATCTTCAAATCCATCATTATTTATATCACCAATGTTTGCTGCACTTGCACCAAAATAATCACCCAAAATATTACTGGTAAAGGTTAAACTACTATCCCAAGTAATCGTATCACCACCCCAGATTAAATAAAGATAACCTAAACCATTTGTCCAGTTGTATTTTGAACCAATGGTAAAATCATCATATCCATCTTTGTTTAAATCTCCAACTGCTTCAACATCTTCTCCAAAATAATCCTGTATCCACGGATCATTGAACTCTGCAACTGGAATTGTGTCTATAGTTGCACCACCATAATACAAGAAGACTTTACCCTTATTAAAACCAGCATCAGCAAATTTACTGGATATTGTAAAATCATTATATCCGTCATTATTTACGTCTCCTATTTCTGAAGCAAATCCCAAATTATTTACCGTATCACAACAAGGGTAGTGGAATGTAATATCAGGAATCAAATCAAGTGTTGCTGATCCAAGATATAATTGAGCGACGCCCTGATCTTTTCTAATTTTTCCAGTTCTTGAAGAGACCATAAAATCATCATAACCATCACCGTTAACATCACCAACTCTATCTACATTAGTAATTCTTTTTTGATAGGATTCACCTGTAATTGTACCAACAAGGTAGAGGCTGTCCTGTGCTTTTGTTTCTGGAAAGAAAAAGGATAGCAGTAAAAGGACTATTAAAGGTTTCATTTTATTTTCACTTCCACTTAATTGTACAACCAATAGAAAATGTTTCAGGAACAGAAACTTCTTTTCCATTTAATACTTCCAAAATTGCATCTCGTAAATACTGTGATTTAACTTTGTCCGGTTCCTGCCAATTATCGTCAATCTTTCCTTCATATTTTAATTTTCGTTCATAATCAAAAAGAAATACTTGTGGTGTGTGTGTTGCTCCAAATGCTTTTGCAATGCCTTGAGTTTCATCTCTTAAATATGGAAAGTTAAATCCTTTTAATGCAGATCGCTTTTTCATTTCAGCAAATGAATCATCTGGATATTTTACATCATCATTAGAATTTATTGCAATTATTTGAACGCCATCTTTTTCAAATTCATTTTGTAAAGAAATTATTCTATCTTCATAAGCCTGAACATACGGACAGTGATTGCAGCTAAAGATTATTATTAAAATTTTCTTATCTAAAAATGAATTAAGATTGTAAGTTTTATCATCAACTCCAGTTAAAGAAAAACTAGGAATTACAGAATCTATTTTCAATTTGTTGTCGTTCATATTAAATTCTCATTAGCTTAAATAAAGTTTTAGTTAACAGATTTAAAATATCAAAAAATGAAATCACTTCTTTTAATTCTAACAATAATAATCTCAGAATCCATTATGCCACAAAATTATGATTTTGAAAACCATCTTTACCAAACCTATGAGCAATACAAAGAAAAAAGTTTAACTCATAGAAGGTTTAAACATTTAGATATAACTCCGCTCATTAAATTGTTAAAGAACAAAAATGGATTTACTTTAAAAATTGTTGGTAAATCTGTTGAGGGCAGAGATTTGAATCTTATAACAATTGGTAAAGGTAAAACAAAAATATTTCTTTGGTCGCAAATGCACGGCGATGAGCCAACCGCAACCGCAACTTTATTTGATATTTTTAACTTTATAAATGCTATAGAAAATAAAGATTTTTGTGATAAGCTTTTTGAAAGAGTTACACTTTACTTTTTGCCAATGGTAAATCCCGATGGCGCTGAAAGATTTAAGCGAAGAAACTTTTATGATATTGATTTAAACCGCGATGCTTCAAGATTGCGTTGCCCTGAATCAAAAATTCTTAAAACCGTTTTTGATACTTTAAAAGCCGATTTTGGTTTTAATCTTCATGACCAAAGTCATAGATATTCTGTTGGGAATACATTTAGAACTGCTACAATAAGCTTTCTGGCGCCAGCATATAACTATACAAAAGATGTGAATGATGTTAGAGGTAGAGCCATGCAATTGATTGGTAATATGTATCAAACAATTTCTCAATATATTCCCGGCCACATTGCAAAATATTCTGATGAATATGAGCCAAGAGCTTTTGGTGATAATTTTCAAAAATGGGGCACAAGCACAATTCTTATAGAATCTGGTGGATGGAAAGATGATCCTGAAAAACAATTTATACGCAAGATAAATTATATAGCAATTCTTTCTGCAATTAAATCAATTGCAGAAGAAAGTTATGTTAATACAAGTTTAGATATATATAATTCAATTCCGTTTAACGATAAATATATTTTTGATGTTGTACTTAGAAATCTTTCAATCAAAAATGAAAAAGTAAAAACTAAAGTAGATATTGCAATTAATCTTGATGAGTTTGAAAAAAGTGATGGAAAGAAAATTTATTATAAATCTCAAGTAGCAGATTTAGGTGATCTATCTATCTTTTATGGATATAAAGATTTTGATTTTACAGGATATACAATTGAACAAGCTTCAGTTTATGATGGCAAAGTTTATACTAATAAGGAATTAAAAGAAATAGATCCTTACAAATTTTATGAAAAAGGGTACTCAACAATACAAGTAAAAAAATTGCCTGATGATAAATACACAACCTTGCCAATCAACTTTGCGCTAAAAAATAATATTGATACAACTATTAATATTGGCGAGCAGGCAAATTTTATCATAAAAAAAGACAACAAGATTGGATACATTGTAGTAAACGGTTTTTTACAAAAAGTTGAGAAGAATCGCAAATTTGAAGGTAATGGTTTAGTTATAAAATGATTTTTTGATTATTAATGTTTAATCTTTATAATTAATGAACACATAAAGTAGAATCTTAAAAATAAATTATGTTCGCATTTTTATTCGCATTATTTAAATCAGATGAGCCAAAAGCAAACGCAGAATTTGAGCGCGAAGCTGTTCCGCATATGGATGCTTTGTATAATTTTGCCATAAAAATGACCGGCGATAGTGATGATGCAAGTGATTTATTACAGGAAACATATTTAAAAGCCTTTAGATTCTGGGAAAATTTTGAGAAAGGAACTAATTGCAAAGCCTGGTTGTTCAGGATAATGAAAAACACTTTCATCAATACTTATAGAAAGAATAAAAAAGAACCTGATAAAGTTGATTATGAAGAAATTGAAAATTTTTATGAAAACATTAAACCGTCTTCTACTGATAGCGCGCATTTAGAAAAAGATATTTATGATAATCTTCTGGATGACGAACTCTCTTCAGCAATTTCATCTTTACCGGAAGATTTTCGCACAGTAATTCTTCTTTGTGATATTGAGGGATACACTTATGAAGAGATAGCGGATTTTGTTGATGTACCTGTTGGTACAGTTCGATCTCGTTTACACAGAGCAAGAAAAATGTTGTTTACAAAATTATATGATTATGCTGGTGATAAAGGATATGTTAATAAGAGTAAGGATAAACGATGATGGAATTACGCAAAGATATAGTTACTGCTCTAGTAGATGGTGAAATAACTGACACAACATTAAAACAAGAAATTCTTTCTAAGATAGAATCTGACAAGGATTTTGCAATTGAATTCAAAGTTCAATCTTTAATAAAAGATATTGTTAAAGAAAAAGTTGAATGGAAAAAAACTCCGGATAAAGTAAGAGCAAAAGTTTTAAAATCGATTGGCTCACAAACAAAAGTTACTGGTGTAAGCAAATCGTTCTTAACAGATTTTTTTGAAAAACCTGCATTTTCATTTGCAACTGCATTTGTTGTTATACTTGCAATCGTACTAATCATATTAAACAGAACAGAAATTGTTGAAAAGAAAAATTTTGCAATTGAGCAATCTGGCAATGATAATATGTTTATCCAGGCAAAAAATAATTTTAACAGCATACTTAGTGGCAAGTTAGCTCCGCAATTAACGTCCGCAAATTCTGAAGAAATAAAAAATTTCTTTAGCACAAAAGGAGTAAAATATTCTGCATCTGTACCAAATTTAAAAGATTGGAAGTTATTAGGTGCGGTTGTTTCAGAAGATAAAGGAGAAAAATTTGCTCATCATGTTTATGTTGGTAAAAATGGGGAGCTAGCTTATTTATTCCAGGTTGATGAATCTTACATTAGCACTCACGCAATAGTTACTTTATCTGATGATTTAGTAAAGTATCTTGATGCTGGAAATTGTTATACATCGGAAGCTGATGGTTCTGTTACTTTGTTTACAAAACTGGATAACAATATTTGTGCAATAGTTTCTAATGGAAATCCAAGAGAGATTGAAAAATCCTTTTGCAGTTTATAAGACAAAATGTTTTTCCCGCTAACTTTTTTAGTTAACAAGAAACCTATCTTTTATTTAAGTAAGAAAAGATTTTTTTATTTAGTTTTGCTTTCTTACTGATACTTTTGATCAGATTTTGACTTGCTTAAATCAATAGTTAACAATTCTAATTGATGCCTCGATACAAATAAGAATAATTTTTGATTAAAATCCTAAATTATTTTTAATAGATTATTAAATCTAAAAGAATAAAAAATCCAAAAACTTGCAATTTAGTACATTACTAAAGCTTTTAGCCAAAGACTTAGTTAAAACCTTACAAAAACACATTTTACAGACTTAACAGTGATAAATCTTAGTTTTACAATTTCTTGGATAATCAGGTTTGATTTGATATTTTAGATACTCGAAATCTCGTAATAAAGGTAAATTATGGCCAAAGTTAAAAATGTTGAAGCTTTTTGCAGTTTTTGTAACGGCGTTAGAAAGATGGAATTGACAGGTGAAGTTGCTAGCGATGAAAATAAAAGATGGGCAAAATGTAAAAAGTGTAAGCAGACAATGATTATTAATATTGCTGAAGATGTTGTTTCGCAAAAAGTTTCGTTAGAAGGAATTGAAAACGGAAATTGTACAACATATTCACCAGTAAAATCTTATTCAGTTGGTGAAACAATTTTTCACGAAAACTGGAATGACTTTGGTAAAGTTGTGGCAAAAGAAGTTTTATCCAACGGACAAAAATCTATCTCCGTTGAATTTCAAAACTCAGGAAATAAAAAATTAATTGAATCTTATATAAAACCAATAGACCAAGAAGAACAAAGTGAGGTGATTTAGTTGGTCGGCATTCAAATAGGCGATAGTGAATCCATTGACAAAGCTCTAAGACGTTTTAAGAAAAAATATGAACGTTCTGGTGTGCTAAAGGAATTTAAGAAAAGAACTTTCTTTGTTAAGCCTTCTATTAAAAAGAGAATGGAAAAGATTAAAGCCGCTAGACGTGCTCATCGTCCTGATAATATCATGATGTAATGCAATTAAAAAATCCCGCTTTTGGCGGGATTTTTTTTTCACTTATTTGATATGAATTCTTGGTTCCAAAACAGATGGTTCTTTTAAGAAATTCTTTTCAAGATGTTCTTTAATAATTTTAAAGGCAGAATCTACATCATTACAAAAATGAAAGAGTTTTAGATCAGATTCATTAATCACTCCATGTTCAATTAGAGCATCAAAGTTTACAACACTTTTCCAGTACTTTTCATCATAAATAACTATAGCAAGTTTTTTTCTAATCTTTTCAGTCTGAACAAGAGTCATAATTTCAAACAACTCATCAAAAGTTCCAAAGCCACCAGGAAATACAACAAGAGCTTTTGATAAGTAGGCAAACCAAAATTTTCTCATAAAGAAATAATGGAATTCAAAACTTAATTCTTTTGTAACATACGGATTTACGTATTGCTCAAATGGAATGCTGATATTTAATCCAACAGAATATCCGCCAGCTTTTTTAGCTCCCCTATTCGCAGCTTCCATAATTCCTGGTCCACCGCCAGTACAAATAATAAATCGGTTTGCATTTGTTGCAAGATTCATAGACCATTCAGTTAATCTTTTTGATAACTCAACCGCATCTTCATAATACCGAGACATTTCTAAATGATGTTGCGCTTTGCGTAATTCTTTTGCAAAATTTGGAATCGATTTGGGGTTAACATTTTTAATCTTGTTAAACTCAGATTGGGCTTCTTTTTTAGACTTTAATCTTGCAGAACCAAAGAATACAATTGTATCAATAATTTTATGCTTTTTAAATCTTGCTTGTGGTTCCAGATATTCAGCAAGCAATCTTAAAGTTCTTCCATCAGATGATGATAAAAAATCTTCATTATGATATGCTTTGTCCGTCTTTTTTGCTTTGGCCATATTTAACCTATATTGTTAATAATTATTTTAGTAATAAAACTTTAGTGTTTAGTTGAAGAAAAGTTTCTGTTTATATTTGCATTGAAACGAAATCGATTCAACAAAAATTATTTAACTAAGTTTAAAATATCATTTTTTTTTGAGAGTTATGATTAAAATATTTTTATTTATCATTGTTCTTTTATCAAATATTAGTTTTGCCACTTCTAAAGAAGAGATTGCAAATAAAATTGCTGAGATATTAGCCGGTATGCCGCCAAATACTTCAAGTGGAATTTTGATTTATAATCCTTTAACCCAGGATACAATCTTTGCACTTAATGAATATAAACCGATGACACCAGCATCACTAACAAAACTGTTTACTACTGCAACTTCACTAACAGTTATGGGTAATGATCATAAGCTTTCTACAAAACTTTTAACTGATGATTTAGATATCAGTGACGGAACGATTAATGGGAATCTTTACATAAAAGGATTTGGTAATGCTGTCTTTAGTGATTCTGATTTGCAGGAACTTGTAGATAGACTTATCCAACGTGGTATAAAAAATATTTCTGGTAACATAATCGGAGATGATTCTTACGTTGATGATATATATACAAGAGAAGATTGGATTGAAGAAGAAGGGGCAAATATACAACTTCCACCAGTTTCAGCTTTAGTATTGGATAGAAACAAAATTACAACCAGAAAAAAAATTAGAAGAAGATATCGGTATATAACAGAAATGGTTAAAAATCCACCAATGTTTGTTGCAAATCGATTAAATGAAAAACTTAAATCTGCAGGCATTGAAGTAAATGGAAAAGTATTAGTTGGAATCACTCCTATGAAATCTTATCCCTTAGCTGAAAAATCAATTTTGCTTAATGATTTGATTGCATTAATTAATAAACATAGTGATAACTTTTTAGCTGAATGTTTATTCAAAACTTTAGGTGCAGAAAGCAGTGGAGTTCAAGGCAATTCTTTTTTTTCTCAACAGGCTATTGAAAAATTCTTAAAAGAAAATAGTATTCATTCCGCTGGAACAGAAATTATGGATGGCTCGGGAATTTCCAGATCAGATCAGGTAACTGCTTTGGCCATTAATGGTTTATTAGAAAAAATGTATTTTGATTTAATTCACTATGATGAATTTTATAATTCCTTAACCATTGCTGGTGTAGATGGAACACTAGGTGGAAGATTAATGGGAACGAAAGCTGAAAATAATTTTAGAGGTAAAACCGGTAGTTTAAATGGTGTTTCTGGTCTAGCAGGTTATTTATCTTTACAAAATGGTGATGATCTAATCGTTACTATAATCTTTGAATTTAATAAAGGTGGATGGGGATATTATCGTGATGTTCAAGATCAGATTGTAACTTTACTTGCGAATTGGGATATAGAAAGCTCCGATTAAAAAACCGGAGCTATCAAATAAAACTAATTACCATTTGTTGGTACCTGATTTTGTTGTGGAAGTGTTGGGGTTGTGGGTACGTTTTGTCTTCCACTTTCCTGAATTACACTTCTCTGTTCTGCAGTAGTTTGTCCTGGTAAGAAAAACAAATTAATTACCAAAGCAAGTGCACCTAAAGCACCAGCTAACCACCAGGTTCCTTTACTTAAGAAATCTGCAGTTCTGCGAGATCCAAACATAGTACCCATACCAGCACCACCAAAGGTTCCGGCTAAGCCTCCGCCTTTACTTGATTGCAATAAAACCATCACAACTAAAAGTATGGCGATAACAGTTGCTAACAATACTAACAAAGTGTACATAATTTTTCTCCTTAATATTGTAGCGGGGGAGGGATTCGAACCCCCGACACGTGGATTATGATTCCACTGCTCTAACCTACTGAGCTACCCCGCCAAATTTTAGGTGGTAAATATAATTCATTACCTCTAAAATTCAAAAATAATGCGATATTATTGGATATTTAGGGTTTCCCAGAGCTTATCTAGCAATGCTTGAAGTCCAAAACCAGTTGCAGACGAAAATACCAGTATTGGTTCTTTAATTTTTTTGATTTTTGTCTTTAATATTTTTTTAATTTCTTTATCTTCAACAAGATCGGATTTTGAAAATGATACTAGAATTTTTTTATCAACAAGTTTTTTACTGTACTTTTTTAATTCGTTATAAAGTGTATTAAAATCTTCTTGATAATCCTCTGAATTTATATCAATCAAGAATAGTAAAATTTTTGTGCGCTCAATGTGTCTTAAAAATTTTATTCCTAACCCTTTACCTTGATGTGCGCCTTCAATAATTCCAGGAATATCAGCAACTGTAAAACTTTGATAATCTTTATATCTCACAATTCCCAAATTAGGTTCTAATGTTGTAAATGGATAATCAGCAATTTTAGGTTTGGCTGCCGAGATTTTAGAAATCAAAGTAGATTTACCTGCATTTGGAAATCCAACTAAACCTACATCTGCAATAAGTTTTAATTCTAAAATTAGTTTTGCATAAACAGCAGGTTTTCCATCAGTTGCAAATCTTGGTGTTCTTCGCGTTGGCGTTGCAAAGTTGCTATTCCCTTTGCCACCAGTTCCGCCTTTTGCAAAAACTGTTTGTTTGTTTGGTTCAGATAGATCAAGTAAAATTTCGTTTGATTCTGCGTCTTTAACTATAGTACCAACCGGAACTTTTATTATAATATCTTCCCCATTCTTTCCATCTTTAAGTGAATTGGCTCCCGCTTTTCCATTATCAGCAAAATATTTTCGCTTGTATTTAAAATCTAAAAGAGTTGAAAGATTTGGATGAGTTTCAAAAATAACACTTCCACCGGTACCTCCATTACCGCCAGCTGGCCCACCTTTAGGAACAAATTTTTCTCTTCGAAAAGCTACAGCACCATCTCCACCTTTACCTGAACTAACTTCAATCTGAGCATAATCAATAAACATTATATATCCACATTAAAATATTTGGCCACAGCATCAGAAAGTAATTTAGCATCTTTGCTGTGTGGTTTTATTCTTGCATACTTAAAAATACTATCAAGAATATGTGTTGCATCTTCATACGTGCTGCAATCAGACATTTTTTCTATAGTATTTGCAAAGTCTTCACTATCGGAGTTAAACAAACTTTTAATAATTCTATCAATTTCCTTGTTTGAAAGATAACTAAAAATATCTTCTGACTTTTTCTTTAGAAGCACTGGTTGTGCGTCCACTTTATTTTCTGCATCAGTATTTTCATCGGTTAGGTCTTTAATAAAATCAATTTTCTCAAGCGGAACTGCATCATCGTTATCTTCTACTTGATTTAATAATTCATGATCAAATTTTAATTCAACAAGATCATCTAAGCTGTTCTCTTCATTATCTAACTGTGTTTTAGGTTCTAATGAGAAATTATTGTCATCATCTATCGAAATTTCAAGTTCGTTATCATAAAAATTAAGCAAATCTTCCTGTTCTTTTTCATCAAGTATAATAATCTCTTCATCTTCAGATTTTTCTATCTCTTCTGTTAGATTTGCCAGTAATTCTTCTTCATCTATTTTCGTTTTTTTTACAGTTTCATCAACAGTATTTTCAATTACTTCTTCTTGCTGAATTTCTAATTCATTAAAGATGTCACTGTTTTCTTCCTCATCAGTAATAAAATCGCTTTGTTCTAAAATATCCAACTGGGCTTTAATCTCTTCATCACTTATTATTTCAAATTTCTGTGGCTCAATTTGTTCGATAGCTTTTTCAACATCAGGCTCAGTTTTAATATTCAGTTCTGTTTTGGAAACATCTTCCTGATCACTTGTTAATTCATCTTCTATAAACAAGTCTTTTACTCCTAATTCAATAGGCTCATTTTCATCAATGTTAGTAGTGCTATTATTAACTTCTAGAATGTTTTGATCTTTTGTTTCTTCTATAATTTCATCAGCAACAAAATTATCTTTAAGCGGATTTTCAAAATGCTTTTCATCCTGGGCTACTTCTTCAGGTTCTGCCTCAGTTTCCTGAACAAATGGAGAATCTATAGTAAACGTTGAGTATAGTATTTTTCTTAACTCATCAATATCAACTTTCTTTTTACTAGAATTTACATAGGCTCGTTTAAGTTTAAAGAGTAATTCTGTTAAGTTTTTTTCTTTTAAAAAATTCTCTACAGATTCGATAGTTACAGATGATTTATTTAACCCGCCGATGCTAAAGTAATCTGCAATTGCGTATAGTGCGTTATCAACCAGCTTGCTTTGATGAAGCATAAAAAGTTCACGATCTATTTTATTCATTATCAATTCAAATTCTGTAACAGAAATGTTAAGAATTTTTTTCTTTGATAAGTAAGCAAGAAAAACATTATTCAGGTATTCATAATAATAAGTGTAGTTAAACATCAACTGAATTTCATTGATTGAAACTGATTTACTATTTCCAAAAATCAGTTTTGATAAAGACCATTTTGGACGAACGACATAATTAGCGTTGAATGAAACAGCTTGTAACACAATATTCTTTATATCTTCATAAGAAATCTTTTTTGTCTTTTTGATTTCTGCACCGATAAGATCAAAATAATTTGAGATTTCTTTACCTGAATAATCAAACAAAGAATTCTCTATTAATTTTTTCCTATCCTCTGAAATCAAATAATTGACTTCGCCTTCAACATACTTTTTTATAGAAGGATGAATATCTGTTGATAGTAATTTTTCAACAGTTATAAATGATCCCAACTCTTTAACTTTATTAAGAGTGAAATCACTAATGAATTTTATTTCATTCTCAAACATATTATTCTCTTATTGTTTGATTGGATGGCTAAAAATATAAAAAAATCCCGATTAAAGTTAATCGGGATTTGATTTAGAACAAATATCAAAGTTTTAGCACTAAACTTCCACTTCTTTGGATTTTATCTTCGCCATCATAAAGTCTCTGTTCATTCTAGCAATATTGGTTACGGAAATTCCTTTTGGGCATTCAGCCTCACAAGCATAAGTGTTTGTACAGCTTCCAAATCCAAGATCATCCATAACCTTTACCATTCTTTCAACTCTGCGATAACGTTCTGGTTGACCTTGAGGTAATAAGGCATATTGAGAAACCTTAGCAGAAACAAATAACATTGCTGAGGCATTTTTACAGGAAGCAACACAAGCTCCGCAGCCAATACAAGCCGCAGCATCCATTGCTAAACTGGAAACCTCTTTCTGAATTGGAATAGTATTTCCATCGGGAACACCGCCAGTGTTAATAGAAACATATCCGCCAGCCTGTAAAATTTTATCAAATCCTGATCGATCAACCATTAAATCTTTTATAACAGGAAAAGCTTTTGCTCTGAATGGTTCAACCCAAATTGTTTCACCATCTTTGAAGTTACGCATATGTAACTGGCAGGTTGCAATTTTTGGTAATGGTCCGTGTGCGTGACCATTGATTACAAGTCCGCATGTCCCGCAGATACCCTCGCGGCAATCACTTTCAAAATGGACAGCTTCTTCGCCTTTTAATTCAAGAGTATTGTTTAACTCATCAAGCATTTCAAGAAAAGATGCATCAGGAGAAACCTGAACTTTGTATTCAGCAAAACTTCCAACAGACTTTGAATTTTTCTGTCTCCAGATATTAAGCGTTAGATTTAATTTTTTTGCTTTCATTATTTGTAACTCCTAATTGCCTGTTTTACATACTCATACTTCAGTTCTTCTTTGTGTAGATTCCATTTATTCTCGCCTGCAAATTCCCACGCAGCCACATAAGAATAATTTTCATCATCACGTTTTGCTTCGCCATCTTCAAACTGGTACTCTTCACGGAAGTGTCCACCACAGGATTCTTTTCTATCAAGTGCATCAAGCGCCATAAGTTCACCGAGTTCAAAATAATCAACTAATCTTCCCGCGCGTTCAAGTGTTTGATTGACATCATCACCGCTGCCAGGAATTGTTACATTTTTCCAGAACTCTTCTTTTACCTGTCTGATCTGCTCAATAGTTTTTTTCAATCCGGCTTCATTTCTGCCCATACCAACATTATCCCACATTATCCTGCCAAGTTGCTTATGAAGATCATCAACAGTTCTCTTTCCTTTTATAGAAAGAAGTTTGTTTGTTAGATCTTTTACTTCCTTAGCAACTTTTTCAAATTCGGGATGATCAGTTTTTACTAATGTTGGTTTATCACCGGCAAGATAATTTCCCATTGTGTAAGGAATAACAAAATAACCATCAGCCAAGCCTTGCATAAGTGCAGAAGCACCTAAACGATTTGCACCGTGATCTGAGAAGTTTGCTTCGCCGAGTACAAATAATCCCGGAACATTGCTCATCAAATTGTAATCAACCCACAAACCACCCATTGTATAATGTGGAGCCGGATAAATCATCATAGGAGATTTGTATGGATTTTCACCAGTGATTGTTTCATAAATCTCAAACAAGTTTCCGTATCGTTCTTCGATTACTTTTTGGCCAAGACGATTTATTGCATCTTTGAAATCCAGATAAACTGCATCTCCACCCTTTACGCCTCTTCCTTCATCACAAACTTCTTTTGCCGCGCGTGATGAAATATCTCTTGGTGCAAGATTTCCGAATGAAGGATATTTTCTTTCAAGATAATAGTCTCTTTCATCTTCAGGGATATCAGCAGGATTTCTCATATCAGCTTTTTTCTTTGATACCCAAACTCTTCCATCATTACGTAAAGATTCGCTCATCAATGTTAGTTTGGATTGAGATTCACCGTGCAATGGTAAGCAAGTTGGATGAATTTGTGTAAAGCAAGGATTTGCAAAATAAGCTCCACGTTTATGTGCCCGCCAAATTGCTGTTGCATTACAGTTCATCGCATTCGTCGATAAGAAGAAAACGTTTGAGTATCCTCCGGTTGCAAGGACGACTGCGTGAGCGGAATATTTTTCAATCTCACCGGTTAATAAATTTCTAACAACAATTCCTTTTGCGGCTCCATCAATTATTACAACATCAAGCATTTCTCTTCTTAAGTATAACTTAACAGAGCCTTTATCAACTTGTCGATTCAAAGCACTAACAGCACCGAGTAACAATTGTTGTCCCGTTTGTCCTCTAGCATAAAAAGTTCTGGAAACCTGTGCACCACCAAATGAACGGTTATCAAGCAAGCCGCCGTAATCTCTTGCGAATGGAACACCTTGTGCAACACATTGATCAATAATGTTTCCGCTTACTTCTGCAAGACGATGAACATTTGCTTCACGCGCACGAAAATCTCCGCCTTTAACAGTATCATAAAATAATCTAAAATCCGAATCACCATCATTTTGATAATTCTTGGATGCGTTAATTCCACCTTGTGCGGCAATACTGTGTGCTCTTCTCGCACTGTCATGAAAAGTAAATGCTTTTACATTATAACCAAGTTCGCCAAGTGAGGCTGCGGCAGAAGCGCCAGCTAAACCTGTTCCAACAACAATAATATCAAATTTTCTTTTGTTGGATGGATTAACCAACTTCATATTGAATTTATGGTTTGTCCATTTTTCTGAAATGTTTCCTGCAGGAATTTTTGAATCAAGCTTTGCCATTAGTTACCTCCTCCTAATAAAAAATAAATTGGCATTGAGGCAAATCCTAAAGCCATAATAATTGCATAGATGGTTCCAATTATTTTAATTGTTGGAAAATATCTGTTATGATTCCATCCAAATGTTTGAAAAGCACTTTGGAATCCATGATTAAGATGATAACCCAGAAAAATCATAGCAACTACATAGAGAATTGAATACCACCAAATATTAAAAAAGTAAACAACTACATCGTAATATTGATGGTGCGTTGCAAGACCCATGGGATCGTGCACATTAAATCTCCAGAAAAAAGTTGCAAGATGCGATACAAGAAAAATTAATATTATTGAACCAGTTATCGCCATAGTCCTTGAAAATATTGTACTGTTTTCTTTTGAACCATTTACTTTATAAGTAATTCCTCGCGCTTTTTTATTTTCCATCCACAATCTTAATCCATTAAAGATATGCAGAACAAAAGCGCCGAGTAAAACAACTTCAATAACACGTATTAAAGGTTTGATAGTATCTAGTGCCGAAACGTATGTATTAAACGCACCTGCACCAAAAAATAAAGTAATATTTCCAACCAAATGAATGATTAGAAAAATCAATAAAAAACTCCCCGTAACAGCCATCATAAATTTTTTGCCGATAGAAGAGTTTAGGAATTTTAAAAACCAGCCCATTAAAAGCTCCTTTTAATTGAAGATTGATTTATTGCTGATGTGAAATTAAATATTATAGTTTTTGATATGCGGTAAATAAAGGAAGAATTAAATTCTAATATCTGATAAAGTAACATCTGCGAATAACTAAAATTTGATAATTAACAATAAATCTTACATGCAACTTAGAAAAAAAAGTTAAAGGTGGAAAGTAAATCCAATATTTTTTTTAAGATTATTTGAGTTAAAAATTAATAAGACTATTTTAGTCTAAGTTCTTTGAACAAAATTTACGGTGTTCCAATCCCGATTCAATCGGGATAATGGAAAATTATAGGGAAGTACGGTGATTCCACTGAAGGGAAATTCCGTCGCTGTCGCGCAACTGTGAATCAATTTACAATGTAAAATGTATAATGTACAATTAAACCAATTGTACATTGTTAATTGATAATTGTACATTGAAAAGCCAGGAGACCTGCCGCAAATTATAATTAATCAACCTTCGCGAGAAAGGTAAGGTTAACGATGGTCTCTCACAATCTCCATTCGTTTTATCTAAACTTTTAACACGCGAAGTTACTTTTAACCTTTTTATAAGGAGTAACTTCAATGTACAAAACAAAATTTCTTCTGGTGCTGTTCGGATTTCTTGTACCATTCCATTTTAACTTTTCACAAAATTCAGTTATACAAAAAACTGATTCCGCCGGTTTTTATAAACTAAATGATGTAGTTGTAACTGCAACAAAAACACAAACAAGTACGATTGAAATTGCAAACTCAATTTCAGTTATTGATTCAGAACAAATTTCAAACAGTAATGCAAACAATGTTTTTGATCTTCTAAAAAATGAAATCGGAATTAGTTATACACGCCAAGGTGGGAATGGAACTTTATCAAACATAAATATTCGCGGTGCAAACAATTCGCATACTTTAGTATTGATTGATGGTGTTGAAATGAATCTAATAAACGATCCAAGTGGAGTTTATGATTTTTCGGCACTTCCAATTGATAACGTTGATCGAATAGAAATTCTTCGTGGACCACAATCTACACTTTACGGATCAGATGCACTTGCTGGTGTTATTAACATCATTACAAAAAAAGGAAATGGCTCACCAAAATTTTCTTTATTAACAGAAGGCGGATCTTACGAAACATATAAAGGCATTATTGGATTAAGCGGTTCAATTCAAAAATTAAATTACTCTGCAACAATCAGCAGAACCCAAAGTGACGGATATTCTTCAGCTTCAGAGAAATATGGCAACACAGAAAAAGATGGATATAATTTTAATAATGCTTCTGCTTTTATTGGCTATAATCTTGCAAACATTATTGAATTTAATCTTTATACAAGATTCTTGAAATCTGAATCCGATAACGATCAGTTTGGCGGAATGTTTGGTGATGACCCAACATACAAAACAAAGCAAGAAGAGTTTTCTATTCGTGGTGAGAGTAAAGTAAAATTATTTGATGATCGATGGAATCAGAAAATTGGTTTATCATATATAAAGAATGTGCGCAAAAATTCGTTTGATACATTGTTAGCTAATCCTTACTACTCAAAATCTTTTTACGATGGAAGAAAATATAAACTAGATTGGCAAAATGATTTTCAACTTGGCAAATTTAACTTGTTAACGGCGGGAATTGAATTTGAGAGAGAAGAATCAGAATCAGAATATTTATACTATAAATTTCCAGATACATTAGTTTTTTCAAGTCTGCAACCTTTTAATTATGCACACATCTTTAGTGCGTACTTGCAAGACCAACTTAAACTTGATGAATCATTTTTCTTATCTCTTGGATTAAGATATGATCAGCACAATTTATTTGATTCGAAATTAACTTACAGAATTTCTCCTGCTTATATGCTATGGGAAAGCGGCACAAAATTTAAAATGAATATTGGAACTGGTTTCAAATCACCATCATTGTTTTATTTATACGAATCATATTTTGGTAATAAAGATTTAAGACCTGAAAAGAGTTTTGGTATTGATGCTGGCATAGAACAATATTTTTTCAGTTTAAATACAACTGTCGGAATAACAGGATTTTATAATCGATTTGAAGACTTGATAATTGTGGATTATTCTCAGTATAAAAGTATAAATATTAATCGCGCTGTAACTAAAGGTGCGGAATTTTATTTACAAACAAAACCGTTTGATAATTTTGAAATTAAACTGAACTATACATTTACTGAATCAAAAGGTGCTAGTAAAAATTCGGAAAGTTCGGGCGAAAAACTTTTAAGAAGACCAGAAAATAAAGGCGGCTTTTACGTAAGTTATTCATTTATTCCACAAGCAAATATTAATACTGAAGTAATTTGGGTTGGTGCTCGTGATGATATGGATTTTTCAAGTTATCCGTATAAAAGAGTCGAGTTAAAAGAATATTTTCTTTTAAACGTATCTACTCATTTAGATGTTTTTGAATTCTTAAGGCTAAATCTAAGAGCTGAAAATTTATTAGATACAAAATATGAAGATGCTTTAGGCTACGGAACTGCTGGTTTATCATTTTATGGTGGAATTAAGCTGGTTTTATAGTGACATTACATTTACAATTAGAGTTTGAATTTTTAATTAATTAACCTTTATCTTTGAACTAATTATAAGAAGAAATATTTTTTTAAGATTTTAATTGAAAGGAAAAAACGATGACTGATCAAATGAAAAAAATAAGCCCAAACTTTTGGGTAGTTACGTTAATGGTTTTTGTTGCTGCTTTTGTGCGATTACTTCCCCACCCGCCAAACTTTGCACCGATAGCTGCAATGGCTTTATTTGGCGGCGCATATTTTAATAAGAAATCATTTGCATTTGCAATTCCGCTTATAGCTTTGTTTTTAACAGACCTGATTATTGGAATATATTCTTATGCCTGGATTGTTTATTTAAGTTTTGCTTTGATTGTTGTACTTGGAATTGTAATGCTTAAAAAAGTAAATGTAAAGAATGTTGTGATTACTTCACTAACAGCTTCAGTAAGTTTCTTTGCAATTACAAACTTTGGCGTTTGGGCACTTGGAACATTATATCCTAAAACACCAGCAGGATTAATGGAAAGCTACATTGCTGCAATTCCATTTTTCCAGAATGCACTTATTGGTGATTTATTTTTTGTTGGTGTAATGTTTGGGGTTTATGAACTTGTAAAACATAAAGTACCAGCACTTGCAAAAGTAAAAGCTTAAGCGACCTCACCCTTTACTTCCCTCTCCTTAGCAAGGAGAGGAACTGAGATGAGAAAAAGTTAGAAACCCGATTCAGAAATGGATCGGGTTTTTTGAATTATTCAATTTTAATTAGTGTAGTTTTAATTGTTCCCCTTTTGTTTTTAACAAAACAATCATATTCATTTCCTCTGATTTCAGAAATTTTAATATTAATTATTTCTCCAGGCTCATAAAATGAAAATTTTTTATTTTTATTTTTGATAAAAATCAGGTTGTATTCACAATCGTTTAGCCATTCAACTTTTAACTCCATATCAATATTCAAAAATTCAAGTATTTCGTGTTGCACTCCATCTTTTCTTAAAATATATGTTCCAGAAGTATCACCTTTTACACTAAATTTACCTTCGTAAAATCTTTGACAATCAGATGATTTTGGAGCAGAAATAATCGTAGTATCGATAATTTCTAATAGTTCTTTTTCATCATTATTATCATAATCATTAAACGTAGTGGATGTATCTCTCAAAAAATCGATATAATTTTCTTTTAAAATTTGGAAAAGAATTGGCGATGTATCTTGTACCCGTTTATCAATAACTCTTAACATCTTTGCAGACAACAACGGTTCTTTTAAAACTAATTTTTTTCCAATAGGAGTCTCATAGAAGCTAATTAACTCTTGAATTTCACTCTGCGAAAATTCTCTCGAATATATTTCAACTATTTCAGCTTTAAGACTATCCCAAGCAAAATAATCTTGAAAAAATTCTCTAAATAACTCACTGTTTTCGCCATAATCTTTTTCCTTCTCAAGTAACATCATAGCGGTGATTTGTTCATAATTTTCTTTTGAATTCACTATTTCTAACAGTCTATACCCTAATGAATCAGAATTGTTTTGAGCTGTAATTGCGTGAACAGATAAAAAAATTATAAAGAATACTTTTATTATTTTCATTTTGTTCCCCAATAAAGGATTTAAAACTATTTTAAATGTTAAATTATTTTCTTCATGTTACTATTTTCTCTTCCCTCTTTCATAAGCAAGCATAACAATTCTCTTTAGTGCTCGCGAATAACTTAATCCGGCAGCGTGCGCAGAGCGCATAAATCCCGCACCTTCTGTTAAATCAGGATTTGGATTTACTTCCAGAACATAAACTTCTTCATCACTTGTTACGCGCATATCAACTCGTGCATAATCTCTAGTGCCCATAATTTTAAAAGCTGCAATTGCTGTATGCTTAATTTTTTCTTCCAGGTCTTTAGAAATTTCTGCGGGACAAATAGGAATTGTTTTATGATATGATTCGTGGTGCGGATCCCATTTTGCCTGGTAGCTTACAATGTTGTGTAAGTGATCCGGCATTCTGCTAAAATCAATTTCACTAATCGGTAAAACTTTTGGTTTCAAATCTCCTGTTACAGAAACATTAAACTCACGTCCTTCAATAAACTCTTCAATCAATGCCGGCTGATTGAATTGACTGAAAACAAATTCAAGTCTTTTAGTTAACGCTTTTGTGTTGTAAACAATCGATTCATTTTCAATTCCAACACTTGCATCTTCATAAGCAGGTTTAACGATAACAGGAAATTTAGTTTCAAGTTTAAATTCATCAGGTATTTTATCAAACAACTGAAACTTTGCAGTTTTAATTCCGTGATAGTTTAATAATTTTTTTGTAAGAAATTTACTCTGGCAGTTTGCAAGTGTTATTGCAGATGCGCCTGTGTAAGGAATTCCGATAAGCTCGTACAATCCAACCAGATTCATCTCAAGTCTTGGCTGTTCCTTAAAAATCTCAGCAAAGTTAAAAATAACATCCGGCGGATTTTGCTTTACCAAATCCAGAAGGCTGAAAATATCATCTTTAAGGTTTAAGGCATAAGCATCAAAACCCACTCTTTTAAGTCTTTTTACAATGATTTCGTACTCTTCCATTGGAGTAAGATTATCCACCTCAAAATATGGCTTAAAATCAGGCTCAGGCACTGGTTCGATTGGTTTGTGGTAAAACTCGGGGTGAGCTTCGTTGTAAAGGACGAGGACTTTAATTTTTTTTGCTTTCATACCCAAAAAATACCCAAAATCACTTGTAAAAAAAACTTCATTTGATAATGTTTACATAGTTCCAATATCAATAAAATTAAAAATGAGTTTTTACCCACAACCTTATAAATATCAATGCGGACCTTTCGCACTTAAATATGCTCTTGTAATGCTTGGCAGATTTGAAAGTGAAAATCAAATCGGAATAAAGGCCGGCAGTACCTGGTGGTATGGCACTGATGAAATCGGTTTAGCAAAAGCAGCAAAATTTTATAACTGCAAGATGAAATATTTTCGCAGGGAAAAACCAGATGACGCAATTAAAGCTTTGATTGAACAATTAAAGAATGGCTATCCTTGCGTCCTAAGTGTTGATAACTGGGAACACTGGTTAACCGTTGTAAATTATCAGCAAAGAAAATTTATTGTAACAGATAGCTCGCTTGATAAAGTTGTAACGATATACACGCCAAATCAATTGTTAAAACGATGGAAGTATTATGATGAAGATGATGATGAAATAAGTTATGATGGATATGCAATTATTCCGCAATACAAAGTTACAACAAAAGCAAAGTTTACTTTGGAGCAGGCAAGATTTGTAATGGATTCCCGCAATCAAAAACTTGCAAATAAATGGGATACTTATTTTAATGATATGATTGCAATCTGTCATCCAAGACATGCAAATGCAACACATTTAATTTCGTTTAGAGATTTTTTAAGACGATTTGAAAAAGTATTAGTAACACAAGTTGCAAACTGGCATGGCACTCCAACTCTTAGGGAATTAAAAAAAGTATTAAGCAATTTTCAGTTTATGGCGGATGTTTATGATCTTGTAATTCACGCAGATGAACAGAAAAAAGCCTTGATTGATTTATCATCTATACTGATGATGTATGCTTGCGGTAAGTATGGAATGGATGAGATATATTAAATAAGTTCAAGTGTAAGATCAAGTTCAAGAATTTGTCATTGCGAGCGAGTCTACGAGCGAAGCAATCTATTAATAAAATTATAAACCCAACACAGATTGCTTCACCCCGATGAATCGGGGATTCGCAATGACATTTTGAAATAGAAGTAAAAGAAATAAAAACTATGAAACGAAATCCTATCATTCTAAAAAAAGAAACTACTGCCCTGCTTATTATTGATTTGCAGGAACGTATACTTCCTGTAATCAGAAATTATGAAACGGTTTTAGATAATACTGTTAAGCTGATTAAAGGGTTTAAAGCAATGCAGCTTCCAATTTATTTTACAGAGCAATATCCAAAAGGATTGGGACCAACCTCTCAAAAAATTCTTGATGAACTTGAAGGATATACAGCTTTTCAAAAAATAAGTTTTAGTTGTTCCGGTGCGGAAAATCTTTTTGAGGAATTTCATAAAAAGAAATTATCACAAATTGTTGTGTGTGGAGTTGAGTCCCACGTTTGTGTGCAACAGACAGTTTTAGACTTAATAGCAAATGATCATCAGATTAATCTTGCTGCTGATGCTGTGTCATCGAGAAAAGAAATTGATTACAACATTGCACTGGATAGAATGAGAACTCTCGGTGCCGAAGTTACGACTATAGAATCTATTTTATTTGAGTTGCTAGAAGTTTGCGGAACACCTGAGTTTAAAGAAGTTTCTAAAATTGTGAAGTGAGTTTAAAAAAGTCATCCCCGCAAAAGCGGGGATTCAAGTCTTTAAAGAATAGATTCCCACTTTCTCCCGAAGGGATGCCTATGGCAGTGGGAATGACATTCAAGAAATTAATCTAATCAAACAAAGCTTCTAACTTTTGATAACTTGTGTGAACTTTATCAATTGAACTTTGAATTTGCTTATCATCGGCTTTAGAATCTTTTAATTCCTTTAACTCTTTTGTAGATGTGTAAAGTTCATCTGCAGATTTTGTAAAATCTTCTTTTTTATCTGTTGCCCATTTTGGAAGAACACAATTTTTTAATTCATCAGCGCGCAAGTATAAATCATCAATTGCTTTGCTTAATTCTTCCGTGTTTTTGTTTGGACCGTAATGATGATAAATCATATAAAGAATTTTATGAAATTCATCTACTTCTTTGGTAACAGGTTTTATAATTCTTACAAGCATTTCAAAATTTGCATGGAGTTCTTCTGCTGAGGTTAACATTCCTGCTTCATTATTTTCTTCACACGCTTTGTTATAATCTTTAGTTGATAAGTTTAGTTTCTCCAATCCAGATTTCCATTCATTTTCTTTATCGCGTAAAATTCCTGGAAGTTTTGCAGCATAAATTTTTTCAACTCCAGCATTTACATCCGGTAAAAGCTGTTTGAACAATGCATAATCTTTATTTGGATAAGCTGTGTGCCACATTGGATATACAACTTCGTGAAAATCAAAAAGCTCAGGTACAGAAGAACTTATTTCTGTTGAATGATCCTCGTGCTGTGAATATGAATTATTAAATATGCAAAGAAGTGCAACCAATGAAAATAAAACTAAACGTTTCATGACTCTCCCTGAAAAATGTGATTGAATGTATCCAAAATTACTAAATGATTGATTTAACTTACTAATAACATGTGGTTGAAAATTTATGATGTTAAGCTTAACTTCCATTACAAAATAACTTAAACTTATTCAAAGGACATTTATGGCTGAACATTTAATCGCACATTGCGAAATTCCAACAACAGATTTAGAAAAAGCAAAAGATTTTTATCACAAAGTACTTGGCTGGGAATTTAAACCATTTGGTAACGGATACTTACTTTTTAATAATCATAAAGGCACAATGGTTGGCTTAAGAAAAGTTGATCAAGTAGCTAAAGGTGAAACAACTGTTTTTCATGTTAATATGCCGGATATTGATTCTATTTTGAAAAAAGCAAAAGATAATGGTGGAGCAGTTGCAAGAACTAAAACTGTAATTCCTGCAATGGGTTGGTATGCATTAATTAATGATCCTGATGGGAATACTTTAGGACTATATCAGAAAAGTTAAACCATAAATTTTGGAGTAATGAAATTTCATTTTCATTACTCCAAATCCTCTTACTATAATTATTCTGCTGCGATAATTTTAAAAGAATGTGTTATCTCAACTGATTTTTGGAGCATTGCCGTTACACTGCAATATGTAGTTTGTGATAATTCAATTGCGCGTTCTACATCTTTATCTACAATACCTTTACCATAAAATAAAAACTCAATATGAATTTTAGTATAAACCTGCGGATGTGTTTCTTGCTGCTCTGCTGTAATATTGATTTCAAGATTATCTAACTTAATTCTCTTTTTCTGTAAGATTGCAACTACATCACTGCCAGTACAACCGGCAAGTGAAAGAAGGATCAATTCTTTAGGACGAATACCTGAATTGCTTCCATAAAAATTTTCAGGTCCATCCATTGTAATCCAATGATTAGTATCAGTTTTACCAACAAAAGTAATTCCACGTAA
This sequence comes from Ignavibacteriales bacterium, assembly GCA_016707585.1. Lineage (GTDB taxonomy): Bacteria > Bacteroidota > Ignavibacteria > Ignavibacteriales > Ignavibacteriaceae > IGN3. The sequence continues at coordinate 346,051 of JADJHL010000008.1, read as the reverse complement.
TTGCTTTACGAACGCTGTTTTAGTTGCCATTTTTTCCTCTAAAAATAAATTAAAAATTTTCTAACAATCTGATGAACTATTTATTGTTGTTTTTATTATTTTCCAGGCTTCCTCAATATGTCTTCTTTCGTGCCTGATGCTTCCAATTGTTAACCTGATTGTAAATTTTCCATTTAATTTTGTATGAGATAAGAAGATTTTTCCTGATTCATTAATTTTTTCCAAAAGTTTTTCATTCAATTTATTCAAATCATCTTCATTTTTATTTCCAGGATTATATCTAAAACAAACTGTAGAAAAAGGTGTTGGCGCCATAATTTCAAAATCATTTTCTTGTTCTATCCAACCAGCAAATTCTTTTGCAAGATTGATATGATTTTTTATTCTTTCAGCTAATCCATCAACACCAAAATATCTAATAATAAACCAAAGTTTTAATGAACGAAATCTTCTGCCGAGTTGAATTCCATAATCCATTAAGTTATCTACTTCACTATCCTGATTTGTTTTTAGATATTCTGCAGATAAACTAAATGCTCTTTTTAAAATATCAGGTTTACGGGTAAAGAAAACACTTAAATCCATTGGAGTAAACATCCATTTGTGTGGATTGATTACTAAAGAATCAGCACGATCCCAGCCTTTTGTAATCCATTTCATTTCAGGAATCATAGCAGTTACACCAGCATAAGCAGAATCAATATGAAGCCATAAATTATATTTCTCAGCTATGTCTGCAATCGCATCAACCGGATCAACACTTGTTGTTGATGTTGTACCAACTGTTGCAACAATACAAAATGGCTTGTAACCTTGAGAAATATCTTCTTTAATTTTATTTTCAAGATCAGTTGGAATCATTTCAAATTTATCATTAACAGAAATTTTTCTTATTCCATCTAAACCAATTCCTAAAGTGAGTGCACCTTTATCAATTGAATTGTGTGCGTGCTCGGAACAATACAAAATCAATTTCGGTAAATCATTTCTTCCTGTCATTCCTTTTTCTCTGATTCCAAGATCGAGCTGTTCACGTGCTGCAGCAATTGCATGCATAGAACTTGTGGATGCTGTATCATAAATAATTCCCCAATAATTTTCTGGTAAACCAACCATTTGTCTAAACCAATTCATCATTGATTTTTCAAGTTCGGTAAAAGCAGGAGAAGTTTTCCACAACATTCCATTTGCGCCCAATGCGGCTGTTAAAAGTTCAGCTAAAATTCCTGGTCCGCTTGAAGTTGAGTTGAAGTAAGCCATAAAACCGGGATGATTCCAATGTGTAATTCCATCCATAAGAATATTTTCAACATCGGCTAAAACATTTTCTATATCTTCACCATTTGTTGGTGGAGTTTGTGGAATTCTTTTTAAAATGTCTCCTGGATTTACTTGAGAAAGCGGTGGATATTTTTCAATTTCATTTAGATATTTTGAAATCCAATCAACAAGCATATATCCGTTTTTTTCAAATTCATCTTTTGGCATATCGTTCATATCAAATCCTAAAAGTTTTGCTAAATAATTAGTGTAAAATTAGTAATAATTAGTCGCAAAAAATTAGCTACTAATTACACGAATTAACACTAATACTTGAATTAAAAATATTCTTTTAATCGGAAACTAATTTTTATAAGTTGAATCATACAAATCATAAAATTATTACTAAAATGAAAAATCAATTAAAAATACTTTTCGGATTATTTATTTTACTTTCTGTTAATTTTTTAACTGGATGTTATGAACATTTTCCTCTTGATCAGGATTTAACTAGAACACAAAATACTTTTTTAAATCAAGATAGTGTTAAAGTTCAGTTTCCAAAAATCATTAAAGATAAAATTACTGTTCTGGCTATGGTTTATACGCATTGCCCTGATATTTGTCCAATGACCACACACAATATGTTTTTGGTTGAAGAAAAATTAACCGACGATTTAAAAGACAAAGTTAAGTTTGTAGTTATTTCCTTTGATCCAAATAGAGATAGTCCAGCAGTATTAAAAAAGTTTGCTGAGATCAGAGATCTAAGTTTTAAAAGCTGGACTTTACTTTCTGGTGATGAACAAAACACAACAGAAGTAATGCTAAAGTTTGGCATCAAGGCTATTCCTGCTGATTCATCTTATGATGAAAATGGTGAACTTAGCTATAATGTAATTCACACAGATAGGATTTCTTTGATTGATCAGGAAGGCAAGCTTAGAAGCAACTACAAGGGCAGTACAGCCAATATTGATGTGATACTTGAAGACATAAAATATTTAGGAAAATAAATTCTGTGAAATTTTGTGTCTTCGTGTTTTTGTGGCAACTTTTTTAGACATTAAATTATTAATATAAAAGATAAAGGAGAAATAAATGAACATACTATTAGCATTGTTATTAATATTCTCAAATCCGTCAGACAAATTAAAAATCGTTGATCCCTGGATGAGAGTTGGTGCACAGGGACAAGCAACAGGATTATTTTTTAAAATTGAAAATAATTCTGATAAAGCTGATACACTTTACAAAGTTGAGTTTGAGCCAGCCGGAATGGTTCAAATTCACGAAACTTATGATGCTGGGGATGATATGATGGGCATGCGTGAAGTTGGACAAATTGTTATTCTTGCCAAATCAACTTTTGAATTAAAACCAGGGGCACATCACGTAATGTTGATGAAGTTAAAGCAGGATATTAAAAAGGGTTTTGTTGGAAATGTTACTTTACATTTTAAAAAAGCTGGAAAGATTTTGATTAAAGCTGAGGCAAAAGAAATGATGAAGAAACAATCGATGGAACATAAACACTAAAATTTAGACTCTTAAAGTCTCTCCCTTTTTTGAAAGGGAGAGATTTAGAGAGGGTTAAAAACTATCTTACAAAAAACTCTGCAATAACTTTATTCCAATTTACATCAGAAAGTTTTTCTAACTGACCGACAAATAATCCTTCTTCAAGATATTCATCAGATTTCTTTTCTGATTTTAGTAAATCCATAAATAAAGTTTTAAATTTTTCAATATCCTCCTGGAAAAATGCTACAGCAGATTTTCCGATATGCATTTCTTTAATTTCATTATCTAAATTTTCAGCATCTAAAGCACAAACCCAATTTCGTTCGTAAGGTGTTACATCAAGTGCATCAATATTATCTTTAAGCAATGTGTTAACCTGAGAAACTTTTCCTGTTACAGGAGAATTAAAAGTAATTGTTCTGTTACCCTGTTTAACAGTAAATAAAGGCTGTCCAGCTTTTACATTCATTCCAAGATTCGGAAGTTCAACTGAAGATATTTTTCCAACAAGTTTTTTAGCAAAATCATCAATGCCAACTTTTGCAATTCCTTCTTGATTCATACTTACCCAGGTATGATTTTTTGAAATAAAAACTCCACCAGGAATTGAAAATTCATTTTTTGTAAAATCATCTGAAGCTGGCATATGTGTAATGTGTACTTTTGGTTTTAATTGTTTCTGGATTTTATCCTGACGTTTAATTAAAGATTTCTGCACAAAAGCAATAAGTTCATCTTCGGTAAAAGGTTTTTGAACATAATCCAAAGCACCATATTTCATTGTTTCAACAGCAGTTTCAACTGAAGCATAACCAGTAATTATAATAACATCAATATCTGGTCTTAAATGTTTTACAGATTTACACACTTCAACACCATCCATCATTGGCATTTTTAAATCTGTAAACAGAAAATCGTAATGATGTTTTTGGATCAAGCCAAGAGCTTCCTGTCCTGTTTCAACAGTATCAACGGAATATCCATCAAGTACAAGAATTTTCCTAAAGCTGCCAAGAATTACTTCTTCATCATCAACACAAAGAATTCTTGCTTTAGGATTTTCAACTTCTGCTCGTTTTAATGTTTTAGCCTCATTTGTAAAATCGAGTTTAAGACTTTCTGTAAGAACAATTTCTCGGTCCTTCTTTTGTTTTTGTTCTGTCATTCTTTTTCCAACCATTCGGATAACAATATCCGCAATGATGAAAATGACAACTGCTAATATGAAAAGTGGCATAATTTATCTCCTGAAGAATAATATAATCTTCTATTTTTTAGCGTACTTTCTTACAGTCTATCAGAGCTGCAAGGAATTAAGTATTTAATTTCATAATCATAGTTGGCTGGGATAATTCTATAAATCCAACCATCAAAGTATGGATCCTTTTCAATTAAGTTAGGATCATTTTTTATTGTTTCATTCACTTCAACAATTCTTCCAGACAATGGGGCAAGTATTCTGTGGTTTCTATCATTTGCACAAATGAATGAAGCACATGCAATACCCTGTGCTATTTCTTCTTCATGATTTAACAATTCAATTTGCTGGATTGAATCAATAGTCTTCATATAAATATCACACATTCCAACTAAAACTGTTCCTTCACGTTCCTGAAACATCCACGTTGAGTAGCCAAGTCTTAAATATTTTGTTGGGCATGCAACAAAAAGTATTTCATCATTTTTTTGCTGTTGAATTAATACTTTCTGTTTTTCAACTATCTTTTGAAAATTATTAACACGATATACAGTGCTTAATAATTCATCAACTGTAAATGGTTTTGGGATAAAACTTACTGCGCCTTTATAAAGCGAGTTAACTGCATTTTCAACTGTTGAAAAACCTGTTGCCATTATAACTGCGCTATCTTCTTTTTTTGATTTAACAGCTTCAAGAATTTCAAATCCATCTCCATCCGGCATCATAATATCTGATATTATTATCGGATAATGGTTGTTCGCTATTTTTTCTAAACCTGTTTTTGTGTTAAGTGCAACATCAACAGTATAATTATCAAGAGCACAGATTTTTACCACAGCATCAACAATTACCTGTTCATCATCAATAACTAATATATCAGTGTGTTTTTTCATTTAATTGAATCATCTTTGTTGAATAAACGGAATACGAATTGTAAAAGTTGTTCCTTTACCTAAATCACTATTTACTGTTATTGTTCCGTTATGGTTATCAATAATTCCCCAAATCACTGCAAGGCCAAGTCCATTTCCTTTTTGTCCTTTTGTTGAAAAGAATGGATCGAAAATTTTTGGTAAATCTTCATTATTTATTCCACTACCAGTGTCTTTTACTTTTATTTCAATAAATTCCCGGAGTCCAGCAGAATCAACAGATTCCCATCTTTCCCAATTGCTGTTTTCAGATGAACACACTTCGTAAATACCTTCACCACTGATTTCAAAAGCTAGAATTGGTGCTCCACATTTAGGACAGGTTTTATTTTCTTGGATTAATGAGTTGTTACAATCCGGACAAACATATTTTGCATTTTTGCCAATTGTAAATCCGATATCAAAATTATTTCTATGCTTACCATAAACTGGATCAAGATGAATTATTCCTTCTTTGCCTTCTGATACAACTTTAACTTTTAAAGCCGGCATTCCATCAATCTTATAATCATTATCGATAAGACTGTGTCTTTTTCTGCAAGTTGCTTTTTTAATTTGTGCCGTTCCAAAAGGTGTTAAAGATATTTTTTGTGTTGATACGGTTATTGTCCCGCCAACTTTTCCAATAGCATCACAAGCATTTACAAATAAATTAATAAATACTTGTTCCATTTGATTTGAATCAACAGTAATCTTTGGGAGATTATTATCAATCTGCTTTTCAATTTTTACTTTATTAATATTTAGTTGATTATCAATAACAGAAATAGCTTTGATTATTATTTCATTAATATCTGCTTCTATTTTTTTGGGAACTGATTGACGGGCAAAATCAAGTAAACTTTTTACAATTTCTCTGCTTCTTATTGTTTCTCTAACAATTACTTTTAGATCTTCCTGAAACTCTGGATTATCTTTTGTTCGCTTTAATAAAAAACTACTGTAAGTTAAAACACCTGTAAGCGGATTATTTATTTCGTGTGCAACTCCGGCCGCTAATCTTCCCAGAGAAGCCATTTTATCGGATTGAAATAATTGCAATCTTGCTTCAGATAATTTCTTGGTCATATTATTAAATGAGAATGCAAGTTTCCCAATCTCGTCATCACTCATTTCTTTAATTGCATAATTTAAATTTCCCTGGCTGACTTGCTGCGTTGCATGTAATAAATCGTGAACAGGATTTGATACCCAGCGACGAATAAAAAATGCTATCACCAATCCAACGCCAACTATAGCAAATATTGCAAAGAATAAAATTTTCCATTCACTGTTTAAAATTGATTTATCAACTTCTGATAATGATATTGATACATCCAGAACACCAAGAACTTTTTGATCTGCATCATGAGCATGACAATCAGCTTGCCAGCAGGATTTTTCATTGTAGATTGGTGTAATTATGCCAAGTACACGATTTGAATCTGGGTGAACTTTAAATATTCTTGTTCTTTCAGTCATTGAAAGATGTTCAAGAGGTTGATCTGCTGCGTGACAGACAAAACAACTTTCTGCATTTTTATCCACCATTTTATTAATGTTGGATGAATCCGAAGAGTAAATTATCTCACCAACTTTATTAAGTATTCTTACATCACGAATGTGTTTTTGTGTACCAATTGATTTTATAATTTGTTGAATTCGATCTCTTTGATTTAATGTCATATCAAATCGCGTACTGGCTACAACTGTTTCCGAAAGTTGATTTGCATGACGCTCAACTTCAGAAATAAGTTCTTTACTCTGCGATTGTACACTAAAATATGCTGAGACTCCAATGATGATTAGTGAAGTTATCGCTACAACAAATATTAAACGAAATCCAATTTTTTTAAACATAATTATCTTACAATAATTTACTTAACAAGCTTTCCTGGTTTTTGTTTTGGAAAACTATAATCATCATGACATCCATCGCACGAAGGTTTAATTCCGAAGTTGCCATCAGTATGACAATCTTCACAACTTAACTCTGAGTGCATTTCATCAAGCTGTAAACCGGTAATTGAGTGTTTAAAGTTCTCGGCATTCCAACCTTTATGACAGCTTAAACATTTATTATCTAATTTATTGTACGGTAGTTTTGAACCATGACATTTTGCACAAGACAAATTGATATGATGTTTATTTAATGCCCAACCTGTTTTCTTTCCATGATCAAATGGTTCAAGTGTTTTTTCACCATGGCATTTACTACAATTTTCAGTTTTACTATGGCAACTGATGCAATTGCTATGCTGATCTTCAAAAGTTTTTTTAGTTACAACTTTTTGATTTTTACTTTTATCAGTATTGTTTACATCGTGGCACTTTGTGCAGCTTTCCTGTTTGTGGCAAGATGTACAGTTCAATCCAAATTTCTTTGTGTGATCATCATGATAAAATGTAACTAACTTTCCTTTATCAGATTTAGTTTCATAAACTAATTTTGTTGGCTCAATAATTACTGGATGATCTTTACCTGAATATTTTTTCTGCAAACTTTCGTTTTTAGTATCCTTTAAATCTTTCTTTAAAGTATGACAGGAATTACAACCAGTTTCATGACTCCATTCACGATGACAATCCATACATTGCCTATGGTAAGCACCTTTTAAATCAGGTATGCTTACATCTTCTCTTTTGCGTGAAGTTTCGTGACAGCTATTACATTTTAAAATTGGTCCTGAAGTATTGTGATGATGACAATTTTCACATCCGCCAGACATAATAGACATTTGAGCGTGAATCTTGTGAGAAAAATAAACTGGTCCATATCTATCACTAAGTTGGTTGATTGTAATCAACTCGGGAGTTTGTTCTGGTTTTTGATATACTGTTGTAATTTTTTCTCTAGGACAAATAACAAGACAAGGATCACTTTTTGTCGGGACATCGCACGAGTGACAGGTTTTACAACTTAGATTAAGTTTTGAATGATCTTTACCCGGACTTTGCTGTGCGTTAATTCCGATTGTAAAAACTAAAACAAGAATTAGTGCTAAAAACTTTTTCATTACTTTACTCCTCTTATTGTGTATTTAGTTTGAGGAGCTGTTTTACTTGGTAAACTGATGACTGGAAAATTCAGAACAATAAATCTGTATGCAAGAACTAAAATCGCAACAAACCCAACTGTTACTGAAATCTCGCCAAATGATGGGAAATAAGATTCAGTTGAGTATGGTGGATTGTATGCAACAACAAAATTATTTATTCTGTTTAATAACACACCAAACACAACTAATGCCGAAGCTGTAAAAAGAAGCGATGGAGTTTTTAAAACTTTTGGCGACAAAAACATTCTTAGCGGAATTATAACCCCAAATAGTAATTCAATAGTAAACATTACGCTTGCAGTGTTAAAATCAACCAGATACACAAAAGTTTTTCTTATTACCATATCCCCAATTTTAAATGCAAGATAAATTCCAAGTAACGGGGCAATCATAGAACCTAATCTTGAAAGTACTGGCATTTCCGGTTTTAGCTTGAGCGAACGTGATGCGATAAGAGACTCAAAAATCACCATTGGAAATCCAACTGAAACTGCAGAAAGTAAAAACAACAATGGTAAAATTGGTGTTTGCCATAGTGGATGCATTTTTGGTCCGGCAATTACCATCAATGTTCCTAAAGAAGATTGATGAAGCGATGAAAGTACAACTCCAGCAATAATAAAAATGAACATTGTTTTTGAAAGTCCACGATCTAAAACTCTTAAGAATTTATCAACTGGTTTGTTAAATCCTGCAAGAAATTTGGGAAGATTAACTTTACCAATAAATCTTTCTGTAACAACCGGAAGGAACTCTATATATAAAACTGTAAGATAAATCATAACGCAAATACCAACTTCAAACAAAGCAGAGTTGCCATTCCACATTACAAGTGGATGCCAGATAAAATACCAGCGTCCGATATCAACAAAAACGCCCATTGCAACAAAAGTATATCCCAACATTGCTGTTAAAAGTGCAGGACGCACAATTGCATGATATTCATCTCTATGCATTATATGACCAAGAGCAGCAGTTGTAAAACCACCGGCAGCAAGTGCAACACCAGCAGCAACATCAACTCCAATCCATAAACCCCATGGATATTGATTATTTAAATTTGTAACAGCACCAATTCCAAAGAAAAATCTTCCCATCAAAAAAACTAAACCATTTACAGCAATAATTATTAATCCAATAACACCTGGAGTAAAATATTTATGTTTGATTGGAACAGGGTTATGTACTTCGTGACTCATTATTTTACCTCCTCATCTAATTCTTTACGGCGCTTTGTAATCCACATAATTCCACCAAGTAGCGCATACAAAGAAATCGGAGGAACAAAGTAAGCAAAAATTCCGTGTTGGATTGATTCTGAAACACCAGGAGCAGGATTTTTACCAAGCTTAGGAAATTCAAGTTCAGCAAAGTCTTTACTTGCTAAATACATCCAGCTAGTTCCACCAACCTCAGTTTCACCTAAAATGTGATCAACATATTTATCTGGATTTCTTTTTATTCTATCGCGTGCAATCTTTATCAAATCTGATCGTTTGCCATAAGTAAGTGCTTCAACAGGACAAATTTCAACGCAAGCAGGAAGCTTACCTTCTTTTGTTCTATCAAAACAAAAATCGCATTTCATAATCATTGGATTTAATGCTTTGTCGTATTCAAATGCCGGAACCTGGAATGGACACGCAGCCATACAATATCTGCATCCAATGCACATATCAGTATCCCACGTAACTGTTCCATTTTCGTGTTTGGTAAATGCGCCAACGATGCAAGCAGAAACACAAGCAGGATGATCGCAATGCATACATTGCACTTTTACATCAATTGGAAGTGAAGAATTTTTACCGTGAGAATATTCATTAACAACAGTTAAAGCATCAGTTCCTGGTCTTCGTTTGGTATCAAGAACTTTTCTATCTTCATAATCTTCTAAATTTCCTGCGGGTAAATTATGAGCATCCTTACAAGCCCATTCACAATTTCTACAGCCAACGCAAACTGTAGTATCAACCAAAACGCCCATTCTGTCTTCGGATAAAATATTTTGCGGACCGGCTTTTGCGGTTGTTGTAAGACCTGTAACTCCTGCCCCAATTAGTGCGGTTGATTTGAGAAAATCTCTGCGACTTTTGCCAGACATTTTCCCCTCCTTTCAATAGTTGCAATATTTATAAAACGATTTTAAAATCTGATTATAAATAGAATACAAAATCGTACCATTTTGGATTAAAAATGAACCGATGCTAAATGTTAGGAAAATATTTGATTTAACAAGTATTGCAAGAAATTAAGCGATATTTTTTTTGTTGCTAGTCATTAAGCATTCTCAGTGATGGTAAGTTTCTTTTTTAGTTTTTTAGGATAGAGAAGTGATTTGTATTTACAAACTCTTGTTAATTGTTTAGGATCAATAATTATTAAAAATGCAAATTATCTAACTTTTGCGGTTTCTATTGAGATACAGTATGGATTCTACCACACTTTGGACAGGATACAGTTTTGCTTTTATAGTCAGGAGGAATTTTAAGTTTTATACCACAAGTGCAAGTGATAAAGAGGAAATTATTCAGCTGCATCATCAAATCGCCAACTTCCCTTTTAACTTGTTTATCAGTTTCAAAAGAAGTTTGTGATAATTCAGAACTTCTTAACGGAATTTTTATTGCATCAGTTAATCCTGATGGTGGAATAACTGCTGATTGTTTTCCCTTAACCTGATTAAATGCGAGTTGATAGTTTGTTAAACCTGCACCTTGACTAATTGTACGCAAAATTTTTATTCTCTCAGTAATCGGCGGATGAGTACTTGAAAGATTTGCGATTTGCATTCCTTTTTTCTTTAAAGGATTTATTATGTACATAGGAGCAGTAACTTTGTTTGCAGATTTTAGATCAAGATGTGAACCCGAAATTTTTTCTAGTGCAGAAGCTAATCCTTCGGGATATCTTGTTAATCTAACTGCAGAAGCATCAGCAAGATATTCTCGTTTGCGTGAGATTGCAAAGTACATTAACTGCGCCATTAAAGGACCTAAAATCGCAAGTGCAATTGCAAGAATCATAATTATAATTTGTGCTTGTCCGCCTTTATCAGAAGATTTTGATTTGTAACGCGAACCTCCACCAAACCATAAACTTCTTGTAAAAACTTCTGCCATTAAGGTAATTGCACCAAGCATCATCCCGGCAAATGTCATCAACATAACATCACGATTTATTATATGAGACATTTCATGGGCAATAACACCTTGTAACTCATCTCGGTTAAGTGAACCAAGTAATCCGGCGGTAACAGCAATTGCAGAATTTTCTGGTTTGATTCCTGTTGCAAAAGCATTTGGCGCTGAATCAGATATAATATAAATTTTTGGTTGATGCGGAAAGTTAGCGGCGATTCTCATTTCTTCAACAACATTATAAAGTTGTGGATGAACATCTTGAGTAACTTCTTTTGCACCACTTACAGCTAGTAGAATTTTACTTCCGGCAAAGTAACTTACCATAGATAGGATTCCGAAGAGAATTAATGAAAAGAAAATTCCAATAAATCCACCAGATTCTGAATCATAGTAGCTTCCGAAAACAAAACCAATCAGGATGAGAAGTAATCCCATCCCGATAAAGATAAAAATTGATTTTCTTCTGTTTGCCTGTATTAGTTCCCACATCATAGAAATGAAAATCCGTATTAAGTAAAACTAACTTTAGGAACTGCTTTTTCAGTCTTGTCTTCAATTTCAAAAAACTCTTCTGCTTTGAATGAAAACATTCCTGCTACGATGTTTGAAGGAAACATTTGAATTTTATTGTTAAAAAATAAAACCTGATCGTTATAAGCTTGACGAGCAAAAGAAATTTTATTTTCTGTTGATGTTAATTCTTCTTGAAGTGCTAGAAAATTTTGATTTGCTTTTAAATCAGGATAGTTTTCAATCTGCACACGAAGTTGACCAAGAGCACTACCAAGCATACCTTCAGCTGCAGCTTTTTCACCAACAGTATTTGCATCCATTGCCTGGCTGCGATATTTGGTAATGTTTTCAAGTACCTGTCGTTCGTGTGTCATATATCCTTTTACGGATTCAATTAAGTTTGGTATCAAATCGTGTCGTCTTTTTAGTTGAACATCAATTTGTGACCACGCATTTTTAACACGATTTCTTAATCCAACAAGTGAGTTGTAAATCGAAACAAAGAATAATCCTGCAACAACGATTATCCCTATAAATACTAGGAAGAATACCATAGTACCTCCGTTTTTATGATTAAAGTAATTTTCAATTTAAATAAGATTTTTATTCCCCGAACATTTCTTTTAGCAGATCTATCATTTTATTGTTTGAATCTGCAGAAGTTTTTAATAAAGATTTTAACTCTCCATTATCAAACCATAAACCATGATTATTTGAACAGCGATCTAAAATAATTCCTGAATTTTCAAACTCAACTTTTTCCATTTTCTTTTTACAGTTAGGACATCTTCTTCCAACTTCTTGATGATCAGATTTTGAAATAAAAGATTCACTAACACTTTTTTGATCAGAATTAGAAAAAATTAGTTCAAGTTCTCCACTATCCAACCAGATTCCTTTGCAAGAATTACAATAATCAATCTCAACTTGATTAAGCTCTAAAATGATCATTGGGTTTTTACAAGCAGGACAATTCATAACTCTAAATTTTTGTTGATGGAAATTGCAAAGAAATAATGATAGATAAAAATGAAATTTGCAGTTGCTTTAAAATAACAAACCCAGTTTTAAAAATAACTGGGTTTGTTTGTGAAACAGAAAAACTAAACTACTTAGTAATTTTACCAGCTTTTAATTCAGCACTGATTCTTTTAAGCTTGTAAACTTTATCAATTGATTCATACATTCCTGTTGAGTGAACTGAAACGGTTCTGTTATCTTCTGTTCTAAAGATAAAGTTACCCGGCAAACCTTGTATGTTACCATCAAAAGCTAACCCAACAATTTCTGCATTTTTATTTATAACCGGACTACCGGAATTTCCACCAATTATATCATTTGTGGAAACAAAATTAAATGGAGTAGCTAAATCAAATCCTGCTGGTGGTGTTGCCCAACGATCAGGTAAATTCCATGGCCATTCTTTTCCCTGTCCATAATATCTATCGTACATTCCGTAAAAAGTTGTGTAAGGTTGTGCGTAAGTTCCATTGTATGGAAATCCTTCAACTACACCATCAGCTAATCTTAATGTAAATGTTGCATCTGGTGGAATAGCTGTTCCATATACTTTAAACAATGCTACACCAAGTTGTTGTGAGTAAGCGTTTTCCACATCTACTAAATCATTAACTTTTTTGGAATATTCTTTTGCTCTGTCTTTTGAATTCATCATAAAATAAATAAATGGATCTTCACCTTTAAGTACTGCATCGGCACCTTCTTCCAACAAGTCTCTTACATCATCAAGATTTGTTACTTTAGAATTTTCTAAAATATATTTAACTGCTTCTTTACCAACTTTTCCGCCGGTAAATCTTTTTACTAACGGATCATCTTTTCCAAGATATTTTACAAGCGTGTTAACTTTTTCTTCAAGTAACATATTGTTCATATCAACATCAAAATCTTCAGGGAACAATGATGATAATGTATTTTTTAATTCATCACCAACGTAAAGATCATTTCTTTCACTTTCAGGTAATTTTAGATTTTCAGCAATAGATACTATTTCATCAGCAATAAAAAAGTATTGTGGAGTTGATAATTGATTCATACTAAGTGCAAAATTTTTGTTTGATATTTCACTTAATTGTTTTCTTGAATCAGCAATCTTATCCCACAAATGTCCATAAGTTTCTTTTAATTCAGGATCAGCTTCGACAGAAGCACGGAAAGTTTTTTCAAAATCTCTTTTTCTTTGCATCATAACCGGATTTCTTAATCCATCTAAAATTCCACTTATTGCTTTAATAGAGTTTTCAAATCCAAAAATTCTATCCTGCAACTCTGCTTTTCTACTCGGATCTTTTTTAAGCATATCTTTGTACATATCTGTTAGACTTGATAACAAAGATATTGTTCTTGGATATTGAATATCTCTTGCATACTCTAATTGAGCAACCGTGTTTAATCTATCTGTGTTTCCTGGATTACCAATAACAAAAACAGGTTCACCAACTGCAGCACCATTTTGGCTCCATTTAAAATAATTTTCTGTTTTTAAAGGATTTCCATTTTCATCATAAACTCTAAAGAAACTGCAATCAAGATTAAATCTTGGATAAGTAAAGTTATCAGGATCGCCGCCAAAAAAAGCGATTTGTTCTTCAGGCGCAAAAACTAATCTTACATCTGTATAGCGTTTATATCCGTATAAAGAAAATTTGCCGCCATTGTAAAGTGGAGTAATTGCTACTTCAAGACCTGTTGCAGCAGCTTCTCTTTCTTCAATCTTTGTAATTATTTCTTCTTCAAGTTTAGCCTTTTCTTCATCAGTTTTACCTTCGTTTATGGCATCAATAACTTCATCAGTAACATCTTTATATAAAACTAATTGATCTACATATAATCCTGGCACAGGTCTTTCATCCTGCAAAGTTTCTGAAAGAAAACCGGTGATATGTAAATCTTCACCTTCTTTATTAACCTGGGTTACACTTTGCCTTGCACAATGATGATTGGTCATTACCAAACCATCTTCAGATACAAATGATGCTGAACAATAATTTGCAAATCTTAACGCTGACATTCTGATATGTTCAAACCATTTTTCATCTGGTTGAAAATTGTAAGCTTGACTAAAATAATCCATTGGAGGATATTCAAACGTCCACATTTTACCGTTATCAAATTTTCCCGCTTTAACTGTATCAAGACCTAAAAAATCCGCAGTTTGTGCTTTAACTTGAAATGATAACAAAAAACTTAATAGAACTAAACTCAATAAAGTTCTATTAAAAATATTTCCGAACAGGTATTTCATATCTACACCTTATAATGATTAAAGATTTTTAACTAAAAAGCGATGTGAAAAATAAATAAAAAATCCTTTTATGCGCTATTCAAATTATGAATGGTCGTATAAAAGGATAAATTGAGTAACCTGCTTAAAAAGCAGATTAAATTTTTATCAAAAAGCACAAATACTAAATGTAAGAATCTGGCTGATAAAGTGGTTCAATTTCCCATTCATCTTCAATAGTTCCGACGCAATGAGAACATTTAGGAACCGTGAATACAACTTTTTCTTCATTTGGAGCAGCGCGAACAAAATTTAGTACTGTTCTGCAACTTGTACATTGCACAATGTGCGAAGTATGAATTTTGCGGCTGCATTCAGGACAAATGAACCCTAGATCACCAGGATTTTCTTCCGGGTGAACTAAAAAAATCGAGTTGCATTTAATATGATTACATTTAGCGAAGTGCCACTTAATAGTATCAGTTGTAGCGATAGCCTTCTCCATAAAATTTGATAAGCGAATGTAATTAGGGTTATTCAAAAAGTCCATTGAAAAATTGATACCTTTCAAAAATATTTTTTGATGTTAAAAGCACTATTTTCTTTAAATTGCACTCAAAGTTATACCCTACTTGTGGTTTTAAAAACACTTTTATTTTTCAAGGAATTTTTTATCATTTATTTATAAGGACTTTTTATGGAAAAACTTAATTGCTTCAAAGCTTATGATATTAGAGGCAAAGTACCCTCAGAATTGAATGCTGATTTAGCTTATAAAATTGGAAGAACGTTTGCAAAACATGTTAATGCTAAGAAAGTTGTTGTAGGATATGATGTAAGAAAATCATCATTAGAAATTTGTGAAGCTTTAATAAATGGTTTAACAGATGCTGGATCAAATGTAGTAAACATCGGTTTGTGTGGAACCGAAATGATTTACTTTTCAACTCCATATTTAAATGCAGATGGCGGAATTATGATAACTGCAAGCCACAATCCACCAGAATATAATGGAATGAAATTCGTAAAAAGAGATTCCGTTCCGGTTGGATATGGTTCAGGTTTAAATGTTGTTGAAGAAATGATCCTAAAAAATAATTTGGGCGAAGTTAGTTCAACAAAAGGTACAGTAGAAAAAATTGATGTGATGGAAGCATTCATTAATAACCTATCTAAATTCTATGATCCTAAAAAAATAAAACCATTTAAAGTTGTGGTAAATGCTGGTAACGGTTGCGCTGGGTTAGCTATTGATGCTATCGAGTCAAAACTTCCTATAAAAATGATAAAAGTTTTTAATGAGCCCAATTCAGATTTTCCAAATGGAGTTCCAAATCCATTACTTTTTGAAAACAGAAAACCAACTACAGATGCAGTTTTAAAAAATAATGCGGATTTAGGTGTTGCGTGGGATGGTGATTATGATAGATGTTTTTTTACCGATGAAAAAGGTGATTTTATTGAAGGATATTATATTGTTGGATTGTTAGCAAAATCAATTCTTAAAAATTTTCCTGGTGAAAAAATTGTTCACGACCCAAGGTTAGTTTGGAATACTTTAGATGTAGTTGAACACAGCAAAGGCGTCGCTGTACAATCCATAAGTGGTCATGCTTTCATCAAACAGAAAATGCGTGAAGTAAATTCTATTTATGGTGGTGAAATGTCAGCACATCATTACTTTAGAGATAATGCATATTCTGATAGCGGAATGATTCCATTTTTATTAATTATGCAACTTATGTCTGAAGAAGATAAATCATTAAGTGATTTAGTAGAAGAAATGATTGCAAATTATCCTTGTTCCGGAGAAATAAATTCTACAATTGCAGATCCAGCAGGAAAACTAAAAGAGATTGAAAAACTTTACACTGGTGGAAATGTTGAAAAGGTTGATGGCTTAAGTGTTGAATATCCTGAATGGAGATTTAACTTAAGAATGTCCAATACAGAACCAATTATCAGATTAAATGTTGAATCTAAGGGTGATGTTTTGTTAATGGAAGAAAAAACAAAAGAGTTATTGGATATTATTAGAGCTTAAATGTTTCAAAAGATGACATCTTTTTGAAGATGTCATCTTAAATTATAAATGACTATTTCACATCAACCTTAAAAGGTATTTTCAACTTCTCCCATTCCAATCTTATTACAGCTGAATTATCAGAAACTTTTGTAATTGTATAAGCTAACCATTCCTGCCAGCTTCCTTTTTCGGTTTTAACTTTTATGCGCAATGCATCCTGAGATTCATTATACTCAAATGCTCCCCATTGATCTGCAACCTTATTAAATATTAATGTCCATTCCTTCTTACCAGGAATTGTAAAAAAACTATAAGAACCTTTTTTTAATTTCTTTCCTTCAATTGTAACATCAGTTGAAAATGTAATTTTGGTTGCCTCGTTTGCACCAGCACGCCAGACAGCATCATAAGGCACGAGTTTTCCCCAAATCGTTCTACCTTTTACACCAGGTCTTCCATACAAAATTTGCACATCAGTCAACCCGACTTGCTGCTTTATTTCAGCCTTAGGACTTAATCTCACTTCATCTTTTTTACCATTTTGTGCTAAACTTTTACTTGAAAAAAGTAAAATTGCTAAAATAAATAGTGGTAGTATTCCATAAATATATTTCATATTTCAAACCTTAATTCTTTACTGCTAAGATATTCAAATTTTTTGTAATTCATCAACAACTGTATCAATCTCTTGACTTGTATTGTAAAAGTGTGATGAAAATCTAATCAAGCCTTCGCGTAGTGAGCAAATCATTCTTTTTTCAGATAAATGATTAAATACTCTTTCAGCACTATCAACTTTAATTGTTACAATTCCGGATAATTCCGAATCCAAACAATTAGATAATAAACATTTAATTCCTATAAGGTTTAGTTTTGATATAAAATATTTACTGTTTGATAAAACTTCTTCTTCAACTTTTTCAAATCCAAAATTCTTGAATAGATTTAAAGAAGTATTAAAAACATAGATTCCAAAAGCGTTTAAAGTTCCGCATTGAAAAACATCAGCTGATTTCTTTAACTCCAAATTATAATCTAAAAGATTCCAGGCATTCTCAACAGAAAGCCATCCAATATTTCCTGGAATCATTTTTTTCTGAAGTTCTTTATCAATATAAATAAATGCTAATCCTTGCATTCCTAACAACCACTTTTGAGTTCCGCAAGAAAGAAAATCTATTTTAGATTTTTCAACATCAATTTGTAATGCGCCAATCCCCTGAATACCATCAACACAAAATATAATATTCTTTTCTCTACAATAATTCCCAATTTTGTCCAAATCGATTTTATATCCAGACAGAAACTGAACATAACTTACTGAAATTAATTTTGTCCCTGGTTTTACATCATCAATAATTTGTTCAGCAGTCACAAATCCATTTTCAGATTTTACAAAATCAATTTCAACTCCAAACCTTTTAAGATTTAAGAATGGATAAATATTAGCTGGAAACTCAACATCGTTTAAGAGTATTCTGTCCCCTTTTTTCCAATTAATACTGTTCGCTAAAACATTTAATCCATTTGATGTATTATCCAAAAAAGCAATTCTATCAGCATTGCAATGAATCAATTCTGATAAAATATTTTTTGTTTCAACAGCTACATTTACAAAAGATTCATAGTCATCAATGTTACTTTCACTTTTTTCTTTTAAGAGATTGTTAAGTCTGATTGTAACTAATGATGAAAATGGTCCTGTTGCAGCATGATTAAAATAGATTGTATCGTTCTTAAGATATGGGAAAATATTTCGCACTTCTGATTTATTCATCTTTGAAATTCGCTTTTAGTTTAATTAGTTTTCACTACAAAAATAAGAATGAATTTCTTCTCTTCTAAAATCTAATTTTATAGGCAAAATATGGCTTCGCTAAAATCTTCTAAACACAAAGAATTATCTCCAGAAGAATTAAGATGGAAATGTGACCCAAATATTTTTGAATTTGAATCGACAGAAGACATTTTTCCTATTGAAGGAATACTTGGACAGGAACGTGCATTAAAAGCTATCAGAATGGGCATAGATTTAAGAAGCCCTGGCTACAACATTTACATTGCAGGACTTTCCGGTTCTGGCAAAGCTACAACTGTAAAACAAATGCTTGAGAAAATAAGTTCTGATTGCCCACGATTACATGATTATGCATATGTAAATAATTTTCAAGATCCTGATCAGCCCTTACTTATTAAATTTCACAAAGGTCAAGCAAGAGAATTTCAACAAGATCTTAGTTCTGCAATTGAAATTTTAAAACAAAGAATTCCTATTACTTTAGAAAGTGAGCTTTATCTTTCACGCAAAAAAAATATTGTTGATGAGTACAACAGCAAAGAACAAGAATTGATGAACTCTTTTGATGCTGAATTGAGGGAAAAAGGTTTTTCACTTGGTCAGATAAAAGTTGGAGATCAAATCCGGCCTGATATTATTCCCTTGATTGGAGAACAACCGGTTCCAGTTTTTCAACTTGAAGAATTAATTAAGCAAAATAAATTATCAAAAGAGGATGCTCAGGAGATAATTACTAAATACAATGATCATCAACAAAAACTTCAAATCATTTTTAAAAAAGGATTGAAAATAAGCCAGGAGTTTCAAGAAAAGCTGCAACATCTCGAGAAAGAAAGTGCAGAAGTAATTGTGCTTGGAATATTTGAAGGATTAAAGGAAAAATATAATTCCAATTCTGTACTTGAACACTTAAATACAATTGAAGATAATATTTTAAATAACATTCAAATCTTTAAAGGCGTTAAACCTGAAGGTGAAGTAACCCAAGAAGGTTTGATGATCGATTATTTCCGTGAATATGATTTGAATATTATTCTTGATAATTCTGAAACAAATGAATGCCCGGTTATTGTTGAAACAAATCCAACTTATACAAATCTTTTTGGATCGATTGAAAGAGTAAATGATGGTAAAGGAAATTGGTACAGCGATTTTACAAATATAAAGGCTGGATCTTTGTTGCGTGCAAATGGTGGATATTTAGTTTTAAATGTAATGCACTTGTTTGAAGAAACTGGTGTTTGGAAATCATTAAAACGAGTTCTCACTTATAACAAGTTAGAAATTCAAGAATCACCGTATCATTTTTCAATGACTTCAACATCATTAAAACCGCAGCCAATTGATATTGATACAAAAGTAATTTTAATCGGCAGCCAGATGATTTACGCATATTTATCTGAAAGAGAATATGATTTTAAAAAGATGTTTAAAGTAAAAGCAGATTTTGATTATGAGATAACTCGTAATGATCATGTAATAGTTGAATACGCACAGGTTATCAAAAAATTAATCAAACAAGAAAAGTTAAAGGATTTTGACAAAT
Organism: Ignavibacteriales bacterium; assembly: GCA_016707585.1. Taxonomy (GTDB): domain Bacteria; phylum Bacteroidota; class Ignavibacteria; order Ignavibacteriales; family Ignavibacteriaceae; genus IGN3. The sequence continues at coordinate 325,829 of JADJHL010000008.1, read as the reverse complement.
CGGCAATCGCATATCTCTTAGAGATAAGTGCTATCTTGGCTGGCAGACAAAACAAACTTACTCTTAGATTTTCTGTAATTGCTGATATTGCACGCGAATCAAGTTTCTGGGCAACAGATGATGGATTTAATATTGTATCAGCAGCACACGTTGAAAAGGCATATCAAATTGCTCGTGAACGTCACGGAATGTTAGAAGATAAGGTAACTGAAATGTTTGAGAATAAAACTTTGCTTATCGATACTGATGGAGAAAAGGTTGGACAGATAAACGGACTTGCTGTTTACAATGCGGATTTTTATTCGTTCGGAAGACCAACAAGAATTACATCAACTGTTTCACTTGGAAGTGGAACTATAATAAATGTTGAGCGCGAAGCCGGGATGAGTGGAAGGCATTACAATAAAGGAGTTCTCATTATTTCCGGATATTTCAGAGAAACATTTGGTCAGGATCAACCGCTTTCATTTAATGCTAATCTTGTGTTTGAACAATCTTATGGAATGGTTGATGGCGATAGTGCTTCGTGTACAGAAATTTTTGCATTACTTTCCACCTTGTCAGGATTACCAATAAAACAATCAATTGCAGTTACTGGTTCATTAAATCAAAAAGGTGAAGTGCAGCCAATCGGTGGAGTTAATGAAAAGATTGAAGGCTTTTTTGATATATGTAAAATGAATGGATTAACTGGAAAACAAGGCGTAGTAATACCAATTCAAAATGTTGCTGATTTAATGTTACGTGAAGATGTTGTTGATGCAGTAAGAAAAAATAAATTTCATGTTTATCCAATTTCGCGAGTTGAAGAAGGCATTGAAATACTTACTGGTGTAAAAGCTGGCGTTAAAAATCAAAAAGGATATGAAGAAGGAACTGTGTTTGACAGAGTTGAAAAGAAAATTCACGAACTCTTTGAAAAATCTCGCACTATTAGATCAAGAAATAATGAAGACGAGAAAAAGAAAATTTTAGTTCACAAAAAAACTTCTGTAAAAATAAATAATAAGAAAAAACCAGGGAGAAAAATTAAATAATGATTTCAAATACTGAATCAATAGCAAAAACAAAAATTCTTGCAACGTTAGGTCCGGCAACACAAGATGTTGAAGCAATTCGCAAACTTATAAAAGCTGGTGTAGATGGAGTAAGATTAAATTTTTCTCATGGTTCTTTTGATTTTTTTGAAGAACTTTTTAATTCAATTCATATTGCATGTTCTGAGGAAAAAACTCCACTTGCAATTTTGGCAGATCTTCAAGGACCAAAAATTAGAATTGGAGAATTGGAAAAACCAAGTGTAACACTTATAAATGGAAATCTGATTGAGATTACAATTGATGATATAAAAGGAAATGAAAAAGTCATTTCTACATCTTATAAAGAATTAGCCAATGATGCTGAAGTTGGTGACCAGATACTTATTAATGATGGTTTAATCAGGTTAAAAGTAGTTGCAAAAAAACCTAAATCATTAGTTTGCGAAATTATTAATGGCGGAATTCTAACACCTAAAAAAGGGATGAACTTACCTGGAATGAAATTATCCACTCCATCAATTACAAAAAAAGATTATGAAAATCTTGAATTTATTTTAAAGCAAAGAGTGGATTACATTGCATTATCATTTGTTAGAAGCGCTGATGATGTTAGAGAATTGAAAGACTGGCTTGCAAATAGAAAAAGTAAAATTCCTGTAATCGCAAAGATTGAAAAAAAAGAAGCAGTAGATAATCTTTTTGAAATAATAATGGCTGCTGATGGAATTATGGTAGCACGTGGTGATCTTGGTGTTGAACTTCCACCACAAGAAGTTCCTGTTTTACAAAAGTCTATTATAAAGCATTGTAATGCGCTTGGTAAATTAGTGATTACAGCCACACAAATGTTGGAATCAATGATTAACTCGCCTGTTCCAACTCGCGCTGAAGCAACTGATGTTGCAAATGCTGTTTGGGATGGAACTGATGTTGTTATGTTAAGTGCAGAGACTTCAGTTGGACAGTTTCCTTTTCAAGCTGTAAAGATGATGAATGACATAATTATAAATGCCGAACAACATAGTGAAGATCGTGTGAGTAATTTTTATTTAACGCCGGAAAATTTACAGGAAAAATTATTTGATTCAGTTGGAAAAGCTGTTGTTGAAATCAGCAAACAAATAAATGCTCAGGCAATAGTTGTTTTTACATTTGAAGGAAGAACAGCAAGAATTATTTCTAAGTACAAACCTGATTCAAACATCATCGCTATATCTAACAGTTTTGATACAATGAATAATCTTTGTTTGCGCTGGGGAGTTACTTCTGTTTATCGTGAAAAGATCGACAAAGAACATCTTGCAATTGATGATGCAAAAGAATTAATACTTAAAGAAAATTTAGCACATAAAGGTGATCTGATAATATTTACTGCTGGTGCACCTTACTCAGAAAAAAGCAGAGCAAACTGGTTAAGGTTCGAAGTAATTTAGTAATGAAATCTATTGAAATAAAAGAAGCACTTTGGTGGAAGAAAATTGATCGCGAAAAGATTTTATGTACACTCTGTCCGAGATATTGTGAGATTGGAATTGGTCAACCTGGATTTTGTTATATTCGACAAAACATTGATGGCAAGCTTTATTCTTTAGGATATGGAAAGCCAACTGGTTTTGCAATTGATCCAATAGAAAAAAAACCACTTAATCATTTTTTGCCGGGTACAAAAATTTTAAGTTTTGGTACAGCTGGTTGTAATCTTGGTTGCAAATTTTGCCAAAATTGGTCAATCAGCAAAGCAAAGTTGGATGAAATAAATTCATTAACAGCCTCACCACATTATGTGGTTCAACTCGCAAAACAATATTCAACTCCATCAATAGCATATACTTATAATGATCCAACAATTTTTGGGGAATATGTTGTTGATATTTCAAAAATTGCTCGCGAAGAAAAAATAAAATCTATAATGGTAACTGCGGGTTATATAGATAAAGATGCGCGGAAGGATATTTATAAATATATTGATGCAGCAAATGTTGATTTGAAAGGTTTTACGGAAAAGTTTTATTTCAAAAATACTTTTTCTCATTTAATTGATGTATTGGATACTCTGGTTTGGCTCAAAAATGATACTGATATTTGGATGGAATTAACAACATTATTAATCTCTGATGAAAATGATTCTGAAGAAGAGATAAAAAATGAATGTGATTGGATTTTAGAAAATCTTGGTGAAAATGTTCCACTACATTTTACAGCTTTTCATCCGGATTTTAAGATGAGAGATAAGATTGCAACTCCACACTCAACATTGTTACGAGCTAAAAATATCGCAGAACAAGCTGGTATAAAGTTTTGCTACGTTGGTAATGTTCACGATTCAAAAAATCAATCAACTTATTGCAGTAAATGTAATAGTTTGTTGATTGAACGAGATTGGCATCAAATAAAATTTCATCACATAAAAAATAATTCCTGTACAAAATGTGGGCACAAAGTTCCGGGAATATTTTCTTAATCATAGTAAGGAATCAAATGAATAATCTTGAAGGTAAAATAGTTTTTATTACTGGTGCATCATCAGGAATTGGTAAAGCTTGTGCTTTTGAATTTGCAAAGTTAAAATCAAATTTAATTTTGGCTGCAAGAAGAAAAGACAGATTAAATACAATTGCTGAAGAAATAATTAATGAATTCGGCGTTAAAGTTCAAACATTAGAACTTGATGTAAGAAATTTTGAAGAAGTAAAGAATAAATTTGATCAGTTAAATTCAGAGTGGAAGCAAGTTGATCTACTTGTTAATAATGCAGGATTAGCCAAAGGATTAGACAAGTTTTACGAAGGAAAACTTTCTGATTGGAATGAAATGATTGATACAAACATTAAAGGATTACTTAATGTATCTCGTGTTGTTGCCCCACAAATGATCGAACGACAATCTGGACATATTATAAATATTGGGTCAACTGCTGGTCACGAAGTTTATACTTATGGAAATGTTTATTCTGCAACAAAGTTTGCTGTGAGCGCGCTTTCACAATCATTTAGATTAGATGTTTTGGATAAGGGAATAAAAATCAGTTCTGTTGATCCTGGAATGGTTTATACAGAATTTGGTAAAGTTAGATTTTCTGGCGATGTTGAACGAGCTGATAGTGTTTACAAAGGAATCGCACCACTTTCACCGACTGATGTTGCTGAAGCTATAGTTTTCTGTGCTACTCGACCTACAAATGTAAATATCAATGAATTAATTTTAACTCCTATTCAACAAGCATCATCAACACAAGTTTATAGGAAATAAAATTATTTAAACAAACTAACATCACCGGCACCTTCACGTATTATTTCTGGTTCTTCTCCGCTAAGATCTACAACGCTTGAAGGTTCAAAGTTTATAATCTCAGATGCTAACATCAAATCTACACGAGCATTAAAAATACTTTTAATTTCTTGTGCATTAATTAAAGGTTCTCCCAATCTTGTTGTAGCACTTGTACTTAATAATGGATTACCAAGTTCATTAACTATTTGCAATGTTACTTCATGGTTTGGAATTCTAATTCCAACAGTTTTTCTTTTACTCCACAATTTTTTAGGAGTCACTTTTGCAGCAGGAAGAATAAAAGTGTATGGCCCAGGCAATAGATGTTTCATCGTTCTGTAAGCATAGTCTGAAATTTTTGCATACTTAGAAATATCCTTAAAATTAGAAAAGATAAAACTAAAAAGTTTTGTGTCTGATTCCCCTTTAATTGATAAAATTTGCTCAACTCCACCACGATTAAACAAATCACAACCAAGACCATAAAAAGTATCAGTCGGAAAAATGATAATACCATTGCTCTTTAGGACATCAACAGCCTTATTAATAAATCTAACTTGTGGTGTTTGTGGATGAAGCTCAAAGTATTCCATATAACGTCGTTTTATATTAAAGTTTTAACTTAAAAATATCGTTTATTCGATAATAATCAATGAAAAAACCAATAATAGTTGATTATCTTAATTATTTAGCCAAAAAATTCATTCTGTAAAAATTGTTGTACAAAAATTTTAGTTTTTTGGGATGATTTAGTTATATTTACAGCTCTAAAATCGAAAAAGAATTTATATTAAGGAGTTAGTGAAATGGCTAGAAGATGCCAAGTTACAGGTGTAGGCCCAGTTGCCGGAAGTTTTATATCACACGCACATAATAAAACTAAAACAAGATTTTTACCTAACCTTCAGAAAAAAAGAGTTTGGGTTCAAGAATTAAATAAATTTGTAACCATAAAACTTACAACCAGCGCTATAAAAACTATTAGTAAAAAAGGCACCGCACATATTGCAAAGCTTATAACTGATAAAAAAATTAAAGTTAGATAAATTAAGTTTCTGTATATAAAAAAGGGAATCCATTTGGATTCCCTTTTTTTGCTTTAAAAGATTTCAAATCTATTCTCGAACAACCCACACTTTAATTTTAGCATTTACGCTTGGATGAAGTTTTACACTAACTCCATATATTCCAAGTGCTTTAATTGGTTCCTCAATTTCAATTTTTCTTTTGTCTATATCGTGACTCTTTTCTTTAAGAGCATCAGCAATCATTTGTGTTGTTACTGTACCGAAGATTTTGTCTTCTTCACCAACCTGAACAGGAATAGTTACAGAAACAGTTTCAAGTTCAGCAGCTAGTGTTTCAGCAGCTTTAAGTTCTTGCAAGTTTTTCTTATCAACCGATTTTTTTTCTTCTTCAAGAACGCTTATGTTGCCTTTAAGAGCAGCGTAAGCTAAACCTCTAGGAAAAAGAAAATTTCTTGCATAACCATCTTTAACATCCACAACTTGGCCAATTTTGCCTAAGGATTCAAAGTCTTGTCTTAAAATAACTTTCATTTTTACTCCAACTTATTTACTATCTAACAGTATCAGAAACATAAGGCAATAAAGCCATATGTCTCGCACGTTTAATCGCCAAAGCTAATTCGCGCTGATACTTTGAGCTGGTTCCAGTTATTCTTTTAGGAATAATTTTGCCTTGCTCTGTGATAAATTTCTGTAAAAGTTTAACATCTTTATAATCGATATACTTGATACCATTTTGAGTAAACCTACAGACTTTTTTTGTTTTAACTTCTTTCTTCATTTCCATTACCTGATTGTTTAATTAAACTTGATTCTTCATCAGATAAAAATTTATCAAATGAGTCTTCTGTATAATCGATTGAATCATCTACAGCAACACTTGGTTCATCATCATCAGCACCGTTAGTATCTGAGCCAATCAATCTTTTATTAAGAAACTGGATTCTTCTTGCTTTAATTTCAACAATACTTCTATTGTGTCCATCTTCAGATTTCCAGCTTCTGCTTTGTAATTCACCATCAACTAAAACTGCTGAACCTTTTTTAAGTCTATCACGGCAGCTTTCAGCTAATTTATTCCAAGCAACCACACCAACATAGCAAACATCTTCCTGCCATTGATTTGTACTATCTTTAAATTTTCTATTTGAAGCTATAGAAAAATTAACAACAGGAGTTCCATTAGTTGTTTCCCTAAAAATTGGGTCTTTTGTAAGATTACCTGCTACAATGACATAATTAATTTCTGGCATTTTCAAATCAGCCATTATTGAACCTCCAAACTAAATCGTTAAGTAGTTTATTTTCTGTTGTCTTCTTTATTATTAGCCTCACCAGCATCAGTTGTAACTTCAACAGCTTCCGGGGCAGTTTCTTCTTTTAGAACTACAGAAAGGGTTTTATTCTTTTCTAATTGCTCTAGCGCATCGTTATCAAGTTTAAGAGTTAAATATCTTAAGATTTGTTCGTCTAAAGAATATATTCTTTCAAGCTTGGCTATTAAATCACCTGGGGCATCAAATCTGTATATAGCATAATAACCGATTTTGCTTTTTTCAACTGGATAAGCAAGTCTTTTGCGTCCCCAATTATCTACTTCACGGATTTGTCCGCCATTGTTAGTAATAAAATCTTTGATTCTGGTAAGAACTAATTCGATTTGCTGATCATCTAACGCAGCATTAATTAAAACAGCGCTTTCGTACACACCTGTTTTCATCTGTATATCACCTCCCTATGGACGTTATGGCTCTTATTTTATTTATAAGAGCAGGGTTAATAAATATGTATTAAATAGTACGCAAAAATTACCTAATTAAAGGGGCAATTACAAGAGCCACCACTGACATTAATTTTAGTAAAATATTTAGTGATGGACCGGAAGTATCTTTGAATGGATCGCCAACCGTATCGCCAACTACAGCAGCTTTATGAGCCTCAGATCCTTTGTAATATTTTTGACCATTTACTTCTACACCTTCTTCAAACATCTTTTTAGCATTATCCCAGGCACCACCAGCATTTGCTTGAAATATAGCCATTAAAACTCCTGAAACTGTAACTCCGGCGATCAGTCCACCAAGCATTTCCTTATCCCCAGCAAAACCTATTACAATTGGTATGATTACCGCTAAAAGCCCAGGAAGTACCATTTGTTTTATTGCAGATTTTGTAGAGATCTCAACACATTTTCCATATTCTGCTTTACCTTCAGCAGCATCAAATATATCTTTATCTTCATCGGACCAATTACCATGATCAATTCCATCATTCTTTTTCATTATTTCTAAAGCTGCCTTCAACTGCGGAATAGTATTAAACTGTCTTCTTACTTCTTCAATCATAGACATTGCAGCTTTTCCTACAGCTTGCATAGCAAGTGCTGAAAATAAGAATGGAATCATAGCACCCATAAGTAATCCAGACATCACCACGGCTTTTGAAATATCTATTGATGATAATTTTGCGGAAGTCATATAAGCACCAAAAAGTGCAAGGGCAGTTAACGCAGCAGAACCGATTGCAAAACCCTTTCCAATTGCAGCTGTGGTATTGCCAACTGCGTCCAATTTATCCGTTCTGGATCTAACTTCTTTAGGAAGTTCAGCCATTTCAGCAATTCCGCCAGCATTATCTGATATCGGGCCATACGCATCGACTGCCAATTGTATTCCTAAAATAGATAGCATTCCAACTGCGGCGATTGCAATTCCATATAATCCACCAAAATTAAATGCTATAATTATTGCGAAACCAAGAACAATAGCAGGCAGTGCTGTTGACATCATTCCTATACTTAATCCAGCTATTATGTTTGTGGCAGCTCCTGTAACTGATTGACGTGTAATACTTATTACAGGGCCTTTGCCACTTCCTGTATAATATTCAGTAATCATTCCGATTAATGCGCCAGAGATGATTCCAACTACAGTTGCAATGAAAATACCTGAGGAAGTATAGAGGTTTCCCTTTACGGGATCCGCCCATTGATACAATGGATCCTGGAAGTACCAACTTTCTGGTAATAACCATTTTATTAAGAACCATGAGGCAATTATCATTAAAGTTCCGGCAACAATGTTACCAAGATTTAACGCTTTTTGTGGATCTCCACCTTCTTTTACTTTCACAAAAAAAGTTCCAATAATAGAAGCTATGATTCCAACACTTGCAAGAACTAATGGTAGAAGAACAGCACCAAGATTATTAAATTTAGCACCAAATTCAGGGGTTAGAAAAAAAGCGGCACCAAGCACCATCGTACTAACAATTGATCCAACATATGATTCAAAAAGATCGGCACCCATTCCAGCAACATCACCAACATTATCCCCAACGTTATCTGCAATAGTAGCAGGATTGAGGTGATGATCTTCTGGAATACCTGCTTCAACTTTGCCAACTAAATCGGCTCCAACATCCGCAGCTTTTGTATAAATACCACCGCCAACACGTGCAAAAAGTGCAATTGAAGAGGCACCAAAAGAAAATCCAGTTATAATTGTAATCACTTTTGTAAGATTTTCTTGAGTTGACATTCCATAAATATCACCGTAAATAATCATTAAGCCTCCAAGACCTAATACGCCAAGACCAACAACCCCTAAACCCATTACGGAGCCACCAGCGAATGCTATTTCTAAAGCTTTTCCAATGCTTGTTCTTGCAGCTTGTGTTGTTCTAACATTTGCTTTTGTTGCTACTTTCATTCCAATAAATCCAGCAAGAGCAGAACAAAAAGCACCAACTACAAACGATAACCCAACGAGTGGAGAAGAATCAGAAGAATTAGCACCACTATAAGCTAATAAAGCAGCTACAATGATTACAAAAAATACTAATACTTTGTATTCGGCTTTAAGAAACGCCATAGCTCCTTCTGCAATATGGCCAGCAATAACTTTCATCTTTTCATTACCGGCATCTTGTTTTGTTATCCAACTAGAACGCCAGAAAGTATAAATTAAAGCAATTACTCCGAAAAGTGGGATAATATGAAAGATTAAATCCATTACGCTCTCCTCAACTCAGTTTTAGTCTGATACGTTAGTTTGTATGTTTTAAATTTTTTAATCGGCTGAAGGTATTATGCATGGTTTGATAACCATCTAACAGAAAACTATCTAATAATTTAATGCTCAAATCAAATGTTATATTTAGTTTTAGAAAATCATCTTTATTAAAATCAGAAAGTACATAATCAGGAAGTGATCCTTTGCTAAAATTATTACCAATTCCAATTCTTAATCTAGGAAATTCATTACTATTCAAATGATATATTATAGAATTTAAACCATTATGACCGCCATCGCCACCAGATTTTCTAATTCTAATAGTTGCTATATCCAAGTTTATATCATCAACAACTACTAATATATCCTTCAAATCAACTGAATAATATTTGGCGCAATTTAAAACTGCGGACCCGCTTAAATTCACATAAGTATCGGGTTTTACCAAAACAAAAGGTTTATCGGAAAACTCCCCTTCCGAGTAAAAGTAATTATATTTTGAAGCTTTAAAATTCAGTGATTTTTTTTCTGCAAAATAATCAAGAAACTGAAATCCTACATTGTGCCTATTACTTTTGTATTTAGCACCGGGATTGCCAATTCCTACAATAACATGCACAAAAAATTAATCTTCTTTTTCTGTTTTGCCTTTAGTAATAACTTCAGGTTCAGCAGTAGCAGCAGCAGTACCATCTGCAGCAGTTGCTTCTTTTTCAACCTTAGGATGAGTTACTGAAGCAATGATAGATTCTGGATTATTTAATATTGTTAGATTATCATAACTTAAATCAGAGATATGTATAGCCTGACCTAATTTTAGATTTGTAACGTCAATCTCTAAATGTTCTGGAATATCAACAGGTAAACAAGAAATTTGAACTTTATGCAGTGTATGCTGTAAAATTCCACCTTCTTTTATTCCGATTGCGCTACCAATTAATTGGACAGGTACTTCAATTTCAATTTTCTCGCCTTTTTTAAGACCAAGTAAATCTATATGAACTATTTTTTCTGTGGTTGGATCAAATTGAACATCTTTAATAATACAATCTAATTCATCATGTCCTTCAACATTTAGAGTAATTAAATGTGTTTTTGATGTGAAAACAAGTGGATGAATTGCTCTTTCTGAAACCTGAACAGGTATCGGTTCATGATGTTTTGAATAGAATATTGCAGGAACCTTTCCTTCTTTTCTTAATGCACTTCTTGATGCTTTATCAATTTTATTTCGCTTCTGTGCTTCTATTATTACTTTCTCCATTTTAACTCCGAGGCTTTTTAACCTTTATCTATATTAAATAATGAACTGATTGATTCGTTTTTATAAGTTCTTAAAATAGCTTCTCCAAATAGTGGAGCTGCCGAAATTTTTTGAATTCGTGAACTAGCATTCTCATCAAAATTAATTGTATCGGTAACAAATAGTTTATCTATATAACTATTATTCAATCTTTCAAATGCAGGACCGGAAAGTAGTGGATGTGTAACTGCACCGAAAATACTCTTAGCACCTTTTTCTTTAAGTGCTTTTGCAGCGCCGACAAAAGTACCTGCAGTATCGATTAAATCATCAACAAGCAAAATATCTTTACCTTCAACTTCACCAATAATATTCATCACTTCAGCTAAATTTTGCTTTGGTCTTCTTTTATCAATAACAATCAAACCAGCATTTAACATTTTTGCATAAGCTCTTGCAATCTTAATTCCACCAACATCAGGTGAAACAATAGCAAGATTATCAGAAAGATTGCTTAAGTGATTTAGAAAAATTGATGATCCGTAAAGATGATCAACAGGTAAATCAAAATATCCTTGAATCTGTGGTGCGTGTAAATCCATAGTCATCACTCTATCAGCGCCAGCTTCGGTTATTAAATTTGCCATAAGCTTTGCTGTGATAGAAACACGAGGCTGATCTTTTCTATCTTGTCGAGCATATCCAAAATATGGAATAACAGCTGTTATTCTTTTTGCAGATGCTCTTTTTGCTGCATCAATCATAATTAACAATTCTACCAAATTTTCTGCTGGTGGATTTGTCGATTGAATTAGAAAAATTTCTCGGCCTCTAATGTTTTCACTAAACTTAACCCAGATTTCACCATCGCTAAATCTTTTCAATTCTAAAATACCAAGTGAGATGTCAATTGATTTCGCAATCTTTTCTGCCAATGGAAGATTTGAAGTTCCAGCGAAAATCATAAATCCGGGAGATGACATTTTAAATCACTCTAATTATTTTAAAATAGGCGTTAAATATAACCAAAGAGGCTAGCTAAGTCAATAAAATTACTATTTGGTTTACTTGCTAATTTAATCTTTTTTCTTTCTAACAAGAAAGAAAATAACGATTAATAGTACTAAACCTGCAAGAATATAAATCCAATAAGGTGTTTCTTTCAATTTAAATGGCTTAAACGTTACAGAAATTGTTTTGCCTTTACCAATTTCTGAAAGAGAATATGACCACGTTAAATTATTTCCAGACTTATTAGTTGCGTTGTGGGTGATAATATCGCCACGAATTTCATAATTATATGTAACCCTGTAGGCACTTCCATCAATTCCAAAGCCTGTTGTTACTGGTGGAATAAACTGGGTGAAAATCTTTTGGCTGGCTGCCCCATCTTCTAAACTAAATCTTGATTGAGCAAAAGCATTAACTGTATTTAATGAATCAACATTATTAAAGTTTAACTCAATATTTGCATGAACAGTAGAATCTGTCGAATCTGAGTAAGTGGTAATGTTTACAATATCCACAAAAGGAGAAGAAAATTCTTTTCTTACCGAATCTGGATTAAATATTTCCAATTTTAAGATTGTGGCAACATTTGTTGTGTCTGTAAACTTCATCCAGTAATTAATTTGCATTTTACCGGATCCATCAGGATAAATTGTTGTATCCTGAACGTAGTTAAGACAGCTTGTTATTAAAATCGAAATAAAGCTAAGTACTATTAAAAGTTTTTTCACTGTAATTTTTTTTTTAAGGAATTGATTTTTTGTTTGTGGTAAATTTATAGAACATTCTATAATTATTCATTATGTTTGCGCTTAATATTTTAGGAGTAAAGGTTTGCCAACTTACGAGTATAAATGTATTAATTGTTCTCATATTTTCGAAATGTTTCAATCGATGAAGGATGACCCAATAAAAATTTGCCCCAAATGTAAAGGTGAAGTAAAAAGATTAATTGGTGCCGGTGCTGGTCCTATCTTTAAAGGGAGCGGTTTTTACCATACAGATTACAAAAATTCTTCAAAATCAACTGAAACAAAAGTTACGGAAAAAGCTAAACCTGCAAGTAATTCTAATTCATCTCAAAAAACTGATTCTAAGTAAAAATCATTTTCTTTAGAAATTATTTCTTAAAGTTTTTAGAAATCAGCGCCTATAGAAAAATAAAATATTGGTTTCTCAAATTTATTAAAGTTATATGCCCATGCTATATCAAACCTTAAAAGGAAATATAAAAAGTAAACTCTTGTACCAACGCCTGTTCCCAACTTTAAATCTTTACTTACAGTTTTACCATCTTCGTTTTTATTAAATAGTTGAAGTTTGCTTGTGTTGTTCCAAGCTGTTCCGGCATCGATGTACGCAACACCAAGAATATTACTAAATAATATTGGAAGTGGTCCGGGAACTAAATATCTAATTAACGGAAATCTTAATTCATAATTCATTAAAAGATATTTTGTTCCAATCATTTCAGAATACTCATAACCTCTTAAAGGTAAAACTGCTGTAAGAAATGCATAATCGCTGGTTGATTCAATTGGAATTTCTGAAGTTGCAAAAGATCTGTTTATCCAATTTTCAATTCCACCAAGAAAAAATCTTTGTGCGTTTGCGCCTCCTGAATAAGCACCAGAAAATCTCATTACAAAAGAATAATCTGTCCAGAATCTTAGGTACGTTCTGTAATCTCCGCTTAACGTATAAAAACTTAGTTTCTTTTTCCCGATACCTGGATTTCCATATGCTTCAACTCTATAACGTGTTCCTTGAATTGGTGAAGTGTACCCCCACATAACATTATCGTGTACAAAAGCTAATGATGGCACAAGGAAAGAAGCATCATCGATTGGTTCTGAAATATCATCAAGATTTTCACCTCTTACATTTAACCAGCTAAGTCCGCCTTCTAATCTATAAAACCGATTTAGTGGTAAACTGGCAGAAAGTGAAACACCATAACTTCTATATCTATAAAGATTGATATAGTTTCCTCTAATAAGATTTGCAAATCGAGCTGTGTGATAACCTTGAATTCCGTAATCTATTTCTCCGCCTAAATAATAATACGCTAATCCGTAATCGCTATTTTTCAAATCAACTTGTAATCCAGTAACACCAATTAATCTATGTTCACCAAGTACATCACTGAAACTAAGAACTGTTGTTCCTATTACGCCATAAAAAGTACTGTAACCTGCATTAGCATAAACAAGATCAGGACCAAAAGTAATTTTATATTTATTAACACGATAATCACCATTTGAATCAATATTATCTTTGGGAACTAATAAAGAATCATTTGCATAGACTTTTTCCGTTGTAGAATCTTGTGACCCAAAGACAAAGCTAGAAAAATCACTATTTGTTTTTTCAGCTAAAGAATCATTTTCAATTACATCACCTGTAAATATTTTAATTTCATTTTCTTCTTCTGCTTCTATTTCCACTTCAACTTTTTCTTCTTTTTTCACCTCAACGTTTTGGATTTGTTTTTTATTTCTAATTTCATCCAATTTTGAAAAATAATATGTCGGTTTTAAAGTGTCCATTTCAATTTTAGGTTCAAATGGATTATCAAGCATAAAAATATTAAATACCGACTCATATAGTGTTGAGAATACAAGTTTTTTTGTATCATTTGATAAAGACAACTGGTAAAGCCCGCTAAGTGAATTCGTAATTGGTTTTATGGGTGAATTTATAATCGAACCATTTGTTTGTTCTGTTAAAAGTGATTTTGTATAAATATTATTTATTCCATTTAAATCTGAAATAAATATTAATCGCTCACCATTTGCTTCTTCACGCGGCGAGGTTTCATCACTAAAAGGCAAATCAGTAATTCTTGTTATTCGATTTTCTTGCAAGGAAAATTTATAAATATCTTTTTGTGAAAAATCATGCTGCCATATAGAAAAGTTTTTTTCTAAGTTGATTGTATCAAGAATATTTCCTCTATCAGAAACAAAATAAATACACTTATCATCATTGGACCATGACGGATCAGAATCACTAAAAATATCTTTTGTATGATTTATAACTTCTTTGGTTTCAAAGTTGTAAGTATATACATCAGATTCACGCGGATTCTGCCCAACAAATGCAAGCAACTTTCCATTATTGGACCACGTTACACTTTCAATTGCTTCAAAACTTAAATCAAGTATTTCATTATCACCGGATTCCAAATCAAAAAGATAAATGACATCAAAGCCGCTGTGTTCTGCTGCAAGTGCAATTTTATTTCCATCTGGAGACCAGGTTAAACCTGGAGTTAAAATATTTAATTCTTCAAAATCCGGAGTTTGATTTCCTTCAACAATTCTATCAAGTGTTTTACCAGTTAAGGCATCCATAATATAAAGACCAAAGTAATAATCTCTATTAGATATAAAAGCAATCTTATCACCTTGCGGAGAAAGTGTTGGTGATGTATTATAAAATCCTTTATCTTTTTCTGGATCTGTTAACCTCTTAGCAAAATCTTCCGGATCATCTCTTAGCGCAACATCAGGCCAAAAAGTTTTTTTAATATCTTTTCTCCAACGCTCACCAAGTTCTTTAATATCAATACCTAAAGTTGCTTTTAAACCTTCTTCAACATTACCAACACCTTTAATTTTATTTAACAGTTCGCCAATTTTTTCTTTGCCATATTTGTTGGCGATATAATAAAAAACGGATTGACCGCCTCGGTAAGCAAAATATCCACCTAACCTGCTTATTTCTGGCAAGTATTCGCTAACAGCAGCATCTCGAATAAACATATCAGTATCAACATCCCAGCCAAGAGCTTCATATTCTGCAAGACCTTCACTAAACCAAATTGGAAATTGCAACGATATATTGTTAGCTATAATATTTTGAATTGATCCACCATAAAACATATCATTCATAACTGCGTGAACAAGTTCGTGGTGTATAAGGTGGCGAAATTGTTTGTACGATCCGGTGAACTGGATTACAACACGATTTTTAAATAGTTCAGTAAATCCCTGAATACCTTCAGATAAAAATTCATCTATAACATTTGTTTCTTGAAAAGCATTTTGTGAATTAAATATAATTATTGTAATCCTGTTATTAACTCTATAGTCAAGTGTGTTTTGTATTGAAGTTACAGCATCTTCAGCAGCTTTTGCAGTAAATTCTGTTAACGTTTCTCCATCTTGCGAAAAATAAATATCAAAGTGTTTTGTTTGGATATAATACCAATCATAATCCTTTATGTGAATTTTATTTTTTCCAAACTGCGCATAGCCAGTTATAGAAAATAATATTGATATTATAATAAATAGTTTTAGTGTTTTCATATATATTCCTAATTAGGAAGAATAATAAAATCTAATTCCGCTCGTTCTTCATCAACACGGATTAATTTAACAAAAATCTTATCACCCAAACGATATTGTTTACGTGTTCTTTTTCCAACAATTGAATATTTTTTTTCATCGTGAACATAATAATCATCATCAAGATCTCTTAGTCTAATTAAACCTTCAGCAAGTATATCTGTAATTTTAACAAAGATACCAAAATTTGTTATACCAGAAATTATTGCCGAAAATTCATTTCCTTGATGATTTCTTAAATATTCAATTTGCTTTTGTTTGATGCTAAATCTTTCGGCTTCTACAGCATTTCTTTCAGAAGCAGATATATTGTCGCAAATTTTATCCAAATCTGCAAGAGAATAAATTTCCCCGGATTTTGCGTTTTTGTAATTATTAAGTAAGCGGTGAGTTACTAGATCACTATATCTTCTAATTGGCGAAGTAAAGTGAGAATAATACTTAAATCCTAAACCATAATGCCCAATATTTTTTGGAGAATAAACTGCTTTAGCCATTGAGCGAATTGCCAGCTCATTAATTAACGCTTCTTCTTCTTTACCTTTAATTTGATTTAAAAGATTTTGAAATCCAATTGATTTAGAAGATGCATTTGGATCAAATGTGTAGCCAAGTGTTTTTACAAATCTTGAAAACTCCACAATCTTTTCCTGATCGGGTAAATCGTGAACACGATAAACAAATGGTTTTACTGCGCCGGTTTTAGGAACAGCAATATGTTTTGCAACAATTTTATTTGCAAGAAGCATAAACTCTTCTACAAGCATATTACTTTGTTTTGTTTGCTTGATCAGAATAGAAACCGGTACACCATTTTCATCAAGTTTAAATTTTACTTCAGGGGAAATAAAATCAAAACTTCCTTCGCTCATTCTTTTCTTTCTAAAAATCTGTGCAATTTTATTTAGCTGTAAAATATCTTTTGCTAAATCTCCCTTTCCAGTTTCAATTACATCTTGTGCTTCATCGTAAGTGAATCTTCTTTTGCTATTAATGATTGTTTTGCTAATTATGTAATCAACAATTCTTCCACGGATAGTCATTTCAACAATAACAGAATAAGTTAAACGATCTTCATTAGGAACCAGTGAGCAAATTTGATTTGATAATTTTTCCGGGAGCATAGGAACAACTTTACCTACAAAGTAAACGCTATTACCGCGTAACTGTGCTTCAAAATCCAGGGCAGAATCTTTTTTAACATAATGCTCAACATCAGCAATATGTATTCCTATAGATAAGTTACCATTTTCTAATTGTTCGATTGAAAGAGCATCATCAAAATCTTTTGCATCTTCAGGATCAATTGTAAAAACATTTTTATTTCTAAAATCAATTCTGTTATTAATTTCTGATTGTGGAATTTTTACAGAAATTTTTTCGGCTTCAGTTAATGCTGAATTAGGAAATTTATATTTAAGATTAAATTCTCGAGCTAGTGAAAGTATATCAGTATCGTGTGAACCTGATTTACCAAGAACTTCCAACACTTCCGCTTCAGGGTTAAGCATTGATGAATCCCAACTAAGCTTTCCTACAACAACTTTATCACCAGCTTTTGCAGCGTTTAAGTTAGATTCTGTTATATAAATATCACGATGAATTTTGGGATCATCTGGGGAGATAAAGAAAAATGATTTAGATTTTTTTATTACACCGACATATTCTTTTCTTTTTCTTTCTAAAACATTTACTATCTGTCCTTCAATATTCTTACCTTTTTGCTTTGCGAATAATTCAACTTCAACAATATCGCCATCAAATGCAGTTCCCAAATTTCTAGAAGCAATAAATACATCTTTAGTATTTTCAGCTTTTATAATTACAAAACCAAAACCATTTCTATTTATTTCAAGTTTTCCTTTAAGCTTATTACTTAATGATGATTTGTTAAGTTGAAGTCTTTTTCCAATTCTTATAAGAAATTTTTCTTCTTCAAGCTTATATAATGAGGCCTTAAGTGAAGAATATTCATGATCTGATGTAACGCCGATTTTTTGTGCAACTTCTTTTGCTTTAAACCCACGATTAGGGTTACGTGAGAAGAATGCTTTTATTTCTTTTTTCATTAAAACTCTAAATTATATTTCATAGCACCTTCAATAAATCTGGTGTTATTTGTTGATGAAGTTTCGTTCTCTGATTTTTTTCTTTCAACTTTAAGTTGAAATCTTTGAGTAACGGGTAATTCTATTTTAACATCTGCACGACTAAGATCCTGAAACACTTCAGTTGATGAACCACCAGCTTCATATTTAACTGTTAGTCCAAATAATTTTGCTTCACCTCTAAGATTAAAAACTGTTTCTGAACCAGATTGTCTTAGTTGAAATCCCTTAACATAATTACCAAGATACTGATTTAATACATTACCGAGCATAGAACTAGCTATATCAGTTGCATACCCGGAAAACAAATCTTTTTGCTGCTGGTTTGCTTCATTGGGAAAATTACCGGTAATAATAAAAAACATGGCATCAGTTATATTTTTTGATTCGTCCTTTTTATCTTCTTCAATTGCCTGCCTTCCGATATAAACGCCCACATTATTTGCATCACTAACAAAATTTTTATTCAACTCACTTAAAGGTCCTTTAAGTTTTATCTTAACAGCAACTTCCTGTTCTGAAGATGGATCATTAGGATCGATTGCCCTATAACCTTTATAAGTAGAAGTAATATCAATAATGGGATTATCTATTTTATCAAACTTAATATTTCCTTTTGCTTCAAAAGTTTTTATAAAACTTAAAGTAGATCCTTCAAGAAGATTTAATTGACCGCCAGATTTTTTTTTGCCGTTCAATGATTCAAGAAAAAAATCTCCTCCTAAAATAAGGGAAAGATTCTGATCTAATTCTTTTGACAAAACCACATCAATTTCAGCTTCAGTATCGAGCTTAATATCTATAGTATAATCAAACTTTAGTTCCTCAATTTTTTCATTTAAATATTCATCTTCTCTATTTGCCAGTTCAATTAAACTATCAAGCTCACTTTGCAATTTATCTTTTGCAGAATTATAATTTAAATACCTATAATCAAAACCTGAAGAACTTGAATAAGCAGTTTTACTAAGTGGTACAACTAATTCTGCTACTGTTACATCTATTGGAAGCAAGATATAAGATTTTTCTTTGTTACTGCTATAAACAATATCACCGCGAGTTTTTAATGCAAGATCACCATAAACCATTAAACTTGTGTTCTTGGATTCTTTATCCAATACTTTTAAATCTCCATTTATCTGTACAAATGTAGAATCCAATTTAAATTTATTTAGATGCACAAATCCTTTACCTGATAAAGTTCCGCCATTTGTAGTTCCAAAAGTATTTTTAAGCTCAATACTTTCTATGCTAATATCCTGATCATCAATCCAAACCTTAGTACTAAAATCATAATCCAGGTTAGTTTTTTTAATTTTAAACTGGGCATTATTGATGCTAAAATATCCAATTGCAATCGGTTCCTCTAACGTACCAGAAATATAAATATCACTTTCCAGCGTACCTTTATTAAATTGGATATTTGGAATCAAATCTTTCAATGAACTTAAATCATACTCATCGGATTCGATTGTTAAATCTAATAATTTCTTTTTTAGATCGGACGAGTCTTGTGATGCAAAAAGATTGAGTGGTATATAGCCCTTTACCAGCAATGCGGGTTTATCTTGATTTCCAAGTGAATCTAAAAACCTAATGTTTGTATTTAGTGAGTTATCAGCATATTCAAATGTTGAATGTAAGGAACCAAAATTTCCACTACCATATTTAATATTTTTTGCTGATCCAATTATCGAAAATTTAGGATTTGAAAAATTGCCATTCAATTCAGCGGACAAATTAATATCAGTATCAAAATCTTTTGCTCCAAGTTTTCCCATTATATCACTAACAACTCTATGCCCTGTAAGTGAGTCTAAAGAAAAATCTAACTTATGTTCACCTGTTGCACCAAAAGAACCGGATGTGCTAAGTATTCCATCAGCAATACTAAGATTGAAATCATCAAAGTTTATCGCCTGATTTAAATAAGATAATTTGATTTTATTTATATTCTTGATATTTAAATCATTATAATTCAAATCAAATTCATTAATAAAAAGATCCAATTGTTTTTCATCAAAAGAAGCATTTGCATTTAATTTAGCTTTAATGTTTTTCTCATACTCACCATTAAATGAAAAATCTATGTCATTATCTAACATATTAAATTCAGATGATATATTATACAAATTACCTTTTGCATAAATTCTATCTGAATTGAATTTTAGAGTAGCATCAATTACACCATCATATCCATCTATTAAATGATTGGAAATATAAGTATTTAATTTTGAGTTGATTAAAAAATAAACATCTTTATCATTCCAAAATTTTAAATAATCAAATTGGGCCAGTAATGTTATTGCAATCGAATCATATTCCGATTTTACATTTCCATTCATCAACCCATCAATTTCAAGAATACTTTCACCTACATTAATTTTCATCGATTCCTTAAAATCCAATAAGTAATCAAATGCAAAATTGTCTATGGGTTTTTGATCTAATTTTCTAATAATACTTTTCTGGGCAACAGAAATAGAATCATTAAAGAAGACCGGGTCAATTTTTTCTGACATAACAGATTGAATAATTTCACCTTCACGGGCAAAAACTTCACCAAGACTTGTAAGATGGAAATTACCGCTAACTGTTAAATCTGCAATATCAGAAATAATATTAATAATTTTTTTACCATTATCATTTCTTCGAATATCCATTATCAATCGAGTGCTATCAATTTTAAAATCCATAAACTTTGAATCCTTGATATCAGTAACTAAAAATAAGTCCATACTATCAGGATTAAACCCTTGCCCGCTTGCATCAATCGATAGATTCAATTCTGTATTTAAAGATTGATTGTTAAGCAATTGCGCTAAGTTAATTCCAATTACTTTACCTTTTAATTCATATGTAGGATCATTTGGATTATTAAAATCAAGGTTAGCAAGTATATCTGCTTTTGTTGAATCTGATGCAAAATTAATTGATGTTTTTATCAACCCATTTTCTGCAGTAGTATTTAGATTTAACTCACTCAAATATTTATTTCCGATTTTAGACGCATTGGCATTTATGTATACATCCATTTTCATTTTTTGTGGATTAAATCCAGAACCAGAAATATTGATTTCTGAATTCACGTCAGTTGGCAATGAGGTAAACGAAGCAAGATCAAGGTTTTTCGTAAAAAGCTTAGCTTCATAAATCATATCAACAGGCCGTAAATCAATTTTTGCATTTCCATTCATACTCCCTTTATCTGTACGAATTGCAAATGTTGTTGTAAAGTCTAATGGGCCGCCTTTATAAGTAAGCGTATCAATCTTAACTACTCCAAAATCTTTATACTCAGGCAATTCCAAATTGCGCAATAACTTATTCGGATCTGCTGGATCCAAAGTAGAATTTGTAATACTTAAATCGAATTGCATTTTATCAGCATCAAGTAAGTTTTTAAGATTTGCTTTTGCATTAAGTGTAGTGTTGTTGTAGTTAAGATTTAGTTTTTTGATAAGCAATTCTGTAAACGTACCTGAGGCTTCTAATTCAGCTACAATATTACCTTCAAGCATTTTCATTGGAGGAACGAATGTTGTGATATCATCAAAATTTAATTTTGGTGCACTCAAAGTCATTCGCACAGGAGCATTTGCAAGTTTTTCTTTACTAAAATCTTTTAAGAAATCTATGTTTGATATAGCTGCACTTAATTCAACATCAGATTCTTCGGTAATTAAACGCAATTTATTAATTCCTGTTAACTGTGGTGTTAAAAGAATGCTGCCGCTTAAATGCTGCATTTGAAAATAATTGAAGTTTGGAGAAAACGAAAAATCATTTATTGTTAATCGGTAAACGTATTTATTAATATCCGCAAAAGCATTTAATGATAGGTTAAGATTTTTAATTCGCAAATCTTCAGTTGTTAAGGCCGGATAATTTTCTGTGCTTCCAACTTTGTCATATCGCTGCATTGAAAAATCAATGTTAGTTAAGGCAAAATCCGCAACTTCAATTGTAAATGGAAATTCCGAGGTAGTTGTATCTATGTCTTTTGAAGGGGGAAATATTTTTAATAGATTTAATTGTCCATCGCTTTCTTCAATAAGTTTGATCTTTGCATCTTTAAGTTCAAATTTTCTAACATAAATATTTTTAAAAAGAATTTTTAGCGGACTGGTTCTAAGCTCAATCATTCCGGCTGAAACAACAGTGTCTTTCTGTAATGAGGTAAGTGTAACGTCTTTTATTAGTAAAGAAGTAAAAATTGTTCCATCAATTTCCCCAATTGAAAGTTTTCCATTTAGTTCCTCATTTGCAATCTCAACCACAGTATCACGCAACCAATTTCTAAAAAAAGATGTTTGAGAAATTCCAAAGAAAATCATAAAGAGCATAAAAATACTTACAAAAGTGTAAACAAAAATATTTACACCAAGTCTAAGTGCTCTTTGACCCTTACCAATAATTTTCTTGGTTTTTTCTTTAACTTCTTTTTCGTTCACTGAACTTAATAACGCTCTTTAATAATCTTAATAATTTTTGATGTTGACTGATCATTTACAAATTTTATGGTTTTAACTTCGCCGCCATTTGCTTCAACTATTTCACGTCCAATAATTTTATCTATGGACCAATCAGCACCTTTAACTAAAATATCAGGAATCAATTCGCCGATAATTTCCGCTGGTGTATCTTCATTAAAAAAAGTTACATAATCAACAGGTTTAAGATTGGACACTATAAACGCACGTTCATCTTGTTTTAATATTGGTCGTTTATCTCCTTTAATTCTTTTGATTGATTGATCAGTATTTAAAGCCAGAATTAAAACATCGCCCATTTCTTTTGCTTTAACAAGATAATCAACATGACCGGAATGAATTAAATCAAAACAGCCATTTGTAAAAACAACTTTTTTATTTTGTTTTTTTAACTGTTCTCTAATCTCTTTTATTTCTTTGTTTGATTTTATGTTACTCATTTATTTTCCTGGATAACAGTATCAAATAATTTTTCGATTTCAATTGGAATAATTCCAACTTCTTCGCACACTAAACCACCGGCATAATTTGCAAGATAAGAAGCTTCATAAATATTTGCACCGGCAGCAAGCGCCATTGTTAATGTTGATATTACAGTATCACCAGCACCGGAAACGTCTGCAACTTTTCTTGCTTTTGTAGGCATATGTTTTTCCGGTTTACCTTTTTCAAAAACAGCAATGCCACCTTCACCAAGAGTAAGTAAAATATTTTTAGCGTTTAGTTTTTTCAACAATGTATTTCCGGCAAAAGAAACATCAGCATCAGTTTTGATTTTCATTCCAAGAATATCTTCAGCTTCTTTTCTATTAGGCTTGAATACAGTTACATTTTTGTATTCATAAAAATTATTAAACTTTGGATCTACTGTAACAAGCTTTTTATTCTTGTTTGCTAACTCAATAACCTGTGCTATAAGTGGTGCCGAAAGAACACCTTTATTATAATCCTGAAGAATAATTCCATCTAAATCTTTTATAATACTTTTTATGTAATCTAGAATTTTATTTTGTATCAACTGATTTATTATTTGTTTGCTTTCTTTATCAATCCTAACAATATGCTGGCTATCTGCAATTACTCTTGTCTTAGCAGTTGTTGGTCTTGTATCGTCTTCAATAATTCCGTGATGAGAAATATTTTGTTCTGATAGCAATGAATTAAATATAGTTCCATAATTATCATAACCGATTACACCAATCGGTTCAGCTTTACCTTTTAACGAAGCAATATTAAGCGCACAATTTGCGGCACCACCAAAACGATAAAACTCATTTTCAACTTCCAAAACAGGAACAGGTGCTTCAGGCGAAATTCTTTTTACATCACCCCAGAAATAAATATCAAGCATCATATCGCCAATAATTGCAATACGTTTACCTTTAAAATTCTTTTTTAGCTGAAGTAATCTTTTTTCTGAGATTTTAATCATTTATAAGCCAGATTAGTTATTAAATTTGGCTTAAAAATAACTATAAAAAATGTGTGTAAAAAGTGGAGAAAACTCAGGATGGTAGATGGGTAATGTTTAATGAATGATGAAATTCCAAGATTGAAATATTAAAAGATTGCGAAAATGGAGTTAGAGAATTTACAGTAACATTATTTAGTAGGTTTTTTATCTGTAACCTTCTGAATATGTGCCAATTCATTTCCAACTTTTAATCTAAGTAATCCTTCCGAAGTTCCTATCCAGAGATTTACTCCATCATAAAAGAGTGAGAGAATATTTGAGGTTGTTGAATTTAATTCATTGAGATCAATTGGTGTAACTTTTTTTGTAATACGATTTATTAAGTACAAACCTTTACCATAAATTTCTTTATCATTTTTCTTAAACTCATAAACGCCAGCCCAGATATAATTTGCGGTGCGAGCTAAACAATAGATTCCATTTCCACCAAGTCCATTTGCTTTACTGATTCTATCCCACTTTATTTTTCTATCCCAAACATAAATTCCTCCAATGTTATACTCCGGTTCATCTTTAGTTACAAATTCATCAGTGCCAAACCAAATTTCTTTATTAGTAAAAGCAAAATCAGAAACCGAAACAGAATTACCTTCGCCATTAAAAAATCTTCCAGCGTTTTTAAAATATTTCCAGGATGTTCCATCTTCTACTTTATTTTTTGCAAAAAATTTATGTACACCAGATTCAGCACCGAACCAAATAACACTATCGCCTTCAGCACTGATACTTGCAAAGTTATTTGTTTTATCATCATTATCAATAACGCGATTGAAATCGGTAAACTTATTTGCCTTAACATCAAGAACAGTTACGTTTCTAAATCTTCCAATCCATAAACGATTTTTCTTTTCATCATAAACTAAACTTCTAATCCAGTTGCCAAACTCACCACCTTGAGAAAATTTTTTCTTAGTCCATTTTTTATTTTTTTTAGAATAGATAAACAATCCCTCATTTGCACCAGCCCAAACGAAATCTTTATTTGCAGCCACACAATGGAAAAGATCATTTTCTAAAGCTGAACTTTTACTTGAAAAATTTGTCCACTTTTCATCTTTAATAGAATATTGATAAATCCCTTGTCCGTAAGTTGCTACCCAAAGTGAAGTTCCTTCTTGTTTAATATCAGTTATCCTTGCACCTTCAAGAAAAAGCTGGGATTCGATTTGAGGCAATGAAACTGATGATGAAACAATGAAAATTAATATCAGATATTTTAACTTAGATAACATTAATAATTTAAAAACTTTGCGGAATTATGATTGAATTTTGAATTTATGCTTAAGCAATCATATTTAATTCAAATTTTGATTGCTCAAATTTTTCAAACTTAGAATTAAAATGATTTTCAAATCCATTTAAAATGGATATATTTAATTTAGTGTAATCAACTTCATTATCAAGTGCAGATTTCAAGTCTATTGTTGTGGATGAAATTTCATTAAGCATTTCATCTTTCTTTTCTTGACCAACATTTAAATATTCAACAATATTTTTATGATACGATCCACAAAGAATCGAACCATGTTGCAGAATTACGTTACCCAGTTTTCGCTGAGCACTTCCAACTAATTTTTTACCGTTTATATTCAACTCACTTTTAGCAGAAACTGCAAAACAGATTGCACTAATATCTGTTTTATAAAACTCCTGCAGGTTTGGCTGAGTATGCTCAAGATCAATTATACATAATTCATCATCGTAAAGCACTAAACCTTTTCGCAAGGCAAGATTAATTTCATTGTAAACATTTTTGGCTGATGTAGTTTGATCAATCGGAAAAATAACTGAATAAGTTAATTCTTCTGAATGAAAAACTGCTCGGCCTCCGGTTGGTCTTTTTACAAAATCAATTTTATCAGATTCAATTTTATTAAGATTTAAATCTTCAACAAGTTGATTAGCGCCTAAAGAAATGCAATATGGGTTCCATTGATACAAACGAAGTATAGCTGTATTTGCTTCAAGATTGTGAGCAAGATAAATATCTAAATCCATATTGTGTTTGCCGGTGTTCACTCCAGAATTTAGAAACTTCCAAATCATCTGCCGATTATTCCACGCTTACTTGCTCTTACAAATTTAATAATATCCTGAACGTGTTGATTTGTCCCAAAATCTGATTCAACTTTTGCTATTCCTTGAGACACATTAAAACCTGAGTTATAAATTGTATCATAAGTTTTTTTGATAATCTCAATATCATCATTACTAAATCCACGTCTTCGCAATCCAACTTTATTTAAACCTTCATACTTAATCGGAAATCTACCACTTAAAACAAATGGTGGTACATCTTTAACAACTAATGAATTTGCACCAACCATTGCATGTTTACCAACGTGGCAAAACTGATGAACCGCACTTGCACCAGCCAGAATTACCCAATCTTCGATATGTACGTGTCCGCCAATCTGAACAAGATTTGCAAAAATTACATTATCTCCAACAACACAATCGTGAGCTACATGTGTATAAGCCATGAATAAACAATTTTTTCCTACTCGCGATAATCCAGTTTCCTGAGTGCCGCGATGAAAGGTTACAAATTCATGAATGACAGTATCATCGCCTACATAAAAGTAAGTTGTTTCATCGCCAAATTTTAAATCTTGCGGTCTATGTGCAATAGATACCGATTGATAAATTTTAACGCGATTTCCAATTCGTGCACCATTGTACAAAACTGCGCTTGGTCCTATCTGGCAATCATTACCAATTTCAACATCGTCTTCTATAATTGTAAATGGATGGATGATATTATTATCACCAATTTTTGCTTTGTTACTAACTATTGCGGTTGGATGAATAGTATTCATAATTATTCTTCTGCTTCCTTTGGTCTATCAACAACACCAGCCATAAATTCTGCCTCAGCAACAAGAACATTTTCAACATAAACTTTTCCAGCCATCATAAATATTTTAGATTTCTTTTGTAAAAGTTCAACTTCAAGAAAAAGTTGATCGCCGGGAACAACCGGTTTTCTGAACTTAGCATTATTAATCTGCATAAAGTAAACTAGTTTTTCTTCATAGTTTGGTAATGAGTTTAACAATAAAATTCCACCTGTTTGCGCCATCGCTTCAATAATCAAAACACCCGGCATAACCGGTTGTCCTGGGAAATGTCCCTGGAAAAATGGTTCATTAATAGTTACACATTTTACACCGATAACTTTTTTTTCAACTTCAAGATGAACAATTTTATCAACAAGTAAAAAAGGATAACGATGAGGAAGGATTCTTGTTATTGCATTTATATCAAATACAATTCCTTCTTTTTTAACAAACTGAAATTTCTTAACAAGTTTTTTTTGCTGATAAAGTTTTCTTACTTGTTTAGCAAACTCAACATTAGCTTTGTGACCAGGTCTTGCTGCTAAAATCTGTGCTTTGATTGGTGCACCGATTAGTGCAAGATCACCAATTAAATCAAGCAGTTTATGTCTTACAGGTTCATTTTTAAATCTAAGTTTTTTATTATTT
This sequence comes from Ignavibacteriales bacterium, assembly GCA_016707585.1. Lineage (GTDB taxonomy): Bacteria > Bacteroidota > Ignavibacteria > Ignavibacteriales > Ignavibacteriaceae > IGN3. The sequence continues at coordinate 298,312 of JADJHL010000008.1, read as the reverse complement.
AATATCCCATCTTCGCCAAGAACAAATTTTTCTTTAATACCAATTCGTTTTCCTAAATCATCTAACTGATTTTGATCTAGTTGATGATCTACAATTACAACAGCATTATCCAGATCACCACCTTTAATTAATCCTTGATCAGCTAAATCTTCAACTTCACTTAAAAAGCAAAACGTTCGTGCAGAAGCAAATTCATTTACAAATTCTTTTTCAAGATCGAACATACCTGTATGCTGGCTGCCGAGCGCAGGATTTTGATAATCAACCATAACAGTTAATCTATATTTATCTAATGGAAGCGCAACAATATCAACCTGTCTCGACTCGTCAGAAAAAGTAACTGTTTCATCAATTATTAAATAATCTTTAGGTGCATCTTGTTGTTCAATTCCTGCATCCAGCAAAGCATTTACATACGATATTGCACTACCATCACCAATTGGCGGTTCGATTCCGTCAAGTTCAACATTAATATTATCGATCTGCAAACCGGCAATAGCTGCAAGTACATGCTCAACTGTGTGAACTTTTACTTCACCAATTCCAATTGTTGTTCCGCGTGATATATCAACAACATTATCTGCCAAGGCAGGAATTTCAGGATTACCACCAAGATCAACACGAATAAATTTAATGCCTGAGTTGATTGGAGCAGGTTTAAATGTCATCGTACATTCAGTACCAGTATGCAATCCAATTCCACTCAATGTTGCAGGTTTAGATATAGTTCTTTGAAGTTCTAGCATTATTGTTCCATTTATTTATAAAATTGTTGAAAAAATAGTAAGATGAGCAACTAAATACAATTAAACGTGTCACTGATTTTTATGATTAGAAGAGTGAAATTACTTTTTTGATAACAGCTCTGTTAAAGATTTAACTTTATTTTCAAGTTCTTTAATTCGTTCTGCATAATCGGGAATAAATCTAACTTGTGCTTGCATTCTTTGATGTGATCTCATTTCCATTGCTGGAGAACCTGAATAATATCCAGGCTTTAATATCGATTTTGAAACTCCAGATTGAGCTGTTATAACAACATTATTACCCAATTCAATATGTCCAACAAGGCCGGCTTGCCCAGCAAGTATACAATGATCTCCGACTTTTGTACTCCCAGAAACTCCTGTTTGCGCAGAGATCACTGTGTGTTCACCAATAACAACATTGTGTGCTACTTGAACAAGATTATCAATTTTACATCCACGTTTAATAACTGTTGATCCAATTGCTGCACGATCTATAGAAACGTTTGATCCTATTTCAACATCATCTTCAACAATTACATTTCCAATTTGTGGAATTTTTATATATTCACCTTTTTCATTTGGACTGTAACCAAACCCATCGCTGCCAATAACTGTTCCTGAATGGATAATAACATTATTACCAAGTTTACAATCTTCTCGAACACTTACATTAGCATGAATCAAACAATCTGCACCAATAGTAACATTATCTGCTAATGTTGTATTGTGAAATACTTTTGTGTTATCGCCAATTATACATCCAGAAGATACAACTACATTTTTTCCTATAGCAACATTGTTACCAAGTTGAGCTGTTGAATCTACAAAAGCAGTTGGATCAATTCCTGATAAAGGAAATTGTGGAGTAAAATATTTTCTTACGATTGCAAAAAATGCTTTTTCCGGAGCATCAGTTTCAATATAAGTTAAATCGTTTCTTGATTTTTCAAATCCGGTTTTAACAATTATTGCTGAAGCTTTTGTTGTAGGAAAAAATTTTTCGTAGGATGATAAATAAAGAAATGTTAAGTCACCGGATTTTGCATCTTCAATTTTAGCTACGTTAGAAATCTCTAAAAACTCGTTACCAGAAATTTTTCCTTCTATTAAAGATGCTATCTCACGGATATTTAATTTCATTTAAACTTTTCTTATTTAAGTTTTATCTTTTCAAGAACTTGTGGAGTTAAATCATATTTTTCTTTTGCAAATAAAATCATGATATCACCGCTTCTGTCAAAAACATAATCATAATCTTCCTGCTCAGCAATTTCTTTTAGAGCAACAAATATTTTGTTCTGAACAGGTTTCATCAATTCATCTTGTTTTTGGAATAGTTCACCATTTGTTCCAAACTTCTTTTCGCGGTATTGTGCAATTTGTGTTTCTAATTGTACAAGTGCAGCTTCGGTTTCAGATCTTGTTTGATCTGTCATTATTAATTTTCTTTTTTCATAATCGTCATACTTAGTCTTCCAATCAGTTTCAAGTTTGGTTAACTCAGTTTGCCATTCCTGAATAAGAATATCAAGTTTTTGCCTTGCATCCTGAACATCAGGAAGATTATCCATAATCGCATCAGAATCTATATATCCAATTTTTAATTGTCCAAAAGAAATTGAAGCTGTGATTAAAAGAATTGAAATGATAAGAAATTTTTTCATCGGAAAACCTATTGTTTAATTTTACTTAATCAAAAAATGATAAATAAAAAAATAAAGTTCTCCCCAAAAAATTATGGGGAGAACTATACAAAACTAAAAACTATTAGTTGCCTCTTTTTAAGCTATCAAGAACTTTAAATGTAATATCAAAAGCAGAATCAGCATATAATAATATTATATCGCCGCTTTTATCAAATACAAATTGCATACTTTCACCTTTTGCAACTTTTTCAATTGCTGCATAAATTTTGGCTTTTACAGGTGAAAATAATTCTTCTTGTTTTTTATAAACTTCGCCTGTTCCCTGTGTAAACTTAGCTCTTCTAAATTCCATTATATCTTGTTCCATCTTAACAATTTTCTGTTGAGCTTCAGTTTTTTTAGCTTCGTTCATTGTTTCAGCTTGCTTTTGATAATCAGCAATAGATTGTTGATAAGCTAATGTCATTGAATCTAATTGTCCAGATAATCTATTTGTAAAAGCATCAAGATCACCCTGAGCCTTAATAGATTCTGAAAATTGTGTTAAGATAACTTCTGAATCAACATATCCTAATTTTGCCTGAGCATTAGTAAATGAGTTGAAGCCAATAAATAATAAAGCCAACACTAAAATGTAACGTTTCACTAGTTTTCCTCGTTCTTTATGATTGTACAATAATTTGTTATTAAAAACCTTTACCAAACTGAAAATGGAACATCCATTCCGGATCTTTTTGATTAGTCAATTGACGATCAAATCCATATCCAAGATCAAAACCGATTAAGCCAATTGGGTTAATTAATATACGCGCTCCAAATCCAACTGATCTTCGAAGATCAAAAATATCTGTTTTCTCAAAATTTTCAAACACGTTACCAGCTTCTGCAAATGCAAGTATCCATAACGGAATTGGTTCCTGTGTTACAGAAAATCTTAATTCTGCACCAAATTTAGCCATAACTCTTCCACCAATAATTCCACCTGTGGTTGGATTTACAGGGCCAACAGTTCTATCATCATAACCTCTTAAAGAAGTTGTGGAAATATATAAACCATTACCTCCCATATAGTAATATTCAAATGGCTGTATGTTTGTTCCTTTTACAATCTCATGAATGTATCCAACATCTGCAATTGTATAAAAAGTCAAACGATTTGTATTAAATAATCTTCTATACCATTCAGCAGTAAAGCCAATTTTTAGATAATCAACGTTGCCGGGTAAAAATGGTCCGCCAGAAAGTTCCATATCTAATTGCAAAGATGAGCCAGCCGAAGGAAAGATAGGGTTATCAATATTTTTTCTGGAAATCAAAGCTCCAAGTGTATATTGATTTGTTTGACCTTCTTTATAATATGAACCGCCATCAAGAACATTGTTGTATTGATAACGTAATCTACCTTGAACATAGAAGAAATCATCTGGCCATTTTAATCTTCTACCAACACGTACTGTTGCACCAGATTGTCTTAAATCATAATAATATTGCTGGCGTGTATCAAAAATTTCTACGCCTACAGAAGTTGGTGTGTCAAACATCCATGGCTCGGTAAATCCAAGTGTAAAAGTTCTATAAAGATTACTTACACCAAACTGCCAGTTAAAACTTAAAACTTGTCCTCCGCCAAGACTAAACGGCTCTGAAATTGAAAAGTTTGTAAGTGTAACTCCAATTGCACCGCTAAATCCATACGAGCCACTATAACCAACTGAAGCATTCAAATAATCGCTTGATTTTTCTTCAACATTAAATCCTACATCAACCGTGCTATCGCTGGAAAGTTTTGTTGCAATTCCATCCGCACCATAAAGTTTTTCAACATTAAAGTATTGAAGGTTTGCAAGATTTTGTACGCTACGGAAAAGTAACCCGCGATTAAAGTAATCACCAGGAACACTGTAAAGTTCTCTGCGAATAACTTTTTCTTTTGTTTTATCGTTTCCTAAAATATCAACTCTTCCAATTTTAAATTGATTACGTTCTTCAACTCTAATAGAAACATCAATAGAATCTCCGGTAACTTTTGTTTCCTTTGTTTGAAGATTAAAAGTTAAGTAACCATTATCCAGATAAAGAGCAGATACATCAGCTTGTTTTTCATTACCTCGCAAATTTTGTTCAAATTTTTCCAGGTTATAAACGTCACCTTTAGCAAAATCTAATCTTTCATTCAATAAATTTGCCGGATAAACTGTATTACCTTCCCAATTGATATTTCTTATTTTATACTGAGGACCTTCATAAATATCCATTAAGATTTTTAAATCTTTTTTATCTTCAGAATAAATCAAAGAATCAGAAAGAATTTCAGCATCCCTGTAACCATTTTTCTTATAAAAATCTATAATTAAACCTTTATCATCCACATACTTTTTGGGATCAAACTTTCCTCCGCCCCAAAACTTCCACCAAACAGCTTCAGATGTTTCATCCATTTCACTTTTTAAGTCACCATCTTCAAAAGCGTCATTATTATCAAAAGCTATTTCCCTAACTTTTACTTCTTCACCTTCTTTAATAATTAGTTTAAGTAAAACTCTATCTTTAATTTTATTTATCAGATTTGATGAACGAGCTTCATTAGCAGAATACTCAACTTCATATTCATCAGCTAAATCAGTTGTGTTTCTCCATCTAATAAAAATATTTTCATCAAGAGTATCGGCGCTAAAATAATTGTAGTAAACAGGAGTTATTTGTGTATTAAAGAATCCTTCCTCTTCATATAGTCCGTTTACTTTTTGAATCAGTTTAGAAACTTCTTGTGGTTTTAAAATTGCGCCACGTAAAAAAGTAATCTTCTTCTCTATGTCATCAGTATCAACTTCATCATTTCCATCAATTACTACTTTTTCAAGTCTGGAGTATTCTGCAACTTTAATCAATAAAAAGACACCTTCGGATAATTGTTTATCAATTACAATTTGAACATCCGAAAAGATATTTAATGCCCAAAGATTTTTTATTGCATTAATTGTTTTATCACCAGGTACCTGAATCTCATCACCAATTTTTAATCCTGTAGAAAAAATAATTGTATTGGCATCTGATGATTTATTACCTTCAACAGCCAAACCAAGAATTTTATAAGAAGTTCTTTGCTGGGATAAAATAGTTGTAGATATTAATAAAAAAGCTAACAGTATAAACTTTAAAATTCTAACCTGGGAGGATATGAACATTCTCCGAACCTTTTTCCTTTTTATTCTTATTTATTTGTTCACTCACTTTGCCAAATCTTCTTTCTCTTGTTTGAAATATTTTTATAGCATCGTATAAATCATATTTCGAAAAATCAGGCCAAAGCGTTTCTGTAATTATAAACTCAGAATAAGCAATTTGCCAGAGCAAAAAATTACTCACCCTAAATTCTCCACTAGTTCTAATAACTAAATCAGGATCAGGAATTTCTTTTGTGGTAAGAAATGAAGAAACAAGTTTCTCATCAATATCTTCCGCACTAAGTTTACCCTTTGCTGATAAATCTGAAATCTTTTTAATTGCTTCAAGCAATTCCCATCTTCCACTATAACTTAAAGCTAAATTAAGAACCATTTTTTTATTGTTTTTGGTCCTTTCAATATCTTCAGATAACTGTTTTTGTACCTCTAAAGGCAAAGATTCAGTATCACCAATGGTGGTAAGACGTACATCATTCTCATTTAGTTCATTTACACGTTCACGCAAACTGTTAAGTAGAAGTCTCATTAACATAGAAACTTCATCCTTTGGTCGCTTCCAGTTTTCTGTAGAAAATGTATATAAAGTTAGATATTTGACACCTATTTCAGCACAAGCTTCTACAATTTCTTTAACCGTATCAACACCTCGCTTATGTCCTGCAACTCTGGGCAATCCTCTTTTTTTTGCCCAGCGCCCATTACCATCCATAATTATAGCGATGTGAGTAGGAATTTCACCCGATTGCTTTAAAGCTTCCTGTGATTTTTCATCGGATGCGGAGTTTTTTTTCTTCAAATTCCATTCCTGTTTATGATTTAGCGTCCAAAGTTAGTTGCACATCACACGAATGTCAAGGTAACTTAGCATTGCTGAATTGAAGAAAATGAGTTGGGAAAAGCTTAAAAATGATGCTTCAGACTGATTATTCAGTCTGAAGATTTGAATTATGAGAATAGAATTTTTTCAGATTTGTTTTCTCTTTGGAAAGAAAACTCTGGCTTATCCGAAATCTGGAATAGTTTTACATTTCTTTTTGTTTCAGGATCAAGCTCATCCATTAAAGATTTTGCATACTTAAAATTTATAAGAGACACTCCAACAAAAAGCTGAACTTTTTTATTTGTTCCACGAGTTTGTCTTTGAGCAAGATAAGCAAGTTTATTTTTTAACTCTGCCGGATTCTTAAAATCCTGATCAATCAAGTTTATTCCAATTGCAAAATTTTCTTTTTGTTTTGCAATTACATCAACTTCAAATCCACCAATGTTTGATGGCTCAGGTAGATAAGTACCATACTTTCTATATAAAGTTAAATAACCTTTCTTCCAGAATTCTTCAATCAACAAATCAACATCTTTTCTTCTATCTGTATTCATCTTAACCTCCTTAAGAAGCCATTTGAATTATTGGAATGATCGGAGAAAATCTTTTTTTCTCTAACACTTTTATGTTTGCAATTTTACAGTAGTTAAACTTTTTTATTTCACTAGATTGAAAAACTTTACCATAAATTACTTTGCTGCCATTTTTTTCTATGGTTATATAATATGGTTCTATTTGTATTTCATCTAATCCATATAAAAAGATTAATCTATTTCTGTTTCTAATTGCGGATTTAAAAATTTCTGTTTTCATTGTTCATCTCCTTCTAGTTTAACCATCTCACAACGCCAGTTACTTTTCCCACAATCGAAAACTCATTTTTCTTATCAACTAAAATTGGTGCATAATTTTTATTCTGTGGAATTAATTTTATCTGTTGATTTTTATTCTCATAAATTTTTACAGTTACTTCATCATCAACTCTTGCCACAATTATATCTCCATTTACTGAACTAGTTTTTGGTGAAACTATTACAAGATCGCCTTCAAATATTCCTGCATCAATCATGCTATCACCTTTAACTCTGAGAGCAAAAGAATCATTATCTTTTTTCATAAAACTTTCATCAATAACAATTGAGCCTTCAACATTTTCTTCTGCAGTTATTGGTGAACCTGCAGCAACTCTACCTATTATCGGTATTTTATTATTATTATTTATTCCGTTGATATCGATGACATTGGTCGTTTCAAAATCATCTCTATTTATACTGATTCCCCTGCTTGCATTACTTAAAATATTTAAATAACCTTTTTTTGTAAGCGCCTCAAGATGTCTTTTAACGCCAAAAGTAGATACAATTCCAAATTTTTTTCCTATCTCTCTTAATGTTGGAGGATATCCATTCACTTGTTGATATTGCTGAATGAAGTTTAATATTTCTTCCTGGCGATCTGTTAGTTGTGTTTTCATTTAAGTTTGTAAAATTTATTAGTGTTCATTTGTTCACCTCAAATATAGTGTACAAGTGTTCACTTGTCAATAGTTTGAGTAAAAAATTTTTAAAGTAAGTCTTAGGTTAGAATTTTATGGATGGATCAAGCAAAAGAATTAGTTTTTGCCCAATTTGGTTGATATTCATTATCCCTTTGAAAGATTCTTTGCCAGGACCAAAAGCAAAAATCCCAACTGGCGAAGGTGTGTGACCAGTGGAAGTGTAGCCTAATTCAAGTTTAAGTTCAGGTTCAAGATCATTAACAGAATTATTTGCTTTGATAATTGACATTCCGCCAGTCTCGTGATCCGACGTTATAAGCACAAGAGTGTTTTTATCTTGCTTAGCAAAATTTAATGCTTCTTTAACAGCAGTTGAAAAATCTTTCATCTCATCAATTAACATTTGTGATTTATGATCGTGACCAGCCCAATCTATTTGTGATCCTTCGATCATAAGTACAAAGCCATCAGAATCATTCTTTAAATGTTTAAGTGCTACTTTGGTTAAATCACCTAAAGTATAATTTCGTTTTGATGCTTCAGGTAATCCATCCATTTCAAACAAAGCGTAAATTTGATTTACTGAATCTGGAATTGTTTTCAGATCAGAAAATTTTTCTGAAAAAGTATAATTTTTATCTGTAAGTTCTTTAGTAAGATCTCGATTATCTTCTCGTTCACCAGAATCACTTTTGGGAATAAAATATTTTAACCCACCACCAATTATTACATCAAAATCTTCATTAACCATTTGAGAAGCAATTAAATTTTGATCATACCTGCTGATTGAATGTCCAAGAAATGCTCCAGGCGTAGCGTGTGCAACTGATGCAGTTACAACAACTCCCGTTGAAAGATTTAATTTTTCTGCAAGTTCAAATAAAGTGTAAAGGGGATTTCCAAGTGTATCAACAGAAATATATTTATTTTTTGTGAGATACCCAGTTGCTAAAGCTGTAGCTCCTGCAGCAGAATCAGTAATTAAATTATCGGCGGAACAAGTTATTGATAAACCAATAGTGGAAAATTGTTTGAATGGTGAATTTGGGTCCTGCAATAAATTGGCACCAACATAGTTGATGCCCATTCCATCTCCAATTAAAATAATTATATTCTTTGGCTTTATATCTTGAGCATTTATTAAACTGCATGCTGCAAAAAATAAAACAACAAAAAAGCGATACATTAATTTACTTCAACAGCTTTCTTTTCAACTTTAACTAACCAATTGTGTGTATCTTCTTTTTCACCACGATGAATTGCTGTTAACTCGTTAAATAATTTTAAATCGAGTTCGCCAGCTTCACCATTATTAAAAGTCATATTCTTATCTTTATAAGTAAGTGATCCAACAGAAGAAATAATTGCAGCAGTTCCTGTTCCAAATAATCCTACAAGATTACCTTTATCATAAGCTGATGTAACTTCATCAATTGAGATTGCTCGTTCAGTTACATTCATTCCCCATTCTTTTAAGATTTGAATTACTGATCTTCTTGTAACACCTGGTAAAATTGAGCCGCTTAATTTTGGAGTAGCAATTTCATCTTTAAAGTGAACGAAGATGTTCATTGTTCCAACTTCTTCTAAATATCTTTGCTCAACTCCATCAAACCATAGAACTTGTGTAAATCCTTTTTTGCTTGCTTCTTGTGCGGCCAACAAACTTGCAGCATAATTTGCAGATGTTTTACATTCTCCTAAACCTTTTCTTACTGCACGAACATAATCATCTTGAACTAAAATTTTTACTGGTTTAAATCCTTCAGGATAATAAGCGCCAACAGGTGAAAGTAGAAATACTAATTTGTAATCAAATGATGGTCTTACACCCAGAGCGGCATCGGTGCCAAACATAAATGGTCTGATGTAAAGTGCTTCGCCTCTGTTTGCAGGTATCCAATCGCAATCAATTGCAACAAGTTCTTTTAAAGCTTCTAGTGCAAATGCTTTATCAACTTCGGGCATACAAATTCTTTTAGCAGAATTATTCAATCGTTGCATATGATCTTCGGGGCGGAAAATAACAACTTCATCATTAACTGTTTTAAAAGCTTTTAAGCCTTCAAAAATTGATTGACCGTAATGGATGACAGAAATTGCTGGATGCATTTGAAGATCTTCAAGAGGTTTTATTGTAGGATTATGCCAGCCTTTTTCTTTACTGTAATCCATTTCAAAAATATGATCTGTAAAAATTTGTCCGAACCCAAGAGTTTTTGGAAGTATAACTTTTTCAGTTTTTTCTTTTATGATATATTTTATTTGTTCCATTTTTTCTTTCCTTCCTTAATTGAAGGTAATTCTGATTTTTAATTATTTGAATCGAAATATATATGTTAAAACTTAATAAGCAATTTTTATTAATTATCTTTCACTTTTGTTGATCAAAAAATCAACATCCAAAGAACATAATCCAAGATCAAAATTAATGCTGCAGAAATTACAAACGATCTTATTGTTGCTAATCCAACACCTTCTGCTCCGCCTTCAGTTCTAAATCCAATATGACATCCTAACAAAGATGTTACACCGCCAAAAAATATTGTTTTGACTAATCCTGAAATCAAATCCGGAAATTCAAAAAATCTATTTACAGAATTAAAAAAAACTGCGAATGAAACTCCAAGAAAATAATTTGAAACTAAGTAAGCGCCAATAACTGCAATTGTGTTTGCAAAAATTACAAGTATCGGCATCATAATAATCGCCGCTAAAAATCTTGGCATTGCTAAATATCTAACTGGACTAATTGCCATTGTTTCTAATGCATCAATCTGTTCTGTAACTTTCATCGTACCAAGTTCTGCGGCGATAGATGCGCCAACTCTACCCGCAATTACAATACCAGTTAAAACAGGACCAAGTTCTGTTATGATTGCGCGAGTTGTGGCTCCACCTAAAAAAGATAATGGTGCGATACCTTTTAGTTGATAAGCTGCTTGCCAGGCTGATACTGCGCCTGTAAAAACTGCAATAATTAAAACAAGCGGAAGCGAATTAACTCCGATATGTTCCATCTGAAACAATATTAGCCGTTTACTTTTAGGAATTTGAGGAACGCTTTTTACGATTCCTAAAAACAGGTTTGAGATTTGTCCAAACTCCTGTAGAAAGTTTAACGTACTATTTCCGAGTTTTTGAAAGGCCTTTATGATCAATTTTTTGCCAAAATCTTATGTGTAAACTTAAAGAAAAAAGTGCGAATATCAGTTTAGATATTTTATTAATAATTTTTATTTGCTTAACAATGTATAATCTTAAAATACTTTTATATCAATACATTTATTCAAAACGAGACATCGGGAAAATTTTTGGTATGTAAAATCACAAATAATTGTTGATAATTTTATCGAAAATTAACATTAAGATGGCATTATAGTTTATAGCAAGAAGCAGTGATTTTATAAGGGATTTTTATATCCCAAATGCATAAATATATTTTAACAGCTTAAAGCTTTGAAAAACTTGGAATACAATACTTTAAATCTCATTGATAGTGCACCAATAGCTATTCTAACATTTAATAAAAATGGTGAAATTGATTATGTCAATAAATCATTTGGGAATTTGGAATTGCTTTATGGATTTGAGTATCCGGATAATTTATTGGGCTCAAGTATTTTTGGCAAAGAAATATTTCCAAAGTTTGCATTAACAAATGAGCTAAACGAAGTTTTATCAGGCTTACCTTTTGAAAAAGAATTAGATTTTGTTGAAACAAAAACCAGCGGGTTAATTCATTTAATTATTAAAGGATCGCCGGTTTATGAAAACGAAGAAGTTATTGGTGGAATTTTAATTATTGAAGATTTAAAAATCTTATCAAGATCAAAAAAAGAATCCGCAATTAGAAATGATTTTATTGATAATGCGATTCATAATGTAGCAGATTTTTTTATTGTTGTAGATAGGTTTGATAGAATTCAATTTTTTTCAAAAAACATTTTGCATTATATAAATGTTCCCATAAATCTTATACAAAATGCTTCTATTGGAAGTTTGTTTGATTCTGATACTTCAAGAACCGTAAAAGAATATCTTGAACATTCTAAAAAAAATCGTGTTGCTGTAAATGAAAAAATGGCATACGAAGTTCGAAACAATAAAAAAGTATTTGATTGCCGCTTTGTTCCCCAAGAAAATTATAAAAAAGAAATAAGTTTTGTGTATTTGTTTTTTAAAGATATAACTGCACAAGAACGTGAGATTGACAATCTTTACCACGATGTTAGTAAAATTGAGTTTTACAAAACTATTTCGACCAGATCTAATGAAGCGGTTTTTGTAACAAATGCTGATCATAAAATTGTGTATTGGGATGATAATGCTGAAAAACTTTACGAGGTTACAAAAGAAGAAGCATTAGGTGCAAAGGCTAATAATGCGGTTAGCATTCTTTCAGAAAATTTTCTTGATTCAGTAAGATTAAAACTTAATGAAAAAGAGTATCATAAAATTGTTTTATCATATTTTGATAAGAACAGAGAGAAAAAAACTTACGAAGCTTACTTTACTTATTTAAATGAAAAAAATGATCGCATAATTATTAAAAGCGTTGATATAAGCGATAAAATTTTATTTGAAGATGGCCTAAAACAATCACTAAAAGGTTTAAGAGATTTACTTTCAAAATCACCATCTATGATTGTAAATATAGATCACGATGGTCAAATTTTATATGCAAATCCGGCGTTTCAAAAAAGATTAGATTATAGTGAAGAGGAATTGCTTTCAAGCAGTTTTTATAATCTTGTAGATGCAAATTACATTGATAACAATATTTTTGATTTTAAAAGTTTTATTGGAGATGAACCAAAACAAATTGATCTTCCATTAAAAAATAAAAAAGGTAAAATCACATTATTTAAAGGAGTTTTTCATCCAAGCAAGGATAAAGAAACCACACTTAGAAATTTTAGCTGTTTTTTTAATGAGTACGAAGAACATTCTTTTGGAACAGAAGAATCAAAACTTTTTCATTCGCTTGTAGAAAATGCTTATGACGGAATTGCACTTACAAGTGACGGAAGAGTTTTGATTGCTAATCAATCTTTTGCAAATATTTTTGGATATGGTAAGAGTAGTGAGCTTATAAATAAAGAAATTGTTGAGCTCTCATCAAATGATGATATAATTAAAGTAGCCGAATATTTTAGATTACTTGAGAGAAAAAAAGAAATTCCAACTCGATTTGATTTTCTTGGAAAGAAAAAAGATGGAAGCAACATTCACACGGAACTTTCAATCGGCTCGTTTGAATCAAATGGAAAAAATTATTTTGTAATGATTGCTCGTGATGTTACTGAAAGGATTAGAACACAGAGAGCAATAAGAGAATCCGAAGAAAAATACAGAAACATTACCGAAAACATTGATGATTTTCTTTTTACATTTGAACGTATTGGTTTAGCATTACGTCCAATCTTTTGTACATCTTCAATACAAAAAGTTACTGGCTACACTCAAGCTGAGTTTTTAACCGATTCAAAAATGTTTTTAAAAGCCATACATCCAAGTGATTTTGCTCAGATGAAACCTAAACTTATTAACTTATTAAAAAGCCGCATACAACTATCTGGCGAGTTTGAGTTTAGAATTATAAACAAACAAGGCAATATTGTTTGGGTTAGAGCAAAAATAAATATTGTAAGAACCGGAACAGGAAGAATTCAAAAAATATTTGGTCTTGTAAGCGATGTTACTTTTAGAAAACGCGCTGAAGAAGAATTAAAAAAATCAACACAAAACCTTATAAAGCTTAACGAAACTAAAGATAGATTTATTTCAATTATATCTCACGATTTAAGAACTCCATTTAGTTCGATACTTGGTTTTACAGATTTGCTGGCAAATGATGAAGAGCTTACTGATGATGAACGTAAACAGTATGTTAAGTACATTCAGGAATCATCACGATCAATGTTAGCACTTGTTAATTCGCTTTTGGATTGGACAAGATTACAAACCGGAAGAATAAAATTTGAACCTCAAAAAATTGATGTTTCAAAAATTGTTATTGATTCTGTAAATGCTCTTTCGGGTACAGCAATTCAAAAAGGAATTGAAGTAACTTCGTTTGTTAATCAATCGCTTCATCTTTTTGTGGATAAAAGTTTGATACTGCAAGTATTTAATAATCTTATTTCTAATGCAATTAAGTTTACCAACAAAGGCGGATCCATCAATATATTATCCGAAGCTGTTACAAGTTCTCGCTTTGTAAAGTTTATTGTTAAAGATACCGGCGTTGGAATTAAGGACGATGATCTTGCAAAACTTTTTAGTGTTGATGCAAAATATACTTCCGAAGGTACTGCGGGAGAAAAAGGCAGCGGACTTGGGTTATCACTCGTAAAAGAAATTATAGAAAAACACGGCGGAGCTATTGAAGTTGAAAGTGAATATGGAAAAGGAACCGAATTTATTTTTACTTTACCCATTGCTTCCTCAAATATCTTAATTGTTGATGATAATAAAACTGATAGATTACTTTATTCAAAGATCCTAAAAAATATTACTCCAGAATACAATGTAGAAGTTGCATCAGACGGAAGAGAAGCAATACAAAAAATTCTATCCTCTCCACCGGCACTTGTAATTACAGATCATGCAATGCCTATTATGAATGGATATGAATTTGTTGTTGAGTTAAAGAAAATGGATTTAAAAGGTAAGCCGCCAATTATAGTTTTAAGCAGCGATATTGATCGCGCAGTAATTAATGATTACACAGAACTTGGTATTGAATTTGTATTTCACAAACCTGTAAACATCGGAAGTTTTAAACTTGCGATTGAAAAATCTTTACAAAAAGGATTGAGTGGAGATTAGATAAAAACCTTCGAGGTTATAAAACAAAAACCTCGAAGGTTAATTGATAATTATTTCTTCTTTAACACACAACCAGATGAAGTTGGGATTGTAATCATTCCACTTACAGTTTTAAGTGATTTTATTCCCGCATTTTCTGAATTCACTAAAACTTCCCAATTACCTCTTGGCAATTCACATACTACTTCATTTAGCGGATGAGCGTTGAATAAGACTACAAAATCTTCATCATTATGTTTTATCTCATAGCCAAGAGCAAAATCATTATCGTGAACAGAAATAAATTTAACATCATCATATTCAGCTCTTCGGAATGATTGAAATTTATTTCGTAGTTCTATCAAACCTTTATAATAATCTAAAAGATTTTCATTCAACTTTGCGTGATTATAATTAATATAATTCACTTCGTTGTCTTTATCATAAGTGTTGTGATCAATCATTCCACGATGTGGATCGTTCTGATTTGTTAGTGGTAAAACTTTACTGCGAGCAAATTCTTGTCCGCTGTGTATCATTGTTATTCCGCGTGAAGTAAACAAAAACAATGCGCCAAGTTTGTTAAGCTTTAATTGTGTTGGAGTTAACTTTGCATTTTTATCTACATCTTTAATTACTTCATCAGGTTTTACATCGCCTAAACCTATTCTGATAAAATCTCCAAAAGTATAGCCATCGTGAGATTCTAAATAATTCACAGAATGATCTGGTTTTTGAAATAATCCTAACGAATCTTTTATAAGAGTTCCGTTAATATAACTCTTAATTCTTTTAGGAGAATTATTTCCATACCAACTGCCAAATATCCAGCCGTGTCCATTGATAGGATTCTCGCCCTTAATTCCATTTCTTATTTGATCGTTCCATGCACCCCAACCACGTAAAGAAAATCCTTGTGGATCATATCCTCCGCCCCAAGGTTCGCAAACAAAAACAACATCTGGATTTATTTTTTTTGCTTCATAAATTATTGTTTCTATTGTTTGCCAATCAATTAATTTTCCCAGATCAAATCGAAAACCATCTACGTGATATTCTTTCATCCAGTATAAAACACTTTCAACAATTAATCTTCTTAACATTGGAGCTTCAGTTCTAAGATCATTTCCACATCCGCTAACAGCACAATAGCTTCCATCAGGATTCAATCTAAAATAATATTCTCTATCAATTTCTTTTAAATTCCCAAACTCATATTCAGAAAGATGATTGTAAACAACATCCATTATCACCGCAATATCTTCTTTGTGAAAAGCTTTTACCATATCTTTAAAATCAGTAACGGCTTTTGCATCAGCACCAATCCATTTATTAAATTCTATTTCTCTAACATTTTCAGAGTAATATGATTCAGGTGCAAAAAATGCTGCCGTCATATATCCCCAATGATTTCTTTCGTATGGATTCCACGTATTAAATTTTCCTTTTAGAGAATCTTTAAATGGAATTTCGATGTTAGCAAATTCTTGTGCAGGTAAAAGCTCAATTGTATTGATTCCGAGATTTTTCAGATAATCGATTCCTCCAGTTTTACCTTTTTCAACTAAGCCTTTATAAGTTCCTCTTTCAGTTACACCTGATGTTTGATGTTCGGTCATATCACGAACATGCATTTCATAAACTACTAAATCACGCCAATCTCTTTGTATCCAATTATCAGATTGCCAATCGTATTCATTTTCTTTAACAACAATTCCTTTTCGTGGAGTAAAATATGTATTGCCGCTTGCAACCGCTTTCGCATAAGGATCAAGACAGAGTACCGCATCTTTATCTTTGTGCTTAACATTAAATCCATAAAACTTTCCGTAAAGTTCTCCATCAAGTGAAGTTTCCCAAACAGCATTTTCATCACGAATCATTTCAAATTCTTTTCCTGTTTTATCTTCAACTTTTTCAAAGATAACTAAGGAAACTTTTTCAGCATTTGGGGTAAATAATCTAAAAAATGTTTTACCATCTTCAACAAATGATCCAAGCTTTTTATCAGAGTAAAATTTATCTAATTCAATTTGTTTTGATTTAATCTCAGATTTGCTTTTTAACTGAGATTTTGTTTTATCTGTAATGTACAAGGCACTTCCTGTAAATGTTATTGTAACTACTATTATTATCGATTTTATTAAGAAACTTTTCATACCTAAACCTGAATTTTTATTTGAATTATTGAGAATAAATTTCTCCATCCACAACAGGAGTAACGCAAACTAATGGATTTTCAGCAACACCAAATTTCTGAAAGATTGTCTCAAAAAGTTGAAAATGCATTCCACGTTTTTCTAGTTTATGAAATTTATCATAACTAATAAACTTTCCTTCTTTGTCCGAAGGTGAGTCAAAAACAATTGCTCTAGGATAATCTTCTTTAGCATGAAATTTTAGAAATTCGATTTTTCTATCATCTCCGCCCTCAATTTCGTATGATACGACTTTGAAAGCCTCAACTAAATTATTGTTTATTACTAAATAAATATTTAAAATAATTTCGTTCATCGTTAAAAGGTGAATTATATAAACATACAAAACTTAAAATAATTGCGTACACAAATGCAAACTTGCACATTATGCTTTCGATTGAGGAAAGGATTGAATAATTACCACTAAACATTAAGATGAATCCTAATGTTGAAGGAAGACTTATAAATATTGCGCCAAACAATAAAACTTTTGTAATCAGTTTTTGTTTTTTGTCATCAGTTTTGGGAATAAATTTTATTAACAAAACTATTGAAATCAAAATTGGCAGATAATAAAAAGCACCATATAAATCTCCTAATGGGTAATGATAACTTGCATAAAGTACTGCACAACTTGTTACAGCAAATTCCGGAATAACAAATAAGTAATAAATTGAGAATGCAATTGCTGGAATAAAAATCAAAAATGTTTTTGTGTTAAGATTTAGATTTTTGGTAAGTGTTAAAGTAAGTAAAAGATTTAGTGGCGGAAGAAAACCAATAATTACAAAAGCCAGATAAGGAAATATTGGTGCCTGCAAACCAACCTGACACATTAAAAATTCCATTGCCTGATATGATGCAAGTAGAGTAATCATAATCATTGCAATGATATTTACTCTATTCTTCTCAATAAATACTATCAAATTGAATAGAAGTAAAAACTCAATACAAGCAATGAGAAGAGAAACTATTCCGTTCCAGGTTTCCAAATCTTATTCCAAATTTTTGAAGTCAAAAATAATGATTTCTTGTAGTAATAATGCTATTATTTCTACCCTAAAATAAAAGTAAAAATAAACTTTAATGGTCAAGTATTCAGGTAAGTTTAATTATACTATTTAAAAGGAAGTTCAAATGAAAAAAAGTTACGTGTTTTTATTTTTGTTTGCTGCGTTGTTTGTATCAGGAATGATTTCAAAAGTATATGCGCAGAATGAACCAGTTCTTTATTTCTGTGAGGAATATGATTCTAAAAAAGGTGAGATTGGTGTTAGTGACAGGTTTACAACTGGATATCTAACTGTTATGGTAAAATCAGATTATGAATTAGGACTTACCGATGTTCACATTCAATTTGATAAACTAAATGATCGAGGCAATAAGTTTGAGTTCTATAAAAAATTTGACTACGTAATTGAGTCTGATATGAGTTATGTTTTCTTTGCAAAAAATTCAGATAGCGATTTAAAATTTGAAGAACCAGGACTTTATAGAGTTTTTCTTTTAGATGATAGAGATAAAACAGTTGCAAGTGCTTTGATTGAAATTATTTCGAAGTAATTTTAATTACTTGAAAAAATAAAACGGCAGCCAATTAGCTACCGTTTTTTATTTTAAATTTGTTCGTATTTACTTTTTTGGTCCAATCATATTTTCAGGTCTAACAACTTCATCAAATTTTTCAGCTGTTAGTAATCCTAATTCCAAAGCTGCTTCTTTAAGAGTTTTATTTTCTTTATGTGCTTTCTTCGCTACCTTAGCTGCATTATCATAACCTATAACTGGATTTAAGGCAGTAACCAACATCAATGAATTTTCAAGATGTTTTTGAATATTGGGTTTGTTTGCTTCAATACCTGCAATGCAATTATCTGTAAAACTTTCACTGGCGTCAGCCATTAATTTTATTGATTGCAAAATATTGAAAGCAATTACCGGCATAAACACATTTAACTCAAAATGTCCGCTAGCACCTGAAAAACTTATCGTAACATCATTTCCAAAAACCTGTGCACAAACCATCGTCATCGCTTCACATTGTGTTGGATTTACTTTGCCTGGCATAATAGAACTTCCAGGCTCATTTTCCGGGAGTAAAAGTTCACCTATTCCGCATCTTGGTCCACTACCGAGCCAACGAATATCATTTGCGATTTTAATTAGTGAAGTTGCTAATGTTTTTAATATTCCACTCATTTCTACAAGAGCATCTTTTGCCGCCATTGCTTCAAATTTATTTGGAGCAGTTCTAAATGGTAATCCGGTAATCTCTGCAATCTTTTTTGCGGATAAAACAGCATAATCAGGATGTGTATTAAGTCCTGTTCCAACCGCACTACCACCAAGTGGAATTTCATACAATCTTGCAAGAGCGCAATTGATACTTGCTAATCCATTTGTTAATTGATGAGCGTAACCGGAAAATACTTGCCCTAGCGTTAATGGAGTAGCATCCATTAAGTGTGTTCTGCCAATTTTTATTATGTCTTCAAATTCTTTTGATTTAAGATTTAATGTGTGCCTTAGTTTCCCAATCATTGGAATTAAGCGTCTATGAATTTCTTCCACAGCTGCAACATGAATTGCAGTAGGAAAAGCATCGTTTGTTGATTGTGATTTATTTACATCATCGTTTGGATGAATTGGATTTTTACTTCCTAAAACTCCACCGACCATTTCGATAGCACGGTTAGATATAACTTCATTAGTATTCATATTGGATTGTGTTCCACTGCCAGTTTGCCAGGCAACTAACGGAAAATGTTCATCAAGTTTTCCATCGATAACCTCTTCAGATGCTTTAACGATCAATTCCATTTTTTCTTTTGGCAAAGAACCTAATTCATAGTTTGTGATTGCAACAGCTTTTTTTACAATACCAAGAGCACGAATCATCTCACGTGGAAATCTTTCACCGCCAATTTTAAAATTCTTTAATGATCTTGCGGTTTGTGCTCCATAATATTTATCTGTTGGAACTTCAATTTCGCCCATTGTGTCTTTTTCAATTCTGTAACTCATTTTTATACTCCCAGGAAACTTTATAACTAAATTTTTTAACTATTGATTTTAAAATACTACAATTTTGTTTTAGATAAACACTTTAGAATTTAAAACTAAATCCAAATCTTGTAAATGTATCAATGTTTTTAATAGTTTCTGGTGGTTTAGCATCATAACGAAGATTGAAGCTGGTTTTCAAATCAACAAAAGAGCTTAATCCAACTATTAATGAATTATCTGAAATGATTCTGAAATCATTCCACTTACCGATTTGTGGTTGAAAATATGTTATCATCATAAGTTTAATATCATCTTTTATTTCATATTCCAATGTTAGATAGGTTGAAAAACGATTTGCAAATAAATTACTTCCGTGAATGGAATTTGCCGAAACATCGTAATCTTCGTGTTCAAAAAAGTATGATGTGCCTAATCTAAATTTCAAATTATTATATTTTAAAATTCTAAATCTTAATCCGCCTCCAATTAATTCGCGTTCAGTTAACAACCTGCTTTTATTAAAATCAATTTGAGTAAATACTTCAGCTTGAATTAATTCTGTAAGGGTTTGAACATGTCTTAAATGCATCAAAGCCTGATCAAAAATTTGCTCACCTTCATCCCAGCCAAATCCACCATCAGCAACTAAAAAAGTATAACTATTTCCCCAATTATAATTTAGTCTTCCGCCAAGATGTATAATTTGAAAATCTGTATTTCCAGTTATTGCAGTTATTTCAATATCTGCAATTCCAGAAAAACCAATCGAATCAGAATCAAGTCTGTAACGTTCCGTGTTGATTTGAGGAAAGTTATTAAGTGATAGAAAACCAATAAAAAGTATTATGAGTTTTGTTTTCATAAGGTTAAGTGAGATTTAATTAATTGTGATATTTTGAAATGAAAAAGTAATTATAAAAATCTATAATTACTTATGAGTTTTGCAAAATGTAATCAAAGAATAATTTGGTCGTAACTAAACGATAATCAAAAACTCTTATGGATATAAATTTTTATCTAAACAAAGCAAGCATGATTTAATTTAATATGATTCTAATTCTGGAAATTTCTTAGGTACTTCTATAATAAATTGAGTTTGATTCTCATCATTTGAAACAAAGCTAACTTTGCCTTTAAGATAATTTTCAATCAAAAGTTTAACGCTGTAAGTACCAATGCCTCTGCCCTTTTTAGCTTTTGTACTAAATGAACGATTGAAAATTTGAAGTTGAATATGTTTTGGAATTACGCCATCATTAACAACAACAAATCTTATGTTGTCTCCATATTCATAAGCTTGCAATTCAACTTTTCCGCCTGTGCTGATTGCTTCAAGCGCGTTTTTAATTAAGTTACCCAAAGAACGAATTATAAAATGATGATCAGTTTCAATTATCATAGTTTCTTTTGGATACTTGCAAACAAACTCTTTACCTTTTGTTAAACTGTTATTTTGATAAAGCTCAAAAGCTTTTTCAAGAATATCATTTACAGTATCCTGTGCTGGATAGATAATAAGCTTTCCAGCTTCTGCATTTGATAAATCTCTTTGGGCTTGAATTTCTTGAATCAATTGTTCTGAAGTATTTTGTAAAATTTTTGCATACTTATCAAAGTCATCAGTTTCGCGCACTTCGGAAATCATACCAGAAATACCAAAAATTATTGAAGCAGTATTTAAAACATCATGAAAGAAAATTCTTTCTAACAATTCTCTTCTCTTTTCACTTTCAAGATTTTTGATTGCGAATATCACATAATTATTATCACCATATTTTAGGGGTGAAGTAATAACTTTAAAATCAAGTGATGCTTCAAAACCATCGTAAGTAATATTAATTCTACATTCATCTTCCACCACAACAAGTGAATCAATAGTTTTTTTGCAACTGCTGTTTGCTTTGCATTCTGAACAAAATAATGATGAACCACAACCGTGTTCAGTTTCTTTTGAGTGAATGCAACCAAGAGCTTCACCTAATCTTTCACCAATTACTGCAATTTTTTCTTTAAGTTGAAAAAACTCCTCAGCTTTACTATTGTAAGCGACTATTTCTCTTTTTTCATTTAGAATCAAAACTAAATCGGGAAAACATTCAAGCAGTTGATGAATGGTAGCATCATCACTTATTTGTAATGATTTTGATTCGATTAAAGAAATTGTTCTTCTGGCTGGATTTTCTAAGTATGTGATTTTTGAAGCAACAAACATTCTGTATCTACATTGTGATAATTAGTTTAGTTTCCAATCAAATTATTAAGCACACCCCATTTTTAATAGAAATTATTAAAATCTATACTTTTATCATCGAATAACAGTTTTAAAAGTTAATGTTGATTTTTTGAAAAAGTATAAATTTTTCTCTAATTGATAATCGAATGAGTGAAGCAATTTGTTAGTAAAAAGATATTTTTTGCAAAAACTATTGCTAAAAAAATGTGTGCCAATATTTTCGGTATATTTTTCTTAAAATAAACGAGAAATAAATACAGTCTCAAATTCAATTATTTTGATAAATTATTTTTAAAAACTTCTTTATCCATAAAACAGCCTACACTATCGAAAATATTCACAAACTGTTTAGCACAAATGTCTTATTTATAGATTAATAAATACAAAGAGAATTATTATAAGATTTAATTTAGTGACCAAAGACAATGGGCAATATTTTGGGATAGAATTAGCGTTATAAAAAAATATATTGCAGTCAAAATCAAAAGGCATAATAGTTGAAAGGAGTACCTGGAGCATTTTTATACGTTTCTAATTAAATCAATAGGTAGAAATGAATATCCCACTTTTGGATCGCAGCAACTACTTAAAAGGACTTTTTATCACTGCAAAACTAGATAAAGAGTTAAGCCAAAAAGAAAAAGACATACTGAAAAAAATTTCAGACAAACTCGGGTTTGCATCTGATTTTTTTAACGAAACAGTTAAAAGTCTGTTAACAAATAAATATATCAAAGAAGAACCAATCACTTTTTCTGATAAAGAAATCGCTAAATCTTTTCTGCAAGATGCAGTTAAACTTGCCTGTGCTAACAATCTTGTTACTGATGCTGAAATAAAATGGTTAAAAAATACAGCTGAAGTAAACCAACTAAATGATCAAATTGTTGATAAAGAATTAAAAGTTTTTAAAGAATCCCCAAAATCATTCTTTGGAAGAGACTTTGCACTTTTTTCAATTATTTAAGTATAAATCTTAGCTCTTTAATAAACTTTTCTTTTGTCCTTTACTCACCTTATTTCTAATTTTGATTAGAACAATTTAAAATTAATTCTATCACAAAATGTAAATTCATTTCTAAAGGATCTTACCATGAAAAAAATGAAAGCTCTTGTAAAAAAATATGCTGAACCCGGAATCTGGATGGATGAAGTTCCTGTTCCTGAATACGGACCAAATGATGTATTAATTAAAATTCTTAAAACTGCAATTTGCGGAACAGACATACATATTTATAATTGGGACGAATGGGCACAAAAAACTATTCCTGTTCCAATGCACGTTGGTCACGAATATGTTGGAACTGTTGAGGCTTTCGGATCAAACGTACACGATGTAAAAGTTGGCGAACTTGTAAGTGGAGAAGGCCATATCGTTTGCGGTACTTGTAGAAATTGCCGTGCTGGTCGTGGACATCTTTGCCCAAACACAAAAGGTGTTGGTGTAAATCGACCTGGAGCTTTTGCAGAATATTTAGTAATTCCAGTTCAAAATCTTTGGCACTGTGATCCCAAAATCTCTACTGATCTATTTGCTGTTTTTGATCCTTTCGGAAATGCAGTACACACAGCACTTAGTTTTGATATGCTTGGTGAAGATGTATTAATTACAGGAGCAGGGCCAATCGGAATTATGGCAGCTGCGGTTGCTATTCATGCTGGAGCTAGAAATACTGTAATAACAGATATGAATCCTTACAGATTAGAACTAGCCAGAAAGATTGGTGTAACTCGCGCAGTTGACGTTTCCAAAGAAAAACTTCCTGAGGTTGTTAAAGAACTTGGTATGAAAGAAGGATTTGATGTCGGCTTAGAAATGAGCGGAAGTATTCATGCATTTAATAGTATGATAGAAGTTATGTTTCATGGCGGAAACATTGCTTTGCTTGGTATTCTTCCATCAAATGCCGGAGTTGATTGGACAAAAATTATTTTTAATGGATTAAACATTCGTGGTATTTATGGAAGAAAAATGTTTGAAACCTGGTACAAGATGCAATCAATGGTTCAAAGTGGATTAGATATTACTCCAATCATCACTCACAAATTTAGAATAGATGATTACAAAGAAGGATTTGAAATAATGAAATCCGGAAACTCAGGCAAAGTCATATTAGATTGGAATTAAAAGATTAACCCCAAAGGGCTCAAAGATATTCACAAAGTGCACTGAGTTTTCTTTGTGAACTCTGTGAAAAACTCTGTGTCCTCTGTGGTAAAAATTAATTAAAATAATTAGAAAGATTTAAATGAACACCGAAACAAAAAATCATTACACAAACATTCTAAACGGAATCGAAAAAGAAGGACTCTTTAAAAAAGAAAGAATAATTACAACACCACAAAGTGCACATATTGCTGTTACAACTGGACAGCAAGTCCTAAATATGTGTGCAAATAATTATTTAGGATTGGCTGATAATCCAGAAATTATCAAAGCAGCAAAAGATAGTTTTGATAATTGGGGATTTGGAATGTCTTCTGTTAGATTTATTTGTGGAACTCAGGAAATCCATAAAGAACTTGAAAAGAAAATTTCTGAGTTTCTTGGAATGGAAGACACAATTCTTTACACATCTTGCTTTGATGCAAATGGCGGATTGTTTGAAACTCTACTTGGTGAAGAAGATGCAATTGTTAGCGATGAATTAAATCACGCTAGCATAATTGATGGAATTAGATTGTGTAAAGCACAGCGTTATCGATACAAAAATTGTGATATGAATGATCTTGAAGAAAAACTTAAAGAAGCGAAGGCTAACAATGCAAAAAATATTTTAGTCGGCACCGATGGTGTTTTTTCAATGGATGGATTTATTGCTCCTTTAAAAGATATTTGTGACATAGCAGAAAGATACGGCGCAATGGTTATGGTTGATGATAGCCACGCAGTTGGATTTATGGGTAAACATGGGAAAGGAACTCACGAACACAATAATGTTATGGGAAGAATCGATATTATAACTGGAACACTTGGTAAAGCTCTTGGCGGTGCAAGTGGTGGTTACACATCAGCTAAAAAAGAAATCGTTGATCTACTCAGACAAAGATCGAGACCATATTTATTTTCAAATACTGTTGCTCCAAATATTGTTGCAGCATCGTTAAAAGTTTTTGAGATGTTAAGTGCAACAACCCATTTACGCGATAAACTTGAAGACAATACAAAATATTTTAGAGAAAAAATAAAAGCTGCCGGATTTAATATTAAAGATGGTGTTCATCCAATCGTACCAATTATGCTTGGTGATGCTGTACTAGCTCAAACTATGGCTGCGAAAATGTTAGAAAAAGGTGTTTACGTTGTTGGATTTTTCTTTCCTGTGGTACCAAAAGGGACCGCAAGAATTAGAGTTCAAATTTCTGCAGCGCATACTAAAGAAGATCTGGATTTTGCAGTTGCAAAATTTGCCGAAGTAAAAAAAGAAATGGGAATTTAATTGTATGCTAAATATGATGAACCGAATTAAAGTTGTTACAAGCATAATATTTTCAACACTTATTATTATTTCTTGTTCAAACAATGAAGATTATTACACACCAGAATCAGTTGTTGAAGCAAATGCTAAATACATGAATGAAGAAAAATATGATGAAGCAATGAACACAATTCATAAAGACAATCCATCATATCCAGCCTCCGAAATTATGATCAAACAACTTTTTGAGCGATATGATCTGAATTACAAAATAGTGAGCATGAAAGTTCTTGAGGATAATAATTCTGAAGCGAAGATAGAATTTGTTCAGATTACAACAAAAATAAACGGACCAGAATTTAAGAATAATAAATCAACTGGAATTCATAGACTGAAGAAGGATGGAGATTCCTGGAAAATTTATTCTACCCAAATGACAGATATTCAGTCAATCAATTAGATTTGCTTTTAAATTTGAATTAGTGGCAGTTAAGAACTAAAGTAAATGATCTTAGGAAATACCTTGGAGATTAAAAAATTAATTATCCAAGGTATTTTTTTATTAAACTAATTCTCTTCTTGAAAAGGCGCTATATTTTCTGCTCCATCCAATTTACCAATTAGTTTTTGTGGATGATGAATCAACAGAGGTAAACAGTTTGAACAAATAAATGCCTGCTTTCCGGTGTAAACAAGATTCACTAACGGAATATCATTTTCTGATGTATTACAATTTAAACAATGATAAATTTTTTGAGTCTCACTCATATACGTTCCTTTCTTAAATAATTATTTATTTAAACTTTATCTTAAAAATATTAAAGACACACCAATAACTGCTAACATTGCGCCAATAATTGCTCTCCATGATAGTTTTTCTTTATAAAAATATCTGACCATAGGCAACATAATTATTGGCATTGTTGACATAAGTGTTGCGGCAATTCCAACTTTAGTATTTTCAATTGCAATCAAACTAAAAGTAATTCCTAAAAACGGGCCAAGAATAGTTCCAATTAAAGTTACACCTAAAGCAGATTTATCTTTATGAAATAATTTGTATGGATTTTTATATTTTTTTAACAACAACATTATCGGAAGAAAAATAATCACAGAAGAAAAGACACGAATAAATGTTGCAATAAATCCTGCAATGTGTCCTTCATTAAAAGCAAACTTAGCAAAAATTAATCCTCCGGCTTGTCCCATTGCCCCAAGTAATCCATATATAATTCCTAAAGTTGTGATTTGATATTTAGAATTTATATTACGTTCCAGCACAACCAAAGTAATTCCAGAAATCGTAACCAAAATTCCTATAATACCTAAAAACGAAATTGTTTCACTTAAAAATATGAAAGCAAGAATTGCAGACATTGCCGGTGACAATGCCATCAACAGCATACTGATTCTTGCACCAATCATTTGATAACTTTTAAAGAGAAATGAATCGCCAATAACTAAACCAATTACACCACTTATTACAAGATTTGTAAATTGATAATTAGACAAATCAAATTTGTAACCAGCTATTAGAATTGTTGAAATTAAAAACAGCGAAGCGAAAATCATTCTATTTATATTTAGTTGAAGTGAGCCTATCTTTTCTGCAGCAGATGAAAATGCTATAGATGTTCCTGACCAGAGGAAAGCAGTTAATAAAGCACTTAGTTCACCTAAATATATCATTGAATAAACTACCAGAAAGTTTTAGTAAGCTATTTTAAGATTTAGGGAAGAATTATTAAACTCTTCCCTAATTAGAAATCTATAAGTTGAAATACATTTTATACTCAAACGGATGAGGCATTGTACCAATTGCATTTATCTCTTCGGTTTTTGTTTTTACCCATTGAGTTAATAATTCATCAGTAAAAATTCCACCACGTTTTAAGAAATCATTATCTGCAGCTAATGCATCCAGAGCTTCCGCTAAATTTCTTGGTAAAAATTCAATCTTATCTTTAAAGTTCGGATCAAGAAAGTTTTTATCAACCGGTCCATAACCTTCTTTAACAGGGTCGATTTTATTTACAACTCCATCTATTCCTGCAAGCAGCATTGCAACTGTGCACAAATAAGGATTTGCAGTTGCGTCTGGCGGACGATATTCAAATCGTGTTTCATCAGGATTAGAAACATATTTAGGAATTCTTATCGCACTTGCACGATTTCCCTGACCATAAGTTAATGCTACCGGAGCTTCAAATCCTGGAACTAATCTTTTGTATGAATTTGTACTCGGATTTGTAAATGCAGAAAGTGCTGGACCGTGTTTTAACATTCCACCAATAAAATATCTACCAAGTTCATTTACATTTCCATACTCACCTTTTTTATAAAAAGCGTTCTTACCATTTTTTGTAAGATACATATGCAAGTGCATTCCATTGCCGGCTTGCTGATACATTGGTTTAGGCATGAACGTAATGAATAAACCTTTTTGTTTTGCAAAGTTGAAAAGAATGTACTTTGCTGTAATGATATTATCAGCAGTCGTTAAAAGATCACTAAAGTAAGTTTCAATTTCCTGCTGACCGCGTTCTCCAACTTCATGATGATGATACTTTACATTTATACCTTGTGCTTTTAAAAGCTTACTTGCTTCATCACGAAAGTCATCATATTCATCAAATGGATTTGCTGCGTGATAAGCTTTTTTATAAAACTCTTCTGCATGTTCAACACGATAAAATGATGATGCAGTTCGAGTATCATATTCAACTTTAGAAAAAATATAAAATTCAAATTCTGGTCCCCACCAAGATTTATCTGCACCTGTAGTTTTCTTTAATAATTCTTCCGCTTTTTTTGCAAGATATCTACCATCTTGATTAAATGGACTTCTCTTTTCATCTGTAAGAACTATGTGTGAATAAAAACTTAATGTTGGAGCATCACGGAAAGGATCAATCTTTGCAGTTGATAAATCAGGAAGCATAATCATATCACTGTTTTCAACTTTTAGAAATCCATAACTCGATCCATCAAACCCAACCCCTTCACTCATAAGTTTTTCAAGAATTTTATCATAAACAGGTAAGGTTATATGATGCAATCTTCCAGTAAGATCAATTGCTTTTAAATCTATAAATTCAATTTTATTTTTTTTGATTATCGATTTACAATTTTCGATGTAATTGTTTTTCATTTTGATCTCTTTTTTGTTAACAATTTTTATTCTGATTAGAGACAAAAATGCCCGATTGAAAAATCAATCGGGCAATTATTAATTAGCCATTATAATTTAACGCTGCAACTCCAGGAAAAATTCCTGTTGTATCCAATTCTTCTTCTATCCTTAAAAGCTGATTATATTTTGCAACACGATCAGTTCTAGAAGCAGAACCAGTTTTGATTTGTCCGGCATTAGTAGCTACAGCAATATCAGCAATTGTTGTATCTTCTGTTTCACCTGAACGATGGCTTATGATATTTGTGTAACCATTTATCTTCGCAAGTTCAATTGCATCAAGTGTTTCTGTTAACGTTCCTATCTGATTAACTTTAATTAGTATTGAGTTTGCAACTCCAAGATCAATTCCTTTTGCTAAACGATTTGTATTTGTTACAAATAAATCATCACCAACAAGCTGAATTTTTCCGCCAAGTTTTTCTGTCAATAATTTCCATCCATCCCAATCATCTTCTGCTAAACCATCTTCAATAGAAACAATTGGATAATCTTTAGCCCACTTAGCCCAAAGATCAACCATCTTTTCAATCGAGATTAATTGATTTGGAGCTGATTTAAATAAATGATAAGCATTTTTTTCTTTGATGTAAAATTCGCTTGCAGCAATATCAAGTGCGATTGCAATTTCTTCACCAACTTTGTAACCTGTTTTATTGATTGCTTCAAGAATTACTTCAACAGCTTCTTCATTTGATTTTAAGTTTGGTGCAAATCCTCCTTCATCACCTACTGCAGTGTTCAATCCTTTTTTTGCAAGTACGGATTTTAATGCATGAAAAGTTTCTGTTCCCATTCTTAAAGCTTCTTTAAAACTTGGTGCGCCAATTGGCATAACCATAAATTCCTGGAAGTCAACATTATTATCAGCATGCTTGCCGCCGTTAAGAATATTCATCATCGGAACAGGAAGAGTGCGTGCATTTACTCCACCGATGTAACGATAAAGTGGTAAACCAAAAAATTCTGCTGAAGCTCTTGCACAGGCAAGTGAAACACCAAGCATTGCATTTGCGCCAAGATTTCCTTTATTATCTGTTCCATCTAATTCAATCAGCATATTATCGATTGCAACTTGTTCTGTTGCATCAAAATCGATTATATGATCTGCAATTTTTTCATTTACATTTTCAACAGCTTTAAGTACACCTTTACCGTTGTAACGATTTTTATCACCATCACGTAATTCAACTGCTTCGTGTTCGCCGGTTGAAGCACCACTTGGAACTGCTGCTCTACCAATTACTCCACCTTCAAGAACAACTTCAACTTCTAAAGTTGGGTTGCCTCTCGAATCTAAAATTTCTCTTCCAAATACATCAACTATTGTTGTCATTTTTATAACTCCTGATTTTTCTAAATGTGATTCAAAGTTTTGTTTAATTGCGATTCAAAATTAGCTAAATGGCGGTTAGAAGTGAAACTGTTTGAGCTACTTTTAGGTTAAAATTTTATAGAATGCAAAAATAATTTTAGGCAATTGCCAAATATTAACTGATTCTTTTATCACAAATTATAATTTTGCGGAACAATCTTAGTCAATCGCTTAAATAGCTTTTCTACAAACTTTGAAAGCAAAGTTTCTTCTTTGTTAGAATGCTTTTCACTGTAACTTCTAATTGCGGTATAAATTCCAACATCTTCACTATTTTCTAAACTTAAATAATATTTATGCGCCATAATATCTGTATAAAGCTTAAGTGAATTTGTATCAGGAAAGTATTCAAAAATTTTAAGTTTATTAAATTCTTTAATAATTGGGTTATAAACTTTTTCAATCCAATCTTTTGCGGTAAAAGTAATATCAACTTCACTTCCGCTTTTTTCACTTAAGTACCATTTGTGTTCTTCAATTTGTTTGAGAATAGAATCAATAGAGTACTGATCTGTAATCTTAAAAAAATGTTTTCTGATTTCGAGTCCGGTAGTTTTTTCAAACTCAACAATTTTATTCAATAATTCATAAAAAGTTTTGTATTCTTTTTTAAAATATTTTTTATCAATATCCAGCATAGAAATAGATTTAGATTTTTCCTTTGCTGAATAATCATTGGTGATTGCATTAATTGAATCATAAAAACCTTTTAAATCTTTTTTAATCAGATCATCAGAAATCTTTTTAAGAATTGTAATTGTTTCTGAATCAGATAAAAATGCTTTTAATTCAGTATGAGATTTACCTAGTTCATTTTTAGTTTTAATAAACTTGATAAGAATATTTGAAAGCGAAGCATCACCCCAAAAAATATTATTATGATGAAGAACTGCTAATAATTCTGCAGCGGCTTTATAGATTGTTTTTCTACTTTCATCAGAAAAATCCCATTTAAAAAGAATTGAGTGTGGAATTGATTTTGCTTCAAGAATGGTAACAATAAATGCTAAACTTTCTTTGTCTTCAGCATTTAACTCAAATAAATTTTTCTTGTAAAAAACATATCCAGCAGGAATTAAAGTATGTATCCCTTTTTGAAGTAGTTTAGTAAAAGTTTCACTTTCAAAGTAAGCGCTAATTGGATTTGTTTGTTTGATTGCAAAAGAATAATCTTTTGTTTTTATAAATCTTACAATGTGTTTAGAAATTCCTTTTCTGATATCCAAAAATTTTACTTGTTTCTCATTCCATTCATCTAACGGCAAATTCCAAGGAAGATTTTCTAAATCCGCACGATATTCCTGCTCGATATTTAATACGAGATATTTTTTATCCATTCCAAAATCTTAATCAATGTTCAAGTGCAATATAAATTATTTGCGATGAAGGATAAACAATTTTGTATTATCTTTGTCTTAATTATTCACAAAATCACAAGAATTTATTATAAGCTATCTTTTCATTACTTTCGCAGGTAGAAATCATTTTACATTTAATTAAACACTCATTTTATCGTTAGAAATTTTGATGTTATTTGCTTCCGTACATAACGATATTTTAATTCTCTTAATCCAGGTTTTTACCTTACTTTTATTTGCCCGAACATTTGGCGAACTATTCCAAAGATTGGGGCAACCAACTGTCGTAGGTGAAATTCTAGCAGGGATAATTTTAGGTCCATCTTTGCTTGGTGGAATACCCGTATTTTCAGATTTCCTTATAACATCAAATCAATCTGGAACAAGTTTACTTGAAGTTATAAGTTTAATTGGAGCATTGCTTTTATTACTTATAACTGGACTCGAAACTGATCTTGCACTAATTAAACATCATTCGAGAAACGCTTTTGCAACTGCATTTGGCGGATTGATTTTACCTCTTATTCTTGGATTTGGTTTTGCTTACTATTTACCTGATTCATTACTTGTAGATCCATCTAAAAAAATTATCTTCTCACTATTTATAGCAACTGCAATTTCAGTCTCCGCAATTCCAGTTATAGCCAAAGTTTTGATTGATCTAAATCTTATAAGAAGAGATATTGGGCAAATAACAATAGCCGCAGGTATGATTGATGACACTGCCGCCTGGATTTTATTATCAATTGTATTGGGCTTAATTGAAGTTGGTGTTGTTACCGCAGAAAATGTTTTCATTTCGATTGCAAAAGTGTTAGCATTTTTAGGCATAAGTTTTATTGCAGGTAAATTGCTTGCATCTAAAATTGTAAATTTTGCAAAAGATAAAATTCAGGGACGCTATAAATTTTTAACAATTCTTATATTATTTACTGTAGGACTCGGTGCAATTGCTCAATCATTAAGACTTGAAGCTGTACTTGGAGCTTTTCTAGCAGGAATAATTTTTTCACGTATTCCATCGATTCCAAAAGAGGCTATTGAAAGGATTGAAAGTTTTACATTTGGAATTTTTGCACCAATATTTTTTGCTGCTGCGGGATTAAAAGTTAATCTTGAACCATTAGCAAATCCTGAATTGTTATTTATTGGACTTGGGTTTATTGTGATCGCAACAGTAAGTAAAGTTGTAGGGGCTTACATTGGGGCAAGATATTTTGGTAATAGCGATCATTGGACTGCTTTAAGTTTTGGGGCGGGATTAAACGCTCGTGGTGCGATCCAAATAATTATAGCAACAATTGGATTATCCTTTAATGTTATCTCGCAAGAAATTTTTTCTCTTATAATAATTATGGCTGTTGTAACTTCAATCATGGCTCCGTTTATGCTTCGATACACACTTAAAAAAGTAAAACCCAAGGATGCTGAAATTGAAAGGCTTAAACATGAAGAGCTTCAAAAAAATAATATTATGTCATCAATTCATCGTGTTTTGCTTCCGGTAAGAAAACGAGAAGATTTTGAAAAGAAAATGATTGAAGCTAAAATCTTAAAGCAACTTGCAATTAATAGAGAACTAAATCTTACTTTATTAACAGTTACAAACAATCAAAATAAAAATGAATGTGTTCAGTTTTTAGATGAACTTGAAAAATTGTTTAATGGAATTTCAATTACAAAGAAAGTTGTTGTTTCATCAAACCCAGTTGAAAGCATTCTTGATGAATCCTCAAAAAGTTATGATTTGATTTTAATAGGCGCAACTGAAAAAGATAAAAAAACCGGACAGGTATTCAATCCTGTAGTTGATGATATTGTTAGACTTTCTCCTTCAATCAGTATTGTAGTACAAAGTGGTTCGCATCATGAAAATTGGGAGCCAAAAAAAATCCTCATCCCAACAAACGGAAGTCTTGCAGCAAGACGCGCGGCTCAAGTGGCATTTGCTCTTGCCTCAGAAAAATCACAGGAAGTTCATATTCTAAAAGTTATAGAAGAAAATAAAGACACATATCATTTAGATATCGAAGGGAGTATAAAGGAAAGACAGTTTATGTTTGCCTTCCAAATTATTGAAGAATTAAAAATTCTCGGCGAATCATTATCTGTAAACACTTTTGCTGAAGTTGAAGTTGGACTAGATGCTGAAACATCAATTCTTGAGATAGCCAGAGATAGGAAATTTGATCTAATCGTTTTAGGAACTGATATTAGGCCTGGTTCAGAAAAACTTTATATTGGCCCACGTGTTGAAAGAGTATTAAATAATGCGCCCTGCCCTGTTTTACTTGTAAACTCACAATAATCTTATTTCGCTTATAGAAACTTTTATTTTTTTTATTCATCATACGAATAAAAATTTTGGTGAATTATGGAAGCAAAAGAAATTTTTAACAACGCACTCAATTCAAATTATCTTATAATTGAAGAAGAAGACTTAAAACCAATTTTGGAAAATTCTGAAATCCTTAGAGTTGAAGAGACTCACCTTTCTGATTTTATTAGACTAATTAAGTTTGAAGGAATACTCTTTATTCAAGAACTATCTTTAAAGAATGAAATTATCGTAAGAAAAATTAATTCTTTGGCTGATGCCGATAAATTTATTCAGGAAAGATTAGATTTTTATGAACGCAAATGGGATGGCTGCGGCTGTAAGATTGATTATTATGAGTAAGATTTTATTCTCTAAATATCTTTAACAATTTTTCGGCAGCAAGAGTTGGAGTGATTTTATCTTTTGTAATTTCTTCTTTTAATGTTGTAATTACTTTTTGAACTATTTCATTATTATAAAATTTATCTAGTAAAGAATCTTCAACCATTCTGTAAACCCATTCAATTGATTGATCTTTTCTGCGTTGATTAAAAACTCCGGAATGTTTTATTGTCTTTTCAAATTTCTTTATCATTTCCCACAATTCAGGAATTCCTTTTCCCGACAAAGCAGAAACAGCAAATGCCTGCGCATTCCAGCCTTTTGTAGCGGGCTGAAGATAATGGAGCGCATTGCTGTAATCTGATCTGGCAATGTTAGCTTTCTTTTCATTATCACCATCAGCTTTGTTGATAAGGATAGAATCAACAAGTTCCATAATGCCGCGTTTGATTCCTTGAAGTTCATCTCCGCCACCAGCGATTAACACAAGTAAAAAGAAATCAACCATTGATCGAACGGTTACTTCACTTTGTCCAACACCAACGGTTTCAATAAGAATAATATCAAATCCTGCTGCTTCACAAATTGTAATTGTTTCTCTGCTTTTTCTAGTTACACCCCCAAGAGCTCCTCCAGATGGAGAAGGACGAATAAAACAGTTTTTTTCTTTAGAAAGATTTTCCATTCTTGTTTTATCACCAAGAATACTGCCTTTAGTTACGGTGCTACTTGGATCAACCGTAAGTACAGCAACTTTGTGTCCTTGTTTAATCAAGTACATTCCAAGTGATTCAATCAAAGTACTTTTACCAGCACCAGGAACTCCTGTAATTCCGATGCGCAAAGATTTACCTGAGTAGGGAAGTAATTTCTTTAAAACTTCTTGAGCTGTAACATGATGAGTTTGGTTGTTACTCTCAATTAATGTTATAGCACGAGCTAAAATATTTCTATCAAACTTTAAAACACCATTAACATATTCATCAATAGAAAGAGATTTTCGTTTAACTTCACTTGAACCTGAATGTGATCTTGAACTTTGTGTACCTTTTACTACTCGCACAGCAAATTCATCACCAGCGTTTTCTGGCCTCCAGTCGGGTTTGTAAGAATTTAGCTTTTGTTTCTTCATTTGAGTTTCGGTTCCTTTACAAGGTAAAAATAATAAAATTACCTTGAAATCGAACCAATAGTAGATAGAATTGTCAATAAATAGAAATGGCATGCGGATGACACAGATTCAACTGATTTTCTCGGATTAGATCAGTGCTAATCTGTCCAATCCGCGTCATCAGTGTGCTATTAAATTAAAACCGTTCCTTAACCAACTCCATAATCTTAATTCCAGCTACTGGAATTTTTGTACCTGGACCAAAGATTGCAGCAGCACCGTGCTCGTAAAGAAAATCATAATCCTGTGCAGGGATAACTCCACCGCAAATTACAATAATATCTTCTCTGCCAAGTTTCTTTAGTTCTTCAATTAGCTGAGGCAATAACGTTTTATGTCCAGCGGCAAGCGAACTCATTCCAACAACGTGAACATCGTTTTCAACTGCTTGCTGTGCAGTTTCTTCAGGAGTCTGGAATAATGGACCAACATCGACATCAAATCCCATATCGGCGTAAGCTGTTGCAACAACTTTTGCACCACGATCGTGTCCATCCTGTCCCATCTTCGCAATCATAATACGTGGTCTGCGTCCTTCTTCTTTTGCAAATTCATCTGTCATCTTGCGAACCTGCTCAAACAATTCATCATCCTTTGCGTATTCGCTGCTGTAAACTCCGGATATTGTTCTTGTCACGGCTTTATACCTTCCGCTTACTTTTTCAATTGATAATGAAATTTCTCCAAGTGTTGCTCGCGCTCTTGCTGCAACAATAGAAAGCTCTAGTAAATTTCCTTCACCTGTTTCTGCACATTTTGTAAGTGCTTCAAGTGCTTTCTTAACATCTTCATCGTTTCTGTTTTGCTTAACCGATTGCAATCTTTTTATCTGAGATAATCTAACTGCAGTGTTATCAACTTCTAAAATTTCAATCGGATCTTCTTTATCTAATCGATGTTTATTAACCCCAACTATAGTTTCTCTGCCCGAATCAATTCTTGCCTGTCTCCTTGCTGAAGCTTCTTCAATTCGCATTTTAGGAATTCCAGCTTCAATTGCTTTTGTCATTCCACCATAAGATTCAACTTCAAGAATATGTTCCCATCCTTTTTTAAGAAGTGCATTAGTTAGTGATTCAACATAATAAGATCCACCCCATGGATCAATAACTTTTGTGATGTAAGTTTCATCTTGCAAATAAAGCTGAGTGTTACGAGCAATACGTGCAGAAAAATCTGTTGGAAGCGCAATTGCTTCATCCAAAGAATTTGTATGAAGTGATTGTGTATGTCCAAGCGCAGCAGCCATTCCTTCAATACAAGTTCTTACAACATTGTTAAACGGATCTTGTTCCGATAAACTCCACCCGGAAGTTTGGGAGTGAGCTCTTAACGACATTGATTTAGGATTTTTAGGATTAAACTGTTTTATCATCTTTGCCCAGATCAATCTAGCAGCACGCATCTTTGCAACTTCCATAAAGTAGTTCATACCCTGTGCCCAGAAGAAAGAAAGACGAGGTGCAAATTCATCGATATCCATTCCAGCTTTTATTCCAGTACGAACATATTCCAAACCATCAGCAAGAGTGTAAGCCATTTCAAGATCAGCAGTGGCACCAGCTTCCTGCATATGATATCCTGAAATTGAAATGCTGTTGAACTTAGGCATGTTTTTAGCTGTGAACATAAAAATATCAGCAATGATTCGCATAGAAACTTCTGGCGGATAGATGTAAGTGTTACGAACCATGTATTCTTTTAAAATATCATTCTGAATTGTGCCTGTTAGTTGTTCATGTTTTACACCTTGTTCTTCGGCAGCTACAATGTAAAATGCAAGCACAGGAAGAACTGCACCATTCATCGTCATTGATACAGACATTTTATCAAGTGGAATCTGATCGAATAGAATTTTCATATCAGCAATTGAATCGATAGCTACTCCTGCTTTTCCAACATCACCTACAACTCTTGGATGATCTGAATCGTAACCACGATGAGTTGCAAGATCGAATGCAACAGAAAGTCCCATTTGCCCAGCAGCAAGATTTCTTCGATAGAATGCATTGCTCTCTTCAGCAGTAGAAAATCCTGCGTATTGTCTAACTGTCCACGGACGCTGAACATACATTGTTGAATAAGGTCCGCGCAAAAAGGGAGGAAGTCCGGATAAATAATCTTTGTGTTCAAGATTTTTTAAATCATCTTTTGTGTAAAGCGGCTTAACAGGAATCTTTTCCATTGTTTCCCAGATAAAATCTTCAACAGATTTTCCTGTTTCCTGTTTAAACTTTTCTTCCCACTCTTTTTTGGAAACACTTTTTGATTTTAGATTTAATTCAATGTCTTTAAAATTTGGTTTCATTTATGCTCCAATTCTTTTCAACAAGTTTGATATTATTGAATGAGCATCTGCTCCAAGGTATATAAAATCATCAACACCTGTTTTTTTGTGTTCTTCAATCTGATCTTTTGGAGATCCAGCAAGTATAACTGCAACATCTTTTGATTTTTCTTTTATTCCTTTTACAATTGAAGGAACAAGTTCTGGATATGTATCATCAGTTGAGCAAATAACTACAGCCTGAGCTTTTGAATCTAGTGCTGACTTAACTGCTTCATCTGTGGTTGCAAATCCATTTGGGTAAACGATTTCAAATCCGCCAACTTCAAAAAACGCACGGGAGAAATCTGCTCTTCCTTTAAATTGTTTTAGCGGACCCATTGTTGCAAGAAATATTTTTGGTTTACATCCAGTTTTCTTTTTAAAATTTTCTGATGCTATTCTCAATTCTTCAAACATTTCTGAAAGTCGAAATTGAATTAATGGATTAACAGAAATCCCTTTTTCTGATGAAGCACGAATTGATTTTGAAACTTCTCCAAGCGAAGCACCTTCAAGAAAAGCTTCCACAGCATTATCAATCAAATCATAAGATTTTGTATCAGCAATTTTCTGAAGTTTATCCATTATACTTGAATGTTTTTTGTTATCGCCGGTAATCCTGTATTTCTGAATATACTCAACGCGTTTTTTACAAATTGCATTTAGATCTTTATTCTTTATCTCAAGCATTTCTTCTTTTGGATTTGCATACATATTTGTTCCAACAAGAACAGATTTACGTTTTGCAAAATCCTTTTTCTTTGCTTCAGCAACTTTTGCAATTTCATCTTGAACAAATCCTGATTGAATTGCTTTTAACATTCCGCCTTTTTCTTCAATAGTCTGAAATAATTTCCAAGCAGCATTGGCTATATCATCAGTTAGCTTTTCTACAAAGTAAGAACCGCCAGCAGGATCAATTACTTGCTCAAGATGCGATTCCTCTTTAAGAATAATCTGTGTATTGCGTGCAAGTCGTCTTGAAAAATCATCTGAATCATTAAATGATTCATCGTAAGGATTTGTTTGAATCGAATCAACACCGCCAACGATTGCGGAGAATGCTTCTGTTGTTGTGCGAAGTGAGTTTACAAACGGATCGAAATATGTTTGATTAAACTTAGAAGTTTTACCATGAATAAATATTTTGGGGTTTTCTTCTTTTATGTCGTAAGCTTCTAGAATTTTGCTCCATAATAATCTTGCAGCACGGAGTTTTGCAATTTCCATAAAGTAGAATGATCCGATTCCAAATGTAAATTTAATTCTCTTTGCAACGTCATCAACTTTTAATCCACGCTCAATCATTTCATTTAAATATTCAACTGCGGTTGCAAGCACAAAGGCCAATTCCTGAACAGCATTTGCACCAGCATTATTAAAAGGTAATCCACTTACTCCGATTGTTTTTATTGGTGAGTTTGATTTGATCATTAATTCAGTTGCAAGTTTCATCTCATCAAAAATTTGCTTTAACGAAATTGGTAAATCACCTTTAGTCAATAAATATTCATAAGGATCAGAAGTGATTGATCCTTTAATGTTCATTAAACTAGTTCTAGTTTCATTTGCATAAGCTGTAAAAAGAAGTGTGATTGGCAGTGCTGAGAATCCACAAGAAATATTTATTGGCTGATTTGTCAAATCAATATCTTTAAACAAAACCTGCATTTTTCTAACACCGGAAATCGATAATCCATCATTTCCAACTTCTCCCTCTTTAGATTGATCAGCATCAATTCCAAGTTGAGTAGGATTATCTAAAACGATATTAATAGAATTCAATCCACGATTTAGATCAGATCGTAATGCTTCATTCAAATCTTCCGGAAGGGCTTGATTATACTCTTGTGCAATTTCCCAACTTCTGGAAGTATATCCGGAAACATTGCTGCCACGTAGATAATTTTGAAAGCCTGGAAAATTAATTATTTGCGGGAGATCTTTTATATCGTTTGAAGTGTAAAGTGGTTGAAGATTTATTTCTTCATAAGTTTTTGTGATAAGTTTTTTATCGAATGATTCACCTTTAAGATCTTTTTCAACTTGTTTTTTCCAATCATCAAAACTAGGAACTGGAAAATCTTTTATTAGATCAGGTTTATCACCGAGTTTTACTTCTTGAGCCATTTTAACTCCTAAATTCTATAAATGTGCTTATCAAAACTACAAAATTTGGAGCGAAAGAGAGAATGGCATGATTAAAAATGTAAGTCTAAAATAATGGATATTCCTAATTGTCATTCCCGTGTAAACGGGAATCCATTTATCTAGAGAGTTGGATTCCCACTTTCGTGGGAATGACAACTGAATTGAATTTTTAGGCTGGCGGATTCCAGGTTTCGTGAATAAGCTTTTGGTTTTTCTGTAGGCTATTTTTTATTTCGGTAACTCTAAAAACAGTACGATTAAAAACACCCCAGATGTTATCCATATACAGCCTCATGGCTTCAATATCATTTTCATCAGGTTTTTGATGAATTGATTCTAGCATATCTGTATAAATAAGATCAAGAAAATTTATTTCACTTTCAAAAGTTATTTCAGGGTTTGTTTGCTCTTTCATAATGATTCTATATTTATTTGTTAAAATGTGTTTTTATGTAATTCTTCAATTGAACTTAGTATTGAATTTATTTTATCAATTTTTTCTTTTGGATAATTTTCATTTGGTTTGACTACTAAGGCTTTTTCATAAAACGACTTTGCTTCAGAATATTTTTTTTCTGCCAATAATTCATCCGCCTTTTTTATGCTTTCATTATATGCATAAGTTTGATCAGTTATTATTGTCTTCATCTTTAATGATTCACCGGATTCATCAACAATCATTTTCTTAACTTCGTCTGAGTATCCAATGTTTTTGGGCTTAAAGAATTCAGTTTTTGATAATCCATCCATATACTTCAAAATCAAATGTTCGCCAAACTGCTTCCAAGTTTTATACGTTTGTTCTGCGGATGAAATAGAATAATTTGTTAGATACTCAATTGCTTCGCCTTTAGAATTTTTAAGAAGTGATAAAGCTGTAGATTCTATATTTTCCTGCTGAGCAAAATATTTCCCCTCAATTTCATTTTGATTTTTTTTAACCTCATCAATAACAATTGAATATCTTGGATAAGAAAAATTTGCAACGAAATTAAAAACCCAAAATGCGGAATCCCATGTAAACTGAGATAATGAACCAACACCTTTGGAATAATTATAAGGAGTTTTACTCATCGATGAATACATAGGTGTATAAACTGTAAAGTAAGTATCATCAACCCCGAACCATAAAACACCACCCACTTCTCTTGGTAAATGAGCACGTGCTTGAGACACGAATGAAAATCCCGTTTGTGGAGTTGAGATTGGCCGTTCGTGAAAATATTCTTCGCCGTTGTATTGCCAGGTTAATGGTCTCCAGCGATATGGCATATGATATGGACCGGCAGCAACACCTTTGGTCATATCAAGTTCAGTTCCCTCATAATGATCACGCATTAAACCCATAACATCGTGTACAGATAATTTTTTATCTGGCTTTATTGATAAAGGCATCCTCTCTAAAGATTCACCCTTAATATATGAAATATATTTTTCCATTCTTGAGTTACATCTTCTAAATAAAGACCAAACCCGTGCATCACAAAATCTAATTGCACCAAAATCTAACGGAGCATAAGCTGCTGAAAAATCAAACTCAGAATCTTTACCTGAGAAATAACCTTTCTCCCTTGCAAAAGAAATTACATCAGGGGCATACAAACAATTTTCAGAATCGTTTAAAGGAAAAGTTGTTATGCGTGATTGATTTGCATGAGCAGAAATATTTCCATCCGGAATTTTTACAGCAACCCAAACTGCGCCTTTGTTACCTTCGCCTTTACCAATCAATTCAAGTATCCAGGCTTCATTAGCATCGCCAATTGAAAATGATTCGCCGCTGCTGTAATAACCAAATTCACTTACAAGATCAGTCATTACCTTTATTGCTTCACGTGCAGTTTTGCTGCGCTGCAAAGCAATGTAAATCATACTTCCGTAATCAAGAATTCCATTTGCAACTCCAAGTTCTTCTCTTCCGCCAAAAGTCGTCTCACCTATAACAACCTGGTGTTCATTCATATTTCCGATTACATTATATGTAACAGCAGCC
Organism: Ignavibacteriales bacterium; assembly: GCA_016707585.1. GTDB lineage: Bacteria > Bacteroidota > Ignavibacteria > Ignavibacteriales > Ignavibacteriaceae > IGN3. The sequence goes on along the minus strand of JADJHL010000008.1, from coordinate 256,510 downwards.
TGTGGAATTTTTCCTAAATATTTTCCGGTATCCCATTCATAAATTTCTAACCAGGCTCCGTTTTGATAAACAGCAGCAGGATAGTGATAAAGTTCACCATAAGCTTCATAAGAATCCGCGGTGTAAGAAATCATAACCGAGCCATCAACACTTGCACCTTTTGTAATAATAAAATTTGTGCAGGAATAACTTTCATTAGAAAGGATTAAAATCGCAGCAATAAAAAACCTGAGAAGAACTTTTTTCATCATAACAAATCCTTGTTAAAAATCATTTAAAAATGTTGCCGAAAAGATAAGGAAATTGATTTGATTTGGGAATGGAAATCGATCTGAATAATTTGAAAGAAAAGCTGCCATTAATTTCAAAAATTAACACATCGATTTTTAATTCGTGAAAAATTAGTGTAATTAGTAGCAGAATTTTAATTTAGCCAAAGTTAAAAAAAAAATTACTTTATTAATATGCAAAATAAACTTTGTTTAATAACCGGAGCAACATCCGGAATTGGAAAAGCAACTGCAATTGAATTAGCCAAACTTGGTTTCGATTTGATCCTAACCGGAAGAAATGAAATTAAAGGAAAAGATATTTCTGATTCTTTAGTCAAAAAATATAAAATCAATTCAGTTTTTTTTAAGTGTGATATATCCTCATTAAAAGAAGTTAGAAATTTGGCTAGTATTGTTAATTCAAAATATGATCACTTAAATGTTTTAATTAATAATGCCGGTTCACGATTTAGTAATTATCAAAAAAGTGTTGATGGTATTGAACTTACATTTGCAACAAATCATCTTGGGCATTTTTTATTAACTCAGCTTTTATTTGATTTATTAAAAAAATCTTCTGATGCTAGAATTATAAATGTCTCTTCCTCAGCACATTATGGTAAGCAAATTGATATTGACGATCTTGTTTCACCGAAAGAGTATAATCGTAGTTTGGTTTATGGAAGATCAAAGCTTGCAAACGTATTGTTTACTTATGAATTTGCTCGAAGAAATATTTTTTCAAATATTTCTATAAATGCTCTTGATCCTGGTGGAGTTGCCACAAACTTTGCAAAGAACGAAGGCTTGTTTCGATGGCTAAAACACATAAGCTATTACATTGCTAAACGACAATTGCTAACTCCAAAGCAAGGCGCTGAAACTATTGTTTATCTTGCTTCATCAGATAATGTCAAAGGAATAACAGGAAAATTCTTTTTTAAAAAGAAAGAAATAAAATCTACTGAAGAATCTTATGATGTGAACAAAGCAAATAAACTCTGGGAACTAAGTGAACAACTTTGTGGAATTAAGTATTAATAGATAAGAGATGTTAAGATTTCTCTCAACATCTCTTAGATGGAGGGCTTAGTTTTTCACTCTAATAATGTTACCGTTGCTTGCGTTTATTCTTACTTCAGATGTTCCTATTTCAAATCTATATTGCCAGTTATTATCGCTTTCGTCTTTTTCAAGTTTCCATTCAATGATGTTACCGCTAACTGCACCAAGCGCAATACTTTTTGCATTCGAATAATTTATCAAACCATTTCCTGGTTCAATTTCATATTCAAATGATGATGATAAACCTTTTACTTCTCTTAATTCATTCGAGTTTAATCGATACTCGAATTTTACAATACCGCCATCGCCGGGCATATCAACTCTAACTTCCCAATGTTGGGTATCATCATTCTTTACGGTTGATACTACTGATCCACTTCCTTTGGTCATAACTGATGTTTTTGCAACAACATCATCCTGTCCGCCACTTATCGGTGCTGTAGTTGAGTTTTCTGAACAAGCAGTTAATAAAATTGTTCCTGATAGAAACAGTGAAAATAAAATGTGCTTTAACATGACTGACTCCTTTGTTTGTTGGATTACTATTTTTTATTCGTTCAATAATTAAGTGTTATGACACGGAATAAAGTGACAGAATATTAATAACTTTTTTCAGTTTGTAAGATTGCTGCTGTTTTTTAATATTAAACAACAATTTTTAAGAATATGAGAATGAAGTATTTAACTGTTTTGCTGACATTTTTTTTAATATCACAATTTACTCTTTCTCAAGAAGATGTAAAGACAAAGCCGCGTTATGATATTTTTTCATTTGATAAACAGTTAACTCTGCCTGGAACTCCAGAGCAAATATTTGATGCTGCAACCGGAGATATCAGTGGTTGGTGGGATCATTCATTTTCAGAAAATCCGAAAAAGTTTTATATCGAACCAAAACCTGGCGGCGGATTTCTGGAAATATTTGATGATGAAGGAAATGGAGTTTTACACGCAACAGTTATTTTTTCTCAGCGAGGAAAATTGATTCGATTTGATGGTCCGCTTGGATTGACTGGAAGAGCTGTGCAGATTGTAACAACTTATGAATTTTCTGAAGTTGGGAAAGATTCAACTTTAATGAAACTTTCTGTTCATGGTTCAGGTGAAATGGAAGAAGGGATGCCTGCAATTGTAGAAAAAGTTTGGGAACATTTTATTTTTGAAAGATTTAAACCTTATATCGAATCAGGCAAACATTTAACAAAATAATCTGTAGTTCAGTTCTCCGAACTGGGCTTTTCTAGTTTTTATACTAAGCAATAAATAAATCCAATTAAAAATATACAATCTCAGGACTGGATTCACCTCGGCGAATTGATTTACAATACTAATAAATTCCATGACAATTTTTTACAATCGTTTACTTGGATATGACATTTAAATATTTACATAAACATATATTGCAAACAGTTCTTAGGAGATTTGTATTATTGAAATTGATGTTACCTTAATACTAAAAGGCTTTGCCTCTCCCCTATGAGACCCGTGAGACTTAGTTGTCCGCGGGTTTCTGTTTTTAAGGCAAATTAAAAAGTATAATGAACAAAAAGATGTAGTGAAGAATACTTTGGCAAAGTATCAAAGAATGTCATTCCATATTCTGCGCCGGCACCAAGTTTAAATCCCTTCAAATCAAAATTTCTTAGATCAAATCCAACAGATAAAGAAATTACTACTCCATAATCCCAAACATCCGTATCACTAAAAGTCTGATCATTAAGTGCTGCAAAACCTACACCTTCTTCAAGAAATATTTTCCCATCAAAATATTGAGTTGTAACACCTTTTAAAGTAACACCAAGAATAAATGGATTATAAGTTTGCGTTGAGTTTGGAAGAATTGCATTAAAATCTTTTGTAAAGATAAAACTTAATCGCGGAAAAACTTCTTCAAACAAAGGAGTATTCAACTCACAAAATAAACTTGAAGTAAATCCGCCAACAGAAACTGAGTTACCGTTAAATTGTCCGCCTCCTAAATATCCACCAACTGATAACGTTGTTTGTGAGTAATTGATTGATGAAATCAATAATAAGAAAACAAATATTATTTTTACTTTCAAGTGGATTCCTTAATTTTTACTTAGCTAAAATAAACTCATGTCAAATCATTCAAAAGCTATTTTGCAGGAACGTTATGAATAAAAAATCAGAAATAAAATTTTTAATTGAAATTGATGAAAACAAAATGCCACAAACAATTCACTGGCAAGCAGATGATGCTGATTTTGGTGGATTGAAAGAAGCTAAAACTATGATGCTTTCACTTTGGGATAAAAACGATAATGTTACTTTGGGAATTGATTTGTGGACAAAAGATATGCTTGTTGATGATATGAATTTACATTTCTATCAAATAATTTTAAAACTTGGTGATACGTATCGCAAATCAACCAGCAATCCTGAAGTTGGAAAAATGTTTGATGAGTTTGCTTCACAATATGCAGAAAAAATAAAATTGTTTGATAAAAAGTGATATGAACATTTTGTTCAATTAACTTTTCATTCAATTTCAATTTGGCTAATTTGAAAACAATATCTATAAACTTTTAGGTTCAAAATGGATGTTGAAATCCTATCCAGAATTCAGTTCGCTTTTACTATTGCATTTCATTATATCTATCCGCCATTAAGCATTGGCATTGCAATTATTCTAGTAATAATGGAAGGAATGTATCTTAAAACAAAGGATAAGTTTTATGAAAACATGACAAAGTTTTGGGTTAAAGTTTTTGCTTTAACTTTTGCAGTTGGTGTTGCGACAGGAATTGTAATGGAATTTGAATTCGGGACAAACTGGGCAACTTATTCACGTTTTGTTGGAGATGTTTTTGGAAGTGCACTTGCAGCAGAAGGAATATTTGCTTTTTTTCTTGAATCAGGTTTTCTTGCAGTCTTAGTTTTTGGCTGGGATAAAGTTGGACCAAAAATGCATTTCTTCTCAACCCTTATGGTTTCACTTGGCTCAATGTTTAGCGCAGTTTGGATTGTTGTTGCAAATTCCTGGCAGCAAACTCCTGCAGGATTTCATGTTATTGGCGAAGGAATAAATGCACGAGCTGAAATAACAGATTTTTGGGCAATGGTTTTTAATCCATCTTCTGTTAATAGATTATCTCACGTAATTTCTGGTTGCTGGCTTGCTGGAGCATTTTTGATCATCAGTGTAAGTGCATACTATATTTTAAAAGACAGACATATTCGTTTTGCAAAATCATCAATTAAAATTGCACTAGTTGTTGTTATGATCGCCTCCTTGTTTCAATTGTTTACAGGACATAGAAGTGCGGTTGGTGTAAGTAAAAATCAACCAGCAAAACTTGCCGCTATGGAAGCTGTTTTTGATGATCAAACAAATGCTCAGCTCTATTTATTTGGATGGGTAGATAGCGAAAATCAAAAAGTAAATTTTGGTGTTGCTGTGCCAGGTATGCTGAGTTATTTAATTGGCTTTGATACTAATACAAAAGTAACAGGATTAAATTCATTCAAGGAAGAAGATAGACCGCCAGTAAATATTGTTTTTCAGGCATATCATCTTATGGTTGCAATAGGTTTTGCATTAATTGCAATAAGTTTACTCGGAATATTTTTTTGGTGGCGTGGGATTTTGTTCAAACAAAAATGGTTACTATGGATTTTCGTTTTTTCAGTTTTACTTCCACAAATTGCAAATCAAATTGGATGGATAACTGCTGAGGTTGGAAGGCAACCATGGATTGTTTATGGTTTACTCAAAACTTCTGAAGGATTATCAAAAGCTGTTGAAGCCGGACAAGTTTGGTTTTCACTTATCTTGTTTATGTTGATTTATCTTGGCTTATTTATTTTATTTATTTATTTGCTAAACGAAAAAATTCAACACGGACCAGAAGATGTTGATTCAATACCGTCTGAAATCGGTCATCCGAAAGCATAAAGGAAAAACACAAAATGGATTTTACTTTTGATTTAAATACAATCTGGTTTTTCTTGATTGGAGTTTTATTAATTGGTTATGCAATTCTGGATGGATTTGATCTTGGAGTTGGCGCATTGCATCTTCTTGTTAAAAATGATGTTGACAGAAGAATAATGCTAAACTCTATAGGACCAGTATGGGATGGAAATGAAGTTTGGCTCGTAACCGGAGGCGGTGCTTTATTTGCAGCTTTCCCTGATGTTTATGCTACAGTTTTTTCCGGCTTTTACTCTGCGCTTATGATGTTATTATTTATGTTAATTTTTCGTGCAGTTGCAATTGAATTTAGAAGTAAGCGTCCGATGAAATGGTGGAGACAAATGTGGGATGTTGCGTTTAGTGTTGCAAGTATTTTTATTGCATTTCTCGCAGGAGTTGTTGTAGCAAATTTGGTTACTGGTGTACCACTTGATGCTAACAAAGAATTTATTGGAACTTTTTGGAGTTTGGTAAATCCGTATACAGTTTTGGTTGGAGTAACTACAGTTGCATTGTTTATGACGCATGGAGCAATTTATGGTGTAATGAAAACTGAAGGTGAATTACAAATTAAACTTAGAAGTTGGGTTAACAATACAATAATATTTTTTATAATTTGTTATATAACCACTACAATGGCAACATTGATTTATTACCCACATATGATTGAACATTTTAAAGAAACGCCGGCTTTATTTGTTCTTGCTGTTTTAAATATGCTTGCAATCGCAAATATTCCACGAGAAATTTCTAGAAGAAAAGAATTTTTTGCATTCTTATCTTCTTGCGCATCAATAGCAGCTCTGCTTTCATTGTTTGCTTTTGGAATATTTCCAAATTTTGTTCTTGCATCAAATAATCCGGAATTAAGTTTAAATATTTATAATTCAGCATCATCGCAAAAAACCTTAAATATTATGTTAATCATTGCGATGATTGGTGTTCCATTTGTATTAGCTTATACAATTAGTATTTATTGGATCTTTAGAGGAAAAGTAAAACTTACAAATATGAGTTACTAATAATCTTTTTTCTATTTTTTTATTGATTTAAGAACAAGGATTGAAGATTTTTGAACGACAGATTTTGGAGGAATAAAATGAATAAAACAGATTTGGAAGATCGATTAGTAAATTTTTCAGTTTTAATTATTGAAATTGTGAATGGACTACCAAATTCAAAAGCTGGAAATCATCTGGGTGGCCAAATTGTTAGATCAGGGACTGCCCCAGCTTTAAACTATGGGGAAGCGCAAAGTGGTGAATCCAGAAGGGATTTTATTCATAAATTAAAAATTGTTCTCAAAGAATTAAGAGAAACAAATGTTTGTTTGAAAATAATCCTTAAGGCAAATCTTTATAATTCTTTAGATAAAATAAATTTAGCATTAAAAGAGAAAAATGAATTGATTTCGATCTTTGTGAAAAGTGTTGAAACAGCTCAGAAGAATTTAAAAAATGAATAAGATCAAAAATCTTAAATAGTTATTCCTTGTTCTTAATTCAAATTATTAATAATAACTAGCGATATAATTATGGAATTAATACTTAGCATTTTCATCGGAATAGGACTTGCGGCAGCGGTTGGATTTAGAATTTTTATTCCATTTCTTATTGCTTCAATTGCGGCTTATACTGGAAACCTGGAGTTATCAGCATATTTTGGTTGGATTGGTACACTTCCAGCATTAATTCTTTTTGCAGTTGCTACAGTTGTAGAAATATTCAGTTACTACATTCCCTGGGTTGATAATTTTTTAGATGCGATCAATCATCCGCTTGCAATATTTGCAGGAATAGTTTTAAGTGGTGCAGTTGTTACAGATTTTCCTCCACTAATAAAATGGTCGCTTGCTTTAATTGCTGGAGGTGGAATTGCCGGAACAATTCACGCAGCAACTGGATTGATAAGATTAAAATCATCCGCTGTAACTGGTGGAGTTGGCAATCCGGTTGTGGCTACAGCAGAAGCTGGTAGTTCAATAACATTATCTCTGATTGCAATATTTATTCCAGCTGTTGCTGTAATGATTGTTGGAATTATGATTGTGTATTTATCGTTTATGATTAAGAAAAAATTCTTTTCACCATCTAAAGAAAATTAAGAATTTTATATTCGCCGGGTTGCAATTTTTCAATATTCCAATTGCCAACAGAATATCTTATTAATCTTAACGTTGGATATCCAATCGCAGCGGTCATTCTTCTAACTTGCCTGTTTTTACCTTCAAAGATTTTTAATTCAATCCAGCTCGTTGGAATATTTTTTCTTTCTCTTATTGGCGGATTTCTTTCCCAAACTTTTGGCTCGTTTATAATTATTACTTTAGCTGGTTTAGTAATTCCATCTTTAAGTTCAATTCCTTTTCGAAGCTTTATTAAATTTTCTTCACTCGGATTTCCTTCAACTTGTACCCAGTAAGTTTTTTCTAATTTATTTTCAGGATCTGAAATTTTATTCTGAAGTTTTCCATCATCAGTTAAAACTACTAAACCTTCGCTATCAAAATCTAATCTACCTGCAGCATAAACATTTTTTGTTTTGATAAAATGAGAAAGTGTTTTTCTGCCTTCGCTATCAGTAAACTGACAAAGAACATTAAATGGTTTGTTAAATAAAATCAACATTAAGTTTATTTATAAGTTATCCTGTAAATAACATCTGCATAATCATCAGAGACAAGCATTGAGCCGTCGGGCATTAGTTCAATATCAACAGGACGACCAGAAACATTATCACCGTTTAACCAGCCGTCAGCAAACGTTTCATAACTTACAACATCATTTCCATTTAATCTAACAATAGAAATTCTATAACCAATCTTCTGACTTCTGTTCCAGCTCCCGTGTTCGGCTACAAATATTTGATTTTGATATTGTGCTGGAAACATCGAACCTGTATAAAATTCAACTCCAAGTGCAGCAACGTGAGGGCCAAGTTCCTGTTTAGGTTTTGTATACAAACTTGTATCACCTTGTGAACCAAATTCTGGATCTAAAATATTTTTACCATGAAGAAATGGATAACCAAAATGTAATCCAACTGTTGATGCACAATTCAATTCATCAGGTGGAATATTATCACCAAGATTATCTCTTCCATTATCTGTAAACCAAATCTCATTTGTTGTTGGATGCCAATCAAATCCAACTGTGTTCCTTATTCCCTTTGCGAAAACTTCAAACTCACTTCCATCTGAGTTCATTCGTGTTATACTTGCATAACGTTCGTCTTCATTTTCTTTCAAACAAATATTGCAAGGAGCACCAACAGGAACATAAAGTTTTCCATCTGGTCCAAATTTTATGAATTTCCATCCGTGGCTTCTATCTGTTGGAAAATCATCACGCACAATTGAATAATCTGGATTGTTTCGATAATTATTTTCAATATCATCAAACTTAATAATGCGATTAACTTCCGCTACATAAAGATCACCATCTTTCAAATCAACTCCATTCGGCATATCAAATCCAGATGCAATTGTTATCACTTCATCTACTTTGTAATCTTTGTCAATATCTACCAGGGCATAAACATTTCCGGAACTTCTTGTTCCAACAAATAAAATTCCGTTTTCACTTAAAACCATCGAGCGAGCATTGGGAACATTTGAAGCATAGATTTCTATTTTAAAACCTTCAGGAAGTTTGATTGAACTTGATTGTGATTCCGTGTCAGAATTGCATGCAAATAAAATTAATGAAGTAAAAAGAATGTTAAGTACTTTCATATTTGCCTTCCTTTCAATTGTTAACTGTCGGGATTCCATTTATATCCAACTTTAAAATCAGTATTAGGTATCGAGATAGGTAATCTTCCTTTTGCTCTCAATGATCCATTTAAAATATTTAATACTGCTCGTTGTGAAGATTTTGAATCACTATAAGTACAGATATAATTTTCAGCATTAGGAAAATTTGACAGCACATATGGATTTTCAAAACTGATTATTACAACTTTTTTATTTAGTGATAGTAGGTTTTGAAAAAAATTGCACTGAACATCCGAAAGCGATTTTCCATTTGCACCACTCCTTATATAAAAATAAGATGGCACAATAATCAAGTCACAATCTTTTGCAATATCTAATGCAAGTTGGTAATCAGAGTTCTCGGATTCACTTGTTAAAAGTGAATGTGTATAAACAGAAAAACTTTCGTGAAAAATTTGAGAAAAATGCGCATCTCTCATTTCTTTTCTATTGGTAATATCAACAATAAATGTTTTAAGATATTTACTGGAATCAAGTGGTAACAAATCGCTGCTGGCTTTTACAATTGTAACAGAATGTTCAGCAATTTTTTTTGAAAGCGAATAATGCTCTTCAAGTCTTATACGTTTAGGTATATCCTTTTTTAGATAATTTTGTTTATCAAGTTTTAACCATCGTTTGGCTGATAATATTTTTCTAACACTTTCGTTTAGTCTGCTCAATTTTATTTCACCGGATTTAACAGCATTATAAACTGCCGTTATTCCATCTCTAATACTTGTAGGCATTAATAAAATATCATTACCGGCATTAAATGCTTTAACACAAGTTTCACCAGCATCATTATAATTCGTAACTGCTTTCATATCGAGCGCATCAGTAATTATCAGACCATTAAAACCTAGTTTTTCTTTTAACAGTTTTGTTATGATGTTATACGAAAGTGAAGCCGGCAATTTTTCATCACTTTCATAAGCAGGAACATTTAAATGTCCAATCATAATCGCTTGTACACTATCAGCAATCAAATCAATAAAAGGTTTTAATTCATTTTCCATCAAATAATTTTTACTTCCGCTTATTATAGGCAATTCATTATGCGAATCAATGCTAGTATTTCCGTGACCAGGAAAATGTTTTGCAGTTGAAATTACTCCAGCATCAAATGAACCTTTTATATATGATTTACAAAATTCTGTTACAAGATTTTTATTTTCTGAAAATGATCTAAGATTTATTACTGGATTTTTTGGGTTATTGTTAACATCAGCAACCGGAGCAAAATTAAAATTTACACCAAGCATCAAAGCTTCAATGCCTGTTGCTTTTCCAGTTTGATAAGCAAAATCCGGATTATGAGTTGATCCGATTGCCATATTATGCGGAAAAGTATTTGAAGCATTCATTCTCATTCCAATACCGTGTTCAAAATCACCTGAAACAAGTAAAGGGATATTTGCATTCTTCTGAAGTTCATTAATCATTGAAGCAGTTTCCTCAACATCACCAGTCGAGATGACAAAACCTCCAATTCCATGAAGTTGTACAAGTTCTATAGCAAACTTGAATTCTTTGGAAGATTGATCAAGACATTTTCCTGCGAACATAGGCATAAATATCTGCGTACATTTATCATAAAGCGGCATTGCAGATAATGTGCTATCAACCCAGGCTTGATCATCTTCACTTAACTCAAATATGCTTGCTGGATTTGAAATTTCTTTTTTATCCGGGTTTATTGAAACATCACTTTTTGTAATTGGTAAGAATAAAAACAAAAATTCTATAATAACAAAAAACAAAAATCCTCGATGAAATTTCTTCAAGACCTTTTTACTCATTTATTTTTTCTAAACATTTTAGAACGGCATTGTGTAATTGTGGTCGGACTTTTAAGATTTTTGTATTCTCTCTTGTTGGATGCACACGATTTGTTAAAAAGATAACAAATAAATTTCTTTCAGGATCAGCCCAGATTGATGTTCCAGTGTATCCTGTGTGTCCAAAAGATTTTTTACTAAAGTATTTTCCTGCAGATGAACCGGAATCTGATTTTGTATCCCAACCAAGTGCGCGTGTACTTTCACTGGAAAATCTTTTTGTAAATAATTCAACAGTGCTTTGTTTAATGAATTCCTTCTCGCCAAATTTACCTTTGTTCATCAACACGGCCATAAGCTTAGAGATATCTTCGACAGTAGAGAATAATCCAAGATGACCAGCAACTCCATTTAACATTGCAGAAGTTTCATCGTGAACTTCACCTTGTAATATTTTCATTCTCCAATAATTATCGGATTCTGTTGGAGCGCATAAGTTTTTTATAGAACCATTTGGATTGTAAAATGTGGAATTCATTTTTAATGGAATAAATATCTCATCATAACAAAACTTATCTAAACTTTTATTTGTTACTTTTTCTATAATTTTTCCTAGAGTGATAATTCCCAAATCAGAGTAAACAGTTTGTTCTCCAGTTTTATATTCAAGTTTAGAAGAATAAATTTCTTTTATTACATCATCATAACTAAGATTTCTGTCATAAAATTTTTTCCAGGCTGGTAAACCAGAATTATGTAACAACAAATTTTTAATTGTGATATTTTCTTTTCCATTAATTTCAAATTCTGGTAAATATTTAATTATTTTATCTTCGAGTGAAAACAATTTTCTATCGTAACAAATCATTGCAGCAGTTGTTGTAGCAACAACTTTTGTTACTGATGCAAGATCAAAAATTGTCTCAGTACTTACCTTTGGTGATTTAGAATCGTATGTATAATGACCAAATCCTTTTTCAAAAAGGATCTTTCTATCTTGCCAAACTAAAACTACTGCACCTGGAAAAGTTTTGTCATCAATTGCATTTTCAATTACTTTCTCAATATCCTTAAATGATTCATACTTATTCTGACTATAAAAGGCAGAACTAAGTATAAACGTGAAAAAAATAATGGTCTTTAAATAGTTTCCCATAGCATTTAATTGGATAATTGTATTGTAATTTAATCAAAAAGAATATCTGATAAAATCTGATGTTTACAACAGCCCAAATTATTATATTTCCAACAAGAAAGTTTAAGGTTATTATATGAGTGAACTGGAAAAATATTTTTCAAAATTCAGAAAAAACATTGTTGGTATTGATGCTGATTTTGAAACTCCATTTGGCACAAAAAAAATAATTTATGCTGATTGGATTGCAAGTGGTAGATTGTATAAACCTATCGAAGAAAAACTTTGCAACACTTTTGGGCCATATGTTGCTAACACTCATTCTGAATCAAGTGTTACTGGTACAACTATGACTTTGGCTTATCATCAAGCTCACAAAATTATTAAGGAACATGTTAATGCAAACCAGGATGATGTAATAATTACAGCTGGTTCCGGAATGACTACTGTGATTTGCAAATTCCAGAGATTACTTGGATTAAAAATTCCTGAGCAGCTGGTAGATTATGTTAATCTTCCTGAAGAATTAAAACCTGTTGTGTTTACAACACACATGGAACATCATTCAAATCAAACAACGTGGATTGAAACCATTGCAGAAGTTGTTGTTATAAATCCAAATGATGATGGTTTGGTTGATGTAAATGATTTTAGAATAAAATTAGAAAAGTATAAAAACAGAAAACTTAAAATTGGTGCTTTTACTGCGGCTTCTAATGTTACGGGAATTGAATCTGATTATCATGAACTTGCAAAAATTATTCATAAAGAAGGTGGATATTGTTTTGTTGATTTTGCCTGCTCCGCACCTTACACAAAAATAGATATGCATCCATCTGATCCTGAAGAAAAACTTGATGCAATATTTTTCTCTCCACATAAATTTTTAGGTGGACCTGGAACTCCAGGAGTTTTAGTCTTTGATTCAAAACTTTATCATAATAAAGTTCCTGATTTACCAGGTGGAGGCACTGTTGATTGGACTAATCCCTGGGGACAACATAAATTTGTTGCAAATATTGAAGCAAGAGAAGATGGCGGAACTCCTGCGTTTCTTCAAACCATCAAAGCAGCACTTTGTATAAAGTTAAAAGAAGAAATGACAATTGGTAAAATAAGAGCAAGAGAAGAAGAGCTTGTTAAATATGCTCTTGATGGACTTAAGAAAATTCCAACTCTGCACATACTTGCAGGAAATATTGAGCACAGACTCGGTGCGATTTCTTTTTATGTTGAAAACATTCATTATAATTTACTAGTAAAATTGTTAAATGATAGATATGGTGTGCAAGTTCGTGGTGGATGTTCTTGTGCTGGAACTTACGGACATTATTTGTTGCATGTTGATCCAAATCGCTCAAAAATAATTACAGATAAAATTGATCAAGGTGATCTTTCTGAAAAACCTGGTTGGGTTAGAATGTCAATTCATCCAACAATGACTAATGAAGAATTAAAAACTATTATTGATGGAATTGCTCAAATTATTAATGACATTGATGATTGGAGCAAAGATTACATTTATGATAAAACCAAGAATGAATATTTTCATAAAAATTCTGATAGCAAGGAATTAAATAAGATTAAAAGTTGGTTTACTGTTTCATAAAATAATTTTTGCCACTAATTAACGCTAATTATTCACGAAACTAAACATAAAATAATTAGTGGAAATTGGTGGGATTAGTGGCTCGTACTTACTCATTATTGACTTTGTAGAAAATTATTTATAATTAAATAATAATTTTACTTTAGTAGGTTAATACACATTTACCTGTTCTATTTCAACAAAAATGAAAGGAGTGTGTTACTATGTTAGCCATTGGAGCTTACGAAAAATGTAAGCAGTACATCAAAATCAATTCGTCCGAACAAGAAAGCAAAAAAGAAATCTTCCCTTGTATAACAATCTCCCGCCAAACCGGTTCTGGTTCATATGAAGTATCTGAACGACTGATAAATTTGCTACAACTAAAAACCAAAGATAACGAAAATCACTGGACATACTTTAATAAAGAATTGATGACAAAAGTAATTGAGGATTTTAAACTTCCAAAAATATTTTCAAATTATATTGCCGAAAATAAGTACAATCCTATTTCTGATGCTGTGAGTGAATTGCTTGGTGTTAAACCCTCGGAGTGGACAATTGTACAGAAAACAACTGAGATTATTTTGCAACTTGCAAGTTTCGGTAAGACAATTATTGTTGGTCGCGGCAGTAATGTGATAACATCAAAACTTCCAAATTGTTTTCACATAAGACTAGTTGCCCCGATTGAAAATCGAATAAACCACGTTCAGGATGTTTTTAAGTACTCCAAAACTGAAGCGATGGATTATATAAAAAAGGAAGATGAGAATAGAAGAAAATACCTGAAATCACATTTTTATAAAGAGCCTGAGGATCCTTCACTTTATCATTTGATATTAAATACTGGCAAGTTTAATTATGATGAAACCGCAGAAATGATTTCAGATATTATAATAAAAAGATTTTCAAAAAGTTTTGATTGAGTAATAAAATTATAAAGTAGATTTCAATTTTGTTAATCCAGTTTTACTTACTGGCAATTCCTTGCCATTCTTTAAAACTAGGCGATAGGATTCTGTATCAGTTTGTTCAAGATGTTGTAGGAAATCCAAATTTATAATGTATGATCTGTGAATTCTAACGAATTGGTTTTCATTTAAATGATTTTCAAAATATTTCATTGTTTTCTGTTTAAGGAATCTTCCCTTTTCTGAATTAATTAATACATAATCATCCTGAGCTTCAATCCATTTTATTTCTTCAACCGGAATTATTGTAATCTTACCTGAATCTTTTATAACAACGCGTTCAAGAAACTCAATCTTTTCATCTCTTTGTTTGATAATATTTTGGATTGCGGAATTTTGTTGGAATCTATCACCAAGTTGAGAAATAGCTTTTTGTAATGCGTTTGTAAATCTTTCTTCTGAAAATGGTTTTAAAAGATAATCAATAGCACTAACTTCAAACGCTTTAATTGCATAATGATCATAAGCTGTTGTAAATATAATTATTGGTGGATCCTCTAGAAGTTCTAACATTTCAAATCCATTTAGCTTTGGCATTTGAATATCAAGAAATATCAAATCTGGTTTTAATTCATTTATTCTTTTAATCGCATCAAATCCGTTAGAGCATTCCGCAAGAATTTCAACATCATCACGATTAGCTAAATAATTTTTAGTAATCTGCCGTGCAAGTGATTCATCATCAATAATAATTATTTTTATTTTATTTGCCATAGTTTAAGCTAATACTTTTTGTAACGGAATATAAATATTTACGATAAATTTACCACTTTCCTTTTTTACTTCCATCAAATTATCCTGCTGATAAATTAATGATAATCGATCTTTAATATTCTTTAACCCAACACCTGCACCTTTTTTATGTGATTCACCTTCAAAGTTATTGCACATTGTAATTTTCAAAAAATCATCTTGCTTTACACAACTAAGTTTAATAGTAACTGTATCTAAAGTTTCATACACAGCATGTTTAATTGCATTTTCAAAAAGCGGCTGCAAAATCATACTTGGAATTTCAGTTTTACCGCAATCTTCGTGCAAATCTTCTATATAAACAAATTTTTCTTCAAATCTTATTTTTTCAATATCCAAATAAAGCTTAATGTTTTTTAATTCTTCATTAAGACTGTTTTTTTGTCGATCATTATTTGCTAGGGTATAACGCAAAAAATCAGCAAGCTTAATTATCATTTGTTTTGCTTTTTTAGGATCAATCTCAGTTAACGCACTCATTGAATTCAGACTATTAAAAATAAAATGCGGATTGATTTGAAACTTTAATGAACGAAGTTCTGCTTCAGTAACAAGATTTTTTAATTCTGTCTCTTTCAGTAGTCTTTCTTGAAACCCAGAATAATAAATAACGACATAATAAAATGCTGTTAAAAGAAAATAGTAAAGTATAGCAATAATAAATCTTGATTTAATAGTTTTAACAAAAAAATCACCGTATGCTTCTGTATCATTAATAATACTAATGACAATAAAATATCCAAGTACCATCCAAACAACTGCAATAAGAATTCCACCGCCAAAATGGGTAAGGATAACTTTTGCAATTTTATTGTTTTCTATAGAAAGGTAAACTGAGGAATACCAAAAACTTAAACCAAGTGCAGCAATCAATAAATTAAATGCAATAGCATCTGCCAAATAAATTGTAAAAGTAACTTTACTTTCAAGAGTTATTAAGTTTATATATAATGCTGCAATTGCAATAACAAAGAACAAATAAAATAGAATGCTCTTAGGGTTTTTTAATATCGGGTTGGTTGACATTTTTGAATATTACAAATATGTTTTTAATTCACCGCCGCCAAAAACAACCAATCCTTTAATTATAAGAGTTCTACTCAAATCAACATTGGCATTTGGATCTTTAACACTTTTATTTGAAAATCCACCAAAGATTGATGTAACGTTCATAACAATATTCCAATCATTTGGAACAACGATTGTGGTACCACCAAACACAGCAAGAATATCTATAGAGCTTGTACCATCAGCAAGTTTAGATCCTTTTAAAATGATTTCTGAGCCGCCAAAGACTGCGGTAATATTACCACCACGAAAATTATCCGAAGTAACTATTTTTGTTCCGCCGCCAAAGATCGCAACATCATCAATAACATCTTTAGTAATCTGCCCAAGTTCATCTACTTCTTCAGTTTTCTTTTTTTGATTAAGAATTATATAACTACCAATTGCAATTAGAAATATTGAAAGGACAACAGATCCATCATAGTCAATTGTTGGAAATATTCTTGGAAGGATAAAAACAACACCAAGCCCTGCAATAATACCGCCAAGCATTTTTCTGGTTGTATTAAGTGTAAGATACATACCAATTACAATAAAAAAGAAAGGCCATGAAAAAATCACTCTGCCAAAATCAAAATCAAAAATATCTAATGAGTTAAGAAAAAATATACCACCAAGACCAATTAGTATACTTCCTAATAAAACTCTTTTATCAACTTTATTTTTATTTTCTTCCATTTTCTACTCCTTAATAAGATATACCGATTTCTGGCGGAAAAGTAATACAAAGATACTATTCCCGAAAGTAAAAATCGGTGAAAGGAAAGTATTTATCGGTAAACGGAAGAAATTAAGTTATTGGCTAAAGTATTTTTTCGTCAATTGTTTTGCTTTTTCGTGACCAAATTCAGCTGCTATCTCAAAATCAACTTTTGCGGCATCAACATCTCCAAACTCAATTTCAGTTAAACCCAGATAATAATAAGCATCAGCATAACTTTTTTCTATCTTAATTGATTTTTGAAAATCTTTTTTTGCACGATCAAACAATTCTAGTCCATGATAAGCTCTTCCTCGCAAAGTAAGAACTTCATAATCTAAAGGATCATTTTTTAGTAAATGATTAAAACATTTTATCGCTTCGCTGTATTCTTCAGAATCAAGATGAAAAACTCCCAATTCTAAAATTTCTGAAAGTGATAACTCCTCAAGATTCGGTTCATTGTCTATTATTGGGGGCAACGGCGGATAGTATATAGGACGTTCTGGTGGTGGTCCATCGTATGGTCTTGGTGAATGAGGATTACAAATTGGTTGGTGAATTTTTGGTTCGGGATTATAAGTTACTATTAGTTGCTGCTCTTTTTTTCTTTGCGGTTCTTGGATCGGTTCTCGATGTGGATTTGGATTTCTAACTGGATTCTCAACATTTATCTTATCAATTCTATCTCTAGGTGGATTTTTATTACCACCAGTATTTCTTTGCGCTGTTATTTTGAGATTAAAAAGTAATATTAATACAAAAAGTGAAATTAAAGTTTTCATAGACTCTCCTGGTATAATTAAATAGTAAATCCCTATTATTATGCCAGATGAGAAAATAAAAAAGGTTGTTTCAATTTTAAGTTTTATATTCTTTGATAAATTCATTGAGGATTCAAAAGAATACTGCAATTACAACTTAAAAATTTCTATTAGGGGAAATAGAAAAACTGAAACAACCTTTACTAACCAGCAACAAAATGTATGAACTAATAATCAACATTTTAGGAAGCCCAATGATTATGCCAGCTTAGAACAAAAAAATATCTTAATATTCAAATCAATAACACATTTTTCTTGTTTCATAATGAAAATTTTCTTTTATTAAGCATAGACGATAAATCGTTTTAATCGAATTATTGATTGTTGTTATCACGCAAAGTGTTTTGTTATCTTTGCTGTGCAAACAATTCTTATTTGTAAACTATTTCTTTTATCGAATAGGATGAGATGATGAAATTCTTCAAGACTATTTCTGCATTTATTATACTGCTAACTATATCCTCAAACATAAATGCTCAATTAACTTTTAAGGAAACTGATTACATATCACAAGACTTAATTCTCTCAGTTCAGGGTGGATTTGGATTCGGTTTTAGTGATTATAAGAATAGTGCTCTTGGAGCTGCTGTACAGGGCTCAATTGAGTATTACCCAATTATTATACAGGATGCAAGACTTGGATTTAAAGTCTATGGCGGTGGATTACAACTAAATTTTAGCGATCCAAGAAATTCTATTTCAAGTTTAGGTGAACCAAGAAATATTGAATCTCCGATTTATACTGATATAATCCAATTGGGTGCAGGTTTAAGTTTTGGTTACGCACTTAGTCAATCAGTAGTTCCATCAATTACAATTGGAACAGCTTATCTAAACTTTAGCCCAAAAAATTCTGATGGAAAAAATCTTGAATACAACGCTCTCGAAAAATACAGTAAAGGGATTTTTGTTTTTGCATTAGAAGGCAATTTAAAAGTAAAACTATCTGATAGGTTAAGTATTAATACCTCAGTTGGTTATTATCCATCTTCAACTGATTATCTTGAAGATGTAGCAGCTGCTGATAACAATGATACTTTTCTTTCAGGTTTAATCGGCATTTCATATGCAGTTAGTGGTAACTTTGATTCTGATGGTGATGGTATTGGAGATAATCAGGATTTGTGCCCCAATGAAAAGGAAGATATTGATGGGTTTGAAGACGAAGATGGCTGTCCAGACTTAGATAATGATCACGATGGAGTTACAGATTCCAAAGATAAGTGCGTAATTGCTGCAGAAGATATTGATGGATTTGAAGATTATGACGGTTGCCCTGAACCTGATAATGATATGGATGGCATACTTGATATAAATGATAAATGCCCAAATGAAGCTGAAGATTTTGATAGTTTTGAGGATAACGATGGATGCCCTGATAATGATAATGATACCGATGGTATTTTGGATGTTAATGATCAATGCCCGAATGAAGTGGAAACTAAAAATAATTATCAAGATGAAGATGGATGTCCTGATATCGCACCAGAACAGGAAACTGTTTACCAGTTTAACTTAAGAGGTGAAGATACTTTTAACAATGGATCATCATATTTAAAAGAATCATCAAAGCTTGTGCTTAATGAAATCGCCTTCTACATTCAAAATCAAATTGGCAGTAAATGGCGAATCGAAGGTCATATGGATAGTCAAGGATCAGTTTATACAATCAAAAAGATATCTTACGATCGTGCAAAAACTGTTTATGATTATCTTGTTGCTCAGGGTGTTTCCCATAATCAATTAGAGGTTTATGGACTTGGTGATTCGTTTCCTATCGGGAATAATAATACTCAGGAAGGTCGAAATTCTAATCGAAGAATAATGATTATTAGAGAAGATTAAACTTACATCAGGCTAATATTAGCCTGATGTTTAAATACAAAACTGCGTGAATAAATATTACTACCTGTAGTTTTTACAAATCATTGCAATTACCCTGCGATTTTTAACTTTTTTCAAACACATTTCAATCGGAATAGAAATTGCTTAATAAATATCAAATTTATATCAATTCAAATTTAATGAAGTGTAAAAATGAGAGACTCCGCTTTCAGATTACATCAGGGTGAATGGGGAAATTCAGAAACTACAGAAAAAAGATTTTCTGGATTATCCAATGAAAACAAAGGAATGATTAAATCTAGATTAGGTTTTATTTATTTCGTTGTTCTTGTATCTTCACTATTAGTGTTATTCACAAGATAAAAAAAGCTACAAGATAAATCTTATAGCTTTTTAATAACTTTTGCAGGTACACCGGCAACAACTGTGCTTGCAGGTACATCCTTTGTAACAACTGCACCAGCGCCTACAATAGCATTTTCACCGACAGTAACACCACAAAGAATTGTTGATGAAGATCCGACTGAAGCACCATTTTTTATAAATGTTTCAACAACAGCCCAATCAGCTTCTGTTTGCATTGATCCATCTGGATTTGCTGAACGAGGATATTTATCATTAATAAAAGTTACATTATGTCCGATAAAAACATTATCACCAATATGTACTCCTTCACAAATAAATGTGTGTGAGGATATTTTTGTGTTTTTTCCTACTGAGGCATTCTTTTGTATTTCTACAAACGTTCCAATCTTTGAGTTATCACCAATTGAACATCCATAAAGATTTACAAAATCAAAAATCTTTACATCTTTACCTAGTGTAACATTGTTAATATTTTTCTTTTCCAAAATTTTTCCTGTGAGTCTAGTAGTAAATAATTAAAAGTTAACTAATTCCTGTATTTCAACAATTCTGCCCATACCTTTTAATGATTTATCACTTGCTTCTAATAACTTTACAATCTCTAATCCATCATAACCATTTGTTAATGGTTGTCTATTTTCTTTAATAGCATCCAGACACTCGCGTGCACCAAGTGCTAAAGCTTCAGTTTGATTTACTTTTGGTGAGAACATATCCCCAATTCTATATTGAACTAAAGCTTCGTGTATGCCTTCAGTTGATTTGATATCAATACCGCTATCATAAACTTTAATCTTTTCAAAGTTTTCCATGTCATCATAAACTAACATTTTCTTTGCTCCACCAACAATCATTCTTCTTATCTTAACTGGAGATACCCAATTAACATGAAAATGTGCAAAACAATTATCTTCAAAATAAATACTTATGTGTGCAATGTTTTCTTTACCATTAAAGTTTGCAATTCCATTTGCTGATATTGCTTTAGCTTTTTTACCAAGAATAAATTGCATAATTGACAAATCATGCGGAGCCAAATCCCAAATAACATTAACATCTCTTTGGAACAGACCAAGATTAATTCTTTCAGAGTCAAAATAAAGAATATTACCAAGTTCGCCTTTATCAACAAGCTCCTTCATCTTTATAACTGCACCATTATAAATAAATGTATGATCAACAAATATTTTAAGATTTCTAGCTTCTGCAATTTCAATAAGTTCTTCAGCTTCAGCTACACTTGCAGTAAATGGTTTTTCAACCCAAATGTGTTTACCATGTTCTAAAGCTTTTTTTGCGATTGGAAAGTGTGTGGCAACTGGAGTTGCAATTACAACTAAATCACAATCACCTTTAAGGGTTTCATCGCAATTATTTGAAACCTGTACACTAGGAAATTTTTGTTTAATAACTTTTAATCTGTCTTCTCTAGTGTCACAAGCAATTACTTGCTCAACATCCGGCTGAATGAGAAAATTTCTAACTAAATTTGGTCCCCAATAACCTAAACCTACTACTGCTACTTTCATAACGTCCTTTTAATAATTTTATTTAGCTCCTCTTGAGAACAACATTACAGGCACAGTTTGAAAAATCAACTGAATGTCGAGCCAAGGAGACATATTGTTAATGTAATAAAGATCTAAAACTACGCTTTCTTGAAAAGTTACTATGCTTCTTCCCCACACTTGCCAAACACCGGTACAACCAGGAATCACGCTTACTCTTCTCTTCTGCCATTCATCATAGTTTTCAAATTCGTAAGGCAAACAAGGTCTTGGTCCAACAAGGCTCATATCGCCTTTAATAACATTAAATAATTGTGGCAATTCATCTAAAGAAGTTTTTCTGATTATGTTTCCAATCCAGGTTACTCTGCTTTCATTAATAACTTTTGTATCTGAAGCACCTTTATCAGCGCCATTTTTCATAAACTCGATCATCATCTTTTTTCTATCTTCATCTTCGCCTTTGATTTGCTTCATAGATCTAAATTTGAAGAAATCAAATTCAACACCATCTTTTCCAACTCTTTTTTGTTTGAAAAAGATTGGGCCAGGTGAAGAAAATTTAACCATACCAGCAATAAAAACCATAAACGGTGATAACATTAAAATAGCAACTGAAGCAAAGATAACATCAGTTATTCTTTTTAATCCCAATGTAAAGTTATCATTGTATTGTGGTGCAACATCAATAACCGGAATTTCACTATATTTTTCAGTTTTAAGTCTTTGGTGAACAACGTCTAATAAATTAGATGTCATTCTTATTGGCACATTAAGATCTTTACAAAAATCCACTACATTAAAAAACTTTTCGTATGATTCATTATCAATTGCAACAATAAGTTCATCAACTGGATATTTTCTTACTAACTCTTCAAGATCATCAAAATTTCCTAAAACTTTTTTGCCAGCGACAATAAAATCACCAGCATGTCTATCTTCATCAACAAATCCAAGTATATTTAAACCAAGTGGATTTTCATAAATTAATTTTGCTGCAAGAAGTTTTCCAGCTTTTCCATCACCTACAATTATTACATTACGTCTAAAACTGGATTGGCTTAATTCAACAAAAACCCATTTCAATAATTCTACTCTGACTAAGAAAAGTAAGCCGATTGATACAACAAAAAAGAAAACAAAAAGTAATCGGGAATCAATAATAGTTCTAGAATCAAGTATAAATGATAGTAAAACTATTTTTAATGAACTGTAATAAATTGCTTTTAAGATATGTGTAAAATGTGATGTTCTATTTAAGATGATATCTAATCTGTACAATCCATTGTACTGAAATATCATTAAAATAATCACAGAGATAAAGAATACAAGAAGCATGATTTCAGGGATTGAACTGTAAAACTCAAAAAAATTGAGTGAATCATCTATACGTAAAACGAAGATTGAGACAAGAAAAGCGAACATTAAAGTTAGAAAGTCTGCAATCCCGAAGAAATATTTGTATCTGTAATTTTTTTTCATAATTCTTTTTGAAATAGTTTAGTCTGGCAAAACTTTCCAGAATTATGCCACCAACTAAACCTGTATTTCCAAAGCATTTTAAGGGATTAAGCTAAGAATTTCATTTCAAAATGAGATTGAAGATTTTACTGAGTGGATATTGAGACAAATATCAAGAAAAAAACATCGAATTATTCTAAAAACAAACAGCCTGAGTCATTTTTAACTCAGGCTGTATAAATTTGAATTAGAACTTAATTGTTTAACTAAAGAACTCTTTTACTTTACCTACAACGTAATTTATTTGTTCATCAGTCATTTCAGGAAACATTGGCAATGATAATCCAGCTTCAGCAATTCTTTCGCTATTTGGGAACTCACCTTTTTTGTATCCTAGATCCTTAAAGCACTCTTGTAAATGCAAAGGAATTGGGTAGTGAAGCCCTACATTCACACCTTGCTGAGTTAAATAGTCTTTTAATTTATCTCTAAGTTGATTACTTGCTTCAAGACTTCCATCATTTAATTGGATAACATACAAATGATAAACGTGTTTTGCATAACTCATTTCTTTTGGAGTGATAACTTTAGCCAATGCTTTTAATCCATCATTATACTTTGTTGCTACAGCTCTTCTTGCGTCAGTCCATTTACTTAAGTGTTTAAGTTTAACACCTAAAACAGCACCTTGAATGCCTTCCATTCTGTAATTATGGCCAAGAGAATCGTGATAATATTTTTGTGATTGTCCATGCTCTCTTAATTTTTTAACACGATTAAATAATGCTTCATCATTAGTAGTAACCGCGCCGCCTTCACCATAAGCACCAAGATTTTTACCCGGATAGTAACTGAATGAAGCTGCAGCAGACTGTCCACCAATTGGTTTTCCTTTGTACTCTGCAAGATGCGCTTGAGCAGCATCTTCAACTAATAAAATATTGTGTTTCTTTGCAATCTCTTTTAAAGGATCAAGATCTGCACTTTGTCCATAAAGATGTACCGCAACAATAGCTTTAGTTTTGCTAGTTATTGCTGCTTCAACTTTTGCTGGATCTAAGTTATAGCTTTCCGGATGGCAATCAACAAAAACGGGAGTAGCACCACAAAGCGTTGCACCCCAAGCTGTTGCAATAAACGTATTTGCAGGAATTATTACTTCATCACCAGGACCAACACCTAAGCCCCATAAAACAAGGTGATTAGCATCGGTACCAGAGCTGGTACCTAAACAATATTTTACATGTTGTGCTGCAGCAAAATCTTTTTCAAAATTCTGCACAGCTGCTCCTAAAATGTAAGCAGTATTATCCAAAACATTTTGGATAGCAGAATCAACTTCTGATTTTATTGAATTATAATTTGCTTTAAGATCCAAAAAAGGAATATTCATTTTTTCTCCGTTTTGATTTATAACTGTTAGAAGCACTTTAATAAATAAACATCATTTTGTAGAAATCGTTACTTAAAAAATCTTAAAAGATATTTATTTAATCTATTTCCTCACAACTTTAATGCTAAATTTTTTTTTACAATTTTGACTTAAAAATTAAGAAATATATGTTTATTTTTAATACAGATAAGATATAACAACTTATTAAACGTAACATTATGATTCATAAATAAAAAGTCTGCACCAAATTCATTCACTGTTCTTAAATTAGATTATTTTATAATTAAAAACAGTTAATAATTCATCATTTAGACGGCATAGCGTTTGTAGATAAATTTTGCTTAAATTAAGGTAACTCAAATTACAATCTGTTCAGGTCAAAGAATCCAATGAAAAAAATATTAGTAATTTTAAGTTTGGCTTATTTATTTACCCCAAACATAAAGGCACAAACTCTAAATCCAGGCGATGGTGTAAGAATTACATTTTTAAACATTACTGATCAAATAACTGGCGATTATTTTATTCAGCAAGATGGCAATATTCAACTTCCTTTCATTGGTTTGGTTAAAACTGCAAGCATCGATTATAAAGAAATCAAAAAAAACATTTTTACAAAATATTCAGAACTTTATAAGGACCCCGCACTCACAATACAGCCACTGCTTAAAATAAATATACTCGGTGAGGTAAGAACACCTGGCTACTATTATGTTACAGATATTGAAAAGATGTCGGGTATTTTGGCTCTTGCAGGTGGAGTTACCGGGGCGGCTGCTACCGATGATATATATATCATTCGTGATGGACAGGAAATTGAATTAAGCAAATCTGATGTAATTGAACGTGGAAATACTGCTGCAGATATTGGGTTAAAATCTGGTGATAGAATATTTATCTCAAGAAGTTTTTGGGCTGATGCAGGACAATACGGTCTTATTCTGTCTGGAATAGCAGTGCTTGCAACATTATTGAGTATAGTTTTGAGATAGATTAGATGACTTTTTATTTTTAATTATGGAATGAAATTGAATGGATAGCAAAATCAATAATGATACAATTGGTAACCCAAAAGTTGAGGTAACTAAAAAAGAAAAATCTTTAATAGAGATATTTCAACTTATAGTTAAAAATAAGTATATCCTTATTACTTGTATTTTTGGTATTCTTAGTATAACTCTTATATACGCATTCACAACGGAATTAAGGTTCGAAGCCACTGCGGTTCTTAAAAAAGAAAGCAACCCTGAAGACAGACGATTTGGAGCACAAGATATTTCTACTATGTTAAGCCTTCAGTCAACGGATGAGATTGAAACCGATATGGAATTGATTACTACCTATACTGTTATTGATAAAGTAGTAGATGAACTCGATTTGTTTTGTACAATAGATGAATTAAAATGGGGTAATGGAAAATCTTATAAAATCAAAAAAACCTACCTTGATATACTCGATCCGGTATTTAGAAAAAAAAATAAAGAAAAATTTATTGTACCGAAACAATTTGAAATTATTTTGGATGATACTATACTCCATAATTCTGGGCAATTCGTTATAAAAAAAGAAAAAAATAATAATTATTTATTACTTGATGCTATCGACAATAAAATAATTAGTAAATCAGAAATGGTAATTAGTAATACATCTATATCTGACACATCATTTACTACATTGCAACATCCAAAGATTGCAACATTACTGTATAAAGATGTTTCAATCAGGATAAACTGGGATGATGCACCTCATAACAGTGAGTTAGTAATTAATTTAAATGATTATAACAAATCTGTCTTGAATACTCAGCGAAACACAAAAGTTGGTCGAGAGGGAAAAACTGATTTATTTAATATAGTATATTCTGCAAGTTCGGCAACTTCTGCAGCAGTTATTGCCAATACAATTGTTGATAAGTATCGAGAAACTAGATTGACTCAAAAAAAAGATCTTATAAGATATTCGTTTGATTTTGTTGATAAACAACTAAATGAAGTTTCAGAAAAGCTAAAAGAATCTGAAGGAGAATTAGCTAGTTTTAAAGCAAGTGGTCAGATAATGTCCATTGATGCAAGTTCTCAGGAATTGGTAGGTTTCTTAAGTAATCTTGAAGCGGAAAAACTACAGTCTGACTTGCAACTTTCTGATTATAAAAATAGAGCGGCTGATCTTGAAAAGGAATTAAAAAAAAATGGATATTTTGATCAAACCGGGCTGGGACCACAAAGTGGGACAGCAGATGGAAATTCCCCTTTCTCTCAAATAATGAGACAACTTTCTGACCTTGAACTGCAAAGGTTAGACCTTCTCCAAAAAAGGACAGAGAATCACCCAGATGTAATTGCGATTGATGAACAGATTAAGCAGGCTAAATCTAAGCTATCAGGATTTAATGAAAACACACTTACTGCTTATAAGATAATGGCTAATACGCTTGAAAAAAAACTTCTTAAGATTAATGATCTTATGTCTAAGTACGAAGTACAAATGCGTGGACTTCCTTCTCAGGAAAACAAACTAGCTCAACTGCTTAGACAAAGGGGTACTTATGAAAGAATCTTTACAATTCTTTTGGATCAACGGGAAGCAATGAGAGTAGCTGAACTTTCAAAAATGCAGGACATTACTATTGTCGATGAGGCTAAAGTTCCACAGGATCCATCATGGCCCAAAAAATCTTTATTGGTTTTGGTAAGTTTAATTTTAGGAACATTTATTGGGATTTTATTAATTTTTTCATTAGAACTTTATAGGACAAGATTTGTCAACCTGGATGAGCTTGAATCTGAATTTCAAGTTCCTATTTTATCAATAATTCCAAAATACTCAAAAGATGTGGTTAAAGAGCTTAAAAATTCTAATTCTGAATATAAGATTGCTTCTTTAATTTGTAATGATGACGGTTTAACTGAAACATTTCGCCTTTTCAGGACAAAGTTGTTTCAAAAGCTTGATTCCGAAAAGAAAATAATAATGATTACAAGTTGCGAAGAGAATTCTGGTAAAACATCTGTAGTTGCAAACCTCGCAGTATCCATTTCACAGGAAGGAAAGAAAGTACTCATTGTAGATTGTGATTTAAGGAAAGCCGATCTAACTAAAATGTTCGGATTGACGACTAAAGATGTTGGGCTAATCGATTATCTTACAAAAGACGTTAATCCTAAAATTTATTCACGCGCATCAAAATTAATTGATATCCTTCCTACAGGAGGTTTAACTGATGAATCAGGAACTTTACTTGGTTCTCCAAGAATGAAGGCACTTTTTGCACATCTGGCTCAATCAAATTACGATATAATACTTTTTGATTCACCACCAGTGACAAGAGTTGTAGATCCTCTGGTTTTAGCTCAATATATTAAGGACGTTGTTATTATTGTTCGCCCCCACCATTCACTTATTGAAACAGTACGATGGGGAATGCAGGAATTGAAGCAAGCCCATGTAAAAATCAAAGGTATAGTTGCAAATGCAGCTTCAATAGAAAACTCCTATTATTATAGGTATCGATATGGATATGGTTATGGATATGGCAAGAATAATGGAGAAAAATCAAAATTAAAAGTTTTTAATAATACTAGAAAAAATGAAATCAAAAAAATTACAACATAATCTTTATCTCATGTCTGCTTTTTTGAGAAGGAGAAGTGTAAACTTTGAATATAACTTATTTTATGAATTATTTTGCTTCATTATGATTTTAGGATTTTTGCAATTGTATTTTATATCAAATTGGGGAACTTTATCATCGAATCAATTCAGATAATAAATCCACTATCCTATCAAAATTGGAATGAGATAATCCTTAAACATAGTGATTATTCATTCTTTCATTCAAAAGAATGGGCAATGGTTATTATAGATACCTATAATTATGAACCCATTTACTTTTCAATTTTTAATGAACATCAACTTCAATCTGTATTACCTGCGATGATAATAAAGAGTGTGTTGACTGGGAAGCGATTGGTTTCATTACCATTCAGTGATTATTTGGAGCCTATTTTTAATTCATCTCAACAATTAGAGGAAATAAAAAAATCTATCGTTAATTATTCTAATGAATTGCAACTAAAATACATTGAGTATCGCTCATTAAGAATGCATTTCTCCTCTGATTTAAAGGAATACAGAACTGATCTAAGACATGTACTTCCTTTAGATAGAAGCGATAAAGATATGTTAAAAACTTTTTCTGAAAATACCAAACGTAATATCAAAAAAGCTACTAAAGAAAATGTTCACGTGTTTGTTAATAATAGTGAAGAAGGACTTTACTTATTTTATGATATGTTTTGCCATACAAGACAAAAACACGGATTACCTCCGCAACCCCTATTATTCTTTAAAAATATTTTTAACCATATTGTAAAATCAGAATTAGGAGATATAATTATTGCTATGCATAAAAACAGAGCAATCGCTGGTGCAATTTATTTTAAATTTGGGCAGAAGGTAATTTACAAATTTGGGGCATCTTATATTAATTTTTATGAACTAAGAGGGAATCATGCGGTTATGTGGTTTGCCATACAAAAATATCTAAATGAAGGTTATAAAGAATTTGATTTTGGTAAAACAGAATTACAACATATAGGTTTACGAAAATTTAAACTTGGATGGAATACGGAAGAGAGTATTATTTATAACACTAGGTTTGATCTTAATTTAAACAAGTATATTTCAATTGAAACTAAAACTTCAGGATTTCAAAATAAAATTTTTAATCATACGCCTATTTGGTTGCTAAAAAATATTGGCGATTTAGTCTATAAACATATTGGATAAATTCTTTTATTATTTTGGTTTAAACAAATGTCAAAAAAAATATATTATTTATTAAAACCATTAATTCCAAGAAGATTTCAAATCTTCTTCCGTAGAAAACGTATTCAGTCAATACTTTCAGAGTTCAAGGATGTTTGGCCAATTCTAAAAGGATCCGAAAAAAAACCAGGGAATTGGAATGGCTGGCCTGATGGGAAGAAATTTGCATTAGTTTTAACCCACGATGTTGAACATCAAAGAGGATATGATAGGGTAATTAAATTAATGAATGTTGAAAAAGAACTTGGTTTTGTTTCTTCGTTTTATTTTGTTCCTGAGAGAGATTACATAGTTGAAAAAAAATTATTAAATACTCTTAAAGAAAGTGGATTTGAATATGGTGTACATGGATTATACCATGACGGCAAACTTTTTTCCACAGAAGAAGAATTTTTAAAACGTGCAAAAAAGATAAATCACTACTTAAAAGATTGGAATACTGTTGGATTCAGGGCACCTGCAATGCACCATAATCTTGATTTAATAGGAGCACTAGATATTGAATATGATCTTTCTACATTTGACACGGATCCATTTGAACCTCAAAATGATGGTGTAGGGACGATTTTCCCTTTCTGGGTTGATAATAAAAGAAATAAAAATGGTGGATATATTGAAATCCCCTACACACTGCCACAAGATTTTTTGTTATTTATTCTAATGAAAGAAAAAACTATTAATATTTGGAAGAAAAAAATTGATTGGATTGTCAAAAATAATGGTATAGTTCAATTTAATGTACACCCCGATTATCTGGACTTTTCAGGTAAAAGTGATGCGCTAGAAGAATTTTCCATCGAAATTTATAAGGAAATATTAAATTATATAAAAGATAATTATAGTGAGCAATATTGGCTTGTTCTTCCTTACAATTTGGCAAAATTTTGGAAAGAAAAAGTTGAGTCAAAATGAAAAGCCATTGTCGTCGATTGAGACAACAATATAGAATCTCTACAAATCAATCAATTATTTAATCATTTTATTGTTTTTTTTAATTTTTAATAATTATGTTTAAGGCATAATTATTGTTAATTGTTGGTGGAAATTTGTAGATAATTTTTATGGTATTTACTTATTTTCACTGCAAAATTAATTCAATCTTTTTAATTCTAAAAATTTAATTTGAGGTAAAATGAATACTATAGAAACTCTTAAGAAGTTTATAGTTGATAATTTTCTTTTCGGACAAAGCGGAAAACTTAATGAGAATACTCATTTGTTTGAAAAAGGCATTGTTGATTCAACAGGCGTTTTAGAATTAGCTTCATTTATTGAAGAAAATTTTAATATTAAAATCAATGACGAAGAGCTAGTTCTGGATAATTTTTCCAGTTTGAACGCAATGGATAAATTTCTTCAGTCCAAAAATATTCAGGTAACCTCTAACTAATGTGCGGCATAAGCGGAATCTTAAATCTTAAGAATCCTGCATCAATCAATACTGATCATCTAAGGCGAATGACTTTTGCATTACGTCATCGCGGACCGGATGAGACAGGAGCTTATATTGATGATTGGGTAGGTTTGGCACAATCGAGATTGAGTATTATTGATCTCAGTGGTGGCTCGCAGCCAATCCATAATGAAGATAAAACTTTTTGGATTGTTTTTAATGGCGAGATATTTAACTACCCTGAAATTCGTGAATCACTAATTAAACTTGGTCATAAGTTTTATACCACTAGTGATACAGAAGTTATTCTTCATCTCTATGAAGAGAAGAAGGAAAGGTGTCTTGATGATCTAAATGGACAATTTGCTTTTGTAATTTGGGATTCAGTTAAGAAAGAATTTTTTGCAGCAAGAGATCGTGTTGGGATTTTACCTTTCTTTTATAAAACAGAAAACGAAAAACTTCTGTTTGCATCAGAAGCAAAAGCAATTATAGAAATATCAGATTCATCAACATCATTTGATCCGATTGGTTTAGATCAAATATTTACATTCTGGACAAATCTACCAGGCAGAACAGCTTTTAAAAATATTAACGAGCTTGCACCTGGACATTATCTTAAGTTTTCTCCAGGTAAAGATATTTCCGTTAGTCGTTATTGGAGTTTACCATATAATAAAAATCTTTTATCAGAAGAAAAATCAATTCCGGAATTTACAAGTGAGATTTCTGATTTGATGAAAGATTCAATTAGAATTCGTTTGAGAGCTGATGTACCTGTTGGAAGTTATCTTAGCGGCGGACTTGATTCATCAGGAATTACTGCTTTTGTTAAAAATTATTTTAATAATGAGTTAAGAACTTTTGGGATCACATTTCAGGAAGAAAGTTTTGATGAAAGTGAATTTCAGCATTTGATGATTAAGCATCTTAATACTAATCACTCAGAAGTTCACGCAACAAACGAAGACATCGGTAAATACTTTTCTGATATTGTTTATTATGGTGAGAAACCTATTATTCGTGCTGCTCCAGTTCCTCTTTACTTACTCTCTAAAAAGGTTAGAGAAGAAGGTTATAAAGTTGTTTTAACTGGTGAAGGTGCCGATGAGATTTTTGGCGGATATAATATTTTTAAGGAAACTAAAGTAAGAAAATTCTGGTCAGTAGATCCGACATCTCAACTAAGACCAAAACTTTTGCAAAAACTTTATCCCTATATCTTTAAGGATAAGAGATTAGTACAAACACTGCAGGCATTTTTTAAACTTGGAATTGAAGATTCAAATAATTCTTTCTTTTCTCATATTGTAAGGTGGAATAACAACACCCGATTAAAGAATTTCTTTTCAAATGATTTTAAGGAACAAATTGGTGATTATAATGCCTATGATGATTTAAAAAGTATTCTTCCGAAAGATTTTGATAGCTGGGATTATGTTTACAAAGCGCAATATCTAGAGATAATAACTTTTATGAGTGGATATTTACTTTCTTCACAAGGTGATAGAATGGCAATGGCGAACTCGGTTGAGTTGCGTGTTCCCTATCTTGATCATCGTATAATAGAGTATATGGCCACAGTTCCATCAAGATTTAAGATAAGAGGATTGAACGAAAAATACTTACTTAAAAAAGTTTTTAATAATTTACTCCCGCAAAGAATTGTAAATCGCGCTAAAAATCCTTACCGTGCACCCATTAGAAATAGCTTTCTAAACAATAAATCACTTGATTTAAAAACTGTTTTATCAGAAAAAGAAATTTCTTATGCAGGCGTTTTTAATCCGGATAAAGTAAATCTTTTAATGAAAAAAGCTGAGCGAACTGAAGCACTAAGTGAATTGGACAATATGGCTCTTGCCGGAATTATTTCAACACAATTTTTACATAACGATTTTATAAATCACAAAAAGTTAAATGTACCTGATAATTATAGATTTAATACATTCATAGATAAACGAAATCAAATAAATTAATATACTATTGGAGATGAGATGAATTTTACAATGGATTCAATATACCTAAATGCTAATGTTGAAACTGAAAGATTAGTTGCAGCATTAAAAGATACTGTAGCATTTAAACTTAAAAAGCGAGGTGCGGTTGTTGGAGTTAGCGGCGGAATTGATTCTTCAATTGTGCTAGCACTTTGTGCAAAAACTTTTGGACCGGATAAAGTTCTTGCCATTATGATGCCTGAAAGAGATTCAAGTCCTGAAAGTAAAGAACTTGCAACATTACTTTGCGAAAAGTTTAAAGTACCTTATATCTTAGAAGATATTACTGATGCTGTTCATGGATTTGGATGTTACGCACGAAGAGATGAAGCAGTTAAACGTGTTTTTCCAGAGTATGATCCTAAAACTTACAAAATGAAAATAGTGCTAAAGGATGATAAAGAGGCTAAAGGGAAACTAAATCTTTTTTATCTAACTATTATTGCTCCAGATGGAACAGTAAAATCTCAAAGATTACCTTTAGCAGAGTATTTACAAATTGTAGCTGCGTCTAATTTTAAACAGAGAAGTAGAACTAATATGTTGTATTATCATGCAGAAGCAAAAAATTATGCAGTTATTGGTACAGGGAATAAGAATGAACACGAACAAGGATTTTTTGTAAAGTATGGTGATGGTGGTGCTGATGTAAAACCAATAGCACATTTATTTAAAACACAAGTATTTCAATTAGCAGAATTTTTAGGAGTTCCTGAAGAAATAAGAAAACGTACACCAACAACTGATACTTATAGTGCTGAACAAACTCAAGAAGAGTTTTTTTATAAGATGCCGTTTGAAGTTATGGATAGAATTTGGGATGGCTGGGAAAAAGGTGTTGCCTCAGATGTGATTGCTAAGGTCATAAATGTTCCGCAAGCACAAGTTGATGTAACGATAAATGATATCAGACAAAAGATTCAAACAACAGAATACTTACGTCAAGAACCTTTTTCGTTAGGATAGGTTCTTAAAATCATTGCGAATCCCAAAGGGATGAAGCAATCTATAGTGTTAAAATATACAATAGATTGCTTCGTGCCTCGCAATGACAACATAAAGTTATTCAGCATCAAACATTTCACTAATTCGTTTATAATCGTACTTACCATTAATATTTGTTGGAATCTGGTTTGTTGATTTTACAACCAGAGATTTAAAATTAAGCTTATACATTTTCATAACTTCCTCTTTAACTTTAACCTCAGTAAGATGATCATCAGAATGGACTAGAATATTAAGCAGTTCATCTTTCCCAGTACAAGCAACAGAAATTTTAAAATGATTCTCTACCATCTTCTGTACTTCATCAAGATTAATTCTGAGTCCAAAGATTTTAATAAATCTTTTCATTCTTCCAGTTACATAGAAGAATCCATCTTCATCTTTATAACCAAGATCACCTGTTAACAACTCACCATTTAATTCGTCTCCCTTGGAAAGATCTTCAAGAGTTTCAGCATAGCCCAACATCACGTTATCACCTTTATAGACAATTTCACCTATCTCATTTGGATTATTTATTTCAACTCCATCATTCATAATTTTTAATTCACCACCTGGAATTGAAATTCCAATTGATCCAATTTTTTTGCTCAATTTTTCAAAAGGGACATAAGTAATTCTAGCTGTTGCTTCGGTTTGACCATACATTACAAAAAACTTTTTATCATTATTTAGTGCATACTCATTAAAATGTTTAATAAATTCTTCACTTAATTTTCCTCCTGCTTGCGTAAAATATCTTAGGGTTGGTAATTCCATTTTATCAAAATTAATTCGCTTTAACATAGTATATGTATATGGAACACCTGCAAAAGAAGTACATTTGTATTCATTAAATTGATTCCAAAAATCCCTAAAGAAAACTGTTTTTTCCGTTAAAACAATTGTTGAACCTTTTAGTAGATGGCTATTAATTATTGAGAGACCAAAAGAATAGTTAAATGGAAGTGTTGTAATCGGTCTTTCTGTTTCGTCAATACTTAGATATTCTGCAATTGATTGAGCATTGGATTGGATATTTTTATACGAAAGTCTTACAAGTTTTGGTGAACCAGTTGTTCCAGATGTTGAAAGCAGTACTGCCAATTCTGGATAAATATTTATTGCAATAGTTTTTTTTCTTTTAAAGTACTTTAATGAATGAAAATCAAATGAGTGAGTATACTCATCAGATTCTAAATTATTTGAAGTAATAATTAAACCGGGCTTATAATTTTCAATTAATCCATTCCTTATTTCTTCATTAAGCTTTTCATCAAGCAAAAGAACTGCATTTCCTGACTTTAATGAAGCGATATATGTGATTATAGATTCGGAGTTATTTGTGGTAAAAAGGAAAATCAATCCTTTTTTTGAAAATTTTATCTTTTCAGATAGTTTTTCTGCTTCAATACTAAGTTCTTTGTAATCAACTAATTTGCTTATGGTGGTATCAACCAAAGAAATCTGATGATAGTTTTTTTTGAACTTTTGCCAGAAATATTTTTCCATTTTGCTCATTTTTCTTACTTTTTAAATTAAAAATAATTAAAATGTACTAAAGCAACCAATAATGCTGTGTTTTATTAAAAACAATTTTACGGATGTTTATTTGGAACTTTTAATTGAGATTGAAAATAAACTGTCATCTATTTCTAAAAAAATCTCTTTTAAGTCAAAATAAAATTCACATCTCAGTGATTATTAAATAGATTTCAAAAGAATTTTGACAATTGATTTTCAGGGGTTCTTTTCGTTACATATTGAATTCAGATATTCTTTTATTGAGATTAAATTGAAATAAACCATTGATTTTATCATATTTTTGCCTAATATAAAGGCACAATATTTGTAAAAATTAGAGCGTTTTAGAGTAATTTCTAGTAATAAAATAGTCAATATATCTATATATATTGATTATTAGATCTTTAGATTTTGAATGATCAGTGGACTTCTCTTGGGTCATCTGATCACAAGGTTCAGTCGTTTTTTCATCAGTTTACAAATAACTTATTAACTTGAGCAATCCGTTTTTCTTAATAAAAATAATTTTACTAAAGATAAGAGATAAAAATGAAAATTAATATATTCGGTTTGGGATATGTAGGATGTGTTTCTGCTGCATGTCTAGCTAAAAATAATCATAACGTTAATGGAATTGATATAGACCCGGTCAAAGTTAGTATTATTAATTCCGGTAAAAGCCCGATAGTTGAAGAAGGTCTTGACGAACTTATTTCAGAAACTGTCAAATCAGGAAATTTAAAAGCTTTTAATGGTGGACAGATTCCTGAAGCTGACTTATCAATAATTTGCGTTGGCACTCCAAGCCATGCAAAC
Source organism: Ignavibacteriales bacterium (assembly GCA_016707585.1). Taxonomy (GTDB): domain Bacteria; phylum Bacteroidota; class Ignavibacteria; order Ignavibacteriales; family Ignavibacteriaceae; genus IGN3. The sequence goes on along the minus strand of JADJHL010000008.1, from coordinate 220,539 downwards.
GGAAGTTTAAGTCTTAATTATTTTACTAAAGTAGCTGAACAAATTGGAGAATATCTTAAAAATACTAAGTCTTACCACGTTGTTGTAAATAGAAGTACTGTATTACCCGGAACAATTGAAAATATATTAATACCAACGCTAGAAAAATTTTCCGATAAAAAAGCTGGTCAGGACTTTGGCATTTCGATGAATCCTGAGTTTATGAGAGAAGGAACTTCTATACTGGATTATTACAATCCTCCTTTCACTTTAATTGGCGAACTTGACTCACGAAGTGGCGACGTTGTAGAAAAGATTTACAATAATGTTGAGGCACAAATTTTTAGATCAAATATTAAAGTTGCTGAGATGGTTAAATATTCATGTAATACGTTTCATGCGGTAAAAGTAACTTTTGCAAATGAAATTGGGAATATTTGCAAGCAACTTGGAATTGATAGTCATGAAGTGATGGATATTTTTAGCCAAGATACTAAATTAAATATCTCAACATATTATCTTAAACCCGGTTTTGCATTTGGCGGATCTTGTCTCCCAAAAGATTTACGTGCAATAACATATAAAGCCAAAGAACTCGATCTTAGTCTTCCGCTTTTGAATGCTCTCATCCCTAGCAATCAGAACCAGATTGAATCTGCTTTCAAGCTTATTTCTAAATCAAAGAAAAAGAAAATTGGAGTGCTTGGATTAAGTTTTAAAGCTGGAACCGATGATCTTAGAGAAAGCCCAATTGTTGAGCTTATCGAAAAACTTATCGGGAAAGGATATTCTGTAAAGATTTATGATCAGGAAGTTGCTGTAGCTAAAATATTTGGTTCAAATAAAAAATATATAGAAACCGCAATCCCTCATATTTCATCACTTATGAGTGATGGCATTGAAGACGTGATTCAAGAATCTGAAATAATTATTATTGGTAAAAATGAAAAAAGTTATAAAGAACCGATTCTAAAAGCTTCTGAATCGGTTCACATAATAGACCTTGTAAAAATGTTCAACAAAACTGAAGCACCAAAGGATAATTATGAAGGTATCGGCTGGTAAAGTTCTTATGATAGTCGAAAATCCTTATCCACAAGATTCTAGGGTAAGGAATGAGGCTATGCGACTTGTAAATGCAGGATACATAGTTAATATGATAGCAAAAAAATATCCCAATCAATCGAATAGAGAAAATGTTCGCGGGGTTGAGGTGTTTAGAGTACCATGGTTTGAAGTGTTTTCTAAAACTACAGAATCAAATTCCAAATTTATTTCTCTTCTTTATAAAATCGGAACTAAACTTGGATATATAATTGAATATTTTTATTATACATTTGTTTCCTTTCTATTTGCACTTTATGTTTTTCTTACTAGAGGATTTGATGTAATTCATATTCATAATCCGCCTGATACTCTATTTGTTGTTGGATTGTTTTTCCGATTAATAGGCAAAAAATTTGTATTTGATCATCACGATCTTTCTCCTGAATTATTTCTTTCTCGGTATAATATTACTGGAGGTTTAATATATAAAGTCCTAATGATTGAAGAGAAATTGTGTCTTAGATCGGCTAACCTTATAATAGCCACAAATGAATCCTATAAAGAAATTGATATCAAAAGAGGAAACAAGAAACCAGAAGATATTTTTGTTGTTAGAAACGGTCCTGATTTGAGTATCTTTCACCTTGTTGAGCCAGATGTTGAATTGAAAAAATCAGGTAAAAAAATCTTTGTTTATATTGGAGTAATGGGCCCGCAGGATGGTGTCGATTATCTACTAAAAGCTCTTAGTACTCTGGTTAATAAATTTAATAGAAAAGATTTTTATTGTGTTATTGTTGGTCCTGGCGATTCCCTTGATGATTTAAAAAAACTGCGGGAAGAATTAAACTTGCAGGAGTATTGTAAATTCACTGGGAAAATCCCTTTCGATGATTTATTAAAGTATTTATCCACTGCGGATATTTGCCTTGATCCAAATCCTTCAAATCCTTTAAATGATCAATCTACCTGGATCAAAATAATGGAATATATGAGTCTTGGTAAACCTATTGTAAGTTTTGATTTGAAGGAAACCAGGTTTTCTGCTCAAGAAGCGGCACTATACGCAACACCTAATGATATAACTGAATATGCTGAAAACATTATTACTTTGATGGATAGTCCAGATTTACGTGAAAAAATGGGCAAATATGGAATGGAAAGAATTGAGAAACATTTAGCTTGGCAGGTTGTTTCTGAAAAGCTGTTGGATGCTTATAAAAAATTAATACCAAAAAAGGATTAATAGTTTATATTTCCATATATATTTCTATTTATCTAAAATCAATGAAAAATTATAATTTCAGTTTTTATTCTATTTACTTTTTAATGATTATGAGTATTTTTTTTATTAATCAGTAAGATTTTTTTTTAATTCTAACCAAATGACTTTAGTATGAACGTAATTATTTATAATCTGGCAAGAAGGATATTCTCTCAGCAGACTCGAAATAATATTAAAGAAATTCTCTTCAAGATAAATTTTAAAATTAAAAAAATACTGAGATACTTTTTAGGTGAACTGAAGAATGATGAATTATTGAAAGATCTAATTACTAGACTTGGCTCAGATTACGATATATTGATGATTCACAGTTCAGTTAATAATATGTATCCGATATATTCAGATAATCTGAAACTTTTACTTAATAGTTTAGTTGAATATTGTCAATCCAACAATATAACTCTTGCGATGCCAGCGTTTGTTTTTGGTGATGATAAGTTTTTTGATGCGGCCAAATATTATCGTAGTAATATTTTTGACGTAAATAAATCAAAATCTCAAATGGGATTACTGACTGAATTATTCAGACGATACCCTGATGTAAAAAGAAGTATTCATCCAACTTTTAGTGTATGTGCTCTTGGTCCATTAGCAGAAAAAATAACAAAAGATCATCATTTGCAAACAACTAAATGTGGAATCGGAACTCCTTTTGGTTTTATGGCGGAGTACAACACAAAGATATTGGGTCTAGGGGCAAAATATTTTCAGGTATTAACACAAGCAAATGCTCCAAGAGATATTTTAAAAGAAGATTTTCCTTTTAAGTTTAATACACTTGAAGTAGTCCCCGTTAAATGTATAAATCATTCAGGAGATGAGTTTGTTTATCCTTTGCCAAATATAAAGCAAGATTTTTTAAGAGACGCAGTTGTTATGAAAAGTCTTTTAAATGATGTTGTAATGAATGAGTGGAAACTAAAAAGTATACCTATGTTTATAACTAATGCAAAAGCAGTAACCGAGACTTTGATCGCGGCAGCTAAAAATGGAAAGACAATTTATAGACGGACCAAGAGTTAAAAAATACTCTATAATTTTCCTGCAATTAAAAAAACTGAACTAAGTTTTTCAAACGACGTTTCAAATAAATTAGTATCTAAAAATTGAATTAAATATTTATAATAATTATGTGTGGAATAACAGGACTTTTCAATTATAAAAACAATTACCCGATGGATCGGAATCTGTCTACAGAGATGGTCAGAACTATTTCTCATCGTGGGCCTGATGATGAAGGATTTTATTACGATGATGATTGTGGTGTTTTTCTTGGCCACCGACGGCTTTCGATAATTGATCTATCAACAGGTAATCAACCAATGACTAATGAAGACGAAACCATATGGATTGTTTTCAATGGTGAGATATACAATTTCCCTGTATTAAGAGAAGAATTAATTTTAAAAGGACACACTTTTCGGACTAATTCAGATACGGAAGTAATTATTCATGCTTATGAAGAATGGGGCATAGAAAGTTTCAGCAGATTAAATGGAATGTTTGGATTTGCCTTATGGGACCAAAAACAAAAAAAACTAATACTTGCAAGAGATCCTTTTGGTATAAAACCTTTATACTATATTGATAATGGATTCAGTGTAATTTTCGGATCAGAAATAAAACCAATCTTAATAAATCCAGAAGTTAAAAGAGAAATAAATATATCTTCACTTTATGATTTTATCACTTATACATATGTTCCTTCACCAGGGACAATATTTAAAAACATATTTAAGATACCACCTGGATACTGCCTCATCACTAATAGTAATGGTTCAACACTAGAAAGATTTTATAAAGTAATCCCTGAAGAAATTAAATATAAAAATGAGTCAGAAATAGTTGAGGATCTGCAATCCAAAATATTTGATGCTGTAAAGAGACAAATGATTTCCGATGTACCAATTGGGGCAATGCTCAGTGGTGGAGTTGATTCATCAACAGTTTGTTCAATTATGAGCAGCATAACTAATAATCCAATAAAGACTTTTACTGTTGGGTTTACAGATAATTTTAAATTCAACGAACTCAAAGAAGCACGTTTTACTTCGGAACTCATTAACAGCGAACATCATGAACTTATCGTTTCATCTGAAGACTATAACAAGTTACTACCCTTTTCAGTTTGGCATATGGAAGAACCTGTTTCAACAGGATCCATACTTGCCTATTATCTTATTTGCAAACTTGCCCGAGAACATGTTAAAGTTGTACTTACTGGTCAAGGGGCTGATGAACCGTTTGCGGGATATCCACGACATTTCGGAGAATACTATGGAAAGTATTATCGAAATATCCCTAATTTTATAAGAGATAGAATTCTCGGTCCGATAGTACTAAATCTTCCTAGAAATGAAAGAATCAAAAGGGCTGTTAATTCCCTTAGCATTGTGAATATTCCTGATAGATTAAAACTTGTATATGAAACACTTGATTCAAATATAAGACAAGATCTTTTTAATTCCAGTTCTGTAAATTATAATGATATGTCTAATGCAATAATGATGTGGCAGCCTGAGGTAAAACATCTTGATGGCCTGAATCAAATGCTTTATGTGGATTCCAGACTATCCTTACCAGATAACCTGTTACTATATGGTGACAAAATGGCAATGGCTGTTTCTCTCGAAGCAAGGGTCCCTTTTCTAGATCTAGATCTAATGAAACTTGTGGAGAGCATCCCTTCAAAGTATAAAATTCATGGAACTACTCAGAAATATCTTCTTAAAAAAGCTGTTGCTAAGTGGATTCCTAAAGAGATTATTAATCGTAAGAAAATAGGATTTACGACTCCCCTTGATGATTGGTTTCAAAGTAATCTTAGAAAAGAAATTGAAGAACGACTATTATCCGAAGGATCTGCTTGCAGACAATATTTTAATCTTAATGTTATTCGAAAAATGCTTAATGATCATTTTGAAAAGAAAGAAGATTACAAAAGAGCATTATTTAGTTTTCTTACTTTTGAAATTTGGTATGAACAGTTCATTAAACCTACTCACACTGAATTTGTTGCAAAAGCTGTCAGCACCAAAAATGAGTTTCTATAAGTGCTTTTCTAGGATACAAATTCCTTGGTGCATTTAAATTGAATAAAATGAAGTGGCACAAAATTAAACACTGTTAAAGGTTCAATTGTAGATGTTTTTGTTCGCTTAATAAATTCAAACTATAATAAATAATTAAATTTAAGACTCACAACAAATTAATGTTTTCATCAAGTTTATCCAAAATAAAGGGTACTATTTTTTACCGTGGTGGAATCGCTGCACTCGACCAGGGAATGCTTTCTATGATAAACTTAGGTGTTCAAATTTTGTTAATAAAGACAGTAATTAAAAGTGAATATGGATACTATTCAATTGCCTTATCCGTTATTATGTATTTAATGTCTTTTCAAAATTCTGTTGTAAATACACCTATCACAGTATCAATTGCTGGTAAAACCAAAGAAGCTAAGGATAAGTATATTTCTGCAATATTCAGTGGGCAAATAATAGCATTAATTGTTGTTGGTTTAGCGGGTTTATTGATTGTTTTTATTCTTTTTAACATTGGAATGAGTATTGAAAAGTCCCTAATAGCTTCAAGTTTATGTATTGGAAGTTTTGGAATTTTAAATCGTGAATTTCTCAGATCGTATTTTTTCGCAGAAGAAGAACCTATTAAAGTGCTTAAGCTTGATTTTTATTATGGAGTCATTTATGCAGGACTAATTTTAATAACTTATCTTTTAATAGGAATTAATGTTCCATTAATTATTTTTTTTATGGGCCTTGCTTCAGGTTTCGATTCTCTAATAATAAATAAAAGACTGAAGTTCAATTTTAATTTACAGAACATAAAAGAGAGCTATCTGGAAAACTGGCAAATAAGCAAATGGTCTCTTATAGGAATTACAGTCACTCAGTTACAAGGATATTCATATTTATATGTTATAGGTGGATTACTTGGAAGTAATGCTGTAGCCGATGTATCTGCATCAAGACTATTGTTATTGCCTGTAGGTTTAATTACGAATGGATGGGGAAATGTTATTAGACCCTATGGAGCAAAACTCAGAGAACAAAATCAGCTAAAAAGATTTTTTAAGAACTTGATTTTTGCTGGAATTTCATTCCCTATACTTATACTTATAGTTTCTATAGTTCTATACTTTAGTTCTGGCATTCTATTAAAAATGGTTTTTACAAAGGACTACCAGACTGTTTTCGATTATCTATTCTATTGGGCATTACTTTCCTCAGTGGGTTTTTTAAGAGCAAATGCAAGTTATGGACTACAAGTTGTTAAAAAATTTAAATCACTTGCTCTATTTAATGGAGCTACGATGCTAATTACTATAACGCTGGCCTTTATTCTTACTAGTGAGTTTCAGATAAAAGGGGCATTGATTGCAAGTTTGTGTGGGGAGGTTCTTTTTGCAATAATTTTGTGGTATAACCTATATAAAGCTATTTATAAATACTAAAACAGGTAATTAATGATTAAATATTCAGTCTGTATCGCTACTTATAAAAGACAAGAGTTATTAAAAAAATTAATTGATAGTCTTCTTAATCAAAAGAATATAGATTTATCTGAAGTTGAATTGATTATTGTTGATAATGATGATAAAGGCAGCGCTCGTACAATTGTAGATAGTTACTTTGGAAAAGTATCTTGTAGCCTTTCTTATGAAATTCAACCAGAAAAGAATATTGCTATTACACGAAATATTGCAGTTAAAAAAGCTTCTGGCGAATATATATTCTTTATAGATGATGATGAATATGCCGATGAAAACTGGATGTATACTCATATAAATAATTTGTTAAAATATAATGCAGATGGAGCAATTGGGAGAGTCAAATCATATTTCCATGTTAATGCTCCCAAATGGATAACTGATTGCCCAGTTTATCATCGAGATGCAAACCCCTCTGGTGAAATTCCGGCTTTATTAAATACAGGAAATTGTATGATTAAAAGTGAATTTTTTATCAAAAAAGGATACAAGTTTGACCCAGAATATGGAATTTCAGGAGGCAGTGACCACCATCTCTTTTCAAAACTTATAAGTGATGGTGCAAAATTTGTCAGTTGTTTTGAAGCAATCACATATGAGTTTGTTCCTTCTGAGAGAGCAAATATCAAATGGCTTGTGAAAAGAGTTTTTAGAACGGGAAATAATTTTACAAGAACTCATATAATAAAAAATAATAAACAATCGATACCCTTAAGTATTATCGAATTTTTTAAAGGGATTTTGCAAGCAATTTTAGCGTTGTTTATCTCAATATTTTTTATTTGGAACAGAACTAAAAGTTTTCATTGGTTCCTCAGAGCAATCTCAAATATTGCAAAACCATTTGCTGTTCTAGGTATTTATCCTGATGAGTATAAGGAACAAAAAACTAAATGATTTTAAACAGATACATAATAATTACACCAGCAAAAAACGAGGCACAATTTATTGAGAAGACTATTAATTCTGTTATAAATCAAACTGTAAAACCTTTGGCGTGGATAATCGTGGATGATGGATCAAGTGATTCGACATCTGAAATTGTAAAAAAGTATACTGATACATATTCTTACATTCAACTTGTTCAACGCGAGAAGAACGATTCCAGAAATTTTGGTAGTAAAGTTTTTGCTATAAGGGAAGGATTCAAAGAAATCAATGAACTAGAGTACGACTTTTATTGTAATTTAGACGCCGATGTTTCATTTGAACCTAATTACTTTGAAACACTTCTCAAAAAATATGATGAAGACCCCATACTTGGAATCTGCGGAGGGCGCGTATATGATTTAGTTGATGGCAAATTTATTGAACAGAAATCCAGTGATGAGAGTGTTGCGGGACCAGTACAATTTTTCAGGAAAAAATGTTATGAGGAAATAGATGGATATCAACCGTCTCCAATTGGATTAGTAGATGCAATTGCTGAGGTTACAGCCCGTATGAAAGGTTGGGAGACTAAAACATTTACTGACGTGTTAGTAAAACATCATAGAAAAATGAGTTCAGCAAATAATACTAATTATACAATTGCGCTTCGCGAGGGAAGAACAGATTATCATTTAGGATATCATCCCATCTGGCATATATTACGATCCTTTGAGCGAATTGTTACCGCACCGATTATTCTTGGAAGTATACTAAGAACATTTTCTTTCGCTAAATGTTATTGGGTTAAAGAGAAAAGAATCGTGGATGCCGAATTTATTAATTTTATAAGAAAAGAAGAGTTAAAAAAAATTAGAGTTAAATTAAAATCTCTTTTTAGAAAACCATAATTATTATACATGCTTAAAATTGCCCAAATAACTCCAAGATATTATCCTAGTGTTGGTGGTGTAGAAAAAGTTGTACAGGATCTTTCTGAAGAACTTGCAAAGCGAGGTCATGAGGTGAGTGTTCTTACCACTGATAGAATGCATAAAAACCAACCACCATTTAAAGGTGACCGAAATGAGTCATTGAATGGTGTAAAAGTTTATAGATATCGCAGTTTATTTGGATTGGGTCATATGAGCTTTACTCCATCTGCAATTTTAGATTTAATAAAAAATGATTATGACATTGTACATATGCATTCCATCAGGCACCCACACACAATTTGGGTTCCTTTGGTAAATTACTTTAAAGACTATAAAACCTTATTACAAGGACATACACATTTTAGTGGTAGTCCATTTAATACTTACCTGTATAGTCAGTTTGATCATATAGCATTTAAAACTATTTACAAAAAAATTAACGTTTTTCTAACACTTAATACTGATGAGCTATTGAGAATTAAGAATTTTGGAATTAATCAGTCACAATTAAAATTATTATACAACCCAATTAAACAAAGTTTATTCCAAAAGAGTAATACGGAAGATTTTATAAATCAGAATGCTCTTGTTAATAAAAAGATAATTTTATTTCTTGGACAAGCCCATGAAGGCAAAAGAATAGATCTTCTCATTAAGGCTCTTCCTCAAATTAAAAATCAAATTAAAGATGTTATACTAATTATTGCAGGACCTGATTTTGGAAATTATCCAAAACTAAGGTCTCTTGCTGAAGAAAATAAAGTTAGCAGTAATATTCGCTTTTTAGGGGAATTAAGTGAGGAGAAGAAAGAAATAGTTCTAAAGAGCTGTGATATTCTAGCCCTTCCATCTGATTATGAAGCGTTTGGAATGGTTTTAGCAGAAGCTATGGCTTGCGGAAAACCGGTCATTGCTACAAAGACACCTGGTCCATTGGAGATAGTCAAAAATGGAGTTAATGGTTTATTAATTGAAAAGGATTCTGTGCTGGAATTAGCAGAAGATACCATAAAATTGCTTTCTGATGAAGATTATAGAATGAGAATGGGTATGACAGCCAAAAAATGGGCTGAGGAAAAATTCAGTATCGGCGGAATAGTTGATCAATTAGAAAATATTTATCTCAAGACTCTGAATAAAAGTTTAAAATAAAATGTATACTATAAAAATACCAAGAGCCGATATAATTGCTAAAATATCTTTCGCGATTTTTATTTTTATAACCTTCTTTGGAACATCACTACCTTCATTTCAAGCTAAAATGCAGGAAATAGGGACAGAAGATATCGAAACAAGTAATATTGTTAATCAAATTATCTATCCTATCTTATTCTTTCTTTCATTTATAGCTTTCTTATCTAATACACAATCTGCAATTTCTATTATAAAAAAGGAAAAATTGTTCTCAATCCTACTTTTTTATGCACTCATTACAATTTCCTGGTCAGATTTTCCTTTAGTTTCTTTTAAAAGGTGGTTTCAGATTTTTACTTATTTTTTTGTGATATTGGTATTTCTTTCTTATTCAAAAAACTATAATGAATTATTGAAAATACTCAAACCTATTCTTTATGCTTTTATTTTTATATCATTTGTTGTTGTTTTAGTAATACCTGGTGCAAAAGACCCAGCTTTTGGAACATGGCGAGGCTTATCTCCGCATAAAAACTCTTTCGGCCAACGAAGTTTAATTGCAACGGTTCTAAGTTCAATAATACTTATTAATGAAAACAATAGAATTAAAAAAATTATTGGACTCATTATGGTATCCATTGCAATCACCCTTGTGATTGGATCAGTCAGTAGTACTGCCTATACCGCATTGTTTATTTTTTTATCTATGAGCTTATTGTTCTATTTAAAGAATAGAATCTTTAACAGTATAGGTGCTGGATATTTTCTCTTTTTTACTACAATATTTTTCGCAGCTTCACTTTTAATAGTTGTTTTTGTTTTTTTTCCTGAAGTTCTTGATATGTTTCAGGGAATATTTGGAAAGGAGGGAAGTTATGATGATAGGAATCGATTATGGCAAGTCATCATTTTTAACATTTCACAACATCCAATCCAGGGCTGTGGTTTTCAAGGATTTTGGGTTATTGAGAGTCCTACGATACAACTCATTTACAATTCTTTTCTCTGGTTACCAATCCAGGGACACAACGGTTATTTGGATATGATAAATGAGATTGGATTAATAGGTTTAAGTTTGTTTTTACTAGTAATTGTAAATTATTTTCGCAAAGCAATTATAAACAAAAATCTAAATTTATGGGCTTGGTTTTTAGTATTACCTTTGGTCATTAATATAACGGAAACGACTCTTTTCAGAGTTGGTCATATTACAAATGCATTTATTATTATGGGATATTTAATTATGTTTTCTAAGATATTTGAAAAATCAACACTTAAAAATTTCTAAAACAAAAAAGGATTCGCGTGAATAAACAATCAATAAAAGACTTTAATTCTGTCTGGGAAAGATGGCAATTTCTTTCGGTAGATAGACCAAATACTGATGCAATTATCCACTGGGTTACAGGTGAAGAACCATATCGATGGACTTTCTCATCGCTTATTGAAAGGGCAAATTATTATTCAAAGTATTTATTAAAAAAAGGAATAAAACCAGGCCAGGTCTGCGCAATGATTATCAGACACAATCCCGAGTTTTACCCTCTCTACCTTGGTATTGTTGGAATTGGTGCACTTCCAACCGTTCTTGCTTATCCTAATCCCAGGCTGCACCCGGATAAATTCAGACAAGGACTTGAAGGAATGTCTCAAAGATCAGGTTTAGATTATTTACTTACAGAAAAGGACCTCGAACCCGTTATTGGTGCTCTGATCAACTCTCCTAATAGTACAATTAAAGGATTGCATTTCCCTTTTGAAGAGAATTTAATTTTTAGTAATTCTGAGTTAGATTCCGAACTCTTTACTATCCGTGCATCGATGAAAAGGAAAGATCCTATTTTATTACAGCATTCATCAGGAACGACGGGTTTGCAAAAACCAGTTATTCTAACTCATCATGATATTCTTGAACATGTTGTGCAATATGGAGAAGCTTTATATCTGAACAATAGTGATAAATTTATTAGCTGGACGCCTTTATATCATGATATGGGATTGATCGGAACCTTTCATATGCCCTTAGCTTATGGAATTCCAACAATTCAAATAAATACTTTTGAATGGATTTTAGCTCCCGTTATACTTTTTGATGCAGCATCTAAAGAGAAAGCGACAATTACACTGCAACCGAATTTTGCTTTTAATCTTTTAACTAATAAAGTACATGATGAAGATATGGAGGGCGTTGATTTATCAAGCCTAAGACTACTTGTTAATGCAGCTGAACCGATCAGGCATGACACCATGGAAAGATTTATTGATAGATTTAAGAATTATGGATTAAATGAATTAGCTCCGACAACTCAATATGGAATGGCTGAAACAACTCTGGCATTGGTTCAAACACCTCCTGGTCAGAAATACAAGATTATGGAAGTCGATAGACAAAAATTAGCGAATGGTGTTGTTGAATATACAAATGAAAATACGAAGGTTAAAAGAATATGTATTTCTTCAGGTATATTATTAGATGGCTGCCAGATGAAAATTGTAGATGATAATAGAATAACATTGCCTGATGATACTCTGGGCGAAATTGCTGTAAAGTCAGTATCACTTTTCGATGGATATAGAAATTATCCGGAAAAAACCGCTCAAGTTATGGATAATGAAGGATGGTACCATACAAGTGATTATGGATTTATTCACGATGGCGAATTATATGTAATAGGTAGGAAAGATGATATTATTATCGTTGCAGGTAACAATATGTATCCTGAAGATGTGGAAGATGTTATAAATAAAATCGATGGAGTGCAGAAAGGGAGAATAATTGCATTTGGTGAAGCAGATGAAGAGCTGGGAACTGAAGTAATAAGTGTTATTGTTGAGACTAAATTAGAAGATGAGAAAGAAAAGAAAATCTTGATAAATGAAATTAAAAAAGCGGGGATGTCTATTGATGTCACTATCTCAAACATTTATTTGGTTCCTCCTCGATGGTTGATAAAGAGTTCAGCAGGCAAACCAAGCCGGAAAGCAAATAGTGAAAGAATACTTGAAGAAAAAAGAAAAAATAAGGGAGATAATTAGTATGGTAACCGACCAACTTAAAAAAATAATTCTTGATGTTCTAAAACTTGATGAATTTGAATTTCAGGACAATACTACCGCAGATCAAGTTCCCGGGTGGGACTCACTTTCACATTTGAATGTTATTACTGCTGTTGAAAAAGAGTATTCTATTCGCTTCAAAGCATACGAATTATTAAAACTTAAAGATGTGGGTGATCTTCAAAACGTAATTAATTCAAAATTATCTTCAGCCAAATAACATAGTCCCAGTTAAGAATTTATGCAGTATAATTCAATCATATTTTTTATTTTTATTATTGCTTCACTGTTATTGTACTATATAACACCGGTAAAGTATAGAAATCATTTTTTACTTATAATCAATTACGCGTTCTATTCTTATTTTGATTATCGGCTAACATTTTTGCTTATTGGAATTACAAGTGTTAACTATTTTATTGGAGAAGCCGTAAGGAAATCAAGGACAGATGATGCAAAAAAAACCTATGTGGTTTTGGGCGTTGTGTTTAATATTTTAATCTTAGGATTCTTCAAGTACTTTAATTTTTTTATTGAATCTGCAAAAGGCTTTGTTAGCATTCTGGGATGGAATATAAATCTTGATACATTAAATATAATTCTACCGCTAGGTATCTCATTCTATATATTCCAAACACTAACTTTTATTTTTGATAACTATTATGAATTTATTGAAGGAAAATATACTTTCTTTGAATTTGCAGTATTTGCTTCTTTTTTCCCGACTGTTGTTGCCGGACCAATTGAACGAGCTTCAAGACTACTTCCGCAAATAAAAAATGACAGACAATTTTCCACAGAAAATATTAAAAGAGGTTTTGCACTTATCACCACCGGTATGATTAGAAAAGTTATTATTGCTGATAGTTGCGGTGCAATTATCAACCATATTTTTGCTGACCCTGCATATTACAAATCTATTGAAGTTTTAATTGCAGTACTTTTATTTACAATTCAGGTGTACAATGATTTTGCAGGTTACAGCAGTATATCAAGAGGAGTTGGGATGTTATTTGGATTTGACATAATGATTAATTTCAAACAACCTTATTTTGCAAATAGTGTTTCGGATTTTTGGAGACGATGGCATATTTCGCTTTCAACCTGGCTGCGTGACTATCTCTTTAAACCATTACAGATAAAGTTCAGAGATTTAGGAAATTGGGGCAATGCTTTAGCAATAATGATTACTTTTATTTTATGCGGTCTCTGGCATGGTGCAAGCTGGAACTTTATAATCTGGGGATTTCTCCACGGATTTTTTATGTCTTTTGCTATTATGAATAAAAAATTCAAGGATAAATTAAAAAGTCTTATCACTTCCCCGCCCATATTAAATTTACTACAAGTAATATCCACCTTGTTTTTAGTTACTCTGGCAAATGTTTTTTTTAGAACAACAGATATTAATCATGCATCTCAAATTTTCGGTCAGATTTTTAGTTTTTCTAATAGCGAATTTGCGTTTAGATTTATTAAAATTTTTCTTGCTTATTCAATTGTCAGTTTCGCTTTTGATTATTTTGAAAAACGATACAACTCTGATTATTTTTTAGCATATATACCTGCACCAATTAAATATGGATTTATAATATCAAGCTGGTTTTTAATATTCCTACTAATTTTTAGTTCGGATAAGTTACCTTTTTTATACGGTCAGTTTTAAATGGACATTATGAAAATTCTTAAAAAATTATCTCTTTCTGTAATCAGTATTATTTGTTTTCTTCTTACATATGAAGGTTTTTTGCAATTATCAGAAATTGCTTCTTCATCTTTCGTTTATGATAATGACAAGCTAGGAAGAACATTTAAACCTGACTACAACATTTTTTTTGCCAGAGCTGAAGGTATGTATATGGGAGGCACTAACAAATATGGATATATTGGAAAAGGTTATCCCCCTCAAAAACCTGGCAACACCCTACGAATTGCATTATTAGGTGATTCTTATATGGAGGGAATGCAGGTATTCGAAAGAAATCATTTTAGAACAAAGGTCGAAAATAATTTAAATAATAAGCTTAATACAAATGTTGAGGTTCTTAATTTCGGAATTGGCGGACTTGATTTTCGTGATATGTTCTTTAACTATAAATTTAAGGCACAAAATTTCAATCCTGATATTGCAGTCTTTTATGTTAAAAGAACCAATTTACTTACCAAGGAAAAGTTTCCTTCACCTGAATATTATCTTGAGAATGATTCATTAAAATTAAATTATAATTTTCTTAATTCAGGTGATTCTAAGTTAAGAAAAGAATTTTCATATATTCGGGATTTTGGTATTGGTTATTTACTTAAAGAATCATATGAGGCATATCGTAATGGATCTTTAAATAAGACTATACTTGATAAATTTGCATTAGAAACCCCGCATAAAAAATCAACCCAATCTTTTGAAAATCCTGTCGCTACTATTGATACAAATTTGTATAAACTTAATAAAAAAATTCTATCAGAACTAAATGATGATGCTAAGAATAGGAACATAAAAATTGTTCTAATAATTACAGATGATTTTCCAGAATACTATTATCCCTTGTTTAATAGCTTTTCTTCCTTAAAAGTTATTTTGATTCCTCACAGACTGAGTGACTATAATAACAAAGAAATGAGATATTGGAAGGCTTCAGGAATTATGGGACATTGGAATCAAAAAGCAATAAATATTTTTGGAGAATTCTTAACTGAGAATTTATTAAGTGTAATTGAAAAATAGATTGCATTATTAAATAATTAATTTTGTTCTTCTATTGAACAATGATTTATCTGCAGGCTTTATTATGAAAAAAACTCTACTTTTTGCTTCATTTTTCTTAGCCATTCTTTTCATTTTACTTTCTATCTTTTTTTATGTAAAGGATAATGAAGAGGATAGTATGGTGAAATCCTTTATTGAATTAAGTTATGCTAATCAAAATTTAACTTCTAGAGCAGATTCTGTAATTATAATTTCAAATGCTATATATAATAAAACAAAAAATTGGATTAAGAAGGATCGATTAGATTGGTACTCTCAGTGGGAAGCTACCGGTTTTTTCAATATGTCCACTGCGGTTAGTCTTGAATATGGTTGTTATGGAGTAGAAGGCAGACTTGGAGATGGACCTTGTGGAACAATGTCCAAAACCTTGTTAAATGCATTGTGGAAAGTTGATATTCCTGCAAGGAAATTACAACTATTTGGTAAAGGGGGCGGACACACAATGGTTGAGTTTTATGATATGAACGAATGGAAAGTAATCTCACCATCAGATTCGAGTTTTATTTGGCACAGGTCAGACGGAAGTCTTGCAACTCTAAGCGATATTAAATCAGATACTTCAATATTCAATCAAGTTTATCATAATTGGAAAAATAATTGGCGTTATAGTTTTGATGAAACTACAAATATTCGATGGGATAAGATTCCTTCGTTTTTAGCATCAGTAATTAAATTTTTTATTGGTGAAAAATCATACAATACTGCAGAAACCCCAAAATTATATGAGCAGCCAAGAAAATTTTTATTTATTGTTTTTTTATTTCTTTCAATGATTTTTACTTTAATTACTTATATGTTAAAGAATTCTATTAATAAAAGAAATCTTAATCTTAAAAATAAATTTCGAGTCTAGCTATGGGATGATTTATACATTGTACTAATTTTTTATAGGAACTGTAAATTTTTGGAAATACATTGCGAAACCATTTAATCTTAAAACTTTTAATGATATTAAATATTCTCTTTGGGGGATATTTTTCCATTTTATTATATGAAATTAAACGCAGATTTTATTCTAAAAAAAAGTTTTATTGCTTAAAAAAAGATTTGAATAATTTAAACCAGATTAAAAAATCAAATATTGATTTCTCGATCAGGGAAATGACAAAAAAAGATTTTGATGCAATCTTCACCGACGAGATTATACATTCTAATGCTAACGAATACAAGGATTATTTAAAAAGGAAGATATTATATGATTATGGTTTTGATGAATGTTATGTTTCAGTTGATAAGAGTGACACCCCTATTTTTATTCAATGGATTATGAATCCTGAAGAAGAAAACAAGATTGATGAGGTCTTTCAAAATGGCATTCCTGTACTAGCTGATAATGAAGTATTGTTTGAGGGAGCATATACCAAACCCGGCTTCAGGCAAAAAAAAATAATGTCCGAATCTTTAGGAAGATTCTCTGAAATAATAAAAAAGAAGGGGAAGCATTTTTTGATTACGTATGTAGAATTTGAGAATGTACAATCACTTAAAGCATGTATAAATGCTGGATTTTATATCTATAAAACTAAAACGGATATGTGGCGATATTTTAAAAGGCGTTCAATTTATATCAGTGAAGAATCTGTACCATATCAGCAAATTTCATAGTTCTTTTTACTTGAATTGAACTAGATATGAAAGCTAACCTATAAAAAGAAAATACACACTTCTTGAATATTAATTTAATTGCATCACTATTTATTTTATAAAAACATTTTTAATACTAATACTCTTCACTATCTCAATAAGTATGTTACAGGGTCTTGTGATAATATTTTTAAAAATAAAAGCCCCCTGCTTAACAGCCTATCCGGTAGACAGGCTTTCATTAACAGGGGGAAAGAATTAATTTTATACTTTGTTATTTTAACAATATCATTTTCTTAGTTTCAACAAAAGATTTTGTTTCTAATCTGTAAAGATAGACGCCTGATGGTAAACTGCTGGCGTTGAAATCAATATAATACTCTCCGGATTCAAGTTCGCTATTAACCAATTCCACAACTTCAGCACCCAATACATCAAATATCTTCAAACTAACTTTGCTCTTTTCCGGAATTGTATAGCTAATCTTTGTTGTCGGATTAAAAGGATTAGGATAATTCTGAGAAAGAGTATATGAATTTGGAATTTCTGTCTCATTGTTAATACCGGTTACTCCTGCAGGACCATATAATTCAATTTCCCAGATACTAGCTGGTTGACTTTGATTACTCTCCAACAATACTAATTTAACAAATCTTGTCTGAGTAGAGTCAAATTCGATTTCAGTCCATTCTGAAGAATCTGACCAAATATCAACTACTATTGGATCCCAGTTTAAAGAATCTTTGGAACTATATATAGAGTATTTATAAAGTCTGCCAGATTCCCATTGAAAAAACGATATTCTTAAGCTATCAATTGCATTGATGTTTCCCATATCATAGCTTACTGTATCTGCCATTATTGTACTGCTCATCCATCTGGAGGAAGAATTAATTAGACCCTCACCATCGATAGATTTTTCTGGTAAATAATTAGGATCCCAACTATTTGAAATAGCAGTTTCAATTGGGTTTTGAACTGGAGAACCAATTCTTTGTAAAGGAAGTCTATATATAACTGATGTTGGATTTGGTGAAATAATATTCCCCAACCTATCAGTAATATTAGATATTTTTAATGTATAATTTATATAATCCTAACCCCCAATAGTAGATAAAAGGAAAAGCAACTATACTTAGTAAAAAGTAAAAAATATAGGAGCTCAAAATGTCAGAAAAACGAAGGAGTTATGATAAAGAATTCAAGTTATCAGCAGTAAAACAAGAGGAGCTAAGAAAGAAGGACAGAGAAATAGCCAGGTTAAAGATGGAGCGTGACATTTTAAAAAAAGCCATATCCTACTTTGCAAAGGTAAAGGATTAAAATATATGTTCATCAAAGAAAACAGAATACAATATCCTTTAGCTTTAGTCTGTGAAGTATTACAGGTAAGTCCATCAGGTTATCACAAATGGCTTAAGAAAAAAGTGAGCTTTAGAGTAAAAGAAAATCAAAGAATATTAGAGATCATCAAGTTTCATCACAACAAAAGCAAAGCTACTTATGGATTGCCAAGAATATATGCAGCGATGAGAAAAGAAGGAATTGGTGTAAATAAAAAGAGAATAGCCAGGTTGATGAAAGTCAATAATATCAAAGCTAAAACAAAGAGAAGATTCAGAGTAACAACAGTTCAAAACACAAAAGCACAGGCAAGTGAAAATATTCTGAAACAGAATTTTACTGCTTTGTCAGAGAACAAGATTTGGACTGGTGATATAACTTACTTGTGGACAAAAGAAGGCTGGCTTTATCTTTCAGTTGTGATGGATATTTACTCAAGAAAAATAGTTGGATGGTCAATAGACAGCAGCTTATCACCAGAGCTTGTTCTAAGAGCTTTAATGATGGCTTTGGTTCACAGAAATCCGGAAAGAGGAATAATCTTTCACTCAGACAGAGGCAGTCAGTATACGTGTATTTCATTCAGAGAATTATTAAAAATCTATGGAATAGTTCAGTCAAACAGTTCAACAGGAAACTGTTATGATAATGCAGTAACAGAATCATTTTTCCATACACTAAAAACAGAGTTAACCTACTGGGAAAAATATCAGACCAGAGAGGAAGCTAAAAGAAGTATCTTTGAATATATTGAAATAAATTACAACAGAAGAAGACTTCATTCATTTTCAGGGTATTTATCACCTGTGGAATTTGAAGAAAAAAACAGAAGAGATTTAATTGAAAAAGTTGCTTAACTTAGCATCCACTTTTAGGGAGTAAGATCATACACTTACCTAATGCAAGCCGGTTTGAAGTTAAAAAAAAAGAAGACAAATAATTACAATAGTTATTTAACTTATTCTCTACTTTTAGGAATAAGATCAATAAGAGTGCAGTTCATTATAAAATATTAAGCTGTTTTTAGCTCTGATCTTAATATATTCTGAAAACTATCTCGATATATATGGCTAAAAGTATAGGAATTGCAAATTTAAAAACCCATGCTAAATCATCGGCAGGAGTCAATTCTAAAATAATACCTTTCTATATGGAGAGAATCAATTTTCATCTAAAAACAACTATCGTAAAAGTACCATTTTCTTAGTTTCCGTGAAGTCTGGACTCTCAATTCTGTATAAGTACATTCCAGATGCTAATTCTGTTGCATCAAAACTAAACTCCTGACTTCCTGAAGCAAATTCTCCATTGGCAATTTCAACTATAAATTCACCAAGCATATTATAAACTGCTAGTCTCATTTGTGTGTTTTGAGGGAGTTGTACTTTTATTTTAGTAGTTGGATTAAAAGGATTGGGATAATTCTGTTCAAGAATATATGAAATTGGCTTAGATTCATCTTGATCTAAATTTGTAGGCATTTTTAAATATCCCCAGAATTCAGCTTCCCATAAACCAGCCCAACTATTTTGGTTACTTGAAACAAAAATTATCTTAATGTATCTTGCATCAATTGGGCCAATATCTTCTTGACTCCATTCTTGATTAAGTAAACTAATAACATCAGATCTGACAGTTGTCCATACAACTGAATCGGTTGAAACCTGCACAGAGTAGTTATAAGTCCTGCCTTCGTTCCACTTATAAAATGATAGCTTGGTTGAATTAAGTATATGAATATCACCTAAGTCATATACTAACCATTCAGGCATTGTATCTCCAGACCATCTTGAGTCAGGATCATTTTGATAATAACCTTTTCCATCAATTGTTTTTTCTCCAAAATGCAGTGGTTCTGGCATAACCGACTCTAACACATTTGAAACTGGAAATCTCAATAATCCATTATTTGGATTGGGCTCATATTCATAAATCGTTGAATTGTATTGAGGATCAATTATATTTCCAGATAGATCAGTTACATTACTTACAATTATTGAATAACTACCCGGTGTATGAATAGAAGTGGTAAGTGTTACAATGTTTGAAGAAAGATTAGCATTTGAAACGCTGACTCCATTAATTGCATAATTACTACTATTCTGTGAAGTACCAGGGTCTAACACTTCGGAGAAATAAACTTTTAATGTAATAGAGTCAATAATAGTAGCAGAAACAACCTGTGGTGCTATAGTATCAATTGATGAGTAATCATATACTGCTGTGTTATTACTCGGATCAACCACATTGCCTGCCAGATCAGTTACATTATTTACCGTTACAGTGTATGACCCGGATATATGTGTTGACGTAGTTAGCATTACTTGTGTACCTGTTAATACAGCACTTGAAACATTTATTCCATTTGTAATTGAATAATTAGAACTATTTTGTGCTGAGTTTGTGTTTAATACTTCAGAAAAATTTAATACTAATGACGTTGAACTTGTCAATGATGCATTTAATAACTCTGGTGGAACTATATCTCCTCCGCCAGACGAACCAAACTCAAAGGCACCTATATCCCAATTACCAGTTCTTGCAGCCCCATTAAAATCAGTTGCAAAATAGGATAATGTTGTTCCCGTATTTATTGAAGGACTTGTGCTTTGTAATGTCCAATCACTTGTGACATTTGTAAATAATGGATTTCCTTGTAGCCCTTGAGCATCCTGTGATGATCCAGAGCGCCAGGCTGATATTGTGCTAAATGAACTGCCAGCCCAGTTCCAGCTATTATTTCCAGTAACAGAATAGTATAGATTGTTATTAATTACGTGACTATTAATCGGGTCGCCAGTACCTGAACTGCCATACTGTCTAAACTGCATATAAGAAAATCCAGAACCAGTGCCATAAAAAATATTATTTCGTACATTTATATTATTTGCTGAAAAATTTAATAAACCCGTTCCACCTCCCATTACAATTGTATTATTATCAAATGAACCATCCAGACCATCATGAAGGATTACGGGTGTTGCGGTAAGTGGTGAAATGACTAAGGCATTTCCGGAAGGGTTCACAAATATATTATTGTAGATTTTGAAGGCTCTTATGTATCTCGCATAAATTGATGATTGTCCATCAGTAATATTATGAATGTAATTATTTCTAATTATAAAAGAATCTATAAAAGCCGGATTGTTCCATCCAGTGCTTGGAAATATATTTATTGCGTGATGATATGGAGATGTTGAAATCTCATTATTCTCAATTATAAAATTATTACAATTACCTGTTCCATCAGGGCTAACCTGGATATTTATTAAGTTCGAACCTGAGCCTACAAGTGTACAATTACGAATTATACCATCCCAAAAATTATTCATCCGTATGTGATCTTCTGACCTTGCACCACTATCATAGTTCCAATAACTATCTAATCCATCCAATATAATTCCTCTCTTTCCACCATCTTCCCAGGATTCTATTGTGAATTTGTCGTCATTATTTATTAGATGTAAATCTTTTAATGTAATATAATCGTGATATATTCTTATAAAAGCAGAAGTTCCACCGCTATTAGTTATAATGGGTTTATTGTTAGGATCAGTACCGGTAAATACAATTCGGTTATTAACTGTTCCTGAATGTCCTGTTGTTAAACTTGTTGCTGTATAATTTCCGGGTAGAATCCCAACAACATCACCAGCCTGTGCATTTGCAAATGCCTGGCTTAATGTATATGGATCCGTCAATGAACCATTGCCTGAACCCGTGGCTGATGGTGATACGAAATAATCCTGTGCCAACAAATTAATTTGGAAGCATATTAAAATTATTACAAATGTAATTACTGTTTTTATTGTCATTAAAATATTGTTGATTTTCATCTCAATCCCATTTTGTAATTTACTCATAGAATTACAAAATATGTACCGCAATGATTCATTGTTTTTTCGACACATTCAAAATGGGACGATAGGTAAAATCGTAACAATGGTAATTTTTACAAAATATTTTCAAATTTGGGACAAGATTATATTTAATGAATAATAAATAGAAGGAAGTTTTTTGGATAAAGAGTAATTAATAAACTTTTCTACTACTTGGGAAGGGAAAATAAACCATTTAATAGAGAAATAAAAGAGTAAAAACTTTTAATTATTTTTATTTCAAATTTAGCTTATAAATCAACACTATTTTCAAAAAATAAATTTCCCAATAGATATCTAATGTAAAAGAATCATTTTTTTTGTAATTGATAATAAACCTGCCTGTAGTCTGTAAAGATAAACTCCTGAACTTAGATTGTTCATTGTAAATTATATATTATATACTCCGGGAGATTTTTCTTCATTTACAAGAGATGAAATTTCGTTCCCGATAATATCGTAAACTTTTAATGTAATAAACTCTCTACTGCCCACTATATACAGTATATTCGTAGATGGATTGAAAGGATTCAGATAATTTTGCGTTAATTTAAATTTATTTGGATAACTAAAATCTACTCCTATTCCCGTTAAGGATTCGTAAGTAATAGCAGCATTAAAAATCTCATAAACAAATTGTGGTGCTACTAGTTCTGTCGCTAGTCCATTTGGATGACTGTCCGTTGTACTTGTAGCATACTGTAACTGCAGCATTCCTGTTGCATCTGCCAATTTATGGAAGAAATCAAATACATATACGTTTGATGGAAACTCTCCTAACAATGGATCATTTCCCGTAGCCAGAGTATCCTTTGCCCAGGTGCAAAATTGATCTGCTAATGATGCCTCCTGAATATTTGTTGCACTTGGTACTAATGGCGCATTCGTCCAGATTACAAAGAAATTATTCGGATACTGCTTCATTATTTGGATTATACTTCTCCAATGCCATTTGTAGTTATATATTGTCTTTAGTGATGGGTTATTCAGAGTATCAGAGGGGCTTCCTGCTCCTATCATTTCTGATGATGGATAGCAGGATTTTATTACTATTATCTTATTGTTTTCTAAGTATGGATATATATTATCGTTAGGATCCGAATTATCAAATATTCTATGCCAGGTATACCATTCATTATCATCACTTGGAAACCAGGTTTCATTCATACTTACTTCATTATTTCCTATATATCCCTTTTCAGTATTGTACAAAGTCATTTCATTTGGAATACTGGTACTGCTTCCATTTGGACCCCATATACGATTACCCGTAGAATGATGAAAAAATCTTCCACTCCTGAATTGACTCTGAGGGAAAAATACGGTACTCATACCTAGAAGTAATAGCACTATTAAAATAATTTTATTATTAATCAGTCTTTTCTCTTCATTAAATTAATATCTCTTCTTGGTGTCTGCAATTAAAACAAAATATAAGTTACGAGCATACACTGGTTTTTAGTATTTATATGAACTGCTTTAGCTCTTTTTTGTAATTAGTATTTTTTTTACTGGAATATTAATCCTGAAATCTAAAGTATTTTATTATTACTCATCGAAGGAAATAAATCATTTACTTACCAGTCAAACTTGAAGAATCACCTCTACCTTCAATTATATCAACGACTCTTTTGCTGAATAATGGAACTATACTATGAGAAAATCTTTCATTTGGGTGTGAATCATTTGGACTATCCGCATACTCATCTTTGAAGTATAAACCTCCTTCAACTTGTAATTCACGGAAATCCCATAGATAAATATTATCTCCCTTAACATCCCATTCTGTTTTTACCCATTCTGAAAATTCGTTTGCTCTCTCAGCCTCTTCTTTATTTGTTTTTCGTTCCACCTGTGCTGTGGGTGTCCAGATTATAAACTTTGAATCAGGAAATTGTAACATTTTTTCTTTCAGTGCATTGTACTGCAATTTGTAATTATCTAATGTTTTTAACTCAGAATTAATATCAGCTGTTGATTCATTTGGTTTGATGTTGCTGACAGGAAAACAATGTTTAAAAATGATAACGTCATACTTTGCTGTTAATATCTCTAATGTCGGCTCTTCATTAAAAGGCTTATTACCTGCATTTTTAACCCAGATGTTATAATAATCGTAAGGATAATTTTTCCAGCCGTATGGAGATTCTTTTGGAAAATTAGTTTCACTTATTTTAAAATTTTTATTGTTACTTTTATTATAGTTATCAAACCATTTGCTTACATCTCCATTAAATCCAAGAGTACTTGCAATTTTTGAAACATCACCTCTCCATATTCTTTTACCCGTGCTATGATGTAAAAATATGATATTTGTCTGATCGCTCATTTTGTTTTCCTCGGGGTTGTTACAACCAATTACAATTGGTAAGGTAATTATTGACAAAATAGTTTTGAATAAAACTTGTTTTAACATAGTAAATTTTCTCTCTAATTTTATTTCGAACTTAAATATTAAAACGCATTTTTTCAATGGAATTCAATGTGAAAATTATATTTTATTTGGTTTAAATTATTATCTAAAAGAAACCTCTAATAGTTTATATTAGATATACCATATACATTAAGGCTAATTATTATAAAATATCGATGCTTAGTATTTCCGCTCTTCGACAAGTTCAAAGGAACAGAGTTCGTATTAGAGATACAAGTATTTTTCTTAGAATCTTCAAATTGCAGTTGATATTAAAAAACCGCCACATAGACGGTTTTATAATTTAAAATATCATGCAAAATTTTTATTTACTTAAGATCATCTTTTTAAATTTCAAAAATGTTCCGGATTCAATTTTATAAAAATAAACACCGCTGGAAAGCGAAGATGCATCAAAAATAAATTCATAAGCACCTGCCTTAAAATTTGAATTTAAAAGTTGAGTAACTTTTTCACCAAGCAGATTGTAAACAGCTAAATTAACAAATCCATCAACAGGTATTGAAAACTCTATCTTTGTACTTGGGTTAAATGGATTGGGATAATTCTGCTCAAGTTTGTAAGAAGTATATGAACTCCAATTTATTTCAACTATTTGTGAGTACTCAAAGTTTCCTCCGAAATCTATTTGTTTAAGTCTATAAAAATAGTTTCCTTCAACCATATTTTTATCTGCAAAACTGTATTCGTTTTTCTGTGTTGTTGTTCCCTGTCCATTAACAAATCCTATCTTCTCAAAGTTGCCGACTGACGACTGCCCACTGCCAACTTTGCGTTCTATTTCAAACCCAAAATTATTTAACTCAGTTGCAGTTGACCATCTAAGTATCACATCTGGCCCATTAGTTGAGATAGTGAAAGAAGTGAGTTCTACTGGTATAATTCCTTCATAAAAAATAGCAGCATTAAAAATCTCTTGAACAAATTGAGGTGATACTAGTTCTGTTGCTAGCCCATTTGGATGACTGTCCGTTGTACTTGTAGCATACTGCAATTGTAACATTCCTGTTGCATCTGCAAGCTTATGGAAGAAATCAAATACATATACGTTTGATGGAAACTCTCCTAACAATGGATCATTTCCCGTGGCAAGCGTATCCTTTGCCCAGGTGCAAAATTGATCTGCTAATGATGCCTCCTGAATATTTGTTGCACCTGGTACTAATGGCGCATTCGTCCAGATTACAAAGAAATTATCTGGATACTGCTTCATTATTTGGATTATACTTCTCCAATGCCATTTGTAATTATATATTGTCTTTAGTGATGGGTTATTCAGAGTATCAGAGGGGCCTCCTGCTCCTATCATTTCTGATGATGGATAGCAGGATTTTATTACTATTATCTTATTGTTTTCTAAGTATGGATATATATTATCGTTAGGATCCGAATTATCAAATATTCTATGCCAGGTATACCATTCATTATCATCACTTGGAAACCAGGTTTCATTCATACTTACTTCATTATTTCCTATATATCCCTTTTCAGTATTGTACAAAGTCATTTCATTTGGAATACTGGTACTGCTTCCATTTGGACCCCATATACGATTACCCGTAGAATGATGAAAAAATCTTCCACTTCTGAATAATGACTGGGAGAATATCGTTGAGCCTAGTCCGATAATCAATATTAACACTATAAGTTTTTTATTTATCATATTATATCCTTGTTTAGATTTAAAACTAATTTTAGCAGAGATAATACTGGACAAATCCTGTACCAGAATAGTTCATTGTTTTTTTTGATCAAATAAAAATGGGACAATATTTAAACTCTTAATTTTAGTAATTTTTACAAAATATTCTTTTGTATCAAACACTTCGAATGAAGATAGTAAAACTTCTGCCTCTAAAAGAATACTATTAATCTTTTGGGCTGCGGATGACATTTGTCGGTGATTATTTCTTCACATATCCAAATATCATAACTGGATCTCTTTTTCGACGTAAGATCAGATTGTTAAATATGGAACAACTTTAAAAAAAATTCTCCTCACAATGGATATCAAAAAAATATCTAAGAGTAAATTTGAAAAATCAAATCAATCTGATTAATAATGCAACTCTAATTTCACTAAATTCAAATTACAAAAAACTATTTATAATCCCGCCTAAAAAAGCAGTGGTTTTAATTGGCAATACATTCCAGTACTTTCTAAAACCAGTGTCTTGGTCACTCGAATCAAACTCAGATTTAATGATCTTTGCATTTTCTGGGTATAAATGATAAATCGGAATTTCTTCAGCACCCCATTTTTTTTTGTATTTTTTTAGACCTGTATGATTTTGAGGAACCTCCCCTAGGTCAAAAAAAGATAAGCCTTCCATCTGAGCGTTTCTAATTTCGAAATCCCAAAGGAAGTCATCATACATCATTTTCATATTTTTTATCAAACCTCCTTTGAAACCTGCATAGAAAGTATCCTTAAAAACAAAACTTAGATTGCCGCCAATTGGTAATTTAGAATTATTAATATAAGCTAAATTTAGTCGTATCATTTTTCCTATATCCATATTTTCCCAAAGTGCAATAAAAAATTTAATCGGACGCGGAGGGATGGAATGATGCCGCATCTTTTCTAAGTATAATTTATACCATAATTTTAGATCTGCCAAAGAATTTGCAGCATAAATTTTAACACCATACGATTTGGCTTTTTTTATCATCCTATCAATATCTTTTTCTGAACGCTTATCTTTGTATATGATTTTGTCTGATCCAGCATTAAGAGTTTTTATAAAAGTGTTTCTCCAATGGTATGCATTAAATAAAGTACTTAAATCAATAGATTTGTTAAGTGTCTTTATCTGAAATAAATGTTTCTGAACAACATCAAAAAGTTGCGGCAGTATATCAATTAAATGTGCCTTTTCACTTATATCAGATCCAATAGGGCCTGCATATGGTGTTCTGGGAAGACTTGAAATTCTTCTGGACCCAAGCATTCCAC
Source organism: Ignavibacteriales bacterium (assembly GCA_016707585.1). Lineage (GTDB taxonomy): Bacteria > Bacteroidota > Ignavibacteria > Ignavibacteriales > Ignavibacteriaceae > IGN3. The sequence goes on along the minus strand of JADJHL010000008.1, from coordinate 192,762 downwards.
CAATTCCAAATGGAATACCCCGTGTTTTTAGTAAAGGCAAAATGAGAACAATTTCACCTTTATTATTTCTCTGAATTATGTAGAATGCTTCTTGATTAGATTCTATAGATAGCGCTTGAAGCCATGCAGGATGGTGATATATTGTTGAACTTTCTGCATGGGAAAGAAATTCAAGCATTTCTTTCATTAAAATACCAGAGTAAATTACTGGTAAAATTTTTTTAGAATGTAAATCAACACTATAGAAAGAGATTGGCATTGATTTCTCTCTGTTGAAAAATTACTAAAAAACCTGAGACCGCTAAGCAAAATTTTATCATCTCATTAGAACCATTTTTTTTGATTGAGATAGACCATTTATTTCTAATTTGTACCAATAGATTCCAGAACTAAAGGATGTTATATTAATAGTTTCTTCATAAGTTCCAGCCTCTTTAAAATTATTTGCAATTGTTTGGATCTCCTGCCCAAGCAAATTATAAATAGTTAATTTTGCATTACCTGACTCGGACAAGTTAAATTTAATAGTTGTACTTGGGTTAAATGGATTTGGATAGTTCTGGCTTAATTCAAATTTCTTTGATACATCAAAATAAATTTCTATTGTTTTTGAGTATTCAAACTGTCCATCATTATCAATCTGTTTCAATCTATATGAATATTTTCCTGATTCAACCATTTTATCTTCAAAAGTATAATCCTCTGGTGAGTTACTATTACCATTTCCATTTACAAATCCAATCTTTTCAAAGTTGCCGACTGACGACTGCCCACTGCCGACTTTGCGTTCTATTTCAAATCCATAATTGTTTACTTCTGTTTCTGTTCTCCAGCTTAACTTAACTGTTGAGCCAATTGTTGATGCTGAAAATGATGATAGCTCTACTGGAAGTGGGTGGTCTTCATAAAAAATAGCAGCATTAAAAATCTCTTGAACAAATTGAGGTGATACTAGCTCAGTTGCTAGTCCATTTGGATGACTGTCCGTTGTACTTGTAGCATACTGCAACTGTAGCATTCCTGTTGCATCTGCCAATTTATGAAAGAAATCAAATACATATACATTATGTGGAAAAGCTCCAAATAATATATCATTTCCCGTAGCAAGAGTATCCTTTGCCCACGTGCAAAATTGATCTGCTAATGATGCTTGCTGACTATTTGTTGCACTTGGGACTAATGGTGCATTCGTCCAGATTACAAAGAAATTATCCGGATGCTGCTTCATTATTTGGATTATACTTCTCCAATGCCATTTGTAATTATATATTGTTTTATTGTCTGGATTTGTTAATGTATCACCAGAACTCCCAACCCCTATCATTTCTGATGATGGATAACAGGATTTTATTACTATTATCTTATTGTTTTGTATGTATGGATATATATTATCGTTAGGATCTGAATTATCAAATATTCTATGCCACGTGTACCATTCATTATCATCACTTGGAAACCAGGTCTCATTCATTGTAACTGCTTCATTACCGGTATAACCTTTCTGGCTGTTGTACAATGTCATTTCATTTGGAACACTCGTACTGCTTCCATTTGGACCCCAGATTCGATCTCCTGTTGAATGATGAAAGAACCTGCCGCTTCTGAATTGACTCTGTGAGAAAATTATTGAATTCATTCCTAGAAGAATGATAATGATTAGAACAATGTTAATTCTCATATTAATTCCTTTTCATCTTTATAGCATTACATTAAAGTTCTATCAAAACTTTTAGTTAATTAGCCAAATTTTTCAAGTTTATATGTTTTGTTTATGTCTGTAAAAACATAGAATTATGACTAGTGGAATGCAATCGGGCTAAGGGATGAAAAAGGAACTACTACTTTTGATATAGAGACCAAGTTTTAGTGTCTAACTAAGAATGGAGAAACGCACCTTTAATCATTTGGTGAATCATTGATGACGGTGTGGTTTGTAATTTAAAGATTTATCGTGTACTAAAACTGTTAAATAAACTTTAAACAAGTCACGGTGATTATTTGAAAGAAGAACATTTCAATATTCGGAATCGTTAAGAAAACTTATACTATTTTTTTTAACCTTATGATATTATAAAAAAAATGTTATTAAAATAAAAAAGACTCAGTTGTCCGAGCCATTTTATATTAACTATTTGACTAGAGTCATTTTTCGAGTTTGAACAAATGAACCTGATTCAAGTTTATAAATATACATTCCGCTGTTTAGTTCACTTGCATCTAAGTTTATTGTATAAACACCTGACTCTTTGTATTCATTTACCAGTATTCTTATTTCCTGTCCGAGTATGTTATATAGTATTAACTTTACATTTCCTGTTTCTGGTAGATTGAAACGAATTGTTGTTGTTGGGTTAAACGGGTTTGGATAGTTCTGGCTTAACTCGAATTTCTTTGGAGCACCAAAATCAACTTCTATTGTTTTTGAGTACTCAAACTGTCCATCATTATCTATCTGTTTTAGTCTATATGAATGTTTTCCTGCAGTAACCGTTTTATCTTCAAATGAATAGTCTTTTGGTGAGTTACTATTCCCATTACCATTTACAAATCCTATCTTCTCCCACACTCCACTTCTTGCTTCTTGCTTTTCGCTTCTTTCAACATCAAATCCATAATTGTTTACTTCTGTTTCTGTTCTCCAGCTTAACTTAACGGTTGAGCCAATTGTTGATGCTGAAAATGATGATAACTCTACAGGAAGAGGTGATTGTAACCACGATGTTGATATTCTTAACGCATCTATATATGCATTGGGTGTGCCCACTGCTTGTCTTAATAAAACACCATCAACAATAGGATTATCAGGAAATGCTGCAACTCCAACTACTCCGTTAAGTAGTGCTGGTGGTTCTGTACCTGAAAGATCAGGATTAATCCATAAATAAACCATATCATTATCAGCACCAGCAATAAACTCATAACAAACCACAATTAAATGAGTTGTATTAAATGATAAATCTCCACTATATAATGTAGGAGGACTAGTAAGTATATTACTTCTTCCAACTGATAGATTAAAACTAGTACCTGAAATATTCCTTCTTATATAAACTCTGGCTCCCTGTGAAGGGAAAGCATTCCCTGTACCCAAATCAGCAAAAACTGTTCCTGAAGTTGTCAAACCAGTCACATTCGATACATTCAAAAGGAAAGATGCATAAACTTTAGAACCTGAACCACTTTGCGATGTAAATGTTAATTTGACATCTTCAGTTGCACTAGCAGTAACACCAATTTGATTTCCTGTTGCAGGCATTTGATAACCTGGATAAGTTAGATTACCAGCAACAACCATATAATCATCTGCTCCAGCAATCTTACCCCAATCTGGTCCTCCAACAAATGTTATGGCACCTAGTGGATAGTCAAAATGCTCTAAAGCTGGTAGTGTGCGTTGCGGCCAAAGAAAACTGCTAAGGGTTGAAACTAATAATAATAGTAATACAAATCTTTTCATTGATGACCTAAAAATAATATTAAATCTATTAAAGAACTGAATAAAGTAAATCAAAAAGAAATGAAATAATATATTCGACTTTTTATTTAATTAAATACACAAAGTAATTGATCAATAATTTTTCAATTAATATGCCATTACGTAAGTAAAACTATAGATCGATTTTATAAAGAATTAGATTTTGCGTTTACAAACTATTATTACAAACAAACAATCACCGTCTCATAATAAAAATATTTTCAAAAAAATCTAATAATGATATTTTTTATTGTATAGCACAAACCTAAAAAGTGAGAATAAACAGAGTTAGTTATTTAAATAAATATAATTATTGACTTTGTCTACAAATTTAGTTCAACTTCAATTATTTGACCAGAGTCATTTTCCGGGTTTGAATAAATGAACCTGATTCAAGTTTATAAATATACATTCCGCTGTTTAGTTCACTTGCATCTAGGTTTATTGTATAAACTCCTGACTCTTTGTATTCATTTATTAGTGTTCTTATTTCCTGTCCAAGTACGTTATAGAGTGTTAACTTTGCATTTCCTGTTTCTGGTAGATTGAAACGAATTGTTGTTGTTGGGTTAAACGGGTTTGGATAGTTCTGACTTAACTCGAATTTCTTTGGAGCACCTAAATCAACTTCTATTGTTTTTGAGTACTCAAACTGTCCATCATTATCTATCTGTTTTAGTCTATATGAATGTTTTCCTGCAGTAACCGTTTTATCCTCAAATGAATAATCTTTTGGTGAGTTACTGTTCCCATTACCATTCACAAATCCTATCTTCTCCCACACTCCACTTCTTGCTTCTTGCTTCTCGCTTCTTTCAATCTCAAATCCATAATTGTTTACTTCTGTTTCTGTTCTCCAACTTAATTTAACTGCTGAGCCAATTGTTGACGCTGAAAATGATGATAATTCTACAGGTAAAGGCGATTGCAACCAGGATGTGGATATTCTTAACGCATCTATATATGCATTGGGTGTGCCTACTGCTTGTCTAATAAAAAATCCATCTATATTAGGTATATCATCAGCAGTATTATCTGTCAATAATATTGAGGGTGTTGGTTCAACACCAGACAAATCCGGATTCACCCATAATTTAACAATGTCATCTCCAAGTACTGCTGTCCCAATTTCATAACTAATAACAACTAAATAGATAGTATTAAATAATAGATTAGCAGTATTATATTCAATTAGAGTATTACTATTTTTACTTATTCCTAAATTAAAATTTGTACCAATTACAGTTCCATTCCTAATCCATAATCTTCCTTGTGGATTACCATTTTCGGTGCCAAGCCCGACAAAAACCGTACCCGTACCTAAACCAGTAGAACTGATTATATTTAATAAGAAGGATGCATAAACTTTTTTACCGTAACCATTTTCACTTTCAATAGTAAGCTTGTAATCATCACCAATACCGGTAACAATCTGAATTCGATTTCCCGTTGGAAGCATTGGATAACCAGAGTAAGAAAGATTATCTGTAACAACTAACAAATCATTGGATGTTCCTGCGATTCTTGTCCAATCAGGTGCTCCAACAATCCTGAGTTCTCCAGTAGAATAGTTAAAATGTTCTGAAGCAGGGAGCGTACGTTGTGGTAAAACTATTCCACTTGAAAATAAGATAACCACAAATATAGACTTGAGTATGTTCATCGTAATCCTTGCAAATAAAAATATTATAAAATAGGAAACTTTATTTTGAATTATATAATTCAAATAATCAGCCTCAAATAATAAGCCAAATTTTATATCTAATTTACGAAAATGAAGATTAAATATCTATGTTTAATAAAAGCCTATTATTACCAAAAATTTGTTGTGATTTAATATTTTTAACCAATAGCTATTAACCTAAAAAAAAGGCTCATTTTACTGAGCCTTTTCAAATAAAAAACTAAAAATGCTTTGCTAGCAAACTCAAATATTTCTGAAAACTTATTTCAACAGCATCATCTTCCGGGTTTGAACAAATGAACCTGATTCAAGTTTATAAATATACATTCCGCTGTTTAGTTCACTTGCATCTAAGTTTATTGTGTGAACACCAGACTCTTTGTATTCATTTACAAGTATTCTTATTTCCTGTCCGAGTATGTTATAAAGTGTTAACTTTACATTTCCTGTTTTAGGTAGATTTGATCCACCCCCATATAAAAGACAAAAAGAAAAGCGATTATATTTAAGTAAAAGTAAATAAAATATATGAGCAAACAATGACAGGAAAACGAAGAAGTTACGATAAAGAATTCAAGTTATCAGCAATAAAGATGATAACTGAGGGTGGAATGAGTTTAATGCAGGTTTCAAGTGATCTGGATGTAAATGAAAACTCATTACACAAATGGAAAAAGGATTCTCTGTCATATCAACAGAATGCATTTCCAGGGAAAGGTAATCTGAAGCAGGAACAAGAAGAGTTGAGAAAGAAGGACCGAGAGATAGCCAGGTTAACAATGGAACGTGATATTTTAAAAAAAGCTTTGGGATACTTTGCAAAGGTAAAAGAGTAAAGTATATGTTTATCAAAGAAAACAGAAAAGAATTAATTGAAACAGTTGCTTAACTTAGTCTCTACTTTTAGGTGGTAAGATCAATTTCCATATTTATATCCCACTTAATCCCTACCTACTTTTCCCAAAGCAATGTTAACACTGAGTTATACCTGTACATCGGTATGTTCTGCTCGTAAAGAAAGTAATCTTTTTTATAATTAAAATCTTCACGAAACCACGCATCCGCAAGAATTTCTTCAGGTTCATCGGTAATCTTTTCACCTTTAAAGAATTCATAAGCATAAGAAAGATCGTTTATTTTGCTGCCGTTCCTGATAAAGTGAAAAGTAAAGTATTTATTTATACGGCTCCATTTAACAACACCATCTTTACTCATTATAACAGCAACAGGATGATTGCCAATTTCTGCATATCTTAACGCGGCCGCACTTAAGGAAATATCAAAATATTCTGCTGTTTCGGATAATAATTTTTTGCCGAATTTCTTACCTTTAGTAAAATTAACAATCCATTCTTCCGGCATAAGCAGTTCAGCCGCAAAATCATTTGCATCAATCTCCGCTGTGATATCCTGCTTAATACCTCTTATATCAAGTCCGCTGCAAAAGTAACTTCCGTTTTTCTTACCTGAATTAAAAAAGTGACCCATCTCGTGGGCAATAGTAAATTTCTTTTGTCCCTTCTCTATGATTTTATCATCAACTGTAATAATTCCCATTCCTTCTTTTACAACAAGCTGCCCTTCACTAGTAAACAAATCTCTTTCTTCAATAAATAAATCTTCATAACCTGCAATTGCATAAAGATCCAGCTTAGCCGGATCTTTAATAAAATATTTTTTTAATAATTTTTTAGCATTAGCTTTTGCCAGTATTCCCATTTCCATTGCCCATAAGTTTTTTTAACTGTTCAAGTTTTTCTGCCTGATTTAAAATCTCTGAATTATTTTGATTGCTGTCTGCATCCTGCTTTCTGTAAGCATAACCCACTCCGCCTAAAGAAATATCGTTATTAAATTTATTTGAAATTGAACCTCCTAAATTTTTTAAAAACTCTGATGCTTTGTTCTGCCTGTTCTTCCCTTCCTGTAATTTGATCTGTGCCAGTTTTTCGTCAATAAAATCATTGGCACGTTGTAATATTTCATCAGGATCATCTCCTTCAGAAATCAGTACAGACCGAATATCTTCGTCATCTTCCTCAGGCTCAAGAATGATGTCGAATAATACTTTCAGCCGTTGTTCTTCCATTTAACTCCTCTTATGATTGATTAAGTATTTTAGTGATTAGTGATTTTGGTAAATTCTCGAGCATATATCGTGGTATTTCTCTTGATATTTTCCTCCTTATGCTTCTTATTTTTATTTCAGCTTTGTCAGGTGTTGTATGTAGATATTCTGCGATCTGTTTTTGTGTTTTGCCTTTTAGCATTTCGTCAAATACTACTTGTGCATCGTCATCTCCTTTAAGAATAGTATCAAAACAATAGGCCTGTATTGTTTCTGCATCAACACTACCTTCAACATCATCAGGTTTTGTATTTATAAGATCATCAACACATTTACCATCATTCTCATCAGCTTCACTTATTACCATAGTTGGCACAAATCTTTTTTCTTTTTTAACTCTTGCAGAAACTTCACTTTTTAAATTCATCCAGAGCACCTGTTCGAGTTTAAACTTTTCCATATCCCATTTTCTGGTACCAGCTATTAAATCACTGAATACCTCGTTCATCATACCTTCCCCAATAGTTGTAACTCTGGAACTAAAGCCAAGAGCCAGCCCCAAACGTTTTTTAGTCCGGTACAACATCGTTAAATAGTCGTCTTTTTGATTCTTGATAAAAGACTCTATTGCATATGTTCTTTGTTTAATATTATCGGATTCCAATTGTTACCCTTTAAAAAATGTTTTTAACTAAAGAGATATACTCTTGAAAATGAAAATTCCGTCAAAGACGGAAAAATATTTTTCGGGAGTATTACCATACAGAAAAGAGAAAAATTATGGTTTACAGAGGCAATACAAATAGAGTGAACAGGTTAAAATGGAATCCGTTTGAGGTATTCAGGCAAAGTTATTCAGGTGAGTTTGTCGCTGATTTCTCGCTGGTTACCCGTACAATCCATATTCAGTTCCCGCTTAATTGTCGCTTACTGCCCGCTGTTAATATACACTGCTTGCGTATTGCTGAGCTTGCCGATATATCCCGAATAAAGTTCAACAATCATAAAAGGACCCGAATTGAATTTAATCAGCGGAAGATTGAATCCAATCAGTATGATAATTTATCGCCGCCCCGCATTTAGAGATTTCAGTTTGCGATTTAGTACCCTTAAATAAATCTGTGTACAAAATTATTAAATAAATAAATTAAAGGAAAAAATATTATGGCAATCATTAAAAGCGGAATCCTTGGCGAATTACAAGGATCAGTTGGTAACATAACAGGCAAAATAGTAAACGGAAGAAATATCCTCAGTCGTAAACCCGGCTTTAGAAAAAAGAATAATTCTGTTGAAGTATTAAAATGGCGTGAGAAATTTAAGCTTAGTGTAAGTCTTGGTTCTGCCATAGGTTCATTTGACATACTAAGACTTATCTGGAAAGCTTATGCACCTCAGGGTCTTAATCATTTCAGTTATTTTGTTCAATCAAATTACAAACTGGTTGGTGACGGAGTACTTACAAATAAAAATATAATCACTCCATACGGGGGCTTTCCAATAGGTACAGGTACAAATACAATTAGTTCAACAGCGCTTAGTATAGTTGTTAATGCTTTAACCGGCACTTATGATTTTGATCTTGAGACTGAGGTAAATGTTAAACTTTATGCGTTGGTTTACTTATCAAATCCAGTATCCGATCACGCAGAAAAATTTACATTTATACCTATTGAATTTGATTCTCAGGTATTACAGTTAACAAATTCACTAACATTCAGTAAAGCGTTACTAAAAGCAGATCAGGTAGTTTATGAAAGTTACACTGATCATAAGGTATATGCTGCAATTGTAACCCTTGATGCAAATAACAATCCTATAAATTTCTCTTCATCTATCTGTATTGAGTAGCACACAAAAAAATGGCGCTGTAATGGCGCCATTTATAATCTAATCTATTCTAACAAAGAACTAAACTCTTAGGAATAGAAAGTTTAAATTTATTTGCTATGCTTTATATATTTTATCTGATTTAACACCGGCTTTTTCAAATGCATTTCTCGTATCAAGGATTATTTTGGATACGGATGTAATGAATTTGTAGTTGTAGGCACTGTGATCTGTACTCAGCAATATGAGATCATATTTCTTTAGATTATTCTTTGTAAGATCAACAGATACCATATCGAACTGGTATTTACGAGTCTTTGGAAGTTTTGGAACATAAGGATCATTGTATTCAACTTTGGCACCTTTCTCATTTAATATCTCAATAAGCTTTAGAGAAGGAGATTCACGCATATCATCAATATCTTTTTTGTATGATGCACCAAGGATAAGCACTTTTGAGCCATTTAGTGATTTCTTAAACTTGTTAAGTACTTCACCAGCTTTTTCAACAACATAATATGGCATATAAGTATTTATTTCACCAGCAAGTTCAATAAATTTTGTGCTTATTTCAAATTCACGTGCTTTCCATGTTAAATAAAATGGATCGATTGGTATACAATGGCCACCTAAACCAGGGCCAGGATAGAAAGCTTGAAATCCAAAAGGCTTTGTTGCTGCTGCGTCAATAACTTCCCATACATCGATATTCATTCTTTCAAAGACCATTTTAAGTTCATTAACCAAAGCAATATTAATTGACCGATAAATATTTTCTAATAGTTTTGTCGCTTCAGCTGCGCGTGGAGAAGAAACTGGTACAGTTTTAACTATTACCTGGTTATATATTACCAATGCTACCTTTAAACAGTCTTCAGTCACACCACCAACCACTTTGGGAATTGTAGCCGTTGAGTATTTGGGATTGTTGGGGTCTTCACGTTCTGGTGAAAATGCTAAGTAAAAATCTTTACCAACAACAAATTTCTTCACTTTTGTTGGCTGTTTAATGCCTACTTGAGCCTGTGTAAGAGGTGCATTCTCAAACATCGGTAATAAAATTTCTTCAGTTGTTCCAGGATAGGTTGATGACTCAAGTGAAATAAACTGTCCTGGTCGTAAATATTTAGCAATAATTCTACCTGAGTTTTCAATATAAGTCATATCCGGTTCGCGATGCTCATTAAGAGGAGTAGGAACGCAAATTATTATAACATCAACTTCAGGCAACATAGTAAAATCTGTAGTAGCTAAAAATTTTTTGTTATCAACAACTTTTTTAATCTTATCCATTTTGATGTGCTTTATATAGCTTTTACCGGAATTAAGTATTGGAATCTTTCGCTCATCAATATCAAACCCTATTGTCTTAAAACCTTTATTCGCATATTCAAGTGCAAGTGGTAAACCAACATAGCCTAAGCCAATTATACCTATTACTGAAGTTTTATTTTCTATTTTTTTCAAGAATTGCTTGTTCATAAAATCCTTTTACGATTTTTTTTAATCGAATTATACCACGATATATTTGATTGGCCTTAATATTATCATAAATTGAGCCAATTATTATTGTATTAAAATAAATAAATAAGTCAATTTTATAAATTCTTGGTCTCGAATTGATAAAAGCTTCACCTCTGTTATCAACTTGTGGTGGTAAGTAAAAATCAAACGGAACTCTCCTTGTCACTATTCCATCCTTTATAATTTAATTCTAACTAAAAAATGATTTCTCTCAACAATAAAATATTTTTTTACCCTCACTTTTATTTACAAACCAATCAAATAAAATCAAAAGAAAAGACAAAGAGAAAAATATTGTTTTAATTGATTCAAATGTCATTTGTTTTTTCAGATGGTTATAAAGATTAATTTTATCCTGCCCAAATTTATCAAAAATTCGTTGTTAAATTCTATCAAATTTCTTCAAAAAAGAGGTTTCCAAAATATAATTGTGAAATGTCATCCAGATTTTTAATTATGAATTAAGCATTTATTCTTCCTTTAAAAATAAACCAAAATTAAATTTTAGAAATCTAATTTCTAATTGTAATATTATTTTTTTAATAATATTGAGGCACAATGAAAATCTTCTTCAAGAGTAAAATAATATTCTTTTTACTTTTTTTAGTAATACAGTTTTACCACAGTTTACTTTTCAACAAGCATTCCCAAATCTTACTTTACAGCGATCTGTAGATTTGCAACATGCTGGTGATTTATCAGATCGCATATTTGTGGTTGATCAAATCGGAGTTATCCGAGTTTTCCAAAATGATGCTTCAGTAAACTCAACCAAAATATTTTTGGATTTAAATGATAGAGTTTACTATGGTGGCGAAGCCGGATTATTAGGGCTAGCATTTCATCCAGATTATGAAAACAATGGATATTTTTATGTTAACTACATAGCTGATAATCCACTACGAACTGTTATTTCTCGATTTACAGTTAGCTCTTCCAATCCTGATTATGCAGATAAAAATAGTGAATTTATAATTCTTGAATTTAACCAGCCATTTGAAAATCATAATGGCGGACAAATTACTTTTGGGAATGATGGATTTCTTTATATTGCTACTGGGGATGGTGGATCTGGTGGAGATCCACAAAATAATGCACAAAACATTTCTGTATTACTTGGTAAAATTTTAAGAATTGATGTTGATAATATACAGCCACCATTAAATTATGGTATCCCTTCTACAAATCCATTTATTGATAGCTTAGGAACTATCCGTAAAGAAATCTATGCTTATGGATTAAGGAATCCATGGAGATTTAGCATTGATCCTATTACAAATAAAATCTGGTGTGGTGATGTTGGGCAAGGAGATTGGGAAGAGATCGATCTAATTGTGAGCGGCAAAAACTATGGCTGGCGATGTTATGAAGGAAATCATACTTACGATATGACAAATTGTAATGGAATATATGAGTCTCCTATCTGGGAATATTCTCATTCGGTAGGTTTTGCTATTACAGGTGGGTATGTATATCGTGGACCAAATATTCCAGAACTTTATGGAAAATATATTTATGGGGATTATGGGTCACCTGTATTGTCTTTAGAATATGATGGTATAAATCCAGCAACCAATACTTTCCTGGCTAATCTTCCTGGAACAATTCCGTCTTTTGGTATTGATCAGAATCAAGAGTTGTATCTTCTTTCATTTAATGGAAAGATTTACAAGTTTACTCCTACTTCACCTTTAATTGCTCCATCTTATCTTAGAGTTAACAGCAATATTTCAGGAGAAGTAAATCTTCAATGGAAAGATAATTCAAATAATGAAACTGGATTTATAATTGAAAGAGAAACCGGCAATTCTAATTTATTTATTTCAATTGATTCAGTTGAACAAAATATTACTGTATACACTGACATAATAAATGATACAGCAAACTACACATATCGCATTAAAGCTTTTGATGATAATAATCAATCTGGTTATTCAAATGAAGCATCAATAAATATTTCGGTCATTCCAGTTGAGCTAACAAGTTTTTCAGCGTCAATAAACCTCAACAATGTTATTCTTAATTGGGAGACAGCAACAGAATTAAATAATGAAGGATTTCAAATTGAAAGAAAGATTTCAGATTCCTGGGAGAATATTGGATATGTTGTTGGAAACGGTACAACTACAGAACCAAAATCATATTCATATACTGATAACAATATAAAAAGTAATGGTGCAAAAATTTATTACCGCCTAAAGCAAATCGATTTAGATGGAAGTTTTAAATACCCTCAATTTGTTGAGGTTGCTTTTAATTCACTTATACTCGCTTATAAATTATTTCAAAACTATCCAAACCCATTTAATCCAACAACTAAAATTAATTTTCAAATCCCAGAACCTGCTGAAATAAAAATTTCTATTATAAATTTATTGGGTGAAGAAGTAAAAATATTAGTAAATGAATTTAAGCAAGCTGGGTATCATGAGGTTTATTTTAATGCTTCATCGTTTTCAAGTGGGATTTATTTTTATAAATTATCTACAGCAAATTATTCTGACTCAAAAAAAATGATAATTCTAAAGTAGGTTTTGAACTGTTAAAGTGCAGAAATCTATTTCTGCACTTCATTTATTTCATAAAGTTTGATGAAACAATACGCGCCCATCTATTTTACTTAAACACAAAAAAACAATACCTGAATTCGAACAACTTAAATGATTCATCGGAACCGGGCTATAACTTACGTACCAACAGTCTTTAGGAAGTTTTGAAAGTTTTTTATTATCTGATATTGTATTAGATATTCTAACTCCTTTTAATTCAATATCAGGGATAATGTTTTTAGCAATATCAAATGCTTGTTGTTGTGTTATCATGTCATTTAGTATCAAAATTTTGTTTACTAACCAAAGAATGAATGATTTGAATATTAAATAATCTTCAAATCAAATTTACTAACATTTGCAAAGTAATGCTTAAATATATTTCTACTATTAAATTTCTAAAAAGACTAATGGAATTGTTATTTTTATTTTATAAGTTTGAGTGTAATTATTGAGCACAACTTAATTTTTTATGATCTTGCAAAAACCAAATCAATTTAACTTTCTTTTATTTTATTAATCACAAATGAGGCTAATATGAAAAGAGTAACTTTACTTTTAGTTTTTCTTGTTCTCAGTTCCATTACATTTGCTCAACTAAGTGGGAATTATTATATACCACAGGGTGCAAATCCACAAGGGTTTGCTACACTTGCTGCTGCAATTGATTCACTTAATGAAGTTGGTTTAAGTGGTACTGTTTATTTTTATATAGATGATAATCTTGCTGAAACAGGATCGTTATTAAAATTTTACAGAGGTGATTTATCATCAACAAATAAACTTATCATTAAACCGGCAGCTACTAAAACTCCAACAATAACTATAACTGGCTGTGTTACTACTGGTCATCAATCTTATGCCGGGATTACTTTAGATAGCACAAGTTATATTACATTTGATGGCTCCAATACAGTTGGTGGCACAACTAGAGATTTAACAATCTCAATGAATGATGCTACTAATGGTAGAACTGGAATTCAGCTTTACGGAAATGCCGACGTTATTATTATAAAAAATCTTATTATAAAATACGGACAGGCTCCTGCTGGCGCATCAACATCCAGAGGAGTTTATGTTAACGGACAATCAACAGGTGCTACAAATGGTATTACTGTTGAAAATTGTAAAATTGGAGATGGTACTTTTGACCCTGCTTACTGCGTTTCTGTAACTGGTGGTTCTTCAGCATCTATATATGTAACTGAAGCTATTATTAGAAACAATGAATTGTATGGAACTCTAAGACGAGTTTATTTCTATTTTGTTGGAACTACTGGAACAACTTCAGAAATCAGTGGAAATGAAATTTATGGGTTAAATGCACCGCCAGCAGGTTTTCCGGTATGGGGAATAATTTTTAATACTTATAACGGTACCATAAATATTATTAATAACACAGTTCATTCTCTCCGTTCTGTTGCAACTGCTACGGAAGGGATGTATGGATTGGGCACATTGACTGGTCAGACTGGTGTAATTTTAAATATTTATAATAATTTCTTCGGTGGTGATTTTGTTCATAGCGGAACTGGAATTCCTGCAAGTGTTGATGTAGTTTCTTTCCAGGATGCTCCAGCCAATGCTACAGTAAAACTTTATCATAATACTGTTGTGTTAAATAACATGACAAAAAAAGCAAGTGGCAGAATGACTTGCTTAAGATTCAATCCAGTTGCAGGTTCAACATTTGATATAAAAAATAATATTTTTATTAACCAGCGTGATAGCTCTGTCGCTAAAGCTCTTTATTTTGCTGGATCAACAACATTGTTTACTTCTGATAATAATGATATATATGTTACAGGAGTAAATTCACGAGTTGGATATTATAATGCCACAGAATTATTAACTTTAAACGATTGGCAAGATTCTACCGGCGCTGATCTTAATAGTTTAAGCATTGATCCATTATTAAATTCATTAACAGATTTTCATCTCTCAAGTACAAGCACTCCAGTTTTGGGAAAAGGAATTCTGTTACCGGGATTTACCACAGATATTGATGGTGAAACAAGAGATACTATTCCTGAAATTGGTGCGGATGAATTTCCAGGAATTATTCCTGTAGAATTAATATCTTTCTCAGCAAATATGAATGGAAATAGTGTTGTACTTAACTGGCAAACGGCAACTGAGTTAAATAGTAGTTACTTCGACATTCAAAGAAGTAATGATGCTACTCAATGGAATTCAATTGGACAAGTAAGTGCTGCTGGTAATTCAACAAACGCGTTAAGTTATAGTTTTGTTGATAATAATATTTCTGGCACCAACACATACTATAGATTAAAGCAAGTTGATTTTGATGGCTCGTTCACTTACACTAAGGTTGTTGAAGTTAATTTAGAAATACCTTCAACATTTAGTTTAAGTCAAAACTATCCAAACCCATTTAACCCAACAACCAAAATTAGTTACTCGATTCCAGTTGATTCTAAAGTAACAATATCTGTTTACGCAGTAACAGGTGAATTAGTTGCTGAGTTAATAAATGATAATGTTGCTGCTGGTTCACATTATGTTGATTTTAATGGAAGTAATCTTGCAAGTGGAATGTATATATACAAAATGGTTGCTGGAAACTTTACTCAATCTAATAAAATGATGTTAGTTAAGTAGTTCTCCCTATAACAAATTAGTAAGCAAAAAGCCTCAGCATAAACTGAGGCTTTTTATTTTAGGACGATACATAATTAATAAAATTATTTAAGTAGAAGCATTTGTTTAGATTTACTAAAACTTGATGTTTCTATTTTATAAAAATAAACTCCACTTGATAAATCATTAGCATTAAAAACTATTCTATGATACCCGGCATTAAGAAAATCATTTTTTAAAACTTGTACTTCCCTGCCTAGAATATCATAAACAGTAACTTTAGTTTGGATTGAAATGGGCAAAGCAAATGATATGGTTGTCACAGGGTTAAATGGATTTGGATAATTTTGCTCAAGCGAAAATTCTAATGGAATTTCGTCATCAAGATTTTCAACACTTGATGGTTCACCAATCATATTAGTATTCATCCAGTTTAATCGATTGTTTATCCACGATTTTAGAAAAGCAACCTCTTCTGCATATGTTGGAAAGACATAATAATTTGGCCAAACCCACACTCCAAGCACCGGCCATTTTTCAAAATTTCTTGTTTTAGATTCGTCTAATAAGATTGTTAATGAATCGATGTAGTGATTAATTTTTTGAGTATTAAATATATTGGCTTTAACATTTTGCCATCTTGCATAAACTTTATTCTGGAATAGTGAATCTTGAAATAGTTTTAACCACCAATTGGGAATTAAAAAAGATTCTCCACCCATGTTAGTTTCATAGTTTGATAAATATTCTAACTGCCAACCATTTGTAGTCCATCCATTATAATAATCAGCATTTCCAAAACCAAGATTAAAATCCCAAACCGGTCCCGCAAATATTTTTGTGTTCCTGCTATCCCTATCTTTATAAAGATATGTACTCAGTCTATATGCATCAACATTTTTGCAACTTCGTTAACTAATACAAAATCAACAAAAGAATCTGCATCTAAAAATTTTGGATACCCGTCTGCTGAATCTGAGATATTAGTATTAAAAGCCATCATAGTTTCGAAACTAAAAATTTTACTTTTAATATAATCTTGTTGCTGCTGAACAATTTCATCAGGTTTAGGATAATGATATTGATAAAAAATAGAATGCTGAGATTGCGGGTACGGAAGATAAGTAGAATACCAGCCATCAACTTCTTCTCCATCAGTTTTATCAATCTTAATTATATAACCACCGGTTATAGCATCACCGGTAATATCTGTTGGCTCTAACTTTTTTATGTTAACACGATCATTATCACGTTTAACTTTTTCCAATAAAACATAAACTCCAACATATTCGTTATTCAAAACAACTTCACAATACTTTGAACGACTTGCATATCGCCCCATATCAGATGCTAATTTATATATCAGTACATCACGCATTAAGCTTTTATCATTATACGGAGCAAATAATATCCAGTCACTCTCTTCCGGAAAGCCAAGTAAAGAAACATCAAGATCTTCACCAAGTGAATCTCTAGTTTCAACTGCATATTGTTTTTTAGGAAAAGATTGTGAAGATGATCCTCTTATTTCAATCCCTATTTTACCATTGTAATTGTTATAAGGATTTGTGAGATAATTTCGAACTCCTTCTCCATTAAATATTATTCCCATATCCGCAGTTATTTTTTCATCACTAGTAATATCCTGTCCATTAGTATTGATAATTACGATTGGCAAATTTGAAGAAGTAAATTGAATTTGGGTTTGATCAGCACTGGAATTATTTATTACCGAGTTCCTCTGTGGATAAAATGTAACAGAGACAACAAAGACAAATAATATTATATAGACATTTTTCATTTTAATAAAATAAACTTCTTAGTTGAGATAAAATCACCAGCTTGTATTCTATAAAAATAAACTCCACTTGCCAGGTTATTTGCTTCAAAATTGATTGAGTAATTGCCTCGAGTTTGTTCTTCATTTACAAGTGTGTTTATTTCATTGCCAATTATATCATAAACTTTCAGTGTTACTCTTGATGATATTGGAATTGAATAACTAATTGTTGTAAAAGGATTAAAGGGGTTAGGAAAATTTTGCTGCAATAAATATTCTGATGGTAACAATTCTTTTATATCATTAACATCAACAAATATATCGTTCCTTTTACCTGGAGTTCCATTACTTAATGATGAAGACCAGTTTACAGCTATTGAATTATCCAGTTCAGGATTTATTAATGATAGTGTGGAACCATTGCCATCAGGCTGTGTTGGCCACGGAGCTGAATCATCAAATGTTAATGAATCAATCATATTCATTTGAGCATCATAAAATCGAACTAACTCACCATTACCGCTTAATCCAAATCCAACATTTCCTATGTAATTTTTTACTTCAGGAAACAGAGGTTTGAATAAGATAGTATCAACGCAAAGGACAAGAAAAGAATCTTGAGATAAGATTGTTCCTGATGGAATTGTAAATATATGTGCATCATCAGAATCTTTAAATATCCAACCGGAAATATCTATATCAGAATCATCGTTGTTATATAGCTCAATCCAATCTTCAGTATTAAAAGTAGCTGAAGGATTATAATTAATTTCATTTATTACAATTTTAGGTAAACTATAATTTGTATCAACTTCAAAGATTGCATTAAGTATTAAATTGCCTTGCGGTACTATCAGTAAAGTATCATTAGATAACCCGCTTGAACCTTGCCAATGTGCAAATCGAAACCCTTGCTTTGGTTGTGCAATAAAAGTTAATGGAATTCCCAAAAAATATGTTCCATTCCAGGCTGGAGTTTTAATTTCAATTGTGTTTAGTTTTATAGTTCCCATAGAAGTATCTGGAATTGTAAGATTGATTGTTGCAGTTCCAGTTAAATTAAATTGCTGTTGAAAATGATCTCTCATATAGCCTAACCTTTGACCGGCAAAGGATCTCATATTTTGAATTGTGTTAAGCCAATCACTTAAACTAAATTGCTGCCAGCGTGCCGCATGACGAGATATTTCACCAGCGATTACTGTTGACATACTATTAATTTTATTAACAACATCTTCAGGAACGAAAATGGTATTAGCATAATCTGCAAAACAATTAATAAATTCATATCTAAAAGAATTATTGATTAAAAGTTTTCTTAAAAATAATGTTGACCATGGTGGATTTGGCCAGCCAGGACCATTTGGATTTGTTGCAAATGCTAAAGTATTGTTTTGATAAGCTCCTGTATTAAAGAGACCAAATCCAAAATCTGTATCATACAAAATCCATCTCCACTTTCCACCAGTTTTAGGTTTCCAGAATTTTATATTATTTCCAGGCCAATCTTGATTATCAAAATAAATTTGAGAGACTTCATATCTTATAAAATTTTGAATATCAATTTTAGATTTTATATACTCATAATTTGCAGGGTTAGCCATACTATTATTTTCAATAAATGAGATCAATTCCAGATACTCAGAATTATCACCTTCAACAATTTCTGAATCATTTTCAAGTATATTTAAACTATCTGGATTAACGTTATGATGCTGTGCTAAAAAATCCTCATTAACTTTTTCGCGAATATTATGTATGCCCCAATAAGCACCATTAATAAAAACTATTGCAGGGCGATAATCTTGATGCTCAATATCAACATCGCGAACTAAACTGGTCATAAATCCATCACGCATCATTGAGTATCCCCAATCATTGCCTGCATTTCTGAGAACAAATGATTCATATTCAGTGAATGGAAGATCTTCAAAAAGTTTATAACTTAAACTGCTAAAACCATACTCACCTCTTGCAAAAAGAGATAAGGATTTTTGTGCATTCCCTCTACTCCAATTGCCAAATATTTTTGCCCCCATATCAATACTAAAGCCTTTGGAACCATCAGTTTCATAAAGTTCTACGTGTACTGGTCGTTCCCAATCCTTCCAAAAGTTTGCACCGAAGTGTGGAAATTCTGTCTCAGCACTATCACCAAACGTATAAATTCCGTATTCTTCATCAAAAAAATTTCCTGGATTGGTTGATAGTGATACAACTGTTAGTGCGGTTGAAAAATTAATAAAGTATGAGTTTGTCATAGTTCTACTCGGCATTAAACCAGAGTTAAATGATCTTGCCCTGAGTACTTTTGTTGAGTTTATTAATATCGGCAAAGAATAAATTGTAGATGTATAATCCGGATCAGATCCATCAAGCGTATAACGAATTGTATCATTAACTGAGCCTGGAGTTAGTGTAATTGATATAGGCGACAAATAGAATCCGCCGGTTGATGATGCAGTTGGTTCGGATAATAATCCTGAATATCCAGATGTTAGATTACTATCACTAGGAGTAGCATCTGAAAATAAAAACCAATTAGCAGTCCCGTCAGGTTGCCTACCATAAGATATATCAATACCTAACAAACCATAATTAATTTGATCAACTATATTGTTTTGAGTATTTGATAATAAAATTTTTTCTCCATTAGAACTAAGTTTAAAATTTGCATGAAGAAATTTATTAGGCAAATTAAGTAATGGATTTACTCCGCGTGGATTTTGAGGAACCTCATTCATAGCCAAAGATAAAAATGGAATTAATGTTAGATCTGAAGAACCAGTACCATAGTTATGAACCTGTAGTGCTAAAACATTATCACCATTTTGCAGCAGTGATTGAAAGTTCTGGATTATGTAAGTATTTGGCAATCCACCATAAACTATCAATGGTTCGGTAAAGTTTGAAGCTGATTCATCATATGTTGGCGGAATGTTTACAGTCCCAATATTTTCTCTAGCCACTTCAATACCGTTAATGTATGCAACAAAAGCATCATCAAAATCTACATGTAACACAACATTTATTATTTTGCTAACATCTTCAACATTAAAAACTTTTCTAACATAAACTGAATTAAGAGAATTTAAGACAATTGTTGAATCATCATTATCGCCATATCCAAATCCGCTTGAGCCAGTTAACCAAGTTTGATCATCATATCCTAAATTTTTCCAAGTGACAGGTGGTTCACTATTTCCAAATCTATATTTCCAATCATCGCCCCAATCAATAACAGTTTCCCAATGTCTAATATACTCTGTTCTGTTTTTATCACTTGCAAAAACTATAAGATGATCTTTAGGAGCAAGTACAAGTGCTGGAAATATCCATTTATTTAAACTTGTTGAGTCATCAGTTAACCCAAAGCCTGTTAAATCAACTTGGATATCTTCGGCATTAAATAACTCAATCCAATCTGACTTGTCTCCATCTTCATCACTAATTGTTGAGCCATTTGAAGACATCAGTTCATTAATAAATATTTGCTGAGCTTTTAATTGAACAGTTGTTAAACAAAACCCTATAAAGAATAAATAAATTATTTTTTTTATCATATTATTTTCTCTGGACTAAAAAGATTCTTCATCGAAGAATAGATTAACACCGCTAACTCCTTTAGAGTTTTTTAATTGACTAACAAAGTCTGTTATAAATTTAGGATCTTTTAAAACAATATGATATGATAATTCTAAGGAATCACTATCCATCATTGCTTTTGTATTAATTAATTTGCTGCTCTTACAAAACTTTTGAAATATCGGAAGAAATGGTGCTTCGTCATATCCACCATTTGCGTGAAATGAAAACTGAAGTAAAAAATCTTTTTGTGTCGGGTTAATAGCACTAATCTTAGTTAAAATAAATAATAATGCTCCAATAAATATTGTGCTTGATAAAGCTAATGCATGTAATCCAACTCCGCTAGCCATGCCAATTGCGAGCGAAAAGAAAATAAAAATAATATCTTGTGTTTCTTTAATTGCAGTTCTAAATCTGATAATAGACATTGCCCCAACCAATCCGAAAGCTCTTGCAAGATTATTGCCAATCACCATAATTACAACAGATGTTATTAAAGCTAATATTATAAGCGAGTTGATAAATGAAAATGATATTCCTGGTCCACGATATGTTAATCTATAAAATATAGAGATTATAACTCCGCAAATTAGAGCAACAACAAGGTTCTCAAACACTTCACCAATTGATAATGAAACACTTAAAACATTTTGAAAATCATCCAGCATTTTTAACTACTTCTTTCCAGTCTGTAATTTTATAATTATTATAATTTATAGGTAATAGTAAGTTTTTTTAGTTGTAAATCGTTTTAGTTCAAGATGGCTATCAACACAAATTGTATATTTTGAAATTGCTTGCCTGTTCAACTCAAATCTCTGTAAAATCTTTTGAAGCCATTGAGGAAACCCGCTGTAAAATTTTAATTCGAGTATAAAATTTCCTTGCATCGCTTTCTTTAAGCTAACTTCATTATATAAATCTGATGTTTTAGGAGATGCAATTGATCGCAAATTTTTATCAAAGGTAATTCTTAAAGTTGAATCGTGCTTGGAGTAATAAGCTTCGCGATCGTAAGTAACCAAAACCACAGGAGAATAGTTTTTTATTTTGGAAAAGTAGAAAAAATTAGAAGCATCTTTTAATGCATCCAAATAATTCTTTTTCTTAAGGATATATTTTTCGCAATCCTGGGTTGAAAGTAAATTATCTAAATTGGAAAATAAAAGTGGTGCACGATTTTTAGAAATATGATTTTCATATTTCCTTTTTATCTCCAGAAAAACCATACTATCAATAGTAGGTTGATTGTAGCCTCTGATTCGAAGTTTTTTTCTAATTTTAATGCCAGCAAGTTTATCATGATAATCATCCAGCTTCGGCGTATCAAAATAAATACTTCTTACCGTATATTCTTTCCCAATTTCTTTATCTGCGTATTCGTCAATTAGTACAAACGGGCGTAATGCTTCTCGAAGATCATTAAGTCTTTCCTTTGGAACAAGAAACTTATATTCAAGACGCATCGATTTCAATTTAGTTTACCATTCTTTGCCAGATTCTAACAAGATACTCAACAGGTGAAAGTTCACCAGCATCTACATAACAATCAGCCATTAGGTAAGGAGTTAAATCATTTACAGCTTTATCTACATCGGCCGATATTGTAACAATCTGAATACCATTTACAATTTTTACAGCATTAGTTTTTTCATAAATTCGTGCATAAACAGTTTTGTCATTTAATTTAATCTTTACTCTTGCTGTATCTGAAATAAATTCGATGTCACTAACCTTAACAGGACATAATAAAACAAATTCAGAATTATCATAAAGACTCATTAATGTATCACTGTTTGTTTTTCTGCTTAGCACTCCACCGATTGGTGAAGTAACTGTAAAACCTTTAAACCGTTTTTGAAGAATTGCCAGTTCATTTTCCAGCGATATAATTTGAGATCTTATCAAACTAACCTGTTCTTTTTTTGCACCGGTTTGAACAGACTGCAATCTTGCTTTAGAGATAGAACTATTAATAACATTTAATTCGTAAGTTCCTTTAGCAATTTCATATTCTTCAAGTGAAGCAAGTCCCTTATCATAAAGTGTTTTAACTCTATCTAATATTTTCTTTTGCTCTTCTGATTGCTTAATTGAATAATCCAAAGTTTTATTTTCTTGTTCAATTATTGCTTCCTTTTCGCCAGTAAGATTTAATGAAAGTGAAGCTTTTGCCGCAATAATTTCTCCTTTAAGATTTTCAATTTGTCTTTCAATTTCGTTTGAATAAACTATTGCTACTGTATCATTAACAAATAATCGGGAGCCTGAATGCAATTTTTGGTTGAATGAAAATCTCATTGCATCTCCTCTATCAAACAAAGTAACATCGTATGATTGATTCATTCCGGTTCTATAATTTGTAATCAGAGAAGTAAGCCTTCCATCTGTGCCCTTATAAATAATCCACTCTTTGTTAGGAAGTAATTTACCCTTAACATAAATATTATATTTTATATTGATCGGAAGTATTAGAGATAAAATTATTATTGTAATTACAGCTACCCAGATAATAATTTTTTTATGAGAGTTTAATGTCAACATATTTTTGAGCGATTTTCCAAATCATTCTATTTTGCATTAGAACGATTAAATTAAAAAAGGAAGAGTGTTTAATTTTATTAAACTATTCTTCCCTCAAACAATTTTATTTTTAGACGATAGATTTAGAACAACCTTTTATAAAACCTTTAGGAATTAATTTATTCTAAAAAGTTAATTCACTGTTTTTATAAAGGAATAAGAATCAATTCAAAATAAACTTTTCAGTAATATCTTTTATAGTTATAAAAAAGTCTCCAGGTTCAACTATCCTTTTATTTTCTAATCCTATAAAAGTTAAGTGTTCTTTGTTTAATGTAAACTTTATGGTTTTAGTTTCACCTGGATTTAATTCAATTTTTTCAAATCCTTTTAATTGCTTATTGGGCCTTGAAACTGAACCATATAAATCTGTTAAATAAAGTTGTACAACTTCTTTGCCAACGCGATTTCCTGTGTTTTTAACATCAATAGTAACTTCAATCTCATCATTAACGGTAATTTCGTTATTACTTAGTCTTAAATTTGAGTAATCAAATGTTGTATAACTAAGCCCATAACCAAATGGCCAAAGTGGATCATATTTATTTCCATCAAAGTTTTCTATTGGTTTATAATCGTAAGTTGTAAATCCATTAGTATGTTTTGGATAAGATATCGGAAGTTTACCACTTGGATTTGCATCACCAAAAAGTAAATCTGCAATTGCGTTTCCACCTTCCATTCCAGGTAAAAAACCAACAACAACTGCTAAAGATTTATCTACAATATCAGTAATTATTCTTGGTCGTCCTTCAAGCATAACTAAAATAATTGGCTTACCTGTTTTAGAAATTTCTGTTACAAGATTTAATTGTACATCATTTAATTTAAGATCAAAAATATTTCCTGGAGATTCACAATAAGCTGCTTCACCTAAACAAACAATTATTGCATCAGAACTTTTAGCCTCAGTTATTGCTTCATTAATATTTATTGCTTTATCAAAACTACAACCTTCTACATATTTTACGTTCGCATTACCGATTTTATTTTGAATCGCTTCAAGAATCGTATTCTTTTCTTTTGGATAAAGTGATTCTTCATTTCCCTGCCAGGTAATTGTCCAGCCACCATTCATTACAGAAAGCAAATTAGCTGTTGGACCGGTAACTAAAACTTTAGTGTTTTTAGAAAGCGGAAGAATATCTTTTTCATTCTTTGTAAGAATTATAGATTCTTGTGCTGTTTGCAAATTAGAATTTGTAAAATCATTGCAAGCAAATTGTTTAACTAATTCTTTATGTGGATAAGGATTTTCAAAAATACCTGTCTGCATTTTTACTGCAAGAATTCTACTTACTGCTTCATCAATTCTCCACATCGGAACTTCGCCATCTTTTACAAGTTCTAACAGCAAATCATAAAAACTAAAATCAGTAGGAACCATACTCATATCAATACCAGCCATAACTGCAATCCTTACAGCTTCTTTTGGTGTTGATGCGATTCTATCTCTAGTGTGCAATCGTTTAATATCTTCCCAATCTGAAACTACCAATCCTTTAAAGTTAAATTCGTTTCTTAAAACTTCTGTTAATAAGTGATAATTGGCATGGCCTGGAATTCCATCAATTTCCGCAGAGTTTACCATTATAGTTGGCGCACCAGATTTTATTCCGGCTTCAAAAGTTGGAAGAAAATATTCTCGTAACATTCTTTCAGAAATCCAGGCAGGAGTTCTATCAATACCGTTTGTGGGAAAACTATATCCAACATAATGTTTTAAACAAGTTGCTAGTTTATCTGTAGCACCAAAATCATTTCCTTGCGCGCCTTTGATATATGATTCTCCAAGTTTACTTGCCAGATAAACGTCTTCGCCATAAGTCTCCCACAATCTTGGCCACAATGGTTGTCTTCCGATATCCATAACAGGATAGAAATTCCAGGGAATTCCTGAAGCTTTAGTTTCAATTGAAGTTATCTCTCCAGATCGTTTAGCTAATTCAATATTCCATGTTGCAGCAAGATTTATTGCTTGAGGAAAAAGTGTTGATCCTTTTGTATAAGTTGCACCATGAATAGCATCAATCCCATATAAAACAGGAATGCCAAGTCTAGTTTCTTTTGTTGCGATGTTTTGAATTTTGGTAATAATTTCATGCCAGTACTCAATATTATGTGCAACATCAAAAACATTTAAAATTGATCCTACATGATATTTTTTTATTGCTTCCTCAAGTTTAGCATCATCAATCTGATGCATTTGATCTTTTGTCCCATGAACTTTTGAAACGACTTGCAAAGTAACCTGAGTCATTTGCCCAATTTTTTCTTCAAGAGTCATTTTGGATAAAAGCTCTTTTACTTTAACATCAACTTTTTCAGTAGTGTAAATTTGGGAAAATGTATATGATGATAAAAGAGTTATTATTAATAATAAAAGCATAAAATGCTTGTTAGAAAATTTCATAATTTTCCTTTAAAATTTTATTGATAAAATTATTTGAGGACTTTAAGAAGTTTAAAACGATTTCTGATTTTAGCGGGATATTAATTATTTCTGATTCAATATATCGCGGAACAGAATAAAATAAATGAAACATAATGTTAGTTCAATAATATAAACTTACGAATCTCTCTTTTGTTTGAGTTTTAAAAATATAAAAATACACACCTGATGTAAGTTGAGTTGATGATATTTTTTTGAGTCAAGTAAATAGCTGTATGAACCAGCTTCATGAAATCCTAAATCTTTAAAAATAATTTGTTCTCCAAGTATATCATAAACTTGCAGACTTACATTGTCAGGCATGGAAAGTGAATAATCAATTTTTGTCATACCATTAAATGGATTTGGATAATTTTGTTCTAACCTAAAATCCATTTTATTAATATCTGGATTTTCATTTACAGAATTCGGATCCGGAGTAATAACAATACCACTAATTACTGCATTATTAACTTTTGCAGCAAAGTAAATATCTAAAATTCCATCCTGTATATTTATTCCATCAAACTCAGCTTCATAAGCATTGTTTTTTCCAACTAAACTATAAATATCAAGATTTGTTAACACTTTATTTTGTTCAATAGAAACATCAAAAATTCTGTTTCCAGAAGAAGTAAAATAATTTTCAGCAAACATCAATTTAACTTTATATAGACCGTTAGGAACACGTGTTCTATAAGTAACCATTCCATATTTTTCTGTTTGATAAACTTCATCTTCATCAGTTCCACCAAAAGGTTGACCGACAAAAGCAGACTCATCACCATCCATATAACCATATTCAGTTTGATAGTACCAATTTTGATCTGAAGAAAAATCAAGAACTGAATCACCACCACAATTAATTTTTAATGGAAATGTTAAGGGATTAGGAACCATAAAAATTGTTTTTAGAGTTCCACCCATTATATTGGGTACCGGAGATCTATCCTTTATAGATAATGCAATTACATTTTTGGGGATATTTAAATTCAATCCTGTTACAGATAAAATAACCGTTTTTAAATCTGATTGAAGCTCTATGCTATTGATTGTTACATCTGGTATAAGATAGTTTTGAATAGTTTCTGCAGATACTTCTTCAACTTCTTCAGAAAACATAACTTCAACTTTTCCTTCTGTTCCTCTGGCCCACAATATAGTTGGCGCTTTTACATCAACATATCCGATATTGGTGCTATTTGTTAAACACAAAACTAATTTACCATCATTAAACACAGCATTTTCTTGTATAAAATCGCAATCATTACCAGTAAACGTATGAGTAGCTTTATCCCATCTTGTTGTATCCCATTCAGTAAATTCATCTGTCCAGCCATGAGAAAAATTATTACCAGAACCATAACTGCCGGTACCTGGTGTATATGAGTAATAACTAACCCAATCATAATATGAAAATGAAGGTAAAACATCCGGGGAAAATATGCCAACCCAGTTTTCGTATTGTGGAATCCAAACGTTCATCATAATTTTTTGTGGAAGATTCAGAGTCTGGATATGAGCACCAGTTTGTCTTAGTACTTCAACTCCATCAACAAACCAGGAAACATATTCTGGGGTCCATTCAAAAGCATAAGTATGAAAATCAGCATGTGGTGAAGAGGACATAAGATAATGACCAACGTGATTAACCTGTCCAGGAGTAATTGGATTCATCTGAAAATCATTAGTGTACCTGCCGAGAATCTCAATATCAATCTCATTCCAGCCTCCACCTGCATCATTGTAAGTAAAAAATGATGATAGCATACCTTCTATAAAAGAAGTTTTTAAATTAACTTCAAATCTTCCGTATAAAAATGCTTCCTTAGTTCGGTATTCAGCACCTTTATATTCTTTAGCATCGATTGAGAAATTGGTAAGCATAAGAATGGAAAAAACTAAAAATTTAAAAGCGGTTTTCATATTTTACCATATGTATTAAAAACTAACTCTCTTCCTAAAAAGGAATAAAGGAAGAGAGTTATTATTATACTCAGAAAGATATACCTACTGTAAACTTCTGAATACTATTTAATCTTCCAAAATCTTGATAAGCATAGTCAACATTAAGTCCTACATTACCTATAATTAATTGCTTAAGGCCAAATCCTAAAGCAAAAGATTCTTCTGACTCAGTTAAAAGCAGAGACTTATATCCGCCTCTTATAAATATAAAATCATCATAAGAATATTCTGCACCAACATTTAAGCTTTCATAGTTATCACTTAAGTGTAATGCATCAACTGAAAGTGTAAGTGAGTTTTCATCAACTTTAAATGGTTGATAACCAATACCAACTCTAAAAATCAATGGTAAATCCCAACCTTCAGTTAATAATTCCATAGGTATCGCACCATTGTTTCCTGTACTATTTAAATCTAAATCATAAAGAAACTGTGCAGCCTCACCTTGCATTCTCATTTTAGGTCCAAAATTAGAAATAGACATCGCTAATATTGCTCCATGCAAACCATGTTGTATGATCCACCATAAAACTGAACCCTTGAGTTTTTGTAATTCCTGCGGGGTTCCAGTATAAAGCACTTGGATCATTTGTAATCGCAACCATTGCACTTCCCATTCCTATTGCTCTGGCACCTTGTCCAATTGATAGAAATGTTGCAGCCGTTGTCCCTTTTTTAGAGTTCTCACGAGTACTTTGAGAAAAGCCGGTTACAATGAATGTTAAAACAATTAAACTTATTAAAATTCTTTTCATGTTATTACTCCGACTCTACTTAATTAATGCAAATTTGCCGATTTTATCACCAATACCAGGCGCTTCAACGTGAAAGATGTAAAGTCCGAAAGCTACGTCCATTCCATCTTCAGATACCAGGTTCCAGGATAGACTTCCGTCTAATGGTGAAGAATCTTTATGTAATGTTTTAACTAATGCACCTGCTACTGTATAGATTCTGATAGTACAGGTGGCCGGTAGATTAATGAAATCAATTCTTCTTTCACCTCTACCGTTAGTGCTAATAGTTTTATTTTCCCAAGAAGCAGCAGCTATATAAGGATTAGGGACAACACTAATTTGATCCAATTCATTCTTAACATTTTCAGAAATTATTTTTGAAGATACTGTCTGGAATGTAAAAGAATCACCATCAATAAATGGTTTAGTTGTCACAACTCTAAATATATCTCCGCCAGAAGGATATAATGGTGTTGGTGATCCATCATTTTGAGGATAATAACCAACTGTCCAGGTAAATTTAAGACCATTATAATTTTCCATAAATGAAATAACATCACCCAGACTTAAATAACCTAATGGATCTGCATCATTTATATATACAGGAACATAATACCCGCCGGTAATATTCTTAACTTTAAAGTTTATAGATATTGGTGGACTATTTCCGCTTAACTCTGTAAACCCATCCAAAAATTCTATTTCATAATCGGCTGGCCAGGCAATTATTTTGTTTAATGGAAATCTGTTTTCTAACCTAACTGGCATATAAAGATTACTAAATCCTTTTACCCAATCTGTTTTTTCAAGATCTACACCAATAGTATCATTATTAGTTGTAACAGCAATGCCATCAAATAGTGGTCCTAATAAACCGGCACCAAATGTAGTCGAATCCACTCTTTCAAGCACTGTATCAACTACTCCACCATATTCTCTTATCAATTCATAATAAGATGTTGTGTATTTTGGCACTTGACCATTAGAATGAAATTTAACAGTATAAGTAGCATTATCTTTAACACTATCTGGATTTAGAATTGTTACAGCAAGCGAACCACTACCAAATCCTGATGCAAGTTCATCTAAAGAACCAATAACCTGAGGTGGAACATAACCGGCTACAGGCGCATTTGGAGTAACTACGGCACAGTTAATATCTATAAATTCAATTTCACCCAGTATAGATTCTGAAATTATTTTTGTTGTTTCTGTAGGAAGTAATCCTTTTGTACCTCTATTAGGATCACCTTCATCGTATGCTACACATGCATAATAATATTTTTTGCCATTTTGCACATCAGTATCAATAAGTGTGTGCTTTAATCCAGTATCATTACCTCTCCAAAAGTGAGCACCATTTATTCCTATTGGATCCGGTCCTTTAATACCATCAACTATATCAAATTGTGCAAATGGTTTCCAATATTTGGGTTCACCTTTAGAATCAGTTATAATTTTTATATCCTGAAACTCTGCTTCTTCGCTTTTATAAATTAAATAACCTTCAAAATCTTTCTTTGGTCCAAGTGAATGATTATTTTCATCTTCCCATCCAAGGAAAGGATCTGTTGATTGTTCGGATCTTGAATCCCAATATAGAAATACTTTTTTATCACCAGGAATAGCGGTCAGTCTTGGCTTTAATGGTGGTTTAGTAAAATTATAATTTGCATTATAAATTTCTTGCACTGTTTCTTTATTAAAAACTAAGTCTTCCAAGTTACTGCCCCAAACCAATGCCATAGAAAATCTTTCTCTATTAGATTTTTTGAGTGGAAAAGGTCCGGAAGCAAAAAGTATTTGAATGTTACTGTTACTAACACCAGTATCAAAACTATCTGGCTGCATATATTGCCACATAACATCATCATTTTTTGGCCACATTTCTGTTGCACCATGTGAGCTTAGTATTTTTATAACAAGACTTGTCAATCCTATCTGATCTGATTCATCTTTATCTGTAGCCTCAAAATTAGGCTCACCATCATCGGGAACTCCATTTCCTTCTCCTGCATCTGGTAAATTATATTGTTCATCAAAAGGACCTACACCATCTTGGCCCACATCATTATTTAATGGTTCACTTAACTCAGCATCCCAAATACCATTTGCATTCACATCAAGATAACCAACCCAGTCTTTGTCATCATCAAAATGATTGCTTCTGGTTTCATCCACCATAGGAGCGCCATTAGCGTCAACATCTCCATCATTATTAATACCATCAGTAGCATTACCGGGGCTCTCTAAATAAGCATAGCCCATATAACCAGGCCACCATTCAGGGGAAGGTGTTATTACATGTGAACGATCAAATGCATAAGCTAAATCTAAATTAATATCATAAGCGGCACTATCACCTGTATCATCACCATATCCACCAACACCTGTATCACTGTAAAAGCCAAATAATGTAGAATCATAATCAAAATCTGAAATGTTAATTATATCGTAATGCCAGAAGATTATATCCTCAGCTAATACATGAGACCATTGAAATCCTCTCGCTTCCATTCTAAGTCCTAAACCGCCTCTTGAGGAATCAGAAATGATTGGGAAATAATTATATGGTGGTCGTTTCCATTCTTTATCACGAGAATCATCAAGAACAAAAAAAGTTTCGCTTTGTGCATTTTCTACACCACGTCCAAAATAGCCATACCAGTAACCGTCCCATTCCGGTGTAATTAAGGGAAGGACTCTAGGCCATTGTGTTGGCCATGAAGCAGGGTGTGTACTAATTGCTGGTTCAGTTGAACTTGGATAAGCGTAACCAGGTACTGGTTCCATTCCCCAAACATCGCTATTATTATTAGGATCTGTATCCATAACTTCTCTATAAGATGTTTGACAGAAATAAATGTACTGATTATTACCCGGTGCTCTTAATCGGGTTGAAATTACAGGTGTACAGCCGTCTGTATAATTGTGTAATGAACCTTTGGGCCACTCACCTGAAGGACCGGGATAACCACCACCCTGAACCCAGGTACCAACCTGTCCATCATTTTTGAAAAGTGTTCTTACAAGATTGCCATCCATAATACCTGTTTTTCTCCACTCACGATTACCAAGCGGATCCGTTCTATATAAAAGCGCTTGTGTTTGAGGATCTATTTGCGCGAATAAAACAGGTGTTAATAAATATAGCAATGTTAATACTATAAAAGTTTTTTTCATTAGTAACTCCATATAAAATTAAAATCCAACACCAAAACCTATACGAACTTCTCTCGGTCGAGAATAAGCGCCTGGGTCTTTAGTGTATTCTTCCAGGGTATTTAACCCATAAATAAATCCTGTATAATTTTGTGCAGCAAGATCAAATCCAGCTCTTCCTGTATTCGAACTAACTCCATATTCATTTTTAATATCTAAGAGATTATATACTATTAAGTATGTATTTACATTCAATCCAAAAACATCAAATGACTTGGTTGCTTTCATATCCAGGTTAATTGAAGTTGGTTTTCTTCTAGTATTTATTTTCTGGATTGTATAAATATATCTTTCATCAACTGTATAAGGTAAGCCTGAACCATAACTAAAAATAAATCCAACACTCCAATCAATTAAATCACCAAAAGTGAGTGATAGGTTTAAAGTTGAAGTCTGATCCCAATCTAATGGAGATAGAATTTTTGTTTCTTCAATTGGCGGATCTGTCTGGCTGTTATAAAAAAGTGTTAAAGGATCTGAACCGTTACCTTGTGCAATTTGGTATGTATAATCCAATTTAGCACTAAAGTAATTTGAATGTCTTTTTTCTAATGTAACAACTAAGCCTTTAGAATTACCATAATCTCTATTTGTATATCTACCAAATCGATCACCTTCATATGTACTTATTATTTCTACACCCAAAAGATTTCTTATATCACTATAATAAACAGATGTAACAAGAGTAACCTCAGGGAAAATCTGTTGTTGAAGTCCAACTTCATATTTTACAGTTTTCATTGATTTTAGTTCTGGATTACCAACAACTGAAGTAAGACCAAGCGGATCAATAAAATAATTACTGTTTGCATATAAGTTTTCAAAAGTTGGAATCTGGAAAAAGTGACCGTATGAAAAGTGAATAGCGCCTTCATCAGAAATTGGGAATGAAACACCAAGTCTGGGACTTACCTGGTATTCTGAAACTGCTGATCTTCTTTCGTTAGCACCAGGAAAATTTTCGTTTGCATATTCACCTTGACGAGGATTTCTCATATTTACTGGTAAATCTGTATTTGAATTAAAGTAATCGAATCTTATACCAGCATTAATAATCATCATATCATATTCCATTTTATCCTGCAAGTAAGCTGCAATTTCATATGGATATTTAATATATAATTCATTTGTTGGAGTGCCAACAGCAGTATATGTTAATTGATCATAAGTAATATTACCTAAACTATCTGTACTTGATTGAAATACTATACTTTTTGATGAATTATATAATTTGTGCAACTTACCTTCAGCACCAAATTTTATTTTATGAACCTTATTTAACTGGTATTCTGTAGAAAACAGCATCAAGTTAGATTGTGTATATCTATAATATCTATCAGTTTCATTTCCACCATATCTAAATGTATAACTTGTCAAAGGTTCACTTAATGTTGGATCTATATAACGTGGATCATATTCATCAGGATAGAGATAACCTTTATATTTATTAAGGTTAGAACTAAATTTCAAAGAGATTAAAAGTTCTTGTGAAGGATAAATTGAAAGTTGCAAGTTGTTAACAAGATTATTTCTATAGTGATTTTTCAAACCATCGGGGGCTAATCTAAACCCATGATTATAATATCTATTCCAGTTATGATCCCAAAATAAACTGTAACTTAATTTCCATGTTTCAGAGGTATAAGTAAGTTTTGTATTAATCGAAGATCTTTCTTCAGGATCCATAGCAACGTATGCACTATCACCAGTATTCATCATATAAAAGAATGGAAGATTATCATCCGGGACAAATGGAATACCATCAGTAATGTTATAGTATCGTTTACCGTAAAATATTCCGTTACTTCTAAAGTATCTTCCTGATGCAAAGAATGTTAGTTCATCAACTATTTTTGTAGGCCCACTAAGACTAAATTGAAAATCCTTTGGACCTTCAAAATTTACTTTATTAAGATTCCAAAATAGATCTGTATGATTGGTTAGAAAATTACCAACATAGGCTGATGCAGAACCTTCAAATTTTTGACTACCATCTTGCGTTACAATATTTACAACTCCGGCAAGTGCCTGTCCATACTCAGCATTAAAAGTACCACTTATAACCTCTAACTGTCTTATAGAATTGTTCTCAACCCTCAACGAAATGTTACCATTGTACACATCATTAACTGGAATACCATCAACAAGATATGCTACTTCATTGCTTCTTCCACCTCGAAAGTGACCATCAACAATACCAGCTTGCAAATTAATAATTTGGGATAATCCTTCAACAGGCATCATCTGAATATCTTCAGATGAAACTATTGCAGATGTTGAGGTTAAATCATTAATAATCATTGGTTTTTCTGCCTGTACTACTACTTCGCCAAGTTTAACAGCTTCAGAAACCATTTGAATATTAAGATCGGTTGATAAATCAATTTTTACTGAAACTTTTTCAACAAAAACTTTATTATATCCAACTGCACTTGCAATTACTGTATATGTACCAGGTGGAATATTATTAATATAAAATTCACCTTCAAGATCTGCAGCGGCACCAAAATATGTACCTTCGATTATCACATTTGCACCAACAATCGGTTCGCCGGTATCCTTATCAGTAATTTTACCTTTTATCTTTCCGGTTGTTCCTGCAAATGAATAATCATTGATTAGCAGTATTGTTAACAAACAAGCTAATAATGTATAAACTGTTTTATTTAGGTATAAAGATCTCAACATGGTTTTACCAATCATTATAATTAAACATATTAAGAAAGAATGGACTTTCTATAAAAAAGAGGCAGCTAATATTTAAGCTGCCTCACAATAACAATACTATTATTTAATAAGTATCATTTTCTTTGTTTGTTGATAACTTCCACTTTCTATTTTATACATATAAACGCCAGAAGCTAGTCTTGAAGCGTCAAATGTAATATCATAGGAACCGGCAGATTTTTCTTCGTTAACTAATTCTGCAACTTGTCGACCAAGTACATCATAAACTTTTAATGTAACTAAGCCAGCTTGTGCAATTGAGTAACGAATTAATGTAGCAGGGTTAAATGGATTTGGATAATTTTGTGATAAACTAAATGAATTCAATTGAGTTCCTTCGTCTTCAACACCAACTGGCCAACCGGTAACCCATGTATATGACCAAACAGCAGGATTATTGTGTCCAGCATCATTATTTGTAGAAGAATAGAAAATCAATCCTTCTCTTACTGTTGCTGTTCCTTCATTATCATTTATACCAAAATCAATTGGCACTCTATCGCCTAATTTAATATTGATTGTATCTGTTAAAGCTTCAGGACGTTTTCTTAAAGTTGCAAGATCATTAAGTGAAATTCTTGCTTCTACAACATAACCTGTTGGGAATAATTCACCAAAATAATAATTAGATCCTTCTACAAGTAATGAATCATATTCACAAGTATAGTCATCATTACGTACAATACCTTCATTGAACCTAATTTGATAATCAGGTTCTGAACCTCTTTGATAAGTGGTATGCATTGCTTGTTTCCAGTCATACAAACCAATAAATAAATCAGGTGAATCTAACTGCCAAGAACTTAATGATGGATCAACAGGATAGAATTCAGAATCGTTTACTTTTGCTGCAAAGTACAAGTAGTTTGGATCTATGGCTACCCATAAATCAGCAGAACAATCAGCATCATCTGTTACAACAAAGTTAGGACAAATTGTTGCACTACCATCTGATGGATACATTCTAAATTTCTGGATACTTTGCCATTCTGCAAGATTACCATCAGCCGTAAAAGGTGTTGGAACTACTTGAGATACTACTGTTACACCTTTTGCTGTATTTGTATGAGGAGCAGAGAAACCAGGTTCTCCAATATTACCAGCTAAATCTTTACAAACAATTGCATAATGATAAGTTACACTTTGATTTACAACTGGAGCAATAAGCCTATGTTGAAATACTTGTGCACCATCGTAAAATTCCTGAAGCAATTAGATCAACGTTTGCAGCTGTAATATCCGTAATTGGACTAAGGCTTGCATAGATAGAATATTTTTCATTTGCTTCACCAGGAACATCTTCCCAGGTAACAAGATTTAAATATGGGTCTGGTGAGTTGAAAACAAAAATATTACCTGGTGCTGCAGGAGCTTCATTATCATCATACTTGAAGCCTGATTGCTGCATAACATCTAATAATAAACTTCCGTTTGCTAATAGTGCACCAGTAAATCCATCTTCAGTTCCTCTACCAAATATTTCAATTCTAATTTTAGTTAGGAACTTTGGATTAAATTCTTGATCACCAGCACCATTTTTAAGTGCAAAACCATCTTTTGGTGGGAATCGATCATTAACACCCATTGGTTTAGGAGTTAATGGTAGGTAACATCTTGTCCAATCAAACGCTTCACTTAAATCAACATTAGCATCAATAATCCATTCTTCATTAACACCTGAACTATTTTCCATTAAAAATACTCTTAGAAAAGCTCTGCCAGAATCAGCAGCAACTGGAGCAGTATTTTTTACAAATAAAGTTAAAGCAGTTTTTTGTGCAATTGTTGAATCAACTGTAATTGAGGTATCAATAGCTACAAATCCGCCCCATACTTCTGGTGCACTAAGTGTATAATCAACTTTTAATGAACCGCCTTGTGCTGTATCAACTGCTTCATCACTAACTGCAATTGCACCAGGTATAGCATTCCAACCCATATTATCTAATCCCCAGGTAAGAGCTGAGTTATCAAATGTAAGAATTGGTTCATATTTATTTCCAACTAATTCAAATTTGTCCCATAGTAGGGAACCTGTTGCAACTGGTGTATTTGTTGTACTACCTGATGTTAAATACACTACCGCAATTTCAAATCCCTTTACTGTATGAGGTTCAAACTCATGAGATGCTTGATCACCGGATTGCAAAGTAAATCCAAGAGTATTATTACCACTTGGATCAAGTTTTAAAGGCATGATAACTTCTTTCCATTCGCCTGAAGCATCAGATAAATCTATAGGTGTATGATGATAATAAATATCTCTAGCATTTTGAGCATCAAACTCACATATTTTTAATTCTATGTAAGCTGTTCCGGTTTGAGTTAGATTTGCCGGAGTTAGAATTTTATATCTTAGCTTTAGGTTTGTACCAGCTGATAAATCAATATAAGGTAAGTCAGCAGTAACAAAGTCATGATAATTTGTTCTAACAACATATCCACCCCATCCATCATAAGCTTCAATGCGGTAATCTAATTTCATTGATCCAACGCCATGCATATGATCAGCATTATTTGATAGAAAAAATTCTGGGTTTACACCATTCGCATAAAAATTAACGTCTCTTACAGGGACATCCGCCCATTTAGGACCTGTTGCCCCTGCAACTGGACCAACTCCGTTGTCGTAAGAATCGACAACCCATTGTGCCTGAACAAAAGGCACAAGAGCTAACATAAAAAGAAATGTTAGTATTTTTTTTTAGACCTCTCCTTTTTTTAAGGTTATTAAGTGATATTAACTGATATTACCAAAATATTTGCAAATTGATTTA
This sequence comes from Ignavibacteriales bacterium, assembly GCA_016707585.1. Classification (GTDB taxonomy): domain Bacteria; phylum Bacteroidota; class Ignavibacteria; order Ignavibacteriales; family Ignavibacteriaceae; genus IGN3. The sequence continues at coordinate 155,218 of JADJHL010000008.1, read as the reverse complement.
TTAATTTAAGCAAAACTCTAAAAATTCATATAATACAATGTAAACGTTTACATTGTACTTTTAACTTATTACAAATTTACTTTATTGTCAAGAGTAACCAATAAAAAACTAATTCCATACACTCCAAACGCCAACAACAATAATTACAATTATACCTGATAAAATTAAATTTAATTTTATCTCTTTTAATTTTTTAACTGCAGGAATCTGTTGAAAAATTTCAGATAATCCATCTACAATTTCTGATGTATAAATTTTCTTATCAACGTTTTTATTTGCAAATAAATAACTTAACACAAATGTAAGTATTGTACTTATAATAAAAAGTACAATTGCAAAATGCAAAAAATTTATTTGCGTATATGTATTTATAAAAGTATTGTTTGTAAAACCAGAGTTTCTAATTACTTCGGCTATTAACCTTGAACCACCAATAATTTCACCAATTATCAATGACCAGAATGCGCCTTTTGAAGAAATTTTTTTTGATAAAAATCCTGCAAGAAAAACTGCTGTAATTGGTGGCGCAACAAATGCTTGTACATTTTGTAAAAATAAATAAACCTGCGAGCTTATAAGCTTTACAAAAGGAACTGTAAGAATAGCAACAACCACAATTGCAGTTGTTGCCAATCTACCAACTAACACTAACTTTCTTTCGTTTGCTTGAGGATTTTTTACTTTATAAAAATCATTTGTAAATAAAACCGCTGTACTATTAAACGCACTTGCAAGTGAAGACATTATTGCTGCAAGTAATCCGGCAACAACCAATCCTTTTAATCCTATCGGAAGAAGATCTCCTGCAACCAAAACAGAATAAGCTTCATCACCACTAATATCTGGATACAATGCAACTGCAATCAAACCCGGTAATACAAGTATGAAAATTGGAAGTACTTTTAAAAATGCAGCAACTAAAGTTCCTCTTCTGGCATCATTAACAGATTTTGCACTAAATATTCTTTGCACAATGTATTGATCCGTACACCAATACCAAAAAGCTATTATAGGTGCACCAAATATTATTCCTGTCCAGGGATAATCGGGATCGGAAATTGGTTTAAACATATTAAAAAAATGTGAAGGCAATTTTTGTTCTAATCCAGAAAATCCGCCAACTGCATTAAGCCCAAATGCTGATAATACAATTGCGCCGATAATTAATACAATTCCCTGAAACAATTGTGTTCTGATAACTGCATTTGCTCCGCCAGTAACGCTATACAAACCTGTAATCAAAACAATAATAATTGATGTTGCATAAATATTTAGACCAAAAATTTTATAAAACAATAATCCTGCAGCAAAAAGTGAAACCAAAATTTTTGTAAAAATGTAAATTATTATTGAAAAGGCTGCAAAAAATTTTCTAATTCTTAAATCAAATCTTTTTTCTAAAAACTCAGGAACTGTTACAGCATTTGATTTAAAATAAATTGGGGCCAATACCCAACCAAGAAATATTAAAGTAAAAATAGCCATCAACTCAAATTGACCAACAGCTAAACCTCTTGTTGCACCAGCACCAGCTAAACCGATAAAGTGTTCGCTGGAAATATTAGTAGCAAAAATTGACATACCAACTGTAATCCAGCCAACATTTCTGCCAGCAAGAAAATAATCTGTATAGTTTTCTTCATTACGTTTTGAATAATAAAAACCTAAACTTAAAACGATAATTAAGTAAGCTAATAATACAAATGCGTCAATTTGTGTAAAGATAACAGACACCAAAAAATTAAAATAGTTTTACGAAACGAAAGATTTAATCACAAATGATGCCGTCGAGTAAAGATAGAAAAGTATTTTAATAAATCTTTTTTTGTCAGTTAGTTTTAAATTTAAGTTAGTTTCAATTATTAAATTGATAAGCGAAGGTTATTATTTTAATAAGCAAATGATTTTTTAGATAGGTGATAGAATAAAAAAAGGCTGTTGAGAAATTTAATTTCATTTCCAACAGCCTTTCAATTAGAGCTATTATTCTATAATTATTTTAGCAGCATCATTTTTTGTGTCTTAACAAATTCTTTTCCATTTGTACCAACAGCTTTAATTTTATAGATGTACATTCCGGAAGAGAAATTATCAGCATTCCAATTTATTGAATGATAACCAGCATTTAAATTTTTATTAATTAATACATCAACAACTTCACCAAGTATGTTAAATACAGTCAATTCAACATAAGAAGCTATTGGAAGTGAAAAATTAATTTTTGTAGTCGGATTAAATGGATTTGGATAATTTTGACTTAAGTTAAATTCTTTAGGAAGAACAACACTTTCATCATCAACACCAACAACTAATCCACCTAAAGGAGAAGTTGTTAAATTTTTTGTACCAAGTGTAAAGTATCCATCATTTACAGTTGCACCAGGAAAAGAGATGTGATCACCGGATACATTAACAGCTGATGTTACAACTTCAGTGTAAGCTCCATTTGGTTCTTGTGAGTTTAATAAAACATAACCGGCAGCATCACCAGCGTTTCCGGTTCCACCAAAATCACTGATATCAAATGTAGCATTTACATTTGCAACTGCTGTTTCTGTTCTATCAAAGTACCAGGTTCTGCCTAATCTTGCTACAACACTTCCTGAAACTCCGCCTGTAACAACATTGTTGAAACCGTTATGTCCAAATACAATAAAGGGATTATCTGCTTTCGCAAGTGTTCCAAAAACATCCTGAGTTTTAACCGGTGCTGCAAGTAATGTTGGGAAAGGGAAAGTACCAGTTAAAGATATTCCACTACTATTAGATTCTGTTGCTCCGCCCCAGATTGCATTGACATCGAGTAAGTTTTCAACAGTTTCATTTCCGATAGCGGCATAAGAAACTTCCCAACGTGGGCCACCGATTAATTCCATAGAATTATTATGACCGCTTAAATCTGCAACCGTTGCTCCAGTACCTTCGTTAAATACCCAGTAACCAACTAATGAATTCCAATTTGGGTGATTAGTATTTAACTCTTTATTTCTCCAGTCAAAAATTACTTGTGGATCAACAGCTACACCTTTCCAGATTCTAATTTCATCTACTTGTGCAGGGGCAGAAGTTGTGAATACATAATCTTCAGTTCCATCTTGAGCAATGCATAAAGGATAAGTTGTGTTAATATCACCCATACTAAGTAATTCAGGAACAGCAAGCCAAATAGTTTCAACATTATCAGTAATTAATTTAAGGCCGCTATCCTGTTTAGCAATAACCGTAAGATGATGCCAATTGCCATCATTTATTTTTGGACCAGTTGCATCACATCTATTTCCGGTTTGATCAGCAGCATTAAATTTCCAATCATCACCTCTTATTGAAATTACCCATCCAGGATTTGCGCCAGATTCCCAATTTTTATCAGATATCAGTGCTGGATCTTCATTATAAAACAAATCAGGTTTTGTCCAAACTTCAATTGTAAAATCACCTTCACCAAAATTAAAATCATCATTTGATTTTAAAACTTTACCATATCTATTATTAACATCATTACCATTAAAATATACTGTCTTTAATGCTCCGGTAACTTCAGTATTAACCGGACCGTGTTCGTAACCACCTAATTCATTTATTTCTTCTGTAGTTAATACACGATTATAAAGAGTAACTTTTGCGATATCAATTATACCGTCATCTCCATCGTTATCTGCAAAAAGTAATAACTTATTGTCTAAAGATCTTGGACTAAGTGAAAATCTTCCATCAATTTCTTGTGCGCCACCAAAATGAATTGAATCACCATCAAGATAAAATTTAACAGCGGTTCCTAAATCTGCAGTGATAACCAATCTATACCAATCTCCAGCAACAATAGATGTATCTGTATAACCAAAATCATTAACTCCAATTTTACCAGCAGGACTTATAAATAATTCAGCATCTGTTGTATTTGCAGGATCAGTTTGGAAAAAACTGTACCAGGCACCAAGGTTTTCAACTTTAAAATCAACTAACAGAGTATATAAATTTACTCTATCTTCACCAGTACGTGGAACTAAATCATGATGAGCAATGTAGTGACTTCCAACTCCGATTCTAACTGCACCATCATTAAGATCCGGACCTGCTACTGCAGTATGAGTTCCGACAAGTTCTAATTCATTTCCATAAGTTGGTTTTGTTAAACTATCAGGATTATCAAACTTCCATGAACCATAAGGAATTCCTAATGGAACAGAATGTCCATATCCACCAAGAGTAAAAATTTCTTCTGAAGTTAAAGCTCTATTATAAATACCAAGCTCTGCTATATAAATATTTGCATCATCACCATCGTTATCTCCAAAAAGTAAAATTTGATTGGCACCATCTATCGTTGGTAATGAAAATCTACCATCAACTTCCAACGCTCCACCAATCTGTGCTAATTGTCCATCGATATAGTAATTATACGTATTACCAATATCTGCAGAGATTACTAATCTATGCCATTCATTGGATGGGGCTTTATAAGTTGTGTAACCTGTTGTAAAAGTACCAATTGATCCTGAAGTATTAACAAATGATTCCCAATCACTTTCAATAGGATCGCCATCATTTGAAGCAGCATGAAAAGTATACCAAACACTTGAAACTGGTAAATAAAAATCTATTACCAATGAAAACTGATTTACGCGAGTAGCTGTGTCAGGTCCATTTGCTTCAAGATCCAGATCCAATCTGTAAAAACTGCCTAAGCCTACTTCCACAGCTTTATTAGTTAAAGTTGGTCCACTAACTGAATTAAATAATTGAGTAACTCCTGCAAGTGCATCTCGTTGCAAAGGGTTTCCGATTTCAGGAGTTTCTAAATTTGCGGAATCATCAAATTTAAAGTGATGTTGCAAACCATCTGGCGGCAATTGATTTTGCCCGAAAGTTATTACAACCATCAATAATACTAGAATTGTTGTCATTTTAGTCTTCACAAAGGTTCTCCTTTTAATTATATGACTAATAAATAGTTATTATACAAATTTTTGTTCAATAAAAATGAAAGTACATTCAATCCCGTAAGATTAATTTTTGGAATTTTATTGTTGTTTCCAGCTTCCATCAACAATTGGTTGTGCCATTCGATTTATGCCGCTTAAATAAATCTGATAAAATCCTTTACTTGATTTTTCTGTTTCTGATATTTCAATATTACTTAAAACTTCATCATAAATAGTAATATGATATTTGGAACGTAATTTTTTTGTTTCATTTTCTAATGTTGAAGAAATTTCAATTGCCGATAGTTTTTTATCAGACTGCAAATACTTTTTATACTCATCGTATGCAAGTTTACTTCTCCATTTATTCAACTCATTTTTTACTTCAGTATCAGAAGTGTAATTATTTTCATTCGCATAATTGATCAGAAAATAATCTCTTATAGAAATTCCAATTACCTGGTTGAGAGTTGCTGGAAAATTATCATTAAGTATTTCTTCTTCGGGTATTAAATCGAAACTTAGATAATTTATAAACTCAGAAATCTTCATCTGACCTTGTTCGTACTTAACAATTATACTTTCAGGATTTAATAGATTGATACTGCTATCACTACCAAGGACACTTTGTTTAACATAATTTTCCAGTGATAAAAATTTTTCTTTGTTTTCAGCTTTCCAGTTTTTTATAAGTGCAAGCAGCAAATTAAACTGTTCTTTATCTGTTCGAATGTTTTTAGGTGCCAGCAAACTATCTACAAAAAACGAAAGTCTTTCTTGCACTTTGCGTGAGAACAATACTTTTCTAATGCTTGGATATTTATCTGCATATTCTTTTTCGGTAATGCTGTTTCTTCTAATATCTTTAACATTAACCAGGTAGTAATTATCACCAATTTTTATAGGCTCAGAAGTTACTCCCACGGGAAGGTTATTTATTTGTTCGAAAAGTTCAGCAGGTAATTCAGCAGCACTTAAATAATCAGTTTCAAATTGTTCTGCTTTAATATTTAGATTGGGATTTTCAGATGAAATGATTTGAACTGTTTTTTCAAGACCATTTTTATCTAATAATGATTTAACAATTTTTGCATCTTCAAATGATGTTTCAGGCCACAAAATAATCTTAACTGAAACTTTAGATTTATTTAAATACTCACTTGCTTCTTCAAATGTTACTTCTATCTTTTCTTTAATTTCTTTATTTACAAATTGCTGAAGAAGAATTCCCTTTTCTATTTTTTTCATTGATTCAATGAATTCATCTGATTTCAACAAACCAATTTGTTCAGCTTCCAAAGCCAATATTTTTTCGTTGATCATAAAATTTAAATATGAATTCTTTTTCTCTTCTAAAGTTTTTCCAACTTTTAAATGTGGAAATCCAAATTCATAATTCAATTTAAACTCTTCAGCATCAATGGAAATGTTATTTACTTTAGCAACAACATTTTTTTTTGATTCTTTATTGTCTTCAGCATATAGGTTTTCAATCGTAATGATTAAAAACAAACAGACAAAAAGAATTGGGATGTTGTGTTTCAAAGAGTTCATAACAACTAAAACACCAATCCTACTGAAAAACTTTGCGAATTATCCAGAAGTCCCCATTCATTCCATGCATAATCAAATCTTACTCCAAAATTTGATGCATTGTTATAATAATCAACACCGGCGCCTAAAGTTAAACCACTTTCGTTTTCACCATCAAATAAATTTTGATATCCACCTCTTAAAAAAAACATTCCAAGAAAAGAGTATTCCATTCCAAGATTTATAGCTTCAGGTGCATTACTTGGATGTAACAAATCAACAGCAAAAACTGTAGATCCAAAATCGCTCATATTTACATTGTAAGAAATTCCTGCTCTAAAAAGTAAAGGTAAAGGATAAGAATCAGTTGAATATTCTGCTGGAACTCTGTCAAAATTTTCGATTTCTTTATCCGGATCAACAGTTGTATGAATATCTCTTCCGGCATATTTAAGAGTTGTTCCGAAGTTACTCATACTGAATCCCAATCTTAGTCCCTCAAGTTCAGTGTTATAAAAAATTCCTAAGTCAGTTGCAAAAGCACTTGCAGTTTCATGCCAAATTTGCGAGCTTAAATATTTTGCAGTAATACCAAATGAAAATCTATCTGTGATAGCAGAAGCAAATGTTAATCCTAAGGCAAAATCGCGCGCATCATAATACTCGCCTGTACCTTCAGGCCTGTTTACAGTTCTTACGGGTTGATCATCAAAACCTATAGTTGTAAAACTAATACCAACTGCTGAGTTTAATGAAGGGATAGGAAAAACTCCGCCAACAAATTCATATTTTGAATCAAGAAACCATTCATTATGCGAAACTTGAATTTCCATATTCTCAACCCACACAACTCCTGCTGGATTCCAATACAAAGAAGATACATCGTTAGCAATTGCGGCATATGCACCACCCATACCCATTGCTCTTGAGCCAACTCCGATTTCTAAAAAAGTTAATGCATTTGTTCCAATGCCATCAACTTCAGTTCTAAATGTACTTGTCGTTCCATCTTTACTTTGTGAGAATGTGGTGACTGTACTTAAAAAAATAATAAGTAATAAAATGTATGTAGTTTGTTTTAATTTCATTTTTTGCCTGATGATTATTTGATTATTGCAAAACGACCGGTTTTTGTTCCACCAGTTGGTGTTTCAACAACATAAAAATAAATTCCTGGAGCTATTTCTAAACCATCTTTGGTTCTTAAATCCCATATCTCTCTGGAGAAAGAAGTCTCGCTATAATGCTCTAACTTTCTTACAAAACGTCCAGCAGTTGTAAAAATTGAAATAGAACAAGAGTTTGGAAGATTTACAAAATCAATACGTCTATCGCCTCTTCCTTCAGCTTCATTTATAACTTTTCTTTCTAAGGAACTTGAAACTAAATATGGATCAGGAACAACATAAATATTTGAAAGCTCATCTTGTTCTTTACTAATGTTTACTGCATTACCATTAAAAGAAAAAGTAAAATTATCTTTTCTATCAAATGATTTGGTAGAAACAGTTTTTAAAATATCACCACTTACAGGATTTATACGTTGATTAACAGGTAATGAATCCGGATGATCAACCTTAAATATCCACAATCGTTTTGTATTGCTGTAATCAGAAACGATTTGAATTTTATCTCCATCACTCAATACACCTATTAATGAATCAGGCTGTGAAGAATTAAGGTATCTAAAATTTAACTTGAACTGATGAGCTGGATCAGTTACATCCCATACTTGAAAGTTTGTAGGTATTGGTGTTGAGTTAACAGATGAATCTGCACCCATTTCTAAAACCCTGATTTCATAATCTGTAGGAAGCAGAACTCCGTTATCTTCTTTGGTTGTAGAAATCAATTGAAGTGTTGAATTTCCTTGTGTCCAGTAAGCTGTGTCTAAATCAATAACATCATTTGTAATACTTATTTTTATACCATCAGCAATAAACTCATCAGCAAGTGGATTTGTATCCGGATCAGTAAGTGAGAAAATCGCAAGACCATCTGTTTCATTAAAAAGTGTTGCTCTGTTTGTAACACCTGTATAGTTAGTACCATATTGCTCAAATTCAGCATCATCATAAAATTTAACTGAATATTCTTTACCACTTTTAATACTGTTCTCATCAAAAATTTCTACATTAATACTACCAGAACCAAATCCAGTAGAATGCGAAATGTTATCATCTTTTAATGAAGGAAATTCCCAGCCTGCAGGATGTTCAACCGGCGTAACGATTACAGTATTTTTATCAGTACCAATTGCTCTTCCTAAAAGATCAGTTTGAATATTTGCTGAACATTCGGTTGGCGAAATTGTAAGCAAGCCTTCTTTATCAGTTAATGTTGGATAGAAGTAATCGATGTATCCTCTATCAACAGAAACAACAGCGTAATAATATGTTCTTCCATTTACTACATCATTATCAACAAAAAAATGCTTTAACCCGCTGTCTGTTCCCATATTGTAAGAAACACCAAGATCACTTTCCTGATTTATTTCACTACCAATACTTACCGGATGAATACCTTTTAATCCATTATTAATATCGAATATTGCAAGAGGTTTGAAGAGTAATGGATTTGAATATGCATCTGTAATTGTTTTTATATCAGTAAATGTTGGATCAGTACTTTTATAAATATAATATGCTTCAAAGTCTTCACCATAAATCGGGTCTTTAGATCTTTCAGCTGAATCATCCCAGCTAAGAATTACTTTTTTATCTCCTCCAATAGCTTTAACAACTGGAAGCAATGGTGGCTTTGCAAAATTATAATCTTCATTATAAATAACCTGCATTGTTTTTTTATTGCGTAAAATGTCTGCTTCATTATTCCCGAATAACAACGAGATTGCGTATCTATGTTTTTTTTCTGCACCTGCAAATTTTACAAATCCACTTCCATAACTCCATGCAATATCTCTTTGATAACCTGGTCTAACAGTATAAGTTCCCGGAAAAACTTCCGTATTCCAATATAATTCATCATTCGCCATTGTGTTATCAACATCACGCAGATAAAAAGATGTTAAACCAACTTGATCGGATTCATCATTATCTGTGAATTCAAAATTTGGTTCACCATTATCTTTAATTCCATTACCTTGCGTACCATTTGGATCAGGCCCAGTATATTCATTAAAATCAGGTCCTAAACCATCTGATCCTAAATCGTCATTTAAAGGTTCAATATCCAGTAAACCATTTGAGTTTAAATCCTCGCCGGCATCTAATACACCGTTGTTATTTACATCTTCATTATCCCAAATACCATTACCATTTTTATCTTCAAAAATTTTCCAGTCATTATCATCATCAATTCCATTATTTTGGCTCTCGTCAACCCTTCCATCTTCATCATTGTCAATTCCATCATTAGCCAAGCCTGGGCTTTCTAAAAATGCAAACCCAAAATATCCTATTGGAAGTCCGTTGCTTGATAAACCAACAAGGTTAAAAGCGTAAGTAATATCATCAAGATTATCAAAGGTAGCGTCATCACCACTTAGTGAACCTCCAATGTCCGGATCAACGTACATACCTACTACACATTTTTCTAAATCTCTTCCTTTATTTTCAATATCGCAAATTGATATAATAAGATCTTCAGCTAAGCGTGCTGACCATTGATATGTTCTAACAGAAGTTGTTAATCCTAAACCACGTCTGCCATTTGGCCAAGGCAATCTTGATTCTTCATCATCAAATGGATAATAATCAAACTCATCATTTTCTCTGTCATCAATTGCATAATAAGATTCTTGATCTGCACGTGCATAACTTCCATATTCACCATTCCATCTTCCAATTCTAACACTTTGTCTTCCATCACCTTCAATTCTATCATCACCAGGAAAACTACCAACAGGCCAATCAGTTGGCCAGGTTTCTTTTCTATGACTGATTGCAAACCAACCAGTATTATTTATCATATTTACATCTAAAAATCCATTACTATTAAAATCTTCTTGAAACTGAAGTAAGCCATCTCCTTCACCTTCATCAAATGTGTTTGGATAAGTATCTATACCAACATCTTCACTAATTCCGCCAATGTCATAAGTTAATGCGTTTGGTTGATTACCATTAAAATATTTTGGAACCGGACCAAAAGCATAAAAATGAGATTGATCTAATGAAACTTCTCCACCGCGTCTATAGTTGTCTGAAATAATATGAATTGTATCGCCGCTTTCATCTACAACTTCAGCACCAACATAAAAAACTGCGCCGTGTAAATACTGAACAGAAAGAGATCCTTTAGGCCAGGACATTGTTGGGCTACCGGAAACATAATGATAAGCAAGTAAACCTGTGTTAATTACTCCACCTGAAACTAGATTACCATCGTGAACTGTGTACCTTAAATTTCTTGCTAATCCCTGATCTAAAATATTATTGACTTTGCTAAATGCACCTTGATAACCACGGGAACCCGAGATAGATAGATTCCTTAAATTTATCGGTTCATTTTTAGTTTCATCTGTTTCTTGCGGAAACGAAATGATAAGATTTAATATTATTAGTGATATATAAAAAAAGTACCTGAACATTTATTTCTCCGGGTATTTAAATCATTAAAAGTGGACTTCTAAACCTAACTGAACTTTACGAGGACTACTAAACCAGTCCGGTCTATTATCAATTTCAGGTAGAGTAAACAATCCTGCTTGTGATATTCTTTCTAATTCAAGTTCTAAATCTTCTGGAAGACGCGAATTTTGGTTTGCCCTTCCTGTACTACTATAAACCGAAACCTGATTTAAGTGATCGAAAATATTATCAATTTTCAGGTACACAACATAATTCAATCCACCTAATACAAATTGCTTACTGGCTTTTAGATCAACATTCCACTGAAGAGGTTTGCTATCAGAATTTTTATATTCAACTTCAAGTATATCATATTTTTCTACGAAAGTTGGACTGTAAGGTTGTCCGGTCCAAACTGATCCAACAACATTAATGTTTAGATTGTTTTCAAAATTAAAATTTGCAACAGCATTGAATGTGTGTGTTTGATCCCAAACTAATGGAATTATTTGTCTGTCAACAAACTCAACCGGATCACCACCGATTTGTGTTGATGCCTGAAAGATTTCCACTTCTTCCGGATTTGATGAACTTCCATTTGCAGTTGAGTATGTATAATTAACTGTTCCATTAAAAAAAGCACTACTGTATTGTCTAAGTCCTATTGTAATTCCCTTACCATTACCATAGTCTCTGTTGATATATCTTAAGTATCTAACATTATCTACGGTTGTTATGTATTCAACACCAAGCAAATTTCTTATATCTTTATAATAAGCTGATACATCAATTGTTAAACCCGGAACAATTTGCTGCTGCAATCCTAATTCATATTGTATAGTTTTTTCAGGCTCTAAATTTGCGTTACCGAGTGTTCTTCCATCTAGCTGGATTGGAGTTAGAACACGAAGTGGTTCGTTGTACATTTTTTCAAAACTTGGCATTTGAGAAAAATGGCCATAAGCAGCATGAAATACACCTGATTCTGATATTGGAAATGAAACACCAAATCTTGGACTTAAACTAACCACGTTTTCTGCTTCTTGTTGGTTTGCAGTTGATCCTAACTCGGTTGCTTCAACTTTATAATTGATTGGAACTTTTTCATTTGGAAAGAACATGTCAAGTCTAATACCACCATTAATAATTATTTCTCCAAGCTCAACTTTATCCTGTATATAGCCTGCAATTTCATAAGGTTCAATTGTGTAATCTCTCCAAAGTGCATATTCAGATTCTGAAACTTTTCTATATTTTGTTGTATCAAAAGTTTCTTCCCAATTTTTCCAATAGTCACTCATAGCTGCCCAGTACTCTGCAAAATCTAATCCAGGCAGATCATCAGAGCCGAGCCATTTTTTATTTTCCCAATCTTTAGTTTCAACATAGCCCCAGCTGTAAGTGTTTATTTTATGTTTTTTAAATTCAAATCCGCCTTTTATAAAATTATAATTATCAACTTGCCAATTAAAATCTCCGTTGATAAGAATTTGTTCTCTATAATTTTTTCCATCAGCATCTGTAAAAAAACCATCCGTTGTTCCAAGCGAAAAACCATCTGATGAAATTGAAATTGGTTGTATTCCATCATCACCTGGGTACTGAGCGATTTTATTATCTTTTCTATAATAAGATTCACCATCATTAAATTGGTATGAAAAACCAATGTTATAGAAAAACTTTTCTGATGGTACATGTTTAAAAGTAATAAAATGACTTAAAGATATATCTGTACTTTTTTCAAGATTATCAGGTGCATACATTCTTGATAAATCTACTCTGCCATCAGTTGTTCCTCGTTCAGCAAAAATCTGGTACGATAATTTAATTTCAGTTATCGGTACATAATTTAGTTTTACATTAAAATCTAATTCTTGATATTTTGCTAATGGTCCTCTGGATAAATCACCGGTTTTTAATGAATCGGGAATATTAATTGCCTGAGCCGAACCAGTTTCATCAGACATATAATCTCTAAACCAATGATCATAAGCTGCAATTTTCCAACCATCAAGAGAAGTGAATCTTCTTTCGTATGAATAAAGACTTTGACTTGAGTTGTATCTTCCGTTAAATGATATTCCAAGTACATCAGCAATTAAAGGAGCATTTAAACTGAATTGGAAATCTTTTTCGGCTAAGGGATTAAATTTATCTACACCTAAAAAAACATTACTCTCACCGCTTAAATAATCTCCAGTATAAAAACTTGCAGAACCCGAAATTATTTTCGCAATATCTTTTGTTACTATATTTACAACTCCCGATTGTGCCGCGCCGTATTCTGCATTAAAAGTTCCAGTAATAACTTCTAATTGCGATACCATTGAATTTTCAACATCTACATTTGATCCACCGCTTTGACTAAAAGAATTAGTTACAGGAATTCCATCTATGATGTATGCAACTTCTCTTTCTCTTCCACCTCTAAAGTGAAGCGCACCACCAGATTTAACTACTCCTGGTTGTAAAGTAATTACTTCACTTAATTCTGTAACTGGTAAATTGCTGATACTTTCTGAGTTTATTACAACTGAGGAATATGTTCTATCTTTTACAACTGGAGATTTTTGTGCTTGAATAATAACTTCGGAAAGTTCAATGCTGCTTACTTGAAGTTCAGCATCTAATTTTGTTGTTCTATCAATATCAACATTAACATCAGTTATTGTTAATGGAGTGTAACCAATAAAACCAAAAGTAATATCATATTTACCAGGCTGAATATTTAATATTGTGTACTCGCCATCTAAATTAGTACTAGTTCCGTGCGATGTTCCTTTGATTATAATATTTACACCAGGTAATGGTTCACCTGTAGATTTATCAAGAACTTTACCTGTTATTTTACCGGTAGTTCCAGCTATTATATATGAAGTAAATATTATTGCGTAGGCAATTAGAAGCAGGGTTTTGGTAAAAAAATGGTTTTTCAAATGTTTCCTCGACTTTAAAAATCATTACAGAAAATTAGAAGCAAAACTAGTTGCTTGCAATTATTTTACTGTTATCTAATTATTACTTTATTATCATTACAAAAGTAAAATACATTATCACTGACATAAATTTCATTCATCTTTATTTAAGTAATATCATTTTAATTCTTTGCACACTATCATCATCTGTTCGTAATTCCGCAAAATAAATTCCGCTTGGCAAAGTATTTGCATTAAAATTCAATTGGTGGCGTCCTGCAGTTTGATTTTCATTTATCAATTCAGAAACAAGTTCACCGATAGCATTATAAACTTTAAGAGTTGTATATCCATCTGCCGGCAAAGTATAAGCAATTGTTGTTGATGGATTAAATGGATTTTCATAGTTCTGATCAAGCTTAAATTCAAACGGAAGTGATGTTTCTTCAACACTGACAACATTGTTAAATGTAACTACATTAGACCAGTTAGACCATTTTGTATTATGATCCCGATACTTAACCCGATAGTGATATTGATTACCGGATACAAATCTTGAAGTATTAAATTTAAGCTCTGTAAGATCCAGCCCAGCATTTAAATCAATTGGATTAAATGCTCCATCAACACCGTAAACATTTTTCCAGTGAACCATTGTGTCAATAACTGTACTGCCAAAATTCTGGTTCAGCGATACTTGAATTCTAACAGTCATTAAAGAATCATCGCCACTATAGTCTGATGTATTAAAAGTTATTTTTGTACTTTCAACTGTAGGAGCATTTGCAACCGGAGTAGAAGGTGCTTGTTGATTTGCTTTTCTATACCAGGTATCCATCATTTCATTATCACGAATTAGGTTAGTATTACCAAGACTAAACATTTTAGATTCATAAGTTTTATTCGCAACATCAATCTCTATAAGTTGATAACCATAATGATCATAAGTTAAATGGATAGCCTGAAAATCCTGGTTAACAAAAGCTCCCCATCGATCTGTTGCACCACCACTGCATCCGCCGCATACGATTCTAAAATCGCCGCGTGCATCTGCATCCACTGTTTCAAATGTACCTCGTTCATAACCGTGAGTATGGCCATAAGAATGTTGAACAACTTTGGAATATTTTTTTAAAATAGGATAAATCTGATTCGTTATATATCCTGGTCCGCCATCATAAGTTATTCCTTCGCCCCATAATTCCGTAATGGAAAAATGGTGTGACATAACAAATACAAAATCTACAGATGGATCGTTTT
The DNA here is from genome assembly GCA_016707585.1 of Ignavibacteriales bacterium. Taxonomy (GTDB): domain Bacteria; phylum Bacteroidota; class Ignavibacteria; order Ignavibacteriales; family Ignavibacteriaceae; genus IGN3. The sequence goes on along the minus strand of JADJHL010000008.1, from coordinate 140,056 downwards.
CAACAGTGTTTAAATAACTATCAAGCCATACTTTTTGAAGTGTTCCGTATGATGAAATTGCATTTGAGTTTAAACCAATAAATACAGTGTTTGCAATTTTTAAAGACCAAAATCTTTCATTTGCTGCCGGTAATCCGTTAACATCATCGTATTTCATATATTTATAATAATTCTGATGCTCAATTTCATGATTCCCCGCAACAGTCATTGTAGGTAGATAAGGTGATAGATTAGATAAAGGAGCAAAATACTGATCAGTCCATTGTGTAATAGTGCTGCCACTAACTACCAAATCCCCTGAATGAAGTATTAGATTAATATGATTATGTATATCATTACCATAAAGTTGCTGAGCTATTAATTTGGATTGCTTAATAACTTTAACAGCCATCGTAGTATCATTATTATGTGTATCACTATACAATAAAAATCTAATTTTACCTGTATAATTACTATCAGGTAACGTTCTAAAATTGTAAACAAGAGATGAACCACTTCCACTAACAGCTTTATAAAAATACTCTGTGTTAGGTTGCAATCCAGTTAATTTAACGGTGTGCCATCTATATTCACTCGAAATAATTTCATTTGTACCAATTGTAACCTGTCCAAGTGCTGATGTATTTCCATATTCAACACTTGTTAAATTTGATAATGTATCATGCCAGCAAACATAAATTGAGTTTGTTGAAGGAGTTTGTAAATAAGGAACCAGCATTAATTGTGTGCCTGCCGTGGTTGGAAGTAAATGGCCAAATCCACCAAGATTTTGAACTTCAACATTACTTAATGCTCTATCCCAGATTCCAATTTCAGAAACGAATATATTATTATCCTCATCATTTTCATCAGCAAACATTAAAAGCAAAGAGTCAAGTGAAAATCTACTATCTGTAGCCTGTACAGATGCATTATTCATTAACTGTCCATCTAAATAGTATTTGTATTGAGTACCATTTTTAACTGAGATAATCATCCTATACCATTCATTAGGACGCACTGCATAAGCTGAATAACCAGTAGCTGCAACACCAATATATCCACTTGTATTAATGAAGCAATCACCATCATCAGTGTTCTGCATATTTGTTTGAAAGAAACAATGCCAAACACTTATATCTTCAGTTTTAAAATCAATTTGTAATGAATATTCATTAACCTTTGCTCCACCAGCATTTGGTAGAATTTGGTGCTTCATTTTATAATAACTTCCAACACCTATTTTTATCGCACGATCTGATGCGCTAAAACCTTGTACTGTTTGATGAGTACCTACAAGTTGTAATGGTAAACCATAGCCAAGAACAGGGGCAACAATATTTGTTGTGTCATTAAAGTTCCACCAACCAACTCTATCAACTGTTTGTGCAATAGTGAGGCTGAACGTTATAAAAAATAAAAACAACATTTTTCTACAAATCATTTCTCTCTCCTTAAAGAAAAGTGCTGGTTAGATTTTTAGTTTAACCAGCACAAACAAATTTTAACTTCTAAAACATATTCTCTATTTAACAAGCATCATTTTTATTCGTTGAATATTTTCGTTTGCCTTTATTTCTGCAAAGTAAATACCGCTTGGTAATTGTGTTCCATTTGCTGATGCATTAAAGTTTTCACTATGCTGACCAGCTAATTGATTTCCGTTTACTAATTCTGTAACAAGTTCACCAACTGCATTGTATATTCTTAATGATACAAAAGCATCTACTGGTAAATTGTAAGAAATTATTGTTGATGGGTTGAATGGGTTTGGATAGTTATTGTATAGTTTAAATTCTTTTGCAACTATTTCAACTTCAACAACATCTGAATACGCAAATGTTCCATTAAAATCGATTTGTTTTAATCTATAAGAAAACTTACCTGTTGTTCCAGGTCTATCCACAAAAGAATATTCTTGAGAATTAGTAGTAGTTCCGTTACCTTTTACAAATCCAACTGAACTCCATTCTGTTTGTTGACTTTTTCTTTGGATTTCAAATCCATTATTATTTAATTCAGTTGCTGTTGCCCAATTAATATTTACATTTCCTTCAACTGCTGCTGCATTAAAAGAAGTTAGTTCAACTGGTAAAACAGTTCCAACGCCACCAAAGGCAGCTACTTCAGATTCAGAAAGTGGGGCATCCCAGATTGCAAATTCTGCAATATCAATTAATCCATCATCACCATCATCATCACCCAATAGATGTAGAACTGTAGCTAATGAGTAGCGTGGATCATCTACTGGTCGCATATTGTGATCAAACACTAATTGACCATCAATATAAGCTTTAAAATAATTTCCATTATCAACAGACAATATTAATCTATACCATGTATTATCAGCTACAACGAATGGTGTAGTATAACCTATATCCAAAGTTCCCATGGCTCCAGTGGAGCTTCTAATAAAATATTCACCATCATTTGTTGTTACTAAAGGGTCAGTTGAGAATAAGTTATGCCACATACCTAATGCTTGTGCAACTCTAAAATCAAACATAAGAGTATATCTATTTACTTTTGTTCCGCCGCCATTAGGATCAATACCATGTGTTAAAGTATAGTAACTGCCAGCGCCAATACTTATTGCACCATTACCTGAACTTGGACCTGCAATTGCAGTATGCGTACCTGTTAAAAATAGATCAGTACCATAACCAGGAACCGGAGCCAATAAGTTTCCAACATCATCAAATAAGTACCATGCTTTTGGCATTTGTGCATAACTAATTGATGTCAGAAATACTATAAAAACCACCAACAAACTACTAAGTAACTTAGCTTTCATTTGACACTCCTCTTTTATAAGATTAAAAAATAATTAAGTTAAGATCATTTCTATTTTATTAACATCATTTTTTTTGTTTGAACAAAATCTTCTGCTTTAATTTTAAAAAAGTAAAGTCCACTTGCAAGCGAACTACCATTAAAAACAATACTATGATAACCAGCTTCTTTAGATTCATTAATAAGAGTAGCTATCTCACTTCCTAATAAATCGTAAACTTTAATTGTTACTTTAGCACTAACAGGTAGTTGAAACATAATTGTTGTAGTTGGATTAAATGGATTTGGATAGTTCTGAAGTAATTCAAATCTATGTACAATCTCATTTTCTGATTCTACTGAAACTAATGGGCTGGCAGAAATTTTTGTATTATTAAATAATTCTAACACTTCATCCTCAGGTAATGCTCGATTGAGAACTATAACATTATCCATACTTCCTTTAAAATAGGATGGAGTCCCCGAAGTTCCACTTTTACCCAACATTGCAACCTGCCCTGTACCTACAGTACCTGTAAGATTGTGTGTATCTTTTAATAAACCATTAAGATAGATTTTAGCAGTAGCTCCATCATAAACTCCTACTACATTGATCCACTCATCAATAACTAAATCCGCTCCTGAAATTCCAGGTCTCTCGGCAGATACACTTGTTGTAACTTTAAATCTTAACTCATTATTTCCTCTATCCTCATAAAGTACATACCTATCAGTTTCTGAATCGAATAATGGACCAAAAGGCGTAGGCATATCAACTGGTAAGTAAGATAGTTTTGTCCAAACAGAAACAGTTACTTGATTGCCATTTATATCAAAAGAAGGAGAATTTGAGAACTGCACAAAATCATCGACGCCATCAAATTCCAAAGCATTTCCTAAATACCCTGAAGAGACAAATGTACCATTTTTTACAAACCCATTATTTGCATTGGATGATAAATCATAAACTAGTGTATCAGGTGCATTGATTGATATTGAGTCTAATTGATAGTATGCAACAAAATCTGAAGTGAGGTTTTTATGATTAAAAATAAAAGATGCATCTAACATTGTATTAGGGATGATTGCTCTGTCTTTTACATTTTTTATTGTAATTGTATATAATGTATCAGATAAATCTGATGTGGTAAGTTTAATTGTTTTTAGATCCGCACTAAGTTTGGCTTCTGTAACATTTACACTTTGATCAATAGTGTAATTGGAAAAGTTTCAGCACTAAGTTCATCAACCTGCTCATCAAATTCTATATACACGCTTTGGGAATCATTAACCGAAGTAATGAATAAAACAGTTGGTTTAGCTTCATCAACTGTTGTAGTAGCAGAAACCTGATTGCTGAAATTTAAACTTTTTAAAGTTGCACCATTTACAGCTTTAATTCTATAGTAATACGTTCTATTTTCAACTGATGTATGGTCAATAAAATCAGTTGTATCGCCCACTGTTGCATAAAGATCTATAGGATTAGGATTTATATTTCTATAAACAAGATAATTTGTAATTCCACTTTCAGGATCAGTTGCAGGCTGCCAGTTTAAAATTATATCTGTAGCTCCGCTTGGCGTTGCTGAATTAATTATAACATCTGAAGGAGCTGTGGTATCAGAAAGCAAATAAAGTGTTTGCGGATAATTAGTTGTTATACCATCAATTCCCATATTAATTAGTTCTATCATTTGTGAGTTTGAGTTTATCGTCCACGCATTAAACAGAACATTTTTTGTATGTGCATAATTAAGAAGACTTGGAGTAATAGTTCCCCGCTGCCTACCCATTCACCACCTATTGCAGAAATCTGGTCAATCATAGCATTAGTTATTGTAGCAAAAAGCTGAACAGGAATTGTTGCATCCAAAGTTTTTGTTTGTGTTAATTGAGTATAATTAAAGCTTGATACAATTACTCTGCTTTGCATTCCAAAAGCTTGAATCATTGCTACTACTTTAGGGACAATAGAAGAATTAGTCGTTTTAATTTCTGCAACTATATTAATGTTTCCATTTGATTTGGCTAATTGTAATGCTTCTGAAAAAGTAGGGATTTTTTCTCCAGTAAATTCAGTTCCAAACCAAGAGCCTGCATCGTAAGTTCGTAGCTGTGCGTAAGTCATTGAGCTTAATAAACCAGTGCCATCCGTCGTTCTATCAATTGTATCATCGTGCATAATCATCATTGAATCGTCGCTGGAAAGTTGTATATCAAGTTCAAAATAGTCTGCACCTACTTCAATTGCCTTTACCCAGGCTACATAAGTGTTTTCTGGCGCTAGTGATGAACAGCCACGATGTGCAATGTTTTGTACCTGGGCAAAATTAAATGAGCTAAGAAGAACAATAATGAACATTAAAAATGTGTTCTTTATTTTCATAGAGTTACCAGTATTTCTTAACATTTAAAATTTTTTAGTGTAAAATTGTATAATAAACTAGCATAGCAAGATTGTAATTCGCCAATCTTTCCATTGATTGGTTAAAAGACATTTAAATGTATAACTTCTTACTTCTTTACCACAATCGCATGTTTATGGTATCTTTAGTTTTTATAAGAAATGTTTGAAATGAATTCCTTGAAGAAATATTCCAATCTTTTAAATAATTAAACCGAGAAACCAATTATAAAGTAATTATAAAATGTTTTCTTTATACACTTTTGTAACTGCACCTGATATTGTATTTACATGTAGTTTAAGATATATGTTTTTTAGGTGAGTATTAACTGTATGAAAACTGAGAAATAATTTATCAGCTATTTGCTGCTTAGTTAAACCCGAAACTATATGTTGTAAAATTTCCTTTTCACGTTCTGTTAAACCATAATCAGACTTTTTCTTTTAAACTGAGCAAAAGTTCAAGCACTTTATGTGCAATTTTCATATTCATTGGGGCGCCACCCGCAAGTACTTCTTTTATAGCATCTATAATCTTTTCTGGTGATGAGTCTTTCAATAAATATCCAGAAGCACCCGCACAAAGTGCATCAAAACTTTATCATTATCATCATAAATTGTTAGAATTACTATTAATGTTGTAGGTGAAAGCTCTTTAAACTTTTCTATACCCTGAATTCCGCTAATACCAGGCAAACCAATATCAAGTAAAATAACTTCAGGTGTATTATCTGTTCTAAGTATATCAATAGCTTCTTCACACGATACGAATGAATGAACACAATGCATTCCTGGTGTGCTATTAATTAAACCTGCTAAAGATTTTCTGTATCTCAGGTTATCTTCAACAACCCAAATATTTATTATTTTATTTTCCGTGTGAATTACTTTTTTCAAATTGTATACTTAAGCAAATTATTATTATTGAAAACTTTAATCTATACCACGTTTAGGGCATTTAAACTATTTTTATAATTGTACTAACTAAAACAGAAAAAACTTTTTAATTTTTATTTTTAACATAAAGTGAAACCTTCGTACCAATTCCCTCTTCACTTTCAATCTGCAATCTACCATTAATCTTTTCAGCACGTTTCATCATACTTAACAAACCTGTATTTTTTCTTACGGAATTAACATCAAACCCTGCCCCGTTATCTTTTATACTTATAACAAGCTTATCAGCCTGGTTATTAATATCAACTTCACATTTTTGGGAATTTGAATGTCTTATTACATTTGTTAGTGCTTCTTTATAAATAAGAAATAAATTTCTTCTCTGCTCAAGTGAAAAAGAATCAAACCGCACACCATCATCAGCATTAAAAGACCATTCCATCCCAACTAAAAGTTTAGAAGCAGTTTCTCTCATTTTAAAAATAATGTCTTCACCTTCATCATTTTTAGGATTGATGAACCAAATAATATCGCGCATTGCGTCAAGAGTTTGAGAGGCTGTTTTACTTATGTCCGATGAAAGTTCTCTTTCATTATCTGAAAGCAAATTACTTTTAAGAAGTAATTGGCCATCAACACAAATACTGCTTAAGTTGCTTCCAATTTCATCGTGTAAATCACTTGCTATATTATAACGTATGCGTTCAATCTTTAGTATCTGGTTAATTCTGTATTTATAAATTCCAAAACCAATAAATGCAATAGCAAAAACTATTATAACTTTAAACCACCAAGTCATCCACCAAGCAGGTTTAATAATAATTAAAATAACTTCCGGAGCACTCCAAATATTATCTGCATTACTTGCTTTTACTAAAAACTTATACTTGCCATATTCAATATCAGTGTAGTAAGCTGTAGTTCTTGATCCTGCATTAATCCATTCTGGATCTATTCCTTCTAACATATACGAATAATTATGTTTGTGTGCTGGCGCTAAATCAAGAGCAGCAAATTCAATTGAAAAAAAATTCTGATCATACCTAAGAATAATTTCTTTTGTAGTTGGCAGTGATTGAGGCAATGTTGCTTCTTTATCAAAAACTTTAAACGATGTAAATGAAATTTGTATTTGTGTTGAATCAATGGTAATTGTGTTGGGATCAAATTTTATAAACCCATTTTGTCCGCCAAAATACATTTTACCTGATTCATCTTTATAGCTGGCATGCCAGTTAAACTGATTATGAATTATTCCATCTGATTGATCATAAATTCTAAATGTTTCTTTAGTAGGATTAAACTTAACTAAACCTTTCATCGTGCTTATCCAGATACTGCCATTATTATCTTCCAGCATCCCAAATACAACATCATTTGGCAACCCATTTCTGGTTGTGTAGTGATAAAATTTCTGTGATGATTTATCAAATTTATTTAGCCCGCCACTATGTGTACCTACCCAAATAAATCCTTTTGAGTCTTCATAAACTGATGTTACTTTACTTGCGCTTAAACTGTATATATTTTTTTCCTCCGGAATGTAATGATATAAAAATCGTTTTTGCTGATCATATCTGAAAAGTCCATCTAGCCAGGTACCAATCCAGATATTTTTTTCTCTGTCTTCAAACAATGCATTTATAGAAAGAATTTCAGGAAGTTTTTCTGAATTATTCTTTACTACCGGTGAGTAATTATAAAATTTTTCTTTTTTCTGATCTAAAATCTGTAACCCATCGTTTGTACCAACTAAAAGCTGGCCATAACTTGTTTCTAGAATCTGTTGAACCCAATTTGATTTTATACTGAAAGGATTATTTTTTTCATTGTGATATGATTTAAACGTTTCAGTTACCAGATCAAACTTATTTAAGCCACCATAAAAAGTTCCAATCCATATATTCCCTTTCTTATCAGCATATAGTGAAATGACATCATCAACCGAAAGCGAATTTTCTTTTTTTTCATCGTGTTTATACTGAGTAATTTTATTTGTAGTAAGGTTAACTTTATCAAATCCGCCACCAGCATAGCCAACCCATAGAATGTTTTTATTATTTCCGGTAATACTGCTTACAACTTTACCTCCGAGTGTTTGCTTTGTATTAGGAGAATATCTGTATTGAATAAATGGTTTAGTTGTATAAAGCTTGCTTATTCCCTCTTCTGTTCCAATCCAGATATTATTACTTCTATCTTCATACAACCATCTAATTCTGTTTGAGATTATTGAGTGAGCATCATTTTCGTCTTTAATGAGATGAATATAATTTTGAGTTTGATTTGCCGCTTTTGGGAAAATAAATAATCCAAAATAATTATATGTTCCAGCCCAAATATTTCCGTTATGATCTTTAATCGTCTGCCTAAACGTTTCACTAAAATTTAAATTAGAAAATATTTTATTGTTAAGCAGATTAGTACTCTTTCCCGTTCTTAAATCAAATTTATCAATACCGGCACCAGTGCTAAGTATTAGTGCTTCATTTGAGTAGTTGCAAATATCCCACACATAATCATTTGAAATAGAATTTGCAACTTTTGGGTTGTTCTTGTATTGCACATATGTTTCATTTACCGAATCAAATTTGAAAAGACCACTGCTTAACGTCCCTATCCACAAATATTTTTTATTAACCTGGGTGATTGAAGTAATGTTGTTATCAGGAAAATAAAATTTATTGGTGAGATTTTTTCTGTATGATAGAATTTTTTTTGAAATAGTATTTAGTTTATTAATCCCGCCATTTGTAGTTCCGTACCAAATATAGTGTTGATTATCTTCATATAAAGCTTGTATATAGTCGTCATCGTTTATGGGCAGATCATAACGAATAAATGTTTCGTGTAGTGGATCAAATTTTAATAAACCACCGCCCCAGGTTCCAACCCAAAATGTTCCATCCTCAGATTCCAATAAAGACATAACATAATTTTCTGTAAGTGATTTAGAATTAGAGGGATCGTTTTTAAATATTTTAAAATTTTGTCCATCAAATCTGTTTAACCCATCTTTTGTGGCAATCCATAAAAATCCATCTCGAGTTTGAAGTATGCAGTTTATTGAATTGTTGGAAAGCCCATCATCAATTGTAAAATTTTCAAATTGAAGTGATCGATTTTGAGCAAATATAGTCGGGATAAAAAAGGAAAGTGCAATTTGTAGGACACTAAATATTTTTAGAAACTTCAACATAAATATTTACAAAAATAAATTTCCAAAACTTTATCAAATGGTTTTAGTATAACAAGAGCTATTTATTAACCCTTGTTATACTAATTAACAAACTATTTTAAATAAATCATTTTCTTTACTGAAGTAAAACCATCTGCTTCTAATCTATATAAATAAACTCCGCTTGCTAATTTTAATTTTTCAGCATTTAAAGTGATTTCATTTTGACCTGCTACTCTTTGCTGGTTAATAATCAATCCAACTTCGTTACCAAGTACATCATAAATTTTTAATTTAACATTTGAATCTTTAGGAAGATTAAATACAATTTTAGTTTCAGGATTAAATGGGTTTGGATAATTCTGTTCTAGCAAAAACTCAGTTGGTAAATCTTCTATATCATTTTCAACATCAGTAACTGCACCACCCAAATTGTAATACGGTAAATAGCCACTCTTTAATACTGGCGCAACAGGTTTAGCAGTTATTCTATCCATTCCATATAAGCCCATACTCTGGTAGCCGCCGGCGTGTTGATGTGAATACCAATCAAAAATGCACCACCAGGTACAACCCATTAATGCACCAGCATTGTTTAAGGAACCATCAGAATAAACTGGAGACATGAGTTGCTAAGGCTAAAAATGTATAACTGAAAACATCAATCTGTTTTTGAGTTGTACTGCCATTTTCAGAGGACCAGTATCCAAACTCAGTATCTAAAATAGGCTTACCTGGCAAATTTGTTTTTACTGCGTTTAAGAAATTATATGTTCCGGTAAAATAAGTTGAACCATGAAAACACCAAAGTACATAGTCCAGCCCATAACATCACAGGCTAATTGCGAATCATCAGTTGAACCTGGTCTATCTGCTGCTGCAGATTGTGTGATAAATCTACCATCGTTATAATTTTGCTTTAAGTCCTGATTGACTCTATCAATAAATATTTTTCTATTAGGCACATCAAGACATTCGTTTGTTGTGCTCCATAAAAAAATTGATGGACGATTGTAATCTTTAAAAACCATTTCACGAAACATTTGTTCGTGTATATGTCTTTCATTATTCTGAACATTCCATGCAGCCTCTGTATCAAACCACCAAACTGGTATTTCTTCAATCACTGCAATTCCTAACCTATCTGCCAATAAATATGTTTGAAGATGATTAGGATAATGTGCAGTTCTTAATGATGTAGCTTTGACTTCTTTAACTTTTTTTAGATCAGAGTAAATAGTATCAATCGGGATGCTTCTTCCAAGCACCGGGTGATCTTCGTGTCTTGCAACACCGGTTAAAAAACTGTTTGATCATTGAGAAAAAACTTATCGCTTACAACATCCAATTTTCTTATTCCAAATTGCGTGTAATATTCATCAACAACATTTCCATCAAGTGTTAACTTTACTTTCATTACATACAGGTTTGGGTTTTTCATCGACCATAATTTTGGGTTGGATATATTAAGATTTGTTTGCCAGACATTAACACTATCACCTAAAACAGAAACTGTAGTATTAGTAAGACCAGAAACCGGAACCTGCACACCAATTATTTCACTTGCAGATTCAGCATTAAAATTATTTTCATTTATGTCAGCTTCAAAAACTTCAACATCAACAGTAACATTTTTTGCAACATCCATATCATTTGAAATAACAACAGAAGTTTGAAAATCTCCATTAACATTTTGCGGAACTATGTTAGTTCTTAAAACAGAAACTGAATGAGAAAATTCAAGATAAACATCGTGAATAATTCCTGTATAGTTAAACCAATCACAAGCTGTGTAAGGAACAATATCATTTCTACTATTCCAGTATGGATTATCGACCCTAACAACAATAATATTTTCTCCATTATAGTTTAGCGCAGATGTAACATCGAATGCAAATGGTGTATATCCACCTTCGTGATAACCAAGATAAACATCATTTAACCATACATCGGCAACATAGTTAACTGAATAGAACATTAGTTTAACAAATGCGTCTGTTTGCGATGCTGAAATATTAAATCTCTTTCTATACCAAACTCCGTCTTGATAATATTCAGGGACAGTTGGATATGGATTCATTGTGTTTTCTACTGCGGGTAAAGTTTTGGTTTCCCAGCTGCTTTCATCATAAATATAAAGATGCCTGTTTGCTGCTTCTGTTATCAGGTTTGTTAAACCTTCTGTATCTCTTTTATCAAGTGTGATATTATCATCAGCAACAAATCTTTGCTTTTTCCATTCGCCGGCTAAGTTAAAAATTGTTCTATCCTGTTTTTCAAACGATGGAACAACCATTCCATTTTGATATGGAACTTTTACACCGTTAATATCTTTTAAGGATAATGTTGCTTCAAGCGTTGCGGTTTGGGCATTAAGATATGCTGGATGTAAAAAGAAAGTTATCAGGATAAAAGTAAATAATATTTTTACTGGCATTTTGTTCATAAATATCTCGAAAAAAATTAATAAAGGTTAAAAGTTAATTAAACAATTATAATACCATAGAATAAAAAACTAAATCTTAGATTTTCTAATAAAATCAAATGAAAAGTGTCGTAAAAATCTCTTTAGTTATTAAAGTAATAAACTAACTTTATTATATAAATAATCAAATGATTTTTTAATCTTGCAGGAATCTATTCTTGAACATACAAATCATTTTAATCCTAATTCCTTTGCCATTCTGTAGTAGTTTGGTGGAGCCAATCCTAATTTTTTTGCTGCATCAGTATCACTATCAGAATTAATTCTTACAAATTTAAAATATCTTTCTCTAAGAACTTTTTCCATATCTTTTAAAGGAACGATATTATCTAGGTTAAACATATCACCAAAACCAAATTCGTTTGCTGGTTTTGTTTCTTCAGAAATACCTAAAGCACGATTTGCTAATAAAGGGGTTATGCGTGCCTGCGAACTAAATAAAATTCTCTGTACAACATTCTTTAATTCTCTAACATTGCCCGGCCATTCATAGCTCATAAATATTTTCATGGTTTCATCAGGAATTTCAGGTTTTTCTTTTCCCATATCAATACTTATGTTGGATAAAAAATAATCAATAAGCAATGGAATATCTGATGTTCTTTTTTTAAGATCGGGTACAAAAATTGGAAGTACGTTTAACCTGTAATAAAGATCTTCTCTAAATCTTTTTTCTCTTACTTCTTCTTCTACATTTATGTTTGTTGCAGCAATAATTCTTACATCAACCTTTATTTTTTCTGTTCGCCCAATTTTTTGTATTTCACCATCTTGAATTACTCGTAACAACTTTACCTGGGCCTGTAAAGGCAATTCTGTAATCTCATCCAGAAAAATTGTTCCATTGTTTGCTATCTCAAACAAACCAAGTTTCTTTTTATCCGCACCGGTAAAAGCTCCTTTTTCATAACCAAACAATTCACTTTCAACAAGCTGACTTGGTAAACTTCCACAGTTTATGATAACAAAATTTTCATACCGTCTATCGCTTCTGTAATGGATGTTGTATGCAACTAATTCTTTTCCTGTCCCTGATGCGCCTCTAATTAACGTGTTAACATTGCTGTGTGCAAACTTTTCAATCTCTTCTTTAAGCTCAATCATAATTGGTGATTCACCAACAATTTTCTTTTGGACTAAAATATCTTCTACATTTCTGTGCAGTTTTTGGTAAGATCGGTTTCTTTCACGTTCAAGTAAACACTTTTCATAAGCGTTAAACACACTCATCACAAAATCTGTTGGCTGATAAATATAATCTTCAATATCACCGGGGTATTTTGTGCAGTACCAAAATGCGCCTGCTTTAATCAGCTTATTTGCAAAATTATAATCATTAAGGTTAATCGTCATTTTTGTAATAACGATTATTTGAATTGTTGAATCTATCTCTTTAAGTTTTTTTATAAGCTCTTCGCCCATTAAGCCGCCCGCAATCTGATAGTCCATTATTACAACATCATACTTACCTTTTTTATTTTGCAATAATTCTAATGCTGCCAACCCATTTGAAACTATGTCATTAATTTTTATACGTTCTTCAAAAGGTGTAATTGTATTTTTAATTCTTCGAACATCATAGTCTTCATCTTCAATTAGAAGCAAGTTTATTGTTTTACCTTCAAATATCATTTGCACTTCCGATTAATTATAAATTGTAATTGTAAACCTGCAGCCGCCTTTATCAAGATTTTCTGCATCAATATCCCATCCACATCGTTTGGATATTTCGTAAGCAATGTAACACCCGTAACCAGAATTTTGCAAACCTGATTGCTTAGTGGTGACATTTTCTATAAAAACATTTTTAATTCCGTTTTCATTGACCTTTAATAATTCCTGCTCAATTCCTTTTCCGTTGTCTTCAATAATAATAAAAGATTTATTTGTTGATTCATCAAACCTGGTTTTGCAATTTATCTCTATTCCCTTTTCACCGCCGTGATCAATACTGTTTTGAATAAGTGGCTCAATTATTTCCCAAACCACAAACTCGTTTATTGGCACAACAGGAAGCTTTGGATCTGTTTCCAGCTTGATTTCATAAGCATTTGATTTTGATGTTATTCTTAAAAAAATGTTATCAACTAAAAACTTTATTACTTCATTTAAATTGGTTCTAAAAATCTGGTTACGAATTGTTTGCACTGGCGGATCATACCATTTCATATCATAAATTACACGCGAGATAAAATTAGAATATTTTGAAACACGATATTTTATATCATTTATATTCTCTGGTGAAAGTACACGCAAATCTTCTTTAATAAATCCCATAACTTTTTCCGCTTTATGATGCGTGTGATAAATCCGTTTTGTAAAAATTAATTCCTTTTCATAATTGATTTGCTTTTTAAGGCTTGTTTCATGCTCATCAAACAACATTTTCTGAGCATCATCTCTTTCCTTAACCGTGTATGATGAAATAAAATACATTGCAAGAAGTCCAAGCAAAATTAAAGAAAGATAAATAACAGATGTTTCATCATAATTGCTAATTACCTGGTTACTAATAAAACTAAAATCAGGAGTGTTTTTCATATAAACGGCTCCAATATACTCGCCGCGTAAAACAAATGGAACAAAAATGTTAAAAGTTTTTTTATCAGTGATAATACTTTTTATTTCTTCTTTTACATTTAATTCCCGCTCAACTTTTTGTACATCTCTACAACAGCTAATTTATTTTTATCTGTTGTTTGATTTATTTTACTATGAGAAACTAAAAATCTAAAAAATGTTCTGCCGTCATCAATAGCATAAACTTCATTTCCAAATCTTACAATAACATACAAACCTTCTATATTGTGTTTTAATTGCTGCTGACTAAAAATAATATCAAACGCTTGAACAGCTTTGTTTTCCTGATCTTTGTTTAATGTTTTTTGCGGATCAATCGATTCTAACACAAGTTCTAAGGATGTAGCTGTAAGATTAGCAATTTCTTCTGCGGAATCTTTCTGATACCATTCCTGTGTTGTACTTAAAAACTTTTTACTGCGGCTTTATTAATAAACGATATAATTACCTGGAACGAAAACAAAATAATAAACAACACTGTAACGTGTTTAAACTCAAAATGATATTCTTTTATTTTTTCAAATATTTTTTTGGGACTCATAACTACTTTACCAAAATCGCTTTTTCATTAATTTTTCTTGTAGCTTCTTCTAAAGCTTCATCAACACTAATTTCATTCTTTATTGCTCTTTTAATGTAGTATGATAAAATATCTGAAACACTTGTGTAGTTTTGTAAAAATGGTCTATGAACTCCGGTTTGTAAAACTTGTTTTAAAAATCTTAATTCAGGATGCAGTTTTACATAATTGCTATCTGAATAAAGCTTATTATTTATTGGCAGATAACCACGCTCTTCGTACATAATTTTTTGGGATTCCACACTTAGTAAAAACTTTACAAACTTCATTACTTCAGGAATTTTTTCTGAATAATTTGATACCATTAAATTCCAGCCGCCATAAACAGAAGCTGTATTTGAGCCTGTAAAATGAGGCACAGGAATCATTTTTATATTTTCTTTTACATCATAAGGAATTTGAATTGTTTCATCACCAAGCATACTTGTCCAGCCACGTAAAAAGTAAGCGTTATCTTTTATAAAAAGTCTATAACTTTCATTTTCTTTAAGTGAAGTTACTTCTTCCGGTGCAGCTTTGTACTTGTTAACTAAATCCACAAGAAGTTGCAGCGATTTTTTCCCTTCAGGCGAATCAATAAACACTTTACCATTTGCATCTATAATCGGATTGTTTTGATTTGCCATTAATTCCGTAAATGCACAAACTAATCCCTCATAATCATCCGCTTGAAAAATAAAAAATGGTTTACCATTCTTATTTACATGCGAGTTAAGATTTATAAAATCTTCCCACGTAATAGATGCATTTAATTTATTTCTTATCGCAGGATAATCAGGTAGTTTATTAATCAAATCATCGCGGTAAAACATTACAGCAATATCAATGTAAAGCGGTACCGCAACAAGCGAGTTTTTATTAATACAAGTTTTAAGGGCATCAGAAAATAAATTTGCTTTTTCTGTGCTATCAATAAAAGCATCTAAAGGTTTGCCCCATTTTACAAATCTCGGAACCCATATCTGATCAACTGCAAAAACATCTATACGATTATTTTTACTTCTTAAATATCTTGCTAATAATTCTTTTCTTTCGTTAGTGCTAAACTTATCAAACGAAAGATTTATTGTTTCAACTTTAATCGAACCTTTATTCCGCTCATTAAATAAATCAATAACTTTTTGGTGTGCTGCTGAGATATGATCAACAAAGTAAATAGTTTTTTGCTTTGAAGTGCGTGAAGTATTAAACTCGCCCGGTGAAAACACAAAAGTAAAAAGTATAAACACCGTAACTAAAATTGTACTTAGAATTATATAAAATATTTTTTCAGCGTTCATCGTTAGTCTAAATTCGTCTTATTCTATTCAAATATCTGTTTTTTAGTAGGCCAAATATAGAGTTTATAACTATTAGATTTAAGATATTCTTTATTCTATTACATTGCTTCATCATTCAAAATCCCAACATTTATTTCCCAAAACCATCATCCATCATTAAATTTATTTATCAATTTAATAAGCTTTACTTATTAAAATAATAATAACAAAAAGTGATATTTTGTAAACGTTTCCAATCAAACTTAAGAAAGCACATTTAACTTTTTACTTATTGGGCATAATAATTGGTTAAGTTTCCCTTTTTATGTCTTAAATTTATTGTGTCAATTATTTTTAACAATTAATATAACCCGGAGTAACTGATGGCGGTTTCATCTCCTTCAAAATCAACAGGCAATGTTGCTAGTAACGGCAATACTAATTACACACCAGCTTTAGTGGTTTTAACTTCGCTTTTTTTTATGTGGGGATTTATCACCAGTTTAAATGATATTCTAATTCCACATTTAAAAGCTATTTTTGATTTAAATTACACTCAAGCAATGCTTGTACAGTTTACTTTTTTTACGGCTTACGCTATCGTTTCACTTCCATCAGGAATTCTTGTCGAAAAAATTGGATACAAAACAGGAATAATAATCGGGTTATTAACTGCTGCAATAGGAACTATTTTATTTTATCCTGCGGCCGGTTCTAGATCTTACGAATTATTTTTATTTGCATTTTTTATTTTAGCTTCCGGTATAACACTGCTTCAGGTTGCTGCAAATCCTTACGTAGCAATTCTTGGTAAACCGGAAACAGCATCAAGCAGATTAAACTTATCACAAGCATTCAATTCACTTGGCACAACCATCGCACCAATTTTTGGGTCAATACTTATACTTGCGGTTGCTGCTAAGGGCGCAGATGAAATTGCTAAGTTATCAATGACAGAACAAGAAGCTTATAAGTTGATGGAAGCTGGTTCTGTTCAAACTCCATATATAATTTTAACAGGAATGCTTGTATTGATTGCAGTGATTATTGCAATGTTTAAACTTCCAAAGATTGAAGCAGCATCACAATCATCAAGCGATGGTGAAGGTGCAAGTTTTGATCATCATCATAAAAGTGCTTGGGGCTACAGACATTTAGTTTTGGGCGCAATTGCAATTTTTGTTTACGTAGGTGGTGAAGTTGCTATTGGAAGTTTTCTTGTAAACTACTTTAAAGAACTTTTAGGAATGCAGGAAGCTGATGCCGGTACTTATGTTGCTCTTTATTGGGGCGGCGCAATGATAGGAAGATTTTTTGGTTCAATTACACTTTCTGGAATGACTGATACTAAAAAGAAAAATATTTATGCGGGATTAGTTTTTGTTCTTGCTATTATAATTGCAATGTATGTTACAAAAGAATATCAAAACTTTGCTAATTTCTCATTGGCTGGATTCAGTAAAACACTTACATTCTTAGTTTTAGTAGCTGTAAACTTTGCAGCATTTAATATTGGCAAACAAAAACCTGGCAGAACACTTGCAATACTTGCTGTGGTCGCTGCTGTTCTTGTAATCATATCTATGTTAACATTTGGTCAGGTTGCAATGTGGTCCATTCTTGCAGTTGGATTATTCAACTCAATTATGTTTCCAACAATCTTTACGCTTGCAATTGATGGATTAGGTAAACACACCGGTCAGGGTTCTGGAATTTTATGTACGGCAATTGTTGGCGGTGCATTAATTCCGTTAGCACAAGGATTTTTAGCTGATACAATTGGAATTCATCATGCATTTATACTTCCGGTTTTATGTTATGCCTACATTGCTTATTACGGAGTTAAAGGTCACATTCCAACTTTTAAAACTGCTGAGGCATAAGTAAGATGAAGATTGAAGTAACTTTAGGTATTGATGTTGGCGGAACCAACACAGCATTTGGTTTTGTGGATGTTAATGGTAAATGCGTTGCAGAATCATCAATACAAACGAAAGCACAAAACAGTGCAGCAGATCTTTTTTCAAGATTACATCCTGAAATAGAAAAACTTTATCAAACAATTTCTGATAAATATTTATTAAAGGGAATTGGTGTTGGCGCGCCTAATGCTAACTATTATCGCGGCACCGTAGAAAATCCTCCAAACTTAAAATGGGGAGTTGTAAATGTTGTTGAGATTTTAAAACAATATTATGATGTTCCTGTTGCGATCACTAACGATGCAAATGCATCAGCAATTGGTGAGATGCTTTTTGGTGCAGCAAAAGGAATGAAAGATGTAATCGTAATTACACTCGGAACAGGTTTAGGCAGCGGTGTTGTTGTGGATGGAAAACTTGTTTACGGTTCAGATGGATTTGCCGGAGAAATTGGTCACACAGTTTATGATCCAAACGGAAGACAATGCGGTTGCGGTAAAAAAGGATGTTTAGAAACTTATGCTTCTGCAACAGGAATTAAACGAACCGTTATGGAATTACTCGCAACATCTAATGAAGATAGTGCGTTAAGAAATGTTAATTATAATGATCTTGAATCAAAAATGATTTACACATCAGCACTTGCAGGTGATAAACTTGCAAAGGAAGCTTTTGAAATAACAGGCAAAATTCTCGGATTAAAATTAGCTGATGCTGTTGCTGTTACAAGTCCGGAAGCAATTATACTTTTTGGTGGATTAGCACTTGCCGGTGATATGATAATCAATCCAACAAAAAAATCTTTAGAAGAAAATTTATTTCATGTATTTAGAAACAAAGTAAAGATTCTTCCATCAGGTTTGCCAGAAGGAAACAGTGCTGTACTTGGATCAGCAGCATTAATCTGGAATGAAATTATCAAACTAGAAACTGTTACAATTTAAATATAATAGTCCTTTGGACTTTTAAATATTTTTGTTGCCTCTTATTCAATCAAGATAAAAGTAAGAGGCATTCTTATACAAGGATTATATGATTAGAATTCTAATTCAACTATACTTTTTTCTATTATTCATTTCTCTAATTCTACTTATAGGATGTGCTGATGAAGCCAATAATCCCAACACTCAAAATCTAACAATATCAGAAAAAGTTGATCAACTTTTATCTCAAATGACAATTGATGAAAAGATTGGGCAAATGACTCAAGTTGAAAGAAATGTTTTAACTAATCTTGGCGATGTAAAAAATTATTTTATTGGATCAATCTTAAGTGGCTGAGGTTCTGCCCCTTCATCAAATACAGCACAAGGTTGGGCTGATATGTATGATCTTTTTCAGCAAGCAGCTTTACAGACCAGATTAAAAATTCCAATTATTTATGGAATTGACGCTGTACACGGACATAATAATGTTTTTGGTGCAACAATCTTTCCACATAATATTGGTTTAGGTTGTACAAGAAATCCTGATCTAATTCAACAAGCAGCAAGAATAACTGCAGAAGAAGTTTCAGGAACAGGTATCGATTGGACATTTGCCCCTTGTATTGCAACTGTTAGAGATGAACGCTGGGGAAGAACTTATGAAGGATTTGGAGAAACTCCTGAACTTTCTGTATCAATGGCTGAAGCAAGTGTTCTGGGGATATCAAGGAACAAATTTATCTGATTATGGAAATATTTTAGCCTGTGCTAAACATTTTCTGGGAGATGGTGGAACTGCTGGTGGAGATGATCAAGGTAATGTAATTGCAGATGAGCAAACAATTAGGCAATTACATATGCAAGGATTTATTTCTGCAATCAATGCAGGAGTAAAATCCATTATGATTTCTTACAGCAGTATTAACGGACAAAAAATGCATGGAAATAAGTATTGGATTACTGATGTTCTAAAAACTGAATTGGGTTTTAAAGGTTTTGTAGTTTCAGATTGGCAAGGAATTGATCAGTTACCCGGCGATTATAAAAGTGATATACAAAATTCTATAAATGCTGGAATTGATATGGTTATGGTGCCTAATAACTATAAAGATTTTATTCAATATTTAAAAGAACTTAATGCAGAAGGAAAAGTATCTATAGAAAGAATCAATGATGCTGTAAAAAGAATTCTAACAGTAAAGTTTGAATTAGGCCTATTTGAAAAACCATTTACGGATAGAAGTTTAACTTCTTTAGTTGGCTCAACTACACATAGAAATGTTGCAAGACAATGTGTACGAGAATCATTAGTACTTTTAAAAAATGAAAATAATTTTCTGCCTCTTTCAAAGAATCTAACTAGAATACATATCTCTGGGAAAAATGCACATGATATTGGAAATCAATGTGGTGGTTGGACTATTTCATGGCAAGGTAGCAGTGGAGATATTACTACAGGAACATCAGTTTATACAGGAATTAAAAACACTATTTCTGCCTCAACAATTTTAACATATTCCGTTGATGGTAGCAATGCAACTGGTGCAGATGTTGGAATTATTGTAGTTGGAGAAACTCCTTATGCTGAAGGCAATGGTGATAGAAATGATTTGTCGCTTTCATCTTCTGATTTAAATGCAATAAATAATTTTAATAACTCTGGAATTCCATATATTATTGTTTTGATATCTGGCAGACCAATGATTATTACAGATCAAATTAATGATTGTGATGCTTTTGTTGCAGCATGGCTTCCGGGCACTGAGGGTCAGGGAATTGCTGATGTGCTTTTTGGTGATTATAATTTTACTGGAAAACTTTCGCATAGTTGGCCAAGATCAAATAATCAAATACCAATAAATTCTGGTGATTCAAATTACGATCCTTTATTTCCTTATGGATTTGGATTAAATTATTAATTATAAAATATCATCTCATAATTGAGGAACAAATGAAAAAACTATTTCTAATTTTATCTTCTGTTACATTACTTTTATTCAGCGGGTTTGTTAACAATTCACCAAAACCTTCTAATGATGAAATAATCTCGGCAAGAGTCGATTCAGTGCTTTCACTAATGACGCTTGATGAAAAAATTGGTCAACTTAATCAACTTTCATTTGGAATTGGTTGGGGTCCAACGATAAAAGCAACTGTGCCTGATGAATACAAAGCTCAAATAAGAGAAGGAAAAATTGGGTCGTTCTTAAATGCTATCGGTGCTGAATTTACTTATGAATTACAAAAAGTTGCAGTACAAGAATCACGATTAAAAATTCCTTTAATATTTGGCTTGGATGTTATACATGGATTTAAAACTACTTTTCCCGTTCCTCTTGGTGAAGCCGCAACCTGGCAACCAGAAATTGTAGAGATGTCAGCTCACTATCAAGCTATTGAAGCTGCATCTGCAGGAATACACTGGACGTTTTCTCCAATGGTTGATATTGCCCGCGATCCCACGCTGGGGAAGAATTATGGAAGGCAGCGGAGAAGATACTTATTTAGGTTCGTTGATGGCTGCAGCTCGTGTTAAAGGTTATCAAGGTAATCTTTCTGATTTAAATATTATCGCTTGTGTAAAACATTATGCTGGTTACGGCGGCGCAGAAGGTGGGAGAGATTATAATACTGTTGATATTTCTGAAAGAACTTTTCGCGATATTTATTTACCACCATATAAAGCTGGAGTTGATGCTGGTGCTCACACTTTGATGGCTTCATTTAATGAGATTGGTGGAATTCCTGCTTCAGGAAGTAAATATTTATTGAATGATATTTTAAGAGATGAATGGGGTTTTAAGGGATTTGTAGTAAGCGATTGGAATTCAATTGGAGAACTAATTCCTCATGGTTTTGCTTCAGATTTAAAACACGCCGGAGAAGTTTCTTTGAATGCCGGACTTGATATGGATATGGAATCACGTTCATATATTACTCATCTTAAACAACTTGTTGATGATGGTAAAGTTGATGAAAGCACAATTGATGAGTCTGTAAAGAGAATTTTAAGAATTAAATTTATGCTTGGTTTGTTTGATAATCCATATGCTTATTGCGATAAAGAACGCGAACAAAAAATATTAATGACCAACGATATTAAACTTGCTTCACTTGAAGTTGCTAAAAGATCATTTGTTCTTTTAAAGAATGAAAAAAATATTCTTCCACTTAAAAAAGATTACAAAAAAATTGCAATCATTGGTCCATTAGCAAATAATAGTGATGATCCGATTGGTGGTTGGGGCGGATTAGGTGATTCTGCTGATGTAACCACAGTTGTTGAAGGATTTAAGAATTATGTTGATGATGAAGTTCACAAATACTATTTCAAAAGGATGTAATATTGATGATCAGGATAAATCCGGATTTAAGGATGCCGTAACCAAAGCAAAAAATCTGATGTGATAATTTTATGTGTTGGAGAAGATAGAGATCAATCGGTGAAGCAAGCTTGTTTCGCTCAACATTTGATTTACCGGGCGTTCAGGAAGATCTTGCAAAAGAATTATTAAAAACCGGAAAACCAATTATTGCAGTATTAATGAATGGCAGACCACTATCAATAAATTGGCTAAATGAAAATGCAAATGCAATTTTAGAAACATGGTTCGCCGGTACAATGGTTGGTGATGCAATCGCAAAAGTTTTATTTGGTGATTACAATCCAAGTGGAAAATTACCAGCAACATTTCCAAGAACCGTTGGGCAAGTTCCTATCTATTATAATCATAAAAAACACGGGAAGACCTGGAGATCTAGAAAATCATTATACATCAAAATATCTTGATCTTCCATTAACTCCACTTTATCCATTTGGATATGGATTAAGCTATACAACTTTTGAATATAGCTTTAAATTTAAGTACAAATAAAATTACAGAAGATGATTCAATTGTTGTATCAGTTAAAGTTAAAAACTCTGGCAAGTATGAAGGTGAAGAAGTAGTTCAAATGTATGTACAGGATTTAGTTGGTAGTGTTACTCGTCCAGTTAAAGAATTAAAGGGTTTTAAAAAGATTATGTTAAAACGTGGTGAAGAAAAAACTATAAACTTTACAATCCACGAAAAGGATTTGCGATTTACTGCTGCTGATATGAAATTCAAATCAGAACCAGGTTTGTTTAAAGTTTATGTTGGCACTAATTCTGTTGATGTTAAAGAAGCAAATTTTGAATTAGTTGAATAATAAATGTCTGTTCGGGGGGGGATTTTGGGGGGAAACCATCTTCCCCTTTTTTTTTTCTTCCCCCCCCCCACGGCCCCAAAGAAAAGGTAAAAAATGAAAATAAAAATTTTGCAAAGATTATAATGATGCAATTCGCAATTATCTCAATGGCATTTGCAAGCTGTAGTAAAGATGACTCAACAACAACACCAGGCGATACAATTCCTCAAATACCAGGTTATACTTTGGTTTGGAATGACGAATTTAATGGACCAAATATTGATTTAACAAAATGGAGTCATGAAGTAAATGGGGATGGCGGTGGAAATAATGAACTGCAGTATTACACAAATTTTCCAACAAATTCTTTTATTCAGAGTGGAAAATTAATAGTTAAAGCGATTCACGAAGATTATCAAAATAGAAGTTTTACTTCTGCAAGATTCAGATCTGCTGATAAAGGTGATTGGATTTATGGAAGAATTGAAATATCAGCAAAAATTCCAACCGGCTTAGGAACCTGGCCAGCAATCTGGATGCTTTCAACTGATTGGGATTATGGCGGATGGCCTGAAAGTGGTGAAATTGATATTATGGAACACGTTGGTTATCATCCAAATATTGTTCATGGATCAGTTCATACATTAGCTTATAATCATACAATCGGTACTCCAAAACTGCTACTCTTCCAGTACCAACTGCAACGACAAAGTATAATTTATACGCTATCGAGTGGTTTGCAGATCATATTGATTTTTATATTAACAATACAAAGTACTTTACATTTAATAATGAGAATAGAGGATGGCAATATTGGCCTTTCGATAAAAGATTTCATCTAATACTAAATCTTGCTGTTGGCGGTAATTGGGGCGGCGCACAAGGAGTTGATGTAGCTGATTTTCCTGCACAAATGGAAGTAGATTATGTAAGAGTTTACAAGAAAGATTAATTAACCTTTTTTAAGATGACATTTTATTATAAGATGTCATCTTTTTTAACATAGTGGAGCATCAATGAAAATCTTAATTGCAATTTTATTTTCTTTCATCTTTATCTCATCATCTTTTTCACAGCAAGAAAAACAAACATCACACAATTTTCAAAAAGAAATTAAACTAACTTTAACAGCAAATTATCTTTTATATCTTCCAAAAGATTATAACGAAAGTGATAAAGATTTTCCGTTAGTTTTATTTTTGCATGGAGCTGGAGAACGCGGAAATGATTTGGAAAAAGTTAAAGTTCACGGTTTACCAAGATTAGTAAATGAAGGAAAAGAATTTCCTTTCATTGTTGTTTCTCCACAATGTCCTGAACTTGTTTTCTGGAATACAGATTTGCTTTCATCATTATTAGATGAAATAGAAGCAAATTACAGAGTTGATAAAAACAGAATTTATGTTACAGGTCTAAGTATGGGTGGTCATGGAACATGGTCACTTGCACTTTCAGCACCAAATCGTTTTGCTGCTATTGCTCCTGTTTGTGGTTGGGCAGATACAACAAAAGCAAATACAATTGCAAGTTTACCAATTTGGGTTTTTCATGGTGCAAAAGATAATGTTGTACCAGTTGCAGCATCTGAAGTGATGGTAAATGCTCTGAAAAGTTGCGGCTCAGATGTTAAGCTAACAATTTATCCTGAAGCTAATCATGATAGCTGGACAGAAACTTATAATAATGAAGAATTATATAAATGGTTTTTAGAGCATTCTTTAGATAAAAACAAAAAATGAAATTGCTTGAGAAAATAAAAACACTTGTAAAAGAAAATAAATCAAAGCAAGTTGAAACAATAATCATCTCAAAAAAACAATGTCCTCATTGTACAAGCAGAAGTATGTTTGTTTTTAAGGACTCTACAAAAACTAAAACCAAAATTGGTGAATCAAATGAAACCCACGAATAAACTCTTACTTAGTTTTCTAATAACACTTTTACTTATTTCTTTAAATTATCCTCAAGATGGATTTGTATCCGTAAAAGGAAAAGAAATTGTAACTCCCGATGGCAAACCAATTTTGCTAAAGGGAATGAACCTCGGCAACTGGCTTGTGCCTGAAGGTTATATGTTTCATTTTCAAAAAGTTAGTTCACCAAGAATGATTTATGATTTATTCGATATTCTGATTGGTGAAGAAGATGCAAATAAGTTTTGGGATACGTTCAGAGAAAACTACATCACAAAAGAAGATATTCATTTTATAAAAAGTCTTGGATTCAACTCGATCAGAATTCCTTTTAACTGGAAATTATTTATAACTGAATATCCTGAAAGAAAATTAGAAGGTGTTGGTTACGCACTTCTTGATAAAGCAATTAAATGGTGCAAAGAAGAAAATCTTTACGTAATACTTGATATGCACTGCGCTCCAGGCGGACAAACCGGTGACAACATTGATGATAGTTTTGGTTATCCATTTTTATTTGAAAGTCCTGCAAGTCAGCTTCAAACTATAAAAATCTGGCGTAAGCTTGCAGAAATTTATAAAGATGAACCTATCGTTATCGGATATGATTTATTAAATGAACCTATCGCACATTATTTTGATAAAGATAAATTAAACTTAACACTTGAACCGCTTTATAAAAGAATTACTGAATCTATTAGAGAAGTGGACAAAAATCATATAATATTTCTTGGTGGTGCGCAATGGAATACAAATTTTGAACCCTTCGGTCCTCCGTTTGATGATAAACTTGTTTACACTTTTCACACATACTGGACAGAAGTTAAACAAGATGTTATTCAACGCCATTTAGATTTAAGAGAAAAGTTTAATGCACCGATATGGCTTGGTGAATCTGGTGAAAACACAAATGAATGGATAAGTGGTTTTAGAACTTTGCTTGAAGAAAACAATATTGGCTGGTGTTTTTGGCCTTACAAAAAAATGAATAGTGATCGCGGAATTGTTTCAATCAATCAACCAGAAAATTTTGATTTGATAATTAAGTTTGCTGAAGGCGGCGGATTAGATTATGGATACATAAGAGATAACAGACCAGATTTTGAAAAAGTTAGAGCATCATTAAAACAGTATTTAGAAAATTGTAAGTTCAAAAATTGTGTTGTTAATGATGAATATATAAATGCACTTGGTGTAAAGTAAACAAACAAATGTCATCACGAGTCCCGATGAATCGGGACGAAGTGATCTATTGCATATTGTAGATTGCTTCGTCTGGCAAAACCTTTCCTGTCTGCCGACAGGCAGGCTCGCAATGACGATTTATAAGGATTATTATTGCGATGAAAAAAATCATTCTTTCTTTTTTGATTTTAACTTCAATTATTTATTCACAATATGATGACTCAGGAATTCGTGGAAAATATTTTTCCAAAAAAACTTTTACTGAAACAGTAATACCAAATTTTGAAACGAGTAAAGACAAACTTCCCTCACCTATCTTAGAAAATAATCCAGAACTTATCAAACTTTACTGGAAAACATGGCAATTAGCTTTTGATCATTATAAAAATCCACCAAAAGGTTCACCATTTGTGTCTGCTTATATCGATGAAGCTTTTGCACCAAACATATTTCAATGGGATACTTTTTTTATGTTGATGTTTGCCCGATATGCAAATCATATTTTCCCTGCTATTCAATCATTAGATAATTTTTATTGCAGGCAATATGAAAATGGTTATATCTGCAGAGAAATTATTGAAGCAACTGGAGAAGATTTTGTATTTGAAGGAAGAGAACATACAGTTAATCCGCCTTTGTTTAGCTGGGCTGAAATGGAAAGTTTCAGAATTACAGGAGACAAATCACGATTTAAAGTTGTACTTCCTGTATTAGAAAAATATGCTGAGTGGTTAGAAGTTTATCGAAAGAAAGAAAACACAAAACATAATCTTTACTGGCAAACGGGTTTAGGTTCTGGAATGGATAATACACCAAGAAGCGGTTCAGGTTGGGTTGATATTTCAGCACAAATGGTGATGATGTATAATGATATGTCTGAAATGTGTAATCAAATATTGCTTGATCCAATAATTGAACCTGAACTTAAACTTGAACTTTCAAGTAAATCAAAATTATTTAAAGAAAAAGCCAATCAAATTTCAACTCTTATAAATAAATATATGTGGAATGAAGAAGATGGACTTTATTACGATGTTGATGATGAAGGCAATCAAGTAAAATGTAAAACTGTTGCAAATTTCTGGCCAATGCTAGCTGGAGTTGCCGATAAGAAACAAGCAGATAAACTTTTACAAAATTTAAAAGATCCACATACATTCTGGAGAAAAATTCCCTTCCCTTCTCTATCTGTGGATGATAAACATTTTAAAGCTGAGGGTGAATATTGGCTTGGCAGTGTTTGGGCTCCAACAAATGTAATGATAATTAAAGGTTTGGATAAGTTTGGTGTTAATAATGATTTCGCTTATAAGTTTAATGAATTTGCAACTCTTGCAACTGAGGAATACTTAAATGGAATTTTTGAAGTTTATAAAAAGACAGGAACGATCTGGGAAAATTATTCTTCGGAAGCTTATACACGTGGTAGCTGGTCTCGTGCTGATTTTGTTGGCTGGACTGGCTGTGGACCAATTGAACTTTTAATTGAGAACATTATTGGTCTTCGTCCTGATGGAGTTAATAATTCATTAACCTGGCATTTAACAAGAATTGATAAACACGGAATTGAAAATCTAAAGTTTGGGAATGTTACAGTTTCACTAATTGCTGAGAAAAGAGAAAAAGTAATTTCTCCAATTAACATCAAAGTAATTTGTGATAATGATTTTGAATTAAGTGTTGAACACGGAAATAACAACTATAAAAGTTTTAAAATCACTAAAGGTGAGCATAATATAATTATCGAGTAAAATTATGAAAAAATATTTCTTGTCAATTATCTTTTTGGTTTTACAACTTCATCTTGTTATCACAAACAATTGTGTTGCCTGATAACTGGCTATTCAGAACTGGTGATGATCCATCTTACAAAGAAATTAGTATTGATGAATCCGGTTGGGTAAATATTAATGTTCCCGGCAACTGGGAAGATCAGGGATTTCCAGAGTATGATGGTTATGCATGGTATCGTTTGCATTTTAACATTACAGAACATCCTGGTGATCAACCTCTTTATCTTTTTTTAGGAAAGATAGATGATGCAGACGAAACTTATTTAAATGGAGTTAAAATTGGTTCATCAGGTAAATTACCACCGGAACCTTTAACGGCATGGAATGATCAACGTGCTTACAAAATACCAAACGAACTATTGCAAAAAGAAAATACTATTGCAATCAGGGTTTATGATATTTTTTCACCAGGCGGGATACACAGCGGATTAATTGGAATTTTAAATCAACAAGAATATGAGTATGAAATGAATCCACCTGAAGGCGCAAAAAAATCATATTATCAAATTACAACTGCAAATGGATTGATAGCCGCAGTTTACAATGAACGAAGAAATGAATTTGAAAATGTTTTTCCACACATTTTTAAGTTTTACGATCTTGAAAAACCTGTTAGTCCATTTATAAAATCTTTAAAACTTGTTTGTAATCAAAAACCTGTTTCAGTTAAGTATTTAGATAACACACACATTATAAATGTTGATTACAATAATTTTAATGTTAAATACTTTGCTCCTTTTGTTGCTAACGAAAAAATACTGTATGCAGTCTTAACAGGAAAAGAAAGTGAGGTTGGCAAATACTTTTTCTCATACAGAAAAGTTAATGCTGAAATTTTAGTTGATTCAGTTACGATTAAAAAGAATGGTGATCAAATAGAAAAATATTTTCTTTTCAGCTTTAATGATTCGCTTCATAATAATACAGAGGTTATTAAGAAAGCTGTTGAAAGGATTAAAAATAGCAAATCAGACATTGTTGATGATGAATTAAAATTTATGAAAGATGTTTTTGCAAGAGCAACATTTCCAGATGGTTTGAGCGTGGATGAAAAGAATCTTTATGAACAATCAATTACAGTTCTTAAAATGGCTCAGGTTACTGAGAATGAAATTTTTCCAAAAGCAAAGGGACAAGTTTTAGCCTCACTTCCTCCAGGAGTTTGGAGTATTACCTGGCTTCGTGATGGTATGTATTCTTTATTAGGTTTGAATGCTGCTGGATTATATGAAGAATCAAAAAAACTTTTAAGTTTTTATTTAAATGCCGAATCAAACTTCTACAAAAATTTTATCTGGGAAGATGGAAAAGATTACGGTGTTGGAGTTGATTACCAGATTTCTGTTACAAGATATTTTGGTATCGGTAAAGAAGAATCAGATTTTAATGATCAGGGACCAAACATTGAATTGGATGGATTTGGATTTTTCCTTTATACTTTCTCAGATTATATAAACAAAAGCGGCGATAAAAAATTCTTTGATGAGAATTATAAATTCATTTCTGAAAAAGTTGCCGATGCTTTAATTCATTGCATTGCTGATAATGATTTAATTAGAATTGATTCTGGTCCGTGGGAAAGACATTTACCAGGCAAGCAATACACTTACACTTCTTGCACCGCAGCAGCAGGATTAAAAGCTTATTCAGAACTTCTAAAGAAAATGGGAATCGATTCTAAAAAATATTTTGAAGCTTCTGAAAGAATTACTAAAGGAATAAAAAATAATCTTATCGTAGATGGGAAATATTTAAAAGGAAATGCTGAAGGAAAATCAAATAAAGAATATGAATATTATGATGCAGGAATGATTGAAGCATTTACTCTTGATGTATTAAATGATAAAGATTTGTTCATAACAAATATGGCTGAGTATGATGACACGCTAAAAGTTGATGAAAATCGCGGTTACTCTCGTGTAAGTGGAGTTGATTCTTATGATATAAACGAATGGGTCTTGATTGATTTTAGAACTGCTGCTGCCCACATAAAGTTTGGACAAAAAGATAAAGCAAAAAAGTTAATCGATTGGGTTATCTCACAAGCTAAACTAAACTTTAATCTTTTACCAGAACTTTTTGAATATAACAATGCAACTTACGATGGTGCCATTCCAATGGTTGGTTTTGGTGCCGGTGCTTATTTAAAGACCATAAACGATTTTTATAAAAAATAAATTCTATCAGGAGAGTAAAGTGAAAAGTAAAATATTTTTAACCATCACACTTATTATTTCACTAGTATTTGTGTTTGGTTTTTCTTTAAAAAATAAGTTGGGTGATGAAATGACTTATAAAAATAAAAATGCTTCAATCGAAGAACGAGTTGAAGATTTGCTCAAGCGAATGACGCTTGAAGAAAAAATTGAAATGATTGGTGGAACCGGTTTTGAAACAAAAGCAATAGAAAGACTTGGTATTCCTCCATTAAATATGGCTGATGGTCCTCTTGGTGTTAGATGGGATAACTCTACTGCTTTGCCATCTGGAATTTTACTTGGCGCAACCTGGAATCCGGATATCGTAACTGAGTTTGGAAAAGTACTTGCAATAGAAACAAAAGCAAAAGGAAGACACGTAATTCTTGCTCCTTGTGTAAACATTGCTCGCATTCCAATGGGCGGAAGAAATTTTGAAAGTTTTGGTGAAGATCCTTTTTTAACTTCCCGAATTACAGTTAACTATATAAAAGGTGTGCAGAATGAAAATGTTGTTGCAACTGTAAAACATTTTGCCGCAAACAATCAGGAATTTCAACGAGATTTTGTAAACACAATTGTTGATGAACGAACTCTGAATGAAATATACTTCCCTGCTTTCAAATCAGCAGTTGAAGAGGCTAATGTTCTTGCTGTTATGTGTGCTTACAATAAATTAAACGGACCATATTGCAGTGAAAATGATTATCTCTTGATTGATATTTTAAAGGACAAATGGAAATTCAATGGTTTGGTAATGTCTGATTGGGGCGCTATTCACACTTCAATTCCTGTTTTTAATGGCGGACTTGATCTTGAAATGCCAACTGGAAAATATTTAAACGCTGATTCATTATTGCAAAAAATAAAAAGTGGAGAACTTTCTGAATCAAAGCTTGATGACAAAGTAAGAAGAATTCTTAGAGTAATGTTTACAATCGGTTTATTTGATGATTACAAATATGATTCAACAAAAGTTAATACTGATGAACATAAACAGATTGCATTAAATATTGCTAAAGAAGGAATTGTTTTACTGAAAAATGAAAACTCAATTCTTCCATTAGATTTAAATAAAATTAAATCCATCGCAGTTGTCGGACCAAATAGCAAAGTTGCAGTTACTGGTGGCGGTGGAAGTTCGATGGTTGTTCCATTTACTTCTGTTAGTCCACTTGAAGCTTTAAAGAATAAAATTGGTGACAAAGTAAAAATTAATTTTGCCCAGGGAATGATAATCGATGGAGAAACAAATCCAATTGAGACAAAATATTTATTTACTGATAAAGATGAAAAAGTTAACGGATTAAAAGCAGAGTATTTTACAAATATGAATCTTGAAGGTGAACCAGTAAAAGTTATTGTAGATAATCAAATAAACTTTATGTGGAATGATAAAGGTCCATTTGAAGATTTTCAAAAAGATAATTTTTCTGTTAGATGGACCGGATATGTTAAAGCCGAAAAATCAGCTAATTTTACTTTTGATGTTGCCAGTGATGATGGTGTTAGATTATATATTGATGACCAGCTGGTAATTAATGATTGGAATGACCATGCAATGCTTACCAATTCATACTCAAAGGAATTAAAAGCAGGTAAATTATATAAGATTAAATTGGAGTATTATGAAAAAGGCGGCGGAGCAATTGTTAAGTTCGGTTGGAGAAAACCAAATGATGAGTTGATTGTGGATGCAATTAATGTTGCAAAAAATTCTGATGTTACAATAATATTTGCAGGTACAAATGCTAATTATGAGAGCGAAGGATTTGATCGTAAAAATTTAACTCTACCAAATGAACAGGATGAGTTTATCAAAAGAATTACAGAAGTTAATAAAAACACAATTGTTGTTTTAACAACGGGCTCACCTGTTTTAATGGATAAATGGTTAGATAATGTTAGTGGACTTATCGAAGCATGGTTCGCTGGTGAACAAGCTGGAAATGCAATTGCGGAAGTTCTACTTGGCGAAACTAATCCTTCAGGCAAATTACCGATGACATTTCCAAAACGCTGGGAAGATTGTTCTGCATTTGATTCATATAAAAAACTTGATAGCACAACGATTTATGAAGATGGAATCTATGTTGGTTACAAACATTTTGAAAAAAAATAATATTCAACCACTTTTTCCATTCGGATTTGGTTTAAGTTATACAACATTTAAATACAATGACTTAAAATTGTCATCAAAAGAAATCGCAAAGAATGATAAATTAACTGTAACAATAAATGTTAAGAATACTGGAAAAGTAAAAGGTAGCGAAGTTGTTCAGCTTTATGTTAGAGATTTAGAATCATCAATTGATCGCCCGGTAAAAGAACTTAAAGGATTTAAGAAAGTAAGTTTAAATCCTGGGGAAGAAAGAATTGTTGAATTTCCAATTGATCAAAAAGCTCTTTCTTTCTTTGATCCAAAAACAAAAGAATGGATTGCTGAATATGGTGAGTTTGAAATTTTAATTGGAAGTTCATCTCAAGATATTCAGTTAAAAGAAAAGTTTACTTTAAAATAAATTTGTTGGGAAAATGAAATCAAAATTAATACTGGTACTATTATTCGCTTTAAGTTCTAATTTGTTATCTCAAAACGATGAGTCTGTAGTTGCGCATATTGGCAATGATAAAATTACAGCAAGAGAGTTTAAACTTAGATTAGAACTTTCTCCTTACATTCCTAAAGATCAAAGTATGTCTAAAGATTCAGTTAAATATGATTTTCTTTATTCTTTGATTGCTGAAAAATTATGGGCATTAAAAGCTAAAGAACAAGGGATTGAAAACACTCTGGAGTTTGATTTTTTCTTTAATCCCATTGAAGATTTATTTGTTCGTGATGCTTTGTTTAAACAGGAAATCGAAAGTAAGGTTAGCATTACAGCAACTGATATGGAAAAAGGAATTTATAAATCTCAGTTTACTCAGGCTGTAAGATTTTTTTCCTCCAGCGATTCATTATCAATATTTAATTTTTACAATAAACTTAGTCAAACAAAAAACATTGATTCTCTTGCAACTCTGTTTACAATGTTCAATGATACATCAGTAAATGTAAAGTTTGGTGATTTAGGAGCTGAAGAAACTGAAGATACAATTTACTCACTTAAAAAAGCCGATTATAGTACACCGCAAAAACTAAATGGTGGCTGGATAATTTATTATTGTTCTGATAATATTTTTACGCCGGTAAATATCGGCGATAAGCAAACTGTTGATGGAATAAAAAAGAAAATAAGAGGAAGAAAACTTGAAGTTTTATTTAACGAGTATAGAATTAATCTTTTAAGCGGCACAAACATTAAAATAAATCCCAAAACAATAATGGTGCTTAGTAATTCGCTTTGGGAAAAACTAAAGAACAAAACTGCTGTTACTGATAAAGAAATAAATTATTTCGAATTGAATGAAAATGATTTTATGAATATTCTTTTATCCTACTCTAAGGATAAACTGAAATTGCCATTATTTAATATTAAAAATAATGAGATTAATCTATATGATCTTTTAAGCAGAATTGCCTATATGGGATTTAGCATTACCCGATTAGATTCAAATTTAGTTTTTTCTAAATTGGCTTATATAGCTAAACGATTTGTAGAAGAACAAATACTAACTGCCGAAGGTTATAAAAAAAGTTATAACCTTTTACCAGCAGTGCAAAATGATATTAAAGTTTGGAAGCAAAAATATCTTGCACAGCTGTATATGGTTTCTGCTTTGGATTCTATCAAGGTTACTGAAATCGAATTAAAAGATTACTATTCAAATATTTTTCTAAATTCAAATAATCAATTACACGTTAAGCTAAAAATAATAACTCTAAATGATCTTGATGAAGTATCAAGACTTTTGGATCAAATGAACACTGGAGTTCAATTTTCTGATCTTGCCAAACTTTATGGCAAAACTGATTCTTTAGCAAACGAAAATGGAGAAACTGAATTGCTGCCTGTTTCAATGTTAAATGATTTAAGTGATATTGCAACGGGTTTACACAAAGGAGAAATCTTTGGACCAATCAAAAGGAGTAATGGTTATACAATACTTCAGCTAATCGAAAAAGAAGAGGCATCAGATTCAACACTGCCACAATTTGATAAAATAAAAAATGAACTCAGGTCTAATCTTCGATTTAAAATATTAAAAGATAAACTAAATCAAATAACGGCTAAAACATCTATACAACAAAATGTAAAAATATATAATGATGTTGTTGATAAAATTAGCACTCCAGAAGTTCCAATGTTTGTACACAGGTTTATGGGATTTGGTGGTAGAATGGCGGGCATTCCATTAACAACTCCGTTTTCCGGTTGGATAAACAATGAGATTAAACAAAGACTTTTGCCTTAGAAATTATTTACAACTATAACAGGAAACTTATAAGGAAAATTGTTCGATGAAAAAAATTGCTACGTTGATTTTATTGAGTGTATTTGTATTCCAATTCACTTTGTATTCCCAAGGATTTTTACACAGAGATAATAAAAAAATTGTTGATGGAAATGGAAATGAAATTTTATTAAAAGGGATGGGACTTGGCGGTTGGCTTGTGCAGGAAGGTTATATGCTTCAAACATCTGCATTTGCAAATGCACAATGGCAAATTCATGCTAAGATATCAGCATTAATTGGTGAAACAAATACAGAAACATTTTATCAGACTTACAGAAATAACTATGTAAGAAAAATTGATATCGATTCACTAGCAAGTTGGGGATTTAATTCACTTAGACTTCCAATGCATTATAATCTTTTTGCAACCAATACAAATCCACCAAATTTTATAAATACAGGATTTGATATTATTGATTCACTTTTAAGTTGGTGCGAACAAAATCAAATTTATCTTATACTCGATATGCACGCTGCCCCCGGCGGACAAAGTGATGAACCGATAAGCGATTACAATCCTGCAAATCCATCTTTGTGGCAAAGTGAATCTAACAAAGATTTACTAGTAATGATCTGGAGAAAAATTGCTGAAAGATATAAAGATAAAACCTGGATTGGCGGTTACGATTTAATCAACGAGCCAAAGTGGGAACTTCTTCCAAACAATCAACCTTTAAGAGATTTGTATATAAGATTAACGGATACAATTCGCGCGGTAGATACAAATCATATTTTATTTATAGAAGGCAATTGGTTTGCAACAGATTTTAATGGCTTGTTTCCACCCTGGGATGAAAATATGTCTTATAGTTTTCACAAATACTGGAATGGAAATAATACTTCAGCAATTCAATACTTACTGGATTTAAGAAACAACACAAACATACCTTTATGGCTTGGTGAAACTGGTGAAAACTCAAATCAATGGTTTGTAGATTGTATTGAGTTAATGAAGAATAATAACATTGGTTGGGCTTGGTGGCCACATAAAAAGATCTCATCTATTGCGGGGCCTCTTTCTGCAACTCTTCTCCCAGCATATCAAAACTTACTTAATTACTGGACTAACGGCGGCACACCTCCAACATCAAATACAGCTTATCTTGCTTTGTTAGCACAAGCTGAGATGTTAAAGATAGAAAACTGTAAATATCAAAAAGATATTATCGATGCTATGTTCAGGCAAGTAAATAACACAGAAATTATTCCATTTGCAGATAATCAAATCCCGGGAAAAATTCACGCAGTAAATTATGATATGGGAAAAAATCTTTTTGCTTACAGTGATGTTGATTTTCAAAATACTGGTGGTGGCTCTTACAATAGTGGTTACAGTTATAGAAACGATGGAGTGGATATTCAAGTTTGTTCCAATCCAAACTCCAATGGTTATAATGTTGGCTGGACAGAAACAGGTGAATGGTTAAAATATACAGTCAATGTAAATCAAAGCGGAACTTATAGCATTCAGTTAAACGTTGCAGCTCCAACAGCAATAGGAAAAATAATTTTAGCCTTAGATGGAACTGGAATAACTTCTCCACTTGATGTGCCCGCAACAGGCGGTTATCAAAATTGGCAGGATATTAATATTAATAATGTTTGGCTGCCACAAGGCATACATACATTACAAACAAGATTTTTCTTTGGTGATTTTAATTTTAGTTATATAAATTTTAATCTCGTTAGTGTTGATGTTGAAGATGAAACAAATAATTTACCAGACAAATTTTCACTCGATCAAAATTATCCTAATCCTTTTAATCCTTCTACAAGTATAAACTTTACATTAAAAAACAGAGAGTTTGTACAACTAAAAGTTTATGATGCACTTGGAAATGATGTTGTTACTCTCGTTAATGAATATAAAAATGCTGGCTCTTACGAAGTAGAATTTAGTTCATCAAAATTAAAATATCATACATCTTCAGGAGTTTATTATTATCGTTTACAAGCTGGTAATTTTATCCAGACAAGAAAAATGATAATGTTAAAATAGTTTTCAGCATGCTTACGGTTTTGTTTATAATGATAAGTCCCGTTTAATGGGACTTATTTTTATGAATTGATAAGCAGCAATTACAATTTATTTTACAAACTATTCTTTGGGTAACCAAAAATAATTTAAACTTTCCCCTCTTTATTAGTCCCTATTTCTCTAGATGTAATACTAACACATACAAGACTAAAAACTAAAAAAGGAGAAATATGTATGAAATATGTACCCACTTTTATAATTGCTTTAATTTTTGCTACAATTCTTTATGCGGGTATTCAAAGATCAACCGGAATTGTTGGCAGAACACAAAAAAATGGTGTGGGGTGTACTTGTCACAATCCTGTGAATGACAATAGTGTCTTGGTGCAAATAACTGGCCCAGATACATTAGTTAAAGGTGGATCTGCAGAATACCAGGTTACACTTTCTGGCGGACCAGCAGTTTTAGGTGGATTTAATGTCGCATCATATTTAGGTACATTAAATCCTGTTGATGCTTCCACACAACTAATGACATCAGAATTAACCCATACCTCTCCAAAATCTTTTTCTGGTGGATCAGTAAGCTGGACATTTAGCTTTACGGCCAACAACTCAGTTTATACTGATACCATTTATTCAGCTTCAAATAGTGTTAATGGAGATGGGATTAATAGTTCACTTGATAAATGGAATTTTGGTCAAAAATTTGTTGTACATGTTATTGATGAGCCCTCATCTGTTGAAAATGAGAAGGGGAATTTATCAAATTTTATTTTGAATCAGAACTATCCTAACCCATTCAATCCAACCACTACAATTAGCTGGCAATCAAAAATAGATGCTCATCAAACTTTAAAAGTTTTTGACGCTTTAGGTAATGAAGTTGCTACACTTGTTGATGAATATAAATCTTCAGGAAATTATAGTGAGCAATTTACTTTATCTAAAGAGCAATTAAGTTCTGGAACATATTTTTATCAGCTTAAAGTTGGTAATTACGTTGAATCAAAGAAAATGATTTTAATGAAGTGACTTGCAATATCAATATAATAAAACCCTGATATTTCTGTATCAGGGTTTTTATTTTTACAGTGCTAAACTTTAATACCAAAAATAAAATTGCAATACAAAAGAATCATTCTTTGCATCTTTATTTGCTGCATCCATAACCAATCTGTACTGTGGTCTAACTTCGATAAAACTATATGGTTGAAATTCAAATCCAGCAACCACTTGAGATATTTCATCGCTCTCAACATCTGGGTTTGGATCTATTCTATCAAATCGAACTACCGCATCTAAACCTGTAAGTAATCCATAAGATGATTCTATCATCAATACGTTAGTTTTTTGATCAGGATTTATAATTCCGTCAGCAATATCATATTCAGCTAATAAAGAAAACTCATCATAACCAAATCCAAAAAATCCACCAAACATATTAACGGATGTTGGAGTTTTAACAGCAGCATACGAGGCTCCAAATAGTAATCCAAATTTATCAAAAGATGGATTAAGCTCTAATCGCGCAGTATAACTTGGATCTTTGGTTAGCGTTGAGTTTGATAAAAGGTTTGATCCCACACTTGCAGTTGCAAAAAGAAAATCACTTCCATACACACCAACTTCTACACCTGCTTCTGTGTAGAATGGGTTGTAAATCAACCCCTGGTAAACTCCTTGCGAAAACAATAAACCAAAGTTTCCACCTCTTGTGTACGCTGTGTGATCATCAACTCTTATCCCAAAGTTTGGAGTAAATGCTCCAGCTTTTATATAGCTGTTATTTGGCAAAATATGTGCAATTGCATAGCCTTCATAAATTCGATTAACAAAATCATACTTGCCCAAAATATTTATTTGACTGGATACAGATAATGCAGTATAAATTGATCCACTCATATTCTGGAAATCCATTTTACTTTTATTTTGCGAATATAAAAGCTGACTTCTAAAATCTATGCCGATACTAATATTATCTGATATTTTTGGTGACATAGAGAAATCTTTATCACGCGGTGAAATCATGCTTAAATTATTTTTCCCCCAATGCCAACCATTAAGATTTCTTACAATACCGCCACTTGGATTAAAATGGCAATCGATACACCGATCTTGTAGCTTAACAGCAAATCTTGGAAGTGCGGAAACATAATTTGAAAATAGCATAACAACAAGCAAAAACATTTTGAATATTGAACTTTGCATCTGTACCTCTTAATGTTAAATAGAATTATTATAGAATTGGTTTATCTGTTAGTGATCTGGATATTAAAAAAAGGACAGGTTGATTTGGTTTGAAAAGGCAAACTTTAAGCAATTTTTCTAATATAAAATCTCTTATATAGAATTGAAGATAAAATAATCACAGCTACAATAATTCCTAACAAAATAAATAAAGAATGATTTACTGGTTTGCCTAACTCCAGCTTTGATATATTACCAGAAAGTACAAATGGAGCCCAGTAGTATGGATTTGCCGAGTAATTATTTTTAAAATATATCTTAGCTTTTTGCAAAGCTTCAGATTTGTCATAACCGTTGCTTAAGTATTCATAAAAACTTTTCATAAAGAGTGACGTATATTTATCATTCACATCCCAGAGAGAAACGACAATGCTTTTTGCTCCTGCTTCATAAAAAGATTTTTGCATTCCAATTATTCCTTCGGCTTCATCAATATTTCCCAAACCGGAACGGCAAGAACTTAATACGACTAAATCGGCCATCAATTTTAGATTAAGGATTTCAGACATTTCAAGAAATCCATCTTCAACGTTACTTTGATTTTTTGAAAAGATGATAAATGGTTTATCGTTATGAAGAAATGAATGTGTTGATAAATGGATTACCTGGCTTTCATTAGCTTCCGCTTTAAAATTTTCTTCAGTTGCATTACCAGAAAGTAATATTTTAGTATCCGTAACAAGCTCGCCAACATTTTCAACTTCTTCTTTTGAATATCGTAAAGGAAAGAGCATCAGATTTCTGGAATTAAATGATTCATTATCCAACAAACCTCCACGATAACTTAAAGAAAAATCATCTTTGTTTATTTGTGGATCACCAACAAGTAATATTTTATTGTTAGATTTTTTAAGATCAACCTTTTGCTGAATAAAGACAGATGCTGAAGGAATGTATGAAATTGGATAATCTTCAACTAAGAATTTTTTATTTGTATAATAATATGGACTGTCATCTTTTTGTTTTGATGTAACAAGAAATTCCAATGGTACCAATATTAATTCTGAAGGCAAAGAAAAGATTACATTATTATCTTTTGGAATTTTTGTAAATGTTTCTTTAAATATTTTATCATACAACTCATAAGAAGCATCAGAATTAAATGAAAATAAATCCTGGTTTAAATAAATATCTTTAGTGCTTGACTGCTCATCAAATATTGGTCCAATTTTTTTAATTAACTTGATAATATCATTTCTTGTCAGATCAATTTTGTCAGTAGTAAATTGGTTCTTATTTACAACAAATAAATAAAGGTTATTATCATTGATATAAACAGAAATATAATTTTCTTTTTTTTCTAAAGATTTTTGTAATTCTGATATTGTAATGTTGCTTGAATGGTTTTGGCTAATTTCTTTAATTCCAAAAGCGGAAAATATTTTCTCATTTAACTTTTCAAATTCCAACTTCTTTTTAGCCAATTCACTATCAGAATAATTCCCATAATCTAATGACCATTTTAGATCGTAATATTCTGTGAGACTGTTTTCATCTTTTAATGACTCAAGAATTTTAAGGTTTACTAAATTTTGAAAAGTATTTCTAGATCGCGATCTCTCAATTATCTCAAAAGCTTTTTCATTGTTCCTTTCGGTGAGATAAATATTGGCAAGCTCACTATATGCTTCCTTAAATCCCGAGAAATGGGACATCTGAATTTCTGAGTTGCTAATTAAGTACTCAGATAGTTTTTCAAGTTTCTCAATCGCAGTTATAAAGTACTCTTTTGCCTTCTCAGTGTTGCTTTGATTTGAGTATAACTTACCCAATAAATAATAACTTTGAATTTCATTATTAAAATCTTTGGATTGCTTTGCTAAATCAATTGCTTTAATAAAATGATTTTTTGCTTGTTCTATTTGATTTTCATTTTCAAGTATTTGTCCCAAATACATATTCTGGACAGAACTTAATTGAGTATATCCGTAATCATTAGATTGATTTATCGAATTTATCAATATTTTTTTTGCTTCAACATTATTGTTGTTTAAATATTCAGAATAGGCTATTTCACCAGAAATTAGAATTTGATAATATATATCTTGTTGTGTTTCAGCAATCAATAATCCTTTGCCATAAAATTCTTTTGCTAAATTAAAGTTTTTCAAATCTGTATAACACAATCCGATTTTAAAATTTAAATCTTCTACAAGATAAGGGTCATTGATTTGATTGGACTTTTCTTCAACTTTCAAAAATGTTTCAAGTGCTTTTTCGGATTTGTTGATATTGAAATAAAGTGTGCCGATACTCATATCCACAGAAGATTCTAAATCTATATTTTTAATCGAAGCTGAATTTTCTTTAGCCTTATTATAATACTCTAAAGCTTTTGAATAATTTGATAAATTAGAATAAACATCTCCAATACCTCGTAGATTTATTATTCTTGAGTTTATATTTTCTCCTGCAAAATCCAACCCTTTTATGTAGTACGATAACGAAATGGGGTAATTATATAACTGTGAATATATTGAAGCAATGTTTGCGGATAGATTTGAAAGTTTTTCCTTATTGTTAATCACTTTTAAGATTTTGTAACTATTTTCATACGTGTTTTTAGCCTCAACCAAATCATTTGTATAACTGTAAGATACTCCAAGCTCTGAGAGTACTGTTCCTTGTAAATCAATATCCTCAATATCCTCGGCAAGTTTTAATGCTGCTTTATATTTGCTTCGTGCTAAATCAAATTCTCCATTCTGATCGTCAATTATTCCAAGATTAATATTTGCTTTTGCTTGTTCCCTACTATTTTGATTTTTAACCGCTTCATTTAATCCAGCATGATAAAACTGCTTGGCTTTTTCATAATCACCTGAAAGAAAATATAATGAACCTTGAGAGATTAATATTTTATCCAAGCTTTTAGAATCAGTATTTAATTTCTTTTTTAATGATTCAAGAATTACAAGTGCGTAATTAAAATCACCTTTGCCTCTGTATGCATATGAAAGCAGCAATAACGATTCAATATCTTCATTACCATTTAATAAAGAAATTACATCTGCATATTTATTCTGGTTATAACTAATTAATGCTTTCAAATATTTTAAATAAATATCTGAGCTATCCTTTACTTCGCTAATTTGTTTTTTCAATAAATCAGATTTGCCGGATAGATTTGATACTGTAACTAATTCTTCATAAAACTTAAAATGCTTTGGCTTATTTTTTAGATAAGCAATTAGTGTATTAAATGATTTATCAAACGATTTATTTCTTTTATCATAAACAGCTGTTAAATAATCTTTTGCAAACTGATTTTGCAAAACGTTAATTGAATCAATAATATCCTTAGATATTTCTTGATTTAATAATTTAAATTCTATGTTTAGAATCTTAGTGGAATCAGATTTTGATATTAAGAAATTAGATTGGCTAGAATGAGAAATATCATTCTGTAATGTTGGGATTAATCCTAGACTGATTAATGTTAATCCAATAAAAGCAAAGGAAATAATTAGGAGATTTAAAAACGTGTTTCTCAAAACTGTATCTATTTAATTTATAATTTTTCAATCAGCTCTTCAGCTTTTTTGTAGTAACTCCCTTTTGAATTAACAACATCTTGTAAATGGTCTTTTGCTTTAGCCTTTTCGTCTATAAGCAAGTATGCTTTGCCTATAAAATAGTTTGCATCAAGATTAAGATTAGAAAATGTACCGCTGTTATTTAATTCAATTGATTTTTCAAAATGTTCAATACCTTTTAAGACATCATCTCTATCAAATGATTTGAACAATCCAAGAAAATCACTTTCTGCTTTACTTACGTATGTAAATCCTAAAATAAAATGAGTATAAAAAATTGATTCTGAATTTGGATTACTTTTGATATCTTTTTCTAAGTATTCAACAGCTGAAGAATAATTATTATTTTCAACCGCATCTAATCCACGTTGAAATAATTCTGTAGTTCTTCCTCTTGTCGAGTAAGATTCTCTTTCTTCAATAAACTTTGTATTCTTATAACCAGGAGTTGTAAAATTGGAAACACCAAACAATCCTGCGTAGATAACAAATAAAGAAACGATTGATATTGAAGCATATCTAATAGCTAAAAATCGTTTCTGTACAATTACGTTTTGAGCGATTGTATTTATTTGTTGTTTAGGTTGCTCAACAATTGTTTTTGTTACAAACTCATCAACCGAATTAAATTCAGAATTCAATTCTTTAAAGATTGTTTCGCAGCTTTCACATTTTCTTAAATGATCTTCAACTTTACTTGAAAGTGATATAATTAAATTATTAGTTGATAACTGATTTTTATACAACACATACTCGCCTATCAACTCTTCATCGATATGACCAGTTTTGTTGAGTGCAGCTTTTAACTGTGAATGTAATGAAATCAGTTTACTTACTTCTGCATTATTTTTTGATTGAGCATTTAAAAATTCCTTATCATTTGCAGTTAATAAGTCTTTTTCCAACAATTCTAATATTTTCTCTATTTCATTCATTTTATAACTAAACTTTCCTTTCAATTACAGTAGTAAACCAAAGAATTGAAAAGTGACATCAATCCAATAGTTTTTTTATCTCTTCTATAGTGCGATAAAAGATTTTCTTTACAGCGTCTTCACTTTTGCCAAATCTTTCAGCTATTTCAGAAAATTTTAACTCTTCCCAAAATCTTAATTTTATTATATCCTGTTTTTCTTTACTAAGTGTGTCAAC
Organism: Ignavibacteriales bacterium; assembly: GCA_016707585.1. Classification (GTDB taxonomy): domain Bacteria; phylum Bacteroidota; class Ignavibacteria; order Ignavibacteriales; family Ignavibacteriaceae; genus IGN3. The sequence goes on along the minus strand of JADJHL010000008.1, from coordinate 96,495 downwards.
AATTTCTAAAATCGCATTAACATCAAAACTATTTTCAGTTTTTAGATAATCATTGTCCGCTGCAATATATTCACTAATTTCTGAAGTGTGTTTTAGTTTTGACTGTTTATACCACTTTACAAAAGTTAAAAAAAGCACACGCCTTAACCAGTTTTCAATACTATCAATTTTTTCAAATTGCTCTGCAAATGATAAATAGACATTGTTGGTCAAATCATCTACATCATCCAAATTAATAATTCTTTTAGAACGATGTTTGGAAAGGAAATATGAGTATCCAATTTCCCTTATGTTTTTGGAAAGTATTGAAAATGCGGCAGAATCACCGTTTTTTGATTTAAGCAATAGCTCAGATAAATCTGATTTTGAAAAACTTAAGAATTCGATTTTTTTCTCTCTTTATTTTGTCACTATTTTAATATCATTAGTACTAATTTAAATAAACGCGTGACTATGAATAAAAATATTTTTACAATTTTACTACTATTAACTTTCACAGGCAAATTTTTTGCCCAGCCTGATATTAAGATTGAACCAAGAAATATAAAATTTGAGGACCTTTTTAGTCGTTTTGATTACACATTATTATATAATGATGGCGACCAGGTTCTTTATATTGATAGTCTTTCGGCTACAAAACCATACTACATTTTGGAATTTGAAGATAATCAGCAACTTCCAATTGCATTAAATCCAAACGACACAGTTAGACTGAATATAACTCTAACAAATTTTTATAGTATAACTGTTAATGATACGACTGATACTGTTTGGGTATATAGCAATGATCCTGAAAGTCCAAGAGATTTAAGAATAAAAATAGATTTTTTTAATGATGATCTTGGAGACTGCATCGGGTTGATTGCCGATGAAAGCGCAAATCCAATTGCAAACTCAAAAGTTTACTTTTTTTACTACGGAATTTATTTGTTTGATTCCACATTAACTGATAATGCCGGAATTTATACCAAGCAATTGCCGACTGGCAATTATACTGTGGCAGCAGAAAAAGACGGCTATAAAGTAATGTTTTCTGGTAACACACCAGATCCATTTTATGCTATTCCTGTTGATCTGGACTCGGGGCAAACATTAAATGTTGATATAACACTTCCGCTTATAAATAATAATGGATACTCTGTTTCGGGAACAGTAATCGATTCTATTTACGGAATCCCAATTGATAAAGGTGTTGTGATTATTAGAAAAGGAACCCACACACCAACATTGATGAAACCAACAGCACCAAATGCCGACTCATCTGTTTATGCTGGGTTTATTAGACCAGATGGAACATTTAATGTACAGGTTGAAGATAGTAACTACTACTTCGTTCAGGGATATTCTGAATATTATTTACCAACATATTATAATGTTGAAAATGCTTCCTCTGTGTTCTGGCAAAATGCTGATTCGGTATTTATTAATCAGAGCATTCCTGATAAAAATCTTTATATTAAAAGAGATTCGTCCTATGGCGGCGGATATGCTTATGGTTATGTAACAATTCCTAATATAGATGGTTCGAGTAATGATGGAGTTTCTTTATTTGCACAATCAACGACTAACAATGAGTTGTATGCGTATAATTTTGCCAAAGAAACAGGTTTTTATGGAATTAACAATCTGCCATATGGCACATATAAAGTAGTTGCACAAAAAATTGGTTTCCAAAACACTTATAGCCAAGAGTTTACAATTAGCGCAACAAATCCAGACCAAAGAGATGTATATCTAACATTCTTACCTTCTGGTGTTGATGATGATAAAGAGATTGTTCCAACATCAATAAAGCTATTTAACAATTTTCCTAATCCGTTTAATCCGAGTACTAAAATCAGATTTGCAATACCAAGCAATAACGAGAATAGTTTTAATGTAAAAGTTATTATTTATGATATTCTTGGAAATGAAATTGCAACTTTAGTTAATGAGGAAAAATCTGCCGGAATTTATGAAGTTACTTTTAATGCCAACAATTTAGCATCAGGTATTTATATTGTAACTCTTAAGGCCAGTTCAATAAGTGTGTCTCAAAAAATAATATTAATGAAATAATTCACAACTGTTTTATTTTCTTAGATTAAACCGAAACAATGTTTGTTTCGTTTTTTTTGTTTTCACAAAAAACTTACTGCATTAAAAATACTTTTCTATTTGTCTTAACTCATAGCTTTTAATTAATTCTTTCTTCGCATGTCACTTTAATGTCATAACACACACTTGATTATCAAAGGACATAATAAAAATTAAAATTGAGTTTCATCCAATAAACACAAACACAAATAAAAGGAGTTCGAAATGAAAACACATTTATCGCTTTCCCGTTCTACTTTACTAAACATAAGTAAGGTATACTTAATACCGCTGTTAATGTTAATCAGCAGTATAAATCTTTTCGCTTTAAGTGATCTTGAAGTAACCGGCAATATAACAGAGCTTGGTGCCGACTATTTAGTTGTAGAAGGTTATACAATTTATGTAGATGGGAGTACTGAGTTTCGTGGACCAAGCAATACTACTGTAACATTTTCTTTTTTTCAGCTTAATGATCTTGTACAGGTACAGGCGGACATGAGAAATGATGGAACTTATCTGGCTACCAGGGTAAAATCAGAAGACAACAGCGGCGGAAATGAAAACGAAGTTGAGTTAACAGGTTATGTAACTGAAGTTGGCACAAACTCATTTGTTATTAACGGTACAACATTTTTCGTTGATGCGAACACTGAGTATCGTGGCAGACATGGCAGTGCATTTTCCTTTGAACAAATACAAGTTGGTTTACTATTAGAGGTTAAGGCTTATGCTCAAACTAATGGGGACCTTTTAGCAGTAAGAGTAAAAACTGAAGATGATGAAAATAATCATCATCAAAGCGAGCTTGAGTTAACAGGATTAATTGAAAGTTTAACTGCAAATAGTTTAACTGTTGCACAAAAAGTATTTTTTGTAGATGCACAAACAGTTGTTCTTGATGATAACAGAATGCCAATTTCATTTTCTGATTTAAATGTTGGCGATAGAGTTGAAGTTAAAGGATTCAGACAGCCTGATAGTTCATATCTTGCAGTAAGAATTAAAATTGAAGATATGCCCGGAAGTGAAATTGAATTTACTGCTCAGATTGAAAGTATTGTTGGAACGGACATAACAATAAATGGCATTGTTTTCTTAACTGATTCTAACACTGTTTTTCTTGATGATAACAGAATGCCAGTTACAATCGCATCGTTGGCCGTTGGAATGTGGGTTGAAGTTAAAGGATTCAAAAAGCAAGATGGTTCATACTATGCAAGCAGAATTCAGATCGAAGATTTTATAAGAACTGAAATTGAATTAAAAGGTAACATTACAGAATTAACTGAGTCTTATCTTATCGTTGGCGGAATTACATTCTCCGTAGACAGTACAACCATAGTTTTAGATCACTTAAACAATCCAATTTTATACTCCACTTTACAGGTCGGTCAACTTGTTGAAGTAAAAGGAAATAAAACAGGCACAACAACTGCAAAAGCTTCACGAATTAAACTTGAAGGCGAAGAAGACATAGAAATATTCGGAAGAATTACTGCAATAAATTCAAACAGTATAGAATTAAATGGCCTGGTTGTTTATGTTGATTCAAATACAGTCTACCTTAACCACGCAAATATGCCAATTTCTTTCGGTGATCTTTCTGTTGATCAATTTGTTGAAGTTAAAATGATTCGCAATGTTGACAGCACACTGCTCGGCTTAAGAATCAAATTAGAAGATGGAATGAACTTCTCAAAGATTAATGGAGTAAGCGGAACAGTTACTGGTTCATCCATTCAACTTCCTACAGGTACTTATGCAATCAATAATCAAACAGCAGTTATTGATTTAAACTATAATATAATTTCTGCAAGTCAGCTTACAAGTGGCCAACAAGTAAAAGTTTGGGCAGTAGTTGATCCTTCATCAAACAAAACTGCTTTACAGATACAATCATTGGTAAGTTCACCAACGGGTGTTGATGAATCTCCAGCAGTTGTAAATGAGTTTGCTTTGGAACAGAATTATCCAAATCCATTTAATCCATCAACAAGTATATCGTTCACATTAACTGCAAATCAATTTGTAACACTAAAAGTATTTAACGCTTTGGGCGAAGAAGTAAGCACTTTAGTTAACGGAAATCTAAACCAAGGTATACATAGTGTTAGCTTTAATGCAAACGGTTTAAGTTCGGGATTTTATATCTACAGATTAGAAAGCGGCAACCAGGTGCAAGTTAGAAAAATGATGTTACTCAAGTAACACCCTAAAACTAAATGTTTTAAGGCGATTCCTATGAATCGCCTTTTTTATTGAAAAAATTTAAATCAAATGTCACTTTATTAAAAAGATCTATACTAGTTCATAATAACCATAAAAATAAAAGAAAGGATCTGTCTTATGAAAAAGAATGTTGGAAATATCGACAAAGTCGCCAGAATTATTCTGGGTTTAGGACTAATTGCATTTGCTCTTATCACTAATAACTGGTGGGGATTTATTGGAATTGTTCCATTGCTAACCGCATTTATGAATTATTGTCCAGTTTATAGTTTACTTAAAGTATCAACGATACAAAAAGTAAAAACAGAAAAACTTGATATTTAATTTTTTTATATATATGTGTGTCTTAACACAAGAAAGGAAAAACAGATGATGAATAAAAATAAATTTTTCTTTGCAATAATAATTTTGTTTGGATTGAGTTTTACATCTTGTTCAGAGGATGAAATAACCGCACCCACACAACCAGGCAGCAATGCACCATTGGCAAAGTTCAGTGATATAAAAGCAAAAGTTTTTGTTAACTGTGTGGGAGCCCAATGTCATGCAGCTACTGGTAACCAAGCCGGATTAACACTTGAATCAACTGTTGCATATAATAATCTTGTTAATGTACAAAGCACTTTGTTTTCGCAATTTAAAAGAGTTGAACCGGGAAACAGTGCAAACAGTTTGATAATTAAAATATTAAAGGGAGAAGTTTCACCAAGAATGCCATTTAATGGTAATGCTTTACCAAGTGCTACGATTGATAGTATTGCTAAATGGATCGATCTTGGATCTCTAAATAATTAATCATCTTTTTAAGAAAAATAATTTCATAAGCGATTCACTAGAATCGCTTTTTTTGTCACTAATCTGTTTAAATAAATACTAATTCAGTAAATATCAACTTTAATTAAAATCAGTGGAGAATCTTGTGAAGAATAAACTTCTATTTATACTTTATACATTTCTATTTTCAACACTATTAAATGCTCAAAACCCAAATTATTCCTGGCGTTACTACAATACTGGCAATACAGGAATTCAGGGAGATTATAATGAAGCTATCTGGATTGATCATGATGGTGACCCTTACATCGCGGGCTACACTCCTGGCTGGGAAGAAGGCGGTTTTGCAAAATATATTCAATCAGAAAACAGATGGATAAATTATTCAAATATTGATTACCCTGTTATCGGAAATATTAATGATGTTGGTTCATCACGAATTAGCGATATTGAAGAAGATGCTAATGGAATTTTATGGATGGCAACCTGGCGTGGAATTTTAAAATTTAATCCTGCAATTGGTGCAAGTTCATTAGAATTTTTTGGTGTTAATAATTCACTTCATCCAGGCGGAAGAACATCAGACATTGCAATTGCTCCTGATGGATCCATCTGGGCTTCAGTTATCTCTGTTGTTTGGGGTGGTGGCGGACTTGTTAATTATAACCCAGCAACAAACCAATGGAGATATTGGTATTACGGTTCTACGGCCAACAATTGGCCGAGTTTAATTGGATATTGTGAACACGTAAGCGTACAAGAAAAATCAACCGGAGGCTATATTGTTTGGGTTGATGGCGAAGGTTGGAACACAATGATTACTTTTGATAGTAGCACACAGTTGTTTACTCTTCTTCCTCAGAATGGAAACCCAGGAGAAGTTGCTTCGTTAACTGGTAAATGTAGTATAGATGATAGTAACAACTTATGGGCAATAAGAATTGGGTCAACTCCAGGTACATATTCGCTTGATTATTTAACTTCAACAGGCAATTGGGTAACTCCAACACAACCACCAATTGCATCAGCAATAGATATCCCACAGTTTAAAGCTTATGGTAACTTAAACGCACTTCTTATAGATGGCAGCAGTAATATCTTAAAATATAATGGTTCTTCGTGGCAAAACCTTGGGCCAATAGTCGCCAGTGGTTTATCAAATTCTCTGGATATTGATGTAAGTGGAAACATCTGGATTTCTGGTACGGGCGGTGCTGCTAAAAGAGATGTACAAACAGGACAGTGGCAAAGATATAGAGTAACAAATTCTTCTCAGATTGATTATTGGGTTAACGATATGAGTATTGATGATCAAGGAAATGTTTGGATGACTGGAAACGCTGGCCCCGGTTATGGAGGAATCCAAAAATTTGATGGAATTAGATGGACTGGCTACAATGAATACACTTATGGATTAGGATTTCCTTTCCCCTTCCCTACAGATAATGCTGAGGTGATTTACTCTAGACCATCAAATGGAGAGATGATTGTAAATCCGATGTTTAACTTTTTGCATTCATGGAATGGGAGCAATTATAACTCGCTTAATTATCCCTTAGATAGATCTAAAGATGTTGTGGAAGATTCACAAAACAGGTTGTGGAGTTTAGGCGAATATTATAATTTATCTTATTATAATGATGCAAACAATAGTTGGACAACCGTGCCCTTTATTGCCTGGGGAAATAACTTAAGTATTGATCCAACGAGACCGGGAACAATTTGGGCTTGTTCAAGTCATGAAGTTTTAAGAACAGATGGCTCATATAATTTTTCAAGACTTGTGGAAGATTTTGCTGAACTTGATCCGCAAAGTGATGTTTTAAATACTGTTGTCGCTTTACAAGATGGATTTGCCTGGGTTGGAACAAATCAAGGACTTGCAAAAGTAAATACAAATAATGGAACATATCAATTTTATTCACCTTCAAACTCGCAGATTCCTGGTGAAAGTATTTCTCCACTTGCAGTAACTCCAGATGGCAGATTATGGTTTGCAAATTTTGGAAGTGCAACAACAACCAATTATGGTTTATGCTGGTTTGATGGAACAAACTTCGGAATTATTCCACAACAGCAAATTGGTGGTTTACCACACGCGCAGATATATGATCTTGAAGTAAAGAATATTCAGAATGGATATGAATTGTGGATCAGCTGTGCAAGCAGAGGTGTTGCTGTTCTAACAGTGACAGGAAGTGTTGTTCCTGTTGAATTAACATCTTTTACTGCAAACACAAACGGAAGTAATGTAAACCTTAATTGGTCTACTGGTACGGAAATAAATAATTCAGGATTTGAAATTCAAAGATTAAAAGATTCAAAAATTGAAAACAATAAATATTGGGAAATAATTGGATTTGTAACTGGTAACGGAACAACAACAGAAACTCAATCATATTCTTTTACAGATGACAATTTAGGCTCGGGTAAATATTTATACAGATTAAAACAAATTGATTTTGATGGAACATTCGATTATTCAAATGAAGTTGAAATCATAGTTAATGTTCCTGAGAAATTTGAATTATCACAAAACTATCCCAATCCTTTCAACCCGAGTACAAAGATTAAATATCAAATTGCTGATAGTAATCCTGTAAGTTTAAAAATATATGATGTTTTGGGTAATGAAGTTACTTCACTAGTTAATGAAGTACAACCAACTGGCAATTATGAAGTAACATTTGATGCTTCATTGTTATCAAGCGGAACTTACTTCTATAAATTACAAACTGGTGATTTTGTAGAAGTTAAAAAGATGATTCTCTTGAAGTAATTACGTTACATTGTGCTTTGTTGATAGACAAAACAATTTAATCTGTTTTATAAAGACGAGTCTAAGCTCGTCTTTTTTAATTTAAATCACTGCCAAAAGAAAAATAATTTTGAAGAAATAAATTTTATCATATCTTACATATATATTTCAGCACACTAAGTCCCCATTTGTTAATTAGAGTTACTAATGTATAAAAGCTAAAGCTTCTATTCATTATGAAGCCAATTTAACTGAAGACTTAAACCAATTCAGGAGAGAAAACCCAAAATGAAATTGTTAAATAAAAATTCTGTTAAATATGCTAAGTTGTTTTTTGAAAAATTAACATCACTACAAATATTAATATTATTACTACTTGCGATCTCTCAGACCTTAGTTGCACAATGGTCAACTCAAAGCCCCATTCCGACAAATCTTAATATAAGCGGAATTGGTGCCCCAACTTCTAATAGAATCTTTATCTCAACAGATGATAATTCCTTTGACGATTTAGGCTCATTATACGAATCCTCAGATGGCGGTGAAAACTGGATTGCTAGGGACATTCCCGCAAGTTTAGCATCTCCATTTTTTGGTCTGTTTTTTCTCGATTCACAATATGGCTGGCTATACGGAAATGAAAACTATAGAACAACTGATGGTGGAACAACCTGGACAGAATTACCTTTACTTGGCTCAACATATTTTATGAAATTCTACAATCCAAACTTTGGTGTAACAACCGGAAACTTTGGTATCTATATCAGTCGCAACGGTGGAACTTCTTGGGAACCTTCTCCAAATGAAATTTTTGCTTTTGATTTTGTCGACGAACAAATTGGTTATGGTGTTTCATCGAATGGAATTTATAAGACTACCGATGCTGGTTTAACTTTTACAAATGTAAAAACTGGTTTTGCTGAATCAGTAATTTATTTGAGCGGCTCCAAAGTTGTTGGTGTTGTGGATAGTATTTTTGTGCGATCAACAGATGCTGGAACAAGCTGGTCTACAATATCACAAACACAAGGCAAAAATAATCTTGTAAAAGTCTCTTCGGATATTATTCTTGCTTATGGAAAAACAGACAGCTTTCCTGATTTTGATGACAGAGTTTTTAGATCTTCAGATGGTGGACAAAGCTGGAATGATTTAGGCGAGATACTTACTTCAAGTACCTATTATGGTTCATTTGCTTTTACAGTAACAAGTCCACAAAATATTGTTGCCACAGATGGCTCTGGTAATATGTATCGTTCTAATGATGCAGGACTTAATTGGATTCAGACATTTACTACACCAAACGGAATGCTTCCGTTTTATCTAGGCAGCGCTGTTCCAGTTTTTACTGATGCTCAAGTTGGATATTTTGGATATGGACAAGGATTCATAATTAAAACTACAAATGGTGGAGATTCATGGATTCAAATATCAAGTGGATCTGGCAGCACCATAAATGATATGGATAGATTTTCAAATGGAGATATTATTGCTGTTGGTGAATATGGAACAATTCTAAAAAAAGAAAGTGGATCTAATAAATGGATAATTCAAACATCTAATGCACAAACAAATTTTAAAGCAGTTCAAGTGATTGGTTTAAATGATGTTGTTGCTGTTGATGACTCAGGAAAAATTTTTACAAGTAATGATGGCGGAATAAATTTGGTCTGCATCATCTTCTGTTCCTCAGGATTTATTAACCGCTGAAGATTTATATTTCACTAGTTTACTAGATGGTTGGATAGTCGGTCAAGGATATACTACTTCAGCTATTTTTCGTACAACTGATGGCGGTAATAGCTGGAATGCTGTAAATGATTTTATCGGCTATTACAATTCAATTGATATCCAGGGTCCCAATATCTGGATATCTAATCTTGATGGACTTTACAAGCGAAGCAATGATAACGGCAGCACTTGGATTGATGGTTCTTTACCTGGTTCTCCATATCAAATTCAGGATATGGATTTTTATAATGAAAATGTTGGTTATGCAATTGGTTCTGCGGGACAGGCATACAGAAGTGCAGATGCTGGAGCAACATGGCAAATACTACCAACACCTAATGATGTTGATCAATTAACTGATTTATATTTAACAGGTCAAAATGAATTTTGGGTAAGTACAAATTCAAACTCAGCATATTATACAGGAAATGCAGGACAAGGTTGGGCAGTACTAAACACATCATCAAATAATACTTTTGGATTTTATTCTTCAATCGTTGCAAATTCATCTGGCGATGCATGGATTACTGGTTATCAAGGGTATATTCAACATTTTGTAGGCCCACCGCCGCCGCCATTAAACCAACTGCCAACTGCTGCATTTAATCATTCTGCAAGTGGGTTAACTGTTAGTTTTACTGATGCAAGTTTTGATATTGATGGTACAATAATTTCCTGGAATTGGAATTTTGGCGACAACCTATTTTCCACTGAACAAAATCCAACTCATACTTATAATACAGCAAACACATATATCGTTTGGTTAAAAGTAACGGATGATGATGGTGATGTTGATTCAACTTTAAAGATTATTGCAGTTCAACCAAATCCAGGTGGCGTGTTTGGAGATTTTACAGAAGTAACTCCTATAGATTCAATTTTTGTTACGCCTGAAGATGAAGATTTTTGGGTTATAACAACCGCTCCTGCTGATTACGATAATGATGGAGATTTAGATATTGCTGTGCTTGGATATTATGTGGTTTATAATCAAAGTGTAGAAGATCGTTTGCTTTTATTAATTAACAATGGACCTCTTGATTCGGTTAAATGGAATTTTAGTTATGAAAGTATTTCTTTAGATGGAATAACTACGGGCGCATCAGATATGGCCTGGGGAGATGCTGATGGAGACGGCGATCTTGATCTTGCAGTTGGATCAGATGATGTTACCGTCATTTATCGAAACGATTCCGGAATACTAAATTTAACAGATACAATATTACCTGGATACTGGGAAGATAATAGTCAGGCTGAGTTTGATTTAAGATCAATTACCTGGGCTGATTATGACAACGATGCAGATCTGGATTTACTTATCCCTTCGGTCTTTGATTTAAATTCATTCTCATTCAGAACGGCTTTGATGAGAAATGATGGAGTGAATGGTACAGGTGGATTTAATTTTACAGAAGTTGATTCATTATTTGAAGCAACAAAACACGCAAGCAGTATGTGGGCTGATTTTGATAATGATACCGATCTTGATTTATTACTTGTAAACATGGTTCCTAACACCGAAGAAGGATTTATCAAAAGATATCGCAATGATGGTAATGGAAATTTTGTTAGTGAAAACATACTGGATTCATTGACAGTAGAACATGGTGAAGCGCAATGGGGCGATTATGATAATGACGGTGATCTAGACATTTTAGTAGCCGGCAATTTGAATGATGGCAATGGTAATTATACTATGGCGTTACGTATTTATAATAATGAGAATGATTCTTATACTCCAATAGAAGTTATATCCTGCGTTCCTTGTGAAGGCTGGTTTGATCTTTCAGCAGCAACATGGGCTGATTACGATTCTGATGGTGATATGGATATTTTACTTGCAGGTAACTATAACTCTGGATCTAATATTGAAGGAAGAGCAAGAATATATACTAACGTAAATGGTATTTTTACTGCAGATACAGCGAACACTCTTCCAGCTCCGCGAGCTGCAGGTGATCGTGGCGGTACATTTTCCTGGTTTGATTTAGACAATGATGGTGATCTCGATTACTTTATCGCTGGTCAGTACTTTGTTCCGGGTGGTAATGGATTAGTAGAAGCACAAATGCATGTTTACCGTAATGATGATGCTAATTTGAATGATGCTCCAACATCACCAACAGGATTGAATGCAACTGTAATTGGGAATAACTCAGTTAATCTTTCATGGATTTCTGCAAGTGATGATCATACACCCACACCTGCAATAACTTATGATATTGTTGTAGTTAGAAAAGGAACACACACACCAACAAGTCCCGGCGATTCATTTATAAATAATCTAGGAATAACTACTCGTTTACCTGAACCAGGAAATATAAGCGCGGTAAAAGAATGGGCTTTATATGGATTTGAAGATGGATTATATGAATGGAGCATTCGTGCTGTTGATGCAGCTTATGTTGGAAGTATAGTTGCTTCAGGTACTTTCCAGATTGGAACGCCAAGTTCAGTAGAAACAGATCTACAATTACCAACTGAATTTTCATTGGGACAGAATTATCCGAATCCATTTAATCCAAATACAATGATTTCATTCACCATACTTGCTGATCAATTGGTAACACTAAAAGTGTTTAATTCACTTGGTGAAGAAGTTAGAACTCTGATAAATAGTAATCTTGCAAAAGGTACCCATAACATCAACTTTAATGCAGATGGTTTAAGTTCAGGCTTCTATATCTACAAATTAGAAAGCGGAAACAAAGTTCAAGTTAGAAAAATGATGCTTCTAAAATAAAATACCTAACTAGGAGATAATTTAAGGCGATTCGAAAGGATCGCCTTTTTTTAGGACGATACAATCATATAAAATTAATCTCTAAATAGTTTGTCACTTTTTCATTGATATTGCAACTTATGTATTATAACACATAAATTATAATATTAGTGGAGATTTAAGTGAAACATTACTTTCTTTTTTTTATAATCTTACTTTTCATTTCATCTTCATCACTTTCTCAACAAATACCCGAATATTCCTGGCGTTATTATCGACCAGGCAATACTGGAATTCAAGGTGATCAGGCAACAGCATTATGGATAGACGAAAATGGTGATCCATATATTGCTGCTGCTACCGGTGGTTGGGGCGAGGGTGGTTTCGCAAAATTCAATCAAGCTGAAAACAAATGGATAAATTTCTCAAATGTTGATTTCCCGGAATTAGGCTCTTTCGATAACGGTGATGTGCAAATTTTAGATATCGTAGAAGATTCCGAAAAGAATCTTTGGATGGGAAATTTTGCTGGTGCCATAAAATTCAATCCTCAAGTTGGCGCAACTTCTTTAGAAAATTATGGACCTAACAATTCAGAGTTAAATGGATTTACTTATGATATTGATATCGCGCCAGATAGTACAATCTGGTTTATAAGTGATGCTCTTGTACGTTTTAATCCTAAAGATAGAAATTGGACTTCCTGGCAAGGATCTAATACGCGAATAGCTATTCAACCTAAACCTGATGGAAGTTATATGGTTTGGTCCGCTGATATTTACTTTGGATATGTCTTTACATATAACAGCATTACAAATCAATTAACAAACTACCTGCCTGATTCTTTAGGCGAGGTTGCTGGTTTGCCTGGAAAAGATTGCGTTGATGATGCCGGAAATTTTTGGGCTCTAAGAATGTCTGAAAATGGAAATTTTGAAACTTTAGAATATCAACAACCAAATGGAAACTGGGTTTATCCAACTCCACCTTATTCAAATGTTAGTTTTTATATTGATGCATTTAAGGCATTTGGAAACGGCAAAGCTGTAATGGTTCTTACAACAGGAGAAGTCTGGATGTTTGATGGTCTTGTCTGGAATAATTTTGGAACCTGGCGTCCTGGTGATTTTAATCTCTCAATTGATGCTGATAAACAAGGGAATGTTTGGGTTTGCGGTTTAGAAGGCGCAGCAAAGCGTGATGCTGCAACAGGAAACTGGCAGCGTTACAGAATAACCAATACTTCTCAGATAGATTATTTTGTAGAAGATATTTCTATAGACGATGATGGAAATGTTTGGATGACAGGAAACGCAGGAACTGGAGTTGGTGGATTTCAAAAATTTGATGGCGAAAGATGGACTGGTTTTAATCAATATACGTATGGTTTAGGCTATCCATTTCCTTATCAAGCAGATAACACACAGGTAATTTACTATAGAACATCAGATAGTACTGTTGTAATTAATCCAACATTTCACGGAATTCATGCTTGGAATGGAGTAAACTTTTATTCTATTCAAGATACATTTAGTACTTCAAAAGGATTTACTGAAGATTCACAAGGAAGATTGTGGAGTCTTGGTGAGTATTACAATTTAAGATACTTTGATAAAAATATCCTTAATTGGATTGATGTCCCAATTGTTGGATCAGGTAAAAGTATTATTCGTGATAAAACTTTACCAGGAACAATATTGGCATCAACAGATTATGAAATTTTACGCACAGATGGAACCAATTCTTTCTCGCGCACAATCGATGATTTCCCCGGATCTGCAACATGGTTTACTGAATCAACCACTGATTCAAATGGCAATGTATGGATTGGAACATACTCACAATTTACCAGCACTGGTAGTACACTAATAAAACTTGATGCTAACACAGGATCATTTACAACATTTGAACACGATCTTGGCTGGCCATTTCCAGGTGAACATGTTTATCCAAGATTGGTTACTCCTGATGGAAAACTATGGTTGATGTATGATAGCGAATATCCATCCACAGAAGCTGGACTCTGCTGGTATGATGGAGTTAATGTTGGTGTTATTCCATCATCACCCGGAGGCGTTCCTCAATGGGGCGGATTGCCAAATAGCAATATTAGAGAACTTGAGTACAAAGCAGTTACCGGTGGTTATGAATTATGGATGAGTTGCAAAGGAAGAGGAATTGCTGTTTTAACTGTGAAAGAAAATCCAACGTATATTGAGAATGAAAATATTGAACTAAATAATTTTGAGCTTTCACAAAATTATCCAAATCCTTTTAACCCAAGTACTAAAATTAGTTGGCAGTCTCCGGTTAACGGCCATCAGACATTAAAAGTTTATGATATTCTTGGTAATGAAATTATAACTCTTGTTGATGAGTACAAATCAGCAGGTAAATATGAAGTCAATTTTAATGCATCTTCCCTTTCAAGCGGAGTTTATTTGTACAAATTACAAGCTGGTTCTTTTGTAGCAACCAAAAAGATGATAATAATTAAATAATCAATTACTATAATTAAACATAGTACCATATCAAAAACTGTAAAATATAATTATTGTTATTAGTTTATACTGTCACTAAAAGTCTAATATCAATACTAAGGATAAAAGCAATTAACTAACTTGGATTAAAAATGAAAAATAAAAAGTTTATAACAATATTATTTCTAATTCCTCTATTGTTCTCAATTATATCTTGTTCTGAAGATAACGCTACAGATCCGCCAACAGCAAGTATTACACCGTTAGCAAAATTTAGCGATATAAAAGCAAAAGTGTTTGTTAATTGTACAGGCGCTCAATGCCATTCCTCAGCAGGCAACCAGGCAAATCTAATACTAGAATCTAACGTTGCATTTAATAATCTTGTAAACGTACAAAGCACATTATTCCCTCAGTTTAAAAGAGTAGAACCAGGAAATAGTGCAAATAGCTTAATCATCAAAATATTAAAGGGTGAAGTAATCCCTCAAATGCCATTTAATGGAACTCCATTACCAGCTGCTACAATAGATAGCATTGCAAAATGGATTGACCTGGGAGCATTAAATAATTAGTTATAAATAATAAGTGTTCAAATAATATTTATAAAGTGTAGATGAGTTGTTAATAGATAGAAATTCTAAATTTTCTAAGTTCTTTGTCTAATACTTTTGCGTTTCCCGTAATATCATTAAGTAATTTCCAGAAACGTGAACCGTGATTATGATGAATTGTATGAGTCAGTTCGTGTAGAATAACATAGTCAATTAAATGTTCAGGTATTCGCATAAGGTGAATGCTTAGGTTTATATTATTTTTTCTCGAACAACTACCCCATCTGGATTTAATATTTTTGAGTGAAAGTTTATTGTACCTAAATGAAAATTTATTTGCCAGCATTTTTACTCGATCAGGAATAAACATTTGTGCTTCTATTTTTAAAGCTCTTTCAATTCCTTTTCTTATCGCAGTTTGCACTTCACTTGAATCGTAATTCAGTTCGTTTGGATATTGAACATTAATTTTATCCCTAGACAATCTAACAGAAATATTTTTTCTTTTTGCTTGTTTTAAATTAAGTTTATACGATTTGGTGCAATACCCAGAGTTCTCGTTAAATATTGTTTGCAGCTTCTCATATTCTTTCATTTTTTTTAAATGATGGATTATCCATAGTTTCTTTTCATTCACTAAACGAATAGCACTGTTATAACTCATTCCAACAGGGATAGAAACTCTTACACCTATAAACGGTTTTACAGATATATTTAGATAATGCGCTTTATTACTGTGTTTAAATAATATATCACCAACATTTTCAAAATGGATTACTTTTGTATCTAACATTAAACTTCTGGGAGTAATTATTAAAAAATTAAATCAAATTATTGCGGTAGATATAGAAAAGGACTTACATCATAAAATTATTGTAAGTCCTTTAACACTTTAATTATTAAACAAATATTTTTAACTAAATCTTTATAGTTATATAATGGCCAAATTTCAGTAGAGTTCTAAACGTTTTGCTAAAAAATATTCAACAAATTATAAGAATTTTATCACCAGAATATTCCATAAAGTACAAGTGTAATAGCAACTACTGCTCCACCCCACCAAATTAATTGTGGAGTTGGGGTTAAATCAATATCATCTCGTTTTGGTAATTGCATTGGTTCTTTAAGTGGTTTAACAATTGTAATTATTGTCATTAATACTAATATTATTCCAAATGTAATTGCCATCCTATTTAAGAAAGCTATCTCACCAAATTGCCATTGCAAAAATCCATAGATGGGAACGCAAGCCAGCAAAGCTACTACGCCAGCTATTGGTGGTGCTTTTTTCACAAGTATTCCAAAAATAAATGCGGCTAAAATTCCAGGTGAGATATAACCTTGAAATTCCTGTATGTAAGTAAAGATTCCCATAAATCTTGGATCACCTAAAAATGGTGCAATTAAACATCCAAGTACAACAAATAACAATGTCATCATTCTTCCAGTAAAAACAAGATTTTTTTGTGATGCATCCTTTTTGATGTAAACTTTATATAAATCTAAAGTAAAGATAGTTGAAGCAGAATTTAACATTGATGCCAATGAACTAATTACAGCACCAGCTATTGCGGCAAGCATAAATCCTTTTAATCCGGTTGGAATTAAATTCTTTATTAATAATGGATATGCTGCATCTGTTGTGTTCATTGAATCACTGTAAAGTTGTGCAGCTATAATTCCAGGAAACACTATTACAAAAGGTATAATTATTTTTATAGCTGCTGCAAAGATTATTCCTTTTTGTCCTTCACGTAGACTTTTTGCTGCTAAAGTTCTTTGCGTAATGTATTGGTTCAAACCCCAGTAATAAATATTTGGTATCCACAATCCTAATACCAAAGCTGTCCAGGGAAGTACAGGATGATCAGCTGGTAATATCATATGAAGTCTATCTTCGTTATGACTAAAAAAACTATCAAGACCACCAACTGCATTTAACCCAAAATAAAGTACAATTGCTCCACCAAGTATTAATGCAGTTCCCTGAAACACATCAGCCCAGGCAACTGCTTTCAATCCACCGTAAGTTGTATAAAGTGCAGCTATAATTCCAATTCCCCAAACTGCAGTTTGAATATCAACATTGAAAATTGTATAGATAGTTATTGCACCAGAATAAATAACAGCTGAAATAGTTACGCCAACATAAATCACCATTGTATAAAATGCCATTAATGATCTTGCAGTTGAATTGTAACGGTATTGTAGGAATTCCGGAATTGTATAAATACCACTGCTTAAAAATCTTGGCAGGAAAAAGAATGCAACAAACACAAGAGTTATTGCAGCCATCCATTCATAACTGGCAATTGCTAATCCAACATTACCTGCACTTTGTCCAGACATTCCAACAAATTGTTCGGAAGATATGTTTGCAGCAATTAGTGAAATTCCAATTATCGGCCAGATTAAACTACGACTTGCAAGAAAATAATCTTCACCTGTTTCTTCTTTTCTGCTTTTAAACATGCTTGTTCCAACTACAACAAGGAAGAACAATACAAATACACTAATATCCAGTATTCCAAGTTCCATAAATTATTCCTTAGTGATAAATATAATTTTTATTAGTCTAATTTTACTTCAACAGAACCATAATTTCTTAAAGATAAAAATTTTACTGAGTTCTTACTAAAAACTTTTGTTATAAATTTATTATAATCTTCAATAAGATCGTCAGGTAAAAATAGTTGAATTGTGCCAGCAAAACCACCACCGTGCACTCTGCAAGCACCTTTACCATTTTGTTTGATAAAGATATCACTTAATGCTAAAGCAAGTGATACTTCTTGTCTTTCAATTTCTTTTGGTGAAAAAATATTCTGAAGATATTTGAAAGAGGAATTTCCTGATTCATTTACTAATTGTAAAAACTTATCAAAATTATTTTTCTTTAAAGCATCTTTTTGTTGATCAACTCTTTTATTTTCTTCAAGAAAATGTATTGCTCTTAGAATTGCTCTATCGCTTACTTCTTCTCTTAAAGATTTAACTTTGGAAAGCAGTTCTTCAAATGATATTTCTGAACAATATTCTTTTCCAAAATAATTTGCAACTTGTTTCATTTCACTTGGGATTGCCGCATAATCTTCTGTTAAATTAGAATGACTTCCTTCAGTATCAACAACAACAAGTTTGTAATTTGTAGATTGAAACTCAAAATCAAGTTTATCAACTGCAGGATTGTCTGGATCTGAAAAATCTATTGATATAATTCCGCCTATAGCACAAGCCATTTGATCCATCAATCCGCAGGGCTTTTTGAAATATATATTTTCTGCATACTGCCCTACCTTTGCAATTTCTTCCGGAGTTATTTTACCTTCATTATAAAGGTGATTAAATATAGTTCCAATTAAAACTTCAATCGAAGCAGAAGAACTTAATCCTGAACCTTGAAGAACATCACTTGTAATACAAGCTTTAAATCCACCAATATTATAACCAAGTTGAACAAATCGTGAAGCAATTCCTCTAATCAGAGAGTTGGTAGCTCCAACTTCAGAACCAATCACATTTAGACTATCAAGCTTAACAACAAAATGATTTTCATAACCTTCAGAATATATTTCAACAATTGAGTCATTTTGAGTAACACAAGCAATTGAATCTAAGTTTATACTCGCAGCAATTACTTTACCAAGATTATGATCGGTATGATTACCACTAATTTCAGTTCTGCCAGGAGTTGAAAAATAATTTGTGGGTTTAATATTAAATATTTTTAAAAATGTGTTTGATAAATTATTAAAACGAACAACTTGTTCAGCTATTTTTTCACGATCTGAATTATATAAATCTTCCAGTCGAATTTTTGTTGATACTTTATTTTCAGTGTTTAGAGTAATCATATTTTTGCAATAATTATTTTTCTTTTTTGTTTAACTCAAATCCATACGATGCTGTCCATCTATCACCGGGATTTAAATAAATAATATCTTCTTTATTATTAAATGAATCTATGTTTGAAGTGATTGGTTCAATTGCGATTGAATTTCTTTCTGGTGGAGTATAAAGAACCAAGTAATTATACTTGTTTGGTCCAGCCTGTTGATAGTGATTTAGAACTAATCCAGTACTTTTTGAAGTAAGAATAATTTCGTGTATATCATTTTCCGATTGTAGTTGGTAAACATCATCAAGAATTTTATTCTCCATTTCGAAAGCAACAGGCTTATCAATATTTAATCTGACTCTATTTCCGGTTGGAACATTAAATTCATTTAGTTCAATTTTTTCAAGTCCTTTAAATTCAATTTTTAAATCTTCAACTGATTTACCAAGTTTATAGTATGGATGCCAGCCGTTTGAAAAAAGCAACTGTACTTTGCTTGTATTCTCTACCGTTGTCGAAATAATCACTTCACCATTTTCATTTAGTCTGTAGCTTACTTCAATCTTAAAACCAAACGGATAACCTTGATAATCTTTTAAGGAAGAATAAGACAATTCAACTTCAGCAAATTGGGTAGAAATATTTTTTGAAATGACTTCAAATTCCTGCTTGTATAGAAAACCATGACAGGCATTTTCTTCTTCTGCATAGTTTATTGGTAATTGATAATCATGGTTATGATAATTATATAATCCTTTTCTTATCCTGCCGGCAAATGGAAACAATAGTGCGTTATTAAATAACTGGTTATTTGTTTTAAAATCCGAATTTAATAATTCTACAACTACAGGTACTAGTTTACCTTTCGCTTTTAAGTAAGCCGCATTCAACCTGGCGCCAAGCTTAGGTAAAATACTTATGTACTCATTAGTGTTTGTGTTTTTAATTACGAGTTGATGAAAATCTGTGTTTTCATTAATACTATTTATCTGGAAATGTGAATTCATTATTTTTGTTTAATAATTATTTGTTTGATTTTTATTCCATCATTCAATTCAGTGCCTGTTTCTGGTAATGGAATTGCTATTTGAATTGATTCTAATTTTAATTTTTCATTGTGATTTTCTAATTGTGAAGTTGTAAACAAATAAGGCAAAAATGTTGGATATGGTCTTGGCAACAATGCATACTGTATATTTTCAGGTTCCGGAATTGCGAACTCGAGTAATTGATAATTATTAGTCAACTTTATTTCTTTTTGAGATGCGGTACCATCATTAAATAGAAATCTAATTAAAACCTTTTTGATTTTATCATTATTGTTTTTTAATTCTATCATCAACTTTGAATTGTCATCAATCTGAATTTCATCTAAATATTCCCCAACAGAAATCTGAAACGCTAACTCAGGAAAACTTTCTTTAACTTTATTTATAAAAACACTAAGCTCAGCTTTTTCATTCTCATCAAAAGTGTAATCGATATTATAATCAACATCTCTCCAAATGTTTGAAAAGATAATATTATTCTTATCTTTTAATGGATTATATATTGTAATCTTGTCAGAAACAGGTAGAATTTTTAATTGATAATTTTCTTGCGAGTTAAAGTCCCAATTATTTGGTGATGAATTAATTTTGCCGGGGAAAGTTAAAATATCTTTTCCCTTTTCAACTGAAATAAAATATTCCAGAAATCCATTTTTATTTAACTGAGTAGGCAAAGAGTATTCAAAATAAAAATCATCCTTAGCAGTCATCAGTTCTTTTTGGTAATCTCTCCATCCAGCCTTCTTAAAATAAATATAAACGTCAAAATCATTTTCACTTGAATAAACTTCAGTATTGATTTTAGCAACTTGATTTTCTTGATAATTTTCAGGAGTTAAGTTTTTAATTTCTGTTGTTGAATAATCCGAAATGAATGAACCATACTTTTTTACTAGAGAAAAATCGGTTTGGGAATTTTTTGATTCGGTATCTTGAATATTCTTATCATTAGAAATGAAATATCTTCCTGGTCCAACATCAATTGTAAAATTATTTGCTTTAAATATTCTTGAGTGATCAATTTTGAATATAAAAATTCTCTGTAAAATATCAGGGAGATTTATTTTAATTGGATGTTTTTTCCATATAAGGTTTGCAACCGGATCAGTTAATCCATTTTTGCCAAATGGATCATTTATCCAAGCAGCATCAGGATAAACTTCTAATTCCCACAGACCGTCTTTAATTTTATCAAGGAAATAACTTCCCTTTCCTGCGTACTTAACAAGATTAGAATTTCCGAATCCAGCAATATGCGATAATAAATTAATCTCTTTGGGCCTTATATTGTTTGAGTTGGTATAATAAAAATTCTTGCCATCATTTAATAAGCTTAAATCGTTTTCATAATCAGTAATTACATCATCAAACAACAAAATAGAATTGTTGAAAGATTTTTTATCAATTTTATTTTGCTTGAATACATTGGAAGCAATCAAAAATCCCAATGCCTTCTGTGGAGTATATAAAAGATTTAAATAATGAGTTGAGTATTCAGAATTAAATTGTGCAAGCGGAGTTGGATCATAACAAAACATTGTTGCCCATTGCATTCCTGCTTCTCTAAAACTATGAGCCATTACAGGATACATAATTGAATTTCCAATATCCGCGGCGTCAAATTCATAAACAATTTTTGCTTTATCTTTTATTTTATCTGTATGATTTGGAATTGAATAATTCAAAACATGAGGTAAAAAATTTCCTTTAAGCTCGCTATACTTTACCAATCCTGTGGGATACCATTGAAATGAAACCCCATCAATGTTGGATGAAGCCACACCTTCCCATTGCTCTTTAGCTGGATTTTCACTTATATTAAAAAATATTGGTTTAGTTATTCCTTCATCACGAAAAACTTTTACTGTTGTATTAACATAATGTTTAATTGCTTCAACATCTTTTGGCAAATTTGGCTCATTAAATATTTCATAAGCAATTATTTTTTCTTCTTTGGTGTATGTTTTGCCAGTATAAGAATTTATGTGATTCAGAAATTGTTTTAAGTAGTTAGTATGTGCTTTTAATACTTCTGGTTTTGTCGTTGATTCTATCTTTGAATAGAAAGTAGAAAACCCCGGTGTCTCAACATCTGGCGCAGGCCATCCTGTTCCCCACCACGCAATTGGAGTTAGAATAATATAAATATCATTTTCAATTAATTTGGCAATTAAATAATCAAGTAATTCAATGTGTTCGTTGTTTAATAGATTTCCATCCTTATCAGAAACTTCTCTATCCCAGACATGAATTCTATATGCATTCATTCCAAGTCTTTTAAATTGCTGAACATCAAGATCTATTACTTCTTTATGCGAGATTCCTTTATCTTCAAATGCTCTATAAGAAAATGCAAATGGAACAGAATAGTTTACTCCGAAGAAATAAGCATTTTCATTTGTGTTAGTCCATTTTAAGTTTCCATTATTATCAACGTAAACAAGATTGGATGATTCTTGTGCAAATACACTAATAAAATCAAGAAGTAGAATTAACAGAAAAGTTTTTATATAAAATCTCATTTTAATAGAATTGATTTAATTGATTTTGTTCCTAATTGAGTTGTAAGTCTAAAAAAATAAATTCCACTTGATAATTCTGAAGTAGTAAAATTGATTTCATAGTCTCCTGCAGATTTAAATTCCTCAACTAATGTGGATAACTCATTGCCTAAGACATCATATATTTTTAAAGTTTGAAAACCACTTATAGGTGAATGCCAACTAATCTTAGTAGAAGGATTAAATGGATTTGGAAAATTTTGAAATAGTGCAAAATCCGAAACTGGTTTTAATTCATCTTCAACATCAGTTACTACTGGTTGATTATCAAAATATACCCAGGAGATTGTAGTATCGTGTGAGGGAATTGTAAAGCTTCTGTTTGAAATATTATTTTCCCAGCCATTTTGTGAATCATTTTCTATGAAAAATTTATATTCTTGATTTTCGTTAACACTTGATAAAGGATAATAAGTAACTCCTGACCAGAATGAACCACTATTTACACTGGAGATTTCTCTTGTTAAAAACAAATTTGTATTATCCCACAAAAGAATGTTTATAGAATTAACAGCAGAACCTCTAACACCAACAGGACCATTTACACTTGGGTTAAATCTTCCTGTTGAAGTTACTCCACCCATATTTACTCTATAATAAACTGCTATCGAATCTTCCTTATGTTCAAATGGTTTCCAATATTGATTTACATTTGTACCCGATGAATTATAATATTCTATTTGTACAACTGTATCAGTATCTCCTGCAATAAATTTTCTGTAGTTGCCTGATGTAGAATCAAAAGGTTGAATAGGTCCTTCCCATCCCAATCTTAAAAACGTTGGGTCACTGATTGAATGCCCAGTCCAATACTTATAGTGTATTTCTGATCCAGGAAGAACACGAATAGTTCTTTCCCAATAATCTCCACCAGCATTTTGTAAAATTACTTGTGAGTTTTGATCCCATGTCAAATTTTCTCCACTTGGTAAGATATTAGAACCGTTAACAACTTCACCTCTAAGTTGAACCATACCTGAAGTTCTTAATGTATCCCAGTTTGTAGATGTATTTAAATTAAACGTTACACTAATTGAACCCGAAGTATCAATATCATTAAATGCAGTAATAGAATTTAAAACCTCACCTTGAAAATTGAATAAAGCTAAATTCTCCCACGGCGAACCAACTGGTTGAACAGAAATAAATTCTGGCGCCCAATAAAAAATTCCATTTCCTTTATTGTTAGGAACATTTTTAACTATTTGAATTAAGTCAAACAGAAAATTAAACTGGCCATCAACTGTTGATGGATAGCCATCGTGCAGTTGTGAAGTGCTACCTACGATGTTTGTAACATTATCATAAGCCTGTAAAGTCCATGGATAAGCAGTCTCTACAACGATAATATTTTTATTATAACGTGTTGCTAAATCATTTAAATTTTGTGTAAGCTGAGTTAATGTTCCATGCCACCATGGATAGAAAGATAAACCTATGTAATCGTATGGAACTTGATAAGAATTCATTTTATCAAAAAACCATCTACTGCCAGCATTATCTCCTCCACGATCTATATGAAGCATTATAGGAATAGTTGTTCCGGGAACTGCATCAACAATCGCATTTCGTGCTGTCTTTAATAAAGTTGTAAATTGTTGCCATTGTATGGTTGTGTTATAAGATCCTCCAACTCTGCCTTCCGGCCATAGAAATCCAACTGTAATTTCATTTCCAATCTGAATCATATCTGGTAAAACGTTTGCAGTATTTAATGCTTGAACAACAGAATAAGTATATGAATAAATGCTATCTACTAATTGAGTATAAGTTAAAGATTGCCATGCTACCGGTTTTGTTTGATGTGCAGGATCAGCCCAGGTATCTGAATAATGTATATCCAACAAAAATTTTGATCCACTTTGTTTTATTCTTGTTGCCATCTGAATGGTTTTAGCTAGTCCACAATAACCGTCTGTTGGCGTATGCCAGAGACGGAGTCGAATATAATCAACTCCGTTCTGACTGAAAACTTCAACAGGATCAGTTTGCGTTCCTCCAATAGTGAAAGCACCACCTAAATATTCTATTTGAGGAACAAATGAAATATCTGCTCCTTTAATAAAATCAGAAGTTTGTGCAACGATATAATTACTGACAAATAATACTATAACTAAGAAGTAACGCATTAACTTTTTCTCTTTACTTTAACAACATCATTTTGATTGTGTTTGAATAATCACCAGCTCTAAATTGCATAAAATAAATTCCTGTTGCTACCTGATTACCCTCATTATCTTTGCTATTCCATAGAACTTCGTATTTACCAGCATTTTGTTCAGCATTATAAAGTGTTTTAACTAAGCTTCCAGTAATATCATAAACACGAATTTGAACAAGTGAATGATTTGGAATTGAATATTTTATACTTGTGCTTGGATTAAATGGATTAGGATAATTTTGTGAAACGGTAAAGTTAATTGGAATTTGTTCATCATCATCAACGCCAACAATTAATTGCGGTGGATCTTCGACAGTTAAGCTATCATTCATCCATACAAGCTCATTTAATTCATAGGTTGTTGGCCATACAACCGGATTAATAGATGTTGGTTGAATGTATTGATAATATCTTCTGCCTCTTTGTACTCCGCCACCATTTTCAATATCACCTGAAGGTGAGGTATAAACTACATGATAACATAACTGGTAGAACGTTGGTGGATTTAGTGACCAGGTATTTGTATAAACTAAATCTCCATCAGTATCCTCAAGCAATATACGATTTGTTTCTCCATACATAGGCAAACCTTGTGTAACTGGAACGAATGATCCATCAAATTGTATATATGCTGTATCGATTCCAGGTCTGAACAGTGGATTTGTTGGATTAGAATTTACATCAGTTGCTGGAGTCATATTTATTTTGAATGTAAGATTAATTGGGTTTGTAATTAATCCTTCTGGTGGAATGCTATTAAAGAATTGTTGATCGTATCCAAAATCTCCTTCAGGAAGTTGTGTTAGCTCATCTGTATAAACATACGTTCTATTACCTCCGCCAGTTACACCCGGCTCTTCCCATCCGTTTGTTAAATCTAAACCAGGTATATAATTTGCACTTGCAGTATCAACTCTCGAAGTATCCCAATGAATATAATATTTATACTCAATTACTTCATTCGGAAATTTTGTAAATGTTTCTAATAAATTCCATTCTTCTAAATCAGAATTGTACGTCATCTTTAGCATTGTTGGTTCAGTATCAAAATCGAATGTTGCAGGGGGCCAACCTTTTGCACCTGTAACAGCTACTTTATCTCCAAGAGCTCTGTTAAATAATCCAGCGCCTTCCAATGCATTAAGTTTTAATCTGAAAAGAACATCAGCAGTTACAGCGGGACCTGATGGAGCACGATCATTAAAATAATACCAACTAATTGTTGTATCATTTTTACTTGAAAATATAAAAGATCGATTTCCAACATTTTCCCAATTTTCAGGTTGAATAACAAATTTAAATTCCTGAAGCGTACCAGGAGTGATACTATCTTTTGCTATATAAACTACACCGGATTGGAATGAACCTGCATTTACACTACTACTTTCACGTGTAAGTGTTAATATTTTTGGTGCCCATGTTGTGGTTCCTAAAGGTAAGCCGCCTCTAACATCTACTAATTGTGTTGCTGGATCAAAAATTACGCCGCCCATATTAACTCTAAAATATATTGCTATACTATCCGGCTTCGATTGAAATGGTCTCCAGTATTGTTGCCTTTCGGTTGTGATACCATTGTAATATTGTAATAGGAGTGTAGTATCACTCGCACCTGCTACAAAATATCTGTTACCACCACCTCCGGGAGATGTCAAATTTCCCTCCCAACCAGTGTTAAAGAAAGTAGGAGTTGTTGCATTTTGTCCAGTCCAAAATTTATAATTGATACTTGAGCCAGTTGTCATCTGAACTGTAGTTTCCCAATAATCACCGCCAATATTATTCATTATAATTCCAGAATTCTGATCCCATGTGATTGAAGGTATTATTGTACCAGTTACCTGTCCCCTAATTTGAACAAAATCATCAGCCCGAATTGTATCAAGGTTTGTAGCTGTATTCAATCGGATAGTAACATTAACTGTTTGCGCCATAGATTGCATTGTAACTATACCAAAGAAATAAACAAAAACTAAAAGCAATCGAAAGAAAGTACTTTCTGTTCTCATGATTCCTCTCCTTATATTTATAGAAATAAGTTATTTAAGATCTCAACAAGAAATTTTATCAGTATTATTTAGAATTTTAGTTTAATAGTAAATCTATTAGCATCATTAAAATGATTAAAATTTTGATATGCATAATCAACTGAGAATAAAACCTCTCCAAAAATATTTATCTCGTTTATGCTTATACCAAAGGTAAAGTCCTTTTCACTTTCATCAAGAAATAAATCATTATAACCAGTTCTTAACAAGATTTTTTCTCTAAGTAATCCAATCTCACCGCCAATATTTATACTTTGAGAATTATCATTTGGATTAACTCCATCAGCTGAAAGTGTAAAACGAAAATCTTCAGTATTAAAAACTTCACCAGAAATACCGATTCGCATAATTAGTGGAAGATCAAATTCATCTGTATTTATTTTTCCAACAATGCTTTGATTATTTCCTTCCTGATCAGGTGCAGGATCAACCCTAATATTTAAATCTTCACCTGTCATTTGCATTTTGGTACCAAAATTTGATATGCTCGCTCCCATTCTAATACCTTCAAAAGGTGTTTCGTAAATTGTACCTATATCAAATGCAATTCCGGTTGCCGATGAATTAAAAATTGTTTCCTGGATATATTTAAATGTTCCACCTATAGAAAAACGATCAGTTAAGTAACGGCTATATGAAATTCCTAGTGCGATACTTGAAGCAGTAAAAGTTTCGCCTGTGCCCATTTGTTCTTCAACTGTTGTTACTTCCATCTCATTTGTATGCAAAATGGTAAAGCTTACTCCAAATGTTCCTAGATCTTCAATAGGAATAACAAGCCCTGCAAAATCAAAATAAATTCCCGGCAGCCATAATGAGTGATCAACAATTAAAGCATTTGATTTTATTGATGACATTATTGATGGATTCCAATAAATTGCAGCTGGATCATCCATCATCGATACAAATGAGCTACCCATTCCAGAAGCTCGTGCACCAACTGGAATTCTTAAAAAAGTAGACGCAGAAGTTCCAACTTTTTTAATTTGTTGAGCAGCAACTTCTTCACCCATTAAACTTGCAGCAAGAATGAAAATCAAAATTAAATTTTTCACTAAAGTGTTTATATTTTTCATAGCATTTAATTCTATTTTATTATTGCAAATGTTCCTGTTTTTTCTCCAATACCAGGTGCTTCTATATGATAAACATAAACCCCATACGCTATTTCAAATTTTTCCTCGCTTAGTACATCCCAAATTGCTGTTCCATCTTCATAGGCGGTTTCATGCTCTATTGTTTTAATTAAAGTACCGCTAACATTAAAAATTCTAATAGTACATTTGTTTGGTAAATTAATAAAATGGATTTCACGTGGTCCACGTCCGCTTGTGTATGTATTTCTTGGCTCCCACGATGCTGTGGCAATGTACGGATTTGGTACTACTCTAATATTTTTAAGATCATCTTTTGCTTTATCAATAGATATTTTTGATCCTTTCATCTTGAATTTATAAACATCATATGAAAGGAAAGGTTTATCAAGAACTATCTCAACAGTATCACCTACTTGTGGATTTCTGTTACCTTGTTGCAGATTTAAAACAAACTGCCAGGTAAAAACATTTTTACCAGTTCTGTCTTTTTCAATAAAATAAATCGCATCTGCTCTACCTGTATGATCAATACTAAGTTTACCATCATTTCCATCGGTGTTGGTAAAAGCAAATTCAATTTCCTCATTCTTTGTTGTATTTATTACTTTAAAGTTTACTGGTACAGCGGTAAAAGTTCTGCCTGGGATAGTTGTATCTTTTGATGTTGCTATTCCGACCTCACCAATTATGATTTTATAATCGCTGGGATTTTGGACTCCTCTTGTTACAAGATAAGTGAATACACCAAAATCAAATGAAAAGATATTTGGATCACTCCAACCTGTCTTCAAATTATTAATAGCAATGTTATCTTCATTGATAAATGATAATCGAAAACCATCAGTTAAAGAAAGTTCATCACCTACTTCTAATCGCTTATCATCATCTAGCAAGAAAAAATTTTCTGTTGAATCTCTTAGAGAAAATGATAGCGTTTTTACGACGTCTTTGTTATTAATTCTATAAGTTGTGTCTTTAAATGTTAGTTCATAAACGTGTTCATCTTTTATCTTTGTGGGATCAACAATTTCAAAATTAATTTCTCCACTGGCACCTCCCTCGGTATGATCAAAAGATTCAACCTCTGGCGGTAAAAATCCTGAAGCGCCAGATGTAGGTCTTACCACGGCAACATTAGTTCCATATTTAATCGTTCCATCGGTGGATACACTAACTTGTATGGGAGTTTCTGATGGAGCAAAACCAGCAGCTTCATAACCAAAATCATAAGCAGTAACTGCATAAAAATATCTCTGCCCATTAACTGCGGTAGTATCAACAAACTGATGTTTAAGACCTGTGTCATCACCCAAATCAAACTTAACTCCCTGAATATCAACAGGATGCAAACCTTTGATTCCATCTACTAAATCATACTGAGCAATTGGAAGTTTTAATATTTTCACTCCCTCAGAATTTGTAATAACTAAAGCATCAAGAAAAGCTGCATCAGTCGCTCTGTAAATTCTATATCCTTCAAAGTCAGCACCATTACCGCCAATCCTATCTATATATCTGTCAAAAGAACTTTCTGAAACATCATCCCAATAGAGAGTAACTTTACCATCACCCGGAACTGCGGTTAATGTAACCTGAAGCGGAGCTTGTGCAAATTGATAATCAGCATTGTACGCTTTGGTAGCTTCCAATTGTTTACTAATAACATTTTCAATATCCGCGTCTCTTGAAATTCCTCCAGCAGAGATAGAAACAGATATTGCCATACGTTGTCTTTGTCCTGGCAGTAGTGGAAAAAATCCTGATGAGACATAAGTTTGAAATTCACCGACCTGTCTAACAAGATTTATTTTACCTGGATACATTAAAATGTCCCACAAACCTTTGTCGGGTGCAGTTTGAAAATTTATTATTCCATCCTGTATCTGGAACGCACCTGTTATTCCAATTAAATCTGTTTCACTAACATCAGTTTTATCAATACTTGTTTCTCCGGGAAATTCAGTTCCAACGCCACTTGTTGGAATTCCATCACCTTCACCAATATCTCCAGAACCACGCTGACCATCTAATCCATTATCATCTAAAAAAGCATCCCAATCTTTATCATTGTCAAATCCATCATCACGGGATTCATCGATCATTGGAGCAACGTTTTGATAACTCCATTCAGCGGTATCACCAGCAGTTACAAATCCTCTTTTAATTTTTAAGCCGGCATCAAAAGAAAGATAATTTATAAATCTGACCGGATTAGTCGTCTGTGTAATTTCATTTATATGATATAAATGAAGTGATTCTTTTTCATCAATCAGACCATCAAGATCTTCATCATATCCATTGGCAAGTGTATCTTCATTTATAAACATTCCTTCAGCCGGAAGTACATAATTTTTTCCTAAACTTTGCACTGTGCCGCCGCCAACTGGATATGTTACTACTGTTCTATCATAAGTTTCAGGTTCAATCAAAACAATTTTTGAACCTTGCCCAATAAATCTTTGTATAAAATCTTCTGCGGTAAAACTTGGAATTACAGTATTAGCATCACCGTTTATTAAAGCAATTAATTCTGGATGTTCATCAGCGTCTCCATCATCATCAATGCCGTTTACCTGGTTACCTGGAGTTTCAATATACTTTAACGAAGCAACTCCTACTGGTGTTGTTCCAAAAGCTTCAGATCCAATTCTATTGTTATCAGTTAAAAATGTTGTTGATGTTTGCAAATCGACATAAGGATAGTCATCTGGATCATCGCCTCCAACCCAATCTGCAACAAACATTAAGAAAGAATTTTTCTCAATTGTTTTTGTTCCATCATTTTTAATATCGTGGATAAAGAAAATTACATCATTAATTAAAATGTGTGTCCATGCAAGAGTTCTAACATCCATTATTAATCCCAGTCCACCGCGTGAAATATCTGTTGTGTCTGGTGTGTATGGTTGCCTTTTGTAAAGATCATCAGAAGTAACGTAATAAAATTCCTGATCTGCATTAAAAATATTTTTACCAAAAAACCCATTCCACGAACCAGACCAACCAGGATCAATTGGATCTGTTCTTTTATCCCGCCAACCACCTTGTATATCTTTTGGCCAGGAATTTGGATCATCACTTCGAGCAATTTCAGTTTGTTGTGGATCAGAGAATCCTGAAACCGGTTCCATATTCCATGTATTACCTGAGCTTGGATCTGTTCTTCCTGTTGGTACTTCAACAAGATTTATTGTTTCACCATTATTACTTTTTACTTCTCCGCCTAAAATTATATTAACTAACGCTATATAAATTCTGTTGGTGTTTTTTGGATATTCATAATTAACATAATCAGGTCGATTGCCCGGATTGCCGCTATAACCAGAATTAAAAATTGATGTTCTAATATTATTTCCATCAACAGTTGAGGCTTTTCTGTAATTAATATCGCCTCTAAAATCAGATGGGTGATGTTCCAGCACCTGAGCATAAGTCGTTAGCGTTATCAACAATCCGATTAGAGGTATTAAAATTATTTTTAAACTTTTCATAATAATTCCGTTAATTCTTAATTGAGATTTTTGTGCCCAGGTAAATTGTTCGTGGTGGGCTATAAAAATTTGGATAATCAAACCAGGATTCATCGTGATCTGTAGTAGTAGTTTCTTGCAAAGTGTAATCCGGTTTACCAGTATCTCCAAAAACTGTTGTTGGATTTTTTGAATCAAGTAGATTAAATACTTTTACAAAAAGCTGCATATCCACAAATGAAAAATCAAAATTTTTAAATATTTCAAGATCAAGGTTTATTAGAATTGGTTTTCTTCTGCTGTTATCTGCAAGTCCAGTTAAAATATTACTACCAGTATTTGCACCTTCAATTCTTGTAGGTGTGTAAGGTTGTCCAGAGTTTAATCTTGATATCAAACTTAAACCCATTTCCCCGGTACCAACATACAAATTAGTATTAAGTGTATGTGTTTGATCCCAATCAAGCGGAGTTAAAGTTCGTTTTGGTTCAGAGCCATTTAACTGTGAAAAAAATTGTTCATCGGATGTTGAGTTAATTCCTTCTGCAACCTGGTAAGTGTAATCTACACTAAAAGAAAAATTATTTGTAAATCTTTTATTTACAGAAATTGTAATTCCTTTAACATTTGCAAAATCACGATTGATTCTTTTTGAATAAGAAATTCCTGCAAGAAAAGTTGGGATTGGCGGACTCGAAGAAATCCAATCTCTTATATCACGATAGAATGCCGTAACATCAAAAGCTAAATCTTCCGATATCTGCTGCTGCAAACCAATTTCATAAATTGTTGTTCGTTGTGGTTTAAGATCATTATTACCAAACGGCTGAGATGATTGATAACCTTGTAAACCTTGTGTGGATGTTAACTTAAATTGATCGCCAAGATATAATTGGCTGTACTCAGGTAATTGTTGAAATATTCCAAATGAAAATCTTATAATTCCTCTATCCGTAATTGGATATGCAACACCAAAGCGTGGACTTAATCCTGTTTTAACTTTGGTTTTTGTGTACCAGAAAGATTCGCGTTCGATCAAACTTAATTTGTTTAAATCTGTTTGCTCATCAATTCCAATTAAACCATCATTATTAAGATCTTGATAAATATGTTCAAGCTTAAATGGATTGTAAATGTTTGGATCTTCCAGATCAGTTGGCACTTTACCTTGCGGATTAAACATATCAAAACGCAATCCAACATTTATGATCAAACTTTCGAACTCAATTTTATCCTGAATATACGCGCTTAGTCTAAAAGGATTTCTTTCAAATAAATCATGTTGTGGAGATTCAATTCCTTGGATAAAAGGTTTGAATGGAAAAATTTGTTGGCCGTTTTCATTAGTTGCTGCAATCAGATTAATATTTTCATAAAATAAATTATCTTTCTGAAATTCAATTCCAACTTTTGCAAGATTTATTTTATCAACCTGACTTGTTAAATCCCATTTCAAAATCATGCTTTCTGTATTTCGCTGAAAGCGGTTAAGATCAGTTCCGGCTGTATAAAAATGAAACCCCGAAATATTTAAGGAATCCGGATGAACGTAACGTGGATCATAAGGATCGTCATATAAATTTGATGTAAAATCATTGTACTTATATGCTAATGTGAGCGATTGAAATGTATTCAGATAAAGTACATTAGTAAGTGTACTGAAAATACTGTAACCTTTTATCTCATTTCCTTTGGCACCATTGGGATTTAATCTATAAATATGATTATAATTTTTAGCTGACTCCAAACTTCCAAAAGCATCAACCTTTAAATTAAAATCTTTAGATATTCTCCAATCAATTGTTGTCTGTCCGCTCCATCTATCATTTGAGTTCATTGATACATATGAATTATCACCAGGATTTTCTACAAACTCACCATTAACAAATTTGGAACGCCCTTCCGAGTTATATTTATTTATTCCATAAATATAACCGCCATCGTAAAATCTTCTCATCGTTAAAAAGTATGTAATATTATCTGATAACAATGGACCACTTATCGAACCTTGAAAATTATAATTGGCAACAAGATTGAAATCATTTATGTTCCAGAAAATATCTTTGTTACTACTTACATAATCACCGGACCACATTTCGATATTGCTTTGAAATTTTGAACCGCCGGTTTTTGTAACAAGATTTACAACACCGCTAAGCGCATTTCCATACTCAGCATTAAAAGTCCCGCTGATTACTTGCAATTCTTGTATTGATCCGGTTTCTACAACCAATGCTTGAGAGCGATCATAATCATCTGTAATACTTATGCCATTTATTAGGTAAGATATTTCACTCGATCTTCCGCCACGAATATGAATATCGCCAGAAGCATCTTTATTTACACCAGCTTGTAAGCTAATCAGTTGATCAAGATTTTGTAATGGCATACCTTCAATTTCATCAGCAGTTATTCTGGATTCAGTTGATGTTAAGTCTTTTTTAATCAGTGGAGTTTTTGCGATGATAACAATTTCCTGCTGAAGTGAAACAGAAGTTGGAGTTAAAGTAAAACCAATTTTTGTAGTTAAATCAGTATGGACTTTTACATTTTGCGTTACAACTTTAACATAACCAATATAGCTTACAATAATATTGTAAGTACCGGATGGAACATTTACAATTAGATAATCGCCATCCATATCACTTGCTGCTCCAAAGTTTGTTCCTTCGAGTACAACATTTGCAAAAGCAACAGGCTCTCCAGTTGAGGCATCTATAATTTTTCCGGTAAGTTTTCCGGAGCTCTGCGATAAAATCAATTCAGACAGAATGAATAACAGAAAAAAAGATAATAGTAGAAATTCTTTTTTCATTTTCAAACCAATAATTTTTTTAAATTTTTATTTCATACAATTTTTTAAGAAACACTTTACATTCAATTTCTTCTTTAAGTGATATAACAACCTCATCTCTTATTTTATACCACTCTAATGAACTTAAATTTTTTTCAATTTCTTCTTTTGATTCTTCAAACGATTTAGTTAATGATGGTTTCAAATCAGTACATTTAAGAAAAACATATTTGTTCGTGTCAGAATAAGGTCCAGACCATTGGCCAATTTTTAATTCAAAAACATTCTCAGCTAAATCATCCAATTCATCTTTCTTGTAATAACCTAAATCACCACCATTTTCTGCTACAAAAGTTTGTGTGGAATATTTTTTTGCTAACTCTTCAAATAGAATACCGCTTTCCAATAAATGCTTAACAGAATCAGCCATATTAGAATTGTCTAATAGGATTGAACTTAATCTTATTAATGGTTCAGTTTTAAATTGATTTATATTTTTTAAGTAGTATTCCTTAACTGAATCTGGCGAAACTGATATTTTCTTTTTCATTTCATCTTCAAAAGCTGAGAGCAGGTATGTATTAAAATTAAATTCAACATTTTTTATGTATGCAGGAGTTTTATCTAATTGTTCTTCAATAGCTTTTTGTTCAATAAATTTTCTATTTACTAGTCCGCGAATAAAATCTTCTACGTTTTCTTTTGTTCTTAATTGCTTCTCTTGTTTCTTAGTTGCAGTACTCATTTCATTGATTAAAGTTTGCAAATCCCATTTCCCTAATTTTGAATAAACAACAATGTTCTTTAAATCTTTTTTAGAAATGGATGATGATGTTTCTAATAAGTTTGGGAAAGGTTTTTCTTGAAGTGAATTATATATCTTATCAATAAGTTCATCATTTAATCTAACTTCAAGTTGCTGGTTAAGTGAATTTGAAAATTGTTTTGATGCTTCTTCAAATGCTCGCTTACGTGCAAATGCTTTAAGCCTTTCTTTTGCTTTTAGAAATTCGTTTTCTGTTAGCAGTGGGTTATTTTTTATATCCTCAACTCTTATAATGCTATATCCTTGAACTGTTTTCACAGGTTGGGAAATTTCTCCAACCCGCAATGAGTAAGCGACTATTTCAAATTCAGGATCCATTTCATCAATAGAAATGTATCCAAGAGAACCACCGTTTTTCCTAAGTTCCGGATCAAGAAAATTTTCTTTAGCTAAATCTTCAAACCCCTTTCCACTCTTCAATTCCTTGTAAAGCAAATCAGCTTTTTCTTTTGTAGGCGCATAAAGATGACTAACTTTTATTTTTGTATTTAGCTTAACAAATAAATCCTGTAGATCGCTTTCATTTATAACTATGGTTGGAGAAATATATTTTATAGTATAGGCGTTAAGAAGTTCCTGCAAACAAATTCTTTTATATTCTTTTTTTGCAGTTTCGGTTTTATCAAATCCTTTATTTTTCGCTTCAGTAATAAGCAATTCATCAGTTACAAGATTCATTAAATAGCCAAACCTTGTTTCACCGTTATCAGTTAATCCTATTCTTGTTAATTTTTCTTTATATGAAGAAATAAAATCAGACGAAGAGATTACTTTATGATCAATTACTGCTAGTGTATCTTGATTTGAATTAAGACAATATGAAGCCGGACTAAATACAAACAATAATATTATTGAAAACAATCCAATTGATTTGCTTGAAAAAGCGGTTTGTATTTTATAAATCCAATTCATATTAAATTATTATATTCTTTAATAACATTGCTATTTATTCGGAGTAATTATAATTGAATAATTATAATTAACCGGGTATGCTCTGTACTTTGGCAATGTTGGAACTGGTGTGTCACCAACTCCAGTTATTTTATAATCTATGTTAAGTGTTAAATCATCTGCAACTTCTAATTGGAATGGATAAACTGCTCTTTCAATATTTTTATACGGTGTTACAGAAAAATTAAATTTTTCATCAGATGTAATTGAGAAAGGATTTGAATTACCAGCAAATAAATTTAATGTTTTTACATCAGTTCTATTTCCATAATCTTCAGGCTGAACATAAGGGACATAGAAAGAATCAGTTGATAATTTGTACCAATTAATTTTCGCACCAGTTTTTCTGTCTGGATATGTTTCAAATGGCCCTTTGCCATACCATTCAACATTATCACAAGAATTTGATAAATTAAATTCCATTCCAACACGAGGCAACCATTCAAAGTTAAATCTTCCTATAAATTCGACTGCTTGATTAATTTTTATTTCACCATCTGTAAAAACCGAATAGTCAAATTGGTTTATTATATAATCATCATTGCCGGGTAATCTGTAAAATTGTTTTACTGTTACTTCAACTTTTTTTGATTGAGAATTTATTTTCACATCAGATGAATCAAGTATCAATCTATTTAGGCCTGCTGAGTACCAATCTTCGGCTTCAGCTTTTCCCCAATCAACTCTTTCGTTTGAAATTGGTGCACGCCAAACATTTAATTCTGGTCCAGAGAGATTTAGTTTTTCTTTTGATGAAGAGATAAAAAGCTGTCCATCGTTTTTATTAATGGAGTAAGAAAAGTTTTCTCCTGTAAAATTTATTGCTTTTTCATTTTCAGTTATTGATAAATCTGTTTCTGATTTTTTTTTCTTTATTTCATTTAATGAAGACGAAAGAATAAACTGCTCAAAATTTATCTCATCCCCTTTATTAACAAACTCTGTATTATCCTTATAGTTAGCAGTTACTTCTAAAATGTATTCTTCATCGGGTAAATATTTTAAACCAAAAACTGGATTAGAAATTGATATATCTTTTAGCGGATCACAACTAACATTTAGTTTCCCTTCATTCGTTTTTCTTCCGCTTTGATAAAGTGACCAGTTAAAATCAATTTCATCTAAGTTTGTAAAGCTGTAGTAGTTTATAATATTTATTTTGGATTTGTCTTCTGAAAGTGAAAATCGAATTGGTGCCTGGCTTTTTTTCATTTCATAAAGTTCAGGTTGTGGTGTTCTATTGTTAAAGATTACTCCGTTACAGACAAATGAGCTTGCGCCGTAATAAATGAACTTATCTTTTGTTTCAATTTCATCCAACGGAAGATTTAATAATTGTTTTTTCTTTCCATCAAAAATGCTACTAATAATTATTTCATCAATTGCGCAGTTTGCAATCCATCCAAGATGTTGATCAGTATGGCGATAATAATCTCGTCCAATGTTTACCGGATAATGAACAAACCTAAATGAGTTATTATATTTTTTTGAAACTTTTAATTGATTATCAATAAAAAGTCTCATATCATTTCCGTCATACGCAGCTTTTATAAAATGCCAGTTATTTTTCCAATTTGATGGAAGAGATGTTGTAACGGAATTATTATAATCATTTATGTAAAATGAAAGTGAATCTGCATAACGTTGTATTACACCAAACTGGTTTGCACGAGTAATAATTGGATTTTCGATGTACCATTCATCAGGCTTAATCCAGAATTCAATTACAATATTATTATCAAGTGAATCAAAAATTTTATGATTGTAAATTTCAATCCAATCATCCAATCCACTTAGTTTTATTGCTTTGCCTTTATGTCCATCAATTAATGCTGGATTACCCATAACCGCAGATATTATTTTATTATCAGATAATTCCGGAGTAAGTTTTAAATTCACATTTATTCCCTGGTCAACCCAATCCCAAATAAATCCGCCCTGCAATGAAGGCAAGGAATAAATCAAATCCCAAAGTTCAGCGAATTGCCCTAAACTATTTCCCATTGCGTGTGCATATTCTCCCATCACAACTGGTTTGTTAGAATTTATTCCGATATATCTTAAGCTGGAAACCGTTGGATAGCGTGGACCAATAATATCTGCATAGGGTGCTTCACCATCTGGAGTATTTGATTGGTGCATTATAAATCTTGTTCCATCATTGGCTCTTGCATAATCATTCATTTTGTAATGGATTTCTCCAAGTCCACATTCGTTTCCTGTACTCCACATTACAACACACGGATAATTTTTATCTCGCTGGATCATTCCAGAAAATCTATCCATAAAAGATGCATGATAAAATTCTAAGCCCGGAAACCAATATTCTTTATAATGACATTCAGCATTTACCTCATCTTGTATTAAAATTCCATATTCATCACACAATTCATACCAGAGTGGAGAATTTGGATAATGACTTGTTCGAACTGCATTAACATTAAATTGTTTCATCAGCTTAATATCTTTGATCATCATCTCTTCTGTAATTGCACCACTAAAATCGGGATGATGCTCGTGACGATTTACACCTCTGAAATAAACTGGTTTACCATTCAAACAAGCTTGTCCATTTATAATTTCAAGTTCTCTAAATCCAACTTTCTGTTTGATTAGTTCTACAGATTTATCCCCATCCAATAATTCTATAATTAATGTATAGAGATTTGGTTTTTCATCTGACCACTGTTTTGGATTTTGGATTAGCTTGTTGATTTCAAATTTGTTGTTTGAAAATGTATTAGATGTTTCTTCAATAATTTTATAAGACTTATTATCAAACAATGAATATTTTATTTTGTAATTATTTGTATTGGAATTTGAGGATGAGTTGATAGCAAGTTTTAGAATAAGATTTGCATCTTTATAATTGCTATCAAAATCTGTAATAACAGATAAATCTGAAATAGAAACTTTAAGTTTTGAATAAAGATAAACATCTCTAAAAATTCCAGAGTAACGCCACATGTCCTGGTCTTCCAAATATGAACCGCTTGACCAGCGTGTAACCAAAACTGTTATCTGATTATTTTTTTCTTCAATGAATTCAGTAATATCAAATTCAGCTGGAGTCATTCCGCCTTCATCATAACCAACAAATTTTCCATTTATCCAAACAAAAGCATTTGATTTAACACCATCAAAATGAAGAATAATTTTTCTTCCATTCCAATCTTTATCAATATTAAAACTTCTTCTATAACATCCGGTTGGATTCAATTCTTTTGGAACATTTGGTGGATCATAAGGAGCAAATTCCATTGGTACATTTCTGTAAATAAGATGATCGTATCCTTGCATTTGCCAAACTGATGGAACGGTGATTTCATTCCACTTTACATCGTTAAAATTTATTTCATAAAAATCTTTTGTAAAAATGTATGGAGTATTTTCAAGATTAAATTTCCATTTGCCATTCAGTGATTGATAATATTTTGAATCAGTTATTCTATTTTCTTTCGCGGATTGAATTGTTTCAAAAGGAATTAAAGTGGGGCTGTGTTCAAGTTGATTTTCATTAAATACTTCCGCATCCTGAATATATTTATCAATATTGATTTTACCGTATTGTGAAAACATTTTTATTGGAAGCAGCATTATTAAAATCAAAACTAAATAGAAAAATTTATTCTGCATTTTTTCCTCTCAACAAATAATGAGTTGAATCAGCTTGTCTTAATAACTCTGCACTGCGTTCAGGAGTAAGATCTCTTTGTGGTTCTGCTAATAATTCATATCCAACCATAAACTTTTTTATTGATGCAGATCTTAACAAAGGCGGGTAAAAATGCATATGCATATGCCATTCTTCGTGTTCAGTACCGTCTGTTGGAGATTGATGAATACCTGCCGAGTATGGAAACGATGTTTCAAAAATGTT
Organism: Ignavibacteriales bacterium; assembly: GCA_016707585.1. Classification (GTDB taxonomy): domain Bacteria; phylum Bacteroidota; class Ignavibacteria; order Ignavibacteriales; family Ignavibacteriaceae; genus IGN3. Next base: position 56,493 of record JADJHL010000008.1, on the reverse strand, counting down.
ATCATATTTAACAGTTGTAATTTTAATAACATCTGCAAAATCTTTAATCTCTTCCTTTGTAAGATTAAGAATATTACTTATCGCCCGTTTGGGAATTATCATTGTTTCAAACGGCCAGATAGCCCAGAAAGGAACCAATAAAACAAAACTGTTATTTTCGTAAACTATTCTTTCAACTTCCTTTTTTTCTACCTGTAGATAATTACTTAATAATGTATTTTGATTTTCGCTAAAATATTTAAACTGGCTTTTTTGTTCTTTAAGAATTTCATTCGGAATACTTTCCTGAGCCCAAATTTGTCCATGCGGATGTGGATTACTACACCCCATTATCTCACCTTTATTTTCAAAAATCTGCACATTATTAATAAATGTTTTTTCTCCCAGAGTTAAATACTCACTTTGCCAAACCCGAATTACACCTTCAATTTCTTTAACACTTAATTCAGCCAGAGAAACATTATGTTTAGAAGAAAAACATATAACTCTGCAAATGCCTTTTTCAGATTTTGCTTGAAGCAATTCACTTTTGATCTCAATACCTTCCGAGTATGCAGTCAATGAACTAAAGTCATTATCAAAAACAAAAGTTGAGTTGTACTTTGGATTTATGTGATTGTTTACGCGATTGTTACCCGGACATAAATAACAATTTTCATCATATTCATTTTTAAAATTGTTTTGATGATCTTCTACTTTACCTTGCCAGGGTCTTTGTGTGCGATGTGGTGAAACCAACACCCATTCGCCGTTAAGTTGATTATATCTTCTATGACTGTTTTCCATTTTCATAGTTTTAATTTTACCTGCAAACGTTTGCAGGTTGATTTGAAAAAAACATTAAGCTGATTCTCTTACAATTAAATTTGTTTCTAATTTGATATCAGATGGAATGATCACAGTATTTTCATCCTCTATTTCATGAATTAAAATTTCTGCAGCTCTTTTTCCCATCTCAAACGCCGGTTGTTCTACAGTAGTTAGCTGTGGACTTATCATTTCAGTAATTGGATTATTTGAAAACCCAACAATACCAACTTGTTGTGGAATCTTTATCCCAAGTTCTTTTAATCTTTTAACTGCACCAACAGCAACTGGATCATTAACAGCAAAAATTGCACAGTTATCAATTCCCATTTCAATCATCTTATCAACGTGAGCATATCCATTGCTTTCATGCATACCACCTTCTATTACAACTGGTGAATATAAAACTCCTGAATCAATCAATGCTTTTTCATACCCAAGTTTTCTGTTTTTACAAATAGCCAGGTTTTGTGGACCAGCAAAATGGATGATCTTTTTATAACCTTTATTTACAAGGTATTTAACAACATCATAAGAACTTTGCATATCATCAATATGTACAGTTGAAGCATTTACATCATCGCAAACTCTATCAAAAAATACCATCTTCACACCTTTATCTATCAACCTTTTAAAGTGTGAACTATCCGAAGTTGTTTGAGATATTGATACAATAATTCCAGCAACACGATGAAGATACATTGAGTTTAAATTAACCTCTTCTCGATCTTTATCCTCATTTGATTGAGCAAGAATTACTGTGTAACCTTTTTGATAAGCAACTTCTTCAATTCCGCTTAAAGCATTTGCAAAAAAATCGTGTCTAATTTCTGGAACCACAACACCAATCTGTTTTGATTTACTTGACTTTAGATTTCTGGCTATAATGTTTGGTCGATAACCTAATTCCGTTGCAAGGGAGTTTACAAGTCGTTTTGTTTCTTTGTGTATATCAGGATGATTGTTGAGCGCGCGCGAAACCGTTGATGCCGATAACTTTAACTCGGACGCAATATTTTTTATAGTAGCTTGTTTCATATTTTTTAGATTTTACCCGCAAACGTTTGCGGGCACGATTGTAATTTCACAATTCTAACAATTAAAGTCAATATGGAACTGATAATTATTTTTTTTAGCGATGATTCTTAAAAAGTATTTTAAAGACACATTTTTAAGATAAATGAGTAAACAAGAAGTTTGATTAGTAATAATAAAAGGTTTAAAACAAAAAAATCCCGAATTATCGGGATTTTTTTGTCCGCAAACACGATACCGACTCAAAAAAAAATAGGCTTGAATTGCCTCTTTTTATCGCAAAATCAACAAATGGTAGACTCAAATTGACCATTGATAGAGAAGAATTACCAAATTATTTGGATCTCAGCCTTAAGAAATGTTATCAGTTAACAGAGGGATTTTACCTACCTGAAATCAAAATAATAAATAATCCAAGAACCAAAATTGATTACAAAATATTGGCAGGTGAGTACAAATTATTAATTGATAATGGAACAGTTTTAAACCAAGCTGCTCTTGCAAGAAGACTAAATGTAAGCAGAGCTTGGGTTACAAAAGTATGTAGAATAGCAAATAATATTGAGGATTAAAATGGAAAGCTTTGTTTTGAGAATTGCTTAGCAGAAAATATTTTTAAAATGGTAATGTTATTTTGGTTTAACCTATTAACAATTAAATAATTATGTTAAATGATTTTACAATTAATTTATCAATCGTTTTCTCACTTAACATCCTATATGCTTTATTAACAATTTCCATCCATTCCGAATGAATGGGACATTTCGTTTCTTTATTACAATTTTGAAAACCCATCACGCAATTTTTTAAGATATCTAATCCATCTATTGCTTCAACTATATCGATAAGTTTAATTTGATTAGGATCTATTGCAAGTTTAAATCCTCCTTCCCTTCCTTTGCGTGAAATGATTATCCCCTTCTCTGTCAGATCTTGTAAGATTTTAGATGTAAATTCTTTTGGTATTTTTAGTTTGCTGGATATTTCTTCAGCAGAGCATAAGAACTCAGCATCTTGAGCCGTTAAATACAAAACTGCCTGTAAGCCGTATTCACATTTTTTAGAAAAGAAACTGTTCATAAAAATCAGAAATCTTTTTGTAAAAACTTTTTAGCCCTAGTAATATTGGAACTACAAACCACAAAAACATCATAGCTATTGAAAGAATAGTCCCAAGCGAGCTGCCAAAGAACTTATTGAATAATGCACCAGTGTAGCCCATCAATGCTGAGACATTGAAATCGAGTATAAAAAATATTCTCGCCAAATCGATTGGATTTAAAAGACTGACTCCAAGTACTATATTTTCAATTGGATATTCTCTGAAATAATAAATTAAAAATAAAACTAAACCATCATAAACAACAGAAAGCATTAGCCAGATAATTATTGATACTCCAAGTCCTCTTGCTTTATCAGAAAACTTAATTGCTATCCAAAAGGCAATTGCAGTAAAAATAAACGTTAGTGCAAAACCTATTACAATTAAAATCAAAATTGATTTATTATCGATAAAAGAATATCCACTCAAAATTGTTCCAAGCAATGTGCCGAATAAAAATCCTGAAGCTATAGGAATAGAATTACCAAGATATAATCCAACAAATAAAGATTTTCTGTTTATTGGCTGACAAAGAACCATTTGAATGTAATCTAATGAGTTATAAACGTACATCGTTCCGAATATAAGGCTTACAAGCGGTATTACGATTAAAACAATATTCATCAAACTTAATGCTGCTTTGTTTGTGTCTTCTTCAAAATTGAACAGAAGAAATGTTAGTAGCAGAAAGAAAGCAGAATATACGATTATCCACTTACTCCTGAATGTATTACTCAGTTCGAATTTGATAATTTTAGTTATAAGTTCCATTTGCGTTTTCTGTCATCATGTTAGCAATTGCTTTTTCTAATTTTTGCTCACCACTTGATTCAATTAAATCTTTCACTTCACCATCAAAAACAATCCTGCCATCGATGAGAAATAATATGTTGTCCGCAAGTTCTTCAATCTCGCTCATAATGTGAGAAGTAAGAATTATTGTTTTTCCTTTGGTACGCTCTTCTAAAATTCTTTGCTTAAGATTGCTGCTTGCTACAGGATCAAGTCCAGCAGTGGGTTCATCCAGAATTATTATTGAAGGATTAAATATTAATGCGATGTAAGCACTTAATTTTTGTTTGTTTCCCCCTGAAAGATTTTTTATTTGTTTATTCATTTCAGGAATTAAGTTTAATATTTCGATTAGGCTCGATTCAATATCTATTATGTCATTTCGTAAATCAGCAATCATTTTTATTACTTCCTGTACTGTTAAATTTTCAGGAAAACTTGCCGATTGCGGCATGTATCCAATATTTTTTCTATATAGATATTTATCCAATATTGATTTATCATCAATTAAAATATCACCGCTGTCTGGTTTAACTAAACCTAAAATAGATTTAATGATTGTGGTTTTTCCTGAACCATTTGGTCCAACTATAGCTGTAATTTTTCCTGGTTGAACCATGAGAGAAATATTCTTAAGCACATGAAATTTTCCAAACTTCTTCTCTAAGTTTTTAAACGTAATCAATTCACCCTCATAAGTAAGGGAGTTTTATCCAAAAGGGTTTCAGGTGTTAGTGAGGGAAAAACACTTTCAGCGATATTGAGTAATTCTATGAACAGACTATTTAACAATATCATTGTAGGTTTATTCTGTTCAACCATAATTGAATAAAGCTTTACTGGCCTATATGGAATATCACCGATTCCATTTTTATCAAGATCGTAACCTTGATACTTATTCCAGTAATTAGAAGCGAAAGTATTAAAGTTTTGTCTACTATTTGTAGAAACATCAAAAGTATTTGATAGAAAATTGTTTTCAGTAAAAACATTATCTGACGAATTGGCCATCAACTTAATTGCCCAGCCATTCTTTTCAAAAAGATTATTTTGAAATTCAGATCTGTTGCATCCTTCAATATAAATTCCTGATGTGTTTTCTATAAACTGATTGAGTGTAATTTTACTATCTGTAATATCCTTTAAAAGTAATCCGTATGAAGCTGGACCCCAATTATTCATGAATTTATTTTTTGTCATCTCAACATAGTGCGAATACATAACTGCAACACCGGCACTATTGTACTCGAATTGATTTGAATAGTAGTGGCAGCTATCAGAAAACATAAAGTGCAAACCATACCTTAGATTATTTGCGCTGTAATTGTCTGTTATGTTTGCTTGTTTTACAAATTCGAGATATATACCATCTCTGTGTCCGGTTATTCTGTTATTTGCAACATCAATTTCTCTGCAATTCCACATATGTATTCCATTCCCTGATGAAGCTTCTTTTTCGCCATAAGATTCGATGTGGTTGTTCTTTATTTTACATCTATTAGATTTCGCAAGATATATCCCGAAAAAATTTCCATAGAATTTACAATCGGCTACTTCCCCATTCTTTACATTCTCAAATCTTACAGCGGCATTTTCTTTAAGATAATCTACACCTGCATTTTTAAAGACGATACCTGCTATAAAAACATTATCTGAATGAACAGTGAAAATCTCGTGATGTCCTTCCCCATCTATAGTTGGATAGTTTTTTCCAATTATTCTAAGAGGTTTTTCGATAATTATATTTCCCTCAGCATAAATTCCTTCGCCGATAATTATTTCATCAAAAGGTTTTGCAAGCGCAATTGCAGATTTGATTGTACTAATGTCAGATTTTTTATCAACGAAAATTTTCTTAGCGTGGGAATTCGTGAGGAGTAGTGTAATAAGCAAGCTGGTTATAAATATTTTGAGGATTAAACTCATTTTACATTTCTCTAACTAGCTCAAACAAATCCTTAAAATTTAATTGTTTTCCACCGTATTGATTAAAAATAGATTCGTATTGTTCTACACTTTCGACTGCAAGCACATTCAATCCCATCGGACTACGAAGTTCGTCATTCTTTAAATAAATAGCTTTACTTGCATCTATAAGATTTCCAGGATTAGCATAGTTGCCAACCCACACGGAAGAATAATTATTATTATTTAATTTTTTATTATCTAAATAACCAACTAAACATTCTATTGAATCAAAAAAATAAATCTTACCCTTATCTGTAACCAACTCAGCACCATATCGTTTATCCATAACCATCATTTTGCAGAACTCACATTCGTCTTCTCCGTAATTGATTGGTTGAGGGCCCTTACTGCATGCACTGATTAAAATTGTAATCAATGATATTACCAGAATAAAATTCTTAATTCTCATGCTTTTTACCTTTTGTATCTACATATAATGCTGCTATGTTAAGAAATATAGAAATAAATATTACTATTGCCGCAGTCGATGGTAATGAAACTGCTGAAATATTCAATAATTGCTTAGAGCCTATAAGTGGAGGCTGATATGTCATCCCAGGCACTTTTATTGGTGCATCTGGATTTAATTGATGCCCATAATCATACTCCCACATATAAAAATCATACATACCAATTACTCCAAGTATTATAAAAAGAATTAACCATATATAAATTAACTTTCTATTTTTCATATAAGCATTTAATAACCCGAATACTATCATAAAGACAATTATGTAAGGCATTATCTTTAATTCAGGGATTGATTCAGGATCAATAACTTTCATTCCGATGTAATGATTTAAGCCATTAATGCTTTGCAAATCATTGGGTTTCATGCCAGAGATCTGATCGAGCCAAATTCTTATCCCCAAACCTTCCGGATACTGCGGGGCATTCAAATCGATGGTCCAAAGCGGAAAAAAGAAAGTTAGAATAAGCATTAGTGCAGCAACTGCAACCATAATTCTCGATTTAGTATTCATCATTATCCTAGAAACGTTTGGAGGGACGGGATCACATCCCTCCGAAATAATTTTTAATTTCCTAAACTAAAAGCTAATGGAACATTTGAGTTTGAAGGAGAAACTCTGACATATCCCTGCATTTCTTGATGTAACGCAGAGCAGAAGTCAGAACAATAGAATGGATAAACTCCAACTTTTTTAGGTTCCCATTTTATCGTTCGTGTTGCACCGGGCATTATTAGTAATTCGGAATTATTCATCCCTTTAATTGCGAATCCGTGAGGAACATCCCAATCCTGCTCAAGATTCGTTACATGGAAATACACAACATCGCCAACTTTAACACCTTCAATGTTATCAGGTGAAAAATGGCTTCTCATCGCAGACATATAAATATGAACCTCATTACCTTTTCTTTCAACACGTGAATCTTTTTCTCCTTTTACAGCATAAGGATTTCCATTTTCTTCGATCTTGTAAAACTTAACAGAGTTTTTCATAATTAAGTCTGAAGGAATTGCTTGTGCATAATGCGGCTCACCAACGGTTGGAAAATCAAGAAGCAGTTTCATCTTTTCTCCCGTAATATCTATAAGCTGTGCTGATTGAGTTAACTCAGGTCCTGTTGGAAGATATCTGTCTTTTGTAATTTTATTCAACGCGATAACATATTTGCCATAAGGCTTTTTGCTATCACCTCCAGGAATGCACAAATGTCCTATTGAATAGTAGGTTGGAATTCTATCAACGACTTCCCAGGTTCCAATCTTCCATTTTACTATTTCAGAAGAGATGAATGCTGAGGTGTATGCATATCCATTGTCATCAAACTCTGTATGTAAAGGACCAAGACCTGGATCTTTAACTTCGCCAGCAACTACGGCATCATACTTTAAAATAGGTATGCCAGCAATTTCACCATCAAATTGTTTTTCTTCAATGGCTTTCATCATTTTTGTAAATGAATGGACAGGAATGACTGATGCAAGTTTTCCGCCTGCAACAATGTATTCGCCAGTCGGATCAACATCAACGCCGTGTGGTGATTTTGGTGTTGGCAAATAATACATCATACCGGGGCAATCTTTAGGATCAAGAACTTTTACCTGATTATTTTTTTCTGAAACAGCTATCTGGGTTTTATGATCAACATAATTTCTATAATACTCAGCATCGTATGTTTTAGCTTTACCTTCTTTCAGATACTGCTCCGCTTTTTTCCAGTTAACCGCTGCAACGAAATCTTTATCATTTTTTGAAGCATTAATTTCTAGAAGTGAATTTGCCTGTTCGCTATTGTAGCTAGTAAAAAAAGCCCAATCGTGTGATGGACCCTTACCAGCGTGTGCAAGATCATAATTAAATCCGGGTACAATTATCTGAAATTCCAGATTCATCTTTTCCGTCTTTGGATCAAGTTTAATAAAACTGATTGTTCCTTTAAAATTTTCCTTGTAGGATGAAATTGAGACATCACTTTGAGGAATGGGAATGCTAAATCTAGTTGAGGCTATAATGTATTCTGTGTTTTCAGTAACGAATGGTGAAGCGTGGTTGCCCGCAGAATTTGGTATTTCAATAATTTCTGTTGTTTCAAATTCCTTTAAATCAATCTTTGCAACACGTGGAGTATTATTTCCGTTAATAAAAATAAATCTTCCGTCGGGTACACCGTCCGTCATAGAAAATTCTGGATGATGTGAATCATCCCATGGGATGAATCCATACGTTGTATTAAGCATAGCTTTTGTCTCTTCAGAATATCCATATCCTGTTTCTGGATTTTGTGCAAACACAGAAATTGTTTTAAAGTGCCTACCAGAAGGTAATCCATATACACCCATCTGTCCGCTGAATCCTCCTGAAGTAAAAAGATAAAATTCATCATAAGTGCCTGGTGCTACATAAACTTGTTCTGCCTCATTTCCTGAAAGTGAAGTTTTTGATTGATTGCATCCAGCATAGGTTAGTGCAATTAAAAATAGAATTCCAAAAGCACTCAACAAAGTTTTTCTTGAAATGTTTTTCATAAGCTGCCTTTTATTATTGGTTATTTTTCGTCTGCTATTTTTCGGAAATAATCAAGCATTGCTTTTGCTTCATCTATTGTAAGATTTTGATTTGGCATTTGAGTCAAATATTCGCCTAATAATTTTTTTGCTTCCGGATGTCGTTTATAATTTTCCTCAGGGTTAAGCATAAAGTTCAAGATGTATTCTGGACTTCTTCTTTTAAAAACATCACGCTGAGCTGGGCCAACATATCTTTCATCAAGTTTATGGCATGCCGCACATTTAGTCTCAAAAATTCCTTGACCTTTTTTAACTAGAACCGGATCAATAGTAGTTAATTCTATTTTTTGTTTAATTGGTCCAATACCATTTTCTAATTCAAAGTCCGAAAGACCACTCGCATTTACAACTTTTTTTGTATTACTAAATTTTGACGGATCCTGAGGAGCATTATCACCGCAGGAAATAAATGTCATAGAAATTGTGATGATAAATGCGAATAATAACTTCTGCAAAGTCAATTTGTTTTGCTGATCCATATACACTCCTTTTATTTAATAATTATAATAAGACTTTTTTATCTGATTATACAATATATTTTTATCATTAAAATATTAGTCGATATTTCTTAATCGGATTTTTTACTCTGATTTAAGATATTAACTTATTTTAATATTGTCAAGAACCCACAAACATTTAATTAGATTCTGATTTTCAGATGAAATACTAGATTTCGTTATTTATATTGAACTTTTGAATGATCTCCCCGACTTCTTGAGAATAACTAAATATTTCCTCTGCTCGATTAATGTCTACTTCAGAAATTTTCTCGAGAAAAAAACACAGAATTAGTATTACTTTTTCGTTGTGTATTATTGGAAAACTAATTGCTGAGTTTAATTTACATTTTATTGCAAGATCAGCTCTTAAAAAATTTTTATCATTATAAAGATCATTTATCCAAAGTAATTTTTTTTGTTGCCAAACTTGTCCTATCAATCCAATTCCCTTTGAAAATTTAAAAAATGAACTGAACTTAGAATATTTTTCAAAGTATTCCTCATTATTACTCCAATGCCCAGACCAAATCATAAACTTTTGATCATTATCGGGTGACCATATTTCGGCGTATGGCCAGTTATTCATCAAACAAACTTTCTTTTCAAAATATAAAACCGAAGAAGATACGTTCCCCCATTGCTTTAACTCCGATATTACTGATTCAAATTCATTTTTATTCATTTTAAATTTTCTGTATAAGTAATCAACTTAAATAGTTTTTGTGAACTATCTCATTAAACACTTTAAAGTCATTTAATCATAGTTAATAACATTTTTGATTTGACAATAGCTTTTAATCCGTGAGGAATATCCGCAGGCATTACAATTATTTCGCCTCCTTTAACATTGTATGGATTACCGCCAATCTTAATTTCCATTTCACCATCAACCATATAAACAACTGCTTCATAAGGCGAAGTGTGTTCTGTTAACGATTCATCTTTATCAAATGCAAACAGAGTAATATTTCCATTGGGTTTTTTAAGAATCTGTTTACTAACGATTGAACCATTTTGATATCCGATCGCATCTATCAACATTTCTTTATTAATTGTTACTACCATTTTTTTCTTTCCTTAATGTTTATTTATGTTTTTACTAAAGCGACATTTTAAAAGTTAAGAAAAACATTCAAACCAATTATTTTAATTTTGTTATTATGTTTAATGCCCTGCATGTGTACCACCGCCGTGTTCAATAATATCGTGTATTGCTTCAACTGTATGTGTGTAGTCAACATAAGCAGCTACAAATTCTCTTCCTGCTTCAACTGAATTATCTTTAACTTTATCGAGTTTCGAAACTTTTTCATATTTCTCACGAACTACTTTATCAATATGATTATTCAGCTTTAGTAAGAAATCTTCAACATTATTTTCTTTAAGTGCCTTATCAGTCATTTGAATAATCTGTTTTGTAGTTCCCGCAGGTTTTAAACCAGTGTATGGAGCACCTTCTGTTTCACGGTGCAATCGAACGAGTGTCTCGAAAAAATGTTTCTCCACAATCTCATAAACTTCTTTATCTCCATTGCGCAATTCTTTGGTTTTTTGGAACAATGTTGTAATCTCTTTCTCTTGTTCTTTAGTTACCCATTTAAGAACTAAATTAACATTGTTTGTTTCGAGTGCCATTTCAGCATCTTTAATTACTGGTCCATCATAAGAATCACAATGTGCTGATGCTGTGTTTGTGAATATGAAAATGAATGATGCAAATAACAACATCATTGAAAGTTTTGATTTGAGTAACATATTTTTTCTCCTTTAATTTTTATTTTCTTTTAATTGCATCCATCGGACAGATAGCAATACATTTTATTTTTTTTAAACCAGCACATTCGTCGCAAATTTCAGTTATAATAAAAAAATGCTCCTTTGAAATCGGCGGCATAAATTTCTCTTTTATTTTCCAAACGATGCCAGGTTCATAAATAGCTTCTGTTGGACATTCTACTGCACAGGCTCCGCAGTTAATGCAATCTTCGGTAATTTTCATTTCACTTCACCTTTGGATTTTACATATTGAATTCGAACAGGTCTGATTCTTCCCCATATTGAATAAAAAAATAATCCTATAGCTAAAATTTGAAATGTCGAGGCGATCGTTATCCCGATACCTATCCAATCATAAAAGTAAAATCCCATCACAATCTGGAGTACAAATCTTATTAATGTAGTAAATGTCATCGCCCAATATGTTATATAGATTAACAGAGGGTTGTATTTTTTATCCTCTTTTTCTGCTTTTGGAAAAAACCACAATGCAACACCCATAATCATCATCAAGACTGAACCTGCTAAAATTATGTGTGTATGTGCAGTTATAATTTCTGGATAATAACCCGACTTAAAAACGTATCTAGAAAAAGACATAAAAAGTCCGCTTAATATTCCAATAATTAAAAATACTATGCTTGTTTTAATAAAATATCGTACTGTCGTAAACATAGCTTAACCTATATGTCCTAATTCCTGTCGAGCTTCATCAGTCATTTTATCAGGTGTCCATTGAGGTTCCCAGACAAGATTTATAATTACTTTTTTTTCTGGTTCTAAGTGTCCAACTACATTTTCAACCCAGGCTGAAATACTGCTGTGCATCGGACAGCCCGGCGTAGTTAGGGTCATTGTGATTACATTTGCTTCATCGTTGGATTCAACTTCATAAACGAGCCCAAGATCAACAATATTAATTCCTATCTCTGGATCAATAACACCTTTTAGAACTTCCAATATTTCTTCTTTGTTTGCCATATAGTTTTTACTTCCTGAAAATTGTTATCATATTAAATAGAAAGATTACAGAACTGATAAACATTATTGAAAATGAAATCAGTACCCCTGTTTCACTTCCAAATGCCAAAGAGTAAAGAGAGCCGAAAACTGCTGTAATCATTAAATAGAACTCAATCTGTGCAAACTTTTCATTGAACATATCTTTTAACATTGGCACCGGTTCAAGCCCGACTTTACTGCTGTATTTGTGGTACCAAACAAGAAATGGTACAATCTTGTACATCTGTCCAACAATAAGCATAGAGATGTAACCGAAGATTATCATATAACCGTAAATAAGTGTAAGGTTGATAATGTTTTGATAATCAACAAATGCAATAAAAGTTCCGAGTATGGTTGTTAGTCCAAGCATAAGATATGCAACAACAGAAAACTTAATACCTATATCATACTTTTTTCTAATTCTGTTTTTGAAAATGATACGAATTTGAAGAAGGAAGAAAATTATCCCTAAAACAATTAGTCCGGTAAATATGTAATAAAGAAACGTTGTATCCTTGTAATGCATAATAGTAGATATCCCAAGTAAGCCTACGTTAAGAATCCAGAAGGCTAGTTTTGCATTTGTTAAAGGAAAACCATGTGAAAGAGTAAACATTGGAATAAGCTTAAATGAAACTCCCATTATCACCATAGAAACCCAGCCAATGAAAGCAATGTGTGCGTGTAAATTTAAATATTGAAGATGATCTAACTTTATGTATGGTGTCCATAGATTTATAGCCAGCAAAAGTCCTGCTATCGCAGTTACAATCAAATAGAAAATTGCCGCTGCAAGGTACCACGCAGTAACGTTCCATTTCTTAACGCTTTTCATAGTAATGATTATATTAAACGAAAAGATGAACATTGCAAGATTAAGTAGTACTGCTGAAAATGTCATATTAATTCCGGTATCGAATACCCAGAAGCAATAGACTAAACCGATAACGCCAGGCAGATAAATCCAGAACTGAATCTCCGCGAGTTTTTCACTGAACAATTTTGTTTCGAGAACTACAGGAACAAGTTGAAACATCGCACCGAATATTATCATCGTTATCCAACCGAGTGTTGCAACGTGATTGATTGAAAGAATTTTAGGATTGAAATGATGTCCAACTATTTCAGAATAATTAAGAAGTAAAAGAAAATTTAAAAGCACAAACGAAACAATGGCTGCGATAAAATATTTTGCAACTATTTTGAATGGGGGTGCATAAGCAGAAACTATTGATTCGGATTGAATCATAATTAATCGTTTCTCTTTTTCATTATTACAACCTTAAAATAATTTTCATCAATCTTATTTGTAATTGCTGTGTAACCTCGTTCCTCAAGTTTTGGATAAAGCATCATCGGTTCACGATGATGATGAACAACCATAACTGTTTTCTCATCAACTCTGGAAATGTTTTCAAGTATCTTCATCATTGGTTCGGGCGGAGCTAATTCACGAACATCAAGTTCGATGACATTTTCAAAATCAGCAGGAGATACCTGACTTATGTTCGATTCTACTTTTACTTCAGATTTATTTACATCATTTTTGAAGAAGAAGACATTAAACACACTGCCATTATTTTCTGTCCAGTGCTCAAAACCTTTATTCTGCATTACTGAATAAAGCGGAATTGGTTCAAACGAATTTATCAAATGAAAAACTTCCTCATCTTTTAGAGATTTTACTTTTGCCATTATCTCAAGGAAAGGATCTTTTCCCGAATCAATTATCGATCTTACATCCATCTTTTGAATTTTATCAGCACTTTTGTTTTTTAGAAGTTCAGGTTTTTCTATTTGAGTCATTTTTTCTTCCGTGCTTTCTTCATTAATAGTTTCAGTAATATCTGCATTGATTGATTTATTTAATTCATTTAATAAAAGAACGAGATTCACACCTGCTATTCCTGCTGCTTGCTCAACATTTACTCTACTTGCAAGTGTTTTTCTCAGAATTTTGTTTTTGAGCTTAGCAAAATGAGGACTAAAGTTAACCAGCAACTCGAGCGTATGTGGATATTCTGCCAGCAGCTTCGATATTTTCATATCCTTGGTAATCATTGTTGAAATATTTTTAGTTAAACTTTCGAAATATTTACACGCCAGACTTCAGGACCACGCTCAATATATTCCCAGCTAAACTGATTTGCTTTTTCTGCCTGGAACTGATAATAAAGCGGAACCGGGTCGTGATCATTTATAAGCTGAAATGCTTCGCCGCTTTGCAAATCATCAAATGTCTTCATAATTGTTGGATGCTTCTCTCGCGGTACAACTGGTCTGATATCTAGTTCTGTCATAATATTTTCCTGATTTATTTTTGTTACACTTCAAACGTATGACATTGATATACTAATTTCCTTGACTTAAGTCAGGTTTGTTATCTTTTTTGGAAAATGAAAAACGAAGAGACGGAGTTCTGGTTTTATGATGTTATGAGGTTTACTTTGCGAGATCTTTTAATCTTTTTATATCATTAACAAAAATGGATTTTCCATTAACGCGGATAACACCTTCATCTTGTAATTTTTTCAGACTTCTTGATAGGGTTTCGGTAATGGTACCGAGATACGCGGCAATGGTTGTTTTGGGAACTGATAATTTTACGAAAGGTTCTGCCAGCTTTTCAGTTCCGGCAGTTTTAATTTCTTTAAGAATATATTTTGCCAAACGATTTGGTATTTCCTTTGAAGTAAGGTCCTCAACCTGGTTAACCATTGCTTTTAGTCTTTTCGCAAATCCAGCAAGCATCCTAAGTGAGATTTCAGGGTTCTCATATATTAGTTCTAGAAATCCTTCTTTTGATATACATAGTACCAGAGATTCTTCTAAACACTTTGCAGTTACAGGATAATCTGTTCCCTCAAAAAGCGGAATATCTGCAAAAGAGTTTAGAGGTTTTATGATATGGACTACTGCTTCTTTTCCATCAGATGAGACTTTATAAACTTTAATTGTACCCTTTAGTAAAATATAAAATCCTGTATAAAAATCACCTTGATGAAATAAAAAATCATTTTTCTGGAATTTTTTAACTCTGCTAAATGATGTAACTTTTCTTAAATCCTCAATACTCAACTCAGAAAAGAGGGGTAGCCTTCTTAATGTCTCTTTGCTGTCTATAGATTCAGTTGAATTGTCTTTTAGATGATTATTCATAGTAAAAAAATAGACTTATCTTCTTATAAAAAAATCCCTTACTAATTATATTTAATAAGGGATTCCAAAAAGAGAACCAATGTTTATTTTCCTGCTGGCAACAAATCTTTTGTATTAGATTTTGCGGGCATAAAAATTCCAATAACACCTTTTAAGCCAACACTCATAACGATATTAAAAAAGAAAGCAAGAAAAGCTAACAGTAAAAGTGTTCCGGAAAGTGCTGCTAAGATCATATAAAGACTATACTCACCATCAAAATAAATTGTACGCCTTAACATTCCTTTTAATCCTGCCATCCCCATAAATGCACCCATTCCAATTCCACCTAACAAATGAGCCCAGAAATGGACGTTGGCTAACTTTTGACTATATAGTTTTGCATTGTTAGTTACTATAGGAAATAAAAAGTAAATAGCTGAATAAAGTGTCATAGTTAATCCAACTAATATTGCTACGTGTACGTGGGGACCAACAATCCATTGAGTATTATGCAAAATTCTATTCAATCCTAAATCTGCTTGCATTATTCCTGCCGGTACAGCAAGAGCAAATCCCAACAAACCTCCTAATAAAAATTTTAGTGGATTTGTCATCTTTAATGGTCTTGCACTCCAAAGTGTTATTAAAGTTATAAAGAAAGCAAGTCCTTGTGTGATAAGCTCAAAAGCTGTTACCATTTCACCAGATAGTATCTTTAAAATCCCTGGTTGAGCCTGATCTGACATCAAATGATGAGACCAAACTGTCCAGCTAACAACCATCTCAACAAACAATGCTGCACGTGCCCAGTTTTCCATAAATAATTTTTTACCTGTAATTAAAGTTGCAAGTAAATACCAAGTACCTGCTACAAAAATTAAAACCAATCCATCAGCAATTAAATCCAAACCCCACCAGAACCAGTTTTTATAAAGCAAAGCATCTATTGAAGAATGTTTTAAACTTGATCCTGCAATTTCTGCAATCATATAAATTAAAATTAAAACACCCGTAAAAAGAATTATACCTGCGTTCAAAGCTGTATCAACCGTACCTCGTGCAATTGCTGCAACAGGTAGAGAAACCATATGTTCTTTTTTATTTTTTCTAAAAAGATTTTTTAATCCGCTTAAACCTAATGCTGAAGCTAATAGTCCTTTCCCATCCTGTTTCTCCCAACCTTCCGGTGTGTAAGCTATAGTTCTAAAAATATTAAGCACAAAGAAAACAGTGCCCACCATTATTAAAGCAATTCCAAGAATAAAAAATGTACCGCCCCAAACACTAAACTGAGTAAAGTCTGCCGGTAAAGGCCAGTATAAAGTATAAAGAGGTGCGTAGTGAGTTAAAAATCCTGCAAACCAAAAAGTGAAAGTTCCGACAGCTATTAGGCCGCAAGTCCAATTTGCAAGTTTAATACTCCACAACGGTTTGCTCATAAGAAATGGTACCAGAAATAAAAATGCACCAAAAACTATTGAGTAAGTTGATCCGAAAATTCCAACAAGCGGATGAGCCGTAAGCATACCAAAATATTGGTCAGGTGGTATGGCTGCAATTGGTGTTACCTGGTAAACCCTCATAAGCATTCCTTCAACAAGAGCGAATAAGTAGTAAACCAATCCAACAACAACAAACCTTAAAATCATTTTTTGCATTGGAGTAAGTGAATTGGGTTTGAATAACCCTTCTTCTCCATCCATAAATGTTTGTATAAAATTCATTTCAAATCTCTTCTATTATTAAAAATTTATTTATTGATTTTTTAATCGATTACTTCAACAACATTTTTTTCAATCATACCAATACCCTTTGGGCCTGAGTACTCAGTCGATCTGATTGTATAAACTCCAGGTCTATCAAAATGCCAGAGTATATCGTTATTATGTCCGGGTAAAACCTGCATCTGGAACATCATCGTATTATCCTCACGGAATAATCCGAAACCATATGTTAAATCTTTTGAAGTTACATTAAACATAACTTTGTCATTTGTATTGATAATCATTTTTTCTGATGGAAGAATAAACTTATGATCAGCAACTGTTATGTCAAATGTTTTATCAGCCTTTATATCAGCACGATTTAAATCCATTGGTTTCCAGGGGATTGTTTCGTGGGTAACTATGTGAAGTGAAACTCCGAGCAAAATTAAAAACCCAACCAGAGAATAAAAAAGCGCAGGCTTAATTTCTTTACTACCTTCGCTTTTGGTTACATTGTAAGCGAACCAACCCATTAGCAGCATAATTGCCAGCACATAAAATGTGTACGCAAATGTTTGGCCAAGAAGAACTGTATTTGAATCAACCATACTACATTCCTTATAAAATAATTTAAAATGCTACCCAAACGTAGTATTTAAGTTTAAATAAATCAATTCGCTTTAGATTTATTGATTAAATCTGACAAACGTGTTTTATTGAGCATATTTATAAAATCTTTCTGCGATCTGGTCCATATATCGTGCATTGAACAGGGATTGTCCAAAGCACAAGTATCGAAACCAAAAAAACAGCCTGGTTCTTTCCTAAATCCTTCAACTGCATCTATTATTTCTGATATTCTAATTTTATCTGCCTTTCTAGCAAGTAAAAATCCACCGCTTCTTCCCTGGATACTTCTTATTAAACCACTTTTAGAAAGGTCTGTAAGCAGTCTCTGCAAATATTTTTTAGGAATTTTAAGTTCTTTATGTAATTCCAGCGATGAATGTAATTTTCTTTCATCTCCTGCCATAAGTGCTAAAACCCTTAGTGCATATTCCGTAGTTTTTGAAAAAGTCATGCTATTAAACTATTAACTTGTACTTAAAACGTAAAAACTTTATCTGCATCAACTGACCATTGAACGAGTTCACTCATATTGCTTCTTTCACAGCTATCTATAAATTGAAGCGCGGCAACACCACGCGCATCAATACATCCTCCGCAGAGTTTAACTTTACCGCCTTTGTTTATTATTGCTTTTAACATTCGCTCTATGTTGTAGTATCCTTGTGGAGTGTTTTGATTTACAAGCGCACCAGTTACAGAATCTGCCATTAAAAACACATTTACTTCAACCTCTTGGTGTTCTTTCTGAATTGTCATTGCAAGACGGCAGGCATTATAGAATTTTTCTGTACCGTAAGGTGCATCGTTTATTATGAAAAGTATTTTCAATTTAGATACCTTTAAATCTGAGAATTAGTGTAAAACTTAATTTAACTATTGTTGTTAAATGACTTATTTCTTGCTTTTTTTCTTCTCCAAGCGAGTTGCTTTTCCCTTCTTGTCTTTAGCCTTTTCTCTTCTAATAATACCTGCTAAAGTTTTCGCAAATTCTTGATGGACCTCAGGCATTGACATATCATCAGTGATTGCATCATAAATCTTTTGGACTTGAAAAGTTGCTTTAGTTTCTTCTGCAATTTTAGGATGATGATTAATATGATAATCAATCTTTAGATTCAGATCAGGAATTTTTTCTAAAGCTTTTTTCTGCGAAGGATAATTAACTGAATGAAAATTTTCTAGAATGGCGATTGACCCCTTTAACTTCACAAGGTCATCTACAGAAAATTCATTCTTGTATTTTGAGAAGAATTCATCTAAAAGAGATACAACTTTATCAAACACAACTACGATGGATGGCTTTATTCTTCTAGCTTTGTTATAGCAAAGTATCGCATCAATAAGAAAATTTTTTTCTTCAAGATATTGAGCTGCTAACTTCCAGCCCTTATACATCAATTCTTTTGAAATACCATATTCTTCGCCAACGGGTAAAGCATCAAGTAATTTTTTATACTCTTTATCCTTAATGTTCTTAGTAATTCTGGCTTTTAGAATTAATTCACCGGTTATATCCATTTACTTACCAATCTTCTTCTTCGGAATTTTTGAGGTTATCTAAAATAGATACAGGACTTTCAATAAATGGGTCCAACCTGTCCGCTTGTTTTTGTGCCCATTCAATGTATTCAATTATCTCTTGCTTTTTATCAGGAGCTAAAGTTTCATCAAGTAATTTCATTTTGTACCTTGCAATATATTCACGAATTAAATTACTACTATGAAATTTTTTTATATTTTTTTTGAGTTCTTGTAATTTTTTCTTTTCATTCTCGATTTCTTGAATAATTGCGTTACGCTTACGTTCTTCCTCCTGATAGACTTTCCTTTTTTCTTCCCAATGCTTTTCTTGTGCGATATATGCTTGCGAAGCAATCAACAATGCTATTATAAATTCATTTAATCTATTCTCAAGCTTCACTGATTTGATATCTAGAAAATTTCTAAGTAACGGATAATCGCTATAAAAATCTTCAATAGATAGTGCTAATATTCCAGAAGGCACAAGATCATATTGTCTAGAATATGGTGATTCGGTTTTTAACCTTACCTGCTTCATTTTTTCATTTAGGCTAAACTTAAGATTCACCCCAAAAATTCTAACGCATAAAAAAGATTTATCTATATAAACTAAATATCCTCTTCCTTCTAATTCACTAATAAGGGTATTAAGAATTCTGAACACACGCCCCTTTTCAATAGGGCTTACCGAAATTTTGAGAATATCTTCTGCTTGTTGGCTGCACAACATACCTGAATATCTGTATGATTTCTCAAGAGACTGTTCAGTCCTACGAATCAATATATGAGTAGATCCCCTTTTATCCTGAACTATTATTTTACTAGCTGGATTTTTTTCTTTCTCTATTAACGCATTAACCTCCTCAGAAATTTCAAACTCATAGCTGGGTTCATTTTTTCTGATAGTATGTTCTGTTGGATGCGTAGGGGGCATATCAGGAAGTCTTTTTCTTTCTAATTTTTCTCCAGCTTCTAGCTTTTGCCAATAACCAACACCAGGCACAGGGACATTTAGTTTGTCACAGATCTTAGCAATTGCTTTATCTGATACCTCGTACTCTTTAGCAATTTCCACCATTGGTTTGGTCCAAACCTTTTCATATAAATCATCTCGAATAATTTTATAGTCTGTATAATTCATAAAAATAACTTCAGACCAAAATTATTCAATTCATTCCATAAAAGGTATTATTTCTGAGGCAACTAAATCGTTTATTTTCAAATTCTTAACTTTTGAAATTCTTATTCCATAAACCTTTACTTTCTCGACCCCATTCATCACAGGCAGACCCAATCTCCCAATTATAAGCTCCCCTCAGGGCTTCATCTATCGCCAATAGCATCCCACGATTATAATAAGCCATAGCAAAACTAAGTTGTATTTCAATTACTCTGTCAAAATCTTGAATGGCTCCTCTGTAGTCCCCGTATTTAATTTTAATCGTCCCTCGATTATAATATGCATCAATAGGATTATTTTTTACGGCTATGTTAAAATCTTCTACAGGTCTTTGAAAATCTGCAAGTCTAATTTTAGAAGTATTACTTACAAAATCATCATTAGTTTCTATTGTCTTATTAGAATTTTCAGTTGCTATCTTATCGTTTGAAGTTTTTGCTTTGGAATTATCATTGATAAAATCATTAGCATTAATTGTTTGATGATTAATTGAATTATCTCCATAGTGCAATGTTATATCCAATTCAGCAATCATATTTGAAATTATTGGTGGGGTATCAAACTGTCCCTCTTCTTTATCTATATTAATTATAAACTCCACTACATCTTCAAAATTCTTAAATCCATTAAGTTTGTCATCAAGCTTTTCAACAATATGATCTATTTGCATATTAGTTAATGGTCTTGTGCCAGGATCATAGGACATAGTTTGATACACCTTTCTTTTAGTGTCTAGTCTGGAGAGTATTACGGATCTCCAGATTTCCTTTTCTGGTAAATGAGCTAGTACCTTTTTATAATGCCAATACATATATCGTTGGAGTTTACCTACTGCCCATGGCATTGTCATAAGAATTCTATTAAACACTTCGTGATCAAGTGAATATTGTTTTCTAGAAGCCTCTAATTCCTCAATTAGATTTCTTGAGGGTTTGATATAATCTGGTAATGATTTATACCATTTTGGATCAAGGAATCCCATTAAAATCTCCCTGGGTTGTTATTATGATTTTTCTTCTTCTCTTCCTCTTGTGCTGTGGTGGTGGTTTCTGCCCTTCCATAAATCTCTTTCTCTTCCCCCCCGGGTGATTCCCCCCCCCTTTCCCCCCTTCACCCCTCTCCCCCCCCCCCGGGGTCCTTTCCAATTTGTCTTGTAATATTGTCATTCAAATAACTCACTACGTGTTGAAAGAGTATGAAGAATTATTTGATAGTTTTCTTGATCAGGTTGATAAACCAAAAAGTAATTTCCAATTCTAAATTGCCATAAAATGTTTAAATTACTTTTCAAAGCTTTTATAACTTCACCCCTTATTTGTATTGGATCTTTACTCAGTTCTTCTAAGGCCTCAATTATTCTTTCCTGTGTGTTCTTATCTATTTTATAAATAGTTTTCATAAATTCATAAGTCATTGCGAAGAACCAACCAACTCTTATTGTTTCATACATTACAATTGTACCATCTTCTCGCAGACCACTTCCATCAGATTCTTTTTCAAGTTCTTTGCCTTCAATTATAAAATATTCAGCCGTTTTTATTAGATGTTTTAAAGTAATATCGTAAAAAAAATTCCCTTTTTGGAAATCACTAATACTTCTAATTAATGAATCATCAATAATTTTAACTTTACTGTGCTTTGTAAAATTCTTAATTATATTTATTTGATTTCGAAATAGATTTATCCTATGCTTTTTGTTAAAATCTACTGGAAAAAATTTATCTTTAACTATTAAAATGATACTAATTGGAAATAGCAGGACCGTTATTAAGAAAGTCGAAATATTTTCAGCAATGGTTAAGTGATAATTCTTATTTGCCTTTTTTAGAAAAAGAAATGTAAAAACCCCAAAATAAAAATAGATTATTAGCCAAGTAGTCATAGTTTTTATTCTCTATTTTCAAACATTCTTCTTTTTAACTTTTTTAGATCAACTTAAGTTTCATATTCCCCAGGTGTAAATGAATTCTTTGCAAATTCGCTTTTATCTTAATCAAGTTTCTTCAACTCATTATAGTATTTTAGATACTCAGCCAGTCTTGCATAATCTCTAAACTTAGGTTTTGCAATTCTTTTTATATCCATATTATCTTCAAGATCAGCAAGCTTTACTTTTAGAGCAATCTTATTTGTTTTAATTGCTTCAATGTACTTTTTGTAGGGAACTTTTTTATCGTGAGTTAATAATTTAACAGCAGTAATAACTTCTTCATCAAATCCTTCAGCTTGCAATTTTTCAATTGTCCAATCAGTATCTTCAACAACATCGTGTAACACAGCAGCAATCATTTCGTTTTCAGTTTGCATCTTAAACATAAGTCTTAATGGATGTAAAATGTAAGGCTTCCCTGCTTTATCAACTTGTTCTTTGTGTGCTGTTACTGCTATTTCTATTGCTCGTTCAAGTAATGACATTTATTTACTTATAAACTTTTCTCTAAAATCATTCGTGATTATTGTAATTCTGCTATCCATTCTTTTATAAACTTCAGACTTAATTTCTTCCGGTACCCCACCATAAAATGCTTCTGCTATTGATCCGTTAATACAAGCTAAAGTATCACTGTCTCCACCAATATAAATTGCTTTACGAATTGAATCTTCAAAGTTTTCAGAGATCAAAAAAGTAAATATTGCTTGAGGTACTGTATCCTGGCAGCTTTCATTGAATCGATAATTTTTTCTTAAGTCTTCAAGATCCAAATCTAGATTATACTCAAAATTCTTTTCTACAAATTCTTTTATTTCTTTTTTAGAATTTTTTGTTCGTGCAAGAAATATTGATGCAGCAGTTGCTTGTGCACCTTTAATTCCTTCAGGATGATTGTGAGTTACTTCTGCACTTTCTTTTGCTTTTTGCAAAACTGTTTCCAGATCATTGTAAGCCCAGCCAACTGGACTTACTCGCATAGCAGAACCATTTCCCCAGCTGTTATATGGCTTTGGATTTTTAGATCGAGCCCATTTATGAAACATACCCCCATATCCGGCATCAGGATATCCACGGTAATATTGTCTTAATTTATCTAAATAGGAAAAATCATTCAGGATACTGTCTGCAAGTGCCACAGTTAAAACTGTATCATCTGTAAATTCAGAATCCTTTACGAATAGTGGAAAGTCAAATTCTGGTTTTTCATCTGTGAATTCATATACAGAACCAATTATATCACCTGTTATTGCGCCGAGCATTTATTTTATAATTCTCTATTTATTCAACTTTCAAGATAAATTCCACTAGTTCTTTCACTTCTTTCTCTGTATTATCCCACCATTTTGCAGACCAAATACGATAAAAGTTAAAACCATTTTCTTCTAAACGTTTTTGTCTAAACATATCCCAGGCATATGCTTCAGGACTGCTATGATATGCTGCCCCATCACATTCAATGGCTATCGGTTTTGTTTTACCATTCAAAGGCGTTATCACAATATCAATCCTAAACCCGCCTACTTTGTACTGCGTTACTATTCTCTTTGGGTCAATATATTCCGAGAGATAATCAACTACTTCTTGTTCAAATACTGATTCTGTAAACATAGACATTGATTGGACTTTTTCAGAACATTGGCTTGAGAGTAAATTTAATATTGATTCTGTCTGCCCAAAGTTTTCATCTTCGAGTGATTTTGTATAAGCCAGATAGGCATAAAATATTCCCTTGCCAACATTACCTTTGGCTTTTACTTCATCTGCATAGCGCATATAATAATTTTGAGGGATTGAAGTACATACATATAGCTTGTGCTTTGCTCGTGTAACAATAACATTTAATAATTTATAACCTTTATCCTGGTTTAATGGTCCAAAATTTTGGATGAAAGATCCTTCGCTTGTTAAACCAAAGGTTGTAGATAGTATAATTATATCTTTTTCATCACCTTGAATATTTTCTAGATTTTTTACAAAAAAGTTTTTTGATGATGAAAGACTATCAATGACTGAAGCAAATTCACTATCAGTTTGTGCAACTTCTCTGATTTGTTCTAAAATTAGATTGCGTTGAAACATATTCAAGGTGGCAATTCCAATGGACTCATACTTTCCAGATAAAAAATCAGGGATATGAGATTTTAATAATTCAATTGCCTTCAACGCTTCACTATAATTTACACCTTTGTGATTCTCATACATTCCATTGACCTCAAAAAATCTAATTGCTTTCTGATTATCCTTCGGAGGCATTGGGATAAGTCTTGAACCATAAAAAGCTGCATTAGAAAAATTTATCAAATGCGGATGTCTGGATCGATAATGAATATCTAGAGGTGAATATCTAAAACCTGAACTCTCTGCAAATGATAGTAAAGACTCGCTCTCGGCCAATGCAAGCAAACTATCAGATTCTGAGAATACTATTTCATCTGTTTCTTTTTCAATCTCTTCAGCATCTTCGATTGAAACCTTTGCACCAAAATAATTTGAAGGCGGCATCTGATGTTTATCGCCTGAAATTATCTTGTACTTCCCTCTTATAATTGATGTGAAAGTATCCTCCAAACGAAGCTGAGATGCCTCATCAAAAATCACAAAGTCAAAAATATTTTCTTTCAGAGGGATTATGGAACTGCAAGCAACTGGGTTAGTGAGTATTACCGGAAAAAAATCAGTAAAGAAATTAAAATCAGAGGAGATAATTTTTCTTAATGGATTGCGTTTGTTTGTTGCCGTTCCTTTGAGATTATATAGTGTCTGCAATGGAATGCTTTTATTTTTGAATCGCTCAATCGCTTTTGATTGTTTGTTCCGCCAAGTATTTAGAATCTTAACTAATTGCGCTCGTTTTAATTCAGTTTCATTACTTATCAACTCAGTAATATCAGACTCATTCCTTGGTTTGTCATTTTCATAATTTGCAAGCAGCCAGAACAGATACCAACTCCTAAATTTATCCTTAATATTTTCTATCTCACTATTAAATAGATTTGATACAAAATCCTTTTCATATTGATTGAGTTTTTTTGTGAACTCAAAATAAACTGACAATTCTCTGATTAGGCCCAGATTCTTTTCAACATCTTTAAGAGATATCTTGATATAATTATTGATAATTTCAATTTCATCAAATGAAGAAAAGTCCTTAAACTCAAATTGTTTTGTAAAAAGGTTTATTTGATTTATTTCATTAAATATTTGGCTGAATCTGTTTTTAACTGCTTTTGTTTGTGTCTCAAAGGCTATCCCTCTTGCAACTTTAAGCGACTCAAGCTCTTTCAACACAATCTTTTTCTCTTCAGGTAGAGCTAACCACCAATTCTTCAGTCCAGTTTTTAGTTGTGAAATATTATTTAATGTTCGTTTGTAATCTACTTCATCTAAGCCATTTTCATTTCTAAATTCAAATAACCCATATTTGTTAAAATGTAGAACTAACTCGTTATAGGTTTGAATAAGATTGGTCTTTGCTGATTTTACATTTTTATATTTTTTGCTGAACAACGAATAGATAGATAATTTAATTTTCGATATAGCAGAAAAATCATTGAACAATGGGCTAAGTTCAAGATTTTTATTGATTTGATCATACAAATCAGATAGTGACTGATTTAGTTTTGAGTTCAGACTAGTGTAAGTCCTATCTAGTTCAGAGCTATACTCATTAAAGTATGCTAGTCTAACTGAATCGACTTCAGCTATTTTAATTTTAATCTGCTCAATTTTTTTTATTATGTCTTCCCGGATGAGCAGATATGATCGCGTCTCAGAGAATATGGTTGATGATATTTCAAATATTGGATGCTTTAATGAACCAAAAGGTTTTATAACTTTAATAGCATCAGACAGAACTCTATCGATGCTAGTGTATTCATCATAATTGAACTTAAATGAATTTGGATTTAATATTAAATCAATTTCTTTTCTATCATTTTTTTTGTTGCATCTCAAGTATAACGCTACAACTTCGGTCCAATTGCTATCTCCAAATATTTGATCATTGAGGCTGATGTGACTCTTGTTTATCAGTTCACGGTATTTATTTACTTGCCCAACGAAGTATTCGAATTCTTTACTGATGGGAAATTGATTCCTGCCTATTACATCCGCGCGTTGCCTAACATTCTTAACAATAGCTTGCCGGTCCTTATACACATCATCAACAATTACACATAATTCTTCTAGATCTACTTTCTCTAAATTATTATAGATTACATCGAGCGCTGTTTTCTTTTCACACACAATAAGACACTTTTTCTTTTCTACTAATGCATTAGAAATTAGCGCAGTTAATGATTGGCTTTTACCACATCCCGGTGGGCCCTGAATAATAATCTCGTTCTCAGTCCTTAATGCATTAAGAATTCCAATTTGGCTCGGATCAGTTTCAACTGCGCTTACTGATGAGGTAGTATAATGTTCTGGCTTCAGTTGTTCAGATGTTATTATATCTGGCTTTTCAAGAAGTTTATCGTACTCCTTTATTAGACTTTCTTTTTGTGAACGGTACAGTCCAAATATTCCAGCCCAAAGTACCCACGGTTTCTCTTGAGTAAGATTTTTAAGCTCTGATTTATCCTTTACGCATTTCTCAACCTTTGAAAATAAATGGTCAGTTTTTATTCCAAGTTGTCCAAATATTTCATTGGTTATAGCATTAAGTTCATCAAAATCAATCAATGCATCCTCAAGATATTCAACATCCAAACGATTGATGTTAATATTTTCATCTTTCTGGATGTGAGATATAAGCACTTCATTTATTGATATTGGATAATCATCACCCCTTTTTATAATCCACTTGTTAGCTGTAGTTGAACTCTTCTGGATATCTAGATTCCAGATTAACAAAGGCGCTGCAATTATTGATGCATTAGTCTGCTTGTCGCGACGAATAAGCAGTGGAAATCCAAATCCAAATGTTTGGATACCAAATTCTAAAAAGTTGTCATTGTTTTCATAATAAAGACTGTTAAGTCTCTTTGCAAGCAAGTTAACTTTTATTCTTTCTTCTTCTTCTAGTTTTGATGTGTCTAGATGATTTAGAGATATTTCAAAATTAAAGTTAGGCTTAGATAGTAGTGTTTTAATAAAATCATCAGGAAGATTTTCTTTTACTGATGACAAGTTTGATAAATCAAGTCTTGTTGCATAACGGCCAGGTAATGAATTTAAGTGGACTGAACGTGCGTTACCAACTGTCAGCTTTTGGCGAAGTGTCTTTATAAACTTTTGATCGAAGTTAATTGTCATTTAACACCATAATTATTTCAATACGACATCAATAAATTTTTTACTGAATGTATTTAACATTTTGAAAGGATTTTATGCTAACACCCACGTAATATCGCATGGCTAACTTACAAATTCCAACTCTTCTTTAGGATAAATAATTCTTTTCAAATTCATTGTTAATTTTGTTATGTCTTTCTCCATAATATCAATTTGTACGATCATCAATCTAATGTCTCCCAAAACGGTTATTAGCCTATAATCTGTTAAAAGATCATTTTTCGCATTTATTCCAAGAAATTTAGGATAGATAATCACTAGATTTTTACAATTATATCTAATCGCATATGTTGATAATTGGTAAAGATCATCAGTATCAATTTTAATCTGGCCATATTTATCAAAAGGATATTTATACTTAGTATCAAGAATTGTAATAAACTTCTCGTTTCTTGTTATAGTAAAATCGGGTTCAAGTTGAAAACTTGTTTGGTACCCAGATATCCTAAATATAAATTTTGTTTATGATATTCAAATATAAAATGCTCATCACTCAGACTTTCGATAATCTTCGCAACAAAATTTTCAAATAATAGATGTATAGGAACCAAAAAGCTAAATGTATTCTCTTTCCCGATACTTAATCCTGGTTGGAGATTATGAAAAAACAGGCGAGCCAGGTTAAATAATTTCTCGTATTGTGTATTTAATCGATCAAATTGAACTTGATTAAATATTGCTAAGTTCAGATTTTTCAATTCAACATCTTGCAGAAATGTAAGACCAATAACCAGATTTTTTTTATTCTCTAGACTTTTAGTTCTTTTTAATAATTTTAATATCAAAGCCTTAAAAATCTGATTCATCGGATTGTTGACAGTGAAATCATCATACCTTACATAATGTAAATGACGTAAAATCGGGTTCCTTCTGATTGTTTCACTAAATAGAATTTTACCGCGGATAAAATGCTGATTCTCTTCGTACTGTTCATATCTTCTATTTATATTTTTGCTGTAAAGAATGATAAATTCATTTATAAAGATGGCTATAAAAATTTCCAGCAAATCCGATTTATAATCTTTTATGGATTGAGGTGAAAGTTTTTGTGGCTGAGAAAACCACTCCAATAAAGTAATCTATATACAAAATCGAGCGACAAATCAACTTCTGAAGTTTGCGAATCCGGAGAGTAGCTCTTTGCAAATATTTTGGGAAGAATTTGTATGCTGGTATTATTCTTTTGGAAAAATCCAACATAATTTTTTATTTGAATTGTCCCATCTACTTGCAGTGAAAAATTGTTATGACTAACAATATCCCTGAGCGCTAATAAGTTATGAAGGTGGTCTTTATAGTCATCTAATTTATTGTAATAATCCTGATATATTGTAATCACAGAATTCAAAAGGGTGCCTCTATTTAATACTTAAAATAGCTTTTTTGAATTCTTCATCAGATGGTATCATTTTTATCTGAGAAGTCTTTTTATCAATAAATGATTCGCCAATGATATATTTTAATACTTCAGCATCATTATAAAAGTACTCCATAAGTAATGGAATAATCTGATGATACCAGATGATCTTGAATTGATTCAAATGGTAGACATCTAAAAAATAGGAATGCCCTATTCTATGATCTCTATCTAATTTTTCTGTAACCTTAGAATTGAGCTTATTAAGTAATTCAGCAAGGTCAATATCTTCGTCGATATACTGATAGTTTTCTTTAATAATTTCTGCATCTGGTTCAATCTCCTTAAAAATAAATCTTCTCCTTAGTGCTGTATCCAGAATTGCAATGCTTCTATCTGCCGAATTCATCGTCCCAATAATATATAAATTGGAAGGTAGGGAAAATTCACTTTGTGAATATGGTAATTTCACCTTGATCTTGTTCCTTTTATCTTTTTCGATGAGAGTAATTAGTTCGCCAAATATTTTTGAAATATTACCTCTGTTAATTTCATCGATTACGAGATAAAATGGTATTTCCTTATCGGTATCTGTCTTAGGTTCTGGTTGTCCAATCATCAAGATTTCTTTTATATCTGAAAATTTTATTCTTGATAATTCATATACTGTTTTTAGAGTAAGCCTGGTATTCCCATTATATCTTAAAATATCTATCGGCTGGTCGAATATTCTTATCCACTGAACTTTGCGTCTATGAGGATATTTTTCTAGGGAGTCTTTATCCCAGTAGTATTCGCTTTCAATAATACCAACAGCTCTTATCGAAGTAACAGAACCAAACACAAGCACAAAGTCACCAATTTGCATTTTATTTACGAAATTATGAATACTGCTCGCATCATTTGTTCTCTTTTTTGAACTATCCTGAGAGTTTTTCATTAACTCATTATAAATATTCTCATAATCCAAGTCGTGAAGTTTCTTATTTTTGAGCCAACCAATAGCAATTGTGTTTGATTTAATACAATCACTATATATTTCTTCTTCGAAATTTTTAGCCCCTAGAGAAATTTTCCATATTTTATTTCCTTGCCCAACCTTCTTAAGATCAATTCCATCAAACTCTTTGCTTATTTGTCCTAACGAAGCCTTGTCAGCGATTTGTTTTAATAGACCATCCTGAACTTTATATTTTAGATCATCAAAGTCGGATTGTTCCTCTGATTCAATATCGGACTTAACTACAGGTCTTAATCCTTCAACAAATTCTTCATATGAAAAAGATTGGTGAAAGGTTACAAAATCGACTCTGCCTTCTTCTTGAATTTCTCTGAATGTTTTTTCTTCACCGGTTCTGTAATTTTCAAAAGTTTCAATTATTCTTTCGGTTGCATAAGTTTTCCCAGTTCCGGGAGGTCCATATAAAATTAGATTGGGAGAAAATTTAAGTATGTCTACATACTCTTTATATTTCCCTATTTGCTCATCAGTTAGCTCAATTTCATCAGAAGTAGGATCCTGAGGAACATCTTCAGTTATTTCTTTCTTCTTCGAATAGGATCGCCTTCTGCCAACAATTAAATTATCATACAAACTGATCGGATTTGTAACAGAAAAAATACCATTGGATTTTAATTCATCAATCGCAGCACTTAGAAATTTCTCCTTATTGTTTGCGTTATCAACCTTTGCGTAGTTATACAATTCGCTAATGCTATATCTCTCACCGACTTTATTCTTTTTGAAATATAGATCCTTAAGAATTCGGTATTCAGTGAAATTTCCGTTTGCATAAATTTGGATGTCCTCAATTTGCAATTCATCAATATTTGATATAAGTATTCTGATATCACCCTCATTGAAATCTATTTTCTTATTTGGCTGGTTATTAGCCAAATAAAAACTTCTCTTTTCTGAAAAATCTATTTGATCAGCATTTGGACATTTTGAATTACATAAAATTTCATAAAAACCTATCTTTGCAGAACCCGTAGATTTAACACATTTATTTAACAGGATTAAATCCATCTCAAAATTTTTATAACGAGTAAAAGTAGAAGCTAACCCCAATGGATTTTGGAAGGTTTTTATTATTTCAAATCTAGCAGATCCATTTGGATTGATACTATTTGGTGTGTTATCGAATGATGTTACACGCCATAATTTTGAAATTTTTTGTTGAAAGATGGGGAATACGAAATCGCCTACTTTAATTCCGCCATACCAGGTGCTTTCTGGTTTACCACCAGCATAAAAATTTTGCTCGAATTGCTCTGGATGATTAGTCGAGCTGATTTTAGAAATGAAAATTCTTCCCATAAAAGTACTTCTTAATTAGTTATTTAATAATTCTTTGAATTCTATAATTTCTACCAATCTATCTTTAATTGCATAATATTCTTTCACGAAAGTTAAAGAGTTCCCATACTTCTTTCTAAAAGCAATTCGAAGGGATTCTTCTTTGTCTAAAATATTTGAAAAATCGGAAGAGGATTGCAGGAATTTTAATACAGGATCCAGCTCGTAGACATATAAGATTTTTCTTTTACTACTAGAAGATTCTGCTAGATTAAAATAATCCTGAAAAAGTTTTTTACGTCTCATCGAGTCTTTACCCTTCCATTCTCCAAACTTAAATTCAGCGATTCTATGGTTTGTGACTAAATCAAATTCGCTTTGATTATCTGACCCCAAAGCTAATGATTCGATTATCTCGTCTTCGTCCAACAACTTATTTAACAAATAAATAATGCCAAGACAATGTAG
This sequence comes from Ignavibacteriales bacterium, assembly GCA_016707585.1. Lineage (GTDB taxonomy): Bacteria > Bacteroidota > Ignavibacteria > Ignavibacteriales > Ignavibacteriaceae > IGN3. The sequence goes on along the minus strand of JADJHL010000008.1, from coordinate 24,941 downwards.
CTTGGTGTCAATTTGGGCTGAAATTTTTTTTATAAGGTAAGCAGAATGTATTAAGTTACGCCCTATTTTTTCTTCTGATAATAATTGATTGATTTGGGTCCTATCACTAGCTGCGAGAGATTTATTTAATTCTCCAATTTTTTTTGTTGGATTGTCTCCAAAAAAAGAATTCAATATCTCCAATGATTCTTCAATTTCAGTCATTAAAATTCTATCCAAATAATTCTGTTTAATTTATTGATCTGCTCTAAACCCACAAATATTTTTCTTTAGTGAATCAATAAAAAGTCCAAACCCTTCATCTTTTTGTCCTGTTTTAATAACATCTTCAGCGTACGTTAAAATTGAATCCACTGATAAACCCTCATAAATAGCTCTGCTAAATAATGCGGGTGGTATACTGAGTGTCAATTTTTCTTTCTTAATTAGAAACATAAATTCTGTATTTTTTTCAGCGGTTGTTTTATCTATAGTTTTGATTACTTTCCATCCTCTCTTCTCAAACTCTCTGTAAAATTGATCCAAATTAAAAAAATAAAATATTTTTTGTTTTCCTAATAAAAGATTCGCAACTATTTCTGGTGAGAATGGGTGGATTGATAATGGCGCTTTATTGGGTGAAAACATTTCCCAATCTATTGATCCAAAGAGCATAACAAAATCTTTTTCTTCTCTTGTAATTTGTTTTTTTACTTTATCAAATTTTTGCTTCCACAAATCATCAGCAAGCAGACTAAGATTGACTATGCCTATTCCAAGGTAAGAGTTGTATAACTCAGTGACCGCATCTTTTGTTAGAGAACGCTTAAGAAGTGTTTCGAGTTTATTTAATATAGTCTCTGGTTTTTTGTCTATATACATAAACTTGATAGGTACATCGACAGCAAACCCCTCACCTTCATTTCCAATTTTAACAATATTTTCTACCCGTAATTTCTGTCTTTCTATTCTCTCCCTCCAAGATTGTCCTCGTCCTGTCTTTTTACTTTTTACCTCAATAAAGTTTATTTCTTCGTTTTGATATAAAAGAGTAATATCAGAGATAAGAAGAAAATTAGTTATTCCGTGATATACCATATTAACGATTTCGGGTTCATTCATATAGTCACCCAGAGTATATAATTCCGTTATAAATCCTTGATTCAGAGTTAGTGGTCCAGGATCATCATTGTTTATACAAATGTTGTAAATCAACTCTCTATCAAATCCGAATAGACGCCACGCGATTCCATCACCAATGTCCTTAATTGCATTGATGAGAGTTTTATGGTTAAAAATTTGCTTTTCCCAATAGTCAATATCACGTTCTTCAATCTCTCGATCAGGAAATTCTTTCTTCCTTTCTTCTGGATCTTCAACAAGCTTAATGTAGGTTTTTAGTCCATCGTTTAATTGTAATAATGTAGAAATTAGTTCAATCTGTAACTTGAACATTGCTAACTTGTTTTTACTTCTTACCTTTGATATATATATATAATCCTCAATAATATCTCGCCATTCAATTTGGGATGGAGACCAAATAACAAATTTCTTATACTCAAGATCTGATCTCTTAAAATGAATTGTATGCTTGTACTTCTCCTCAGCCATATTTTATTCCCCCTGAACTCTTAGTGGATTTGTATACCTATCATACAATTCAATTAAGAACTCCATTCTGTTCCTATCATTTGTGAAGACTTGGTTTCGATAACATCTATCAACAGCTCTATCCAGATTTCTATGAGCTTGAACTAGGTTCGTCGGCATTGCTATTGGGTCATACAAATCTGCTAGCGTGCTATCTGGATGTTGTAATCTAACGTCCAAAACATTTTGTGCTGCTTCTGTCACATTATCAAGTTTGGCTTGTGTTGGATCTTGAGGCCAGGGGAAATTATTATAAACTAAATTATTTGAATATCTATAATCACTTTTAATTCGACCACAAACGTGTTTTACCCAAGCCATATGCATTTGAGACATAACAATTCCAAATTCATACAATGAAGCGTTTGCAATAAACAGACAAGAATCGTGAACAATATATTCTTCGCTAAAAAATCCCATAGGAATATAATTTCTATTCTCTGATGAATGCCTGGGAATTAGTATGTAACTAGAATTTGGTTGCCGAATCTCACCAAAACAATGTGGGGTAGATGCTAATTCTATTGTAGCAGCTCTACTACTTTGATTTCTATACTCTCTAACTTGTTCAACTCTTTCTCTAATTGGTCTAATATTCCTCCACTCATTCGGCGATACGTCTTTTAGCCAAATACACCATTTTTTTATACCATTGAGAAATTCTTTTGCGCTATTAAGTGGTCTTATAAATTGTTCCGCATTTGGTTCAATAGATATGAGTTGCTCTTTTTCTTCATTAGTTAAAAGTAGATTACTGTCATCATTAGGCATATTGCCAAATTTAATTTCCGATACGTTACACAGCGGTGTTCTTCGGTTTTTTAGAAGTATGTTTCTACCGGCTATTAAATAGGGGTTGATATTGGTTACAATAGTCTCGTGCGGCTCAAGCTCAACTCGCTCATATTCAAATAGCTTTTTGTTGGGCAAGTTTTGATTGCCAAATCCGATTATAACAACGTGTACGTGTGCTGCCCCTGATGCTTCGCTGCTCCACCGAAAAGTTCTATGTGCAAAATTGACTGTGATGTTATAATCATTAAATAGAATGTTCCATAAAACACCAACTTGTTCGCCCTGTGTAATTGAATTAGTCGAAACGAAACCGACCTGGATGCTTGTCCCTTGAATGAATTGCGCAGCTTTGATATACCAACAAGTAACATAATCAAGTACTCCATAACCATTCACATTAACAAATACTCTATTCATATCTGAATTCTGTGACGCGGATCTATGTTGCTTACCTACAAAAGGAGGATTGCCAAGGATGCAATATACTTCTGCTTTGTTAATTACATCATTCCAATCAATTTCTAATGCATTTACATTTTCAATCTTAGCAGCCTTAGTTAGTGGAAGTCTAATTAGTGGTTTTCCAAACTCTTCTGAAATAATAATATTCATTTGATGATCAACTAACCACATTGCTACTTGTGCAATCATCGCGGGAAACTCTTCCACTTCTATTCCGTACATTGAATCTACGTCAAGTAATGCATATAATCTTAAATCTGTTATTTTATCCTCATTGGGAAATTGGGCTTTTAGTATTTCTAACTCAAGTAGTCTTAATTCTCTGTAAGCAATAACTAGAAAATTTCCACAGCCACAAGCAGGATCTAAGAATTTTAATCGTGCTATCTTTTGGTGAAATTCGCCTAACCTCCTTCTATCTCTTCGTATTGAGTTAAACTGAATAAATAAATCATCCAAAAATAAACTCTTAATTACCTTCAATATGTTTTTTTCGGCTGTATAGTGCGCGCCTAAATTTCTTCTTAACTCAGAATTCATTACAGACTGAAATAACGAACCAAAAATCGCAGGGGAAATATTACTCCAATTAAAATTACAACATCTAAGAAGTTGCTCTCTCATAGAACTATCGAAAGAGGTTACAGGAATTACCTCTGAAAAAAGCAATCCATTAACATATGGGAATAACTGAAGTTGCTCATCTAGATTTGACAATCGATTATCTATTGGGGTATTAAGAATTTGAAATAAGTGATTTAATTGAGGGCCAAGATCACTTCCATCAGCTCTGGTTTTTTGGAAAATGTAATCAGAAAAAAGACTCTTCTCAAATATTCCAGTATCATCAGCGAAAAGGCAAAACAATATTCTTATTAAAAATAGCTCAAGATTATGTCCTCTAAATCCTATCTCATATAATTTATCGTGGAGTTCACCCATTAACTCAGCGGCTTTAATGTTAGCAGGATCTTCATCTCTAAATTCTCTTCTTCTATAGCCAGCTATAAAATCAAAGTGCTGAATATTTTTGTGTAAGTCCTTTAGTAAAAAATCTATCTGCACTCCAGTATCTAAATCATAGAGTTTGAATTTTTCAAAATCACATACAAGAATAAATTTTGGCAATTCATTATCTGCCAAGCCAGGAAAATACTCACGTGCTTGATTATAAGCTTTTACTAAATTGCCGCCTCTTGATTTGTGTTCAATAAGCAGCGTTCCTTTCCAAAGGAGATCAATAAAACCTGCATCTCGTCCTTCAGATTTTGTTCTTTGCTCAAATGCTGCAACTCTTCTTCGATTAACACCAAACACTTCGAAGAATTCATTCCAAAAGGTTTGTGCTTCGCCTCGTTCGCTATGCGCTTCTATCCAATCGTGTGAAAAACTTATAGCCTTTGCTCTTATTTCGTTCCAGGTTAATGCCAAAAAATTTCTCCTGACTCTATTCTATTGTAATTTCGTGAATTTCAAGATCCATCTTATCCATATACTTTACTATAATTGATCCATCCTCTTGGCTTAGTAAGCTTACTGGGAACAGTGGTGGTTTCTCACTACTAATAAGATTATTTAATTCAATTTCAATTTTCTCAAGTCGAATTATAAAATTTGCAAATTGCCAGGCAAGTTCCTCCTCGGATGAAATCTGTAAGTGCAAATTTGTACCTGTGTACTCATCTGGAATCTTCAAAGACACAATGAGATGAATCTTTTCTTTATCAATTTTTCTTTATTTAAAATTAAATCAACAAAAGCCTTGAGAGGTTTTGCCGTAGCTTGACCAAGCGCCTTAAGTATTTTGGATTTATTCTGATATAATTCTTTTGCTGCCTCTTTCGTTATTGTACTGATAAATACAATGCTAACTACTTTATATAGATCAAGCCATTCAATAACACTTGCAACAATTTGAATTACCGAGGGTGGGTCTGTTGACCTAAGATAAAGGACAGTTGGATCTTCTTTAATATTTAAGTGTGAAGAAATTTCTGAGACAAAGTCTTTAGGGGGTAAACCTGAAATTATAATCTTCATTTCATTGCCTTAAAGCTGTAAAATAAAATTATTAAAATTTTCCCACCAACTCAGATTTTGAATGGAATTTCTTCGAAGTGTTGTTATTCGTGACTTAGTTTTACAATCAGTCTCAAACAAAAATAATTAAATCAATTATTATAGTCTAACATTTTCTAATAGATTTTGGAATAAGAAAGACATACTAACAACTAATTAGGAGTGTTACTATGTCTTTTACGATTGGTGCAGATCCTGAGTTGATCTGCCACAGACAAGGTCAGTTTGTTCCGGCACATAATTTTTTCAAATCTAATTCTTCATTCGGTCTAGATGGCTGTGAAAGTACAGCCGAGATCCGTCCAGGTTTTTCTGAATCCCCTATCGATCTAACATCAAAGATCTACCAGATACTAGATTACGGTCACGATAAAGCACTTGATCTTGAGTTTATATCAGGTCACTATGTTAATGATTATTCAATAGGTGGCCACACACATTTTTCAATTGATCCATTCCTGAAGTTATTGATGGATTGGATATTGTTTTAGGTTCACTGAGTAACTGCATTGATGATAAAATGCAGAGACAAAAAAGAGAACGTTCTGGTTATGGTAAGAAAGGAGCTTACCGTAGAAAGAGTTACGGTTTTGAATATAGAACACCCGGCTCATTTCTTCTTTCGCCTTCTGTTACATTGGTTCATTTCACACTTGCAAAGTTAACTGTTGTTGGAGTTCTTGAAGATAAAGTTGATTTCAATGAACTTAAGAACAGACAGCATTCCTGCACATTTCTAAAATCACTAAAACATTCACTTCATACTATTCCAGATGATTGCAGAGAAGGACTTAAAGAACTTGATACTCTTCTTGGAAAAAGATTAAACTGGTCTCAGGATATACTTCCTAACTGGGGATTAAGGAGGGCTGCCTGATGCACTGTCATAATTGTGAAGAAGAACTTAGAGATGATCAGGTGAGATGGGCTATGGAGGAACCTTATTGTGAAGATTGCTTCGATAATATGTTCAACTATTGCTGCAGGTGTGATGGAGTTATCTATCGGGAATCTGCTCACTACAACGATGAAGGTGACCCTTATTGTTCTGAATGTTATGAAGACAACTTTGATGATGATGCACCTGATAATCCTGATGTAACTGATAGTGACAGAGAACTTGTTGTAAAACTTTCAAGAAGCTGGCTGCAAGGTAAGATTGAAACAAGAAGACCTTTGTTCATAAACGATAAGGATATTCTGCTCAGAACAATCAAAGACAAAGTTGGATTAGTTGATAATCCAATTTATCTATTTGGTCTTACAGACAGAGATGAATATCAAATCAGTGTAAGTGCTGATCTGTTTGATAAAGTTCAAAGCTTCGTTCAGCTTAATGATATAAAAGCAATTGTTGTATCCAGTCCCGGATGTAATAGACTTGGAATATCATTAACACTCCGTAAGAATAATCAGAAAGAAATCATTGAACTGATTAAACAGATTACCACAGTAAGAGAACTGGTTCCCGCCTAATAATTAACAAGGAGTAAAATAAAATGTGTGGAATAATGGGTTATTATTCCTTTGGGAATACTCTGCCCAATAAAAGAAAAAATAACAAATATGTTTTCACTTTTTAGAATCCCGTGGAAGAGACGCTTCGGGATTTGCTTTTATAAGAGATAACAATCTCATAGTTCATAAAGATGCAATGAAATCATCTGAGTTTGTAAAAACAAATGAGTGGAAAGAACTTACACTTCCCTCTTCAATGATTCTTCATACAAGAATGAAAACTCAAGGATCAGAAAAGAATAATGCAAACAATCATCCACTGTTCTCAAAGAATGGAATTGCAATTGTTCATAATGGAATAATTTACAACGACAAAGAAATATTCGGGAAGAAACAGAGGGATGCAGAAGTAGATAGTGAATCAATACTTCATCTTCTATCAATGAAAATGAAAGGAGATAAAATAAAAAGATTATTTGACCGCGTAGAAGGAAGTTTTGCAGTTGCTGTAATTGATAAATATCAACCTGAAAGATTAGTTCTGATTAAGAAGGATAATCCAATTGATCTGTATTACGATTCAAAGGATGATATTTTCTACTTCTGCAGTGAACGTGAAATAATGCAGGAAGCTTGAATATAGAGAAAACAACTGTGCGTGGATTTAACCTTGGAGAAAAAGATTTTCACTTCTATGAAATGCATAACAACTATGCATTATTTATAAACAGTGAAGGAGTTGAAAGTTATCAGAAATACTATCCATCAAAAAGTAAATGGTTTGAAAGAAGATTTAATTATCCAGTGACATCTGATTTTGAAGAGATGATAATTGAATGTCCGTGGTGTTTTTCTCAGACAACTTACTATGATGGAAAGCTATTTAATAAATGTGAGGTGTGTGGAATGGGAATAAATGAGGAGGATCTGTATGTCATATAGCCCAAAGATAAAACCTGCGCTAGTAAGAGAACTTTACCTGCTTAAGCATTCAAATGAAAGAAAGATACCAATGACAAAATTAGTTAATGAAGCTGTTACACAATACTTAGAAAGGAATAGAAAATATGGAAAGCAAGAAATTGATTCGAATCGGAATGAAGCTTACAGAAGCTATAGTTGAAATACTTAAAGAAGAACTCAGCGATGAAAAGAAAGTGAAGGTAAAGAATGCGCGCAAACAGAAAACGGTTGTTAAAAGAAATAGCTAGTACGGCAGGTAAGATTGCTCTTGAAATTATAATCGTGATAATATTAAAAAAGGGAGGCAGATTTTGGAAGTAAACTTTTTAGATGAGCTGCTTCAGGAAGCCGAGATAAAAGAAGAAGAGCAAACTGAAGCTTACTTTGATCTGCTCCTGCTTCAGATAAAACAGCTTACAAAGCAGATTGAATACAACTTCTCACAATCGGAGAAAGAATGTTCTATGATTAACAGTTTTGTTCTTCATAAGAACGCCCAGTTGCAGGAAAAGATTCGATGGTTGGAGATAAAGCTTGAAGCTTTCATTAGAGAAAAGAAAGAAAAAACAATCTCGCTTCCTAATGGAACACTTAAGATGCATAAGAAACCGGATAAAGTTGACATAGAAAATATTGATCTGTTCTTAAAGAAAGCAAAGCCGGAGATGCTTACTGTTGTTCCTGAAAGCTATAAACCTGATATGAATAAAATCAAGAATTACATAAAATCAAAACCTGTTCCCCCGGGAATAAAAGTGATTGAGGGTAAAGAAGAATTTAGTTACAAATTAAATGGAGTAAATGATGGCAGAGCGGAAGAAACTGGAACTGGAACTCAACAAAACAATGAGCTTAGAGTTGTTGTTTGATGAGCCTATGGTAGGACAATCAAGATTTGGTGAGTACTACTTGTATGCAGTTAAGAATGGAACTGATCAGGAATATTCATTCTTTGCACCTGCAGAAGTGAATGAACAAATCAAATCACTTCGTAAAGGTGAGAGATTTGAGATCACCAAGCTTGCAGAACAGAAAGGGACCAAGATCGTCACATCTTACAAAGTAGAAAAGAAAAGTCCTGTAAATGATATAATCAAAAACAGCAACGATAATTTCTATGAGTTAATGCTGACATCTTGCAGAGACGCAGTTAAAATCCAAAATGAACTTGGTGGATTGATGGATGCGAAGTCACTGGCTGTGACATTGTTCATTGCAAGAAGTAAAATAAATCAAAATGGTTATTAAAGAAATTGGAGTGCTTGTGAAATTATTATTGATGTTAATTGCAGTTTTAATGATAAGCTGCAGTACAGTTAATGAAGTAGGTTGGACTGTTGAAAATGATTATGTAATAGTCCAACTCGAAAAAGTAAACCCAGACGTTGAAACTTACTATGCAGAAATCACTTTGGAATCAGGACGAAGAATTGCTGTTGAAATTGGTTTGCCTGATGAAAATGGAAAGTTCAGAATTAAGAATAACTTTGGGAATTTCAGATACGTTCAGATCTATTCAAATCTTGATCTATGAAGAAGGAGAGCTTGTCTCTCCTTTTAGCTCGAAAATAATTTTTATAAAAAAATTTAGAAACTTGGTTTTACTACTAGAAATCGAAAAATTCTTTTTCAAAGTTTATGCAAGCTCAATCTGGTATTTGATCGGGGATCATGGGACCCTACCACCCTTTTGGGGAGATAAGGTTTGAACTTATTTTTTAGATTGTTCCAATAAATAGTTAAGTCCATTCTCAATGATCTCGTGAAAGAGCATTATCCTACTCCCAAGTCTTTATTTCTTTCATCTCATTTGCATTATAATTTTTAATAACAGCCTTCTGCAAGAAACAGTAGGCCGAAAATCACTCTTTACATTTGCGCTCCAACATTTCTCTTTTCAAACCATCCATAGACTGATGGTATGATTAACAATGTGAGAAGAGTTGAAGTTATCAATCCACCGACCACTACGGTAGCAAGTGGTTTTTGTATTTCAGAGCCTGTACCTGTTGCAAATAGCATTGGTATTAAGCTAAATATTGCTATGGATGCAGTCATCAGCACTGGTCTAAATCTATCCAGGCTTCCTTTAATAATGGCATCCTTGAGTTCAACGCCCTCCTCACGCAATTGTGATATTCTGGATACAAGAACAACACCATTTAATACAGCAACTCCAAATAGCACTATAAATCCAACTGATGCTGGCACGGATAAATATAATCCTGATAGGTACAAAGAAATAATTCCACCGATAAGTGCAAATGGTAAATTTGAAATTACAAGCAGAGCTAATCTTATCGACTTAAAGGTCACAAATAACAAAAGTAAAATTAAGCCGATAACGGCTGGTCCAATTATCATCAACTTATTCATAGCTCTTTGCTGGTTTTCAAACTGCCCGCCCCACGTTAAATAATATCCTGCAGGTAGTTGAATATTGTTTTTTATTTTTTGCTTTGCCTCTTCTACAAAGCTGCCTATATCTCTCCCACTTATATTCATCTCAATTCCTATTCTGCGGATTCCATCTTCACGGCTGATTTGGACAGGCCCTTCGATCATTTCTACATCAGCTAATTGCCCAAGTGGTATGTTTGCACCATTACTTGTTGGAATAAGAATATTTTCGATCGTTTCAATAGAGTTCCTTTTTTCTTCAGGCAAACGTACAGTTATATCAAAACTTCTATTTTCTTCATAAAGCTTTGAAGCAGATTTTCCTGCAATTGCAATTTCTATAACATTCTGAACTTCCCTTATATTCAATCCATATCTTGCAATTCTGGACCTATCAATATTAACTGTTAAGTATGGCTGCCCGCTTACTTTTTCTGTCATCAGATCTGTCACACCTTCAATTGTACTAAGAGTTTTTGCAATTTCATCTGATTGTTTTTTAAGCACTTCAATATCATCACCAAAAAGTTTTATAATTAACTGAGCTCGTGTGCCCGCTACAATTTCATCTATCCTGCACTGTATGGGTTGACTAAATCCAAAGCCAATTCCTGGTATCGATTCGAGTTCTTCCCTCATTTCATTTGTTAATTCTTCTCTCGTAATATCACGCTTCCACTCACTTCTTGGTTTTAATACACCAACGTAACCAGTTTTATCAACGCCTCTTGTATCAAGAGCAATACCTGTTTGACCCGTTCTTGAAACTATTGTTTCAAGCTCATCAAATTTTTTCATCTTTTGTGCTGCAAGCTGATTCACTTCCATCGCTTTTGACAATGATACTCCGGGTAATAGTGCAACATCCATATCAAACGCACCTTCATCCATAATCGGTATAAATTCAGAACCAAGTTTTGTAGATAGAAACAAAGCAATCACCAAAAATATTCCTGCTATTCCTAATACAGTAAATTTATTCTTCATCGAATATTCAAGAATGGGCTGATAAAATTTCTTTGCATACTTAATAATTATACTTTCTTTTTCCGGTTGTGCTTTAAGAAACATCGAGCATAATACTGGTATTACAAATATTGAAAGCATCATTGAAGAAAGTAGTGCGATTGCAACTGTCTTGGCAAGTGGTCCAAACATTTTTCCTTCAATACCTTCTAATGATAGTATCGGTATAAATGTTAATGCGATTATTAGTTCCCCAAAGATGCTTGGTTTTCTTACTTCCAAAACAGCTTTTAGAACTGTTAATAATTTTGGTTTTTTAGTGCTTTCCTCACTTAAATGCCTTTGCACATTTTCAACCTGAATTATTGTTGCATCGATTATCATTCCTATTGAGATTGCAAGTCCTCCAAGTGACATAAGATTTGCACTTAATCCAACGATTTTCATAACAATAAAAGTTATTAGCAATGAAAGTGGCAGTGCAATTAAAACCACAAAGCTCCCTCTAAAACTTCTTAGTAATAGATAAAGTACTATGAGTACCAAAACGGCTCCCTCAATCAATGCTTTGTTTACAGTACTAACACTTGAGTTCACAATATCACTTCTGTCATAGTACGGCACTAATTTTATTCCATCCGGCAGTACATTATTAGAATTGATTTCCTCAACTTTGGTTTTAACTCTATCAACCACATCTCGGCTGTTTTCACCCCTGAGCATCATAACTATACCGCCGACACATTCATCCTTTCCATTTATCATTGCTGCACCCATTCTTACAGCTTCACCAACTTTTATTTTTGCAGCATCCTTCAGAAATACTGGCGTACCATCGTATGATTTTAGAACTATATTTTCGATGTCTGCAATATCTTTGATAAGTCTAACATCTCGTACAATGTATTGATCCGAATTTTTCTCAAGTATATTACCGCCAACATTCTGGTTATTGTTTTCTATTGCAGTAAAGATCTGATCAGTCGTTAGGTTATATTTTATTAAAGCATCAGCAGCTAGTATTACCTGGTATTGCTTAAAATAACCGCCAAATGAATTTATTTCATTTACTCCCGCCACACTTTTTAACTGCGGTGTTACAATCCATTCCTGAATTGTTCTAAGATTTGATAGATAAGAAATTTTGCTTAGTGAATCAGTCGGCACGTTACCTTCAAGAGTGTATTGATATATTTCACCCATCACAGTGGCAATAGGTCCCATCTCAATTTCCACACCTTCAGGGACACTTTCTTTTGCTTCTGCTAATCGTTCAAATACAAGTTGTCTTGCAAAGTATATATCAACATCATCCTTAAATATTATTGTTACTATAGATAGCCCGAACTTTGTAACCGAACGCATCTGTTCTATATCTGGTAATCCGCGCATTGATGTCTCAATAGGATAAGTTACGTTCCTTTCTATTTCTATTGCCGATAATCCATCTGCGTGACTGACAATTTCAACCTGGATATTCGTTACATCCGGAAAGGCATCAATTGGTAATGTAAAATATGAGTATGCACCAAATGCTATTATCACAAGCGAAAGAAATATTATCATTCCTTTCTTATGTAATGTATATTCTATTATTTTTTCTAACATCAGTGTTCATCCTCCGCAATTTCATCTTTCTTTAATTCACTTTTTAGATAAAACACACCATCAGTTACTACTTTTTCACCTTCCTTAACACCTTCTTTTATTTCAATCAAATTTCCTGATGTTTCTCCGGCTATCACATCTCTTCTTTCAAAAGTTGTATCACTTGTTTGAATGAATAAATAGCTTTGTCCTGCTTCTTTTACTATTGATTCTTCAGGAATCAAAATTGCTTTTGCATTTGACCCAACAGGTATTTGTAATTCACCATACATTTGAGGTTTTAATTTGCTGCCCTGATTTACAAATTCACCTCGAATTAAGATTGTCCTGGTGTTATCGTCAACAGTCTGTCCTATATATATGATTCTGCCTTCAAGTCTGTTTTGTTTATTTGAGATCGTGGTGAAGTATGCTTTTGAGTTTTGCGTAATCTTATCCAAATCTTTTTCATAGATTTGACCATCAATCCAAACATTACTCGTATTTATTACTTTAAAAGCATTAGTGGTAGCATCAACAACCTGCCCTATCACAACATTTCTTTCAACCACTACTCCATCTATAAGTGATTTAATTGGCAGTGTCCCCGACGTATGTTCATCACCATCTTTTTCATTTATAACATCCTCATCACTTAGTCCAACTGAATGAATCTTCTTGTCTTCCGCGCGATACTCGGCAGTAGCTTTTTCATACTCTGCCTGGCTTTCTAATAGAGATTTCTGTGATCCAATTTTTTCATCGAATAGTTTTTTCTGTCGTTCGTAATTTGCTTTAGCATTATCATAATTCGCCTTCGCTTTTAAGTAACCGGCTTTTATTTCTCCAACTTCAAGTCCTTCTACTGTCATTAATAATTGTCCCGCTTTTACATAATCACCAACTTTAACAAATACTTTATGTACTCTGCCTTGTACCAATGATCCGATCTGCGCTTCATTATCCTGGTTAGTTTTTACCTCCGCAGGGATATTAAGGAAACCGCTGAATGGTTGTAACGATACAATTTGTGATTTTAATTTTATCTGCTCAATTGATTCTGATGAAAGTGTTATTAAATCAGAATGTGCTTCACTGTGCTCGTTATTATGTTCTTCTGGTTTTTCTGAGCATCCAATCTGTAATGAAGTTAAAATCAATATTACGATCAGAGCGTATAATTTTTTATTAATCATTTTTATTCTCCAATTCATAAATATTTTTCCCGATTATTTCTTCTAATTCAAACAACGACACATTGTAATTGAACAATGCAGTTATATAATTTTCTCTTGCGTTTATCACAAGCTGCTTAACCTGCATATATTCTAAATAAGATAATTCACCCGCATCATAACTCTTTATTGCAGTTCTATAAACTTCCTCTGTCTGTGGAAGTATATCATCATTATATGTTTTAATCTGCTGCTGATTATTTGTATAACTCGTGAAAGCATTTTTTAACTTTAATCTTATTTCATTTTTTGTTTGTTGAAGTAAAGCCTCAGATATTGATTCATTAGCACTGGCTTCCTGTATAGCTCCTCGTTGATCCATTATAAACCATAGAGGTACAGAAACTCCAAATGACGCACCATAAAACCCGTTATCCCCGTCTCTCGATTGCTTGAAATATGCAAAATTAAAATTTGGCAGTAATGATGACCACGCAAGTGTTTTTTCAACACCAGCAATTCCATTATTAAGTTCGGCTGCTTTTATCTGTGGATTTGTTTCTTCCGCTGTTTGATAAACTTTTTCTAAGTTAAAATTGTGTTCAATATATATCAGAGAATCCGTTAGTAGTAAGGACGAATTTATATTCTGATTTCCATAGCCAAGGACATAATTTAATTCTGCTAAAGAAGTATTTAGATTATTCTTTGCTATTCCAATCTTATTTTTTGCTTCACTTAATTGTACTTTTGCTGTCAGTTCTTCAAGATTAGTCCCTTCACCAACATTATATCTTATTTGTGCTTTTTTATAAAAGTCATCGCTGATGATCAGATTTTCTTCCGAATATTTAACTATGCTTTGATCTGCAAGTACTTTGAAGTATGCGCTTTTAATTTGATTGACTAACTCGTATTTTTTTAATAAGTACTGCTCAAATGCAATCTCTTCTTCCTTCGTATATTTATTTCCTTTTAGGAAGTAGTTTGTTGGAAATTCAAAAGATTGTGATATAGCAAAAGTTCTTTCACTGTAATTACTTAAACTCGTGTTCACAGGTGCATATTCTAAGCTCAGTTCTAATTCAGGCTGTGGCAATGATATTCCTTTCCAGAATCTTCCCTTGGCAGCACTTATATTTTCAGTTGCTTGCATTAGTTCAGGATTTTGTCTTATCCCAATCTCTATCGCTTCATTAAGTGATAATCGATTTATTTCAGTTTGCCCGTTTAGCTTTGATATGGATAAAGCTAATACTGCAAGTATGAAATACTTGTTCATATTTTCTCCAATTAAAATTTATTATTAAGTTTTTGTCCGGTAATGGGACTGATAGATTTTTCGGGAAAGGCTATATCAGAAAAGTATTGTTATCCAGGTAAACTTTGTTTGTTTTATTTGTAAAGTGGGGATTATCAGTTTCTAAAAAAAACGTTAATGCTCTTTGATTTTCTTCTTCAATTATCTTTGGAATAAATACAAATTGTACTTTCAGCTTTGTTAATTCCGATGTACTGGCTTTTGAAGTCGGTGTTGTACTACCATTCACAATAGTACAATGATCGTGTGAAGAATGGTTATTATCATCGTGGTTTAAGAAACCAAGTTCAGAGTGAAGGAATGAGAAAACAAAAACTGCGAGTATTATCACTCCAATTGATTTTTTTATTTTATTTAATATATCATTCATACGTTCAAAAGATAACCCATTGCTGATCACGAAGCAATCCAAATAAGAGCATAAAAATCAAACTAATTCTTAGAAATACTAAAAATTTTACTTTAGCTTTGGTTTACCCCCAGGCCTGAAATTAAGACATAGCCCTGATGCGAAAGTGTCAGGGTTTTTTATTATTAGTTAGAAGTTAGTATTTTGGATCTGTGGTTAGCAGAAAGTCCTCCCCCAAGCTTTTTGTTAACACAAGGCCCGGTAGCTTCGGTTACCGGGTTACTTTTTTCGAACATTTCGGATCTTAAGTCAAATCAGCATTTTAATTTTATAAAATCCTCATTATTTGAAATAATTTCTACAATTTATTTTTCCAACCTTGACAATTTACCCTCAACAAACTATGTTAGCATACAAATGTATGGCATATATTTATTTGTATGGATATACTTAAAAGAGTTAAAAACAGTTCAAAAATGCAGCTTTGATATAAATATTATAATATGTACGAAAATTCTTCAAATACGGGATTAGATTTTTTAGATGATTACAGTATATCGTCTCTACCAATACATCTGTATAAAAATATCCCGGGAATAGAAGAAGGAATTCCTTTTGATATTTATGATTATAACTTTTTGTTTAATGATGAAGAAACAGTTAGAATAATTAGTAAGGGGTTAACAATCGGCTGTTTCTATATTGAATCACCCGGAATGCGTTCACTACTTAAAAAACTTGATGTTAAAACATTTGAAATGCTTACAGCTGCAAGTTCAATCATTCGTCCAGGTGTTTCAGAAAGTGGAATGATGCAGGAGTTTATTGCAAGACATAAAGATCCTTCGAGGAGAAAATATCTTCTACCTGAGATGGAAAAAGTGTTGGGTGAAACTTATGGAGTTATGGTTTATCAGGAAGATGTAATAAAAGTAGCTCACCATATTGCAGGGCTAACTCTTGATGAGGCTGATGTACTTAGAAGAGCAATGAGTGGTAAGATGCGTTCACATTCTGCAATGCAGTTAATAGTAAATAGATTTTATGAAGCTTGTGATAGTAAAAATATTTCCAGAACAATTGCTGAGGAACTTTGGCGACAGATAGAATCTTTTGCAGGCTATTCATTTTGTAAAGCTCATAGTGCAAGTTTTGCCTTACTATCATACCAGGTTGCCTATCTAAAAGCACATTTCCCTGCGGAGTTTATGGCTTGTGTGCTAAATAACAGAGGAGGGTTTTATTCCAGTGCAGTTTATATACAGGAAGCTAAACGACTTGGAATTAAAATTCTGCTCCCTTGTATAAATGAAAGTGAAGATGAATACAGAGGCTATGATAATCAAATCAGAATTGGGCTGATGGCAATAAAACATTTATCAGAGACTTCTATTAAAACGATTCTGAAACAGCGAGCAAAAGATGGGAAGTATGTTTCTCTTCCTGACTTTATAGTTAGAACAAGACTCGGAATAAAGGAAATTGAGTCCTTCATAAAATGCGGAGCTATGGATTGCTTTAATGAAACAAGACATACACTATTAAGGCTTACTGATATTTATTTAGGCAAACTTAAAATACTTGAAGATGGATATAATGACTTTTTTATAAATGATTTCTTTGAACTTCAGAATGAAGTAAAGACTGATAATGATTTTACAATTGAAGAAAGATGTATCGCAGAATATGAATCGTTTGATTATATGGTTACCAGACATCCGTTAGAGTTTTTTACAGAATGGAATGACAAATTATCTTTAGTCCCTTCAAACCAAATGAAAAATAATATTGGCAGGAAAGTAAAAATGATTGGCTGGTATATGTCATCTAAAAGAATAAGAACTAAAAAGGGAGATATAATGAAGTTCCTATCTCTTGAAGATTTATCAGGAACTTTTGAAGCAGTTATATTTCCTAAAGTTTATTCGGTTGTTGCCGAAAACACTCTTTCAATGGGGCCGTACATAGTAGAAGGCATTATTGATAAAGATGGTTTCAACAACATTATTGTTGAAAAACTAGAAGTGCTTTCACACTTAAAAATGAACTTAGGATCAGATTACGATAGTGCTGAAGTTTATTATAAGCCTGATGATGAAGGAGTAAACGAATATGATATTTATAATTCTACTTCCTTTAGTATTGAACAACATAAAAGAGCTTATGTTGGTTAGTTATGAACGCATTACATATCCATTCCAATTATTCCCTGCTTGAAGGTGTTATAACCATTGATGATATCATCCAAAAAGCATTACACTATAATCTTAATGCTGTTGCACTAACAGATACAAATGCAATGTATGGACTAGTCCCTTTTTATAAGAAGGCGAACGAGAATGGCATCAAACCAATATTGGGTACTTACATAGATGAACCAGGTAATAAAAATATTTACGCTATACTGCTTGCTAAAAACTATAACGGTTATTCTGATATATGTAGAATAATATCAGCAAGAAAACTTAAAAATGATTTTTCATTATTTAGTCTTCTGCAAAATGAATTTGAAAATCTATTCATCTTAATTTCTTCAATTGAATTGTTACTAAAGATTCCTGTGTACAATAATATTTATGCAGAGTTAATTATAACCGAATCTAACAAACCTAAAGCCAGGAAATTATTCGAAGTAGCTAAACGAAAAGACATTAAATATGTAATCTCTAATCCTGTTTATTTTTCTGAACCCGCAGATTATAAACTTCACAAAGTTGTTTCTGCAATCAGAACTGGAAGTACTGTTAAAAATATTAAAGAGGAAGAGCTTGTTGATAAAGAATATTATTTCAAATCCCCACATCATTTTATTGATCTTAAGAATAAATTGCCTGAGGCTTTTGACAATGCACAATTTATTATTGATAACTGTAATGTTGATCTTGAGCTAGGCAAACATCACGTTCCAAACTTCCCTGCTATAACAGAACATTCAGGGTTTACTTTATTATGGAAGTATGCTCACGAGGGACTTGTTAAACGTTATGGTGTATTAGCAAAAAACATTGAAAGCAGACTGGAAGAAGAACTACAAGTTATTGATGATCTTAAACTTTCAGATTATTTTTTAATTGTTCACGATATATTCCTTGAAGCAAAAAGAAGAGCAATGATGACTCTTACAAGAGGTTCTGCTGCAAACAGTCTGGTTTGTTACTGTCTGGGTTTAACAGAAGTAGATCCGGTTAAGTATGATTTTTACTTCACAAGATTTCTGAATAGAAGCCGTTCATCATTGCCGGATATTGATATAGATTTTAGCTGGAAAGAAAGAGATGAAATAGTTCAGTACGTTTTTAAGAAATATGGTTACAACAAAGTTGCATTTATATCAACTTTCGTGACTATGAAAGCTCGTTCTGCATTCAGGGAAACAGCAAAAGCATTTGGAATATCAGATAGAGAAATATCTACAATCAGTAAACACATTCCCTGGACAGATGCTAAGAACTTGCCGGAAATATCAAAACGTTTTCCAGAATCAAAATCACTTAACTTTAATATTGAACCGTGGAAGAGTATAATCAATGTTGCTGCAAGACTTGCAAACTTTCCACGACATTTAAGCATCCATCCTTGTGGAATAGTTATTTCTCCATTACCAATTACAACCTATACTGCTCTTGAGTATGCAGCAAACAAAGGAGTAGGATTGATAATAACTCAGCCGGATATGTATGGTGTGGAAGATCTGGGACTTGTTAAAATAGATTTACTAAGTCAAAGATCATTAGGTGTATTAAGAGATACAGTGGGACAGATTGATGATAATAATTTAAGAAGAGTTAAAAGGTTTTCTTGATTTTTTGGTTTCAGATTTTTAGATTTGAGGTGCAATATGATTTTCCCAATTTGTTGTAAAAGATAAATAAATTCCCAATCCTTGAATGTCTTACCCCGCATCGGAGATTTTTATTTTAGTCATTAGTTTTAACTCTTTTCCATCTAATTCCTAAATTACATATCAAATGAAAATAATATTTCTAGACATAGATGGTGTGCTAAACTCTGAAGTTTATTTCAAATCGGTAAATACTAAAATAAAGGGTTGGTCCAGATTTGATCCAAAAGCAGTTAATATTGTAAAGAAGCTGGTTGAAGAATATGAAGCAAAAATAGTGATGACGACATTGTGGAGAATCGTATTCAAAAAAGAACTTGCTGAAGAATTAAAGAAAAGTGGTTTGGTTAATTATCTTCATAAGGATTGGCAAACATCTGTTACAGATCCACCTCATAGGGGAAATGAAATTCAGCTTTGGCTTGATAATCATCCGGAAGTAAAGGATTATATAGTTCTTGATGATGATGAAGATATTTTAGAAAAACATAAACACAGAAGTGTGCTGACAGAAATGTATGAGGGATTAACTGAAGCTCATTATTTTGCTGCCAGAGAACTTTTTGAAAATAATAAAATCTAGATTTTTATTTTATAAGCTTGTTAATCTTTTGAATTGTCAGAGGTGCACTGCCTTCATAATGATTATTCACATTTACATAAGTATCAACTTTTTTATTCTTCAGGTAGTGAATTATCTCTGCAACTTTATCTAGTTCCTCATCTTTGGGTTCAACGATTTGATTCCAGATGCTGCCTGTTTTCTTTTCTATCCCACTTCTATCTGGTCCGTGTAATCTTATTACTGCGGTTGATTGTATTTCATCTTTGTATTCATTAAACACCTCCCAGATTGGCGGCATATAATATCCTTGCAGGAATACCATTGCTAATTTGTTTCGTTCTAGAAACTCAAAGAAAGGTTTTTTAAGAAAGTTGGGATTACGGATTTCTACTCCGTAAACATATTTTTTATCTATTGATTCAATGAAGGATTCAAACCTATCCAGAAATTCTGTTAGTCCACTTATCTTTTGTTTGTTCAGATATTCAAACTGAAACATAAGCACACCAATATTTTTCTTCATTGGTTTTAGAGTTTCAAGAAATTTTTCAAAGAGATCAGTCTTCAAAAAAAATGGATTTGGTTTTAGTTCTTCGGTTTTATCTTTGTTATAAAAGTGAGTTAGTGTTATACTGTTTGGAATCTTTACAGTAAATCTGAATTTATCTGAAACAGATTCAGCATAAGACTTTACATCACTTTCCTTTGGAAGCAATGCTTTCTTTGGTTCAAACAATGACCAGAACCATTGATCGACTTCCACAGTATTGAAATGTTTTGCATATTCTTCTAAGAAGTTAATTTTTTCTTTATCAGGATAAACAATCCCTTTCCAGGAATCATATTTCCAGCTGCAAGTTCCAATTCTAATCATCTTGAGTGCTCCATTATCTAGAAGAAATATAATAAATTTTTATTAGAGTAGTTTGACTTCTCAACATTTTACTTAAAATTACACATCATATTTTTATTGGGTTTGTTATGAAAGCAGCGTGGGTTTCTTTTTTTATCTTCATTTTTCCTCTCAAATTTTCACAAACAAGATTTTCTTGGAAGATTATAATAAGTTGGGAAAGTAGAGGACAAAATTCTCGACTTCATGGGTCTGATAAATGTGATGGTAATGCTGTATAACAATAACTGGCCGCTAGAAAACATATAAACTCTTGTATACACTAATTCTCAAGGTTTTTCAGTTCCAGACATTATATTGAAGAGATAAGTCTCAAAAATACTATAGGTGTTATAAAATATTATTCTAATATTATTGAACTTCCTGTTTCGGGATCAATAAAAATTTGCTAATAGTTCTGGAGAAAAGATTTTTGATAAAAAACTTACATCAGGAGTAAACAAGCTTAAGATCAATTCTTTAGCTAATGGGATGTACTTGACACAAATTGAACTAAATAAATCATACCATACAAATAAATTCTTAAAAGTCGGTTCACAATATTCATATAGATACACAAATGATAATGTTGAATCTTATACAAATCTAAAAAAAGTAAATTCAGATACTTTGCTTGCTTATGGATTTGATCTAACTGATCCACTATCTAATTACTATAGACAGCAGTTTCAACCTTGGAACGGATGGAATCTTGACAATATAAATATCTCACACAGCATACCACTTCTTGAAAAGAAAAACTTAGATATTCCATTTACAAATCCAAGAAACGGAGAAACAGTAAACAACACAAAAGAACATTTTAGTATTTTGTTCAGGAATAGGTGTTTAAGACATGAATCCTCAATTACCAATCAAAAACCTATGGAGTATCTTGAATTCAGAATCAACATACCACAAACATATTCAGAACAAGTAATAACAAACTCAACACTTGAAATGCTAACATCAGTAGGACTCCCAATGGACACAACATTCTACAAAGAAGTACAAACAAGAACACCAATAGGGGATAACGGCACCTCATACATAAACTACAAATTCCTACCAACATCAGACCCAGAAATGGGAGACAATGATTTAGTTATCAATTATAGTAATTAATGCCCAAAAATCAACTAACAAGTCTAGAATTTTATTTCAACACAGAAAGAATAGAGCCTGAACACATTGGAGATTAGTAAAACACGTGGTGGTGGGAGTGAATTGATATTTTCAAATATAAGTCCAACAGCTCCTAGGAATCTCCCATAGATCCAAGAGACAGAATCAAAGACAAGAGGAAAACAAAATATTCACATACCTATCATTAATAGAAAAAAGAACATGGATAGGACCAGAAACAATAACAGATGTAGCTGGATATTTTTCACTAACAAAACCAACAGAGTTAGTAGAACCAAGGTCATACCAAATAAAAATAAAATTTACAGATAATGGTGTGATTACAGAAAAAGTTTTTATTGATTATAAATAGAATTAATTAATCAAGTTGAAATGAAAATAACCAAACACCCTTTTGGATATAAATACAGAGAAAATTTTCCTGATGCAAAAATGATTGGTGCTTTGGGGCGGTGGTAATTTTTCAGACAATAAAGACAACAAACATTATATTATAATTGATGAAGGTACTATGGCAGATATTCTTGATGAAGATGATAAAGATTTGCTTGATCAGTTAGTTAAAATAATTGAGTTTGAAACAGAGGAAGAATTAAATCATTATTTAGAGGATCGAAGTGGAAGATTTAGGAAAATTTCTATTTGATGAACCGGTTAAGAAAGTTGAACAAGTAGATCGGACACCAAAAAAAATATTTATACTTGGAGTGTATGCAAGCGCTGTCCACGCAAAATGGTTTAGCCCAAAAGGTAAAACTTTAATAAAAGCTATTGCGGTTGCAAGTGAACCATATATTTTCTGGAAAGGTGACGGTGCTGATCAAATAATCAATAAAATAAATTTACCTGAAGGAGCCGGGAAACTTGTTTCAGCGGGTGAAAGATTTAATGGACCATCCGGCAATGCATTAGAGAATGACTATTTGATTCCAATTGGCTTAAACAGAAATCAGTGCTGGTTATGTGATCTTGTACCGTATAGTATGATGAACCATTCGCAACTAAAAGCTATTATGAGAAATATAGATTTACTTAATACATTAAATATCTCTCTCCCAACCCTAATGGAAGCAAATGCAGAAAACAGAGATATATCAGATCAAAGAAGGCAGGAGATACTGACTGAGATTAAGTTATCACAAGCAGAATATTTAATAACTCTTGGTAATGAACCAATAACTAATTTTGTTTCAAAATTCTGTACCGAAATAAATGAACTCGATAGAGGTAAGAGCTATGGTTATCCAATAGAAATAAATCTTGAAGGAATTAAACTAAAACTAATCAGACTTGTTCATCCTCGACAGGCGGCTAGGTTAGGTCTTCACGATAATGAATGGTCTGAAACACATCAAAAATGGAAAGTTGGAGCGCAATCTAAAATCAGTATTACAGATTGAAAACTGGTTTTGATACAGACGAGTAAAATGATTTTGTTGAAGTAAAAATTAGGGGAGGCGACTCCCCTATTTTAATTAACTAAAATATTCCCAAGTAAAACATTCAATCGATTATCTAGCTCTTCAAACTTATAATTTATTCTTTGTATCTCACAAAGTGATTCAGCATCAGTTTTATTCTCTAACTCAATGTATCTTTTCGTTAGCTTCATCGAAGTGAATTTGACATCAAAGAATTCAGGATAAAGTTCGTTGGCTATTACTGGCAGTTGTGAAAGCACATCCGCAAATTCACCAAGAGTTAAATCTGTTTTGTCGTATAGATCTTCTGGGATTTCAAATCCATAAATCTATTCAAGCTCCGACAAAGACTTTATGAAATCTATCTCATCGAGGTCCTCATCAAACAGATCAGAAATAATTGTATCTGGGCTATAATGTTTTCTGATCTTTGATTTTGAATCCAGCAGGGTAGCTAGGGTGAATATAAATCTATACATAATCCGGCCCTGGTTTAGTTTCTTTCATTGATGGAGTAGTAAATGTTCTCGCTTCATCAAAAGGGTTTTTGGGTTTTTTCTGTTGAGCAAGAAGCTTATTAAAAACTACATCCGCTTTTTCTTTAGGTCTATTCTTTTGCTTTTCAAGCATTTGTTTATCGATGTTATTTTTCATTTTAATTCCTCCATTAGTTTATTTGTTTAATTCAAGATACTGGTGAAATGCTTTTTTTGTTAAACAGTAAATCAAACCCCATACCATCAGGGCTCATAACGTGCATTTCATCCCTATGCTTGACAGCAATTATCAGACAGCCAAGCGGAATAGAAAATTCTTCATATTTTTTTTCAACCAATCGCAAGACATTCGTATCAGCTACGTGAAAATAAGATCGATCGTCGTGCCAATAGTAACCATCGAGCCAGTAATCGCAGGTGTATGTAAACTTGTAGCTATTTACTAACTCTACCCTACTTTCCTCGTAAGCTTTATCTAATGGTCCATAATAAAAACCATCAAGAATCACGTTTGGATTTGCTAGAATTGTTTTCTCATAAAATTTAGTGTCTAATTTATCTGGATATATTATTGAGTTCATTTTTAATTTCCTCCACTGGAAATATCAGGTGCTTATAATAAGTTGCTGGGACTGTGCCAGCTCTTACGCCTTTGTATATGGCGCTTAGTTTGTTTACCTCTCGTTTCCAGTTGTACTTGTTGCTCATATAGCGGAGGACGTAGGGACTTACATATTCCTGCATCTCGATTGATAGCAACTCGGATGCTTTGTACATTCCATATTTGGTCCAATACTCTACTACCCTACCCTCGCCTAATTTTTTCAATAGTTTTTGTGTCATACTATAGCTGGTATCCCTCTTTTTTCTTATCCCCATTATTTAAGCCTCTTTTTGTCTGTTTAATAAAACATCCTTACCACGTTTAAAGATATCTTTCACTTTCTCTTTGTATTAGACCTGACTAACCTACCCTGGTTCGTACCAGGGTCAAACCATACTTGGTTTTTAAACTAGCTTTGATTACAGCTCATTTTCAAACAATACCAGGGTAAACCATACTTGCCAGGGTGGTTAGGTATTCTTAGGGTAAATTTATTTTATAAAACTTTCTTCTCTCTGATTATTTTATACCCTGGTTACTATGGTTTAGTATGGTTTTATTCGTTTATTAATAAAATTCGCATCTTTTTTTTCATTTTACCCTGGTTTGCACCCTGGCTCAAGTATGGTTTGGATTTATTACCATTTATAAAATTGCTTTCTATCCTTATCCGAGTCACTTTCCTTTTCTTTTAATCTTTTTGCTTTGATACCATATAACTCAAGCTGCTTAGTTAATTGAGGTTTAGTTACTCTGCTATTGGGATGTATTTTATTGAATATCTCAACAGC
>JADJHL010000007.1 GCA_016707585.1 Ignavibacteriales bacterium | reverse complement strand
AAAATTACAGTTTTATCATTTGCGAGGGTGGTGAAAAGATTGTTAAGCAGAAAATAAATGATAGTACTTTTTCATTCTGGTATACGTTTAAGAAAAACACATTAAATAAATTAATTGTTTATGCACAAGATAATTACAATCGTAATAGCGATACTATAGTTTTTTCCATAATCCATGATAACATCCCACCCAAAATGTTATTTTCATCAATTCAACAGAATGAAAAATCGGTTCCAATTGATAGAGCAATAAAATTTATTATGGATGAATCAATTTCCTCAATAAGTGCACAATTTCTTTTATCGACGATCAGTTCTGATTTCCAATATAGTTACTATCCAGATCGTAAAACAATTGGTATTACCACCTATCAATTTTTAGCTGGACTTGAATATCCACTAAGAATAATATTTTCTGATTCGGCATCAAACTATTTAGATACAACAATAGTATTTAGGACATATTATGAGAAGATTGATTTATTAAACTCGTCCTCAAGTTTAGTTAAAATGTTCTTATCATCAGATGGTTCAACTCTATATTTGGCTCAAACTAATCCTAATGCCTTGCTGGTTTATGATGTATCTACACTTTCATTGAAAAAGAACATTCCAATTCCTTTTTTAATTAAAGATGCAACATATAATCCCTATAATGGTAAAGTCTATATCGCATCTTTTGAAGAATCGAGGGTTATTTGTGTTGATCCGAGCAGTGGTCAAGTGCTGAGAAACATTCCTTTGATCGAAACAGGAAACCCAGTTTATACCCCTAAGCATCCAATTTCAATTGCTTTTGCATCTAATGGAGTGGGAATAGTTACAGCACTGCCACTTTCAGCTTCTGGACCATTTTCTGTACAGGTAATAGATAGTAGAGACAACGATTCTATTTATGTACATCCATTTTATAGTCCGGAAACATTTAATTGGTTTATAGCATATAGCTTTAATAACAATAGTCATCTGGCATTGGTCGAGCAACAGGGCAATGGTATTTTTAGTATTTATGATCCTGTCGCCAATACCTTTACAGAATATTTCGGGAGACAAGCGCAGCATTCTGTAAGAGGGAATAGAAAAAATAATTTGCTGGCTATTTATGGAAATGAAGGCATTTACTTATTTAACAGTTTAGGAAATATTGTTAATCATTCCCCGTCTAATGCGATTTTGGGAAGACAATTCGATTTTACTTATCTAAATGGTGAAGAGTATTATATTTATGTTATCTATGATAGAGATATTTGGGTAGTAGATTTATTGCAAAACACGATGTCATCTCAGGCGGGACTTTATGGTTATAGCTATGATTTCTTTGTTACGCCAGATGGAAAGTATATTATTGATTACCAACCGCCCAACATTCTATTCATAGAACCTTCTACGTTTAGAAGATAATAATGAAATATTTATTTTAAAAATTCATAGTATGAATGAAAACATAAAAGAAGTCTTTGATAAACTTAAATACGAAGTAACTCGTTGTCATTATTACTGGATTGTATATAGGCAACTGCTTGGAACGAATGAATCTAGAATAGAATTAATTAATAAAACGACACCATCTTTTTTTATTTTATTTCAGGATTTGTTTCTTGATTATATAACTCTTCAGATAAGCAAACTTACCGATCCTGCTGATTATGGAAAATATAAGAACTTTAGTTTTTATTATTTGTTCGAACTTCTAAAAGAAGAAATTCCAGATGAATTCTATAAAAAACTTTCATTAATTTTAGAAAAACTTCAAGCAAACTCATCTCTTTTTAGAAATAGAAGAAATAAATTTGTTGCACATAGAGATCTAGATTCTATAAATAACAAATCAGAATATGGAATTGCCATACAAAACGTTGAAGATTCTTTAAGAATTATTAGAGAATATTTAAATGAAATTGATTTTCATTTCTTTAACACAACAACTCTTTATGAAGAATTTATTACTGATCTAAAAGATGATGGAGTGGCGCTTCTAGTTAGATTAGCCAAATCACTAGCATATGATGATTTGGTTCAACAAAAACAGATAGATATTAGAATGTGGGAAAATTATTCAAAGATTTTTTAAAGAGCCTCTTGGACATAACGAGATGCTAAACATTATCTTTGAAGAATCATTAAAATAATTAATTGATTTTGGCAAAATCCCAAATAGAAAATGAAATTCTATGCCTCGTAATTTTAGTTTTCATCATCCAATTACTGCTTCTATGCATTATAATAGAGCAATTATTTGTTTCCAAAATGCTTTTAATGTGCCAGACGGAAGCTTTATATTTTATGCAGCCTTGGAATTAAGAATCTGTATTGAAAGATTTTTATTTGAGTATTTAGTTATTATGAATACAGATGAATCGAAAATTGAAAAATATATGAAAGAGTATCGAATCAAGAGTCTATCAAATGCAATTTATGAAGCCGAACCTGAGTTCGATAAAAAGCTTGAGTACACAAATTTTTACTTGCATTGTATTGGCTCAAATTTTCAAATCAAAGTACCAAATACCAATGTATTGAATAATTACTATGGCAAACTTGGTAATTATTTACACAATCTTAAAAGACCAGCTGATACTATACAAAAGCCTGAATGGTGGGATGAGTTTATTAATTTATTACAAGAAACAAGAGCATATCTTTTTGAATTTATTGGTGTTCCACGTGCGTTCTTTAAAATGAATGAAAAAGGACTAGAACTTTATCAAGCCTATAAAGATGAATCACTTATTAAAGAAGAAATTCAAAAAAGGATTTTAGAAGGTATTTAAAAAGTTTTCTTTACTAACAAAATTACACCGTAATAACAAATATATTTGACTCGGCTATTCCCTTTAGAAGAGTAAGGTTAATTTCTCTTTCCTTATTTTTACACATTACAAAAACAAAAGAAAGTTTTAATGAGCGCAGAAGTAAACAAAATTATTTACTCAATGGTTGGGGTAAGCAAATTCTACAACAACAAACCTATCCTAAAGGATATTTACCTATCGTACTTCTACGGTGCAAAGATTGGTGTTATCGGTTTAAACGGATCAGGTAAATCATCACTGCTAAAAATTCTTGCAGGAGTTGATAAGAACATAAACGGAGAAACAGTTGTGTCTCCTGGTTTTACAATCGGCTACCTTGAACAGGAACCGCACGTTGATGAAACTAAAACCGTAAGAGAAATTGTGCAGGAAGGTGTTCAATCGATTGTTGATTTGCTTAAGGAGTACGATGTAATAAATGCAAAGTTTGCAGAACCGATGGATGATGATGAAATGACAAAGCTTCTTGAACGACAAGGTGAAGTTCAGGAAAAACTTGAAGCAATGGGCGGATGGGATCTTGATGCACGACTTGAAAT
Organism: Ignavibacteriales bacterium; assembly: GCA_016707585.1. Lineage (GTDB taxonomy): Bacteria > Bacteroidota > Ignavibacteria > Ignavibacteriales > Ignavibacteriaceae > IGN3. Next base: position 40,014 of record JADJHL010000007.1, on the reverse strand, counting down.
GGCAATGGATGCTTTGCGCTGTCCGCCTTCTGATACTTTGTGTAAAGTTCTTTCCGGCGGAGAGCGAAGACGCGTTGCACTTTGCAGGTTGCTTCTTCAAAAACCTGATATTCTTTTACTCGATGAACCAACAAACCATCTTGATGCTGAAACTGTTGCCTGGTTAGAGCATCATCTGCAAAAGTACGAAGGAACAGTTATCGCAGTAACGCACGATAGATATTTTCTTGATAACGTTGCAGGCTGGATACTTGAACTTGATCGCGGTGAAGGAATTCCGTGGAAAGGAAATTATTCCTCGTGGCTTGAGCAGAAACAGGAAAGATTGCGTGTTGAAGAAAAACGTGAAAGCGACAGGCAAAAAACTTTACAGCGCGAACTTGAGTGGATTAGAATGAGTCCGAAAGCTCGTCACGCAAAATCGCAATCAAGAATTACATCTTATGAAAACCTTCTTAAAGAAGAAAAAGAAAAAGGACAAAAAGATCTTGAGCTTTACATTCCTGTTGCAGAGCGACTTGGCGATATTGTAATCGAAACAGAAAAACTTAGTAAGGCTTACGGCGATAATATTTTAATTGATGATTTAACTTTCTCAATTCCTCCCGGAGCTGTTGTTGGAATTATCGGAGCTAACGGCGCCGGTAAAACAACTTTGTTCAGGATGATTACAGAACAGGAAAAACCAGATAGCGGAAATATTAAAGTTGGCTCAACTGTTAAACTGTCTTATGTAGATCAATCTAGAGATGCATTGAATCCTGAAAAAAGTATCTGGGAATTAATCTCTAACGGAGAAGATACAATTATGCTTGGCAACAGGCAGGTAAACTCACGTGCGTATGTTGCACAGTTTAATTTCTCCGGTGCTGATCAGCAGAAAAAAGTTAGTATGCTTTCGGGTGGGGAACGAAATCGCGTGCATCTTGCAATGATGTTGAAGCAAGGCGCAAATGTTATTCTGCTTGATGAACCAACAAACGATCTTGATGTAAATACATTACGCGCGCTTGAAGAAGGAATAGAAAAATTTGCAGGATGCGTTTTGGTAATAAGTCACGATAGATGGTTTTTGGATAGAATAGCAACACATATACTAGCATTCGAAGATGAAAGTAAAGTTGTTTGGTTTGATGGAAACTACAGCGAGTACGAAGAAAAGCGAAAAGAAAGATTAGGCATAGCAGCAGATCAGCCGCATAGGATTAAGTATAGGCATTTAACGAGAGGTTAGAAACCTAAAGGTAAATAGTACAGGTCGCTCCGATGGAGCTTTCTTTGGTTTATGATGAGGAGATTACAAACAGTTCGTTCCTACGGAACGTGTAAATGAAACGAATAAGTTTTCAAAGAGAATTTGAACTAACTCCGATAGGAGTAAACTGTTTGTAATAAAGTAGTAATCAGAAAATATAAAGTCCCATAGGGACGACCTGTCTATTATTATGCATTAAACAAAGGTCGCTCCGATGGAGCTCTCTTTGGTTTATGATTAGGAGATTACAAACAGTTCGTTCCTATGGAACTTGTAAATGAAATGATTAAGTTTTTATTGGATATTTAATTGGCTAACACATATTCACAAATAGATATTCACATTGTCTTTGCTGTCAAAGGAAGACAAAACCTAATTCATGCAAATACCCGGGAAGAGTTGCACAAATACATAACTGGCATCATTACTAACCGTGATCAAAAACTTCTTTCAATATTTTGCATGCCTGATCATACACATTTGCTAATTGGTTTAAAACCATCAATTAATATTTCTGATCTTGTGAGAGATATAAAAGCTGGTTCATCAAAATTTATTAATGATAAAAATTTAATTAAAGGAAAATTCAGCTGGCAGGAAGGATTTGGCGTGTTTTCTTATTCACGTAGTCAGATTGATACCGTTATAAAATATATCCAGAACCAGGAAAAGCATCATCATAAAAAATCATTTAAAGAAGAATATGTAGAGTTACTTAAAAAATTTGAAGTTGAGTATGATGAAAAGTATTTGTTTGAGTGGATTGACGTTTAACCTAAACGACTAACTATAGGTCGTCCCGATGGGACTAACCTCGTTTTATGATGAATATTACAAACAGTTCGTTCCTACGGAACTTGTATATGAAATGATTAAGCTTTATAAAAGGATTAAACGAACTCCGTTAGGAGTGCCCTATAATAACAGGCTAAAAATAGAAGTCCCACCGGGACGACCTGTAATCTAAGCACCGGTTTTATATAAAGAACTAAGAAAGATTAAAAATCTTATAAATAACTAATTACTTACAAACAGGAGAGGCTCGGTTACATTATGAAAAAATTATTGTTCACATTATTCGCACTTGTTTTTATAATTGCTTGTTCAAAAACTGATGAACAGAAAGTTGAAAATGCAGATCAACAAAATGTTACATCGGAGAACTCATCACAACCAATTGTTAACCACAGGTACGGAATAAAATCTGGAGTTATATTCTATACCGCTCCTATGGGCACAAAGCAGGAATTATATTTTGATGATTATGGTGCAAAAGAAGTTTTTTCAACTTCAATTGATCTTGGTATAGCAAAATCCAAAACAATTGAAATAAGAAAAGATGGGTTTACTTACTCTTATAAAGACGGTGATAAAGAAGGAACTAAAAAAGCATGGTACGTAAATGATTTTGATTACTCCAAAGGTGATCCCAAATTAATGGAGCGTTACAAAGTAAAAGATCTTGGAACAGAAATTATCGATGGAAAAGAATGTAAAAAATATAGCGCAGAATTTGGCGGCTCACCAATTCAAACCTGGGTTTGGAATAATGTAATGATTAAAACAATTACACAAATGGGAGGAAAAGATTTTGTTATTGAGGCCGTTAAAATTCAGGATGGAGCAGTTGATTCAAAAATATTTGATTTACCAGCAGATGTAACTTTTAAAGAGTTGTAGTTTTGATTTTGTGTCTTGGCGTCTTTGCGAGAAAAAAATCTTTCACGCAGAGACGCAAAGTCGCAGAGATATTTTTATAATTCTATTTTCTATACTGCTTTATAAACTCTTCAACTTCTGGCAAGCCGCCTTGATAAATTAAATAGCCGTTACTTGGTTCGCGTTCTGTTATTTCTCCTGCAATTGGAGTTAACATAATTTCTTTTACTTTTTCTAAATCATCTGTTTGCCCAAATGCCCAACCGAGCTTCATATAAGCAACTTCCGGTAACATGTTAGCCGCAGGAATAACACCAAGCTCCATCATATCTCTGCCGGTATCGTAAACATACATCTGCACATAACCCCAAAGTGTTTGAACTGTCATATAAACCGCAACACCCTTTTCTTTTGCACGCTTAAGTGCGGGATAAAGTGGTTTGTTCACGTGTCCAAGTCCTGTACCTGCAATTACAATTCCCTTGTAACCATTATCTATCAAGGAATCAATCATATCCGGTTTCATATTCGGATAGTAATAAACTATCGCAACTCTGTCATCAAACACAGCGTTTACTTTTACATCGTTATCAAATCTTCTGCGTTTATAATCATCACGGATTGGAGTTACTTTATCCCGACTAACTGTTGCGATTGGAATATCACCAATTGTTCTAAAAGTTGAACGATAACTTGAATGCATTTTTCTTACTCGAGTTCCGCGATGAAGCAATCCGTACATATCACTAGTCGGACCAAACATACAAACCATTACTTCTGCAATATCACTTATAGCTGCAGTTGTTACAGAATGAATAAGATTCAGTGCCGCATCTGATGAAGGTCTATCGCTCGAACGCTGTGAACCAACCATTACAATCGGGACTGGAGAATCCTGAACCATAAAAGAAAGTATTGCCGCTGTATGATGCATTGTATCGGTTCCATGCCCGATTACAATTCCTTGTACACCTTTTTCAATTTCTCTGCCTATTGCTTCAGCAAGTCCGATCCATTGTTCCGGACCCATGTTTTCGCTGAACACACCATACAACTTTTCAGTATCAAGATTACAAATATCTGCTAGTTCCGGAACTGAACCATAAAGTTCACCCGGAGAAAACGCTGGAATAACAGCACCAGTTCTATAATCTAATCTCGATGCAATTGTTCCGCCTGTCCCGAGCAATTTTACATTTGGTTTTTTAGGATCGTAAGGAAAATCTTTTTCAGGTATTTTATAATGAGCTTCTTTCCTGCCAAAGATTTTTACGTCTTTTATTTTTTCTGCAGCTATTCCAATGTTATAACCAATTGGCATTTTAAGAACGATATGAAATTCATCAGCGGTTTCTGAACGGGGTAAAATCAATCCTTTAAAACTTCCTTCCTCTGTAAGTATTTCTACATCACTCCAGATCGGTGTTTTAAATTTTTGCAGAGTGTTTAATGCAACTCCACGATAGCCTTTGTAATCTTCTAAATTTATTTCAGCCATTATTTTAATTTCTTTTTATCATTTAAATAATTTTTGCGTATCAGCAAAGTAGATTAATTCTAATTTCCGATCACAGAAAAGTGTTTTCAAACCGTTACAATCTGTCACGGTTTCATTTTCCTCTTGTTTAAAGTGTTGTTTAAATTTATACCAATATGATGTAACATTGGTTTTGTAGTACTTGCCGTCTGAGGACGTCATTTTCAGTTGACTACAATTTGTAGCCAACTCACTTCCTTCTTTTTTAAGACGGGTTTTTAACACACTCCAGTATTTTCTTGGGTTTTGCACTTTCAGTTAATACTCCAACTACATCTACAAACGAGAAATACCATTTTTCTTGTTCATCATCCCAATGTGAGCGTATTTTCTTTTGCTCAAATACTTTTATTGCGGTTTCTTTATTCATAATTCATAAAAATTATTTATTTGAAAAACCAATTTTATCTGCAATTACTTTTGCAGGAACTTTACCGCGAAGTTTTTTCATTATCATTCCCATCAACAAAATACTTTTACTGTTTTGATTGTAAATAGTCATCTTATAACAATCTGATTTTGCAGAATTAATCATTTCATCAACTTCTTTTTCATTTGCAGGATTCTGGATTACTTCTTCGGTAAACATTCCAAGTTCTGCAACTGTTTGAAATGTGGTTAACAAAGCATCTTGTGGGATTTTTTTATCTGCATAAGATTTTAGAATTTCTTCAAACATACTTTCGTTAAGCCATTCAGTTGTAACGCCTCGTTTTCTCAATCTCTTTGGGTATTGGATAAGAAACACGGCAATTGTAGTTGGATTTATTTTCCAATCATTTACTGCTTTCTTAAAAAGCTCTGCATAAGGAGAAATAGAAAGTTCTTCAATTGTATCTTTGGGAATTTGTAGTTTGATGTACCATTCAATTCTTTTCCAGAATTGTTCAGGTAACCATGATTTTATTTGTTGAATTTTTTCTTTCGTAATTTTTTTCGGCGGAAGATCCGTATCAGGATACATTCTATCTGCACCTGGAAGAATACGTTCAAATCCGTTTGTTCCATCGCTCATTGCTTGTCGTGTTTCAGATGGGATTCCTATTGTTGCTTCTTTAGCACGAATTATAATTTCTTTAACTGCTGTCTGAACATCATCTTCACTTCCCCATACAATAATCATAGTATCGTTATCAGCAGCGTTTGTAAACTTTTTAATTTTCAGCCAATCTGCAGAAGTTATTGTATCGCTTTTGCTGTCGGAGTGAATAAGATTTGGAATGTTAGTTAAACAAGCAATTACTCTAACACGATCAGAAATTTCTTTTGAAAAATATGTATCCGTTTGTGTTTGCCAGTGAAGTAAATCTTTAAAACCTTTAAGTACAACAGCACTTAATTTCATCCCTAAATCTGCAGCGTTTTTTAAAGGAGCGTAATGAACTTTCTTTAATAATTTTGTAATGTCATAAGATTCAGCTTTAAATGTTTCAGATGTGATGCCGCGATTCTTTAATTCTTCTCTCAATCGTAAAAGATTCCATTGTCTCATCGCTTCGTTATAAGTAAGAAGTGGAATCAATGTAATCTGAGGAACACCTTTTATTTCTACACGAGTTCCGCCTTCAACACTGACGTTTACATCTTCTCTAGCCGCGCCCATTCCGCGACGAACTTTTTGTGTGCTTCTTACAAGCTTGCTGCATTGCCATGCAACTTCTGCAACTTCCTGCGGAGTCTTCATTGCCGGTTCTGTCACTGTTTCGATAAGCGGCATTCCAAGTCTGTCTGTTAAATAAACCCGATCGTGGCCAATGTCAGAAACTTCTCTGCACGAATCTTCTTCGATAGACATCTGAACAATTTTTACTTTTCTATCTTTGTAAGGAATCCAGCCATCAAGTGCATAAATTGCTGTGCGCTGGAATCCTGTTGGAATACTTCCATCCAAATATTGTTTACGAGCAATGTGGATTTCATCTACAACATTGCAGTTGTACAACATTCCAATTCCTATTGCAATATCAAGGGCATCTTCATTTATTAAAAATGGCGGAGTGTCATCCATCTCATAAGTACAAACTGTTTCGCGTTTGATGTGATAAATAATGTTCTTCTTCGTTTTAAATTCCATCAAAGCTGTGCCGTCATAAACACCCATTTCAGAAAGTGTGGGACGCATATGGCGTAAAATTTCCGCATCAAATTCCCTGGTATATTTTCCTGCAGGACAACGGCAGAAAAGTTTTTTTTCGGTTAAAAGTTGTTGATGAATTTCTAATCCTGATTTGAATCCGACTTTTTTATAGTCGGCTCCTGTCATTTCATTGAAGGGCTTGAAGATAAAATCATACATAAGTATAGCTTGAGTTTTAAATTAGATTTTGGATTCAGTATTAAAGACATATCTCTTAAAAATATCAAATAGAAAAAACATTCCAATAACTGCAAATGGCAGCATCAAAACTTTCATCATCGTCTGGTATCTTGGTAATGAAAAGAATATAGCTGATAAAATGGTTGCTTGTAAAAAAAACAAATAGAAATATTTATATTTTGACACATTAAAAGTTCTTATAATTCCAATAATAAATAAACAAAAGATTGAGATAGCTGGTATTAAATATATCAATAACTTTGCCCGTGTGTCACTAAGATTAAAAAACCAGAGCTCAAATTGTTTACGAAATCCATTAGAAACGAATCTTATTGGGTTTTCTTTTATATAGTTAATAGCTCTGTTTAAATAGAGTTGATTCAGATGAATTTCAAACGACTTGTCTCTTGGTAATTCTTTAACTTTCTCTATCATAATTTCTTCTCCCCACCAGCCAACATCAGATGAGTTATTCCCACGATATAGATTTTGTCCAAAATTAGTAGTCAATGGCACCAGGCTATCAAATATAATCGAATTTCTTATTGACCAGGGCAAAATTAAAAATAAAATTAAAACTATGTACGATAAAGCCTGTCTATATTGTTTATATATTATATAAAACATAATTAGCAACAATACAAACAAAATGAATTCAGATCTTAAATAAATGATAGCAGCTAATAGAACGGGTAAAAGTATATCTAAACCGTTAGTCTTGTTGTGCACCTGTAGTCTATACAAAACAAGTACTATTAATAGATGAAATAATACTGTTGGGCTAAATGAAACGCAGGCATAAATAAATTCAGGTAGAAACGCATATATCAAAGTTGAAACAAGAGCAATATTTTTATTAAAGAAATTTGCGCATAACTTAAATAGAAAAAAGATTACTGCTGCAGAACAAAGAATCTGAAGGGAAATGATTATTAAATTTATTATAAAATCATTTTCAATAAAGTAAAATGGAAGAATAATAAAAACATAACCGGGCGGCATATAAGCAGAAGAAAATGGTTTTACATCTTCTTTGTATTTGTATTCTAAAGAATCATTTTCAAAATAGAAAAGTGAATATCCATTGTTATGAACAACGTTTTTTGCGATCTCACCATACTCCCATTGGTTGATATTACCTATATCAACAAATCGCCAAACAAATACTATTCTTAAAAATATTCCGAATACAATAACAGCTAAAATCGTTCTGTTTGAGCTCAAGATATAATTTTCCTCAATTCTAGTTTACACAGAATACTGAAGATAAAATCATACATAAGTGTGTCGCAGAATTTTTATTATGATTTCTAAGTGCTTCTTTGTGTGATAAGTGTCTTGGTGGTAAAGAAAAATTTTCACCACTAAGACACAGAGACACGAAGGTTCACTAAGTTTATTTATTGAACTTTGTTAAATAATCCTTAAACATATCTTTATGAACCATAAAATCCATAGTCTTTAACTTAACATAATCTTCATGATAGAAATAATAACCCTTATCACCAGTATTACGTGAGCCAGCACCGGAGTCTTTAATCAAGAACCATGTTTTGCCATCTAATTCTTCATACCCGATTAAATGAATTCCATGATCATCGGTTGTTGTTTCATTACTAAAACGAAATTGTCTTGAGTTTTCATCAATATATTCAGAAGGGATATCAAAAGTTGGGATGATTGCACATTTTGTCCAGCTATCATAACCTGGTTCACTAACATCACCTCCGATTGCAAGAGTGTAGCCATTCTTTACAGCATTCTTTAACACTTTCATAAAATCATCCAGCGGCACGTTGTAATAATCTTTATTATGCCACCAGTTATCTGGAACTTCATACTCAACTTGCTGCCAATAAGGCTGCTGCATATAAGAAAGAACATCAACATAATCATCTACATTAAATTTTAAATAATTTGTTAGATATTCTTTAGGAGTATATTTTTTCCCGTCAACTTCTACTACTGAAACTGGTTCGCCCAAGTAATGATTTAGAATTGATTTTGTAACTGCAACAACTTCATCTTCATTCCAGGCACATATTGATTTTACATTTTTCAAATAAGTCTGTATTTCTTTTATCAAATCACTATGATCGTGATATAATTGACCGGGTAATAATCCAGTACAAATATCTGCCGGTACTGCGCCATACATTTTATAAATTCTGGTAACAGCATTTGCCTCTGAACCTTCTTCAACAATGGATTTACCGCGAGTGCGAACAAACTCCTTAACTTTTTCAACATATTCCCAGTATGCAGTATGGATTGGAGAAAGTTGAACTTTCTTTCCAGTTAAACGATAAACTTCAGATTCAAAAAAGGATGTTGTGGAAAAAGTCCAGCAAGTACCTGTATTGCCTTGTGATATAGGATCGTTATGCCAGAATGATTTAAATTCATCTTTAGATTTTGGTAAATTCAATCCAGTAACATCAAGTTTAAATACTTTCTTTTTTTCTTTTAGTGGGTTTTTAAACTCATCCATTCTCTTTTCAATTTCTTTAAAGAAACCTTGTTTGGAGTCCTCAAATACAGCTTTGTTTTTTGTTTGAGGCAAGATGAATTGGGTGGATATAAAAAACAATAGAACGAATAGAGAAATAAATGCTTTCATAACAATTCCTTGCAAAAGTTAGCAAATGATTGAATAATTATAACTCAAAATTAGAGATAAATCTTTTTACTGAGAAGATTTGAGAGAAGTTTATTTTAATGAGGATTTCAAATATCCAACTATCTCATCAACACTTTCAGCACATTTTACAAGATCGGTTCTTCTATTCTCAAGTTTAATTTGTTGATTCATTACTTCAACAATTTCTTTCCACATCTGTGAGTGGCAAATTATTGGTTTTTCTGGCTGAAGATTTTTGTTTGCATATTCCCAGATAGCAGCAAGCTCAAGCAAAGTTCCTGTGCCTCCTTGAAGAATAACATAAGCATCGCCAAGCTCGATAAGTTTTGTAATTCTTTCAAAAAGTTTTTCTTCTCTAATCTCAACAGTAATATATGGATTGGGATCTTTTTCCCACAAATCAACGGTAACACCGTAAACAAATCCAGCATTATCATATGAGCCTTTTGATACGGCATCCATTATTCCGCCATAACCACCGGTGCAGATATTAAATCCATTCTTTGCTAAAGCAACGCCAAGTTGATAGGCAAATTTATATTGTTCATCCTCTTCACCAGGAAGTGCACTTCCGAAGACAGTAATTGTTTTGTTCATAATCAATAAAATTGTGATGTGCTAAAATAAAAAAACCCGACTCATTTCTGAATCGGGTTTTATCTGTTTCATCTATTTCACTTACTTAGCATTCGAACCTGTTAGATTCACACCTATTTCAATATTCTCAGAAACTTTTTGTCCTACAACTTTATTGTTAACTCTATAATCAGAAAGCTTAACCGTAAACTTTGCCTGAACGCCTAGTAAATCGCCTGGAGCTCTTTGTTTTGTTGTTTCGTTTTCATCAAGATAAGTTAAGGTTGCCTCGGCAACTACATCTTTAGTTACACCATGCATTGTAAAACTGCCTGAAACTTTTGCAGAAAGTTTATTATCAGCTAATGATTTTACATCACTAACTTTTTTAATCTCAAAAGAAATTTCCGGATAAGATTCTGCATTTAACCAACCTGCACTTCTCATATGTTCATCGCGTAAATCAATTCCTGTTTTTATTGATGCAACAGATACAGTTACTTTCCCTTTTAATGATTTTAAGTCATTAGTGTTAAAAGTTACACTTCCGCTTACTCCATTGCCTAGTCCATTTATATCTTCAAGCGGAGTTGTGCTAAAAAATGTTGTTTGATTTCTTCCACCTTTGTCTTCAAAGTTAAATTTTTGTTCGCCACTTGCTTTTACTTTAAAGCCCTGTGCAAACATTGATGCAGTAAGTAAAAGTGATACTGCAAAGATTGATAGTGTTTTTTTCATTATGCTTCCTTTTGTTTGTTTCTAAATAAATAAATTAAAATTCCTGATAGAACTGCAACTGCAGCAGAAAATCCACCAACGTAATCAAAACCCAACACAAACTTATCTACATACTCTTTATTCTCAACTCCGAGCATTCGATCAAGATCAGTTGTTTTATCAATAATAATTTGAGTTTTAGTTAATATCTCAGCACCTTGTGTAAACCATAAGATCAATGCAACGGCTATGATCAATAAACCAGTTATAAGTACGTACTTTTGTTTTCTGTTCATTTCAGACTCACTCATTTTTAAATTCAAGTTTATTATTTAATTGCTCACTTGAATTAGTTAAATTTGAAAGTGAAAAGGGACTTTTAATTAAGAAATATTTTCCCAAATCACATTAGTATGTTATAACACATATGATTAATAGTCAAGGTACTTTTATGCAAGAGTCTAAATCTGTTGGATAAATCACACGTTAACCAAATATTTGATATTACTATAATTGGCGGTGGAATAGTAGGCACAGCAACCGCACTTTCAATTTTGAATAGCAACAATGTAAAATTGTTATTGTTAGAAACTGAATCTTCCCTTGCCGCGCATCAAACCGGAAATAATAGCGGAGTGATACACTCTGGTCTTTACTACAAACCAGGATCTCTTAAAGCAGCTAATTGCACATTGGGCAGAGATATGATGTATGCTTTTTGCCAGGAACATAATTTATCATATGATAAATCTGGTAAAATTGTGGTTGCAACTAGAGAGAAAGAAATTCCAGCTCTTAATATGTTAGAAGAACGTGGTAGAGAAAATGGACTAGCAGGAATAAAACGATTGTCTGCTTCCGAGATAAAAGAATACGAGCCTCACGCATTAGGAATTGATGGTTTATTTGTTCCTCAAACCGGAATTGTGGATTATGTTGCTGTTACAAATAAATATGCAGAGTTAATTCGTGAAAAAGGCGGAGAGATAAAAACAAATTCAAAACTTATTTCGGTTAAAAAAGATGGTAAGGATTTAATTCTTTCTACTGAACACGATGAATACAAAACAAAGTTTGTTGTAAATTGCGCAGGTTTGCAATCTGATAGAATTGCTAAATTGTTTGGTGTTGATCCAAAATTACAAATCATTCCTTTCCGTGGCGAGTATTATCAATTAAAAAAGGAAAAACAATACTTGGTTAATAATTTAATCTATCCAGTTCCTGATCCACAATTTCCTTTTCTTGGTGTGCATTTTACACGAATGATAAATGGTGGAGTTGAAGCCGGGCCAAATGCGGTTTTAGCATTTAAGCGTGAAGGATATAACAAAACAGATTTTTCGATTAAGGATTTGACTGAACTTGGATTTTATTCTGGTTTCTGGAAAATGGCAGCAAAATATTATAAAATGGGATTCCAGGAATTCAGGAGATCTTTTAGCAAAGAATTATTTGTGAAATCATTGCAAAAATTAATTCCGGAAATACAGTACGATGATATTGAAATTGGCGGCGCAGGAGTAAGAGCACAAGCATTGGAACGAGATGGAAAACTTGTTGATGATTTTAGAATAGTTGAAGCAGAAAGAATGGTTCATGTTTTAAATGCGCCATCACCAGCGGCAACAGCATCGTTAAGCATTGGTAAAAAAATTTCTGAAATGGTTATAAAAAGATATTCTGAAGAAGTAAACAAAATTTGATGAAACACGACTTAATAAAAATAATCTTAGCCTCAATTGAAAAATCTGATTTGGAAACAATCCGGAAGGATTTTTCATCTTTGCTATTATTTATAAAGAAGAACAAATCAAAAGATATTTTGCTTAATAATGGATTTGCCCCAGTTTCTAAAGAATTTCTTCTGGGTGAAATAGACCAAATCATACAAACACACACAATCGAACGAACTAAATATTATATAAAACGATTAAAGAAAAGTTTAACTGAAACAAAGCAAAGCAAAATAAATGATCTAAATCTGAATCGATGGAAAGAATATGACGATATTATTACAGATAGTTTGTGGATACTAAATAAACGAGATAACTCGGGAGTTCATCACGCAGGTTATTGGGGAAATTTTATTCCGCAAATTCCAAATCAGCTTTTAAGGCGATATACAAAAAAAGGTGACTGGGTTTTAGATCCATTTCTAGGAAGTGGAACAACACTTATTGAAGCTCAAAGACTTGGAAGAAATGCTGTTGGTGTTGAACTATCTAAAAAAGTTTTGGATCAAACAAAAAAGAACATTGCAAAAGAAACTAATTCAAATAAAATAAAATTAGAGTTTGTAAATGGCGATAGTGCTTCTGTTGATTTGCAAAAAGTTATTTCGGATTTAGATATTAAGTCAGTTCAGTTTCAAATCTTTCATCCGCCATATTGGGATATAATAAAATTTAGTGAAAACAAATCAGATTTATCAAATGCGAAATCGATTGATGATTTTTTGAAGAGCTTTGGAAAAATTTTAGATAATTGTCTACCGCATCTTGATAAAAAAAGATATGCTGCTGTTGTAATAAGCGATAAGTATTCTGCTGGTGAATGGATCCCTTTAGGATTTTTTGTAATGCAGGAAGTTTTAAAACGGGGAATGATTTTAAAATCTACCATTGTAAAAAACTTTGATGAAACTACTGCAAAACGTAATCAAAAGGAATTGTGGCGTTATCGTGCATTAGCTGGTGGATTTTATGTGTTTAAACACGAGTACATTTTTGTTTTTCAAAAAAAATAATTTTACTGGTAGCCGCAAGCTTCAGCTTGCGAATTATGCCAAACAATTAAGCAACCTAAATAAAATTAGACAATTAGCTTTTACAACATCACATATCTCAACCTGAAGGTTGAGGCTACCTTATGAAATATAGTTTAAATGAAATAGAGTCTGAACTAAAAAAAAGACTTGTACATCCTTACAAATGGGGGCAAAAACAAAACGATATCTTTGATAAGCAAACAAATTTTATTTATCACACATTTCCGTTTGAAGAATTACTAAAAGAAATTGACAAAAGATTTAAATCAGAAAAGAATTTTGATTTATATTTTAATTATGCGACAAATCGTTGGTATAATTTCTGGTCAGCTCAAGCTGTTGAAAGTATATTTTGTTCACTTCCAAACGTAAAACCAGCATTGGATAGCAAAGATAGGCTGGTTGATTTTTCAATCGATGGTGTTTCGTTTGATCATAAAACCTCTAACTTTCCGAAAAACTTTCCATTTAAAATTGATGAAGCAATAAAGAAAACAGATGAGTTGATTAAATGGCTTTACAATAATCAATCACAGCAACAAAGAAAACATTTAAAGAATCGTTTGTTCGTTGTTCTGTATTCAAAAGATGGCGAACATTGGAAATTGAAATCAGAAATTATGTGGCTGAAAGAAAGAATTGAAAAATATATGTTGGGTTTTAATCCAAATTATCTGCTAAAATTTAATTTTGAGAAGGATAAATACACACTTTCTGATGTCATTTGGGCAATAAGAGAATAATCTATTAAATTAATCTTGTACAACAAATTTGTTTAAATAATTATTTAGTGGCTTTTAGAGCTTTAGTGTTTTTGTGGCAGGATTTTTAGAATTGTATAAAGACGAATAGCCACTAAAACACCAACACACAAAAAATCACAAAATAGTAAATCTGACTTTCACGACAATATTGACAAAAGAATTTTTATTCCCTCTACATTTTTATTGAAGTAAGATTGCACTTTACTTATTTTCAATCATACAAAATCAGAAAAGAATTAAACAATGAAGAAATTATTATTCTCAATTACATTAATTACTGCAATTACATTTTTACGTTGTGGTGATTCAAATAAAGATGAGACAGGAAATCCTGGGAAAGACTCAAGCATAGAATTACAAAAAAGATATGGAGTAAAATCCGGAGTTATTGAATATGTTCTTAGCGGTTCTCAAGAAGGGACTAAAACGCTATACTTTGATAGCTGGGGAATGAGACAGGCTGAATATACTAGATCTGTATTTACGATAAAGGGATTTACAAAACCAATTAATGTTGTTAGCATAATTGATGGTGAGTATCAATACAATATTAATATGGATCAGAACAGCGGAACTAGAACTCGAAATCCAATTCTAAGAACTATGGAGCAGTTAAAAGATCAAAAGAGTTTTAATGAATTTGGTGAGCAGATGTTGTTAAATATGGGCGCAAATAAAATTGGCTCAGAAGATTTTCTTGGTAAAAGTTGTGATGTTTATGAAATGAAAAGTACTGGAACAAAACTTTGGGTTTGGGAGTGGCTGACTTTAAAATCTATTACGCAATCAAGAGGAATTGAAATTAACTTAACGGCAACAAGAATAAATGAAGGTGGATCAGTTCCATCAGAAAAATTTAAGATTCCGGAAAAAGTTGTATTGAATGAAGTTGATCTTGATAACATAGAAAACGAAATGAGAGAAGAAAATAAATGATTTCGTTTCTTCCGATTGGCGGTGGAAATGAAATCGGTGCAAACAGTTACTACTTAAACTTTAACGGCAACGGAATTATTCTTGATTGCGGAATTCATCCACAAAAAACTGGTTTACAATCTTTACCAAGCTTTGATTTAATAAAAGAGAAATCAATCGATACTTGTTTAATTTCTCATGCACATCAAGATCATATTGGCTCGCTTCCCTTTCTGGTAAAAAAATTTCCATATGTTAAAATCATAACAACTCCCCAAACACGGGCACTTGCTGAACTTACGCTACACAATTCCGTTTCCATCCTTAAAAAAGAAATTGAAGAGGATGATTTTGAGTTTTATAATCATGATGAAGTTGATTTGCTTATTAAAATGATTTCTTACCAGCAATATGAACAACAATTTGAATTAAATTCATTTCATCAACATAAAGAATCTAAAGTTAATGCAACTTTCTACAATGCCGGACACATCCTTGGTTCCGCAGGAATTCTTCTTGAGAATAATGATCATAAAATATTTTATACTGGAGATATTAGTCTTAAAAATCAAACACTAATTCCAGGAGCCAAATTACCGGGAACAAAAATTGACACACTAATTCTCGAAACAACTTACGGTGCAACTGATTCCGATTTACTTTTGGATTGGAATTCTGAATCACTTCGTTTGGCAGAAGAAGCAAATAAGATTTTAAATAAAGGCGGATCAATTTTAGTTCCTGTATTTTCTCTTGGTAAGATGCAAGAAATTCTTGCAACAATCTGGTTGTTGATGCAAAAAAATAAACTAACAACAGTAGATATTTATACAGGAGGACTTGGGACAAAGATAAATATAGCATACGATTACAACCGTTTTGTTGTTGATAGAATTGATAGTGAGTTTGAAATAAATACAATTCCACAAAAAAATTATTTCGAGGTTTCTAATCCAGAAGAATTCTTTAGAGATCCGTGCATTGTTCTTGCATCAAGTGGAATGATGTTAGAGAATACAGCATCATTCAACTTTGCTAAAAGATTTTTGAAACAAAAAGATTCCGCAATCTTTACTGTTGGATATATGGAGACTAAAACTCCCGGCTATATAATTTCGAATTCAGAGCGTGGAAATAAAATTCAATTGTCTGAAAACGATGAACCAACAGAAGTTAACTGCACAATTAAGAATTTTAAATTTTCTGCGCATGCACGCAGAGAAGATTTGTTAAAGATCGTTGATAAACTAAAACCCGATAACATAATTCTAACACACGGTGATGAAGAAGCAATTGATTGGATTGGCTCGGCAATCTTAAAGAAAAATAAAAACATAAAAGTGCAAATAGCTTATCCTGAAAAAGAAATTAGATTTTTATAATTGCCAAACGCAACAATTGTTTTTTCTTTGTATATTAAAAGCAAATAAAATTTGTTTTCCTTTAATTGTGGAAATCAGAAATTAAAACTTAGTATAATTATCAGGAGGAGAAAATGTCTCGCTTGAAAAAACAGGTCCAGGATAAAATTGAAGCCTGGCGTCCACGTACAACCCGCCTTCTTAAAGAGTTTGGAAATGTAAAAGTTGATGAAGTTGACATTGGTCAGATCATCGGTGGTGCAAGAGATATAAAAAGTCTTATCACAGATATTTCTTATCTCGATCCGTTCGAAGGAATTCGCTTTCGCGGATTTACAATTCCTGAAGTTTTAGAAAAACTTCCTAAAGTTCCCGGTGGAGAAATGCCTTTTGTAGAAGGCTTCTTCTTCTTCTTGCTTACCGGAGATATTCCATCAATGGAAGATGTACAAGAAGTTGCAGAAGAATTCAGCAAAAGACATGTTGTTCCTAAATATGTTTATGATATTCTTAAAGCAATGCCAACAGATTCACATCCAATGGTTATGTTTTCAACCGCAATACTTGCAATGCAGCGTGAATCAGAATTCGTTAAAGAATACAACTCGGGACATTTGAAAAAAAATGATTACTGGGCTCCAACTTATGAAGATGGTTTAAATCTACTTGCAAAGCTTCCTGGAATTGCTGCTTTTATTTATAGATTGAAATATAAGAATGGTGAATTAATAGAATCAGATTCTAAATTAGATCTTGGTGGTAATTTTGCACATATGATGGGAATTAAAAAACCTTATGATGATGTTGCAAGAATGTATTTTATTCTTCACAGCGATCATGAAAGTGGAAATGTTAGTGCACATACTGGTCATCTTGTTGCAAGCGCACTTTCTGATCTTTACTACTCAATCTCTGCAATGACAAACGGACTTGCGGGACCATTGCACGGATTAGCAAATCAGGAAGTACTTGCCTGGATTCAAGGAGTCTATAAACAAATGGATGGAAAAATTCCAACTGAAGCAGAGATGAGACAATTTGTTTGGGATACTTTAAAAGGTGGTCAGGTAATTCCTGGATTTGGTCATGCTGTTTTAAGAAAAACAGATCCACGTTATATGGCACAAAGAGAGTTTTGTTTAAAACATTTACCAAATGATCCTTTGTTTAAATATGTTGATTTGCTTTTCAAAGTTGTTCCTCCTGTTCTACTTGAACAAGGTAAAGCAAAAAATCCGTGGCCAAATGTTGATGCACAATCTGGTGTTATTCAATGGTATTATGGATTAAAGGAATATGATTTCTACACAGTACTTTTTGCTGTTGGCAGAGCACTTGGTGTTGTTGCAAATATTATTTGGGATCGTGGTCTTGGTTACCCAATCGAAAGACCAAAATCAGTAACAACTGCAATGCTTGAAGAAGCTGCGGGAATTAAAAGTTAATTCCTAAAATTTAGATCTATTAAAATAAAGAGCTCTTCGGAGCTCTTTATTTTATCAAGACTCGATTCCTTTTCGCGCTAAAACACCTTCCTGATAATAGTGTTTTATAACTTTCATATCAGTAACAAGATCAGCTGCTTCAATAATATTATCAGGACAATATCTACCGGTTAAAATCAATTCAACATTATCTGGTTTCATTTTCATAAATGTTAAAACTTCTTCATCATTAAATAAACCAAAATGAATTGAAACTAAAATTTCATCAAGAATAATTAAATCATATTTGCCGTTTAGCATTTTAGATTTTGCTTTTTCAAGTCCGCGTCTTGCTTTATCCATCTCAACAACATTTGGCATTTCTTTGCGATAAACAAAATCATCTCCGGCAAATTGCTCAATTGTAATCCACTCACTTAAATGTTTTAAGCTTTCTAATTCATGGTACGGATATTCTTTCATAAACTGGGCGATATAAGTTTTAAGTCCATAACCAGCGGCTCTAACAGCTTGTCCAATCGCTGCTGTAGATTTACCTTTGCCATTACCAGTATAAATCTGGATGTAGCCTTTGTCTAGTTTGTTCATAGTAATTAAGGAGTAATAATTATTTAAAAGAAATCTAAAATATTTATGTGCAAAGATATTAAATAGAATTGAGAGTAAACGTTTTTCCAATATCATCAAGAGCAAGTTTTATTTTATACTTTGATATTGAATCGCCAAGCCAGGTTAATGGTTCATCGATTGGCTCACTGCCTTGCTTAAATGTTTTAGTGTGGATGGGAATAAAATACTTTGCTCCAATATGTTCATCAGCCATTATCAAAGCTTCTTCAGGATTGCAATGATTTTTTTTCCACGGATTATAAGCGCCAATCGGTATAATTGCTATTTCAATGTTTTCCTCTTTAAGGGGTTTAAATAATTCATGATAAGCTGTATCGCCGCCAAATAAAATTTTCTTTCCTTTATACTCAATTATTACTGCATTAAAACTTCTTCCATCTTTCATAAATCCCTTTGAGCGGTCCTTTTCCCAGGGATATCTCCATCCAAAATGTTTTACTTCTAAAGCTTTAAATTTTATTCCCTGTAATTGTGTTTCTTCATTCCAATCAATTTCTTGCAAAGATTTCCACTCAAGTTCGGCAATAACATCAGCTGTGTTGTAAGCAGTTATGCAATCAATATCTTTTGGATATTTATCCGTAATTGTAAAAAGGGTTTCGTAATCCATATGATCCATATGAGCGTGGGATAAAAGAATAATATCCGGCTTTGGCATTTCATCAACAGTTAAAGCTGGATGAGTAAATCTGCTTGGGCCAAATGTCATCCCAAATATGCTTACACCAATGTTATCAAATAAAACAGGATCGGTTAAAATCGTTGTACCATAAAAATTGATTAAAACAGTTGAGTGTCCAATCCATGCAATATTAATTTCATCGTTTTTCCATTTTGTTGGATCAGGTTTAAAGTTCGGTGCAGTTGGCGGTTGTTTAGCCAGTACTTTTTCACTTACAAATAAAAACCCAGCTGATGCCAACGAAACATTTCTTATAAATCTTCTTCTGTTCACTCAAAATCCTTTTTAAACTTGAATAATTTTTCTGATTTAAAATTCCACAAAATAATACAAGAATTTTATCTGAATAAAAACTATTTTTCTTGTACACAAATAATTATTAGAGGCGGCCATGTTTGAAATAATACTTTTATTGATAATCGCTGGAATTACGGGTGGAATCGGGCGATCAATTGTTGGATTTAAAAAGGGCGGCTGTGTTATTTCAATCGTAGTTGGTTTTATTGGCGCTTATATAGGAACAATTTTAGCACGCGAATTTAACTTTCCAGATTTCTGGTCTTTTGAGATTCGAGGAATTCATTATCCTATAATTTGGTCTATTGTGGGAGCGGCTGTGTTTACCGCAGTTTTAAGTTTGATTGTACCGAAGAAGAATTGAACATTATAGAAGTATATAATTGTTGCTTTCAAGGGCGGTTTATCAACTTAAATATTTGATCATCGAAACAGATGTTTCTGTTTCTGAGAATATAGAAAATCCTTGTTTAACGTATAGTTTATATGCAAGATTTTGTTTATCAACACTTAATGATAATGCTTTAACTCCTAAGTCTTTATAAATCTCAATTACTTCCTCAATCAACTTTGTTCCCAAGCACTTGCTACGATATTCATTTTTAATGGCCATACTTATTTCCGGTGTATCTTCATCAAAAAAGCCATAACCTTTTTCTTTGATTAAAAATTTCCTACCCCAAATAGCTCCAATAAATTCACCATCGATTTCAATAACTAAGGCAATATCGTAAATATCTTTACCCCAATTTTCATAGTAATGTGCTAGCGATTGATCATTAATAATTGATTTGGGAGGTTTTTGCATACCCTCAGGAATAAAAATTGCCTCATACAACATTTCTTTTAGAAAAGATATTTCAGAGTTTTTTAATATTCTAATTTGCATTAGTATTAATCACTTTAATAATTTCCGGTAAAATCTTTCCTGCCTCACCCAAAAATGATTCATCACAGATTGATGAGATTTCAGTTCCTTCAATATTAATTTCTACAATAAAAGCACCAGCCCGTTTTGCTGCATGAACTAATCCTGCAGCAGGATAAACAACAGCAGAAGTACCAACAACAAAAAATATATCAGATAAAACAGAAGCTCTTTCACTACCTTCAAATTGATCTTCCGGAAGATACTCACCAAACCATACAACATCAGGGCGAATCAATCCGCCGCATTTACATTTTGGAACACCGTGAGAAAAATCTAATTCTTCATTATAGAATGTTCTGCAGTTGATACAAAAATTTCTTTCTATGTTCCCGTGTAATTCAAAAAATGTTTTTACTTCCAGCGCGCCGATGAAGATTATCAATATTTTGTGTTACAACTGTAACTTCATCAAATAAACTTTGCATTTCTGCAATGGCAAGATGTCCCGCATTTGGTTGTGCTTCGTGTATAATTTTTCTGCGATGATTATACCATTCCCAAACCATTTGTGGATTACGCATAAAAGCATTAAAGTTTGCAAGTTCTTCTGGCTTTAATTTATTCCAGATTCCATCTTTACCACGAAAAGTTGGAATACCGGATTCAGCAGATATTCCTGCGCCAGTAAAGAAAACAATATTTTTCGATTTGGAAAGTTTGTTTAGAAAGGCCTCACCCAACCCTCTCCAAAGGAGAGGGCTTTTAGAATCATCGGAAATCATTTTAATTATTCGTTCTTTATTTCTTCATAAAGTTTTTTTGCTTCAGCTAAAACCTTATCATCATCTTCATCAACTTTTGGAGCTTTCTCAACCTTCTTCAGTGTTTCTTTAGCTTTATCATATTCATCTTCTTCAACATAAGCTTTAGCAAGTTCAAACAAAAACATTCTGAAATTAGGTTTAAATTTAACTGCAGTTTCTAAAAGTTTAACTGCATCTTCCGTATCGCCCCAACCTAAACCGATTGGCAATCTTACCAAATATGACTTTTCACAAACTTTTAAATGAGTTCTTCCTAAAACATAATGGGCTAAACCTTGAACATAGTTACCTCCATTACCAAGTTGAATTGCTTTATCGCAATCTTCTTTAACATCATTAACAGTTCCAACTGCTGAAAATACACCTTGAAACAAAGCTATTCTTCCATTTGCAATTGCACGGCGAACATATGTTATTGATTGACCGGAACCATTCTTAACAGATTTATTTGCATAATCAAATGCTTTATTGTAAACCTTTTCTTGTTCATCTTTTTGTGCATCAGTTTTTTCAGGCATCTTTTCACCAAGATCAACATAAGCACGACTGATACGCCACAAAACCTCCCAGTTATTCGGGGCAATTTTTTCAGCCTTTAAATAAGTATCTAATGCTTTTTGATTTTGAAATTCGGTAACAAATTGATCGCCTTGTTTAAGTAATTCATCTACTGTTTGAGCAAAAGAAAGGTTAACTCCAAGCATTACAAGCAACAGAATAGATGCGAGTTGTAGAACTATTTTCATTTGTGTTCCTTAAGGTTTATTTGATTAATCGAACAATGTTTTATTTTCTGTGGTTGAATTTTCAATGCCGTGATTGTGAATATCAGTGCCTGCAAGTGAAATAAATTTTGTCCACTGCATTCCTGGTTTTATTTCATTTAACATCACGTTTTTGTATGCATTTACTTTTGCACTTAATTCATCAGCCTGATAAAGTGTAATCGCCTCAAGTGTTTTTGGTACAACCGGTGAAGCATATTCAAGTTTACCTTGATGACTAAGAATTAAATGCAATAAATTATTTTTAAGATTTTCAGGAAAATTAGAAAGTTTGTTTATCTCATCATTAACTATCATTGCGGCAATAACAATGTGACCAAGTAATTTTCCTTTGTCGGTATATTCAAAAACAGGTTCAAAAGTTAGTTCTTCAATCTTGCCAAAATCATGAAGCATAGCTCCACACACAAGTAGATCGCGGTTTATTTGCGGATGTATATCGCACATCAAATCACAAATCCTTACTATTTCCAATGTATGTTCAATCAATCCGCTAATGTAACCATGATGCCACATTTTGCCAGCTGGAACAGAAGTATATTTCTCAAATCTCTCTTCAGTAAAAATATTTTTCATTAAGGAGCTTAGTTCTGGAGTAGAAATCTTTACTAATCTTGATGTGAATTCTTTTTTCATCACCTTGAGATCGCGCAAAGATTTTGGAAGAAAATCTTTAGGAGTTACATCGTCACTTTGTTTTGCTAATCTTAAAGAATCAATTTTAATTTGTGGATTGCCTTGGTATTCATCCATCGAACCAGAGATCTTAACGATATCACCAACAACTAGTGAACTTTTTATTGATTTAAATCCTGATACATCATCCCAAAGATTTGATGCACAGCTAATTGATTTATCTCCAAGTTCAAGTGAAATAAATTCTTTTCCATTCTTAGTAAGTCTGGTCTCACATTTCTTTACAAGAAGAAAATGATCGATCGATTCGCCTTTACTAATTGATGACAACTCTGATTGATTTAACATTTTATAATTCTCTTAAACTCATTAATAACACAAACGATTTTTAATCTAAAGCTTTTGCAACGCTCTCGCTTGAAAGATGAACTACAACACTTCTATGAATCAAATCAATAGAAACAGAAAGCGTTCTTTCTTTTCCAGATGATTGAAGAATTCCAACAACTCCCTCAAACGGTCCTTCAATGATTTTAACGGAATCACCCGCCACTAAATAATTTTCAACAATTACTTCAGATTTATACTCTAAAATTTTCTTAAGGTTTTCAATCTGCCATTCAGGTATAGCTGCTGGTCTTCCACCATCAAACAAACATTTAACAATAGATTTTTGTTCTAAAGAATAAAGTCTTTCTTTTTCAGAAGCATAAATAAAAATATAACCTTTTATTATAGGTACGCTTATTTCTTTTTTTCTATCACTCCATTTTCTTATTGCAATAGTAACGGGCAGATAACTTTGGACCCCAAGATTATTTAACTCTTCTTCAGCTTTAAATTCGCTTTGCGATTTAACAACAAGAGCGAACCAGCTTCTAGAATTATTTATCCCCATAAATTATTTATTAATTATATCTGTTCTGCCGATTGAGTAATAAGTAAATTTCAAATCATTAAGTTTATCAAGATCATAAAGATTTCTTCCATCAAAGATAACCGGAGCCTTTAATGATTTTTTAATGACTGCAAAATCAGGATTACGAAATTCTTTCCATTCTGTTACAACGATCAATGCATCTGCATCAACTAAAGTTTCCTCAGAAGTTTCAGCATATTTAATTATATCACCAAGAACAGCTTTTGTTGTTTGATTAGCTTCAGGATCATATGCAGTAACTGTTGCACCAGAGTCTAATAATAATTTTATCAAATAATGTGCAGGTGCTTCACGAACATCATCAGTATTTGGTTTAAATGCTAATCCCCAAAGAGCAAAATGTTTGCCTTTAAGATTTTCATTGTAGTGTTTAGATATTTTTTTATAGAAATGTTTTACCTGATCATAGTTCACATCAATTACTGATTTTAAAATTTTAAAATCGTATTTATTTTCGTTTGCAGTATTAACTAAAGCGTGAACATCTTTTGGGAAACAAGAGCCACCATAACCAATGCCAGGAAATAAATATCGTTTACCAATTCTGGAATCTGAGCCAATTCCCAATCTAACGTTATCAACCTGTGCGCCTGTTAATTCGCAAAGCCTTGCAATCTCATTCATAAAAGATATCTTCATCGCAATAAATGAGTTTGCAGCATACTTTGTCATTTCAGCCGATTTTTCATCCATAAAGTAAACGGGATTTCCTGTGCGTACAAATGGTTCGTAAAGCTGTTCCATAACTTTTTTTGTTTTGTCATTACTTGTCCCAACGATAACTCTTTCAGGTTTCATAAAATCTTCAACAGCAATACCTTCACGCAAAAATTCCGGATTTGAACAAACATCAAAATCAAAATTTGGAGCGTGTTTTCTAACAGCGGCTCTAACTCTATCGCTTGTTCCAACAGGAACCGTGCTTTTATCTACTAAAACTTTAAATCCTAAATTTGGTTCAGCTTTAAAAAGCAATCCCAAATCATCGGCAACTTTTAAAACATATTTAAGATCTGCGGCACCATCTCCGCCTTGTGGAGTTGGAAGACATAAAAAGATCACATCTGATTTACGAATAGCATCATTTAAATCAGTTGTAAATGATAATCTTTTCTTTACAATATTTCTTAAGAATAAAACTTCAAGCCCAGGTTCATATATTGGTATGTGGCCATTACGCATTGTTTCAATTTTATTTTCATCAATATCAACACAAATAACATTGTTTCCTGTTTCTGCAAGACAGGTTCCAGATACAAGACCAACGTAACCAGTGCCAACGACTGCTAAATTCACGAGTTCCTCCGATATAATTTGTTTAACATTTGAAAAATAGTGAAAGTAATTTTTAAATTGAATTGATAAATCAGCGGATTTAGCTTAAAACCGCAGTTATTTCTCGGTTAAAATATTTTAGATCAATTGGTTTGGCAATTACAGATTTTATTCCCAGATCATTATATATTTTAAATAATGATTGATCGTGTGATTCTGTAAGTACAACAATTGGGGCATAGAATTTTTTATCGCCACGCAATATGGATTTTATAAATTGCACACCATTCATTAATGGTAAATCATGTGAAGATATAATAAGTGAGGGATGTTGTTTAAGTACTATGTTTATTGCTTCAAACCCATTATCTGTACCAACAAATTTAAATGTAGGAAAATTTTCTTTGATTGTTTTTTCAAGAACTCTAAACTCTTTCTGATTATTTTCGACTAACAAAATTGTATTCTCAGAACTTGGCACAGTAAAGTGAAATTCACTGCCAGCCTTTTCTTTTGAGTAAAACCAGATTTGCCCTTTGTGTCTTTCTATAATTTCTTTAACAAGTGATAACCCAAGGCCGGTTCCTTTTTCTCCACGAGTTCCTCTGGTAGAAAACATTTTTTCAAACTTAAATATCCTTTGTTGATAATGATCAGGTATTCCAACCCCTTCATCTTTGATAACAAACTCTACAAGCTGGTTGTTAAATCTATCAGCAAAGATTTTAATTGTTTTTCCATCCTCTGAAAATTTTATAGCATTACTAACAAGATTAGTGATAACCTGCATCATCAATCTTTCATCAGTTTCTATAAAAATTGTTTCTGGCACATTAACTTTTATGTCAATGTTTTTCTCATCGCTATTCCGGTAAGCGCAGAAATGCAATTAAACACAAGCCCTTGTGCCTGAACTCTTTGTGGAACCAAATTCATTCTACCTGTTTGAAGGTTGGACCAATCCAGCAGGTAATTTACAAGCTGTAACTGGTTGCTTGAAGAATCATTAATATAGTTTAGATACTCAATTCGCTCAGCATCTGTAAGTTGGGCTTCACTTAGTAAGATTTCTGTAAACCCAAGGATGCTGGAAAAAGGTGCGCGTAAATCGTGAGAAAGAATTGAAAGGAAATTATCACGAGCTGTTATTTCAGCGGAAAGTGTATTTATAATCTCAGCTGAGTCAGCTTCATTTTTTTTGAATTGAGTTATTTCAACAACAAGTCCTTTTTGAATCTTTACCTTTTTTTTTTTTTCTGATTTTATCTGCTCTTTCAACCAGATAATTTTCCCATCTTTTTTTCTATAACGATAAATCAACTCGAGCGATGTTGTTTTGCCATTTTCTAATTTATAAAGTTTTTTCTTGATTTCAGGCAAATCATCTTCGTGAACCATTTCTCTTCCCAGCGAATTAAACTTAATCAACTCTTCTGGTTTAAAACCTGTAACTTTTTTTACCCCGGGTGAATAAAACATTTCAAGCTTATCATCCTTAATCGTTAACAAATAGTGAAACTGATCATCAAACTCTCTTGCAATTTCACAAAGTACATTATTTTGTTCTTCGGTTAAGAGTTTTTTTTCAGTTACACCGCTAAGAAATGTATCCTTTTGTGTTTTTTCGTTAGCTTTTGATATGTTATTATTTTTTATTCGGGGCATCATAATTGTCAATTATTCTCTACGTCAAAGATATAACAATTTAGTTTAAGCCTAAAATTATTTATGATTTAGATAAATTGAACTTTTTTTGCACACATTTGTTTAATAATCAAAAAATAAACTTTTAGATCAAACATGAAAAAAACCGCTTTATTTGTTATCATAATTTTATCAGACCAACTTTTTGCTCAAAATCCTATTGGCGGAATTTACGGTAGAGTTTTTGATTTCATTACCAAACAACCAATTCCATTTGCCAACGTTGTGATAATGGAAACAAATTTTGGATCTGCTACTGATGCAAATGGCTACTTTAAAATAGATAATATTCCTGTAAACACATATCAGGTTAGAGCCTCAGTTGTTGGATATAATACACAAACAAAAACAGATGTTGTTCTATTAACTTCTAAACCAACTGAAGTTAATTTTGAATTAACTCCGCAAGCAATAGAACTTGAAGGAGTTACTGTAACAAGTGATTATTTCCGTAAAGATCCACTTGAAGTTAACAGCATAAGAAATTTTAGTTACGAAGAAATCAGAAGAAGTCCGGGTGGATTTGAAGATGTTGTTCGTGCTTTATCAATATTGCCTGGAGTTGCACAAGCTGATGCAGGAAGAAATGATTTAATTGTTCGCGGCGGCGCACCATCAGAAAATCTTTATCTTATAAATGGAATTGAAGTTCCAAATATTAATCACTTTGGAACTCAAGGCGCAACCGGTGGACCACTGAGTTATGTTAATTTAGATTTTGTTAGAGAAACTTCCTTTTCAACCGGTGGATTTTCTTCTTTGTATGGTGATAAACTTTCATCTGTATTAAATATTGATCTTAGGAATGGAAGAGAAGATAGATTTGGTGGGAAAGCAACAATCTCTGCATCACAATTTGGATTAAACTTAGAGGGACCAATTACACAAAGTTCTAACTTCATTTTTTCTGCAAGAAGAAGCTATCTTGATTTTATTTTTAAAGCAGCAAACTTTTCTTTTGTTCCGGAATATTATGACGTTTTACTAAAAGCTGATTTCAGTCCACACAGCAGTGATGCATTCAGCTTTGTATTTATAAGTGCTTTTGATAATGTAAAATTTTTTAACGATGATGCTGAACAGCGATTTGATAACTCAAGAATTCTTGGTACGGATCAGGTACAATATGTTGCAGGATTTACTTACAGGCATTTATTTACAAATGGATTTTTTAATCTTGCCCTTAGCAGAAATTATGTTGATTATGATAGCAGGCAAAGTGATTCACTTTTAAATCCGCTTTTTACAAATAAATCTAAGGAAGAAGAAAATTCGTTACGCGCAGATTTAGTTTTTAAACTCTCCAAAACTTCTGAAATTAGCATTGGAGGAACAGCAAAATTAATTGAAGCAGATTTTGATATTCTTTTCCCAACATTTTTTACTTCATTTGGTGATTCGCTTCCTGTCACTTCACTAAAATCAGAAAACAATTATACCAAGTTTGGTGTTTACACAAACTACAACACTTTGCTATTCAATAAACTTACCGCAAATGTTGGTGTTCGCTCAGATATTTTTACCGCACTAAATAAAAAAGTTTATTTCAGTCCACGACTTTCACTCTCTTATGCATTAACTGATTTAACAAATTTAAATTTTAGTACAGGAATTTATAATCAATCTCCATCATACATCTGGCTTGAAGCATTTGAAAGCAATAAAGATTTAAAAATGATTCAGGTTAACCAATTTGTTTTGGGATTTGATCATAGAATTTCTGCCGATGCATTGCTAAAAGTTGAAGCATTTTATAAAGATTATAAAAATTATCCAACAAGTACTATAAGACCTTATCTTGTTCTTGCAAACACAGGCGCAGGATTTTCAGGTAGTGATGACAACTACTCATCATTTGGATTAGAGCCTTTAGTTGATGCCGGGTTTGGAAAAGCTCGCGGAGTTGAGTTATCAATCCAGAAAAAACTTTCCGATATTCCTTACTACGGAATTTTTAGTTTCACTTACAGCAAATCCAATTATACTTCTTTAGATGGAATTGAAAGATCGGGAAGTTATGATCAAAACTGGATCATAAATTTAAGCGGAGGTTATAAGTTTAATGAATTCTGGGAAGTTAGCTCTAAGCTCAGATTTGCAAGTGGAAAACCTTACACACCGTTCAACTCTGATGGAAGTCAAGATATTGCAAACTATAACACAGCAAGAATTAAATCCTCACACAGCCTTGATGTTAGAGTCGATAAACGCTGGTACTTTAGCGGCTGGACCTTGATAACTTATCTTGATATACAAAACATTTACAATCAAAAAAATGCAAGCGGAATACGTTGGGATAGACGTGAAATGAAAGTTGATGAATCATCTTCAATCGGTATTCTTCCATCAATTGGAGTTAGTGCAGAATTCTAGAAACACAATAGTACACTGATTGTTATGATCAACTATGATGAAAACTGATCTTAATAAATCTTAACCAATCATAAAAATCAGTGTACCATAAATCTTATCTTAGCAAAATCATCTTTTTTGTTTCAACAAAATCACCAGTCTTTAGCTGGTAGTAGTAAACTCCGCTCGCTATTTTACCAGCATCAAAATCTACTTCATAATTTCCAGCATTGCAATATTCATTAACCAATGTTGCAACTTCATTACCAAGAACGTCATAAACTTTTAACGTAACAAATTGCCTACTGCTTATTGCATACTGAATACAGGTGCTTGGGTTAAATGGGTTTGGGTAGTTTTGTTCAAGAATAAATTTACTTGGTAAAACGTCTTCGTCCACAATATCAGAAGGATGTCCTTCTCCGCTAATTGGAATTGATTTGTTGAACGAATAAACATTTCCATCAATAAAAGTAAATACAAACTTTAAAGTGTCTTTAAAATAATCCTGAACTTCATAATCACATATCGGACATAGATCTACATTGAAGAAAGAAACATTTATAGAATCGTGTGGAAGTATTATAATTCCTAATGTATCGCCCATAAATCCAGGCATTGTTTGGAAAAGATAAAATGGATATTCAAAACCGGGTTTACTAAAATTACCCCAGTAACCATAAAAAGAACCAACCGAAATTATTGAATCTATTCTTACGGGGTAATCTGAAGAGTTAACAATTTTTGTAAAACCTGAATCAGAAAGTGTTGGGATGTAAATACTATCTTCAGAAAAAACTATTTGATTGGTTACAGAACCACCATTTGTTGTTTTAAATAAATAATTCTGCCCGCCACAATAACCAATTTGTTCATTTAGAAAATTTATGGCTTTTAAATTACAATTAGTTCCTATGTATTCATTTTTCCAATTTAAACCACCATCGCTTGTGAAAAGGATTTTTCCATGATCACCAACACAAAATCCTTTCATTGAATTGATAAAAAAGAGACGATTTAATGCGGTATCGGGAAGGGTGTATTGTTGATTCCATATGTTTCCACTATTGGAAGTTTTGGAAATCTTTGAATTAGTATAGTCAAAACCAACAGCCCAACCATTTGATTGGTCCGTAAAAATAAAATCAGAATTATGGACTGAATTATTAATTTTTGCCCAATTAATACCATTATAGGTTCTATAAAAAAATTCTGAATTTGTGGCATATCCCCTATTTCCAGGTGCAAAAAATATTTTACGAATGCCCATTACAGCCTGAATTTGAAACACATTTAACCAGCTAGTTCCTCCATCTGTAGTTCTAAATATTATATCATTCCTCACATCATTTGGATATTGACTGATTATTACCACTCCTCCAGCCCAACCAGTATCATTATTGATAAAGTGAATTGAATAAATCTTTAATATCATAGGAGATGGGAATACGGGTAAAGACTGCAGACTCCAAGACTGGCCTCCATCTGTAGTTTTTAATAATTTATTTTCGGAAAATGCCCAACCTGTATCAGGATTAATAAAATTAAACTTATAATTTTCTTGCTGATTTACAATATCGTGAAATGATATTAACCAACTTCCTCCACCATCTGTCGTTCTGTAAATATATCTTTGAAAATTTGGCCATATCGATAGATTTTTACAAGAAATTAATCCTATTTCCTCAGTCAAAAAATAAATATCTGAAATATTTTCTATACTGTCTGGTAAATTTGGACTTAGATCAGTCCATTGTGCTTTGACATGAATGAAGGAAATAATAAGTACTGCAAAAGTTAAAATTATTCTTTTCATAAGAACCCCTTAAAATAAGGGGTTGTAAAGTAAGAAACCAGTTTCGTAATGTCAATCAAAAGTTATTTGTTAAACCACAAACACTTTTGCTATATCAACAAGTAAAGATGGATTGTTAATTAACGCAGTTGTAAACACTTTGCCAAGCGTTCTTTTTTCGATAGGAATTTTTAGAATTGAGTGTGCAATACTGTTAAACTTATCATCAGAAAAATTATAAATGCCTTCTTTAATTCTGTTAAAAGTTTCGTGACGTTTACCAAGTCTGTCATTCCACGCTTTATCATAAGTTAATATATGATCAAGTTTGTTTTGTTTTATTGCTTCGCCAGCAATTGTTCCCGCAATCTTTCCGCCTATCATTCCACTTGCAATTCCGCCGCCGCTCAATGGATTAACCTGTCTTGCAGCATCGCCAACAAGCATAATACCTGGACCAGAAATTTTATCAAGCGTAATTGAGCACGGAACTCCGCCGGCAATTTTTGTAAGCACAGGTGCGTTTGGATAATGCTTGTTCATAAAATCATCAAGATAAGATTGTGCAGATTTTTTCTTTCCGATTAACCCGCTAACACCAAGCCCTATGTTAGCTTTGTTGTGCCCTTTAGGAAAAACCCAGAAGTATCCGTTTGGTGCAACATCCTGCCCAAAGTAAAAGTAAAGGGTACTCTGATCAACAGGAATATTGGCAGCAGTAATTTGCACAGCACTTTCCATATCACGGAAATCAACATGTGTTTCAAGTCCTGCCCAGCGCCCAACACGAGACTCAACTCCATCAGCAGCAATTACAATTTTTGCTTTTACTTCTTTCTGTTCGCCGTTAATTTCATATTTTACTCCGCTTACTTTTCCATCATCAAACAACAAACCATTAACATAAGCACGAGTTAAAATTTCTGCTCCTGCTTCAGCGGCTGTTCTTGCAAGCTCATAGTCAAAACTTCTTCGTTCAAGAACATAACCGGCATCACCAAAATCTATTATTGCTTCACTACCATCAGGAGCATTAAATGAAAACTTACTAATCTTTGCAGCAATCCATTTATCATCACTCGGAATAAATTCTTCAACTCCAGCTTTGCTAATTGCTTCACCGCATCTAACAGGATAACCAACATCACGATCTTTCTCCAGCATCAAAACAGAAACACCCTGCTCGGCAGCAAACCGCGCAGCCATGCTTCCTGCTGGGCCAGCACCTACAACCACAATGTCATAATTAGTTTTCATTTATTTATAGATTTTGTTTTTGTTCAACAAGTCCACAGTCTTCAGTGGGCAGTCTTCAATTTAAAACAACTTTACTTATACTTTTCTGGATTTTCTATCATATGGTTTAACATCTTGCCAACTTCTTCAGATCTATTCTTAAACTCTGCATAAATTTCTTTATTAATATATTTACAACTTAAGGCAAAATCTAACCACACTTGTGTTTCCGAATTTTCCATATCTGCGTCTGTCGTCTTAGAAACAAAATGTGCAGGATATTTTCTCTTTCTGTATGCTTCTCCAATTGATGAACACACACTTCTTGATGATCTTCTGATTTGTGAAGTCAGTCCGTATTTTTCTTCATCTGGAAAAGATTTTGTCAAACTAAAAATATCCATTGCCAGCTTAAAAGCTTTTTGATATACTTTCAAATCTCTAAAAGTACTCATTTATAATGCCTTCTTATTTTCCTAATTGAAGACTGAGGGCTGTGGACTGAAAACTTATTTAGCAAGAACACCTTCCTTATTAAAGTGAATCACTTCAATCGGACAAGACCACACACACTTTGCACAATTTGTACATCGTTCATCAATTATAAATATCTCTGCTTCTTTTAATTCGATTGCATCCTCGGGACAAACGCCAACACAGCATCCACAGAAATCACACTTATCCGGTAAGATTTCTATCATTAGTTTTCCGTTTTTTGCTTGTCGGTAATTCATTTCAATTTAGAATGTAAAATGTACAATTTACAATTAAGAAGTCAATGAATGCTTCTCTCAGTGTATTCTCTGTGTAATAGATTTAATAATACTTTCACGGAGAAACACAGAGTTTTAATTAATTTTATTTTTTATCATTGTTAAGATAAATAACTCTTAAAAGATGAAGTTCATTATAAGAAATTTCACCATTAAATTTTTCAAAAATATTTTTCATAGTAACTGTTCCATTTTCACCAAACTCGTTAAAAACTTTTTTCTGTTTGGATTTATCAATCGTTACTTTCTCCAGCAAACCACTTAATCTAACCGTATTGCCTTCATTTGTAAATCGCGCAAAATGATTTATTATAGTTTGTTCCTGAACATTATACTCTAGAGCCAAATCAGTAATTGAACTTCCATCATTATAGGCTTTTGAAACAACTCTATGCCTTGGTTCATCGTGTAAAGATTTTTTAATTCGGATTGTATGCTTGGTGCTGTTTTGTTTTACGTCATTATTCTTAACATAATTTTTAATGATTGTTAAGAATGTGGCTCCATAACTTTCTAACTTCTTAATCCCAACACCACCAATTCTTAAAAACTCATTATCAGTTTGAGGAAAATCTGTTGCCATTAGTATAAGTGAACTATCCGCAAAAATTACAAACGGCGGAATATTTTTTTGATCCGCAATTTGTTTTCTTTTTAATCTTAAAAGTTCAAATAACTTCTGATCGTATTTAAGATCAATTGATTTAAGTTTCCGCTTCTTTACTTCGGGTTCTTTAATAACACCAAAAACTTTTTTGTTCTCAAATAAAACGCTAAATGAATGTGGAGATAATTTTAAACTGCCATAATCACTATCACGAATAACAATTTCTTTTCTTATTAGTTGATGTGCAAGAGTTTGCCATTGCTTTTTTGTTAGCTCTTTGCCTACACCAAATACGCTAAGGTTATGATGATTGTTACTTAGAATTCTGTCTGTGTCATTCCCAAGCAAAACATCAATTATATAATTTAAACCAAAAACTTCTCCGGTGCGCTTTAATGTTGATAAAAGTTTTTGTGCATAAACGGTAACATCGGTTTTATCACTATCATCTTCTTCGGCTAAGCAATTATCACACATTGCACAATCATCAACTTTATAAACTTCACCAAAATAATTAATAAGCGGATGCCTTCTGCAAATTTCTGTCTCGGCATATTTAATCATTGCTTCAAGATGAACTTTTGCAGAAAGTCTTTCCCGTTCATCTTCTTTCTGATCAATAAAATAATTTATTTTGGAAATATCTGCATAACTAAAAAGCAAAAGACAATCAGAGCGAACTCCATCTCGTCCGGATCTTCCTATTTCCTGGTAATATGATTCAAGATTTTTCGGCAGATCATAGTGTAGCACGAAGCGTACATTGGATTTATTAATTCCCATTCCAAATGCAATTGTTGCAATAATTATTTGAACTTCATCTTTAATAAATAAATCCTGGTTTGTATTTCTTTCTTCATCAGACAAACCTGCGTGATATGGTTTTGTCGAAAACCCAAGTTCTGATAATTCTTCGTGAAGACTATCAACTTGCTTACGTGAGAAACAATAAATTATTCCCGATTGATTTTTGTGTTCATTAAGAAATTCTCCTGCTTGCTGAAGTGGTTCGCGTTTAGGAATAACCTGCAGAAATAAATTTGGTCTGTTAAAACTTGCAATAAATTTTTGAGGATGATTCATTTTTAAGTTTTTCATTATATCATCCTGCACACGCGGAGTTGCAGTTGCTGTTAAACCAATGCAAACTGCGGATGAAAAACTTTTTTTAAAGTTGCCGAGCTGTCTATAATCTTTCCTAAAATCATGTCCCCATTCCGAAATACAATGTGCTTCATCAACTGTAATGCAATCTACTTTTACACTTTTAAGCAAATTGCTAATGTCTTCTTTCTGTAAAGATTCGGGCGCCAGATAAAGCAGTTTTGCTTTGCCTGATTTTACATTTGCAAGATTAAAATTGTAATCCTTTTGTGATAATGAACTGTTTAGCAAAGCTGTTTCAACACCAAGCTGTCTAAGTTGTTCAACCTGATCCTTCATCAATGAAATCAATGGAGAGATAACGATTGTTAAACCATCAAACATTAATGCTGGAATTTGATAGCACAAAGATTTACCGCCGCCGGTTGGCATAACAACCAGACAATCTTTTTTGTTTACAATACTTTCTATTATTTCCTGTTGCAACGGACGGAAAGAATCATAACCAAATATTTCTTTTAAAATTTGTTTTGCTTTTTGCATCAAAGTTTTTTAATTGATTTACTCCCCGCAAAGTGCAATGTTAAATTCTTTCACGGAGCAACACAGAGATATCACAGAGAACCACTAAGTAAATTTTATTGTTTTTCAAGTTCTTCGCGAACTGATTTTCTTCGTCTTTCTAGTTCGTGTTTTTCTTTCATCAAATCGAGCAATCTTACTTCGCTATCGGCATTTTCCTGCGCGCCAACATTTGCAGCAATTTGCAAATCAATATGCATTTGTTTGTACTTTACTAATAAATCAATTGCGTATTTTTTTGTTATCATTTCCTGCGTAATTGAAGGATTCAAATCCTGCCAGTTATTACTTAAGCTGTATTTCTCAATTGTTAATTCTCTTAAGTACGATTGAACTTCATCATCGTATAAAGAAATTAAATCGGCAGGATTTAAACTCCCGCGATTCTCATATTCAAAGTAAACTTTTTCAAAAACATTTCTGTGGATATCAACAAGTATGTCTTCTTCGTGAACGTTGTATGTTATCAGTCCGATTATCTCTTCGTTGTTTTCAAACAACAGTCTTATTAATTCTCGTTCGGTATTATAAAAGTGCGGCGGAATAGTTTTCTTCTCTGTTGGGATTAAACTTTCCTGCTGTGCTTCTTCTTTCTTAAAAATTCTTTGAGATTGTAATCTGTTTTGTTTCTTTTGAAAATCAAGTGCTTTATCTAACTCGGCTTCAATTAATTTTTCGCGCAAATTAAATTTTCTGCCAATGTTTCTTATTAAAAGATTTCGTTTCAACTCATCACTAACTAGTGCGATTGGTTTTACAAGATCGCGAATAGCTTCAGCCATTTTTGTTGGATCATCAAACATTCCCTGTGTTTCATAATATTCTGTTTGATACTCAAGAAAATTTTCAGCTCGTTTTATAATTTCATCAAAAGCATCTTTACCAAACTTTGTAACATAAGAATCCGGATCCTCACCTTTGGGTAATGTAGAAATCTTTACATCAAAATCACGCTTAAGTAAAATCTCAATACTTCGCATCGAAGCTTTTATCCCTGCTGCATCAGCATCAAATAAAAGTACAACATTTTTTGTATAGCGAGAAAGAAGTTGTGCCTGATCATCCGTTAACGCTGTTCCCGAAACCGCTACAACATTTTTAACTCCGGCCTGATAAAGCGAAATCAAATCCATGTAACCTTCAACGATAATTGCTTTATCGAGCTTTCTTATGTCATCCTTTGCGTGTGATAGTCCGTAAAGAATTCTTCCTTTAATGTAGATAATTGATTCTGGAGAATTAATATATTTTCCACCGGAATCATCCTCGCGCAATTTTCTTCCGGCAAATGCAACTACTCTTCCGTTTGGAGAAAATATTGGAAAGATTATTCTGCCGGCTTGTTTATCATAAACTCTTCCATCGTTGTTTCGTCCAATCAAACCAAGCTGTAATGCTTTTTCGAGATCGATATTTTTTTCTTTAAGAAAGTTTACAAGATTTTCATATCCGTTGTGTGCATAACCCAAACCAAACGAACGCATCGTTTGAATTTTAAGATTACGTTTCTGGAAATACGTTCGTGCAATTTCACCTTCGGCATCGTGTAAAAGATTATTAGAAAAATATCTTGCGACTTCTGTGTTTATATCATAAAGGATTTCCTGCTCGGATTGTTTTTCGTTAAATCCCTCGTCATCATAATTGATTTCAATTCCCTGTTGCTCAGCAATTTCCTGAACAGCTTCTACAAAAGATATTTTTTTATAATCCATCAAAAACTTATAAACATTACCACCAGCGTGGCAGCCAAAACAATGAAAAATCTGTTTTTCTTCAGTCACAGTAAACGAAGGAGTTTTTTCAGAATGGAAGGGACACAAGCCGATATAGTTTTTTCCACGCTTTCGCAATTGCACATATTCAGAAATTACATCCACAATACTGATTGAATTGCGGATTTCTTCTATTTTCGATTCAGGGATTCGCATATCCGAAATATAATAAGATTAAGATTCAGTAATTTAAGTCTTTCGGTGTGGAGTTAAATATTTTTATATTTGATAAAAGATACTGAACTAAATTAGTGGCATTTGGTGTTTTAGAGTTTTAGCGGCAACTTCTTTAGCCACTAAATCACCAAAGCACTAAAAAACATAAGAAGAAATATGCAAAACAATATTAATCAAATAAAAAAATACTGCAACAGCCTAACTCAATACTCGCGATACAAAACTCGTGAAGTTAATGTTGGTGATATTCCGCTTGGCGGAAACAATCCAATTCGCATTCAATCGATGACAACAACGGATACAATGAACACTATTGCAACAGTTGAACAGACTATAAGAATGGTTGAAGCTGGCTGTGAGTATGTTAGAATAACTGCACCAAGTATTAACGAAGCAAAAAATCTTGAAGAGATAAAAAAAGAATTAAAAGTTCGCGGATATAATGTTCCATTAATTGCAGATATCCATTTTACTCCAAATGCTGCTGAAATGGCTGCACGAATTGTTGAAAAAGTTCGTGTTAATCCGGGCAATTATGTTGATAAGAAAAAATTTGATTTGATTGAATACACTGATGCTGAATATCAAGAAGAACTGGACAGAATAAGAGAAAGATTTACTCCGCTGGTAAAGATTTGCAAAGAGTATGGCACAGCAATGAGAATTGGAACAAATCATGGTTCTTTGTCTGATAGAATTATGAGTCGTTATGGTGATACTCCACTTGGAATGGTAGAATCGGCTTTAGAGTTTTTAAGGATTTGTGAAGATGAAAATTATCACAACATAGTTTTATCGATGAAAGCAAGTAATCCACAAGTTATGGTTCAGGCTTATAGATTGCTGATTAACAAAATGGAAGCAGAAGAAATGAATTATCCGCTTCATCTGGGAGTAACTGAGGCAGGCGGTGGTGAGGATGGAAGAATTAAATCAGCACTTGGAATTGGAGCTTTACTTGAAGATGGAATTGGCGATACAATTAGAGTTTCATTAACTGAAGATCCTGAATTTGAAGCTCCGGTTGCAATTGCTTTAGCTAATCGATACAAAGGAAGAGAAAAGCATAAACCGATTAAAGAAATTCATGAATCACCTATTGATCCATTTGTTTATAACAGAAGAAAAACATTTGAGGTTTTATCAATCGGAGGAAGTAATGTTCCAAGAGTTGTATCAGATTATTCAAACAGAAAAATCACATCACAAAAAGATTTGATTGATATTGGTTACACTTACGATGAGCCGACTGATAAATGGAACCTTTCAGACATCGCGGCCGATTTGATTTATCTTGGCGAAAATATTTTACCATTTGATTGTCCAAATGGTTTAAATGCAATTTATGATTTTGAAGTGTGGAAAAACTTAAAAACCGATTACAACAGTTATCCAATCTTAACAGCAAATGAATTTCTTGATGCTAATAAAAAATCCAATGAGTTGAATTTTATCTTAATAAGTATTATAGATTTATCTGAAGAGATAATTAGTAAAATAAAAAATGATAAATCGGTTGTTCTGATTTTAGAAACACAAAATCTTGCTGGAATGGCTGAGCAGCGAAGATCCTTTTTTGAACTGATAGAAAATGAAATCACAAATCCAGTTATCCTTAAAAGAGATTATGCAAACATAGCATTTGAAGATTTACAGCTTTATTCATCCACAGATTTGGGTTCTTTATTGATTGATGGATTTGGTGATGGAGTTTGGTTATCTGTTGATAATTTTAAAAGTGAACCTGAAAAATCAGGAACATATGTAAAAAGTTTTATCAAAAATTCCGAATCAAAGGAAAAAATTGTAAACCGGCTTTTATTTAACATTTTACAAGCTGCGAGACTACGAATATCCAAAACGGAATACATCGCCTGTCCATCTTGCGGAAGAACTCTGTTTGATTTGCAGGAAACAACTGAAATGATCCGCAAACGAACTGAACATCTAAAGGGTGTTAAAATTGCAATTATGGGCTGTATTGTTAACGGACCCGGGGAAATGGCGGATGCGGATTATGGTTATGTTGGTTCCGGGGTGGATAAAATCACACTTTACAGAGAGAAAAATATTGTTAGAAGAAATATTTCAGCAAATGACGCTGTTAATCAACTGATTGAATTAATTAAAGAAGATGGAAATTGGGTTGAACCTGTGAATTAATTCAATCAAAAATGTATATTTTCTCTAATAGAATTATATTTATGCACTGAATATGAGAATAAAAACCCGAAAAAATTAAAATTTATTGCAAAGACTGACCTCATCAGTCAAAATGCGAAGACCAAAAAGTTTATAAGAATGCACCCCATAAAAAAGTAGGGTGCATTTTTTTTGATATTATGAGATGTGATAAGATCATTAAAATAATTGAAGACTGGGCTCCAAAATCAATTGCCTGGGAAAAAGACAATGTAGGATTGCAAGTTGGATCATTGCGCCGAGAAGTAAAAAACATTTTACTTTGTTTGGATGTTGATAAAAAAGTTGTGGATGAAGCAAACCGAAAAATTGTAAACTGATAATCAGCCATCACCCGCTGCTCTTTCGATCATTAAAAAACTTGATGTTGTTAACGACAAGAAATCAAGAATTATAGAAAAGCTTATTAAAAGATATTACACTTTACTCTGCACATACAAATTTAGATTTTACAAAGATGGCGTAAGTTTTCAACTTGCCAAAAAACTCAAACTCTCAAATCAAAAATTTCTGGTTAACCTTTCTCAAAATCAAAATAAACTCGTTGTATTTGTTCCAATTGATTACGCAGATAAAGTTGCAGATGCTATGCATAATGCCGGTGCCGGAATGAGCGGTGAATACACAAATTGCAGTTTTAGATCAATTGGAACTGGAATTTTTAAAGGATCTGAAAAATCAAATCCGCGATTTGGTGTAAAAGGTAAAATTGAAAAGGTTGAAGAAGTAAAGATTGAAGTTTTAGTTAATTCTTTTGATTTGAAAAAGTTATAGCCGAGATGAAAAAAAGTTCATCCTTATGAAGAAGTT
>JADJHL010000006.1 GCA_016707585.1 Ignavibacteriales bacterium | reverse complement strand
AACTTTTTCATTTGGAAAGAACATGTCGAAGTCTAATACCACCATTAATAATGTATTTCTCCAAGCTCAACTTTATCCTGTATATAGCCTGCAATTTCGTAAAGGTTCAATTGTATAATCCTCTCCAAAGTGCATATTCCAGATTCTGAAACTTTTCTATATTTTTGTTGTATCAAAGGTTTCTTTGCAATTTTCAATAGTCACTCATAGCTGCCCCGTAATCTGCAAAAATCTAATCCCGGCAGATCATCAAAGCCGAGCCATTTTTATTTTCCCAATCTTTAGTTTTCAACATGGCCCCAGCTGTAAGTGTTTATTTTATGTTTTTAAATTAAATCCTCCTTTTATAAAATTATAATTATCAACATAATTAAAATCTCCGTTGATAAGAATTTGTTCTCCTATAATTTTTCCATCAGCATCTGTAAAAAACCATCCGTTGTTCCAGACGAAAAACCATCTGATGAAATGAAATTGGTTGTATTCCATCATCACCTGGGTACTGAGCGATTTTATTCATCTTTTTCTATAATAAGATTCACCATCATTAAATTGGTATGAAAGGCCTGTTATAAGAAAACTTTTCTGATGAATTTTATGTTTTAAGATAATAAAATGACTTAAGGATATATCTGTACTTTTTCAAGATTATCAGTGCATACATTCTTGATAAATCTACTCTGCCATCAATTGTTCCTCGTTCAGCAAAATCTGGTACGATAATTTAGTTCAGTTATCGGTACATAATTTGGTTTTACATTAAAATCTAATTCTTGATATTTTTATAACGGTCCTCTGGATAAATCACCGGTTTTTATTAGATCAAGAATAATGATTGCCTGAGCCGAACCAGTTTCATCAGACGTATAATCTCACAAACCAATGATCCTTAGCTGCAATTTTCCAGCCATCAAGAGAAGTGAATCTTCTTTCATATGAATAAAGACTTTGACTGGACTTGTATCTTCAGTTAAATGATATTCCATTACATCAGCAATTAAAGGAGCATTTATACTGAGTTGGAAATCTTTTCGGCTAAGGGATTAAATTTATCTACACCTAAAAAACGTTACTCTCACCGCTTCAAGTAATCTCCGGTATAAAAACTTTCAGAACCAGAAATTATTTTCGCAATATCTTTGTTACTATATTTAACCCCGATTGTGCCGCGCCGTATTCTGCATTAAAAGTTCCAGTAATAACTTCTAATTGCGATACCATTGAATTTTCAACATCTACATTTGATCCACCGCTTTGACTAAAAGAATTAGTTGTAGGGAATTCCATCTATAGGTGTATGCAACTTCTCTTTCTCTTCCACCTCTAAAGTGAAGAGCACCACCAGATTTAACCTTCTCCTGGTTGTAAAGTAATTACTTCGCTTAATTCTGTAACTGGTAAATTGCTGATACTTTCTGAGTTTATTACAACTGAGGAATATGTTCTATCTTTTACAACTGGAGATTTTTGCGCTTGAATAATAACTTCGGAAAGTTCAATGCTCTTACTTGAAGTTCAGCATCTAATTTTGTTGTTCTATCAATATCAACGTTAACATCAGTTATTGTTAATGGAGTGTAACCAATAAAACCAAAAGTAATATCATATTTACCAGGCTGAATATTTAATATTGTGTACTCCCCATCTAAATTAGTACTTGTTCCGTGCGATGTTCCTTTGATTATAATATTTACACCAGGTAATAGTTCACCTGTAGATTTATCAAGAACTTTACCTGTTATTTTACCGGTAGTTCAGCTATTATATATGAAGTAAATATTATTGCGTAGGCAATTAGAAGCAGGGTTTTGGTAAAAAAATGGTTTTTCAAATGTTTCCTCGACTTTAAAAATCATTACAGAAAATTAGAAGCAAAACTAGTTGCTTGCAATTATTTTACTGTTATCTAATTATTACTTTATTATCATTACAAAAGTAAAATAGATTATCACTGACATAAATTTCATTCATCTTTATTTAAGTAATATCATTTTAATTCTTTTCACTATCATCATCTGTTCGTAATTCCGCAAAATAAATTCCGCTTGGCAAAATATTTGCATTAAAATTCAATTGGTGGCGTCCTGCAGTTTGATTTTCATTTATCAATTCAGAAACAAGTTCACCGATAGCATTATAAACTTTAAAGAGTTGTATATCCATCTGCCGGCAAAGTATAAGCAATTGTTGTTGATGGATTAAATGGATTTTCATAGTTCTGATCAAGCTTAAATTCAAACGGAAGTGATGTTTCTTCAACACTGACGACATTGTTAAATGTAACTACATTAGACCAGTTAGACCATTTTGTATTATGATCCCGATACTTAACCCGATAGTGATATTGATTACCAGATACAAATCTTGAAGTATTAAATTTAAGCTCTGTAAGATCCAGTCCAGCATTTAAATCAATTGGATTAAATGCTCCATCAACACCGTAAACATTTTTCCAGTGAACCATTGTGTCAATAACTGTACCGCCAAAATCTGGTTCAGCGATACTTGAATTCTAACAGTCATTAAGAATCATCGCCACTATAGTCTGATGTATTAAAAGTTATTTTTGTACTTTCAACTGTAGGAGCATTTGCAACCGGAGTAGAAGGTGCTTGTTGATTTGCTTTTCTATACCAGGTATCCATCATTTCATTATCACGAATTAGGTTAGTATTACCAAGACTAAACATTTTAGATTCATAAGTTTTATTCGCAACATCAATCTCTATAAGTTGATAACCATAATGATCATAAGTTAAATGGATAGCCTGAAAATCCTGGTTAACAAAAGCTCCCCATCGATCTGTTGCACCACCACTGCATCCGCCGCATACGATTCTAAAATCGCCGCGTGCATCTGCATCCACTGTTTCAAATGTACCTCGTTCATAACCGTGAGTATGCCCATAAAGAATGTTGAACAACTTTTGAATATTTTTTAAAATAGGATAAATCTGATTCGTTATATATCCTGGTCCGCCATCATAAGTTATTCCTTCGCCCCATAATTCCGTAATGGAAAAATGGTGTGACATAACAAATACAAAATCTACAGATGGATCGTTTTCAACAGTGTTTAAATAACTATCAAGCCATACTTTTGAAGTGTTCCGTATGATGAAATTGCATTTGAGTTTAAACCAATAAATACAGTGTTTGCAATTTTAAAGACCAAAATCTTTCATTTGCTGCCGGTAATCCGTTAACATCATCGTATTTCATATATTTATAATAATTCTGATGCTCAATTTCATGATTCCCCGCAACAGTCATTGTAGGTAGATAAGGTGATAAATTAGATAACGGAGCAAAATACTGATCAGTCCATTGTGTAATAGTGCTGCCACTAACTACCAAATCCCCTGAATGAAGTATTAGATTAATATGATTATGTATATCATTACCATAAAGTTGCTGAGCAATTAATTTGGATTGCTTAATAACTTTAACAGCCATCGTAGTATCATTATTATGTGTATCACTATACAATAAAAATCTAATTTTACCTGTATAATTACTATCAGGTAACGTTCTAAAATTGTAAACAAGAGATGAACCACTTCCACTAACAGCTTTATAAAAATACTCTGTGTTAGGTTGCAATCCAGTTAATTTAACGGTGTGCCATCTATATTCACTCGAAATAATTTCATTTGTACCAATTGTAACCTGTCCAAGTGCTGATGTATTTCCATATTCAACACTTGTTAAATTTGATAATGTATCATGCCAGCAAACATAAATTGAGTTTGTTGAAGGAGTTTGTAAATAAGGAACCAGCATTAATTGTGTGCCTGCCGTGGTTGGAAGTAAATGACCAAATCCACCAAGATTTTGAACTTCAACACTACTTAATGCTCTATCCCAAATTCCAATTTCAGAAACGAATATATTATTATCCTCATCATTTTCATCAGCAA
Source organism: Ignavibacteriales bacterium (assembly GCA_016707585.1). Lineage (GTDB taxonomy): Bacteria > Bacteroidota > Ignavibacteria > Ignavibacteriales > Ignavibacteriaceae > IGN3. Next base: position 39,418 of record JADJHL010000006.1, on the reverse strand, counting down.
ACATTAAAAGCAAAGAGTCAAGTGAAAATCTACTATCTGTAGCCTGTACAGATGCATTATTCATTAACTGTCCATCTAAATAGTATTTGTATTGAGTACCATTTTAACTGAGATAATCATCCTATACCATTCATTAGGACGCACTGCATAAGCTGAATAACCAGTAGCTGCAACACCAATATATCCACTTGTATTAATGAAGCAATCACCATCATCAGTGTTCTGCATATTTGTTTGAAAGAAACAATGCCAAACACTTATATCTTCAGTTTTAAAATCAATTTGTAATGAATATTCATTAACCTTTGCTCCACCAGCATTTGGTAGAATTTGGTGCTTCATTTTATAATAACTTCCAACACCTATTTTTATCGCACGATCTGATGCGCTAAAACCTTGTACTGTTTGATGAGTACCTACAAGTTGTAATGGTAAACCATAGCCAAGAACAGGGCAACAATATTTGTTGTGTCATTAAAGTTCCACCAACCAACTCTATCAACTGTTTGTGCAATAGTGAGGCTGAACGTTATAAAAAATAAAAACAACATTTTTCTACAAATCATTTCTCTCTCCTTAAAGAAAAGTGCTGGTTAGATTTTTAGTTTAACCAGCACAAACAAATTTTAACTTCTAAAACATATTCTCTATTTAACAAGCATCATTTTTATTCGTTGAATATTTTCGTTTGCCTTTATTTCTGCAAAGTAAATACCGCTTGGTAATTGTGTTCCATTTGCTGATGCATTAAAGTTTTCACTATGCTGACCAGCTAATTGATTTCCGTTTACTAATTCTGTAACAAGTTCACCAACTGCATTGTATATTCTTAATGATACAAAAGCATCTACTGGTAAATTGTAAGAAATTATTGTTGATGGGTTGAATGGGTTTGGATAGTTATTGTATAGTTTTAAATTCTTTTGCAACTATTTCAACTTCAACAACATCTGAATACGCAAATGTTCCATTAAAATCGATTTGTTTTAATCTATAAGAAAACTTACCTGTTGTTCCAGGTCTATCCACAAAAGAATATTCTTGAGAATTAGTAGTAGTTCCGTTACCTTTTACAAATCCAACTGAACTCCATTCTGTTTGTTGACTTTTTCTTTGGATTTCAAATCCATTATTATTTAATTCAGTTGCTGTTGCCCAATTAATATTTACATTTCCTTCAACTGCTGCTGCATTAAAAGAAGTTAGTTCAACTGGTAAAACAGTTCCAACGCCACCAAAGGCAGCTACTTCAGATTCAGAAAGTGGGGCATCCCAGATTGCAAATTCTGCAATATCAATTAATCCATCATCACCATCATCATCACCCAATAGATGTAGAACTGTAGCTAATGAGTAGCGTGGATCATCTACTGGTCGCATATTGTGATCAAACACTAATTGACCATCAATATAAGCTTTGAAATAATTTCCATTATCAACAGACAATATTAATCTATACCATGTATTATCAGCTACAACGAATGGTGTAGTATAACCTATATCCAAAGTTCCCATAAATCCAGTGGAGCTTCTAATAAAATATTCACCATCATTTGTTGTTACTAAAGGGTCAGTTGAGAATAAGTTATGCCACATACCTAATGCTTGTGCAACTCTAAAATCAAACATAAGAGTATATCTATTTACTTTTGTTCCGCCGCCATTAGGATCAATACCATGTGTTAAAGTATAGTAACTGCCAGCGCCAATACTTATTGCACCATTACCTGAACTTGGACCTGCAATTGCAGTATGCGTACCTGTTAAAAATAGATCAGTACCATAACCAGGAACCGGAGCCAATAAGTTTCCAACATCATCAAATAAGTACCATGCTTTTGGCATTTGTGCATAACTAATTGATGTCAGAAATACTATAAAAACCACCAACAAACTACTAAGTAACTTAGCTTTCATTTGACACTCCTCTTTTATAAGATTAAAAAATAATTAAGTTAAGATCATTTCTATTTTATTAACATCATTTTTTTGTTTGAACAAAATCTTCTGCTTTAATTTTAAAAAAGTAAAGTCCACTTGCAAGCGAACTACCATTAAAAACAATACTATGATAACCAGCTTCTTTAGATTCATTAATAAGAGTAGCTATCTCACTTCCTAATAAATCGTAAACTTTAATTGTTACTTTAGCACTAACAGGTAGTTGAAACATAATTGTTGTAGTTGGATTAAATGGATTTGGATAGTTCTGAAGTAATTCAAATCTATGTACAATCTCATTTTCTGATTCTACTGAAACTAATGGGCTGGCAGAAATTTTTGTATTATTAAATAATTCTAACACTTCATCCTCAGGTAATGCTCGATTGAGAACTATAACATTATCCATACTTCCTTTAAAATAGGATGGAGTCCCCGAAGTTCCACTTTTACCCAACATTGCAACCTGCCCTGTACCTACAGTACCTGTAAGATTGTGTGTATCTTTTAATAAACCATTAAGATAGATTTTAGCAGTAGCTCCATCATAAACTCCTACTACATTGATCCACTCATCAATAACTAAATCCGCTCCTGAAATTCCAGGTCTCTCGGCAGATACACTTGTTGTAACTTTAAATCTTAACTCATTATTTCCTCTATCCTCATAAAGTACATACCTATCAGTTTCTGAATCGAATAATGGACCAAAAGGCGTAGGCATATCAACTGGTAAGTAAGATAGTTTTGTCCAAACAGAAACAGTTACTTGATTGCCATTTATATCAAAAGAAGGAGAATTTGAGAACTGCACAAAATCATCGACGCCATCAAATTCCAAAGCATTTCCTAAATACCCTGAAGAGACAAATGTACCATTTTTTACAAACCCATTATTTGCATTGGATGATAAATCATAAACTAGTGTATCAGGTGCATTGATTGATATTGAGTCTAATTGATAGTATGCAACAAAATCTGAAGTGAGGTTTTTATGATTAAAAATAAAAGATGCATCTAACATTGTATTAGGGATGATTGCTCTGTCTTTTACATTTTTTATTGTAATTGTATATAATGTATCAGATAAATCTGATGTGGTAAGTTTAATTGTTTTTAGATCCGCACTAAGTTTGGCTTCTGTAACATTTACACTTTGATCAATAGTGTAATTGGAAAAAGTTTCAGCACTAAGTTCATCAACCTGCTCATCAAATTCTATATACACGCTTTGGGAATCATTAACCGAAGTAATGAATAAAACAGTTGGTTTAGCTTCATCAACTGTTGTAGTAGCAGAAACCTGATTGCTGAAATTTAAACTTTTAAAGTTGCACCATTTACAGCTTTAATTCTATAGTAATACGTTCTATTTTCAACTGATGTATGGTCAATAAAATCAGTTGTATCGCCCACTGTTGCATAAAGATCTATAGGATTAGGATTTATATTTCTATAAACAAGATAATTTGTAATTCCACTTTCAGGATCAGTTGCAGGCTGCCAGTTTAAAATTATATCTGTAGCTCCGCTTGGCGTTGCTGAATTAATTATAACATCTGAAGGAGCTGTGGTATCAGAAAGCAAATAAAGTGTTTGCGGATAATTAGTTGTTATACCATCAATTCCCATATTAATTAGTTCTATCATTTGTGAGTTTGAGTTTATCGTCCACGCATTAAACAGAACATTTTTTGTATGTGCATAATTAAGAAGACTTGGAGTAATAGTTCCCCCGCTGCCTACCCATTCACCACCTATTGCAGAAATCTGGTCAATCATAGCATTAGTTATTGTAGCAAAAAGCTGAACAGGAATTGTTGCATCCAAAGTTTTTGTTTGTGTTAATTGAGTATAATTAAAGCTTGATACAATTACTCTGCTTTGCATTCCAAAAGCTTGAATCATTGCTACTACTTTAGGGACAATAGAAGAATTAGTCGTTTTAATTTCTGCAACTATATTAATGTTTCCATTTGATTTGGCTAATTGTAATGCTTCTGAAAAAGTAGGGATTTTTCTCCAGTAAATTCAGTTCCAAACCAAGAGCCTGCATCGTAAGTTCGTAGCTGTGCGTAAGTCATTGAGCTTAATAAACCAGTGCCATCCGTCGTTCTATCAATTGTATCATCGTGCATAATCATCATTGAATCGTCGCTGGAAAGTTGTATATCAAGTTCAAAATAGTCTGCACCTACTTCAATTGCCTTTACCCAGGCTACATAAGTGTTTTCTGGCGCTAGTGATGAACAGCCACGATGTGCAATGTTTTGTACCTGGGCAAAATTAAATGAGCTAAGAAGAACAATAATGAACATTAAAAATGTGTTCTTTATTTTCATAGAGTTACCAGTATTTCTTAACATTTAAAATTTTTTAGTGTAAAATTGTATAATAAACTAGCATAGCAAGATTGTAATTCGCCAATCTTTCCATTGATTGGTTAAAAGACATTTAAATGTATAACTTCTTACTTCTTTACCACAATCGCATGTTTATGGTATCTTTAGTTTTTATAAGAAATGTTTGAAATGAATTCCTTGAAGAAATATTCCAATCTTTTAAATAATTAAACCGAGAAACCAATTATAAAGTAATTATAAAATGTTTTCTTTATACACTTTTGTAACTGCACCTGATATTGTATTTATGATAGTTTAAGATATATGTTTTTTAGGTGAGTATTAACTGTATGAAAACTGAGAAATAATTTATCAGCTATTTGCTGCTTAGTTAAACCCGAAACTATATGTTGTAAAATTTCCTTTTCACGTTCTGTTAAACCATAATCAGACTTTTTCTTTTTAAACTGAGCAAAAAGTTCAAGCACTTTATGTGCAATTTTCATATTCATTGGGGCGCCACCCGCAAGTACTTCTTTTATAGCATCTATAATCTTTTCTGGTGATGAGTCTTTCAATAAATATCCAGAAGCACCCGCACAAAGTGCATCAAAAACTTTATCATTATCATCATAAATTGTTAGAATTACTATTAATGTTGTAGGTGAAAGCTCTTTAAACTTTTCTATACCCTGAATTCCGCTAATACCAGGCAAACCAATATCAAGTAAAATAACTTCAGGTGTATTATCTGTTCTAAGTATATCAATAGCTTCTTCACACGATACGAATGAATGAACACAATGCATTCCTGGTGTGCTATTAATTAAACCTGCTAAAGATTTTCTGTATCTCAGGTTATCTTCAACAACCCAAATATTTATTATTTTATTTTCCGTGTGAATTACTTTTTTCAAATTGTATACTTAAGCAAATTATTATTATTGAAAACTTTAATCTATACCACGTTTAGGGCATTTAATATTATTTAGTTATAACAAAATAAAAATTATTTTTTGTTTTTAACTGAAAGCAAAACACTAGTACCGATTCCATTTTTACTTTCGATTAATAATCTACCATTAATTTTTTCAGCGCGCTTCATCATACTTAACAGGCCAGTATTTTTTCTTACAGAATTAACATCAAAACCTTCACCATTATCTTTGATATTAATAATAAGATTATCTGCCTGGTTATGAATAACGACTTCACACTTTTTTGAATTTGAATGTCTAATAACATTTGTTAAAGCTTCTTTATAAATAAGAAAAATATTTCTCCGCTGCTCAAGTGAAAAAGAATCTAACCTTACTGCATTAGCAGCATTAAAAGTCCACTCCATCCCAACTAAAAGTTTGGATGCAGTTTCTCTCATTTTAAAAATAATATCTTCGCCTTCATCATTTTTGGGATTGATAAACCAAATAATATCACGCATTGCGTCAAGTGTTTGTGATGCGGTTTTACTGATATCTGATGATAACTCTCTTTCGTTTTCAGAAAGTAATTTGCTCTTAAGCAGTAATTGTCCATCAACGCAAATGCTGCTTAGATTACTTCCAATCTCATCGTGTAAATCACTGGCAATGTTATAGCGAATACGTTCAATTTTTAATACCTGGTTAATTCTGTATTTATAAATTGCAAAACCAATAAATGCTAAAGCAATAATCACAAAAACTTTAAACCACCATGTCATCCACCAAGCCGGATTAATAATAATTGAAAGAACAACTGGTTCACTCCAAATATTATCAGCATTACTTGCTTTAACAAAAAACTTATATGTACCATATTCAATATCAGTATAATATGCTGTGGTTCTTGTTTCTGCATTAATCCATTCTGGATCTATTCCTTCTAACATATACGAATAATTATGTTTGTGTGCTGGCGCTAAATCAAGAGCAGCAAATTCAATTGAAAAAAAATTCTGATCATACCTAAGAATAATTTCTTTTGTTGTTGGCAGTGATTGAGGCAGTGTTGCTTCTTTATCAAAAACTTTAAACGATGTAAATGAAATTTGTATTTGTGTTGAATCAATGGTAATTGTGTTGGGATCAAATTTTATAAACCCATTTTGTCCGCCAAAATACATTTTACCTGATTCATCTTTATAGCTGGCATGCCAGTTAAACTGATTATGAATTATTCCATCTGATTGATCATAAATTCTAAATGTTTCTTTAGTAGGATTAAACTTAACTAAACCTTTCATCGTGCTTATCCAGATACTGCCATTATTATCTTCCAGCATCCCAAATACAACATCATTTGGCAACCCATTTCTGGTTGTGTAGTGATAAAATTTCTGTGATGATTTATCAAATTTATTTAGCCCGCCACTATGTGTACCTACCCAAATAAATCCTTTTGAGTCTTCATAAACTGATGTTACTTTACTTGCGCTTAAACTGTATATTTTATTTTCCTCCGGTATGTAATGATATAAAAATTGTTTTTGCTGATCATATCTGAAAAGTCCATCTAGCCAGGTACCAATCCAGATATTTTTTTCTCTGTCTTCAAACAATGCATTTATAGAAAGAATTTCAGGAAGTTTTTCTGAATTATTTTTTACTACCGGTGAGTAATTATAAAATTTTTCTTTTTGCTGATCTAAAATCTGTAACCCATCGTTTGTGCCAACTAAAAGCTGGCCATAACTTGTTTCTAGAATCTGTTGAACCCAATTTGATTTTATACTGAAAGGATTATTTTTTTCATTGAGATATGATTTAAACGTTTCATTTACCAGATCAAACTTATTTAAGCCACCATAAAAAGTTCCAATCCATATATTCCCTTTCTTATCAGCATATAGCGAAATGACATCATCAACCGAAAGTGAATTTTCTTTATTTTCATCGTGTTTATACTGAGTAATTTTATTTGTAGTAAGGTTAACTTTATCAAATCCGCCACCAGCATAGCCAACCCAAAGAATATTTTTATTATTTCCGGTAATACTGCTTACAACTTTACCTCCGAGTGTTTGCTTAGTATTAGGAGAATATCTGTATTGAATAAATGGTTTAGTTGTATAAAGCTTGCTTATTCCTTCTTCTGTTCCAATCCAGATATTATTACTTCTATCTTCATACAACCATCTAATTCTGTTTGAGATTATTGAGTGAGCATCATTTTCGTCTTTAATGAGATGAATATAATTTTGAGTTTGATTTGCCGCTTTTGGGAAAATAAATAATCCAAAATAATTATATGTTCCAGCCCAAATATTTCCGTTATGATCTTTAATCGTCTGCCTAAACGTTTCACTAAAATTTAAATTAGAAAATATTTTATTGTTAAGCAGATTAGTACTCTTTCCCGTTCTTAAATCAAATTTATCAATACCAGCACCAGTGCTAAGTATTAGTGCTTCATTTGAGTAGTTGCAAATATCCCACACATAATCATTTGAAATAGAATTTGCAACTTTTGGGTTGTTCTTGTATTGCACATATGTTTCATTTACCGAATCAAATTTGAAAAGACCACTGCTTAACGTCCCTATCCACAAATATTTTTTATTAACCTGGGTGATTGAAGTAATGTTGTTATCAGGAAAATAAAATTTATTGGTGAGATTTTTTCTGTACGATAGAATTTTTTTGAAATAGTATTTAGTTTATTAATCCCGCCATTTGTAGTTCCGTACCAAATATAGTGTTGATTATCTTCATATAAAGCTTGTATATAGTCGTCATCGTTTATGGGCAGATCATAACGAATAAATGTTTCGTGTAGTGGATCAAATTTTAATAAACCACCGCCCCAGGTTCCAACCCAAAATGTTCCATCCTCAGATTCCAATAAAGACATAACATAATTTTCTGTAAGTGATTTAGAATTAGATGGATCGTTTTTAAATATTTTAAAATTTTGTCCATCAAATCTGTTTAACCCATCTTTTGTGGCAATCCATAAAAATCCATCACGAGTTTGAAGTATGCAGTTTATTGAATTGTTGGAAAGCCCATCATCAATTGTAAAATTTTCAAATTGAAGTGATCGATTTTGAGCAAATATAGTCGGGATAAAAAAGGAAAGTGCAATTTGTAGAACACTAAATATTTTTAGAAACTTCAACATAAATATTTACAAAAATAAATTTCCAAAACTTTATCAAAATGGTTTTAGTATAACAAGAGCTATTTATTAACCCTTGTTATACTAATTAACAAACTATTTTAAATAAATCATTTTCTTTACTGAAGTAAAACCATCTGCTTCTAATCTATATAAATAAACTCCGCTTGCTAATTTTAATTTTTCAGCATTTAAAGTGATTTCATTTTGACCTGCTACTCTTTGCTGGTTAATAATCAATCCAACTTCGTTACCAAGTACATCATAAATTTTTAATTTAACATTTGAATCTTTAGGAAGATTAAATACAATTTTAGTTTCAGGATTAAATGGGTTTGGATAATTCTGTTCTAGCAAAAACTCAGCTGGTAAATCTTCTATATCATTTTCAACATCAGTAACTGCACCACCCAAATTGTAATACGGTAAATAGCCACTCTTTAATACTGGCGCAACAGGTTTAGCAGTTATTCTATCCATTCCATATAAGCCCATACTCTGGTAGCCGCCGGCGTGTTGATGTGAATACCAATCAAAAATGCACCACCAGGTACAACCCATTAATGCACCAGCATTGTTTAAGGAACCATCAGAATAAACTGGAGCATGAGTTGCTAAGGCTAAAAATGTATAACTGAAAACATCAATCTGTTTTTGAGTTGTACTGCCATTTTCAGAGGACCAGTATCCAAACTCAGTATCTAAAATAGGCTTACCTGGCAAATTTGTTTTTACTGCGTTTAAGAAATTATATGTTCCGGTAAAATAAGTTGAACCATGAAAAACACCAAAGTACATAGTCCAGCCCATAACATCACAGGCTAATTGCGAATCATCAGTTGAACCTGGTCTATCTGCTGCTGCAGATTGTGTGATAAATCTACCATCGTTATAATTTTGCTTTAAGTCCTGATTGACTCTATCAATAAATATTTTTCTATTAGGCACATCAAGACATTCGTTTGTTGTGCTCCATAAAAAAATTGATGGACGATTGTAATCTTTAAAAACCATTTCACGAAACATTTGTTCGTGTATATGTCTTTCATTATTCTGAACATTCCATGCAGCCTCTGTATCAAACCACCAAACTGGTATTTCTTCAATCACTGCAATTCCTAACCTATCTGCCAATAAATATGTTTGAAGATGATTAGGATAATGTGCAGTTCTTAATGATGTAGCTTTGACTTCTTTAACTTTTTTTAGATCAGAGTAAATAGTATCAATCGGGATGCTTCTTCCAAGCACCGGGTGATCTTCGTGTCTTGCAACTCCGGTTAAAAAAACTGTTTGATCATTGAGAAAAAACTTATCGCTTACAACATCCAATTTTCTTATTCCAAATTGCGTGTAATATTCATCAACAACATTTCCATCAAGTGTTAACTTTACTTTCATTACATACAGGTTTGGATTTTTCATCGACCATAATTTTGGATTGGATAAATTAAGATTTGTTTGCCAGACATTAACACTATCACCTAAAACAGAAACTGTAGTATTAGTAAGACCAGAAACCGGAACCTGCACACCAACAATTTCACTTGCAGATTCAGCATTAAAATTGTTTTCATTTATGTCAGCTTCAAAAACTTCAACATCAACACTAACATTTTTTGTAACATCCATATCATTTGATATTACAACTGAAGTTTGAAAATCTCCATTAACGTTTTGCGGAACTATGTTAGTTCTTAAAACAGAAACTGAATGAGAAAACTCAAGATAAACATCGTGAATAATTCCTGTATAGTTAAACCAATCACAAGCTGTGTAAGGAACAATATCATTTCTACTATTCCAGTATGGATTATCGACCCTAACAACAATAATATTTTCTCCATTATAGTTTAGCGCAGATGTAACATCGAATGCAAATGGTGTATATCCACCTTCGTGATAACCAAGATAAACATCATTTAACCATACATCGGCAACATAGTTAACTGAATAGAACATTAGTTTAACAAATGCGTCTGTTTGCGATGCTGAAATATTAAATCTCTTTCTATACCAAACTCCGTCTTGATAATATTCAGGGACAGTTGGATATGGATTCATTGTGTTTTCTACTGCGGGTAAAGTTTTGGTTTCCCAGCTGCTTTCATCATAAATATAAAGATGCCTGTTTGCTGCTTCTGTTATCAGGTTTGTTAAACCTTCTGTATCTCTTTTATCTAGTGTGATATTATCATCAGCAACAAATCTTTGCTTTTTCCATTCGCCGGCTAAGTTAAAAATTGTTCTATCCTGTTTTTCAAACGATGGAACAACCATTCCATTTTGATATGGAACTTTTACACCGTTAATATCTTTTAAGGATAATGTTGCTTCAAGCGTTGCGGTTTGGGCATTAAGATATGCTGGATGTAAAAAGAAAGTTATCAGGATAAAAGTAAATAATATTTTTACTGGCATTTTGTTCATAAATATCTCGAAAAAAATTAATAAAGGTTAAAAGTTAATTAAACAATTATAATACCATAGAATAAAAAACTAAATCTTAGATTTTCTAATAAAATCAAATGAAAAGTGTCGTAAAAATCTCTTTAGTTATTAAAGTAATAAACTAACTTTATTATATAAATAATCAAATGATTTTTTAATCTTGCAGGAATCTATTCTTGAACATACAAATCATTTTAATCCTAATTCCTTTGCCATTCTGTAGTAGTTTGGTGGAGCCAATCCTAATTTTTTTGCTGCATCAGTATCACTATCAGAATTAATTCTTACAAATTTAAAATATCTTTCACGTAAAACTTTTTCCATATCTTTTAAAGGAACGATATTATCTAGGTTAAACATATCACCAAAACCAAATTCGTTTGCCGGTTTTGTTTCTTCAGAAATACCTAAAGCACGATTTGCTAATAAAGGGGTTATGCGTGCCTGCGAACTAAATAAAATTCTCTGTACAACATTCTTTAATTCTCTAACATTGCCCGGCCATTCATAGCTCATAAATATTTTCATGGTTTCATCAGGAATTTCAGGTTTTTCTTTTCCCATATCAATACTTATGTTGGATAAAAAATAATCAATAAGCAATGGAATATCTGATGTTCTTTTTTTAAGATCGGGTACAAAAATAGGAAGTACGTTTAACCTGTAATAAAGATCTTCTCTAAACCTTTTTTCTCTAACTTCTTCTTCAACATTTCTGTTTGTTGCTGCAATAATTCTTACATCAACTTTTATTTTTTCTGTTCTTCCTATTTTTTCTATTTCACCATCTTGAATTACTCGTAACAACTTTACCTGGGCCTGTAAAGGCAATTCTGTAATCTCATCCAGAAAAATTGTTCCATTGTTTGCTATCTCAAACAAACCAAGTTTCTTTTTATCCGCTCCGGTAAATGCTCCTTTTTCATAACCAAACAATTCACTTTCAACAAGCTGACTTGGTAAACTTCCACAGTTTATGATAACAAAATTTTCATACCGTCTATCGCTTCTGTAATGGATGTTGTATGCAACTAATTCTTTTCCTGTCCCTGATGCGCCTCTAATTAACGTGTTAACATTGCTGTGTGCAAACTTTTCAATCTCTTCTTTAAGCTCAATCATAATTGGTGATTCACCAACAATTTTCTTTTGGACTAAAATATCTTCTACATTTCTGTGCAGTTTTTGGTAAGATCGGTTTCTTTCACGTTCAAGTAAACACTTTTCATAAGCGTTAAACACACTCATCACAAAATCTGTTGGCTGATAAATATAATCTTCAATATCACCGGGGTATTTTGTGCAGTACCAAAATGCGCCGGCTTTAATCAGTTTATTTGCAAAGTTATAATCATTAAGGTTAATCGTCATTTTTGTAATAACAATTATTTGAATTGTTGAATCTATCTCTTTAAGTTTTTTTATAAGCTCTTCGCCCATTAAACCGCCCGCAATCTGATAGTCCATTATTACAACATCATACTTGCCTTTTTTGTTTTGCAATAATTCTAACGCAGCTAAACCATTTGAAACTATGTCATTAATTTTTATACGTTCTTCAAAAGGAGTAATTGTATTTTTAATTCTTCGCACATCATAATCTTCATCTTCAATTAGAAGCAAGTTTATTGTTTTACCTTCAAATATCATTTGCACTTCCGATTAATTATAAATTGTAATTGTAAACCTGCAGCCGCCTTTATCAAGATTTTCTGCATCAATATCCCATCCACATCGTTTGGATATTTCGTAAGCAATGTAACACCCGTAACCAGAATTTTGCAAACCTGATTGCTTAGTGGTGACATTTTCTATAAAAACATTTTTAATTCCGTTTTCATTGACCTTTAATAATTCCTGCTCAATTCCTTTTCCGTTGTCTTCAATAATAATAAAAGATTTATTTGTTGATTCATCAAACCTGGTTTTGCAATTTATCTCTATTCCCTTTTCACCGCCGTGATCAATACTGTTTTGAATAAGTGGCTCAATTATTTCCCAAACCACAAACTCGTTTATTGGCACAACAGGAAGCTTTGGATCTGTTTCCAGCTTGATTTCATAAGCATTTGATTTTGATGTTATTCTTAAAAAAATGTTATCAACTAAAAACTTTATTACTTCATTTAAATTGGTTCTAAAAATCTGGTTACGAATTGTTTGCACTGGCGGATCATACCATTTCATATCATAAATTACACGCGAGATAAAATTAGAATATTTTGAAACACGATATTTTATATCATTTATATTCTCTGGTGAAAGTACACGCAAATCTTCTTTAATAAATCCCATAACTTTTTCCGCTTTATGATGCGTGTGATAAATCCGTTTTGTAAAAATTAATTCCTTTTCATAATTGATTTGCTTTTTAAGGCTTGTTTCATGCTCATCAAACAACATTTTCTGAGCATCATCTCTTTCCTTAACCGTGTATGATGAAATAAAATACATTGCAAGAAGTCCAAGCAAAATTAAAGAAAGATAAATAACAGATGTTTCATCATAATTGCTAATTACCTGGTTACTAATAAAACTAAAATCAGGAGTGTTTTTCATATAAACGGCTCCAATATACTCGCCGCGTAAAACAAATGGAACAAAAATGTTAAAAGTTTTTTTATCAGTGATAATACTTTTTATTTCTTCTTTTACATTTAATTCCCGCTCAACTTTTTTGTACATCTCTACAACAGCTAATTTATTTTTATCTGTTGTTTGATTTATTTTACTATGAGAAACTAAAAATCTAAAAAATGTTCTGCCGTCATCAATAGCATAAACTTCATTTCCAAATCTTACAATAACATACAAACCTTCTATATTGTGTTTTAATTGCTGCTGACTAAAAATAATATCAAACGCTTGAACAGCTTTGTTTTCCTGATCTTTGTTTAATGTTTTTTGCGGATCAATCGATTCTAACACAAGTTCTAAGGATGTAGCTGTAAGATTAGCAATTTCTTCTGCGGAATCTTTCTGATACCATTCCTGTGTTGTACTTAAAAAACTTTTTACTGCGGCTTTATTAATAAACGATATAATTACCTGGAACGAAAACAAAATGATAAACAACACTGTAACGTGTTTAAACTCAAAATGATATTCTTTTATTTTTTCAAATATTTTTTTAGGACTCATAACTACTTTACCAAAATCGCTTTTTCATTAATTTTTCTTGTAGCTTCATTTAAAGCTTCATCAACACTTATTTCATTCTTTATTGCTCTTTTAATGTAGTATGATAAAATATCTGAAACACTTGTGTAGTTTTGTAAAAATGGTCTGTGAACTCCGGTTTGTAAAACTTGTTTTAAAAATCTTAATTCCGGATGCAGTTTTACATAATTGCTATCTGAATATAGCTTATTATTTATTGGCAGATAACCGCGCTCTTCGTACATAATTTTTTGCGATTCCACACTTAATAAAAACTTTACAAACTTCATTACTTCAGGAATTTTTTCTGAATAATTTGATACCATTAAATTCCAGCCGCCATAAACAGAAGCTGTATTTGAGCCTGTAAAATGAGGCACAGGAATCATTTTTACATTTTCTTTTACATCATCAGGAATTTGAATTGTTTCATCACCAAGCATACTTGTCCAGCCGCGTAAAAAGTGAGCATTATCTTTTATAAAAAGTCTATAACTTTCATTTTCTTTAAGTGAAGTTACTTCTTCCGGTGCAGCTTTGTACTTGTTAACTAAATCCACAAGAAGTTGCAGCGATTTTTTCCCTTCAGGCGAATCAATAAACACTTTACCATTTGCATCTATAATCGGATTATTTTGATTTGCCATTAATTCCGTAAATGCACAAATCAATCCTTCATAATCATCCGCTTGAAAAATAAAAAATGGTTTACCATTTTTATTTACACGCGAGTTAAGATTGATAAAATCTTCCCACGTAATTGATGCATTTAATTTTTTTCTTATCATAGGATAATCAGGTAGTTTGTTAATCAAATCATCGCGGTAAAACATTACAGCAATATCAATGTAAAGCGGTACCGCAACAAGCGAGTTTTTATTAATACAAGTTTTAAGGGCATCAGAAAATAAATTAGCTTTTTCTGTGCTATCAATAAATGCGTCTAAAGGTTTGCCCCATTTAACAAATCTCGGAACCCATATCTGATCAACAGCAAAAACATCTATACGATTATTTTTACTTCTTAAATATCTTGCTAACAATTCTTTTCTTTCGTTAGTGCTAAACTTATCAAACGAAAGATTTATTGTTTCAACTTTAATCGAACCTTTGTTTCGCTCATTAAATAAATCAATAACTTTTTGGTGTGCTGCTGAGATATGATCAACAAAGTAAATAGTTTTTTGCTTTGAAGTGCGTGAAGTATTAAACTCGCCCGGTGAAAACACAAAAGTAAAAAGTATAAACACCGTAACTAAAATTGTACTTAGAATTATATAAAATATTTTTTCAGCGTTCATCGTTAGTCTAAATTCGTCTTATTCTATTCAAATATCTGTTTTTTAGTAAGCCAAATATAGAGTTTAAGTTGCTAAGATATTTAATTTTTAATTATACAATTTTTAGACTTTACAAACACAAATTGTATTAAATATTTTGAATTTTAAGATTAATCAATACCGTCTTTTTTGTTTGCTCGTACTTAACCAAAACATTTTATAAGTTACAATTAAGATTTAACCAAATTAGGTTGAGGCTCTTATGAAATTAAAATATTTCCTTTCCCTTTCTTTATTCTTTTTACTTTTATCTTTTTCCTTTAGCGAAGCGACCATCCGTTACGTAAGTAAGTCCGGCACAAGCCAACCACCCTACACGAGTTGGCAAACAGCCGCAGACAGCATACAAAAGTGTATTAACATTTGCAGCTTTGGTGATACGGTTTATGTTGCTAATGGAGTGTATAAAGAAACTGTTGTTATGATACCCGGTCTTTCATTGATTGGTTCTGATTGGGATAGCACTGTGGTTGATACACGAGGTTTGTTACAACCAGGTTATCCTTCTATTTGGTTTAAAGATAGTTGTTATTTAAAAGGGTTCAACATTATTGTGTCGGATGAAAATTTAACAGGAAATGGTGTATATATATCGCCATCGTTAGTAAGTACAAGTGGGATTATTGAGCAAAATAATATTTTTTATGGTATAGATGGAATTTTATCAGGTGGAGGTCAAGTTAGTGTAAATAGTAATTTAATTAATTTTTCAGCTTATGGAATTTCAATGGATGATATTAATTCCTCCCTAATAGAAAATAATCTAATTATTCCTACTGGTGTTGGTATAAATAGTGGGGTGGGTGCCACCCCATTTATTTTTAATAACATAATTAATTTGCAAAACAGTAATTCAACGGGCATTGACTGTATTTTCAGTTATGGTACACGGATAAATAATAATCTCATCATCTCTAACAATAGTAATAAAGGAATTGAAACATATGCGTGGGATACTTTAACCAATAATAATGTATATGGATATTTTTCTTACGCGGGTATTTTAAGTTATGGCAGAGACTTTACAGTAAATAATTCAATAACTAATGGTAATGTTGGTTATAGAAAATATTCAGGTTCAACAGATACACCTTATTTTAAGTACAACAATGTTTGGGGAAACAATCAAAATTATATCAATTATTCACCTGACACTACAAATATTTCCTATGATCCGATGTACGTAAATACGGATAGTATGGACTTTCATCTTCAAATGTTCTCACCATTAATAGATGCTGGTGATCCAAATATGCTTGATAAAGATGGAAGTAGGAGTGATATTGGATTATATGGCGGACCTTTTGGTGTAAGCTATAAATATCTTGATCTGGCACCTTCACCCCCATTAAATCTTACTGCCTTGGATGATTCAAATTATATAACTTTAAATTGGAATCGAAACACAGAAGCAGATACCTCGTTTTATAAGGTATATCGTGATACGGTTATAAACTTTACGATTGATTCAACAAAACTAATTTCATCATCTACAGATACATTTTTGGTTCAAATAAACCCACATAATGTTACAAAGTATGTTTACAAAGTAACTTGTGTGGATAACCAAGCAAATGAGTCAAAACCTTCAGAAGAAAAAGTTGTTATCATTACAGGAATTGAAAATTATCCACAGCTTATTACGGATTACCAGCTTTATCAGAACTACCCGAATCCATTTAATCCAACTACAACGATAAGTTACAGGCTAAAAGAAAGAAGTTATGTAAAGCTAAGGGTATATGATATTAATGGCGAGTTAGTAAATGTTCTTGTAAATCAAGTTCAAGTGAGCGGGTATTATGAAGTAACTTTTTCGATGAATAATAATGACAATTCACGATCAGCAGTTCAAAATCTTGCAAGCGGAATATATTTATACAAGATAGATGTAATAAGTGAAAATAACATTCCTGTTTATTCCCAGGTAAAGAAAATGTTATTGTTGAAATAGCGCCAAATGCTAAAATGTTAAATAAAAAAAAGTATAGCAATTAAAGTAATTTAATAAATATATATAGTTGGGAGTTAAAGATGGAAAACAAATTATTATTAATAAGCCTGATAATATTCTTATCAAATTTTGTTTATAGCCAGCAGCAAGAATTAGATGAGTTTTTGTTTGGTACATTCGGTTATTCACCTGATAATAACACAAATTATAGTAATTACGATCAAATAAAAGAAATGGGAATTAATTCCATTTATCAAACAGCACGCAGATACATTTCCTTAATTCAACAACAGTCAAATTTAGATCAACTGAGCCAATTTAAATATATTTATGCAGCTAATCCTTTCCCCGGTGATCCTGGATATCCAGGATATCATTCTGAGAAAGTTGATTGGATATATTACTTTTCAAATGCAATGTATTCAAAATGGGAAGCTGAAGGAGATAACAAGTTCAATTACAATATTAAAGTCAAACATATTCAAAGTGGTAATTATACAAGTGGAGCAGAATACACAGATAATGATGGTACAAAAGGCTGGAAGTCGAATCAAAACAGTCAACCGGGTGATTCACTTGTTTATGGTCCACATTATTATCAATACCCAACTTATGTTTACGGTTATATAGCTAATGGAATTCCTATTAATTATATAGCTAATTTTAAATTGAAAAGAGGACAATATATTCCACAGGAAGTTGCAGAAGTTTGTACTTTACAGGTTTTACGCGGGTATCATAAAATTTATGAAGTAAGTCCGGGTAATTGGGTTGCAGATTGGATTCTGGAAAAGGTTTTAAAAGACACTGTTCTAACCACAGCAGACTTAACTGAAAATTATAAAACTATAACGCTTATCTATAACCACGGAGAAAACTCAACACAAATAAAAGGAAATGAAAATGTTTTTCCATTGCCAAATACCCTCCCGCAAAAGAATGCGGACTTCTCTACATTTTTACTTGCAGGTACATCTGTTCAATATAAAGTAATATGGTCTGGCAATGCACCATTATATGTTGACAACATTGAAGTTTATGATAGTTTAATTTGGAAGAAAAGATTTATTGATGAACCTTTGCTATCAAAAGAATTAATTACTCAATACATTTCAAAATTCCAAAATGAAAACCCATTATTTATGGATAAACTAAAATATTGGTCCACCATTGATGAACCTCATTCCTTGGATTGTTATTATCCAATTGCAAAACTTCAGGAAATTATTGATGAACTGAGCGTTGAACAAAAGTTACTTACACATTATTATCCAGCATATAATTTACACAGAGATTTGGATTCTACATTTATGCATTGGATGAATATTGCAAAACCGAAAAGATTAATGTACTGGTTTTTCCCTTATCTGGTAAACCCGGATGGTTCATATTATTCAGATACCAAAGGTCTTGATCTTCTAAGGAATTCGCTTCAGGCGGCATCAACATATACCGATACATTCTTGGTTGCGTTACAAACCTGGGGTTACATCCCTGATGGTTCATCAAATTATTATTGGCTTAGACCACCAACTCCATCCCAATTAAGTGCAGAAACAATGTTGACTTTAGCACATGGAGTAAAGGGCTTTTTCTATGAGATATATTATTCTCAAAAATCTAAACTTATGTGGCTTCCACCACCTCACGATGTGTTTATAGTTGGTATGGTTGATACGCTAATAAACGGTGAGTATGCAAAACGTGATATATGGTATAAAGGACAGGAAATAGGGTTAAGACTTAAAAGTACTTTAGGCAAAACATTGCTAAATTTAAATTATTCGGGTAATTACATTCTACTTCGTCAGGGATTAGATATAACGGGCGTAGGGAATTTTTTAGGTAATTATATTTCATTACAATCATCAGCAAGCACATGTAACTTTCATGCAGGATTGTTTAACCACAAAGAGTATTTAGGGAATGATTATTATTATTTTCTGCTAACAAATCAACACACTACAAATTCAACAAATGTAAATGTAACAGTAAAACCCAAAACAACAAATTCAGGTTTTACTAACTTTCGTTTCAGAAATATTGAGCCATCAAATAATTTTGATATTACTTTTCAAAATCAAACAACACAAACACTCACTTTTCCAGCAGGAGAAGGCTACTTATTTCAGGTAGCACCAGTTGTTAAATACGGTGGCAAGCTTGTTTATAATGAAACTGTTAATAACATCCCGACTTTGTATGATGATATGTCAATCGAATCCGGAGCAACTCTAACAATAAACGGTACATATACAGCAAATGCAGATATTACAATTAAAGCAGGTGGCAAAATAAAGTACGGCAACAGCAATAGTAAAATAGTATTTAACAATGGTGCAAAACTTATTCTTGAAGGTAATGCACAGGTTTTAGGATTATCAAGTTCGTCTAGGTTAACACTTGAATATAATTCCTCAACATCTGTGGGTGTCGTTGTTAACCCAAACGCCTCACCAATAATTTCTTATTGTAATATTACTGGCCCAATAAACGGAATAACTGTTGAGAATGAAGCAACAATTAATGTATCAAATGTTAATATTTCTAATTGTTCAAACGCAGGTATTGCTTTATTTCATTTCGGTAATGGAGATTCATATTCAACTTTAAATACACCAATAATTTATAAGAGCAGCATATCTAATTGCGGAACAGGTATTTCTGTTGTTAATTGTTCAGAAGTAGTAATCAAAGAAAATTCAATCAATCAATGCAACCTTGGTCTTTACTTTAATATGGTAAGTTCAGCTTATATTTCTAAAAACACAATTTTAGGAATTCAATCTAATGTTGGTTCACCAATGCCTGGAATATCAATGAGCAGCAGTGGTGGTTATCTGAGAAATAATACAATTCGTTATCATAATTTTGGAGTTTTACTTGCATATTCTTCTCCGGACCTTGGTGTAAATTCAATTGAATATAATTATAAGTGTGGTGTTTATTCTGATGTTGGCTCATTCCCAAACCTTGTTCAACAATTGGCAAATCCGGATTGCTGGTATCCAATCGGCGGTTGCAACGTTATAAGAAATAACGGAACATTTACTCAACTTCCACCATCAGCACCTCAAACATTGCCTGATGGTGCTGAAATATTTTTGAATTCGGGTGATGTTTTGTTGAGTTATGGATTCAATGAGATCAGTGATGACAGGGCAGGAATTCCAACTTATCTTACTATACCATTGATCAAAGGGACAAGAAGCAGAGAAGGATCAAGAGAATTTTTTGTTGATCATAATTATTGGGGTGTTGTTGGTCCTTCACCATCAAGACTTGGTACACTCGAAGCAGATTATGATCCAACCGCAGATTATTGTCCTTTGCCAGATGCTCCTTGTTCGGGTTCTGAGTTAATCATTCAAACAACAGATGGCCAGATCGTTGATACGCTTGATTCACGAGAACGAGAATCAACTGATATCAGTGTGCTTGAAGAAGACTATACTATTGCAGATAAACTTTTTTATAGTGGCGCAATTGAAGAAGCACAAACTTATTATCTGGTTATAGTTCAGGGTAATTATACAAATGAAGAAAAGCTTTATGCTTATAACAAGCTTTATGAAATTGGTAAACTATTAAGAGAAGAACCTTCTTATTTTACTGAATTACAAAATGCATTTAACTCAATACTAGAAGTAGAAACAGATACATTACTTATTAGAGCATTCAATCAAAGATCAATACTTTGCGATGTAAGCAAAGAAGAATATTTAACTGCAATAAATAAGTTTGATAATATCATCCAGCAAAACCCAAATAGCGAAGAAGCTGTTTATGCTGAGATAGATATTATTACAACAGCATTAAACTTAGACACAACAAATTCAGGCTTTGGTAAAATTGGCGGTGGTAAATATCTTGTAAAAGGCACATCAGACTATTTATCAAAACTAAATGATATTCTTCAATCAAAATTTGGAATTAACTCAGAAGATGAAAAACAATTAATTCCAAAGGAATATTCATTACATCAAAACTATCCAAATCCATTCAATCCATCTACAACAATCAAATTTGATTTACCAAATGATGGATTAGTACAATTAGAAATATTCGATATTCTTGGCAGAAGAATAACAACACTAGTTAACGAATACAAAAATGCAGGGAGTTATGAGCAACAATTTGATGCAAGCAACCTTGCAAGTGGAGTTTATGTTTACAAGTTACAAGCCGGAGATTTTGTCTCATCAAAAAAAATGATTCTGCTTAAATGATTCTAAGTATTTTCATACCCAATTTCTTTTGGGAATTGGGTATGTTTCCATTCTAAATATTCTTCTATCAATAGCATCCATCATTAAATTTATTTATCAATTTAATAAGCTTTACTTATTAAAATAATAATAACAAAAAGTGTTATTTTGTAAACGTTTCCAATCAAACTTAAGAAAGCACATTTAACTTTTTACTTATTGGGCATAATAATTGGTTATGTTTCCCTTTTTATGTCTTAAATTTATTGTGTCAATTATTTTTAACAATTATTATAACCCGGAGTAACTGATGGCGGTTTCATCTCCTTCAAAATCAACAGGCAATGTTGCTAGTAACGGCAATACTAATTACACACCAGCTTTAGTGGTTTTAACTTCGCTTTTTTTTATGTGGGGATTTATCACCAGTTTAAATGATATTCTCATTCCACATTTAAAAGCTATTTTTGATTTAAATTACACCCAAGCAATGCTTGTACAGTTTACGTTTTTTACAGCTTACGCTATCGTTTCACTTCCTTCAGGAATTCTTGTTGAAAAAATTGGATACAAAACAGGAATAATAATAGGGTTATTAACTGCTGCAATAGGAACTATTTTATTTTATCCTGCCGCCGGTTCTAGATCTTACGAATTATTTTTATTTGCATTTTTTATTTTAGCTTCCGGTATAACACTGCTTCAGGTAGCTGCAAATCCTTACGTAGCAATTCTTGGTAAACCGGAAACAGCATCAAGCAGATTAAACTTATCACAAGCATTCAATTCACTTGGCACAACCATCGCACCAATTTTTGGGTCAATACTTATACTTGCGGTTGCTGCTAAGGGCGCAGATGAAATTGCTAAGTTATCAATGACAGAACAAGAAGCTTATAAGTTGATGGAAGCTGGTTCTGTTCAAACTCCATATATAATTTTAACAGGAATGCTTGTATTGATTGCAGTGATTATTGCAATGTTTAAACTTCCAAAGATTGAAGCAGCATCACAATCATCAAGCGATGGTGAAGGTGCAAGTTTTGATCATCATCATAAAAGTGCTTGGGGCTACAGACATTTAGTTTTGGGCGCAATTGCAATTTTTGTTTACGTCGGTGGTGAAGTTGCTATCGGAAGTTTTCTTGTAAACTACTTTAAAGAACTTTTAGGAATGCAGGAAGCTGATGCCGGTACTTATGTTGCTCTTTATTGGGGCGGCGCAATGATAGGAAGATTTTTTGGTTCAATTACACTTTCTGAAATGACAGATACTAAAAAGAAAAATATTTATGCCGGATTGGTTTTTGTTCTTGCACTTGTACTTGCAATGTACGTAACAAAAGAATATCAAAACTTTGCTAACTTTTCTTTAGCCGGATTTAGTAAAACACTTACATTTTTAGTTTTGGTTGCTGTAAACTTTGTTGCGTTTAATGTTGGTAAACAAAAACCAGGCAGAACACTTGCAATACTTGCTGTAGTTGCTGCTGTTCTTGTAATCATTTCTATGTTAACATTTGGTCAGGTTGCAATGTGGTCAATTCTTGCAGTTGGATTATTCAACTCAATTATGTTTCCAACAATTTTTACACTTGCAATCGATGGATTGGGAAAACACACCGGTCAGGGTTCAGGAATTTTATGTACAGCAATTGTTGGCGGTGCTTTAATTCCTTTAGCACAAGGATTTTTAGCTGATACAATAGGAATTCATCATGCATTTATACTTCCTGTTTTATGTTATGCTTACATAGCTTATTACGGAGTTAAAGGTCACATTCCAACATTCAAAACTGCTGAGGCATAAGTAAGATGAAGATTGAAGTAACTTTAGGTATTGATGTTGGTGGAACCAACACAGCTTTTGGTTTTGTAGATGTTAATGGTAAATGTGTTGCAGAATCATCAATACAAACAAAAGCACAAAACAGTGCGGCAGATTTATTTTCAAGATTACATCCTGAAGTTGAAAAACTTTATCAAACAATTTCTGATAAATATTTACTTAAAGGTATTGGTGTTGGTGCACCTAACGCAAATTATTATCGCGGAACGGTAGAAAATCCACCAAACTTAAAATGGGGAGTTGTAAATGTTGTTGAGATATTAAAACAATATTATGATGTTCCTGTTGCGATTACTAATGATGCAAATGCATCCGCAATTGGCGAAATGCTTTTTGGTGCAGCGAAGGGAATGAAAGATGTAATTGTAATTACTCTCGGCACAGGTTTAGGTAGTGGAGTGGTTGTAGACGGAAAACTTGTTTATGGTTCAGATGGATTTGCCGGAGAAATTGGTCACACAGTTTATGATCCTAACGGAAGACAATGTGGCTGCGGTAAAAAAGGATGTTTGGAAACTTACGCTTCTGCAACAGGAATTAAACGAACCGTTATGGAATTACTCGCAACATCTAATGAAGATAGTGCTTTAAGAAATGTTAATTATAATGATCTTGATTCAAAAATGATTTACACTTCTGCACTTGCTGGTGATAAACTTGCAATAGAAGCATTTGAAATAACCGGTAAAATTCTTGGATTAAAATTAGCAGATGCTGTTGCAGTTACAAGTCCGGAAGCAATTGTACTTTTTGGTGGATTAGCACTTGCCGGTGATATGATAATCAGTCCAACAAAAAAATCTTTGGAAGAAAATTTATTCCACGTATTTAGAAACAAAGTTAAAGTTCTTCCATCTGGCTTGCCAGAAGGAAACAGCGCAGTACTTGGATCAGCAGCGTTAATCTGGAATGAAATAATAAAGCTGGAAACTATAACTATTTAGTTAAAGTTTAGTTCAAAATTGTTTTATAATATTCCTGTGCAAACAGGAATATTATTTATTATCTAAAAATTTTATACTATCTATCTTAGATGGTTTTTTGTACGTGACAAATTGAAAAGGTTTTAAATGAGTCGTATCCTAAAAAAAATATACTTATTTCTTTTAATCATCTCAGTTGTTCTTGTATTTTTATAAAAATACTATTTCATTTTTTTAATTCTTTAAACCAGCATAAACTTTAGGGCAAACAAATGAAAAAACTATTTCTAATTTTCTCTTCCATCGTAGTAATTTCTTTAAGTGGATTTATTAGCAATACTCCAAAACTTTCAAACGATGAAATCATTTCTGCAAAAGTTGATTCTGTTCTTTCTTTAATGACACTTGATGAAAAAATCGGACAACTTAATCAACTTTCTTTTGGTATCGGCTGGGGACCAACAATTAAAGTTGCTGTGCCTGATGAATACAAAGCACAAATTAGAGAAGGAAAAATTGGATCATTCCTAAATGCAATTGGTGCAGAGTTTACTTATGAATTACAAAAAGTTGCGGTAAATGAATCACGATTAAAAATTCCATTAATATTTGGATTGGATGTTATTCACGGATTTAAAACCACTTTTCCTGTTCCTCTTGGTGAAGCAGCAACCTGGCAGCCAGAAATCGTAGAAATGTCTGCGCATTATCAAGCTATTGAAGCGGCTTCAGCAGGAATACACTGGACATTTTCTCCAATGGTTGATATTGCACGCGATCCACGTTGGGGAAGAATTATGGAAGGCGCTGGAGAAGATCCTTATCTTGGTTCGTTAATGGCAGCTGCTCACGTTCGTGGTTATCAAGGCAATCTTTCAGATTTAAATATCATAGCTTGCGTTAAACATTACGCTGGTTACGGCGGTGCCGAAGGCGGTAGAGATTATAACACAGTTGATTTTTCTGAAAGAACTTTCAGAGATATTTATTTACCTCCATACAAAGCTGGAGTTGAAGCTGGCGCTCATACTTTGATGGCTTCGTTTAATGAAATTGGCGGCATCCCTTCTTCAGGCAGTAAATATTTGTTAAATGATATTTTAAGAGAAGAGTGGAACTTTAAAGGTTTTGTAGTGAGTGATTGGAATTCAATTGGAGAACTAATTCTTCATGGCTTTGCTTCAGATTTAAAACACGCAGGTGAAATTTCTTTGAATGCCGGACTTGATATGGATATGGAATCTCGCTCTTACATAACACATCTTAAAGAACTTGTTGATGAAGGAAAAGTTGATGAAAGCACAATTGATGAATCTGTAAGAAGAATTTTAAGAATAAAATTTATGCTCGGTTTGTTTGATGATCCTTATGCTTATTGCGATAAAGAACGCGAACAAAAAAATATAATGACCAACGATATTAAACTTGCTTCACTTGAAGTTGCTAAAAGATCATTTGTTCTTTTAAAGAATGAAAAAAATATTCTTCCACTTAAAAAAGATTACAAAAAAATTGCAATCATTGGCCCATTAGCAAATAATAGTGTTGATCCGATTGGAGGTTGGGGCGGATTAGGTGATTCTGCTGATGTTACCACAGTGCTTGAAGGATTTAAGAATTATGTTGATGGAAGTTCACAAATATTATATTCAAAAGGATGTAATATTGATGATCAGGATAAATCCGGATTTAAGGATGCTGTAACAAAAGCAAAAAAATCTGATGTGATAATTTTATGTGTTGGAGAAGATAGAGATATGAGTGGCGAAGCTTGTGTTCGCTCAACATTGGATTTACCCGGAGTTCAGGAAGATCTTGCAAAAGAATTATTAAAAACAGGCAAACCAATTATTTCAGTGTTAATGAATGGAAGACCACTTTCTATAAATTGGTTAAACGAAAATGCAAACGCAATTTTAGAAACCTGGTTTGCCGGTACAATGGCTGGTGATGCAATTGCAAAAGTTTTATTTGGCGATTATAATCCTGCTGGAAAATTGCCCGCAACGTTTCCAAGAACAGTAGGACAGGTTCCGATCTATTATAATCATAAAAACACGGGAAGACCTGGAGATTTAAAAAATCATTATACTTCAAAATATCTTGATCTTCCATTAACTCCACTTTATCCATTTGGATATGGTTTAAGCTATACAACTTTTGAATATAGCTCATTAAATTTAAGTACAAATAAAATTACAGAAGATGATTCAATTGTTGTATCAGTTAAAGTTAAAAATTCTGGCAAGTATGAAGGTGAAGAAGTAGTTCAAATGTATGTTCAGGATTTAGTTGGAAGTGTTACTCGTCCAGTTAAAGAATTAAAAGGTTTTAAAAAGATTATGTTAAAACGTGGTGAAGAAAAAACTGTAAACTTTACAATTCACGAAAAAGATTTGCGATTTACTGCTGCTGATATGAAATTCAAATCAGAACCAGGATTATTTAAAGTGTTCGTTGGAACTAATTCCGTAGATGTTAATGAAGTACAATTTGAATTAATTGATTAATAAAAGTCTGTCATTGCGAGGAATCTTTGACGAAGCAATCTTTCAATTCTTTTAGTTTGCTTCACTCTCTCAATGGCCTAAACGAAAAGGTAAAAAATGAAAATAAAAATTTTGTCAAAGATTATACTGATGCAATTCGCAATTATCTCAATGACATTTGCAAGCTGCAGTAAAGATGACTCAACAACAACACCAGGCGATACAATTCCTCAAATACCAGGCTATACTTTGGTTTGGAATGACGAATTTAATGGACCCAATATTGATTTAACAAAATGGAGTCATGAAGTAAATGGGGATGGCGGCGGAAATAATGAACTTCAGTATTACACAAATCTTCCAACAAATTCTTTTATTCAGAGTGGAAAATTAATAGTTAAAGCGATTCACGAAGATTATCAAAATAGAAGTTTTACTTCTGCAAGATTACGATCTGCTGATAAAGGTGATTGGCTTTATGGCAGAATTGAAATATCAGCAAAAATTCCAACCGGCTTAGGAACCTGGCCAGCAATCTGGATGCTTTCAACTGATTGGGATTATGGCGGATGGCCTGAAAGTGGTGAAATTGATATTATGGAACACGTTGGTTATGATCCAAATATTGTTCATGGATCAGTTCATACATTAGCTTATAATCATACTATCGGTACTCAAAAAACTGCTACTCTTCCAGTACCAACTGCAACGACAAAGTATAATTTATACGCTATCGAGTGGTTTGCAGATCATATTGATTTTTATATTAACAATACAAAGTACTTTACATTTAATAATGAGAATAGAGGATGGCAATATTGGCCATTTGATAAAAGATTTCATTTAATATTAAATCTTGCTGTTGGTGGTAATTGGGGCGGCGCACAAGGTGTTGATGTAGCTGATTTTCCTGCACAAATGGAAGTAGATTATGTAAGAGTTTACAAGAAAGATTAATTAACCTTTTTTAAGATGACATTTTCATAATAAGATGTCATCTTTTTTATATAGTGGAGCATCAATGAAAATCTTAATTGCAATTTTATTTTCTTTCATCTTTATCACTTCATCTTTTTCACAGCAAGAAAAACAAACGGCACACAATTTTCAAAAAGAAATTAAATTAACTTTAACAGCAAATTATCTTTTATATCTTCCAAAAGATTATGCAGAAAGTAATGAATCATTTCCGTTAGTTTTATTTTTGCATGGTGCTGGAGAACGCGGTAATGATTTAGAGAAAGTAAAAGTCCACGGTTTACCAAGATTAGTAAATGAAGGGAAAGAATTTCCTTTCATTGTTGTTTCTCCACAATGTCCTGAACTTGTTTTCTGGAATACAGATTTGCTTTCATCATTATTAGATGAAATAGAAGCAAATAACAGAGTTGATAAAAATAAAATTTATGTAACAGGTTTAAGTATGGGTGGACACGGAACCTGGGCGCTAGCACTTGCAGAACCAAATCGTTTTGCAGCTATTGCTCCTGTTTGCGGTTGGGCAGATACTACAAAAGCAAATACAATTTCTCACTTACCAATTTGGGTTTTTCACGGAGCAAAAGATAATGTTGTACCAGTTGCAGCATCTGAAGTGATGGTAAATGCTCTTAAAAGTTGTGGCTCAGAAGTTAAACTTACTGTTTATCCTGAGGCTAATCATGATAGCTGGACAGAAACTTATAGCAATGAAGAATTATATAAATGGTTTTTAGAGCATTCTTTAGATAAAAACAAAAAATGAAATTGCTTGAGAAAATAAAAACACTTGTAAAAGAAAATAAATCAAAGCAAGTTGAAACAATAATCATCTCAAAAAAACAATGTCCTCATTGTACAAGCAGAAGTATGTTTGTTTTTAAGGACTCTACAAAAACTAAAACTAAAATTGGTGACCCAAATGAAAAGCAGAAATAAATTATTACTAAGTTTTTTAATTTCATTTTTATTAATACAATTCGCTTATCCTCAAGACGGATTTGTTTCCGTAAATGGAAAAGAAATTGTAACTCCCGATGGCAAACCAATTTTACTAAAGGGAATGAATCTAGGCAATTGGCTTGTACCTGAAGGTTATATGTTTCACTTTCAAAAAGTAAGTTCACCAAGAATGATTTATGATTTATTTGATATTCTGATTGGTGAAGAAGATGCAAATAAGTTTTGGGATTCATTCAGAGAAAACTATATCACAAAAGAAGATATTCATTTTATAAAAAATCTTGGATTCAACTCAATCAGAATTCCATTTAACTGGAAATTATTTATTACTGAATATCCTGAAAGAAAATCAGAAGGCGTTGGTTACGCACTTCTTGATAAAGCAATTAAATGGTGCAAAGAAGAAAATCTTTACGTAATACTTGATATGCACTGCGCTCCAGGCGGACAAACCGGTGACAACATTGATGATAGTTTTGGTTATCCATTTTTATTTGAAAGTCCTGCAAGTCAGCTTCAAACTATAAAAAATCTGGCGTAAGCTTGCAGAAATTTATAAAGATGAACCTATCGTTATCGGATATGATTTATTAAATGAACCTATCGCACATTATTTTGATAAAGATAAATTAAACTTAACACTTGAACCTCTCTATAAAAGAATTACTGAATCTATTAGAGAAGTGGACAAAAATCATATAATATTTCTTGGTGGTGCGCAATGGAATACAAATTTTGAACCCTTCGGTCCTCCGTTTGATGATAAACTTGTTTACACATTTCACACATACTGGACAGAAGTTAAACAAGATGTTATTCAACGCCATTTAGATTTGAGAGAAAAATTTAATGCGCCTATCTGGCTTGGTGAATCAGGTGAAAACACAAATGAATGGATAAGTGGTTTTAGAACTTTGCTTGAAGAAAATAATATTGGCTGGTGTTTTTGGCCTTACAAAAAAATGAATAGTGATCGCGGAATTGTTTCAATAAATCAACCGGAAAATTTTGATATGATAATTAAGTTTGCTGAAGGCGGCGGATTAGATTATGGATACATAAGAGATAACAGGCCAGATTTTGAAAAAGTCAGAGCATCATTAAAACAGTATTTAGAAAATTGTAAATTCAAAAACTGTGTTGTTAATGATGAATATATAAATGCACTTGGTGTAAAGTAAATAAACAAATGTCATCACGAGTCCCGATGAATCGGGACGAAGTGATCTATTGCATATTGTAGATTGCTTCGTCTGGCAAAACCTTTCCTGTCTGCCGACAGGCAGGCTCGCAATGACGATTTATAAGGATTATTATTGCGATGAAAAAAATCATTCTTTCTTTTTTGATTTTAACTTCAATTATTTATTCACAGTACGATGACTCAGGAATTCGCGGAAAATATTTTTCAAAAAAAACTTTTACTGAAACAGTAATACCAAACTTTGAAGCAAGTAAAGGTAAACTCCCCTCACCTATCTTAGAAAATAATCCAGAACTTATCGAACTGTACTGGAAAACATGGCAATTAGCTTTTGATCACTATAAAAATCCACTAACCGGTTCTCCATTTGTGTCTGCATATATCGATGAAGCTTTTGCACCAAACATATTTCAATGGGATACTTTTTTTATGTTGATGTTTGCCCGATATGCAAATCATATTTTCCCTGCTATTCAATCATTAGATAATTTTTATTGCAGGCAATATGAAAATGGTTATATCTGCAGAGAAATTGTTGAAGCTACAGGAGATGATTTTGTTTATGAAGGAAGAGAGCATACTGTTAATCCACCTTTGTTTAGCTGGGCGGAAATGGAAAGTTTCAGAATTACAGGAGACAAATCACGATTTAAAGTTGTACTTCCTGTATTAGAAAAATATGCTGAGTGGTTAGAAGTTTATCGAAAGAAAGAAAACACTAAACATAATCTTTACTGGCAAACCGGATTAGGTTCTGGTATGGATAACACTCCAAGAAGTGGCTCTGGTTG
Source organism: Ignavibacteriales bacterium (assembly GCA_016707585.1). Classification (GTDB taxonomy): domain Bacteria; phylum Bacteroidota; class Ignavibacteria; order Ignavibacteriales; family Ignavibacteriaceae; genus IGN3. The sequence goes on along the minus strand of JADJHL010000006.1, from coordinate 8,728 downwards.
GGTTGATATGTCCGCTCAAATGGTAATGATGTATAATGATATGGCTGAAATGTGTAATCAAATAATGCTTAATGAAAATCTTGAACCTGAACTTAAACTTGAACTTTCAAGTAAATCAAAATTATTTAAAGAAAAAGCCAATCAAATTTCAACTCTTATAAATAAATATATGTGGAATGAAGAAGATGGACTTTATTATGATGTTGATGATGAAGGCAATCAAGTAAAATGGAAAACTGTTGCTTGTTTCTGGCCTATGCTTGCAGGAGTCGCTGATAAAAATCAAGCTGATAAACTTTTACAGAATTTAAAAAATCCACATACATTCTGGAGAAAAATTCCTTTTCCTTCTTTATCTGTAGATGATAAACATTTTAAAGCTGAAGGTGAATATTGGCTTGGCAGTGTTTGGGCTCCAACAAATGTTATGATAATTAAAGGATTTGATAAGTTTGGTGTTGATAATGATTTCGCTTATAAGTTTAACGAGTTTGCAACTCTTGCAACTGAAGAATATCTAAACGGGATTTATGAAGTTTATAAAAAGACAGGAACCATCTGGGAAAATTATTCACCCGAAGCATTTGCTCGCGGCAGCTGGTCACGTCCTGATTTTGTTGGTTGGAGTGGCTGCGGACCAATTGAACTTTTAATTGAAAATATTATTGGACTTCGTCCAGATGGAGTAAATAATTTAGTAACCTGGCATTTAACAAGAATTGATAAACACGGAATTGAAAATCTAAAGTTTGGGAATGTTACCGTTTCACTGATCGCAGACAAAAGAGAAAAAGTAATCTCTCCGATTAACATCAAAATAATTTGTGATAATGATTTTGAATTAAGTGTTGAACATGGAAATAACAACTATAAAAGTTTTAAAATCACTAAAGGTGAACATACAATAACTATAGAGTGAAATTATGATTAAATATTTTCTGTCAATTTTTCTATTGGTAATTACAACATCATCTATGTTTTCTCAAACAGTTGTTTTGCCAGATAATTGGTTATTCAAAACTGGCGATGATCCATCTTACAAAGAAATTAGTATTGATGAATCCGGTTGGGTAAATATTAATGTTCCCGGCAACTGGGAAGATCAGGGATTTCCAGAGTATGATGGTTATGCCTGGTATCGATTGCATTTTAAAATTACAGAACATCCTGGTAATCAACCTCTTTACCTTTTTTTAGGAAAAATAGATGACGCAGACGAAACTTACTTAAATGGAGTTAAAATTGGTTCCTCAGGTAAATTACCACCTGAACCTTTAACCGCATGGAATGATCAACGTGCGTACAAAATACCAAACGAACTATTGCAAAAAGAAAATACTATTGCAATCAGGGTTTATGATATTTTTTCACCAGGCGGGATACACAGCGGATTAATTGGAATTTTAAATCAACAAGAATATGAGTATGAAATGAATCCACCTGAAGGCGCAAAAAAATCATATTATCAAATTACAACTGCAAATGGATTGATAGCCGCAGTTTACAATGAACGAAGAAATGAATTTGAAAATGTTTTTCCACACATTTTTAAATTTTACGATCTTGAAAAACCTGTTAGCCCGTTTATAAAATCTTTAAAACTTGTTTGTAATCAAAAACCTGTTTCAGTTAAGTATTTAGATAACACACACATTATAAATGTTGATTACAATAATTTTAATGTTAAATACTTTGCTCCTTTTGTTGCTAACGAAAAAATACTGTATGCAGTCTTAACAGGAAAAGAAAGCGAAATTGGCAAATACTTTTTCTCATACAGAAAAGTTAATGCTGAAATTTTAGTTGATTCAGTTACGATTAAAAAGAATGGTGATCAAATAGAAAAATATTTTCTTTTCAGCTTTAATGATTCTCTACATAATAATACTGAAGTTATTAAGAAAGCTGTTGAAAGGATTAAAAATAGCAAATCAGACATTGTTGATGATGAATTAAAGTTTATGAAAGACGTTTTTGCAAGAGCAACATTTCCTGATGGTTTGAGCATTGATGAAAAGAATCTTTATGAACAATCGATTACAGTTCTAAAAATGGCTCAGGTTACTGAGAATGAAATTTTCCCAAAGGCAAAGGGACAAGTTTTAGCCTCACTTCCTCCTGGAGTTTGGAGTATTACCTGGCTTCGTGATGGTATGTATTCTTTATTAGGATTAAATGCGGCCGGATTGTATGAAGAATCAAAAAAACTTTTAAGTTTTTTCTTAAACGCAGAATCAAACTTCTACAAAAGTTTTATCTGGGAAGATGGAAAAGATTACGGTGTTGGAGTTGATTACCAGATTTCTGTTACAAGATATTTTGGTATCGGTAAAGAAGAATCAGATTTTAATGATCAGGGACCAAACATTGAATTGGATGGATTTGGATTTTTCCTTTATACTTTCTCAGATTATATAAACAAAAGCGGCGATAAAAAATTCTTTGATGAGAATTATAAATTCATTTCTGAAAAAGTTGCCGATGCTTTAATTCATTGCATTGCTGATAATGATTTGATTAGAATTGATTCTGGGCCGTGGGAAAGACATTTACCAGGCAAGCAATACACTTACACTTCTTGCACCGCAGCAGCTGGATTAAAAGCTTATTCAGAACTTCTAAATAAAATGGGTATTGATTCTAAAAAATATTTTGAAGCTTCTGAAAGAACTACTAAAGGAATAAAAAATAATCTTATCGTAGATGGAAAATATTTAAAAGGAAATGCTGAAGGAAAATCGAACAAGGAATATGAATTTTATGATGCAGGAATGATTGAAGCATTTACTCTTGATGTCTTAACTGACAGAGATTTGTTCCTTACAAATATGGCTGAGTATGATGACACGCTTAAAGTTGATGAAAATCGTGGTTACTCTCGTGTTAGTGGTGTTGATTCTTATGATATAAACGAATGGGTCTTAATTGATTTTAGAACTGCTGCCGCACACATAAAGTTTGGACAAAAAGATAAAGCAAAGAAGTTAATCGATTGGGTTATCTCACAGGCTAAACTAAATTTTAACCTTTTACCAGAACTTTTTGAATATAACAATGCAACTTACGATGGTGCCATCCCAATGGTTGGTTTTGGTGCGGGTGCTTATTTAAAGACCATAAACGATTTTTATAAAAAATAAATTCTATCAGGAGAGTAAAGTGAAAGGTAAAATATTTTTAACCATCACACTTATTATTTCACTAGTATTTGTGTTTGGTTTTTCTTTAAAAAATAAGTTGGATGATGAAATGACTTATAAAAATAAAAATGCTTCAATCGAAGAAAGAGTTGAAGATTTGCTCAAGCGAATGACGCTTGAAGAAAAAATTGAAATGATTGGTGGAACCGGGTTTGAAACAAAAGCAATAGAAAGACTTGGTATTCCTCCATTAAATATGGCTGATGGTCCTCTTGGTGTTCGATGGGATAATTCAACTGCTTTACCTTCAGGGATTTTACTTGGCGCAACCTGGAATCCGGAAATCGTTACAGAATTTGGAAAAGTTCTTGCAACAGAAACAAAAGCAAAAGGAAGACACGTAATACTTGCACCTTGTGTAAACATTGCACGCATTCCGATGGGAGGAAGAAATTTTGAAAGTTTTGGAGAAGATCCGTTTTTAACTTCCCGAATTGCAGTTAATTATATAAAAGGTGTGCAGAATGAAAATGTAGTGGCTACTGTAAAACATTTTGCGGCAAACAATCAGGAATTTCAGCGCGATTTTGTAAATACAGTTGTTGATGAACGAACTTTAAATGAAATATACTTCCCTGCTTTCAAATCTGCCGTTGAAGAAGCAAATGTACTTGCTGTTATGTGTGCGTACAATAAATTAAATGGACCTTATTGCAGCGAAAATGATTATCTGTTAATTGATGTTTTAAAGAACAAATGGAAATTCAATGGTTTGGTAATGTCTGATTGGGGCGCTATTCACACTTCACTTCCTGTTTTTAACAGCGGGATGGATATTGAGATGCCAACAGGTAAATATCTAAATTCTGATTCATTATTGCAAAAAATAACAGTTGGAGAACTTTCTGAATCACATCTTAATGATAAAGTTAGAAGGATTCTTAGAGTAATGTTTACAATCGGTTTATTTGATGACTATAAATACGATTCAACAAAAGTTAATACTGATGAACATAAACAGATTGCATTAAATATTGCTAAAGAAGGAATTGTTTTACTGAAAAATGAAAACTCAATTCTTCCATTAGATTTAAATAAAATTAAATCCATCGCAGTTGTCGGACCAAATAGCAAAGTTGCAGTTACTGGTGGCGGTGGAAGTTCGATGGTTGTTCCATTTACTTCTGTTAGTCCACTTGAAGCTTTAAAGAATAAAATTGGTGACAAAGTAAAAATTAATTTTGCCCAGGGAATGATAATCGATGGAGAAACAAATCCAATTGAGACTAAATATTTATTTACTGATAAAGATGAAAAAGTTAACGGATTAAAAGCAGAGTATTTTACAAATATGAACCTTGAAAGTGAACCAGTAAAAGTTATTGTAGATAATCAAATAAACTTTATGTGGAATGATAAAGGTCCATTTGAAGATTTTCAAAAAGATAATTTTTCTGTTAGATGGACCGGATATGTTAAAGCCGAAAAATCAGCTAATTTTACTTTTGATGTTGCCAGTGATGATGGTGTTAGATTATATATTGATGACCAGCTGGTAATTAATGATTGGAATGACCATGCAATGCTTACCAATTCATACTCAAAGGAATTAAAAGCAGGTAAATTATATAAGATTAAATTGGAGTATTATGAAAAAGGCGGCGGAGCAATTGTTAAGTTCGGTTGGAGAAAACCAAATGATGAGTTGATTGTGGATGCAATTAATGTTGCAAAAAATTCTGATGTTACAATAATATTTGCAGGTACAAATGCTAATTATGAGAGCGAAGGATTTGATCGTAAAAATTTAACTCTACCAAATGAACAGGATGAGTTTATCAAAAGAATTACTGAAGTTAATAAAAACACACTTGTTGTTTTAACAACGGGCTCACCTGTTTTAATGGATAAATGGTTAGATAATGTTAGTGGACTTATCGAAGATGGTTCGCTGGTGAACAAGCTGGAAATGCAATTGCGGAAGTTCTACTTGGCGAAACTAATCCTTCAGGCAAATTACCGATGACATTTCCAAAACGCTGGGAAGATTGTTCTGCATTTGATTCATATAAAAAACTTGATAGCACAACGATTTATGAAGATGGAATCTATGTTGGTTACAAACATTTTGAAAAAAATAATATTCAACCACTTTTTCCATTCGGATTTGGTTTAAGTTATACAACATTTAAATACAATGACTTAAAATTGTCATCAAAAGAAATCGCAAAGAATGATAAATTAACTGTAACAATAAATGTTAAGAATACTGGAAAAGTAAAAGGTAGCGAAGTTGTTCAGCTTTATGTTAGAGATTTAGAATCATCAATTGATCGCCCGGTAAAAGAACTTAAAGGATTTAAGAAGGTAAGTTTAAATCCTGGGGAAGAAAGAATTGTTGAATTTCCAATTGATCAAAAAACTCTTTCTTTCTTCAATCCAAAATTAAAAGACTGGACTACAGAAAGTGGTGAGTTTGAAATTTTGATTGGAAGTTCATCTCAAGATATTCAGTTAAAAGAAAAGTTTACTTTAAAATAAATTTATTGGAAAAATGAAATCAAAATTAATACTAGTACTATTATTCGCTTTAAGTTCTAATTTGTTATCTCAAAACGATGAGTCTGTAGTTGCGCATGTTGGCAATGATAAAATTACAGCAAGAGAGTTTAAACTTAGATTAGAACTTTCTCCGTACATTCCTAAAGATCAAAGTATGTCTAAAGATTCAGTTAAATATGATTTTCTTTATTCTTTGATTGCTGAAAAATTATGGGCATTAAAAGCTAAAGAACAAGGGATTGAAAACACTCTGGAGTTTGATTTTTCTTTAATCCCATTGAAGATTTATTTGTTCGTGATGCTTTGTTTAAACAGGAAATCGAAAGCAAGGTTAGCATTACAGCAACTGATATGGAAAAAGGAATTTATAAATCTCAGTTTACTCAGGCTGTAAGATTTTTTTCTTCCAGCGATTCATTATCAATATTTAATTTTTACAATAAACTTAGTCAAACAAAAAACATTGATTCACTTGCAACTCTATTTACAATGATCAATGATACATCAGTAAATGTAAAGTTTGGTGATTTGGGATCTGAAGAAACTGAAGATACAATTTACTCACTTAAAAAAAACGCTTATAGCACACCGCAAAAACTAAATGGTGGCTGGATAATTTATTATTGTTCAGATAATATTTTTACGCCGGTAAATATCGGCGATCAGCAAACTGTTGATGGAATAAAAAAGAAAATAAGAGGAAGAAAACTTGAAGTTTTATTTAACGAGTATAGAATTAATCTTTTAAGCGGCACAAACATTAAAATAAATCCCAAAACAATAATGGTGCTTAGTAATTCGCTTTGGGAAAAACTAAAGAACAAAACTGCTGTTACTGATAAAGAAATAAATTATTTCGAATTGAATGAAAAATGATTTTATGAATATTCTTTTATCCTACTCTAAGGATAAACTGAAATTGCCATTATTTAATATTAAAAATAATGAGATTAATCTATATGATCTTTTAAGCAGAATTGCCTATATGGGATTTAGCATTACCCGATTAGATTCAAATTTAGTTTTTTCTAAATTGGCTTATATAGCCAAACGATTTGTAGAAGAACAAATACTAACTGCCGAGGGTTATAAAAAAAATTATAACCTTTTACCAGCAGTGCAAAATGATATTAAAGTTTGGAAACAAAAATATCTTGCACAGCTGTATATGGTTTCTGCTTTGGATTCTATCAAGGTTACTGAAATCGAATTAAAAGATTACTATTCAAATATTTTTCTAAATTCAAATAATCAATTACAGGTTAAGCTAAAAATAATAACTCTAAATGATCTTGATGAAGTATCAAGACTTTTGGATCAAATGAACACTGGAGTTCAATTTTCTGATCTTGCCAAACTTTATGGCAAAACTGATTCTTTAGCAAACGAAAATGGAGAAACTCAATTGCTGCCTGTTTCAATGTTAAATGATTTAAGTGATATTGCAACGGGTTTACACAAAGGAGAAATCTTTGGACCAATCAAAAGGAGTAATGGTTATACAATACTTCAGCTAATCGAAAAAGAACTATAACAGGAAACTTATAAGGAAAATTGTTCGATGAAAAAAATTGCTACGTTGATTTTATTGAGTGTATTTGTATTCCAATTCACTTTGTATTCCCAAGGATTTTTACACAGAGATAATAAAAAAATTGTTGATGGAAATGGAAATGAAATTTTATTAAAAGGGATGGGACTTGGCGGTTGGCTTGTGCAGGAAGGTTATATGCTTCAAACATCTGCATTTGCAAATGCACAATGGCAAATTCATGCTAAGATATCAGACATTAATTGTGTGAAACAAATACAGAAACATTTTATCAGACTTACAGAAATAACTATGTAAGAAAAAATTGATATCGATTCACTAGCAAGTTGGGGATTTAATTCACTTAGACTTCCAATGCATTATAATCTTTTTTGCAACCAATACAAATCCACCAAATTTTATAAATACAGGATTTGATATTATTGATTCACTTTTAAGTTGTAGTGCGAACAAAATCAAATTTATCTTATACTCGATATGCATGCCCTCTGGCGGACAAAGTGATGAACCGATAAGCGATTACAATCCTGCAAATCCATCTTTGTGGCAAAGTGAATCTAACAAGGATTTACTAGTAATGATCTGGAGAAAAATTGCTGAAAGATATAAAGATAAAACCTGGATTGGCGGTTACGATTTAATCAACGAACCAAAGTGGGAACTTCTTCCAAACAATCAACCTTTAAGAGATTTGTATATAAGATTAACGGATACAATTCGCGCGGTAGATACAAATCATATTTTATTTATAGAAGCAATTGGTTTGCAACAGATTTTAATGGCTTGTTTCCACCCTGGGATGAAAATATGTCTTATAGTTTTCCACAAATATTGGAATGGAAATAATACATCATCAATTCAATACTTATTGGATTTAAGAAACAACACAAACATACCTTTATGGCTTGGTGAAACTGGTGAAAACTCAAATCAATGGTTTGTAGATTGTATTGAGTTAATGAAGAATAATAACATTGGTTGGGCTTGGTGGTCACATAAAAAGATCTCATCTATTGCGGGCCTCTTTCTGCAACTCTTCTCCCAGCATATCAAAACTTACTTAATTACTGGACTAACGGCGGCACACCTCAACATCAAATACAGCTTATCTTTGCTTTTGTTAGCACAAGCTGAGATGTTAAAGATAGAAAAACTGTAAATATCAAAAAAAGATATTATCGATGCTATGTTCAGGCAAGTAAATAACACAGAAATTAATTCCATTTGCAGATAATCAAATCCCGGGAAAAATTCACGCAGTAAATTATGATATGGGAAAAATCTTCTTGCAGTGATGTTGATTTTCAAAATACTGGTGGTGGCTCCCCAATAGTGGTTACAGTTATAGAAACGATGGAGTGGATATTCAAGTTTGTTCCAATCCAAACTCCAATGGTTATAATGTTGGCTGGACAGAAACAGATGAATGGTTAAAATATACAGTCAATGTAAATCAAAGCGGAACTTATAGCAT
>JADJHL010000005.1 GCA_016707585.1 Ignavibacteriales bacterium | reverse complement strand
TGGACAAGTTGGTTGGGCTTCTGAGGAAAATATAAATACTTATTTAAGTTTGATGACGGGATTAGAAATGATTATCCGAATGTGAAGTTTGTTTATATGACGGGACATCTTGATGGTACTGGTCTTTCAGGAAATGTCAATTTGCGAAATGTGCAAATTAGAAATTACTGTTTAACTAATGAAAAATCTTGTTTGATTTTAATGATATTGAATCATCAGATCCAGATGCAAATTACTATTTGGATAAGGATGCAAATGACAATTGTGATTATGATAGATGGAAATGGATCACTTGATAAAAACTGGGCAATCGAGTTGTCAAAACTCTCACACAATAAATGTTGATTGGTATGATTGCTCACCTGCCCATAGTCAGGCACTGAATGGAAATTTAAAGCTTATACTGCCTGGTGGCTTTGGGCAAAACTTGCTGGGTGGGATTCGCATCTAACACAAATGATGAGTAAAACTGTAAATAATTAAACTTACAGAACTATCCAAATCCATTTAATCCGTCAAGCAATATTCAGTATGCATTAAGACTCAACAATTTGTGCAATTAAAGGTTTATGATGTTCTTGGGAAGAAATAACAACTCTAGTTAATGAAGAAATAGCTGCGGGAGAGTGAGGTTGAATTCAACACATCATCCTTTAACAATCAAATATCTTCCGGTGTCTATTTCTATCAATTAAAAATGCAAATTATATTGAATCTAAAAAAAAGTGATTCTTGCGAAATAATTTCTGAAACATTAAGTTTGATAAAGAATGCCATCAAGATGATGGCATTTTTATTTTTAGAATATTTTTCAACTATACAAATTTCTGATATCAATCAAATCTTTAACCATTCCATGAAAATACGGCAATTGTAAAAGTGTTTTAATTCCTTCTAAATCCTGTTCTTCTCAAATCAAAACAACATGCTGAATGTTAGCATTTATAAAATCTATTGATGTAGAAGTAAATCTTTTAGCACCACTATAATTCTCGGTATGCCCATTTAGCAAATCTGCTTTATGATTTTTATAAATTCATTAAGAATGATTTCTGATGATCCAGCAAGTAAAATTAACATAAGGGGCATCAATTAGTTCAATAACTCTTTCAGAAAACTTAACCATTTAAGAAAAGTTCTTTATCATAATTTTCATCAACAAATAATTAATAAATTATCATCTATATGCTGATTAGAATTCTGAATAAGTGTGGTGGTTACGATTAACATCATAAAACTCTTTAAATAAAATCTTACTTTAAATAATTTCATTACTGGATATATCACCTTTAAGAAATATTTCCCTCAATAGTTCCCTGCCTCTTAAAATGTATATATGAGTTTGAAAGCAGAGCATTTAATGATACTCCCATTTCTGAAGAAACAAATAAATCTTTAAAAGTTAATAGATCTAATGAAGGGATTAAACCGATTACATCAATATCTTCAGAAACTTTTGCAATTAAAGCTGCTGGTAAGAATTCTATATCATAATTATCATTTAGTGATAATTCTGAAAGAAATATTTTGAAAAGATATTGTTTGGAATTATTAGTTTTGGTTTCATAATTAAAAAAGCCGCTTAAAATAGCGGCTTATAAAAGATAAATTAGATTAAGGTCTCTTACTTTTAATTCTTGCTGCTTTACCAGAAAGATTTCTTAAGTAGAATAGTTTGCTCTTCTTACATCACCTTTACTTAGCACTTCAACTTTTGCTATTTTGGGTGAGTTGAATGGGAAAATTCTTTTCAACGCCAACGCCGCTAGACATTTTTTCTAACGATAAAAGTTTTGTTTAACCCAGCGCTACGAATACTGATAACATCACCTTCAAAAGATTGTAATCTTTCTTTACCGCCTTCAACAACTCTTACTTGAACGCGAATGTGATCACCTGGATTAAATACAGGCATATCCGTTTTTATCTGTTCCGGTAATATTTTATTTATGTCTATCCATTTCATTCTCCTAATTATTAAAATTTCTCCACTTTTCAGTTAAGATTTTCGATTATTCTTGTTTCCATTTTTTTATTTCTTTTTCGTTTCCCGAAAGTAAAACTTCAGGTACTTTCATTCCCCGATATTCTGATGGTCTTGTATAATATGGTGCTTCAACAACTTACCATCTTGAAAAGAATCATCTAATGCAGCTTCACTATCATTAAGAACTCCGGGAATCAATCTAACTATTGAATCAGCAATTATTAAAGCGGAAGTTCACCGCCAGTTAAAACATAATTACCAATTGATATTTCGTCTGTTGCAAAATGCTCTAACTCTATCATCAATTTCTTTATAATGTCCTGCAATTATCAAAATATTATTTGCCAGTGAAAGCTTATTTGCATATTTCTGATCAAACATTTTACCTTTTGGTGTGGTAAAAATTATATGATCAAAAGATTGTTCACTTTGTAATTTCTCAATACATTCAAAGAACGGTTCTGGTTTTAAAACCGATTCCGCGCCGCCAGCAAATGGTTTATCATCAATTTGTCTGTGTTTATCAAAGGCATAATCTCTTAGATTGTGCACTTTGATGTTTACTTTTTTTTTATCCTGAGCTCTTTTCAGAATACTAGTGTTCAAGGGACTTGAAAGTAATTCAGGAACCGCAGAAATAATATCAAGTCTCATCATCATAAATACAGTAATCAGATTTTAACACTAGCTCTTTACTTTTATAATCAATTCTATCAAAAAATGAATGAACAAAGGGAATAAGTATTTCTTTTCCTTCCGGATCTTTTATTTCAATCACCTGGTTTGCAGGAGCTTCAAGAAAGTCGTTTACAAGACCAAGATATTCTTTGTCCCTATAAACGTTAAATCCAATTAAAGTTTGTTCAAGTAACATCTTTTAAATTGAATTTCTCAGCATCAGTATCAGATACAAAAATCTCCCTGTTAATCATCAGAGAAATTTCTCTATCATCATCAAAATTAATGAATTTAAGAAATATTGAATTTTTTGCCATTCAATACCTCTTCAATTTCAAATTGTTTTTTCTGATTCCAGAAATCCAAGTAAACAGTTTTAATTTTATCAAAATTTTCTGAAATGCCAGGAACATTGTGGATTTTTACAAATCCATTTTTTACCAGCAGCAAAAATCTTTGCTATGGAATAAAAATCATCCAATTAAAACAGCTTGAACAAATTAATCTTCAATCTCAAGTATAGCTCTTTTACCTTCTTTTGCGGCAACAGCCGTTAGAAGTGTACGCATTGCCTGAGCAGTTTTCCCTTGTTTTCCGATAACCTTTCCGATGTCATCAGATTGAACCTTAAGAGAAAGTACTAATTTTTTTCTTCAGTAAGTTTCTCTTCAACAACAACACCTTCTGGACTATCTACCAGTTGTTTTGCAATATACTCAACGAACTCTTTCATATAGAAGCCTCCTATAATGAACCCGGGTGAATAAGTTGTTATGTACAGTATCAATATAAATATTCTATTGATTGTCTAACTCAGAAGTGACACCCGTAACTTCTGCTGTACCTCCATTCCATAAACTTAACGAAACAAAACTTATAGTTGCTATTAGTTTTTAACTTTTAGCTTCTTGATTTTCTGCTTTTTTTCTTTTTCTTTACAGTTTTTTCTTGAGCTGCTGCCTCTTTTGCAGCTTGCCAGCTTTTTAATAAAGCTTCAGCTTTTTCATCAGAAAGTTTACGTTTAGCAATATCTCTTTTCAGATTTATTCCTTTTTGACTAAGTAAACTTTTTACTGTATCAGTTGGCTGTGCGCCATTATCTAACCAGTAGTTTACTCTGTCTTCTTTCAAATCAATTGTGTGCGGTTTTGTAAGTGGATTATAAATACCAACTGCTTCAAGAAATTTTCCATCTCTTGGTGAGCGTGCATCTGCTGCAACAACTTTATAGATGGGTTGTTTTTTCTTTCCCATTCTTCTTAATCTTAACTTAACAGCCAAATTAGTAACCTCCGGATATTATCTCGTTATTCAATTAAATTTAAATTACGCATCGAACTTGGAATACCTTTTTTACTAAAAGTACTCATCATTCTTTGCATTTCGCTAAATTGTTTAATTAAGCGGTTTACATCCTGTATAGATGTTCCGCTGCCTCTTGCAATTCTTTTACGGCGATTGCCGTTTAAAATCTTTGGTGTAGTTCTTTCTTCATTTGTCATTGAGTTGATGATTGCTTCAACTCTTACCAATGCTTTATCATCAATTTGAGCATTTTTTATCTGGGAACCAATGCCCGGAATCATTCCAATCAGTGAAGATAAAGAACCCATTTTCTTGATGACTTTAATTTGCTTAAGAAAATCATCAAAATCAAATTTATTTTTACGAAGTTTTTCCTCAAGTTTGTCTGCCTCAAAGTCATCAAAGGATGCCTGAGCCTTTTCAACAAGAGAAATTACATCACCTTTTCCCAAAATTCTTGATGCTAATCTATCAGGATAAAATAGTTCCAGGTTTTCTAATTTTTCACCATTGCTGATAAACTTTATTGGTTTACCAACTACAGATCTAATTGAAAGCGCTGCACCGCCTCTGGAATCGCCATCAAGTTTTGTAAGTACTATCCCATCAAAATTTACTGTATCATTAAAAGCTTTTGCGGAATTTACCGCATCCTGCCCTGTCATCGAATCAACAACAAATAAAGTTTCTTCTGGATTAACAAGATTTTTTATATCAGAAACTTCCTGCATCATTTGTTCATCAACATGCAGTCGTCCAGCTGTATCAAATATTACAGTATTATAGTTTTTCTCTTTTGCATAGGTTAAAGCTTCCGATGAAACTTTTCTTGCATCTTTTTCTTCAAGAGAAAAAACTTCAACATCAATTTGTTTTCCTAAAAGTTTTAACTGTTCAATTGCCGCAGGTCTATAAATATCAGCAGCAACTAAAAGAACTTTTCGCTTTTGCTCGGTTAACTTTTTTGCAAGCTTACCGCAAAATGTTGTTTTACCAGAACCTTGTAAACCTACAACCAATAAAGTTGTAATGCCAGAAGGATTTATCTGTAACTCTTTATGTCCGCCGCCAAGTAATTCAGTTAACTCATCATAAATAATTTTCGTTATAAGCTGTCCTGGTGAAATCGATACAAGTACTTCTTTACCAAGTGCTTTAACTTTTACATTTTCAATAAAATCTTTAGCAACTTTATAATTAACATCAGCATCAAGAAGAATTCTTCTTATCTCACGCAAAGTATCGGAAATATTAGCTTCGGTAAGCTTACCTTGTCCTGTAACTTTTTTTAATGCGGATTCTAATTTTAGAGATAATTCTTCAAACATAATTTCAATAAACCAACTTTAACTTAACCAACTAATTTGCTCTCAGAGCATTTGCACCTGATACAATTTCAAGTATCTCTGTGGTAATTGCGGCTTGTCTTTTACTATTATATGTAAGGCTTAAAGTTCTAATTAATTCTTTTGCATTTGTTGTTGCATTGTCCATCGCTGTCATTCTAGCTGCAAACTCAGAAGCATTTGATTCCAATAAAACTCTCCACATTTGTCCTTTAAGATGTTTTGGAATCAAATAATTAAAAATAGATTTCTGATCAGGCTCAAAAATATAATTTGCAGATTCATGCTTAGAAGATTTATTTTCTTCTGGTGGAGCAATTGGCAAAAACTGTTCAACAACAATTTTTTGCTGGATAATTGATTTAAACTCATTAAAGATTAAAATCACTTTATCAATTGATCCATCTAAGTATTGGGCAATTAACTCATCAACCAAATTCTGTGCGATTGCATAATTAAGGTGAGAAAAAATTCCTGGATAAGTTTTACCAATATTATAATTTCTTTTACCAAAATAATCCGAACCTTTTTGCCTAAACAATAAAGTTTATAATCTTTACCAGTACCTTTTAAATCTTCTTCAATAAATCTTGATGCTTCTTTAATAATGTTAGTATTAAAAGCACCGCAAAGCCCTCTATCAGCGGTTACAACAACTATTGCAACATTTTTAACTTCTCGTTCTGAAAACAATGGATTAGATACTCTATCATCTTCAGTTACAAGATGTGAAAGTAAAGTAGATATTTTCTTAGCATAAGGTCTTGCATTTAAAATAGATTCAGTTGCACGGCGCAGTTTTGCCGCAGCTACCATTTTCATAGCTTTTGTAATCTGTTGAGTGCTTTTAACACCTTTGATTCTAAGTTTTATATCTCTTAATGTTGCCATTATCTTCTAATTAATTTCTATTTGAAAGTAGAAAGAAATTCTTTTCCAGCTTTCTGTAATAACTCATCAGTTTCTTTACTAATGTCTTTATCTTTTTTAATCGAATCAAAAATCTGTTTATACTTTACTTCAATAAATTCTAAAACACCTTTTTCAAATCTCTTAACATCTTTTACAGCAATTTCATCCATAAAACCTCTTGTACCATAATAGATTGCAACAACTTGTTTCTCAACTGGTACTGGAGCATACTGTCCTTGTTTTAATAACTCAACTAATCTTGCACCTTTTGCTATGGTTCTTTGTGTAGATTTATCAAGATCAGATCCAAACTTTGCAAATGCTTCTAATTCTCTATACTGAGCAAGATCAAGTTTCAAACTTCCGGCAACTTTTTTCATTGCTTTTATTTGAGCATTACCACCAACACGAGATACAGAAATACCAACGTTGATTGCAGGTCTTATTCCAGCATTAAACAAATTTGATTCAAGATAAATTTGTCCATCAGTAATTGAAATTACGTTTGTTGGGATATAAGCAGAAACGTCGCCTTGTTGAGTTTCAATAATTGGTAATGCTGTTAAACTTCCGGCTCCTTCTTCATCACTAAGTTTAGAAGCTCTCTCAAGCAATCTTGAGTGAAGATAAAATACGTCGCCTGGATACGCTTCACGTCCAGGAGGTCTTCTTAACAATAGTGAAAGTTCTCTATAAGCTTGAGCTTGTTTTGATAAATCATCATAAATACAAAGAGCATGTTTACCATTGTCTCTAAAAAATTCACCTAAAGTTGCACCAGAATAAGGAGCGATAAACTGTAATGGAGCAGGCTCAGAAGCTGCGGCAGAAATAACTGTTGTGTATTCCATTGCACCATTTTCTTTTAACTTAGCAACCACTTGAGCAACTGTAGATTCTTTTTGTCCAACAGCAACATAAACACAATAAACTGGTTTAATACCTAATGCTTTTGCTTCTTCAGTATGAGTAAACTTCTGGCTGATAATTGCATCAATAGCAACAGCAGTTTTACCAGTTTGTCTATCACCAATAATTAATTCTCTTTGTCCACGTCCAATAGGAATCATTGAATCAACAGCAGCAATACCCGTTTGTAATGGTTCTGTTACTGGTTGTCTTTGAAGTACACCAAGAGCTTTTCTTTCGATTGGTAAAAATTGTGTTGTGTTAATTGGTCCTTTTCCATCAATTGGAAAACCAAGCGGAGTTATTACACGACCAAGCATAGCTTCACCAACTGGCATTGAGGCAACACGTTTAGTTCTTTTTACAGTATCACCTTCTTTAACAAGTGTAGTATCACCAAACAAAACGCAGCCAACGCTGTCTTCTTCAAGGTTTAATACCATTCCAAAAACATCGTTTGGGAATTCAACTAATTCACTCGCCATAACTTGCGAAAGTCCATAAACGCGAGCGATACCGTCACCAACCTGCAAAACTGTTCCAACATCATAAATATCAACTTCACTTTCAAAACCAGAAAGTTGTTTTCTTAATATCGCAGATATTTCATCAGGTCTAACTTCTGCCATTTGTAATTTCCTTTATTAAATTCCTTTAGGTTAATTTAACGTAACACTACCTTGTAAAAACTCTTTTTTCAATAATCCAAGTTGATGAATCATAGAAGCATTATAAACTGTATCGCCAACCTTAGCAATAAAACCACCAATAATATTCGTATCAACTTTATATGTTAATCTTGCTTTCTTTTTCAGATAAGATTCAAATTGCTGCTGCAAATGATTTCTCTGTTCCGAAGTAAAATCAAACGCAGTTGTAACATTAACTTTTACTATTCCGAGAGATTCATCTTTTAATGTTTCAAACTTCTCTAAAATTTCCGGTAATATTTCTTCTCTTCCTTTATCAATAACAAAATTCAAAAAACTAAAAGAATCTTTGCTTAACAGTTTTCCAAAAACTTCTGCAATTACAGCTTTCTTAGTTTCAGCCTTAATTACAGGACTTTTAATAGCTCTAAGCAAGTCATAACTTTTGCTTAAAGTTTGTGCAACCAACTCAAATTCTTCTGCAACTTTTGTAAGAATATTTTTCTCGATTGATGTATCAAGAAATGATTGAGCATAACGTATTGCAACTTTAGATGAAGCCATAATTAATTCTTAGAGATATCGCTAATGTATTTATCAACTAATTTTTTATTCTTATCAGCATCAAGATTTTCCTTTAAAATCTTTTCAGCAGCTTGAATAGAAATATCTGCAATTTGATTTTTTAGTTCATCAAAAGCAGCATTTTTCTTTCTTTCGATTTCAGCAGTTGCATCACTAACAAGTTTTTGAGCTTGCTCTTTGCTTTCTTTAAGCAATTGCTCTTTAAGATTTTCAGCAAAAACTCTGCTTTGCTCAATAATCTTTTTAGATTCTTCCTCAGCTTTAGCTAGACTATTCTGATTTTGTGCAAGAATCAGTTTTGCTTCATCTTTAGCTTTTCGGCTTGTTCAAGCGAATCTTTAATTGCATCTTCTCTTTGTTTCAAAGATGATAGGATTGGTTTCAGGCAAACTTTGATAACAGGAATAAAAGCAATAAAAAGGTTAAAACAGTCCAGAACGCTAATCCGCCATTAACGGAAAGCAATCCACCACTGCCACCTTCAGTTTCAGATACAACTAAAGCGACAAAAGCAAATAATGTATTTGCAATCATAATCTTCTGTTAAAATTATTTTTAGTAACTGGAGTGCAAAACACTCCATTTAATTAATTATTTACCAGCAAGGATAAAGCAGATTACCAATGCAAATAATGAGATACCTTCAATCAACGCAGCAGCGATGATCATAGAGGTTCTAATTGCACCAGCAGCTTCTGGTTGTCTTCCGCTTGCATCCATTGCAGCAGCAGCCAATTTGCCAATGCCCAAAGCACCGCCAAAGATTGTTAATCCAGCACCTAATCCAGCAGCCAAATATGCAAAGTCCATTATCGTTCTCCTTTAATTAGATTTTATGTTATAAATTATTTTTAATGATCCTGATGAACAGCCATTCCTATAAACAAGGAAGATAGCATTGTAAAAATATAAGCCTGTAATAAAGCTACTAAAACTTCAAGTCCGTAAATAAATAAAGCCATAGGAATTGCAAGACCAGCCCAGCCAACACTTTGCATTACAAATATCAAACTTATCAAAGCATAAATAACAATGTGTCCTGCTGTCATATTTGCAAAAAGACGAATTGCCAATGCAAACGGTTTTGCAAGTAATCCTAAAAGTTCAACAACAGCCATAATTGGCAAAAGAAAAACTGGAACTCCGTGTGGAATTAATCCTTTAAAGTATCCAAAAAATCCGTTGTTTCTTATTCCACCAAACTGAATTACAAGAAAAGTAAAGATTGCCATTGTTGCAGTAACAGCAATGTTACTTGTAAAAGTAGCGGTAAAAGGAATCAATCCTATAAAATTCCCAAATAGAATAAAAAAGAATGCTGTAAGCAAATACGGAAGAAATTTTTCAAATCCTTTTCCAATTGTAGGTTTTGCAATTTCATCTCTAACAAAAAGGATAAATACTTCCCAAAAATTTGTAAATCCTTTTGGAACAAGGGAAGATTTGTAAGCTTTAGCAACTCTTGTCATCACAAAAAACAAAAGAGCAGCTCCAATCCACATAAAAAGTACGTGGCGGGTTATTGATAAATCTAAACCATATAATTCAAAATGAGGAAGATACACTTTACCCAAGGGAGAAAAATCAAGATAATTTCCATCCATTACGTGATGGAGAATCCAATCGCTACCTGACTCTGAGTGAGTAGTCTTTAGGCTATCAACCATTTGGTGTACAGAAGTTGAGTCGATCATTGCTTGGTTTTGATTATTAAATTCTTCTTTCGAGTTAGTATAAAAATCTCTACTATGAGATAGTAGAAATAGAAAATAAAGGTTGTAAAGATAAACGAATCAAGGCTAACAAACAACAATTTTAGGGCTATTACTATAAGTATCAGCATCAAGAAAAACCTAACAATTAAGCCTCCAAAAACAATTATCAGAAATAATTTATCACTTTTTTCAAATCCAAAATGAATTGCTAAATAGCCTAAAAAAAGGTTAGTGTTGGAAATAAAAACCCATACAGTAAACTATAAAACAATTGGCTATCTAAACGATTTGATAAGTAAAAAGTTGTTATAGTTATAACAAATAACAACGGGAAAATGTATAAAAACAGTAATAATCTACTTTTTGGGATCATTTTTATCACGTTTTTCAAGATCATTAACAGTTTTTATTAGATTATACATTCCTACTCCAATACCCAATAAACCCAAAATTAAGGTAAGAATATATTTGAGACCAAATTTTTTATCTAACCAACTGCCTAATAATACCATTAAAACAATGGTAGCCGCTAACTGTAGTCCTAATCCAAGATATGGACCAACATCACGAAGAGATTTGGCAAAGCCGGAATTATCTTCCGGTTTTTGCGCCATTTTATTCTCCTTTGCTAACAGGTTTAAATGATGATGGTGAGCCCATTGAGCTTTTACCTTCAAACATTGCACCTGCTTCAACAACTAAAATTTTAGTTATCAAATCACCTTTTAAAACAGCTTTAGATTCAAGTACTAATTTTTCTTTTGCATTAACAGTTCCATCAACTTTTCCACCGATAGAAATTGTTTCACCAGAGAGTTGTCCCTGTATGCTACCATGCTCACCAACTGTAAGATTACCCTGTGCAGTGATGTCCCCTTTAACAACACCATCTACACGAACATTACTATTGCTTGTTACTTTACCTTCAATAACAACGCCGCTACTAATAATTGTTACGTCTTCCATAGAGCTCCCGTTTAATTTAGTTTTCAAAATAAACTCCTAAAATTTAATTAAAATATTATCAGGATTTATAGGTTTTCCATTTTTCCAGATTTCAAAATGCAAATGCGGTCCTGATGATTCTGTTCCCGAATTTCCACTTAGTGCAATAAGCTCACCTTGTCTAACAATATCACCTTCATTTTTTAGAAGTGATGAACAGTGAAGATATTTTGTAACATAATTTTCCTGATGATTGATTATTACAGTATAACCAAAATTTGTTGTATAATCTGCAAAAACAACATAGCCATTTGCAGAAGCAAAAACAGGACTTCGTTCTTTCATTACATAATCGGTTCCAAAGTGACCTTTAGCAAGGTCAAAATATTTACTGATAAAACCTTCTGCAGGTTTAATAAAAGTTATTTCACTACTTTGAACTAAATTATATTTTAATAATAAATCTTTAACAACCGCTAAAATATTTCCGCCCGATTTAATTTTACCTTTACCAGAATCTTTTGCTTCTTTTTGATTTTGTATTAGTGTAGAATCACCAAGCATAATAGCAAACTTTAATCTTTTATTAACAGATTTAAGTGATTCTATTTCCTGAGCAAGAAAGACTACTTTATCATTCAATACTTCCACTTTCTTTTTGTCAGAATCAGAAAGACGAAATGAATACGGAAAAATTATTTCACTTAATGGTGTAAAGCTTATTAAATAAAATCCCAAAACAGAAATAATTAAACTATAAATAATTATATAAGTAAAAAGTTTGACAGAAGATATTTTAAACGAACGTGGCTCGCTTGAAGTTTCTTCAGGCACAACAATTAATGAATAGTTTCTTATTTTTTTTATTTTTCGCATCATAATTTATTTTACTTCAAATCTAATTCAGCTTTTTCATTAATTCCACAAATTTAATTCTACCCTCACGCACCAATTTCGGTTTATCTTCAGTAAGATCAATTAAAGTTGAGGCTTCGAAAAAAGACTTTTTATCAGTATAAAAAAATGCTTCAACCTCGCTTAAAAACTCCTGGATTATTACAGAAGGATCGTTTAAAGGCTCATTGCCAGTTCTGTTTACACTAGTAGATATTAGTGGCATTTTTAGTTCGCTAATTAGTTTATGGCAAAATCTATGATTCGGGATTCTAAAAGCTCCTGTTTCTGACTGAAATATTTCTTGATATTTTTTATTTAATTTTAGAATCACAGAGACAGGATTCGGCCAAATTGAAAGAAGAAAATCAAGATATTTTTCAGAGTCAACATCAGCATAATTTTTTAGTACTTCAATATCAGAAATTAGAAAAATGTATCTGCGCCAATTTTGCTTGCCCTTAATCTCACTGATTTTTTTTATTGTACTTTCATTTAATGGATTACCGCCAAAACCATAAATTGTATCTGTGGGATAAATAAATATAGAGCCATTTAGAAATAATTCTTTTGCAATATTGATTCCGGCTTCAAAACTTTCATCAATATTAATTAGTAACGATTCTTTTTTTTCAATCACTTAATATTTCCTCAAACTTTTCAATTATATGTTGCGGTAAAAGTTTTTTTCCACAATCAAATGTTTTTATTGGGCAGGAATGATAACCATGTATTCCACAAGGTTTACATTTCAAATCATTAAAACTTATATAAGAACTTTTTTTGTTGTAAGGATAAAAACCAAACTCAGGAACTGTTGAACAATAGATTGTTAAAGTTTTTATATCAGCACACATTGCCATATGCGTTGGTGCGCTATCATTTGATATTAAAAACTTTGCACGTTTTAACAATTCAATACTTTCTATAACTGTAAATTTACCCGAAGCATTGTAAACTTTATCATTAAACTTTGATGCGATAACCGAGCAATCTACACTATCTTTTTTGCTGCCAATTAACACTACTTTTTCATTTTCATCAATAAAATGTTTGATTAGTTCTTCAAAATATTCTGCTGGATATTTTTTTGTATTCCAAACACTTCCAGGTGCAATTGCAATAAAACCACTATTTAAATTATCATCAGTTAAAAATAAATTAATTTTATTTTTGGTTTCTGCTGTTATATAGATTTCTGGAAGTATTTTCCAGCTTTCTTGATCATAGTTGAACCCTATTAAATCAAGGTTTCGCTGTACTTCGTGTTTTGATAATTCATATTTTACTAAATTTTTATAAACATGCATCAAACTAGATATGTCAAATCCATAAGTTTCTCTGACTTCAAGCAACATTATAATCAGTGCAGTTCGTAACGACCGATGTAGTGAATAAATTTTTGTATAATTATTTACCTTAATCTGTTTAATAAATTTGTAAGTTTTAAATAAAGATTTGTGTTGACTTTTTTTATCGATAACAATTACTTTATTTATGCTTGGTGATGCACTGAATATTTCTTCAGTTTCTGGAATGCATAAAACATCAATTTGAGAATCAGGATTAAGCTCTTTTAATTTTTGTATTGCTGGTAATGCAAGTATAGCATCACCTAAAAATGCAGTTTGAATAAATAATATTCTTTCAATATTCATTTAGTGTTTCCATCTTTTATGCATCCAAAACCATTGTTCAGGATTTTTTCTAATTGCTTCCTCAAGATATTTTAACATTCTTTTACTTAATACTTTAACTCTTTCATCATAATCTTCAGGAAGATTTTCTTTACTAATTTCATCAAGAATAACTTTGTAAGAAAAATCCGGTTGTCTAACTGAAATTCCATAAATGATAGGCGTGTTCATTTTTAGTGCTAAAACAGCGGGCCCGGTATAAACAGAAGTTTTTCTTCCAAAAAATTCTAATTTAATACTCTCTATCGGTCCTCTCTGATCAGCAACCATTGCAACAATCCCTTTATTTAGTAAAACTGCATATACATTTCTAATCGAAAGTCCTAAAGGAACTACTTCATTTGACCACTTTGTTCTAAATCTATTCATCCAATCATTAACAAAAGGGTTCCGTTGTGATTTTACCACAACTGAAAATTTTTTATTCAGTAAAATTCCTGCACCTATAGCACAATACTCCCAATTACCAAAATGCGCTGATAATAAAATTACACCATTGTTCTCTTTTTCTTTTTCAAGAATCAAATTTAATTTTTCAAATTTTATAACGTCAGAAATTTCTTCTTTACTCATCCATGGTAAATATAAAATCTCTACCAGAGTTAAAGTAAAACTTTTATAACTAGCCAATGCAATTTTTCTTATTTCTTCATCAGATAATTGTGGGAACGCATGTTTTAGATTATCAAATACCACATCTTTACGGATTGGAAGCAAATAAAAGAAAAATAAAGCAATCAAAGATGAAAATTTTCTGGAGAGCTTTAATCCTATTAAACGGCATAAATAACTTAACAGAACAAAAAGTATGTATTCTAAAATATTTTTCACAGAATTATTATTTGTTTGATTTAAAAATAGTGAAATAAGAGGATTTATTAATCAGAGATAAGTAAAAAGAAAACGGGAGATTTTTTCAGAAATTATGAGAACCTGAACAATATTATAAAATAAGTTCAGGTTCTTTAATAATTTTAAGTTTTATGAATATGATTACTGAACAACAATTCTTCTTGACCAGTTATCATCCCGTAACTCACCGCGTTTAGTTGAAGTAAGCAACATATAATCCGAGAAACCAGTTATATCAGCAAATACAAAATATACTCCACCTTCTATTTCATTATAATGCCATATTTCATAAGGCCTTGTTTCTAACTGATTTGGATAACGTTCAATTTCACTTGGTTCACCATAAAGTAA
Organism: Ignavibacteriales bacterium; assembly: GCA_016707585.1. GTDB lineage: Bacteria > Bacteroidota > Ignavibacteria > Ignavibacteriales > Ignavibacteriaceae > IGN3. Next base: position 180,916 of record JADJHL010000005.1, on the reverse strand, counting down.
AAATATTCTACCTCTATCTGTTTTCCAACCTGCCTTACCCATTGAGGTAAATCTATCATTACATAATTCAATACGTTGAACATATTGTCTGTAAGAATCATTTGTCTGACTTGCAGAATATTCATCTTTCTGTTTCCAGAATTCAAACATAAACTCTCTCTTCCCATCAATGTTTGAAAGTTTTTCCCATCTATCAATTTCTGTTTTTGAGGCAAGATATTTTGCTTTATTAAAAAGGTCATCAAGTTCTTCTTCAGACATTGATCCAAAAGTAGAACTAAGTACAGATGTTGTTGAAGTTTCAAATGTATCTACAATTGCAACATTGGGGTTATATATAAAAAACTTCTTTGCAGTAGAAACTCCTGTATTTGCTGCACTATCAATTAATGCAATTACAAGTGTATATGTGTCTGAAGGATAGTTTGTTAATATTTGTGATCCAACTTCAACTCGCGTATTTGTATTGCGAGTTAAGTATTTACTTTTTTCTTTTATCAGTTTACCTTTGCTATTGTAAAGCATCTGAGTCATCTTAAGCATAGAACTCTTTATTGCTGGAGATTGAACGTTATAGACTTCAGCATAAAAAATAATGCTGGTTGTGATTGTCCAAATACTACATTCGGATTCGGAATAACTTCGTAAGTGTTTTTGTAAAATATTGAACTTGTATTTTCACTACCTTGAACCATTTTTGATGCAAGTTGAATGTCACTAATATTTAATGTCCCATTTATGAAAGGATTTATTTTAATCTGCTCAGTAATTGTTCTGTTCATTTCCGGATTATGAATATCAGAACCAATAATCCTGCAATCATAAATACCTGAAGGAATAACAAATCCTAAAGTTCCGATTAGTAATTGGTTATCATTTAAAGAAGTATCAACTTGATGTTTAACCATCCACTGATTATATACAACAGTATCACCAGTTAGAGTATTCTGCACAAAAATTTTCAGCAGAGCTTCAAGATTATTTCCTGAGTTAGCAACTTCTGCTTTTAATGATGCTTGATTGAAAGAGTAATAAAACTCAACATAATTTGATGCTGAATCATATCCAAATTGAGCGTAGTCAAATTCAAAATCAAAGTTGGATTGAGCTATCGAAAAGATGTTAAAAAGAAGTGATAGTAAAAATATTTTTTTCATCTAAGTACTTTCATTATAAATAAAAAAGCGTCTATTGATTACAATAGACGCTAAAAACACAACTAACCATTTACTATTGGAACGCTAATTTAACAGTAAAAATGTGGTTTGATGTTGGAAAATCTTTAACATCTCTATAAGCGTAATCAAAAGAAACGCCTATTGTAGAAATATCATAATTAACGCCAGCACCAGCCGTAAACCCATAAATTGATTCACTACTATTTTCAGTTAATACATTATAACCGGCTCTTAAGAATAATGTGTTGATGAAGCTATACTCAAGACCAAAATTAAACACATCTTCCAGTGAATTATTAGCAGTAAATGAGCCTCCAAACATTAATTGATTTTGCTCATCTATATTTTCTTGATAAGCTAAACTTAACTGAAAATAACTTGGCAATTGGAATGGTTCTGTTACAACTTCATATGTACCATCTGATGAACCAAGAGTACCACTAGGAACTTCTGTTTTAACGCGTAAATCCTGTCCCGCATAGTTCATATTTGTTCCAATATTATTTATTGTAGCTCCAATTGATATATTATTATTAAATTTATATTGAACACCAGCATCAATAGCAAATCCACTTGCAGTTGAATTACCAATACTTTCATTTATAAATTTTAAATTTGTTCCAATTGAAACACGATCAGTTAAAACTTTAGAATAAGTAACACCTATTGTAATAAATGTTGGTGAATATGTGCTTCCTGTACCATCAGGTAATTCATTAGTTGTAACCGGTATAAGACCAAAATCAAATGATTTTAGACTTAAACCAACTGAACCAAAATCACCCAGGCTTGCACCAACAGCAAAATATGACATATTAATATCAGCGATGTAATTCATATAACTAAACATGGCTTCAGCTCTTTTATTTATATCCAAACCAGCAGGATTATAATAGATTGACTCTAAGCCAATTACGTTAGATATAAAAGCTCCGCCGGTAGCAATACTACGTGCACCAACCGGTATTAACAATTGATCTGCTCCTGTGGTACCCTTGCGAGAAGTATCCCCGGCATAAACAGATGCAGTTATAATTATTGTAAAAATTATTAGTACTATTTTTTTCATTTCGAAACTCCACATATGTTATAAATTTTTAAATATGGGCAGATTATAAATCTGCCCAAATCAAATCATTAGAATCTAGGTAACTGTTTTTGTGGCATAATAATAGAAAACTTCAGAACTTTATCTCCAAATTTTGGTGAAGAAACAATTGCGAGATATAACCCAGAAGCAACTCTTAAACCTGATTCATTCTGTAAATTCCAATTTAAGAATGGAGATGTTGAGTTAGGATCCTTAACAAGAGTTCTTAAAAGCTGGCCAGATAAAGAATAAATTTTAATTGAAACTTCTTCATTAGGAAGATTTGTAAATGTCACAAAAGGATCATCTGCTGCAAGATTATTATATCCTGTATATGGATTATAACCGTACAAAGGATTTGGAAAAACATTTACTTTATCAAATAAAGATTTTTCTTGTTCTTCAGTAAGAGCTCCATTTTTCTTTGTTGTAAATTCAAATGCATCTTGAAAAGCATAGGGATAATTTTCAACTGAGAAAATAAATTTATCACCAGTTACAAAATTGGAGTTTGCATTTCTTTTTTGAACACTAACAGCATATAGAGTATTAAAAAAAGGAGATAGAGCAATATTCCTTTGTTCTTGTGTTGCGCTTGCATCATTAGGAATTGTATATCCTTTTAAATCGGCCCATACAGTTGTTGCTGCCGGAAAATTACCTTTTAATTCTTGTTGATTTCCATTTGGATCATATGAAGAATTAAATATAAAAATAAATTCAGCGGTTGAGTCAATACTGGTTCCTGAATCCCAGAGACCATCTGGCTTACCACCTGTTACAGTAGAACCATCTAGAGAAGTTCTTTCCAAGAAACCAACAGCTAATTGTCTGCTCTCACCATATGGATCATCTTTAATCCATGCAGTAAATGGTACATCTACAAATCCTTCACCAAGTTTACCAATCTGTGTAAGCAGGTTTGCAGGAACAGATGGATTTGCTGATGTTACGCCTTCAGCATAAACATACGAATTACGACGTGCCGGTGGGTTAGTACCAACAAATCCAACAAGGTATCTGTAAGCTTTACCTTGTTCACCAAATCGCAATTCTACATTTCTTAAATCAACAGCACTAACAATATTAGTGCTCTTATTTTTTAAGTCACCTGTCATAGCACCTAATAACTTACTCTGATCAATATCTTTTGCCAGATAGTAGTAATTAGTTTTTGTTGTATCGGTATACCAGACAGTAGAAGTATTGTAATCAATTTTAGCTATTCTAGGAATTTGTTTTTCTAACTTAACAATAAATCCTTCCGCTGATCTAAAATTAATATCCTTATCACCATAATTATAGTCTTTAGCAGAATCAATTAATACAGTATTTGTGGTTGTATTTTCAAGCTTCCAAAATGATGAAAACTTTTCCGTTGATTTATCCGGGAAGAAACTAACTTTATACTTATCTCCCGTAAGTGAGGCTTTATCTACTATATCAATCTGCATTCTACCATCACTTGGTCCAACCTTACCAGTAATCTCTTCGACAGGTACTGGCGGGCTATAAATATCCTTACCCATTAAAACTGTTTTAATTGCATTTTGAGATTTTGGATTCTCAACGGCTTGAACAAATGTTTGATCTGTTAAATAGTAATCAGTAAAGTATACAGAATCTATACCAGATTTAGTAAATAATGCATCAAAGTTTACACCATATGCAGTAACAAGTAAGTAATAAGGTTTACCTTTTATTAGTTTTCCACCAGTAAATGGATCTTCAGTTAATCTAAATCTAAGAATTCCTGTTTCAGGGTTTTTATAAATATTTGAATCAAGCCTGTTCTCTTTAGGAGAAGCTGGATATAATATTTCTATACCACCTGTTGCACCATTTTTCGCGTATAAATTGTTGATATAATCATTAACCTGATATCTTCCAATCAAAGAAATATTTGGTTGATTATTTATTTTTTCAGATGAACTAAATGTCTGAAATGCATAAACATTATAACCACCAAATTTTACATCCCAGGTACTTGATTTACTCGAATATTTAAACTGTTCTTTAGTTGGCCATGTTAAATCAATAAAATCTTCATTACTCTCAACCGTTACTACTGGTGGAGGCGGAGCTGAGGGTGCCAAAAAGTTTAAGTTGAAAATTGTTTGTGCTCCATCATCAATAGCTCTGGCAACCGTAATAGAATTTTTTGGATTCTCACCTTGTCCAACAACATAAGCAACTACAATTTCCTTCTCCTCATTCTTTCTTAATGTAAATGGACCAGTGTTTGTCATCTGTCTAGAGTCAGCAGCAACAATATTAATCCAACCAGAACCATTTCCATTATTTGCAACAGGATCACCAGAATACCAATATCTTGGATCTACATCAATACAATTAGTACCATCTTTTACATTGCCATAAGGGAAAGTACAAGGATCAACATTTTCACCATCTCTGGTTTTACCTTCCATGTAATTCCTTGCTTCTTCTCTATTGCTAGGATCATTTAAACTTGGGTCATTATTAATATATTGAATAAATGAAGCAATAGGTAAATTTGTGGCTCCAGGAAAGGTTTCTAATCCAATTAGTTGACCTTTAAAACTAAATGCTGTATCAAGTGGTGCATCAATACCATCATCATAAACACCATTCAAGTTTACATCTGTGTATGTTACGCCAGGTATGTAATCTATAGGACCTGAAAAGAAGTCAATCATATAACAAGGTGTTTGAGTTCCATATTCAGCATCAGTTTTGCTATTATATGTATATCCTGCATTTCTACCGATATCACTGCCAACTAAATCATCAGCAGCATCTCCTAAATCAACGTCTGCCCAAACTCCAAATAACACATTATCCAAAGTATTAGGTTCATTAGGATCACCTAATCCAACATATTTAAATCTATATCTAACAAAAATTAAATTTCCTATCGCGCCAGCAGAAGCGTAAGCAAACACTGTTTGTCTAACCTCTATACCAAGTGGGGAAACATTATTATACCTTCTTTGTGGAGCAGCTACACCATCCCAGTAAACTGTCCATACAGTCTCATCGCCAATAATATCAGGTTTATCTTCATCAGGATCCCATTCGCCATTACCATTATTATCAACCGGGTTGTAAACTCCGTCACCGTTTCCATCATAAAAATCAGCACCAAGATCAACAGCATCTTTCCAATCTTGCCAAGCAGTTCCAAAAGCAGGGTCAGCAGATTTAATCACATACAATTGAGCTCTTGGGTCACCAGATGTACCAGCTAAACCTGGAGTATAATCTTCAACCAGCGAAGCAGATGCAACGGCATTTGTAAATAGTGTTCCGTTGGCATATCCACTTAAGAAAAAACCACCGGAAAAAAGAAATACGTGATTACCGAATTTTCCGCCAGCTCCATCAATATTTGGGTCATCATTGGGAATGTTTACCGCAGCAATTACGCCTTTTCTATTTAATGGCAAGTTAATGTTATTAATATTTAAGCGATAAGCATCGCCTTTTTTACCACCTTCATCTGTGGTAGAACTTAATTTATAAATCGGTTTATTTTGTTTTGTACCTGATTTATCATCACCTAAAAATCCAAAAGATATTGGTGCAATAACCAATAGGATTATTAAGAAACGAAATTGATACAAACTCATATTATTTTTCATTTTTAGTTTCCTCTCAACTATAAAATATTCCTGAATGATTAAAAGCTAATGTTTGAGAAGTTTAACTTCACGCCAAGTTTAATTAATCTTGGGATACCAAAATTAGCAGGGTTGTTTTCTAAACTCTGATAATCTTGTACGTAACCTTCGCCGTTCAATAAAGATGCTGCAACACCATTTGGAGTTGTTAAAAATCCTGTTGTTGTTGCACTTCCTGTAGAACGATAAACGGAAGTAATATTATCTGCATCAAGTAAGTTTTCGATCCAAAGATATGGTGAAAGCAAAATATCACCAAAAGCAAAGCTTTTTTCTATCTTTAAATCAATTCTAAATGATCCAGGTGCAAAGGCAGAATTAATGTATCCTTTTGTTGATGATAGAATTCCATTATCTCCAAGTAAATTCCATTGATCCATTGGAGTATAAGGACGACCACTGCTGTAAGAGAAAAGTACGTTAGCATTAAACATTTCTAACCAACCTAACTCTCCTGCAGGAACATAAAAATCAACGTTTACAATTGCGGTATGTCTCTGATCAAAACTTAAAGGCGCAATAACCTTTGGAGCGGCTTTATCATTATTTCTGAATACAGAAGTTTGACTTGAAGATGTTGATGAACCAGTTCCTTCAGCCAAAGAAAATGTATATTGTGTTGAAATATTAAAATAACTTAGATGACTGACATCAAGTGAGAATGCCAACCCTTTAGTAGTTCCAAAGTCAGTATTTTCAGGATAAATTGCATCTATAAGTTCTCCACCTTCAACTCTTCTGTATTTATGGTTTTGAACATTTACTAATCCTCTTGTATTCTTATAGAAAGCAGTAATGTTTAGAGCAGAATTTTCACCTAATAATTGTCTAAATCCAACCTCATATTGAGTTGTTTCTTCAGCTTTTAAAGCTCCATTAAATCCATTTTGAGGAGATGAATTTCCCCATGCGCCAATATTATAGTCAAATGGCCCAAAATATAAATCATTTAATTCAGGTAATTGAATAAATCTTCCATACTGTGCATGAAAAACGGTACCAGTTGTAACTGGAAAACCGACACCTATTCTAGGTGATAATTCTACTTCAGCATCTCTCAATTTAAAATCCTCAATGTCAAAATCCTCAGAATTTGAACCACCAGCATATGGTAATGCAGGATCAACTAAAATATAAGATTTTACATTGAAGTAATCCAACCTTAATCCAATATTTAATACAATGTCTTGCAATTCAAATCTATCTTGTAAATAAGCATAACCGATATCCGGTTTATATGGTCTTAAAAACTGATTTGTCTCGCTTGTTGTCGTTTTGTTTTTGCCTGTTACATCATAACCATAAACAAATGGTTGTAAAGCTTCAAACTTTTGTTCCTCTGTTAAATTATCTGGTTGTTGTGCATAACCTGCTGCAAATACTCCATAACCTCTAACTGTGTGCTCAGAAAATCCAGCACCAAATTCTATTAAATGATTATCTATCTGCGATGTAATATCAAAATCTACAAACAAAGCATCATCTTCTCTTTTTTGATATAACCCGCCACCAGTATAACCATATGGTCTGAACACACCATTATCATCAACTGCCCAGGCTATAGGTTCACCATCACTTAAAACTAGATTTCCAAATTCATCAACTTTTGCAGGATTTTGTCCATCGCCATATAATATTACACCTAATTGATTTGCCCATATAGTGCTATCGCCATAAGCAGCTAAATTATCTTTAAAGAATGGATTATAACGTTCAAAGTCAAACATTCTATATCCAAAATTTAAATTCCAATATGTTGTTGTACTAATTGTTTGTGATAATCTACCATTTAGTGAAAAATTTTGTTCTGTAAATTCAGGATTAAATCGAGAATTATTTTTTTGATATCTATAATCTATAACTTTAGCTACTCTATCATTATATAGCCCACTAAAGTTAAAACTGAAATCACCAATACGATGATTTGTTTTACCAGAAAATCTCCATACACTAGCTGGATTATTTGCATATCCACTATATGTTTTATCAATGGATGGAAACGAGATATCAAGGGCTGAAGGATCAGCATCTCTAAACCATCCTCTTTCTGCAGAAATAAATAAAGTATGTTCTGGAATACCAGGAATAATTGGACCACTTAAAGTTCCAGCATATAAATTATATCCATAATCATCTGTAAAAGAAGAAGTAACCAAATCGGCAAGCATTGTATAAGTTGATTGACCTGATTTTGTTGTAACATTTATAATGCCTGATTGTGCTTGTCCGTATTTAGCTTCATAACCACCAACCTGAAAAGAAATTTGATCTATGGCAACATTACTGACTTGTGCTACAGAAGATCTATTGTAGAGATTATTTTGAGGGACACCATCAACAATGTATAGAACTTCACTGCCACGACCACCTCTAATATTTATATTTGCATTACCCTCTTGCCCTCCACTACCTTCTTGAACAACTACACCAGATTGCAGTGAAGCAATATTAGTAACACCACGTACTGGTAGTCTCGATATTTGATCTGCATCAATAACTTTAACGGTATTTGTTGCTTTTTCTTCAAAGAATTTTCTATCAACAACTACTATTTCTTCTAATGTAAAATCAGTAGTTAGTTCAATATTTAATTCGAAAGTAATACCAGCAACAACACGAACATTTTCAATTGTTCTTGGTGCATAACCTACATAACTAGCTTTAATAGTATATGTGCCAGGAGTAATATTTAATATAAAATAGTTTCCATCCAAATCGGTTGCAGCACCTGATTGTGATTCAAGTATAACAATATTGGCACCGATAAGTGCATCTTTTGTTGCAGCATCTATAACTTTTCCGCTTAATTTACCAACGCCGGATTGTGCATAAATAGCTGAGACAAAAAACGAAAAAACAAACACTAATAAAAATTTTGTAATCAAATTTTTCATCTTTTCTCCACTAATAATATGTTGAGATTATTTTTTCATCTCATTCAATTAATTCAAATAAAAAAAGCGGATGGACTGTAATTAAATTACAGATAGCCACCCGCCTTTTTAGATTATTCTAACACCTTACTTCAATAAAACCATCTTTTTGGTTATAGAGAAGTTTTTAGCTTCTAATGTATAGAAGTAAATACCACTTGCAACTGTTGATGCATCAAAAGTTGCTTCATAAACGCCAGAAGTTTTTTCTCCACTAAATAGTGTTGTTACTTCTTGACCTAATAAGTTAAATACTTTTAACGTAACTAAACCAGCTTCAGGAATACTGAATCTTATAGTTGTAGTTGGGTTAAATGGGTTAGGATAATTTTGTCCTAAATCATAAGAAGTAGGAGTAATATCACTAATTTCTTTAACATCGTTAATCATATCACCAAATAAGTTGTAGAGAACAATACCTGAAGGAGAGTTAACTAATTTAAATTTATGATTATGATCTGGTAATGCTTCATTGTCTAATGGTGAAGAACCGCCATTAACTGTATCGGCACCAGGGTAAACAGCTGCAAATTTAAATTGATAAAAACCTGAGTTTTGTCCAACAGGAGCGGTTACATTTGTCCTCCATAAGTTACCGCCAATATTGTGTAAGACTTTCATAAAACCAGCAGTTGTATCAGAAATTTGCCAGGTTCCACTTGACCAATTTCCTAAAAAGTCAGCTCCTCCTCTAAGTCCAACAAATTGCAGATCTGCAACTGGTATAGATAAACCATTGTAACGATTAACTGCACCTGTCATATCAACAGTAAATTGAACTGGTGTTGCATCTGTTAAAGGAGATTGCAATGCTAATATACTTGGTTCAATTGTAGGTAAAACAACTGTTGAACCATCAGCTACATAATGATGCCATCTGTCTGGGGTTGTTTCCCAGCCAGTGTTAACAAATCTTGCATCAGGATAAGCTTTAAATTTCCATTTTGTAGAATCGCCAACTCCATGAGATGAAGCTGTGCTTGATGTAACAGTTAAAGTAGTAGTATAAATACCTGGTAAAATATTATCATTAACCAATCTTCTATTACCAACTACATTTTTACCTAAGTTATCCCAATCTAATCCCATTACTAATAATGAATCTTGATTAGGATCGAAAGCACCACCAACACCACTATTTATTAGGTTTGAAATATCAGCAGTAAATTCTATTGTATTTGTTACTTCAAGAACAACTGTATAAATGTTATCATTATTAAACCATACTGTTGGAAGTGTTGTGCTAGGAGCAGTAACAGTTAATGGTCTATTTGATGAAGATTCCCAGTTATCACCTGCTGGAGGATTTACAATAACATATTTAAAATTATAAGTATTACCAGCTAATCCTGCAGGAGCAGTAAAAGTACCGGTATAAATGGTATCGCCATCTGTATCTGATAAAAGGAATGTATTACCACCCCAGTTTTGTGTATCACCAAAAGGTATTTGGAAATCACCACGAACAACTACGCTAGCACCAGCAGGAAAAGTTCCTTCAAATGCTTGAACGCCCATATCAACACTAAAAGTAACAGGGATATCTCCACCGCCTTGTGGAATTGAAGCCACAACAGCAGATGAATATTGCCAGGTTCCTAAAGCGTTTCCATTCTGAGGAAGATTTGTTCCCGTTGGAGGATTAAATAATGATGTACCTGGAATTGCATCTACAAGAAATACGAAATGTGCAACTACATCATAATTATCACCATTAGGGATCAATTCTAATCTTCTTGCAACGTTTGGTGAAGTTTCAGAAGAATTCTGTTCACCAATTTTTGCAGGAGCTGACCATGTCGATCCACCATCAGTTGAAATTGTCCAATGAAGATCAGTATAGAATTTAGGTGAAGAATAGGTACCACCATCACCTGGATAAATATTAATTGGGCTACCAGCAATTGTACCTGTGTACTCTGGTGCGGTCCAGATCGCAAAAACTACTTGTCCATCATCAGAAACACTTACTGAAGGATAAGCTTGACCAATTCCATTACCCGGTCGAAGTGTTCCTAAAGTATCAGCAGAAGCAAAAGCAATAGCTGGAATTGAAATTTCTAACCATTCAGCAGCATTACTATTCCAATATAGAATTGGATATGCATCAACAGTATCACCAACTGAGTTGATACCAGCACCATAACCATTTACAACTAAGTGTGTAGTTCCTGTTTCATCGACGTTTGCATTTAATTGAGCAAAATTTTCAAAGAAAGGAGCTAAGTTAGGATTATTTGCAACTGAAAAATAGCCGTCCAATCCAATTACTAGACCATTCCAAGTTGCTCCAAAATCATTAGTACCATACCAATAAAGTCCACCTTCTTGATCTGGAACTGTCATAAGATCCCAGCCACCAACTGTAGCCATATATTGGCCAGTAGAATTACCATATAATGGATTTTCTGAAGGTGAAGTTGTAGAGCTTACTACTAATGTTACATTAGGATCGCCTGTACCGATTGGAGCAACAGTTGTAAAAGTTGTACCGTAATCGGTAGATTTTCTAATAACAGCATCTGTGTTTGTTGTCCAAATTGTGCCATCTGCCTGATAAACGAAATCTGGGAAGTTCGTTCCAAAAGTTGTCTGAGGAAATGGTTGTACTGGAGTTAAGTTAACTAAATCTATAACTGAATGCCATGATGTGCCACCAGAGTGAGCCATAACTAAAGCTTTTCCATCTAAGGTACCACCTTCACATAATTGGGTTGTTCCCCAGCCAAGTGATTGTGCTGAAGCAAAAGCTGAAAATGCATCAATCGGTGCTCCAAAAGCTTTATAACCGAAAGAGATATATCTAGCAATACCGCCAACGTTATCTCTTACCATACCAACAAAGAAAGGATCTAAACTACCTGTCTGATCTATATCAGCAAAAGAAACCATTTTAGGGATAACATTATTTCCACCGTAATCATAATCGGTCGTTATAAATGTTTCACCAATTGAAGTAATTTTGTGTTGAATTGTTGAAGGAGAATTAGGGGCCTGAAAATTCATATCAGGAACAATCCTTTTCTCTTTTCCAACACTACTGTTTTGAGCAAAAGCTACTGACATAAAAGCTAATGCTATAAACAAAACGGAAAGTTTTTTGATCATAACGATCTCCTTTTGTATTTGTGTGTTACTTGGTTAGAAAAATTTAAAATGCTTAATTCTTATCTATTTTCTTAACCAAATTACAATTGTTTGCGTTTTTAGTCAAGAAATTAAGTTTTTTTTATTTTCATCTATTTAATAATATTTTTTGGCTTTATTGTCAAGAGAGACTATTTTCCTGTAAGTTGACAATATGCAATAATAAAACCTGATTTACACTAATTAAATAGCCTACATAGCCGCTTCTAATTTTTGTTTAAGCTGCACTTTAGGAACTGCTCCTATAATTGTTTCTTTTACTTTTCCATCTTTAAAAATTAAAACTGTTGGTATGCTTCTTACACCGTATTTAATAGCACTATCTTGATTGTTATCTACATCAAGTTTTCCGACTTTTGCTTTGCCTTCAAATTCGTTTGCAAGTTCTTCAACTGATGGAGCGATCATTTTACATGGTCCGCACCATACGGCCCAAAAATCTACAAGTACTGGTTTGTCTGATTGTAAAACTTCAGTTGCAAAATTTTGATCTGTAAATTCAATTGGTTTCATTCTATTACCTTAAAAAATATTTTTAACAAATTTTATATGATTATGATTTTTTTTCTTGTCCAACATAATTAACAATGTCTTCACCGCCATCAGCGTGAATCAATCCACCGGATATCCACTCACCACCATCTTTACATAAAAGCGAAATAACTTTTGCAACATCTTCAGGTGTTGTTAATCTTCCATGAGGATTTTTTCTTTGAGCAATATCTATCATTTCTAAATTGCCAGGAATTTTTCTTAATGCAGGAGTATCAGTTACACCAGCCATTATTGAGTTTACCGACGCACCATATTTATATCCAAGTTCTACAGATAGTTGTCTAACGTGTGATTCCAAAGATGATTTTGCTGCAGATACTGCTCCGTAATATGGAATAGCTGAATGACTGCCTGAACTTGTCATTGCAAATATTCTTGCTTTGTTGGTAAGTAAATTATTAGCGACAACATCCTGTACCCAGTAAACAAGTGAGTGAGCCATTACATCAAGTGTCATTTCCATTTGAGCTTTAGTAATTGCTTGTTCAGATTCATTTGGTACAAATGGTTTGAGTGTTCCGAATGCAAGTGAGTGCATTATAACTTTAACTAATGGTTTTTCATTAAGTAAAATTTTTATTTCAGAAATGATTTCATTTCTTTTAAATTCATCAGCAGCATTTGCATTAAAAAAAACTGCTTCAACATCATTTGATTTAATTTCTTTTATTATTCTTTCAACATTTGGCATTGTTGCTTGTCTATCAAGATGAACTCCAAGAATATTAAATCCATCGCTTGCTAATTTTAATGCTGTAGCTTCTCCAAATCCTGAAGACGCACCTAAAATCAAAGCCCAGTATTCTTGTTTATCATTACGCTTCATTTAAATAATTTTCCTTAAAGTTTTGTAAGTATAACGGAGACAATAATACGAAATCGAACAAAGTGAAACAACAAAAAATAATATGATTTTATTTTGATTTTAATATAACTGATTCGTCGCCAATCATAGCAATTAACGATTTTAACAGCTCAGATGTGATCTTTACTCTAATATCTTTTAGCGAAAACAATTTCCCTTTATCCATTCCATTTTCAGTTAGATTTATAAATACTGGGATGCTTCCTTCACTTTGTTTTAAAATTGTTTTTAGTTCTACAAGTTGATTTGCCGAAACCTTTTGCTTACTAATTTGAAGCTTTAAACTTTCTGTAAATTCATTTGCGATTTTTCTCATTGGAATAACTTTATTAACCTGCATTTTTACAGCATCCCCACTGCTTTCCAGGTTACCAACTGCAAACACAGCTTCTTCATCTTCTACAAATTTCCCAAATTCATCATAAGCTTTTGAGAACATTAAGCATTCACAACTACCTGTTAAATCATCAAGCTTAAAGAAAGCCATTGTTCTTCCGGCTTTATCAAACTTAGTTTTAAGTTCCGTTACAACACCACAAACCCTAACATCACTTTTTTCAATTACATCTTCAGTTTCACCAAGATGAATCGTAGCAAAAGAATTAAATTCCAATTCATATCTTCGTAATGGGTGATCTGTTAAATAAAATCCAATCACTTTTCTTTCTTGTGCAAGAAATTCTTTTTCAGTCCACTGTTTTACATTTGGTAATTCCGGTTCTTTCAACAGTACTTCTACTGATTCACCAAATAATGAATCGCTGGAAAGCATTTTTGAGTTTTGAATTTTATGAGCATAATCTAGTGCTGATTCTACTGCCTCAAATAACTGTGCACGATTTTTATTCATTGTGTAAAATGCACCGGCTAAAACCAATCCTTCTAATGCTCTTTTTGTTACAATCCGGTTATCTGTGTTTGCACAAAAATCATAAATGCTGGTAAAATTTCTACCAAGATTATTTTTTGCATTAATAATTTCTTTAACTGCCGGAACACCAACATTTTTAATCGCAGACATTCCAAATTTTATTTTTCCTTTCTCAGCTTCAAAATGTAAGGATGGATTATTAACATCAGGCGGCAAAACTTCAATCTTTAATTTTCTACAATCATCTAAAAACTTGGTTACTTTATCTGTGTTTTCAAATTCGTTTTTTAAGTTGGCAGCTAAAAACTCAGCTGGATAGTATGCCTTTAGATAAGCTGTTTGATATGCTATAAAACTGTATGCAACTGCGTGACTTTTATTGAAACCATAATTTGCAAATTTGAAAATCGTTTCAAAAATTTCATTAGCATTTTTTTTATCTACTCCGTTTTTTATTGCACCATCAACAAAAACAACTTTTTGCGCTTCCATAACTTTAAGATCTTTTTTACCCATCGCTCTGCGTAGCAAATCAGCATCAGCCAAACTCATTCCACCAACTTTGTTTGCAAGCTGAATTACCTGTTCCTGGTAAACTATAATTCCGTATGTTTCTTTTAAAATTGGCTCGAGAATTTTATGAGAATATTTAACTTCTTTTCTTCCAAACTTTCTGTCGATAAAGTCATCTATAAATTCCATTGGACCAGGACGATACAAAGCATTCATAGCGGCAAGATCATTTAAACTTGTTGGATGAAGCTGTTTCAGGTATTCACGCATAGGTCCAGATTCAAACTGGAACACACCAGTTGTTTGTCCTTTTGCAAAAAGCTGGTAAGTTTTTTCATCATCAAGTGGAACATCATCAATATCAATTTCCACTTTATGATTTTTCTTTATCATATCAATAGCATCACGAATAATTGTTAACGTACGCAAACCAAGAAAATCCATCTTTAATAATCCGGCATTTTCTATGTCTTTCATTGTGTACTGAGTAACAATATCCTGTTGCGATACTGCGTTTGCAAGCGGAACATATTTACTAACTTCATCCGGTGTGATTACAACACCTGCTGCATGTTTAGATGCGTTTCGATTCATTCCTTCAAGCACTCTTGCATACTTAATAAGATTTTGGATATCAGTTTCAGTTGATTCCTTAACCCATTTCAAATCTGGTACTTCTGCTAATGCCTGATCAATAGAATAAACCTTACCAAACTTAGATGGAATAAATTTTGTAATCTTGTTAACAACAGGAATTGGAATTTTTAAAACACGAGCAACATCACGTAATACCGCTTTGGAAGACAACCTGTTAAAAGTAATAATCTGGCTAACGCACTCTGCTCCATATTTTTCGCGAACGTAATCAATTACATCACCACGCTGATCATCTGCAAAATCAACATCAATATCGGGCATTGATCTTCTTGCAGGATTTAAAAATCTTTCAAACAACAAATCATATTTTAATGGAT
This sequence comes from Ignavibacteriales bacterium, assembly GCA_016707585.1. Classification (GTDB taxonomy): domain Bacteria; phylum Bacteroidota; class Ignavibacteria; order Ignavibacteriales; family Ignavibacteriaceae; genus IGN3. The sequence goes on along the minus strand of JADJHL010000005.1, from coordinate 165,128 downwards.
CAACATTTGTGATACCCATTGCATAAGCAACAATACTTCCAGCAGCACTTCCTCTTCCCGGCCCAACAGGAATATTTCTATCTTTAGCTGCATTAATAAAATCTGCAACCACTAAAAAGTAACCCGGAAAACCCATTTCATTTATAGTCTTGATTTCAAAATTAAATCGGTCTTCAATCTCCGGTGTGATATTTTTAAACTTCTTTTCCAATCCTTGTCTTGCAAGCAGCTCCATATACTCATCAAGATTTTTTGCTTTGGATTCTTTTGGAATTGGAAAATTTGGGAAATGATGTCCTTCAAAATCAAGTTTTATATCTATCTTCTCATCAATCTCAAGTGTGTTTTCTGTAGCGCCTTTATACTTCTTAAAAAGTTTTGTCATCTCATCAGAAGATTTAAAATAAACCTGGTCAGTACCGTATCTTAATTGAGTATAGTCAGCACCATTCTTATCTGATAACAAAAGCAAAATATTATGTGCAAGCGCATGTTCCGGTTCGATATAATGACAATCGTTTGTTGCAACAAGTTTGATTCCCAATTCTTTAGAAAGTTTTGGCATGGCTTCCAGAATTGGTTTATCAACATCCATTCCGTGATCTTGAATCTCTAAATAAAAATCATCACCAAATAAATCCTTAAATCTTTTTGCAACCGATCTTGCTTTTTCATAATTAGCATTTACAAGATGAGTTGATACAACTCCACCAGCACAAGCCGTAGTACAGATTAATCCTTCCTTGTACTTCTCAAGCAATTCCATATCTATACGGGGTTTGTAGTAAAAGCCTTCGGTGTGCCCGAGTGTGGAAAGTTTAGAAAGATTATCATAACCCTGTTTATTTTTTGCAAGAAGAATTAAATGATTATAATGTTTAGATTTTTTTTTGTTGTTAGCTTCTTCAACTTTTGCTCTATCAAAACGGCTACCATCAACAACGATGTAAGCTTCCATCCCAATGATTGGTTTAATGCCAGCTTTTTTTGCTTTGTTGTAAAATTCCGCTGCACCATACATAACACCGTGATCAGTAATTGCAACAGATTTCATGTTATGTTTTTTTGCTGCGTTGATTAATCCATCAACTGTACAAGCGCCGTCTTGCAAGCTGTAATGTGTGTGATTATGAAGATGAATAAAATCAGACATCGTATATCAAAATATTAAAATAATATGAAAAGTTTTTTTGTAAGTGCTGATTGAAGTTAATGAAATCAGAAATAAAAATCTAAATAACAATCTTTAAATTTTTCAATCATTATAATTTTGAATATAAATAAATCACTTCTTCCCTGTATGTCCAAATCCACCCTGACCGCGACTTGATGAATTTAAATCTTTTACGGCAACCATTTTAGCAATATAAACTTTTGAAACAATCAACTGAGCAATTCTATCACCTTTTGAAATTTTAAAACTTTCTTTCCCGAAATTCATTAAAATTATTTTTACTTCACCGCGGTAATCAGAATCAATTGTTCCAGGAGAGTTCAATATTCCAATGCTGTGATTTGCTGCTAATCCGCTTCTAGGTCTAACCTGTATTTCATATCCCAAAGGAATTTCAACTGAAATATCAGTTGGAATCAATTCAACTTTTCCTTGTTCAAGGATTACATCATCTTTTATTGCCGCACGAATATCCATGCCGGCACTTCCCGGAGTTGCATAATGAGGAAGCGCAACATCTAAGTAATCTTCACTTAATCTTTTAACTTTTATTTTGATCTCGTCTGACATTTATCTCCGTAATAATTTTGTTTTGATAAAATTCATTTCACTCTTTTCAAAAACTTGCATAAAAATGTAAGCAATAAAAATAATCGCAAGAATTATTTTGTAATAGATAAGCAAAAATCCGCCAAACATTAATAAATAGTAAACTGTTCCAACAAAAGTTACTGCAATAGTAATCTTAGCAAGTTTAAAATAATCATAATTTATCTTATAAAACTTTTGTGTTACAATGTAATAACCAGAAGCCATAATAATATAACTTAATAAAGTTGCAAGTGCAGCACCCATAATATTAAGCTGCGGAATTAAAATATAATTTGCCACAATATTTGTGATAGCTCCAAGTCCGGCAACTACCGGAGCATAAATACTTTTTTCTTCAATATAAATCCCAGCAGAAAATACCACATATAAACCATTAAATAGATACGCAAGAAGAATTACTGGAACAATGTATAATCCGCCCCAAAACTTTGAACCGATAATTGAAAATCCAAAAAAGTTTATCTTAACAATATCAGAAATGAAGAGTGATAATAGAACTAACATCAAACTTCCAATAACTGTAAAATAAGTTAACACTTTTGAAAATAATTCTTTTGCATTTTCTTCTTTTGCAGTTGTTAAAAAGAAAGGTTGCCAGGCATACTGAAACATATTTACAAACAACATCATAAAAATGCCAAGCTTGTAATTTGCTTTATAAATTCCAACAGTGTCTACATCAGTTAATTTTTCTAGTATTGGCGCATCAATTACCTGCACTAACATCATTCCTAATCCTGCTGGCAAGTATGGCAATCCAAACTTCAATAATCTTTTAAACAAAACCTTATGAAAAGAAAATTTTATATTCTTTAGTAAAGTTGGAGTTAGAAGTAAAAATGATAAAACTGAAGCGGCAAGATTACTTATAAATATCGCTTCAATTCCCCATTTAAGCTTTAGGATTAGAAATGCATTCAGAATGATATTGAAAACTATACTTGTGATTTTTATAAGTGAGAATAATTTTGCTTTCTTTTCAAGCCGAAGTTTTAAAAATGGAATTACAACATTTGCATCAACAACCAAAATTATAGCAGTAATTGTGATGATATAATTTAAGTTTGATTTTAATTCTACAAATTCTGCGATAGGTTTCTGTAAAAAGATTATCAACCCGCCAATAAAAATTGAGGTTAGTAAAACGCTAAAATATGGAGTTGAAAAATTATCTTTTTCATCACCAATATCTTTAAATGCAGAATACTTTAAGAAGGCCGCATCCATTCCATAAATAAAAATTATATTAAACAACGCGATGTAAGAATAGATAAGAATTACAACACCATAATCAGCGGGAGAAAAAACATTTGTGTAAAATGGTACCAGAATAAAATTAAGAAACCTACCAAGCATCGTGCTGATGCCGTAAATAGCTGTGTCCTTAGTTAGTTCTTTTAGCTTTTCTTTCATTCGATATTATCTAAGTTCGATCTCTAATGAAATATCCAAAGCTTTTACGCTATGAGTTAATGCGCCAACAGAAATAAAATCAACTCCGGTTTCTGCAATTGCTTTTACCGTTTCTAAGTTTACTCCGCCGGATGCTTCAACTTTGCATTTACCCTTAATAAATATAACTGCTTTTTCCATTTCATCAATATCAAAATTATCAAGCATAATTATATCAGCTTTTGTAGTTAGAGCTTCTTCAACTTCTTTTAGATTTTTTGTTTCAACTTCAATCTTAAATTTTGTGCGATGTTTTTTATTATACTTTACACATTCTTCAACAGCTTTTGTGATTGAGCCTGCAACTTCAATATGATTATCTTTAATTAAAAACATATCATACAATCCAATACGATGATTGGCACAGCCACCAAGTTTTACGGCTAGTTTGTCTAAATAGCGTAAACCCGGAACAGTTTTTCTTGTATCGATAACTTTTGCTTTTGTATGTTTTACTTTTTCTGAATAAACATTTGCAGATGTTGCAATCCCGCTCATTCGTTGCAAAAAATTTAAAGCAGTTCTTTCGGCAGTTAATAAAGATTGCGCTTTTCCAGAAACTATTGCAGTAACATCACCATATTTAACATTACAACCATCTTTAATTTTTATTTCAAATTTTATTTTGGGATCAACAGTTTTAAATACTGTTTTTGTAATTTCTAATCCTGCAATAATTCCATCAGCTTTTACAAGAAATTTTCCAACAGCTTTTTTGGATTTTGAAATTGTGGCTTTAGTTGTGATGTCTCCGTTTTTAACATCTTCTCGCAAAGCAGTTTTTATAAGTTTTAAAATTGATTTATCCATCTTACTCATAATATTTTTTTACAGCATCAATAAATAATTTTGGTGCACGAGTTGGTCTGTTAGTTTTAGCATCAAGAAAAGCTAATTCAACATATCCTTCACAGATTACAACATCTCTTTCTTTAGCTTTAATAATATGATCTATATGCACTTTGCTAGTAGGCAGTTTCTCAACACGAGTTTCAATTAAAAGAAGTTCATCATAAAATGCTGGTTGAAAAAAATGAATTTTAGTTTCAATAACCGGCATAAAGAATCCGCTTTTCTCAATCATTTCATACGGCAATCCAACTTCGCGCATCATCTCTGTTCTGCCGACTTCAAAGTATTCAAAATATTTTCCGTTGTATGCAAATCTCATTTGATCTGTGTCTGCGTATCTAACTCTAAGTTCTGTAAAATGTTTAAGCATTAGTTAAAATTAAAAGTGATTATAGAATTAATATTAAAGGTTTCAGTAAATATAAATTAAAAATGTGGCTAAAGCCGTATGTCTATTAAATAAAAAACCACGACTTAAAAGTCGTGGCAATTTAAAAACTATAATCAAAAATTTTATTCAACAAAAACGCCCATCTTACCAAATTTTTCTATTCTATTATCAACTAGTTTTTCGGGTTTAATTTTAATCAGTCCATCAAGTTCTTCAATCAATGCAGCTTTTAGCGTATCAATAATTTCTTTATGATTTGTATGTGCACCACCTAAAGGTTCTTTAATTATTCTATCAACTATTCCCTGTTCTAATAAATCCGGAGCAGTAAGTTTTAGTGCTTCTGCGGCTTGTTCTTTATAATCCCAACTTCGCCACAAGATAGATGAACAGGATTCAGGACTAATAACTGAGTACCAGCAATTTTCAAGCATTAAAATTCTATCACCAACCCCAATTCCTAAAGCACCGCCACTTGCACCCTCACCTATTATCACAACAACGATCGGAACTTTAAGTTTACTCATCTCAAAAAGATTGCGCGCAATTGCTTCTGCTTGTCCTCGTTCTTCGGCTTCCAATCCAGGAAACGCTCCTTGGGTATCAATCAATGTTATAACAGGACGATTAAACTTTTCTGCAAGTTTAAATAAACGTAAAGCTTTGCGGTAACCTTCAGGATTCATCATACCAAAATTTCGATACACGTTTGACTTGGTGTCTCTCCCCTTTTGTTGCCCCATAATTACAACTTTATGATGACCGATTTGTGCAAGTCCACCAACAATTGCTTTATCATCTTTAAAAGCCCTGTCGCCATGCAGTTCAACAAAAGATTCAGACATACCATAAATGTAATCAAGCGTAAACGGTCTATCTGGATGACGGGCTAATTGTACACGCTGCCATCTTGAAAGATCCCGGTATAATTCTTCTTTTAATTGTCTTACTTTCTCTTCAAGCCTTATCACATCATGTTCAATGTCAAGATTATCAGAGAATTTTCTCATTTCATCTAATTTTGATTCCAACTCATAAATTGGTTTTTCAAAATCTAAAATTGTTTTCGCCATCTTTACTTTTTGCTCCACATTTTATTTAACGATTTAGCAATTATCTCTAAATCGAGCCAAATGTTTTGATTTTTTGCGTAATAAAAATTTAATTTTTCAAGTTCTTCAGGATTATCGTTTTCAATATACCAATATCCTGTTAAACCTGTTTTACCTAAAAAATTATCCTCAGCTTTTTCCGATGATTGAGGGCCAACTAAACTTGTACTTCTATTTAACACATTAGGAAAACCTAAAACAAATTTAGTAAAATCTGATTGCGTTTGTACAAGTTTACTTTTGAAAAATATAAAAGGGTAAACCAAAAACAAAGAAGGGATAACGATTGATAAATCAAAAACCGATTTTATAAATTTCATTTGCGGCATTGAAATATTATAATTCAGATCTATTACCGGCAAATCATCAAGCATAGTAACTGCTGTTTTACCGACAATAAAATCCAGATTGCTTCCAACAATTTTAAACTCAACATTTTCTTCACGACATTTTGAAACAATTTCCATCATTTTATTATAAGATAAATCCCCTGATGAAAAAATTACTTCGTTTATTTTATTTTCTTTAATCACTCTTCTTATATTTTGATCTGTTCCAATTACTTCAAAAGATTCTAACTTATCTCCAATATTTTTATTGGAAAAACCAATCAATCCAACAACAGTTCTTCTATCAGTTTTTTTCTTTTTAATCTTTTTGCCGATTTGAATAGCGTTTTCATTCAAACCAACAATTAAAGTTCTTTTCTGTTTTAGGTCATCATCAATTAAACCGCTTTTAAAAATGATCTTAAAGAAGATACGCCAAAATGCAAGTGCTACAAAAAGAAATACATAAGTAATTAAAACAATAGCACGACTAAAAGCAAAATCTTTAAAGAAAAATGTTAGTGATGTTAAAATTGGTAAGCTAATTAATATTGCAATGAATGTTTTTGAAACTGAAATTTTATCTTTCTTGTAATTACTAATTGCTAAAGAAACAAAATTCTGGATTAATGCTGGAACTGTGTAAACAATTGGAATTGCAAAATTCGGGAATCCACTCCAGGTGCTTAAACTATGATAAATTTGTTCTGCAGCATACAAACAAAGATCAAAAAATATAAAATCCAAAATAACTGAAATAAGAATTAACTTACGAATTCCTATAAAAGCAAAAACACTTCTTGCAGCAATAGCAGTTCGTAAAATAATTTCAACAAGTAAAGAACTTGATAAATGTTTTTTTACAAAAAGATGCATTGCACTGTAAAAAACTTTTGTTTCATCAAGACTGCTTCGTTTTGTACTTTCTCCTTTGTAATGAATTATCTGTGTTGTGTGCACATAAAAAACTTTATATCCTGCTTTTTGAATTCGATAACACAGATCTAAATCTTCACCATACATAAAAAACTGTTCATCAAATCCACCAACTGTATCATAAACTTCTTTTCGCATCATCATAAATGAACCGGAAATCGCATCTACTTCGTAAGTCTGATTTTCATCAAGATAAGTAAGATTATAACGGGCAAATATTTTACTGTTTGAAAACAAAGAACTAAGCCCTGTAACTTTTGTAAATGAAGTCCACGGACCGGGAAAACTTCTTCGGCAGGCAAGCTGTAATGTTCCATCAGGATTTAAAATTTTACATCCGGCTAATCCCACATTTTGGTTGGATTCAAAAAACTGAATCATCTTTTCAAATGTATCTTCTGCAACAATTGTATCCGGATTGATAAGTAAAATAAATTTTCCAGTTGCTTCTTTTAATCCAATATTATTTGCTTTTCCAAATCCTAAGTTTTTTTGATTTGCAAATAATTTTATTTGTGGGAATTTTTCTTTTATAAAATCAACACTTCCATCATCAGAAGCATTATCAATTATAAAAATTTCTTTTGTAAGATTGGATGAGGCTTTTTCTATGGAGTGAATTAAATTCTGTAGGAATTCTTTTACGTTGTAGTTTACTATGATTATTGAAAGATCCAATTATATGACCCTTACAATTTGCCAAACATATGTTGCAGCCTTAACTTCCAAACCATAGTTACTGCTTCACGAACAATTTTTTTAGACATTTTAGATTTACCTTTTACGCGATCAATAAAAATTATTGGAATTTCTATGATCTTAAATCCTTTAACATAAGCTTTAAAAGACATCTCAATTTGGAATGTATAGCCATTCGATTTAACTTTATCTAAATCAATTGCTTCCAATACCTTTCTGCGAAAACATTTAAATCCACCAGTTGCATCTTTAACAGGCATACCTGTAATAATTCTTGTATAAACACTTGCAAAAAAACTTAACAACAGTCTTGCCATTGGCCAGTTTAGAACACGAACACCATTAATATATCTGCTGCCAAGTACAAGATCACCGTCTTTAATTGCAACTAAAAAATTCTTTAACTCATTTGGATCATGAGAAAAATCCGCATCCATCTCAAAAATAAAATCGTAATTATTTTGCAGAGCATATTTAAATCCGGCAATATAGGCAGTACCCAATCCCATTTTCTTTTCACGTTCTAAAAGATGAATGCGATTATTCTTCTGCATTTCATCTTTAACAAATTTTCCTGTTCCATCCGGTGAACCATCATCAACAATAAGAATGTTAATGCTCTCATCCTGAGATAATACAACCGGAATAAGTCTGGGAAGATTTTCCAGCTCGTTGTAGGTTGGGACTATTACTAATGATTTTTTATCGCTCATACTTTTTTGCATAGGGCAAAGCGCTAAGCGCTAAGCGTATAATTTTAAAATGATTTTTTAAAGTTAGTGATCATTCTGCATTTTTTATCTAGTTTATCAAGAAGTTTTTCTACTCTATCATCTTCAATTAATTTCCGACCATTTAATATTATTAAGATGTTAGCATTTTCAAAAGCTGATCTTCTTGCAATGTTAAGAAAATTTTTAAATTCTTTTTTCCATTCAGAACCTGAACCTTCAGCAATATTGTTTGACATACTCATGCCAGCACCTCTAAGTTGTTCTGCAAAACGGAATAGATGTTTTTTCTCTAATTCATCAGCAATATCAAACAACTCATCGGCAATTTCAATAGCTAATTTCCAAATCTCTAAATCCTGAAATCTAAATTTTGATTTCATCTAATCTCCCAAAAGATTTTTTTTTCATTGTTCTTATGCTCTGCTCTATGCTCCGAGCACTTTGCAAATTACGCTCAGCCCTATGCGCTATGCTCTCTGCGCCTAATCATAATGCCCTTTGCCAAAAAGCACAACAAAAACAGTGCGCATTAAAATTTTAAAATCCATTCTCAAAGACATATTCTCAATATAAAATAGATCATATTTAAGTTTTACTTTTACATCTTCAATTGTTTCATCATACTTATGTTTTATTTGTGCCCAGCCAGTTACACCGGGGCGAACTTTTAATCTGCGTTTATAATAAGGAATTTCTTTTGAAAGTTTTTCTACAAAAAATTCTCTCTCGGGTCTTGGGCCTACTAAACTCATCTCGCCTTTAAGCACATTATACATTTGCGGAATCTCATCAATTCTTACTCTTCTAACAAACTTTCCCATTCGTGTAACACGTGGATCATCTTTTTGCGACCAAACAGGACCAGTATGTTTTTCAGCATCTTTTATCATTGAGCGAAACTTTAACACCTTAAATGGTTTGCCATTTTGTCCAAGTCGTTCTTGCTTAAAAAATATTGGACCTTCGCTATCAATCTTTATTGCAATAGCAGTTAAAAAAATAATTGGAGAACTAGCCAATAAAATCAATAAAGAAATTACTATATCCATTAGACGCTTAAGTTTTTTTTCCCATTCAGGCATTAACTCAGGCATGATGTCGATAAGCGGCATACCATAGATCTGGCTTGTGCGTGCCTGTCCGCTTAGTATTTCATATAGATCCGGAACAATTTTTAAACTAAGATTTTTTCCTTCAGTTTTGGTGATGACATCAACAAGAACATCGTGATCTTCTTTTTCTAATGCGATTATTATTTCCTTAGCATTATATTTTTGAATTATATCCACTAACTGATCAGTAGTTCCTTCAACTTTTATCCCTTTAAAATCTTTACCGATGTTTTCATTTTTTACTGCAACAAAAGCTTCAATATCAATTCCCAGAGCAGGAGCAACTAAAATTGATTCCAAAACTTCTTTACCTTTGTCATTGTATCCAATTATTAATCCGCATCTTCTTCCAATTCCTTTTATTAAAAGATTGCGTTGAACACTTCGGATAAGAATTCTGCCTGAACCAACAAAGAATAAAAACAATCCCCAATAAATAAAAATTAAAATACGAGTTGCAGTTGCAACATTGTGCATATAATCATCAACAAAAATTAAGAAGAAGAGTAAAAATATTCCGAAGAAAGTAGCTTTAAAGAGTGTGGATATTTCATCAAATCGTGAAGAAGCAAACCAGGTGCGATACATTCCCACAAAAGTAAAAATGATAAGCCAGTAAAAGTAAATTACCAGCATAGGAATGATAAACTCAGGAGCAATAATTAATGCAAACCAACCTGTTTCCAATCTGATGTAGCTGTAAATAAACCATGCAGCATTTATCATTAGAAAATCTGTTAGGAGGAGTAATATTTTTTCTACGGATTTGGACACTATAAGTCTTAATTAATCTTTCAACAAATTTTGATAAAGTTCGAAAGTTCTTTGTAACATTTTATCGGATGTAAATTCTTCAAAAGCTCTTGCTCTTCCATTTGTTCCCCATTTCAAACGTAACTCTTTATTATCAATGATTCGATTTATTGCTTCTGAAAGTGCCTTTGTATCCATAGGTGATACCACTAAACCAGTAATGTTATTTTGATTAACGTAGCTAGTGCCTGTTCCTAACTCAGTGCAAATCAGGGGTTTACCACACGCCATTGCTTCAATCTGAACTATTCCATATGCTTCTGCTTCATTTACTGAAGGAAGAACAAAAATATCACATGCTTTATAATATGCTTGTAAAGTTATATCATCAACCTCTGGAATCATTTTAATTTTTGATTCTAAATTTAAATCGATAATTAATTTTTTTAGAGAATTCTCCAAAGGACCAGAACCGATAATATATAAAAATCCGTCTTTGACAAATTTCATTGATTCAATTAAATATTCAATTCCTTTATAGGTGACTAATCTTCCCACGAATAATATCTTCAGTTTATTATCAACACCTATCCGATATTTTTGCAAGTTGTGACTATCTGAATTTGACTTAGCCCAGTCTAGATTTATCCCGATAGGAACTACCTCACACTTATATTTGTAGTGTTTAAGAAAATAAGAGTTGTCAATAATTTTAGGATTATTAACAATTATTTTATCCACTTTTCGTAAAAATCTATGGATGAACTTACCATAGATAGGGAATGTCCATTTTTGTCTTGTTATGTCGCATTGCCACGAAGTAATAATCTTTGAAAAATTCTTTCTAAGTTTAGGAAAAATTTCTAAGGTAAGATCAGCTAATGGAAAAGGTTCATGAATATTAAGGATGTCGCCAGAGGTTTCTAATAAATTTTTGGGATAACTTGGACTGATTGGAAGCGACAACACAAATCCATAAGTTGGTAAATATGTAACCTTAACTCCATTAATTGTTTTTTCAATTTTTTTTGAATTTACTTTATGATTACAAACAAGAACTTCAACCTCAGCACCATATTTATTTGCCAATCCTTCTGAAAGTGTTGTTACTGCTGTCTCTATTCCACCAATTTTAGGATAATAAGCTTTATTAGTTTGGACTATTTTCATTTTAAAATTATTATTTAAATGTATCTAAATTTACTTATTATTAATGGAAAGTTTAATCATTACTTATTTCAATTAATAGTTTTTCTACAATCTCATAAGTCTCATTAGACTCAATATCTTTTACAAAATAGTTTTTAATATTTGGCTGATAATAATATTTAGAATTAGAGTGGTTGTGAATTACATTTGCTTTTTTATTTGAAATTGGGAAAAATAGTGAACCAGCTCCATTATTATAAAATGAAATTGTTTCACAATTTATCGCACAAAGATGAGCAGGTAATGATTCTAAAGTTAAGGCTGCTTTTGCATATTTACTTAGTTCAAACAACTCGTCAATCGATAGCTTATTAACTGCACTTATAATTCGATTGTTTAAATTAGGAACCATAGACAATAAACTGCTATAAAATTTATTACTTTCATTTGATATCCCACAGAGTACTAAATTAAATTTAGTTTCTTCTACTATTTTTTTTACGACTTTAATTAAGAAATCTCTATTGACATTCCGATTTGGATTTCCAGTTTCAAAATGCAGTATTAAAAACGGAAGAGAGATAGTTCTCATCAGTGACGAAAAGTCTGTTGATGTTTCAACACTACAGTTATAATAAGATTTAATATCAGATAATTGTCTTTTTATCCCGATAACACTTAATTCTTTTAACAAGGCTTCCAACAAATGAAAGGAGTTACTTTTTGGGAATTTAATTTCATTAGTTAAAAGCGAACCAAATCCACCAGATCCAAAGCCAATGCGTTTTTTAATTTTGCTTTTAAAAGCTATGCGATTACCATTAGGATATGAGATTCTACCTTCGATTGATACGTCATACTGTTGCTCTCTTAATTCCTCGATAACCTTCTTTAACGAATTAAATTGAAGTAAAATTTTTCTTAAAAAATTTATTGGGCTTCTATTTTCATGAAAAGTGTTATGGATAATAACTTTTCTAAGGAAGGAATTATTCTTTAATATTGGCGAACACCATTCGGGAGCGACTACATCAATAGTTGAATTGGGATAGAATTCCTTTATTAATGGAAAGATGTAAGATAATATTAATACATCACCAAGATGACCTAGTGAGAAAAACACAATTTTTTGGGGATTTTTTATTTCAACATCAGAAATATTTAAAAAAAGTTTGACATAAATATCAACCAACCAATCAATAATGAAATGAATTGTTTTTTTCAATTTAGAAGTAGTTATATACTGATGAATCATTTCGATAGACCGAAGAAACTTTGTAAAATATTATCCAAATTCATTTTTAATGTTCTAAAAACAAAACTTTACCCATATTCCATTTTATAGCATCAACAAAACTTTTAATAACAGCCTTGGTATATTTATGCTGACCTTTAATTAACCAAAAAGCTGATTTCATAATCATGGCAAATAAAATATAAGTAAAAGTTATAATAATAAATTCTTCAGGTAAATTATATTTATTCTTTATTCTTTTTTTTTGTTCTAAATCTATTTTCTTAGTTTTATATTTTTCATCAGTCCACAAATGAAGATATTATATTTTTTTCGAATTAACTTTATAATATTTCATTATATCTTCCATAGCTGATTTTGAAACCCTAATTATCGCATCACTTCTTTTAATAGATGGGGGAATAAAAAAATCAGGATATTTTCTGTAGTGAAAAGTATAATATCTTTACAAATCTTAGTTGAAGAATCGTGAATCGCTATAACATTTTTCCAATTATTCTTTTTGAATGGCACAAAAATATATGGAGTAAAAAAAATATCTATTTTATTTTTATCAATTAAATTAAGTAATTGAAAGTTTAGCCAAAAATGTTCATAAATTTGACGAGGAAGTTTACTTTTTTTTTAATGTAATTATAAAAAGAATTGTTTTGCGGTAGATCTTCATATTGAAATAAGAAATATTCATTTTTATTATTATACTTAGATAAATATTCAATTAGATTTAATAAATATCTTGCAGTACCTCTTATTTTAGTACTTAAAAGCCTTGCATCAATCCCTATTTTCATATCTATATATAATTATTTAAGAAAATATTGGTAGCTTAATCGATAATCAAATAGTGCCTTTCAAAACTTTATAATAAATCTTTAAGTGTTCTTTAGCAATATTGTCGAAGTTGTACATCGAGATATCACCATAATTCAGACTTTCTCTTACTGATAAATGATTTTTGTCAAGTTCAACAAACTTTTCAATAAGACTTAATTTATCATTTAGTTCAAAACAAAACATTTGATTATTATGCTTTGAGTTTAACTCCATATTTGTAGGAATATTTGAAATAATAATCGGAGTTTTTTGGCTCATCGCCTCAATAATAGGCATTCCAAATCCTTCGTATAATGAAGGAAACACAAAAGATTTACTATATGTATATAGTGTAACAATATCCTCATCTGTTAAATAGCCAAGTGTTCTTATACCTAATTCATCACGCAATAAATGTTTAAAATCCGAAGCACCCCACCATTTTTGTCCGCCAAGAACCATAATTGTATTTTTTTGAATTAGATTTTCACTCTTTGCTTCTATAAAAGCTTCTAAAGTAAATTTTAGATTCTTTCTTCGAGATAAATTGCCAAGAAAGAAAAAATATGTATATGGCTGAATATTGAATTTTTCAAGAAGCACTTTTTCTGAACCTTTAAAATTCCAAAATATATCCCTAATGCCATCATTACAACAAATAACTTGTGCCGGATTGGTATTAGGAAACATTTTAAGAAATTCATTCCTAATAGCTTCTGAGGGGTTGATAATACAGTCTGCTCTTTGAGAAACTTTTCTAATTGAATGCTGATGATATCTTACATAAATAAATGGAACTGTTTTGGGAAACAAAAAAACTCCCAAGTCGTGTACTGTAACAATCTTTTTACTTTTACCTTTTAAAAACGGCACAAAGTTATCTTGATAATGAACAATATCATATTTTTGAAATAAAGCTAATATATTAACTAGAGCATCAAGGCTAAATTTTCTTATTCCTTTTGGTAAAATTTTCATCGCTTTGTAATCTGAAATTTTACAGTTGCAATATTTTTTCAAATGTTTATGAAGATTTATTGCTTGTAATCCAATACCTGTCGGCTTACCTATGGAAGATCTTCCTTCGTCAATCAAAACAGTTATTGGAATATTCATAAAAAACTCATATACATTTTTGTTTATTGTAGACGAAACTTCGATCATGTACAGATGATGAAATAAAAAACAAATCATATTTTAATAATTTTATTATAGTTAAGTTTCTCATTCTACTATGAATACTTGTAAATAATATCATTTAAAATATTTATGGAACTTAGAATTACCTTAAAAATAGAAATTATATAATTCGCTTTTCAGAATTTTTTTCCCTTTTTGTTACTCAAATAATCCCACCAGCCTAATAGAATCATGTTGATTTTTTGAATTTTGTAATTTTCAAATAAAACCAGTCGGGCTATCATCCGTAAATATGAATTAAATTCAATACTAAATAATTCCGGAAAAATATTTTTATATTTTTTTCTAAGCAGAAACATATTTCTCGTTTTATAATACCATCTAAAAGGTTTATGATTGTGCGGATGGACTTTTTTCTTAAATATACTAATCTCAGTAAGGTCTGCTTCATTATGATCAAGAACTAAATCATTTATTCGAATTAAATCGTAGTGATGCAAATGCAATTTAAAACAATATTCAATATCCATATAATCAAGGAAAAAATCTTCATCAAAACCGCCAACCTTTTTATAAACATCCAAGGAAATCAGATTTCCAGAAGTCATAGCCATAGTTACTTTTTCAGTTTTACCAACAACAGGTCTAATATGAGTACCGTATTTATTTCCATGTATGGGTGTAACTAGGCCTACATTATTACTTCCTTCAAAAATAGAAATACAAGAACTTACTAAATTTAAGGGAGCTTTACTGTCCTGATCCATTGTAAGTAAAAATTTAAATCCTTTTTCTATTGCTATTTTAGCAGCGTGATTTAGCGCGCTAGATATTCCTAAATTCTTACCATATGAAATATAATTAACATTATTTAAAGATTTTATTTTATCAATTAATTTAGAATCAATAATATCAGAGTTATCGATAATCAACAATTGCCCAACTTGATTTATATAAGTAGAAATATTTTCAATCACATCTTTATCGGGATGGTATAAAACAACTACACCAGCAACTCTAATTTTGTATGAAATATTCGTTTCAATTTTTTGTTGGGTCATACTTACCAAGTATTTTTCTACGATAATGTTTGTATCCCTTCCAAATCATCTTAATTTTAATCATAACTTCTTGTTCATATAAAACAATTTCAGTAATCTCACGCAAAAAATGCTTCAAGTCTTTCCTGACATATGTCGGAAATTTCCGCTGATAGATTTTGTCAACAAAAAAGCGATTTCTTGTTCTATAATAAAGTCTTATGGGGGGATGATAGCTTGGACAAAAGGTTAGAAAAAACAGCTTTTTAATTTGCGTATCACCAACTTTATGATATAAAAAAGTTTTAGTTGTTTTAATTATTTTATATCCATTCATGTTCATTCTTAAACAATACTCATGATCAACATGATCAATAAATAACTCCTCGAGAAACCCACCGACTTTTTGATATGCTGAAAGACTTAATAAATTACCGCTTGTAACAGTGGATAATATTTCCCCAGAGAACTCTACTACTTTTTTAGGTTGATCATCTTGATTGACATGTTCCCCTACTATAATACCAATATCTTTGGAAGTAGCAGCTATATCTACTAAAACTTCTACCATTCGCTCTGAAGCCTTGCTATCTTGGTCCATTGTCAGTAAATAATCGTAATTTTCATTTATAGCATTTTGAGCACCAATATTTAATGCTGTTGCTATCCCTAAATTTGTGTTATTCTCAATATACTTTATGTTAGGGGCACTTATTCTTTTTATAATATCTCTATTAATATTCTCTGAATTATCCACCACAAATAATTTGTCTACTTGATTTATATATGTAGATATATTATCTACCACACCATCATCAGGATTGTAAAGCACAACAACAGCTGCTATTTTATGTGGTCTATTAGTCATAATTTGCTTTAGATATTAGAAGATATAGCATATTGTGATTTAATCCTTTTCAATTCATTTTCAACAAAAGATTCATTACTATCCGGAATAAAATAAGGTTCAATCCCGTTTTTCATTTTGAATTTTCTAGTATTTCGCCACAAGTTGAATTTCCACGATAAATTCTGTTTCCTTATAATACTATGCTTTAAATTAGAATCTAAATCTTCTATTAATTCATTACTATTACAAATATCCGCAAACCACCAAAATGGTGGGTGCTTACCAGCTTTTATTATCTGATAAGTATGATCAACATGTTCCCAAGCATTATAGAACAATTCATCAAGCAACCCAACTTCTTGTAATATTTTGTGGTCAAAATAAGTAAATGCCCCAATCAGATTTTTATTTAAAGTTATAATTGGATTGCAATTATCATCAAAAACTATTTTTCTATGCATTGGATTTCCATCTTCATTTTTGTTTGCGTTTCCATGATATGCAAAGTTCAAATGTCTTATACCTGAATTATTTGCAGCCGCTATATACTTATTATAAATATTAGGATCTTTAATAACAATATCATCCTCACAAACGAATATATGTTCGCAACCACTTTCTAATAAGAAACGTAATCCTTCATTTTTTGTTCTACCAACTCCAATATTTTTTTTATGTTGAATAAATTTATCAAAATATGTAGGAACAAGACATTCTGAGATTTTTCTTCCATCATTAATGACTATCATTTTATCTGCTTTGGGTAAGGCAGTTATGCTTTTCTCAAAAAATGCAGGTCTATTACAAGTGACTAAAACAATTCCAATTTTATTCATTATCATTTAGTTCTAATATTGGCTTAATGAAATCAGATTTTGATTTTGTTGAATCTAAAACCCTTTTAATTCTAACTGATTTCCCCCACTTTAAAAATTTATTTGCATACTTTTTTACATTTTCCGCATCATTCCATTTTTTATAGATCAACACAATCAAAAGAAAACTGTATTCTGGATATTGAAAATGTGCATTAGGAAAAAGTGACAATCTTGTTTTATTATACACTTTGTACCACAATAATGGCATACTTACAAAAAAAATGTTCTTATTAAAAAATTTCTTTGTCTCAACTTGGCTTAAGGAATTAACAAATTTTTGAGTATGATAAAATGTATTTGAAAAACCTTCAAAATAGGTCTTTTTTACATTCTGATATTCTTTGTTTGTTCTATCGGGGGACTTATAAAAGGTGCCTAAAACCAATTCCAAATGCTTAAGCTCATACCTTTCAGCAACACGAATGTAAAAGTCGTGGTCGCCACAAACCTCAAATTTTTCATTAAACCAAATGGCGTCACTAAAGTGAATCGAGGCTCTCCACATTGGTTGAGAACCTATTAAACATCGGTCAAGAAGATGAATAAATTTGTAATGGGGGAAATAGTAAATTTTGTTATTATTTGCCTCTCTATATCCCTGGTTCTGCATTGTAGTGATATACTGATCTGCATAAACAACCCCAACATTAGGATATTTCTCTAATTCAGTCGAAAGAATTTCGAGTGCATTTTCCTTAAGTCGATCATCTGTATTTGTATTTGTAATGTATTTACCATTTGAAATTTTTATACCTCTATTCCAGGCTTTATAAATGGTTTCTCTTTCTTCGGTTCTTATGTACTTTATATTGGGATACTTTTCGATGTATTCCTTAATAATCTCTTCCTCATTTTGTTGTGAACCACTATTTACTATTACTATTTCTAATTTATCAAAGATAGTTTGTTGTAATAAATCTTCAATTTTTCCCCGTATAAATCTTTCAGAATTATATGTTGAAATGATTGCAGAAATTAGATATTTAGAACTCTCATTACTCAAATTATTTCATTGCCTCGATATTTAAACTAATAGGATAAATAGTCTCCTTCACCTTATACTCAATCGAGGTCCAATCTTCAAAATCATGATGATCTACTTCCTCTGACACCCATTTTCTAATTCCTCTATAACCACAATCTTGAAGTAATGATTTCAGATAAGTTTCATTAAAAATGGCATAGTGAAAATTCTGTTTGTACTCCTGCCCACCAAGCAAGGGTCTCCAAATTAAATCAATATTTTTATTGCAATCGTTATAAATTTGTATTATCGTTTCAAAATCAGGAACACCTAACCTTAAAATCCCAGCAGGTTTTAGAACTCTTTTCCACTCTTCTAATACAATTTTAATATTAGAGATTGGTAAATGTTCTAAAACGTGTGAAGCATAAATAAGATCTGCAAAATTATCTTTAAACATTGATAAATTTGTAACATTGCTTATATGATGTATATGAGGGAAGGGCCTTCCATCAACATTTATAAAACCTTTACTATTTATTTCACCACAACCTAAATGAATGAAAACTTTACCATCCTGATTTTGTGGATATTTTTTATGATAAACTTTACTCTTTAAAATAAAATATGCAGCACTCAGATTTTTAAAGATTTTCTTTATAATTTTTTTTGTTATAACCAGCATTAAAAAGATACCTAAAATTTAATTTTAATCTCAACAAAAAGTTTTTTAATAAATTCAATTATATCATTAATAAAAATAATTAACATAAAAATTGAGAATAAATAAACTGGAGTTAAATAATCATAGCTGCCATAAACCCAAAATATCGTTAATGTAAATAATGAAATTATGAGCAATATTAGTTTATAGATTTTAACATCGTTTAGAAATCTGGGAACATTCAAATTCCATCTTTTTCTTAACATAACAACCATTAATATATTTCCAATAAGAACTGAAATAAAATAACCGATAAGAGCAAGTGCGTTATTAAATAGAGTAAATCCAACTATAAGAGTTACAGCAGTTGTTATAAGATTGATTAGTTGTAATCCTGAAAGAAAATGAACTTTGCCAACGCCTAATAAAAAATTATATATACTATAACCAAAATTGTTAATGGATTCCGGAAGGCTTAGAATAATAAAAATTAAAATGGCTTCATCAATACTAAAAAAATGTTTTATAAAAAGAATAAAAGGAAGAAGTAATACTCCATAAAATATTCCTGAATAAAGAACACCAAATTTGCAATAAATAAAAAGTTTATGGTTAATAAAATTACTTCTCTCATCATATGTAAGCAAAATACTTGTTTTGGGTAAAATAATTTTAAAAGTATTAAAGTATAAACCAGAAATGGCGGTAGCGAATCTTCTAGCTATTTCATACGCTGGAACAATACTAATATTATAAAAATTACCAATTAGATACTTTATTAACGGATCTATTAGTGCATTAAATACTGACATCAGTTGAACTGATACACTAAATTTTAAAACTTTTTTTAGTTCAGACTTTTTAAAAAAGGAAATATTTAATTTATAAGATTTGTACTTTGTAATAAAAATGAATACAAAAATTAAAAAAACAATTATTGCTATTATTAAATAGCTAAGTGCAAGGTAAAACAAATCGTAATTATTTATTGTTACAATAATTACCGAAAGCAGAATTAAAAAGGATTGTAGAATGCTAATTTTACTAGTCAAATCAAATTTGCTTAACCCCTCAAAGAAACTGTTAAAAAATATTGTTAAATATTTTACAAAGAATGATAAACCAAGAATCAAAAAAATTTGAATGAATTGCTTCTTTAACTCGGGTAAGATAATACTAGAGTTACTAAAGTATACATTAAAAGCTAACAAATTCCCTAAAGCAAAAATAAGAACTCCTAACAATACAAATAGGAATATACTACTAGAAAGTAAAATCGATATTCTTTCGATGTCATCTTTTTTGTATTCAGACACATATTTTATAATTGTGGTTCCAAATCCAAAATCTAGGGTACTGCCAAACCCCCAAATCGATGAAAGAATTATCCAGATCCCAAATTGTTCTTTACCAAAATGCTCTATGTTCATCTTTAATGTGATTACAGAAATAACAGCAAGTAAAATAAAATTAGTTGCTAACCAAAACGAATTTGTTTTATCAGTATTCATTACAAAGTTTGGTTGTGTTCAACTTGTTGGATTTTAGATACGAGCAATCCAATTATAATTCCAAACCAAACCAAATACTGTCCATAAACCCAAGCCTCGGTCATTAGCATAGAAAAGGTTATATAGATAATGGATACAAAGATTACTAAAGTTGTGATAACATTTTTTTCATCAATTCTTGATTTCATCATTTGAAACAAATTCCTATGAACCGAAAAAAGAAAAAATAAGAAC
This sequence comes from Ignavibacteriales bacterium, assembly GCA_016707585.1. GTDB lineage: Bacteria > Bacteroidota > Ignavibacteria > Ignavibacteriales > Ignavibacteriaceae > IGN3. Next base: position 144,474 of record JADJHL010000005.1, on the reverse strand, counting down.
AAAATAAAACCAACAATTCCTGTTTCTACAAGTATTTCCAGGTATGCAACATGAGGAGTTTTATTTTCGACATATTGTTTAAAAAACGGTTTGGGAATAGTATAGTATTTATTAGACGTTTTTTTAAATGAATACATTCCGATCCCTAAAACTGGCTCCTTCATAAATGCATTCACTGCCGTGTGCCATATAAACAGTCTTGAAACAAATGAATTCTCTCCAACAGAAGCAGGATTCTCAGATAATTTAACATCATTTGTTTTAGTGTCCAGTCTTCTACTAACATCAATATCAGCACTACTAGTAATATAACTAACAAAAACGGTAGCTGTAAGAAATAGTATTATGCTTGAGAATATTATAATTCGTTTATTAATTAAGAATTTTTTACTATTAAATAATAAGACTACCAGTAAAAAAGCCAAACCAACTACAGTGGATAACCAGGCATTTCTAGTCTGAGTTAAAATTAATCCTATGAGGATAGTTAAAGATAATATCGCATATAAATATTTAATCTTTCTTTTGGCATAAAGCAAGAAAATAATTGAATATAAAAATGCTAATCCTGCAAGATCTATAAAAAAGACACCTAATAATCCAAATGTTCTTCCACCGAATGTTAATCCGTTGAAAATAACAATAATTGAATGAAAGAAAACGGCTAATACAAAAATGAGAAATAGTTTTTGCATCTCTTTTTCTTCAGATACAATTTTCGGAATAGTAAACACAATTAAAACAAAAGCGATTAGATTAAAAAAATCCAGCAAGACATAAAGGTCAATATGAGAATTTACTAATGAAACAACTGCTGCAAATACGAATATAATCAAGGATAGGATAATGGGATTTTTATACTTCTTTGTTTCAAACTCTGAATAATTTAACAACACAGATAATAATAAAAACAAGCTGACAATTACTGAACTATGAATTTGCAGAATGTATGGAACAAAAATATTTAATACAGTAAGAAGTAAAATAAGTTTTATATTAAAACTGAAAAGAAATAAGACAGCTAAAGCAGTTAATACGTATATAATATTGAAAGATAAGAATTGAATTGCTATAAGATTTATCCCGAGTAGTAAAAGTACTATTAAAATAGAAAATGATATATTAAATCTATCGGGTAACAATCCAGATAAAATATCTTTGTTCAATTATTTAATCCTGGTTCTAATTTCTGAATTTGAAAAAATGAGATACAACATATCTTATTTTGTCATTTTCAGTGTTCTTTATTTTTGTTTGCAGGATTAAGCCAATTAAAACTATGCTAGAGATAACTATAGAAACTAAAATTGCAAAAAGAACCCTTTGAGGATAAGACTTTTTTACAGGCGGGATTCCATAATCAATAATTTGTATATATGGAATACTCTTTTGCTCTTCAAATTTGGATTGTTCATATAGTGGAATTATAAATTCAAGTAGTGCTTTGTTTATTTCAATATTACTGAAGTATCTTAGATATGTCATTGTTTTTTGTGGAAGATTATCAATTGGTAATATTAGCTCAGATTTCTCCTTACCTCGTTTCAGGTCCTCCAATTTAGTTTTGTATTCATCGTAGGCTATCGTTGCTTCCTGAGATCTTGGTGCGTCTTTTCCAAATAATTTGTGCAGCACTGATAATTCAATTTGTTTTGCAAATAGTTCGGATTCCAATTTTGTGTATGCTTCAATAGATGTTTTTGCTTGTTCTTCCGCAAAGATGAGTCCGCTTTTCTTCTGAAATTTAACTAATGAGTCCTGAGAGAGAATTAAATTACTTTTAATTTCTTCGTACCGTTTTTCCAAAAACATTCTGTTTTCACGCGCTTTCGCAGTATTTAATTTAATTAATGTTAAGTTAAGCTGATCGACAAGATAGTTTGCCATAGAAGCTGCTTTTTTAGCGGAACTTGCTCTTACAGTAATTTCGTAAGCCCCCTTTTCTGTTTCATCAGCTTTTATATCTTTTCTAACTGCCTTAATTGTTTCATCAATATTATCTTTTACATATTCCTTCTTAAGATCAAATTTTTCAACAAGATTTTTAATTGAAGTTCGACTATATATTAAAGTTGTATAGATATCTGTTGTACCTTCTGAGCCACTTAAACCCGGTATGCTAATCGGCAAATTTGAGAAACTTTTCATAACAGATGATATTCCAGTTACATCATTTCCTTCAGCAGGAATGATTAGCGCTGTAGAATCAAATTTTTCAGGAACAAAAAAGAAGATGTAGAGATAACTCAAAACTAAAGAAAGAAGAAAAATGCTTATTAAAAATTTCTTCCATTTAACTATTAGAACAAAATAATCTATAAATTCAAAATTTTTATTTTCAGTCATTGGTAATTTGTTTCTTGTTAATATTAGTTTTGTAAATTTAATGTTTTTCTGTTGATATGACAATTAAGAGTTTGGGCAGAAATTTATATAATAAGCTAAGTAGATCAGTCTAATATTATTAAACAGATTACAGTGGACAATATCAATCGTAAAATCAGAATCTAATCAATTGACAATTACTGAATAGGCCGCTGAAGAAATTTAGTTTAAAGTGTAATCTATAATTTCAATATTTTTAAAGGATCCAAAAGTTATATTATTGGTACCATAATAAAACTGAATGATGCCTTTATTCCTTGTTAATTTTGTAGTTGAATTTTCAAATCCGAAAATATTAAAAATATCAGGAGATGTAACAGAATAGTATCGTTTGATTGTTGATGTCCTAAAAATATAACTCCAGTCAAATACAATTATACTATCAGAATTATTTGTTTGAATATTGATATATTTCTCAGAAACACTATTATTACTTGAATCAAATCGTGTTTCATTAAATTTAAATAGATAATTAGGATAGGTCCCAGCTACACTTACTATATGTAAATCAATGGTTCCAGCACTTTGCCCACTTCCTCCACCACTTGTGTACCAATTGTTTATCCAATGATATGTCCAATGATTACCAACTTTTAAAAGGAAGTAATCATATTTTATTCTTGTTAAAGCAATGTTAAGGTTGAGAGTGTCAGTCACGATTATGGAATTCGAATAATCGCTAAACTCGGGGTGTGCAATTGTAAGTACTGAGTTCTTTTTAATGCAGTCTTTAAACTCAAAAAATCCATTACTGTCAGAGAAAGTCGTTAAGTTGTTTAAAGTTATATATGCATCTTCAATAGGCCCATCTATGGAATTAATGTAACCTGATACACTCCCAAGTGTGTCCGTTGGAGTTGGTGGATTAATAATGTATGGTCTATTGATAGAATCAGATTTGCATCCAACTAAAAAAAGGGAAGAACAAAAGAATAAAAGAACAAAAGAATAAAAGAATAAAAGAATAGAAGAATAAAAGCAAATAAGAAAAACTAAATAACAAAACCAACTTTTTCATAAAGAGCCCCTACGAAAAAATGAGATAATAAAAATCGAAAAGAACTGCTTCTAAATTAAACTTATTCTTTAAGAGTAAAGACATTTAGCAGAATAGAATTTGCGTTTAAGCAATTATTATCTTGTCTTACTCATCCACCATTCCTGGTATTTTATTTCATCTTCAATAAGTTTTTCAATCAGTTCATCAAATGATAAGTTGTAATTCCAGTCCAGTTCTGTTTTTGCTCGTTTGGGATTGCCATAAATTACTTCAAGTTCAACAGGACGGTAAAGTGCTTTATCAAATTTTACAAACTCTTCTGGATCAAGTCCAAGCTTAATAAATACTTTATCAATAAACTCCTGCAAAGTATATGCTTCACCGGTGCAGATAATGTAATCGTTAGGTTTGGGTACATTCAGCATTTTCCACATTACCTTAATATACTCCGGCGCATAACCCCAATCTCTTTGTACGGAAGTGTTCCCAACTTTAAGAGAATCAAGTTCATTTCGTTTTATCTTTAGGGCAGATGAAATTATTTTTTTTGTTACAAAGTTTTGTCTTCTTAATACGGATTCGTGATTAAACAAAATACCACTTGAGATAAATAAGTTATATGCTTCGCGGTAGTTTACGCAAGTCCAGTGAGCAGCAGCTTTAGAAATTGCATACGGACTTGCAGGATGGATAATAAATTCTTCATCAATCGGAAGTTTTTCTTTAGCAACATTGCCATACATTTCACTGCTGGAAGACTGATAAATTTTAATTTTCTTATCAACTATGCGTATGGCTTCCAAAATATTTGCAACAGAAATAATATTGTACTCAAGTGTACCAATCGGCTGTTCGAATGATAATCCAACAGAACTTTGTGCTGCAAGATTGTAGAATTCATCAGGTTTAAATTTTTCTAACAAACGTATAATATTTGAGAGATCAAAAACATTGGCTTCAACAAGCTCAACATCATTTTCAACACCAAGAAAACTAAGTCCATTAGAATTTCCGGATTGGAGGTTTCTTGTAATGCCAATTACTTTATAATCCTTTTCAAGCAGGAATTTACTTAAGTAGGCACCGTCTTGTCCTGTTATTCCTGTTATAATTGCTGTTTTCATATATTGTTTAAAATTTGAATCAGTAAATGTTTGATTAAATCTATTCAAATTTACAACATCTTTTAAAGATATGATAATTAGGGACATCAATCTTAAGAATTGGTACGCTGATTGGACTGATTTACTATGATCATAACTGATCTTAAAAGATCATAATAATCAGTTTACTATTTCAGTTAAAAATTTTCCTTGACATTTTACTTATTTCTGTCAATATTTGCATTAGTTAAAAACAAAGGAAAAAATTTATAACCGATTTGCTACAGTTTTAATTTTCGTTCGTCTAAATATTTAATTGTTAGAAAATTAACCAGAGTAGCAAATGTACCGATTTAGGGAATTTCTCTGGTCGGTTTTTTGTTATCTTTACACAACCAAATAATGGAGATTTATTTATACGATTTGATACGGTACTTTTAGGTAACTGCAATCACTAACTTTATAGGAGGAACGCGTGATGAGAGAAATAAAAGCAAAAATCGATAATCCATTATCTGAACTTATCAGTGATGATATTTTTGATCTTCTGGATACGCACGGCTTAATTGATGACAAAGCCGTTAGAGATTACCAGATAAGGAAGAAATTTAAGCAACTAAGATCCGGAAAATTAAGTGCCGGAGACGCGATTGATGCAATTCGCGAAGAATATCCATATTTACAGTTTGATACTATCCGAAAGATAGTATATCAGATAAGTAAATAATTAATAACAAATAATACTTGACAAATAACATTTATCAAATTATTTTTCAATCGACTCTTTCAAAGGGTTCTCCCCTGCCCTTTGATGTGAACGAGTCAGGCCCGGTGAATCCCCCTCACCGGGTTTTTATTTTAAACCCGGAGTATTTATGGCAGTAAAAACAAAAAAGAAAAATGTAAAAACCGGTTCAGCAAAATCGCTTCCTTCTCCTTTTAATATTTATTGGGAGAGAACTAATTATATTTTGTTTGGATTAGGAATGTTTTTAATAATTGTTGGATTTTATTTTATGGGTCAAGGTGAATGGAATAGTTCATCTTCACTTGTAATTTCTCCAATATTACTATTTCTTGGATTTGTTGTAGTAATGCCTGCTTCAATACTGTATCGTAAGAAAGCAGTAGCAGAAACAGAATCAGTTATAACTGAAAATTAGGTTCTTATGCTCTTGTCATTCCTGTGAAAACGGGAATCTAAAACTGCATTAACAAAATGGATTCCCACTTGCGTGGGAATGACAAATGAGAAGTAGACTTTATGTTAATATTTTGGTGTTTATCTATTTATTCATTAATCAATCCACAGTTAAAAATTGGGCAAACTTACTTTTGAACAATTAACTGATCTTTATCTTCTTTTATCTGTTGATAGGATTGGTCCCGCAAAGATCAGAAATCTTCTGGCTCGATTTAAAAAACTATCTAATGTACTTTCTGCTTCAACTTCAGAATTAATAGAAACTGAAGGTATAAGTAAAGAGCTTGCATCACGCATTCGTAAAATCTCTTCACAAAAAGATTCCATACAAAAATTCCTGGAAAAGGAATTAAAAGTTTTAGATAAACTTGGAGGTAGAATAATAACTGTTTGGGATGAAGCTTTTCCCCCACTACTAAAAAAAATTTATGATCCACCTTTAGTCCTAAATGTGCTTGGAAATTTTGACGAAAAAGATAAGTACTCAATTGCTGTGGTTGGAACAAGACAACCGACTAACTATGGCAAAATTCAAGCAGAAAAAATTGTAAGTGATTTAGTTGAACAAAACATTACAATTGTTAGTGGTCTTGCACGTGGAATAGATTCCGTCGCACATTCATCAGCATTAAAAAATAATGGAAGAACAATTGCTGTTATAGGCTCTGGTTTGGATGTAATTTATCCTGCAGAAAATAAAAAACTGTTTAATGAGATTAAAGAAAATGGAGTTATAATTTCTGAATTTAATCTGGGCACACTTCCAAATGCAGAAAATTTCCCTAAGCGTAACAGAATTATTTCAGGCTTAACATTAGGTACTTTAGTTATTGAAACTGCAATAACAGGCGGTGCAATGCAAACTGCAAGATTAGCACTTGATCAGAATCGTGAAGTGTTTGCAATTCCTGGTAATCTTGGTGTTAAGCAATCCGAAGGAACAAACATGCTTATCCAGCGTGGTGAAGCCAAACTAATTAAAAGTGCTGAAGATATTTTAATAGAACTCGAATTAAAACTAAAACCAGTACTTGGTAAAAATATTCCAAAACAGCAAAAAGATTTAACAATATTTGAAGAAAATATTTACAATTGTCTGCTAAATGAACCTTTGCACATTGATAAGCTTGCAGAGAAAACTGATCTATCAACTTCAGATTGTCTTGTTAATTTACTTTCGTTAGAGTTTAAAGGAATGGTAAAACAATTGCCCGGTAAAATGTTTATGCTGATGTGATTTCACTTTCATTGAACAAATTAAATAGTATGAAATTCCGTAGTTCAGATATAAAAATAATAAGCGCAATTATTTTATTTTGGATTGTTTTAGTTCTTCTTGTTAATGTGCGTGGCAACTTTCCATTAAACGATGATTGGTCCTATTCATATTCTGTAAAAACTCTTGTTGAAGACGGGAAATTGGAACTTACTGGGTGGATAAGTATGCCGGTTATTTCACAAATATACTGGGGTTCGTTGTTTTGTTCTACTGGTGATTTTTCATTCGAGATTCTTAGATTATCTACACTTGTGCTAAGCGTGGTCGGAATATTTTTTTGTTACTTAATTTTTAGTGAGGTGACAAATTCTCTATTTCTAAAATTTCTAGCTACTTCACTAATCGCAATTAACCCTATTTATTTTTTGTTGTCAGCCACTTTTATGACTGATATTCCATTCTTTACTTTTTCAACTATCTCCATATACTTTTTTATTAAATATTTTAAGGCTCAACGCCTGTTATATCTATTTCTAAGCATAGCAACAATATTTGTAGCTTCATTTATTAGACAAATTGGAATAGTCGTTCTAGTAGCATTCGCATTCACAAACTTTTTTCAGAAGGATAATTCACTTTTTAAAAAAATATACCCACTTATTTTTGTAACCATTCTAATGACCGCGTTTTATGTTTTTCAATTTCTAGTTAAAAGTTCAATTGATGATCCAATGATTAGTAATACTCGCATGGGTCATTTTTTTGATTCATTTTCAAAGCAAAATATTTTCGGATTAATTCCACTTATAAAAAATATTTTTTTTGCATTTATTTATATTGGATTATTTTTATTCCCATTTCTTATCTATCATTCATATGTGATAGTAAAATCTTATAATTTTTCTCATAAAATAATTAGTATAGTTGTTTACTTTTCACTCACTATCGTTTCACTTCTTTTATTAATCGCTTTTAACAAATTACTTCCATTAAGATCAAATATTTTATGGACATATGGTTTAGGTCCTGCCACTTTAAAAGATGTGGATATACTCGGGTTAAATCATCTAAACCAAATTCCTCTGTTAGTTTGGATATTATTTACTGTGATTGGTATTGCAGGATTAATTCTAATTGCCTTTACTTTCTATTACTGTATTAAAAAAACAATAGTATTACAGTCTTTTTCTTGTGAAAAACAAGTAACATTTGTTTTTATTAGTACTATTTTAACTTTGATTTTTATAGGTTTGGCAGATTTTTATGACAGATATATTATCCAAGTACTACCTGGAATTTTATTTTTACTTTTAAGAACTTACCAAAATAAACCAACTATTCGAAATAATTTTTTAAAGTGGGTTTCGATTGGTTTTATAATAATAACATCTCTCTTTACTTTATATGAAACTCATAATTATTTTTCTTGGAATAGGTGTAGATGGGAGACAATTGATTATTTGACAAAAGAATTAAAAATAAGTCCAGATAAAATTGATGGTGGTTTTGAATTCAATGCCTGGAATTTTTATGATCCTAATTACAAAATAAACAATGATAAAAGCTGGTGGTGGGTACAAGAAGATGATTATTTAATTTCTTTTGGAAGCTTACCTGATTATTCTGTTTATAAAGAGTTTACCTATAACTCCTTATTGGAAACAAAATCAATTTTTATTCTAAAACGAAATAGATAATCATTTATAATTCTTCTTCGTTTTCCACAAAAACTTTAACCAATCTTTTAACTTTTTTTCCTGACCGTTTTCTGTCGGAAAGTAGAATTGTTTATTCTTCAATTCATCCGGCAAGTAATTTTCTTCAACAAAATGATTTTCAAAATCGTGTGCGTATTTGTAGTCTTTTCCGTAACCAATTTCCTTCATCAGTTTTGTTGGAGCATTACGCAAATGTTTTGGAACTGGAGCAAGTGGATTTTTTCTAACTGATTCGAGTGCATTTTCAATTCCCATGTATGATGCATTACTTTTGGGCTGAGAAGCTAAGTATGTAACACATTGTGCTAAAATTATTCTTGCTTCCGGCATACCAATTTTATGAATCGCACTAAAAGCAGCTTCAGCTAACACGAGCGCATTTGGTGAGGCATTTCCTATATCTTCCGATGCTAGAATAATTAATCTTCTTGCAATAAATAATGGATCTTCGCCGCCTTCTAACATTCTTGCCATCCAGTATAATGCCCCGTCAGGATCACTTCCGCGAACACTTTTTATGAATGCTGAAATTACATTGTAATGTTCCTCGCCGCCTTTATCATATAAAATATTTTTTCTTTGTACGATGTTCTCAAATATTTCTTTTGTTAAGACAATTTCTTCTTTATCAATTACCTGAATCACCGCAGCTTCAAATATTGTTAACATTATTCTTGCATCGCCGCCAGAAAGATAAATCAAAAAATCTTCATCAATAGATTTGATATTAAGCTGTTTTAGAAACTCATCTTTTTCTATTACTGATTTTAATATATCGATCAAATCCTGTTTGGATAATTCTTCAAGAATAAAAACTCTTGCGCGAGAACGTAAAGCTGGTATTACTTCAAATGATGGATTTTCAGTTGTTGCACCAATTAATATCAAAACCCCGGATTCTATTGAACTTAACAAAGCATCCTGCTGCGCTTTATTAAAACGATGGATTTCATCAATAAAAAGAATTGTGCGTTTGTTCAAATCTTTATTTCGTGATCCAATATCAATAACTGCACGAATATCTTTTACTCCGCTTGAAACAGCATTAATCTTAAAAAACTCAGCTTGCGTTTGATTTGCAATAATTTTTGCGATGGTTGTTTTTCCGGTTCCGGGAGGTCCCCACAAAATAAAAGAAGAAGGTGTATCATTTTCAATCATCAACCGAATTGGTTTTCCGATACCCAGTAAATGCTGCTGCCCAAAAAAATCAATTATTATTTGCGGGCGAATTCTTTCTGCAAGTGGTGTGGTGGGAATTTTTATTTTATTATTCATTAATATTATTTTGTTCAATTCTTGAACTTGATCTTGAACTCGAATTTATTCTTCAGCTTTAAACTCAATCTTTTTCTCATTAGGTCTAATCATATCATACTTTTCGCGTGCAATCTTTTCAATCTTTGCAGGCACGTTTCTTTTTAATGAATCAATTTCTGCTTCAAGCTTTCTGTTTTCTTCTTCAAGTTGAGTGATTCTTAAATTTAAATCTTCCAAATCACTTTTAACTTTGGCATACTTTACAACTCCATAATTATTAAACAACAAATACAATGTTCCAATAACTACAACAGCAGTAATTATATAAAATCTTGTTTTTTTATTTTCTATAAATTTCATTTTATACTAAGAGCAATTATTTTCTCTACAAGTTGTTCAAAAGTTAATCCAACTGCCTTAGCCATTTTAGGAACAAGACTTGTTGATGTCATTCCGGGCAACGTGTTTACTTCCAGAGCATAAACTTTATTTTCAGGACTCAAACGAAAATCAACTCTTGCATAAACTTCACATCGCAAAGATTTACAAGCAAGCACAGCAATTTCTTGCAATGATTTTGCAACATCATCAGCTACATCAGCAGGCACAATGTATTCGCTCATTCCAGATGTGTATTTACATTCATAATCATAAATTCCATGCTTTGGTCTAATTTCTAAAACAGGTAAAGCTTCATCATTAATAACTGCAACTGTTACTTCTCTACCGGGAATATATTCTTCAACCAATATTCTATCAGAATATTCAAACGCATTGTGTATAGCATCAGCAAGCTGATCAGAAGATTTACAAATCGTTAATCCAACAGTTGATCCTTGATCATTTGGTTTTACAACAGCCGGATATCCAAATATATTTTCTATTTTACTGTTAACTTCTTCAGTCGTTTGTTCACCAATTTTAAAGTGAAACCATTTTGGACTTGGAACATTGTTATCTTCAAACAAAATCTTAGACATAATTTTATCCATCGCTATTGCGCTGGATAAAGCTTTGGATCCTGTGTACTTTATTCCTTTAAGCTCAAGCAATGATTGTATTGTTCCATCTTCTCCATATTTACCGTGCAAAGCTAAAAATGCCACACTTATTTGTTCAGCTGAGATAAGATTAACTGCATCAAGATAATTTTCATTTAATATTTCTGAGTAATCATCTTCTTTAAAATAATCTTCAACTTCAAATGGTTGATTGATTCCATAAGCTGGATCAATTACAACAACATCATAACCAAGATTTAATAAAGCTTGATAAACAGATTTACCCGTTCCTTTCGAAACTTCTCGTTCAGGTGAAGTTCCACCGACTAGCAAAAGTACTTTTAATTTTTTATCCATTTGTAATGTTCTTTCGTAGAACAGACTTTAGTCTGTTTCAAATAAATAATTTTGTACCAATCACAGACTAAAGTCTGTGTTCGAATTATAAATTTCTTTTATCCGGTACTATTCCGTAAGTGCTTTTGGCTATATTTAAAATATCGCTAATATTTTTTTTAGAAAGCTCTCTTGGTTTCCCAATAGTTTTTGCTAACAAAATTATTTTTGCAGCGTGTTCAAGCTTTTCCATTTTATAATAAGCTTCATCCAAACTTTTACCAAGCGTTACTGCACCATGATTTTCTAGCAGCATAGCCCAGGCGTAATCTATGTATGGATCTAAACTCTTATGAACACCATCTGTTGAGGGTGTTGCATATTTACACAAAGGAATTTTGCCAAAAGTTAAAAACACTTCAGGCAAATAATGCTTATCCAAACCTTTACCAATCAATGCAAAAGCTGTTGCATAAGTTGGATGACAATGAACTACAGCGTTAACTTCTTTTCTCTTTTTATATGCGTAAAGATGGATTTTATGTTCGGTAGATATTTTTTGATTGCCGGATAAATTTTTTCCATTCAAATCTACTTCAACAATATCCTTTTCGGTAACATCACCTTTACAAATTCCTGAACGAGTAATTAAAACTGTGTTCTGAGTTGTTCTACAAGAAATATTTCCATCATAAGCTGCAACAAATCCTTTCGCATAAACTTTATGACAGATATCAACTAACTTTTTCTTTGGAGACATTTTTGTTCCAGTTCTTCCATAAGTTTTAGATTAATCAAACCATCTTCACCACTTGTATGTGGAGTTTCATTTTTCAGAAAAGAATTCTGAACTGATTTGATCACGTATACCATTTTATTTCCGCGCTTACGAAAACTCTTTCTTGTTTCATCTTCTAAAAGAATTGTAAGCTTGGGTGCTAATAATTTTTTACCGATTAGATTATCAATTGCTATTGCACCTTTATGGCAAAGAATTTCTATCCTGTTAAAAGCTTTTTTGTTATTATAAGAAACGTTAAAAGTACCATATCCACTTTTTGAAAATTTAACAGTTCCAAGTGCAAAATCATCTACTTCGCTTTGATAAATAAGATTTTCAACAACACCATCAATACTTTCAATCTCACCTCCAAAATATCTTAACAGATCAATCATATGAGTTCCAATATCTCGTAACGCTCCACCGCCGCTTAAATCTTTTTTAAATCTAAAATTATTGTCCGGAGGAAAATCAATATTAAAGTGAACATTGATTGAAACAAGTTTACCAAGTCTTTGATCAACAATTAATTCTTTTGCTTTTAATACTAAGGGATGAAACCGATGGACATAATTTACAGCAAGCAAAACATTGTTCTCTTTACAAACTTTCACCATTTCTTCAGCTTGCTGAGAAGTTATAGCAAGAGGTTTTTCACAAAGAATGTTTTTCCCGGCTTTTGCGGCTTTTATAACTTGCTCATAATGATGAACATTTGAACTTGCAACAAACACGGCATCAATATCAGATTTTAGAAATTCTTCGTAACTATCAAATGTATTTTGTACACCAAATTTATCTGCAAGTGATTTTGCACGATTCAAATCTCTGCTGTACAAAGCTGTTACTGAACTTCTACGCATGAGTCTTACAGCTGGCAAAAGAGAATTTTCAGCAAATCTGCCGCACCCAGCAATTCCCCATTTTATTTTTTTACCTTTATAAAGTTTTTCAACCATAAATTATAGTTTTAATCTTTCCATCAATTTTAAAATTGGTTTTGAGTTTTGCATAATGTAAAAATGCACACTCGGAACATTTTTATTTAAAAGTTCTTCAACTTGTTTTGCTGCCCATTCAACTCCAATATCAAGAACATGCTCAGGTTTTGCAGCCATTACTTCATCAGCAAGTTGATCCGGGAGGTTTATATAAAAGTTTTTGGGAACTGATGTTAAGTGTGCCCGTGAAGTTAATATTTTTAGTCCAGGAATTATTGGAGCTTTAATTCCAACTTCTTTACATTGATCCACAAATTTAAAATAATGAGAATTGTCATAAAACATCTGAGTTACAACATAATCAGCACCGGCATCAACTTTTTCTTTTACAAATTTTACATCTGTTTTTAAGTTTGGAGCCTCAAAATGTTTTTCCGGATATCCGCTTACACCTACACAAAAATCTGTTGGTCGTGCATCAAGTAAACTATCCTCTAAATATTTACCACGATTCATATTCATTATCTGTGTTACTAATTCAGATGCAAATCTGTTTTTACTTTTACCTTCTGGGATAGGTTTTTCGTAACCAGAATCATCACCGCGAATTGCAAGCACATTTTGTATTTGTAGATAATCTAATTCAATTAAAAAATCTTCTGTTTCTTCTCGAGTAAAACCTTTTGTTAAAACGTGAGGTACTGCATCAATATTATATTTGTTTTGGATAAGCGCACAAATACCAAGTGTGCCAGGTCTTTTTCTTTTAATTTTCTTTTGGATTCCCGTAGCAGTTTCTTCGTAAATAACTTCTGCAGCGTGCGAGGTAATATCTATAAAAGGCGGATTAAATTTTGTGATGTCATCTAAAACCGATAACAAACCTTTTATATCTCCACCTCGTTTAGGTGGAATTAATTCAAAACTTATAAGCGGATTTTTTGCTTTCTCTAAATGCTCAATAACTTTCATACATACTCAAATTATTTATGATTACGTTTCTAATATAATAATACTTTTTTAATTGATGTTAATTCATGCAACCTGTCTGCCGACAGGCAGGTTAGTGTCTTTCCAGGAAAACACTTCTGTCACGAATTATCACTAATTATTCACGAATAATCTTCATTAAGTTTTTGTTCTTTCTTATTGATTCTTCATCAGTTCTAATCTTCATATACTTACCTTTAAGCCATGATTGAGATTGATCTTTATAGTTATCACTCATTAAATTTCCTGATTGACCGGTAGTAAGAATTAAATAAAATTCATCTGGATTTGCAAAATCATAAACATATCTCATTGATGGACCAAGCACGTTATCAAATTCATCGTGTTTAAACATAGAAATTTCTTCAATACTTTTTGCAAACGGATATTCCGTATTATTAATAGTTGTTCCATCGCCACCAACTTCAAATGGGCCAATATTAATATATTTATCCAGCAATGAGAAATTACCGCTAAAGGAATGCTTAAAAGTTACTTTGTGCATTCTGCCCCATTGCCAATTAGTTAAATCATTACCGAAATTTTCCTCAAGGTAATTTAATGCATCTGATAAACTTTTTCTTAAAATCTCTTCGCGTTTTTCTTTTTTGGATGTTTTGATATCATCAAACCAAACTGATTCAGGTTTTTCTAAAATTTGTAGTAAGCTTCTGTAAGGTACATTTGCAAGAAACACAAAACGATTATAAAGATCATCGCCCATTTCATCATAATAAATATTTTTTAAAAGATACTTTAAAAACACAGAATAAATTGCCGGAGTTTGGCTGTATTTATCCATTTCAAAATTCCACTTTCTAAATAATTCAAGTGAAATATTTAGATTTTTATCCTTTACTTTTATTCCCTCAAAAGAGTTAATTAAGTAAGGAACAATTTTTCTTGCATACGGCGAGTTATTATCCATTTGATAATTCTTAAAATCATCCGGAGAATGTTTCTCTTTATAAGTTAACAACTCTCTTATTCTATCAATGCGTGATGAAGGTTCCCAAAGATTTGAAATATGATATTTAAAATCTTTTAATGTTTTATTATTTGCAGAAGCAATAAAATTCTCAGCAGGATTTAATATTGTTGGAATTTCTTGTGGCGGAACAAATCCTTTCCAATCATTTTCAGAGGTTGTTCCATCAAAAACTAAAGTTGGATTATTGCTGTTTCGGATTGGAATTCTTGCGCCCATAACGTAACCAATATTTCCTTGCGCATCTGCATATACAAAATTCTGTCCGGGAATTCCGAAGTATTTTACACCATCTTTAAACTCATTCCAGTTTTTAGCTTTATTGATTTTGTAAAACGCTAGCATCTCATCACTAAATTCATTTCCTGACCATCGCAAGCTTATCGAAGGAATATCTAAATCATCTTTGTTATAAATAAATTTGTAAGGATGTATATTTGAAATTATTGGGCCTCGATGAGTTTCCTTAATTTCCATTGCAAAATCTTTTCCATCTTTTACTTTAATCGTGTCTTTTATGATTTTAAGATTTTGCCATTGTCCATCCATCAAATATTTTGTTTTTGATGAATCAAGTTTTTCTACATAAAAATCAGAATCATCATTCATTACGTTTGTAAGAACCCAGGAAATATTATCTCCTTTACCTATTACAACTCCGGGAACTCCGGGTAATGTAACACCTGCTGCATTCCAATCTTTACTTATTATAACAGCAGCATACCACTTGCCCGGGGCACTAAATGCAAGATGCGGATCGTTTGCAATTATTGGTTTGCCGGAAACAGATTTATTATCATTAACAACCCAATTGTTTGAACCAATGTGTGTTCCAGTCCAGCCAATAAAACTTCTGAAAGCTTTATCAGTTTCTACAAGTGATGAATTTATTAAAGGTAAATGTTTAAAGTTATCTGCAATAATTGTAAGAGCATTTTGCGGATAGTCAGGTAAAATTTCTAAGACTTTTTCTGTGCCCAGCTTTTGTATTAGTTCTGCAAAAGATAAATCTGTCCACCAGCTAATATTTAGCTCCCACGCCATCATCTTAATTACAATTAAACTATGCAGCGGCTTCCAGTCTTCTGGTTGATATCCAAGAACGTCAAACTCAATTCCATAATTTCCTTTGCGTTCTTTTAGAAAAGTATTTACACCATTTGAGTAAGCTTGTAAAATCTTCATCACGTTTGAATCATATCTATAAAGATTTTTTTTGATGTTTCTGCTTATACCAACTGTGCGAAACATTTTATCAAATGGAATTGCTTTTTCTCCAAGTATTTCACTCAATCTTCCTTCACCAGCTCTTCGGATTAAATCCATCGTAAACATTCTTTCCTGAGCGTGTAAAAACCCAAGTGCAAACGCAGCATCTTCATCATTATCAGCAATTATATATGGAACAGCAAAGCTATCGCGATAAACTTCTATAGTAGAATTTATTTTGTTTGAATGGATTTCTCCGAAATACTGTGGTAAGGATGAGTTTAACATGTTGAAGAAAATCCAACCTGCAATTATAAAAGTAACAAGAAATGTTAAAAACAACCCAATAAATATTTTTTTCCACTTGCGCATAAAGTTTACTCTATCCCTAGAAAGCTTCCATAGTTTTTATTGTTAACAATTGTTTCCGACATAGTTTTGTAAGCGTTAAGAAAAGTTTTGGATATTTGTTTTTTCTTTTTCTCATTAAATGTAAACTCATAAGTATGCAGATTACCATCAATATCTTCTATGTAATCAATCTCTTGCTGTTGTGAGGTTCTCCAGAAAAAAGATTTTGCATCGATTCCAATCGCTTTGTTCATTTTAAGTTTTTCTGAAATCATAAAATTTTCCCACAATGAACCTTTATCATTTCTACTTTGTAAACTGTTAAAATTAGTTATCAAAGCATTCCTGATTCCAGTATCATAAAAATAAATCTTACGCATTTTAGTTATTTCAGTTCTTAAACTTTTGCTAAAAGGTGGTAATTTAAAAACAATGAACGCTTTTTCAAGTATATCGATGTATTTTGTAATTGTATCTTTATCAATTCCAACTGTGTTAGCCAATTCATTATATGAAACTTCACTTCCAATTTGTGCAGCAAGTGCAATCAATAATTTTTCTAATATCTCAGGCTTGCGAATACCTTCATAACTTAAAATATCTTTGAATAAATAGCTTCTTGTTATTTCTTTTAAAAGCGGTTTTTTTTCACTCGGATTAAGAATTACTTCAGGGTACATTCCATAAATAATTCTCTCTTCAAGTAATCTATTTACTTCCAGCCAGCTAAGATTTTGGTTTAACTCTCTTATAGAAATTGGATATAAATGATATTCGTACTTTCTTCCTGTTAGTGGTTCATTTATGATATTTGAAAGTTCAAAAGCTGATGAACCAGTGGCTATAACCTGAACTTCTTTAATCTGATCGACAAAAAGTTTTAATGTGATACCAATATTTTTAACTCGTTGAGCCTCATCAATCAGAACTAATTTTTTATTCCCAACTAAATTTTTTAATTGAGTGGAAGTAACATCTGTTAGTAGTTCTCTAATATCAGGTTCGTCACAGTTAATATAAATTGATTGTCCCTCGAATTTATCTCCAATTTTTTTTAGAAGTGTTGTCTTACCTACCTGGCGTGCACCATAAATTATTATAAGTTTGCTTTTAAAGAGTTTGCTCTCAATTGAAGATTGTATTTCTCTGTCTATCATACTTAAAACCTATTAATTCTGGTCAAAACATAAGTTTTTTCGATTATAATCGCAAATACTTATAATATTTTTCGATTACGATCGCATATTATTATAGTTTAATGATTTTCTCTGTGGTTATCCAAGAAAAGAATTAATAAAATTCTTACACTGAGTTTCACTGAGAAGACACAGAGATTCACGCAGAATTTATAAATTAAGTTTTTTAGATTTTCTTTGCGCTTTGCTCTCTGCCCTTAGCGCCTTAGTGGCAATCCATATTTGATTCATCAACAACTTGTGCTGAGATGGTTGGTGAGATATAAGGAATTCCTAATGCCATTCCGCGTAAAATAAAAAGTAAACCAAGCACTAATGCAAAAACGGGAATCGCTTTTGTTATCTTTCTTCTGATATTAAGATTAATAAACTTTCCAAAAATTGTTGCTGCAAACATTGTTGGTACAGTACCAAGTCCAAATAAAATCATAACTGCAGAACCTGAGATTGCATCACCGCTTGCAATCGCGCCAGCTAAAGCAACATAAACTAAACCACAAGGAAGAAATCCATTTAAAATTCCAATTAAAAACATTGCAGAAAAAGTTCCGCTTTTAAACAAACCGCTAATACCTGATTTTAAAGGTAGTGTAATCTTCTGAACAATCTTATGTTGAGTAATTTTTGCTTTATACTTTGGTGGGATGAGGACAGCAATTACAATTGCAATTCCAAGTGCGATCGAAATGCTTTGCTGAAAACCCGAAATAACAAGTCGTGAACCAAGTAATCCAAATACTGCGCCAAGAAATGAATAAGTTACAACTCTACCAAGGTTGTAAAGTAATCTACCTGCAACAAAAGATAGATTATTAGAGTTTGGGATAGGTAGAGCAATTGCGATTGGCCCACACATTCCTATGCAATGAAAACTTCCGAATAATCCAACAAAGAATGATGTTAAAATTTCTGGTGACATATTAAAAGACAATAGAACGCAAATGACTCTGATTCAATGGATATTTACTGATTTAATCCGCGAGAACTCGCGAAATCTGTGTTATCCGTGTTCTATAATTTTAATTTATTACAAAAGAACTTTCTTTATAATACTCAACTGAGTCATGTGTCCAATCAACTTTCACTTTCCAAAGACCTTTAGCAATACTTTGAGTTGAAATTATCTGTTGTCCGCTCGTATCAATAGAAAGAGGAATTGAGAAATCTTTTTTTGAATCTGATGGACGATAAAATTGAATTGTGCCTTCAAATCTTTTTTGCGAAAGTGTTTTAGGAAAATTAAATGCTACAAATCCGTTTCCTTGATTGATTGAAACTTTTTCAACCATTTCATTTGTACGATTAACTCTTTCAATTTGTGTTTGGTGCTGAATTCCTTTGTTGTAATAATCACTCGTTACAAGATCAACATCCTGGTTCATTAAAAATACAACGGTACCAATCGTAATAACCATAAAAATGATTATTGTAATTAAAATTCCTGTTCCCCAATTAAATTTACTTTTGCTCATTTTTTTCAACCGGTCCTAAGAACGAAGTTTTTACTTTCTTAATTAATTTATCTCCATCATAAACACCAATTTCAATTGGAGTGTTCATTTTTTTCAAGTTTGATTTATCAAGCATAACTAAAAATTTTGTTTCAATAATTTCTTGAGATTTTAAAGTAATATCTTTACCAACTAACTTTAATTCGCCAGTAGTTGGGTTTTCAAGTTTTAACTTAACTGGAGTTTCATTAAAAGTTTTATTTACAATGTTAAGATCATAAACATTGCTTACCTTTCCGTTTGGCTGCTCCTGGAACAACATTCCAGGCGTTCTTAAAATATTTACCGAATAATCAGTTCTAATAGATAGCAAATAGCCAAGCACACTAATAAGCACAACAAGAATAACAGAATAAAGCATCATTCTTGGTGTAAATCTTAGTTTAGTTTTATTTTCAATCCCATTAAGTGAATCATATCTGATTAACTGCTTTGGTTTTTTAATTTTTACCATTACATCATCACAAGCATCAATACAAGCAGTACAATTTACACATTCTAACTGAATTCCGTTTCTTATATCAATTCCTGTTGGGCAAACATCAACACACAATCCGCAATCAATACAATCACCTTTAGAAGATGATTCATCACCCTTTTTTAGTTTACCTCTTGGCTCGCCGCGTTTGTAATCGTAAGCAATAACTAGAGAATCCTGATCGAGTAAAACTCCTTGCAATCTTCCATAAGGACAAACAATTGTGCAAGCTTGCTCACGAAAGAATGAAAATACCCAATAAAAGATTAATGAAAATGCTATGATTGCAATAAATCCGCTTAAGTGTACACTCGGCGGTTGTGTAATGATTGATATGACTTTATCCATACTAATAATGTAGGATAAAAATATGTGAGCTATAAAAAATGCGATGACGAAGAAAATAATATTCTTCAATCCTTTTTTAAATAGTTTTTTACTATTCCATTCTTCAGCATCAAGTTTGCGCTGATCTTTTGCGTCACCTTCAATCCAATATTCAATTTTACGGAAAACCATTTCCATAAAAATTGTTTGAGGACAAGCCCATCCACAAAATATTCTACCAAATACAACTGTAAAAAGAATTACGAAAACTATTATAGAAATCATTGCAAGGACAAAAAGATGGAAATCGTGCGGACCAAATGGAATTCCGAAAAGAATAAAATTTCTATTTAGAAAATCAAATAGAAGAAACTGATGACCATTAACTTTAATGAATGGAACAATTATTAAGAATGCAAGCAGAAAAAAACTAAGAATCGTTCTTGCATTATAAAATTTACCCGAAGGTTTCTTCGGGTAAACCCATTTTCGTTTTCCATCGTCAGTTACTGTTGCAAGCTGGTTTCTGTATCCCTGTTTTTCTTCAGCAATTTGCTTGTCATTCGTTTCCATTTATTTCTCTTCTTTTATTTCAACACATTAGTTTGATGCAACAGCAGTTGAATCAGATTCTTTCCAAACAGTTCCTTCCGGTTGTTTAGGAGTTACCGGTGTTGTTCCGTGTAGTGTAATAATAAAACTAGCAACATCCTGCATTTGCTTAGGATTTAATTGAGTTTGCCAAGCAATCATACCTTTAGCAGTAACACCATATTTAATTGTTTTAAAGATATTTTTAACTCCGCCGCCATGAATCCAATAATCATCAGTAAGATTTGGACCAACTAATCCGCCGCCATCAGCAGCATGGCAGGCTACGCAGTTTGTTGCAAAGATTTGTTTTCCATTATCAATTGCTGCCTGATCAGTTAGCAATGCTACGGTTTCTTCATTAAGCATCGCGCCAGAATTCATAAGTGCAGCTCTTTCAACTTCAGCTTGTTTTACTTGTAATTGATATTCTTCATCCTGCAAAGGACTTGAATTAAACACATGATAATCAAGCATATAAACTATTGAAAAGAATATTGTTATGTAAAACAACCATAAAAACCAAGGCGGAATCTGGCTATCTAATTCTTTTATTCCGTCATAGTCATGATTTAATAACAATTCGTGTTCAGTTTCTACTGGAGTTGTTTTTGTGATAACTCTTCTAAACTTTGCAAAGGCTGAAGGCTGTTTAACTAAAACTTCTTCTTCCTCCGCAACACCTTTTCTTCCTTCGTAGTAAACTATTGCAGTAAACCCGATTATGATAATTGCAATTAGAAACATTGCTACTATATCATAATATGAAGGCGGAAAATCAGATTCACCAGCAGCAAAAATTGGAGATGAAAATATCATAACCAAAGCTGCAAGTAAAACGGTGAAATGATTAAACTTTTTTCTCATATAAATCACCTGTATTGTTAAAATTATTTTCTTCCTCTTTTTCAAAAGGAAGATTTTCCATTTTTTTAATGTAATTTTTATCTACCTTAAACATCCAGATAAGTATAACAGCAAAGAACAAAACAAATACAACCAACGAGATGATCGGGTAAATCGAAACACCTTCTATTGATTGTAATAATTCTTTATACATTTTTTAACCTACCTGTTTTCTGTAACCGGTTTTGCTTTTATGTCTGTGCCTATTCTTTGCAGATATGCAATCAAAGCAATAATTTCTTTATCAGCTTCAGCTGGTACACCATTTTTTTGCAAATCAGTTGCAATTGCTTCTGCTTGTTTCATCAAATCATCATTAGCTTGATTTTCATAACCTTCCGGATAAGGAACTCCGATGCTTCTTAAAGCATTAATTTTATTTGGTGTTAAAGAAATATCTAAAGTGTTCTCAATCAACCATGGATATGGAGGCATAATTGATCCTGGCGACATTGACCGAGGATTTTCCATATGCAGAAAATGCCAAAGGTTTGGATATTTTCCACCTTCTCTTTGCAGATCAGGTCCAGTACGTTTTGATCCCCACAAGAAAGGATGATCATAAACATACTCACCAGCTTTAGAGTATTCACCATATCTTTCGGTTTCTGATCTGAAAGGACGAACAAGCTGTGAGTGACAATTGTTGCAACCTTCTCTTATGTACAAATCGCGTCCTTGTAACTCGAGTGGAGTATAAGGTTTTACTGAGGCGATTGTTGGAATATTTGATTTCACTAAAAATGTGGGAACAAATTCAACAATGCCACCAATTAAAATTACAACCAACGATACAATCAAAAAGTATATTGGTTTACCTTCTAACCATCGATGCGAAATTTTTTCTTTTTCTTCTTTGTGCATTGGAGCAGCTTCAGCTTCTTCATTTGCAACAAGTTTACCAGCCATCATTGTTTTGGTAAGATTGTAAACCATCATTAGCATTCCAACTAAGTATAGTGTTCCGCCAAATGCTCTTATAATGTACATTGGAATTATTTGAAGTGTGGTTTCTAAAAAGTTTGGGTACTGCAACATTCCCATATCATTAAATTGTTTCCACATTAATGATTGAGCAACGCCAGACCAGTACATTGCTGATGCATAGAAAACCATTCCTAATGTACCGACCCAAAAATGAACGTTAGCCATCTTTTTAGAATAAAGTTCTGTTTTAAATATTCTTGGAATTAACCAGTAAAACATTCCTGCGGTTAAAAATCCGTTCCAGCCTAGTGCACCAATGTGAACGTGTGCGGGAATCCAATCTGTAAAGTGCGCAATTGCATTTACATTTTTTAAGGATAACATTGGGCCTTCAAATGTAGACATACCGTAAGCTGTAACAGCAACAACCATAAATTTTAGAATAGGATCTTCTCTAACTCTATCCCACGCACCGCGTAGAGTTAAAAGTCCATTTATCATTCCGCCCCAACTTGGAGCAATCAACATAATCGAAAAAACTGTTCCTAAAGATTGAGCCCAATCTGGCAAAGCAGAATATAATAAATGATGAGGACCAGCCCAGATATATAAAAATATCAAAGCCCAAAAATGTATTATTGAAAGTTTATAAGAGTAAACTGGCCTGTTAGCAGCTTTAGGTAAGAAGTAATACATCATTCCTAAATACGGAGTGGTTAAGAAAAATGCCACTGCATTATGTCCGTACCACCATTGAACTAAAGCATCTTGAACACCAGCATATAATGAATAACTTTTAAATAAACTTACAGGAATTTCAAAAGAATTTACAATATGCAATACTGCTATAGTTACCCAGGTTGCAATGTAAAACCAAATTGCAACATAAATATGTTTTTCTCTTCTCTTGATTAATGTTCCAATCATATTGATACCAAAAACAACCCATATAAGAGTTATCGCAATATCAATTGGCCATTCAAGTTCAGCATATTCTTTACTTGTAGTTATACCTAATGGAAGACTGACGGCAGCGGCAACAATAATTAATTGCCAGCCCCAGAAATGAATTCTGCTTAGTAATGTACTAAACATTGGGGTTTTAAGAAGTCTTGGAAGCGAATAATAAATACCGGCAAAAATCGCATTTCCAACAAAAGCAAAAATAACAGCATTGGTATGCAAGGGACGAATTCTTCCGAATGTTAAAAACGGAATGCTAAAATTCAGTTCAGGGGCAAATAGCTGGCTTGCAATAAGCACACCAACAAGCATACCCACAACACCGAATACCAATGATGCTATAGTAAAGTCTCTTACGATTTTATTATCGTAGCTGAACTTTTCTAACTGCATAAGGGCTCCTTTAATTGAAGTTGTAAGTTAATTATCATGTATTTTTTCTTCTTTTAATTCCTTTATAGGTAAATTTTCTTTTTTTGATTTTTCATCTTCAAATAACATTCGTACTGAAGGAGTATACGTGTCTGAATACTGACCGCTTTTTACACTCCACAAAAACGCAACTAAAAAACCAATCGCTACCAATAAACTAAATCCGATCAACACAACAATTACTGAGATAATAAACCTCTTCTCTTCGCAATAAAATTTGTTGCTAACGTTGCAAATAAAACTACAGTGATTGAACTTACGGGCATAAGTACAGCAGCAATCAACGGAGATAAAACTCCTTGAATTGCAAAACTTAATCCAATAAGGTTATAGATAAATGAAATTAAAAAATTTAGATGGATAATATATAAACTGGATTTTGAAAAATGTAAATATTTCATAAAGTTTTTTAATTGCCCCGAATCAATTATTGCGTCGCAAGCAGGGGTAAAATTACTTATATCATCTGTAACTGATACACCAACATCACTTTGACTTAATGCACCTGCATCATTTAATCCATCACCAATCATTAATACTTTTTTATTTTCTGATTGCAAACTTTTTACAAATAACAATTTATCTTCTGGTGATTGTTTGAAGTGAAGCTGAGATTCATCATTAAATATTTTTAAAAGATTTTCTTTCTCTCCGCTGTTATCCCCTGAAAGTAATGATAGTTGATATTCAGATGATAATTTTTTAATAAGTGTATTTATTCCTTCACGATAAGAATTCGAAAAAGAAAAATATCCAACAACTTCATTATTTGTAGATATATAAACTTTTGTATTCTCATTATCTTTTTCAGCTTCACTTATTTTAGAGCCAACAAAATCTGCAGAACCGATTTTTATATGATAACCATAAACAACACCTTCAATGCCTTTGCCCGTAGGCTCATTAAATTTTGTTACTGGAAAATATTCTTTAACATCAATTGAATCAAAAATCTTTTTACTTAGTGGATGTGTAGAACTGCGTACTAAAGATTTAATACATTTTAATTCTGTTGGATTTAATATCCTTCCAGAATAAAGAATATCAGATTTTCCTGATTCCGTTATCGTTCCGGTCTTATCAAACACAATTGAATTTATTTTTGCCATCATCTCAACAACGTTTGAATTTTTTAGGTAGAATTTATTTCTACCAAAAATTCGCATTGTATTTCCAAGTGTAAATGGAGTCGATAACGCTAGTGCACAAGGACAAGCAACTATAAGTACAGATGTAAAAACGTTAATAGCAATAAAAGTACTTGTCTGATACCAAAAAGCTGCTGCAATAACAGCAATCAACAAAACAATAATTGTAAAATATTTACTAACCGCATTTGAAAAATTTGTAAACTGGCTTTCAGATTTTTTATTGAATGTATCATTATTCCAAAGCTGAGTTAAATAGCTTTGCGAAACTTCTTTGATCACTTCAAGTTCAATTAGACCGGATTTTTGTCTGCCCCCAGCATAAATCATTTCTCCACTTACTTTGTGTACAGGATGTGATTCACCTGAAACGAAACTGTAATCTATAAATCCATCACCGTTCATTAATATAGAATCTGCAGGAACAATTTCATTTTGTCTTATAAGAATTCTATTACCTACCATCAAGTTGGAAACAGGAATTGATTTTTCTATTTCGTTTTGTTTGATCGTAACTGAGAGTGGGAAATAAGCTTTGTAATCGCGTTCAAAATTCATTGCATCATAAGTTTTCTCTTGCAAAATTTTTCCGATAAGCAAAAAGAAAACTAGTCCTGCTAAAGAATCAAAGTATCCTGCTTGACTAAGAAACAACAATTCATATGCACTTCTAATAAACAAGACTAAAACTCCCAAAGAAAGCGGAACATCGATATTAATAATCTTTTTCTTCAATCCTTTGTATGCTGAAATAAAATAATCTGAAGCTGAATAAAAGAAAACCGGCAAAGAAAGAAGAAGATTTAGATATCCAAAAAAACTTTTGAGTAGTCCATCTGAAACAGTGATTGAAAAATATTCAGGAAAACTGAACATCATAATATTACCAAAACAGAATCCAGCTACCCCAACTTTATAATAAAGATCTTTGTTAGATTTTTTTTGAATTTTCTTTTCAGTTGAGTCTAAATTTATTTGCGGTTCATATCCTATTGATGAAATTAAAACTACAACATCTTTCAATGAGATTTTTTCGTGAAGATATTTTACACTTAATTCTTTTCTAACAAAATTTACTGTGGAGTTTGTTATTGCAGTATTTAATTTAAAAAGATTTTCAAGAAGCCAGATACAAGAACTGCAATGCATTTGAGGGATGAAAAAAGTGATTTTAGAAATTTTATCATCCTTAAATTCTAACAAATTATTTATAGTTGTTACATCATCAAGATAATCAAATTTTTTAGATTCAAAATTCTTCGGAGAAATTCCCGGGTTTTGTTCAAAATTATAGTAAGTACAAAGTTCCCCTTGATTCAAAATTTCATAAACTGTCTTACAACCAGAACAACAAAAATACTTTTCTTCAATAAAGAAGGACATATCTTTACAAATATCACCACAATGATAACAGATAATCTCCGCATTTATTTTTGTTTCGTTGATCATTATTTATAATAAAAATTTAACCGGATGAATTGAAGAAAAATAAGTAAAGAATAATGTGCCAAATATAAACTATTTAAATAGTTCATAATAACGCAAAAATAAACTTATAATAATTATAATTTCTTCTTTTTGAAATAATTGAAAATTGCAACTTCTCAAAGCTGGGAAGAAAATGAAAAGACAAAAAAAATCCCGATCAAAAGATCGGGATCAAAAAAAATTTGGCGGTGACCTACTCTCCCACACACCTGCGCATGCAGTACCATCGGCGTGCTGGGGCTTAACTTCTCTGTTCGGAATGGGAAGAGGTGTAACACCCAGGCTAAAACCACCAAAATTTAAAATCAATAAAATGAAAAAATGAAAGAGTGAGCCCGTATAAAAGAGAAATCTAACCTGTATTTAAAAATTTAAATGGATAAGCCTCACGACCTATTAGTACTACTTGGCTGAATACATTACTGTACTTACACCTATAGCCTATCAACCTCGTAATCTCCGAGGAGTCTTTAGTTACTTACGTAAGGGATACCTTATCTTGAAGCGTGCTTCGCGCTTAGATGCTTTCAGCGCTTATCACAACCGTATATAGCTACCCAACTATGCCACTGGCGTGACAATTGGTGCACTAGAGATACGTTCACTTCGGTCCTCTCGTACTAGAAGCGACCCTTCTCAAGTATCCTGCGCCCGCATAGGATAGGGACCGAACTGTCTCACGACGTTCTGAACCCAGCTCACGTACCGCTTTAATTGGCGAACAGCCAAACCCTTGGGACCTTCTTCAGCCCCAGGATGCGATGAGCCGACATCGAGGTGCCAAACCTTACCGTCGATATGAACTCTTGGGTAAGATCAGCCTGTTATCCCCGGCGTACCTTTTATCCTTTGAGCGACGGCACTTCCACTCGCAGCCGTCGGATCACTAAGTCCTGCTTTCGCACCTGCTCGACTTGTAAGTCTCGCAGTCAAGCTCCCTTTTGTCTTTACACTCGCCGCATGATTACCAACCATGCTGAGGGAACCATTGAGAGCCTCCGTTACATTTTAGGAGGCGACCGCCCCAGTCAAACTACCCGCCTAACACTGTTCCTGATCCTGATTCAAGGACCGAGGTTAGAATCCAAATAAAACAAGGGTGGTATTTCACCGTTGGCTCCACCGAAGCTAGCGCCCCGGCTTCAAAGCCTCCCACCTATCCTACACATGCTTTACCCGAACCCAATATTAGGGTGCAGTAAAGGTGCACGGGGTCTTTCCGTCCATATGCGGGTAACCGGCGTCTTCACCGGTACCACAATTTCACCGAGCCCGTGGTTGAGACAGTGCCCAAATCGTTACACCATTCGTGCAGGTCGGAACTTACCCGACAAGGAATTTCGCTACCTTAGGACCGTTATAGTTACGGCCGCCGTTTACTGGGGCTTCGATTCATAGCTTCGCTTGCGCTGACCACTCCTCTTAACCTTCCAGCACCGGGCAGGTGTCAGTCCCTATACATCGTCTTGATTGACTTCGCAGAGACATATGTTTTTGTTAAACAGTCGCTTGGGCCATTTCACTGCGGCCCCTTTCAGCTAAATTAGAATTAATTTCACTTACTTGGGGCACCCCTTTTCCCGAAGTTACGGGGTTAATTTGCCGAGTTCCTTAACCACGGCTCACTCGAGCACCTTAGAATACTCATCCCATCTACCTGTGTCGGTTTACGGTACGAACTGATAAAACTCTTCTGTACGAAGTTTTTCTCGGCAGTATGATTACGGTTAGTTTATTGGCAAAGCCATCCCGTTCGTATCTCGGCCTTAAGAAAGTGCGGATTTGCCTACACTTTCAGCCTACATACTTAGACCACCTAATCCACCAGGTGGCTAACCTTCACTCCTGCGTCCCTCCTTACAGTCAAACGATTTTTACCAGGTACAGGATTATTAACCTGTTTTCCATCACCTACGCCTTTCAGCCTCGGCTTAGGGTTCGACTAACCCTGAGATGACTAACATTGCTCAGGAAACCTTAGATTTTCGGTGGATCGATTTTTCATCGATCTTATCGTTACTTATGCCTACATTTGCTTTTCTATCCGCTCCAGCATAGCTCACGCTACACCTTCAGTGCAAATAGAATGTTCCCCTACCACTGCTGATAAATCAGCAATCCATAACTTCGGCAGATAGTTTAAGTCCCGAGTATTGTCGACGCCAAGTCGCTTGACTAGTGAGCTATTACGCACTCTTTAAATGAATGGCTGCTTCTAAGCCAACATCCTAGTTGTCTGAGCAACTCAACATCCTTTCTCTGTTAACTATCATTTTGGGGCCTTAGTTGATGGTTTGGGTTGTTTCCCTTTTGGCCACGAAGCTTATCCCTCGTAGCCTGACTCCCGGAAAACATGTATACGGAATTCGGAGTTTGTCTGGGTTTGGTACCGTTGTGACGGCCCTAGCCCAATCAGTGCTCTACCTCCGTTACACTATTATCCGAGGCTAGCCCTAAAGCTATTTCGGGGAATACGAGCTATTTCCGAGTTTGATTGGCCTTTCACTCCTACCCTCACCTCATCCAAACGGTTTTCAACCCATACTGGTTCGGACCTCCATGAGGTTTTACCCTCACTTCATCCTGGACGAGGGTAGATCACACGGTTTCGCGTCTACCGCACGTTACTTAAATCGCCCGGTTAGGACTTGCTTTCGCTTCGGCTGCGTTTCTTAAAAACTTAACCTTGCAACGTACGAGTAACTCGTAGGCTCATTATCCAAAAGGCACGCTGTCATCCTGATAAATCAAGACTCCAACTGCTTGTAAGCATATGGTTTCAGGTACTATTTCACTCTCCTAATAGGAGTACTTTTCACCTTTCCCTCACGGTACTATGCGCTATCGGTTACGAGAGAGTATTTAGTCTTACCAGATGGTTCTGGCAGATTCCCACAGACTTCCACTTATTCCGTGGTACTTGGGAGGTTGATTCAAAGAGTCATATTATTTTTGCTTAAAGGACTATCACCTTCTATGGTTGAACTTTCCAGAACATTCAGCTAATAACATAATTTTTTACTCTTCGACTTATCAGCAATTCAGTCAAATCAATTCCCACAACACCAATAACGCAACGGTTGCTTCCTTTAACACGTTAAATGGTTTAGACTGTTTCCTTTTCGCTCGCCACTACTAAGGAAATAACTATTGTTTTCTTTTCCACCAGGTACTTAGATGTTTCAGTTCCCTGGGTTGCCTTCATACAACCTATGAATTCAGTTGTAGATAACTCAACATTACTCGAGTTGGGTTGCCCCATTCGGAAATCTACGGGTCTTAGGTTATTTCCACCTATCCGTAGCATATCGCAGGTAGTCGCGTCCTTCGTCGGCTTCTCGTACCAAGGCATCCACCATATGCCCTTAGTAACTTATCCAAAATTTTTAAACACAGATAGATTTATGCTCTTTTAAATAAAAAAACAACAAATCTATTATTTTTTTTAGGCTCAGTAAAACTTTGATTCAAAGAATCATTGTTTTTACTCTTTCAAATTTTCAAAGAACAAAAAAAAGTGGAGCTAATCGGGATCGAACCGATAACCTCCGCCTTGCAAGGGCGGCGCTCTCCCAATTGAGCTATAGCCCCAAAAACTTCTTAGGGTAATTGGGATTAGGTTTAAGATCTACTTTCACACAACCCAAGTGGGCCTGAGTAGAGTTGAACTACTGACCTCACGCTTATCAGGCGTGCGCTCTAACCAACTGAGCTACAGGCCCAGATATATTTCTTAGACAATAAAAAATTATTTTCAAATAGAAAATAATAAATCAGCCTGAGCATCAGAATAAAAAGAACAAAAAATAAAAGAGTGAGAAACCAGCAATCTCATAGCTTAAGATTACTCTTAGAAAGGAGGTGATCCAGCCGCACCTTCCGGTACGGCTACCTTGTTACGACTTAGCCCCAGTCACCGGTTTTACCTTAAACAGTTTCCTCCTTGCGGTTAGAATACTGGCTTTGGGTACCCCCGGCTTCCATGGCTTGACGGGCGGTGTGTACAAGGCCCGGGAACGTATTCACCGTGGCGTGCTGATCCACGATTACTAGCAATTCCAACTTCATGGAGTCGAGTTTCAGACTCCAATCCGAACTGAGGATGCCTTTAGAGGATTGGCTCCACCTCGCGGTTTAGCTACCCATTGTAACATCCATTGTAGCACGTGTGTAGCCCTAGGCGTAAGGGCCATGCGGACTTGACGTCATCCCCACCTTCCTCACTACTTGCGTAGGCAGTCCTATTAGAGTGCTCAGCATAACCTGGTGGCAACTAATAGTAGGGGTTGCGCTCGTTGCGGGACTTAACCCAACACCTCACGGCACGAGCTGACGACAGCCATGCAGCACCTGTACAAGTGCCATTGCTGGAGGGGTACTTTCATACCCTGTCACTTGCCTTTCAAGCCTAGGTAAGGTTCTTCGCGTTGCATCGAATTAAACCACATGCTCCACTGCTTGTGCGGGCCCCCGTCAATTCCTTTGAGTTTCAACCTTGCGATCGTACTTCCCAGGTGGAATACTTAATGCGTTAGCTGCGGCACTGAGTTAAAAACCCAACACCTAGTATTCATCGTTTACAGCGTGGACTACCAGGGTATCTAATCCTGTTTGCTCCCCACGCTTTCGCGCCTCAGCGTCAGTATCGGACCAAGAGACCGCCTTCGCAACTGGTGTTCTTCCAGATATCTACGTATTTCACCACTACACCTGGAATTCCGTCTCTCTCTCCCGAACTCAAGAATAACAGTATCAAAGGCAGTTCTACAGTTAAGCTGTAGGATTTCACCTCTGACTTGCTATTCCGCCTGCGCGCCCTTTACACCCAGTAAATCCGGACAACGCTTGCCCCCTACGTATTACCGCGGCTGCTGGCACGTAGTTAGCCGGGGCTTTCTCTGAGGGTACAGTCAAATACCGATCCAATCGGTACTGTTCTTCTCCTCTAACAGGAGTTTACAACCTTACGGCCTTCATCCTCCACGCGGCGTTGCTGGGTCACCCTTGCGGGCATTGCCCAATATTCCTCACTGCTGCCTCCCGTAGGAGTCTGGACCGTGTCTCAGTTCCAGTGTGGCTGATCATCCTCTCAGACCAGCTACTGATCGTAGCCTTGGTAGGCCATTACCCTACCAACTAGCTAATCAGACGCAAGCTCATCTTTAGGCATTACTTAAACTTTAACAACATCACCATGCGATGCCGCTGCATTATTTGGTATTAGCCTCGATTTCTCGAAGTTATTCCAAACCCAAAGGTAGATTGCTTACGTGTTACGCACCCGTACGCCACTTTACTAAAGATATTGCTACCTTATTCTCGTAGACTTGCATGTGTTAAGCACGCCGCCAGCGTTCGTCCTGAGCCAGGATCAAACTCTCCGTTGTAGAGTTTAATTTTTTTGTAATCTTGGCGTTAGACGCAAGTTAAACTATGGAATTAACTGGCTTATATTTTCTCACTCTTTCAAAGAACAAATCCTTCATAAGAAGGGCTACAAATTTATAATCTCATTAGCTTAAAGTCAAGTGAACTTTAGCTTGTATCGATAAATGATTTGTAAAAATTATTAAAGAACAGATATTTATTAAAAAGTAGCTGACAAATATGCAAGTAAGTCTGATAAATGTCAAGTTTTTATTTAGTTAATTGTGTAATTAATAATAGAACTGTTGCTATACTACCCACAATACTAAAGTATCCACCAAGCTCATTAATAGTTGTTTGGAATGATTTTATTCTTTCTTTGGGAATAAATATAAAATCACCATCTTCTATTATTGTATTTGTTGTAGCAGTTACCCAATTACGAGAATCACCTTTAATTATCATGATTTCATCTTCTGCATATTCACCTAACCCACCAGCTTGATCGATGTAGTATAGAAAATTTTTATTTTCAACAAATTTTACGTGACCTGGACTTGAAACCTGACCAAAGACATAAACAGTTTTGGTATATGGAGGGATTACAATTACATCTCCACTTTCCAGAACAAAATTGTAGATATCTGATTTTTCATCATTTACTTGAGTAAAATCTATCGCACTTCCTTCATTCAAAACTCTGTATTGATTTTCTGTTGCAAAGTAGTACTTATCCTCTTCAACAAGATTAGACATTCTAAACATCATCGCTTGTTCATAATTAACAATTCTATCTACCAGTTCTTGATTTTTATTTAATAGATCATCACCTATTTTTATTCCATATTGTCTTTCAAGTAAAGGTGTAATACTATTCCCACGAAAGATCCTTGATCTCTTTAATGAAGCGTTATCCGTAAATCCTTTTACAGATTTCATTATCTCCCCAAGTTTTGAAGCGTTTTTTGTTATTGGGATATAACCTGGTTGATTGACTTCTCCAAGAACTAATACATAAAAATCTTTTCTTTGTGTTTCATCAGCTAGAATTATAACTTGGTCACCGCGATTCAAAATATGGTTATCTTTAATATTAACATTAATTGTTTCTTGATTTAAACCATCATAACTCAGCCTTTTTATTTGCGCTAACTTTACATTCTCATATGCAGGATTTAATCCTCTTGCAAGTTCTATTGCGTCTGAAAGTTCATCACCTTCAACAAAAGAATATTTACCTGAACGATTTACAGCTCCATTTATTGTAAAGAAATTTTTATCCATATCATACGGTGGAAAAATCAATACATCATCATTTTTTAAGTATGGATTATTTTTAAAATCTCCATATAATCTAAACTTCTCCAAATCTAAAATTACTTCTTCTCCTGAAGATCTTTTTAATTTTATCCCACGTAATGAATATTGTGAAATATCTTTTTTAAGTTTCTCAAGCATCTCTTCATCCTGAGCATTTGATAATGATCTGGACACAGCTTCATTATAAATTCTTGTAACAAATTGATCAACTCTTTCTGTCATCAATGCAGGAAATGATCCTGTTAATGGAAAACTACCACCAATTGTTACACTGATACCAGAAAAGCTTAATAAATTATTTTTTTCCGAAGAAGAAGATTGTGAGTAAATTATAGTTGTAAGTATTAACCAGACCAAAAAAAGATTTTTCATCTTATTCCTTAATTTCTATTTGAGTACTGTAGATTATAGTATTTTTGATATTCGCCAGAGATAATTCTTTCCCACCAATTTTTATTTTTTAGATACCATTCAATTGTATTTTGAATTGCTGAATCAAAATTAAACTCAGGTTTCCATCCAAGTTCTGATTGAATTTTTGTTGAATCTATAGCATATCTTCTATCGTGTCCTGGGCGATCCTTAACAAAATGAATTAACTCATTCCCTTTTTTCAAAATCTGCAAAATCAATTTAATGATTTCAATATTTGGTATCTCGTTACTTGCCCCGATGTTATAAACTTCACCGATCTTTCCTTTTTCAAAAACTAATTCAACAGCTTTGTTATGATCAATAACATAAATCCAATCACGTACATTCATTCCATCACCATAGACAGGAAGTTTTTTATTTTGCAAGGCGTTTAAGATCATTAACGGAATTAATTTTTCAGGAAATTGTAATGGACCATAATTATTTGAACATCTTGTAATAACAATTGGTAATCCATAAGTGTGATGAAACGCCTGAACCATCATATCAGAAGCTGCTTTGCTTGCTGAATATGGACTGTTTGGAGCAATTGGAGTTTGTTCAGTAAATAATCCTGTTGCGCCAAGACTTCCGTATACTTCATCGGTTGAGATTTGTAAAAATCTTTCAACTTCAAATCTTCTTGATGCCTCCAACAATACATTTGTACCAATAACATTTGTTCTGAAGAAAACCTCTGAGCCAGAAATACTTCTATCAACATGAGATTCTGCAGCAAAGTTTATTACATGCTTGATTTTATATTTTTCAAAAATGTACTTGACTAATTCTGAGTTAGTAATATCACCTTTTATAAAAGTATAATTTTTATTTGATTCAACTTCTTTTAAGTTTTCAAGGTTTCCAGCATAAGTTAGTTTATCAAGATTAACAATAAAATAATCATCTCTTGATTTTAATATGTAGTTGATAAAGTTACTGCCAATAAAGCCTGCGCCACCTGTTACTAATATTTTTTTCATAATTAAAACGCGAAAAATCCTGCAAATAATCCTACTTGAATAAAAAATCCATCAGACTTTAAATCAGATGGAACACCATTTATTGTTTGTCCATTTTCTGCTTCCCAATCACCAGCAATAGTTAATTGATAACCAACACCCACTCTTAAAGCTACAAACCTGTAAACCGGAAACTCAGCCTTTATCGTTGGCGAAAATATCCAATAGTTGTTTTCTATTTTGGATGAAACATTTTGTGATTCTTCCCAAATATTTTCCCAATCAAATGTACCAGCATTTTTGTAATACTCAATTGAAATACTTCCCGCTCCTAAAATTGCACCTACTGAAATACCAATATCTTTTACAAATGGCAAAGTATATTCCACAGTTACACCCCCGCCGCCAATAGAATAAATTGCCTCAAGATTTTTATTATTAATCGTTGCAGATGATGACACTGATCCGCCAAAACCCATACCGCCGACACGAAGATTTTTTACAAATCCAATATATATAAATCCTTCTCCACCTGTTGTAAACATTCCGCTAGTGGAAAATTCTGGAATCCCAATTTCTTTTAGCTTAAGGTTTAATGGATCAACATTTGGAATATGCCAGCCTGCAACAAATCCGCCGCCGCCGCCGAATGGTGCATCAAAATATTTGTTGGTTTGTGCTGAAGTACTAAAAACAATTACAACAGCTAAAATCAATGTTAAAAAATATTTCATAATTCTTTCATTATTTCTTAATAAATTTACCAAAGTAAGTAAGATTTTCAAAAGTAATAGATTTGTGTTACGAAAATATACTACTTAATTAAAATTTACAGTGTAAAATAAAATCAATAATAGTATGAAAATTCTTATCACCGGCGGAAGTGGATTATTAGGACAATATTTAAATATTGAATTATCACGACAGCACCAGATTTTAACTTTATATAATTCTAATTTTGGAACCTGTAAAGATTTTAACTCTGCGAAATTAGATATTACAAATAAATCATCGTTGCAAAATGTTTTTTATGATTACAACCCAAATGCTGTAATCCATACGGCGGCAATTTCAAATCCAATTTTACCAGATAATATTTCACCAAAAGATGTTTATAAGATTAATGTAGAAGCAACAAAAAATATTGCTGAGTTATGCGAAAAATTTAACTCAAAACTAATTTATACTTCAACAGATTTAGTTTATGCCGGTTATCTTGGATTAATGTTAAAAGAAGATGCTAAACTCATTCCTGCTTCTTTATATGCTGAAACTAAATTAATGGGAGAAATAAAAATCCAAAATACTTTTGATAATTATGTTATTCTTAGAACTGCTCTGTTGTTTGGTTTTGGATTAAGTCATTCTAAAAATCATTTTAAGAAAATGTTTAATGATTTGAAACATAATATTCCTGTGAAATTATTTGTTGATCAATTTAGAACGCCATTATCATTAAAGGAAGCTGCCAGAATAATTGATGAACTTTTAAGCAAAGAAATCAAATCAGAAGCAATTAATTTTGGAGGAACTGAAAGAATATCTCGCTACCAACTTGGAGAAAAAGTTTGTGAATTAACAGGACTTAATAAAAATCTGTTAAC
Source organism: Ignavibacteriales bacterium (assembly GCA_016707585.1). Lineage (GTDB taxonomy): Bacteria > Bacteroidota > Ignavibacteria > Ignavibacteriales > Ignavibacteriaceae > IGN3. The sequence goes on along the minus strand of JADJHL010000005.1, from coordinate 108,354 downwards.
TAAAATTACTATGGATGATGTACCTGAATTAGCAAAAGTTGAAGACGTTTCGATGAATACAGATAAACTTAAATCTTATGGAATAAAACAAAAAAAATTAGATGAAATGATTTTAGAAACTCTAAATAATAATTAAGGTTCCTGAACTCTTAAAACAATTAATCCATTTCGCTTTTTATTTTTGATTACGTAATCACTTAAAGGTGTTTCTGTAATTTGCACTTTACTTCCAACCAACGGAGCGTGAAGAAAGTGAATTCTACCATTAGCCATTTTAATTGCAATGCCAACATGACCAATATCCAATCCTTTTTCTGGAGTTGTTAATGCAATCAAATCTCCGGTTTGAATTTTTGATTCGATTTTTTCAATATCATCTTCAGGTATATAATAATACTGGCGAGAATTAATTTCTTTTTCCTGTTTGCTTATAACGGGAATGAACTCTGGATTTTTTTGCAGTTGTTTGTAGTACTTTGGATTCTCAGACATAAAATTAAGTTTAAACTTAATTGGTTTTCCACCAAGTTCTTCTGTTATGTCTTTTACAATTCCTTTTTGTTGATTGTTATAAATCCAATCTGAAAAATAATGTAAGCGTGAAGGATATTTATCAATCTTACCATCACGGTATCTTACAAAAGTTAATTCATTCTGATAATCTTCAAAACTCGTTTTGCTTTTTTTGATACAACGAGAAAGTGTTATTGCATTTTCTAAAAAAGTTGTACAATCAAGTCCGGTAAGATTTATAACAAGTTGTTCATCACCTTCTGTTTCAAGAGTGTGAGCAACATACTCTGTTGCTAAAAAACTTTTACCAATTTCAATAACAACTTCATTTATTGGTTTTTTGCATAATGATTTATCAACTGCAAGCTTAAATTTTGAACTACATACTTCAACATCTTTTTCTGAAAAGACTTGTGAATAAGTATTAGAAGATAGAAATAGAAGAACTGAGAAAACTATTAAACTGATTCTATACATACCAGATTTCTTTCTTCGTTTAGAATGACTCATCTTATAATTATTCATTTTTAATTGTTAATTAAATTATATCTTCATTAATTGCAGGAACAGATGAGTAATCTGCAATCTGTCTTGCGTGAGCAAGGTTTTCAAATCGTGCATAATCTTTTATGAATGCTAATTTTACAGTACCAGTTGGACCGTTACGCTGTTTACCAATAATTATTTCGGCAACTCCTTCATTTGATTCACCATTTTCATCCTTATCAATTCCATAATACTCAGGACGGTTTAAGAATATTACAACATCTGCATCCTGTTCGATAGAACCTGATTCACGTAAATCCGATAACTGTGGTTTTTTATCTGTTCTTGCTTCTACAGCACGATTAAGCTGCGCTAATGCAATAACAGGAATGTTTAACTCTTTGGCAAGTGCTTTTAATGAGCGTGATATATGAGAAATTTCTCGTTCACGACTTTCAGCTTTAGCCTGTCCTTGCATCAACTGGAGGTAATCTATAATTATCATTCCAATATTTTTTTCTGCTTTCAATCTTCTTGCCTTAGCACGAATTTCCAAAACAGTTTGCGATGGCGAATCATCAACATACAAAGGTGCATTAATTAATTTGTGCGCGTTCTTACTAAGCTTAACACCTTCTTCACTCGGTAACTTTCCTGTTCTAACTAAATGAGCATTTAATCTTCCTTCTGCACAAAGCATACGTATAATTAATTGCATTGTTGACATTTCAAGACTGAATATTCCAATTGGTATTCCGTGATCAATTGCAGCGTTACGTGCAAGAGTTAATGCAAAAGCTGTTTTACCCATTGATGGTCTTGCCGCAACAATAACCAAATCAGATTTTTGAAAGCCGCCAAGCATTTCATCCAACTCATAAAATCCTGTTGGAACTGAAAACTTTCTATCTTTCTGTGAGTGAATTGCTTCTATGTACTCAAGTGCATCACGCACTGCGCGATCCATTCCCTGGAAAGATCTTTGAAGATGAGTTTCGGTAATCTCAAAAATTCTTCTTTCAGCGTCATCAAGAATTTCAAATGCATCAAGGTTTCCTTCATAAGCTGCTTGTGCAATCTGGTGTGATGAAGTTATCAATCCGCGTAAGATTTGTTTTTCTATAATTATCTTAGCGTGGAATTCCACATTGGCAGCAGAAGAAATGTTTTGCGATAGCTTACTTAAATAAACTGCTCCGCCAACTTCTTCAACCTGGTTTCTTTTCTTAAGTTCTTCATACAAGGTAACAGTATCAATCGGTTCATTGGATTCAAACAAAGAAATCATTGCTTCAAAAATCATTTGATGCTGGTGTAGATAGAAACTTTCCTTTGTAAGCATTTCAATCGCTTTGGGAACAGCTTCTTTTTCGATTAGCATTGCACCAAGAACAGCGGCTTCAATTTCCGGTGCTGATGGCGGTTTTACATCTGCAGGAATAATCCTACTTGTTTCGTTATATATTTTGTTTGTTTTTGCCATAATTTATTCAATATCCCAACAAATTATTGGGGTTGTAAAAGTAAGACACAGAATCATTATATACAAGATAAGATGAATGTAGTTAAACGTGATTTTCTACAATTTTATTTGGATTAATTAGAATTTGATATTCTATAAACAAGTAATGAGTATAAGGATTCGGTTAAGTATTAATTTGTGGTGGTTTGTATTTAGGGCGAAGTAAATACTTCGCCCTTATAAAAAAAGTCTTGTTATAGTTTTAAAGTTTTTTCAATTGTCCAATTTTTTCCCATTTAGGATCAGGCTCAAGAACAAACTTAATGTATAACATATCTGTATCATTTATTGATTGCTGATTATCTTTTTCCAATGCTTTATTAATTTCTTTTGGCTCTAGTTTGTACATACCGCCAGTAACAGCATCAATAGCCATTCCGATTATTCCACCAAACAAACAATTACCAAAAAACCAACCACTCGTCTTTCCGTTAAGAGTTATAACTTCAGTTTTATAACCTTCAAGTTCAATTTTAACAATATGATTGTCTTTTCTTTTTAGATCAGCAATAAATGGAGTTTTACCAACCTCGTGATCATCAACAGTTACTTTTGCATCAATTGGTGTTGATGTAATATTTATTTGTTGTGATGTACCGTTAATTATGGTTGCACAAGAATTAAGAAACAAAACTGAAAGCACAATTATGGAAATACCAATGAAATGTTTCATATAGAGCCCCTAAATAAGTGGACGATAATTTGATTAATTATATAAGATTTGATACAAGAAATAAAACTCACCCTGGATAAATTAATTTTCTAATGTAAAACTAATTAGTTTTTTTCGCTATGTCAATCAAACTTTTAAGAAATGATTTTTAAGAATTCATCTCATCATAAAGTTTTCTAAACTTTTGCACATCAACCCAACAATCTTTTTTCCAGTTGGGATTACGTAATAGTGCTGCAGGATGAAATGTTACCATTGTTTTAATACCTTCGTATTCAAAAACCTGCCCGCGTAAAGCTGTTAAACTTTCTTTTTTCTTTAATAATCCCTTTGCGGCTGTAAGCCCTAAACACAAAATAAGTTTTGGTTTAATTAACTTAATTTGTTTTTGCAAATAAGGAATACAAGTTTCCATTTCTTCTGGCAATGGAGTACGGTTATCCGGCGGGCGACATTTTACAATATTGCCAATAAAAACTTCTTCGCGGCTAAACTTAATTGCTTTAAGAATATCAGTTAAAAGTTGTCCCGCTCTTCCAACAAAAGGCAAACCCTGTTTATCCTCTTCAGCACCGGGACCTTCACCAATAACCATAACTTTTGCGTTGGGATTGCCTGAGCCGAATACAAATTTATTTCTTCCTTTATGCAATCCACAATTTGTGCAATTACAAATCATATCATTTAATTGCTCAAGTGATTCTGCGTTTTCCCAATCACTATTTATAGCTTTAGCTATTGTGCTAATTTTTTTTGCTGGTTCTTTTACCATTGCAGTTTTTGTTGCGGAGTTTTTAACTAAATACTCTTTAGAGGTTTTAATAGTTTTTGCTTTAGCCATTACAGTTTTATCTTCAAATAAATCATCACCAAAAATTTCTTTTTGATCTTTAAGAGCTTCGATAATTTTTTTCTTGGGGGATGAGTTCATTTAGTGTTATAAATTTAAAGATTAAAAAATTGAATGATTAAAAGATTTCTATTCCCCAAAAATAGGAATCTTGACATTCTCTTTTAAAAATGGATTCCCACTTTCGTGGGAATGACATTCTAACAATACGAGCTTAAAAAAAGTGTTTTATTTTTTGTATTTAAACTTAACTTCGCCCTCAAGCAATTCGTTTAATGCTTGAAGATGTGGTTTAGCTTTTTTCTCAAAATCCAGAGCCATTTTTAATTGAGCAGGATTTGTTACATCTTCAGCTTCATCATCAGACCCAGAAACAGGAATTGTATTCAACATTGCATTAAATTCAATTTTATTTTCATCATTTATTTGTCGTGCTCTTTTAGCTGCTACAGTAATTGCCTCATAAACATTTTCAGCTCTCTGATCAATCACTCTCAAATCAACCGGTGTTATATTCATATCTTTATTCCTTATTTATTATTTCTTTAATTAATTCTTTTACACTAATATAAACTTTATGAAGTTCATCATTAACAAAAATATAATCAAAATCTTGTTTGTGACTCAACTCCATTTTTGCTCTATCAATTCTTTTCTGCAGATCAACAGGATTTTCCGTATTTCGATTTTTTAATCTTTTAACCAGTACTTCAACTGTAGGAGGATCAATAAAAATTAAAATACTTTCCGGATAAATCTTTTTTAAAGATAAAGCACCTTTCACATCAACTTCAAAAAGAACAGATTTACCTTTACTAATATTATCTAAAACAAAACTTTTTAAAGTTCCATAGTAATAATCGTAAAATCTTTCCCACTCAATAAACTCATCATTTTTAATCTTACGCTCAAACTCTTCATCATTAACAAAAAAATAATCAACTCCATCAACTTCGTTTGAACGCTTTGGTCTGGTAGTTACAGAAACAGAAAAAATAATCTCAGGAAAATCTTTTAAAACCTGTTTTACAACCGAAGTTTTACCACCACCGCTTGGTGATGAAATTGCGATTATCTTTCCTTTATTGTTCACTTATTCTATGTTTTGAATTTGTTCTCTTATTCTTTCAATTTCTTCTTTAATATACACAGAGTGATGCGTAATTGATGTTGAAAGTGTTTTTGCTGAAATTGTATTTGCTTCCCTGTTCATTTCCTGGCAAAGAAAATTTAATTTTCTCCCGGGGTCTTCATCTTTATCAATGCTGCTATTAAAAAACTTTATATGACTTCTCAATCTTACACATTCTTCAGTAATATCAGCACGTTCAGCCATCAATGCAAGTTCTGTTTCAAGTCTATCATTGTTGATGTTAACATTTTCATCAAGAAGATTTTTTACTTTTTCTTTATACTTTGCAAAATGTTCACCAACACTTGGCTGCGATTCTTTTTCAATCAAGTCTAAATATTTTTCTATTGATTTAACACGTTTCTTTAAATCTTTTTCTAATTCACTACCTTCATTTTTTTTCATTTCAAGAAGTGAATCTAAAGAATTGATAACAGATTTTTTTAAAATCTCAAAATCGTGTTCGTTAATTTCTTCAACAGAAGAAGTAAAAATATCTCTACTCATTAATAGATGTTCTAATTTTATTTTATCGGAAAGTTTAGCAGCTTTTTTTACTTTTTTAATTTGAGTAAGATAATTTTTTAGTTTTGTATCATCTATAATTGCTGCTTCATCTTCCAATCCATTCTTTTTAATTTGAATTGAAAGATTAAGTTTACCTCTTCTAATTTTAGATTTAATTAATTCTCTAAGTTCATATTCTTTATTCGTTAGAATCGGTGGAAACTTTAGAAAAATCTCAAGATATCTGCTATTTATACTTTTTACTTCAGCATCAACCTGCAATTTAGTGTTAGTTGCAGAGCCTTTGCCATAACCGGTCATGCTTAAAATCATAAAACTCTTTATTAAAGGGGTAGAAAGATAGTGATTATTAAATTTCTATAAAAGGTTTGAAAAACGCTAAAATAAGGATAAAAACTAAAAAGCCTCACCAATTCCGAAATGGATATTTATATTATCCAGAAAATTTTTCTTAAAGATCATTTTATTATCCTTTGGATCATAAAATTTCGCTCCAAAATCTATTCTAAAAGGAGCAATTGGAGTGTAAACTCGGATTCCCAATCCAACAGCAACAGCAATATCTTTAATCGCCATTTGTTTCCAACCGTTCCAGGTATTTCCGTAATCTATAAAAGCTGCATAACCAAAATACTCATGTAGTTTTTGTCTAAGTTCAAAAGATCCTTCAAACCAAAAAGTACCACCACGTATTTCATCCGTTTCTGTTGTTATACCCGCATACTCAATAGTTTCTTTAGGCACTAATTCTCTTGCTTTCCAGCCTCTAACTGAGTTACTTCCACCAGCATAAAATGTTTTGTTTGGTGGGATAAGACTTTCAGCAGTTATAATAGTGTCTTGCGAAACTGTAAAAGTCTGCGCATAACCAATTCGTAACTTACTTGCAAATACTGATTTGTTTTCTTTATCAATAGAAATGTAACTAGAAAGTCCTGTTTGTAATCTATAAAAATACGTACTTCCAGTAATTGATGATGATAACTGGTTAGACAAACTATCTATTTGATTTAATGTAAAAGAATACTTTGTTCTTGAATGAAATAATTCTGGAGTAAAAAATAAAAAATTACCTGATGTTGGGAATAAAATATCATTAGTTTTTGATGAGCCAAGTTCAACACCTACACCAGGTGTAAAACTACTTACCTCAATACCAATTTTGTTATCTGATCCCCCTGATGTAAAATCTATCCTGTTTTCTCGTTCTGTAATATCGATACTTAAAAACGGGCGTAATAAAGTGATAAAAGTATGTGTTGGCATTTCAAAATCAAATTTTTGCGCACCACCATAAGAGTTTTCAGAAAATTCTCTAAACTTTTGTGATCGAAGATAAACTTCTGTTGATGTTAAAATTGGTCTTCCAAATAAAAAAGGCTGTTCTACTTCTAAGTTTAAATCAAACACACCTTGATTTGTTGAATCTGAGTTTGAAGCAAAAATATTACCCAAATGAAGTATATCTATAAGTCTGAATGATGTTGATAAACTTAATTTTCTTGCATCGCCAAAAAGATTTTTTCTGGTATAACTAATCCCCAAACCAACATTAAAATAGTTGAACTCATTGTCCGCTTTTATTTCTGGTGATAATCCATTTAGCGATCCAATTGTAGTATTAATTTCTATAGGTATAGTATGATTTACAGTATCAGATAAAACTGGATTTATACTAAGCGAATTAAATAAATCAGTTTTTAAAAGCCTTAACTCGCTTCTATCTATTTGAGATTGATTATAGAAAGTCCCCGGTTTTATATCAGTAATTTCATTAATAAGTTTATTGTTTATTTGATCAATTGATTTTCCGGTTTTATTTATAATGGTTTCACTTACAGAATATCTATCGCCAGTTGAAAAATAAACGTCAACATTTGTTCTGTTTGTAATAGAGTCAATTATAACAATTGTACTATCATAACCTCCAAATACATAGCCATTGTTTGCTAAAAATCTTTGAATGGAAGAAATCATTGATTGAACTGTAGATTCAGAAAATTGTTTTGAGGAATCAATGTTAACAGCTTCGCCATACATTCTTGCATAATCATAATCAGATAATTTATTTAAACCGAATAAAGTTAACTTTCCAAAATCAGCAGAATGATTTTCTATAATCTGATAACTAAGTTCTATAGTTCTATTTGTTGAATCAATTGTGATAAAATGATCAGCACTCATATTAAAAAAACCATATGAACGATAATATTCACGCAACGCATGTTTATCAATTGAAATATTTGATGAATCAAAATAAACAGGTTCATTTCCAAATGGTGTAAATGAATTTAAAAACTTCCAGAACCACATTGGGGATTCTTTACTTTCAATGTTTGCTTTTAATTCAGATTCAGAAAAGTAATTGTTGCCGGTAAATTTTATTGCAGCAAGTTCAAAATCATAATATGATTGTGAAAATAAGAATTGAGATTGTATCATCACAATAAAAAGTGCAGCAGCAAAAACTTTCTTGATCATATTATGAGATTATTATTTCAAGTAATTAGTATTTTATAGAACTATTCAATTACAATATCATCTTTTACCAAAACTAAACTCTGGTAATCTTTTTTAAATGCAAACTTAAAAAAGTTAATTATCTCTTTATTCTTTGTATTATCTGATATAAAAAGTGAAACTGAACTTTCTGATTCCGCAACAAGGTGAGCATAATATACTTGTTTATTTTGGTAATCTAATATGTATGCAAAAACTTCTCCGCCGCCACTGCCTAAAAAGTAACCTTGAGAATTATAGTAACCCAAATCATAATCAAAAGAAGGAATTTTTATCTTATCAACCAAACTTTCGCTGAATGATCCTTCTAACAGATCAGTTTCAAATTTTGGTTCAAAACCATTTTCAGATTTTTCAAGAAATGCAAATTTAATTCCCCACTCCTCCGAATTATTTATCTCATCTCCAGTTAAGATATATTGTTTCCCTGCTTCATCAAATAATCCGCTTACTGCAATATCAACATCTTTGTTATAAAATTTTTTAACCGTTTCTAACACTTGAGTTTTATTTTCAAAATCAATTTGTGGAATTTTTTCTTTCTTATCAGAACAGGAAACAAATAGATATAAAATGGTTAGAAAAACTGAATAGTTTATATTTTTATTTAATGACAACTTTTGTTCCTTCACTTATTACTTTTAATATTTCATCAAGATCTTCATTACACAATGCTACTGAACCGTCAGTCCAATTATACACGAAAGGAAGATTTTTAAAAATTGGATTTAATCTACCTATTCCATGTATTCCAATTTCACCGCCAAGAGCAGTGGCGGAATTAGTACATCCCTCATAATAAAATTCAAACTTTAACTGGTTAAATTGTTTTTGAGTAATCAAAGATTTACGTAATGCTTCGGCAGCATCTTCTAAATTTGGATAATTTATCTTTATAAATTTGTAATACTTATACTCTTTTTGGATATCACAAACTTTATAAATTCCTACAGGCGTAGCTCCATCATCTTGCAATTTCTTTTTATCATTTAAGTTTCTGCCAAAACTAACTCTGTATGATTTAACAAAAACAGTATCTTCATATAAACTTAAAGTATAAGTTTTTCTATCGATTAAAATATTTGTATTCTCAAGTTCTGTAAATCCTTTTTGAGACATTGCTTCTGATAATGTAAACGCTCTAAGATTTAAAATAATACCATAAACAATTACACCCGAAACAAACAAAGCAATTGCACCAATAGTAAACAATACATTCTTTAAAAGCGTAAGCTTAAATAATGTAGAAAAACCATTGGTTATTTCTTCGGGTTTATTATCCATACAATTAAAAGTTTTTTTATTATTAAAAATAATAAATTATATAGAGCAGTATATGTAAAATGATAAAAAAAAACCCAACTCAATTTAAGAGTTGGGTTAGTAAAAAAGTCTAAAATTAAACTTCCATTATCTCTTTTTCTTTGTGTTTTAATATATCATCAATAAGTTTTATATGAGTATCTGTTAATTTTTGCACTTCATCTTCTGAATGTTTTAAATCATCTTCAGATAATTTTTTATCTTTTTCCTCTTTTTTTAGATGTTCGTTTGCATCTCTTCTTACGTTTCGGATTGCAACTTTTGCATCTTCACCAAATTTTTTAACAAGCTTAACAAAATCTTTTCTTCTCTCTTCAGTTAATGCAGGGATTGGTATTTTAAGATTTGTTCCATCACTAATTGGATTAAATCCAAGATTTGCTTCAAGAATTGCTTTATCAATAATCTGAACCATACCTTTATCCCAAGGTGTAATTGATAAAGTATGCTGATCGAGTACAGTAACATTTGCAACTTGATTAACAGGAGTTAAAGTTCCATAATAATCAACTTTAACACCATCAAGCAAAGCTGTTGTTGCTTTACCTGTTCTTACTTTTGCCAATTCAGAACGAAGTGCCTCAAGAGTTTTATCCATTCTGTTATTTGCGTCTTTTATTAACTGGTGCATAACGCCTCACTAATTATTTTTTTAATCAATTAATTTTTAATTGGATTTTTCATTGCTTATAAAAGTTCCTACTGCTTCGCCCATAACTAACTTTAACAAATTTCCAGGCACATCCATATTAAAAACCATCATCGGTAAATTATTCTCCTGGCAAAGACTAACAGCTGTAAGATCCATAACCCTAAGATTATTTTTTAGAATATCTAAATAAGATATTTGTTCAAACTTTATTGCTTTAGGATTTTTTTCTGGATCTGAATCATAAACACCATCAACACGAGTTCCTTTTACAATAATATCAGCTCCAATTTCAACAGCTCGTAACGAGGCCGCAGTATCAGTGCTAAAATAAGGATGGCCGGTTCCAGCACCTAAAATTACAACTCTTCCCTTTTCAAGATGTCTAATTGCTCTTCTTCTAATATAAGGTTCAGCAATTTCATCCATTTTAAGAGCACTCATCAATCTTGTTTGTATTCCTTTTGATTCAATTGCATTTTGAAGTGCTAATGAATTTATCATTGTTGCTAACATTCCCATTTGATCACCAGTTGCTCTATCAATGCCTTGTTTACTTGCACTTAATCCGCGATAAATATTTCCACCGCCAATAACAATACCAAGCTGAACGCCAACATCGTGAACTTTTTTAGCTTCGTCAGAAAAAAAATCAAGCACTTCAGAAGATATTCCAAATCCTTGTTCACCCATCAAAGATTCACCGCTAAGTTTTAAAAGCACTCTTTTAAATTTTACTGAACTCATTATCAACCTTTAAAAAATTCTTAACTAAATATAAAAAAAGGTCTTAAGAAACTTAAGACCTTTTAATTAAATTATTTATTCTCATCACCAAGATGAAACCGCTTAAACATGCTAATCTTTGCCTGAGAATTATTTTTCTTGTTATAATCTTCAATTAAATTAGCTACTGTTTTAGAACTTGTACTATCTTTTATATAAGCTTGTTCAAACAAACAGTTTTCAGAATAAAATTTATTCAGTTTACCAGTTGCAATTTTTTCCAAAATATTTTCTGGTTTACCTTCTTTACGAGCAAGTTCTTTATAGATATCAATTTCTTTTTCAATCGTTGTTGTTGGAACTTCTTCACGATAAACACAAATCGGATTCATAGCTGCAACTTGCATTGCAATATTTTTTCCTAGATCAACTAATTCATCATTTTTTGAAGCTACGTTATCAAACTTAACAAGTACACCAAGTTTAGATCCCATATGAATATAATCAACAAACAAAGCAGTTTCAGCTTTATCAGTTAATACACGAGAAACTTCAATCTTTTCACCAACTTTTCCCATAACATCAACAAGTTTATCATTTAAACTTTTTTCAGATTCCAATAATTGCTTAGCATCGTTTGCCTCAGATTTGAAAGTTGCTTCAACAACTTCTTTTGCTAGATTAACAAAATCACTACTCTTAGCAACAAAATCTGTTTCGCAGTTTAGTTCTATAATTGAAGCTTTTTTGCAGTCATCAGAAAGTTTAGTAATAACCATACCTTCGTTAGCAGATTTTTCTGCACGTTTACTTGCAACAGAAGCACCTTTTTTTCTAAGTATCTCAATAGCTTTTTCAAAATCGCCATCTGATTCTGTAAGAGCTTTCTTACAGTCCATCATACCGGCACCAGTTTTTTGTCTTAACTCATTAACTTGTGAGGCTGTGATTGCCATAGTTAATTCACTTCCTTTCAAAAATTATTTTATCAGAATATTATTCAGCAGATTTTTCTTTAGAATCAGATTCATCTTTAGCATCTTTTTTTGCTTTTGCTTCAGATTTTTTCTTTGCTTCTTCTTTTCTTTCTGTTTCTTTTTCTTTTTTCACTCGTTCTTTTTCAGCAACTTCTTCTGCTTTCTTTTCCTTTAACTTCGAATCACCTTCGATTACAGAATCGGCCATATACTTTGTAATTATTTCAACTGTCTTTACTGCATCATCATTAGCTGGAATTAAATAATCCACTTCATCTGGATCACAGTTTGTATCTACAATTGCAAAAACAGGAATATTTAATCTATGTGCTTCTTGTACAGCGATTGATTCCTTTTTGATATCAACAATAAATAAAGCTCCAGGAAGTTTACCCATCGTTTCAACACCTTCAAGAACTTTTTTCAATTTATCTTTTTCTCTTGTTAAGAAAAGTCTTTCTTTCTTAGTGATTTTTTCAAAAGTTCCGTCAGTTTCTTGCTTTTCGATATTGCTTAATCTCTTTACACTTTTTCTGATTGTGGTAAAGTTTGTTAACATTCCACCAAGCCATCTTTCACTAACCCAGTTTTGTCCACATCTTCTTGCTTCAGTTTCGATAACACTTTTTGCTTGTTTTTTTGTTCCAACAAAAAGCACTTTTCTTCCATCAGCAACCAATTTAGAAAGTTCTTCTGCTGATTCTGTTAAATGTTTTTGGGTTTTTTTAAGATCAATGATATGAATCCCGTTCTTTTCCATAAAGATGTAGGATTTCATTTTTGGGTTCCAACGGCGTGTTAAGTGCCCGAAGTGCGCGCCAGCTTCAATAAGCTGAGTCAAATCAACTTTGTTCATTTTGCTCCTGTTTTTTTCTTCTACTTTCTTCTACTTTACCTTCCATCCCTTTTATTGTGGGACACAGGTGGTAAATCGGAAAGTATGAATATTTAAGTTTAAGTTCAGGTTCAAGTTCAAGATTAAAAAAAATACTTGAACTTGATCTTGAACTCTGTAATTATCTTTTTGAAAATTGGAATCTTTTACGAGCTTTTGGCTGTCCATATTTCTTACGTTCAACCATTCTTGGATCTCTTGTAAGAAGTCCATCAACTTTAAGTTTAGGTCTGTATTCAGGGTTAATTTCAACTAAAGCTCTTGCAATACCTAATCTTACTGATTGTGCTTGTCCGGTTGTTCCACCACCATTTACTTTTACATGAACATCATACTTGCCTTCAGTTTCAGTAACTTTAAAAGGCATTAAAATATCTTCACGACTTAAAAGTTGAGGGAAAAAATCAGCAAATTCTTTATCGTTAATTGTAATTTTACCATTACCACTTTTTAATATAACACGTGCAACGGAAGTTTTTCTTCTTCCAACATAAATTTTCTCAGCCATTATTTCTCCATTAAACTAATTGTTTCAGGTTTTTGTGCAGCGTGCGGATGATCTGTACCGGAATAAACTTTTAATTTCTTAATTAACTTATTTCCCAACTTAGTTTTTGGCAACATTCCTCTAACTGCATTTTCAACAGCAAACTCTGGTTTCTTAGCCATCATATCTTTAAATGATGTGATTGTTTGTCCGCCAGGATAACCTGAATGTCTTTTATACTCTTTAAGTTGTTCTCTTTTGCCAGTAAGTTTAACTTTTCCAGCATTGATAACGACAACAAAATCACCGGTATCCATATTAGGTGTAAAGATAGCTTTATTTTTACCTCTAATGATCATAGCAATTTTTGTTGCTAATCTACCAAGGATTTGTCCTTCAGCATCAACAAGATACCATTTTTGATCGGCATCTTCACTTTTAACGAATTTCGTCAATTTTTCCTGTTTCACGTAATATTCCTCCGAAAACCTTAAATCGTTTCAAATAAAGGATGGAAAAATATAGGTAAGTCAATGAAAAGTCAAGAAATATAGATTTTATTAATCTATATAATCTATGAGTGGCCAATTTTCCATATTTAATGAACAAATAATTAAATCAGAGTTCGAAATCAGTGATAATTTGATGCCTCTTTCAAAATTACTAATTTTACTGCCACATTATTAACAAATAATCGAGTAAAATGAAGTATTTAATAACAGGCGGAGCAGGATTTCTAGGAATTAATATTGTTAGATATTTACACTCAAAAGGTCACGAAATTACATCTCTGGACATTGTTGATTTTGATTATCCTGATATGCGTGATTCTTCGGGTAATTATAAAATAAAAATCATAACTGGTGATATTAGAGATAAACAAAAAATTAAAGAAGCAGTTGCTGGCCAGGATATAATTGTTCACACAGCAGCAGCATTACCACTTTACACCCCTGAAGATATTTATTCTACAGATATTGATGGAACTCGCAATCTTCTTGAAGCGGCACAAGAAAATAAAATAAAAAGATTCATACACATTTCATCAACAGCTGTTTATGGCATTCCTGATCATCATCCACTATTAGAAACAGATAAGCTTGATGGAGTTGGTCCTTATGGTAAAGCAAAAATTCTTGCTGAAGAAGAATGTATTAAGTTTAGAAAAAAAGGAATGTGTGTTCCAATTCTTCGTCCAAAATCTTTTATCGGACCTGAAAGACTTGGTGTTTTTGATTTATTATTTGATTGGGCTCAGGATGGCAAAGGTTTTCCAATGATTGGCAACGGTAAAAATCGTTATCAGCTTTTAGATGTTGAAGATTTATGCCAGGCAATTTATCTAACAGCGACTCTTGACGAAAAAATTGTAAATGATGTTTTTAACATTGGCGCCAAACAATTCACAACTATGCTAGAAGATTATCAAGCAGTTTTAGATTTTGCGGGATTTGGTAAAAAAATTGTTGGCTTGCCAGAAAAACCAATCATATTTACATTAAGATTTTTGGAAGCATTAAAACTTTCTCCACTTTACAAATGGGTTTACGAAACAGCTTCAAAAGATTCATTTGTTTCGATTGAGAAAGCAGAAAAAATACTTGGATATAAACCAAGTTTTTCAAACAAAGATGCTTTGATAAGAAATTATAAATGGTATATAGAACATAGAAGTGAATTTATTAATAAAGATGGCGTATCACACCGTGTTCCATGGAAACAGGGAATTTTAAGATTTGCCAAAATCTTTTTCTAATAAATTAGAAAGTGATAAAAGTAAATCATATTTTTTTGTATCTAATCCAAAAAGAAAATAAAATCATAAGGAGTAAAAATGTCCGAGAAAAAAGACTTTCTAAAAGAAGTTGTTAAACACATTGATATTAAACAACATAATGTAGTTCCACTTGTTGATGCTATGGCAGATATGGCATTTACAGCTAGAGATCTTAATCGTGCTGCAAATATTTTGGATACAATGATTAAAGATGAAAATTGTGCAGTAATATTAACACTTGCTGGTAGTTTGTTTAGTGCTGGATTAAAAAAAGTTGTTTATGATATGATAATGAACAATATGGTTGATGCAATAGTTTCAACCGGTGCAATTATGGTTGATCAGGATTTTTTTGAAGCCCTTGGATACAAGCATTACAAAGGCACAAAATGGGTTGATGATAATGAAATGCGAGAATTACATATCGATAGAATTTATGATACTTTTATTGATGAAGATGAACTAAGAGTTTGTGATGACACAACAGCAAAAATATTTGATAGCATGAAACCTGGTGCATATTCATCACGAGAATTTTTGTGGGAGTTTGGAAAATATCTTGAAGAAAACGGCGGACCGAAAGTAGATGATTCTGTTGTGTATGCAGCTTATAAAAAAAATGTCCCAATCTTTGTTCCTGCCTTTTCAGATTGCTCAGCAGGATTTGGATTTGTGATGCATCAGCATAGTCATCCAGAAAATCATGTTTCTTGTGATTCAGGAAAAGATTTTTATGAACTAACAAAAGTAAAGTTGCACAGTAAAGAAACAGGAATCTTTATGATTGGTGGCGGTGTTCCTAAAAACTTTACTCAAGATATTGTTGTTGCTGCAGATATCTTACAGGAAGATGCTGATATGCACAAATATGCAATCCAAATTACTGTTGCTGATGAACGAGATGGTGCTTTATCTGGCTCAACACTTAAAGAAGCAAGTTCATGGGGAAAAGTCTCTACAAGCTTTGAGCAAATGGTTTATGCAGAAGCAACAGTAGCTATGCCTTTAGTTGTCGGTTATGCTTATCATAAAGGTGGATGGAAAAATAGAAAAGCAAGAGAATTTCAGAAAATTTACTCGAAATAATTTACCAGCAAACTAAAATTAAAAACGCCTCAAATGAGGCGTTTTTAATTTTCCGTATTCGCTGAGGTCTCCCCCAGGGACCTGTTTTCGAATCACCCCTGGGAGTGAATTTCTAATGCGAAAAATATCTTAGTAAATGACTTTAGTAAATAGCTAATTGTAGCTATTTTTAAATCAAAAAGCTTGATTTTAGCCTATTTTTATTTGATAGCGAGCAAGTATTTATAATTCACAAAATCTTAGAGCTGTTTATTGTTAAAACAATTTTAAAGTAAATTGGTTTTTTCCAAATTGAACTTGTTAAATGCAAAATCTTATTTGGAATAACTACAATATACATTTATAAATTTTACATCTTTTTTCAACTTGAGTTTAATAATTACCTCAAATCAAAGTAAAACCAAAATAATCTGATTAAAAGCAATCTTTTAGGTACGGCAAGTCTTTTGCAAATAGTTTATATTTGCGATCGATTGGAGTAGTTTTTATGAATATTAAAGAATTATTAAAAAAATACGGTAAACCAGAAAATTTTATAAACAGAGATTTAAGCTGGGTTGAGTTTAATAAGCGAGTATTAGATGAAGCGGTAAAACCAGATTTACCTTTATTAGAAAAAGTAAAATTCATTTCAATATTTTGTTCTAATCTTGATGAATTTTATATGATTAGAATTGCTGGTATTAAAGAACAAATTGCTGCTAATGTTTCTGAAACTTCAATTGATGGACTTACACCAATTGAACAACTTAAAAAAGTTGAAAAAGCTTTAAAGCCATTACTTAAAACTCTTGATAGTTTTTGGATGTATGAAATTATTCCGGCATTAAAAGAAAATGGCGTTAAGCTGCTTACTTTTGATGATATTAATGAAGCTGATAATGCAAAGTTAACTGAATATTTTAAAAAAGAAATTTACCCGGTACTAACACCATTAGCATTTGATCCCGGCAGACCTTTTCCGTACATATCAAACCTAAGCTTAAGTCTTGCTATTCTCATTCAAAAACCAAATGGAGAAAATCATTTTGCAAGAGTAAAAGTGCCAAGTATTTTACCACGATTACTTCAAATCGATAACATATTAGATCCAAACAAACCTGCTGGTGTTAATGGAAATTTTTCTGCTACATATGTTTGGTTAGGAGATCTAATAAAAGTTAACCTGCCACTTTTATTCCCCGGAATGGAAATTGTTGAAGCACACAGATTTCGCATTACGCGTGATACTGATATTGAATTGCAAGAAGATGAAGCTGATGATCTACTAAGTGTAATTGAAGAAAATATTAAACAGCGAAGATTTGGAAGTGTAGTTAGATTAGAAGTTGGTCATCCAATGCCAGATTTTATGCTTAATACATTAATTGAAAACCTTCAGATAAGTAAACACGATGTTCATATGAGTGATGGTCCGTTAGGACTAAGTGATGTAATGAGTTTATTTAAATTGCCGCTTCATCAACTAAAAGAAAAACCATATCATCCGGTTACACCAAAACTATTTGATGAAGAAGAAGATTTCTTTTCAATAATTAGACAAAAAGATATTTTGCTTCATCATCCATATCATTCATTTGCACCAATAATTGATTTTATTAAAAAAGCAGCGATTGATCCTGATGTACTTGCAATCAAACAAACACTATATCGAGTTGGGCCAGATTCTCCTATTGTAAGATGTTTGATTGAAGCAGCTGAAATGGGTAAACAAGTTGCAGTATTGGTAGAATTAAAGGCAAGATTTGATGAACAGAATAATATTTATTGGGCACGGGAACTTGAAAAAGTTGGTGTGCATGTTGTTTATGGTTTGGTTGGATTAAAAACTCATGCTAAAATGACCTTAGTTGTACGTAAAGAATATGATGGTGTAAAAAGATACGTACATCTAGCAACAGGAAATTATAATGCAACAACAGCAAAACTTTATACAGATTTAGGTTACTTCACATCTGATGAAGCAATATGCAGTGATGTTTCAGAAATCTTTAATTTTCTTACCGGTTATTCAAAACAAAAAGAATATAAAAAGCTTTTTGTTTCACCAGTAAATATGAGGGAGAGTTTTTTAAGTTTAATTAAAAATGAAATTGAAAATGCTATAGCGGGAAAAGAAGCAAAGATTGTAATGAAATTGAACTCACTTGTTGATCCGGCTATTATTGCCGCACTTTATGAAGCTTCTAACGCTGGTGTTGATATAAAACTTATTATTCGTGGCGTTTGCAGCCTTGTACCTGGCATTAAGGATTTAAGTGAAAATATTGAAGTAAGAAGTATTGTTGGAAGATTTCTTGAACATTCTCGTATTTTTTATTTTTATAATGATGGTAAAGAAGATGTATATCTAAGCAGTGCTGATATGATGCAAAGAAATCTTGATAGAAGAGTTGAGATAGCTTTTCCGATAGAAAATGCAAAATTAAAAGATGAGATTATTAAAACACTACTTAAAGTTACATTAAAGGATAATGTTAAAAGCAGGATACTTCAGCCCGATGGTTCATATTTGTTTTCGGAAGTTAAAGACTCTACCAAAAAAGTTAATAGCCAGGAGTGGTTTATGAATCACGCATTAAAAGCTACCGGAGTAAGATCACAAAAAACATTTCATAAATAATTTTAGCTCATATATTCAATCATAGAGTTTAATAAAACCCTATACTTTTAAAACTATTCAAATAGAAGCAGGAAAGAAACATGTCCGAAATAACTAAAAGTAGTATAGTAAATTCATTAAAGCAGATTATATCTGACAAACTTAATACAAATTTGCTCACGTTAAATTCAATCAAAAAATTTGAAATTTCTAATAACACATTATCTTTGGAAATATCTATCAGTATTAACGATTCAAATGATGTTAAAGAAATAATTATCACACAATTAAAAAAAGATTTTACAGAAATAAAAAATATAGATTTAATTCTACACACTAAATCTTCATCAATCTCTACACACAAAGATGCTCGTAAAGATGCAATCTTACCTGGTGTTAAAAACACAATTGCAATTGCCAGTGGTAAAGGTGGAGTTGGCAAAAGCACTGTGGCAGTTAATCTTGCTGTAGCTCTTGCTAAAGAAGGTGCACAAGTTGGTTTGATTGATGCCGATATTTACGGCCCAAGTGTTCCACTAATGCTTGGCACAACAGAAAAGCCAAAAGTTTTTCAAGCTGAAAATTCTGTTAAAATTGTACCACTTGAAAAATATGGAATTAAATTTATGTCTATCGGGCTTTTGGTTGATGATAAAGCTCCTATAATTTGGCGTGGACCAATGGCAAGCGGCGCAATAAAACAATTTTTAACGGATGTTGATTGGGGTGAACTTGATTACTTAATTTTTGATCTGCCTCCGGGAACCGGCGATATACAATTAACACTAGTACAAACTATTCCGCTAACAGGAGCAGTTATTGTAACAACACCACAAGAAGTATCTCTTATCGATGCAAGAAAAGCATTATTAATGTTTGAAAGAGTTAACGTTCCAATACTCGGAGTAATAGAAAATATGAGTTACTTTATTGCACCCGATACTGGAAACAAGTATGATATTTTTGGTTCTGGTGGTGGTGAAAAAATTTGTAAAGAACTAAATACAACTTTACTTGGCGGAATTCCAATAGATCCAAGAATTAGACAAGGTGGAGATAAAGGAGTACCAATGGTATTTGGAATTCCCGATACAAATGAAACAAAAATATTAATGGATATATCAAATAGGTTAACAGAACAGGTAAATATTAGAAATTCTAATCCTGATAGTAAAATAGAAATTTTACTTGGGGATGAAGATTAATTTTGCTTTAAACATTTTTTCAAACGATATTAAGCAATAAATATAGCCCGATTTTTTTATCGTGTTTAAACTTATTATGAAAAACGAAGTTCAAAAAGCATTAAATAATATCAGGCCATATCTGCAAGCAGATAATGGTGATGTTGAGTTAGTTGATGTTTCTGAAGATGGAATTGTAAAAGTAAGATTACTTGGTGCTTGCGAAATTTGTCCCTTATCGGTTTTAACATTAAGAGCCGGTATTGAAAGAGCGATAATGAAAGAAGTACCATCAGTAAGAAGAATTGAAGCGGTATCTTAAAATGTTTGAGTTATTAAACAACAAAAACAAAAAGATTTTAGCAGCATTATTTCTAAGTATATTATTTTTACTACTGCTATATACATTAAGTAACATATTTATTTTAGTTGCATTATCTGTTTTACTCGGATTGATCTTTGCTCCATTCGTTAGATTTTTGGAAGGCAAAGGATTTTCACGGACACTTTCTACTCTCATTGTTTTTGCTGCATTTGGATTTTTAGTTTACCTTGGTTTATCATTTGTAATCCCAAAACTTTACTATCAAATGGATCAATTGATATTGGAATTAAAAGATTTTTCCTTGAATGATGAACTTAGTTCTCTTGAAAAGAAAATACTTTCAGTATTTCCATTGTTTCAAAAAGGCGAACTTTCACACAAAGTTGAAAATATAATTGCAACATCTTTTAACGATGCTATAAATCATTTAACAATTTATGTAAGCAGTTTTGTTTCTGTTGCTACTTTTTTATTTATTGTTCCGTTCATTTCTTTCTTTTTGCTTAAAGATAGTTCAACAATTCAAAAAGGATTAATTCATATTGTGCCAAATAAATATTTTGAAATGTCTTACTGGATTTTAAAACGAGTTAGCTTGCAATTAGGTAGATTTGTTCGTGGGTGGATATTTGATGCAGCTTTTGTTGGGATATTTATTGGCTTTGGCTTTTATTTTATCGGGTTACCAAATGCACTTCCGCTTGGTGTTATTGCTGGCTTAGGACATTTAATACCATACTTTGGGCCTATTATAGGCGGCATTCCTGCTATTGTTTTATCGATCATGCAAACTGGCGATTTATCTCAAGTGCCAATAATTATGTTGCTTGTAGGATTAACATACACAATAGATAATGGATTTGTACAACCTTATGTGTTTTCAAAAAGTGTTGATATGCACCCAATTATAATTATACTTTTAATTATCGCCGGAAGTGAATTATTGGGTTTGATTGGAATGTTGCTTGCAGTTCCAACTGCAACTGTAATTAAAACCACAGCAAAAGAAGTTTACTTTGCTTATAAAAATTATTCTATAGTTAAACTATAAATGGATTTAAAAACATTAGTTGAAAAGAATGATACAAAAGCAGGACGTTATTTTGATTTTTTCATTCAGTTTTTAATCACTCTTTCACTTATAGCCTTCTCACTTGAAACTCTTCCAAATAAATCTGATGAACTTTCATTTTGGTTATACATCATAGAAGTTTTTACTGTGATTGTCTTTTCAATAGAGTATTTATTGAGACTTTTCGTATCTGATAACAAATTAAAATTCATTTTTAGTTTTTATGGTTTAATCGATTTGTTTGCAATACTACCTTTCTATTTAACCAGTGCAATTGATTTAAGATCAATAAGAATCTTTAGACTTCTTAGATTATTTAGAGCATTTAAATTATTGAGATACAGTAAAGCCCTTAAAAGATTTCGGTCTGCTTTTCATATGATAAAAGAAGAAATGATAATTTTTCTAACGGCAACTATTTTTTTGATTTATTTTGCTTCTGTTGGAATTTATTATTTCGAGTCTTCTGTTCAACCAGATAAATTTAGTTCAGTTTTTGATTGTATGTGGTGGGCTGTTGCAACATTAACTACCGTTGGTTATGGCGATGTGTTCCCAATAACTGCTGGAGGAAAAATATTTACTTTCATAATTTTAATATTGGGTCTTGGCATAATTGCTGTCCCAACAGGGTTAATATCTTCAGCTTTAACTAAATGCATTTCAGATGAGAAAGAAGAAAAGGTATCTGACAAATTGAAAACCTAAGCTTCACCTTCAATTCGTTTTATCACATCAATAGATTTTATTCCTTCAGCTTCAGCACTAAAGTTTGTAATAATTCTATGTCTTAAAACCGGAAGCATTGAAGATTTTATGTCATCAATATTCGGTGTAAATCTTCCCTGGAGAATAGATTTAGTTTTTGCAGCCATTACTAAGTATTGTGAAGCTCTTGGTCCCGCTCCCCAGGTAACCCAATCTTTAACATACTTTGGAGAATTTTCATTCACTGGTCGAGTCATATTTGTAACTTTAACAGCAAACTCAATTACATTTGGAGCAACCGGAACTTTTCTAACCAAATCCTGAAAAGAAATTATTTCATCCGCTGATAAAACTTTTTTTAAAGTTGGTTTATATTCACTTGTAGTTGTTTGAACAATTTTAACTTCTTCTTCTTTAGAAGGATAATCAAGCCAAAGATTAAACATAAACCTATCTAACTGAGCTTCAGGAAGAGGATAAGTTCCTTCCTGCTCAATTGGGTTTTGAGTTGCTAAAACAAAAAATGGTTCAGGTAATTGATATGTTTGTCCTGCTGCTGTTACTTTATGCTCCTGCATTGCTTCAAGCAAGGCAGATTGCGTTTTTGGCGGTGTACGATTTATTTCATCAGCAAGAATTATGTTTGAAAAGATTGGTCCAGAAATAAATCTAAAGTTTCTTTTCTTTGTAGATTGATCTTCTTCAAGAATATCAGTTCCGGTTATATCGCTCGGCATTAAATCTGGTGTAAATTGTATTCTATTAAATTTAAGATCAAGCACTTCTGCAAGAGTTTTGATAAGAAGTGTTTTTGCCAAACCAGGCACACCAACAAGTAAACAGTGCCCTCTGGAAAGCAAAGAAATTAAAAGTTGATTTATAATTTCATCCTGTCCAACTATAACTTTTGCTATCTCAGATTTAACTTCTGTGATTTTATTATTTAACTGTTCAACTAATTGAACATCATTACTTTCAGGAATTGAATTGCTCACTTAAATCCTTTAATAAAAATTAAGATCTAACTTCCCAGAATATTTTACTTTTAATTTTATCAATCCACTTTAAATATTCTTTTTGTTTCTTATAATCATCAGCAAGCTTTTTAATTTCCGTATAATCAGAATCTAAACTTGCTTTATGCTGCGCAACTCTGGATTTTAACCAAACAATATGATAACCATAAGTACCCGGCGCGTACTCTAATCTTTTGGGAAATCCAATTTCACCCTCTTTTAATTTACCAACAGCATCAAGTAAAGATTTATCTAACTGGCTTATATAAAATGTTCCAAGTTCACCACCAAAAGGTGATGTGTCTTTATCTTCACTATATTTTTTTGCATAATATTGAAATGTTCCAAGGCCTTTTTGCAGACTGTCTCTAACTTCGCTTAAGAAATCAATAGATTGTAAGTCAGCATTTTCATCTGCTTTAATCTTAACCAAAATATGTCTTGTATTGATTGATTCGCCGCGTCTCTCGATCATTTGTATGATATGATATCCAACAGGTGATTCGACAATACCTGAAAGTTCACCAACTTTTAGTTGGAATGCAGCACCTTCAAACTCAGGATAAAAAACACCTTTCTTTACAAATCCAAGATCGCCGCCTTGAGCAGCGCTGCCAGGATCATCTGAATATTTTTTTGCAAGTTCAGAAAAATCTTTGCCAGCTTTTATAGAATCTAAAAGTGCAGCAGCTTTATCATAAAATTTCTTTTTTAATTTTTCACTTGCTTTAGGATTTTGGAAGATGTGATATATCACAACCTTTTCTGGTATTGTACCAATGCTGTCTTTAAATGATTTGTAAAAATCTTCGACTTCCCTTCTTGTAGCTTCAACTTTTCCAAAGTTTTTTTCCTGCAATCGTTGAGACATAAGACTTTTTTTAACTTCATCACGCAACTCTCTTTTAATTCTATCTATGCTCATACCATAGATTTTTTCTATGTTAGCGATAGAACCATATTGCTGTGTAAACGTGTTTATCTGGTAATCGATTCTTTGGTTTATTTCATCCTCTGAAACTGTAATTGAATCAAGATCTGCTTGAGCATAAATAAGTTTTTCTTCTATCATCGAGTTAAGAATTTGTTCTTTTAAACCGGGTGTGTTTATATCAACCTGTCTTTGAGATGCATAAACACCTATTTGAAAATCAAGTTCACTTTGCAGAATTATTTCATTATCTACAACTGCAACAATTTTATCCAGTGTTTGTTGTGCGCTTAAAGTTAATGTGGTTAATACAATAAGAAGAAGAATTTTAATTTTCATTTTTTAATCTCAATTTCATTTTGGGAATAAAGTTCTTTTAAGTAGTCTTTAATAATTTGGTTTTTCTTTTCAGCTAAAAGTTTTTTCTTCACATCTGATTTAATTAATTCAAACGGTAAAATGGAGTTTTTTGAGATTTTTTTTATCATTTGAACAATAGAATAATATCCAGGTTTTTCGGTAATTACAATGCTAATTTCTTGTGGATAAAGATCATTAATTATTTTGTTTAGCTGGTTAGGGTAGATTGAATATTCATCAATCAATGCAAAAGTATAACTTTTATTTATTGATGAATCTTCAGAAAATACATTTACAGCATTTGCCCAATCAGAATTTATTGCATTATTACGAAATCGAATTGCCTTTTCTTCATCAGTAAAGTAAACTCTGTTTAACAAATAAGCATTTGCATTACTTACAAAATAGTTTTTATTTTTGTTATAGTATCCAATCAATTCCTCATCTGTACAATTTGATTCTTGATCCAACGAATAATTATCCATAAGTATTGCAGATGCTAATTGTTTTTTAGAATTATTAATGATTTTTTTAAATTCATCTTCATCAGTAATTCCATCTTTTACAGCTTGCTGAAATAAAATTTCATTATACACCCATTCTTTAATTAATCGATCTTTTTGTTCGGGATTTAGATTGGTAGTATCAACCAGGGAAGCAAAGTCTTCCCTGGTAAGATAAGTTTCGTTTACGCGAGCAATAAAATCTTTTTTACTATTTTCTTTTGAACAACCTGCAGTAGCAAGTATAACAGAAAAAAGAATAATATTAGTTATTGTTATGGTTAAATGCTTTTCGCAGTTCATCATAATATATAACTGGTGTATACTTTTTCTTTAATGAATCTATATACTCGTTTTCTAATCGTTTACTTTCTGATTCCTGAAATGCACCAGAAACTTCTGCTTTTGCTTCTTCAAAAGTTTTTAATCTTGCAGGATCTTTAATATCCAATCTTAAGATTGAAAATCCACCAGGATTTGGAATTGGTTCAGTATAATCACCAATTTTAGATAAGTTATTTACAGACTTACTAAACTCGCTAGATCCAACAACTTGCAAATCGTATTTACCTTTTTTCTCTTTAAGTTGTGAACGTTCAGTTTTTGCGGCTAAACTATCAAAGTCAACTCCTGATTTCAATAAACTATAATAATGTTTTATAACTGAATCTTTTTTAGCATAAATTTCTGTATACCCAACTCGATCTGCCCATTTATACTTTTGCATGTTTTGTTCATAAAAACCATAAAGCTTAGAACTATCAATTTTAACTTTATTCCATATTTCTTCTTCTTGAAGTTTGAAAATAAAAATTCCATTTTGATAGTCTTTCATCAAATCAGCAAATTGAACATCAGTTTTTTCTAATGACAAAGCTTTTTCTTCAAGAAGTAATTGTTCGGTGTATTTGTTTACGCCTTTATTGATAAAATCTTGATTGAATTTTTTACCAGTAAACTCTGTGTCGGTTTTTAATTTTGAATAAATATCATTTACAGTTTCATTATGTTTTGCAAATGAAAATACTGTACTTGTTCCAATTTCACTAAGCCCTTTTAATTCGCCACCGATAATTAACGAATCATTATAACCTATCATTTGTTGGATAGTGTTAGTGTTAAGGTTATAATTAAATTCTTTTTTATAGTCACTAATTAAACCTGAGTATAATTCATTATACCTTGAACGTTTTAATAGATTTTTTAGATTATCTCTATCAGCTTCAAATGTTGGATAAGCTTCTTTATCAGTAACCTTAATTATGTGATAACCAAATTGTGTTTTTATAACTTTAGAAACCTGGTTTACTTCAAGATTAAATGCAGCTTCATCAAATTCCAGAACCATCATTCTTCTCTCAAAAAATCCTAAGTCTCCGCCTTTATCTTTTGTACCAGTATCATCCGAATATCTTTTAGCAACATCACCAAAATCTTTACCAGCTTTTAATTCTGCAAGAACACTATCAACAGTTAATTTTGCATTTACAGAATCAACTTGACCAGCAGCATCCATATAACTAATTAAAATATGGCTTGCTTTAATTTTTGGAACACGCGGTTTTCTGTCTGTTACTTTAACTATATGAAAACCAAATTTGGTTTGTACAACTTGAGGATGTACAGTTCCAGTTTCCGTTTTGTAACAAGCATCTTCAAACTCAAATGGAAGTTGAGCAGCAGTAAAATAAAATATATCTCCACCTTTAGGTTTTGAGTATTGATCTTGAGAATATTTTTGAACCATTTCTTCAAATGTTTTACCCAATTTAATACTATCTAAAATAGCCTGGGCTTTATTACGAGCACCAGCTTCACCTGTAGAATCAGGTCTTATCATAATATGGCTTGCACGAACTTCAACTTTTCTTTTTTCATACCAATCTTTAATGTTAGGTTCAACAAGATATTTTTCTAGTAGGTATGATGCTCCAACTTTCTTTTTATAGTCTAATAATTCTTGTGTTAAAGCTGGATCGTTTTGATAACCTCTAAACTTTGCATCATCTAATTTCATTCTAAAGTTTGTATATAGATCAGCAAAATTTTTATAGTTTTCAAAACTATCATCTTTAGCGGCTTCTAATCCGCCAACATTTTTAGAATAAGCTTTTTCAAATTCATCCATCGAAATCTTTGCATCATTGTATTCTGCAATTACGATTTTTGAGTGTTCCGGGGAACAAGAAGCTATAAGAAATGCTAACAAGGCAACGAAAAAAATGGATATCCTAAAAGACATTATTATCTCCTATATAATTATTACAAATTTAACTTTAAATTTTATCAATTGAAGGCTTGAAAATCAAGGCAAATTATAGCTGATCACTCAACTTTTCTGAATGATCAGCTAAAAAAAACTACTTTATTAACGAAATTTTAACAACCTGCTGAATTCCTTTAGCATACATTTTTACAAAATACATTCCACTTGCCAAATCTGAACCATCAATTTCAATCTCATAAACTCCAGTTTCAACTTCTTTATCAAATAAAGATTTAACCTGGTTACCTAATATATCAAACAAACCAATCTTTACATGACTTTGCTGAGGTGAATAAAATTTAATTTTTGTAGTTGGATTAAATGGATTTGGATAATTTTGAAATAGTTTAAAATCTGAAAGATGTGTTATATCAACCAAAACCTCGGATGAATATTCAAAACTTCCATCATAATCAATCTGTTTTAGACGATAATAATATTTACCTGAATACAAATCTGAATCAGTATAATTATAAGTTACTCTGTTTGTTGTTGTTCCATTACCAGCAATAAAACCAATTGTTTCATAAGCTGATGCATCATCTCTACGTTGAACTTCAAATCCAAAATTATTTGTTTCTGTAGCTGTTAACCATTCAAGGTTAACTTTTCCATCAACATATATGGCATTAAAAGAAGTAAGCTCAACAGGAACAGGTATAAGATTTACAGCATCAAGCGCATCTATAATTCCCCATCCATATTCATTATTCGGATTATTGCTAAGTGAGGCTGTGGATCTAAGTAATTGTAAAACTTCCATCGGAGTGAGTGCAGGATTTTTTTGTAAAATAAGCGCACAAACTCCTGCAACTAACGGACAACTATAAGATGTTCCACCGCCAGACCAATATTGATCTCCAAAAGAATCTGCATGATAAACATTTGAACCCATTGCCATTAAATCCGGTTTTATTCTTCCATCAGCCGATGGACCAACCGAACTAAATGATGTTCTTGTACCAGAAGAAGTAACAGCACCAATAGCAATTATGCTATCTCCATCTGCAGGTGCACCTAATGTGTTATGTGTAGAGTTATAACCTTCATTACCAGCAGAATTAACAACAACAATACCCTTCGCAACAGCTAAATCACCAGCGATTGTAATTATAGCAGTATTGCCATCCATATCTTCCCAGGTATAACTATCAAGTGGGTTATCATAATCAATATATCCAAGTGAGGTTGAGGTTACATCAACACCTATACTATCTGCCCATTCTAATCCTGCAACCCAATTATCTTCTTCAACCGGAGTTTCGCTATCTGTGTTTTCTGTTTTAGCTAGGATAAAATTTGCACCATAAGCTGGGCCGATTAATTGTCCTTCTTTAAATCCACCAATAATTGATAAAGTTGCAGTTCCGTGTGAACCCTCTCCCATATCACTTTCGTTACCAACGTTTGGATCACCATTGACAAAATCCCAGGTAGCTATAATGTTCATATTATCAAAAGCTTCGTGCGGCAGATTATCAAAACCAGCGTCGAGCACACAAATAGTAACACCTGTTCCATTATAACCTGAATCATGTACTGCAGGAACGTTAATAAGATTTA
Source organism: Ignavibacteriales bacterium (assembly GCA_016707585.1). Classification (GTDB taxonomy): domain Bacteria; phylum Bacteroidota; class Ignavibacteria; order Ignavibacteriales; family Ignavibacteriaceae; genus IGN3. The sequence goes on along the minus strand of JADJHL010000005.1, from coordinate 79,680 downwards.
CTTGTGTAAAAGAACTTCCGTAATTAAGAGTATGTGTACCTTCTGGCTGCAAAGGATTATCATTTAATATTTCTGTTCTTTGTAATTCGATATCATCAGTTCGTTTTGCAAAAGCTCCAACAACATCAATTTTATTTACAAATTGTTTTTCAGCAATCTGGTTTATAAGATTTCTATTTGCATATCCGCTAACAGCATTAAACCATTTTGATTTTTGTTTTAATTCAAATCCATTCTGAATTAATTCATTCACATAGTTTTGATTTACCGGAAGATCAGAAAAATTAAGTAGCTCTTCTGATCGATGAAAAATATTTGCCCTTCTATCCAAAGATTTTTGACTTACTACACTTTGTGGATTTGCTAAATAACTTTCTAAATTATTTCCTTTATCGGATAAGTAAACCCAAATTAAAAATCTATCTGATTGAGACTCAGATAATAATTTTGTTTGAAGTTTAGTAGTAATTTTTTGAAGTGGATTTTGTGCAAATACACTTAGCAATCCCAAACATAGAAAAGCAAGAATAAGTTTTTTCATCGAACTTCCTTTAATTATTATTTTACTCTAGTGCCATTATTTATTGATTCAGGGACATTTAGAACTTGTAATAAACCCTCCTTAGTTTCAACAGCTAAAATCATACCTTTGGATTCTAATCCCATAAGCTTTGCAGGCTGTAAATTTGCAACAATTACTACTTTTTTACCAATCAAATTTTCCGGTTGGTAAGACTTTGCAATTCCCGCAATTACCTGTCTTTCTTCATCATCTAATTTAACTTTTAACTTTAAAAGCTTTTCACTCTTTGTAACTTTTTCAGCTGAGATTACTTCCGCAGTACGAAGTTGTACCTTCATAAAATCATCATATGTAATCATATCAACTTTTTCTTTTTCAGATTCTGGTTGTGGAAGCTTATTTACCTGAGCTTCAATTTTTTCATCTTCTATTTTGGGAAATAGAATTTCGCTTTGATTCAATTGATGACCTTCTTTTAATTGCGTTTTACCGCAATCCTGCCAATCGACAGGTTTTGCATTTAACATCACAAATAATTTTTCCATAGAAAATGGAAGAACAGGATAAAATAATTCAGCTAAAGTATAAATTGTTTGCAAACAAATATTTAAAGTAGTTCCGCATCTATCTTTATCTGATTTAACAGTTTTCCAGGGTTCGGTATCATTAAAATATTTATTGCCATCACGAGCAAGATTCATAATCTCATTAACGCCATCACGAATTTTATACTTTTCAAAAAGTTCAGCAACTCGTCGTGGATATTCTGAAATCTCTTTCAGCATATCTTCATCAATCTTTTCCAATTTACCGAGGGTTGGGACTTTCCCATCAAAATGTTTGAACACAAAAGTAAAAGTTCTGTTAATAAAGTTGCCAAGAATATCTGCTAGTTCACTGTTATTTCTTAACTGAAATTCTTTCCAGTAAAAATCTGTATCGCGAGTTTCAGGTAAGTTTGCTGCAAGAGTATAGCGAAGCAAATCCGCATCAAACAAATTTAAAAATTCATCAACATCAATTCCCCAATTTCTACTCTTTGAAAATTTTTTACCTTCAAAATTTAGAAATTCATTTGCAGGAACATTTTGTGGTAAACAGTATTGTTCTTTTCCACCTTCATTCCAGGCCATTAAGATTGCAGGAAAGATTATTGTGTGAAATACAACGTTATCTTTGCCTATAAATGCGATGTATTTTGTTTTTGGGTCCTGCCAATATTTTTTCCATAAATCAGGATCATTTTTTTGCTGCGATAATTCTTTTGTTGATGATATGTAACCAAGTACTGCTTCAAACCAAACGTAGATTACTTTTCCCGCAGCAGAATCAACGGGGACTTTTATTCCCCAATCCAGATCTCTGGTTATCGCACGATCTTTTAATCCATCCTTAAACCAGCCGCGGCAATATTGGAGCACATTTTCTTTCCAGCCATACTTTTCATTCATTTCATCAACATACTTTTCTAAAGCTGGTTGATATTTACCAAGCGGAAAATAATAATGCGATGTTTCTTTTAGCTTTGGTGTTCCGCCAGAAATTTTACTTTTAGGATTTTTTAGCTCTGATGGATCATAGAGCGAACCACAATTTTCACATTCATCACTTCTTGCTTCTTCGTTACCACATTTTGGGCAAGTTCCTTCTACATAACGATCTGGCAAAAACATATTTGCTTTATCATCAAAAAACTGTAATGATTTTTTCTCTACAAATAATCCACGTTTATAAAATTCTAAAAAGAATTCTTTAGCAGTTTCGTGATGAACTGGGATACTTGTTCGCGAGTAATTATCGAAGCTCATTCCAAATCTTGTAAAAGCTTTTTTATTTGCTTCGTGATAACGATCTATAATTACTTGTGGAGAAACTTTTTCTTTATCAGCACTAATGGTAATAGGAACTCCATGTTCATCAGAACCGCAAATGTATATAACATCATCCCCATTTAATCTTTTGTAACGTACATAAATATCTGCAGGAAGATATGCTCCACTCAAATGTCCTAGGTGAATCGGTCCGTTTGCATAAGGGAGTGCAGATGTTACAAGTATTTTTTCTTTAGTCAAGATTACAACCGAATTAATGTTTTATAGATTTTGAGGATGAAATATAAGGAATTTGATCACTAAAATGGATTTCTTAATCAACTAAAATTTATGATAAATGGGGTAATCAGATATGGAAATTTTCTTAGTTTTGAATGTTAATCTGAAAGGTTTTCGATGAAAAAATTATATTTCCTAATATTCTTTCTAATAATCACTTCGTTTAATTTATTTTCCCAAAATACACCAAGTTTTATATCCGACAGTATAGATAATTATATCCAACGTGGGATGAATAATTGGCAAATTCCTGGTGTGGCAGTCTTAATCGTTAAAGATGGTAAAGTTGTTTTTGAAAAAGGATTTGGAGTTAAAGAATTGGGGAAAAATGAATTAGTTGATAAAAACACTTTATTTATGATCGGTTCAAACACCAAAGCATTTACAGGAACTGCTCTAGCTATGCTTGAACATGATGAAAAATTAAAACTCGATGACAAAGTAACAAAGTATCTATCAGATTTTAAAATGAAAGATGAATGGGTAAACAAAGAATTAAATCTTCTTGATATCGTCTCTCACAGAATGGGACTTGAAACATTTCAAGGTGACTTTATGTACTGGACTTCAGATCTTAATGCAGATGAAGTAATTGAAAAATTTGGGATGATTAGTCCAAAATATAATTTCAGGACTAAATATGGTTATACAAATGCCGGCTATGCTATTGCTGGAAAAGTCATCGAAAAAGTTTCTGGACTTAGCTGGGGCGAATTTCTTAAAGAGAAAATATTCAAACCACTCGAGATGAACAGAACAGTTCCTTTATCAGAAGAATTTGTGAAATCAGATAACATTGCCAAACCTCACACATATGTTGATGGTAAAATCTCACTAATTCCATTTCAAAACATAGATAATCTTGCACCTTGCGGAAGTATTGGATCTTCAGTTAATGATTTAAGTCATTGGGTAATTGCTCAGCTTGATAGCGGAAAGTATGATGGTGTTAACGTGATTCCAATTTCAGCAATACAAAAGACAAGACAACTTTTATCAATAGAAAGAAGAGTTAGTCATCCATATAATAAAACTCATTATACCTTGTACGGAATGGGCTGGGAATTTCAAGATTATGAAGGTAAAGAAATTGTTTCTCACACTGGTGGAGTAAACGGATTTGTTACATCAGTTACTTTAATGCCAGAAGAAAACCTTGGCATAGTGGTCTTAACTAACACTGATCAAAACGCATTATTTGTGTCTTTAAAATGGGAAATTCTTGATTCATATTTTGGATTGCCATACAGAAACTATGATTCAACATTTTTTGCATCTAATCAAAAAAGCAAAGAGAAAAGAAATAAATGGTTTAAAGAAATTCAGGATTCTGTTAACATGAAATTAATTCCTGAAATAAGTTTATCAGAATTTGAAGGAAGATACGTAAATGATGTTTATGGTTATGCTGAACTTAAACTGGTTAAGGATAATTTAGAGTTAAGTTTAGAACATCATTCTAAGTTAAAGGGTAAATTGGAATATATTGGTAATTACAGATTTTTCTGCACTTATTCTGATCCAACTTATGGCAAAAAGATTTTTCCATTTATTATAGAAGGTGGTGAAATTAAATCATTCGATTTGTTTGTTGATGATTTTGTTGATTATCAAGCTTATAAGTTTGTAAAGAAATGATATCTCTATTTTTAAGAATGGATGAGAGTCCATTCCATACCTTTCATAAATTTTTCCTAATTTTGTGCAATAAATTTTTTACTTAATTCTTTAATGGGAAAAAATAATATGAAAAATCATTCTAAAGTTGGATTTGAAACTAAGTGTGTTCATTCAGGTATTGATGAGTATGAATACGGTTCAGTTGTTCCTCCAATTTATCAAACATCAACATTTAAATTTAAATCTGCACAACACGGTGCATCACTTTTTGCTGGTGAAGAAAAAGGTTACATCTACACAAGAATGTTAAATCCTACTGTTCAGGCAATGGAAGATGCAATTGCTGCTCTTGAAGGCGGACACAAAGCCCTTGGTTGTGGAAGTGGAATGGCTGCTGTTCACACAATTTTTGCTGCATTAACGCAGGCTGGCGATCACGTTGTTTGTTCATCCGCAGTTTATGGACCAACAACTACTTTGTTAAATACAATAATGAAAAAGTTTGGTGTTGAAACAACATTCGTCGATACATCAAATCTTGATGAAGTTAAAAAAGCAATTAAACCAAATACCAAAGTTGTTTATGTAGAAACTCCTGGCAATCCAACACTTTGCATTTCTGACTTGGAAGAAGTATCAAAAATTGCTCACAAAGCAAATGTAAAAGTTGTAGTTGATAATACTTTTATGAGTCCAGCACTTCAGAACCCATTGGCACTAGGTGCTGATGTTGTAATGCACAGCTTAACAAAATTTTTAAACGGCCATGCTGATGTTGTAGGCGGAATTGTTGTGGTTAAAGATGAAGAAACTTATCAACATTTTAGAAAAACACTAAATCAAACCGGCGGTGTAATTGATCCATTTAATTCTTTTCTTGTTCACCGTGGATTAAAAACTCTTGCAATAAGAATGGATAAACATTGTGAGAGTGCCCAGACTATCGCTGAATGGTTAGAAAAACATCCTATGATAGATTCAATTCGTTTTCCTGGGTTAAAATCTCACCCGGATTATCAAATTGGATTGAAGCAACATAAAGGTCCTGGCGGAATGATAACGATTGAACTTAAAGGTGGATTAGAAGCTGGCAGATTAATGATGAATTCTGTTAAACTTTTTCAACTAGCAGTAAGTTTAGGCGGAGTTGAAAGTTTGATTCAACATCCAGCAAGTATGACCCACTTTTCAATGGGTAAAGAAGCAAGACTAGCTGGTGGAATTACAGACGGTTTGGTTCGTATTTCTGTTGGAATTGAAAATGTAAAAGATTTAATTGCAGATCTTGAACAAGCTCTGAAAAAAGTTGAAGAAGCTCATCTTAAAGATGTTGAAGTTCATGTTTAAATAATATTTCTTTAATAAACCCGATCAGAAATGGTCGGGTTTTTTTATAAGCGCAAAAATATTAGTTTGAATGGTAAAAGTGTAAAAAAGTATTTACTTAATTTTCACATCATAATTTTTAGAGATATATAATGAATGCTCTTGAAGTAAAAAGTCTTACAAAAAGATTTAATGGTTTAACTGCTGTTGATAATGCATCGTTTAGCGTTTCTGAAGGATCAGTCTTTGGTTTGATTGGAAGAAACGGCGCAGGTAAAACTACAACGATAAGAATGATGCTTAACATTTATTTTCCTGATGAAGGTGAAGTTTTATTTAGAGGTAAAAAAACCGAGCAGGATTTTAAAGATATTGTTGGGTACTTGCCTGAAGAGCGTGGACTTTACAAAAAAATGAAAGTTATTGATATGCTTTTATTTCTTTCTGAACTTAAAGGTAAGAAAGGAAATCAAGTTTTAAAATCTGCGAATTATTATTTAGAAAGATTTGAACTTGCTGATAGAAAAAATTCAAAGGTAGAAGATTTATCAAAAGGCAATCAACAAAAGATTCAGTTTATTGGAACAATTTTACATGATCCTGATTTCTTAATTTTTGATGAACCATTTTCCGGTCTTGATCCGATCAACACAAATCTATTAAAAGAAATTATTCTTGAGATGAAACAAAAAGGAAAAGTTGTAATCTTTTCAACTCATCTTATGGAGTTTGCAGAAAAGATGTGTGATTCAATTGCGATGATTGATAAAGGTAAAATTATTCTTAACGGAAAGCTAAATGATATTAAAGCTAAATATGCTAGTAGAAATGTAAGTCTTGATTATCAAGGGAATATTTCGTTTCTAAATAATCATAGCCTGGTAGAAAGTGTAGAAGATTTTGGAAACACAACAGGAATAAGATTAAAAAATGAAAACACAGATCAGCAACTATTAAAACTATTGATTGAAAATAATATCGCTATAAAAAAGTTTAATGTGGATGAGATTTCCCTTTATGAGATTTTTATTTCGTTAGCTGGTAAGGAGGTTACAGATGTTCAATAGAAGGACACTTGCAATTATAAAGCGAGAGCTTAGAACTAAGTTATTCAGTAAGTCATTTATTTTGATGACACTACTTGTTCCATTATTTATGATTTTAATATTTTCAATTCAATATTTTATTCATTCAATGTCTGATGAACAACGATCAGACATAATTATTGTTTCTGATTCAGATGAAATACTTAACAAAGTCGAGAATGAAATCTTTCAAACTTCTGCTTTTAAAAGCGGTGATTTAACTTCTCGAACCGAGAAATCAGAGATCAACAATTTTGAATCTAAATTAAATCAGTTAAAATCTGATTTAATAAATCAAAGAGTTACCGGTGTGGTGTTTATCCCTTCATCAGCACTTCAAACGAAAGAAGTAAAATATTATTCGGCAAATCCAAATAATTCTACTTTGTTTTACAAAATCAAACCTTCAATCAATAAAGCTCTGGTTGAAATTTATTTTTCCGGCAAACAATTAACGCAGGAAGAAATAAAATTTGCACGTAAAGATGTTGATATTAGCGGATTCAGAGTTTCATCAGATAAAGAAGTAGCGCAAGAAGGTTACGGAAACAGAATTGCAATGGTGCTGTTTTCATTCCTGCTTTATATGGCGTTGTTGTTTTCAGGTTCGATGACTATGAATGCTGTTGTTGAAGAAAAAAGCAATAAGATTGTTGAAGTTTTACTTTCATCAGCAAGCAGTACAGAATTGATGGCTGGAAAAATTTTAGGAACTGTTATAGTTGAGTTAATTCAAATGGCAATTTGGTTAAGCCCAATGTTTTTATTGCTAACAACAAGTTGGTTTTTTATTCCTGCTGAATTTATGCCTCAAATGAGTATTGGATACATTTTTTATTTTTTGTTTAACTACGGACTTGCACTTATTACTTACGTTGCACTTTACGCAACAGTTGGAGCAATCTTTGATAATCCACAAGATGCGCAATCTGGTGTTTGGCCATTAATGTTATTAATAATGATTCCATTTTTTATTGCTCTTGGGCTGGAATCTAATTCTCAAACTTCACTTGCTATAATAACATCATTATTACCTTTTGCATCTTTAATAGTAATGCCTGCAAGAATATTGATGGTTGAGGTTCCTATGTGGCAAGTTTTATTAGCAATAGTTATAAATGTTGTTGTGCTAATCGGAATATTTAAACTTGCAGGAAAAATTTATAGAATAGGAATTCTTCTTACCGGCAAAAAACCAAAATGGTCAGAAGTTTTTCGCTGGTTAAAATTAAGCAATTAGTTAACTTTATTTTTTTTTAGCACTTCCAATTTTGGAAGTGCTTTATCCCACAAGCTTTTTAGTGCCCCCAATTTTAAACCAATTTTTGTATTTATTTGTCTAACTTTGCCATCAATAAAAATTAAGAATCCAAAATATTCTAAGGTACTAATGAAAAATTTGTTTCTCACAATTCTGCTAAGCTTTACATTTTTGATAAATATAATTGCACAAAATCCTACCGGAAATGGTAAACAAAATAACTTTACTTCAACCGGAAAAATTTCCGGCAATTTATATGATGCACAAACAAATCAAATAATTGAATATGGAAATATTGTTTTATTTCAAATTAAAGATTCTGTAATGGTAACGGGAACAATTTCTGATAAGATGGGAAAATTTGAGATTGATAACATAAAGTTTGGCATGTACTACCTAAAACTTTCTTACATCGGTTATGCTGAAAAATATATTGATAGCATTCGTGTTAACCCAAAATCATTAAATGTGGATCTAGGAAAAATTCTTCTTGATGAACAATCAATTGAACTTGGTAATGTTCTGGTAACGGGACAAAAAGAAATGATAATCAATAACCTGGATAAAAAAGTTATAAATGTTGAAAAAGATTTAACAACAACCGGTGGAACTGCAGTTGATGTTGTTGGAAATATTCCATCAGTTACTGTTGATCTTGATGGAAATGTTAGTTACAGAGGTAATCAAAATATTACAATTTTAATCGATGGGAAACCAAGTGTTCTTGTTGGTGCAAGTAACAGCGATATTTTAAACAGCATTCCTGCAAGTCAGATTGAATCAATTGAATTGGTAACCAATCCATCTGCAAGATATGAACCTGATGGTACATCGGGAATTTTAAATATCATTTTAAAGAAAAGAATTGATGGCGGATTAAATGGAAGTGTCAGCGTAAATGTTGGAACACGCGATAAGTATAATGGATCAATAAATCTAAACTATAGAACACCCTACTTTAATTTCTTCACTTCTTATGATACAAGGATAGCAAGAAATGAAAATGAAGGAAACTCACTTAGAGAAAACAATATAAATAATTCAACAAGTTTTATTGAGCAAGTAAATGAAGGCATGTTCAAGCATGGTTCTCATAATGTAAATTTTGGATTTGATTATCTGCATGATGATTTTAATACATTTACACTTGCATACAGATATAGAAGTTTTGGTTTTGATACTGATGGATTTATCGAAACTTCAAATAAAGATTCTGTAAAACAATTATTGAATTATTTTAATCGCCAAAGTGTTGCTGATAGAAATATGAAAGGTATGAATTACACGTTAAGTTATAGACGAACTTTTGAAAGTAAAGGACGGGAATTAACTGCTGATGTTATTTATTCTGATCACAATATGGATAGAGATGAGCAAACAACACAAAATAATTTTGATTTAAACTTTATACCAACAACTCAGTTTAAAGAAAATGGATTATCAAGTAATTCAAATAATGAGTGGACGATTCAATCTAACTATATAAATCCAATTGAAGGATTTGGAAGAATTGAAACCGGGTTTAAAGTATCGTTAAAAGATTTAAATTCTAAAAATAATTATTTGAACCTCGGCACAACACAAGCCTGGATAGAAGATATTACAAGAAAAACTAATTTTGATTATGAAGAACAAGTTTATGCTGTTTATGGAATTTATTCGAACAACATAAATAAGTTTCAATACCAAGTTGGATTAAGAGTTGAGCAAGCCAATGTTGATGGTAATGAAAGCTTATCAAATACAAAATTCAATAAAAATTATTTTGCACTTTATCCAACGGTACATTTGGTTCAGGTTTTGCCGAACAATCAGGAATTTCAATTAAGTTACAGCAGAAGAGTTGAAAGGCCGAATAACCGAAGACTAAATCCTTATGTTGATAAAACTGATTCGCTGAATATTCAATATGGAAATCCTGAACTTAACCCTGAATTTGTAAATTCTTTGGAACTTGGTTACTCAAAACTCTTTGGAAAAACTTCTCTAACATCATCTGTTTTTTACAGACTTACTGATGATGCAATAACTAATTATACAATCTTGCGAGATGATAGCGTTACTGAAACTACTTTTATAAACCTTGCTAAAAGCACTTCCTATGGGTTGGAATTAACAGCAACACATCCTTTGTTTGAATGGTTTAGACTTAACGGAAGTTTTTCTTACTTTAATACAAATTTTGAATCACCTGAAATTTCTACAAGCGATAATAGCTGGATTAGTAAATTATCTTCTGTAATCTTTTTAGCTAAGGATTTTAATCTTCAGTTTAATGCAAACTATAATTCACCAATTATAACTGCCCAAGGAAAAATAAAAGAAGTTTTCTCTGCAGATTTTGCTGCTAAAAAAGATTTTCTTGATGGACAACTGTCATTAACATTTAGAGTTAGTGATATTTTTAATACTCGTGAATGGGACTCGCAAACATTTGGAACAAATTTTTTAACTAACTCTTATCGTAAAATGGAATCAAGAGTAGCATATCTTGGAATCAGTTATCGCCTAAGTCCTGGAAAAAACAATAAAGAGCGAGAAAGACAACGACCTGAAGACGGTGGAATGGACGAATTTTAATAACAAAATTTTCTATTCTAAAAATATTTTTAAATAAAAATATTATTTATTTGGCAACTATCTAATTTCTTTGCAAATTCACTCCTGAATATTCATAATTAATATTTAGGAGTGACGTCGATGAAGAAATCAATTCTTCTTTTTTTGCTGTTAATGGTTTCATATTCCGCAAATGCTTATGATAAACTTTCATTAGTTGAAAGATTTACAAATTGTTCTTGCGGACCTTGCGCATCAGTTAATAATGCTTGGTATAATGCTACGGTTGCAAATCTTTTAAGCAATCAATCAATTACACACGTTGTCTATAATGTTGATTGGCCATCAGCAACAGATCCAATGCATGTTTTTAATGCTACTGATAATAATCAAAGACGCGGATATTATGGCGTTAATTCAGTTCCATGGATCGATGTTAATGGAACAACAACATCTGTTAGTCAGGCTGCTTTAGAAGGTGCTGTAAATGCTGGTAATGCAACTTACTCACCATTTAAGATTGAAATTATTCCTGAAAGATTTGCCAACGATGTTTTAAATGTAAAGATTATTATTACTCGTGATTCCTCAGACAATACAACTTTTACAAATACAAAACTAAGAGTTGCACTTACAGAATTAACTGTAGATAGAACTTGTTTAAGTTGTTGTAACAATGGAGAAACTTTATTCCATAATGTAACACGTAAAATGTTACCTGATGGAAAAGGAACTTTGATTGATATTCCTGCTCCTGGAGCTTCTATAGAATATGAATTTTCATTCATTCCAACCGTTGAGTTTTTAGCATCTGTAGATATAACCGCATTATCAGTTGTAGCATTTATTCAAAGTGATGCTAACAAACTTGTTTATCAATCCGCTACTGCTGAAGTTAGATTATCAAACAATGTTAATGCAGCTTTTAAGGTAAACGAAAATATCGGAGCTTTACCATTTGAAGTTACATTTGAAAATTTTTCAACTGCTACTGATACAACTTCACTAACATCTTATGCCTGGGATTTTGATAATGATGGAAACACAGATTCACAAGAACCAAATCCGGTATTCACTTATCAAATAGATGGAGCGTTTACTGTGAAACTTACAGTGAGTGATAGTGTAAATCAACATACTAGAATTTTAACTAACTATATAAATGCAATAGCTAATGCTTCAGATATTCTTGTAGTAAATGGAATTGAGTATCCAACTTATCCATCAGAAATGGCTTTGTTTTATAATACTTCCGCCAGCATAGGCAATCATGATGTTGATGTGTGGGATCTATTTGGTGATCAAGGTTTTAGCTATGAGGGAAATTCTAGAATACAAAACAAAAACTTTTTTAGTGCAAAAATTCCAACATCTGTTTTAAATTTATATAATAAAGTAATATGGATAGGAAATAATTATAGTGGTGATTTAACATATTACAATCCTGCTCAAGTTTTAGAATATGTTCAAAGCGGAAAAAGTTTTTTGCTTGCAACAAGATTAGCAAATAATTTTTTTAGTACAGATTTAAAAAATTATTGTGGTATCTCTTCTGTTTCAACTGATCAAACATTAACAAGTTTAACTGCTTTAGATTCAAACTTAGTTAATATGCCTGCAGTTGGAGTTAATTCCTTGGTTCATCTTGTTTTGCTATCCACAAGTTCGGAAGCTATTCCAATATTTGACGACAATACATCTACAAGCTGGATTGGCGGATTTAGAATTAATAAAGTGGATGAGGGAAATTTTATTTTCATTGCAGGTCGTCCTTACAGATTTGATAATGTTGCATCATTTGCAAATTATGATTTTATAATTGATAACTGGATGAATGATCCAGCAACCGGAGTTGATAATGAAGATTTTGATATTCCACAAACATTTTCGTTATTACAGAATTATCCAAACCCGTTTAATCCATCAACAAATATTTCCTATAATATTCCAAATGGCAGTTTAGTTACGTTAAAAGTTTATGATATACTTGGAAAAGAAATTGTGACTTTGGTGAATGAATCAAAACAAGCTGGTTCATATAATGTTCAATTTGATGCATCTAATCTTTCAAGTGGAGTTTATTTTTACTCAATACAGGCTGGAGATTTTTTTGAAAGCCGAAAAATGATATTGATGAAATAAAAAATATTTAAATCTCAGCGGGATTTTAATTCCGTTGAGATTTATTCTTCATCTTCAAGTTCGTGTGTTTGGGAATTATGCTCAACACTAAATAAAAACTTAGCTTTAGGATTTTTTTCCTGCGCACTAGCAATTGAATACTGTGATTCTGCTAAAAACACAAGTTTATTATGTTTATCCAAAAATAAATTATGTGAACGGATTCTCATTAACTCACTTATATCTTCTTCTTTATCATAAATAACCCAGCAAGCTTTATAAAAATTTAATGGACGAAATCTGCATTGTGCACCATATTCATTCAGTAATCTATATTCAAGTACATCAAACTGAAGATCTCCGACGGTTCCTACAACTTTTCTGCTTCCATTATTCTGAATAAACACTTGTGCAAGTCCTTCATCAGTAAGCTGCAGAATTCCTTTATTAAGCTGTTTAGATTTAAATGGATCTTCAAGATGTAACTCTTTAAATATTTCAGGAGAAAAAGTTGGTATACCTTTGTACATAAAATTTTCACCTTCAGTAATCGTATCACCGATTTTAAAATTACCAACATCATAAAGACCAATTACATCTCCGGGAAAAGCTTCATCAATAGTAGTTTTATCCTGTGCCATAAATGATGCAGGATTTGGAAATTTGATATCTCGATTAAGTCTTACGTGATGATAAAATTTATTTCTTTCAAACTTGCCGGAACATACACGAAGGAATGCAATTCTATTTCGATGTTTTGGATCTAAGTTTGCGTGAATTTTAAATATGAATCCTGAAAATTGTTCTATATCCGGTTCGATCAAACCTTTTGTAGTTTGACGCGGTTGAGGTTGAGGTGCGATCTTAACAAAACTATCAAGCAATTCTTTGACACCAAAATTATTTACAGCACTACCAAAAAAAACAGGAGCTGTCGTTCCGTTTAAATAATTCTCAATTTTAAATTCATCATAAGCACCATGAATAAGTTCTATTTCATCTTTAAGTTTTAATGCATCGTCTCCAAAGTATTCAACTAATTTAGGGTCATCAACACCATTAAATTTTTCTATTTCATCTTCTATTCTCTGCTTATTTGCTTTAAAGAATGAGAAGCTGTTTTCATAAAGATTATAAACACCTCTAAAGCTCACACCAATTCCCATCGGATAACTTAATGGGCGAACTTTTATATTAAGCTTAGCCTCAATTTCATCAAGCAACTCAATTGGATTTCTACCTTCACGATCAAGTTTGTTTATAAAAACTATAACAGGCGTGTTGCGCATTCTGCAAACATTCATAAGTTTTTCGGTTTGCTCTTCAACACCTTTAACACAATCGATAACAAGAATAACGCTATCAACGGCAGTTAATGTTCGATAAGTATCTTCCGCAAAATCCTTATGACCAGGAGTATCAAGTAAATTGATATTATATCCATGATAATTAAAACTCATTACAGAAGTGGCAACAGAAATTCCGCGTTGCTTTTCAATTTCCTGGAAATCAGAAGTAGCGGTTTTTCTAATCTTGTTTGATTTAACTGCGCCTGCAATTTGAATTGCACCACTGAATAAAAGTAGCTTTTCAGTTAATGTGGTTTTACCAGCATCAGGGTGACTAATAATTGCAAATGTTTTTCTATTCTTAATTTCTTTAATAATACTCATTATAATTTTCTTTTAATTTCTAATTAATTGGGATAGATAAAATCGGCTTGCAATGAAGCCTAAATGAAATGTGAAGATGCGCTAATAAAATTTATTCTTAAACATGATGCTCAAATATAAGAATAAACTACATCAATATATTCTGCGATTTTTACGAAATATTCCTGTTTAGTATGTTGTGTATATAAGATAAACTCCACCTAAAATTACCAGCACACCGCAGATTCGCTTTATCCACAAAATAGTCTTTGATTCTTCAGACCAGTTAAGATACTGCTGAACTTTTTTTGTTAATGTTCCTGCGCCAACTATTACTGCACAATGTCCAATTCCAAAAGCTAAAAGAAGAATAGCAGCTGATGTAAAATTTGTTTGAGCTGTTTGAAACACGATACCAAGCACAGGAGCCATATATGCAAACGTGCAAGGTCCAAGAGCAATTCCAAAAAGTAATCCAAGAATTAAAGCGGCTAATAATCCTTTGGATTTTGTTTGTCTTAATGCTGAGTTGTTCCAATCAAACTTTATAATATCTAAAAGATAAAGTCCAACAAGAAAGAAGATTCCTGCAACAAGATAATTTCCAATTGAACCAACATCGCCCATCAATCTTCCGAGTGATGCTGTGATGATTCCAATTGCAGCAATGGTAATGAGTATGCCAACTGAAAAAATAAGTGAGATATAAAATGTTCTTCCAAGTGTAATTTTACCTTGTGAACTTATAAAACCAACAACAAGTGGAATACTTGATAAATGACAAGGTGAAAGTAGAATAGATAAAACTCCCCAACCAAATGATGCCATCAATGCTATCCAGTAATTTTCGTAAAGAGCGTTACTTAGTATTGTAAAAATTTCTTCAATCATATAATTAACTTTTCTTCGGTTTTAAGCCTTTACCTTGTAAAATTTTATCTATCTCTGCTTCAGGATAAAATCCTTCATGACGATGAAATTCTTTACCGTTTGCATCAAGAAAAACCTGGGTTGGTATTAACTTAATTCCATATTGAGTTGCATACTTTTTTTGATCTTCCTTCCAAACATCATAAAAAATTACTTTAACCTGATCACCGTATTTTTCTTCAATTGCTTTCATAACAGGCTGCATTTGTTTACAGGGGATACAATTGACTGATCCAAGTTCGACAAAAGTAACTTTAGAAGTGCTAGCCCGATTAACAACATTTTCGTCAATGCTGTTTTTATTATTACCAATTGAAGTAAAAGAAAAATATAAAACAGCAACAGCTATCAAACCAATAATTGAAAAGTATTTCATTTAAGCCTCCTTTAACCAGCTAATAAGTTGGTCGTCTTTAGGTATTATTCCAAAACTTTTTACTTTTTCATTTATAATAAGACCGGGTGTCATCATTATTCCATAGTTCACCATCTCCTGAATGTCTGTAACTTTTTCTACTGTGGCATCAATGTTATTTGATGCTACAAGTTCTCTTACTTTATTTTCAAGATTCTGACACTTCTTACAACCTGTACCAAGTACTTTTACTGAAATCATTTTATTCTCCTTTTAATTTTGTTTTAATAAACTCACTTAGTTTGGGAAGTAAGTTTTCATCATATTCAATTTTATGCAGTACATTATTATTCCCATCAAATAGGATTAGTGAAGGTGCAAATAATGTTTCATATTTAATCTGCAATTCATTGTGTTCATAAGAATCAATAATCCAATAAACAAGATTCTTTTCTTTTGCCAGATTTAAGATTTCAATTGTTTGTTTCTTACACATTTCGAGTGTGCAATGGCAGGACATTGATGTACTGAAGAAAAGTAATTTTATTTTGTTAGATGAAAAGAACTTTTCATCCGCATAATTATAGAAGAGATTTGAGAAGTGGAGATAGAATTGATTGAAAAGAACTAAAGCAGAATCTTTGGAAATGTTTCTAATTGCTGTTTCATATTTATTAAAATGATTTTTCAGACTATCGAATTGATTAATTGAGGTTTGATATTTACTTTCAAACTCAACTTTATCATAACTTTGAAAAAGTAAATCTTTCAGCTTGATTAAATCATTATCAGCATCTAAGTTTTTATTAGAAAGATTAATAAAATACTGTGCTGCTGCTTTCTCAATTGATTCAAATACCTGAGAATAAGTATTAACCGAAACTGCGATTACTACCAAAACAACTAAATGAAACTTTAACAACATAAATCTCCCCTAAGAGATTATTAGAATAATTTATTATTTAAGGACAAATATCAGGAGCTTTAACAGTTCCTTCTTCAACTTTTCCGAAATACTTTTTTTGTAACCAAATGGAAACATTAACAAGAGCTATTAACACGGGAACTTCAACCAATGGACCAATTACCGCAGCAAAAGCTTCACCCGAGTTTATTCCGAACACAGCAATTGCAACTGCTATTGCAAGTTCAAAATTATTACTAGCGGCAGTGAATGACAATGTTGCTGTTTTACTGTAATCAGCACCAATTTTTTTGCCCATATAAAATGAAACAAAAAACATTATCACAAAATAAAAGAGTAATGGAATTGCAATTCTTACAACATCCAATGGAAGTTGAACAATATATTCTCCTTTTAATGAGAACATAACCACAATTGTAAAGAGCAAAGCTATAAGAGTTATCGGGCTGATTCTTGGAATAAATTTCTTTTCGTACCATTCTTTTGATTTTAATTTTAATGCAACAAATCGTGTTATCATTCCAGCCAGGAACGGAATACCAAGATAGATGAAAACACTTTCTGCTATTTGTCCGATAGTTATATCAACAGCAAAAGTTTTTAATCCGAGCCAGGATGGTAGAACGGTTAAAAACACATAAGCATAAATCGAAAAGAATAAAACCTGAAAAATAGAATTGAATGCTACCAATCCTGCCGCATATTCAGTATCACCTTTTGCAAGTTCATTCCAAACAATAACCATAGCAATACAACGTGCAAGACCAATCATTATTAGTCCTGCCATATATTCGGGATAATCCTGTAAAAAGATTATTGCAAGAACAAACATTAATATCGGACCGATAATCCAGTTCTGAACAAGTGAAAGTGTAAGCACTTTTACATTTCTAAAAACATCTGGCAATTCTTCGTACTTAACTTTTGCAAGCGGCGGATACATCATTAATATTAATCCAATTGCGATTGGAATGTTCGTTGTGCCAGATTGAAATGAATTCCAGAAATCAACTACTGATGGAAAGAGATATCCTGAAAAAACTCCGATAAACATTGCGAGAAAAATCCACAATGTTAAATAGCGATCTAAGAATGAAAGTTTTTTTGTTAATGAAGCCATATCTATTTATCAACCTCGTTAATCCAATTTACAACTTGAGTTTTAATCTCATCTCGAATTATTCTTGTTTGCTCCAGAATTTCGTCTTCAGTTCCACTTAATTTAGATGGATCTCTGAAACTCCATTCCAATCTTTTTGATATCCCAAGAAAGATCGGACACTTTTCAGCAGCTTCTCTTTCACATACGGTAATTACAAAACTAAAACGCTTTCCAGCTTTCACGAATTCAAAAACATCTTTTGTTCTATTGGAAGAAATATCAATTCCAATTTCAGACATAATCTTAACTACGTAAGGATTTAGTTTTCCCGGTTCAATCCCTGCACTTTCAGCAATGAATCTATCACCGGCTAAATTATTTACAAATGCTTCAGCCATCTGGCTTCTGGCACTGTTATGAACACAAACGAAGAGAACTTTTATTTTTTCCATTTTTGCTCCTTAATGTTTGAAAAATTGTTCTCTCCAACCTCTCTTCAACATCAGGTTAAAATGTTATATCAATATCAGTTCAGAATATTTTTTTATTATCGCTTACTTTTTTATTTACAAAGTATATAATCGCTGAAAATAAAATTGCTGCCGGAATAATAACGAGCCATTTATTTAATCCTAGCTGAAGAAAAATATTTCCATTTATCTCTGTAGATAAAAAAGTTGCCTTAACTGGTTTTATAGTTAATGCATAGATCAAAATTCCCAGTGCCGTTCCAAATAAGGCAATTATAGCTTCTTTTTTTCCTTCACCAATTCTTGCTGCCATTGTGCCGGGGCAGTAACCAAGAATGCCCATTCCCGTTCCGAAAATTAATCCACCAACAAGTTTTCCCCATTCTAAATTCTTGGGAACGACTTTTAATAAGCCGAAATCACCTAGAAGATAAAACAGTATCATTGAAGAGATGACGGCTGTTAACATAAATTTTAGAATCTTAAAATCTTTTAAGAGCAGCATTCCCATAACGCGAGGATATTTTGTAACACCGGTTTTTGTAAGTATGAAACCAAAAATAAAACCAACTACCAATCCAAATAAAATATTAATTAGCATCATCACTGTCTCCAAGTTTAGGATATAGAATTTTTGAAGTTATGATTCCAGCGGCAAAAAATGAAGCGCCTGCAACAATACTTCCAAGTGAAAGATGTGCCCATCCTTGCAAGATATTTCCAGTTGTACAGCCACCAGCTAATGCTGCACCATAACCTAATAGGATACTTCCCACAACAACAAAGAAATATCTTTTTATAACACTTTTTCCGTGGTACTTTTCCCAGACTGCAGGAATGTTTTCGGGGGAATAAGTTCCGGATAATTTAGAAGCGGTGTATCCTCCAATTACCAAACCTATTAAAATAAAAAATTCAATAAACGCATCTGGTTTTTCACTGAATCTTTTTATCACCGGATTTTCATTTAATCCGGCAAAAGTTTTTCCAAAAAAAGCAGAGATATATCCAAACCCGGCGGTTATGCCAAAAGGATAATTACGATCTGCAATCGCAGCAAAAATGAAATATGTTGCTACTGATAAAAGCGAAACGAGAATTCCGCCTTTAAACCAATGCCATTCTTTTGAGTTATCAACTTTCACAGCAACTCCATAAAATAAATCAATAAACTAGGTTGAATAAATAACCAACAACGATTATTCCTACTCCAACCACTCCGATAAAAATTCCAATCAACTGAATCTTCAAAACTTTTTTTAAGATTATAGTTTCTGGAAGGGATAAGCCAATAACTGCCATCATAAACGCAAGTACTGTTCCAAGTGAAGCCCCTTTTTCAAGTAACGCCTGTACAATTGGAATTATTCCGGCTGCATTTGAATACATTGGTATGCCAAGTATTACTGCTGCGGGGACAGACCACCATGCTGATTTTCCCATCATTGAAGCCATAAAATTTTCTGGCACATATCCGTGAATGACTGCGCCAACTGCGATACCAATCACAATATAAATCCAAACTTTTGCTACAATTTCTTTTACTGCTGATATTCCAGAATCAATTCTTTCCGAAAATGGAATTTTTTCTTCCATAAAATCTACTTGCTTAGCTTTAGTTTCATAAACCCAACCTTCAACAAATCTTTCCAGATTTAATCTTCCGATTACATATCCTGCACTGATTGCAATAAACAATCCTGTTGCAGCATATAACAAAGCTGTTTGCCATCCGAATAGACCAAATAGTAAAACAAGCGCAACTTCATTTATCATTGGTGCAGCAATTAAAAATGAAAATGTTACACCAAGCGGGACACCACTTTGCACAAATCCAAGAAATAATGGGATTGCTGAACACGAACAAAAAGGTGTAACTATTCCCAACGAACTTGCTAATACATTCCCTGTAAATAATGATTTTCCACCAAGCATTTTTCTTGTTCGTTCTGGCGAGAAGTATGAACGAATTATACCAACTCCGAATACAACTAGTATAAGCAACATCAATACTTTGGGAACTTCAAAAATGAAAAACCAAATTGCATTTGTTAGATGTGTGTTTTTTTCTAAACCAATAATTGAATAAACGATAAAATCAGTGATTGTATTAAGATTTAGATAAAGTAATATCCAAACTATTAGAAAAGATGAGAGAAGTAATATTTTATTTTTCATTTTGATTGCAAGATTATACTATAAGATTATTTAATTGATATTATCCTGAATCCAATGGATTAAAGTTGATTTAGTTGGAAGTTTACCACTTGAAATCATTTTGCCGTTTATCTCAAGTCCGGGCGTTGATAAAATTCCTGTCTTCATTATCTCTTGAAGATCAGTTACCTTTTCAACAGTTGCATTAACATTAATTTCTTGCAGAGCATCATAACACATTTGCTCCAACTTTTTACAATTTGCGCAACCACTTCCGTAAACTTTAATAATATTTTCTTTGCTTATTAAGTTTTTAAGATAGAATTCATAAAGATCTTTTTTTATTTCATCTCTTACCCGCCGATAAACTGGCATAACTTCTTCTTCACTTCCAACTGCATCAGCTGGATCATCAAATCCGATATGTAATCGATGCTTAACATTACCAATAAAAACGGGACAAGATTCTTTTGCATTATCACAAACTGTAATTACATAATCAAAAGATTGCGAAAGATATTTGTCAACATTTTCGGCTATTCCATTACTTATATCTATCCCGATTTCGTGCATTGCTTTTACAGCAAATGGATTTACTTTTTCTGCCGGTTTTGTGCCAGCAGAAAACACTTCAAGATTTTTATCAAACGATTTCAGAAATCCTTCTGCCATCTGGCTTCTGCAGGAATTACCAGTACAGAGAATTAATATTCTTTTAGTTTTTGCAACAACTGTCATCACAACATCCTTTCGCTTTATCGATTGGTTTTTCTGCTACAACTGTGATGCTAAAAATTCCAGCTTCTTTTGATTTATAATTATGTAATTGATTTTCACTTAAATACTGCAATAGAATTTCATCGGGTAAAGAAATTGTTTTTGTCTTTTTAATTTCAGTATTAATAAAGCCGGCTTCTTTAATAATCGCCAAATAGTCTTCTTGCTGTATTGCGCCGGCAACACAGCCAGCATACATCTCAGCAGATTTCTTTAATTCTGGGGGCAGTTCGCCTTTAACTACAATATCTGAAACACAAAAATGCGCTCCAGGTTTTAGTGTTCGATAAATTTCACTAAAAGCTTTTTGTTTATCAGGAACAAGGTTCAGCACGCAATTACTAACAACAACATCAGCAAGATTGTCCGCCAATGGTAAGTCTTCAATATCACCGAAACGAAATTCAACATTTGTATAACCAAGTTTAGAATTATTCTGCTCCGCTTTTTCAATCATTTCTTTAGTCATATCAACACCAATAATTTTTCCTTCCTCACCAACAATAGCTCGTGCAACAAATACATCATTGCCAGCACCGGAGCCTAAATCAATCACTGTATCTCCTTTTTTGATTCCAGCAAACTCAGTTGGTAAACCACAACCTAAACTTAAATCAGCATCAGCAACATAACCTTCTAAATGAGAGTATTCATCGTTCATAACAGTATAACCAACAATTTCATTTGCAGAACCACAGCAACTGGATGGGCCACAACAGGAGGAAGATGATTTGGCAATCTCACCATATTTTTCTTTTACAAGTTCTTTCAAATCTTTTTGATTGTTCATTTTAATTCTCCTTTTTTAACATGCACAAACTTGATTAAATAATTTATCCAATTCTTTTTTTGCTTTAAGAAGTGTCTTATTGTTTACGCAGTAACAAACTTTCGGTCCATCAATATCACCTTGAATTAGATCAACACGTTTAAGTTCTTTTAAATGCTGGGAAACAGTTGATTGTGATAAAGGCAGAAGTTCAACAATATCGCCGCACATACAAACATTCATTTCAGTTAATATTTTTAATATTCTTATTCTTGCTGGATGTGATAATGCTTTTGCAATATCAGCAAGCCAAATGTCTTCGGTTTTAAATTCTTCTTTTTTTGATGCTGCCATTTACATAATTCCTTTATCGTTCATCGTAAATATACGATGAGAGAAACTTGAGAGTCAAGAATTTTAAAACAAATATTTTTACGTGTGATAAAAGTCAGAATCCATTCAATCTTTTCGTTAATTTGGCTGTGAGATGAATTGACTATAATTTTTGCAGGTAAATTTTCTATCATTATAGTAAAGTTTTTCTATGAGCTGGTATATTGATTTTGTAAAAGTTTATCCAATCATTTCTGCAATGATTCAATTCGCAATACTTGGTACGGTTGGAGATATTGTTTCTCATTGGATTGTTAGAAAAAAGATTTTTAATCCATATGATCTGAAAACAATCTTATTAAAAATGTTTGAGTGGGCTTTACTGGCAATATTTATCAAGTATGCTTTTATTGGATTTAATGGATTTGTAGATAGTCTAGTCGCACATAATTATTTGCCAAACTTAAGCGGACTTGGTAAATCATTCGCAATTTCGACAGCAATGAATTTGCAATTCGGACCTTTTCTCGTAATAATGCACAGAGTTCTTGATAATCTCATCGCAAAACAAAATAACTGGAAAAATCTTGATAAAGGTTTTTATTCTTTGTTATGGTTTTGGATTCCTGCCCACACCATAACTTTTATACTTCCAAAAGAATTTCAAATTGGATTGGCGGCTTTATGGTCTCTTGCGCTAGGAATTATTTTAGGATTTTATAACAGGAAGAAATAAAAAAGCTGTGATAAGAAGATTTCAAATCACAGCATAATTTATAGTATTATTTAATTTATAATTGTCTCAGTGAACCAATAACATTACTACCCAAATCAATCGTAATAACTTTTCTTTTATTATCTATTAAAGCTTGTCTATCGCCTAATGCTTGTGCTTTTATTAAAATTCCAAAAGTGATAGATGTGCTTTCTTCACCAGGATTTTCTGGAATTGGTAAATCTTCTTCTATACTCGAAACAAATTGTATAAAATATCCATTTCCTGCATCCCCTTTATGAAGTTGACCGGTTGAATGCAAGAATCTTGGACCAAAGCCAAGTGAACTTGCTATTTTATATTTTTTTTGGATTAATGTTCTAAAATTTTGTAAAGCTTCAGTAGTTTCTTTGTTAGGATTCAAATATGCTTGAATCGAAACATAACTTTGTCCACTTATACAATCAGACAAAAATGATTCTAAAACTTTATCAATTGATTTAGTTTTTACATCACCAAATACCTTTATACCTTTTTCTTCAAATGCCGGTATAAGTTCTGGTAGTTTCCCTTTCTCCTGATACGCATTCATCATTTTTCTTGCAACAATTTTTGCTTGCTCAACATTTGGCTGATCGTACGGTTGAATCTGCATTACCCAACCCGTAACAGCAGTTGCAAATTCCCACAAAAAGAATTGCATGCCTAGTTCAAGTTTATGTTCAAGTTCAAGTTCGAGAATTGGAAAACCAGCTGATTTTAATTTTTCGATTTTACTATCGTATGTACTATCATCTTTTAATTTGATATAAACAAATAATCTATCATTAGAATAATACTCTGGAGTTTCAATCGATTCTAAATCAACAGGAAGAATTCCCTTTCCAATTTTACCTGTACTTTCAGCTATAAGCTGTTCAATCCAAGCTCCGATGTAAGTAAATTTTGGTGAGATGATGTAGGTAAGTTTATCAATTCCCTTTTTACCCAAAGCACCAATTATTGCTCCAGCTATTGCCGCTATATTTTCTGAGATTTCTTTACCAGATTTTTTACAATTTAAAGTTTCATCTTTCGCAAGAGATAAAAACTTTTCAATATCAACTCCAACTAATGCAGCAGGAACTATCCCGAATAATGAAAGAGCAGAAAATCTGCCGCCGATGTTTGGATCGTTTAAGAATATTTTTCTAAACTTTAATTCCTCAGCTACTTTTTGCAATCCACTACCTGGATCCGTTATCGCAACAAAATGTTTCCCAGCTTCATCTTTTCCAAGAACATGTAAAACATAGTTATAAAAGAATTTCATAAATGAAAATGTTTCAACTGTTCCGCCCGACTTTGTAGAAACAATGTATAACGTTGTTGCGGGATTTAACTTCTTTGTATAATCCATTACAACGTCAGGATGAGTTGAATCAAGGACAGCTAAATCTAAGTAACCATCTTTAACTCCAAATGCTAATCTAAAAACTTCAGGTGCTAATGATGAGCCGCCCATTCCCATTAACAAAGCGTGAGTAAATCCTGCTGATCTAACATCTTCAACAAACTCATTTATTTCTTGTACGGATTTACCAGTTACATCAACACTATCAAGCCAGCCAAGTCTGTTTGATATTTCTGTTGGATCATTACTCCAAACTGTATGATCTTTTTTCCAGATTCTTTCAACTACATTTTCTTCACCAAGTTTTTTTATTGTTTCATCTACTAACTTTGAATTTTCGCCAACTGAATATTTAAATGACATTTTTCATCCTTTCGTAATAAAATATTTATCTAATTGAAATATAATCACATAATCTTTTATGAAATAATTTTGATTAGCTGTTTTGTGGTTCAATCATTAAATTATTATAAACTTTAATAGATTTTTTTTGAAGAAGATATCAAACAAAGCAAAAGCTTATTATTTAATAATCGTTTGGGTTACCGCTGCTTTTTTATTGGAATCCAGCGACCTTTGGATTTCCATTAATCTTTATAATCCAACTGCTACCTGGGCAATCTTTTTAGAAAGATATGGAGAAATTCCCGGTTTAATTGTCGCATTGATTGGGATTCATATATACATAGTAACCATTAAAGCATCATCAAATCATAAAGACTATTTTATTTAATGGGTTCTTTTAACAGCTGGTTCATTAATAACAATTTACATTTTCTGGTTATTATCTCTTGCATTTTCAAACAGCAAAACTTTATTTAATGATAACAGAAGTTATTTTTTTCTTGCTGCAATCGTCTTAAATATTTTAATCTCATTACTTTTCCGAAGAAGATATAAATTTTCCAAAAAGTCTATTTTGTTTTCAAGAATTTCTTTTAAAATGTTTTTTTATGGTAACATTCTTTTTGTATCACTTATAAAAATATTTTGGGGAAGAATTCGCTTTAGAGATTTAAGTGATAATTATTCTGATTTTACTCCATGGTATTTTTCACAAGGAGTTACAGGTCACCAATCTTTCCCTTCTGGTCACGCCGCTATGGGATTTATGATGATGGCATTATTTGTTTTTTTTTGCGGATAAATCTTTTTATAAAAGATTATTGGTAAAAGGGATAATTATTAGCTGGGCTTTAGCAGTTTGTGCAAGTAGAGTTGTTATTGGTGCTCATTTTACTTCTGATGTTCTTTTTGGAAGTTTTATTATGATAATTACTTACTTGTTTTTGATTAACAACGCAAACAGTACTTTAAAAAAAGAAATAAATTAGCTTTTATTTCTTAAAATGTTTTTTATAATTTTCTTGAGTAATCAAACCAATTGGTCCATCATAAATTCCACCATTTCTAAAACCATCATAAACTCTAATTACAATTGTATTTTCTTTTCCATATTTTAATAATTTTTGCGGAACAGAGTAAATTCTATTTGTTAAATATTCATCATTACTGTTAAAATCAGTTGGTACATTTTTAAAATTCCATTTACCAGTAGAGCCAACAATAATTCCATTTACATAAGTTTGATCTATATCATCAATTTTACCAAGAAGTAGAATCATATTCTTTTTATCAAACTCTTTTGGAATAATAAATGATTTTTTATACCATGCAAATCCATCATAATCCTGGTAACCTTGAACATCCCAATGGGCTGGAACCATAAGTTTAACTGATTTTGATTCCGTTCTTTTTCTTGAGGAAAAACGAATCATCATAAATGCTAAACTCCCAAGGTCCATTTAGATTTACATCTGGTTCAAATCTGCCTTCATAAGTATAAATTCCAATCTTACCACTCATTATTCCGCCTTCAAGTTCATCATCATAAATTCTTAAAGCAATAGTGTTTTCGCCATCTTTATTTAAATACTCTTTGGGGATATAATATTTTCTAAAAGCATTGTAAGCTGTTCTATAGTCATTCGGAAATCCACCTGAAACTCCAATTAAATTTCCATTAATAAATGTCTGATCAACATCATCAACATATCCAAGCACTAAATAAATATCTTTATTATTTAAATCTGAACTTAACTTGAATGAATTTCTGTACCAGGCATATCCATCATAACCATGAAATCCTTGATTCTCCCAGGATGAAGGAACATTTATTTTTCCCATTTACTATCATCAAAATTTTCATCTTTCCATTCCGCCTTATCACCAATATTAAATTTCCATCGACCGGATAAATTAAGAACTTGTTTTTCAGTTTCAGTATTGTGTTGTGGCGGATTGTTATTCACATCAACACAAGCATTCAGCAACATTATTAGCATACCTGCAATCCACAATACTAATTTCATTTTTTCAACCAAGTATAAATCTGTGTTTTATTTTATAGAATTTCTTAATAACAAAAGATAAACATTTTAATATCTTAAATTTTTTGCACAATTAAAATTATCGTTCTGCTGTTTTGCTATCAGAAACATTTACCAGATACTCATTATAAATAGCATAACTCATTCTTCTAACTCTGGCATCACCGTCTGTAACTGCAAGATTCTGCAATTCTTTCATTCCTTTATCACTGCCCATTCTAAATAATGCTAATCCTATTAAAACTTTTATATCAGATTGCTTTTCAACTTTAAGCTGTTTTAATAATGCATCTTCAGTATCGATAAATCTGTATTCACCGGCAAGATAAATCGCACTTTCTCTAAGGCCATCATTTACAGATTGAATTCCTGCAACAAGATTTTCTAAAGCATATTTGTTTTTGCTAAATCAGAAACTTTTTGATTCTGACCAAAAGAATCTGAAATCAAGAAAACGAAAAGTATTGCAACCAAGATAAAGTATAACTTTTCTACTCTGTTTGATAATGTAGCTTTCATTTTGTACCTCTTGAAAAATAAATGATTAAATATTTTATCTAACGTTCTGGTACAAACCTAGCTCAAGGAGTTGTCAGTGATGTCACCTTACGGTAAAGAGATGTAAAGAAATGTCATGGCAGTTATGAATTATTAGTTATGAGTTATGAGTTAAGAATTACTAATTAGAATTAATCTCATTTTCCAGTTTAAATATTACCTCATCAATCTCATTTCCATAGATCAAAACTGCATTATCATAAGTTTGATTTTTTAATAGTTCAACTAGATTTTCTCTTCCCCATTTATCTAAAATTCTATTTATAAACTCACCAGCTAGTGTATAATAAACCCATTCAGGATATACTGTTGGATTATTCCAAGCTTCTTTGATCGATACTATAGCTTGAGTTGAATCTTTTTCTTTTTGGTTATTGATAATTTCTAGTCTGTTATTGTTTGATAAATCAAACCAAACTGCAATACCTTCATTAATAAATCTTGTTTTAATTTGATCGTTTGCTAAATAATGAGTTATTACATGTGTAATCTCATGGCCAAGGGTTTGATTAGGTCTAGAATGAATTACACAAAATTGAGGATTTGCAAATCCTAAAGATTTTATTCCAATTTTTTTAGCATCCTCATTAGAATTCCATACTATAAAATCGATTTTCTTTGGAATTTTAACACCAAAGAATTCTGAGATTTTTTGAATAGCATTTTCTCTCAATTCTACAAATTCATCTATATTACTTACTATTGAATTTGGTTGAAAGTGAAAAGTTATATGTTCTGACTCTACCACTTCAAACTCAGAGTAGAAATCATGAAGTCCTAACTCAACTAATAAATATTTTGAGGATTCTATAGCTTTTGGATTTGTATTAGAATTGATGCAATCGATAAATAATTGTTTTGCTTTTAATTTGTTTTGAGAGAGAAACTCAATTCTTGCAAGATAGTTTAGTGCCCAAGGTTTTCTAGTATCATTATCCTCAATATTTTCAATTGCCTTTTGAACATAGGGTTTACCCTCTTCAAAAAAGCCTAACTCAACAAGCCCTTCTCCATGCCATAAATTAAAAACAGGATTTAACGAATCCGATTCTAAATACTCTGCTGATACTTGAACAAGTTGATTAAACTGTGCAGAATAGTAAAGATCCCGTAATTCTTTATCATGATTTTGTGCAAATATTGAAATATTCAATAAAAGTGCAAAAACAGCATATATACTTTTCATAAGTTTTCTCTAAATAATAATTCTTATTTCTGCTGCTTAATTATCTCAATCGCTTTATTCAATAGTTCATCTTCACCATTTCTTATTCCTTTAATTGTGGGTTTCATTTCTATATCGGGAATAATTCCAACTCGTTGTGTTTCAGTTCCATCTGGATAATAAATTCCTAATCCCGATATCATTGTTCGGATATTACTTGGGAAAATAATTGTTGAAACATTTCCATCTGCACCAGCAGTTTTACTTCCTAACACTATTGCATTCGGAGCTACACAAAAAGCCATTGTATGATACTCAGCAGAGCTCTGTGTTAATTCATTAATAATTATTACAATTTTGTTTTTATAATAATCCATTCTGTTCTCTCCGACTAATAGTGGTTGAGTAAACGTAAACTCGCCGGGATTGACCATACTGCCAACTGAGAACTTTACAAATTCTGTAGGTTTGGGCATTAGGTGTTTTCCTAAACTGAAGACAATAAAATCAGATGGGTAACAGCGAAAATCAATTATCAAACCTTTAGTGTTTGCTAACACAGACATTATGCTATCGATCTCCCCTTTCTTGAGATTGCCTGGAAAAATATAACCAATATTGTTTTCTATTATTTTGTAGGATGGAGTGCTGTTTTCCCAATATTTTATTTTACCAAAATCTATGCAATTAGTTTTTATTTTATTTGAGGATTTATCCCGCTGAACTGTCAATTCGAGGAAGTCATTATTAGTCCTTAAAAGTCTTCGAGAAACATCTCTGAGCTTTGTGGGCAAGTTTGAAGCAGGACAATATTTGATTTTTTCATTAATCATCTTTTCAGTTGCTTCACCATTTATATGCGTTATGATATCTCCAGGTTCTATATCAATATTTTCATCTAATTCATCATAGATCTTTGTGACAACAACTTGATTGTCAATAATTTTAATCTCAATAGGTACAGATTTAAAACCATAAAACTTGCTTAAAGTGTCTTCTCTACTCCAAATGTTTGCGTGGGTATCACTAATCTTTCCAATTAATTCTAATAGTGTCAGCTTATACGAAAGCTCATCATCCCCTGAGACTATTTTAGGAATAAATACTTTAAGGACATCATCCCAATTTTCATCAATAAGATTTCTATAAGGAAAATAATATTGAATCATATTCCAATACCGGAATAAACTAATAAGTTTTAGTCCATCATCAGTAACTTCAGGTTTGGATAAGTTTTTTCATTTTTAAAAATTGGATTTCCAATTCCTGAGGTTAATCCAATATAGTAATTTTCTTGAGGTCTTGTAGATTCTTTTAATTTTTAAGTAAGGTGCTTAATTCCGCACCTAAAAAATCTTTATTATTTGTCCAATTAAGTTCAGGGGTAAGTTTTATATCTTTAACTTTGTCCTGTATCCCTACTTACTACTGCTCCTAATTTTTCAATTCTGATTAATTAGGATTCTATTTACATTTGAACTACTCTGTTTACTTATCACCTCAGGTAGGATTTTAATTAATTCATTATCCCAATTATAATTCCCTTTTAATATTTCAGGATGATAATATTTTAAGAAACCCCAAACCTTTCCTACCTTATAGAGATTTTCAATTTGTTTTCAGTAAGATTTGTTTTTTATTGAATCTTGAGCATTACATCCAGTTATAAAAAAAAAAGGAAAGAAATAAACAGAAGTGATATTCTTAAAGTTTTCATTTTCGCCCTTAAAATCTGGTTATCGGCATAACCATTTGTTTAGTAACTATTAAAAAAACTCAGGTATTCAAACTCAAATCACCAACTTATACCCAATGCCGTGCACAGTTAAAATTACTTGCGGATGATTTGAATCAACTTCAACTTTTTGTCTTAGCTTTAAAATAAAATTATCAACAGTTCTTGTAGTTGGAGTTTCATCATAACCCCAAATTTCAGTTAATAAATCTTCACGACTTACCGTTGAATTGCGATGTTTCCATAAGTGATGAAGTATTTCAAATTCTTTGTGAGACATTGCAACATCTCTGTTTTTTGATGTTGCTTTGTATCCATTAAAATTTATTTCTAACCTGCCAATTCTTACCTCACGATCTGCATCGTTCATTACAAGATTTTCACCCCTTCGTAAAATTGCTTTTACTCTTGCAAGTAACTCGCGTAAACTAAATGGTTTTGTTACGTAATCATCAGCGCCAAGTTCTAATCCAACAACTTTATCTATCTCTTCTCCTTTTGCGGTTAATAAAATAACCGGAGTTGTAATTCCAGCTTTACGAACTTCTTTACAAACATCAAACCCTGATTTCTTGGGCATCATTACATCAAGAATAATCAGGTTATAACTATTCTCAAGAATTTTTTCAAACCTTGCTCGCCATCGTTTGCTGTTTCAACATCATAACCTTCAAATTCAAGATTATCTTTTAATCCTGTTCGCATATTTTGTTCATCATCAACTACTAAAATCTTAGGCATTTTTTTCTCCATTATTTAACTGAGATTTTTTTGAAAATGAAAGTTTAAAACTGCTTCCTTCGCCAACCTTACTTTTAAGAATAATTTTCCCTTTGTGTGCATCCATAATTTGTTTTACTAGTGAAAGCCCAAGTCCTGTACCTTTCGTGGTATGAACAAGTCCTGACGTAACCCGATAAAACTTATCAAAAACTTTTTGTTGATCTTCTTCTGAAATGCCAATTCCTTTATCCTGCACTTCGATAAATACAGAATCATTTTCATTACCAATTACCATTTTAATGAACTTCGTATCAGCGCTATACTTTACTGCATTGTCTATAAGATTTACAATTGCTTCTGAAACTGCTTCGCGATCAATAACCACTTTAGGAATATCAATTCCGGGTTCATATTCAAAATCAAATCCTTTGTTGTAAAGATGGTAACTGTAATTTTGATAAACTTGGATAATTACCTCATTCAAATCTTCTTCTTCAAAATTAAACTTGCGCTTACCAGCCTCCATTTTAGAGAAGTTTAAGATTGTGTTAACAATTCTTCCCAAACGATTCGACTCGTGGCTAATGATTGTATAATATTCTTTCTTCTTCTCTTCAGTTTTAACCCGATCCATTTCAAGAGTTTCTGCGAACATACTTATCAATGCAAGTGGTGTTCGTAGTTCATGAGAAACATTCGAAACAAAATCAGCCTTTGCTTGTGCAAGTTCTAATTCTTTTTTCACAGCACGATAAACAAACCAAACCGCAACGATTAATACTGCAAGTAAAATTCCAATAAGAATCAAATTGTTCATTGCGCGTTCTGTTACTAAATCTTCAATGGATTGCCCGACTAATGATATTCCTAAATTGAAATCAGGGAATATCCATAAAGTCTTTTGAGCTTGAACCGATCGTTTTTCAAAATCTTTTGTAGAGTTGTATTGATACCCGGTTTTTGGATTTATAACGGAAATTACAAATTCATTTTTAGCGACTTCCTGTAGTCTCGAAGAAAGAATATTTGTAATAAATTCCTGTGGATTTATAACTGTTCCATAAATTCTTTTTGATTGTGTGTTTAATCCTGTAAACACCAGCAAGGATTGATTGTTTGAATTGGGTAGAACAACGGGTTCAATTTTATTATATCCTATATCTCGATAACCGTAAAGCTTATTTATTTTATTGGCATTATTGGCAATAACATCTTTAAAGTATTGCTCAAGTGAGTCAAGATTTGATACACCACTATTTCTTTTAAAATAAAATGTTATATGTTCAGGATTTAGACTATCAATTGTAAAAATAAATGTTACTAATTTATTTTCATTCAACAATTTGTTAAAAGTCTCTGCACTACCGGGGGAATTGTTAATGGATTCAAGATCATCAATTATACTATTGGCACTGTTACTAACAACATCTTCAGAATACTGATTTACTGAAAATAATATTGCCTGCAGCTGGTTGTTGTAGATTTGTTCAAGAACCTGTTCGTTCTCGTTTAACTTTCCAAGTTCATTTACTAAAAGAAATGCGATAGGCAGTATGATTATTAGTATAAGTATTAAGCCTATTTTTTTCATAAAGTTATATATTCTTATTCTGGCATTATCGTCCTAAATCCCCCTAAAAGAGTTTAATCTCCCCTTCTCTTACAAAGAGAAGGGGATGGTTCTTTATTCTAAATTATTTCATTGAGACTCTAGATTCCCGTCTTCGCGGGAATGATAAGCTAAATTATTTCTTTTTCAACTGCTCAGATACTTTACTTTGCACAATATCTTTTAATGAATCGTATGAATGATTTTCTGGTAAAATTGGTTTTAAGAAATTAACATTAATTTTTTCCACGGTTTGGGAAAATGGGTGCCACGTGGAAGTGCATCATAAGCGCCGCTAATTGCAACTGGAACTATCGGAACATTTAATTCACGACTAAGTATTGCGAAAGTTTTTTTGAAATCACCAATCTCTCCTGTTTGTGTTCGTGTTCCTTCGGGAAAGATGATAATATTTTTTCCGCGTTTTAAAACCTCAGCCATTTTTTGCAATGACGTTTTTAAATCACTCAAATCCATAACAATCACATTATTCTTGGCAGCTAACAATTTTAAGAAACTATTTTTTACATGTTTTTCTTTTGCATAAAAATAAGTTTGCTTCATCAATTTATTTTTAAGAAAAACTGCAACAAATAATCCATCAAAAAAACTTTGATGGTTTGGTGCAAGAATAAATGGACCTTCTGGAAGATTTTCTAATCCTTCGCCTTTAATTCTAAAGTATAATTTCAGAAATACTTTTGCACCATTTTTCATAATGTTATGAGTAAACCAGCTTTTGGGGAGATCAAGATCCAACTTTTCTCTAAATATTTTTCCCCAATCAATTGCTTCAACGCTTAACTTAGTTTTTTTATCGCGAATGTTTTCTGCAAGCTTAACTACATTTGGAAATCCAACCAGTTCTGCTTCTGAAAGTTTAACACCAAAATTAGATTCCAGATAAACACCTAAGTTTACCTTATCCAAAGAATCAAGTCCTAAATCAATTTCCAGATGATCAGAAGGATGAATAGTTGTTTCTTTCTGCTGCTGTAAAAATTCTTTTAGTAAAGTGTATTCCTGAAAAGTTGGTTCGGTAACATTTTCTAATTTTTCTTTTGAAATCTGTTCAAGTGTAGGGAGTAAAAATCTTTTTAACTTTAATAATCTTGTTCGTGGAAGTGGCTCCTTAACCAAACTAAATTTCATAACTTTTTTGTATGGAGTAACAGATTGATTGTACTTATCAATAACCTGCCACTTTATCATTTCTTCAACATCATCGATACCCAACTGTTTTGCTTTTTGATAATCTGGATAAATTACAGCGTGTAACATATCTTGTTTTTCAAAAACACCAATCTCAGTTATTACATCAGTCATACTTTGAATTTTATTTTCAATTTCTTCCGGATTGATGTTTTTTCCATTTGATAAAACAATAATTTCTTTTTTTCTACCGGTAATAAAAATTCTATTGTTTTCAAGATGTCCAAGATCACCAGTATAAAGCCAGCCATCTTTAAGAATAGCCGCAGTTTCTTCGGGCCGATTGTAATAACCTTGCATAACATTTCTACCTCGATTTACAATCTCACCATCAATAACTTTTACTTCATTTGTTTTAAGTGGTTCACCTGCTGAACCGGGAAGCACTCTGCCTGGTCTCGTAAAAGTAATCATAGGAGCGCATTCTGTCATTCCGAATCCTTCAAGAATTTCAAATCCAAGTGTCAAATAATCCTTTGCAACTTCTTTATCCAAAGCTGCACCGCCAGAAACCATATACTTTATTTTTCCGCCAAATTTTCTTTGAACTGAACCGAATATTTTTCTAGAAAAAGTTAACGAGTTTTTCTTTTCAGCAATTCTGAAAAGAAGTTTAGCCACTCCACTTTTATTAATCTTATCTCGTATTCCTTTCCGTATTAGATTGTACAAACGCGGAACACCTATAATAATCGTAATTCCGTGCTGCAGTGTTGCCATAATATCTTCGGAAGCCATTGATGGAGAGAAAACTATTGTTCCTCCAACACTTAAGGGAATAACCATTGTTCCCATAAGAGGGAAAATATGATGCAATGGAAGCAGCACCATTACTTTATCATCAGCTTTATAAACATTCACATCTGTTGTTACGGCTTCAATATTCACCAACAAATTATCATAAGAAAGCATAACTCCTTTTGGTGAGCCGGTTGTTCCCGAAGTATAGATTATTACAGCGGTTTCATGCGGGTTGGCTTCTGGAAAAGTAGCATTAACTTTTGATTCTTCAATTTTTATTTCATCAAGATTTATTTTTTCAATTTTATGATTCAACTGAGCAATAGCTTTTTCACAAACTTCTTTTGTGCCATTCGAATAAAAAATAACTTCAGGTTTGCAATCATTAAGAATAAAAGCAACATCTTCAGCAGAAGACATAAAATCGATAGGAACAGCAACTGCTTTTTTCATCCACACAGAATAAAACGCATAAACCCACTCAAATCTGTTTTCAGAAAAGATTGCAACTTTAGAAAGATTGTTGTTTGGAAGAAGTGTTGAAAATGAATTCACTTGATTGATTAAATGTGTGTAATCAATTTTCTGATCTTTAAGGATCAATGCTGTTTTTTTATAGTCCTTTAAAAACAATCTTTTACCTTTAATTTGATGAAGTAATGATTCTAAAATATCAAAATAAATTGTTAAATACTTTGCCAATAAATCTTAACAAAATTTGTTAATCACAATTGTATTCTTCTAAAATTTTTCTTAAGTATTAACAACATCTTTTAAGGTTTCTATGGAATACACCCGTGAACAACTCATTGAACAAAAAAGGTTACAACTTAAGATTATCGATCTGGCACTAGGCATTTTAGTTGGGATGCTCTATGGCTATGCAATTGATAATCTGGTTGTTGGTCTAATTATTGGGATTGGTGTTGGATTATTTAAATGGATTAATAGTATTCCATTTTGGGGAGTTTTTGCACTTACAATTGTTTATTGGTTTATAATAGTTTTTATAAAATAAATTTTTAGGATTGATATGAGTGAAAAACAAAAACCTGAAATTGGTTCTATAACCTGGTGTGATTTAACTGTACCAAATGCTCTAGAAGTAAAAGATTTTTATGCAAAAGTTGTTGGATGGATGCCGGAGGGATTATCAATGGGTGATTATGAAGATTTCACAATGATTGCACCTGAAAGCGGAAAAGTTGTAGCCGGAGTTTGCCACGCACGAGGATCAAATGCAAAACTTCCTCCGCAATGGTTAGTGTATATAACGGTAGAAGATGTTGACAAGAGTGCTGAATCCTGCATTCAGCTTGGAGGTAAATTAATTGTTGAACCTAAAACTATGCCTGGCTATGGTAGATATTGTGTAATTCAAGATCCAGCCGGTGCTGTTTGTGCTTTGTTTAAACCTGAATAAAAAATATTTCAAATTGGATATTTTTAGAAAATCTTTACGAGTTTTTTTCTAATCACTTTGCGAACTTTGCGTGAAATGCCTTTAGTCTATAGTTCACGCAAAGATCACCAAGATAACTCGCTAAGAACGCAAAGAAAAATCCTCAATTATTTAACCAATCCAACCTCAATCAAACATTTTTTAATTCTTTCATAAGTTTTTTTGATATCGTTATCCAAACCGATTGAAATACGAACCAAGCCTTCACTTAACCCCATTGCTTTTCTTTCATCTTCTGGTATTTCTGATGATGTACTATGACCAGGAGAAGAAAACAAAGTTTTAAAATATCCAAGACTAACAGCAAGGTATCCAACTTTTTCCAACTGCATATTTGCCATAAGTTCATTTGCTTTTTCTGTGGTGCCTGCATCAATTGCTAACATACCTCCAAAACCAAAACCTTCATTCATAATTTCTTTAAGAAGATTATAACCATTGTGTTTGGGTAAACCAGGATAAAAAACTTTACATCCAAGTTTCTCAAAATTCTCTGCAAGATATTGAGCATTTTCACTATGTTTTTTAATTCTGATATGAAGTGAATGTAGATTTTTTAGAATCGATGCCGCGCGATAACTATCAAGCACCGGTCCAAGTAACATCGAAGCACCGGAATTAATATCTGTAAGTTGAGAAATAAATTCGTGAGTACTGCAAACACAACCGGCAACACAATCGCTTGTACCATTAATGTATTTTGTTAAACTATGAACAACAATATGAGCACCCAATCGCAACGGCGAAATCATAATTGGACTAAAAGTATTATCAACCATAAGCTTTAGATTATGATTGTTTGCAATTTCAGAAAGTTTAGGAATGTCGGCAATCTCCAACAAAGGATTACTTACAGCCTCACAATAAATTACTTTTGTTTTATTTGTAATTGCTGATTTAACTGCTTCCAAATCTTGAGTATTTACAAACTTTACCGTAACACCAAATTTTGGTAAAAAGTTTTTGAAGAAAGCATAAGTTCCACCATAAATAGTTCTGCTAGATACTATTTCATCTCCAGCATTACAAAGTTGTAAAATGGCACAACTAATTGCGCCCATTCCAGAAGCAGTTACAATAGCAGCTTCAGAATCTTCTAACTTTGCGAGAGCATCTGCAAGATATTTATTTGTTGGATTCCAATGTCTGGAGTATAAAAAACATCCTTCAATTTCGTGTTCAAATAAATCATTCATCGTTTTGGGATTTAGAAAAGTGTAGGTTGATGAATCTGTTATTGATGGATTAACATCTCCATACTCCCCAAAAACTAAATAATCTTGTATTTCACTGCTTGGATCGTAATGATGCATAATTGTACCTCTTTATTTAATAATCTTTTGAAAGATAAAATTTATTAATTTTACTATTACTAAATTACAATTAGTTAAAGAATTTAATTCTAATAAAAAATTAAAAAGTTAAATGAACGAAAAACAACTTGCCGCAGAAAAATCGATTGAGTTTATTAAAAACAGAATGATTCTTGGGCTTGGAACCGGATCAACTGTTTTTTTTCTTGTTAAAAAACTTGCTGAGTTAGTAAAGCAGGGATTAGATATAACTTGTGTTTCAACTTCAAATCAAACAAGCGAACTTGCAAAAAGTTTGGGAATTAGAATCTCAAGTCTAAATGAAGTTGAAAAAATAGATTTAACTATTGATGGTGCCGACGAAGTTGATAAAAATCTAAACGGAATTAAAGGTGGCGGCGGTGCTTTACTTTATGAAAAGATCGTTGCCAAAGCATCAAATAAAGTTATCTGGATTGTTGATTCATCAAAATATGTTTTGCAGCTAGGAAAGTTTCCATTACCTGTTGAGATAATTTCATTTGGATCAAATCAATTATTAAAAAGATTTGATGAACTAGGTTTTAATCCAGAGATTAGAAAAAATGGAAATGATAATTTTATTACTGATTCAGGGAATTTAATTGTAGATCTTCATCTAAATGAAATTGAGGATGCAATTAATCTTGAAAGACAAATTAAACTTATACCCGGTGTTGTTGAAGTCGGATTATTCAACAACATTGCTGATTTAGTAATTATTGGAAAAGGGAACTCCACCGAAATTATCAATAGAGTTTAGATAAAAATCAGAGTGCAGATAATTATTTATCTGCCCCTAATTTCTTTAATTCTTGAGATACTTTTCTTGAATTTAAAAAACCAAAAGCTAAGAGAGCTACTAAAAACAAAACTACGCCAATTTCTGTAAAGCCCATTCTAAAAGTCCTTTCTGTGTGATAATTTTACCGAATAAAATTGCAAGCTTAGTGCCACTTGAATTATCGCAATTCGGACTGAAAAGTTTAGTTATTGATGAGATAATGCAGAAATAATTTTATTAAAGGTAAATATTACAGGCAATTTTTGATATGACA
Source organism: Ignavibacteriales bacterium (assembly GCA_016707585.1). Lineage (GTDB taxonomy): Bacteria > Bacteroidota > Ignavibacteria > Ignavibacteriales > Ignavibacteriaceae > IGN3. The sequence continues at coordinate 41,512 of JADJHL010000005.1, read as the reverse complement.
ACTTTGGTAACTTTAATCAGTTTTTTTTTCAGGTAGATTTTTTAACATACGCCACAAAGTTGTCCTTCCAATCCCAAGTTCCTGTGCAACTTTAGTTTTATTCCAGCGATGTTTTTCCAAAAGTTTAACTAGCTGCGAAGTGTTATCGTTTCGAACTTCTTTTATTGATTCCTCAGTAACAGGGATTGTGTTAGATCTAAATGAAGCTGGAAGACTATTTATAGAAATATTTTTTCCATCTTTACTTCTAACAATTAAATATTCGATAGCATTTTCAAGCTCACGGACATTACCAGGCCAGGTGTAATTCATAAAAACTTCAAGCGCATCATCATCTATATCTTTAATTTCTTTTTTATAAATCTTCGAATAATCTTCTATAAAATGTTTTACCAGATATGGAATATCTTCTTTTCTATCGCGCAAAGCAGGAACATAAATTGGGATTACATTTAACCTGTAAAATAAATCCTCGCGAAGTTTACCATCTTCTAATGCTTTTTTGATATTAATATTTGTTGCAGAAATTACTCGAACATCTGTTTTTCGGGTAACAGATTCTCCAACTCTTTCAAAAGTTCCTTCTTGCAAAATTCTTAAAAGCTGGATCTGAGTTTGAAGCGGCATTTCTGCAACCTCATCTAAAAACAAAGTTCCACTATTTGCCAATTCAAATCTTCCCGGGCGATCTTTAAATGCATCGGTAAAAGCGCCTTTAACATGACCAAATAATTCGCTTGCCAACAAATTTTGTGGAAACACCGAGCAGTTAACTTTTAAAAATTGCTTTCCTTTTCTTAAGCTTGTTGCTTGTATAGCATTTGCAACTAATTCTTTTCCTGTCCCTGATTCACCTTGGATTAAAACTGTTGCATCAGATTCGGCAATTTCTTGAATCAAACTAAAAATTTCTTGCATCCATTTGCTGTGACCGATAATTCCATAAAAGTTTGATGGAGAAATCGCATCTCTTCTTAACTTCATTAATTCAGAAAGATCTCTAAATGAAATAACACCACCGATTGGCTCGTTACTGCTGTTTTTTAGAATTGCTGCATTTAATCGTATCGGTTTTCTTGGTCCAGTTTTTATTTCAATACTTGAATTGTATTCGTAAATATCGTTGCCTGATTCAAGAACCAAACCGATTGGACATTGTGTCTGACAAAGTTCACATTTAAAAACATACTTACAAAACTGTCCGATTACTTCGTCTTTATTGTAACCGGTAATTGATTCAGCTGCACGATTAAAGAAATTGATTTTAAAGTTTTTATCAACTGTTAATACACCTTCTGCAAGTGAGTTTAGTATTTCTTTATTAAAATCTTTTTCCATAACTAAATATAGTCACCAGCTTATTATTAAAATCAATTCTGATGTTCTTTTCGTAAAAGATCATTTATTTCTTTAACCGGATTAAATGTAGAAATTGGAACCTCAACAAAAATTGTAATCCAATCTGCCATACTTCCATTCCACAAACCGGGTAATTCTAATGCTTTAAGCTCTACTCCATCTTTAGATTTATTTGTAATTATTCCACTTTGATGATCAACAAAATTGTGCAAATCAAAATTGTTTCCTTTGTAATCCTTAACTCCACAAATTAAATCAACTGGATTAAAATGTGTTGATTGCTTAAAAATATTTTTCTGTTTTTCATCATTCATATTTATCTGTGCTTGCTCAATAATTTGTAATGATAAACTTCCATCTTCGGCTTTTATCCAGAATGGACCGCCACCAGGTTCACCTTCATTTTTTACCATTCCACAAACACGAATAGGACGATTCAATTTATCGAAATAGAATTTTTGTTTTTTATGCTTATCCCAATTTTCAAAATCACCTGGTTTGGTTATAAACAGATTTTTCTCCGCAAACAAAATTATGTCTTCCAAAATTCTGTTTTCTATTTCCTGTTTATCTAAATGATTTAAATAATCGAAAACTTGGTTTTGCAGTTTTATTAGATAGCCAGCTAAATATTTTTTAAAAAGAACAGTTTCTGTAGAAAGATTTTCGGTTGAAAGATTATCAATATTTTTTATAACCAAAATATCAGCATTAAGATCATTTAAATTTTCTATTAGCGCTCCATGCCCACCAGGTCTTTGGATAATATCATCATTTTTATCAAATAAAATATTATTATTCTCATCTACAGCAATTGTGTCTTTATATTTTTTTTGATACGAATAACTAATCTCAATTTTATAATTATTTTCTAAATCTAACCTAACACGCTTTGCAATCTCAAGAAAAAGATTTTTATGTTCTTCAGAAATTGTAAAATGGATTTTCAAACTCTTGTTTTTATTAACAATGTAGTTTAATGATTCATAAATTTGCTCTTCAAATGCAGTTCTGCTTGTATTACCATAACGATGAAATTTAATTGCACCTTTTGGTTTTGATGAATAACCTAATCCAGTTTCAAATAAAATCGTTTTTAGAATTTTTGCCGGTGATTTTCTAAATTAACTCTTCAATTCCCTTTTCATCAAGATTTAATAATTTTTTTAGATCTTCATAAAAAGCAAACTTGTGCAAATTAATCAGTAGTTGGTAAACAGCTTCACTTTCTTTATCCTCAAAAGATATTTTTCCTAAATCTTCTAAAGAAAAATTTTCTGATTTATTTAGTATTGATTGAAGTTTTTGAAACATACGGGATGCCGCACCAGAAGCCGGAACAAATTTAACTAATCTCCCTTCTTCAGCAGCTTTATTATGGATTGATAAAAGCTCATCTTTAGCTTCATCATTCAGTTCTACAATTCCATCACTAATTAAACATGGCTTTATAAGTTGCGGAATGCTAACACCATTAATGAATAAATTTAATTGTTCCTCGATTGACTTTAAACTCAATTGATTTGAGCTACTAGTCTTTAAAGTTTTTACAACAATTTTTATTTGATCTTCTAAATGACTCATAAATAAATTTTATGAAATTGTTATGCTAATACCTGGAATTAAACCAAGAGTAATGTTAATGCTTTTTAATTTCATTTCACCAATCTTAATTGTTTCGGCAAAATCACTGGCTTTAAATAAACTTTTTAATAAAATAGTTACCAGTTTACTTTCTGTAGCTTGCGATAAAATATTTTTTCTACCAGCTTTATCAACTGCTCCAAGAAATAAGAATGAAAGCGAGATTTCCGGTGGGAGCCCTAATGAAGCATTTAAACTATTTACTTCATATCCCGCTTCCGTAAAAAGAAACTTATACTTATTTATAGTTTCGGTTACTTCATTAATCTTACCTTCAGCTTTTTCTTTAAACTGACTGATTATCTCAGCTTTTTCTTCATCCCACAACATTTCTTTAATTGAAGTTATTTTTTCTGCAACTGAAGCTGCAGCGGCTTTTGCTTTATCAAATAAATCTTCGGCCATAATATTTAATCCTTTTAGAATTATTCTTTATAAAAAAAGAGCGCAGAATAAATTTTATCCTGCGCTCAAAAAATAACGATAAAAACTAAAAGTTATTTTGATTTGCCTGCAATAAAATTGTAAACAAATCCAGCTAACACTGCGCCAATAATTGGAGCAATCCAGAATAACCACAATTGTGAAATTGCCCAGCCGCCAACAAATAATGCTGGTCCGGTGCTTCTAGCAGGATTTACAGAAGTGTTTGTAACAGGAATACTAATTAAATGTATTAAGGTTAAGCCCAAACCGATAGCAATTGGTGCAAAACCTTTTGGTGCTCTTTCATCTGTGCTTCCCATGATTATCATTAAGAACATAAAAGTCATTACAACTTCAGTAACAAATCCTGATGTAAGTGTATATGCACCTGGCGAATGCTCACTGTAGCCATTTGATGCCATTCCACCGTTGATATCAAAGCCAACGTTACCACTTGCGATAAGATATAAAACTCCCGCACCGGCAATACCGCCAAGAACTTGAGTAATTATATAAGGTAAAACTTCAGAGGCTTTAAATCTTCCGCCAGCCCATAACCCAATTGTTACTGCAGGATTTAAGTGACAACCAGAAATATGTCCGATTGCATAAGCCATTGTTAAAACGGTTAAACCAAATGCAAACGAAACACCAACTAAACCAATACCAACATCCGGAAATGCTGCGGCTAATACTGCACTGCCGCAGCCACCAAGTACTAACCAAAATGTGCCGATAAATTCAGCCGCTAATTTTTTTGAATCCATTTGTCCTCCTGAGTGATGAGATAATTAAAACAATATATGTTTTTGTAATTACAAAATATTAAACAACAATGTAAAACAGATTTGTAATTTTTTAAGGGTGCCGGTTGACACCCTTAAAATTATTAATTAAGATTACTTTGTTCTGGAAAATTCAATTCTTCTGTTTTTAGTTTTGTTTTCATTTGTATCATTTGGTACAATTGGTTTTTGACTACCATAACCAACAGCAGATAATCTACTTGCATTAACACCATTTTTTATTAACCAATCCTTTACAGCATTAGCTCTTTGCTCAGAAAGTTTTTGATTTTTCTTTGCATTACCCACATTATCTGTATGTCCGCTTATTTCAACAGATATATCAGGATAAGTTGTTAATGTTTTTAAAGCTTTCTTTAATGTACTTTCAGATTCTGGTGTAATATCTGCTTTACCGGTTGCAAATGTAATTCCATCTAATACAATTGGAACACCAAGCTTTACAACATCATCATCAGCTACTAAAGGATCTGTTCCTCGTTTAACTTCTGTACCATCATCAACAGTGCCTTTATCAGAATCTTTCAGTGTCGGATTGGTTTTATATTTTAACACTTCTTCAGCATCGTTTAATCCATCACCATCAGAATCTGCTGCAACTGGATTTGTTTTGTACTTGCTAACTTCTTCTCCGTCTTTCAAACCATCAGCATCTGTATCAGCTTTAACAGGACTTGTTTTAGTTTTAGAAATTTCTTCAGCATCATTTAATCCATCACCATCTGTATCTGCTTTTAAAGCACTTGTTTTATGTGTTATAATTTCATCATAATCACTTAAACCATCCATATCAGAATCAGCTTTGTTAGGATCAGTTTGATGTTGATTAACTTCATCACCATCATTAAAACCATCAGCATCTGTATCTGCTTTTAATGGATCAGTTTTGGTTGTAAGAAATTCTTTCCCATCTGTTAAACCATCGCCATCTGTATCTGCAATTTTTGGATCAGTACCAAGTTCTTTTTCTTGTTTATCAGTTAAACCATCACCATCAGTATCTTTATTAGGATCGCTTCCTACTGCTGTTAAACCTAATGAAAACGAAAAATAACCATCTTCATTATCATTACTAACAAAAGCATCTAAATTATCTTTTAGTGTGTGATTATATCCTGCAGTCATTTCAAATGCAATATTATCAAGCATTCTAAACTGTAACCCTAATCCAACAGGAACTACTCCCATCCAACCATCTAAATCTTCGCCGGCAGTTGCATTATTAGGAGTTTCTTCTATCTGATAATTCAAATAACCAAATCCACCGTATAAGTAAGGATTCCAATTTTCTTGAGAAAATGGACTTATTAATAATCTAAAATCAATTGGATGAACAAGTGTTCTGTAATCCAACCCTTTTACAACACCAACACCAGCACCTAACTCTGCGTGAAAATTGCTTGAAAATCCATATCGCAAAAATGCTCTTGCAATACTTCCAACTTCTTCTCTCTTCTCAAAGTCTGTACGGCCTAATGCTCCACCAAGGCTTACACCACCGCCTAAACCAGAATGGTTAAGCTGCGAGTATGCAGGCACTGAAAAAACTAATGCTAATATTACAACTAGCAGTATGTTTATTTTTGATCTCATTGCGTTTCCCTTTTATTGTTTTTGAATGATATTTTTATTTTGATTTTGGTAATAAAGATATTACTGGATTTGAACCATTAAGTAGATTTAATGCAGTTCCATCCATCTTAAAGTCTGTAACTTGTTTAACCGCAGTTAAAAAATCTTGTTCAGGACTATCTGGACAGAACATTTTTGTAATTGCACCAGGGTCTAATGATAAGGAAGAACCTTCAAGCTTAAATGATCCTACAAAATTATTACAGCCTGTTGAACCAAATAACTTTCCATCTTCTGTAAAATTTATTGTGGGAAGTCCTTTTAATCCATCAGATGGATTTAATGTTTTACCAAGTAATGAAGTAACATTCCATTCATTACCGGTTAGCTGGGATAATAAATTTGCCGAACTGCACCCGTTTGTAAGCACTGCTAGAGCTAATAACATAACCATCGCTTTTATCATTTTGCCCTCTTGAGTTTAAGTTGATAGCCAATTAACGTATAAAGATAATGCTTACTTTACTTTTCAGCAAAGATTTTATCCAAATTTTGGAGTGAATTCCTTAGCATACTCTAAAGTGTTTGGATATAAAGGGTTAACTAAAGTGATAAAGTTACTTTTGCTTTTCATTTGAACAATTATCCTAGATATCGAAGTGGATGGAAATAAACATTTAGTAGACTAAATAAGCTCTTTTATTTTACTTAATAATTCATTTTTAGTAAAGGGTTTAGAAATGTATGCATCAAACCCGGCGGCAATATATTTTGCGTCATCACCATGCATTGCAAATGCGGTTTGTGCAATAATGGGTATGTTTTTATAGCCATCAATATTTCGGATTAAATTAAGTGTTTGAATTCCATCAAGTTGTTTTCCATTAAGACCAATATCCATTAATATTAGATCATAAGAGTTTTGCTTAACTTTTTCTAAAGCAGCTTCACCGGATAAAACATGTTCAATAACAAATTCACTATTTAAAAATTTTTCAATTACTAAACTTGTTATTGGATCATCTTCAACAACAAGTATTTTACTTTTATTTGATTGTACTTCGTTCATATAAAATTTGTTTAGTGAAACAAAACCCGCCGCATTAAGCGGCGGGTGTCTTAACTAACTCATAGAAGGGTGCATCTTCTGTGCAGAGTTAATATTATCTTGTTCCCCCAAAAATGACATCGTCAATTTTATTTGATCAATGTCATTTTTTTAGTTTCTGTAAAGTTGCCAGCTTTTATCGAGTAGAAATAAACACCACTTGATAAACTTGTAGCATTAAAGTTAACACTGTGTTTACCGGCATCTTTTGTCTCATTAATTAAGGTTCTTACTTCGTTACCAAGAATATCATAAATCTTTACTGTTACATTTGATTTCTGTGGAAGTGAGAAAGAAATAACTGTAGCTGGATTAAACGGGTTTGGATAATTCTGTGATAACTCAAATTTAACCGGTGAACCAAACTCAATTGTTTGAGCAAGATTGTAATAGGTAAAATTTCCGTTATAATCTATTTGTTTAATCCTGTAACTATAACTTCTTCCGGATTTAACATCATAATCCTGGTATGAATATGTTTTTGGCTCAGTTGTAGTTCCGCGTCCTTCAACATATCCAAGAACGTCCCAATCATTTGTTGATGTTGTTTTTCTTTCAACTTCAAATCCACGATTGTTTAATTCTGTTGCAGTTGTCCAATTAAGCAAGATGTTATCTGAATTAACAGAAGCACTAAATGATGAAAGTTCTACAGGAACAATAGGCTCTAATGCTATTTTAACAACACTTGAACCGTTTCCTCCAACAATTACAGTATCAGAGCCTATAAAAGCAGCACCAATAACCTGGCTCTGGACTACATTTAATAAACCAACATTAATTTGTGTCCATGTTCCGCCGTCATTTGTGGTGTGAAAAACTCCACCGCTATATCCAACAACAACGTATTCCGAATCACTTCTAAAAGCAATGTTATAAAGCATAGTTGTGGAGAATGGGAAATTCATATTTGTCCAGGTATCACCGGCATTTGTTGTCTTGAAAACATACCCTGTTTGGCTGGTTCCTGAACCACCAATCATATACCCTACTGATTGAGAACGCATCCTAATTCTTGACATTGGTCCAAGCGGAACACCAGGAGTAATTGGTGTCCATGTAGTTCCACCATCAGTAGTTTTATTAATTATTGTGCTACCAGCCACTAATGCAGTAATACTATCAATCATTGCAATACTATTTTGTCCGGTGGTGTTTCCAAGATTGCTTATTGTAACCCAACTATTTCCAGAATCAGTTGTTTTCCAGACTTGTCCACCATTACCTGCCGCCATACCATATTGAGTATTGTAAAAATTTATATCATTAAACGCTTGTATAGTGGTTGTACCAGCATAAACTTCAAAATTATGACCGCCATCAGTTGTCTTCCATACTTTTCCGCTACTGCCAACAGCATATCCATTATTAGCATCAAACATATGGAGGGATCTTAAATCAGCCGTTGGTAATGATAAAGCAACAGGAGTCCAAGTTTCACCAAAATTATCAGATACTATAACTTGAGTCGGGCCATTTGTACCCACAGCAATTATTTTACCTGTTTGATCGCCATATAATCCTTGAACAAATCCACTTGCTGTTACTTCGCTCTGAGTACTCCAATTATTACCAGCATCTGTAGATGTAAACAGAAAACCATTATCACCAACTGTAACCATATTTGAACCATTAACACCAATTCCTCGCATTATTTGTTTGGGCTTACCTGTTGGTAAATATTGTGTGGTAGTAAATGTATTTCCACTATCAGATGAAACAAAAACTAAAGAATCATCATCAAGAAAATAAAGAGTAGAACCATCAATATAAGAACTAAAAAAGGTTGAACTGGTCGGTGCATTCATTGAAGTCATTTGATTCCATGAAAATCCCCCATCTGTAGTTTTATAAGCACGACCAGATGAGCTACCAGCAAAACCAACCAGAGTATCAAAAAATGCAAGTGTATATATTGTGCTTGTACCAGCAGCAGCGTCATTCCAGAATACACCACCATTTGTTGTAAAGCGAATGTTAAAAGTACTGCTCACACTTCCGGCAACCATAACTCTATTTTCATTAAAAGCATGAACATTGTAATAAGTTGTTGCTGGTAAAAGTGGGTCAACTGTCCAAGTTGCACCACCATCGGTCGTTTTAGCCATTTTGGTTGCTGAAGTACCAACTACATAACCAATATTAGCGTCCACAAACTGAATATCTCTCAAAGTTGAAGTTGGAAAAAATCCAGCGCCGATTTGATTAAATGTTTGCCCGCCATCTGTAGTTTTAGTAACGCCCCAAACTCCACAAAGATAAAAATTATTCATATCTATAAAATGTGCTCCATATATATCATTTGTAGTTGTATATGGTGCGGAATTAGGTACGCCAGCAAATGGATTTAATGTGAATGTTTGTCCGCCATCAGTTGTTCTAACAAATGTTCCTGCTTGTCCAAACGCATAAAAATTATTAGCATCCCAAACCTTAACCACGCCAGTAGCAGTTCCAAATGGTTTAGGATGTACCCATTGATAACTTGGATAATTTTGGGCAAATACTGTATTTACAGCTAAAAAAAGCAAGAAAAGAATGGTTTGTCTTATTTTCATCGACATACTCCTTTTTTTTTGTTTTGATAATGTTTTAATTACTGCAAAATTTTATAAAATATTAACTTTTTATAGACAAGTTTGGTAAAATGACGCTAAAAAATAATGATGAGAACTAATTGAATAGTTATCCAATTACTTCATAAACTGGTTATATCAAATCATTTTTAGTTAAAACAAATAGAATTGAAGCTAGAGGGTAGATTATAATAGAAATTTGAAACTATAGTTTTTTAAAATCTTAATTAAGTGGTTCATTTAAGAATTCTGAAGGTGTTACCCCAAAATGTTTCTTAAAACTTTTTGTAAAGTTTGATTGTTCGGTAAATCCAACCTGGTACGCAATTTCTTTAATGGAGGCAACTTTACTTTTTAACATTTGGCTCGCCTTTTCTAGCCTGACTGTGCGAATATATTGCCCGGCGGATTGATCGATTAAAGCTTTTAGTTTTCGGTTAAGTTGAGATACACTAAACGCTACATCATCAGCTAATTGTTCTACAGAAAAATTTGGATTTGCAATGTTCTTTTTAATTGATTCCATAACTTTTTGTAAAAATTGTTGATCAAGTGAAAGCTGGCTAACCATTTCTGGTTTTATTTCTGAAAGTGTGCTGAACTTTTGTCTTAATAACTTTCTGTTATTAATAAGATTTTTTACTCTGACTAAAAGTTCTTTAGAGCTAAACGGTTTTATAAGATAATCATCTGCGCCGGTTTCAAGTCCAGTCATTTTATCATCTTCGCCGGCTTTTGCTGTTAAGATTATTATTGGAATGTGACTGGTTAACGGATCGTTTTTTAATTTTTGTGACAACTCATAACCATCAACAAAAGGCATCATAATATCTGAAACTATTAAATCAGGAATAATTTTTTTTGCTTTCTCAATTCCCATTCTGCCATCAGAAGCTTGAATAACATTATATTGAACTTCAAGATGTTCAGAAATAAATTCTCTAATATCATGATTATCATCAATTACTAAAATCACTTCACTAAAAAGATCTTCATCTAAAACTGTTTGCTGTACTTCTTCTTTACCATCATTTTCATATAACATTTCATTATTTTTTTGAAGCACTAAAATATCAGATTCATTTTCATCACTGATTTCATAATTTGATTCTTTAAGATGCTCTTCTCCAAGTGGAAGTTTAACTGTAAAAGTAGTTCCAACGCTTTCTTTACTTAAAACAGAAATAGAACCTGAATGCAATTCAACTAATTCTTTTGCTAATGCTAAGCCAATACCTGAACCTTCAGCATCACTAATTTTTTTTCTATCAACCTGGTAAAATCTATCAAAAATATGCGGTAATTTATCTTCAGAAATTCCTATTCCAGTATCACTTAATGAAATTGTTACGAACGATTTTTTTGCTGCGGAATTGTTTTCTAAACTATTATTGATTGAAATTTTTAAAGTTAAACTGCCGTTGTTTTCAGTAAACTTAATAGCGTTATTTAAAAGATTATTAAACACTTTTTCAATTTTTTCCCAATCGACAAAAACTTCAACAAATTCCTTTTCTGTTTCAAACTCTAACCGAATGTTTTTCTTATCAGCAATTGATTCAAATGAATAAAAAATATTTTTTAGATACTTTGCAATATTCAATCTTGATATTTTAAGTTTATCTTTTCCTGCTTCAATTTTAGAAATTTCCAAAAGCTGATTTATTAGTCTTTCCAATCTTCTTGCATTTCTATAACCCATTTGAAGCTTATTTTTCAGTTTCAAATCTGATATAAAACTTTGCACACTTTCTATCTGACCAAGAATTAAAGTAAGCGGAGTTCTAAACTCGTGCGAAATGTTTGCAAAGAATCTTGATTTAAGTTCATCCATTTCTTTAAGCTTTTCAGCCTGTTCTTTTATTTGCTTTGTACGGTCCGAAACCAATGCTTCAAGTTTAATATTTTTTTGTTCAAGATATTTTAACCGGTAGTTGATAAGCAATAAAATTGCAGTAATAAATAATACAAGATAAATTAAGTAAGCCCACCAGCTTTGATACCACGGAGCTAATATTCTAAATTCAAAAGTTGATTCTTGACTTACAACATCAAAAATATTTTTTGCTTTTACTCTAAACTTGTAATTTCCTGGTGAAAGATTTGTGTAATCTTTTCTATGTTCAATTGTCCACTCTGACCAATCATCATCAAAGCCATCTAATTTAAATTGATATGAAGCTAATTCATCCTCATAAGTCATGGATGAAAAATCAAATCTTATAAGAGTAACATTTGAAGAAAGTTTGAAAATACTCTCCAACCCTAATTTGCTTTTTGTTAAATCATCACCCGAAAAAATTAATGAATCCCTATTAACTGTTACCTTTCTAATCATTGGGTAAAATGAAGAGGAATCTTTCATCGAATCAGAAAGAAAACGACTATCAAGACTAACAACTCCATCCGCGCCACTAAACCAAATAGTATTTTTATCTTTGAAAATTGAAAACACAGCATTACTATTAGAAAAATCAATAACGCTTTTTAGAAAAGATAATTCCCTCCATTTATAAACGCCATTTTTAGTTTTTGAACCGAATAAAATGTGCAGTTGAGTACTGTTTTTTACGGCAGATACCCAAAAGTTTTCATCCTCATCTTGAAGCACATAAAATATTTCTGCTTCACCTAAAAAATCATTAAGGCCATACAATTTTTCTGGTGCAAAAGTTTCAGTCTTTTCATCAAAGATTAAAACTTTGGTTCTTGTACAATAAAGTAATCCTGCTTTTGATTTAAAAATCTTCAGTTCATCATTAGGGATCAAAACTTCTTTTGAAAAATGTTTTATGGTTGGTTGATTTTTGAAATCAATTGCAAGATCGGATAATTTATAAACACCATTATAAGATGTCCCCAACCAAATATTTCCATCTTTATCTTCTTCAATATATCTAACAGCCGCATTGATTTTATTAATCATGCCCCTATCAATCCATTTTGTACCATCAAAATCCAGAACAGCCAATCCGTTTTCTAATCCAGCATAAACTCTATTAGGTAATTTTGCGGAATTAAAAATTGTATAACAGCCTCTCCATTTAGAACTGATTTTTATTAAACCATTTTCATTAACCTGGTAAACACCATCTGTAAGTGCAACAAGAATTTTATCCTTAAATTTTATAAACTGCCAGCCTTCATTAGCTATATTGGATATTTCACTAAACTGTGGATTTGAAAGATGTGATGGATTTAATGAAAGCTTAAATATACCTGCTGTTGATGCAGCATAAAGATTATTATTAAATATTTTTAGATCACTTATAGAACCTTTCAATCCAGCATTTTGATTTAAAAAAGTAACTGGTGATGGTAAGTCAATAGCCGAAATTCCGTTTTGAAGTGCTAACCATAATTTATTTTCAGAATAAAAAGAGTAAAGAACACCATCATCAGGCAGCCCAGTCTTCATATCAATTTTTCTAACAATATTGCCATTACGATTTATGATAACAATACCAGCTTTAGAAGTATTAAAAACAAATGAGCCATCAGGTAATTTTGAACCGGGTAAATAAATATTATTTTTTAATAAAAATTCTTCAGCATCCGTATTAAAAGTTGAAAAACTATTTCCACCATATAAAAATAACTTAGCGCTTTTTGTTGCGATTAATATTTTATTTCCAAAATCATCATAAGGCAGCATTGTGTAAATACTGCTTGTAAGAAATATTTCACTTCCAGGTATCGTTTTAAATGAACCATTATCAAATAAGAGCAAACCTGTTTCCTGATCTAACACATAAAGTTTTTTATTTACACAATGCGCTATTTTATAACGGGAGTTTGATTTCCAAAAGTTAACTTTAGGATTTGATAGATTATTTTTATCAAAGATAAACTGGAAGATTAAAGTTTTTGAGATGAAGAAAATGCTTTTATCTACATAGAATGTATGCCAAATATGACCAAATGCTTCTTTAGTTGGCAACAATGAAATTAATGATTTATATATTTTTTTGCCGCTATTTTTATCCAGCGTTAAATAACCAAAGTCATCTGCAGAGCCTATAAACACATTACCATCATCATCTATTGCCATTGATCTTACAATGCTATTTGGAATCTTTATCAAGTCCCAATTTTGCCCATCAAATTCTAGCACACCTGCTGAGTTACCAAAATACATAACTCCGCGTGCATCTTTTACAATTGCCCAGTTTTGATTATGTGCTTTATAATCTTTAGGTAAATAGTTTGTGATAATTGGAAAACCAACAGAACTATTTTCTAAACTCTGTTCTTTGTTTACTTGTGGATAAAAAGTTCCTTCAACAAGAAAAAGCAAAATAAAGCAACAAATAAAATATTTAATATTTGATAGTTTCATTTTCTTAATGATTAGTAAAGTCAATTACTCTTGTAAAAGTAATAAAACAATTTCTAAAAGCTAAAAACATATCCACCCATTTTAAACGTTTTGATATAGTTTTAATTGTTAAATAATCACTAAACAATTTTTTATTTGTATCGATAATAACTTGAAAAACATTTTACTTAATATGGAGAAATTACAATGGCACTTTTTAACTGGTCAGCACAATACGAAACAGGAATTTTTATGGTGGATACGCAGCATAAAAAACTTGTTGATGCAATTAATACATTACACGATTCTATGAAAGATGGAAAAGGGAAAGAAGTAGCTGAAAAAACACTTAATTTTTTAGTTGATTATACAATTCAACATTTTTCAGCTGAAGAAGATTTAATGAAGAAAAAAGCTTATCCTGATTTTGTAAACCACAAAGCCAACCACGATAAATTTGTGGCAGAAGTAAAAGAAATAAAAGCAAAATATCTTGCAGGAAAAATTTTACCAATGCAGGTATCTTCCATATTATCTGATTGGTTGAAAAATCACATACTTGGAACAGATAAAAAGTATGTACCATTTCTAAAAAACTAAATTAGGCGCATCAGTCTTTAACAAGATCAAATATCTGGTGCTAAAAAAACGGAAATGAAAAAAAGGACTCGTATGAGTCCTTTTTGTTTTTAAATATTTCAGTCTAATAATGTATCTTTGGGCGCAAAATAAAAATCAAAAAAAAATTTGCCCTCGTAGCTCAGTGGATAGAGCAGAAGTTTCCTAAACTTTTGGTCGGAGGTTCGATTCCTCTCGAGGGTACAGATTTTTAATTAAATCGGATATCGAATCTAAATGATAAGTAGGTTCAATTTCAGAATTACCATTTAAATAAAGTTTTACACCTGTTGAAACAAGCGCAGTATCAATTCCCAATTTATTTCCAATTAAAATATCAGTCTCTAATCTATCACCAAGCAGCAATGTTTTTGATAAATCATTATTTAATTTTGATTTTATTTCCTGCATCATAAACTCTGAAGGTTTACCAAAATGCAGTTCTAATTTTTTGTGAGTTCGTTTTTCTAAAGCAGAAATTGTTGAACCAGCATCAAGAACTTCTCCTCCATCAACAGGACAAGTATCATCGATATTTGCAGCAAAAAATCTCGCACCATATTCAAGAGCTTTGGCTGCAATTTCCAGTTTCTCATAATTTAATGTTCTATCTAAAGTGATCAGCAAAATTTCAATTTCTTTTGGATTGTTTGAGAAGTTTAATCCCGCAGAAACAAGTTCGTCCACAAAAACCTGTTCACCGATTGCAAAAAACTTTTTTTCAGGATGTTTTTTTAGAAGATAATTTTTAACAACAATTGTGGAGTTTATAATTTCACTTTCTTCAATATTTAAACCAAAATTTCTTAGGAATAAATAATAATCTTTAATTGTCCCTGTTGTTTTGTTAGAAATAAAAAGTACTTTTTTACCAAGTTGCTTTATATGATTGATTGTTTTATCAGCATTCGGGATTATGCTTTCACCGCGATAAACTGTGCCATCCAAATCGAATATAAATGAGTTGTATTTATTAATCATAAATTACTTTGTATTAAAAACCCCAAAAGATTTAACCTGAATTAAGATTTCCTCATTTGGTTTATAATTATTCTTGCTAAAGTTCTCAGAATCATCATTCTTATTTAATAAATATAATTCTGCTAAAGGAAAATCAAATTTAATTGATAATTCATTGTTTCCGAGATTAAATACGCAAACTGTTTTCTTTTCAGCAATTACACTTTCAAAAGCAAATGCTTTTTTTTCATTATCAGAATAAATGAATTTAATTGTTCCTGTTTTTAGTTGTTCATTATTATTTCGGATTTCAATAATATTTTTATAAAAATTTAATAAATTATTATTTTGTTCAACCGTGTAATTACCAATACCGGTTTTAAATCCTGATTGCTCATTTATAATTTCATTTTCATAAACTAGATCATCCCAAATCATTGGTTTTCTATCGTGTGGATCATCAGCGCCCCACATACCAACTTCATCACCGTAAAAAATCATTGGTGCACCACGATACAATAATTGAAATGCTGCAACTAATTTTTGTTTTTCGATATCATCACTAGTTGGTTTACCTGGATTATAATTTGCATTATTTTCATTCGCATCATGCTCGTATTTGCGATCAGGATTTTTTATCATCGATGAAAGTCGTTCAGTATCATGACTTGATAAAAGATTTTGAAGTACATATAAATTTTCGTAATCATACGTTTCATCAATCTGTTTTAATCTTAAAATAAATTCATCAACAGATATTTTATTTTTATCCGCTATAAATAAATCATTTACCGCAAATGCAAAATTATAATTCATTAAAGCATCAAATGGACCTTTTGCAGAAACAAGATCCGGAGAAAACTCCCACAGCTCACCAACAATAATAGATTGATTATTTATTGATTTTACAACTTCATTCCATTGTTTCCAAAATCCAATTGGAACTTCTCTTGCAACATCCAAACGCCAACCATCAATGCCATCAGAAGGATCACCATCTCCATTCGGATCCATCCATTTTTTTGTTGAATTGAAAATATACTTTTTTGGGCCATCAACTAAATCATCTTTTGTACGATTAAATTCAGGCAAAGATTTTATATTCCACCAACCTTTATACTCAAACTCATCAGTTGCAGTTACTGGATCATCAAATGTATCAATTATAAACCAATCTTTATATTCTGATTGTTCCTGATAATTTACAATATCCTTAAAAGCCCAAAACTGCACACCTGTATGATTAAAAACTCCATCAATAATTATCTTCATTCCACGTTTATGAACTTCATCAATTAGTTTTAAAAATAATTTGTCTGCGGTTGTCCACTTCCAGGTATCGGGTTTGTCCGGAATTTCAGATTCCATAATTTTTCTATCACCAACAGGATCTGGACCAAAGTTAACATCAATATGATGATAAGATGATCCATCATATTTGTGAAGTGAGACAGCTTCAAAAACAGGATTAAGATAAATTGCACCAACACCAAGTTCTTGAATGTAATTAAGTTTGTTAATTATGCCTTGCAAATCTCCGCCATATCTTCTTTCGTAAAAATGATTGCGAACGTCGCCGTCAAGTTTTTTCTCCCAATCACTTTGTGCAAACCAGTTTGAACTCCAATCAGTTACTTTCCAACCTTCAGGAATTTTTCTATTATTTATAAAAACTTTTTCAGCTTCAGGATCATTTGATTGATCACCATTTGCAAATCTTTCAGGAAATATTTGATACCACACAACTCCCTTTGCCCATAAAGGTAGTTTGTGTTGTGCAAAAGATGATAATGATATCATCAATGCTAAAGTAAAAATAATTTTTGTTTTCATAGTCCTAATTCCGACTTCATTAATTCCAGTGATTGAAGAATTGTGTGTGGTTTATATCCAAGTTCGCTTTGAGCTTTAATTGTTATCAATCCTGATTTTAGAGGTCTGCGCGCAGGTTGATTTAAGTCTTCCGTTTTAATTCTCTTAATTAAAGATTTATCAAGTTTAAAGAATTCTGCTATCATAATTGTAAAATCATATCGAGAAAGAAATTCATCACCACCAATATTATAAATTCCTTCTTTGCGTAATTCAACAACTTTATTTATTCCTTGTACAAGATCATCAATAAAAGTTGGATTATTAATCTGGTCATCAACAATTCTAATTTCTTTTTTAGCGCGAAGTGAATCTACAACCCATTTAACAAAATCGGGGCGGCTAAATTTTGCTGTGCCGTATAATACATTTGTTCTTAAGATTGTGTTTCTTGATCCGCTAATCTTTAAAGTGTTTTCACTTGCAAGTTTGGTGCGTGCATAATAACCAAGTGGATTTGGAATATCATTTTCTGTGTAAGGTCCATCTTTTCCATCAAAGATATAATCAGTAGAAATATGAATAAGATGAGAATCTAAAACTCGCGCAGCATCCGAAAGATACTCAACACCTTTAACATTTATTTTCCAGGTAAGTTCGCGCTCACTTTCGCTTTTATCAACATTGGTATAAGCTGCAGCATTGATTATAAAATCAGGACAAAAATCATAAATAGCTTTTTTTATTTCATTTCTGTTAGAAATATCTGATTGAACATAATCTATATTTTCAAATACAAGTTTATCTTCAACCGAAGTTGCAAGCAATTCAAAATCATTATTAGATGAGTAAAGCTCTAAAACTCTTTGTCCCAGCATTCCATTTGCGCCAACAACAAGAATTCTTTTTTTAATTAATTCAGAAGGATTCATTTTATCTATAAAAATTTATTTTCTACAAAAAGTTCAGCATTACTTACTGCAATTGATAACGACTCAAAGGCATTTTTATTTCTATTATAATTATAAAAGAAAGATGCCCCAAAGATATCACCACATCCAATAACATTTGGCTTATTTATTTTTCTTGCTGAAATAAATTTAGAACAAATTTTATTTGATTCGCTAAAATAAACTTTTGCGCCTAACTCGCCTTTAGTTATACAAACAACCTTTACACCATCGCTGAACATTTTTTCAATTATTTCACTTTCAGATTTATATTCATATAATGTGTAAAGCTCAAGTTCATTAACCTGAATGATATCTAAACATTTTGCCCATTCATTAAACTCAGGAATCAATCTAAAATTTCTTTGATAGTTTTTATCCAATCCACGAGAAAGAGTATGAACATCAATATAAATCAATCCGGAAAAATTTTTACGAATTTCTTTAAGTTGATCAAGTGTAATATCAAAACCGGTAATCATGTTTAACAAAATTCCATCGAACTGATAAAAATCATTTATATCAATAACAAGATTATTAGTAATGTTCTCATACTTTTCTTGTCTTTCTTTATCTTTAAAAAAGATTAAGATGTACTCTTGGAATTTTATCAACCTTGGTTAGATATGATTTATCAATCTTTTCAAATTCTGTTGAGAAATACTTATAGGTTTCATTATCAAACTGCGAACAAAGATAAATATCATCTTCTTTAGATTTAATCCTGTTAAGTGCTGAAACTGTGTAATATATTCCACCGGCATTTTGCATAATGCAATTTCCATCATTGATAAAATCCAAAACTGAATGTCCGATTACGAGTAGTTTCATTTCTTTTGTTATTTGTTTTTCAAAGTTAATATTGATTTGGCAACTATCTAAATCACAAAAACCCGAATTAAGCGGTTTGAAATCTTCATTATTCATGCAAAATCCTATATATTTGAACGCAATTTAAAAATGAAATGTTGATATGAAAATTGGTATTACTTGTTATCCTACTTACGGCGGAAGCGGTGTAATTGCAACTGAATTAGGTAAGGCACTTGCACTTCGCGGTCACGAAGTTCACTTTATTAGTTATTCACTTCCATTTAGACTTACAAAGTATGTAGAAAATATTTTCTTTCATGAAGTTGAAACAAGCACTTATCCTTTGTTTGAGTTTCCACTTTATAGTTTAGCTCTTGCAAGTAAGATGATTGAAGTAGCAGAGTTTGAAAAACTAGATTTGCTCCACGTTCATTATGCAATTCCTCATGCAACCTCAGCATACCTGGCAAAACAAATCGTTAAGAATAAGAAGTTAAAAATTACAACTACACTTCATGGAACTGATATTACACTTGTTGGATTAGAGCCATCATTCCTTCCATTAGTAAAATTTAGTATAGAACAAAGTGATGGTGTTACAGCAGTTTCAAGATTTTTAAAAGAGAAAACTTTAACTAATTATTCTATTGAAAAAGATATTGAAGTAATTCCAAATTTTGTTGATACAGATTTTTTTAAACGTACTTCAATAGATGATTGTGCTTTTAGAAAACACATTGCTCCAAATGGTGAAAAGATTTTGGTTCACACATCAAACTTTAGACCCATAAAACGAGTTACAGATGCAATACGGGTTTTTGATATTGTGCAGAAAGAAGTTCCATCAAAACTTTTACTTGTTGGTGATGGGCCGGATAGATCTGAATGTGAAAGACTAGTCAGAGAATTAAATCTTACAGAAAGTGTAAAATTTCTTGGTAAGCAAGAAGGATTAGTTGAAATTTTAAGTTCATCTGATATATTTTTGATACCATCACAATCTGAAAGTTTTGGATTGGCAGCTCTTGAAGCAATGTCTTGTGGTTTACCTGTTGTTAGCTCAAGCGTTGGTGGTTTACCAGAACTTGTAAAACATAATGAGTGTGGTTTTATTGCTGAGATTGGCGATGTTGAACGTATGGCAAAATATACTCTTGACCTTTTAACAAATGAAAAGAAATATGATATCTTTTCTCAAAATGCAAGACAAAGAACTTTAACACATTTTGATAAATCAATTGTAGTTCCTATGTACGAAGATCATTATAAACAAATATTAAACTCATAAAATGATTATTTACTGCGCCGGCCCCATTAAAGGCAATACAACTTATCAACAAAATTATGTTCAGATAGTTCAAATCGTTGAATCGTTAGGACATGCTGCATTATCTGAAATGAGCAGCAAATTTCATTCATCAATACCTCTAAACGCAAAACAGATTTACTCAAGAGATTTAAAATGGCTTGATGGAAGTAAGTTAATGATTGCAGAAGTTTCTGGTCCAAGTTTAGGTGTTGGATTTGAAATTGCTTATGCATTATTTCATAAAAAAATTCCTGTTCTTGCAGTTTATCATGAAAAAGCTGATCAAATATCATCAATGATTCATGGTTGTAATGATAAAAAGCTTACAATTAAAAAATATAACGACTTAGACGATCTTGTAAATAATATTAAAACTTTTATAAGTAATAACGGCGGCAATTGAACGAAAAATTATTTATTGATACCTGGATAAGTAAAATCCAATTAGATGGCATCAAACAATTTCCTTTTCATTTTATTGATGAATCACAACTCGATATTATTCCTATTCCCATTAAAACTTTAGTTGTTGGACAAGAATTTTTTGGAGCTTACGAAATAATTACAACAAGTGGCGAGCAAGTATTTCAGGCTTCCACAAGCGATGAAGCAAAGTTTATTGTGTACAGTTCTAAACAGCGGAATGGAAAAGCTTATCTTCCTAAAGACAAATCATTAGTTAGTAAGATTGTAAGCGCGTACAATAACTATCTTGATGAATTGATTGACATAGTAAAAATTGATTACAAAAAAGAATTTGCAGATGGGAAAAATTTTCTAAATGTATCCAACGAAATTTTCCAAAAACTAAACCTTATCAGGTACTAATATTGGCAACTGAAGTTTCACAAAAGATATACGATTATTTCACATCATTATATGGTAAAGATTCTGCCGATAAATATCTTGCGTTTATTGAAATGGATCCAACGCAATACATCAGGGTTAATACAGCAAAAGTTTCAATCGATGAATTATCAAAATTACTTTTTAATAAATATCAAATTAAAACTAAGCCAATAAATCATTTTGAAAGAGTTTTAAAAGTTGTTGAAGGAAATGATAGAATTGGAAAAACAATTGAACACGTTTTAGGATTTTATTACATACAATCGCTTTCATCAATGCTGCCACCATTAGTTCTTCATCCAACCGGCGATGATATTGTAATGGATTTATGCGGTGCGCCTGGTTCTAAAACAACTCAACTTGCGGAGATAATGAACAACCGCGGAACTTTACTTGTAAATGAAGTTGATAATGAACGAATAAAATCTCTTGTGTTTAATCTAGAACGAATGAATGTTATAAATGCATCTGTAATTCATTCTAAAGGCGAAGTGCTTAGTAAAATTTATGACGATCATTTTACAAAAGTGCTTGTTGATGCGCCTTGCAGCGGACTTGGAATTATCCAAAAAAAAGGTGAAGTAAGTAATTGGTGGTCGTTAGATCATGTAGATAGATTACAACATTTACAATTAAGATTACTAGTTGCTGCAATTAAAATGGCAAAAGTTGGAGCAGAAATTGTTTATTCAACTTGCACTCTTTCGATAGAAGAGAATGAGTTAGTGATTGACAAAATTCTAGAAAAATATCCTGTAGAATTATTAGAAGTTAATCTTCCTATTCCAACAAGACCAGCATTTACAGAGTTTGAAGGGAAACTTTTAAATCCGGAAATAAAAAAAGCAATTAGAATTCTGCCGTGGGAAATTGATTCTGATGGTTTCTTTTTAGTTAAGATGAGAAAGATTGATGAAACTGAATCACCTGAAAAAGAAGAATTAAGAGAGACAGAAAATAGAATTGTAAAGAGTAATCACAAAGAAATAAAACCATACTTAGATTATATTTCTGATCATTTTGGTGTAGATAAAAATGTTTTGGATGATTACAAATATATTTTTAGAGGTAAGGATATATATTTTGTAATTAAAGATTGGGATGATGAAAATATTGGTTTGTTTAATCGAATTGGATTAAAGTTAGGAACACTTGATAAGAAAGATAGAATTACTTTTAACTCACAAGCTGCACAAGTGCTTGAAAAATTTATTACTAAATTTATTTACACTTTACAAAATGATGATGAGTTATTAAAATATTTAACCGGCTGGAATATTAAAAATATTGATATTCCAATTGGTCAATATGTTGTAAAATATAATGATTGGGTATTAGGCTCAGCTGTAATGACAAAAGATGGTTTGAAAAGCAGATTTCCGCGTACTAAACGAACACAAAGATTTGATTTTTGATTTTTACTTTAAGAAAAATCATTTTTTTAGTGTCTGAAAATTTTCCAAATCTTATTTGATAAAAGTACAAACCAGAACTTAGTTGTTCTTTGTTAATTGTAAATTGTACATTATACCTGCCTGCTGATTTATATTCATCAACAAGAGTAGTAACTTCATTTCCTAAAACATCATAAATCTTAATTTTTACTTCTCACTTAAAGGTAATTGATAGCTGATTGTTGTGTTGAAGGATTAAAAGGATTTGGATAATTTTGATACAATTTAAATCCACTAACATTCAAAATTTCATCTTCAACAGTTGTTGATGTAACCGGAGAAAGTTTTAAAACTCCTTTATCAGGAATAACATTTACCAAAACTAGTTTATCTGAATCTGAAAGTGTTGTAAGCAGAGTATCAACAATTCCATTTTGTTCACTATGAACATAATTCCAGCTATCAGGAATTTTTACATAGGCACTTAATGGGTAATCATAAATTTCATTTTCCAGATCATCAGTTACATTAATCTCAACTAGTTGGTTTGATGAAGAAATAATTTGATATGATGCTGCATCTCTTTCCTTAATATAGCGTGTAATATTGCCTACAGTCTCAACCCAAATATTTTTTGATAATGATCTTGCCCATAGAAAATCGCATAAAGATGTCAGCCATTCATTTGTTACTGGTTGATATATATCATTTATTAATGAATCTAAATCACTAAATGGAATAACATCATGTATAATTATCATTCCCCATTGATGATTACTAACTGAATTTTGTGTCCACTCTAAAAAAGTAAAAAGTTCCTCAAGATCATCATCAACAGAATTTCTTGGTAAATCAAATTCAACAACCTTGGCTTTTAAACCGTACCATTCATTTTCGGACAATGAAGAATCATTAGCTACCTGGCCAAGTGTTCTGGCATTTTCATAAAACAAACTTGCTGCGGAATCAACAACTGAATTATGGTAAGTGTAAGGATAGTTTAATGAAATACATTTTTCAGATGGAACCTTTTGTTCGATAAATATTTTTGATTGATAAAGTTCATACAATAGTGTGCTATCATCATCAATACTTCCCCACTGAAGTGAAGTGAGATCATAATGTCTCATCGTGTGTGATCCAATTTCATGCCCTTCATTTGCAAGCAATTGAAAATCCGGCCAGATTCCGTAGCGCCAAATTCCTGGTAAAGATTCAGTTAAGTATGGCGGAATAACATAAAATGTTCCTTTAAATCCATACTGATTTAAAATTGGTGCCACGTTTTCGGTATGAGTTAATAAACCGTCATCAAAGGTTAAACTAAATGCGCTTTTTCTGTCATCTGCATAATTAGTAAAACGCATTGATCCAAAATTTTGCGCAAGTAAAACTTGAGTTAATAGTGTAAATGTAAAAAGTAATTGTTTAATCATCTTATAATTTTTAATTGAAGTAAAGATATTCCTTTTTTAGCAATTTACTTACTCAAAAATAGTGCCTTCAATCACCAATTTTTGTTTTTAATATTGCACTTAATCAATACTATCAAGTATGCCGTGATTGATTTTGATAATTATTATCTTGCATCGTCTTTTTTTGATAATAAAATCTGAATTAAATGTTAAAACCAAAATTATTTACAACGTTAAAAGGTTACACATCAAAACAATTTCTTGCTGATTTATCCGCTGGTACAATTGTAGGAATTGTTGCATTGCCACTTGCAATTGCTTTTGGTATTGCTTCTGGAGTAACACCAGAAAAAGGATTGATCACTGCAATCATTGCTGGATTTATAATCTCATTTCTTGGCGGCAGCCGCGTACAAATAGGTGGCCCAACAGGAGCATTTATTGTTATTGTTTACGGAATCGTTCAGCAGTTTGGCGTAAACGGATTAATCATCGCAACAATTATGGCAGGCATTATACTTGTTGTTATGGGCTTTGCAAGATTTGGTTCCGTAATAAAATTTATTCCTCATCCTGTTGTTGTTGGATTTACCAGCGGCATAGCATTATTAATTTTTTCAACTCAAATAAAAGATTTTTTTGGATTATCAATCGATAAAGTTCCATCAGAATTTTTTGATAAATGGATTGAATACTCAATAAACTTTGCATCAATTAATTATTATTCGTTTGGTACCGCTGCACTAGCATTATTTATAATTTTAATTTTTCCTAAAATCACACATAAAGTTCCTGGATCAATAGTTGCATTAGTTTTAACAACTGCAATTGCACAAGTATTTAATTTTCCCTTAGAAACAATTGGATCAAAATTTGGTGAGCTTCCATCAGCACTTCCATCACCGGTTTTTCCACAAATTGATTTTGCAACAATAAAAAGTCTAATCGGGCCGGCAACTACAATTGCAATTTTAGCAGCTATAGAATCATTACTATCAGCAGTTGTTGCAGATGGTATGATTGGAGGGCGACATCGTTCAAATATGGAGTTGATTGCACAAGGTGTTGCAAATATTATTACACCTTTGTTTGGTGGAATTCCTGCAACTGGTGCAATTGCACGTACAGCAACCAATATTAAAAATGGTGGAAGAACTCCTGTTGCTGGAATTATTCACGCAATAGTTCTTTTACTTATAACACTTTTCTTTGGACAGTTTGCAAAATTAATTCCGATGGCAACTCTAGCTGCAATATTAATTGTTGTTGCATACAATATGAGCGAATGGAGATCGTTTGTTGAAATATTTAAAAGTCCCAAAAGTGATATCATAGTTTTACTTACAACTTTTGGTTTAACAGTAGTATTTGATTTAACCATTGCAATTCAAGTTGGAATGGTACTGGCTGTGTTTTTATTTATGCGCTCGATGGCAATGGTTACAAATGTTGGGGTTATAACCCGTGAGCTAAAAGATGATGATGATGAAGCAATAGACATAAATGCGATTTCAAATAAAAAAGTTCCTGATGAAGTTGAAGTGTTTGAAATTAATGGCCCATTTTTCTTTGGAGCGGTTTCAAAATTCAGAGATGCAATTAGATTTATTGAAAGTCCGCCAAAAGTTTTAATTATAAGAATGCGTAATGTACCAGCGATTGATGGGACTGGAATACACGCTCTGGAGGAAGTCTATCATGAATCGATTAAAAAAGGGACACAATTAGTTCTATCAGGTGTTCACACTCAGCCACTTATGGCATTAGAGCAATCAGGTTTTTTAAAGATTGTTGGCGAACAAAATGTATTAGGTAACATTGATGATGCGTTAGATCGCACAAGAGAAATTTTAGGTTTAGATAAGATGGGAAGACCACTAGATTTTGAGCCAACGGTTAAAAGAGATAAAAAATAATAACGAGAATAATTAGAACCCATTTTGTTTTCTCCCCTTTTGTATAGGGGAGAAATTTTAACATGCTACAAATACTCTTTCAAATACTTACCTGTCCAGGAATTTTCAACTTCAGCAATTTCTTCCGGAGTTCCGGTTGCAACAATTTCTCCACCTTTATCGCCTGCTTCCGGTCCAAGATCAATAATATAATCAGCACATTTAATAACATCTAAATTATGTTCAATAATCACAACAGAATTATTTCTTTCAAGCAGTAGTTGAAAACATTTTAATAATTTAGAAATATCGTGGAAAATGTAATCCAGTAGTTGGTTCATCAAAAATAAAAAGTATATGTCTTCTATCTCGCTGTGCTGTTAGATAAGAAGCTAATTTAATTCGCTGTGCTTCACCGCCCGATAATGTATTTGATGGCTGCCCAAGTTTAATGTAACCCAAACCAACTTCTGCTAACATTTCCAAAAGCCTGGTGATGCGGTCATTACCTTCAAAAAATATTATTGCTTCATCAACTGTCATTTCAAGAACATCAACTAAGTTTTTGCCTTTGTATGTAATCTCACGAATTTCTTTTTTATACCTCGTTCCATTACAATCATCACATTCAAGATAAAGATCTGCGAGAAACTGCATCTCAACTTTTATGTAACCATCACCCTGGCAGGTTTCGCATCTGCCACCGGGAACATTAAAAGAAAAAAATCCGGGTTTATACCCACGTGCTCTCGCTTGATGAGTTGATGCAAACAATTCACGTATCAACTCAAAAGCTTTTATATAACTGATAGGATTTGATCTTGGAGATTTTCCAATTGGTGATTGATCAACAATAACAACATCATCAAGATATTCGCCTCCTTTAATATCATCATACTTACCAATAAATGAAGGCGCATTGCCGAGATACTTTGCGAGTCCTGCATAAAAAACATCATGTATAAGTGTACTTTTACCTGATCCGCTAACACCAGTTATTACAACAAATTTGTTTAATGGAATTTCTACTGTAAGATTTTTAAGATTATTTTCTCTGGCACCAACTATTTTAATTAATTTATTTTTCTTTTCATTCCTTTTTCCTGGCAATGGAATTTTTAATTCACCGGAAAGATACTTACCTGTCAACGATGATTTATTTTTTATTATCTCTGAATAATTTCCTATTGCGACTATTTCACCACCATCAATTCCCGCTTTTGGCCCCATATCAAAAATCAAATCAGCTTCTTTCATCATCTCTGCATCGTGCTCAACAACTAAAACTGAGTTACCAATGTCTCTAAGATTTTTTAAAATGTTAATCAACTTTGCATTATCGCGTGGATGTAACCCAATACTTGGTTCATCCAAAACATACAATGTTCCAACCAAAGCAGAACCAAGGGATGTTGCAAGATTTATTCTCTGTGTTTCTCCACCAGAAAGTGTGTTGCTGTAACGATCTAATGTTAAGTAACCAATACCAACATTGTTAAGAAATGTTAAACGCTTAATTATTTCTTTAAGAATTCTTTCTGCAACAGTATAATCGTACTCAGAGAGTTTTAAGGCTTCAAAGAATTTTAATGATTGTTCAATCGGCATTTGCACAATTTCATGAATAGATTTACCATCTATTTTTACTTGCAATGCTTCTCGTCTTAATCTTGATCCTTTACAAGCGGGGCAATTTGTATAACCACGATAACGACTAAGCATAACACGTACATGAATCTTATAAGTTTTTCTCTCAAGTTCTTCAAAAAAATGATCAAGACCTTTATACTTACCAAAACCTTTTTTTACAAGTGAAATTTGTTCGTCATTCAACTGTTTATAAGGGACATGAATTGGGAATTTATAATCTCGAGCATTCTGGATAAGATCTCGAAGATATGTGCTGTATTTTGCACCTTTAAAAGGAGCCAAAGCACCATCAGCAATTGTTAGGTTAGGATTAGGAACCACAAGATTCATATCCACACCAATTATTTTACTAAATCCCTGGCAAACTGGACAAGCACCAAATGGATTATTGAATGAAAAAAATCTTGGCTCAGGTTCTTCATATCTAACACTACAACATTCATAAAATTTATTAAACTCTTGCTGTTCATTAGTATCAGCATTGATAAGAACAATTCTGTTCTCACCTTCCTTAAAAGTTACTTCAATTGAATCAGAAAGTTTTTCTCGTACTTCACCTTTACTAAGTTTTATTCTATCAACAACAATTTTAATATCCTTTTTACTTTTGGGTAGTTTTACTTCTTCTTCGCTTAAGTCATAAAACTTTTTATTAAAATAAACTCTGAAGAATCCTCGTTTCTTTAAAAGCTCGATTTCTTCTTTTACAGAATGTCCTTCGTGATCGTGTAATGGGAAAGTAAGATAAAATCTTGTTCCATCATTTTGAGTTTCAAGCCAATCGGCAACTGTTCCTGTTGTGGCTTTTTTAACTTCTTTACCACATTGAAAACACATTGTTTTACCAATTCTAGCAAACAATAAACGCAGGTAATCATAAACTTCAGTAGTTGTTCCAACTGTAGAACGAGAATTACGCGAACCTGTTTTTTGTTCGATTGCAACAGCAGGAGAAATTCCTTGAATTAAATCCACATCAGGTTTATTCATTCTTTCAAGAAATTGTCTTGCATAGGAAGAAAGACTTTCTACATAACGTCGTTGACCTTCAGCATAAATTGTATCAAAAACTAATGATGATTTTCCGCTGCCGCTAACACCGGTAAATACAACAAGTTTGTTACGCGGAATCTCAAAACTTAAGTTTTTAAGATTATGCTCACGCGCACCTTTAACAATTATCTTTTTTTCTTTTTTTTCTTTTGCCATATTTTTTATTTGGTAGGAGAAAAGACTTTAATTAATAAACTACAAAATCACTAAAACAACTGCTTTTCTAAAATAATCTCAAAAACTTTTTGGGAATCAACAGCAGTAAAACCAATTTTTACTCTCTTATTTTTTCTATACAGAATAAATATCTTGTCTCTCGTGCTTCTCTTAAAATCTTTTGG
This sequence comes from Ignavibacteriales bacterium, assembly GCA_016707585.1. Lineage (GTDB taxonomy): Bacteria > Bacteroidota > Ignavibacteria > Ignavibacteriales > Ignavibacteriaceae > IGN3. The sequence goes on along the minus strand of JADJHL010000005.1, from coordinate 12,644 downwards.
AAACCAGGTAAATAAACTTGATGTTCCCCAAAATCTATATTTGCCATTAAAAAGATTTGGCATTAATGAAACAACTTTTTTTACGTTGTGGAAAGGAACCGTTAAACTTTTGGATGAAGGATAATAATAATTAAAGAACGTAATTGACGTTTCAGAAATTCTAACAAGTCTGTCTATATAAAGTACTTCACTCAATTTTATTATTTATTCTCAATTGATTTTAACTCAATTATCTTTTCATCTAACAATTTTATTTTATCATTTAGCTCAAGTATTTTGGTATCAAGTTGATTTTCAAATTCTTCTTTGTTCCAGTAACCACGCTCTTCAAAATAACTTTTAAACAACCAGTTATGTTTTAACGCTTCCATATTTTCTGTAAGACTTGAAGCTGAAGTTTTTGCCTCTTCAGTTACAACGACAAGATTATCTAATATCTGGTTTAGAGTTTTTCCTTCTTTACCTTTTTCAGAAACAAGTGAGCCAAGCAAACCTTTACCTTCAGAAACGCCCAGTAAAACAGTATCAACTCGTGCTACAATTTTGTTTACATTTTTAACAACATCTTCAACACCTTTACCAAGATTATCAAACAAAGATAAAACCTCTTTCATATCATCAGATATTGAAGTTAAATTTTTGTCTGCTGTATTTGTAAGATTTGTCGCCGCGTTATAAAGTTGATCATCATTTAATATCCTGCCAATAGTACCTTCTCCTTTATTTACTTTTTGTACAATCTCCGCAAGATTTTTTGTCATATCTTTTGTGTAAGCCATTATTCCCTGAGTCTCTTCAATTATATCAGAAAAACTTAGCGGCTCTTTTGAAAGAATAATTCCACCATCAGTAATTTCTTCAGCACTAACAGATCCCATTGAAATCATTACAACTTTGTTTCCAACCAAACCTTCTGTTTCAATACTAGCACGAGAATCTTTTTTGATAAATCGTTTTACTTCTTCTTTAATTCGCATTGTAATTTCAACACGACCAGTAGTATCATTTAATATTTGTATGTCTTTAACAGCACCAATATCAATACCACCAAATCTTACTGATGCACCGTTTCTTAATCCTTCAGTATTTTTAAAGTAGGCTTTTAATGTAAATGTAGAAGTAAAGAGTTGATCTTTATTTCCTAAAAGAAAGATAAGAACAACAAGTAATGTGCTTCCAAGAAAAATAAAAATTCCCAGTTTGGCATTTGCAAGATTATTAGACATTGTTTCTCCTGTTCTGCTCTTCAACAATTTCGTGACTAAAGAAATTCCTTAAAAATGGATCTCGTGATGTTGTAAGTTCTGTAATTGTACCTTCGTGTTGCACAATTCCTTCATTCAGTACAATTGCTCTATCTGCAATTATTTCTGCACATAGTAAATCGTGTGTTACAACTATTGAAGTCATCTTTAGTGATTTTTGTAATTCTAAAATTAGTGAACTAATTTCTTTTGATGTTATTGGATCAAGCCCTGTTGTAGGCTCATCATAAAGCATAAGCTTAGGTTCTGTGATAATTGAACGCGCAAGTCCAATTCGTTTTTTCATTCCACCGGAAAGTTCTGAAGGCATTTTATCAATTGCTTCTTCTAATGAAACTTTTTCTAAAACTGATTTTATTTTTTCTTCTCTTTCAGCATCAGTAAAAGTAAAATGTCTGATCAACGGAAATTCTAAATTCTCTCTTACAGACATCGAATCATATAAAGCTGCACCTTGAAAGAGAAAACCAAGATTTTTTCTAATATCGTTTAGTTCTTTAATTCTTAGAGTTAGCACATTTGTACCTTCAATAAAAATATCACCTTTATCAGGTTCAAGTAATCTAACGATACATTTAAGTAAAACACTTTTTCCTGTACCACTTTGTCCGAATACAATCATGTTTTCACCTTCTTCAACATTAAGTGAAACATTATCCAGCACAACGTGTGAACCAAATGCCTTAGATACTTTATTTATTTCAACAACATTATTCATTAATAAAATTATACTGTTGGCCACAGCCATAAAGTTACTTTAACAAGAACCATATCAAAAATTAAAATCATTAACGATGAAACAACAACTGCAGTAGTTGCAGCTTTACCAACACCTTCTGTTCCATTTGTTGCGGTATAACCTTTATAGGTTCCAACTATGCCAACAATAAAACCAAAGACAAATGTTTTAAGCACACCAGGAATTGCATCACCAAACTCAACTGAGGAAACAACTTTATCTATAAAATATGCATAAGACATATTTTGCACTAATAAAACTGCAATAAATGATCCAACAAAAGCTATAAAGATTACATAAACTGTTAAGATTGGCAGAATGAAAGTTGTTGCAAATACTCTTGTGATTACTAAATATTTAAAAGGATTAACTGCAGATACTTCCATTGCATCAATCTGTTCTGTAACGCGCATTGAGCCAAGCTCTGCACCAATTCCAGAACTAACTCTGCCTGCAAAAATTAAGGCCGTAATAACTGGTGCTAATTCTCTAACGATTGAAATTCCAACTGCACCAGGTAAAAATGCTTCAGCACCAAATCTTACCATAACAGGATGCATTTGCATTGTAATTACTAGTCCAATTATAAATCCTGTTACGCTAACAATCGGTAAAGTTTTTATTCCAAGCTCATCCATGTGTTTTCGGATTTGGTCAATCTCGTAAGGTGGAACAAAGACTTGTTTTAAAAATTGTAATTGGAACTGCCAGAGACCAGCAATCATGATAAAAAACTCTGTTAAACGATTTTCAATAGAGTTTCGCTTTATAACTTTCGTTTTAGAATTTTTCATGATTGATGAGATTGTATATTTTTTATAATTACTGATTTCAAACTAAGAAATTTTTGCTAAACAATTTTGAAATTTTTAAGCAATTGTGAAGAATATCAACATTTTTACATAAAAGCATTTTCATAATGGGTAATCTTTGGATTTGATTTATCTTCAAGTAATACAGCCACTACATCAAACCTGCAATCAACCTCTTCAATTTCTTTATCAAACAAATAAAGCTCAGCTATTTTTTTTATTTGCTTAATTTTTTTTGGAGTAATTGCATATTCAGGTTCACCATATTCAAGATTTAATCGTGATTTTACTTCGATAAAAACCAACTGGTTATTATGATTTGCAACTATATCTATTTCACCATGATTGCTGTAATAAAAATTTCTTTCTACTATTTCAAATCCTTTTTCAGTTAGATATTTTGCTGCTATATCTTCACCCTCTTTACCAATATCTCTTTTATTTTTCTCAGCCATAAATTATTCTTCTACAAATAATATTTCTGTTTGATTTGCACGTTCAAATATTTTTTTTAGAAATGTTTTTCTGTGGAGTGAACACGCACCATATTTTAAAACAGCATTTATATGTTCCTTGGTCGGATATCCTTTGTTTGTTTGCCAACCATAATCAGGATATTTTATTGCATGATTTTCCATCAATCTATCTCTTACAACTTTTGCAATGATTGAAGCTGATGCAATTGATAATGATTTAGAGTCGCCTTTAACAATAGGAATAACTTCAGCATCATAATTAAATGATTTATTTCCATCAACAAGAATTATATCCGGTTGTATTTTTAATTTTTCAACAGATTTTTTCATTGCAAGCAATGATGCTTTTAAAATATTTATTTCATCAATTTTTTTGTGCGATATAACAGTGTAAGCGTAAGCTAAAGCATTTTTTTTTATTACACTAAATAGTTCATCACGCATCTTTGCAGAAAGTTTTTTAGAATCATTAATTCTTTCATCACAAAAACCAATTGGAAGAATTACAGCCGCAGCCACAACAGGTCCTGCCAATGGACCTCTACCGGCCTCATCAGTTCCAGCAAGAATTTGTTTATCATTTACTAAATATTTTTTATCAATGCTTTTCATTTACCAAGGTAAATTGCTAACAATCCAAATAACATATCTAACTTTAATAAATTACTAATTAATGTCAGCTTTTTTAAGTTTTTTCAAATAAGAGTTTTAGTGATAATATTAAAACTGGATTAACAATCAACATCACAATTAAAAAGTATTCTATCTTATAAAGCTTAGTGACGAAAGGATATAAGGTATAAAGAATGAGTGCAACAATAATAAATAAAATCAAAATTTTTGATTTCTGAACACCATATTTAATTGGGAAAGTTTGGTAACCTATTTTATAATCGCCTTCAATATCCTGAATATCTTTTACAATCTCTCTTACTAAGTTTATTAGAAAAGCAAAAACAGCTGGTACTATTGCTGCGATAGGATTTCCAGTAACAAAACCGCCATAAATAAAAGTTAAACCTGTAAGTGATGCTACTGTAACATTTCCCAACAGCGGAATTTTTTTTAAGTAATAGGAATATATGTAAAGAATAAGAATAGAGATAAAAACAATTAGAAGAAGAATATCTGATAACCTGGATGCAATTATGATTGCAAGAATGTTCAGAAAGTTATAGAAATAAATCGCTTCTTTTTTGCTTAAAGATTCTAAAACTAATACTCTTTCAGGATGAGAAACTTTATCCGTTTCTATATCATAAATATCATTAATAATATTACCCGCAGCAGCAACTAAAGCAGCAACAATAGAAGAAAAAATTATTTTATAAAATTCAATATCATTTTCTTGAGAGATTAGAATTGCAACAACAACAACAAAAAATGTTATAACAACATTTACTGGTCGTGTAATTTTTATAAAAGCATTTATTTTTATTGATAGGTTCATCTTAAATCTAAAAATGCTGCCCAAAATAATCGAAGCGGCACTTAAATTAAAATGGAATGCAATTATAATCTGAAGAAAATAAGTAAATTACTAAATGCTTTCTTATTTAATCAGTATTAATTTCATTGTTTTATGAAGATTATCGAATACTAACTTATTGGATAAATTATTAAACGAAATTTTATAAATATAAACACCGCTTGATAAATTAGCTGCATTGAATTGAACTGTATATCTTCCTTCAGTTTTTTCTTCATTAACAAGCCGGGCGACTTCTCTGCCTATAATATCATAAACAATAAGTGTAACAAAAGCCGGTTCGGGTAATTCATACTTTATTGTTGTCGCTAAATTAAATGGATTTGGATAGTTCTGGTATAAAACATAATTATCAGGAATTAAATTTGACTTCGAACGATCCGGTGGAGAAACCTGAATTGTTCCAGCAGTCATATCTTCAACAAAATAATTATAAAACAAATTTGCAGCATTGGCGTTATATCTTAAATTTATTATGCTTGACAGATGATTAACACCCATACCGCCAACTAATGCTATTACTACTTCAGCTGTATCACCCAGTTCTAAATCAATAGGTCCAGACATCAACCACATTCTTCTAGCACCAGGTCCATCCGTGATTCCATCAATTTGCCCAGTACCTGTCACTGGATCACCAGGTAACATATAAGTTCCAGGTCCAATAAATTCCCCACCTGTATAAATGCTCGGATATCTAGGAATAGGTAAATAACCCCTCATTAGATTATAAAATTCTAAGGTTCCATTATAATCATAATTTGGATCAGAAAAATATCCACCTGTTCTGTGTAAAATTGCACCAGATAAAGGTTTAGTATTAAAATATCTACGTCCTTTTACCCATTTAAAATTTACTATAGCACTATCTGATTGATTTCCTGTTATATGGGAAGCACCTTGAAAGAAACTATATCCAACGGCGGGTGGTTCTAACCCAAATTGAAGATAGTATTGATCAGTATTGTTAGAATTATATGCATAACCAAGATTTAATGTTGTATCACTCCCTATAAAATCATCACTTCCATTACCTATATTTGCATCTGCCCATTGACATATATACATACTATCAATAAAAGAATTTAAGACTGAAGAAGTATCACCTTTATAAATTAGATTAACTTTTTTATAGATAACATTACCTATCGGTCCCTCAAAATAATATGCCCAATAAGTTTCTTGAATTTCCAATCCTATTGGCCTAGAACCATACATATTCATAGATAGACTATCATTATAGTTTATCCAAATTGTCTGTATAGCTCCTGGTACACCGGGAATATCGATATTAGGATTATAAATTCCATCATTATCTTTATCAAAATACGGTGCTCCTAAATCTCCGGGCCATTCATTCCAATCTTTATCATATTGATTTTTAATCTGAAGTATATCATCCTCAGTAACATGAATTATATTTTTATTAAAGTAGTTTGCTGCATCATTTGTTAGATTGGCTGTAAAGTAATCGTATCTGACCCTGAATAATCTTGTATTTGGGGCACACCCACTTCCATAATTATTTCCATTAACTCTTACGACAGGAGCATGACCATCGTAAACTAATCCACCCCAACAAATACCTTCAGAAAAAATAACCCCAACAGGTTTACCATTTGGATATGAGCCATTGAAAACATTATTATCAACAATCCAGTCATGAAATCCTTCACTGCTAACCCAAGAAGTTATTTTACTTACGTCAATTAGGCTGCGATCTAAATGTTGAGCAATAGTAAAGGAATTGAAAATACAAATGTTACACAATAGCACCAGTAAGTAAAAGTAAAAATATTTTGTTTTCATCTCGATACCCCGTATCAAATATAAATTAAAATATAGTTTTATTAACTACTTTTAAACGTAATAAATAATGAATTAACTAGCTATAGTAATGTTGTTTAACTTTTTCAACTAAAATTCATTCAATACACCAAAGTGGATTTTGCCGTCGCTGAAAGTATCACCTTTACCAAGAGCATAACTTACGCGCAATACACCAAGTGCAGTTTCAATATTTAATCCTAAACCAAAACCATAAAGAAAATCTTCAATCTTTAAAACACTTTTTTCTTCATCTGCCGGACGTAAATAATAACCAGTATCAAAAAAGAGAAAAGCGAAAGACCTTCTTGTAAGCAAAGCTCGATATTCTAAATTTGACCAGAATATTCTTGAGCCAATAAATTGTTCTTCACGATAACCACGCAAAGTATTTGTGCCGCCAAGTCGAAAAAGATCACTGTTTTCAAATGATGAACTTCGTAATTCTCTACCATTAACTCCAATTGCTACAACTTGCCGCGAAAATAATTCATAAAAAAAGTTAAAGCTTACAGAAAATCTTTGCAGATTAACTGAAGTTTCTAAAGTCGGACTTATATACTCAACCGGACCATTTATTTTTTTTCTACTATAAGAATATGAATTTATAAATAATAAACCTTGCGTCGGCGAGTATGGATCATCACGAGTATCAATTTTTAGATTTAAACCTGTTGTAATGTATGATGAATTATAGACTGTAAAAATCGGTTTAACTCTTATTGTAGGCACAACTGTTTCTGATGAAATTAAAACGCTTCCTGAAATATCTTCAGTAGCAAGATATTCTATCGCTCCTTCTAATCTTCTTTGTACATAAGTTGAATCTTGAATTCTTTGATAAAGATTTAAATTGATATTAAAAGGATAACCTAAAAACCATGGTTCTAAATATTTTAAGTCCAGTTCCTGAGATTTTCTATCATACTTATTCCATTTAATTGCTGCCGCTCTTCCAGTTCCAAAAAGATTTCTTAGAGAAATATTTATTAATCCTGTTACATATCCGCTGCGCTCATTTTTACCAGGAGGAATGTAGCCAATTATGCCGTCGAAATTATTTGTGTTTTTTTCTTTAACATCAATTAAAAGTACACCTTCTTTTTTTGAGTTTATATAAAATTTTGGAATTTGAACCGATTCAAAAAATCTTAACTTATTCAATCTCTTCGGCAATTCATCAATTTGTTTTTGATTGTATGGCGCGCCGGTTTCAAATCTGAGTTCACGTAATATTACATAATCTTTTGTGGATGTGTTACCAGTTATTTCAATTTTATCAATTTTATTTTCATTACCACTTTCCAGTCTTAAATAAAGATCAGCGATATTTTCTTCTTTAACAGAATCGTAATAAACATTTACTGATGAAATAATAATTCTTGCAAAAGGATGACCCGAATTTTCATATTCGATTAATAACTGTTCAATATTTAATTCAATTGATTCTTTATTTAGTTTCTGTCCTTTTAGATATTCAAACTGATCAATAATTGGATTATAGTTTGTTGAATCAAGATTTGTAAATAAAATTTTATCAATTACAATTGGAGTATTCTCAATTATATCTAAAATAATTGCAAATGTTAGCGAATCTGGCGAGACAATTAATGAATCATTTTCAAACACAATATAGAAATATCCATACCGTAAAATGTTTTTTGCAATTCTTGATTTAACTGAATCTAAAACCCGAGCAAAATAATTTTGATTTATATTGATTCCGGACCATTCGAGATATTGTGAATCATCAAAATCAAAATTACCATTTACTTCAAATGAATTTAATTTTTGTGAATAAGAAATCGAAGAGAATAAAATAATTAGAAGAAAACTATATTTCGCGAGGTGAATCATCAATTGTCTTTGTTTTTTTTCCTACGGGATAAATTTCTACTTTATCCTTAAATCTATTTGCTTCTAAACCATCAACCAGAGAAACATTAAAAGTTGCTGCATTTAATCCCGCCAAAGCCGTAGAATATTTTAATGTATCTTCAAATACATCAGAGTTAACCCAGCCTTTTACAATGCCTGCAACAAAACTATCGCCACTTCCGGTAGGATCAACAGATTGTATTTGTATAGGATTAACTTTATAAAAATAATCAAAATTAGAAGCGTAAAAATTATTGCTCCCATTTGTTAAAAAAACACGCTTAATATTTTTTTTATAAAGATTATTTATAAAAGCCAATATTGCTTCTTCATTATCCAATTTTAGATTAAATGAGTTTTCAACTTCAATATAATTATTATGAATTATAGTTGGAGTTGCATCAATAATCCTTTAGTGAGTTTCCATAAGTATCACAAATCGAAATTTTATCGTATTTATTTGCCAGATCTATTCCCAAAGGGATTATTGAATCAGTTTCTTTGCAAGGCGAACTACCTGAAAAAACAACAATCTCACAATTCTGAATCATCTTATCAAGTTTGGATTTAAATTCATCAGCTTCGTTTTGGAGAATTTTAGAATTTTTAGAAAAGTATGATGTTACATTCTTTTCTTGTTCTGAAATTATAACTGCAGCATTTCTGGTTTCTGATTTTGTTGCTACAAAAGAAAAATCAAAGTCATCTTTTTTTAATATATCACGAAATATTTTCCCATCATTTCCACCGCTAAAAAAATAATTAAAGGATTTTATTCCCAGTTTTTTTAATTGCCGACTTACATTAATCCCTTTGCCGCCAACAGCAATCGAGGTAATTGCATTTCTGTTTACATTACCTAAACTGATATTTTGGTAAGCAAATCTTCTTTCAAGAAGCGGATTTAATGTAACGATTAGAATCATTTTATTTATTATCTAATACCTATACCTGTAAAGATCACCGGACAATGGAGTTATTAATCTATAATCACCAAATCCTGTTTGATCAACAAAAATAAAACTACGATTCAAATCATAGTACTCCCATACTTCATAAGGTTTAGAGTCATATTCAAACGGATGGCGATCAACATTATTTGGCACACCTAATATTGTATAAACCATTCCACGATCACTTCTCCAGCCTTCTAAATAGTTTGAAAAATTTTCATCACAATATGCAATTCGTCTAAAGTATTCATCAAAAATTTCGTTCTCATCATTATTCGGGGATGGATCTTTTTTCTTCCAAAAGTCCAAAAATCTTTTTGTTTTTTCTTGCAGATTTTCTCCATCTTCCATTATTTCTATTTCATCAGGAGTTGCGATATAAACGATTTGAGAAATAGCTTTATCAATATCTTTAATTATTGAAGGCAACCCTTTCCAATGAGAATAAAAAGCTTTGTTGGTAGTAATGCTAGCTCCGGTACTGTCTTTAGCTGTTACAACAAGCGTGTAAACGCCAAGATCAAAAGGGAATTCCTTAAGTGTAACTAATATTTTGTTTGTGCCATAAGATAATTTTCTATCTTCTTTTTCAGTATGAATAACTTGCTGCTCAGAATTTAAAACAGAGTATTCGAAGTTGTTTTTTATTTCAATGCTATCTTTTAGATAAACTTCAAGATAAAACTTTATCCTGTTTTTGGATGATGGATAATTTCTACTGATGTTTGGAACAATGCCTGATTTAATATTAGCACTATCAGCTTTAGAGATTAAAAGTAAATCACTTAGAGAAATATTTTTATCGTAAGATTTTAAAACAAAATTATTTTCGCCAACAGCCTCTTGCTTGGAATCTTTATCAGTCATTACAGTTTTTATTTTATAATTTCCAGGCAAAAGATCAAAAGATCTTTTACTAAGATTATAATTTTCTTTCGTGATAGTTAGATTGTAATCCATTACATTTATGGTTTCATTCTAGGTTTTTTTCAACAATCATTTTACTTCCGCTACTATCAAATACAGAAGCCGTTATAGAATATTTAGCTGTAAATCCCTGATTAGACTTTACAAATTTTACATTCTTATATGGCACCTGAATAAAAATATCTACGCGAGAAAGTCCTGGTTTTCTGAGGCAAAACTTACATAATCCTGAAAGTAAACTGCGTCGCTAATATTTTTTGGGCTCTGTTGGAATATTATCTTGCGCAATGATACTGGTTGTGAATACAAAGGATAGAACAAGTAGAAGTAATGATTTCATTTTAATTTCCTTTCTATAAATTAACTTTGCCATACAAATCATACTCATCGCATTCATTAATTACAACATCGTAAAAATTGCCGATTTTTATTTTTTATTTTCTTTACTTATCAATATTTCTCCATCAACTTCTGGCGCATCTCGATAAGAACGACCTACAAAATATTCTCCCTCTACCGAATCAATTAATACTTTTAATGTTTTACCAACAAAAGTTTCATTGATTGAAAGCGAAATCTCTTTCTGGATTTCCATCAAAACATTTTTTCGTCTTTCTTTTTCTTCTTCAGAAACCGGATCGCCAAGAATATAACTTGATGTGTTTTCTTCTACACTAAATGTAAATGTTCCAATTCTATCAAATTCTATTTCATGAACAAAATCACAAAGCTCATTAAAATCTTTTTCTGTTTCGTTTGGATAACCAACAATAAAAGTTGTACGTATTGTTATTTCTGGAATTTCTTTTCTAAGTTTTACTAACAATTCTTTAGTTCGATCAGAAGTTACTCCTCTTCGCATTGATTTTAGAACATCATCAGAAATATGCTGTAAAGGAATATCAACATACTTACAAACTTTTGGATTAGTTTTTATCTCTTCAATCAAATCATCGGCAAATTTTGTTGGATAAGCATACATTAATCTTATCCACTCAATTCCATTTATCTCGCTAAGCTTTCTTAAAAGTTCTACAATATTTTTTTTGCCATAAATATCTTTTCCATAATCAGTTGTATCCTGAGCAATCAACACCAGTTCTTTTGTTCCACTTGATGCAAGAAATTCTGCTTCACGTATTAAATCTTCAATGGGTTTGGATTTATGCAAACCTCGCATAAGTGGAATTGCACAAAACGAACATGGATGATCACAGCCTTCAGAAATTTTTAAATATGCTGTGTGTGAAGGAGTTGACAATAATCTTTCGCCAAGTAATTCTTTTTTAGTTTCCACCAAGTTCCTTAATTATGCCTTCATAATTTTCAGTGCCAAAGTAAACATCCACTTCTGGAATTTCTTTTAGTAAATCTTCTTTGTAACGTTCGGAAAGACAACCAGCTACAATAACTTTTTTTATCTTTCCAGATTTTTTTAAAGCAACAGCTTCTAATATTGTATTTACTGATTCTTCTTTTGCAGCCTCAATAAATCCACAAGTATTGATAATTATAGTTTCAGCTTTGTTTGGATCATCAACCAATCCAATTTTATTTAACTGGATTTGCTTCATCAATCTTTCAGAATCAACTGTATTTTTTGAACAACCAAGTGTTATTACAGAAACTTTTCCACTCATAAATTTCTTTTCTTAAATCATCAAGTTAAATATGTTAAGTATAAATAAATTACTGGAGCTGAAAACAATAACGAATCAAAACGATCAAATATTCCACCGTGACCAGGAATTAAGTTTGATGAATCTTTTACACCGGCATCACGCTTTAGTAATGATTCTGCTAGATCACCAATTTGTCCTATAGTTCCGGTTATTAATCCAATTGCAATTGCATCTTTTAGTGAAAGAAAATCAAGCACAAGATTTTTTGCCAATATCATTGCAAGTATTGCAAATACAAATCCAAATATTGCACCTTCCCAGCTTTTCTTTGGGCTAACACGCGGAAACAATTTATGTTTTCCAAGTGCAGTTCCACCAAAAATGCTGCTGAATCGCAAATCCAAATTGATGCGAAAATTGAAATGATTAAGTATCCACCATTGGTATAAAGTCCATCTATGTTTGGATAAAATTCTCTTATCCCAATTAATGTTGATCCGAAAATCCCGAGATAAAATATACCAAGTAATGTCGCTCCAAGATTAAGAATTGCAGAACCATTATTTCTGAACAATTCAAATATCAATAACAAAACAAATAGTGCAATTAGAAAATGATATTGACTAAAGATAAATCTGTACTGATTAATTATTAAA
>JADJHL010000004.1 GCA_016707585.1 Ignavibacteriales bacterium | reverse complement strand
GAATAATGTTTTTTGCTCACGTTCCTGATATAAATGATTTTGTAAAAGGATTAAAGGAGTTATTAAAAACTTCCGGAACAATTACTCTTGAGTTTCCACACCTCCAAACACTGATTGAAAACAATCAATACGATACAATTTACCATGAGCACTTTTGGTACTTCTCAGTTTATGCATTACAAAATGTTTTTAAAAAACATAGGCTAGCCATTTATGATATTGAAGAATTGTCAACTCATGGCGGTTCTTTAAGATTATATTTAAAGCATGCTGAAAATAAATTCTTGCCTGTTTTAAATACTGTTCAAAATATTCTAGATAAGGAAATTAAATATGGAATAGACAAATTTGATTATTATCAGGATTTTGTAAAAAGAGTTAGCAATAACAAACTTGATATTCTTGAGTTTTTAATCCAACAAAAGAAGGATGGAAAGATAATTGCCGCATACGGAGCTGCAGCAAAGGGTAATACTTTCCTAAATTATTGCGGAATTAAAAATGATCTTGTGGATTTTGTAGTTGATGCTTCACCAATCAAACAAAATAAATTATTACCCGGCAGTCATATTCCGGTTGTTTCAGAAGAAGTTTTAAAATTAGAAAAACCTGATTATGTCTTAATTTTCCCATGGAATATTAAAGAGGAAATTTTAAATCAAATTAGATACATAAAAGATTGGGGAGGAAAATTTGTAGTAGCAATTCCTAATTTGGAAATTTTTTAATGAAGATATTAGTAACTGGCGCCACAGGTTTTATTGGTAACTATGTTGTAAACAAATTACTCAAATCTAATCATGATATTATTGCAACTGGAATTAGTGATCCTATTAATGAAAGAAATAATTGGGCAGGAAAAGTTAATTTTATAAAATGCGATCTAAATTCTAAAATAGATTTCTATAATTACTTTCAGAAACCTGATTCAGTTATTCATCTTGCATGGGAAGGATTACCGAACTATAAAGAATTATTTCATATCGAAAAAAATCTACCTAACAATGAATATTTTCTAAATAATTTTATAAAATCAGGACTTAAAAACCTAACTGTTTCAGGAACTTGCTTAGAGTACGGGATGTTAACCGGATGTTTAGAAGAATCAATGAATGTAGAACCTCACATTCCATATAGTATTGCTAAGGATACTTTAAGAAAATATTTAGTTGAGTTAGAAAGTCAATTTGATTTTAATTTTAAATGGCTGAGATTGTTTTACATTTACGGTACTGGTCAAAATGAAAATTCTATTTTTTCACAACTTGATAGAGCAATTAAAAACAAAGATAAAGTTTTTAACATGTCAGCAGGAGAACAATTAAGAGATTATCTTCCTGTAGAAAAAGTTGCAGAAATAATAGTAAAAACATCAATGCAGATGGAAATAACTGGAATTATAAATTGTTGTAGTGGAAAACCTGTTTCAATAAAAAAAATGGTTGAAGATTATCTAACCAAAAATAACTATTCAATCAATTTGAATCTTGGTCACTATCCTTACAACGATTATGAACCATTAGAATTTTGGGGTTGTACTGAAAAGCTTAAAAAAATAGTTGAATAACTTTATTGAATAACTACTCAGCATTCTTTGCATATAACGTCATAAATATTTGAGAAAATCTTATGGAATTTCTTACAAGCTATGTAAACAAACAACTAACTAATATCTTTCCAGATGGATTTGATTCTGCCCCAATAATAGCTGTACATATTGATGACGCAGTTGGTATGACTAAAGATTGTATTGCATCTTTAAAAAACTGGGCAGCAAACGGATTTGATTATAAAATATCCTGGCAATACGCAACGTTTTTATATTTCTTATCAAACATAATCTGGAAGAAAACAGGAACCTCTGAAGTTCCTGTGAGATTGTTTTTACTTAACAAAGCAATTAATTCCCTTGAATTATTTTATGAAATCGAACTTCCGCCAAAGTTTTTTTTAAGTCACACACCAGGATTAGTTTTTGCTAAAGCTAAATATTCAAATTACTGTGTGTTCCATCAGAGCTGCACAGTTGGAAGATCAGAAGAAGATCGCCCAATACTAGAAGAAGGAGTAATTCTGTATCCAAATTCAATGGTAATTGGAAACTGTCTCATACGAGAGAATACAGTTATCAGTCCGGGAACTACAATTATTAATACAGATACTCCGGGTAATTGTCTTGTCTTTAATGGTAAAGGTAAAAATCCAGTGTTTAAAGAAATATCTGAATTTTACGCAGACCGCTACTTTATACGTAAATAGTATTTACTTTTACACAATGTCTATCAAAATAAATATCGCTGCAAATTTCTTTGCCAGTATCTGGACAGCATTAATGAGCTTGGCTTTTGTTCCCTACTACATAAAACTAATGGGAATGGAATCTTATGGTTTAGTAGGTTTTATGGCTTCTATACAAGCAATTGCAATTTTGCTTGATCTTGGTCTTGCACAAAGTTTAAATCGTGAACTTGCAAAATTATCTATCAACCCTGATTGTGGAAATTATATAGCAAACACTATTAGAACTTTAGAATTAATTTATTGGGGAATTGCACTTCTAGTTTTATTTGTGATTTTTTTGTCTGCAAATATTATAGCAACTAATTGGTTAAACTCAGAACATTTTTCTGAAGCAGAATTAGTAAATGCAATCTGGATTATCGGTGCTGTTATTGCAGCTCGATTACCAATCGCACTTTACACTGGTGGGTTTAATGGACTTCAACGACAGGTAAAACTAAATATAATTATAACAGTATTTGCAACACTACAAGGTGCTGGGGCTTTGGTCATTTTATTATTTGTTGATCCAACAATACATGCTTTTCTTGTGTGGCAGTTAGTTATTTCTATTATTCAATTACTTGTTATGCGATACTTTTTGTTAAAAAGTATTCCTAAAAATGATGGCGGAAAGTTTACCAAGATTGTTCTCAAAACTATTTGGCGTTTTACAGCAGGATTAACAGGAATAACTCTCACCTCAATTTTACTGATGCAAACAGATAAAATATTACTAAGCAAAATATTATCACTAACAGATTTTGCATACTATGCTTTCGCAACAACAGTTGCGGCAATTATTGGGCGATTAACTTCGCCGATTTTTTCGGCTTATTTTCCTAAAATAACTGCTCTGGTTGCTGCCAAAAACGAAGAGGATTTAATAATTAATTATCACAGCGGATGCCAATTAGCTGCTATAATTATATTCCCAATTTCATTAGCAATAGTTTTTTATTCACAGGATTTACTACTTCTTTGGACTCATAATCCACTACTTGTTTCACAAACATGGAAGTTAGTTATTTTGTTGGTAATTGGAAGTACACTAAACGGTTTAATGACTCTTCCCTATCTATTACAGTTAGCACATGGATGGACTAAGTTAACTTTTTATACAAACCTTGTTTTAATTGCGTTCGCCTTTCCTTCAATTATATATGCAACTAAAATCTGGGGCGGAATCGGAGCAGCCTGGGTCTGGATTGGAATTAATGCTTTCTATATTGTTGTTAGTTTGCATCTTATCCATCGTCGATTATTGATAAAAGAAAAATGGAATTGGTATTTTAATGATATAGGAAAAATATTTCTAAGCTCTTTTATTGTGTTAGGCATAAGCACACAAATAATAAATCCTGAATGGAGTGGTTTTCTAAAATTAGTTTTTATTGTAGTCTTTGGAATTCTTGCTGTTGTAAGTGCAGGTTATTCTGCATCATTTATTCGTCCTTATTTTAAAAAATATTATAGATGGAAATCAATTTGACGCCTGGGAAAATAACAGTTTTAATCCCAACATATAAAAGACCTGAAAAGTTAAAAAGAGCTGTTGAAAGTGTCTTAAATCAATCTTACCAGGATTTTAGAATTGTAATAAGTGACAATGCTTCCGGAGATGAAACAGAAAATGTTGTTAGTAGTTTAATTAAAAACGAAAATAGGATAGAATACCATAAGCAATCTGTAAACATTGGAATGAATCCTAATTTTAATTTTTTAGTTTCAAAAGTCACAACACCATTTTTCTGCTTGCTTACTGATGATGACTATTACTTACCAAATTATCTAGAAGATTCAATTTTTATTTTCAGAAAACATCCTCAGATAATGTTTTCTGTGATGTCTGCACCGGAAATTAATGAAGTTGGAGATTTGCTAAATGATCAGTTAAATAAATGGCCACGAGAAGGTTATTTTGAAAAAGCTGATCCTGAATTAATGAAGATGATAATTGATGGAAATCATCCAATCCTAACTGCTTGTGTATTTCGTAAGGAGGTGATTAAGTATTTTAATTTTGACCAAAAAGTTGGAGTATCATCTGATGCTCCATTGCTGTATGAACTTTTATCAAATTATTCTTTTGCCATTAAAAAGGTTAAAGGATTATACTTTATTAAACACGAAAATAATTTAAGCGCTAAGAATTTTAATCTTTTAGAAGAATATTCCATTAAATTAAGAATCTGGAATAAAATATTAGAGAGTGATCACATTAGTTCAGAAATCAAAAATGTTTTTATTGATTATAAAGAAAAAATATCTTTTAAATACTATCTAAAATCAATTGCAACAAAAGATAAAGTACTTTCGGAAAATATAATTATTGAAATTTCAAAAAAATCGAATTCAAACAGAGGGTTCATAAAATCAATTGCTGTTTTGCTTAGTAGGATTAGCATAGGAAGATCTTTACTATCTAATTCAATATTAATTTATTGGAAAACTCATAAGTTTTGGAGAAAATTAATTGATGGTTGAGTCAGAAAATATTTTTACTTTAAAATGAATTACATCGCAGTAGTAAATACAATCAATAGACCAATACATTTAGTTGAAAGATGTTTAAATGCTCTTCTTTCACAAAGTATCTGTCCAATTAAAGTTATTCTGATCGATCAAAATGAAAAGAAACTTGAGTTATCAAAACAAATTACTGAGAATCCTATCTTTACAAGAAGTAATGTTAATTTGAAATCGGTTTCTGCCGCACGAAATTCTGTTGTGATTCCCGAAAACGCTGAATGGATATTCTTTTGTGATGATGATGGTTACCCTTGTAATAGTTATTCAGAACTACTAAAAGACCTTATCTTTAAAAATCCAACAGTTGAAATATTTGCCGGTAGTATAATTCGTGAGGACACAAACAATTTTTATTCGCTAAGACATAAAAAAGGCGGTACGCTTAAAAAATTTAGTAACACAAAAAATTTAATGGGTTCAAATTTTGTTGCTAAAACTTCAGTATTTAATCGATTACAAAGATTTGATGAAAATTTTGGAGTAGGCTCATATTGGGGTAGTAGTGAAGAAACGGATTTTTGCTGGAAAGCTTTTTTTGATAAAGTTGAAATGGATTTTTTCCCGGAGTTAAAAGTTTATCATGTTCCACCTTTCAATGAATCAATAAAAATTGGTTATAAAAAATCTTTTAGATACGGAGTTGGTAAAGGCGCACTTGTTTATAAATGGCTGGTTAAAAAACACAAACTTGTAGTTTTTTATGAGTTTGGTGAAATGTTTGTCCTTCCTTTTTTACTTTCATTGCTGGGAATAATAAAATTAAAACCGCAATTAGTTGTCACTAACTTTGCAGCTTTTACAGGTAGACTCTATGGGTTTGTTAAGGCTACTGTTGTTAATAAATCTTGAATAGTTTTATTTTGAATGTTTTATTTTCTTCATTTGAATCAAAACATCTTTAAATCCGATCTTTAGCATTATCATTCTTAAAGCATATAAAACATATCTCAGAATAAATCCCATAAAATTATTTGGAGTTAAAAAGTTGTTAGATTTTAAAATTGTATAGCATTCTTTAATCGCCGCTTTTTCTTCTTTAATTGATTTTCCTGAAGCATTCATTTTTACGACTGCACTATTATTAATAAAATATCCTAAAAAATTATATTTTACCAATTTTACTATCCAATCAAAATCCATAGCTATCTTTAACTTTGTATCAAACATACCAATCTTATCAAATAACTCTTTTTTAACTATCATTGTTGGATGTAAGTATGGCATTCCACGTCCTAGATTACTTAAGGTTGGTCGCATAAATAATTCCGGATTTGAATCATCAACTAACAAAAGATTAGAATGTACAAAAGAAATATTTCTATTCTCATTCAAGACCTTTAATGCTTTTTCTAGATAAGATTTTTCTATCAGAACATCACCACTATTTAGAAACATAATATATTTCCCGGATGATAACTTAACTCCTTTATTAAAAGCATCTGCTATTCCATCATCTTTTTCAGTAATTGATTTACCAGGATAAGTATTTAAGAATAGTTTTGTTTTTTCGCACTGGCCACCATTTATAACAACTGATTCAATTATTGTTGATTCTGGAATTGAATTAAGTGTTTTAACTAATTCATCAAAATTGTTATAAGTTATTGTAACTATTGAAATCATTAAAAAAATGCTGTGATTATTACTTAAAATTTAAGTAGAGATCATTTCAGTTGAAAGCATAACACCACTAACATTGTTAGTAATATTATCTTTATTTTTGAATTAAAGTTTTATGAATAATGAGATTAAAAATTGAAAATTGCAATTGTACACGAGTGGCTTGTTAATTATGCCGGATCTGAAAGATGTGTTGAATCATTTACTAACATCTGGCCTGATTCTACTGTTTATACTTTAGTTGATTTTCTTGATGAGGAGCAGCGAGCTATCATTTTAAAAGGTAAAAAGGCAAAAACTTCTTTCATTCAACATATGCCTAATGCCAAGACTAAGCACAGATATTATCTTCCTCTATTTCCAACGGCTGTAGAGCGATTTAATTTATCTGAGTATGGTGTTGTGATTTCTAGCTCACACGCAGTTGCAAAGGGTGTTAAAACAAATAAAAAACAATTACATATAAGTTATTGTTATTCACCAATGAGATATGCCTGGGATAATGCAGATGAATATCTTACAGGATTTAAAGGCAGAGTTGCAAAATTATTTATTAATTATTTGAGAAGATGGGATCTGAAATCTTCTAAAAATCCTGATTATATCGTTGGAATTTCTAATTATATCAAAGAAAAAAATAACAGAATTTATAATCGTGATGCTGATGTAATCTATCCACCTGTTGATACAGATAAATTTCCTTTAGAGTTAAATAAAGAAGATTATTATTTAGCCGCCTCAAGATTAGTTCCGTATAAAAAAATTGATTTAATTGTTGATGCTTTTGCCAATATGCTTGATAAAAAACTTATTGTTGTAGGTAGTGGACCAGAAAAGGAAAAAATCTTAAGTAAAGCAACTCCTAATGTTGATGTTATTGGTTACCAGGATTTTGAAAGTTTAAAAACTTATATGCAAAAAGCCAAAGCATTTGTTTTTGCTGCAGAAGAAGATTTTGGAATTGTTGTAGTGGAGGCAATGGCTTGCGGCACGCCTGTTATAGCATTTAAAAGGGGGAGCATCAGAAACTGTTGTTGATGGTAAGACAGGAATTCTTTTTCCCGAACAAACTAGTGAATCAATAATTGAGGCTATAAAAAAGTTTGAACAAATTAGTAGTAATTTAAATTATTCAGAAATTAGCAAGCACGCAGACAAATTTAGCAGAGAAAAATTTGAACAAAATGTAAAAGCATACGTTGATGAAAAATCAAAAATCTTTTTCCAATCAAAACAAAAAACCCCAAAATGATTGTAAATAAAAACTCAATTTATATATCAAGAATTTTTTCTGATCTGATACTGATTAATATTTCTTTTGTATTTTCAGCTGTAATTGCTCAATCATTTGATATACTGATCAATCGCAATTACATGTTTATACTTCTGCTTTTGTTAAATATTATTTGGTTTGTAAACACAAATTTATCCGGTTTTTACAGTGATTTTTTTAGCAGATCTTTTTCGTTTCAGTTTTTTAATATCCTAAAAGGTGTTTTAATTCAAGTTGTAATTACTTTGCTTTTTATTTTTCTTGTTAAAGAAAATCTTTTACAAGAAACTTTATTGTATTGTATGGATTATTATTAACCGTTTCTATTAGCATACGTACAGCAATATTTAAGAAAGTTCTTAAATCATTACGTAAAAAAAGGCAAGAATATTAGAAGACTTTTAATTGTGGGCGCCGGTGAGATTGGTAAAAGTTTTAAAGATACTCTAAATCAAAATCCTGATCTTGGCTACAAGTTTATTGGTTTTGTTGATGATGTTGTTAATGATCCTGAAATCATTGCTGGTTTATCTGAACTTGATAATGTGATAAAATCGAATCACATAGATGAAGTAGTTATAACTTTAGCAACCAATCCTTCCGAAAGATTGGATGAAATAATTAGAGTGTGTAATATAAATGCTAAACGAGTACATATTATTCCAGACTATTTTAGATTTTTATCTAATAGATTTAACATTAGTGCAATAGGTAATTTTCCAATTATTACTGCACGACAAGAGCCATTGGAAGAAGCTAATAGAAGATTTTTAAAACGAACATTTGATATTGTTTTTTCTTTTCTGATTTTAGTTTTAATACTAAGCTGGTTATACCCACTAATTTCTATTCTTATAAAATTTAATTCTAAAGGTAAAGTACTTTTTGTTCAGCAAAGAATAGGAACAAAAAATGAGATGTTTAATTGTTATAAGTTTCGCACCTTAACTTCAGATTCATCTAGAGAGAATGATAAATTTACTCCCGTAGTTTTTGGTGATAAACGTGTAACAAGTGTTGGTAAGTTTTTAAGAATATCTAACATAGATGAGCTTCCGCAATTTTTTAATGTACTTGAAAGGTGATATGTCTGTTGTTGGCCCAAGACCGCATGCAATACCTTACCAGGATTTGTACGGAAAAATATTTGAAGAAATAAAAATGCGGCACAACGTACGTCCTGGTTTAACAGGCTGGGCACAAGTTAATGGATTACGCGGCGATGTTATTGATGAGGCTGAGAACAATAGCAGAACAATTATGCGAATGAAGTATGACCTTTGGTATATTGAAAATTGGACAATGCGTCTTGATATTCAAATTATTTTTATGACTATCTGGCAAATGATAAAAGGCGATACAAAAGCTGTTTGAAACTATTCAGGAAGTTTAAATTCGTACAGTTCTTCCTTTTTATCAGAAACTATATAAATCAATTTGTTTTTATAATCTACTACTAAACCTTCCGGTTGATCAACTTCTATAAAAATTCTTTTAATTTGTTTCCATTCAAATCAGTTTGAAATACTCTTTTTGATTCATCACTTAAAATCCAGAGAGTATTATCATCGATCGCATAAAATATATCGGAATAATCATCTGCAAAAGTTATTACTTTTCTGCTTAATTCATTAAAACTACTATCGGCTTTTATTAATAATCCTGGATTTTTTTCATTTAGCAAATAGTAAATTTTATTTTTGAATCATAAGAAATTCCTTCTAGCCCTTCATTAAGATTGCCTTCAAGATTAAATCCTTTGTGACTAACTTCGTTTCCTAAAGTATCAATTATCACAACTTCCCTGCTTCTTTCAAGAATTACTGCAAGTCTATTTACATCTATAACAGTTATTCCTTCAAGATCTTCACCATCAATAATAAAAGAGTTTGTAACTGTTCCGTTTTTAGTCAGTCTATAAACTTTACTGTTCTCATCGCAAACTGACCAAAAATATTTTCCATCAAAAGATAAGGTTAGTGCTGATGGTTCTGGAACTTTAATAGGCGTCATTTTTGTAAGATAAGTTCTTTTGGTAGTGGAGATTCTTTCCTGTTAATGTTACATTTGTATTGTGTTAATGCGATTAAAATTGATATTAGAAATATTGCATAGAATTTGATTAATAAATCCATAACCGTTGTTTTCTTGCTCTTTTAATTGAAAATATTTGTAATGTTAATTTATAAAAAGATATCATTAAGAATGTTAACTGTAGATAGGACAGAAGGAGAATTATTCCATGATGTTTAGCGAAAGCTTTTTTAGAATTTCTGCCTTACTTGGATTTCTAATAATAATTTTGGTGCTTTTATTCGGTTATCTTTTTTTTGAACCATATCTTACGGAAGAAACTGTAACTGCTAAAGTCTTAAATAAATCTCAGTTTGGTAACGAACCTGGGAAATACTTTGTATTTACACAGGATGAAGTTTTTTATAATTCAGATAATTATTATCAGAATAAAGAAAATGCTGATGAGATAAATGCAAAAATTTATCCTGGCAGTACATATACTTTTGAAGTTGTTGGTGTTTCCATCCCCTGGTTACCTCGTTTTAGGAACATTACAAAAATTATAAGAATAAACGGCGTTTTAGAGGAGTAATTTTAATTTTAAACAATTTTTTATTCTAATAATTCCCACATTTTTATTATTTTTAAAGCGTTAATTAATTTAAATAATCAATAAAATATAAGGGGATCTTATATGGCAGTTCTTATAACTGATGAATGTATTTCTTGCAATGCCTGCGAAGTTGAATGTCCAAATAATGCAATCTACGGTGCAGGAGATCCTTGGTTACTTGGCGGTAATTCCAACGAAGCTTTAAACTCAGATCACACATATATCGCACCTGATAAATGTACCGAATGTGTTGGCTTTTATGATGAACCTCAATGTATTCCTGCTTGTCCAACTGAAGCTATTATTATGGATCCAGATAAAGTGGAGACAAAAGAACAGTTAATGGCTAAGAAAGAAAATTTAGATACTGTTGGAAGATAATCTTTCAAACTTTTTAGAGGGAGCTTTTAGCTCCCTTTTTTGTTTAAAATGTTTATCGTATTTTCTTATCACATTATTACCACTGCTCAGGAAAATAGTTGCGTTTACTCCAAACAAAAGAGAACTATTGAGTATAAAGAGGTAATAAATCAAAATCATACCACAATAATCTCTAACTTAAATTAAAAGACAATTTATTATTTACGAGATTAGATAATTCTTCTAAACACTATCAATTAAGTTGGATTATAGCTATTGTATAGTTAAGAAAATCAAAAACTATTCAAGAAGGAGAATGTTATGAGTAAAGGACTGGTTACTAAGAAGAGTACAAAGAAAGAAGCAACTAAAACCATGAAAGAAAAAAAAGCAGCAAAGCGTGATAAGAAAAACGAAAAGAACAACTCTGGTATTCTTAATAAATAGAACATCAAAATTTGCTTGGCTTAGATTAAATCGATATTTGTTAGCCAAGTTTTAAAATTTTGTATTAACTTTTCTTTAGGATATTTCTATCTCATCCGGATAAGTTTAATCTTATCAATTTCAGTGAGATTAAGCTTATGAATGTCATTAATTGATTGATTATTACAAAATTAAAAGACAGCGATAATTCCTTTCTCAAAAAGTTTTCTTTAAAAGAAAATTATAAAATAATTTTAATTCATCCTCACAAATAATTATCTTTAATCCCGCATTCAAAATTTAATCAGGAGTAAAAATTGTATAGTAAGGCTATGGAAAACATAAGTCTGTCACCGATAGTAGCAATCAGTGAAGAGGTGAACAGAAAAGCACAGGAGACAGGAAAAGATTTTATTCTTTTTCAGAGAGGTGAAATTGGTTTTTCAACTCCACAGTATATTGTTGATGCAATGGTTGATGCCCTAAATCAGGGATTAACAAAATATCCTGTTTCAGGTGGACATATAAAATTAAAAAAAGCTATCATCCAAAAGCTAAGCAGCTTTAACAATGTGCAAGGTATCGAATCTGAAAATATTGTTGTTGTACATGGCGGTCAGGAAGGTTTGGAATTAGTCTTCCAACTTTTTGAAAGCAAAAAAGCAGTTGGATTTGCTCCAGTATGGAGTTGCGTTTTAGAAAATTTTGTTCCTTATGCTAAAACAAACTTTGTTCAAATTCCACTTGAAGCCGATTTTAGTGTAAACTATGATTTACTAGAAAATGAAATTAAAGATGCGGCACTTTTATATTTGAACACACCTCACAATCCTACGGGAAAAATATTTAGTAAAGAAGAAATAGAAAAGATTGTAGAGGTTTGCAGAAAGTATAATGTTTTTATTCTGTCCGATGAAGCGTATGAACATATAACATTTGAAGGTAAAAAACATTTTAGCCCAATGCAATTGGATTATGAAAACATAATTGGCGTTTATACATTTTCAAAAACCTATGCAATGACTGGATGGCGTTTGGGATATATTGTAAGTAAAAACAAACAACTTGCTAATATCTTTAAACTTGGTGATTATACCCAAACAGCCGGTGTACCAACTTACACTCAGTTTGCGGGTGCTGAAGCATTATCTAATTTAGAAATGGAAAAGAAATCTGTTAGTGCTTTTATGGAAGAGTTTGTTGTGAGAAGAGACGCAATGTATGAAGGTTTGAGAGCAATAGATGGAGTTAAATTACCTTGTAAACCTGAAGGAGCATTTTATATTTTTCCTGATTTTTCTGAATTTGTACCTAAGGG
The DNA here is from genome assembly GCA_016707585.1 of Ignavibacteriales bacterium. Lineage (GTDB taxonomy): Bacteria > Bacteroidota > Ignavibacteria > Ignavibacteriales > Ignavibacteriaceae > IGN3. Next base: position 50,433 of record JADJHL010000004.1, on the reverse strand, counting down.
ATTAAGTGAATCTGAAAACAAGTTATATGTTTTTAATAAGCTTATGGATGCCGGAGTTGCAACTGTTTATGGTTCTTGCTTTGGAAATTATTTTCAGCATAATCTTAGATTTTCATACTCTACAACTAATCTTAAGCAAATTGAAGAAGGAATTACAAGAATCAAAAGAGCTTTGCACGATTAAAATATTTATGCAAGGACACTATAACCACGTGTCCTTGTGTTAATTTAAGTAACCTTTCTATTAAACATTCATTATTTTTACCTGTCATTTATTTTATTCCAGGAGTTTGCTGTGAAAAATCTACTTTTACTTATTATAATTTTAACATCAATAAATATTTATCCTCAAAATTGGCTCAAAGTTGATTCAATATTTTCAGTATCAGGTGTAACAGTCAAAAGTTTTTCTGCACCAGAGTTTGCTGATTTAAATAATGATGGCAATCCTGATTTGATAATTGGAAACCTGGATGATAAGGCAGATTTTTTCTGGAACAATTCTCACGACTTTCCCACAACTTTTTGGAAAGATACTTCTGTCCTTTCAAATGTTTATCAAAATGGGCAAACAAACACAAACGCAGCTTATCCAACATTTATTGATTTAGATGGAGACATTGATCGTGATCTTGTTATTGGAGGTTATAATGGTTTGCGTTATTATCAAAACATTGGTACAATTTCTTTACCTGAGTTTGTTGCAGTGGATACAATCTTTGCAAATGTAAATACACAAATTGGCACTGATGCGCAACCAGCTTTTGTAGATATTGATGACGATGGTGATCTTGATTTGTTTATGGGAATTGGTGAATCATTTTCTCTGGACACTACAACCTTTCCGGAAGCTGGAATTACTTTGGGATTTAGAAATACAGGAACTGCAAGCAATCCAATGTTTACTTTAGATAATACTTTAGTGACAGGAATACCTGATATTGGGTTAAACTCATATCCAACCTTTGTAGATTTAGATAATGATGAAGATTTTGATTTAGTATTTGGAAGAGATTTACAAACATTGGTTTATTATCGAAACACCGGAACAAAACAAAATCCAATTTGGACTGCGAACACAACAACATTTTCTGGAGTTGAAACAAGTTCTTACTGGAAGAATCCAACTTTTTCTGATTTGGATTACGATGGAGATTTTGATCTAATTTATGGGACAGATGATGGAGTGCTTTATGTTTACAGAAATATTGGCACAGTATCAGCTCCTTCATTTCAACTCTATTCTGATTACTTTAAAATAATTAAACTCGATGGAGGTAGCGCAACAGTTTCACTTGCAGATTTTGATAATGATGGTGATAATGATTTATTAAGTGGAACCTGGCTTGGAAAATTTGTTTACTTTAAAAATGATGGGACATCAACAAAGCCAAACTTTAAAGTAACTACAACGGCTTTTTCAAACTTAACTGTTAATTCTTATAGTTCGCCAGTATTTGTTGACATAGATAAAGATCTTGATTACGATATTGTTTCAGGCGCACTTAGTGGCCAAGTGTTTTTATATATAAATAATAACGGAACTTTTACTCAGAATGCAACCATGTTTAGTGGAATTGATGTTGGATGGATGAGCATTCCTTCTTTCGCGGATCTTGATAACGATGGTGATTTAGATTTGCTTGTTGGCGGTGAAACAGGAAGTGAAACAAAATATTATACAAATGACGGGAACAATGTATTTACTGTTAATACAACTGCATTTTCAGGTGTAACATTTCCAAGTTACGGACGACCGATATTATCGGATTTTGATAACGATGATGATTATGATCTAACAATTGGTGATGCATAGGGTACAGTTAAATATTATAGGAATGATGGAACAGTTAATGCTCCGGTTTGGTTTAGATATGATGCGATGTTTGCTGGAATCGAAGTTGATCAAAATCCACATGCGGGTTTTGCAGATTTAGATAACGATGGTAGAAAAGACATGATTATTGGTGAGTACAATGGAAACTTTACTTATTATCAAAATCTTTTGCTGAGGTTACAGATGTTGAAAACGAAATTGATTTAAGTGTTCCTGATGATTTTGTTTTAAATCAGAATTATCCAAACCCATTTAATCCAAGTACAATAATTAGCTGGCAATCTCCTGTAAGTGGATGGCAAACACTAAAAGTTTATGATGTTTTAGGAAAAGAAGTAGCGACATTAGTAAATGAATTTAAACCAATAGGAAAGTATGAAATTGAATTTAATGCAAGCAAACTTTCCAGCGGTGTATATTTCTACCAATTAAAAATTGAAAACTTTACTGCTATTAGAAAATTTTTATTCGTAAAATAATTTTTGCTTAAAGCCCTCCCTTTAGGATCCGCCGCCGGCGGATTGGGTGGGCTTGCCTCTTAACAATTTCTTAATCATAAAGTAACATTAAGTTTAAACTTAGGACGATCTGATAATATAGATTTACCTCGAATTAAATTAATAATGTGAGGTACGCATGAAATCGATAATTTTATTTTTAACACTTCAATCCTTGTACGTATTATTTGGAATGAGCGATGCAAACCAGCTTAGCATACTTGTTCTTGGTTTTGCGATTATAGTTTTTGTTGCCAGTTATATAGGCGTAGTAATAAAAGAAAGAAAGCATAGAAAACAACTTGTTAGTGCTTTGCTTGGTTCAAACTAGTTAGTTTTTCTTCCCGTTATTGTAACTCTATACTGAGTTTAGATTTTTATTGCCTATCAATTATTCTAATCCATCCAAATTATTTCAGATTGAAACTATTGTTTTAATAGTTTAATTTCGAAGTGAAATTAATTTCATTATTTCAGAAAAGCTTATGAAAGATTTATTTAGTGTTCAGGAAGTTGCAAAACTTTTGGATATGAGCCATTCAGGAGTTTTATATCATATAAAAAACGGAACATTAAAATCCACACAGGTTGGCAAAATTTATATTATCACAAAAGAAGATTTTGCAGATTTTCTAAAAGAGAAGAAAAAAGAAAAAAAATCTAAGAATAAACCTGAAGAACCTTTACTTTTCTAAGCTTGATTCGCTGAAATAAATTATTTTACTTCTATATAAATCTAGTTCCTCACTGTTTCTATCAACCAAAGTTTTTATACAATAACAATAAGCATATCTTATCGGAATGATCATATTGTATTCATTTAAATAAAAATCATCAATCATTTTTACAATTTCAATTAAATCAATTTGGACACCAATGGACTGAAGTTTGTTCAAATCATTACTGCACCCTAAGTCATCTTTATAATTACCAGTTATTTTTTTCAATTTTTCATTTTCAAGCATCGAACTTAAAAAATCATATTTGACATTTTTCGGAATCACCCTTTTATCAAAATCAACCCACATAAATCCATTTTCATAATTATGAGTGAATCGTTTATCCTGTGCAGAAATATTAAGGAAAGTGAGAGCAACTACAATTATTGTAAATAAAATCTTCATATATCCTATTTGTAAAATAGCATGATTAAGTTACTGAAATGAATTGCAAAAAAGTTAAATTAACAATACAAAAATAAGGATATAAGATTCTGAATGTCTTCACATCTTCTTAGTAAGTCTTCTTTCATTCGCGGTGTTCAATGCGAAAAACATCTATATCTTTATAAGCATCATTATAATGAAATGGATCAGTTTTCTGAGATGCAGAAAGCAATTTTCAAACGCGGGACTGATGTTGGTAAATTAGCACAACAACTGCATCCCAATGGAATTGATGCTTCACCAAAATCACAATTTGAGTATGATAAAGCTGTTATCGTAACAAAAAATCTGATCGAAGAAAAACAAAAAGTTATTTATGAAGCTTCGTTTAACTACAGCAATGTATTGGCAGTTGCGGATATTTTGGTTTATGATAAATCCGGATTAAAGGTTTATGAAGTAAAAAGTTCTACATCAATTTCAGAAACTTACATTCGTGATGCAGCTTTGCAATATTGGGTTATTTCCAATAGCGGATATAAGGTTAAAGATTTTTCTATAACTTATATCAATAATCAATATATAAGAAAAGGTAAACTAAATTTAGATGAACTCTTTATAACGGAATCAGTTTTAAATTTAATTTTGCCTTTGCAAAAATGGGTTGGGGAAAATGTAAATCAGTTTAAAAAAGTATTGGTAAAAAAGGTTATCCCTAAAATGGATATTGGCGAACATTGTTACGATCCATACACTTGCGGGTTTTATGAGTATTGCAGAAAACATATTCCTGAAAATTCTATCTTTGATCTTTCAGGTGTTCATCTAAATAAAAAGTATGATTTATATAGAAGTGGAATAGTAAAGTTAGAAGACATTCCTGTTGATGCAGATCTTTCTAAAAATGCTCAGCTTCAACTTGATGTTTATAAAAGTAAAAAGGATTTAATTGATAAAAAAGCAATAAAAGAATTTTTATCCGATCTTAACTATCCGCTTTATTTTATGGATTTTGAAACATTTCAGCCTGCTGTTCCAATGTTTGATAATTCAAAACCGTATATGCAGATTCCATTTCAGTATTCTCTGCATTATAAGAAAAGTAAAAAAAGTGAAGTTGAACATTTCGAGTTTTTAGCAGAAACAGGGAATGATCCGCGAGTAAAGTTTATAGAAAATCTTTTGCGTGATACGAAAAATGAAGGTGATTTACTTACATACAATAAATCTTTTGAAGTATTACGATTAAAAGAAATTGCTGAAGCTTTTCCTAAATACAAAAAGGAAATTGAAGAACGAATAAATCGTGTTAAAGATTTGATGCTTCCGTTTCAGAAAAAATATTATTACAATTATAAAATGCAAGGTTCTTATTCTATCAAATATGTTTTGCCTGCATTGATTCCTGAACTTAGTTATAAATATCTAGAAATAAATGAAGGTGGACTTGCATCAATTGCATTTGAAAGTTTATTCCATGAAATGGATTTAATGCGTATTGCAGATACCAGAACAAACTTACTTGAGTATTGTAAACTCGATACTTTTGCAATGGTTAAATTATTAGAAAAATTAGAATCACTTTAAAGGATAAAATGAAAAAGTATTTTTTATTATTTGCGATCATAATATTATGTCAATTAGCTTTTGCTCAGACCGAAAACATAACTGTAATGTCATATAACATTCGCTGTGGATTCTGTGAGGATTCGTCATCAGTCAATAATTGGAGCAACAGAAAATATCTTATTGCATATCTTATCAAATCCCACAAACCTGATCTAATTGGTTTACAGGAAGCAGAAATGTTCCAGGTAAACGAACTAATTGAAATGCTTGATGAATATGATTGGTATGGCGTTAGCAGAGAAGACGGAAAAGTAAAAGGTGAATCAACTGCGATACTTTATAAGAAAAAAAGGGTTAAACCATTAACAAAAAAAACTCTTTGGTTATCTGAAACTCCTAATCTTGTTTCAAAGGGTTGGGATGCTGCACTTAAAAGAACTGTTACCATTATAAAATTTAAAGATAAAAAACTTAACCATGATTTTTATTACGCCAACACACACTTCGATCACATTGGAGAAAAGGCAAGAACGGAAAGTTCAAGTTTGCTCGTTGATTTATTATCGAAATATTCAGAAAAGTATCCGGTTATTTTTTCGGGTGATTTAAATTATACTTCAACTTCAGAAGGCTATAAAATATTAACTTCAAAATTATTGGATACAAAAATAATTTCTGAAAAAGAAAGTGGTGGTAATATTACATTTAATGGATTTGGAAGTGATATTCAACCGGATAACAAAATCGATTTTATATTTGTTAACGATAAAGTGAAGGTGCTAAGTCATATAGCCGATACAACCTTGTTTAATGGTTTGTATCCATCAGATCATTATCCTGTTATTGCTGAATTAAAGATAAATTAACGTCCGCGTCTTTGCGCATCTGCGGTTAAAACTTCTTCACCGCAGAGACGCTGAGTCGCAGAGAAAAGTAATCAAGATGAGTTTTAGCATTAATAAATATATTCTACAAATCTCAATTTTCTTAATTACCATAAATTCCCAAATATTTTCTCAAGTTAGATTTGCCGCAATTGGTGATTATGGTCTTGCCGGTGATAATGAACTTGCTGTTGCAAATCTTGTTAAAAGTTGGAATCCTGATTTTATAATTACTCTTGGCGATAATAATTATCCTCTTGGTGCCGATTCTACAATCGATCAAAATATTGGGCAATACTATCACGATTATATCTATCCATACAAAGGAACTTATGGTACTGGATCAAACGTAAATAGATTTTTTCCCGCCCTTGGCAACCACGATTGGTATTCTGATAGTGCTAATCCGTACTTAAATTATTTTGAACTTCCTGGCAACGAAAGATATTACGATATCATTCGTGGTGATGTTCATCTTTTTATTCTCAATAGTGATCCAAATGAACCTGATGGATTTGCAGATACATCAATTCAGGCAAGGTGGTTAAAAGATGAATTAGCTTTATCTTGGTCAAAATGGAATATAGTTACTGTTCATCATGCGCCATATTCATCAGGTCCGCATGGATCAACTCTTTATGCTCAATGGCCATATAAACTTTGGGGTGCTGATTTAGTTTTATCTGGTCACGATCACGATTATGAAAGATTAGTTGTAGATAGCTTAACTTACATTGTCTGTGGAACCGGCGGACATAGTCTATATACTTTTATTGATACAATTAACGGATCAGTATTTCAGTATAACAGTAATTATGGTGCTTTACTTATTGAAACGGATGAAAATACACTAATAACAAAATTCTATTACACTAATTATGAATTAATAGATTCAGCGAGTATTGAAAACAGGTTTGGTTATTATAATGTTGAAAACTATTTATTGAATCAAAACTTTCCCAACCCATTTAATCCAACTACAAAAATAAGGTGGGAAGTTCCTTATTCTGGTTGGCAAACATTAAAAGTTTATGATGTTCTTGGAAATGAAGTTGAAACTTTGGTTGATGAATTTAAACCTGCTGGAAAATACGAAGTGGAATTTAATGCTTTAAAACTTTCTTCAGGAATCTATTTTTATACCTTACGATCTGGAGATTTCATCCAAACAAATAAAATGATCCTACTAAAATAACCTCCGCGTCTTTGCGCCTCTGCGGTTAAAACTTCTTCACCGGGGAGACCACTGAGTCGCAGAGAATACACAACGATTAGTATTTGTTTAGTTCATTAAAAAGTACGGTCATACAAAATTGCTCTTGGAACTGTCTCTATAATTAGTTTTTTTTAGGGTGTATTTAATTCACTTTTTTGCGAGGGGCAATGAAAAACTTAATTGTTCTTTTATTTCTGGTTTGTATAAGTACTGCTTTTCCTCAGAGTATAACTTTGAGAGACACAACAAATCAATACGATTATATCATTATTACAACCCCAGAGTTTGTTCAATCATGCCAAACATTTAAGCAACACAAAGAATCTTACAATGGATTTAATGTTTTAATTGTTGATACCGGGCAAATCTATAGCGAGTTTAATTCTGATTCCCTTCCACAAAGCAACATCAGAGAATTTATAAGTTATGCCGGAACACATTGGCAAAATCCCAATTTAAAATATGTTTTATTAGTTGGAACTAACGTTCAAGTTCCAAGTTTTGATTTACAAATGCCAATGCCACCTTATTTTAATCCTTATCATAAAACAGATTACTACTATGGCATAAACATAAACAATGAAGATACATTAACATTAAGTTTTCAAGTTGGTAGAGTTCCCGCTAAAAGCATCGTCGATGTAGACATCTATTTTTCAAAAGTTATTTATTATGAAAACATTAATTCTTCTCAAAGTTGGTTTAATAATACATTATTTATCTATGAGGACGATGAGATGTTCGGCTTTGATAATTTCTGTTTTATGTTGTCATCTCTAATGCCGTTAAATATCAACTCAAAATATTTCACAAATGCAGATACATCGTTAAACTTTGGAAACAAGGATTCAATATTGAATTATATCAATGACCAAGGTGTTTCTATAATGTTTTACGAAGGCCATTTTAATGATTCAATGATTATCAATAAAGATTATTTCGATATAACTGATATAAGCGGACTTAATAATTTTGGGAAGTATTTTATTACTTTATTTACTGGTGGTCAGTATGCTATTCTTGATTCTAATAGCACTATTCAAAATGAAATGTTAATCCGAGAAAATGGTGGATCAATCGCAAGCTTAGGGTCTAGTGGGTTAGTCTATTGGGTAACCTTAAGAAGTATTCATCAAGACTGGGTTAACAGATTATATAATGAATATAATTTGACCTTGGGTCAGCTTATTCAACAATATGATTTACCTAATATTGGGACATATTACTATATGAAAAAGTCTATCAACCTTTTAGGTGATCCATCACTTAAGCTCAAGTACGACCCTACTGTATATGTAGATGAAATTAAGACAGAAACACCACATAATTATGTACTTCATTCAAACTACCCCAATCCTTATAATTTCTCAACAAAAATTAGTTATGAAATTTCTGTTCAATCAAATGTTTCAATAATATTATATGATGTATTAGGAAGAGAAGTGGCCACATTAGTTAATGAGGTTAAATCTAGTGGGAAGCATCAATTCGATTTTGTTGAAAGTAATTTAGTTAGTGGAGTGTACTTTTATACATTAAGAGCGGGCAATTTTACTCAAACAAGAAAAATGATTTTGTTAAAATGAACTCTGCGACCCTGTCTGCCGACAGGCAGGTTTGCGCCTCTGTGGTTAAAACTTCTTCACCACAGAGACGTTGAGTCACAGAGAAAAATTATTCTTTCCAGTCAGGAACTCTTCCCGGTGTCCAAGGTGAGTTTAATTTATTCATCTCATTCTCAATATTCTTCAAATCAATCTCAACTAATTTCTTCAATGTTTCTAAAACAGGTTTAAACTCTTCTGATGCAATTTGATAATTTTGTCTATAAGAATTTGTTGGTGCTGATGTAGATGACCACATTCCATAAACTACTTCTCCAACTCTTGCAGAAATACTTGGATAAGTCGGTTCATTGCGTTTGGCTAAGACTTCGTCATCAACAAGTTTTCTGTAAAGGATTGTATTTTCATCCGCAATTCTGTTTGCTTCATCAATCAAACTTTGTGGTGCATTTTGTGTTTGCTTAATTGCTGTTTTGATTATTTCAATTTTACTCTTTAAATCAGATGAAACTTCAATCGCACCATTTATAACACGATTTAAATCATTTACTTTTTTCTGGAATGCAACTAATTCACTTCTATCACTTGCAGGTAATGTAACATTATTCAAAACTTTCGCTTCAAACTCAACAGGACCAGCAACTTCTTTTAAAACTCCATCAATGCTAGCTGACATTGTAACTTTGTATTTGCCTGGCATAACCGGCGCACCACTTGGGTTTTCATCAGTCACTTTTTTAATTGGGTCAGTTGAAGCATAACGCAAATCCCACGTGAATCGATTTATTCCGGCTTCCGCTTTTGATTTTAATTTTCTTACAACATTTCCTGCTTGATCATAAACAGTAAAAAGTAAAAACGGTTTTTCTTCGTCATCTTCTTTTCGTAAATCATCAAACGATGGATAGTAAACCGGTTCATTATTTTTTACTAATTCTTTTTCTTTTTCCTGTCTTTGCTGTTTCAAAGTTTTTGGGACTTCTTTTATATAGTAAGTAAACGTAGCACCAAATGGCGGATTATCAGCTTTATAAAATGATGCGCCAACTCCGCTAAAAGTTGCACTTCGTTTTGTAAACATTAAAGCATCTTTAACTGGGAGGAGTTTGTAGTTTTCCTCATTTAAAACTTTTTCTGATGTTTCTCTTAGTGGCGAGTAATTATCAAGTATGTAAAATCCTCTTCCAAAGGTTGCAACTGCCAAATCATTTTCTCTCTTTTGAATATCAAGATCTCTGACTGCCTGTGTTGGAAGATTCCCTTTTAATTGTATCCATTTTTCACCACCGTTGTTTGTAAAGAAAACTCCATATTCAGTTCCGATAAAAAACAGATCTTTCTTTATATGGTCCTGCACAAAAGAATAAACAACTTGTGGCTCTTTTAAATCCCCTGAAATCGATTTCCAGCTTTTTCCCCGATCATTACTTACTAAAACATAAGGCTTAAAATCAGCTCGCTTATGATTATCAAACGTTGCATAAACAGTATTAGCATTATGTTGTGATGCATACAGACAACTCACATAAGTCATTTCAGGAACATCAGGAAATGATTCAATCTTTCTCCAATTTTTCCCGCCATCTTCTGTAACCTGGACTAAGCCGTCATCTGTTCCAACATAAATTAAACCTTCAACAAGTGGAGACTCTGTTAACGAAACAATATTTCCATAAAAAGATGTTGAAGCATTTTTAGCAACAGCATCAACACTCCAAACTTTATCCATAACTTTAAATTTATTTCTATCAACCTGTCTAGTTAAATCATCACTTATAACCTGCCAGGTATCACCACGATCATCACTTCTAAAAACTTTATTTGCTGCAATGTAAATTCTTGTATTACTATGCGGACTTGTTATCAGCGGTGTATCCCAATTCCATCTGTAAGGAGCTTCATCTTTTCTTTCCTGCGGTTTTATACTTAGCTGTTCGCCGCTTTGCATATCATATCTTGTTAATCCGCCATGCTGCCATTCACAATAAATAATATTTGGATTGCTTGGATCAGTCAGTGCTTCATAACCATCACCGCCAACAAGTGGAACCCAATCTGCGTTTACAATTCCTTCGTCATTAATTGTTTGCGATGGGCCAATCATACTATTATTATCTTGAGTTCCGCCCATTACACGATAAAATGGTTCAAAGTTATCGACACTCACTCTATAAAATTGAAGTGTTGGTAAATTCTCTTTCCATTTAAAATTCTGTCCTGCATCATAGGTAACATAAATTCCACCATCCCCGCCAATCATATAATGTTTTGTGTTTTTAGGATTTATCCAAAATGCGTGATCATCAACGTGTCTGGCTTTTGTACTGATTTGTGTAAATGTTTTTCCGCCATCTGTTGTTATTGATGAAAAGGTATCGAGTATATATATTTTATTTACATCAATTGGATCACAAAATATTTCCGAATAATATTGTGCGCTGGTGTTTTTATAATCACTCATTTTCTCCCAGCTTGCCCCGCGATTTGTTGTTCTATAAAATCCACTTCCATCATTTGCTGCTTCTACAACTGCATAAACATAATCAGGATTAACTGGTGAAATTGCTAAACCGATTCTTCCAACATCACCACTTGGCAACCCACTCGTTAATTTATTCCAGGTTTTACCGCCATCTGTAGATTTATGAATTGCACCTTCAGGTCCACCGTTAATCAAAGTCCAAACGTGTCTTCTTCTCTGGTAAGATGCTGCATAAAGAACATCGGGATTTCGTGGATCCATTACAACATCTGTTACTCCAGTGTTTGGGCTGATGTAAAGAACTGAATCCCACGTAGTTCCATAATTTGTAGTTTTATACAAACCTCTTTGTCCACCTGGTCCCCAAAGTGGCCCTTGTGCAGCAACATAAATTACTTTACTGTCTCGTGGATCGATTAAAACTTTTGCGATATGTTCTGATTTTTTTAACCCGATATTTGTAAAACTTTTTCCGCCGTCTTCACTTCTGTAAACTCCATCACCCCAGCTAACACTACGCTGAGAATTGTTTTCGCCTGTTCCAACATAAACAATGTGTTGATTATTCGGATCAAGTGTAACACATCCAACAGAGTGTGAGCCGTAATTATCAAAGATTGGATTCCATGTTGTGCCAGAGTTTGTTGTCTTCCAGACATTACCGCAAGCAACTGCAACATAGTATTCATTTACATCATTTGGGTTTACCGCAAAATCAATTACTCTACCTGATGTTGCTGCAGGTCCGATTGAACGGAATTTTAATCCATTAAATGTTTCAGACTTGTAAGGATTTTTATCTTCTTTCTTGTCTTTATCCTGCGCAACAATTACAAATGAAAATATGGTTAATAAAAAGATTGTAAAAATATTTGATTTCATAATGTCTCCGGTTGAATAACTGATAACTTTTAAAATAATCAATCAAAAATTACTCAATTGATTTCTTTGAACAAATGAGTTCATCATTTCTAATGGCAGTTTATCATTATTTATATAAAAGGATTGATTGAACCTTTAATCTCAATGCCCTAATTTGCGTATGCAATTAAATTAATTGTTACTGTTCTGGCTTTTACTTTCCCTTAATTCACTTCTCTTGGCGGGGGAAACATTGTTTTCAATAATTTAAAATAAACTCATTTATTGGTTCGATTATATTCTTTTACGATTATAAAATTGATATGAGTTAAACTATCTAAGGGTGATATAATGAAAAAGTATTTACTTTTACTGATCTTTTCTTCTATGTGCTTTCCACAGGTTAAACCAATTGAATCTAAAGTTATTGAGGCGACTGTCTTTAAAGATCGTGCAATGGTAACTCGTTCAGCAGATGTAAATCTTCAGAAAGACGAGAACACAATTATTTTTTCTGAACTAACAACTGATATAAAAGATGAATCAGTTAGAATATCTGCGATAGGAAATGGCGAAATAAAAATTTTGGATGTAAAGGTTGAACGAAAGTTTACAACTGAAATTCGTAAAGATGATATAAATGCGTTGCAGAAAAAAATTGATGCACTTAAATCTGAAATGCAAGTTGCATCAGATCAGATTGCAATTTATGATAGTAAGAAACAGTTTATTGAATCATTAAAGGCTGAGTCTGTTAAATATGCTAACCAAAAAATTCTTTCAAGCACTAATTCTACTAAAGAGTGGAATGATATCTTAAGTTTTGTAGATAATAACTTGAAAGAAATATTTTCTGGAATAAGAGAACAATCAGCAAAAAGATCAAAATTAGATGAAGAAATAAAATCCATTCAGTTAACGATGAATCAATCACAAGATATTGAGCAGAAAAATTATAAAGAGATTATTGTTAAGATTGATGCTTCACAAAATACCAAAGCTGAAATTCAAGCATCTTATATTGTTAATAGTGCTAGCTGGTATCCTATTTATGACGCAAGAGTAGATTCAAAATCCAAGCAGGTTGAACTAGATTTTTTTGGTATGGTTCATCAATCAACGGGCGAAGATTGGAAAGATATTAAACTAACATTTTCAACTGCAGATCCATTATCTGTAAAATCTTTACCAAAACTAGATCCATGGTTTGTGGATGTTAATCCATTACCTTATAACAATAATTTAAGAAATAGCAGGTCAAACGAAACTCAATTTCAGGTTGGTGGTTATTCAGCAACGTATGATCAGAACTGGGGATTGCCTAATGGAGTTGGTGCAATTACTGGTTATATAACCGATGCAGCCACAGGCGAGCCTTTAGTCGGTGCTAATGTTGTTATTAATGGAACTGCAATTGGATCTGCAACTGACGTCACTGGTAAGTATTATATAGCAAGTGTGAATTCAGGCACTTATAATGTTAAAGTAGCTTATATTGGTTATGAGACTATAAGTGTAAACCTTGAAATAAAAGCTAAACATATTGCAAATTTAAATATACCGCTTCAACAATCTGATCTAGCTCTTGAAGAAGTTGTTATTACTGGCAATAAACCCTTGATACAAAAAAGTATGACAAGTAGTACAAGCATAATTAGTAGTGATGAAACAGGATATAGTATCCAACCTCCAATTTTTAGTGATGTTAAAGCAAAAGATATTTCAACAACTTTTGAAATTAATACTAAGAACACAATTCCAAGTGATAACTCTACACACAAAGTAACAATTGCAATAAATAATTTGCCAATTGATTTTTCATATACATCCATTCCAAAAACTTTAGAGAAAGTTTATGTTAAAGGCAAGGTTGCTAATAAAAATGATTATCCTCTGCTGGAAGGTGAAATAAATATTTTTGTTGATAATGATTTTGTAAACAGAACTTTTCTAAATACCGTTGTTCCAACAGACACGCTGGAGCTTGCACTCGGAATTGATGAAAGCATTAAATGTGAAAAGATTCTTAAAAATAAATTTGTAGAAAGTAAAGGATTATTTGATGGAAGTAAGATGATCACTTATGATTACGAGATTAAAATTACAAACAATAGAAAAACAGCAGAAGATATTTCCATACTCGATCAGCTTCCTATTTCAAGAAACGAAAAAATTAAAACTGAACTTTTAATACCAAAAGATCTGGCAGAAAAACTTAATGATAAGAAAGAACTTAAATGGGATTTAAAATTAAATCCTGGTGAAACTAAAATTATTCCTCTTAAATTTACAATTGAGTTCCCAAATAACATTAACGTTTATGGTTTGGAGTAAATCAAACTCTATGCTGTCTCAAAAGTTAAAAATACAGAATTGTCATTCCCACGAAAGTGGGAATCCATATTTAATTATAGGTTCTGGATTCCCGTTTTCACGGGAATGACACATAATCCTTGACTTATGTGACAGCTTCTTAATAGCGAAGTTGATTTTAATTTTTTTAATAAAAATGATTAACAATTATGAACATTACAGATGGTATTCTTTGGTACGCAGTTTTTTTATTCTCAACTGTTTTTCACGAAGCAGCACACGCATTTACTGCCCACAAATTAGGCGATAGCACTGCTCATTCAATCGGACAGGTAAGTTTAAATCCTGTTCCGCATATAAAACGAGAACCATTTGGAACAGTTGTAGTTCCTATACTTTCTTTTCTAGCGGGTGGATGGATGATTGGTTGGGCAAGCACACCATATAATCCACAATGGGCTCACGATTATCCAAAAAAAGCTGCTGCTATGGCTGCTGCAGGACCAATATCAAATTTTATTTTATTAATAATATCTGTTGCAATTATTCATTTAGGAATTGCTTTCGGAATATTCTATCAACCAGATAGCATTACAATTTCCGGAATTGTATCTGGAGTAAATGTTGGCTGGACCGAAATACTTGCAAAGATTGTAAGCGTAATGTTTTCGCTAAACCTAATACTTTTTATTTTCAATCTAATTCCGTTTCCTCCTTTGGATGGTAGTGCAATTCCTCCAATGTATTTAAGTGAAGAAACTGGTAGAAAGTATATTGCCTTTATCCGTAATCCTGTTTTTGCAATTGCAGGTTTGTTCATTGCCTGGAAAATCTTTGATCTTATCTACCTCAAAATTCATTTAATCGCAATCAACCTTCTCTATCCGGGAAGCAATTATCATTGAAATCTAAACTTAAAAAGTTCTTCCTTATTTTTCTATTTGTTATTTTGTTTTTAACAATTGCTGCTTATTTCTTTTTGGATTATGCGATCAACAATTATCTGGCATATTCACCTATCAGACCAGATAGAAGCATCAATTTAGAGTTAACACCATCTCAACTAAATCTTATTTATAAAGAGTTTAATATTACCGTTGAGGATTCTATAACTCTTAATGGCTGGTTTGTTTTTTCTGGTAGTGTAAAATCCAAAGGCACAATATTTCTTTTACACGGCATTGGAAGCAATAAAACAGCAATGTTAGACAATGCTAAATTATTATCATTAGCAGGTTTTAATTGTGTACTATATGACTCGAGAGCAAATGGAGAAAGTGAAGGATTAAACTGTACTTTTGGTTTCTATGAGAAAAAAGATTTTTCATCATTTATAGATTCAGTAAGCGTTTTGTTTCCAGGTTCGGAACCATATGGAGCATTAGGACACTCACTTGGCGCTGCTATTATTATTCAAACCATGAAAAATGAAAAAAGAATTAAATGTGGGATAGCTGAAAGTCCTTTTGCTAACTTGAGAAATATTATTTACGATTATTCCGAAAGAATGTACTCTGTTAGAATCAATTGGATTGTAGATAAAGTTTTAGAGCGAAGTCAAGAGATTGCAAATTTTGAAGTTGATAAAGTAAACCCATCTTTTGATGCTAAATACATAGACCAGCCAGTTATGATTGTTCACGGTCTAAAGGACGAAAGAATTTCACACAGATATGGAAAAGAAATATTTAATAATCTTAAATCATTGAATAAAAAGTGGTATCCAATTAAAAATGGAAATCATAATAATCTTTCACAAGTAGGTGGTTCAAAACTTGATTCTTCAATTATTCAATTCTTTACTGAGTTTTTAAAGAACTAATTCTTTCCTCATTTCTCCTTAACTTTGCAATAGAAAAGAGGCACAAAAACATATAGTGAAAACCAAAGCAATTATACCAATAGAATTGATTGGAGAAATTGAAAAATGAGAACTATTGATAAACCTTTAAATGAAATAAATGAAGAAGCAATCTTATTGTTGAGTAAACAGATTGGACTTACAAATATATTTAGATTTATTAATCAATTTTCCAAAGGACAAAATAATTATACTGAACAAAGTAAAACTTTGTACAGAGATAAATCTCTTAATGATATCTTAAGCGTTATAAAAGGAAAGAAAACTAAAAAAAATAGTTTTAATTGATGAAACTTATTCCAATAAATTACTTTCCTATACTTTCCTTTCTCCTTACTTTGTAATAAAAAAGAGGTACAAATGAATATTAAAGATTCAACATTCCTTGTTACTGGCGGCAGTGCCGGAATCGGAAAAGCAACTGCAAAACTTTTATTAGAAAAGGGCGGTAAGGTTGCAATAACAGGCAGAGATAAATCAAAACTTGAAAAAGTAGCAAAAGAAATTAATGCATTTCAAATCCACGCAGATGTTTCTGTTGAAACAGATGTACACAAAACTTATGAACTTTTTCTAAAAGAATTTGGCAAGCTTGATTGTTTAATTAACAATGCAGGAATAGGCGATAGCTGGAATGAATTAACAGAGCTTGATCTGAAAGCATTTCATAATGTTTACAAAGTAAATGTTTTTGGTGCTGCGCTTATGGCAAGTGAAGCGGCAAAAATTTTCAAGAAACAAAAATCAGGTAACATAATTAACATAGCTTCAACAGCAGGCACAAAAGGTTTTGCAAATGGAACAGTTTACGCTTCATCTAAATTTGCTTTACGTGGAATGACACAATGCTGGCAGGCTGAATTAAGAAAATATAATGTGCGTGTTATTCTTGTTAATCCAAGTGAAGTTACTACTGCATTTGGCGATGATGAAAGAAAAGAAAAACCCGAAGTAAAAAATAAATTACGTCCTTTAGAAATTGCACATACGATAGTATCAACTTTAGAAATGGATGATCGAGGATTTATTCCCGAAGTAACAGTATGGGCGACAAATCCTTTTTAACTTAGTGAACCTTTGTGTTCTTAGTGTCTTGGTGGTGAAAAAATATATTTACCACTGAGACACTTAGTGTACTAAGAAGCACTTAGAAAGAAAATTTATGAAAGAGAAAAATTTAGAATTTAAGTGGCTTGAGATCGCAAGAGAAATCCAACAGTTATCTCAAACAGGATTAGCTTTTGCAAACAATGATTATGAAAAAGAACGATATAAAAGATTAAATGAGATTACATCAGAAATAATAGAACATCACACTGATTTAGAAAAAGAATCTTTACATAAAGTATTGATGAATCAACCTGGTTATGCTACACCAAAAGTTGATGTACGTGCTGCAGTTATTAAAGATGGAAAAATCTTACTTGTTCAGGAATCAACCGATAATTGTTGGGCAATGCCTGGTGGTTGGGCTGATGTTGGTAATCTTCCATCTGAAGTTGCAAGCAGAGAATGTAAAGAAGAAAGTGGTTACGATGTAAAACCAATTAAGGTAGTTGGTGTGTTTGATGCAAACAGAAGCGGCAGACCATTAGAATTTTTTCATGCATTCAAGGTCATTTTTTTATGTGAACTTATTGGCGGAGAAGCGAAGCCTAGTAATGAAACTCTTGATGTTCAATTCTTTGACTTCGATGACCTTCCATCGCTATCTTTAAATCGTACAAATGAAAAACATTTGAACGAAATTAAACTTCATTTATCAAACCCTGAACGAAAAACTTTTTTTGATTGAAATATGAGTGGATTAAGAGATTTAGTTTATAGTCTTGCCAAAGCAGAATTGCAAGCAGGCGAACACGCAAAAGAAATAGGAAACATTGGCCAAGCTCGTGTTTGTGCAAGAAGAGCCTGTGGAATGGCGATTGAACATTGGCTTGAATTTCATCCTCATAAAAACTGGGGAGCTAATGCATTAACAATGTTAACCAAACTTCAGGAAGACCACAGATTACCAAAAGAAATTCGTGATGCTGCAGAAAGACTTACCAAAAGAGTAGATAATAATTTTGAAACAGGTATTGAAGAAGATCCATTAAAAGATGGAGAAATGTTAATAGATTATTTTCTTGATCCAAAACACTTAAAGAAATAATTAATTGCTTGAAGGAGAAGGTTTATCGCGCTTACCAGAATCCTTTCCTTCGTTTCGTTTATTTTCTTTTTGTTCTGTGGTTCTATTCATTTTTTTCTCTTCTTTAAACTCGTATTTAAAATCAATTTCCATTTTATCAGAATCAAGATCATCAACATACCACAAACTTAAATCATCCATTTGTGGATCAATATCTCCAATTTCCCAATTAGGGTAAGTTGTTTCAACAAAATAATAATTTTTGCCAGTGTGTGTTTTGTAATTTCCTCTAGCATTTATTGCAACGCCCAGCATTGCATGCTTATATTGAAAACTCCAGAACAAAACACAATCAACATTAGCTTTTTCTAAAAGTATATAAAGTAAAAGTGCTTTTGTATCACAATCACCAAATCTTGTTGCAAGTGTTCCAAGAGGAGGCAGTATATCAAGTTTTCCACCAGGGCGGTTGTATTCAATATTCTGCACGAATGAAATTATAAAATAAAGTTTATCACGATCATTCATTCTTTCATCAACAAAAATTTTATCAAATCCTTTTAGTATCAAATCAAATTTATCATAAGATTGCCAATAAATACGCTTATAGATTTCGTGCCATGTTCGCTTTGCATAATTAACTTTATCGAAGCGATATTTGGAATCAATATTTAAATCACTCGCACTTAATTCTGCAACTTCATCTAAATAGGCAAGTGCTTTTTTAACTTCAAATTCTAAAATCTTAAAAGATATTTTATAGTTTTTTCTGCCAAGAGAAGTTGAAGTAAATTTCCATTTATAGTCTGCAACAATAATTGGTTGGTTGCCTAAAGTATCAACATCAAAAGTATAATCACTGCTTGTTTCACTAAACCCATCAAAACTAAAGTTTACGTTTGATAAAAAATTTATTACAACAACAGCAAAAAGCAGAATTACAATTATTCCTGTGCAGCCAAAACTTAAAGCGCAGCCTTTTTTCATACTGGATTACATTCCAATATCATTTAAAGATAAAGATGGAAACGGAATCAAGGCGTCAAGAATTGATTTGATTCCTTGCTGCATAAGCAGCGAAATTGAAATGATTACAATACCAAGAACAATACTTACAGCAATATTGTTGTTTTTAATTTCACTAAGTTCATCAATCTCTTTTGTTAAATGCGTATATAGATTGATAGCAATATAGATGGATATGTATGCAATCAATCCGGCAACAATAATTTGAACTAACATTATTCCAGCCATTTGAATAAACGAAATAATAGTTGAATCTGGATTTCTAATTGCCATACTAAAAACTGTTATTGCTGGTTCGATAGCATTCTTAACCATAATAACTAAAGCAAGAATTATTGAAGCATTAAGAATTGCTACTGCAATATTGTTTTTCTTTAGTTCTTCAATTTCATTTATTGCTTTTATCCTTTTGTGAAAAAATCTGAACCCTGCATAAATGAAAATCAATCCAATAAACAGTGAAAGCATAAGTTGTAAAACTCCTGCGGCAAGTAATGATATATCCATAAAACTCTCATTTTGTTTTCAAGGAAAATACTAATAATAGACAAAACAATTTATTGTGACTGTCTTAATTAGTAAATTAAAAATGTAAATCAATAACTAATTATATTTTTTATGAATCTGATAAAAAAGCTTAGCTTACTTTCCTATTTAATTTTTCTGTATGGCTGTGTTAGCTCATTAGAAATATCTGAGTACAATGCTGCACTCAAAGCTTATAAAGAAGGCAAATATCAAACTTCAATTACTTACGTTGAACAAGCATTGCAAAAAGATGATGCTGAGCCGGAATTTTATGTTTTAAGAGCAAAAGCAAATTATAAAATTGGAAATAAAAATTTAGCAATGGAAGACCTAAACAAGTCAATTGAATTAGGCGCTAATTTTTCTGCATATCACTTAAGAGGCAAACTATTTTTAGAAAAAAATGAACTTGACAAAGCTAAAACCGATTTAAGAAAAGCTTATGATTTAAATCCCAGATTTTCGGAGTTACTCTTTGATTTGGGTTATCTGGAATTTGTAAATGGAGAAAGCCAACTTGCACTTGAATACTATAAAGAGGCGGCAAGGTATGATTCCAGAAATGCAAAAACTTATGTTAATATAGGGAACCTTTATGCAATGATGGGTGAAAGTAAAATTGCTATTGATAATTATTCAAAAGCATTGGTGCTGGATACTACAGATGGAATAGCTTTATATAATCGCGCAAATGAAAAAATGATTTTAGAGGATATTAATGGAGCAATAGAAGATTATAATAACTCACTAAAAATTGATTCATCAAACACAAATACTCTAATTATGCTTGCCGAAGCTAAGTTAAAAATTGGTGATCTAGATGGAGCATTAAGTAATTATAATTCGATAATTAAAATAGATACAACATTTGCAAAAGCTTACTTTCTTAGAGGTGTTTCTCAGGTAACGTTAGAAGAATATGGAAATGCCTGTAAAGATTTTAAAAGAGCGGGTGAACTTGGTTATTTTGAAGCATATGAAATGATAAAAAAATACTGTGATAAGAAAATTTTAAATAAAAAGAAAAAAGTAAAAAAGTAGCTCGGCTAACAAATAATTTATTAAAAACAAAAGCCAGTATATAACTGGCTTTTGTTTTTATTGGAAGAAATATTAAATGATAACTTAGAATACTTGTTTACTATTTATAATGGTACCTTTGCTTCACAGCAGAAACTTTACCTAATTTTACATAGCTAATAAAAGCTCTTTTCGAATTTTTAGTTTAAGTACTGTGAAAAAATAAATCTCTCAACTGTTTTTTATTTTGTTATTATTCTTCTTGTGGTAATTAATTTTGAAATTACTGCAACAGAACCGCCACACAACATTATCTCATCTTTAAATAAATCTTTCTACTTAGATTATTGGCAAATAGTAAAAGATACAGATCCCAAACATCCGCTTCGGAATTACCCGGAATCTTCGTGGCAATTATTTCAACCTACATTAGATGATGATGGATATACCGAAGGCAACTGGCTTATAAGAACCAAAATTGTTGTTAAGGATTCAGCAAGCAATAAAGTTATTTTAGGACTCTTTCCATTCAATTTTGTAACTTCTTATGAAATTTATTGGGATGGAATAAAGATTGCACAAAATGGAATAATTGGAATTAATAAAACAGATGAAAAAGCAGGTGCATATAATTTTAATCACGCACTATCGCCTAATTTTGTAACGCGCGGTGAGCATACTCTAGTTTTTAGAATATCAAACCATAATAATTACTCATCATGGAAGTGGTTCTATGGCTATATAGTTCTTGGTAAGTATGATTCTTTGTTACAAAGAATAGCTCAATTATACTATCAGGCATTTTTTATAACAGGCATTTTATTTATTCCATTTCTTTTTAATCTTTTTCTTTACATCGCAAGGAAACAAAAAATTGAGCATTTATTATTTAGCATAATTTGTTTTATTGTAATCTTGGATTCTGTAACCTATTTGGTACCAATATTAATAGAAACTAAGACCACTTTTGTATACTTTCAATATTATGTTTATCAGTTGATAACACTTTTATTTACTTTTCTGTTACCTACTTTTTTCATTTACTTATTTTCTTTTCCTAAAAAAATTATTGGGATTATTATAGTAACAACTCTTTTCATCTTTTTGCTTTTTACGAACATCGAAAACCGCTTTAACATAATGACTCTAACCGTTCTTATTATTAGCAGTATAATCACTATGTGGGCGTTATACAAACGGCGGGAAGAAAGCGCAATTATTTTTATAGGAATTATTGCAGCCTGGGCAGCATATTATTTCAATTTTGCTTTTGCGGGATTGGCAACAACTATGGTTATTTGCACAAGCTTTTCTATAGCAAGGCAGTTTGCAAGAAAAGAAAATGCTGAAAGAGAAGCGCAACTCAAATCTGCACGTTTAGAAAATGAATTATTAAAAAAGAATATAAATCCTCATTTTGTATTAAATACTTTAACATCAATAATTGCATGGCTTAGAAAAGATTCCGGCTCAGCCATTAAACTTATTGAAGCACTGGCAGATGAGTTTAGAATGATAAATCAAATTTCCACATTAAAGCAAATTCCTATTAGTCAAGAAATTGATCTATGCAAAGCGCATCTTAAAATTATGAGTTATAGAAAAGGTGCTGATTATAAATTGGAAACAATTGATATTGATGAAAAGGATACTATTCCGCCAATGATATTTCACACGCTTATTGAAAATGGTATAACGCATGGATATGAAAATAAAATTGCTGGTACATTTAAGTTGCAACGAATAAAGAATTCAAACAGCACTAAATATGTTCTTACAAACGATGGAGATTTTAATCCTGAAGATTCCAAAGGCTCAACTGGTTTTGGTGCAAAGTACATCAAAGGCAGATTGGAAGAAAGTTATCCTAACAAATGGGATTTTACATCAAGCAAATCTGATGAAGGTTGGGAATCAATCGTTGAAATAAAGGACGCTAATGCGAATATTAATAGTTGAAGATGAACGGCCTACCGCTGAAGATATAAAATTACTAGTTGAGCAAATTCTCAACAAAGAAATTAATTCCATTCATATAGAAACTACCCTGTACAGCGCAATATTATATCTAAAAGAAAAAACAATAGATGTTTTACTATTAGATTTGAACTTGAATGCAAAAGATGGATTTGAATTACTAAAACAAGTTGTTAGTCAATCATTCCATACAATTGTTATTTCTGCAAACATCAACAGAGCAATTGAGGCATTTGAATATGGGGTTTTAGATTTTATTCCTAAGCCATACAATATTGAACGATTGAAAGCAGCCTTTCAAAGGTTACAATCTAGTCATGCTTTAGATGGACATTCAATTAAATACCTTTCTGTAAAAAAAGGATTTGAAGTAAAAGTAATTCCACTAGAAGAAATAAAATATTTTAAGTCTGCAAACATTTATGTAGAGCTTCATTTACAAAATGATCATACAATTATTTATGATAAATCTATTAAACAGCTTATACCTTTATTGCCTTCTAACTATTATCGCATACATAAATCATACATTGTTGATCGAGACAAAATTGAGTCGATTCAATCTCTTGGCAGTGGAAAATATCGAGTCATCTTAAAAAGTGGAGAATGTTTACCAGTTAGTCGCCATAAAATTAACCAGTTAAAAAATATTGGTGTTTGATTTCTAATTTGTTTTATACTTCGCAATAGTTTCCATTTTTCTACAGTATTCTTAATCTGTTATTAGTGCATTTCACAAACTCCTGGTGCAGTTCACAAGGAATTTCTATCTAAGCATTCTATCATCAATTATTTTTCAATCGTGTTTAATTAACGATTTTGTTAATTGAATTTAAACAATGACTAAATTTTCTTTTAAAAGGAGATTATTATGAAACTGAATATGTTAGGTTTCTTAGGCTTTTTAGGAATGCTGGGAACTCTTGGCTCTAAGCTTGATGCTCCCGAATTGTATTCATTATATGTTTTATTTGCACTCTTTGGTTTGTTTGGATATAAAGAGAAACAAAACAATGAAATACCGAAATAGTTTTTTTACAAGAAGAAATTATTACGATTTCAAACTAAAATATATTTTATGGTTGATTCTTGAAAGCTATAACTAGAAAAACGACAAAGAAAAGACAAACTGTTAGGATGTTTATTCTTTTGATTTCCTTTGCTGTATTTCCAATTACCATTGTATATCTTGCTCCAGCACCTCCCATTATTAGTCTTCAAGCGGGTGTAATAAATATGAGTGTTATTACAATTTTCACAATATTTATTTCCGGATTTGTTTTCCGCAGAGCCTTTTGTGGTTGGCTTTGTCCGGGTGGAGGTTGCCAGTTGGTTGCAAATCCACTAAATAATAAAAGACTATATAATCAAAAAAGAAATAGGTTTCGTGTTATTCTTGTTTCTATATGGGTAGTTATGATGATATCTACAGTAATCTTGGGGGATCAAGTTCTAAAGTTTGAGCCTGGTAATCCGGGAGCTGGAAAGTTTGCTACTTCTGAAATTCGTTATTTTTTGCCTTACATTCCTGTTGTTGTCTTTATGTTTTTGTTTGTACTAATGTTTGGTAAAAGAGGTTTTTGTCACAAGGGGTGCTGGATTTATCCCATATTAGAGTTTAGTACATGGACAGGCAAAATTATTCATTCTCCTAGTCTGTATATAGAAATCAAAAACAAAAAAGATTGTAATGACTGCAAACTCTGTACAATAAATTGCAGCATGAGTATTGATATTAATAGTTATGTTCATACAAATACCAGGTTACCAAATAATTGTATACAATGTGGAACCTGCGTTGACAAATGCCCAAATGATGTATTAAAATTTTCATTCGGTATAGAAAAGAAACTCACTATAAGTTAACCTTTTATAAAATTCATTAATCATAAAGAGGTAAACAAATGAATAGTCAAAACAGCAGGATAAATAATACCAAACGAATAGGTATTGGATTAACGTTCATAATATTTCCATTAATATTTGTTTTTGCTTTCGCTAGTCACCCCAATCTTTTAAATCCTAAAATGTTAGAACCAGCAGAACTCATCCAAAGAGCTCATAATAATTTTCTGCTTCATTTTGGTCACGCATTAGTAACGTTGTGTACAGGTTTGCTTATTGTTGCTGCATTGCATTTTATGAATATATTAAAAAACACACATAATGAATTGTGGGGATTTAGTGGTGGTATAATAGCAATTCTGGGAGCGTTAATTTTAGCTGTTGATAAAGGTGCTTTATGTTTAACAATGAGTGCTTTGGATACTCTGCCGGAAAATGAATTTGTAAAAATGATGCCAGGTTTACTTACCATGTTTGGAAAACAAGGCTGGTTAATTTTGATTTGGGGAATAATTTTATTGCCTATTGGTTTTATTATTCAAACAATAGGTCTACTCAAGACAAACAGCATAGCAAAATGGCAAAGCATATTATTTTTAATAGCGATGCTTTTCATTGGAACTCCTGATGGAGTTGAAATCATCAATCTAACCGCTGCAATTTTAATGGCAATTGCACTTGTACCATATGGATATAAATTATTAGTAAGTAAATAATACAAAAACATTTATTCGGCTTTGTTCTATTTTTTGTACCAATATCGAGATTTTCAAGTTTATCAACTAATTATTCTCTTTAAAGATTTTATCTGGTCGACCTTTGAACGCACCCTAATATAGTTGAACATTTTCTATTCTAAATATTGGTAGGTATACACTTCCACTGTGCATTTCACAAACTCCTGGTGCACTTAACAAGGTATTTCTACCCAAACTTTTTATTAGCAATTATTTTTCTATAGAGTTTAATCAAAGTTATTGTTGGTTAAAACATTAAACAGAATCAAAACATTGTTTAACTATTAGGAGAATTATTGTGAAAAAATTATTACAACTTTTACTTGTCATTTTAATGATAGCTATTTCATCATTTTCATTAGTTGCTCAGTCAATTCCAGAAGACAGTTTGTATTTAGGTCAAACACCTCCTGGGAATACCCCCCAAATATTTAATTTACCTGTTACAAACGGGCATCGTGCGTGTGAAAGAATAGCAATTACCTCTGATGGTGAAGAAATATATTATGGAGAGCTAAATGGCTATACACCTACCAGTTACAGGGTAAGATGTTATAAATACCAGGATAATAAATGGCAGGGACCTTTTAATGTTTTTGAGGGATTCATAGCGCCAAGTTTTTCGATTAATGATAGCATTATATATATGCAAAATAATATCTTTTACACTTACTACTCTATACGAACAGATTCAGGCTGGAGTGTGCCCGCAAAACTTCTTTCCGGCAACCAGCGGATGCATTATTTCCAGAGCACAAATCTGAATAACTCATTTGCATCATCATACTACGAAGGTTCTCCTTTAGATGGAAATATTTCCAGGGTAATAGTTGTAAACCAGGATACCATCTTACAAAGTTTAGGAATTCCTTTAAATAGTTCATTACAGGAAAATGATTTTTACATAGCTCCTGATGAATCATATATCTTTTTTAGCAAGAATGTTAATGGAGGAGCAGGGGATATTTATTTGAGTTTTAAAAAAGACAATGGTAAGTGGACAAATCCTAAAAAATTAGGTGCTCCGATAAATAAACCAGGTGCATTTTGGGAATATGGACAATTTGTTTCTAATGATAACAAGTATTTATTTTTTACGAGTGGCGGGACAAGTATGAGTACATACTATACTTATTGGGTAAGGATAGATGCGCTTCTTGATAGCCTGCGACATACGAATTTCGTTCCATATTTAAATTATCAGATTCCAAATCAATCCATTGATAGCAGCCAATCATTTATTTATACCTTCCCTGATAGCACTTTTATTGATGATGATGGAAATAATACTTTAACTTACTCCGCAACATTAAGTAATGGAAATCCATTACAGGCCTGGTTGTCTTTTGATCCTATAACAAGAACATTTTCTGGTACACCAACTGAAACAATTAATATCAATGTAAAAGTAACTGCGACTGACAGTGCCAATGCAACTGCCACTTGTACATTTATGATAAGCGCTGTTGTTACCGGAATAGAGGAATCTAAAAATCAAATTCCTGAAAGTATATACCTTTATCAAAATTATCCAAACCCTTTTAATCCGACAACGACAATCGAGTTTGCAATTCCAAAAACCGGAATATATTCACTGAGTTTATACAACGCACTTGGTGAACTTGTAAAAGAAATTTCGGATAGAGAATATGAATCGGGATACTATAAAGAAACTTTCGATGCTACAGGGTTATCAAGTGGAGTTTATATATACCGGCTGACTGGCTACGATGCAAACATTGTAAGAAAGATGGTTGTTCTCCGTTAAGGCTTGATTCAATTTTTAAAACTATTGCTAAAAAGAATTTAGTAGGAATACTATTATGAAAAAAATAATTCATCTTTCTCTTACCATTGCAATTTTGGTTATTTCTTCAATGTCGTTATCTGCTCAATCTATCCCTGAAGATAGTTTGTACTTAGGGCAAACGCCCCCCCGCAAAATTCGGAAAGTATTTAACCTTACCGTTGACCAAGGTTACTTTGCAGCTGAAAAAATAGCAATTACACGGAATGGAAAAGAAATTTATTATGAGGAGGTAAATACCAACTGGACATCTTTCAAGTTTAAATACTATAAATATTACAATAACAAATGGAATGGACCGCTTACTTTGTTCAATGGTTTTTATTGTCTTTCATTATCTCCAGATGGCAGTTCAATTTTTTTGAGAATAATAATTATAATGATAGTTGGATTTCGAGTAGGCAGGATACGGTTTGGAGACCACCATTGAGGTTTTTAAAGAATCTCAAAGTCCATTCTCTAAATGTTACAAGCCTTGGAAATTATTATCTATCTTCAAATATAGCAGGCGGGTTGGGTCAAAGAGATATTTGCAAACTAATTGTTGAAAATTCTGATACATCGTTAGTCGGATTGGGGCGTCCATTAAATTCAAGTACAAATGAAGGTGACTTTTTTATTTCAAATGATGAGTCTTTCATTATTGTTATGTCTAATAGATCAGGCGGATTTGGAAGTACAGATTTGTTTTTAAGTTACAGAAAAAGTAATGATACCTGGACAAATCCAAAAAATATGGGTGCTTCGATAAATACTTCGGGTGATGATTTCGGTCCCTATGTTACAACTGATAATAAATACTTATTCTATGAGAGCGGTTATTCAAGCCCTAGTTCAATATACTGGATTAATGTAGATGAACTTATCGACAGTCTCAGATACACCAATTTTATTCCATATCTAAATCGGACAATTCCAAATCAATCCATAGATAGCAATCATGTATTTAATTATACAATTCCTGACAGCACTTTTATTGATGATGACGGTAATAATACTTTAACTTACTCCGCAACATTAGGTAATGGAAATCCTTTACCTTCGTGGTTATCATTTGCCCCTGCTACAGGAACTTTTTCTGGCAATCCAATTGACATTGCCAATATATATGTAAAAGTAACTGCGACTGACAGCGCCAATGCAACTGCAACCTGCACATTTTTAATAAGCGTGGTTGTTACCGGAATAGAGGAATCTAAAAATCAAACTCCTGAAAGTATACACCTATATCAAAATTATCCAAACCCTTTTAACCCGACAACTACTATCGAATTTGCAATTCCAAAAACCGGAAGATATGCTCTGAGTTTATACAACGCACTAGGCGAACTTATAAAAGAAATTTCGGCAAAAGAATACGAAGCTGGATATTATAAAGAAACTTTCAATGCTTCCGGATTATCAAGTGGAATTTATATATACCGGCTGACCGGCTACGATGCAAACATTGTAAGAAAGATGGTTGTTCTCCGTTAAAGCTTAATTCAATTATCAAAACTAATTCTGAAAATAATTAGCAGGAATTTTACTATGAAAAAAATAATTCGTCTTTCTCTTGTCATTTCAATATTGATTGTTTCATCAATGTCGATATATGCACAAGCAAACCATCCTTATAGTTCATATATGGGACAAACCCCTCCGGGAAGCATACCTCAGATATTTGCTCCTGGTATCATTTCACTTGATAATAGATTTGAAACATATCCTACATTTTCACCGGATGGTAAAGAAATGTTTTTTTCAGTTGTAAATGCCAGCTGGACAACAGGGAAAATTTTCTGTACACAAGAGCGGAACGGAAACTGGACTACTCCACAGGTCGCCGATTTTTCAAATAATAATTATTACAATTTGGAATCATTTATCACTCCAGATGGAAATAAGCAATTTTTTACTTCAAATCGTCCGCCATCTTTAAATACAGATATTTGGATGATTGAACGGGCATCAGATACAACATGGACAAATCCAGTTCGGTTGAGCAGCCCTGTGAATTCAAATACAGTAGATGGTTCGGCATGTGTTACAAATAATGGAACATTATATTTAAAATCACTTCGTGGCGGAGGGATTGGAGGTTCTATACTTTATAGGTCAAGACTAATCGATACAGTTTATTCTCAGGTGGAAAATCTTGGAAATATTATTCATACAGTATCAGGTGAATCAGAACCATTTATGGCTCCCGATGAGAGTTACTTGATATTTATTTCAGAGTCCAGGTCTGGCGGATACGAAGGATGGGATTTGTGGATTTGTTTTAATAATAATGATAGCACCTGGAGCGCTCC
The DNA here is from genome assembly GCA_016707585.1 of Ignavibacteriales bacterium. GTDB lineage: Bacteria > Bacteroidota > Ignavibacteria > Ignavibacteriales > Ignavibacteriaceae > IGN3. The sequence continues at coordinate 20,874 of JADJHL010000004.1, read as the reverse complement.
GATAAATATGGGTCCGAATATTAATACAACGAATGATGAATACGGTCCACGTGTAACACTGGATGGGCAGTATCTATTTTTTACCAGAGAAAACAGGGGTAACACTATGGATATTTACTGGGTTTCGGCAAGTATAATTGATAGTCTTAAACAAGTTGTTACAGAAATAAAAGATATTAAGAATCAAATTCCTGAAAGCATTCGTATATATCAAAATTATCCTAATCCGTTTAACCCAACTACTAAGATCAGTTGGCAGTCTTCAGTTAGCGGTTGGCAAACGCTTAAAGTTTATGATGTTCTTGGTAAAGAAGTTGCGACTTTAGTGGACGAGTTTAAACCTGCAGGAAGTTATGAGTCTGAATTTGATGCAATCAATATTTCAAGCGGAATTTACTTTTATGTTTTCAAGACAAACAATTTTTTTGATCAAAAGAAAATGATTGTGTTAAAATGAAATCAAATCACAGCAAAAACTACAATAACTATTAAAGAGAAAGATTATATGAACGCGCTTAATAAGGCAGTATTACATGTTTTGATTTGGATAACAATTCCACTATTAGTATTGTACCTAAAGTGGGCAGCACAAGACACAACAACTTTACCCGGTCTGCCTGTTCCCCTGACCGAAAGTTTTGCTGAAGTTATGATAAACAATCTTGATGTAATCGTTGTATCACTACTTGGATCAATTCCTACTTTTTATTGGTCATTGTATTGTTTAACTCCAAAACTCTTGTTCAAAACTAATTACATCAGAATATTATTATATACTGCCGGTTTGGCTGCATATTATTTTATTGTCAGCCTTTTAACAGAGATCATTTTCCCGATGTATTTTTTCTTCGGAACACCTTATGCCATAAAGATTTTAGCACCAATTGTTTTGCTTGCAGCATTTGGTGGAACTCTATTTGCATATATGGAAGAATGTCAAAAAGTAAAATTTGAAAATGAAGTTTTAATAAAGAAAAATGTTTGATTGAAATTGGATTAAATAAAAAAAATATTAAGTATTGAAAAAATTTATGTCGCGAAATGGATTTATAACTATTGGTAGTCTCATCTCGGTTGGATTTGGACTTTGGCATTTTTTTATACCAAGTATATGGAACTGGTATTCATATATTGATCCATTAGCAACTGAACTTATCATTGCGGTTCGTGCAATAAATATTTTTTTCTCTTTACTTCTTGTGTTGTTAGGACTAGCAAATATATTCGCTGTATTTAGAGTAACAAATGAACGATTAACCTACTTAGTTTTGATTTCAATATCTGTAATATTATGGGCGGCACGTGTAATACTGCAAATAATTTATCCGCAGGGTTCTCAAAATCTATTATTACAATATTTTATGCTGTCCATTTTCATTTTTGTTTTGTTATGCTATTTAATGGGTATATTCTTAATTATAAAGCGGAAGGAAAACATATTATGAACAAAAAGTTTTTTTTAACCGGTTTTATTACGACAGTAGTTAACCTTTTGCTTCATACGGCTGCTTATATATTTATTTTAAAAGATGTCTTTCGTTCGTTTCCTCCTGTATCGGAAGAATTCAGTAATCAACTGACTCGCCCGCTTGATCAATTAATAGTGTGGGCTATGGTTGTCACATCACTATCAATGGGATTTCTAATAACATTAGTAATGAAATGGGCTGGTACAAACAACTTTGTTTCCGGTCTTAAGAATGGATTTGTATTCTCATTACTTTTTTGGGGTTCTGTAAATTTTGGATTATATGCGTCGTCAAATCACTTTTCTCAAACTGCCGTATTTGTTGATTATGCCTGCAGCGTAACTATAATGACAATTGCATCAGCCGTTGCAGCCTGGATTTTGGGTTACAGAAACACAAATCAAATACAAAATGATTAAAGAAAAATTATTGTAATTAACAAGAAATAAATCTGTAATAAATATGAATGAAGAAGAAATATAAAATGAATAAAATAATTAGATTTGGAGAAGATGTTGAAGGCTATAACATTCGTGTATTAAACGAGCGGGAAATACGAGCTGCTGCGGGAATACTGTTTTTGGCTACCTTCATTTCATTAATGTTAATTCTGTTTAATGAGAACTTTGTTCCAATAAAGTATGTAATAACTTTCTTCCTCACAGATTTTGTGATACGGGTTATTATAAATCCTAAATTTTCGCCCACTCTAATTTTAGCGCGTTTGATTGTTCAAAATCAAACGCCCGAATATGTAGGGGCCGCGCAAAAAAAGTTTGCATGGATAATTGGCGTTGTATTGTCGGCTACAATGTTTTACTCTTTCATCATCATAAATGGGTATGGCCCAATCACGGGCATTATCTGTCTTATTTGCCTCGTTTTCTTATTCTTTGAATCAGCTTTTGGAATTTGTTTAGGATGTAAGTTTTATCCCCTCTTTTTCAAAGATAAGGTGCAGTATTGTCCTGGTGAAGTTTGTGATGTAAAATCAAAACAAGAAATTCAAAAAACATCTTTAAGTCAATTTATTGTTTTAGCGGCCTTTATTGCTTTCATCATTCTTACAATAAATTTAATGAATGATAGATGTAGTGAAAAACCATACGATATACTTGGAATAAATAAAACTGAGCAAACTAAATAATAAAAGAAGTTCTCAGTTAATAAATTTGACTATTAAAGGAAATAATATGGATACACGTAATAAAGCAGAAAAGTTCTGGGACAAGAAGTCGAATTATTTTGATCGGGAAGAAAGAAAAGATGATCTGACTAATATTAAGATTATTGAAAAAACCAGAAACCGACTTAAAACTAGTGATATTGTTTTGGATTATGGATGTGGGACTGGAACAGCAGCCATTGAAATTGCTAGCATTGTGAATAAAGTCAAAGGTATTGATGTCTCATCCAAAATGATCGAAGCTGCGAAAGGAAAAACCGCAGAACGTGAAGTTAAGAACATAGATTTCGCGCAAACAACAATTTTTGATGAAAAATTAAAAAAAGAATCATTTGATGGAATCTTAAGTTTCTACCTACTTCATTTAGTGGAAGATACACCAAAGGTCATGCAAAGGATAAACGAATTATTAAAACCAGGCGGATTATTCATATCTGCCACACCTTGCATGGGAGAGTCATTTTTACAACGAATTTTTATATCTCTGTTCGGAAAAATGATTCGAATTCCATATTTAAAATTCTTCAAGATACAGGAATTGAAAGGTTTGATGACTGATGGAAATTTCGAAATTGTTGAAACTGAATGTTTGCGTCAAAGAGGACAACAATATTTCATCGTTGCAAAGAAGATATAGAGAACGTACCAAGCAACAAATTCTTATTAATAAGGTTACCCAAATGAAAGCAGTTATTTGTACTAAATACGGTTCACCTGAAGTTCTGAAATTTGCTGAGTTAGAACGACCAATACCAAAACAGAATGAAGTTCTTATTAAAGTAATAGCTTCATCAGTAACAAGAGGAGATGTTAATCTTAGAAAAATACCGCGTTCTATTCTTATTCCATTGGGATTTTTGTTTGGATTTAAACCAATGAAAATAACCGGAGTTGAATTTGCTGGTATAGTTGAAGCAATTGGTTCAGATGTAAAACATTTTAATAAGAGTGATCACGTTTATGGTACCACAACTGGATTAGAGTATGGTGGTAATGCAGAATATGTCTGTGTACCGGAGACACCCCAAAAAGGGGTATTAATTAAAAAGCCTGATAACATTTCCTTTATTGAAGCTGCTGTGGTTCCTGTTGGAGGAATGACAGCGCTTCATATTTTAAGAAAAGCAAGTATTCAAAAAGGTCAAAGAGTTCTTATTTATGGGGCATCTGGATCAGTGGGAACTTATGCTGTTCAGCTTGCAAAATATTTTGGTGCAGAAGTTACAGGAGTTTGCAGCACTAATAATCTGGAGATGATAAAATCTCTAGATACACTTAATGCAATTGATTATCACAAAGAAGATTTTAGAAAAGGCACAAATTCTTATGACATTATTTTTGATGCTGTTGGTAAGATAACTAAATCATCTTGTAAAAAAGTATTAATGAAAAATGGACACTTCCTATCAGTAAAATATCCTACAAAAGAAAAAGTTGAGTATATGATTTTTCTTAATGAACTAATTGAAAGCAATAAACTTAAACCGGTAATTGATAGAACATACACACTTGATAAAATAAGAGAAGCTCATAGCTATGTTGAGCAGGGACATAAAAAAGGAAATGTTGTAATCACTGTTGAGTAATAATAAAGTTCAAATAATATTAAATGGATAAAGCAATGAAGGTTCTAGTTCTCGGTGCTTCAGGCGCCACAGGCAATTTAGTAGTACGACAGCTTATTAATAATAAAGTAAATGTTAAAGTTGTTGTAAGATCCGGGAACAATAAATTAAATGATTTAATGCATAATGAACTTATAGAAGTTGTGGCTGTAAATATCTCTGAATTGGATTTGATAAAAATTGCTGAGTTGATAAATGATTGTGATGCGATTGTTTCTTGTCTTGGTCATAATATTAGTTTCAAGGGTTTATTCGGTAAACCAAGAATGCTTGTAAGTGATTCTATAAAAAATATTTGTAATGCAATTGAAAGAAGCAAAAAGGATAATGTAAAACTTATCTTAATGAACACAACAGCTAATATCAATAGAAAATTACAAGAGGAATATTCTTGTAAAGATAGATTTGTGCTTTCGTTATTAACACTTTTGCTGCCACCACAAAAAGATAATGTTGAAGCAGCATCTTACTTGACAAATGTTATTGGAGAAAATAATTCTAAAATAGAATGGATAGCAGTAAGACCTGATACCTTGATAAACGAAGAGAAAGTAAGTGATTATAATATCTTTGAATCCATACAACGAAGTCCTGTTTCGAATGCAGGAAAAACAAGCATAATAAATGTAGCTCAGTTTATTGTTGAGCTATTACATAATAACGAGTTATGGAATGTATGGAAATTCAGGATGCCGGTTATTTATAATAAATAATGCAGTACAGAATGTAAACGGCCTTCTACGAGGTAAATATTTAAAAACTAAAAAACCAGTCAAAAGACTGGTTTTTTCTTAGTAGCGGGGGCAGGACTTGAACCTACAACCTTCGGGTTATGAGCCCGACGAGCTACCAATTGCTCCACCCCGCGGTGTTAATTTCAATATTTTCTAACTTTATTATAAACACTCACGAGCTACTCCCATTGGGACTACACCCCGCGGTGTAATTTTTATTTTTTAAGCGATAAACGCTGTTTTCTTTTCAAAATTTCGCTCGCAAATATAGTCAATCAGGTTTGCGATTGCAAATAAAGTATAAACTAACTGTTAGTATCGTTAAAACTTGATGCTATTCCATCTAATGCCTGCGAACGAACATGAATTTCATTTAATTTCTGGATAAGACTAAGAATAACTTTTCTTTTGTCTTCAACCAGATTTGTCATATATGTGCTAACATCGGGCATGTTGCATTCGTCAAGAACGCTTTCGTAAAATCTTACCATTGCTGTTTCTCTGCGCAAAGCTTCGTTTAAAGTTGCACAGGTATTTTTGCAGGCGTGCTGACATTTTATTTCTAACTCAGCCATGGTTTCCTCAGGTTAAAATGATTTATTATGCTGATACACTATCAGCAAGTTTAGCTAATTCTTTACCGCGTGCAAGAGCCAGTTCATTCATAGGAATTAAATTGTGTCTGCGCGGCGGTAATGCTTTTTTAAGTGCTTCAATTAAAGTTTCAACTTTTATTATCGGACGTTTTTCTAAAAACGCACCAACCATAAACATATTTGCAACTTGTTTTGCATTTAACTTTGTTGCTTCTTCGTTACCAGCAATGCAAACAATATCAATATCAGTTCTTGTTGGCGGATGTACAGCAGTTGATTGTTCATAAATTAATAATCCGCCCGGCTTAACTGTTTTTTCAAACTTATCTATTGATGGCTGATTTAGTAGTATCGCTGTATCAAAAACTGAAATCATTGGGGAACTGATTCTTGAATCAGAAACAATAACTGTACAGTTTGCTGTGCCGCCTCTCATCTCAGGTCCGTATGATGGCATCCAGCTAACTTCTTTGTCTTCTATCATACCAGCATAGGCAATCAATTTACCCATGGAAAGTACGCCCTGCCCACCGAATCCTGCAAAAATTATTTCGTGTTCTTTTGTCATTTTAAAATCCTTATAATAAAAATTCAGAATTAATTTTGTGGAACTTTCAAATCTCCAACAGGATACATTGGAAGCATTTGCTCTTCAATATATTTTATTGTTTCTACCGGTGTCATTTTCCAGCCGGAAGGACAATTTGAAACAACTTCAATAAAACAAGTTCCCTTTTTCTGTTTCTGATATTCAAATGATTTAATCAAAGCTTTCTTAAGTTTTCTAACTCCATTTGGATTATGAACAATCTGCCTTGTTACATAATACGCACCTGGCAGCAAGCAAAGCATATCTGCTATCTTTATTGGATTACCAACCTGCGCAGCTTCTCTTCCGTATGGAGATGTTGATGTAACCTGTCCAATTAAACTTGTCGGAGCCATTTGCCCGCCGGTCATTCCGTAAATACCGTTATTGATAAAAAGCATTAAAATATTTTCACCACGGTTTACTGTATGGATTGTTTCTGCTGTTCCAATTGCAGCAAGATCACCATCACCCTGATATGAGAAAACATATTTATCAGGTAAAACTCTTTTAACTCCCGTTGCAACTGCACTTGCTCTACCGTGTGCAGCTTCCTGCATATCAATATTCATATATTGATATGCAAAAACAGAACAACCAACAGGAGCAACACCAATTGTTTCTTCCTGTATTCCCAGTTCATCAATAACTTCCATCAAAACTTTGTGAACAACACTGTGTCCGCAACCCGGGCAGTAATGAAACGGAACATCAGTTAAAGTACTTGGTCTACAATAAACCTGATCGTAGCTTTCATCAACCTGGGTTCCTAAATTTTCTTCATCTTCTAAATATAATTTTTCGTTCATTTAATTAACTCCTTTTATCTGTCACGAAGTGGTTCGTGACAGCCTTGTAATTTCTAAACATTAACTGCGTTATGTGATTCGTGGACTGATTCCAGCTTATGAAGAATATCTTCAGGAGATAAAATCATTCCGCCCATTCTACCGATAAAATGAACAGGAACTTTTCCTTCAACAGCAAGACGAACATCTTCAACCATTTGCCCTGCATTCATTTCAACAGTTAACATAAACTCAACCTGGCTTGCTAATTCATTTAATCTTGCATAAGGATATGGATAAACAGTAATCGGTCTAAGTAATCCAACTTTAATTCCTTTTTCACGTGCAAGATCAACTGTCTTCTGGCAAATACGTGATGACAATCCAAATGCTACTAAAAGTATTTCTGCATCTTCTGTCTGGATTTCTTCATATCTAACTTCGCTTTGTATTGCTTTATATTTTTCCTGCAAGCGAAGGTTTACCTGTTCCATTTCTTCAGGCTGAATAAAAAGAGAAGTGATAACATTGTGTTCTCTTTCTTTTTTCTTTCCTGTTGTTGCCCAGGCAGGAGTAGTTTTTGGTAATGATCCTTCCTCAGGTAGAATAACTTTTTCCATCATCTGGCCAAGCGCTCCATCTGAAAGAATCATAACAGGGTTACGATATTTTTCTGCTAATCTAAATCCATCAAATACAAAATCCGCCATTTCCTGTACAGAAGATGGAGCTAAAACAATAAGGTGATAATCACCATGACCACCTCCCTTTGTGGCCTGAAAATAATCACCTTGAGAAGGTTGGATGGTTCCTAATCCCGGACCACCACGAACAACGTTTGCAATTAAGCAAGGAAGCTGTGCTGCTAATAGGGTAACCAAAATAAGCATCTATATCAGCGCGAATAGCAGCTTCTGCAAATGCTTCATTACCTTTCATTAACTTTGCTTCACCAGTTCGTTTTTCTTTCTTTTCCATAAAAACCTTTTTGTAATTAATTAAACTTAAGCCTGTACTTTTTTAGCAGGCTTTGGTTCGCGATAAACTTTGATTGCTGCTTCGGGACAAACTAATGCACAATTTGTACAACCTGTGCAGGCATCATTAATCAATTCTGCAAAGCGGTAACCTTTATCATTAAAATTCATTGAGAGTGCAAGGGCATCTTGGGGGCAGGCAACAATGCAAAGCTCACATCCTTTGCAAATTTTGCCATCAACTTTTATTGTTCCTTTAGCCATATTAAAACTCTTCTTGTTGGATTAAATGTGTAATTACCCTCAAAATCTCAATCTTAGTGCCATTGGATTAACTAAGTTAAACCACTTAAAAGCACTTTTTATTGATGTATTATCAGATTTAGGAAGGCTTAAAGAATGGCTATTCCTATTTGTGAGAAGGTTTTGATAGTTAGCAAATGTTAGGTAAATGACAATGAATTTAATATCGAGATTTTTGATTGTGTCAAACTTCGCCACGCCAGTTTTGATTATGAGTTTTAAAACGTTCGAAGATCAGGTTATTTAATTCAGAATCAAGTGGACCTTGTTCAATAATTTTTATGTTAGATTTTAAGTGTTCAAGATTTGTTGTTCCAACAATTGCTGTATCAACTCCATTTGCAAAAACTGTAAAACGTAAAAATGTATCCAGCCAGTTTTTCTGCCCAGGCAAGTTCATTGTTTTCCATCGATGCCAGTATTCTTCACAGTAATGTCCAACAGGTCTTTCAGAAAATCTCCATGGTGCATTTGCAATCGGGCGTTTTGCAATTACACCCATCCCCTTTTCTTTTGCTTGTTTGATAGAAGCATCAAGATCAATTTGATCACAAATGTTTATTGAAGTTTGAACACTGCCGAATTTATTTGAATCAACAGCAAATTTTAATTCTTCATTTTCACCTGAGTAAGCGGCAACTCTCACTTTCCCCTGCTCAATAGTTTTATTAAGTGCTTCAATTACTTCTCCGCGCTGTAAAGAATTTAAATCGCAGGAATGTAGATGAACAATATCTATGTAATCTGTTTTCATTAATCTTAAAGCATTATCAACTCCGGCAAGAATAATATCATAACTCCAATCAGCATAACCTTCAATGGAATATCCAACTTTTGTGGAAAGAATAAATTCTTTTCTTCTGTAAGAAATATATTTACCAATTCGTTCTTCACTTGCGTAATATCCTCGAGCTGTGTCTATAAGATTAATTCCCAGATCCAAAACAGCATTAAGAATTTTTTCAGAATCATTTTCTGAAACTGCATAATCGCCAATTTCTCCTGCACCAAACCCAAGTGCCGAAATTTTAATATCTGTATTTCCAAAATTTCTATATATCATATTTTAGGTTGATTATCCTCAGTTGATTGATCTATTTCATCTATAATTTTTTCAGCTAAAAGAACTTCTGAACAAGGAACTAATAATTTAATTTCATAAACTAAATTACCATCTCTATCTCCTGTCAGATGCGCCGCAGCTAAATAATCAGGGCCACCTAAATTTAAAGGGGTGGATTTTCGAGAATATAAAAATGGATGGAGGCTATTTTCTTCAAGTACTGATTTCAAATAATTAATTTTTTGTTCATCAGATGTGCCAAACACACGAGCCATTCCCTCGTAAATTTCATAATTGGAATGTTCGTTACATAAAAATATACTGTTAACACGCAATCCGCATCTTTTGCAGTAAGCTTGATGGCAAATAGCACATACGCCTTTAGCATCATCATCAGAATGATTAAAACAAGTTATATCATCTATAAAAATCGTTCCACATTTTGTACAGAATTCAGCATCATCTGATATTTCTGTTCCGCAAAAATCACAAAATAGTTTTTCAGGCATTGTTCCTCCACAAATAGACAAATTATTTTTATCAAGATTGATGTATAAAGAAATTGGTTTTCAAAAATTATTGAGAACCAATTATTCTATGATGCCTAAAAATACTATTTAATATTCAAATGTTTAATAGGTTAAAGATGATTCGTAAAAGCTTTAAATGATTTTCTGACCCTTGTTTAAGATTTGCATAAACAGATATTATATCCAGGTTATCAGTTTGTTCTAATCTCTCATTTAAATCTTTTATATCAAGTTCTTCAATTGCTTTACCAACCAGCATTGCATCTTTAAATGATGTTTGTCCTTTTGCTACTAGTTCATCATAAAGCTTCTTAAATAAATCATTTGTGAATGCGCCAATTTCATTATCGAACATTGGATCAGCAATTTGATATTTATCCAGCAAAGTTTTTACCGCATCCATATGTCTTTGTTCACTCTCAGGTATGTTTACAAACATTTTTTGTTTGTATGTTTTCCCAAGAGTTAAATAAACATCACGAGCAAGTTTTTCTTCCAACCTCATATAAATAAGTCCATCTTTTTCTTGTGATGAAAGATCATACTTGATTGAATCTATTGCTTGCATGCAATTGCCTTTTCCGTTTTTATTTAATTTGTTTTTATTTCCATGATGTTGTGCCGATAATGTTATTGAAACAAAAACTACTAAACCGAGTATGAAATATATTTTCATTAAAAGTTCCCTTTATAATTCTGTAACACAGAATAATATCTGTGTTACAAGTTTTTTTAAAATGCAGTAATAATACCAACACCAAATTTTGTGTATTCCTGTTTAAAATCGTAATTAGCTTCAACTACCATTCTAATATTTCTTCTAAACACATATCCAAGATGACCGGAAAGTGTTTTGTAATTTAACTCTGAAAAATCTGACTCAATCCAGTTAAACAAACCAACTGCATACCATTTACTATCATCTCCTTTTGGCAGATAAATTAATTCTGCAAAAGCACCTCTTGTTTTTAAATCAACAGGATAACCAATTTCTTGAGAGTTATGGAAGAATGGATCATTATCATTTCGTTCGACATACTGTACATTTAATTCAATTGGTTCAATTGAGATTGTTGCATCTCCACCGAACATATAAAGTTCATTCTCGAGTGAATTAATTCCTGTAGTTACATCATCAAATTCTCGAGCTTCTTTTCCATAATAACCCATCGCACCAATTCTAACGTGCTCACCAACATCCTGTGAAATTCTTCCCATAAAATTTTTGTATTTATCATCATCAAAATTTCCTCCCATAAAACTCTCACCAATTCCACTGCCATTTACAACTTGTAAAGCAAGATCGGTTCCAGATTCAAAACCGTAAGTAAGCATAATTCCTCTATCATACGTAAGATCAACATTAGATGCTCCGGGTCTTACTTTGTAGATATAATAATCATCTTTAGTTAAACGAAGTTCTCTTTTGAATAATGGATCACACACTTGAAATTGTCCAAGACTCAAATCAAGCTCGCTTCCTGCAACATTGTTAAACATTAGCCAAGCATCTTCAATTTTGCCACGTTCACCATTCTCTAAAATGTAATAAACATAGTATGATAAACTATTTGAAATTGCTCCACCAGATAGGAGTTTAAAGAAAACCGGAGTTGTAAAGTCAGATTGCTGTGTATTGCCTTGATTGTATGTTACGTATCCTTCCAATCTCATTGCTAAGGGAAGATCACGAATTAATGATAGTTCTGGATCACCGGTTTCTACAAAATATCTGGGTGCATCTTGATCTTTAAGTACAAATCCATTTCCAGCAAATTCATCACCGTATGGTTTAAGTTTTGGGAATGGTGAATGACATGTTTTGCAAGTCATATTATATTTTCTGGCAAATGCTGGTATAGCAAAGATATCATTTGCAAGAAATGTCACAACGATAAATGTTAAAACTAAAAGAGTAAATATGTTTTTCATTTTAATTCCTCTATTTTTTATAGGTCATGCTGAACTTGTTTCAGCATCTTCAATACTTAATGAGACCCCGAAACAAGTTCGGGGTAACAAATATTTTATGGTAACACTGTAACATAAGTTGAGTGTTCATTTACTTTAATTATTTCTACTTCCTCATCGGGGACATTTAGAAAATCCGCAACAGGCTTAACTAATTTTTGATAGTTGAGTACTGCTGTCACTTTTAATTCTCCAGGTGCAACATTATTAGGAAGATTAAAAGTAAAATATTCTAATTTTGTTTCGCGCGGCCCAAGTCTGTAATCAACACCAAGTGATTTTGTATTCCATTGCTGGATTGTCATTCTTCCCTGCGGATCGAAATAAGCCATTCTAAAAATTCTATCACCGATTGGAATTCCATCACGCTGTACACCTTTAAAGTTTGGATCATTCTTTGCGATACCCATATCTTGATATGCTAAAACATCGGCTCCAATTGTATATTCTTCACCATCAAATCCTTTTTTGTTCACAGGTAAATGATAAACATTTCCTTTTGCATCAACGGCTTCTACATGCATCCAAACAATTCTATCTTCAACAGAACCTGTAGGAAATTTGTGTCCGGTTTTTTGATTGAATAATGCAACTGTAAACTTAATAGTCTCGCCCGGTTCAGCTTCGCGAATGTCCGGATGAATTCTTAATTCAATTGTTCCTTTTACTTTTCCTGGATCGTGAGCTCCATGAAATAAATGCTGCCATGCATCCGGATATTTATTTCCCATTGCCGCCGTATAACCTTCTGCCTGGGTCATATGGCAATTCTGGCACTGAACACCTTCTTTAGAATAAGGTCCTTCTTTCCATTCCAGATGAGTCGATTTTACCCAAACGCCAAATGGTGACATTTCATTATGACACGCTCCGCAAAAATCTGCAGATTTAAGAAAGTCTGATTTTATAATTTTATGTTCAGGTGAATTTCCTGTACCGCGTGGTCCATACTTTGTTTTTCCATCACCCGGTTCTGATATAAAATTAAAATTATGTGGTATGTCTCCCTTAAATCCCGAAACAGTATGACAAACATCGCATGAAACTGATTCATTTGCCCTTGAGTTCATTTCCGGTTTTGGCGGAGGAACATCACCAACTAAAAAAGAAATTGGAGCGTGGCAGCCATTGCAACCGGCCTTAACTTCTGCAACAAGTGGATCTTTTTCTGCATGTGGTATAGCCAGTTCAAAATATTCAATCTCATCCCAATGATGAGTATAAGCTTGTGACATCATTGCCTGTTTCCACTGTTGAAAAAAATCAACGTGGCATGATGAACCGCAGAATTGAGGTGTTTTATATTCATCATATTTTCTTGTTCCCAAAGCTTCTGCACCTGCTTTAATTTGTGCATGCAGATTTGAAACAGTAACTGTTAACACTAATGTAGCATAGAAAAATAGTCTAACTATTTTCATAAATAACCTCGCTGTTTAATTTGTAATTGTAAACAAAGTGGAAGGGAATTATATTTTTTTTGGACACACCTGTGGGAGAATTGTGATTGCTGTTTAACCACAATGAAATGTTGGGAAATATTTTGTTTAAACGACACACTAAAAACTTAACTTCCCCTTAAATCAATATAAAATTAGTAATAAATTTTTTAAAAAACTGTTTTAATATAAAAACAGAAGACGACTTTGGTAAGTCGCCTTCCTGGCAAATAGAAATAATGTACAAGGATATTATCTAATCATTACAGTATTAATCGATAGCTAATGTATTTAGGCATCCAATCAAATTTCTTTCGAAAGCGGCTAAATGACTTACTGAACCAGCCTTTAAATTCGTATATAAATTTACAATTCCAGGGTTAGTTACAAATGCTAACTGAGCTTCAAGATCAGCGATATCAAGCTCTTCAATTGCTTTTCCAACTAATAAACCTTCATACAAAGAAACACTTCCCTGAGCAATTAACTGATCATAAAGTGATTGAAAAGTTGGATCCGGAAAAACCCCAACTTCATCAGAGGTTAAAGGATCAGGGATGTTATATTTATCTAACATTCTTTTTACAGCATTCATATGAGCTTGTTCACTAAGTTTGATATTTAAAAACACCTGTGAATTATAAGCTGCACCTAAAACTGAATAAACATCACGAGCAAGTTTTTCTTCAATTCTCATATGAATTAATCCATCAATCTCTTCTAGAGTTATTGGATAAACTCCGCCATCAAAATTTATTAACTCTGAATTGCTTGACTTGGATAAATCGCTTTCAGGTGATACAACATCGGTGTTTGCATTACAGCCAAATAAAACAAAAGCTAACAATACCAATCCCAAAATTTTTGAAGTTAATTTTTTCATTTTATGCTTTCTTTAATTTGTTATAAAAAAAGCGATGCTCATTTAGAGCATCGCTGCACTTAGCTATCTACTTATTTTCTTCCGCCTCTACCTTTTGAACCAGTTCCATCACAAGTTCCAGTTCCGTTACCAGAACCATTTCCAGTACCATCTTTTGGCCCAACACTATTATTACCATTTCCATTTCCTGGTCCGTATTTGTTTCCACCAGCATTTGAATTTTTGCCATTCATTTTCTTTTGTCCGGAACCATCTTGCGGTCTAACAAAATCAGGGTCTTGTCCGTTTGGAATTCCATCACCGTCTGAATCAAAAGCATTGTCATTTATTCCATCACCATTTAAGTCCACAAATCCTTTTCCATTTTTTCTAATTTTAGAACCTGTATAATCTTCGTCTCTGCCGTTTGGTATTCCATCACCATCAGCATCTGGGGCGATATCGTTGTAACCATCCTGGTTAGCATCTACAAAGCCTTTTGTTTTTACTTTGGTTTGATTATCCTGTGCAAATACACTGGATGAGAACAATACTGCCATAAGCACTGCAACTGAGAGAACGCTTATAAGATTTTTCTTTTTCATTTCAGAACTCCTTTTATGTGTTTGTGTTTGTTGTTTGTTGCAAAGAGTAATCCAAATGATGTGCCGAAATATTTTCTATGTTTTTAGCTTGATATAGAATGATTTTTATAGTGTTCGACTATCACGGCGAATTACAGCGACTTATTGGACGAAGCAGAATCTTACTTCAGAATTTTAATTTAATTTTCTTTTCATCTAAAAAATTAAAAGTAATTTACGCTATGAAATTTCGATTTAAACTTTCACCAAAAGCAATTATATCTATCAGTGTTCTGATTGCAGCAGTAATGCTAATCTCATCTTACATTGAACTTAATCAAAGCAAGAAAGAAATTTTTCAATTACTTTATGAACATTCTTCAACTCTTCTCGAATCAATATTACAGAGCAGTAAGAACACACTCAACTCTAGTTTTGAAATTGAAAATTTAGTTGAGGATAGACTACTTGATAATGCCAGAATGATTAGAAGACTTGATGCCGCTAAATCAATAACCAAAGATGAACTTATTAAAATTTCTAAAGAAAATAGTCTTTATAGAATTAATTTATTTGATTCAAAAGGTAATCGTGTTTTAACAAATCGAATTCCAGAACCTGGTCATAATCATGGGGAAGAAAATATTAATAGATATGAAGAGTTAAAACAAATATTAAATAAAGAAACTGAAGAATTAATTATTGGATTGAAAACCGCAGAGTTTTCTAGTGAAGAAAGATTTGCTGTAGCTGTTGCAAGAGCCAATAATAATGGTGCTATTGTTGTTAATATGGATGCAAAAGATTTTCTTGAGTTTAGAAAGAAAATTGGAATCGGTGTTATACTTCAACAAATGTCTAAACACCATGGAATAGAATACATAATTTTGCAGGATACAATTGGAATTCTTGCAGCAAGTGAAAAGATTGATACAGTTGAGGCAATAACTGATTCTGATTTTTTAGTCCCTATTCTAAAAAGTGATTCTGTTTTTTCCAGAACAACATATCACAAAGACCACGAAGTTTATGAAGTTGTAAAGAGATTTGTTTTGGATGACGAGTTGCTTGGCATATACAGACTTGGTGTTTCACTGGAAGATATAAAAATGTAGAAGATAGAATGTTAAGAAGATTAATTTTAATTTCTTTAATTCTTGCCGCTATTTCGATTATTGTTCTTAGTATTATTTTTACAGCACAAAATCTAAAATCAATTTCTACAGAGTACGATAAATTTAAAACTCTAACTTCTTCTGTTTTAGAAAATATGAGCGAAGCAGTAATTGTTTTAGATAAAGAAAATAAGATTACGCTTTTTAATAAATCTGCTGAAAATTTTTTGATATAAAATCCTTGAAGTTTTGGGAAAGAATTTTAAATCATTATCAAACGGTGCCTTGAACTTTGTTAAGGATAAAATTTCTGCTAACATTCAAAATTTTGAAAATGAGTTAAAGATTAATGGTGAACAAAAATATCTTTCATTTACTATTTCTTCTCTTGAAGATCCTGATACAAGTCAAACAAAATATTCGGTTGTAATAAAAGATTTAACTGATACTAAACGATTAGAAGAAGAAGCGAAGAGAAACGAAAAACTTTCTGCTATGGGTGAACTTGCTTCCGGTGTTGCTCACGAAATTAGAAATCCAATTAACGCAATTGGAATGATTGCACAAAGATTAAACAAAGAGTTTAATCCAAATGAAAATGAGAATGAATATTTAGATATAACTCAAATTCTAAGAAATGAAGTTAACAGGATAAATAAAATAATAACCCAGTTTTTAAGTTATGCAAAACCTATTGATGTTAATCTTAGACCTGTTGATATTAAATCTTATCTTAGTGAGGTTTACAAATTATTTGAAGTCCAGGCTAAACAAAAATTGATTGTTTTTATTTTGCAGGGAACTGAATCAATCACAATAAATCTTGATGCCGATTTAATTAAACAATCTTTAATGAACATCTTACAAAATGCGTTTGATGCAACAAAAATAATGGCCAGGTTGTTTTTAAGTATTTTAGATTAAGCAATAATTTGATAATTGAAATTTCCGACAATGGAGTTGGTATTTCTGCTGAGCAGCAAAAAAAGATTTTTGATTTGTATTTTACAACAAAAAAAGATGGTAATGGTTTGGGATTAAGTATTTCGCAAAAAATTATTGCCCAACATAACGGGTCAATTTCTGTTACAAGCAAAATAAATAATGGAACATCATTTAAAATAATTTTACCAATACAATGAACAATTATTCAATTTTAATCATTGATGATGAAGATGCCCAGCGTAATGTTTTAAAGGGCTATCTTGAAAAAAAAGGATACAAAATATTTTCAGCTTCATCTGGCACAGATGGAATAAAAACTGTTCAGAATAATCTTGTAGATATTGTTCTTTCAGATTTTAAGATGCCAGACAAAACAGGATTAGAAGTTTTAGAAGAAGTAAAAAGATTAATCCAGGAAATAAGTTTTGTTATTTTAACGGCTTTTGGCACAATTGAAAATGCTGTAAAAGCAATGAGACTCGGAGCTTTTGATTATATATCAAAACCTGTAGATCTTGATGAACTTGATTTGATGATCGAAAGAATTATTGAAAACAAAAATCTTAGATCAGAAATACAAATCCTAAAAAATCAACTTAAAGAAAAATTTAAAATTGATTCTTTCATATCAAACTCCGCTAAGATGGAAGAAGTTTTAAGTGTTGCTGCACGTGCCGCCGATAGCAAAGCAACTATTTTAATTACTGGTGAAAGCGGAACGGGTAAAGAAGTTTTAGCAAAATCAATTCATTATGTTAGTCCAAGAAAAGATAAACCATTTATCGCAGTTAACATTCCTGCTTTGCCAGAAACCTTACTTGAAAGTGAATTGTTCGGCCATGAAAAAGGTGCTTTTACAGGTGCGGAAAAAGCAAAGAAAGGTCGATTTGAATTAGCAGAAGGTGGAACAATTTTCCTTGATGAGATTGGCGACATTCCAATTAATCTTCAAGTTAAATTACTCCGCGTTTTGCAGGAACATCAAATTGAAAGATTGGGTTCGACTGAAAATATAAATATTGATGTTAGAATTATAGCCGCTACGCATCAGAATCTTGAAGAAAAAATTAAAGACGGAAGTTTTAGAGAAGATTTATTTTATCGATTGAACATTGTATCACTTCACATTCCTCCACTACGTGAAAGAAAAGAAGATGTGCTCCCTTTAATTGATCATTTTGTGGATAAGTACGCAAAAGAAAATGGAAAACAAAAGTTAAGTTTATCTAAAGAAGTAGTTGATTTATTAATCAAATATAATTTTCCAGGCAATGTACGCGAGCTTGAAAACATTATTGAACGTGCAGTTGTACTTTGCAGAAGCGAAGCAATAACATTATCTGATTTGCCAAATATTATTAAGGGATTTAAAGCTGAAAAGGAAATTCCTGTAAATGATGAAGCAAGTTTAATTGAACAGGTTGAGGCACTTGAGAAGAAATTAATTTTTGATGCGCTTAGTAAAGCTAACGGAAATCAATCACAAGCCGGAAGAATGTTAGGATTAACTGAACGAAATCTTCGTTACAAAATGCAAAAGTATGAGATAAAAAAGTTTGGGTAGAATTTCTTGTCGTTACGAATCCCAACGGGATGAAGCAATCTGTTATATAAAAGATTGCTTCGTTTCACTAACAATGATAACTTTAAGCTTTAAAAACCATAATCAAAAGAAAAAGAAATAATTTGATTTGAATATTTATAGTAGTAATCATTTGAATTATTTTTAAAATAATTCCAGGTTGCAGAAACAGAAAGACCATTCATAACACTGTTTAAATCGTACACCAAGCCGGCTCCAAAACCAAACTGCTTATCTTCACGCATAGCTGTTAATTCAACTCCATTTCTATTAACAGCAGGCAGTGAGGAATAATCCCGAATTAAATACCTTCCTTCAAGGCTAAGTTCTAATTTTTCATTAAAGTAATGTTTAAATCCTATCCCCAATTCAATTCCATCGTAAGAATAAATATCATTAAATATTTCTTCTTCGTAATACAAAAGCGAATCACTAACCAAATATCTGCTTCCTTCAGAAAGATTTTTTCTATAGATCGCAAAAGCACTTAATCCTGTAAGATCACTTATTGATTGACCAAGATTTACTTTAAATTTTAATTGTGATGCTTGATTGAGATAACCTTCAAAATCGTATTCTTCAAAATATTGTTTTAGTGAATACTCAGCATTTAAAATTAGAGAAGTTTGAGTTTCGAAATTTGAGATATAGCTTAAGAAGAATTTATGTTCGTTGTGTGAAAACAAACTAAAGTTTTTGTAATTGTTTCTATTAAAGATATATCCGGGTAAAATAAAATCGCTTTCACCTATCGAATGACGATAATTTGCGTATGCAGAAATCTGATCAAAATCATAAACCACATATTCATCCTGGTTATTTCTAAATGAATAATTTACTCCAACATTTAATGGATTATCATCTATTGAAAATAAATGCGTTTCAACCAATCCAATACGATGAGTGTTAAATGATTTTGATGTTGTTGTTTGAAATAAATTTAAACTTCCTTCGTAATAAAGCTGAACATTATTTAATTCTGATTCAAAATTGTATGCAGAACCGAAAGATAAACTGTTTATAAAATCTGAAACATTATTACTTGTATTAAAAATATTATCATCATAAATACCTTCGTAATTAGTGTACAGATTAAATTGCGCTTGCACACTTGTTAGATATAACAATGATAGAAGAATTACCGGACTGATTCTTTTTTTCATAATTTAATTTCTTATAAAATTAATTTCCACCACCATAGCCATTACCATTTCCACCTTTTCCATCAGGACCATTTTTTCCGCTTCCGGATCTTTTGCGCATCTTATTAAAACTCATTCCGCCCTGTCTTGTATCGCAAATTCCATCTCCATCTTTATCGATAAAAACATCTTTCTTTTTTCGATTCTGTTTTACTTCAGCTTCTGGATTTTGTTTTGGTCCTGTTTGATCTTGAACTTGCTTGATCTCAGAATTCTGTTTCTGGATTTTTTCTTTTTCCTGATTTTTATTTCTCGTTTGAGTTGAATCAGAAATTGTTTGGCTATAAATCAAACCAGCAGAAAGTAATACTATTGTTATTATTGTTTTCATATAAACCTCTGTTAGATTTTAGCAATATAAATGCCATTAAAATTATTGATATTGCGCAATGGAAATCAAGTAAATGTTTTTAAACTCTCGACCAAGTCAGTTCAATGCGACTAAATAGTCGATAAAAATTAATCGAAATTCTTTCAATTGATATTTAATATTTAATTTTACAACATCATTTAATAACATTTTACAAAGGAGATTATGAAAACTATTTTACTAATTCTTGTCGGTCAGAGAAAAGAAGCTGCTATTCAAGTTCAAAAAGTTCTAACAGGTTGGGGATGGCATGATTAAACTAGATTAGGAATCCATGATGGTGTTATGGAAAATTGCAGTGATCAAGGATTATTAATTCTTGAGCTTGCTGGCGATAGAAAAAATGGATGAGCTTGCTAGAAAAGTCTCATTGATTAAAGGTGTTTCTTCTAAACTTGTGGATCTGAAAATTGTTAAAGATAAGAAAGTAGTTAAATCTGCTTCTTCAAAAAAGGCAAAGTAAGCTTAACACAAGTTCCTGAAATCTATCTGTAGAAAGATGCGAAGGACTTTTGAATATTTATTGTACCATTGTGTCTTTCTACAATTTGTTTTACAACAGATAGGCCTAACCAGAACCCTCAACGCTACCATGTTTGATATTACTTGCTCTGTAAAGTCATTAAATATTTTTTCAGTTTCTTCTTTGGGATTCCAACTCCGTTATCACAAACTTTAATTATTAAATTATCTTTGTCTCATCAACTTCAATCTCAACTTTCCCATCCATAAATTATAATTTATAGCATTACTTATAATATTTGATAAAGCAATTTGAATTAGTAGTGGATCGCCATCAATTGTATGTCTTTCTTTTCTACGATTTATTAGTGAAAGCTTAACTCCTTAGCTTCTGCATTTACTTTTGCACTTTTAATTGCTCTGCGGCAAGAATAGAGGCAATATCAACCTCTTTAATAAATGAATCTTCAATTCTAAGTTTA
>JADJHL010000003.1 GCA_016707585.1 Ignavibacteriales bacterium | reverse complement strand
AGAAATTGAATCTCTTCAAAAAGAATTACATAATGAATTAGCAATAAAAGGCACATCTTTCATTGTTTTACTGACAATAGCTCTACAACCTTTGATTGGAAATTTTTTACCAACTTGGTCTTCAACTATTGGTGGATTAACTGGCTTATCTACATTGTCTGAGATCATAAGTGGTGTAAGAGAACACATAAATAAAAAGGGGAAACTATCACAAAGTCCAATCGGAATTTTAGTAAATGCTAAAAATAAAACATAGGCAGCATAATCCAACCGCTTTAGTTAAGTGGCAGGTTACGCAAGGAGCTTAAATTAACACATGAAATATTTTATTTGCATATTTGTTATCCTCGTAAATTTAATCGGTTGTAACACCAATTCATCAAATTTTGGGTTTGAAGAGAATGAAGTTTCTAAAATCAGTATAAAATCATTTGAAGATTATGGAAATAAAACATGGGAGTTAAATAAAAGCCAAGAAAGAATACTAATAAATAATATTTTAAATGCTTACAAAAAACCAGGTCTATTAAAAGTGTACATAAAATATCGAATTATTGTTAGATTAAAAGTAAATAAAGAAATTACATTCGATTCAAATGACACCATATTTTATTCTGAAGCTAGTAAATCTCATTATGGGTTCAAGAGAAATTTTAGTTTAAATAATTTACTTAACGAGTAAATTCTATTAATTAAAAATTTATCTCCACAACACGATTCAATAACGTGGCGGGTGGACTTAATAAAAAAAATGTCAAAAATATTTGTTCTAAATCCTGCAATAAAAAAAATGATTTTTTGTTGTGAACGATTCAAAGGTAGGTGGGAAACGGAATCAGATTATGCAATGAATATTCGCATAATGAAATTAAAAGCAGATCAAATAATCGATTTTAATTTTCCAATTAGATGTTTTATAATGGCACCATATTTACCAAACGATAAGCATATACAATTTTTTCCGATTTTTTATTGTCCATATTGTGGTACTGATTTACTAAAAAATATAATGATGAAAAATTTGTTAATGAAGATGGTGAAATTATTAGAACTAAATAGTTATTTAATAATTTTTGAAAAGCATTTTCCTACAACTCCTTTATATTTCAAATAATAAATAAGAACATAAATGAAAACAAAAAACACAAACTGGAAAAAGGCGCAGGCAAATTTGGAGTGCTGAACCCACTATTAGGTACGTGGCAGGCAAGTACAGATTCACCAATGGGTAAGGTTAGATGCACGCGGACTTTTACAAAAATTCTTGGCGGCAAGTACATTCATCTTATTGCAAGGTGGGAGTTTGGTAAAAAAATCTACGAAGAGTTTGCTGTTTATGGAATAAAGGAAAATAAACTTTCATTTTGGTCATTCACTTCAGATGGAAAAAGATCTGAAGGAGTGATTGCAGATGGCAAAGATGTGCATCCAGATGCAATTGCTTTTGAAGCACAAATGCCAGCAGGTCTTGCACGAATGATTTACTGGCCCAATGAAGACGGCAGCATTAACTGGGTAGTAGAAGCAAAAAATAAAAAAGGATGGAAACGGTTTACTCAGCATAAATATATTTCAGTTTAATTATTTTCCTCCAACTCCTTTATATTGCAAACAATAAATAAAAAATTCTTACAATAAAATCTTTATAATTTAATCTTAGTTAATGCAGGTAAAAGCAACTAATCTTTGTAGTAAAGCACTTTGTTACTACCTGATTTTAACTAAATAATAATCAAGGAATCCTTAATGCAAACTCAAGAGTATATATCAAAAAAAGTTGCACAAACAGCAGTAATAAATGTAAATGTAAATATTAAAAATGCATTTCCGTTATTCGGTGCTTTCGAAGAAAGAAAATGGGCAGAAGGTTGGAACCCAACATTAATTTATCCATCTACCGAAATAATTGAAGAAGGTACTACCTTTAAAACAGAAGGAAGAGATGAAGAACCGGAATATCTCTGGAGAGTTTCAAAATATTATCCTCAAGAAAATCTTATTCAATATATGGTCTCTACAGAAAACAGGCACTGGACAATAACAGTTAAGTGCATTGCTATTTCAGAAAATAAAACTTCAGCCGAAATTACTTATACATTTATTGGATTGAACGAAACGGGAAACAGAATAAATGAGCAATCGCTTGCAAGAATGTATAAAAAATAATTTGAAGGATTGGGAAGAAGAAATAAACAACTATCTCGCAAAATTGTAGTTGCGGATTAAAGTAAACCAATAAAGGAAGCACATTTTGAGTAAAGACTATTTCGAACAAAAAGCAGAAAGCTATGATAGCGATGCAAAAAGAGTTAGTAATGTAGATAACATTGCTAATTCTATTTTAATCAGCATTCCGTTTAATAAAAATATGCACATAATGGATTTTGGCAGCGGTACAGGTTTGTTGTTAGAAAGAGTGGCTCCGTTTGTAAAAAAAATAACTGCGGTTGATGTATCGGAAGCAATGTGCAAACAGTTAAATGAAAAAATAAAAAACCTGGATTGTGAAGTTGAGATTCTTCAACTGGATTTAACAAAAACAAAATTGGATATGAAGTTTGATGGAATAATTTCATCAATGACAATGCACCATATTGAAGATACGCAGACAATGTTTAATGATTTTTATACAATGTTAAATGCTAACGGCGTGCTTGCAATTTCTGATCTTGATCCTGAAGATGGAAGTTTTCATACAGAAGACACAGGAGTTTTTCATTTTGGATTTGATAGAACAGCATTCCAGGATAAAGCAATTGCCGCAGGATTTAAGAATGTTAAAATCATAACCGCAAGCATTGATGAAAAACCACACGGCAAGTATCCTGTGTTTTTGCTTACGGGTAATAAGTAAAGAGATTAATTAAAAACTTTGATGAGTACATTGGATCGAGGATTATAAAAAAATATTATTTGTTTAGAACTATTTATTTGAAGATGTTATTTCAATTTACAATATCAATATTAAAAATATTTTGAATTGATTTATTGTAAATGTCTAAAGACATTTCTAAGTTTGAAATAGAAATAATATTGGATTTTGCATTTAGAGGTTTTGATAAAAATATTTTTAATAAAACCATTTCTGTTTATTAGGTTTTTAATAATGACATTATTTATAACACTTTTAATAGAAAAAAGGGATTTAATTTTAATCTGACTTTTGGGGACACTTATGAACAAAGTTAAATTATTGTTATTTATCATTTCAGTTGTCGTTTTCTCAAACTGTTCTCAGGACCCTACCAATGTAGAAAACATCAGACCAGATTTCAAGTTATCTATTTCAGATACCCTGCATTCTTTTGAAGCCATTTCATTTATAGATTTTAAAATATTTAATCCTGGTTCAGCTTATGAAAATCGGGTGGATGCGTTTTATCAAGGGAAACAGGTTGGGTTTGCCTTTGCAGATAAAATTTATTTAGATGGTTCTATTGGAGGAACAATTCATTTAAATTCATTTCTTCTTCCTTCAAATGCCAAATTAGATGTAACCGCGAAAAACAATCTTGGATATGTAGATACTGTTTATATTAATTTATCAAACATTAAAAGAGATGGTCCTGAATATTATTCATCTACTCACGGTGGCCAACTCGTAAACCTTTTTAATTCTGTCAAGAATGGAATTAAAGTTTCTGATGGTTCTGTTTGGATTGTAACAGATGGTGGGCTTTTAATAATTTACCCGGATTTCAGTATTAGTACACATGAGTATAGTGGTATTAATGGTACTGGAGGATATTTGTTGAATATTATTTCTGATAATCAAGGTGAAACTCGACTCATTGATAATAAAGGGAGAATATTAAAATGGAATGGATCAACTTATGAATTGACCGGTCAAATAACAGTTCCATTAGATAAAAATATTATTAAAGTCATCTATGCAAATGGTGAATATTACGGCATAGTTAATTATAGCACCGGAACAGTTCTTAGATATACCCCGGCAAAAGCTTCGACCATTATCTATACTCCTGTAAATAGTACCTGTGTTGCCGCTGAATTATCAAAAGGAGCAGGAAATCAGATTTTAGCCTCATTTGAAGTACTTACTGATTATGAAACAAAACTATTTTATTTCCAAAATGATGAATGGAATGAGGTAGCACTACCAGTTATTGATTCTTATCTTGAATCACTTGTTATTTATTGTGATACCAGGGAGAGATTATGGTTTGGATATAATAGCGAACTTTATGAAGCTACAGGATTCAATTTCAGGTTAATTCATATTCCAGAAAATCTAAACGTTCCAGGTCTTAATAGTTATTGTTATAACAATGGCACTATAAAAGGAATCGGTGAAGATGGTGATGGAAACATTTGGATTGCTAAAGGCAGTGGAGGTTTGGTTCGATATTCTGATGAATCACTTAGTATTTACCCTGGTGTACTTCTATCAAATAAGTTGACTTCATGTAGTAGCGAAGAACCTAATGTAAAACAGGTTTTCTCAGGAATAAATGGTGGGATATTTGTTCTCGTTTATGGATCACCAATTGGCAATGTACTTAAAAATTTGATAAAAGAATGAACAGTGAAAATTGTTCCATGTTATATGTCAATAAATACAATCAGTGATTTATATACACTCTGATTTAATAAATAATTTCTGGGGAATAGAATCATGGCTTTAACAGATAATAAAAAAAAAATGAATAATAAATTTTACAATTATTTATTGCTGATTCTCGCTTTTTCTTATTTAAGTTGCGATGAGTTTACATATTCTCCTTCTGGAGAAAATTTTGAATCAATTGAACTTCCAGATACAAGAATGGAAATTAATCTTCAAGACATCGGGGATACAGCAGTAGTATGGGGTACAACAAAAATTAATTATAATTTTAATACTTACGGAAAGGAGTTTAATTCTGTTGAATTGTATTTGGATTCACTCTTAGTTGCAAGATCTAGTAATTTAAATTACTTGATATTTAATTCTAAAAACTATCCAGATGGTAATCATCAAATAGTTCTCCTATTAACAGCTAAATCAGGTTCAGGAAGTTTGGCAGATCAGCTAAATCTTGAATATGTAGTATTAGTTAAAGAATTTGTGATGACGATACAAAATAATACACCTCCAAAACCTTTATCAATCTCCAAAATTGAAACTAGCAGCGGTTTTGCAAAATTGACCTGGCCTAAATACAAGTTTAGCAATTTTGAATCCTACAGGATATATGCTGAAATTTATGTGCCTCCTTATGATTATTCAAATGAATATTTAAAAACAACTATTGAAAATCGAGATTCAACAACTTGGATTGATGATCAATATGTCGGTGGTAAAATAAAGTACACAATTGATGTAGTTACATCAGATGGAATCATCTATGGCGATCCATTTGAATTTGAAGCAGGTACAGCTAAAATAAATACTTGGGAAGTTCTTGATGTCAATAATGTAAAAATTGTATGGAATCGATGTAAAACAGATTCCACTTTTAGTAGCTATGAATTATATAAAAAAGCATATCCTTGGGATATGGTAGCATCTATCACAGATATTAATGATACATTGATTACAACAGCAGTTGGTTTTGGAAAGAAAATTGACTTTTTTGTAAAAACTGTTTCCAAAAGAAATATAGATTTTTTCTTAAATTCTTTTAGTCCTATTGAGAGTATATTTATTGGCAATCCTATACCAGCTTTTAATCAGCTCGAATATATACAAGCAACAAATTCAATCTATTTAACACGATCAGATTCTACTTTTAGATTAGATGCGTCTACTAATCAATTATTAGCAAAAGAAAAGTATATGTCCGATGTTAGTTTTGATGGAACGAGAGGATATGCATTAAAGGACCTTTCACAAATCGTGGAAATTGATCCAATCTCACTCAATGAAATTAGAACGATCAACTTGCAAGATTTATTGATTGCGACTAATAGAATTAACAAGATATTTACAGGAAAATCTAACATTATTTATTGCAATACTTACAACCAGGGTATTCTTATGATTGATGTTGATGCCCACCAAATAGTAACAAAGCGACAACTCTTTGATCGCAATCCAACAATATACCAGTCATCGCCACACGGTTATTTAATACATGAGAGAACAGGAGGAGGGAGTAATGGGAATGTCTTTAGAGTAGATCTGTCAATAGATTCTATTGTTAACTCTGGATTATATGTCCAGGATTACAAATGCATTGGGTTATCTTATACAGGGAATTTGGATATGATCATTGATTCTTATGCTTCTAGAATATGGACGGCTACACACAATGGGATTGATTATGTGACTTTCAAAGAATTCAATGTCCCTCAGGAGATACTATATCCAACCCGGGATCCTAAATCAGGTTTGATAGGCGGATTCGAACATAGCTTTGGCTATTTTGTTATTTATGATGTAAATACACAATCAGAGTATAAAAGAATTAAACTAAGTTCAGGTTTTTCCGGTAATATTTATCTATTTGATTCAAAAGTTTATAGCACTAATGGTGTTTATATGGAACTAAATTAATTGTTAGAATTATAAATAAAACATTATATGAAAAAGTTATTTTATGTTTTTATTGGAATAATGTTATTTAGCATAGTTTTATATTCTCAAGACCAGTACAACTTTATTAGAATAAAAGGGGGGTATGGTTCTTATAGTATGTATGATATGGAAAATATCCAGAATTTTATAGTCTCAGCGTACAAACAACAAAATATAAAAGCATCTACAGTCGATCAATTTCCTTCATTCTGGAATTTTGAGCTACAATTTTCACGCAATTTATTTAATTCTATTTATATCACTGGCTCTATGGGTTTTTCATCAACAGGAGGCAGAGTTCATTATCGAGACTTTTCGGGAGAAGTAAAATTAGATCAGTTGGTAAAGGCAAATTCTTTTGGTCTTGGTGTTGAGTACTGTTTTAATCCCGCAGAGTCATTCAAGTATTATACTGGATTACATTTTAATCTAGTTTTTTCCACCCTTGAGATGAATGATTTTATTCGCATTTATAATGAAACAAATAACGAGGTTACTAAATTTGAGTCATCTGGAGTTGGATTTGAACCATTGGGAGCAATTGAATATGAATTGGAGCCCTTCTTTTTTCGTCTGGAAATGGGTTTTCTTCTAAATCTAAATGGACCATATTATTTACAAGATTCAAATGATTTAATATTAAAAGTAAGTGGTGATGAAATTTCTCCAGATTGGACTGGATATCGTTTTGGATTTTCTTTTGGGATCGGATTTTAAGCGAAAATTTATTTCTTTCTAATTTGTAGTCGATATTATTTCTTATAATTCACTTCAACAAATTTCTAAATGGATTGTATTTACATCGTAGTACTTATAAATGTATAGTCATTAAATATTTTCAACTATGTTCCCTCAACTCATTTATATTGCAAATTACATTTAGAGATATTAATAACACTTAAACTAAGACTTTAATAAAATAATCCGAGTAAAATGAAAACTCAGTTAATTCCATATACATTAATATTTCTAATTCTGTCTTTTAGTAACGTATCTTATCCACAGAATGATAGTCTCAATTTCCTGAATTATGAAATAAGGACTGATGGGTATGATATTGTAAAAATAGCAGAAAAAGATTTAAAATTAACATCGCTTCAAAACACAAATTCTGAATTAGGTATTAGAATTTGGTACTTCCCGATGCGATTATCAAAATTAATGCTAACCTCATTTGAATTAATTAATAATGAATGGAAAGGGAAATTGTTTTTATATTCATTTAACGGAATTGATAGTTCAGTATCAAAATTTATATCTACGGACATTGTACCTAAATCCGGTTGGCCAAGATTATTAGATAAAATCCAGCGATATGGAATATTTGTTTTACCAGATCATACTAAATTAGGCCTAGATGTAAATCAGGTTAATGATGGAATATCTTTTCTTGTGGAGGTTGTTGATGGTGAAAAATACAGGTTATATTCTTATTTTAATCCGGAATATTTTGCATCAGAATCATTTGAAAACGGTTGTATGAGTAAAATAATTTCTCTTTTAAATGAAGAGTTTAATCTTGAGAAAGCATATCGGGATTATAAACCAAAGTATTGATTGATAAATAAAATTATCCTATTAGTTGATGCAAAAAATATCATCACATTTATTCAGTAAAGTTCAGTGGGCTATAATTACAGCAGTTTTTGTTGCAATAGTTTTAATTGGATATATAACTTTCTTTACATCCAACCATTTTGATAAACCTGCACCTTTTACATTTGAGATTAAAGACGGCGAATCTTATAACAGCGTAACAGAAAGACTTTACGAGCAATCCATCATTCCAAGCAAGTTTAACTTTAAAGTTGCAGGTTTTATTTATGGAGCGCAGACTAAAGTAAAAGCCGCAAGGTATAAAATTCCAAATGACATTAGCTATTTAGATTTATTGGATTTATTTGTTAACGGTCCCGCAGATTATTTAAGAGCAGTAAAAATAAATGATGGACAGACAATCAAATGGCTTGGTGCAAAAGTTAGGCGAGATGTTAAGATTGATTCGGCTGCGTTTGTAAATCTTGCAAACAATAAAGAGTTTATAAAATCACTAGGATTAAATGCATCATCGCTTGAAGGATATTTATTTTCTAAAACTTACAAGATGTATGAAAACACTTCGCCGGAAGAAGCATTGCAATTATTCTACAAGGGTTTTACAGATTATTTTGATGATAAACTAAAACAAAGCGCAAAAGAACTTGGTTTATCAGTTCATCAAGTATTAACGCTTGCATCAATCATAAAAGGTGAAACAAATCTAGTAAGCGAAATGTCAACTATCTCAGCGGTATATCATAACAGGTTACGTATCGGAATGCACCTTCAAGCTGATCCAACAATACAATATTTATTGCCGGGTGGATGGAGAAGATTAACTTACCAGGATTTAAGAATTGAATCGCCTTATAATACTTATAAGTATTCTGGTTTGCCGCCAGGACCAATTAATAATCCCGGAAAGAATGCAATAATGGCTGCGCTTTACCCGGATAAGAATAATTATTTGTATTTTGTAGCAGGTGGAAATAGTGGACATAAGTTTGCTAAATCATATTCAGATCATTTAAAGAATGTTGCACAGTACAGAAAATGGTTATCCGAACAAAACAAGTAATTGAAAAAGTTTATCAGATGTTATTTTTTACTCACATCAGTATTATTCTTAGCTGGATGTGCAAACCAATTGCCGCCAGGCGGGGGGAGAAGTTGATAAGATTCCACCTGAAATTATTTTTTCATATCCCGATAATGAAACCACAAACTTTGTAAATGATTTTATTGAATTTGATTTTTCTGAGTATGTAGATAAACGATCTTTTAAAGATGCATTATTTATTTCTCCTGCTTTAGATAAACAGCCTGAAATAAGCTGGAGCGGCACATCTGTTGAAATTAGTTTTCCCGAAGGATTAAAAGACAGTGTTACTTATGTTGTAACAATCGGTACGGATGTAGTTGATGTTAACAACAAAAACAGGATGGCTAATTCTTATTCGTTTTCATTTGCAACAGGAAATCAAATAGATAAAAGATCAATTGCAGGTAAGGTTTATGGTAAAGAAAAAGAAGGAGCTTTAATATTTGCATACAAGTTTGTAGATGATACAACAAAATATCTTAACAGAAAACCTGATTACATTTCTCAGATTGGAAAAGATGGTGATTACAAATTAAAAGGAATAGCTGAATCAACATACAGAGTTTTTGCTGTTAAAGATCAATTCAGAGATTTACTTTATCAAGCGGATCAGGATTGGATTGGAATACCGAGCAAAAATATTTCTTTGCTTGGTACTGATTCATCATACACAGGTTTAGATTTCTGGCTGATGAAAGTTGATACACTTCAACCGAGATTATTAACCTCTGTAATGACAGATAGAAATCATATTGTTGTTACACTTAGTGAAGAATGTGATTCAGCAACTTACAGTAAAAATAATTTTAGTTTAATTGATTCTACGAGTAATAAAATAATTCCTGTTGGATATTCATACCAGAGCAAATCAAAAAAAGAAGAATTTGTTTTAGGATTAACTGATTCTCTATCATTACAAAACATTTATTACCTGCGTGCTGAAAGACTAAAAGATTTAATTGGAAATGTTTTTGAAAATGAATTAACAAGTATTGCAGTAAGTGAAAAAGTTGATACTTCTTTTGCGAAACTTTACAAAACAAATCCAAATAGAAATAGTTCGATTGATTTTATAAATCCTGGAATAGAAATATTTTTTGATGATGTAATTGCAGATAAAGATATTAAGAATGCTATTCAGTTTGCAGATACATCTAAAAATAAAGTAAGCTTTGATCTTGAGTTTATTGATGATGCTACATTAAAAATTAAACCTTTAAAAGATTTGAAACCTGAAACAGTTTATGATGTTAAAATTGATCTCTCTAAAATAAAGGATGCAGCAGGCAATAAAGTTGATTCTATTTACCAGTTAAGATTTCAGACCATAGCCGGCGTTGAGTTTACAGGAATATCAGGAAAGTTAACAACAACAAACCCAGATGTTGTTCTTGTTTTGCAAAATCCAAAAGATGAAAAGAAATTTTATACAGCTATTCCAGATAAAACATCAACATACTCTTTTACAAGAGTTGAGCCTGGAACTTATACGCTATGGCTTTATTCTGATTCTGATAGTAGTAAAACATTTTCAAAAGGTTATCCTGAACCATTTAAATATTCAGAAGAATTTAAGATTGTTGCGGATACAATTAAACTTCGTCCACGTTGGAGCGTAACTGATAATAATATTGAGTTTGAGTGATGAAGAAATCCCATAATGGTTTTATTTCAATTAAAGAAAGAAAATTGATTGACAAAGCCTGGAAGAACGAGATTGAATCAAGAATGGATGGATATTTGAGGGTTTAAAAAAACTATTTCATATTCAAAATCCAAAAATAAATAAATTCAATTAATTAATTTCCTTGTGACTTTGAGTCTTGGTGGCAAAGAACAAAAACATTCTACCACAAAGGCACCAAGCTTTACAAGACTAATTTTGAAAAATTATCTCGCCATCTTTAATTGTATGAGATAAGAGATTTCTTCCAACATTATAAATTATTTCCGAATAATCAGAAACATCAAACACAGCAAAATCTGCTTGCTTACCGATCTCAATACTTCCAGCAATATTTTCACGATTTAAAGCTTTAGCTGCATTTATTGTAACAGCATTTATAACTTCTTCAATCTTCATTTTCATTTTGATTGAAGCCAAACTCATTATGAGTTGAAGATTAAGAATGTGTGATGAACCGGGATTGTAATCTGTTGCAATTGCTATAATAGCATTGTTCTCGATTAGCTTTCTTGCTGGTGCAAATTGATAATCAAGGAAAAGTGATACACCGGGAAGTAAAACAGCAACAGTTTCTGAGTTCTTAAACTTAGTATAATCTTCTTCTCTCAAAACTTCTAAATGATCTACACTTTTTGCATTGTGTTTTAGGGCAATATCTAATCCACCAACATTGTTAAATTGTTCTGTGTGCAATTTTAATTTTAATCCAGTTTTTGCAGCAGCAGAAAATATTTTATCAATTTCTTGGGAAGTAAATGCAGTTGATTCACAAAATCCATCACAAAATTCTGCAAGATTATTTTTTGCAATATGTGGAATCATCTTATGAATAATTAAATCAACATAACCTGAATGATTGTCTTTGAACTCTGGAGGAAAAGTATGTGCACCAAGAAAAGTAGAAACAATATCAATAGGAAAGATTTCGTTTAAGATTTTAATTGCGTGAAGAAGTTTAATTTCATTTTCAAAATCTAATCCATAACCACTTTTAATTTCTAATGTAGTAACACCTTGAGCAATAAATTCCTGTACTCTGGGCTTTATAATTTCTACAAGATCAGTTAGGGAGGTGTTACGAACAGCATTAACAGTTGTTAAAATTCCACCGCCGCGTTTTGCAATTTCTTCGTAATGAACACCTGCAATTTTTTCTTTAAACTCATTTGCACGTGATCCAGCAAATGCTGTATGAGTATGGCAATCAATTAAGCCAGGTAAAATAGTTTTACCTGATAAATCAATCTTTTCATCAGCGGTAAACTTATTTGATGTGTAATTTGGAATTATATCTTTTATCAAACCGTTTTCTACAACAACAGAATGATTTTCAATCAATCCAATATCGGATAAATCTTTACCACGTTTATATCCTATACCATTGCTGTTGCAAGTAACAATTTGTGAAAGATTGTAAAAGAGTTTTAACATTACTTAAAAATATTGATTTTATCTTTGATAACTTTTGCTTCTTTATAGCCAAGCTGATTCAGTTTAAACTTTAGTTCATCTGCGGATTTTTGCGAATCAAAATCTCCAACTTTCACTTTGTAAAACGGTGGTTCAAAATCAACATAAACTTCATCAGCGTTTTTACTAAAATAAACATCAGCTTTTATTTGGTTTGCTTCTTCGAGATTATCAGTTGTGAGAACTAATACACGAAATCCTTCTTCAGTTCCAACGAGAGATTTGAGTTTAGTTTCAGTTTGTGGAGTTCCGTAATCAAACCAGATATTTTTATCATTCTTTCCATTGTAAGTTTTTTTCTCAGGGATAACAATTTCAGTTTTGTATGGAGTGATATCAAAATCCTCCTTTAAAGTAGATGTGTTTACACTTTTATCTTCGTTCGAAGTATTCTCATTTTTTTTCTGCTCATCATTTTTTGAATACCTGGAACTTGTTGAAGTACCGCAGGAGACCAGTAAAGTAATTAGGACAAGAATGAGTGAAGGGCTGAATGAATTTAAGTAAAATATTTTCATACAATTCTTTGATTTATCTGGCTTAAATATAGTCTTTTTTAGTCAAGCTTAGAAATAAGACCAAATTGCGCACATTAATAATTTTTAAAATTATAAAGCGACTGATTTTTTGAGAACGAGCTTAATTTTTCGTATTTTTGCGCATCATTTTAGGAAGAATAACAACAATGGCCGCAAAAAAACTCAAAATTTTATTTGTATCATCCGAAGTTTTTCCGTTTGTTAAAACAGGCGGTTTGGCTGACGTTTCATCTGCTTTACCACAAATGTTATCTGAACTTGGACACGAAGTTAGGATTGTGATCCCAAAATATGGTGCAGTTGATGATCGAAAATTTAAGATTCACGAAATTGTAAGATTAAAAGATTTACAAGTTAAAATTGGTGATAAAGATGTCATCTTTTCATTAAAATCTTGTTTCTTACCAGGTCCAAGAGTTAGAGTTCAAATTTATTTTCTTGATAACCAGGAATATTTTGGCAGCAGAAATAGTTTATATGTAGATCCTAAAACCGGTAAAGATTATCCCGATAACGATGAACGATTTATTTTATTAAGTAGATCAGTTATGGAGTTAATTATTAAGCTTGGTTGGATTCCAGATGTAATTCATCTAAACGATTGGCAATGCGGATTGATTCCAGCTTACCTTAAAACTGTTTATAAAGATCAGGAAGGTTTTGATACTTTTAAAACTTTGTTTACAGTTCACAATCTTGCTTATCAAGGCGAGTTTCCTGTAACGACTTTTAAGAAAACTGGATTACCAAAAGAACTAGAATCAGTTTCTAAAGGAATCGTACATAACGGCAAAATCAACTTTATGAAAAGTGGATTGATGTTTGCTGATGTTATCAATACAGTAAGCCAGACTTACGCAAATGAAATAAGAACCAAAGAGGAATATGGTGAAGGATTAAAAGATGTTTTAGCAAAACGAAAAGATTCATTATTTGGAATTGTAAACGGTATAGACAAAAATGTTTGGAATCCGGAAAAGGATAAACAAATCCCGACAAATTATTCTGCAAAGAACATTGAAGAAAAATTAAACAATAAAAAAGAACTTGCTGAAAGATTCAATCTACCATTTGATGAAAATATTCCAATCATTGGTTTAATATCAAGATTGTTTGATTCAAAAGGATTGGACTTAGTGCAAAAAGCTTTTGCTGATTTAATGAAACTTGATGTTCAAGTTGTTTTGCTTGGTACTGGCGATCAAAAATACCACGCATTATTTGATAAAATGGCGTCTAAATATCCAAAGAAGTTTGCTTCTTATTTAGGATTTAATGATGAACTTGCTCATTTGATTGAAGCTGGCTCTGATATGTTCTTGATGCCTTCTAAATATGAGCCTTGTGGATTGAACCAAATGTACAGTTTAGCATATGGAACAGTTCCGATTGTTAGGGAAACTGGTGGATTGGCTGATACGGTTGTTAAGTTTAATGATAAGACTGAAGAAGGAACGGGATTCGTTTTCAAAAAGTATGATGCTGAAGAGATGATTAAAGAAATCAAACGAGCAGTTAAAGCTTTTGAAGATAAAAAAGTTTGGCAAAAAATTATGCGCGCAGGAATGAAGTTAGATTTTAGCTGGGATGTTTCAGCTAAAAGATATATTGAACTTTACAAGACAATGCTTTCATCTGATTAACAAATAATTGATGTTGAACAAAGCCGTTTTTTTAGATCGTGATGGAACATTAAACGAAGATCCAGGTTACCTTGGTGATCCAGAACATCTTAAATTGTTTCCTGAAACAGGGCAAGCATTAGCACTTCTTAAGAATGATTACAATTATTTACTTATCGTAATTTCTAATCAATCCGGTGTTGCTCGTGGTTTAATAACCAAAGATGAAGTAGAAGCAGTTAATGATGAAATAAATAATCAGTTGCAAAAATTTAATGTAAAAATTGATGCATTTTATTATTGTCCATTTCATCCCGATTTTAACAGTAAAGATGAATGTTCGTGTAGAAAACCATCGCCAAAAATGATATTAGATGCTGCAAAAGATTTGAATATTGATCTTTCAAGTTCATATATCATTGGTGATACAGTTGCCGACGTTAGAGCAGGGCAAAATGCTGGTCTTAAAACAATACTTGTAAAAACAGGTTATGGTTCAGATAGTTTTTATATCTTGCAAAAAGAAAATTATTTACCCAGTTTTGTAGCCGAAAATCTAACTGATGCGTCTAAATTTATTATTAAAGATTTTGTGGAGTAACTTTTAGTGATTAAAAAATTCTTTCCCTTCTTAATTCCTGCAATTTTTGCATTGATATTAATTAGCTGTAATGATTCACCAACCGATCTTGGTGTTGGTTACGTGGATAATCTTGATGGTGTAGGTTTATATAAATTCAGTAGCGATTCAGTTACCCAATCATCAAATTCTTTTGAACATGTTTATTCACTTGGTGGTTCAGCAAGATTGTTAATAGGTAAAGCTGAAAATGCAACAGCTTATTCAATGATTAAATATAAGTTTAGCCTTGCTGATACAATCATTGCTGATATTAAATCGAACAAAATAAATGTTCTTGATTCCTGGGTTAGCTTAGTGAAAGATTATAAATTTGGTGATTCAAGTGCTGCCTTTGATTATGATGTTTATAAAATTAACAGCAACTGGTCATCGTCAACTTTTTCTGCTGATAGTTTCGGTTTATTGTCTTATGATAACATAAATGTAAGTTCATTTCGTGAAACAGACAATGATACACTTTATACTTTCCATATAGATACATCAGTAACATCATCCTGGTTGCATTCTTTTGCAGATACAAGTTTAGATTATACTAACTATGGAATTTTGATAAGTCCAAAAAGTGAATCACAAAAAGTATTAGGTTTTTCGGCTTTAAGTTCAACAGGTGAAGATCAACCATTACTTACTTATGTTATTGAAAAACCCGGTGTTTATATCGATACAGTTTATGCTTATACTTTTGCTGATATTAGTTTTGTTACCGGAAATAGATTTGATGCTGGTCCTGAAAATTTAGTAATCCAATCCAGTCTTTCAACTGAAGCAAAATTATTTTTTGATTTATCATCACTCCCAAAAGATATTACGATAAACTCAGCAACACTTACATTAACTGTAGATACTTTGCAAACCAAATTTGGCAAACCTTATAATAATGCTTTAACAGCTTATCTAATTGCTGATTCAACAATTGATAGTGTTTATTCTGGTGTTTATGCATCACTTAGTAGAAGTGGTGCAACATTTACTGGTAAGGTTACAGAATTAGTACGCACAATTGGTGGTAATATTACAAATCAAGGATTTATAGTTAAAGCATCAAGTGAACTTTATGGAATTGAGATATTTGCAATTAAAGGCAGTAACGCTGCTAATGTATCTCAAAGACCTAAATTAGAAATTGTATTTTCCAGAAGGTAGAAATATTTAATGAGAAATTTTCTTTCAATAAAATTTATCCTATTATTTAGCGTTTTAGTTGTGTCAATTACTAATGCACAAAATGGTTCAGTCTATACTAGATCAGGAATTGGTGATTTAGAATACGGGTATTCACCAAAGATGATTGGTATTGGAAATTTAGGAATCACGCAATTAGATCCAGATCATTTACTTACTTCAAATCCTGCAAGTTGGTCAGCACTTTCAAGCACCAGAATTGAGTTAGGATTAGGATATAAAGGCATATTAATTTCGGATGCTAATCAATCAAATTTTACAAGTGAGGTTGAGTTTACAGGATTTACATTTGGTTTTCCCGTAAGTCGAAGTTTAGGAATTGGTGCCGTTAGCGGTATTGTTCCTTACTCAAGTGTAAGTTATAAAGTAAAACAAAATCGTGCTGCCGATAACGATTTACCTGCACTTTCAGATACTTACGAAGGTAAAGGTGGATTGTCCAAAGTATTTTTAGGCACATCGGTTTATTTGCCTTTTAATTTTTCCGTTGGAATTACACTTGATTATTTTTTTGGTAATCAAAATTATCTTTTCACTCGTGAGTTTGAAAATGATGATGATTTTATCAATACAGTTTATGAAAATAGTCATCGCTCAACAGGATTTGGAACATCTGTTGGCCTAATCTCACCTAATCTTGCAAAAGATTTAAAGATAGATTTCTTGTCTGATTTAAGATTTGGATTTGCATATAATTATTTAGGCAGTATAAATACTGATACTATTTATACATCAACATCAGATTTAACTGTTGATACTTTAGTAAGTGGAACAGCAAAGACAGAAATTCCTGGTAGAATAAACGGTGGTTTAAGTTTTAGCTTCAATGATGAATACAGTGTAAGTTTTGATTATATGTTTCAACCATTCAGCAAATATAAGTTTGATGGAAAAATTGATCCAAACCTGAAGGACGCAAATAAATTTAGCGCTGCATTGGAATATCAAGCTAAAAGAACAGTTGGAATGACACTGTGGGAGCAAATTATTTGGCGATTTGGTTTTAGCTATGAACAAACACCATACACTTTTAATGGAAATGATATTAACCAGTATTCAACTTTTGCTGGATTATCTTATCCATTAGGAATAGAAAATACAATAGATTTTGCTATTGAATATTCTAATCGCGGTACAACAGACAACAATTTATTAAATGAAAATGCAATTAAACTCTATGTGGGTTTAAGTTTTGGTGAACTCTGGTTTTTACGTTACGATAAATAAACTTTTTCTATAATAGACTTAAATATTATATCTAATTTATATGTAAAGGTTTCTTGAGATTTCAGGAAACCTTTTCTAATTTTACCCTAATCATTCATCAAAATAAGCGGTTAATATGGAATCATATCTAAAAAAAGATGCTGAAATTTTTAAGGTTCTACAATCCGAAATTGGAAGACAAACCAACAAATTAGAATTAATAGCAAGCGAAAATTTTGTAAGTCCTGCTGTGTTAGAAGCTGCCGGTTCAGTTTTAACAAATAAATATGCCGAAGGTTATCCCGGCAAAAGATACTATGGCGGTTGTGAATTTGTTGATCAGGCTGAAGACATTGCTCGCGACAGACTAAAGAAATTATTTGGTGCCGAATATGTAAATGTGCAGCCACATAGCGGATCGCAAGCAAATATGGCTGTGTTGATGACTTATCTAAAACCTGGCGACAAGTTTCTTGGATTAAGTTTAGCCCACGGTGGACATTTAACACACGGTTCACCCGTTAACTTTTCTGGAAAGCTTTACGAAGCTGTTGGATATGAATTAAATGAAGCAACCGGTTTACTTGATTATGATAAGATTGCTGAGCTTGCAAAAAAAGAAAAACCAAAATTGATCATCACCGGTGCAAGTGCTTATTCAAGAGATTGGGATTACAAAAAATTTAGAGAAATTGCTGATTCTGTTGGTGCTTTTTTAATGTGCGATATGGCTCATCCGGCAG
The DNA here is from genome assembly GCA_016707585.1 of Ignavibacteriales bacterium. Taxonomy (GTDB): domain Bacteria; phylum Bacteroidota; class Ignavibacteria; order Ignavibacteriales; family Ignavibacteriaceae; genus IGN3. The sequence continues at coordinate 332,151 of JADJHL010000003.1, read as the reverse complement.
GTTTGATAGCAAAAGGTTTGCTTAACAGTCCTATTGATCATTGTGATGTTGTAACTTCAACAACACACAAAACTTTACGCGGCCCTCGCGGAGGAATAATTCTTATCGGTAGAGACAAAGAAAATCTGTGGGGTTTAACAACACCAAAAGGTGATAGAGTTAAAATGATGTCTGAACTGATTGATAGTATGGTTATGCCCGGAATTCAAGGAGGACCGTTGATGCACATAATTATGGCAAAGGCTGTAGCTTTCGGTGAGGCACTAACTGATTCCTTTAAAGAATATGTTATGCAGATTAGAAAGAATGCAAAATCGTTATCCGCAAAATTAACAGAATATGATTTTAACATTGTTTCTGGCGGAACTGATAATCATTTAATGTTAATTGATCTTACAAATAAAAACATAACTGGTAAACAAGCTGAAATTGCATTGGAACATGCAGGAATTACCGTTAATAAAAATATGGTTCCGTTTGATAAACGAAGTCCGTTTGTAACAAGTGGAATTCGTGTTGGAACTCCTGCTCTTACAACTCGTGGAATGAAAGAAAAGGAAATGGAAGTTATTGCTTCAATAATTAATAAAGCAGTTTCTAACTTTGAAAATGAAAAGACTCTAAACGATCTACAGGAAGAAGTTAAAAAGTTTACTGCTTCATTTCCATTATTTACAGAATCAAAATAAGCAAAAATTATTTTGGCTGAAAAATTATTACAAGAAGAATTTGAGAATGGGGGAATCGAACCCGAAAAAGAAATGACTTTTCTCGAGCATCTTGAAGAACTAAGATGGAGAATTATCTACTCAATAATCGGTATTGTAGTAGGGACAATCATTGCCTGGATATTTATTGATTTTCTCGTTGATGTGGTTTTATTAAAACCTGCAAAAGATTCAGGCGCAATACTTCAGAACTTAAGACCATTCGGACAATTATTTCTTTATATGCAAATTGCAATTATGGTTGGGATGATAATTAGTATTCCAAATATATTTTATCAATTCTGGCAATTCATTTCTCCAGCATTAAGAAGTAAAGAAAAAAAATATATTTTCTGGATTGTTGTGTTTTCATCAGTATGTTTTTTGGGTGGAATTGCATTTGCATATTTTGCAATGCTTCCGCTAACATTAAAGTTTGCTGCTGAGTTTGGATCTGAGATGATTAAGAATGAGTTTGCAATTGACGAATATATGTCTATCATTATCAGCGTTATGCTTGCAGCGGGTTTTGTTTTTGAACTTCCAATGATTTCTTTTTTCTTATCTAAACTTGGAATTCTGAAACCAGCTATAATGAGAAAATTCAGAAGACACTCAATTGTTGTGATAATGATACTTGCAGCATTTCTCACTCCTGGTGCAGATCCTGTTTCCCAACTTGTACTTGCGGTTCCGTTGGTTGTGTTGTACGAGATAAGTATTTTTATATCTAAAATATCGCAGAAAAAATCTTGAGTAAACTTTCTCTAAAAGAAATAAGTAATCCAATTAAATCCGAACTTGAACGTTTTGATGAAATATTTAAAACTGCTTTACGTTCTAATGTTGGATTGGTTGATCTTGTTGCACGATATATCATTCGCCAAAAGGGAAAAAAGATTCGTCCGCTTTTGGTTATGTTATCAGCAAAAATTTCTGGTGGAGTAACAGAGAGAACTTACCGAGGTGCTTCATTAGTTGAACTGCTTCATACTGCTACTCTTATTCACGATGATGTTGTTGATGATGCCGATAAACGAAGAGGGATGTGGTCAATCAATGCTTTGTTTAAAAATAAAGTAGCTGTACTTATGGGTGATTATCTTCTCTCACGTGGGTTGATGATTTCTGTTGATGGAAAAGATTATGATTTTCTTGGCGTTACAACTAATGCTGTAAAAAGAATGTCTGAAGGTGAACTTCTTCAAATCCAGAAAACAAGAAAACTTGATATTGATGAAGAAACTTATTTTAAAGTTATTTCGGACAAAACTGCTTCATTACTAGAAACTTGCTGTTCAATCGGAGCAATGAGTACGACTGAAAACAAAGACTATATTGAAGCGATGAGAAACTTTGGTCATTCACTTGGAATGTCTTTCCAAATTCGCGATGATATCCTGGATTATGAGGGTACAACAAATTTAATTGGCAAACCTGTTGGCGGTGATATTAAAGAAAAGAAAATTACTTTACCATTAATCTATTCACTTAATAATGTGTCTAAGAATGAAGCTGCAAAGATCAGAAAAGTTTTAAAGAATGGTAATGATAAAACAAAGGTTAAAGATGTAATGCAGTTTGTTCACGATAATAATGGAATTGATTACGCTTTAAAAGTTGCAGAAAAATATTCTGATCAAGCTAAAAATTCTCTAAATATCTTCTCAGATTCGGAAATAAAATCTTCTATGCAAAATTTAGTTGATTTTGTAACTCAAAGAAAAAATTAAACTTCTGTTATCCCGAACTTGTTTCGGGATCCAAAAAGTACATAAATACATAAAGAACCTGAAACGAGTTCAGGTTGACAATAAAAATTAACTCCTCTTAATTCCTTCTTTGTAATCAAAACCTTTTAATGGTTCTCGTAATGTTAGAACAGGGCAGGGAGCTTTTCTTACAACTTTTTCTGCTGTGCTTCCGAATAATATATGTTCAACTCCACTGTGACCGTGTGTTGCAATAATTATCAAATCAATATTTTCTTCTTTTGCAGTTTCGATAATCTCAACAAAAGGTTTACCAGTTTTGATAACCGTTTTTACATTAGCAATATCTGCAATCTCGCTCTTTGCAAGTTTTTGTAATTCATCTTTTGCTCTATCATCCCATTCTGTATTGATTGATGGCATTGCAATTTGTCCCATACTAAAATCGGGTGGATAGATAATTGGTTCAACAACGTAAATTAAAATTATATCTGCATTAAAAGATTTTGCAAAATTAACTGCATACTTTAATGCGCTTTTTGAGTAATCAGAAAAATCGATAGGTACAAGAACTTTCTTAATTGTAGTTTCCATCTTATTTCCCTTTCTCTTCTAATACATTGTATTGAAGATCAAAATAATCTTCATTTAATTTTCTTAAACGTAATGCAAGTATGTTAGAAATTCCAGTTAATATTTTTATTCCTTTTTTAGGATACTTTTCTATAAACTCATCCAGATCAGGTTTAAAGATTACCGAAACTTTACAAGCGGATTTAGCAATTGCAGAAGCTGATCTTTTTTCACCATCAACCAAAGCTAATTCACCAAAAAAATCTCCTTTAGAAAAAGTTGCCAGAACATTTTTAACTTTCTGAGCGTTCTCTCTTTCTATCTCAACATCACCATCTCTTATTATATACAAGCCGATTCCAGGATCACCTTGATGAAATATAAATTCACCTGCAATAAAAGTTCTGTTATGGATAATTTTTATGAGTGATGTTAAATCACCTTTAGTTAAATCATTAAAAAGAGGTAGCGTTTTTAATGAATTCTTCAAATCAGTTTCTTCTGTTGGCGAATTGAAAAAATTAACCCAAAAACTGCTATGTGCTACTTTTTCTTTTTCCATTATTTCCTCTAATTAAATAAACCTGATTCAGCAACGCGCCAAAGTTTCTGGCAGGGGAATCTGTTTTCATAAAATGCTCTGCCGATTATTACAGAATCGACACCAATTGGAATTAGATTTTGTAAATCTAAAAGCTCATCTTTGTTACGTACACCGCCAGAGTGTGTGACTTTTAAATTGCAATTTTCTGCAATAGATTTTGATAAATTAATATTTGGACCCTGCATTACTCCATTACGACTAACATCGGTTACAATAACTCTATCAATACCAATTTCAGTCATCTCTTTAACGTAGTAAAAGTAATTCATATCAGATTTTCTTTGTCTGCCACGCGTTACTAATTTACCATCAAGTATATCAATTGATAAGACAATTTTAGTAGGACCAAATTTTTCAAAAAGTTTTATAAATTCAGTGCGGTTTTCTAATGCCATTGTGTTGATAGAAATTCTGTAAACACCAAGATCAAAAATTGCTTCAGCATCTTCGACACTTCGTATTCCGCCGGCAAATTCTATTGGTATGATTACAGAATTGCAAAGGTTTTTAATTATATCGTGATTTTCTTTTGAATGATCGAATGCGCCGTTAAAATCTACAACGTGAAGCATCTTTGCGTTTTCAGCGCGCCATATCATTGCCATTTCTACAGGATCATCGCCGTACTCTTTGCAATCAAGTTCAGGAATTCCTTGAACAACTCTTACAGTTTTGCGGTTGTGAATATCAATCGATGGAATTACTAATAGATGTTTTTTTATCGGATTCATTGCATTAAGAAATAATGATGTTTATTCCTGTTAAAAAATAACTAAATGAACTGAGAAAGTAAAAGATGAATTATTAGAATGCTCGAACTATTATAAATCCAAATGCGGCTAAAGCCTAACTTCAGGTTTATTTTATTTTTCAGTTGACTAAAGTCAACTGCAATAGAATCAGTCTAATTTATTTATTGCAGTCAGCTTTAGCTGACTGATTAGAATAAAAGGAAATGATGGCTTTAGCCACATTTATTAGCAAATAATCTTGGTAACTACTAATTGAGATTATTGCAATAAAACTATAAGTTGCATTTGGTTTTGTAATTATACTTTGTTTTACCTATAAAAACATCTCTCAATTTATTTTATTTTGGCTCCGAGTGCGCAATGGCAGTTTGATTGTTCTTCATTAGTTAAATGATTCTTAAATTTAATTCTCACTCTATATGAAATACTTCATCATTTCATCTCTATTCACAGCACTATTAATATTTTATTCCTGCGATTTCAAGACTTCAAGTCCTCCTGCAGAAAATAAGTCCAAAAATTCTTCAGTAATTAGTATTAAACCTAAATTAGCTAGACACTTTGCAACAGTTGATTCGACAGTAATATTTAACAATCTAAGTATTTTATTGAGAATTTCACAAAGGGTTGTACCAGAAGAAGCAACAAAAGTAGCTCTAAAGAATGATACTATCTACTGTAATCAATCTTACTTAGATATTACGGTATACATGGATAAAAAGAACTTTATTTCAGAGCGTTTCGGTAAACCGACTTATGAATGGTTAATTGATGAACCTTTAGATTCAGTGGTTTGGGGACATAAAGGAATTGATTCAGTAACAAGTAGCGGAATTTATGTAACAACAATATTGTATAAACCATTAATAAATAAATATTATAACATCCAATTTGTGTGCAATCTTTCAGGTAAAAAAAGTATTAAACACATTTATGATAATATAAAAGGTGAAAATGATATAGTATTTTCTTATGAATTAAATAGAAAAAAAATTAAAATTCATCCAAATTATCCTGACTATTATTTTTATTTATATAGACACAATGATTCTTCACAAACCCATTTTGATAGTATTTTTGTAGTCGATAAAAAGAAACAAAAAATTCAAACAATAACTTTTGAGGGCACAATTGCAGAAGAAAATTACTCAATGATAAATGACAATGTGGGCCCAGGATTTGAGTTTTTGGATCTGAATTTTGATGACTTTTTAGATCTAAAATTTTTTTCCAGTCCTGGAAGTCGCAATTATTATTATGATTATTGGTTATTTAATCCTAAAACTAAAAAATACATTTATAATTCTAAACTAAGCAACATAGCAAACTTGGAAGTGGATACAGTGAAAAACCAATTATATTCTTATTACTATACTGGTTTCAATGAATATGAGTATGAAGTTTATAAATTGAATAATAATAAACCAATCATATTGGTGAAAGAAATCGTATACAGAGATTGGGATGAAAATTTTGACAAAATATCACCAGAAGATTATACAAAAGAGATTTATAAACGTAAAAATGGAAAGCTAGTATTAATTTCAAAAAAAAGAATGAGCAATGAAGAGTCCTATGATAATTAAGTAGTTAATGGAACTGACTACTCATCCACCTTCCACTTGCCATTATCTTTAATTGCGTATCTGCCGATAATCATTTTTTGTATTTCGTTTGTGCCTTCAAATATTTTTAGTATTCGCGCATCACGGTAATATCTTTCTATTGGCAGTTCACGACTAAATCCCATTCCGCCGTGTATTTGAACAGCTTTATCTGCAATCTCAGCCATAGATTCTGAGCAGAAAAGTTTTACAATAGCGGCTTCGTTAGAAATATCTTTTTTAAGATCGTAATTATTTGCAGTGCGGTAAACAATGCTTTCCATCGGGTAAATTTTTGCAGAAATTTCTGCAAGCATAAACTGCACTGCCTGAAATTTTGAAATAGCTGATCCAAATTGTTTACGTTGTTTTGCAAAGACTGTAGAAAGTTCAAGTAATTCTTTTGAAGCACCGAGACATCCGGCACCCAGCCCGATTCTTCCGGCATCAAGAGTTTTCATTGCAATTAAAAATCCTTTACCATCCTGCCCAAGCAAGTTTTCTTTTGGTACTTCAACATTTTCAAAAGTTACCGTGTTTGTAACGCTGCCTCTAATACCAAGTTTCTTTTCTTTTGCTCCAATAATAATTCCCGGAGAATCAGCATCAACTACAAAAGCGCTTATTCCTTTATCGGTTCTTGCAAAAACAGAAAACACATTTGCAATACCGGCGTTTGTAATCCAAACTTTGTTGCCATTTAAAATCCATTTATCGCCAACTAGTTCTGCTTTGGTGGATAAATTAAAAGTATCTGAGCCTGCACCAGGTTCTGTTAAAGTAAATGCAGCAATTTTTTCACCGGAACAAAGTGGTGGAAGATATTTTCTTTTAGTTTCTTCAGATCCACCAAGGTAAATAGCGTTTGTTCCAATTGATTGATGTGCACCAATAAATACTGCGGTTGAGTTGCAGGCTCGGGTCATCTCTTCCTGCATAATGCAATAACCAAATTCACCAAAGCCACCACCGCCATATTCTTCAGGAAATGAAAGACCTAAAAATCCCATCTCACCAATTTTTTTTATAAGATCAGTTGGAATTTCTTCATCCTCATCAATTTTTTGAGCTACCGGTCTAACCTCACCATCAACAAATTCTTTAACCAAACCACGCAGCATTTTCTGTTCATCTGTAAAATTAAAATCCATTTATTCCTCTAAAGTTGAATTTTCGCATAATTTTTAATTGCTAAACGTGAAAATACGTTAAAAATCAAGCAATATTAAGCCAATAATAATATTTATGCAAAATCTTTAAAAATATTGACTTTTCTAACTTAATTGCTCATATTTCAAGCAGATGAACAAAGAATTTAGGCTAAAAACGAAAGAAGGGGATTTTCTTAACATCGATGCATTTGGTTTAGAAAATATAAAATCATCTTTATGTTTAATTTTTGTTCACGGTTTTAAGGGATTTAAAGATTGGGGTTTCTTTCCATACACTGCAAAACATTTTGCAGATAAAGGTTTTTTTGTTCTTTCTTTTAATTTTTCGCATAACGGTGTTGATGATGACGGATTTGTTTTTAATCGTTTAGATAAATTTGCGAAAAACACAGTTTCACTCGAAGTTTCAGAACTTGTTCAAGTTATCAATGCTTACAAAAATGGATTTTTTAGTAATGATGTTAGTGGTAAGATTGGATTAGTAGGTCATAGTCGTGGTGGTGGAGTTGCGCTTTTAAGCAGTTTAATTGAAAAGGTTGATTTATATATTGTTTGGGCTTCAGTTGCAAAATTTGATAGATATACTGAACGACAAAAAGCAGAATGGCGAAAACAAGGATTTGTTGAGATTTTAAACTCAAGAACGAATCAAATGATGCGAATGAATGTTGAATCGCTTGAAGATATTGAAGCAAATAAAAATAGTTCATTAAGTATTGAAAAAGCAGTTAAGGGTTTAAATAAACCATTATTGATACTTCACGGAACAGAGGATTTAACTGTTCCAATCGCAGAAGGTGAGCAAATTTATAATTGGAGTGATAAATCAATAACCGAATTTGAAAAACTTGCAACTTGTGGTCATACGTTTGATATTGTTCATCCTTTTGAAGGAAATAATAAAAAGTTTGATTTGGTGCTTTCAAAAACAGAAGAGTTTTTGAGAAAAGTGTTTAAAATTTGATAGAAGTACATTTTGTCATTTCGAAGGAGTCTTCGACTGAGAAATCTTTAAAAATTAAATAAACAGATTTCTCCCTTTGGTCGAAATGACAATTAAATAAAGTTTAACAAAAGAAAAACATACTCAAAGTTTAATAAATAGTTTATATGGAATTAAAGAACATCATTTTTATCATAGTTTTTTTAGCAGTTATTGGATTTTTTGCATTCAGTGTTAATAATCTAATTAAATATCTTAAAGTTGCTAAAAAGAAGGATGATAGATCCGGCGATGTTGTTACAAGATTAAAACGAGTTTGGAATATTGCGTTTGCACAAACCAAACTTTTACGTGATCCAGTTGCTGGAACATTGCATCTTTTAATTTTTTGGGGATTTGTTCTTTTTATTTTTGCTGTAATTGAAACCATATTGCAAGGTTTTTATTCACCACTTTCATTATCGTTTCTTGGTCCGGTTTATTCGCTTATAACATTAGTGCAGGATTTATTTGGATTATTAGTTATTCTTTCAATAATCTTCTCGCTTTACAGAAGATTTATACAAAGAGTACCAAGATTAGTAGTTGATGATCATGGAATGAAGGATGCAGCTTTTATTCTTACATTGATAATGTTTATTGTGATTTCGATGTACGGACAAAATGCATCAGGATTTTGCAAATAATGGAATGAATTATCACGAATCAGAATTAAGACCAGTTTCTGCTTTTATAAGCGGATTATTTTTTACTGGTCCAAGTTCAACAACAACATTTTTATATGAGTTTTTCTGGTGGATGCACATTTTATTGATTTTCGGATTTCTAAATTATCTGCCGTACTCAAAGCATCTACATATTTTAAGTTCAATACCAAATGTATTTTTGGCAAATCTCGATCCTGTTAGAAATACAATTAAAAAACTTAATCTTGATGACGAAAATGCTGATACTTTTGGAGTTGCCGATATCGATCAGTTTAGCTGGAAACAAATTTTAGATGGTTATTCCTGTACAGAATGTGGAAGATGTACTTCAGTTTGTCCTGCAAATACTGTTGGTAAATCACTTTCACCAAGAGATTTAATTGTTGATATCAGGAAAAGAACTTTAGAAAAAGCTCCTTTGCTTGTTGAAGGAAAAACTGAAAGTGAGTTGTTTGAGAAAACTCTCGTTCACAATTATATAACTGATATGCAATTGTGGGAATGCACAACTTGCATGGCTTGCGTTCAGGAATGTCCTGTCATGATTGAGCACGTTGATTCTATTGTTGATATGAGAAGAAATCTTGTTTTAACTGAATCAGAATTTCCTGCTGGATTGAATCCTGTATTTAAGAGTTTGGAAACCAATTTTTCTCCCTGGGCTTTTAATCCTGCAGATAGAGCAGAATGGGCTGAGGGAATGAATATCAAATCGATGGCAGAAGATAAAGATGGTGAAATCTTATTCTGGGTTGGTTGTGCCGGTTCGTTTGATGACAGATATAAAAAAGTTTCTAAAGCTTTTGCAACGATAATGCAAAAAGCAGGAGTTAATTTTAGAATTCTTGGTACTGAAGAAAAATGTAATGGCGATACTGCAAGAAGATTAGGTAACGAATATCTTGCTCAAATGATGATGCAGGAAAATGTTGAAACATTAAATAATTATGGTGTTAAAAAAATTGTTACTGCTTGTCCGCATTGTTTTCATTCTTTAAAGAATGAATATCCACAGTTCGGTGGCAACTTTGAAGTTAAACATCATACACAGTTTATAGAAGAGTTATTGGCTGGTGGAAAAATCCAGATGAAAAAGGAAAGTGAAAAACATAAAGTTACTTATCACGATTCCTGTTATCTTGGAAGATATAATGATGTTTATGATTCTCCACGTAAATCATTAAGCAGTGTTGCCGGATTAGATTTAGTTGAAATGGAACGAAACAAAAGCAAAGGTTTCTGTTGCGGTGCTGGTGGCGGAAGAATGTTCTTAGAAGATGAAGAGGGCGGAAGAATAAATGAGGAGCGCGCCAAAGAAGCATTAAGCACAAATGTTGATACAATTGCATCAGCTTGTCCGTTCTGTATGACGATGATGACAGACGGCGTAAAACATTTTTCACATAGTGATGGATTCCCAGAAAAAACAGAAGAAGTAACTGTAAAAGATATTGCAGAAATAATACTGGAAAACATTAATTAATTCATTCACACATTCATAGGAGGTTCTCATGGAAAAATTCAATCAACTCGTACAATTCGTTCAAAGTTTGGAAGGCGATTTCCAAAAATTTTATGTGAAAGAACAAGCTGCTGCAGGTACACGCGTGCGCAAAGGCTTGAGCGATCTCAGAAAATTATGTCAGGAAGTCCGAAATGACGTTCAAGACGTTAAAGCTGCAAGAAAAACTCCAAAACCATAAGAGTATTCTGTAGCAAAAACTTACTAAGGCTGAGCTAGAAATAGCTCAGCCTTATTTGTATAATATGAAAATTGCAATAATTACAATATCGATTTTATCATTCTTTGTATTCAATTCTCCATCAACATTTAGATTTGAAGAAAGTAACGGCATTATCAATTCAGATAGTTCTGTTACCATTAGCATTTCTGTTGTTGGTGATTTGATGTGTCATGGTCCCCAGTTTGAATACGCAAAAGTTGGGAAAGATAGTTTTGATTTTAGTCCTGTTTACAGAAACGTTAAAAAATACTTAGAGTCATCAGATTTAACTTTTGGAAATTTAGAAACTGTTACTGCTGGCAAAGAAAGCGGCGGATATACTGGTTATCCTTTTTTTAATACTCCAACATCTTACATAACAGCATTAAAAGATGTTGGATTTGATTTACTTGTAACAGCAAATAATCATTCTTTAGACAGAAGTGAAAAGGGAATTCTTAAAACAATTAATGAGATCAATAAAAGAAATCTTAAATTCGTTGGTACATACACATCACAAAAAGATAGAGATTCAATTCGTATTTTTGATGTGAAGGGGATTAAGATTGCGGTACTTGCTTATTCTTATGGCACAAATGGAAATCCAATTCCAAAAGGGAAAAATTATTTAATCAATCTTATTGATTACGATTTGATTGAAAATGATATTAAATCCGCAAAAGTTAATGGAGCGGAATTAGTTCTTGTTCATTTTCATTTTGGGGAAGAATACCAACGTGAACCGGTTCAGTTTCAAAAAGATGTTGTAAACAAAACGATTGAACTTGGCGCAGATATAATCATTGGCGGACATCCACACGTTTTGCAGCCGGTTAATTTTTATAAAACTAATAACGCAAAACTTGATTCAGGATTTGTTGCATACTCTATGGGTAATTTCTTTTCAAACCAACAAGACAGATACAAATATTCAGGAATGATTTTAACAATAAATATCAAAAAGGAATTTGTAAAAAATACACTTGATATAACTGAAGTTAAATATTTACCAACGTGGGTTTTTAAAGGTAACACATCAAACGGAAAAGAATATCTCATAATGCCATCAACAAATATTACAGATACAACAATCAGGCTAACTAAAACTGAAAATGAAAAAATGAATCAGGCTTTTAACGATACACGTAATATAATTACAAAGTACACGAACAATGTAAAACTCAGAGAGCAAAGAGATTAGATTTGAAAAATAGATCGTCGCTGGTATTAATATTTTTAACTGTGTTTATAGATTTACTTGGCTTTGGAATTCTCATCCCGATTCTTCCTTCATTCTCAGTAAAAGAATTACATGTAGATGAAGCCGCTGTTGGAATTGCAATTGCTATCTATTCTTTTGTACAATTCTTATTTAACCCAGTGCTTGGAAAGTTTTCCGACAAGTACGGAAGAAAACCAGTTATAGTTGTTTGCTTATTCCTTAATGCAATGGGCTACATAGTTTTTGCATTTACACATTCATACTTAATGCTTTTAGTATCCAGAGTTATTGCAGGAATTGGCGGGAGCAGTATTGGCGTTGCACAGGCTTACATTGCTGATGTTACAACTCGTGAAAATCGTTCTAAAGGAATGGGCTTAATTGGTGCAGCATTTGGATTAGGATTTGTTTTTGGTCCTTTGATTGGCGGATTATTATCAAGCTACGGATATGCAGTTACAGGTTACGTTGCTGCTGGGTTTTCAATGATAGCTTTCATACTTACAATATTTTATTTGCCAGAATCGCTTAAACAAAAAGAAGAATCCGAAGATTTATCTGCTCATCCGCAAAGAAGAAAGTTATTTGATTTTGCAGCGATGAAAAAGATTTTGCAGAAACCGGATTTAGCAGTTCTTATTCTTCTGTTTTTCATTTTAACATTTTCGTTTGCTAACATCTACGGTACTTTTGCATTACTTGGTCTAAAAGTTTATGGATTTACCGATATGCAGAATGGTTATATGTATGGAATTGTTGGGTTGTCTTCTGCAATTATTCAGGGTGGATTGATTGGACGAATAAACAAACTGATGTCTAAAAAAATGATATTAACTATTGGTTCTATTTTAATGATGTTATCTCTGGCTATGATTCCGTACGCAGGAACATTTTTAGGATTAGCAATTGTTTCAATCGTTTTGTCTTATGGTACAGGAACTTTTCAACCAACAGTTTTAAGTTTGATTTCCGAAGTCACATCAGAAAAAGAACAGGGAATTACGCTGGGAATGAACCAATCACTCTCATCTTTCGCTAGGGTTTTAGGTCCCTTGTGGGGAGGATTTGCGTTTGAATATTTAGGTTACCCGTTTCCTTTTTTAACAGGGGCACTATTTACATTTGTTATATTTTTATTAACCGTTTTTTATTTACCAAAAAAGATTAAGTTAGATTAGAAAATTATTTAAGAGAAAATGTTCAAAGTAGGAAAAGTTGAAATAGAAAAAGCAATTTTACTTGCACCGATGGAAGATGTTACGGATGTTTCATTTCGTTTGGTTTGCCGAGAACTTGGCGCTGATGTTGTTTATACAGAATTTGTGAATTCAGAAGGATTGGTTCGTTCTAATGCTAAAACACACAACAAACTAAAAATTATTGAAGAAGAAAGACCAGTTGGTATTCAGATCTACGGCAGCAGTATAGATTCAATGGTTGGCGCTGCAAGAATCGCTGAAGCAGAAAATCCGGATATGATTGATATTAACGCTGGCTGCTGGGTAAAAAATGTTGTGGGTTGCGGAGCGGGCTCGGCTTTGCTAAAAGACATTCCATATTTGGTGCAACTTGTAAAAGCTGTGGTTGATTCTGTTTCTCTTCCTGTGACAGTTAAAACACGAATCGGGTGGGATAATAATTCAATTCAAATTGTAGAAGTAGCAAAACGCCTCGAAGATGTTGGAGTAAAGGCACTTACGGTTCATTGCAGGACTCGTGTAATGGGACATAAAGGTGATGCTGATTGGAGCTGGATTCCAAAAGTTAAGGAAGCCGTTTCGATGCCAATTGCATTGAATGGAAATGTTCTTGATGCAAGCGATGTTAAGCAGGCATTTAATGAAACAAATGCTGATGCTGTTATGATCGCACGTGGCGCTATTGGAAATCCCTGGATATTTCTTGAAGCAAAAGAAATTCTAGAAAAAGGTTATATCCACACCAAGATTGATGATGAAATGAAAATCAATACTTGTCTTCGTCATTTGGATTTAGCAATTGGTGTTAAAGGTGAACGAAGAGCAGTCATTGAGCACAGAAAATTTTATTCCGGTTATCTAAAAGGGATGCATCATGCATCTAAAATTAGAAATGAACTAATGCAGTTTCTGGATTACATTCCGGTAAAAGAAACTTTATTGAGATATTTGGATGAATTAAAAAAGACAGAATTATCCTATTGATATATTAAAATAATGATTATACTGTATTGAATTTATTCTCTTCACATAAACTTGCAAGAATTATCTCGACACTATTTGTTCCGCCTTCATTTACTATAATCATATTTACAATATTTGCTTTTAGTTTAGAATCAGAACCGAGTAAACAGCTTATAACAATTTTAAATGCATTGGTATTTGGATTCATTGCACCGATTGCGCTATTTCTGATACTTAGAAAAAAAGGTAAACTCGCTGATCAGGATGCTTCGATCAAAGAAGAAAGAACAATTCCATTTCTTATTGCAATTATATTTTATCTAATTGGTTTATGGGTTTTGATAAAATATGATTTGAATATTATTTCAATCGCATTTTGGTTTTGCTATATTTCAAATACAATAATTACAATTTTTATAAATAAATTCTGGAAAATTAGCGCACATTCGATGGGTGTTGCTGGACCTTTTTCTGCAATAGTTTTTGCATTTGGTAGTGTAGGAATAATATTGTTACCAATCGTAATTTTAGTTGGTTGGGCAAGAGTGGAATTAAAATGTCACACACTTACTCAAGTAGTAGCTGGAATATTATTAGCTTCTTTTTCAGTTTATATTCAAATGAGTTTAATAGTTAAATACTTTAGTAATTAGAGTTTTGTAATGATTAAATCAGAAGTAAAAAGTAACACTGCCATCATCACACTAAATCGTCCGGAAAAACGAAATGCACTCCATCCATTTCTTGTTGAACAGTTAAAAAACAAACTAGTTGAGTTTGAAAAAGATGATTCTGTAAAATCATTGATCATTACTGGCGAGGGAAATACATTTTGTGCTGGTGCTGATTTAGAATATTTACAAAAGATATCAAACAATTCTGCAATTGAAAATTATGAAGACTCAAAATCATTAGCAGAAATGTTCTTAATGATATACGAATTTCCAAAACCAATAATTGCTGCTGTTAATGGAGCCGCAATAGCAGGTGGTTGTGGATTGGCTACAGTTTGTGATTTCATAGTAGCTCATCCAGAAAACAGTAAATTTGGTTATAGTGAAGTAAAAATTGGCTTTATTCCTGCGATTGTTTCAATCTTTTTGATCAAAAAAGTTGGTGAAGGTTTGGCTAAACAATTGTTACTGGAAGGCGAAATCATTTCCGGCAAACGAGCTTTTGAAATCGGACTTGTAAATTATATCAATGAAAATGTTTTAGATGAATCAATAAATCTTTCTGATAAACTAAATAAATATTCTGTTGAAAGTTTACGAATGACTAAACAGATGATAAATAATATATCAAATCTTTCTGTAAATGAAGCAGTTAATCAATGTATAAACTTAAATGTTATCAGTAGATCAACTGATGAATTTAAAAATGGAATCAAAACTTTTCTTAATAAGGAAAATTAAATGGACTTGAAATCCCAGATTAGAAATGTAAAAGATTTTCCTAAACAAGGAATAATGTTTAGAGATATCACGACGCTTCTTAAAAATCCCGAAGCATTTAATTACACTCTTGAACAACTATTATATTTTGCAAAAGATAAAAAAATTAACAAAGTAGTCGGAATAGAATCACGCGGTTTTATTTTTGGTTCGGTGCTTGCACATAAACTTAATTGTGGATTTATTCCTGTTCGTAAGCCTGGAAAACTTCCTGCAGAAAAGGTTTCGATTTCATATTCACTTGAGTATGGAGAAGACAAACTTGAGATGCATAAAGATGCTATCGAACCAGGCGACAAAGTTTTAGTTCATGATGATTTGCTTGCAACCGGCGGAACAATGAATGCAGTTTGCCAGTTGATTGAAAAACTTGGTGGTAAAATTGTTCAGGTTTCATTTATTGTTGAATTATCTTTCCTGAATGGGAGAGATAAATTAAAATCCTATGATATTCGTTCGATCGTAAATTATGTGAATGAAGAATAATCTTTCGGGGAAAATTGAAAGAAGTACAATTCATAAAAAATAATTCTGAGCGATGGAAAGAAGTGGAATTATTTCTTTCAAAAAAAACATCGTTTCAAGACCCTGACAAATTAGCTGAATTGTTTATTCAACTAACTGATGATCTTTCTTACTCAAAAACTTTTTATCCTCAAAGTAAAACAACCCAATATCTAAATACGTTAGCTTCAAAAATTCATCAATCTGTTTATAAAAATAAAAAAGAAAAAAGAAACAGGATTATCACTTTCTGGAAATATGAGTTGCCGGAAATATTTTATCAAAGGAGAAATGAGCTAATAATATCCTTTTTTGTCTTTTTTATTGCTGTTGTAATTGGAGTAATTTCGTCAGAAGGCGATACCGGATTTGTGAGATTGATTCTTGGTGATAGTTATGTAAATATGACGCAAGAAAATATCAAGAATAACGATCCGCTTGCTGTTTACAAGCAGATGAATGGTGTTGATATGTTTATGGGAATTACCTTCAATAATATACGCGTTTCATTTTATGCTTTTATGGCAGGAATATTTTTATCTGTAGGAACAATATTACTTCTATTGTACAATGGAATAATGCTTGGTTCATTTCATCATTATTTTTACGTAAATAATTTATTGTTAAAATCTTTATCCATCATATGGATACATGGAACTTTAGAAATTTCATCCATAATTATTGCTGGTGCTGCCGGATTAGTTTTAGGCAATAGTATTTTATTTCCAAAAACTTATTCACGTCGTCAATCATTTCTAATATCTGCAAAAGACGGAGTTAAAATAATCGTTGGTTTAATCCCACTTTTTATAACTGCCGGATTTCTGGAATCATTTGTAACAAGATATACGCAGATGCCAATAGTTTTAAACTTACTAATAATATTCTCATCCTTAGCATTTATAATTTGGTATGTTATAATTTATCCAATAAAATTAAATAGAAGAGAAAATAATGAATCAACAAAAAATTGAATTTCAAAAGTATAGGGATTTTGGACAGGTCATTAATGGAACATTTGAATTTATCAGGCATAACTTTTTGCCGCTGTTAAAATCTATAATATTTATTGTTGGTCCCTTTATTTTATTATCTGGAATATTTAGTGGACTTTATCAAAAAGATATTTTTTCATTTAATAGCACAACCACTTCATTAAGCAATTTTGGTATCGTATCACTACTTTATCTTATAGCTTTATTTCTATCAATGATAACAATGGTATCTGTTGTTTACTCGTATGTTCTAATTTATTTAGAAAGAACTGATGAGTCTCCAATCCAAATTGATGAAGTATGGTTAGGAGTAAAATCTAATATTCTTAAAGTTGTTGGTATTACTATTTTAATTGGAATCATTATTGGTGTAATTGGTATAACTTTCTTTTTACCGTTGTTTTTTATTTTTAATGTTCAGTCAAACCCTTTGGCAATGATTCCAATAATCTTTTTAGTAATGATACCTATAATCTATTTTAGCAATAAATTAACTTTAACATATTTTGTATCGCTTTATGAAAATATTGGTGCAGTTGATTCGATGAAGAGATCAATCTTCCTGATAAAAAACAAATGGTGGTTTACATTTGGTTTGGTAATTGTTTTAAGTTTTATCCAGGGATTTATGGGATTTCTTTTTCAGATTCCACAATACATAGCAATGATTACAGTAATGTTTAATTCAATGGATGGAACCGGAGTTGATGGCGTTACCGAGATAATAATAATTATCACTTCAATAATAGCCGCATTTAATTTTGTTTTTTATGCAATTTCATTGATTGCAATCGCATTTCATTACTTCAGTCTGGTAGAGCAAAAAGAAGCAAAAGGGTTGATTGAAAAAATTGAATCGATTTAATTTTACAATTCTTTGTTTTGTCTTACTGTTTAGCGATTTCGGGAGAGAAATCTTTTCGCAAAATCGTGCAACAGCTAGTTCAAATCAAACAAATATTGATACTACTTCTGAAATTAATCTTATTAATGATTCATTGATGATTAAGTCATCATTAAAACAGAAAATAAATAATATTAATTATGATTCCTCTGAAGTTTTAGTTCGTTCTGTTGATTCTTCAAAAATAAAATCTTATTTGCGCGATAAAGATTTTAAATATTTTGAAGATCCTGAATCAACAATGACTCTCTGGGAAAAATTGATGGACTGGATCAAAAAACAAATTGTAAAATTATTAAGATTAGAATCAGCTGGTACCGTTTGGGATGTTTTTACTTATGTGCTTATTGCATTTGCGGTTATAGCAATAATCTTCGGAATTTATAAGTCTGAGATAAAGGGATTATTCTTTTCAAACAAAAATGCAGATGGTCTTAAAGTTTCTGAGTCGATCGAAGATATTCATTCAATAAATTATGAATCGATGATTGAGGAAGCGATTGCAAATAGAAATTATAGATTTGCATTGCGATTAAATTATTTACGATCATTAAAAATATTATCTGATAAAGAGATTATTAATTGGAAAATTGATAAGACAAATCACGAATTTATTAGTGAAATTAAACACTCCAATCTAAAATCTACTTTTTCAAATATCACAAATGAATTTGAATCAATTTGGTACGGCGGATTTGAAATAAATCAATCTCATTTTTTGGATATACAATTACAGTATAAAGATTTCAATTTATTATTGGAAAATTATCAATAATGTATAATCTAAAATTTATTGTACCAGTACTTGTTGTTTTTGTTTTACTATTTCTTGTAAAGATGTTTACTCCTGAACCAACAAATTGGGATTCAAGTTATTCAAAGAATGACAAAATTCCATATGGCTCATACATTTTATATGATGTACTAAATGATCTTTTTAGTGGTGAAAAAGTTGAAACAACAAATCTTCCATTTTATAATATCACAAAACAGAGACAAATTGAAAATAAAAATATCATAATTATATGCAGTCACTTTTCTCCGGATGAATTGGATGCAAAAGTCCTGGGAGAATTATTAAAACGAGGAAACGATATATTTATAGCAGCAAATTCCTTTGGTGAAAAATTTATTGATTCATTACGACTTTATACAAATTATTCTTTCTTTGGAGGTTTTGATTCTACAGAAATAAATTTTTCAAATCCAAATCTAAAAAGAGACAAGGATTATAGATTTTCAAACGGTAGTTATGAACATTATTTTACTTTTTTTGATACAAGTAAAGTTGTTGTGTTAGGGACAAACAAATATGATTATGCAAACTTTATAAAATTTAAGATTGGTGATGGAAATTTATATTTACATACTATCCCTAATATTTTTACAAACTATAATCTATTAAAACCCGGACGTGATTATATTTTTAAAAGTTTGTCATACCTAAAAACTCGAGATATAATTTGGGATGAGTATTACAAAGAAGTAAATAAATATCAGAGTACGCCAATAAGATACATTTTAAGTCAGCCTTCACTAAAATGGGCTTACTTCACTTTGCTATTTTCTGTAATTCTTTTTGTGATATTTAAAGGTAAACGCGATCAAAGAATAATCCCGATTGTAAAACCATTGGCGAATACAACATTAGAATTTATTAATACTGTGGGTAATCTTTATTTCAAGCAATCTAATCATAAAAATATTGCTGATAAAAAAATAAATTATTTTATGGATTACATTAGAACAAAATATGCAATAAAAACATCGACATTAAACGAAGACTTTACATTGATATTAGCAGAGAAAAGTGCTTTTGAGAAAATAGAAATTAGAAAAATTGTTTCAATAATTAATAAGATATCATGTTCAACTTCTATAAAGAAGGAAACTTTACTCGAATTAAATAACGTAATCGAAAACTTTTATATAAAAACAGGTGCGTATGGAAAATAATGTGAACAGAACTGATTTATCAGCTTTAAAAGAATCAGTTGAAAAAGTTAAAAGTGAAATAAGAAAAATTATTGTTGGTCAGGATAAAACTGTTGAACTTCTTCTTGCTGCTATCTTTGCTGATGGTCATGTTCTTATTGAAGGTGTACCAGGAATAGCAAAAACTTTAATTGCTAAAATTCTTGCAAAAACTATTTCCGCTGATTTTTCAAGAATCCAATTTACACCTGATCTGATGCCGTCAGATATTCTTGGAACTTCGGTTTATAATATGAAAAACTCAGAATTTGAGTTTAAACGTGGACCAATATTTTCTAACATAATTTTAATTGATGAAATAAATCGTTCACCAGCAAAAACTCAGGCAGCTTTGTTTGAAGTTATGGAAGAGCGACAAGTTACAATGGATGGGAAAACTTATAAGATGGAAAAACCATTTATTGTTTTTGCAACACAAAATCCTATTGAACATGAAGGAACATATAAATTACCAGAAGCTCAGGTAGATAGATTTCTTTTTAAGATTGAAATGAACTATCCAAGTTTAGAAGAAGAAATTAAAATATTGCTAGAGTATAATGAGAGAAAATCATTTAATGATTTAAATGTTTTACAAGAAGTTTTTACAAAAGAAAATCTTGAAGCATTTAAAATGCAAATTCGTTCTATACATATTGAGGAAAAGATAGCTGCATATATTGCTAATATTGTTTATCAAACAAGAACAACTGGTGATTTATATCTTGGTGCTTCACCGCGTGCATCAATAGCTATAATGATTGGGGCAAAAGCTTTAGCTGCGATTCGAGGTAGAGATTATGTTATTCCAGATGATGTTAAAGAAATTGCTTTTCCAGCTTTACGTCATAGAGTTATTCTTACTCCAGAAAAAGAAATGGAAGGGAAAAATACTGATGAAATCATCCAACTTATTTTAAACCGAGTTGAGGTTCCAAGATAATGAGATTTCTAAAGGAGGTTTATCTTACCTCAAGATTTCTTTTAATAATAACTGGAATAGTCTTACTATTCTTCTTTGGATATTTTGTACCATTTCTGTTCTTTACTGCAAAAATAGTTTTAATCGCATTTGTAATAATCTTACTTGCAGAATCATTTATCCTGTTTGTTAGTAACGGGAATGTTTATGCAGAACGAGTTAATGATGATAGATTTTCAAACGGAGATGATAATGCAGTAAAAATTGTTTTAACAAATAATTATACAATTAACATTAAAGCTAAAATTATTGATGAACTTCCTTTCATTTTTCAAATTCGGGATTTTGAAATAAACTCACAACTTGATAAATCAATTACAAAAATATTTACATACAATATTAGACCTGTTAAAAGAGGTGAATATCAATTCGGTGCTCTTAATATCTATGTTTCATCAATGCTTAATATTGTCTGTCGTCGTTTTAGATTTGATCAAAACAAAAATGTTGCTGTATATCCTTCTTACATACAAATGAAAAAATATCAAATTATGGCTGTGTCTGATCGACTTGTTGAAATTGGAATAAAAAAGATTCGACGAATTGGTCATTCAATGGAGTTTGAACAGATTAAAGAGTATGTGCAAGGAGATGATTATCGAACAATAAACTGGAAAGCTACTGCCAGAAAAAGACAATTAATGATAAACCATTATGTTGATGAAAAAGCTCAGCAAGTTTACTCAATAATTGATATGGGTAGAACAATGAAAATGCCGTTTGAAGGTATGACTTTACTTGATTATTCAATAAATGCATCGCTCGTTATTTCCAATATCGCTTTATTAAAACAGGACAAAGCCGGAATAATTTCTTTTAACAATAAAGTTTTCTCTGTGTTACCAGCAGAAAAAAATCCATTGCAGTTGAAAAAAATAGTTGAGCTATTATATAAACAACAAACTGAATTTCTTGAATCAGACTATGAAAAATTAGCCTCAATTGTCAAATCCAAAATAAAACAACGCAGTTTACTTTTATTCTATACAAACTTTGAAACGGCAAGTTCATTAAAGAATCAATTAAATTATTTGAAAAGTTTAGCTGCTTCTCATTTACTTATTGTAATTTTATTTAAAAATACCGGTCTAGATAAAATTATTTGTCGTAGTGCAAATTCGCTTGAAGAGATTTATCAAAAAACTATTGCAGAAAAATTTGCTTTTGAGAAAAAAGTAATCCAAAAAGAATTAAGTGTTGCAGGTATTCAATCAATAATCACAACTCCACAACAACTTTCTGTAAATACGATAAATAAATATTTAGAACTTAAAGCGCGGGGAATGATCTAATGGAAAACATTGAAATTGAAACTACCCAAAATGTTGATATACAATATAATATTGCAAGTATTGGTGATAGAGTTGTTGCCCAGATTATCGATTTGCTAATTGTAGGCGGTTATGCAATCGCAATGATATTTATCTTAAGTTTTATTGGCAATATGTTCTCCGGTTCGCCTTATTATTATCCAACAGCAACATTTATTGTCCTTTATCTTCCTTTTTTTCTTTATGATTTTTTATGTGAATTATTTCTTAATGGTCAATCTTTCGGCAAAAAATTGATTAAAATAAAAGTTGTAAAGATTGATGGTTCACAACCAGGAATTGGAAGTTATTTTTTAAGATGGTTGATTAAACCAGTTGATGTATTCTTTACTTACGGTTCTGTTGGAATAATTACAATGTTAATAAATGGAAAAGGGCAGAGGCTTGGTGATTTAGCTGCTAACACAACTGTTATAAAATTAAAACAAGAAGTAAAACTTGAGGAAATACTATTACCAAAGACAGCAATTAATTATGAAGTTAAATTTCCGCAAGTGATTTTATTATCTGATAAAGATATTCAAGTAATAAAAGATGTTTTAAATTATAGAAAAAATACAGATGCTTTTTCATATCAAAATATTCTTGAAAAGGCTAAGGTAAGCATCTCAAATAAGACGGGAGTGCAATCAGAAATGAACGCACTATTTTTTTTAGATACAATAATTAAGGATTATTCTTTTCTAAATTCTAATTAGTGATTTTTACTTTCCAATCTATTGGTGCAATTACTACAACAAATTCACCTTTAGATATTTTCTCTGAAAAAGAATCAACTAACTCATTTGGAAATCCACGCCAGGTTTCCTCAAACTTTTTTGTTATTTCTCTGCAAACAACAATAAATCTATCCGGTAGATATTCATTTAGTTCTTTCAACAACTTTTCAATTCTATACATAGATTCATAAAGTACAATTGTTCTTGGTTCAATTGCTAATTCTTTAAGTTTAGTTTGTCTGCCTTTCTTTTGAGGGATAAATCCTTCAAATACAAAAGCATCTGTTGGTAAACCGCTCATACTTAAAGCTGCCAGCAATGCAGAAGCACCAGGAATTGGAATTACTTCAATATTATTTTCTACACAGGATGAAACAAGTCTAACACCAGGATCTGAAATTAGTGGCGTACCGGCATCCGAAATTAATGCAGCAGTTTGATTTGATAAAATTCTATTTACAACAAAATCAATTTTACTTTTTTCATTAAATGCATTTAGAGAGATAAGCTCTTTCTTTATTTCAAAATGATTTAAAAGATTTCCAGATGTACGAGTATCCTCACATAAAATAAAATCAACTTCTTTAAGAGTTTCTATTGCACGGAGTGTAATATCTTTTAGATTTCCAATTGGTGTGCTTACAATGTAAAGTTTCATATATAAAAATAGTTTAAAACAGTTACGGCTCCAACATTGGAGCCGCACCGCGCAAGTAGTTAATATATATTTTAGTTATTGGACGACATTAAACTTAAAACTTTTCTGATAATAGTCAAGCCCTTATCAATTTCAATTTCAGTAATATTCAACGCTGGCCTAAAACGGATTGACTTTTCACCACAGCCTAAAATCATAAGTTTCTCTTTGTAACATTTGTCTTTGAATTGATTTCTAAGTTCAGCAGTAGGCAAATCAAATGAACACATCAATCCTAAACCACGAACATTATTTATAAAAGTTGGAAACTCGTTTTGTATTAATCCTAACTGATATTTCAAATGCTCACCAACTTTCTTAGCATTATCAACAAGATTTTCATTTTTAATCACATCAAGAATAAACTTAGAACGAACCATATCTGTTAAATCAGCACCCCAGGTAGAATTGATTCTACTTGATACCTTGAAAACGTTATCATCTATATCATCGATTCGATCTGAAACCATTATTCCACAAACCTGAGCTTTCTTTCCAAAAGCAATTATATCAGGTTTTACATAATAATCTGAAGCCCAGAATTTACCTGTTAATCCAAAACCAGTTTGTACTTCATCAAACATAAGAAGGATTTCATTTTCGTCTGCAATTTTTCTTAGCTGTTCAAAAAATTCTTTACGGAAAAAATTGTCCCCACCTTCAGCTTGAATAGGTTCAATAATTATAACAGCTATATCATCTAGATTCTTTTTAATTGCAAGGTTGATTTCTGCTAATGCTTTATCTTCAAGTTTTAAAACTTCATCAAGATTATTTTCTAGTGGGAATTTAATTTTTGGATTTGTAATTCTTGGCCAATCAAATTTTGGAAAATACTTTACTTTTGTTGGGTCAGTATTTGTAAGCGACATTGTGTATCCACTTCTACCGTGAAAAGCTTCTTTAAAGTGAATTACTTTATGTCCTTTCTCTTCTTTGTATCCTTTCAGAAAATTCTTTCTTACTTTCCAATCGAATGCAACTTTTAATCCATTTTCAACAGCAAGTGCGCCACCAGAAATAAAGAATAAATATTTCATATAATCAGGTTTAGCAACTTTTGCAAAAGTATCAACAAACTCAGCCATAAAAGTTGTATAGATATCAGAGTTAGATGGTTTATTAATAGCAACTTTTCCAAGTACATTTCTAACTTCATCTGAGTTTAAGTATGGATGATTTAATCCGATTGGTGAAGATGCAAAAAACGTAAAAAAGTCATGGTATTCATCGCCAGTAACTTCATCGATTATTGTGCAGCCATTACTTTTATCTAAATCTAAAATTATTTCAAAGCCATCGGCAAGCATATGTTTTGATAAAGTTGAAATAACCTCGTTTGCTCTAATTGTGGGTTTGTATTCTTGAATTAATTTGTTTTCATCAGATATTAATGAATTCATATTCTACTCCATTAAAAGAAAAATTTGTATAAATAAATAATTATTTTGAAAAAAAGGGAAAGAGAAAAGGAGAGAAATTAGAATACATTTTCGAAGCTGGATACAAAATAGCTTCGATGAGATATTGAGCGATATTTAAATATTGATTTCATAATAAATTTAATTTGCAACTCAATATAAATGAATGACAATATTCATTCCAAGTACATTAATGATATATTAAATTTTCGTAAAATCTTAAAATATTTTGATTTTTATCTATTTAATTGCTAAATAAATGATGAAAAATTTCGATAATTGTTAATAACACATAAATATCTTGAAATTGAAAAAACAATTCTTAAAACTTTCTAATAATTCCTTAACATTAACTTATTTAAGAGGTATATAATGAAAAGAAGTAATACCA
The DNA here is from genome assembly GCA_016707585.1 of Ignavibacteriales bacterium. GTDB lineage: Bacteria > Bacteroidota > Ignavibacteria > Ignavibacteriales > Ignavibacteriaceae > IGN3. The sequence goes on along the minus strand of JADJHL010000003.1, from coordinate 306,897 downwards.
TTTTGCTTACTTTTTTATTCTTGCTCACCTCACTTCTAATTTCCACAACCTCAACTTATGCTCAATTAGTTGGTGGAAATACCTATCCCATAAATGGCGTTGAAAATCCTCCCACATCTTTTAACAATTTAACTTCAGCAGTTGCTTATTTAACTGTAAATGGAGTTACCGGTTCGGGAGAAGTTATAATGGAACTTGCAAGTGGTTATCCTGGTGAATTAGCCCCGGTAACTATACCTGTTATAACTGGAACAAGTTCAACATTAAGTGTTACATTTAGACCAGCTACAGGAACTCTAATAAACACAACAATAGCTGGCGCTGCATCACCTAACCAACACGCAATTAAGATTACTGGTAATTATATTACTCTTGATGGTAGAGCTGGCGGAGTTGGAACTGGTAAAGATTGGGTAATAACCTGTACTGGTGGTACAACTTCTGGTTTGGGCCAAATGGCTGTAAGACTTGATAATACAACTAATAGTATGATTGGCGTAAATCTTCGTTATCTTAAAATGGTTGGCGAGGCTGCTAATACAACTGGTGGTGTTTTCCAGATTACAGGAAATACTACAAATACAATTAGTAACATTACAATCGAAGAAAATTATATAACTAGTACAGCGGATACATCAATTAGAACTCGCGGATATGGAATTACACTTGCAAGTGCATCAAATGTTGGAAATACAGGAATTGTAGTTAGAAATAACGAAATAACTGATTTTTACGCAAGAGGTATAAATCATACTGGTGGATTTCCAGGATTACAGCTTTATGGAAATAGATTTTATCATACTAAAACTATTACACAACCTACAACAACCGAATTTTCTGCAATTTATTTCAGTTCCACAGCTTCTGCTGGAACAGCAATTTATAACAATTATATATATTTAATCCAGCTAACAAATGGTTTAACCGCAGCAAATGGATTATACTTATATAATGGAAATAGTACGGGTTCAGCAATAGCCGTACATAATAATAGAATACAATTAGGAAATGCAATTACTGCCACTACTTTTCCTATTTATGGACTTAGGGATAATGCATTATCGGGATCATTATTCAACATCTATTACAATTCAGTTTTAGTAGATGGAGATGCATCAGCAGGAAGTTCTAACTCTGCTGCATTCCGTAAAGAGGTCAGTAATTTTATTAATCTGAAAAATAATATTTTTTACAATGCCCGAACTAACAGTGGTGGAACCGGAACACATTGGGGAATATCTGTAAACAATACGACCTTTACTTCAATAAATAACAACGATTACTTTGCTGATGGTACAGGTGGCGTTCTAGGAACTACAACCGGTTTAGTGGCAGGAAATCAGACTACACTAAGTGGTTGGAAAAGCGTTGTTCTTGCAGATGTAAGTAGTGTTTCCCAAAATCCAAATTATGTTGCAGGGCTTAAAATTGATACGGTTATTCCATCTCAGTTAGAAGCTGGCGGAACCCCAGTTACTTCAGTTACTTTAGATTTTGAAGGAGATACCAGAGATGCATCCACACCTGATATAGGTGCAGATGAATTTGCTGGTACACCGCTAGACTTGGTTGCCCCAGCCATAACATATACAGCTTTAATAAATACAAGTAACACAACAAGTGTTTCTCTAACAGCTAACATTACTGATGTAAGTGGAATTGATACTGCCGCTAATTCACCAAGACTTTATATGAAAAAAGGCGCTCTTGGTATTTATAGCAATGTTAATGCTACAACAGTTGTTGGTAGTGATTATAACTTTACATTTAATTATTCATTAATTGGTGGTGTAGCTGTAGGTGATACAGTTCATTACTACGTTGCTGCTCAAGATTTTTATTCAAATGCTGGCACAAGCCCTTCTGGTGGATCTGGAAGTAACCCTCCGGGAACTACACCACCAGCTACAGCAGCACAATATTTAATTGTAAATTTACCACTAAGTGGCTCATATACAGTTGGATTGGCTATGTTCAATAAAATTTCTGGTAGAGATATTTCTTTTGAAAGATCTACAAGAAAAAGAATGGTTGAAGTTCCTGATGCTATCAATAATATAAATGATGAGAGAGGGAATTCAGGAGCAAATTCAGATTTAGAAGTAAAATCTAAATTAGTTGAAGTTGAAGAAACTACCTGGATTCCAGTGGAAAATGGCAAACCTTTTATTGGTGATTTATATGTGAAAAAAGTTGAACACCCTGAAATGAATTTCCCTGATGGTATTGAAGGTGTTTATTCAACTATTACAGCATCAGTAAACGATTTAAATTTACGTGGAGTTTCAGGACCAGTTACATTTTTATTAACTGATTCTTCTTACTCAACTGGTGAGACTTTTCCAATCACAGTTAGCATTGCAAATGAAAATTTGCCTACAGCTACGAACACTGTAACATTTAAACCAAACACTAGTGTTACAAGCGTAATAACTGGTAATACAGCTCAATGGGTATTTGGATTAAATGGTAGTGATTACATTACATTTGATGGTTCAAATACAATAGGTGGAACTACCAGGGATTTATCTATTGTAAATACTTATACTGGTGGTACATTTAATATTGTTGTAGCCCTATTCCATAATGGTACAAAAGGTGCAACAAACAATACAGTAAAAAATTGTATCATAAAAGGTTCTCCAACACCAACAAACAGCTATGGATTGTTTTTAAATGCTGGTGGAGGTGGTTTTAATAATACTTCTTTCATAAATAATAAAATTCAAAACTCTAAAACTGCAATTCAATTCTCAGGTATTTTGGGCAACACATCTAATAATGGTTTGATCTCTGGTAACATTATTGGTGATGTTACTGAGCCATTGAAAGTTGGTGGCGTTCTTAGTGCTAATACCGATAATCTAGTTATTACAAATAATGAAATTTTTGGTGAAGCTGCTGGTAATTCAAGTACAAGTCAGTATGGAATTTTGTTAAGTACTGGTACAACAAATGCTAAAGTTCGTAAAAATTTAATACATGATTTTTATTATACAGGTACAGGTGGTTTTGGATGTTTCGGAATTCGTTTTGGATCTGATGCAACCACGGTTACAGAAATATCAAATAATTTTATTTCAAATATTAAATCTGATGGTGATGCAACAGGTTTAACTTACACACCATCCGGTATTTATATTGCTACAGGTGGAAACATAAATATGTTCTTTAATTCTGTTTATATGACTGGCAATACACTCGGTAGAGGTACATTATATAATGGAAGAAGTAGTTGTGTTTCTGTTGCCACAGGAGTCACCCAACTGGATATTAGAAATAATGCATTCCAAAATTCTATGGGTTCATATCCAGGTTCAACAATGGCAAATTTAACTTATGGTGTATATTCTGAAAGTGCTAATACAGCATATACAGATATAAACTATAACGATTATTTTGTAAATGGTGTAAGCCCATATGTTGGATATTTAGGTGCAGATCAAGTTGATTTAGCTGCCTGGAAAATTGCAACTGCAAAAGATTTAAATTCTGTTAGTGGTTCTACAGCATTTAGTTCTGAAAATGATTTGCATGTTCCAAATGGTTCACTAACAGTTCTGGAATCAGCAGGAACTCCAATTGCTGGAATTACTACTGATATTGATGGACAAACAAGAAATGTAACAAAACCAGATATTGGTGCTGATGAATTTAACGGTATAAATTCAACTACAGCTTTATCAGGTAACTATTATGTTGGTGTTGCTGGTTCAGGTCCTGGTGGATCAGATCCACAATTTGCTACATTAAAAGAAGCTTGTGATACTTTAAATACTTTTAATGTTTCTGGTAATACAACATTTTACATTACAAGTAATTTAGTTGAGCCTACAAACTCAAGTATTGGTATAGATCCAGGGGCATTTACGGTAACATTTAAACCATATACAGGTACTGTTGATACAATTACATTTACCCAGGTTGCAGATAACGTTGGTGTTTCAGGTGGCTTAGTATTAGGTACACCAACTCTTACAATTACTTCTGCAACAAATTATGGATTAGTAACTACAGAAAATATTATTATCGATGGTTCTAATACAGTTGATGGTACAACCAGAGACTTAGTTTTTGTAACTGCTACAGGAATAAATGGAAATACAAATCCAATTAGAATAATTGGAGATGTAAATAATTGTACAATTAAAAATGTTACGGTTCAAACAAACCAATCTGTTAGTTATGGAATATCTATAACAAATAGATTTTTTACACCTTCTAGTTGGACACCAGATAGTATAATCATTGAAAACTGTTCAGTGACGAACACATTTGGTAATGCTGCTCAAGGTATAGCTATTTCTAATAGCGGTACGCCAACAACATTTCCAACCGGAATGATTTTTAGAAATAACGACGTTTTTGCAAGAACACGTGGTATATTCTTAAATTATGCCGGTAATACTGATGTTTACAACAATAAAGTAAGAGTAAATCAAACCCAAAGCGGTAGTTTAAGTTATGGTATTTGGGGATTTACAATTGGTGATTCATTAAACATAACCAATATATATAACAACCAGATAACATTACTTTCTACTGCAAATTCTGGTGCAGGATTCGGAATAATTGGTATAGAAGCTGGTTCAAGAGGAACCTATAATATTTATAATAATATGATTTCTGGTTTCACTACAACAACAGCTACATCAAATCCAAATATTATTCTAATTGGAATTAGACTGCAAGGTGCATTGGTTAAAGCGAACGTATTTCATAACTCAATCTATATGCCTGATTTGACATTAGTGCCTGGAACAGGTACAGTTCTATATTCAGGATTGTATGTTGCAAATGGAACAAACATTGTTAAAAATAATATTGTTCATTCTGATGAAATAAATTTCCCATCTTACTGTATTTATAGAGCAGGTGCATTAGGAACATTGGTATCAGATTACAATGATTTCTTCCAGGCAGATACAATAGGAAATATTGGTTACTGGAATACAGCAGCAACAAAAACTTTGGCTAACTGGCAAGTTGCTTCTAGTTTAGATGCTAATACTTTAAATGTTACCGCTCCTTTTACAACAGCAAGTGATCTTCATATTGCTGATGGAACAGGTACATTATTAGAATCAGCTGGAACACCAATTGCATCGGTAACAACTGATATTGATGGACAAGCACGTAACTTATCTACTCCAGATATTGGTGCAGATGAATTTGCAGGTATGGTTCCATTAAATGCTCCAACTGATCTTATAGCTGTTGCTGATACATTTAGAGTAAGTCTTAGCTGGACAGATAATTCCACAAACGAACTTGGATTTATCCTTGAAAGAAAAAATGGAGATACTTTAAGTGTTGATCCTTATGTAGTTATAGATAGTGTTGGTGTTAATGTTGTAGCATATATAGATTCAGGCAGAACACCTTTTACTACTTATACCTACAGAGTAAAAGCTTATAGTGGTACTGGTGAATCTTTATACAGTAATGAAGCTACAACAACAACAATAATCCCAGTTGAATTAACTTCATTTGCAGCAAGTGTTGGAACAGATAATCAGATTTCAGTTGTATGGTCAACTGCTACAGAACTAAATAACAGCGGCTTTAATTTAGAGCGTAAGTTAGATGGTGAATGGCAGAAGGTTGCATTTATTGAAGGTAAGGGAACAACAACCGAAAAAACTGATTATTCATTTGTTGATAAATTTAAGTATGAATCATTCCAGGGAACAATTCAATATCGATTAAAACAAATCGATTTTGATGGTACATTCTCATATTCAAAAGTTGCTTCAGTTGAAGTTGACTTTACACCAAAAGAATATACATTGTTCCAAAATTATCCTAACCCATTTAATCCAAGTACAACAATTAAATTTGCTTTACCTTTTGATAGTAATGTTCGTATAGCCGTTTACAATCTAATAGGTGAACAAGTTGAAGTTATATTTGATCAGGTTAAAGAAGTTGGATATCATAATATTAGCTGGAATGCAAGCAGTCTTGCTTCCGGAGTTTATATTTATACAATAGAAGCTAAATCTTTAGATGGATTGCAGAAATTCAATTCTGTTAAAAAGATGATGCTCGTTAAGTAAAAGTAGAAACTTTAGATTTATATAAGCCGTCCTTTTGGGCGGCTTTTTTTATGTTTGGATTTTAATATTATATATGTTACACTTACAGTAACAATTATAATATTTTATGTCAGCATCAACAAAATTATCTACTTCTGTAAAAGCTTTATCTTTTCTTGCTTTAGAAAACAAACCTAAAAATAGTACTGAGATTGCTGATGCAGTTGGAATAAATGCATCTAAATTAAGAAGATTATTATCCTTATTAGGTAAAGCAGGAATTGTTAAAAGTGATAGCGGGATGTTAGGTGGATTTACACTTAATAAACCTCCAAATCAAATTCATTTACAAGAAATATATTGCGCCATTGAAGACAGAAAAGCGTTTTATTTAAATGTTAATGATGATAATTCCAAAAAAAATAGCCATTCACAAAAAGTAAATTACTTTTTTCTTAATTTATTTTCTGATATCCAGGTTGAAATAGAAAATAAAATGACAGATATAACACTAAAAAATATTCTAGATAAAATTAATTAAATCATTTATGGAGCAACAAAATGGAATTCTTAAAAAAACTTGGTATTAAAGAAAAGAACTTTGGATCATCAACAGGAACAGTTTGGAATGAAACAACTGATCAGGGTGAACTTAAAATATATTCACCAGCAACAGGAGAATATATAGCTTCGGTTTACCAAGCATCAGAAAATGATCTTGGCAAATTATTAAAATCCTCTGAAGAAGCATTTAAATATTGGAGAACAGTACCAGCACCTAAAAGAGGTGAAATCGTAAGACAAATAGGAAACAAACTTCGTGAGTATAAAAAAGATTTAGGTTCTTTGGTTTCATTTGAAATGGGAAAATCTTTACAAGAAGGAATGGGTGAAGTTCAGGAGATGATTGATATCTGTGATTTTGCGGTTGGACAATCAAGACAACTTTATGGTTTTACAATGCAATCAGAAAGACCAATGCATAGAATGTATGATCAATATCATCCGCTTGGAATTGTTTGTACAATTTCAGCATTCAATTTTCCAGTAGCTGTTTGGGCCTGGAATGCAATGTTAGCTGCTGTTTGCGGTGATGTAAATATCTGGAAACCTTCTTCAAAAGTTCCGCTATCTGCAATCGCTTGCCAAAATATTATTAAAGATGTTCTTGTTGAAAATAAATTGCCAGAAGGAATATTTACTTTAATAGTTGGTAAAGGATCTACAATTGGTGAAAAGATTTTAAACGATAATCGTATTCCATTAATCTCTGTTACGGGTTCAACAAATGTTGGAAGACACGCTGGTGAAGTTATAGCAAAACGGTTTGGTCGTGCGATATTAGAACTTGGTGGCAATAATGCAATTATTATGACTCCAGAAGTCGATCTTAAAATGGCAATGCCAGCAGTAGTATTTGGTGCTGTTGGAACTGCTGGACAAAGATGTACATCTACAAGAAGACTTATTGTTCACGAATCTATTTATGACAAAGTAAAAGAATCTTTAACAAAAGCTTATGGTGGATTAAAAATTGGTAATCCATTGGATGAAAAAAATCACGTTGGTCCACTTATCGATAAAAATGCAGTTAAAGATTTTAACAATGCTTTAAAATTAGCAGTTGAAGAAGGTGGAAAAGTAATTTATGGTGGACAAGTTCTTGAAGGTGAAAATTATAAATCTGGATCTTATGTTGTGCCTGCAATTGTGGAAGCAGAAAATCATTATAAGATTGTGCAAGAAGAAACATTTGCTCCAATTTTATATTTAATAAAATATTCCGGTGATGTTAAGAATGCAATTGCATTGCAAAATGGAGTTGTACAGGGTTTATCATCTTCAATATTTACAAATAACATGAGAGAAGCAGAAATGTTTTTATCTGCAGAAGGTTCTGATTGTGGAATTGCAAATGTTAATATCGGAACTTCAGGTGCAGAAATCGGTGGCGCTTTTGGTGGTGAAAAAGAAACCGGTGGCGGTAGAGAATCCGGTTCTGATTCTTGGAAAACATATATGAGAAGGCAAACCAATACTATCAACTACGGAACAGCTTTGCCGCTTGCACAAGGAATTAAGTTCGAAATTTAGTTTGCAAGTTTTGTCTGTAAAAAAAGGGAAGTGAGTTTGTAAAAATTTACTTCCCTTTATTTTATTTAAGTCAAAAATTAAAAGAAAAAATTACCTGCACATTTTTCCGAACAATTTATTTGATATTTCAGCCTAAAATCAAATAAAAAGCAAGTAAAGAAAACACCACATTAGATTGCTTCGTAAATCCTGTATTATTCTGCTCATGGCTCGACATTTGTATAAAATGTTGAAAAATAATTTTATAATGAATTTAGATATATCAAAAATAACATCGTGCGGCTCTGATTGGGAAACTAACAGATATACTTTGCTTCAAACAATAAGCAAATGGCAGAGCGAAATCAGGAAGAATAAATTATATCCTGCAATTGAACAATCGTGGCAGTTACAAAATAAGTTTAATGATATATTATCCGAAAATATTGAATCAAAATACTGGTTAGAAAAAGAAGTTAAAGGTGCTTTTATAGATGATAAATTGGTTCTGTTAGAAAAAGCACATCAAATAAGTTTTCAGCTTGATAAACTTATCGACTTTGTGAAGTGGGGATTAAACGAAAATATTGAATTATTGGATGAAGCTGAAATTATAAAAGAATTTGTAAATGATAATCTTCAAATAAAAACTTTATGCAATAAAGATAAGTATAGGGGCAAAGGCTTTATATTAATTCCTGACAATAAAATAAAAGTTTATAAAATTTACCTCTATGAACTATCGATTAATTGGTTGGTTGATGAACCAGTTGAATATTTAGAAATGGAATTGCTTAGATCAATTCCATTAAACTTGGTTGATCTTTCTCCTAGCCAATTGATGTATGAGTTTGTAAAAAACACCCAAACAATCTATGATCCAATGGTTTATGTATGTGAGACAGACCTTGATTTTGCATTTAATGATACAATATTACCAATCGTAAAATCAAAGCTTTTAGATGTTGTAAACGGTTTATATCCTTACATCTAACCAATCGTTAACAAAATAAAATCTGTAAGTATTTTTGCTGTTTCATCTAAAATATAATCTTTACTTTTCTCATTCTTAATCGGTATTTCATCTTCAACTATTTGAGTCTCATCATTAGCAATATTATCACTATTCAACTCTTTTAGTTTCTCTTTTTCTTTTTCAATTTTTCTTATTTCTTCGTTAAGTGAGATTGAAGTTTTATTTTTATTAATCTTATACTCTTCAATATCTTTAATCAAATTATTAAAATCTTTACTCTCTGCAATTCGTTTTTGATGTTTCTCAGATAATGTTGCAATATACTTTTTTATGTTTGAGAATTTGTGAAAGTCTGTAGAACTGATTTCGTCCCAGGGTAAAGCACTTGGTTCAGAACTTTCCCCAAAATCTTCAGGATCGATAATAGTCGGATAAGAAATATCCGGCACAACTCCAAGATTTTGTGTACTACCACCATTTATTCTATAAAATTTTGCAATAGTTATTTTTATTTGTCCTAAATCATTATTCTTTTTAGAAGATAATCTGTTCAAATCAATTAAGTTTTGTACAGTCCCTTTTCCATAAGTTTGCTCGCCTAAAACAAAGCCTCTTTCATAATCTTGAATTGCTCCGGCGAAAATTTCTGAAGCAGATGCACTAAATCGATTTACTAACACAGTTAATGGTCCATCATAAAATATTCCTGGATCAGGATCTGTTGCAATATCAACATTTCCATCTGAATTTTTTACCTGAACGACAGGTCCATCTTTAATGAACAAACCTGTAAGCTCAATTGCTTCTTGTAAGGAACCACCACCATCATCCCTTAAATCAATAACTAATCCATCAATATTTTCTATCTTAAGTGAATCAATAATTTTTTTAACATCTTTGGTTGTGCTTTTTGAATTGCTGTCACCGTTTCTATTTCCTTCAAAATCATTATAAAACTTTGGAATATCAATAACACCAATTTTAAAAGGTTTATCTTCATTAATTATTTCCAAAATGCTTCCTTTAGCAGCTTGATCTTCCAGTTTTACTTTTTCACGCACTAATGAAATTTCCATAGGTTTTGAATTTAAATCACTTCCAGCCTTTATTATTTGCAATCTTACAGTAGTACCTTTAGTTCCTCGAATTAATTTTACTGCATCAGTAATTCGCCAGCCAATTATATCTTCAAATTCACCATCATTACCCTGAGCAACGGCTATTATTTTATCGTCAGCTTTTAGCAATCCACTTTTATCTGCCGGACCACCGGGAATTATTTCTGCAACTTTTGTATAATCATCTTCTGTCTGTAATCTTGCACCAATTCCTTCTAACGATAAGCTCATATCAATTTTAAAATTGTCTGAAGATACTGGTGATAAATAGTTAGTGTGTGGATCAATAGCTTGAGTGAAAGAATTCATAGCAAGTTGAAAAACATCTTCTGAATTATACTTGTTTAAAAAATCTGCATAATTCTTATATCTTTTTCTTAAAGTTTTTTGGATAAACTCCCAATCTTTACCGTTAAGTTTGTGAGTAAGTGCATCATTTTTTAATCTCTTTCTCCAAAGTTCATTTAACTCTGTTTCATCTTTTGCCCAATCGGATTTGTCTCTATCAAATTCATATGATTCATCAATTGTGTAATCAAATTCAACGTCAAGTAATTTATCAATAAATATAATTCGTTCATTTAATCTTTTTAGATATAGATTAAATAAATCATAGTAAAACTGAACATCACCTTTAATCAGATTATCATCCAATATTGATTTAAAACCGTTGAATGATTCAATATCTTCAGCTAGAAAGTAATTTTTTCCGTGATCCAAAGAACTTAAATATCTATCAAAAATAATGTTTGAAAGTGAATCATTTATACTAAATTCCTTAAAGTGATATCTTGTGAGTATTGATGTTAGTAATTGATTTTCATTTTGATAGTGATTTGCTGGCTTAATAATTGTTAAAGTATCAGTCCAAACCAAATATTTGGCGGTGTTTGTAGATTTTGCTAGCAAAAAACCAGAATTATGTTGTAAAAACAAAGCTGCAAACAAGAGAATAATTTTTAACATTTTTGATCTATTCATTTTATTATCTTTTACCGTTATTTTTTAATACTGATTGCTAAATAGTGAATAACGACTGAACTATCAAGTTAATAAGACTGTTCAAAAATCAATTGTGTTCCGTAACAAAAAAAATAAAATTTAATAGAAGTGGCATAAATATTTTATAAATTTATCGTAGAAAAATTAATTATTGGGCAATATTTAAATGGTTAAATCTAAAGAAATACTCAGAAGAAAATCGCAATATTCAGATCCGTTAAGTGCTTCTGTGGAAGATATTTTTGCTGATATTGAAAATGAAATCGAGCATAAAGATGAAATTGAAGTAACTGAAAAAGATGGAAAAAAAGTTGTTGTATTTAATGACCCTCTCTACTCACGTGAACCAAGAAGTACGGTAAACTATTCTATTTTTAGAGGTAAGTGGGAATTTGAACCTCTTGAAGATATAGATGAAAATGATCCTGATAAATGTGCAATTCAATTTACGCCTACAAGTGATTCAGCCAAGGTTATAATTGCATTTAAGTCTATCAAAGATCGTGTTGAGTTTATGAACTCGATTTATTCAAGCGAAGAAATGAAACAAATTGGAACTGGAATGAGTTTTGAAAAATTAGCTAACTCTAAAATCCTTAAAACAACAGGCGGACTTCTTGGATTAACAGTTGCAGGTTATGGTCTGTACAAAATGTTTTCCAAAAAAGATGAAGACTAGTAGTTTATTTTAATTTGATAGCAATATTATAAACATCTTTTGCGTGTGTGTTAACATCTACATCTCTTAAAATGCTAGCGATATTACCATTTTTATCCACGATAAAAGTTATTCTAGATGCTATTCCAATATTATTTAAAACACCGTAAGCTTTGCTAACATTTTTACTCTCATCTGATAATAGAGGGAAGTTCAAGTTGTGATCATCGATAAATGCTTTTAATGATTCTTTTGAATCAACACTAATTCCTAGAACCACGATATTATTTTCATTAAACTTGCTAAATGAATCACGGATACCACAAGCTTCTGTTGTGCAACCTGGAGTATTCGCTTTTGGATAGAAGTAAATAATTACAGGACTAACTACTTTGTAATCTGATAAACTAAAATTCTTTCCATATGCATCTTGTAAGGAAAAATTTGGTGCTTGATTTCCTTCAATAAGATTTTCTGCATTTCCTCCACAAGAATAAAATATAAATGATGAAAAGATAGTTATTAACAGAAAATACATTTTTCTTAATATCATTTATTTAATCCTTATTTATAGTTCGATTAAAAATAAAATCTACATTGGAGAGCATATTTTTATTTTCAAATATTTCATTTACTTCATCTTTTGAGATGTATTTAGTTGCTTCTTCAGATTTCAACAATTCATCTTTAAGATTTAATTTATCATCAGCCCAAACTTTCATTGCTGAATCCTGTACAATTCTATAAGAATCTTCTCTTGATAAACCTTTGGTAACAAGCTTAAGTAAGATAGTTTGAGAAAAAATTAATCCGCGTGTAATATTTAAATTTCTAAACATATTATCAGGATAAATTATTAGATTTGAAACCAACTTAACTGCCAAATCAAGCATATAATCTAAAGCAATACAACTATCAGGAACAATAACTCGTTCAACAGATGAATGAGAAATATCTCTTTCATGCCAAAGTGCAACATTTTCTAAAGCAGCAATAGAATTACTTCGAAGAATTCTAGCTAAACCCGCAATACGCTCACTTACAATAGGATTTCGTTTATGCGGCATTGCAGATGAACCTTTTTGTCCTTTTGAAAAATATTCTTCTGCTTCTAATACTTCTGTTCTTTGTAAATGTCTAACCTCAATGGCTATTTTTTCTAATGTTGCACCGATGATTGCTAAAGTAGTTAAAAATTCTGCGTGTCTATCTCTTTGAATTACCTGAGTTGAAACTGGTGCCGGTTTCAACTTCATTTTTTTGCAAACATATTCTTCAACTTTTGGAGATAAATGTTCAAATGTTCCTACTGCTCCGGAAATTTGTCCAACACTAATTACATCGATTGCTTTTTTTTAATCTTTCAATATTTCTTTTGGTTTCTTCAAACCACAATGCAAATTTAAGCCCCATTGTTGTTGGTTCTGCATGTATGCCGTGTGATCTACCAACGCAAATAGTATTTTTATGTTCAATGGCTCTCTTCTTTAATGCACTTTTAAGATATTCTAATCGATTTAATAATAATTCACCAGCAGATTTCATCTGATAGGAAAGGGTAGTATCAAGTATATCTGAAGATGTCATTCCATAATGGATATGTCTTGATTCAGGCCCAACATACTCAGCAACATTTGTAAGAAATGCAATTACATCGTGCTTTGTTGTTTCCTCAATCTCAAGAATTTTATTTACATCAAAATTTGCTTTTGCTTTTATCACATCAACATCGATAGTTGGAATTTCACCCATTTCAGCACGAGCTTCACAAGCTAGGATTTCAATTCTAAGCCATGTATCAAATTTAAATTTATCTTCCCAAATTCTACCCATTTCAGGAAGTGTATAACGCTCGATCATTTATTTTTCTCCAATTTCATTGTCTTAATCTTTTCAGAATTATCTCTAATAATTTTAACTTTTATTTCTTGATCAACTCTAAATTCTTGAAACACCCCAAAAATTGTATTCTCATTATTGATTTTATAGTTTTCAATCTCTGTTATTATATCTCCAACTTTTAATCCTGCATTGTCAGCAGGAGTATTAGGAAGAATTTTTGTGATGATAACACCTTTATTACTTTCCAATTTATAGTAATTCATTATACCAGCATCAATAGATTGAATACTCATTCCAATTTGAAAATCTCGATCAATCTTTCCACCAGTTTTAAGTTCAGTTACAATTCTTTTAATTTTATCAATTGGGATCGCAAAGCCAAGCCCAATATTTCCTTGAACTCCACCAGCAGTATAAATTAAAGTATTCATTCCAATAACTTGTCCTAGTGAGTTTACTAATGCTCCACCACTATTTCCACCGTTTATTGCAGCATCAGTTTGAATCATATTTAAGTAGTAACGATCACTTATAGGCTCAAGATTCATTCCTGTGGCGCTTATAACACCTACAGTTACAGTTGGTTTATCATTAAGCTCAAATAATCCAAATGGATTGCCTAATGCAATTACCCATTCTCCAATAATTAAATCATTTGAGATACCTAATTCAATATATGGTAAATTATCTCCATCAATTTTTAATAAGCAAATATCAGAAACCGGATCAGTTCCTATTATTTTAGCTTGATGATGACTGCCATCAGTCATGGTAATTGTTATTTCTGTTGCACTACCTGCAACGTGATCATTCGTTACAATATATCCATCAGGTGAGATGATAAATCCTGAACCTAATCCCTGAACTTTTTGATTATAGTTTCCGCGATTGCCAAAAAATTGTCTAAAAAATGGATCATCAAACATAGAACTAAATGGATCACGATATTGTCTGATTTCAATTACGTTTATTCCAACAATGGCTGGACTCACTTTTTGCACGGTTTCGGTAATAATGTTTTTTCGAGAGTTAGTGATTTCATCATTAAAGTTTTTTGCTTGCTTCAAAGATGCCAAAGATAAACTCTGTGAATTTGAGGATATGAAAAAATTATTGTCTATTCTTGAATTTAAGTACAAGAACGATGAAGCAAATAAAACAATAATTAAAACAGCATAAATGAAAAATGTTTTTTTGTTTATCATAATTTTATGGTTTCTTTTTTGATATAATATCTTTTAATGGTTCAATGTGCTTAATGAAAATTATTATTAATAAAGCAGAAGTAAAAAGCAATAATTCATTCACTAAAACAGGTTGTGGATAAGCATATTCAATAAACTGGTTATTAAATATCAAAACAAAAACATAAGCCATAATTGTAGCAGAAATATTAGAGATTAAAATATCTTTTTTTATTAGATAAGTAATAATCCAGAATGCAATCCAAGCAAATAATAAAATAGGGAATAGTATTGCAATCCCACCAGCTGCAGTTGCTAACCCTCTTCCACCTTTAAACCCAATCCATGGATTAAAACAATGACTAAAAATGGAAAATATTAATGTAATAGCAGCTAATGAAAAATTAAAATTAAATAAAAAAAATACAATTAAAACAGGAACAATGCCTTTTAAGAAATCAATAAAAAAGACTAAGAACCCCAATCCTTTTGATCTAGTCACTTCAAAAGAATTCATAGCTCCAACATTACCACTGCCAGCATTAGTAATATCAATTCCTTTTACTTTCTTTAATATTAGATAAGCTGTTGGAATTGAGCCAGATATATATCCGATTATAAAACTATATAGAAATTCCATTAGTGCTAAAATGTTTTACTGCTAAAAATAGTAAAATTATTGGAAGGAAAATGTGTTTATTGTGATTTGAATTAAGGGATAGAAGCTAAATTATGATTTTCACTTATGAGGTTACCGGATTTATCTTTTAAATTATTTACAATAATTTGAACAGGCTTATCAAGTAATGATTTTTCTGTGAATAAAACTACTGCACTATCGCCTTGTACAATACCAACTTTAAAGACTTTTATTATTTGATTTTCAGAGTTAATGATATGATAGTTGGAAATTTCAAAAATTCCTTCTCGGGACATTGGTTCGTTAAATCTAAGTAATACTCTGGTTGTATCTGTAGATTGCTGTGAATAAACATCAGTAGAATAGTATAAAATAATTGTTAGAAAAAATAGTTTTGTAAGTTTTAGCATAGAAATATAAAAATAGTACTTATAAATATGCGATTGTTATGCCAAATATTAGTTCAAAAATGGAATGATTTAAAGGACAGTATTAAAATTTAAATCTCAAAAAAGAGAATTTATAATTGATGTAACAAATAAGTACAACTGAAATAGATAACTCAAGGTTGACCGCTTATAGTAGCTTAATAAATAAAAAACGTTAAGATCCAAGGGCCCCTGCGGAGAAACGGTTATACAAAATTGCTTTTAGTTCAATTATCCCACGGATTAATCCGTGGGTTAAAAAAGTATGATTTCAGAACCGTTTAAATTGTTTAGAAGTTTCAGTGGTCAACTTGAGTAAGTAAATAGGTTTTGTAATTTAGAAGGGTAGAGGCGCCGGTCGGATTCGAACCGACGAATAAAGGTTTTGCAGACCTTCCCCTTAAGCCACTTGGGTACAGCGCCATAAAAAAATAAATCCACTTTAAGTGGATTTTGAGCGGGAAACGGGACTCGAACCCGCGACATCAACCTTGGCAAGGTTGCGCTCTACCAACTGAGCTATTCCCGCATTCAATAATATAAGAACTTTCCAAAAGCCGAGCGAAATATAATATTGATGTACCTTTTTTGCAAAAAGATTTTAAAACAAATAGAGCCGCAAAAGCGGCTCAAAATAATTATAGACAAAATATTACTTCATTAACATCATTTTTCTAACACTTGTAAACTGAGAAGTCTCGATTTTGTAAAGATACATTCCACTTGGGAATGATACTGCATCAAAACCTACATTATAAGTTCCAGCATTCATGGATTCATTCTTTAATACCTGAACTTCTTCACCTAATGAATTATAGATTGACAACTTTACAAATGATGGTTCAGCTAAAGAAAAAGAAATATTTGTAATTGGATTAAATGGATTAGGATAATTCTGATCCAATGTAAATTCTAATGGAGTTGTAATAGTTACAAAAACTTCATTACTGTATTCAAAAGTTCCGTTAAAATCAATTTGTTTTAATCTGTAATAGTATTCACCAAAAACAGGATTTAAATCAGTATATGAATATTCTTTTGTATCAGTAGTTGTCCCATTACCATCAACATGGCCAATAGTAATATATTGATCTTCTGCAGTTCTTCTTTGAACTTCAAAACCTTGATTATTTAATTCGGTTGCTGTAGTCCAGTTTAACTGTACATTACCTTCACTAACATTAGCTGTAAATGAAGTAAGTTCAACAGGTAAAACTCCGGTATATTTAAGAACAACGCCACTACCACCGCCTGCATAACCTAAATTTGCATCAAGAAATTGTAGATGTTGCACTCCTAAAGATCCAGCAGAAGCCGGAATAACTTCTTCAGTCCAGGTAGTACCATAATCAGTTGTAGTATAAATTTGATATGCAGAACCACTATTAAACACCACTCTAATTAAGTTTGATCCATCCTTTAACGCATTCATATTTATTACAGCAAAAGTTGTAAGTGCAGCGGGAGGTGTAACCGCAGTCCAGGAAACGCCGCCATTAGTTGTTTTTACAACCGTACCATTATTTGATCCAGCCATTCCATTACTATTATCAGTCATACCAATAGCTTGATAGTAAAGTCCTGATGAAGTTCCTGTTCCTGCCACGGTTGCAGAATTCCATGTTCCAGCAAAACCAGTAGTTGTATAAAATATCTTTGCTGTAGTAGCGTTTGCAACAGTACTTGCAGATCCAATCCAAAAATGATTTTGATCTGTCCAATCCCACGCATTTATAACTCCAAACTCATTTGTTGCAACTGGTGATGTTGCTGATAATGTCCATGTAGTTCCACCGTCAGTAGTATATCTATTTTGATAAGGAACACCATTGCCAGTAGGATCACCAGTATAAACTCCAGTATTCACATCAAACATATGAATACCATTAATAAAGCTACCAGCAACACTAACTTGAACAGCCCAGTTTAATCCACCATTAGAAGTTCTATAGATTGCTCCAGCTACTGTACCGACCCAACAATTGTTTGCATCGGTTGCCGATATCCCGTATAAGTTTACAGCAGGCACTCCAGTATTTCTAAGCGTCCAGCTGGTACCGCCATCAGTTGATAAATAAACAAATCCACCATCACCGCAAACCCAAAGAGTATTTGCATCAACAACTGAAATAGAATTGATACTGCCAAGATTTGGCAGGGTTGTAACTTCTGCCCATCCAGTTTGAGAAAATAAATTTGTACTTATTAATACAAAAACAAATATTGATGTAATAAGTAATCTAAAAGTTTTTGACATATTCCCTCCGTAAAACAATTAAAATTAATTAGTTAAATAGAACAAAAAAGATGAGCCGCATAAAGCGGCTCTAAATTAAATATTTGATGATAATTATTTCATCAACATCATTTTTCTAACACTATTAAACTGTGCTGTTTCAATTTTGTATAAATACATTCCACTTGGTAAAGATACAGCATCAAAACTAACATCATAAGATCCAGCATTCATATTTTCATTCTTTAAAACTTGAATTTCTTCACCAAGGGTATTATAAATAGCTAATTTTACAAATGAAGGTTCAGCTAAAGAAAAAGAAATATTTGTTGTTGGATTGAATGGATTAGGATAGTTTTGTTCTAATGTAAATTCCAATGGAGTTATTACATCAGCAAAAACTTCATTACTATATTCAAACGATCCATTAAAATCGATTTGTTTTAATCGATAAAAATATTCTCCAACTTCTGCAGCATCTGAGAATGAATAATGTTTTGTATCGGATGTTGTTCCATTTCCAGCTACATATCCAATAGAAGAAAATTGTCCATCAACAGTTCTTCTTTGAATTTCAAATCCCTGATTATTCAATTCAGTTTCTGTTGTCCAATTAAGATTAACTTTACCATTAGATACATTAGCAACAAAAGAAGTTAATTCAACAGGAAGAATTGAAGAATTATATTTTAGAACTGCGGCATCAGCAGTTGCTTGTAAATCTGCTAAGTTGGTTCCAACTACTACTGCAAAATCTACTTTTAAAGTTGCACCTGCATCAAAAGTATATGGACCTGAACCGGAATAAGAACGATAATCACCAAGTTGAGTATCTGATGTACTATCATAAATAGCATTAATTAAATTATAAACTTCAAATCTAATAGTTGAATTATCACCAGGGAATACATCAGTACTTGTGCCACCAGTTAAACCGTTTAATGCAACAAATCCATAATAATTTACATCCGCAGATCCTTGTAAATATTGATAAACAAGATTTCTTGAAACATCAATACCTCTACGATTGCTTAAGTAGGCAGTAGCACCAACATCCCAATCAGAAAAGATTCCAACTCTAAAACTAGGTATGCTTGCAGCTGAATTATTTGTTAATTCATACGTAATAAAAGCAAATTTATCACCTGTATTTGAATATGATTTTTGTTTAACAGAAACATTATAAGGTGTTGGTGATAAACCATCATTCATAATTGCTTCAGTAATTTGATTAAAATTAGCATCAGACGTAAAAGGTGTAAGTGGAACTGTATTTTGCATATCTGCAATTATTGGTGGTTGACCTGTTGCAGAGACAAAACTACCAACCATACCATTAACACCCCAATTTAAATTTCCAAAGATCAATCCGGCTGTAAACATTGCATCAGGTGCCGCTCCAAATTTAACACCTGTACCTTGTGTAGCATCATAATTGTGTCCAATGTAACCGTTTCCAAAAACACAAACTTGTAATGTCCCAGTATTGTGTGTTAAAAAGGATTGAGCAAAAGATAAGTTGGTAAGTACCAACAACAGAACAAAGAGACTTTTGTACTTATTTTTCATATGTACTCCTTTGGTTGAAATAATTTATCATACTTGAATTAATGATTGAAATAGTTTTATAAAATGAAAGATAATTCATTTTCTTAAGTGATATTAACTATTTTGAGTATAAACATCAAGAATGGTTAAAAAAATAAATTTATTAATAAATAAGAAAACTTTTATGTGATTTAACAAGTAGAGTGAAAAAAAGAGCCGCATATAGCGGCTCTATAACAAAAAATAAAAGTTAATGATTATTTCAATAACATCATTTTTCTAACACTTGTAAACTGAGCGGTTTCAATTTTATATAAATACATTCCACTTGGGAATGATACAGCATCAAAACTAATATTGTAAGATCCAGCATTCATACTTTCATTTTTTAATACCTTAACTTCTTCACCTAATGTATTATAGATAGCTAATTTAACAAAAGATGGTTCTGCTAAAGTAAAAGTAATGTTTGTTGTTGGGTTGAATGGATTTGGATAGTTCTGATTTAAAGCAAATTCTAATGGAGTAGTTATACTACCAAAAACTTCATTGCTATATTCAAATGTTCCATCAAAATCGATTTGTTTAAGTCTATAATAATATTCACCAACTTCAGGTGCGTCTGAATATGAATATTGTTTTGTTTCAGATGTAGTTCCATTTCCAGCAACAAATCCTATTGCATTATATTGGCCTTCAACGGTTCTTCTCTGGATTTCAAATCCTTGATTATTTAATTCAGTTGCAGTAGTCCAGTTAAGATTAATCTTACCATTAGCAGAATTAGCACTAAAAGAAGTTAATTCAACAGGAACAACTGTTAAATCTTCAACAGAATAATCATCTAGGTACATATTATCATTTGCTGTTGCACCATAGAAATCATTAGCTTCTAAAGATAAAGGAATAACAGTTGTATAAGCTCCTAATGTATATTGCTGGCTCTGAACGAGAACACCATTAAAATAAATTTCACCCAAATTAGCATCTAAATCAATTACATGCTCAACTAAATTCCACTGATCTGCAGTCCAACTAAATGTAGCAGGAACAGCACCATCAGGATTAATTCTGCCACTACCGGTAGCATCAAAATACATTTCCATTGCCCAATTATTAGTAGCACCAAATGTAGCTAATGTATTTAAATATCCTGCTTTGGTAGCAGGGATATAAACTTGAACACTTATTTTATATTTACCTGAAGTGTAAGCGGTTCCAAAATCTTTAACAAGATCATCATTTTGTATAATTTTTGCTGAGTTAGTACCACTAAAGGCGAAATCACTAGATACTAATGCATCCTCAGCACCACAAGGAGCATTACTCCAGGTTGTCCAGAATGTTGGATTGGAACAAGCAACTAAGTTACCAGCTGTGTATGTATCAAAGTTATCAAAGAATACTGGAGGGTTACCAGCTGTGCCATCTAAAATGAATGGTAAACCTTGTGGGGTCAAAGTTCCACCATCAACTAAATTAGCCCATACACCAGCAAGACCTTGTCTTGCATTTCCAGTTGTGTTTTGTCCAAGAATTGCAATAGGAGGTGCCCAAGGACCAGATGCAAGTGTTCCACCACTTTGCCAATCAATCCAATAAGTACCTTCTGTCAATGTTGTACCTATATTTACAGTTTGTTTCATTATTGGTCGAGTTGTTCCAACAGCATTTTCACTATATCTGTAACAATTAGTGAATTCTGTAGAAGACATTACATTTGTTGTTGAATCACCAAATATAATACTGCTGCCTACAACTCCGGGAGGTCCATCCCAAATTCTAACGTTAACAGAAGTTATTGTAGAAGTAGTAGTAGATCCTGTTTGGTAAGCATAAAATGATGCGGTATTAATTGTCCAAGTTTCACCAGAAGGAATTACAAAATCATCAGCTACTCTATTAAGATTTACAACTTGATGACCAGCTCCTAAAGATGTCATACCTAAAGTAACGTTTTCTAATACACTGCCATCTGCTCCCCCAGGACCACCACCAGGTGAATTAAAATAAGCGCCGTTATCGTATAAAACTGCTGCGGGTGATTCATAAACCCAACCAGCTGGGTTTACAATATTGATTGTAGATGAAGTCCCACGTAGAACAGATTCTGTTGAGTTATCTTGTGCAACAATAGTAAAAGACAACAAAACAGAGAAGAATATCGAAAATAGTATAAACGATTTTCTCATAACACGAACCTCCTGAAGATTTTTTGTAAGAAATGTTAATTAAGTTAAAATTTAATTTGCTCTAATCAGATAAAATAGTTTATGTAGTGCTAAGTGAATATTAAAAAGATTTTATTAAAATCAAACTCATTGCTAAATTATTTTCTAGCACCATGAATGAAGCCACGATATGGTAATGAATGTTGAACTGTAATAAACGCAGTTTTATCTATTAATTCTATCGATGCGATAATTTTCTTTTGATGTTTTCTTGGTACTATTAACATTAGTAGTGACAATTCACCAGAAACACCTTGAGCAGGCAAAACAGTTACTCCGTATTTTTGATTACGCAATGTTTCAGCAATTTTATCACTTGCAAAACGAGAGATTACATTTATTTGAGCAAAACCTAAACCAATTTTTTGTTCTAAAGTGATTCCAATTATATTTCCTAATCCAAATCCAATTGCATATCCAAATAAGTTTAATACTTCATCTAGATTTTGAAAGATATATCTAATTGCAAAGACCCAAATTAAAACTTCAACCATTCCTGCTATTCCTGCAAGATATTTTCTACCTTGAACAACTAAAATAGTTCTCATAGTTCCTATTGAAACATCACCAATACGCATAACCAAAATTAAAAGAGCACCAGAAATTGATTCTAACATCATTTGCCTTATAGTTTCTTATAAATGATAAAACTTTCACAAATTATTTTATCTTTGTTTACTAAATCTAATTAATATTGAGTAAAATGTTCAGAGTTCAAAGAGAAGAATTAATTGATGAGTTAACCCAAAAGGGTATTTCTGATCTATCCGTAATTAATGCTATTGGTAGAATTCCCAGAGAAAAATTTATTCCAGTAACTATGCAGCATTTTGCATATAAAGATGTTGCTTTACCAATTGGATATGAGCAAACAATATCGCAACCTTACACTGTTGCTTATATGACACAGCAATTAAATATTAAAAAACCTGGGATGAAAATTCTTGAAATAGGTACTGGTTCTGGATATCAAGCTGCAGTTTTATACGAGATGGGATGTGATGTTTATAGTATCGAAAGAAATCTTGATCTTCATCATCGTACAACAAAGTTATTTGATAAACTAGGCATAAGAGTTCACGCAAAATATGGTGATGGAACAATAGGCTGGAAAGATTTTGCCCCATTTGATGGAATTATAGTTACGGCAGGTTCACCATCAATTCCACAAAAGCTAAAAGAACAACTTATTGTTGGCGGAAGAATGATTATTCCTGTTGGTGATAGAATATCCCAAAAGCTTTTATTGCTTAAAAAGATTTCTGAGGAAGAATTTGAAACCGAAACCATTCCTGAGTTTGCTTTTGTTCCTTTAATCGGAAGAGAAGGTTGGAAGAAGTAATTGTAATTGTTGGTCCAACTTGTTCTGGTAAAACAAAATTATGCCTGTTATTATCAGAAAGATTAAATATTGAAATTATTTCAGCAGACAGCAGGCAAATATTTAAGTTGCTTGATATTGGAACTGCAAAACCAACTCTCGCAGATTTAAAAAAAATAAAACACTATTTTGTTGATGAATTAAATCCAGATGAAGATTTTAACGCGAGTATTTTTGCAGAGAAATCTGAAATAATTATTCAAGAAATAATTAACAAAAATAAAAATCCAATTGTTGTAGGTGGTTCAGGTTTATATGTAAAAGCTTTGATTGATGGAATATCAGAATCTACTGATTCTAACGAAGAGATAAGAATATCATTATTAACACTTAGGCAAAAGTTTGGTAATGATTATCTTTACAACGAACTTAAAAAAGTAGATGAAGTTAGTGCAAGTAAAATGCTTCCACAAAATTGGAAGCGAGTAATGCGTGCAATGGAAGTTTTTCAATTAACAGGTAAACCAATTTGGGAACATCATGAAAAAGAAATAAAGCAATCAAAATTTAATTTCAAACAATTTGGGTTACTGTGGAATAGAGAAGTTCTTTATAAAAATATTGAAATTCGTGTTGATGAAATGATAGACTTAGGTTTAATTGATGAAGTTACATCAGTTTTAGATTTTGGATATTCTAAATCATTAAATGCACTTAATACAGTTGGATATAAAGAAATTATTCAATATTTAGAAGAGGAAATTACACTTGATAGAGCAATTGAATTGATAAAACGAAACACAAGACGATATGCAAAACGGCAAATGACTTGGTTCAATGCTGATAAAAGGATTGATTGGTATAATATAAAATCAGAAAATGATTTAGTAAATCTTGCAGATAAAATTGCAAAGGAAATAAATGAAAGAAAAAATTAAAATAAATTTACCCTGAATTTATTTCAGGCTCTTTTAATTGAAACGATATTTCATATACCTCTTAGCAAGTAAAAATAAAGTTCTTTATGTTGGAATGACCAATGAATTATCACGAAGAATTTTCGAACACAAGAATGGTCTGGTTGATGGATTTACGAAAAGATATAATGTCTATAATTTGGTTTATTATGAAATTCAACCTAATCTTGAAAGTGCTATTAAAAGAGAAAAACAACTTAAGAATTGGCACAGACAATGGAAGATAAATCTAATAGAATATAAAAATAAAGAATGGAAAGATTTATATCCTGAGATTTCTGATCCATTAAAAATTATTTATGAATAATAGGAGATGCTGAAACAAGTTCAGCATAAAAAAGGATGAAAGAAAAAATTAAAATTGCATCGGGTCAGGGGTTTTGGGGCGACTTAATTGATGCGCCGTATCATCAAATTATAAAAGGAGATATTGATTATCTTGTAATGGACTATCTTGCTGAAGTGACAATGTCGATTTTACAGAAACAAAAGAATAAAAATCCAGAACTTGGGTATGCAAAAGATATTCCTGAGTTGATGAAAAGAATTCTGCCACTTATCAAGGAAAAGAACATAAAAGTTATAACAAATGGTGGTGGAGTTAATCCAATTGCTTGCGCTAATGCTGTTTTAGAAGTTGCAAAAAATTTGGGTATTAAAAATCTAAAAATAGGAATTGTATTAGGCGATAATATTAAAGATAATATTGATAGTTTTATTTCCAGTGGTGCTCAATTAAGAAATATGGAAACAGATGAATCGATTGAATTGGTTAAAGATAGAATTTTGAGCGCAAATGTTTACTTTGGGGCTTTTCCAATTGTTGAAGCTTTACAAAAAGGTGCAGAAATTGTTATAACTGGTAGAACAACTGATACAGGCTTAACACTTGCTCCGATGATTTATGAGTTTGGATGGAGTGAGATAGATTATGATTTACTTTCAGCTGGAACTGTCGCAGGACACATATTAGAATGTGGGGCTCAATCAAGCGGAGGAAATTTTTTAGGCGATTGGCAATCAATTCCAAACATGGCGGAAATAGGATTTCCAATTGCGGAAGCTTATCCAAATGGGGAAGTTATAATTACTAAGCATCCAAATACTGGTGGAAGAGTTTCATTTGAAACTGTTGCTGAACAATTACTTTATGAAATTGGTGATCCCAAATCTTATATAACTCCGGATTGCATTGCAGATTTTACTTCTATAAAACTTGAGGATTTAGGAAATGATAGAGTTAAAGTTTACGATGTAAAGGGATTTCCAGAAACAGAATTTTATAAAGTTTCTTGTTCTTATTCAGATGGTTATAGTGCAATATCGACTTTAACTTATTCCTGGCCACAAGCTTTAACAAAAGCTAAAGCCGCAGATGAGATTTTAAGGAAAAGATTAGCCAATTTATTATTACAATTTGATGAAATAAAAACTGAGTTTGTAGGATATAACTCAACTCACGGACCTCTAGCCGTTCAACTTGATGAAGAAAATATTAATGAAATAATGTTAAGAGTCGGAGTTCGATCACACGATTACAAATCTGTTGAACGATTTGGAAAAGAGATTGCTCCGCTAATTCTAACTGGTCCGCCAGCTGTAACAGGATTTGCAGGTGGTAGACCGAAGCCAAGTGAAGTTGTTGCATATTGGCCTGCACTTATCTCTAAAAAATTAGTTAATCCAAATATTGAAATAATAGAATTATAATATGAAAATAAAATTATTAGATATCGCTCACGGTAGAAGTGGCGACAAAGGTGATGCAGCAAATGTGGGAATTATCGCTTATGATGATAATGGTTATAACATTATAAAAAAAGAACTTACAGTTGAAAATGTAAAAAAACACTTTGCTGGAATTTGCTTAGGCGAGGTTGAAAGATTTGAACTTCCAAATTTGAAAGCTTTAAATTTTTTATTGCATAATACTTTGGGTGGTGGAGGAACTGTTTCACTTAAGCATGATGCTCAGGGCAAAACCTTAGCTGCTGCACTTTTAAGAATGGAAATAGAAATTTATGAGTGATGCTGAACTCGTTTCAGCAGCCTAATTAATGGTAAAGATCCTGAAACAAGTTCAGGATGACAAATAGGAGCAAGAATGTACGAAGAAGAAATAAAATCATTAAATAACTACAAAATAAGAATCGATAATCTACGGAGTTATCTTTGACGTCGATCGAAAAGAAGCAAAGATAGAAGAACTGCACAGAAAAACTGAAGAAACGAATTTTTGGAACGATCAGCATAACGCTCAAAAAATCCTGCAAGAAACAAAATCACTTCAGGATTGGGTTGATCTTTGGAAATCTGTAAATAAAAAAGCTGAAAGTGTTGAAGAGTTTATCCAACTTGCTCAGATGGAAGAAGATGAATCACTTAATGATGAAATCTTTTCTGAATTAAACGCTCTTGATAAATCTATAGAAGAAGCTGAGTTTAAAAATATGCTCAGTGGAAAAGATGATAATAAAAATTGTATTCTTACAATCCATTCTGGTGCTGGTGGAACTGAAGCGCAAGATTGGGCTGATATGCTGCTTAGAATGTATTTAAGATATGGTGAGCAGAATAATTTTAAAATGACTATGCTTGATATTCTTGATGGTGATGGGGCCGGAATCAAATCCGCAACTATAGAAGTTGAAGGCGAGTTTGCATATGGATATTTAAAAGCAGAAAATGGTGTTCATCGTTTAGTAAGAATTTCTCCATTTGATTCAAATAAAAGAAGACATACTTCATTTGCCTCGGTATTTGTTATACCTGAAGTTGATGATACAATTGAAATTGAAATTAATCCTGCTGATTTAAGAGTTGATACTTATCGATCTGGTGGAAAAGGTGGACAGAACGTAAATAAAGTTGAAACAGCTGTTAGGTTTACTCATATTCCAACCGGAGTTGTAGCTGCTTGCCAGAGTGAAAGATCACAAGCTCAAAATCGTGTTAATGCAATGAAGTTATTAAAGTCTAAGCTTTATCAAATCGAATTGGAAAAGCAAAATGCTGCATTAGATGAAGTTGAAAAGGGGAAGATGAAAATAGAGTGGGGAAGTCAAATTCGTAGTTATGTTTTTCATCCTTACAATATGGTTAAAGATCATCGAACAGATGAG
The DNA here is from genome assembly GCA_016707585.1 of Ignavibacteriales bacterium. Lineage (GTDB taxonomy): Bacteria > Bacteroidota > Ignavibacteria > Ignavibacteriales > Ignavibacteriaceae > IGN3. Next base: position 279,503 of record JADJHL010000003.1, on the reverse strand, counting down.
GAAACATCTGATACTCAAGGTGTGATGGATGGAGATTTAAATAAGTTTATAAAAGCTTTTTTGTTAAAGTTTAGCCAGAATTAATTAGTAACAAAATGTATTAATTAGTATTGAGTCACTGAGATTCATTTTGGATAATATTTTAGATGCTAAAATAAATTCAGTATAACAATTATTCTTTTTTAAGTTTATAAATTTTTGCAAGATTGGTTAACCTTCGTGGATAATCTGTTTGCATTCCGTTTATTCCACTTTTGATTAAACATTCCATTTCACGTTTATTATTTATTGTACATCCGATTAGAAAATCGATTTTTGGAAGACTTTGTTTTTTATTTAATCTCAATTTTCTTCGCACATCATACCAGATTACTCTTCGAAACGTCATCCAGTTGGCAATGGTTATTTGCCTGGGCCGCATAATTATCGCAACATTATTTTTATTCTTAGCTGCAACTTTTATTGTGCTATGAATTCTAGGCATAAAAATAAATCCTGGTGGAATCTCAACATCAAGACTGTAAATTAAATTTGGGTATTTTCTTTTTGCAATGTCTAAAACTTCAGGAAAAAATGTTTCAACTATAAAATTCGTTTTTAAAGAAAACTCTTTCGTGTACAATTCTAATTGATCAAGAATCACCAAAATTAATTCTTTTTCATCTTTTGGAACTTTAATATCTAAGAAAATATATTTTATCTGTGTTTTATCTTTTAACCACTCTAAAAATTCTCTAAAGGTTGGTATATGTGCATTATCTGGTTCTGATTCTCCTTTTTTTACATAGTTAAAATGATTTCTAATTTCATCTAAGGTAAGTTCACTTGTTTTATTTCTTAATCCGCTAAATGGAGCAGGGAAATCTGGTTTGTATGCAACATCTGGTTCAATTCCTTTTTCGCGGATGATTGCAACAAGATCATCAGGATTCCAATCATGCCAAAGAATAACTTTTTTATCTTTTGTAACACATAAATCTGTTTCTAAAGAATTTACTCCCTCACGCAATGCTCTTTCAAAAGATGGAATTGTATTTTCAGGTTCATTAACAGGTGAGCCACGATGACCACAAACTAGAAAAAGATTTTCTCTATCAATTTTGGATTGACTTATAGGGCAAAATCTAAAAAGTTCTCTAATCCAAATTCTATACTTAACTAATTTTCGTTTTAAACTTGCCATATCAATATAATTTTAGGATTTTGTTATTAGAATTAAATTAATGTGAATTACATCTAGTGAAACTTAATAAAAAGATAAAAGAAAAAAGTAAAAAGAATAAAAAAGTTCTTACAAATAAGCAGGACTTCTTCCAAAAAGTTTATGCCGTTACTAAAAAAATTCCTTATGGAAAAGTTTCTACATATGGAGATATTGCCGAAGCATGCGGAATTCGTTCATCCGCAAGAACAGTTGGCTGGGCATTAAATGGATGTGGACCTGATATTCCTGCTCACAGAGTTGTTAATAGATTTGGCGCATTAACCGGTAAAATTCATTTTGGTGACCCAAATCTTATGGAAGAATTATTACGAAACGAAGGAATTGAATTTGATGAAAAAGGTTGTGTTAGATTGGATAAGCATTTGTGGGTTCCGCGTTAAAAAAATATCAAATAAAACTATAAACACTATTTACTTTGATTATATTTTAATAAGTTATTTTTTCTAGAAAATCCTGTCCATATAGATTCTAAATTTATTTGCTAAATATATAATACTGATAGGCACATCTAAGATAGTTTGTCTGACCACATTACTTTATTTTTGTTGTTAACATTTGGTTATTTTGATATTTGGAAATATTAAATAATTATTTGTATCATTATTTAAGCAAAACACTTTTTACTTCATTAATACTGGTTTAAAAATGTCATTAAAACAAAAATTATTAGATTTATTTAAGAGAATAGAAAAAGTACAAACGGGTGGTGGTACTAAAGCAATTGAAAAACAAGTTGCTATGGGTAAATTACCCGCAAGAGAGAGAATTACAACTTTATTAGATCGTGATTCATTCCACGAATACGATTTATTTGTTGAGCACAAATGTGCTGACTTTGATATGGATAAAAAGAAATTGGCGGCTGACGGAGTTATAACAGGCACTGGTTCAATCAGTGGTCATCCAGTTGGAATATTTGCACAGGATTTTACTGTTGCTGGTGGGTCTTTAGGTTTAATGCACGCTAGAAAAATAACAAAAATTATGGATCACTCAATTAAAATGGGAATTCCATTAATTGGTATAAATGATTCTGGTGGTGCACGTATTCAAGAAGGAGTAAATTCTTTAGCTGGATATGGTGAAATATTTTATCGCAACACTTTAGCTTCTGGCGTCATTCCACAAATATCTGTTATACTTGGTCCTTGTGCTGGTGGTGCAGTTTATTCACCTGCTTTAACTGATTTTGTTTTCGTTGTTGATAAAATTTCTAAGATGTTCATTACTGGTCCTGAAGTAATTAAAACAGTTCTAGGTGAAGAAATATCTATGGAAGATTTGGGCGGAGCAAAAGTTCATACAGAAATAACGGGTAACGCACACTTCTTTGCTGAAAGTGAACAAGAATGTTTCCAACAAATAAAAAAACTTGTTTCGTTTATTCCATGGAATAATAAAAAGAAAGCAGATTCTCTACCACCAAGACCACCAAAATCGAATTATAATGTAGAAAATATTATTCCCCTTGATCCCAAAAAACCATATGACATTCGTGATGTTATAAAATCAATTTGTGATGATTCTGATTTTTTTGAGATACAAAAAAGTTGGGCAGCAAATATTGTAATCGGGTTTGCCAGATTAAATGGTGAAACTGTTGGAATCGTTGGTAATCAGCCATTAGTTCTTGCCGGTGTACTTGATGTTGATTCATCAGATAAAGCTGCAAGATTTATAAGATATTGTGATGCATTTAATATACCTTTAATCACACTTGTAGATTTACCGGGATATCTACCAGGAATCGATCAGGAGCATGCTGGTGTAATTAGACACGGAGCAAAAATATTATATGCATATAGTGAAGCTACAGTTCCAAAGATTACTGTTATTTTACGTAAAGCATATGGTGGCGGATATATTGCAATGTGTTCCAGACATTTAGGCGCTGATTTTGTGTTCGCCTGGCCATCTGCAGAAATTGCAGTAATGGGACCTGAAGGTGCTGCTAATATAATTTTCAAAGCAGAAATAGCTGGGGCTGAAGATCCAAATGAAATGCGAAGACAAAAAGTTTTAGAATACACAGAAAAGTTTGCTAATCCGTATATTGCTGCAGCAAACGGACATGTTGATTCAATTATAAATCCGTCTGAGACAAGAGAGTTTTTAATTCACGCTATAACAGTTTCCGCAAACAAATCGGAAGTTAGAGCATTTAGAAAACACGGAATTCCACCTTTTTAATATGAGTAATAACAATTTAAAATCAATCGTTATTGATGATTCAGTTTATGAAACTGGATTGACAAAAAAATATTTAAATAGAAAAACATATAAACCTGTTGATCAAAAAAGAGTTAATGCCTTCATTCCTGGATTGATTCAAAAAGTATTTGTAAAAGTTGGAGATAAAGTAAAAGCCGGTGATAAACTTTTAATTCTGGAAGCAATGAAAATGCAAAATATTGTTAATGCACCCTTGGCTGGTATTATTCGTGTTGTACCAAAAGAAGGTATTCTCGTAAAAAAGAATGAACTTTTGGTAGATATTGAATAGATAAAAACAATTCAAAAATTAATTTTGTAACAAAAAAAGGCGATTCAAGTGAATCGCCTTTATGATGTAGTTATGTTTTGCTTTTTAGTACTTCTTTACATCAATTGATGAAACACCACAATCAATCTCTATAAATATTTTTTTGGGATATTTATCAAAATTTTCTGAGCGATATAAATCATTATCCACCTTCTTAAATCCTTCATAGTTTCTGCTGGATAATGCTGCTTCAGAATTTATTTCACATCCAACTGAATCCGGTATTAAAATATCAATATCAGAAGCACCGGCATCAATTTTTATTCTTGCTACATCTACAAGATTGCCAAGTTTAACATTAAATGCAGCAGCACCCATTCCAACATCCAACCTGCTAACTTTATATTGTGTTAAATCTAAATCAACTGAAGCTGCTCCAACTTCAAAGTTCAAAGCCCATTCGGGATTTTTATTCAAAGACATTTCTACAGAGTTTTTGTAATTTTTATTATGCAGTTTGATGTGATTATTTTTCATTTCAAAATTTATTTCAGTATGGGCATCTAAATCCTGCCTATCTAAAACATAACCGTTTACATTTCCTTCAGTCATAAAATCTATCAATTTATCTGTTGGAGTTAAGATTTTAAATCCACCAGCACCTGCATTAAAATTTAATGTTACCGTTTTAATAGAATCAGAATATTCCTGAGAAAAATTAGTTGTATCAAAAACTGCTTCCTCGTTATCAAAATTAATTTCAAAATCATCATCTATAAGATTTGTAGTAGCACTTACCGAAGCGTAAAGAGTTAACGCTAAAACTATAGCAGCCAATCCTGCAACAATACCTTTACCAATCTGATTTTTAACCAATATTGAAATACCGATCAAAACTAAAACCATTGGCCAAAACTTCCACGCAGAATGCCAGGTAAAATTTAAATCAGTTAAGTTTCCAATTAAAACTAAACTACCAAGTGATATTAAAAATATTCCCCAAAAAATATGTGATGTTTTCATTGTCTTACCTCGTTTACAGTTTTATTTTTTGCATTCAGTATGATTGCAAAACCCAATCCAATTAAAATTAAAGGCCAAAAATCACCAAAGTGAAAATGCGGAACAAAATTATCTAAAAGAAAGATTCCACCCAAAAGAATTAAAAATGCACCAGCATAAATACTTTTATTTGATGAAGATTTTTCAAATTTAACATTCATATTAAATTGGTTGTTTTCACTTTTTTTTTCTTCCTCAGGATTCTCACCACTTGGATTAGCCTGAGTTTGATTGAACGGAGTAATAAAATATGGTTTTTGTGGTATGATAATCCACAAAATAATATAAGCTAATATTCCACTGCCGCCAAAGATTACTGCCAAAACAAAAATCAATCTTACGATAACAGGATCAATATCAAAATATTCTGCTAATCCACCGCAAACTCCACCAAGCATTTTGTCCGTTACTGAACGATAAAGTTTCTTGTACATTTTCGGAACTCCTTTCTAAATCTAATTACTAGTGCAAAACTAATACTGAAATACATAGAAGGCTTTTTTTATAGTACCAGCGGTAGATGAATGTTAGAGTTGGGAATATCAATTTATTTTCGGGCCAATGGAATCGGTGAATGGTAGAAAAAATCCATTATTGCATATACAAAAACTTAGTTTATTTTAGTTACAACATTTTATTTAATCTAGAAACAGAAAACTTTCAATGAAAATTGCACTTTGCCAAATAGATCCAATAATTGGTAATCTTGAATACAATAAACAGAAAATTCTTGATGGTTACAAAAAAGCAATTGAGGCTAAAGCGGATCTGGCAATATTTCCTGAGCTATCTCTTGTCGGTTATCCGCCTTTAGATCTTGTAGAAAAATCCGAGTTTCGGAAAGCTGTTAATAATGCCGCACACGAAATTGCAAATCAAACCAATTCTGTTGGATTAATATTTGGAGCAATAACGGAAGATTTTGATAATGTTGGAACCGATATTCACAATTCAGCAATATTATGTTTTGATGGAGAAATTCAGTTTGTTCAGCACAAGACATTAATCCCAAATTACGATGTTTTTGATGAGATGAGATATTTTGATTCTGCTGAATCAGTTTCCATTTTTGAATTTAAAGGTGAAAAATTAGGAATTTCGATTTGTGAGGATATCTGGAACGATGCTGATTATTGGTATCGAAGAAGATATCATAAAGATCCTATACAAGAATTACTAAAACAAAAAACTTCAGTTTTAATAAATATTTCTGCAAGTCCATATTCTTATGGAAAACGTGCAGCTAGAAAAGAAATGTTATCCACACTCACAAAGAAAGACAAAATTCCGCTTGCATACGTTTGTTGTGTTGGCGCACAAACAGATTTGATTTTTGATGGCGCAAGTATGTGTTATGATGGGAACGGAAATTTAGTAAAAGTTGGAAAATCATTTGAGGAAGATATTTTTGTTTTTGATACAAAAGAAAATTACAAAGCAATTGAAAAATGTGAAGAATCATTTGAACAAGAAGTCTTAAACTCTTTGGTTTTTGGATTAAAAGAATATTGTACAAAACTAGGGTTTAAAAAAGTTTTAGTTGGATTAAGTGGAGGGATGGATTCTGCATTAGTTACTTACATAGCAGTTCAAGCACTTGGATCAGAAAATGTGCACGTAATTTTAATGCCATCAAAATATTCAAGTGAGGGAAGTGTAAATGATTCTGAAGTACTGATTAAAAACCTTGGAATAAATTCTGATAATGTAAGTATCCAGCCGGTTGTCGATGCAACATTAAATCAAATAAAATCAATTCTTAAAACTGAAGTTAAATCATTAACAGAAGAAAATCTGCAAGCAAGAATTCGTGGTCTTTATTTGATGACCTATTCAAATAATAACGGCCAATTACTTTTAACCACAGGTAACAAATCCGAAATGGCTGTTGGTTACTGTACTCTTTATGGAGACATGTGTGGCGGACTAGCCGTAATTGCAGATGTTTATAAAACTGATGTTTATCGTATTGCAAATCACATTAATCGTGATGGTGAAATTATTCCTAAAACGATCATAGATAAAGCTCCATCTGCAGAATTAAAACCAAACCAAACAGATCAGGATACTTTACCACCATACGAACTATTAGATAAAATTTTAAGAATGTATCTTGAAGAAAACAAAGAATTTAATGAAATTAACGATGTTATTGATAACCAGGATTTAGTTAAACGTGTTTTAAGGATGGTTGATATGAATGAATTTAAGAGAAATCAGGCTGCTCCTGCACTACGTGTTTCATCAAAAGCTTTTGGATACGGAAGACGCTATCCGATAGTACAAGGTTGGAGAAAATAAATTAGCATTCTTTTTTTGATCTTGTAAGTGATATAATAAATTGTAAATTCATAACAGTCTTATTAGTTTTGAAATAGCAAATGTTAAATTTTAAAAGTGAGAATTATGGCTAAAGAAAAAGATGTTCAACAGCTCAGTGAAGTCACCGTCCGCTTTGCAGGCGATTCAGGTGATGGAATGCAGCTAACAGGTTCACAGTTTAGTGATACAACTGCCTTTGTAGGCAATGATTTAAATACACTTCCGGATTATCCAGCAGAAATTCGTGCCCCAGCAGGAACAATTTATGGCGTAAGCGGATTTCAATTACACTTCAGTAGTGAAGATATTCACACTCCAGGTGATCAACCTGATGTGTTAGTTGCAATGAACCCTGCAGCATTAAAGAAAAATCTTTCTGAACTAAAGAAAAATGGAATTTTAATAGTAAACAAAGATGCATTTGATGTTAAAAATCTAAAGCTGGCTAACTATGCAACAAATCCTTTGGAAGATGGAACACTTGAAGGTTATACAATATTTTCGGTTCCAATCAGTTCATTAACAGAAAATGCTTTAGAAGGAACATCATTATCTGTTAAAGAAGTTGCAAGATGTAAAAACTTTTTTGCACTTGGTTTAATGTACTGGTTATACAATAGACCTATAGAAAATACTGTTGAATGGATTGAAGATAAATTTAAAAAGAAACCAGAATTTGTTGATGCAAATACAAAAGCTTTACACGCTGGTTATAATTTTGGAGATGTAACAGAAGCATTTACTACACGATATAGTGTTGAACCAGCAAAACTTCAAAAAGGAACTTACAGAAATATTTCTGGCAATGAAGCAACTGCTTTTGGATTTCTTGCTGCATCTGTAAGAAGTGGATTACCTTTATACTTAGGTTCTTATCCAATCACTCCTGCAACAGAAATTTTACAATACTTAAGTAACTTTAAAAATTTTGGTGTAAAAACTTTTCAGGCAGAAGATGAAATTGCCGGAGTTGTATCTGCAATTGGTGCGGCATTCGCTGGCAATCTAGCAATTACAACTACAAGTGGTCCGGGTTTAGCATTGAAGACAGAAGCAATTGGTTTAGCTGTAATGACAGAACTTCCACTTGTAATCATTAATGTTCAGCGTGGTGGTCCAAGTACGGGTTTGCCAACAAAAACAGAACAAGCGGATTTATTACAAGCAGTTCAAGGAAGAAATGGTGAATCACCAGTTGTTGTATTAGCTGCTAAAACTCCTATAGATTGTTTTTATATGGCAATAGAAGCTTCAAGAATTGCTATTAAGTATATGACACCTGTAATTTTATTAACTGATGGTTATATAGCAAATGGAACTGAACCCTGGAGAATTCCTTCAGTAGATTCACTTCCCAAAATTGACGTAAAATTCAGAAAAGAAAAAGAAGGATTTTATCCATACTTAAGAGATGAAAATCTTGCAAGACCGTGGGCTATTCCTGGAACACCAGATTTAGAACATAGAATTGGTGGATTAGAAAAAGCCGATATTTATGGAACTGTAAATTATGAACCTGATAATCATCATAAGATGATAAATCTGCGTGCACAAAAAATAAAAAATATAGAAAATGATATTCCGCTTTTAGAAGTTGATGGTGAACAAAAAGGTGATCTGCTAGTATTAGGTTGGGGCGGAACTTATGGTGCTATCAAAGAAGCAGTGCTTAAAGCAAGAGGTTTAGGAATAAAAGTTTCTCAAGCTCATCTTCAGTATGTAAATCCTTTCCCAAAAAATACTGGTGAAGTTTTGAAAAACTTTAAACATGTTCTTGTTCCAGAAATTAATCTTGGACAATTAGCTAAACTTTTAAGAAGCGAATATTTAATTGATATCAAACAGTTTAATGTTGTTAGAGGATTACCGTTTAGAGTATCAGATATTTTAGAAAAGATTCAAGAAACACTCGGAGGAAAAAATGGAAAATAATGTTGAAGTAAAGACTGCTAAGTTAACTGCTAAAGATTTTGCATCTGATCAGGAAGTAAGATGGTGTCCGGGCTGTGGTGATTACTCGATTCTTGCACAGGTTCAAAGGACATTCCCAGAGATCATTGATGTACCTAAGGAAGATGTTGTTTGGATTTCCGGTATTGGATGTTCAAGTCGTTTTCCTTACTATATGGATACGTATGGTTTTCACGGAATTCACGGTAGAGCGCCAATATTGGCTACTGGAGTTAAACTTGCAAATCCAAAACTTTCTGTTTGGGTTGCAACCGGTGATGGTGATCTATTAAGTATTGGTGGAAATCATTTTATTCATGCTTGTAGAAAGAATATAGATCTTAAACTTTTATTATTTAATAATAAAATTTATGGTTTAACTAAAGGACAATACTCACCAACATCTGAAAAAGGAAAAGTAACAAAAACCTCTCCTTTTGGAAGTGTTGATTATCCTTTTAATCCAACAATGCTTGCAACTGGTTCCGAAGCAACTTTTGTAGCACGTTCAATCGATAGGCATACAAAGCATTTGCAGGATATGATAAAGAGAGTTGGACAACACAAAGGTACAGCATTTTTGGAAATCTATCAGAACTGTAATATTTTCAATGATGGAGCATTTGCATCGCTTACTGAAAAAGAAACTAAAGACGAAAGCGTATTAATCCTTGAACAAGGCAAGCCAATGGTTTTTGGTAAAGATGGATGTAAGGGAATTAAGCTTGATGGATTTACTCCAAGGGTTGTTGATTTAACAAGTGGTCAATATTCTGTAAACGATTTGTGGATTCACGATGAGTTTGAAGAAAGTCCTGTTCGTTCAGCAATTCTTTCAACATTTACAGAAACGCCTGGTTTACCAACTCCGATTGGAGTTTTTAGACAAGTATTTAAACCTACTTATGATCAAGGTTTGGTTGCACAAATTGAAGACGTTAAAGCAAAAAAAGGTTTGGGCGATTTGGAAAAAGTATTATTTGGTGGAAATACCTGGGAAGTTAATTGATTGCTGATATTGTAAATTAATTTTCTATTTTGTTTTGTGGGCTTGAAATAGCTTCAAGCCCATTTTTATTTTATTTGATTTATAAACAATGATTGATTTTGAAAAACTAAAAAATATTATTCTCAACAATTCTTCATTTCTTTTAACAACCCACGTTAATCCAGATGCTGATGCAATTGGATCTGAAATTGCATTTTATCACCTTCTAAAAAAACTTGGAAAGAAAGTTTTCATTATTAATCACAGTGATTTGCCTTACAATATGGAGTTCTTCAATAAAGAAAATGTAATTCAATCGTTTGATGAAGAAATTTACAAAAGTATTTTTAATGATGTTGATGTTTTGGTCGCATTGGATTTTAATCGTGCTGATAGAACGGTTCGAATGGAAAACGGTTTCCGAGAATCAAACAAATTAAAGATTTGCATTGATCATCATCAGGATCCTGAAAACTTTGTCGATCATTTTTTTATAGATACAGATTATAGTGCAACCGGACAAATTATTTTTGATTTTATTAAGCAAACAAAAATTGTTGATCTTGATATAGACATTGCTGATGCAATTTACGCAGCGATAATGACGGATACCGGTTCATTTAGATTTGAAAGAACAACTTCGGAAGTTCATAAAATTATAGCTGAACTTTTGGAAATTGGTGTTCATCCCGAACATGTTTATGATAAACTTTACGATCAAAGTAAATTTAGTAAAGTAAAACTACTTGGCAGAGCTTTAAATTCAATTCAGCTTGAAGCAGATGGTAAAATTGGGTATATGATAATCACACAAAAAGATTTTGATGAATTAAATGCTATCGAAAGTGATACCGAAAACTTTGTTAATTATAATTTATCGATTGAAAATGTTGTTGTTGGCATTCTATTTATTGAACTTAAAAATGGCTTTAAAGTTAGTTTCCGATCAAAAGGAAGTATTCCAGTTAACAAACTAGCAAATGAATTTGACGGCGGTGGTCACATAAATGCTGCCGGTGCACGATTCTTTACCAATAATATGAAGGAATTAATTCCTGTAATCATTTCAAAAGCAAGCACTTATCTTAAATAGTAAAGGTTTTATATCTATGTATAAAATAAATCTTATTTCTGGCGGTAGTAAAATATCTTATCAACAATTATCAATCAGTCTAAAATATTTAATTGATGATAAAAAACTTGCTAAAAGCTTGCCAAATCTTGAAAAGATTTTTGACATAAAATTTTCTGAACTTCAAAGACAAAATTTTCTTTCTGATGAAGGGGGAGTTATAAGAGTAACCAAAGCTTCTGGTAAGCCAGATGCTTTAATACTTCAAAAAGTTAAAATTGGGGATAAGTTTGATTCAGATTATTTCCGTAATCATTTAGCTGAGTTTATTTCTAATCTAAAATCTGAAGTAACAAAGAACTTGCACATTTTTATTCCTTCTTATTCAACAGTAAAAAAATATTTTGAGTCGGAAGATTATTATTATCAAACATTTGCCGAAGGCGTTTTACTGGGTAATTATGATTTTGCAAAGTACAAATCCAAAAAAGAAAAAAGCAAAGTACTTGATGTTTACTTTTATGCTGAGAATGAGAAAAAATTAAAAACAGCTTTAAAGGTTGCACAAAATTTAATTAACTCTGTAAATCTTACACGCGATTTACAAAATGAACCAGCAAATAATCTTACACCAGAACTATTCGCAAATAGAGTTGTAAGTGAAGTAAAACAATATGGAATTAAAGCAACTGTGTTTGGTGAAAAAGAAATTCAAAAAAGAAAAATGGGTGGTTTAATTGCAATTGGGCAGGGAAGTGGCAACAAACCTCGATTTATTGTACTAGAATACAAACCAAAAGCTGGTGCTAAAAAATCAAAGAAAATTAAACTAAAAACAATTGCACTTGTTGGTAAAGGAATTACATTTGATACTGGCGGTATATCTATAAAGCCTTCAAAAGGTATGGGTGAAATGAAAGCTGATATGTCTGGTGCTGCTGTTGTTGTAGGAACCCTGATTGCTGCCGCAAAAAATAATTTACCTGTTCATTTATTTGGAGTTATTCCTTCCGCTGAAAATATGGTTTCTGGTGAAGCTATTCGTCCGGGTGATATTGTTAAAATATCTAATGGCAAAACTGTTGAGATTGAAGATACTGATGCCGAAGGAAGAGTTGTATTAGCTGATGCATTACATTACGCTTCACAATTAAAACCTGATCAGATAATTGATCTTGCTACACTAACAGGAGCTTGTGTTGTTGCACTTGGTGAGTTTGTTGCAGGTATGTTTACAAAAGATGATGCAATGGCTGAACAGATTTACAAAAGCGGAATGATTACTTATGATAGGGTTTGGCGTTTACCAATGTGGGATGATTACAATGAATTTATTAAAAGTGATTTTGCGGATGTTGCAAATCTTGGTAATACCAGATGGGGCGGTGCAATTACTGCTGCAAAATTTTTAGAACATTTTGTTGATAAAAATATTCCGTGGACTCATCTTGATATTGCTGGACCTGCAATGAATAATTCTTCCAGAAGTTATACCAAGAAATATATGACTGGTTTTGGAGTAAGACTATTGTTTGATTATTTATCGAAGGTTTAAATTAGTGGCAAGAGCTCCCTTGTCTTGAGAGCATAAAAAATTTTGGAAAGGGGAAGCGCTTGCCCTTCCCCCACAAAATAATGTTCATTTACTTCTTCTTTATTATCACACCATCTTTAATTTCGAAGATTACATCCGCAAGTTTCATAAGTTCAGGATTGTGGGTTACGATAACAAATGTTTTGTTAAACTTATCGCGCAGTTCAAAAAGTAATTTGTGGATGGATTCACTATTTGCAGAATCTAAATTTCCAGTTGGCTCATCGGCAAAAATTATTTTAGGATTGTTAGCTAGCGCTCTTGCAACAGCAACTCTTTGTTGTTCACCACCAGAAAGTTCCGCAGGTTTATGTTCTTCTCTTTGGGATAATCCAACAACCTCCAAAAGTTTTTTAGAATCTTTTAATGCAGTTTTAAGATTCTTTCCACTAATCATCTGTGGTATTGCTACATTCTCTATGGCAGTAAACTCGGGTAATAAGTGGTGGAACTGAAAAACAAATCCCATATTTTCATTTCTAAACTTTGCGAGTCTATCATTATTAAATTCGAAAATATTTTTCTGTTCATACAAAACTTTGCCTTCATCAGGTCTATCAAGTCCACCCAATAAATGAAGCAAAGTAGATTTGCCCGCGCCTGAAGCGCCAACAATTACAGATATTTTATTTTCTTCAATATCAACAGAAATATCTTTTAGAACATCAAGTTTATTCTTTTTATTTGTTTGATAAGATTTATACAGTTTTTGTGCACTTAAAATTATACTCATAAATTTATTCCCATTTAATCGCTTGTAATGCATCAACTTTAGCAGCACGTTTAGCCGGTATGTATGATGCAATTAGTGAAAGAAATAATGAAACTCCTGCAATGTAAAAGAAATCAGATAATCTAATTTCTAATGGTAGTGAATCTATTTTGTACTGTGTTGGATCCAATGGATAAATGTTATACTGCAATTGAAGGAAGCAAATAAAATATCCAAGTATAACTCCAAGTAAAGTTCCAACAACACCAATCATTAAACCTTCGTACATAAATATCTTTAAGATTGATTTTTCCTGTGAGCCCATTGAACGCATAATCCCAATATCTCTTTTCTTTTCGATAACTGACATAGAAAGAGAGCCAAGTATATTAAAAGTTGCAACAGCAATGATTAAAGAAAGCAAAATGTAAGCAACCCAGCGTTCAATTTGCATAACCGAATAAAGTTCTTTGTGAAAATCATACCACGTGTTTACTTCAAATGTATTTGCATCAAGTTTTGATTCAAGAAAATCTTTTGCATTAAACGAATTATCAGAATTATTAAGTTTAATATCATAACCTTGGATATCAACATCATAACCAAGTAAATATTGTGCATCTTCAAGTGGAACAAACATTAAGCTTTCATCATACTCATTATTTTGAGAACTGAAAATTCCCCTCACAATAAATTTTGCCGAGTTTGGCATTCCAAATTGTGAAACAACTCTTTCAATTCCTTCAGGAGAGATAACTGTAATTGTATCACCAACTAATGTTCGCAATTCATCAGCAAGTCTTAATCCAATTATAACTCCAGCCTGTCCATCTACTCCAACAAGATCATCATTTCCATAAATAATATTTTCTTTTATATTATATACTTTTTCTGTTGATGCTGTATCAATTCCTTTTAAGTTTATTACTTGAGTTTGTTGATTACTTACTACAAGAACTTTTCCACTAACAAATGGAGCATAAGATTTCAAATCAGGTAGTTGCTTGATAAGACTGTTTAATTCTTCTGCATTCTTAGCTTTTGTATCAATCTTATATTCAACTCTTAAATGAGGATCAAAATTCATCAGGAAAGAAGTAACAAGACTTCCAAATCCATTAAATACAGAAAGTACAACAATAAGTGCGGCTACTCCAATTGTAATCCCTGTGATAGAAATAAACGAGATTATACTTATAAAATTAATTTTATGTTTAGAAAGCAAATATCTTTTTGCTATAAATCGTTCGTAGCCCATTAATCAAACCTTAAAGCTGTTACAGGATTTATTTTAGTAGCAAAGTAACTTGGAATAATTGCAGACAGCATGGATAACACAAAAGTGATTCCAGAAATTATCATAAATATTTCTGATGTCATTTCAATTGGTACATGAGTAACAAAGTAAACACTTGATGGAACTTTAATTAAATCAAACTTTAGCTGGATCGACATTAACATCCAGGCGAGGAAATTCCCAGCAATAATTCCAATAAGTGTTAAATAGATTCCTTGATAGATAAATATTCTTACTATCTGGTTGGATTTTGCGCCGAGAGATTTTAAAACTCCAACAGCATTCGTCTTTTCAAGAACAAGCATTAACAAAGCACTAATGATATTGAAAACTGCAACAATGATTATCAATCCTAGTATAATTGGAATTGGTTTTTTTTGAAGTTCGATCCAGGTAAAAATATTTCTATGAGTTTCAAAAATTGTTCTAGCATAATATGGATATTTTAATTCTCTTCTAACAAGATTTGTAAGACTATCAATCTTCTCAACAGATTTTAGTTTTATATCAATTCCATTTATTTCATTTGGAATGGAAAAAAGATTTTGTGCGGCATTTAATGAACTAAACCCAATCATATTATCATACTCAGCCATTCCGCTTTCAAAAATTCCTGCAATGGTAAATCTCTTAATGTTTGGCAGATCAGTAGGTGAGGGAAGTTTATCATTATTTAAAGCAAATAAAGTTACTCTATCTCCAACTTTAATAAAAAGTTTTGTGGCTAATGTTTTGCCAATTATTAATGAACTATCATTATCAAAATTAAAATTGCCTGAAATGATGTTAGATTTTATTTTATCAATGGATTTAAGATCACTTAATCCCTTAATGTTAATTCCTTCTTTGTACTTTTTAGAACTAATGATTGCAAGTTTAGAAACACTTGGCGAAATAAAATCGATATGTTCTTCAAGACGGGACTCTATTTTTCTAATATAAAATTCATAGTTTGGTAGGACATCTTTATAAGATGAAATTTTAATGTGTGAATCAAAATCTGTAATTTTTTGCGTCAATGTCTTTTCAAATCCATTAAGTACGCTTAAAGCAATTATAAGAGTAGCGACACCTAAGGTTATCCCAATAATGGTTATAATTGAGACCAGATTAAGTAACCTGGAATCCTTATTTGAAAGAATATATCTGGAAGATATAAATAATGGGAATTTCATTAAAAAATTGATTTTATTGTTTTACAATTTAAGTATTCTAATTCTCTCAAAAAATTGTTTTTTAAGTGACAATCGTATATATTTTCACCTCGTTTTTTAAGAATTATGATGGATATTCGGGGCGTAGCGTAGTCCGGTTATCGCGCCTGCTTTGGGAGCAGGAGGTCGCAGGTTCGAATCCTGCCGCCCCGACAAAAGAATTCCCAGATGTTCATATTATTGTTGATTTTGAGCGCCCGTAGCTCAATCGGATAGAGCATCAGCCTTCTAAGCTGAGGGTTAGTGGTTCGAGTCCACTCGGGCGTACGTTTGAAATTTTGTAGCTCGTTTGTTGGATAGAGCATCAGCGCCTTCTAAGCTAAGGGGTAGTGGTTCTGGCAAGGCCATCCCTTTGGGAGAGTCCACTCGGGCGTACTAAAGATATTGTTCTTTAAATGGTGAGCGTAGCTCAGTTGGTTAGAGCACCAGGTTGTGGCCCTGGGGGTCGTGGGTTCAATTCCCATCGCTCACCCAAACATTTAAATTTACTTTTATAGTTTTGTTCATTTTCTTATTGGCCCCATCGTCTAGTGGTTAGGACATAGCCCTTTCACGGCTGTAACAGGGGTTCAAATCCCCTTGGGGTCACTTTAAAAAGTCCCGGTAAGTTTTCTTATCGGGATTTTTTATTTGTTAACTGTTAATTGACATTATTATTCATTTTCGCTACGTTTACACAAAAAAAGGTGATCAAAATGAAAAGGGTATCATTTATAAGCTTTTTATCGCTTCTGTTTCTTACAACTACATTCAGCCAATCAAATTTTAATATAGATACATATAAGCAATTTCTACAAACACATCAGAATATGAGTACGGATGAATTATTGCAAATGCATCCTGCAGGTTTGTTTGCAGGAGATCAAAATCTTTTATTAACAGAAACGAGATACTTAGATTCAATTTCATTTAAGTATGGATTAACACCACACGAATTAGATTTACTTTCACAAAATGGATTTGTTGTTTCTGAAAGAATGAAAAAGATCTCTTTCGGTGAAGCATTTCTCGAAATTTTCCACAAAGATTTACCAGTGTTTGTTTCTACAGATGCCATTCTTCACGCATTTCATATTTCTTATGATAGAATTTTGAAAGATGCTGAGCTTGGATTCTTGATCGAAAAAGTAAAAACTCTTTTACAAACACTTCATTCCCAACAAAATTATTTGAATACAAAGTATGGTAACAATCCTGAAATGATGAAAATGTTAAAAGATGTAGATGTTTATTTAACAATACCTTTGAGATTGTTTGATTTAAATACCGTGCCATTTTATACTGAAAATAGTCAGCGAGTCACTGAGTTATTAAGTTACATTGAGGCAGAAGAAATGGATACTTGTTATCTCTTTTCTGATAATTGTAAAATGATTGATTGGAGTCAGTTTAAACCGCGTGGTCATTATGATGTTGATCCAAATTCATTTAACGAATTAGAATTGCCAAAGTATTTTAAAGTTATGATGTGGTTAGGAAGAACTGAATTATATCTGATTAAACCCGCAGCATGGCCCCCAGAATTATGTAATCCGCAAAGCTTTGATGATATTAAAAGACAAATCATAGATTCATATTTAATTAAAGAATTAATTGATCATTCAAATTCCTACAATGATTATCAGGAAATAGAAAACACAATAAAAATATTTGCAGGTGAACAGGATAATGTTACTCTTGATAATCTTGAATTTATGAAGAATGCAATTACACTAAATGATGTAGACGAATTTCTCGATAGCTTGACTGTAGTTGAATTTCAAGATACACTTAAAAATCAAAGTTTCGCTTATCAATTAATTCTATCGCAATTACTTTTTAGTGATCCCTTTAGTCCTGATAGTATTATTCCAGCTTCAGCGTTTATGTTGTTTGGACAAAGATTTGTGATTGATTCATATATTACCGGAAGCGTGGTTTTCGATAGAATAAAATATTTAGATGAACGAATCTGCAGATTATTTCCATCTTTGTTAGATATTTTGTTTTCAATAGGTAATTCTGCTTCAGCTCAATTATTACAAGAGGAGTTAGACAATTATCATTATTCACAGAATCTTGCAGCTTTAAGATATTTAATTGATTCATATGATAATGAATTCTGGAGTGCAAATCTTTATTCTAATTGGTTAAATATTATCAGAAAATTAAATCCTCCGCAAGATAGAACAACTCTTCCTCCATTTATGCAAACTGCGGCTTTCTGGCAGGAAAAAATGAATACTCAACTCGCATCCTGGACTGAATTACGACACGATAATCTTTTATATGCAAAACAATCTTATACAGGTGGAACCATATGTTCTTATCCTTATAGTTATGTTGAACCATTTCCAGAGTTTTTTCAAACTTTAAAAGATTTTTCAGTTTCTGCATCAAATAAAATTCAAACAATTAATTTTCCTGATCCTTGATCCACTCAACATGGAGTGTTATTTATTTTTCTTGGAAGTGTCATGGATACCCTGCAAACAATATCAATCAAAGAATTAAATCAGGAAATGTTGACCACATCAGAAATATCTTTTTTGCAGAATATGATATTTCATGAAACACATGGGACTTGTGGTGTTTCACCATATGCTGGTTGGTATCCAAAGTTATTTTATAGAGATTTAGACGTAATTGGGAGTAATGGACATTCCAATGTTGGACTTATGGAAAGTGATCATCTTGTTGCTGATATGCATACAATTCCTACTGATTGTGATGGTAATATTGAAGGCTGGGTAAAGCATACAGGTACAGGACCAATAAATCTTGGTGTTTTTGTTACACCCTGGAATGATGGCGTGCAAACTGCATTTATTGGTCCAGTTATGAGCTATTACGAATACACAACAGAAAATTTTTTGAGATTAACTGATGAAGAATGGGATAATCAATATTTACAATCAGCATTAAGACCTGAATGGGTAAATATTTATTTGGCAGATTCAATAGGGAATTCTCGCGGCACTGGGCCAACATTAATTACTTCTGTTGATGAAAATCCTAATGGAAATATTATTCCACAATCTGAGTTGTTGATTTCAAACTATCCAAATCCATTTAACTCAACAACACTAATTGCATTTACAGTACCTTATGATCTTACAAATGAAAACACTGAATTAAAAATATTTGATGTTCAGGGAAGTTTGGTTGCTACTCTGGTTAATCAGCAACTTGCTGCAGGAAATTATATTGTAAAGTGGGAAGGGAAGAATCAAAGCAATCAAAATGTATCAAGCGGAGTTTATTTCTATAACATCAAAGTTGGAGAAAAAATAAAATCAGGTAAGATGAATTTGTTAAAATAGTTTTGCCGAGTGTGTGAATAGTTTTATCTTTCGGCAAAAAAAATAAATATGCTTAATTACATCCTTGTATCCGCAGGCGCCGCAATTGGCGGCGCACTTCGTTACGGAATTTCAAGTTATATCCAAAGAAACATTTCTGTAGTATTTCCATACGGTACTTTAGTTGTAAATGTTGTTGGAACATTTATTCTCGGGATTATTATGTTCTATCTTAACGAAAAAGAATTAATCGGAAGCGAATTTAGATTATTTCTTACGGTTGGATTTTGCGGCGGCTTTACCACTTTCTCAACATTTTCATACGAAACTTTAGCTTTATTCCGTGATTCAGAATTTGGTCTTGCAATTTATAATGTTCTGTTAAATGTGGTTTTATGTTTAGTTGGAATTTATCTGGCGTACTTAATTTCAAAACTTATAGGTTGATTTATGCAAACAAATAGTGAAGCAAAACTTCTTAGAATATTTATTGGTGAAAGTGATAAATATAATGGAAGACCTGTTTATGAAGAAATTGTTTTGAAAGCAAGAGAATCAAATTTAGCAGGTGCTACAGTTATAAAAGGAATTATGGGCTTTGGTGCTAACAGTAAAATTCATACTTCAAAACTGCTTACACTCTCTGAAGATATGCCGTTAATTATAGAAATAGTTGATACTCTTGAAAAGATTGAAAACTTCATCCCAACTATAAATAACATTTTTGAAACTGCTAATATTGGTGGATTGGTTACGATAGAAAAAGCTCAGATAATAAAATATATATCGACAAAAAAATAATTGCGCAGTAGTTTATTAAATTATTGTTTTGTGAAATGATTTATAGTTCTTATTCTTAAGGGAGTTTAAAGTAGATAGATCAAATTACTTTTCATATGTTTAATAGAGGACTATACATCACTATCGCACTGTTTTCTGATACAAATTCTTCTGAAATCTCTTTGGTCTCAAGATTAGTAATCTTTCTCCAAATTTTATTATGTCTTGTATAGCCGCCCCACCATTGATGATGAAACATATGATCAGTTTCAAAAATATCATAATGAAAATTTAATTCCTTATCACAAGTAATCTCACCGTTAAGATATTCGTCATCTAACCATAAATTTATTTGAAATGTTTCACTTGTATTATTCTGTATTTGTAAATCTATATAGTTGTATGATAATGTTGCACCACAAGCAAATGGTATAGTTCTGTTTATATCAGGAAAAACATCATAACTATGTCTCCAGCGCTCAACAATCGATAATGGAGTATGTAAGGCCATCCAATATAATAAGTTCCCTAATTGGCAAAGTCCACCACCAATCCCTTTTTCTATATTACCATTATTCAAGACTAATCCATCAAGGTAGCCTTTCAATATTGTAGGTCTACCAACAAGTTTCCACACCGAAAATAATTGTCCAGGTTTGATGATGAGCTTATCTAATTTTTGAATAGCAAGTCTAAGATTTGAAACTTTGTTGTGCTGCAAATACATATCAACATTTTTCAATGGACGTAGTAAAAATGATCTATGTTTTATTATTGAATAGTTTAATTTGGATTTTATCTTTACTTCTGCATACTTATTTCTATTAATGTACCAATTAATATGCCTTTTTATAATATAAAATTCTCTACTTAAATACTTTCGTACAACACCTCTTTTTTGAGGTTTGTTTATGTGATTATTTAACATAATAAAACAAACTTTAATAAATAGAGATTATTCATTTTCTATTTTGGATTTTCTAAAACTTCTAAAAGCAAAAAGTGTTTGAGAAATGTAATGAGCAGGGAAGTATGTCTTCAATCCATATTCATCTGCTTTAGTTTCTGGTAAGTAAGCTGTTCCAAACATCCAATCCCAAAAAGCAAATTTAGTTGCAAAGTTTCTGTTTCTTCCTTTACCAGTGGAGTGATGCCAGCGATGCATTTCCGGTCCGTTAATTATTTTTTGCAGCCAGCCGGATTGAATATCAACATTACAATGAATGTACATTCCCCAAACTGCGCTTATCAATCCTTTGTATGCAATAACCTCAACCGGTGCACCAAGTAAAATTATTGGTGCAAACTCAATTGTTTGATTTAATATAATTTCCAATGGATGTGAACGTGAACCTGATAACCAATCAACTTTTTTTGGTGAGTGATGCGCTTCGTGTAATCTCCATAACCATTTATTTTTGTGCATCCAGCGATGCATCCAATAAATGTAAAGATCGTGTGTAACTACAAAGAAAATTAACTGTGCCCAGATTGGTACTTCAGCAAATAATTGTAATCTCGAGATTCCCGTTGAGTTATCAATAAAATTAATTATCACACCAAAAATTAGAATACTTAAAATATAATTTTGAGCAATTGTGTACATTGCAAAATCATCAAAGAAACCTTCACGCAAAATCTTTTGGTTTTTAGTGTAGGGAAATAATCGTTCCAGAATTACAAATATTATTGCTGCTACAATAATTAACGATGTTGAAATTATTTCTGCGGATGACATACTACTTACGTAATTGTAAATTGTATTAAATATGTCTGAAAAAATGCTTGCTTTCATAATCTATTTTATTGTCATTTCAGCATCTTCGAGTAAGACTTTAGACTTTGCAATTGCTTGTTCAGCAATGACGTACCTGATTATTTAACACGTCTTAATTTTTTAATTTGTCCAAGTTCACTATCGTAAACTTTTTTAATTCCATCACCTAAAGATTTTTCAATATCACGAATATTCCCAATTAATCTTTCCATTCCGCCAACCTCAACAGAAGCAGCTTGATCCGTTCCCCACATAGCACGATCTAAAGTGATATGCCGTTCTACAAAGCAAGCACCAAGAGCAACAGCAGCCCACGTTGGAGCTAATCCAACTTCGTGTCCGCTATAACCAATTGGAATATCTGGATACTTTTGTTTTAGTGTTTCAATCATTTTAAGATTTAGTTCTTCATTCTTACAAGGGTATGCTGATGTTGCATGAGCAATCATTAATTTATTTTTATCCATAAATGAAATTGCATTATCAATCTGTTCTATTGTGGACATCCCAGTTGACATCATAATTGGTTTATTTAGCTTTTTATGCTTTTCCAACAATCCAAAATCAGTTAAGGAAGCTGAAGCAGTTTTATAAAGCGGAGGATTAAATAGTTCAATAAAGTCAACAGCTTCTTCATCCCAGCAGGAAGCAAACCAAATCATTCCAATTTCTTTACAGTATTTATCTATAGCCGAATATTCTTTTTCACCAAACTCAACTTTGTGTCTGTAATCGATATAAGTCATTCTGCCCCAGGGTGTATCGCGTTCAATATTCCATTGATCTTTTGGTGTGCAAATTTCCGGAGTGCGTTTTTGAAATTTAACTGCATCGCAACCAGCGTGTTTTGCGCCGGCAATTATTTTTTTTGCAATTTCAACATCACCATTATGATTGATGCCAATTTCACCAACTACAAAAACAGGATGACCATCCCCAATAAAACGAGCACCAACTTTAATTTCTCTTTTGCTCATAAATTTCTTTCAAAATATTTTTAAGAGTTATTCTTAAATGCTAAAATCAATTCTGCAAACTCACGAAATGCACCGTAACCAGCCTTGGTTTCGCAAACATAATCGGCAATATCTTTTATAAAACTCATTCCATCATTTGGAGTTGCAGTAAATCCGCAAAGCTGCATAACATCGTAATCATTTGAATCATCACCGATGTAAGCAATGTTTTCTTTTTCAAATCCGTTTTTCTTTTTTATGATTTCTAGAACTTCTTCTTTTTTATTTACACCTAGATAATACTCTTGTAATTTCAGTTTTTCTGCACGAGTCTTAACTGTATTAGTATTTTCACCTGTAATAAAAATAGTTTCAATTCCAGCATATTTACGTAAACGCTCAATACCCATTCCATCACGAACAGAAAATCTTTTAAATGCTTCACCATTTTGACCATAATAAATTCCTGTGTCAGTTAAAACTCCGTCAACATCAGTTAAGATAACTTTTATCTTTTCTGCTTTTTCTTTTAAGTGAAGATTTTTCTCTTTTAATTTATTATCAATTACCATGCAGTCCATCCTCCATCAACAATTAAATTTGCTCCAGTCATATAAGATGAAGCATCGCTTGCTAAAAATATTATTGCGCCTTTGTAATCAGTTGGATAAGCCATTCTACCCAAAGGTGTTTTTGCAGAATAATTATTTACAAAATATTCATCCTGATTATTTTCAACTCCACCTGGAGTTAGTGTATTTACACGAACGCCTTTGTTTCCCCAATAAGTTGCAAGAAATCTTGTAAAGTTTACAATCGCACCTTTTGTTGCTGGATAAGCGGGTGATTTATAAAATGATTGTGAGCCATCAGGTTTTTTATAGATTGATTGATCAGGTCCAACTAATCCATAAGTTGATGCAACATTTATGATACTTCCTTTACCAACTTTTGCCATTTCATTTCCGATAATTTGAGAACAAAGAAATGTGCCGGTTACATTAACATCCAAAGATTTCTGCCACATTTCCAACGGGTAGTTTTCAAACATAGATTGTTCTGCGGCTGCTTGTGGATTATCTCCGAAGGAGTCCTTTGGGACAAACATATCATTTATTGCAGCGTTGTTTACAAGAATATCTATTTTCCAAATTCTTTTAAAGTTTTATCCCTTAGATTTTCTACAGATGATTTATTTGTGATATCAACACCAATCCCAATTGATTTGGTTGGCAGGGAAGAAGCAAATTCTTTACATTTGATTTCATCTAGATCACAAACAATAACATTTGCACCAGCTTCTGATAATGCCACACAATGATTTTTACCAATCAATCCAAGTGCACCTGTTACAATTGCAACTTTGTTTTTTAGCGAGAATAGTTCTAATGAGTTCATTTCTTTTTTCTCTATGTCAAGCTGAACTTGTTTCAGCTTCTTTAGTTTTCTCAATTACAATCTAGAGATTCCGAAACAAGTTCGGAATGACGAAAGTATTATTTCTTTTTTGGTTTCATATTAAAGTTACTGACTTTTCTAAACACAGGCTCAACAGGTTCACCGCGTAAATATCCTATTACATTATTTTCTTCAACAGCTTTTTTTAGAATTGGAAGAACTTCTCTGTAAGCTTTTAATGTGTATTCAATATCGGAATCAGAATGTGAGAAAGACATATTATGAAATCCACCCCATAGAATTCCGCGTTTAATCATTTCCTGTTGAACAAGTGATTTCATCTCAAGTGGATTTCCGGCAGAAGAATCAAATGTTACAATCGTTCTGCAATCAAATCCTGAACATTTAGTATAGTTCATTCCAAGTTCTTCAGCAATTTTGTTGTATCCAATTTTTAATTTGTTTCCTTGCTTTGCTAATTGTGCCGGAACATTTTTTTCAATCATTTCATTTATTGTAGCTTTTGCAGCAGCAAGCGACAATGCTTCACCACCAAACGTATTGAAGAAGAAAACTTCCTGTTCAAGTAAAGACATTACATCTTTTCTTCCAGTTAAGATTGAAATAGGCATTCCATTAGCAACTGCTTTTGAGAAACAAGCTAAATCAGCATTAACACCAAAGTATTCCTGTGCACCGCCTAATGCAATTCTAAATCCACTCCACATTTCATCAAATACTAAAAGTGTTCCATTCTTTGTACAAACATCACGAAGTTTTTGCAAAAAATTATCTTTAGGTTCTTCAAAAACATAAGGTTCTAACACAACACAAGCTGTATCTTCATCAATTGAATCTATAACAGATTGAATATCATTATAACTAAATGTAAAAGTTAAATCTTGAATTGCTTGAGGAATTCCTTTGTTACGATCTGTTACTGCAATGTACCAATCGTGCCAGCCATGATATCCACAGCAAAGTACTTTATTTCTTCCTGTGTAAGCACGAGCTACTCTAACAGCACCGGAAACAACGTCTGCACCGCCTCTGCTGTAACGAATTGATTCCGCATTTGGTACAACTTTGTTACCGCGTTGTAAATATTTTGGAGCAACGCCTTTAATATTTTGTCCGGTTCCTTTTGCAAGGGTTTGAGTTTGTGCAGGAATTAATTCCAGTGCAACTTTATAATACTCATCCGACTTAGTAATTGTTGGATAATTTTTATTTGATTCTACTTTGTTAGGCATAATTTCTTATAATTTTTGTTTGATCTGATGTAATTGTTTTTAATTCACTTAAATGATTTCTGTACCAGTTAACTCCGCAATATTCCTCATTTATATTTTTGATCTCGGGTTTTCTTTCTAGCAAATCAAGAATTTCATCAAGTGTAAATTTATTGTTTATTGGATAAAGTTCATCATAAACCTGTTTTATGAAATTGTAATCTTTTTCATAATCAATTGTAAATCTATGAGACATGGAAAAATTTAAACCAGTTTCCCAAACTACATTTCCAATTCTAAATTTATCAGGATTTTCCCAGAAGTATGGAGTTGTGTGTTCACGTTCAATCTCAAGTTTTTGCATTTTCCCAAGCATTTTTCAAAGCTTTAAACTCATTATCTCAACATCATTTCCATCAGGATAAGTTGCAGGATGAAGATTGCTTACATAATCATATTTACTAGAATTATCCAAATAGAATTGTAAAACTTTATCAATAATATTTGGATCAATTAAAGGACAATCGGAGGGAATCTTAATAACAACATATGCTTTTAAAAGTTTAGCAACCTGGTAATGTCTATCTAGCAAATCTGTTGGATGACCACGAAAGCAATTCAATTGATAATTTTTGCAAAGTTC
This sequence comes from Ignavibacteriales bacterium, assembly GCA_016707585.1. Taxonomy (GTDB): domain Bacteria; phylum Bacteroidota; class Ignavibacteria; order Ignavibacteriales; family Ignavibacteriaceae; genus IGN3. The sequence goes on along the minus strand of JADJHL010000003.1, from coordinate 253,518 downwards.
TTCAACTTGATCATCACTTTTGTCTGTTGTAGTTGCGATAACAATAGTGCCTTTTAGTTTTGATGCAGCAACTCGTTCATACATTCTATATAGTAATGGAGCGTTTGAAAGTGGGAGCAATATTTTATTAGGTAGGCGACTTGAACCAGTTCTTGCTTGAATAACAGTTACAATGTTTATTTTATTTTCCACTTTAATTAGAATATTGATTTTACTCGTACAAGTTTTTGCTTTAGAATATATTTTAATTCCAATTTAAGATCTTCCATATATTTGTTTTTTTCTTTAACTCTAACAACGGGTTTTGTTGAAGCTAATAATTCTCTGGCAACTTCTGCAATAACTTTTGCGGAAGTCCCTCCATTCTGAATAGGAAATAATCTTTTGATGTCTGTTAAATCAATATTACAATAAACTTCTTTACCAAGCGCTATTGCCGGGAAAATCGTACTTGAAAATCTTGTAACTAGAACATCACAATTAGTAATCATCGGATCGATACTAACTCCGTGATAGACTAATGCGTCGGGTAAATATTTTTTTACTTCAGCAGTCCGTTTTTTAACTAACTCGTTTGGATGAAGTTTTACAATTATTTGTTTATCGCCTGCAATCTTTTTAGCGTTTAATAAAAACTCTTTTCTGTTTTCATACTTAGTAGTTTCCCTAACATCTGCAGTCGCTACAAGTACAAAGTGTTTATGCTCGAATTTAAGATTTCTGAAATTTTCAAAGTTATCAAAATTCGGAATACCTGTAACTCGAATCTTATTTGGATTAACACCTCTATCAATAAACTGCTCCCGAAATCCTTCTGATGCCACACAAAAATAATCGTACATATGAGATAATCCGGTCATTGATGTGCTTGCACACCATCGGCCTAATCCTAAAAATCTGGTAACATGGTAACGCCAATCAGGTGGGTCAGTCATTCCTTCTTGAACGAGAATTGTTTTAAACTTTTTAATGTTTCTTGGAACAATTAGGTCTTGAGATGTGAAAACTAAATCATAATTATCATTCTTACCTTCAAAATCCAGCTTAAGATTATTATCCTTAAGGTATTTTAAAGTAATCCGTTTAAATGTTCCTCCCATAATTGTAAACTCAAGCATTCTTAGCTTAGTCATAACCCACAGAGGACCACTTGCGTAATAGGGTGTAAAATAGGCATCAATTTCAGGCAGTTCTTTTGAGATTTGGTGCATAATTGTGGTTTGATTTAACGAACCACCAATAAAGAGTACTTTGGGCTTATTCATTCAAAATATTGTAAAATTATTTAACGTTTAAGTTAATTAGAAGCTCTCAAGTTCTCTGATTTCGACTAAAACAAATATAACACATTGTAAATTTGTTAAAAACTTTAATAAATCACATATAATTCTCGTGATTTGAGTCATAATTCTATTGGTCAATTAAAAATGGACTAAATACAAATAACGTTGCTCTACAAAGTTGTGCAAATTTTTTCGTTTCTGTAAATTGCCATTAACAATAGTCTAACATAAGGATTTACAATGTCGATTCAGAAACCAAAACGGCTCAATAAAAAAGATGTTATTGGAATAATTTCGCCAGCTTCTTCGCCAGATGAATTTTCAAGAGTTGAACGAGGTGTAAAATATTTAGAAGGTTTAGGTTACAGGGTAAAAGTTGGAGCAAATGTTGGTAAGAATCATGGTTATTTGGCTGGAACCGACCAGGAAAGAATTGATGACTTACATACGATGTTTAAAGACAAAAATGTGAAAGCTATTTTTACTTTGCGCGGTGGTTATGGAGCTTTTAGACTGTTGGATAAAATTGATTACAGATTAATAAAAAATAATCCAAAAATATTTGTTGGATATAGTGAGATCACAGCTTTACAAATGGCATTTTTGGAAAAAGCTGGGTTGATAACTTTTGCCGGACCAATGGTAGCAGTAGATTTTTATGATGTGGTTAGTGAATACACTAGCGAGTTATTCTGGGAAACGATTACATCAAATAAAAAAATTGGAAAACTTGAATATCCAGAAAATCAAAAATTACCTTTTCTACAAAAGGGTAGTGCATCAGGTAGGATTATTGGTGGAAACTTAGCAGTATTTGCACATTTACTTGGTACTCCTTATTTCCCAAATCTTACAGGTAAAGTTTTAATGCTCGAAGATATCGGAGAACTTCCATATCGTGTTGATAGAATGTTAAACCAGTTAAGGTTAGCTGGAGTTTTTAAGAAAGTTAAAGGAATTATTTTAGGTAGATTTGTTGATTGCCACGAACACGATCCTAACAAAAAAACATTAACACTTGGGGAAGTTATTGCAGATTATATTACCCCGGTTAAAGTTCCATCAATTTATACTTTTCCACACGGGCACATTAAAGATTTTGTAACAATTCCGTTTGGATTAAAAGTAAATCTAAATGCAACAAAAGGTATTGTTGAATTTGCTGAAAGTGCAGTTAAGTAGGTTCCTGTATAAACGTAAAATAATTTTTACACTTAAAATATAATTCTGTTTGATAAGCTGCTTCTTCATCATCAAACATAGCCCAAACTGTTGAACCTGTTCCAGTCATCATAGAATAATTTGCTCCAAAGTGGAGCATTTTTTCTTTAATCTCTTTAATTTCAGGAAAATGTTCAAAAACAATTTTCTCAAAATCATTTGAAGCAATTTTCATTAACTCATCTATACTTATTTTGTTTTTACCAATAAATGATTTTAAACTTTCCCTAGGTTGTATTGGTTTTATCAATCCAAATGCCCACTTTGTTGCAACGTGAATTCCAGGATTAACTATAAGTAAATATTTATTAAGTTTAAGATTTATTGATGATAATAATTCACCACGAGATTCTGCAAATGATGGAACAGGATTTAAGAAATATGGGACATCAGATCCAAGTTGTAGGGCAAGTTGAGATAACTTTTTAGCTTCAATATTAAGATCAAACATTTTAATAAGTGTGATTAACGTTGATGCGGCATTAGAGCTTCCACCTCCGAGTCCTGCTCCAATTGGAATTTGTTTATTTAATAATACTTTTACGGGAAGTTGAATACCAAAATGTTTTTGTAACGATTCTTTTGCTTTTATAATAAGATTAGTTTTTTCTTTATTAAGATTTTCATCATTACTGTTAAAAGAAAATTTATCAGATTTTGTAAAACATATTTCATCAAAAAGATTTATTGGATAAAATATTGTCTCAAGATTATGAAATCCATCATCTCGTTTATTAATGATGTTTAATCCAATATTAATCTTAGCATGTGATTTTACAATGATTTCATTCATTAGTATTAGGTTTTATTAAATTATAGCTAACATTAACTTTTAATTACTCAAGATGGTCGCCTATTTGGGTAAACCGTTGAAACGGTTATTGTAATTGGCTTTCGTTTTATTACCCCACGACTTAAGTCGTGGGGTAATGAGAAAAAGTAAAATTATCAAACCGTTTCAACGGTTTATAAATACTTGCGGTCAACTTGAGTTAATTACCCGATTGAATAATCTTATATAATTATCAATTGTAACATTAACATCAAATTTTTCATTTGTAATTATTTTAGATTCCTGACCCATTTTAATACGTAATTCCTGATCACTTATTAAAGAAGATAATTTTTCAGACAATTCAATAAAGTTTTTTGGCTCAATTAAATAACCATTTCTATTCTCAACGATAATCTCCTTAGGTCCACCCTGATTTGTAGCAATAACAGGTTTACCTTTTGCCATAGCTTCAATCAAAACATAACCAAAAGATTCTTTATCAGTTGGCAAAACAAATATATCCATTATGTCAAAATAATTTTCAATGTTTTTAGTAAAACCGATGAATGATATGCTTTCTTCAATCCCATATTGCTGTGATTTCTCAATCAGTTTTCGTTTATAACCTTTACCGGTAATTGATTCAGTTTCATCACCAATAATTAGAAAGTGTAAATTTAACTTTTTGTCATTTATTAAAATTGCTGCTGCATCAATTAGAAGTTCCTGATTTTTTAGACTGTCCAATCTTCCAACAGTTCCAATAATAATCTTATCACTCTTAATATTGTTTTGTAATAATAAATCTGATTTATCGATTGTTGAAATAGAATTAAATTTTTTAAGATCAATTCCATTATATATTGTTGAAATTTGAGATTCTTTTACTGGCGTGTGTGCAAGATGATTTAATTTCATGTTTTCAGTCATACAAACAACTTGATCAATATTTTTATAAATCCAGCGATGAAACAAATCTTTTTTATTATAACGAGAATCCATTTGCTGACTAAAAACAATCTTAGGAGTTTTAAGAAGTTTTTTAAGAAGTATTGCAGTACTTAAATCTTTGGATTCGTGAACATGAATAATGTCAACTCGTTTTTTGTGAAGCTTAGTTTTTATTTCAAAAGCCGTAATAAAATCCAAATACTTTAATTTTGGATTAACTGAAATATATTCAACATTATTTCTCCTAAATTCTTCTTCTAACTTCGAATTTAATCTAACAACACCAATTATATTGTGATTCCTTTGCCTAAATTCATTTACAAATGTATTGATATAAATTTCTAATCCACCCCAGGCTGTTGAAAAACATAACTCTAGAATGTTCATTTAATAGATTCCAGAATTGATTTTATTTGTTTATCAAATACAGAAATATCATAATATTGTTTCATCCGATTAGAAGAATTATTACCCATCTTTGTTTTTAAGTTATTATCTTCTGCAATCTTTACAATAAAGTCGGCGGCTTCTTTTGAATCATTTAAATTATAAATAAATCCAACATCATTACTGCCTACAACTTCAGGAATTACATTTACATTTGGGGCAACAATTGGGATTTTGAAAGACATAAACTCCATTGCAATTCTGCAAATGTATTCAGAAAATCTGGATGACAATAAACCAATATCAGTAATTGAAATTATTTCTCTAACATCATTAACTCTATTTATGATTTTAACATTTCCATTAATTTTAGAATCGTTAATCTTCTTCTCAACATCAACGTATTTCACTTGTTCTTGTGAACCGGATAAAATAAAAAATAGATTATTATTTTTAGTTAGTGCTTCTTTAATAATCTCAAGTAAAAAGAAAATTCCTTTTTCAGGTGAAAACCTTCCAATGAAACTTACGATCGTTTTATCTTTTGGAATTCCATACTTCGTTTTCAAATCTTCTTGTGGATGAAAATCTGTAAATTGATTAATATCAAGTGGTGCGTGAATTATAGAATATTTTGTAATAGAAAAAAAAGAATCATATTTAATTTTTGTTGATTGACCAGGAAAAATAAAATAATCTGTAAGTTTATTATGAAGATATTTGTTAAGAATATTTTTTACAGGTGCAACATTATCAAGTCCAACTTTTAAAATTGGTATTTCTCGCTTAAATATTTTTTTATTAATTCCAGCTATTATATGTCCTGGTGCGCTTATCGGTAAAAGTATATCTATCTTTTCATCAACAAGAATATTATTTACTTTATTTATATTGCTTATAAATTTTAAGGGATTATTTTCAAAAAGATTTAAATCTAAAACTTTATATTGTTCTTCAGTAATCTTTTTTCCAACAGGAGTATTTGAACTTCCAACAAAGATTACTTGATGACCAAGTCTGGTTAAAGATTTAACTAAATTATAAGCATAATATGCTGCGGCGTTCCACCAGGGAGATTGAAATAAAACTAAAATTTTCAATTGATAATCTTTTTTAATATTTACAAAGAGTTGTAATGAAAGTATCCGGTTTTACATTTATTAAAAATGCTGTTAAGTATGATTTCCCATTTATAGAATCTGTCAATTCAATTCTTCCAATCTGTGATGAATTTATTATTGTACATGGTGATAGTGAAGATGACACTACAAAAATAATCGAATCAATTAACTCTCCAAAGATAAAGGTTTATAACACAGTTTGGAATCCTGAATTAAGAAAAGGTGGATTAATTCTTTCAGAACAGACTAATATTGCACTATCAAAAACAACCGGCGATTGGTGCTTTTACATTCAAGGTGATGAAGTTGTACACGAAAAATATCTTGATAATATTATTGCTGGGATGAAAAATAATTTTGATAATCAAAAAGTTGAAGGACTTTTATTTAACTATTTACATTTCTATGGAAATTATAATTACGTTGCAACGTCTCGACAGTGGTACAGAAGAGAAATTAGAATTGTGAGAAATAATATTGGTGTGCAATCGTTTAAAGATGCTCAAGGATTTATATTAAATAATCGAAAACTTAATGTAAGACAAATTGATGCAAGCGTTTATCATTACGGCTGGGCAAGACCGCCGCAAGTGATGCAAAATAAAGTTAAATATTTTCATTCGCTCTGGCACAGTAAAGATTGGATAGATAAAAATGTTCCAGATAATGTTGATTATGATTTTTCTACTATGGAAACTATAAAAGCATTTGAAGAAACTCATCCTAAAGTTATGGAGACAAGAGTTAAAAATCAGGTTAGTGATTTTAAAATGAATAATCAAAAAATAAAGAAAGGGTTAATCAGAATATTATTGGATTTTATTGAAAGAGTATCAGGTTATAGAGTTGGCGAGTATAAAAATTATAAGATCATAAAATAAAATTATTGTTCAGATATCATTTCAAATGTTTTACAAATTCTAATAACTTCATCAATCATATCTTCAGTCTTTCCTGGCTTCACAATAAAGTTTTTACCTTCTGAACTATAACCATAAGTTGAATAATTATCTTGTAAGAAAATTCCAATCGTAATTACATCTAAAGCGTAAGCATAATGTAGTGGACCAGTATCGCCAGAAATAAAAACTTCACAACAAGAAATAAAGTTCTTTAGCTTATTTAAATCATTAAATAAAATCGAATTGTAATTATTTTTATCTATCGTTTTAAATAAACTTTTTTCTTCAATTCCGAAAAGCAGAATAGGGAAGTATTTAAAATCAGTTTTTAGATTATTGTAAATCGCATAGAAATTTTCAATATCCCATTTTTTTCTATCTCGTGCTCCAATCCATAACCCAATTATTTTTTGATTTACATTTAAGTTGTATCTAGTAAGAACTTCTTGCTTTGTTAACTCAACTTCATTTTTGTTTGTAAATATTTTTGGTTTGATTTGAGAATCAATACTTGTAAAAGGTGTAACTAATTTTTGTTTAGATACAAAATAGTGATCGTTTTTGTCTGGAATGATATGAATATTTGTAAAAAGTTCTCCACCGCCGCCACTAAACCCAATTCTATATTTCGCTTTTGTTAGATAAGTTACAAAACCATTAAGAAATGATGTTCCAGATGGATTTGAACTTTCAATCGCAACTTGATAATTATTTTTTCTTACTGCGGAAAGAAGGCTAAATAGCTTAAAAGGGTTACGGATAAATCCTGTATGATTAAATTCATAAATATTCTGAATAAATGGATTTGAATCTATCAATACCTTAACTGGTGAAGCAATCACAATATCAATTGTAGCATTAACAAAAACTTTATTAGTTGCTTCAAATAATGGTGTGGATAAAATTAAGTTGCCAATTTTACGATCTAAGTGTACAATAATTATTCTTGTTACTTCAGTTGGATCTATTTCAGAAGTTGAATAATTATCTTGTTTGATAAATAACTTTATCAAACTTGTTAAGAACTTTTTCCCAAATCTTTCTGCAGTTTTTAGAACTTTCACTTCAATTTATTCTCTTTGAATTGTATTGAGTAAAGTCTTTTATATAATCCATCGAGTTTAATTAACTCGTCGTGATTACCTGATTGAACAACTGTACCTTTTTCAATTACATAAATTCTATCGGCATTATGAATTGTAGAAAGTCTATGAGCAATGACAAATGTAGTTCTTCCAACCATTAAATTTTCTAAAGCATCTTGAACAAGGTTTTCAGATTCAACATCAAGTGCACTTGTTGCTTCATCAAGTAAAAGTATTTTAGGATTTTTTAATATTGCTCTTGCAATTGCAATGCGTTGCCGTTGTCCACCTGAAAGTTGAATGCCTCTTTCACCAATTTCAGTTTTATATTTTAATGGTAAGTTTTGAATGAACATATCAGCATTAGCTTTTTTTGCTGCTTCGATAACTTCATTTTCAGATGCTGTAAGATTACCATATCTAATATTATCTAAAACAGATCCTGAAAATAAAATTGTTTCTTGAGGAACTAAACTCATTTGCGATCTTAGTGATTCCAATGTTACATCTGAAATATCTTTGCTATCAATAAATATATTTCCTGATTCAATTTCATAAAAACGCATTAAAATATTTATTATTGTTGATTTGCCACCGCCACTTGGACCAACAAAAGCTATAGTTTCTCCACTTTTAGCATTTAGATTAATATTACTTAAAGTACTTTCTACACCGCTATATGAAAATGAAACATCTTTAAAAACTATATTACCTTTTACATCATTTAATAAATCAGTAGCAGTATAGTTTTTTATTGGTTCGTTTTGTGTATCAAATATTTCAAATATTCTTTCTGCAGACACTGTTGCTTTTTGAACTGCTTCAGTTGTTTCACCAAGTGTTTTAATTGGTTTGTAAGCCATAGTTAAAAAACCTATAAACATTGTCAAATCGCCGATTGATAGATCACCATTGATTAATTTCAATCCGCAAACCATAAATATTAAAACCATTCCGCCTGTACTTATAATTTCGTTTGCAGGTTTTAATAACGCTACAAGAAAAACAGATTTTAATGAATAGTTATAACTTTCTTTAGTTTTTATTTTAAACTTATCTTTTTCAAATCCTTCTCGTGTATAAGATTTTACAATTTTAATTGATGAAAGTGTTTCTTGAAGAAAAGAAGAAATATCTGCGAGCTTTGTTGTAATTCTTAAGTTGATCGTTTTGATTTTTGATGCAAAATATTTTATAGTAATTCCAAGCAAAGGAAAAATTATTAAGAACAATAATGTTAATTGCCAATCAATTAAAAGCATACCGGCAACAAATATTATTGTGTATACTAAAGATTGTAGGATTACAATAAACGAGTTTAATGCTGAATCCAGCATATTAACATCATAAGTTAATCGAGACATTAATTCGCCGGTTTTTTGCACATCAAAAAATCGCATTGGCAAATGAACAACATGCGAGTAAATATCATTTCTAACCTGCATCAGAATTTTTTGAACAACTGAATTCATAAGAAGTTCTTTGAAAAGAACGAATATTCCTTTTAATACAACAGAAGCTATAAGAAATATTATAAACATAAATAATGCGTTAGTAATCTCATCCATTCCAACTCTGAGAAAATCAATTTTAAACAATCCCATTAAATTATATTTAATATGGATCGTTATTTGTTGATTAGCCTGAATTGAATTTGAGATATCACTGAATGCTTCGATAAATAGTCCTGCTGCAGGAGCTAAAAGTGCATCACTTAATCCCATTAATAAAGTGAAAATAAATCCGGTAAAGATTCTTTTCCAATGCACTACAATATATTTTAAAAGTCGTTTACCTGTGTTCATCAGTAATAATTTTATTCTTAAGCTTGATTTTTAACCGGCGCAATTTAATCAATTATTAGAATAAAATTGTTATTTTAATCATACGCATTACAAACTATTACAACCAAAGTAATTCTATTGTATGTATAATAACTAGTAAATATTTATCCATAAAAATCTTTTATGATCTTTGGTATTGATATAAAAGCAGCGACAGGATTTCAGCGATCTGGAATTGGAAATTATGTTTTCAATTTAGTTGAAAATCTTAATGTGATTGATAATCAAAATCAATACTACTTACTTAATCCAAAAGAAAATTCAAAAAATCCTTTTCATTTAAACAAGAATTTTAGAATTAGAAATCGGTACAGCTTATTAAACTTTATAAACAGATTTGATGTAGTGCATGGACCGGATTTTAAGATTCCGCTTGCTAATGCAAAAAAAAAGGTAGTTAACATTCACGATCTTGCTAGTTTTGTAAACGATGGTTTTATGTCTAAGGATTTTGCCGAGCTTACAAAAAAGAAAGTGTTAACATCAATAAAAAAAGCTGATAGAATTTTAACTATAAGTAATGCAATTAAGGATCAATTAGAGAGTGAATACCCTGAGACTAAAGGTAAAATAACGAATATCTACCTTGGTGTGGATAAGAATATCCAACATATTTCAGATATTGAAAAGAGAGAATCAACAAGAAAAAAATATAATCTTCCTGAATCATTTATCTTGTTTGTTGGAAATCTTGAATCAAGAAAAAATATTTTAACATTATTAAAAGCATTCTCTAAGTTGATTCAAGAATCTGGATTTAATCATCAATTAGTTCTGGTTGGAAAACCTGGATTTGGATTTGAGTTAATTAAAAAATATATCGATGAAAATAATTCATTTAACAAGATTAAATTAATTGGTTGGGTAGATGAGGGTGATCTTTATACAATCTATTCTTTAGCGGAATTATTTGTGTTCCCAACTTTTTATGAAGGATTTGGACTTCCAATAATTGAAGCAATGAAATGTAAATTACCAGTTTTACTTTCAGATATCCCAACTAATCACGAGATAGCACAAAATGCTGCACATTATTTTAAAACTTCAGATGAAGAAAATCTTGCAGAGCAAATATTAAAATTATTAAATGATTCACAACGTAAGGATGAACTGATTGAAAAAGGATATGAAAGATCCCTTTTTTTTAATTGGAGAAAAACAGCAACAGAGACTTTAAGCGTTTATGAAAATCTTTAAAGATAAAATATCAAATTATAAAAGCAATAATTTATCATTTTGGTTGATAATTATATTATTAGCTTCAATGATGTTTTCGCTTTTTATTTTACAAGCAGCTTTAATCATTTTATTGATTGCTTATTTATACAAATCTATAAAAGATAAAAAGTTTTACTACTTCAAAACTCCAATTGATAATGCTTTTCTAGTTTTTATTGTCGTGCGAGTACTTTCAATAATATTTTCAACAAACATTTCATTAAGTCTTCCTTCACTTAATAAAGAAATAATATTTTATTCAACATTTTTCCTTTTTACTCATTATTTAAGCAAAGATGAAGAAAATAATTTTGTAACGATGATAAAAGTATTAATTCTTGCCGGAGCTGTAGCCAGCTTATATGGCACTAGCAAAGTGCTTTTGGGCATTGTTGATAGGGCTGAATCCAGTACTTCTGGTTACAGTACACTTGGAATGTTTTTAACAGTTATTTATTCAATTACAATAAGTTTAGGAAAAAATAAAAAATATTTTTCATCAAGATATTTATGGTTTGCTGTTCTCATTATCCTTTTAACTGGAATTTTATTTACATACAATAGAACACATTGGGGAATTGTTGGGATTATAACTTTATTTGTTGCCATAACTCGTGAAAGAATTTTACTAATTGTACCAATTGTATTTGCAGCAATTATTATTTTATTCGTCCCATCACTTTCAGAAAGATTTGTACAGCTAATTCATTTTAATCAAAACTTATCTGATAGAGATATAATTTGGAAAGGTGCTTATCAGTTAATGTTTGATCATCCGCTTACTGGATTTGGCACAAGAACATTTAAAGAAATATTTCCACTATTCGATCAAATGCAAGATAAAGGTGTAGCAAGCTGGCATTCAGATTATTTACAAATGTATTTTGAAAGTGGATTAATAGGACTGACAGCTTTTTTGTTGTTGATGTTTACAATCTACAAAAATGGAATTAGAATTATTAAAAATAAAATTACTTCGGAATTGTCCCCAGATATTTTGCTTGCTGTTTTATTGGGTCTATCAGCTTTTTATTTAACAGCTTTTGTCGGAGGATTTATTTTAGATCCAATTAACTCGATACTATTTCAGTTTTTAACTGCAATAGTTGGTGTGATTTCTGCAAAAGCAATTAAAGAAAATATTACAATAAATAAGATTGATTAAATCTATTCTTATTAAATATTTGTAAACTTGATCTTGAACCTGAACTTAAACTTAATCAATGCGCATCAAGCCAATTTTTACCAGTACCGATTTCAACTAAAACTGGAACTTTTAAGGGAAGTGAAGTTTCCATTAAAGTTTTTAATAATTGGAAGCAATTCATCAACTTCATCTTTGTAAGCATCAAAAACCAATTCATCGTGAACTTGTAAAATCATTTTTGTTTTAGTTTTTCTGTTCTTTAGTTCATTATGGATGTTAATCATTGCAAGCTTAATCATATCGGCTGCAGTTCCTTGTATTGGCATATTTATCGCAACACGTTCTTCAAATTGTCTTACAACTCTATTATTACTGTTTATGTTTTTTAAATATCTTCTGCGTCCGTTTAATGTTTCAGCATAACCTTTTTCTTGTGCAAATCGAACTGAACTATCCATAAATTCTCTAACACGTTTAAATGTATTAAAGTAAGTATCAATAATTTCTTTTGCGTGTGTCTGAGTTACGCCTAATCTTGTCTTTAATCCAAAAGCACCAATACCATATAAAATTCCAAAGTTAACCTCTTTAGCTTTTCTTCTCATATCAGGAGTTACATCTTTTGGACTTACCTGAAAAACCAAAGCTGCTGTACTTCTGTGAATATCTTCACCTTCGCTGAACGCTTTTATTAAAGCTTCATCACCACATATTGAAGCCATAATTCTTAATTCAATTTGGCTGTAATCAGCACTTAATATTAAATGATCTTTATCTCTTGGAATAAAAGCTTTTCGTATTTCTTTTCCCATCTCAGTTCGAATTGGAATATTTTGGAGATTCGGATCAATGCTTGATAATCTTCCAGTAGAAGCAATAGTTTGGTTATAACTTGTATGTATTCTACCAGTTTTTTTGTTTATGATATTTGGTAAAGCATCAGCATATGTTGATTTTAATTTTGATGCTTGTCTGAAACTTAAAATCAAATCAACAATTTCGTGCTCGCCTTTCAAATTTTCTAAAGAACGTGCGTCAGTTGAAAAACCGGTTTTTGTTTTTCTTCCTGTTGCAAGATTAAGTTTTGTAAAAAGTATTTCCTGAAGTTGCTTCGGTGAGTTAATATTAAATTCAGTACCAGCAGATTTAAATATCTCTGAAGTATAATTATCAATCAATATTTGTAAATCCTTACTAAATTGATTTAATGCAGGAATATCAATTTTAACTCCTTCATTTTCCATTTCCTGAAGTACATGAACCAATGGAAATTCAATATCATAAGCAACTTTTTCAATTCCTTGTTTTTTTAATTCCTTATCAAGTGTTTCATAAAGTTTATAAGTTACATCAGCATCTTCAGCAGCATAAGTAGATAAAACATTTGCCTCAACATCAAATATTTTAGTTGGATCTTTTTTCTCTCCAATCAAGGTAGAAATAGGAATAGGAGAGTAGTTGAGATATTTTTCTGAAAGATCATCCATTCCATGCTTTTGATCAGGATCAAGAATATAACTTGCAAGCATTGTATCGAAATAAAAATTGTTTACTTCAATTCCGATGCTTCTTAAAACTGCAATATCATATTTACCATTTTGGCAAACTTTCTTTATTTCATTATTCTCAAAAACCTTTTTAAAGATTTTGATAAAAGTAGAAATTGGTAATCGATCAGTTAATTTATTTTCAAATAATCCAGGTTCATCATCAAATGGATTTATTGCAACAAAATAAGCTTCATCAGGTTTTATGCAGAATGATGCTCCGGCTACCTTAACTTCAAATGTATTTAGTCCATCAGTTTCAGTATCAAAAACAAAAAGATTTGATTCAAGTAATCTTGCTGCCAATTTTCTTGCTTCGTTTTCTTTTAGAATTAGTTGATATTTTACTTTATTATCATCAAAAGAACTCATTGCATCATTTGAAAAAGAAAATTCTGAAACTTCATTTTTCTCTTTTGATTCTTTTACATCAATAAATTCTTCTGATGAATTTGTTTGATAAAACTTAACCAGCTTTGCATAAATAGATTTGAACTCAAGCTCAAACAAAATTTCTTTCACTTTTTCAAAATCGGGATTTGTAAATTTTGCATGTTCAAAATCAAATTCTAACGGAACTTCACAATGAATTGTTGCCAGATCTTTTGAGAGAAAAGCATTTTCTTTACTTGCTTCTAATTTCTTTTTGATTCCGGCTTTGTCAATCTCATCAATATGTTTATAAATATTTTCAATCGTTCCATATTTTTCAATCAACGGAACAGCGCCTTTAGGCCCGATTCCTGCAACACCAGGAATATCATCGCTGCTATCACCAATTAGTGCTAAATAATCAACCATAAACTTTGGTTCAAATCCTAAATCATCTATAACTTTTTGTTTATCATATAAAATTGCTTCATCAGACATTTTACCGGGACGAACAACTTTTGTTTTATCAGTAATCAGTTGGAAATAATCTTTATCCGGAGTAATTGCAAAAGAAAGTAAACCGAGTTTTTCAGCTTTCTTTACCGCTGTACCAATAATATCATCTGCTTCATATCTTGGTAGAATGTAAAGTGGAATATTTAATGCGATAACTAAATCTTTTATTCTCTGTAACTGTGGAATCATATCTTCCGGCATTGCCTGGCGCGAAGATTTGTAAGCTTCATACTTTTCGTGTCTGAATGTTTTTTCTTTAGAATCGAAGGCAACAGCAAGATAATCCGGTTTCTGATCTTCAAAAACTTTAATTAATTGGTTTAAAAAGCCATAAACAGCAGAAGTAGCTTCACCTTTACTATTTGTAAGAGGTCGGTTAATAAAAGCAAAGTATGCGCGGTAGGCGAGTGCCATCGCATCAATAATTACAAATTTTTTGTTTTTCATAGTGGTGTTAAGCAGTTTTATTTTTTTGTTAGAAAATAAAGATTAGTTAAATAAGATTGAAGCAAAATAATCTTAATATTATTTCATATGATAGCTAAAATATTTTATTTTTAGATAGCTAATAAAATTAAGGAACAACGACTTTTACATTCAAAAATTGTAAAGTCATAATAATGAAACATTCTACAAATAGCCCAGCAAAAGACATCATAAAAGCAATGGGAATTGTTTTTGGTGATATCGGTACAAGTCCAATTTATACCTTATCAATTATTTTTACATTAACTATTCCATCAAAGGAAAATGTTTTTGGAGTTCTTTCTTTAGTATTCTGGACTTTGATTACTTTGGTTACAATTCAATACTCGTGGCTTGCAATGAGTATGAGTATTCGTGGTGAAGGCGGAATAATTGTACTTAAAGAAATCCTTGTTTCTATGCTTAAAAAAGGAAGAAAAATTGGTTTTATAAGCTTTTTAGGATACATTGGCGTTTCCTTGCTTTTGGGTGATGGTGTGATTACACCTGCCATCTCGATTCTTTCTGCAGTTGAAGGATTAAAATTGATTCCAGGATTAGAATCAATTAATATCAACACTATTATAATTATTACATCTGTAATTACAATTTTGTTGTTTGCTATACAATATAAAGGAACGACTAAAGTTGCTTTATCATTCGGGCCAATAATGCTTGTGTGGTTTGCAAGTTTATTTCTTTCCGGATTCTTTTATATCATACATATGCCTGAAATATTTTTAGCATTAAATCCAATTTATGCGATTGAGTTTTTTATCCATAATGGATTACCCGGATTTTTTATTTTAAGTGAAGTTATTCTTTGTGCAACTGGAGGAGAGGCCCTTTATGCAGATATGGGACATCTCGGTGGCAAACCTATAAGACAAGCGTGGGGATTTGTTTTTATTGCTTTAATTGTTAATTACTTAGGACAAGGCGCTTATATTATTGAGCATAATGACTCGAATCAGGCTTTATTTAAACTTGTAAGTAATTTTTCTGAAGTGTTTTACATTCCATTTTTAATTTTAACTTTATTAGCAACAGTAATCGCTTCTCAGGCAATGATAAGTGCAGTTATGTCATTAATATTCCAGGGTATTAATATTGGAATCTTTCCATTAATGAAGATAAAATATACATCAACAGAAATGCGTTCACAGATTTATCTTCCTTCTGTAAACTGGCTTTTATTAATTGCAGTATTATTTATGATTTTCTTGTTCAAAGAATCAATAAATCTTGCTGCCGCGTACGGATTAGCAGTTACAGCTACAATGTTTATCAGTTCTATATTTATAGTAACTATTCTCTGGAATCGAAAAGATTATGTAAAAATGTCCATTGCAATGTTTGTACTTACTATTACAATGTTTTATCTAATTGCAGTTACACATAAAATTCCGCACGGCGGATATTGGTCTGTAATTATTGCTGTTGTAGTTCTACTTATAATGTGGTTATGGATATCTGGTATGAACAGATTAAGAAAGTTTTTGCGTTCTGTAGACCTTGATACTTTTATTGAAAGTTTTAAACAAATTTATGAAACTGGAAATTATGTTTCAGGTGAAGCACTATTCTTCAATAAAAATCTAACTACAGTTTCGCCATATATTTTGCATTGTATGTTTAGAACTGGAATTATGTACGAAAAAAATACTATAATCTCGGTTGAAAATACAGATTCACCTTACGGAGTTAAACTAGAAAAGTATGAAGAAGTTTCTCCTGGTTTATTTGTTGCCAGAGTTACGTATGGTTATATGGAAGTTCCTGATCTTCCAAAACTATTTAAAGAATGGAAGTTTAACGAAAAAGCAATTTTTTATGGGGCGGAAGAAATAAAAACAAATAAATTTTTCTTAAAATTCTTTATTGTACTTAAAAAAATTGCTCCAAATTGGATTAGTTATTTTGATTTTCCATATAATAAATTGCATGGCGTAGTTACACGAATAGAAATTTAATATTAATAAAAATTATGAAACTTATAAACTTTTTACTGATACTGCTCGCTGTAAACACTGCTGGCTGTGCTCAACAAAAAAGCGATACATTATTCGTTGCGCATTGGAACGTTGAGAACCTGTTTGATAACATTGATGATGATAAAGTTATTGATGAAGAATTTTTAAGTGATGGCACTAAAGAATGGACAGATGAAAGAATTGAAAAAAAATTATACAGTCTTTCACGCATTATTCGGTCTATGAATGATAATGCTGGACCAGATTTGCTTGGAGTTTGCGAAGTAGAGCATCAATATTTATTAGATAGTTTAGTTAATAATTATTTATCTGATAAATTTTACAAGGTTTCTTATCTAGAATCACCAGATGGAAGAGGAATTGATAACGGAATAATTTATAACTCAAAAATATTTACTTTATTATCTATAAATGGATACGAAACAAAATTTAGTGATGGATATGATACCAGACTTGTTTTGCTCGGATCATTTCTATTTGAGAAAAAAGATACAATTCATTTTTTTGTAAATCATTGGCCTTCTAGAAGAGGCGGTGAGGAAGAATCACAGCCAAGAAGAATAAAAGTTGCAAATACAATAAGGAAAGTTGTAGATTCTTTATTAATTGTTAATAACAAAAGTAAAATTGTTATTGTTGGCGATTTTAATGATGAACCAACAAATATTTCAATTACAGAAACTCTAAAAGCTCAACCATTTTTTTGTGATTCAATAAATCACGATAAATTATCTGAAGATGCTACAACAAATTTGTTTAATACATCTTACAAAGCCTGGTTTGATGGTATGGGGAGTTTCTTTTATCAAAGTGATTTTAATATGCTTGATCAAATAATTATATCTAAAGATTTATTACTTGGCTCAGATATAAAATATGTTTGTAATTCATTTGAAGTTTACAAACCATATTTAATGGTAACTCGAACTGGAAAGTTTAAAGGCGCACCATTCCCAACTTATGGCGGTGCAAGATATTTAGGCGGCTACAGTGATCATTTTCCTGTAACAGCAAAATTTATTATAGAAAAGTAATTGTGGATAGAAAACTTATCATATTTGGCGCAAACGGAGCGCTTGGTAAAGGTGTTACAAAATCACTATTGCAAAAAGATTTTGATGAGATTTATCTTTTTGATTTCAAGTTTGATGAAAATATTTCAAATCAAAAAGTAAAACAGTTTACCATAAAAGATTTAAGCATTGAAAACAATGTTTTAGCATCGATGTTTGAAATAAAGACCAATGAAAAAACTCAGTTGTTTTTATTTTCAACAATTGGTGGGTATTATGGTGGAACAGCGATTTGGGAGACAGAAGAAAAAGATTTTGATCGTATGATGGATATGAATTTGAAAAGTAATTTTTTTATTGCTAAACACTTTTCCACTTTAGTTAAAAAAAGTTATAGCGGATCAATTTGTTTTACATCTGCATATACTGGTAACAATCCTGAGGAATTAAAATTTAGTTATGGTGCTACAAAATCAGCTTTAAATTATCTTGTAAAAACTTTATCGTTAGAAGGAAATAAAATTAATTTATCTGTAAATGCAATCGCTCCATTTATTATTGATACTCCGGCTAATAAAGAATGGATGAAAAATGCTGATACATCTAAATGGATAAAACCTGAAGAGATCGGTGAATTAGTTTATTCTTTATTTAAAAATTATAATTTTGTTTCCGGAAATATAATTGAACTTAAAAATCGTTTTAACAATTAAAATAATATGAGTATTAGATGAGCCTTAAAGAAAAAATAAATAATGATTTAAAAGACGCAATGAAGTCTGGCGATAAAACCAGGTTAACAGTTGTTCGCTCAATCAGAGCATTAATATTAGAATTTGAAAAAAGTGGAATTGGAAAAGAACTTACTCCAGCAGATGAATTAAAAATGCTTACTACAGCTGCAAAGAAAAGAAAAGATTCAATAGAACAATTTAGAAATGCAAGTAGAAATGATCTGGCTGATGTTGAAGAAGCTGAATTAAAAATATTAATGGATTATTTGCCAAAACAAATGACAGAAGAAGAAGTTAAAAATGAGATTGTCAGATTAGCCTCTGAAATTGGTGCTAAAACTAAGGAAGACTTTCCTAAACTTATGCCTCTTGTAATGAAAGAATTAAAAGGCAAAGCTGATGGAAAAGTTGTAAAATCAATCGTTGAAAACTTACTGGCTTCGAATTGAATTTTATTGATATAATAATTGTGATTGCCATTGCCATTGGTTTTTTGCTTGGCTTTAAAGATGGTTTTGTAAGAAAACTTGTTGGGATAATTGGATTTATAACCGCAGTTGTTGTCGCAATATTATTTTCATCGCACCTTGGTAGCATCATTGAATCATTTTTTGGAATTGAATTTTATCTTGCAGAAATAATGGCAGGCTTATTATTGTTTGTTGCAATTATGATTGTTACAACAATTCTTAAAAGAGTTATTCATCCTTTTGATAAAGTGAATAATTTAATAAATCAAATTATTGGTGGATTCGTTGGTGTTATTCAAATATTATTTTTTGTAAGTGCACTTTTATTATTACTAAATATTTTTGATTTTCCTGATAAAAAAACTCAAAGCTCATCTATGTTTTATAAATTTGCTTATGGGGTTATTCCGACTTCTATTAATTATTTAAAAAACTACACACCAAGTACAGAAGATGTAATTAAAGATTATATCAACCAAAAAGATTCTATCCAATGATAGATGATCAAGTTTTAGAAAAGTTAGAATTTACTAAAGTACTTAACCAGGTTCATAAATATGCAATCACTGATATTGGGAAAAACATTGTTGCAAATCTTAGGCCTGTAAACGATTTAAATTTTATTTCCGATGAAGGAAGTTTTGTAACTGAAGTAAAAGATGTTTTGAATATTTCTGGCCATCCACCAATTGATTTTATTCCTGATTTAAATCAACCATTATCCGAATCTAAAATTGAAGGCGCAATTTTATCAAGCACAAAAGTTTTAGAAATACTTAAACTTGCAAAAACTTCAAGATTACTTTTGCAGTATCTAAAACAGGAACTAAAAAGTGATTCTCTTCTTCAGAATAAATTATATGATTTGATTTCTGATAAGCTACTTGAACATAAAATTGAAAAAGTTATAAATGAACAAGGTGAAGTAAAAGAGAATGCAAGTACAACTCTTGCATCGATTAAAAAGGAAATTAATTCTAAAAGAAATGAATTAGTAAAATCTATAAATCGCATTATAAAAAACTTAAAAGATGATGATATTGTTCGTGAAGATTATTTAACTCTTCGCGATGGTAGAATGGTTATACCAATAAAAGCAGAACACAAAAGACACATTCGTGGTTTTATTCATTCTGAATCATCAACTGGACAAACTGTTTATATAGAACCAGAAGAAACTTTAGATCTAAATAATGATATTATTTCGCTATCGTTTGCAGAACGAAGAGAAATTGAACGTATTCTTCGTGAAGTAACAAAAATGATTGGCGAAGTTAGTAATGATTTGAAAAAATCTTTACAAGCAATAGGTTACATTGATTCAATCTTTGCAAGAGCAAAATATTCAAATGAAATTATCGGTTCTTTTCCAAATGTAGATAACAATCAATCTGTTTTTGTTTCCGAAGCTCGTCATCCTTTATTACTGAAAAAATTTGGAAGACAAAATACAATTCCATTAAGTTTTGAATTAAATGATGATAAAGTAGTTGTTATTACAGGCCCAAATGCAGGTGGTAAAACTGTTGTGCTAAAAACTATTGGATTGTTAAACTTGATGCTACAATCCGGTATTCATGTTCCCGCAAATTCAAATTCTAACTTTCATATCTTTGATGATATTTTAATTGATATTGGTGATCAGCAATCAATTGAAGATGATTTATCAACATTCAGTTCCCATTTAAAGAATTTAAAAAGTATAGTGGAAAGCGCAAGTGATAAATCATTAATTCTTTTAGATGAAATTGGAACCGGTACTGATCCTGCTGAAGGTTCTGCTTTATCAATGGCAATTTTGAATACGTTATTAGTAAAAGGTTCAATTGTATTTGCTTCTACACATCACGGAAGTTTAAAAGTATTTGCTTATGATAAAGTTGGAATGCAAAATGCTGCAATGGAATTTGATCATACAAATCTTTCTCCAACTTATAAATTTAAACTCGGAATTCCTGGATCAAGTTACGCTTTTGAGATTGCCCAAAGAACCGGATTGAATGAAGATATTTTAAGTGAAGCAAGAAAGAATATCGATTCTGATAAAAATAATCTCGAAAAGTTTTTATCTGATCTTGAAGAAAAATCAAACAGACTGAATAAAAAGTTAAACGAACTTGAAATTGAAAATACAAGGTTAAGAGGCCTATCGGATCTGTATAAAAAGAGTTACGATAAAATTGAAAGTGAAAAGAAAGAAATACTGAGAAAAACTAAAGCCAAAGGCGAAGCTTATCTCGAAGATGTAAACAAAAAAATTGAAAAAGTTATTAAGGATTTGCGCGAATCAAACGCAAGTAAAGATGTTATTAAAGTATCAAAAGAATTAATTACTGAAATTAAAAAAGAAAATAAAATATTTGTAACAGATAAAGTTGAAAAGGTTAGTGAGAAAAAAGATTTTATTGTTGGTGATTTTGTTGGGATAAATAATTCATCAACAACAGGAAAAATAATTGAGATAAATTCCGCAAAAGGTAAAGCAACCGTACTTTCTGGTTCGATTAAAATGCAGGTAAAACTTTCAGATCTTTTTGAAACGAAGGAAAAGAAATCTGAGCAAATCAACACCCATAATAATTTTACAATATCTCAGGCTAATTATAGAATAGATATTCGTGGTGAAAAACCTGAAGTTGCGGAATTTGAAATCATAAAATTCTTAGATGAAGCTTATCAAGCATCGTTGGAAAGAGTTGAGATTTTGCACGGAAAGGGAACAGGAGTTCTTAAAAAAACTGTTTGGGAAATTTTAAAACAACACGAAAAAATAAAAAACTTTTACTTTGCTGCAATTGAGTTTGGTGGCGAAGGAATTACAATTGCAGAACTAAAATAGGAGTTCTATTGTTTAAGAAAATACTTATTGCTAATCGTGGTGAAATTGCAGTTAGAATTATTAATGCTTGCAAAGAACTTGGAATTAAATCATCAGCTATTTATTCTGATGCTGATATAACTTCACTTCATACACGGCTAGCTGATGAAGCTCATTACATAGGTGCTTCACCCGCATCAGAATCTTATCTAAACAAAAATAAAATTTTGGAGTTAGCAAAAAATATTGGTGCGGATGCGATTCATCCTGGTTATGGTTTCTTTTCTGAGAATGCTAGTTTTATTGAAGATGTTGAAAAAAGTGGAATTACTTTTATCGGGCCTTCCTCAAATTCCGTTAAAATGATGGGAAGCAAAACTGCAGCAAGAACTTTAATGACAAAAAATGGTGTTCCAGTTGTTCCTGGAACTTTAGAAGCAATTAAAAATGTAGAAGAGGGAATTGAGATTGCAGAAAAAATAGGTTTTCCGGTTTTGTTAAAAGCTTCTGCTGGTGGTGGGGGAAAAGGAATGCGAAAAGTTTCTAATAATGAGGAATTCAAATCAGCATTTGAAGCAACAAAGCGTGAAGCACTAAAATCTTTTGCAAATGATGATGTTTATTTAGAAAAGTTTATAGAAAAACCTAAACATATTGAAGTTCAGATTATTGCTGATAAATTCGGTAACTACAGACATTTGTTTGAACGTGAATGTTCAATTCAGCGAAGACATCAAAAAATTATTGAAGAAGCACCTTCATCGTTTGTTGATGAAGAAACCAGAACAAAAATAACATCTGCAGCAATTAAAGCAGCACAATCTTGTGGATATTTTAATGCTGGCACAATTGAATTCTTGATGGATGATAATAAAGAATTTTATTTTTTAGAAATGAATACAAGAATTCAAGTGGAACATCCGGTTACAGAATTAATTTCCGGAATTGATTTAGTTAGAGAACAAATATCAATTGCTGCTGGAAATAAAATTTCTTTCAACCAGGATGAAATTGTTAAAAAGGGATATGCGATTGAGTGCAGAATTTATGCTGAAGATTCTGAAAATAATTTTTTACCATCAACAGGGAAAATATTACAGTATAAAGAACCAAATGGTCCCGGAGTTAGGGTTGATTCTGGATTTGCTTCCGGTTCGGAAATTTCAATTTATTATGATCCAATGATTGCAAAACTTATTTGCTGGGATTCTAATCGTGGAAACGCAATATCCAGAATGAAAAGAGCTTTAAATGATTTTCAAATTTCTGGTATTACTACAAACATAGATTATCTACTTTATATTCTTTCTTTAGAATCATTTGTTGATGGGAAATATGATATAAATTTTATTGATAATCTTAACACCAATAAGGATGATAGTAAAAATCGAACCAATAATTCTGAAGAAATAGAATTAGCAGCAAGTGTATTTTTATCATTGATTAAGAATAACAAAAAAGTTTCTAATCGGAAAAGCAATTCTTCTAAAAGTTTAAGTAATTGGTGGGAGCAAAACTATGAATGAGTTTAATATCCGAATAAATGAGAAGGTTATTGAAGTTAAAATTGTTGATGATTTATTTGTTGAAGTAAATAATATAAAATATGCTTATTCGTTGATCCTTTTAGAAAAGGAAAAATATTTATTAAGAATAGGGACCAAGTTTTTTGAAATATCTTATACAAATCCAGCAAACAATGATTATAATATTCAGATAAATAATCATTCTGTTTCTGCTATTATTCGTACAAGCTTGGAAGAAAAAGCTTATCAATTACTTTCTCAATCTCAGTCTTTAGAAAATCATAAAACAATTGTAAAATCTCCAATGCCAGGATTAGTACTTAAAATAAATAGATCAATTGGAGATAAAGTTTCTAAAGGTGAAACTGTTTTAATATTAGAAGCAATGAAGATGGAAAACGAAATAAAATCACCGGTAGATGGAATTTTGTTTGAACTTAATATTGAACAGGGGAAAGCAATCGAAAAAAATAAAATATTATTCAGCATTAAATAATTTGTTATTTGCTAAAATTTGCTAATTTTCGTTAAACTACTTATCAATAACTTTCATCAGGAGGAGAGCATTGAGATCTCGACTATTTCTTATTGTGTCAACACTATTGATTTCTGCAAACATTTTTGCTGGCGGATTTCAACTAAATGAGCATGGTGCAAGAGCACTTGCAATGGGCGGCGCATTTACTTCAGTTGCAAATGATGCATCTGCAATTTATTGGAATGGTGCAGGTATATCATTTCTTAAAGGAACAAACATTGTTTTTGGTGCTTCATTTATTGCTCCATCAAGCAAATTTAGAGGAGTTACACCAGATGTAACTGAATATAGAGGCAAAAATTTATTATTCTATCCGGTTCATTTTTTTGCAACTACTCAACTGAGCGATAAATTTTCTGTTGGTCTTGGATTTACAACCCCATTTGGATTAGGAACAGAATGGGATGAAAACTGGGTTGGAAAATATTTAGCAATTGAAACTTCACTACAAACTTTTATCGTTACACCAGTTATTTCTTACAAACCAATTGAGTCATTAGCAATAAGTGCTGGATTTGTTTACAGCTTTGCTGATGTCTTGATTACAAGAAAAAATCCTTTGCAACCAATTTTTGCTTCTGATGCTTTTATTCATCTTGAAGGTAATGATATGTTTGCGTACGGATTTAATGCTGGAATAATGTTTAAGCCTACTAAATGTATTTCGATAGGAGCTTCGTATCATAGTGAAGTTAAATATGAATTTGAAGGTACAGCTACTTCAACCGGTCCAGATCAAGTTGCTGCAAGTTTACCAAAAGGAGATATAACTGCCGAATTATCGACACCGCAAAATATTGCTGGCGGTATTGCTATAGATGTTTCACCAAGAGTAAAAATAAGTGCAGATTTTCAATATGTTGGTTGGTCAAGTTATGATACATTAGCCGTTACTTTTGTTGAAACAGGTGTAGTATCTGCAAGTCCAAGAATGTATGAAGATTCATATATTATAAGATTAGGTGGCTCATACAAAGCTAATGATCAGGTTACATTTATGGGCGGCGTTTATTATGATAAAAATCCGGTTTCAAATGAATATTTAAATCCATCTTTACCAGAATCAAATAGAATCGGTTTAAGTTTTGGTATTGAAGCTCAACTTTTTGAAAATCTAAGTGTTCAAGGCTCATATCTCTTTATACGAGGTAAACAATTAACAATTACTGATAGTAAAGAAATATATACTTCAGGTAATGGAACTTTTAATGGAACTTATAACACTTCTGCAAATATTTTTGGACTAAGCTTTAATCTTAGTTTATAAGGAGAAATGAAAAAATGAAAATTAAAATATTATCTGTTTTATTAGTTAGTCTCTTTTTTGTAATTAGTTGCGATGATTACACTGAGATAGAAGCACCTGTCAAAAATGCAACAAGTGGTAGTGCAAATTTTTCCAGATTTTATTCAATCGGAAATAGTATAACTGCAGGATATCAAAGTGGCACAATTTATCAAAGTGGACAAATGTACAGTTATGGAAACTTAATTGCACAACAAGTTGGAACTCCATACGAAATACCTTACGTTTCTGATCCCGGTCTTGGTGGAAGAATGGAAGTTGCAAGTGTAAGTCCAGCATTTACGCTTTATACAAATCCAAACAAAGGAACATTGTTAAATTCAAGTTATCCAGCACCATATAATAATTTAGGTGTTCCTGGCGCGTTACTCTATGATGTGCTTTATGCAAAAAATTCAACTACTTGTGCTTCTTATGTATTTAGTAATGTTCCTAATCCATATTTTGATGTAATATTAAGAGGAAGAGGAACAACTCAAATAGAACAAGCACTTTCACAAGCTCCAACATTTTTAACAATTTGGATTGGTAATAATGATGTTTTAGGATATGCTACAAGTGGTGGTACTTCACCATCAGCTCCAACAGATCCAGCCACTCAATTTGGACCTTTGTTTGGTGGCATTATGCAAGGCTTAGTACAATTTAAAACTCAAGCTAATGCAAACTTTGGTGTTGCAATTGGTAACATTCCTAATGTTTCAGCAATTCCATTTTTTACAACAGTTGGGCCACAAATGGCTGTTGGGGTAAAATGGTATACACTTATACCTGCCGGAGTACAGGGTTTAGTATATCAATCAAGTACAACGGGAATTGGCTTAGCTGATTCATCTAGTTTGAGAAATGGAACGGTACTTCTTACACTAAAAGGCAGTAAATACGCATCAGCTACTTATTTAGGAAAACCTGGCGGACAGTTCTATAAAGATGCTGGAATTTCTGTACCGAGTGGTGTGGATACTACAAAACCATTTGGATTTACTCCACAAAACCCATGGCCTAATGCATTAGTTCTAGACGCAAGTGAAATAACAATTGCTAACAATGCTATTGTAGCATTTAATACAATAATTTCAGATATAGTTGTTGCATTAAATCAACAAAGTATTCCTACTGCATTAGTTAATATTAATTCTGCATTTAATGAATTTATCGCTGGAAAAATTGTTAATGGAATAAATTTTAAAACAACTTACGTTAGCGGTGGCTTGTTCAGTTTAGATGGTGTTCATCCATCAAGCCAAGCACACGGAATTATTGCAAATGAATTTATTAAAGCAATAAATACAAAGTTTGCTGCAAGTATTCCACTTGTTGATGTTAGCTCGATACCTGGAAGTTTATTCTTTATGAATAAGGTTACTTATAAACAAGGTTATCCAATTATTCCTTTAGATGCATTCGATCATTTGTTATTTTAGTTATAGTTCATATATCTTTTTAGGGATGGTTTACCATCCCTTTTTTTATAGTTATTGATAAACAAATTTGAGGCAAAATTGAAAAATAAAATATTTATTCCTTTCTTAATTCTAACCATTAATCTGATATTTGGGTGTTCAGCATTAAAACAAGATTCAGAAAACGAAAAACAAGTTTACATTTTTGATGAAGTACCAGAAGACAAAACAATTGAAGCTCCAAAAAATGGTGAGTATCCTAATTTGGCTTCGGCATATTATGTTGTACAAATTGGTGCTTACTCAACTGAGGAAAAAGCTCAATCATTTGCAGAGATTGGAAGAACTAAAACAAATTATAAATGTAGTGTTGTTTATAGTGAAAGTTTGAAATTATATCTTGTTCAGATAATTCCATTTTTTAAGAATAGGGAAGAGGCAGATAAAGTTCGTGAAAATCTAAAACAGTTACCGGAATTTGTTGATGCCTGGATAATAACGGTTAATAAATAAAAAAGGGTTGCAACATGCAACCCTAATGAATCTAGTTTTTTCTTTTATAGATTCATTTCAGGAATAACTTCCTCTTCTGTGTACCATAATTCTGGAATAAATCGTCTTGTTTTAGGAAAAAATGGAGGCGCCCAACTTTCAAATCTGGTATCAAATTTATGTACATAACTATAACCTTTTATTGGTACATATTGTTTAAGAATATTATTCCAGGCATAATCTGCAGTTGGTTCAACATAATTACCAATTACTCCGCCTACAATATTCATATTATTTACACCTGAATAAGAACTATAACTCTCTATCTTCATTCCACCATCTTCTGCAAATATTGAAGCGTGAATATTAATATCACCTCGAGCATTATTAAAAGGTACAATTACTTCTTTTTCAGCAACTAAACCTAACATATCATTACAAACAAATGGAGGTTGAGTTTTTCCATAATCTGAGAGTACATCACCGGCATAAGTTATAGAATTAGGAATAATAACTTTACCAGCATCAGCACTGGCTACTCCACTTTTAGTGGCAACAACTGTAACCTGCCCATCCAGAACACCTTCAACTGATACTCTGCCACCTTTTACATGAATTAAACCATTATCGGTTAAAGCTGTAACCAAGGTATTTTTAATTGGAGTCCAAGCGCCACTTCCAATTTTTAACTTATAATCAACAGTACCATTAGCGTAAAATTTTAAATAAACATCTGTAAATTTATTAGCTCCAGTGGTATCATAAAAAACTTTTCCATTAACAGAACCTGCAGTAATTTCCGCTATATCTATTTCGTGTGTAATCTCTGCTACATTTTCACGATATCCTTCTTCGAAAACTGGATGCGAGTTAGCATCATATCTTTGAATTGTTCTTGTAGAAGTTACTGCACCTTTAAAAACAGGATCACCATAACATCTCACAAAATCATTTGCATGAAATTTGCCATCAAAAACATCACCGGTTGCTGCCCATACACTGCCACCACTGGCTATAGCAAATTTATTATAGAAGTTTCCGTACTCTGAAAGTGATCTTTGTCTTAACGTAACTACAAAAGTTTCGGTTCCTAAATAATGTCCGCCTCCATAATTTCCTTCGGAAGTAACAATTCGAACGCCATTTGATCCACCAACTACTTGAACTGAAACATTAGCATCACCATTCGCAAAATCAAGTGATCCACCAGTCCAATTAGGGTTAATATTATTCAACTGTGCAATTGCATAAAATACTCCACTTTTGGCGATTTGACTAGCTTGAGTTTTATTAAAGTAATAGGAGTAATTATTAATGCTTACTGTGGAATTACTTAGCATGTTTCTACCGAATATTGCAAATAATGCACTAAATCCCATAACTAAAAATAAAGATACTTTCCCGTTCATTTTGTAATCCTTTAATTAATTCTACTTACATTATTTGTTGATACTGTAATACGTCTCCAAATTGCTTCACTATAATTATTGTCAAATGCATAAGCATCTTCAACTCTAAATTCAATTTGTATATAATTTACAACAGTAGTTAATCCTATTGGTGGCGCTACAGGTAACATTTGTGAATCGAAATAAATAAGTCTAAATCTTGTTACATTATTTGCCAGTACATAAGGAATGTCACTATTTAGTTTTCTATATAAAATCATATCTCTAGGATTTGGTGTATGTGCCATAGCAGAAAGATCACTAAGGTAATAAGTAATTGTATCTATTGTTCCATTATTATCAATATCAGTTCTAAATTTTATACTATTCAAACTGCCATCAATGATATTGGCATTAGACCCAATCAATTCAGAATTATTTACATATCCTACAAGAGTAAAATCTCGTTCCACTACAGTAGCTGTAATAACTAAATCCTGCTGAAGATTCTTATCATGATTATATACACTATCATTTTCAACTAAAGTTCCATTAGCATTGAGCAGATTAATTAATAGTATTCCACCAATAATGGCTGCTCCCAGAATATCGATTATTGTTGTATATCCCATTATCTATTCCTTTTTCAGTTTACCAAATTGTTGCAATACTACTATATACTAAAGTATCTTTCATCTGTTCTGTCCATACTCTAACATCGATACGTTTAAATAGTGTTCTTATATTCGCTTTTGTTTCAAAATCTGATTCAGGTACATAATAAACACTCGATGTCACAAAAAACTCAGTAAATAAATTTGGATCAGTTGCACTTGATAATGTTGTAGTATCTGGAACAGTGATAAATCGACTTAAAGCTGGATCCCATAAGTTAAAGTCATCAATATCATCAAAATTTGGATAATTTTCTCCGATTTCCGGACCTAAAGCATTTGGAGCAGTACACATAGCTACTGTTGGATCATTGAATATTGAATCAGCAATAACTGTATCAAAAACTCTTCGTTTTGCAAAGTCCATATAACTATTTGCTATTGTCAATGCAACAATTCCTAGTTTTGAATCAGTGATTGTTTCTTGACTAAGTAATTGAGTTGAATTTACTCTTAATATTAAAAATGAAAGAAGCAGCATAGCTCCTAACGTTAACATCATTTGTCCTGTATTCATAAATCCATTACCATTATTAGTTTTTTACTGATTTATACAAGTTTTAAGCCAAAGATTATCAAATAATAGCGTCTTATTCTATAACTCACTTTTTTCTGCTTGTTTTATTTTGAGATGATTTTATTTTTTGATGACTTTATTTTAGTCCAAAATTGGACTATTAATTTTCAATTCACAATTGACTTGGTTTGTCATCTCTAGACCTAAAGACGGCGGTAAATGTTACCTAACTTCTTTACCTATAAAACTTTATGTCTGCTGATACTATGGAATTTTTATCAAACATACGTTAAATTAAGTTTGAAATTAATTCAATTCTTAATTTAAAATTATTCATCCATATTTAGTTTGGAGGAGATCATGGCTTTTTCATTAAACAAAATTATGCTTATCGGAAACCTGGGAAGAGATGTTGAAACCAGATTTACAACCGGCAGTGTTTCTATTTCAAGTTTTTCTATGGCTACAACAAATAGTTACAAAGGCAAAGATGGTAACTGGGTAAATGAAACAACCTGGCATAATATTACAGTTTTTAATCTTTCAGATTTTATGAAAGAACAGCTAAAAAAAGGTAAAAAAGTTTATGTTGAAGGGAGATTAACAAAACGGGAATACACTGATAAAGAGGGCATCAAACGATACTCAACGGATGTTGTATCCGAAAGAATTATTCCATTAGAAAGTTCAGGTGAAGGATCAACAAATTATTCTGAAAATAATAGTTCGTCTGAGACGAATGTTGTAAGTGAAATGCCGCCAATTGATAATAATGATGATTTACCTTTTTAATATTTTCATTTTTTAATTTATTATGACGGATGAATGTTAGTTCATCCGTTTTTTTTTACAAAAGATTGAAATAATATTTATTATAGAATGAACACGATTATTTTGTAGTTTTGTAGTGATGATAAACTTTATCTTAAACATTTGGACTTTTTTTTATGAAAGATGATAGAAAAACTGAAATAAAAGTCGGGCTTACCGTTTTGATAGGCATATTAATTTTCATCTGGATTTTTGGCTGGGCTAAAAACTTTTCTTTAAAATCGAATGAACAGATTGCTAAAGTTAGATTCAATAATGTTTCCGGGCTTGAGATTGGTGATCCGGTAACCGTAAATGGATTAAGAAAAGGTTATGTAAAAGAAATGGTTGTGGGTACAAACTATGTTATGGTTGATCTATCATTGGATAATGATATTAAGCTTAAAGAAGATGCTTCATTTGCAGTTTCCATGCTTGATTTAATGGGTGGTAAAAAGGTTGAGATATTTCCTGGTACTTCCGGCAGAAATTATAACTATAATAAAACTGCTGAGGGAATATTCTTTGCCGATATACCTTCTGCAATGTCATTATTCGGTTCTGTTCAAGATGATTTTGTCACTGTTTTAAAAGATGTAAAGATTTCTATAAACTCACTTAACAAATATCTTACTGATGAAAAACTAAATTCAGATGTTAAACAATCAATGGCAAATCTTAACTTACTTACGGATAAGTTGAATATTATGTTAGCTGAAAATCGTAGTGATTTAAAAGCTTTAACAAAAAATGCAGTTGAGTTAACAGAAAAAAGTAATGAGTTATTATCAACAAACAAAGAAAATATTAACCAGCTTTTTACTGATTTAAAAAGTATTGTAAACAAAAGTGATATTCTACTTTCTGATTTGAATGATTTGACAAAAGAAACAAAAGATCAACAAAATAACATTGGTAAACTTTTGTACGATGAAAATATGATTAAAGATTTAAAACAATCATTGAAACAAGTAAATGAATTAACTTCGTTGCTCATCGATCAATTAAAGAACGATGGAATAAATGTTGATGCAAATATTTTTTAAATATCTCCTTATCTTTTTTTGTTTTTTTCTCACTTCAAATATATTCCCACATTCAAATGATCCAGTTCGTGGGAAAAACGGGATGGTCGTTTCAGCCAGCAAAATCGCATCCCAAGTTGGTGTAGATATTTTAAAAAAGGGAGGAAACGCAATTGATGCTGCTGTAGCAGTTGGATTTACACTTGCTGTAACTTATCCTTCAGCGGGGAATATTGGTGGTGGTGGATTTAT
This sequence comes from Ignavibacteriales bacterium, assembly GCA_016707585.1. GTDB lineage: Bacteria > Bacteroidota > Ignavibacteria > Ignavibacteriales > Ignavibacteriaceae > IGN3. Next base: position 221,724 of record JADJHL010000003.1, on the reverse strand, counting down.
GGTTCTTCATTTGCAAGATGGAACAAATACTACAATTGATTTTAGAGAAATTGCACCAAAAGCTGTGAATGAATACATTTACCAGGATTCACTTGGAAATTTTCTGCCAGATAAAAGTCAGTTTGGAGTTACATCTTCTGGTGTTCCAGGAAGTGTTGCAGGTTTGCTTTATGCTCTAGAAAAATATGGGACAATGTCTTTATCCGATGTTATTCAACCCGCAATAGATTTAGCAAGAAATGGATTTGAACTTGAACATAGACTTGCTGAATCTTTAGAATATGAATTAGAATACTTTAACAAATATCCATCATCAAAAAATATATTTACAAAAGATGGTTTTGCTTACCAGGAAAATGATATACTAATCCAAACAGATCTTGCAAATACATTAGAACGAATTAAGGAATATGGATTTGATGGATTTTATAAAGGAAAAACCGCTGAATTAATTTTCAATCAAATAAAATCTGATGGTGGTTATATATCACTCGAAGATTTAGCAAATTATTCTCCGGTTGAAAGAAAACCCATATCTACAGCTTATAAAGGTTATTCAGTTTTAACAATGGGTCCACCGAGTGGTGGTGGAGTTACGTTGCTTCAAATGTTAAATATTCTTGAAAATATTTCTTTTGATAAAAAAGAATGGGGAAGCAGCAATTATATTCACCATCTTGTTGAAGCTATGAAATATTCTTTTGCAGATCGATCAAAGCATATCGGTGATCCAGATTATTATAACGTTCCAATCGATTGGCTTTTATCAAAAAAATATGCAAAAGAACTTTTTGATAAAATTGATTCATTAGCTATTCCATCAAATCAAATCCAGCCAGGAGAAATTTCTTCTTACAAAGAAAGTGAAGAAACTACTCATTATTCCGTTATAGATAAATTTGGTAATGCTGTTAGTACAACTACAACAATAAATTCATCTTATGGATCAAAGGTTGTTGTTGAAGGTGCTGGATTTTTATTAAATAATGAAATGGATGATTTTAGTTCTAAACCCGGAGTTCCAAACCAATTTGGCTTAGTTGGAAGTGAAGCAAATAAAATTGAACCAGGTAAAAGAATGTTAAGTTCGATGTCTCCAACTATTATCTTAAAAGATGAAAAACCTTATATGATTATTGGTACACCTGGCGGATCAACAATTTCTACAATCGTTTTACAAGTAATTTTAAATGTATTAGATTTTGATATGAATATTCAACAAGCTATTGATGCACCTCATATTCATCATCAGTGGCTGCCGGATAGAATTGATTATGAAGAATTTGGATTGAGTGATGATGTTATTCATAATTTAAAATCAAAAAGCCACATTTTAGGGAATGTAAGATCACTTGGAAGATGTGAAGGAATAATGATCGATAATAAAAATGGAATTTATTTTGGAGCAACAGATTCAAGAGGATTTGGTGCAGCAATCGGATATTAAAAAGGATTTTAATGGTTTTAGGAATTGGAATTGACATAATTGAAATTGCAAGAATCAAAGAAAGTATTGATAAATACGGTGATTCTTTTTTAAACAAAATCTACACACAAAATGAATTGGATTATTGTTTAGCTAAATTCAACAAATATCAACATCTTGCAGCAAGATTTGCTGCTAAAGAAGCTATCTACAAAGCCTTGGCAACAAGCTGGGAAAAAGATGCAAGCTGGAAAAGTATGGAAATCATTAACGAGCCAAATGGTTTACCAGTAGTTAAATTTTTTGGTAAGTTAAAAGATTTTGTTGAAGCAGACAATGAGATTAAAATTTCTATCAGCCATTCAGAGCATTATGTAACTTCAGTCGCAATTATATTTAAGAAGAATTAACGTCTTCTATCATTATTGTAATTGAAAAACTGACTTCAATTTAGTAGTTTAATCCCGAAAATTGAGTAGATAATGGAAAAATCCTGGTATAAAATATTTAATTACGGCTCCATTGCATTGGTTTTTGTACTTGCAATAATATTAGGAATCGACATGTTCAGAGGTACATTCGATCTAATACCAAGAGTTTATTATATTCCCATACTTATAGTTGTAGGAATTGTTTTTATTTTAAGAATAGCAATTAGATTTTATTTAACTAAAATTACAAAGTAGTAAATTTAATGAGGTGTATGTCTTCGAACGTTCGATACCAACAAATGGTAAACTTAACTCCAAAGTTCTGGTTCTAAATCAAAGTTACGAGCCGCTATCTGTTTGCACTATTCGCAAAGCAGTAGTTCTAATTTATTTGGGGAAAGCTGAAACTGTCATCAATGATGACAGGAAGGCACTTCATTCCATAAAATCATCTTATCCCTGGCCAAGTGTAATTCGCATAAGCAGATTTGTTAAGCTTCCATATAAAAAAGTTGTACTTACCAGGAAAAACATTTTACGCAGAGATTCATTTAAATGTGCTTATTGCGGTAGGTCTGATGTTGCATTAACTGTTGATCATGTTTATCCAAGAGCACGTGGTGGTGGAGAAACTTGGGAAAATCTCATTACTGCTTGCACAATCTGCAATAATCGTAAAGGTGATCGAACTCCTGAAGAAGCAAATATGAATTTGTATTTTCGTCCATTCAAACCAAGCCATATTTTATTCATAAAAAATGTTGTGGGCAGACTTGATGAACGCTGGAAACCTTATCTTTATCTAACCTGAAAGTTATTCTCTTTATTATTATCTTTCGCAGTAATTTTTCAATAATCTTATTATAGAATGCCTAAAAAACGAATATTAAGCGGAATGCGTCCAACCGGTAAATTGCATCTTGGACATTATGTTGGAGCATTAGAAAATTGGGTCAAACTTCAGGATGAATATGAAAGTTTTCATCTTATTGCTGATTATCATGTTTTGACCACAAGTTTGGATACAAAAGATGTTTATGAAAATTCGATTGATATGTTAATAGATTGGCTTGCTTGCGGATTGGATCCTTTAAAAAGTCCGATGTTCAGGCAATCTCAAATAAAACAGCATACAGAATTGAATTTGATTTTTAGTATGCTGATTACAGTAAATCGTCTTGAAAGAAATCCAACAATAAAGGATCAAGCAAGAGATTTAAATATTGAACAAGTTTTTTATGGACATCTAGGTTATCCGGTTTTGCAGACTGCAGATATTTTATTGTATAAAGGAAACGCAGTTCCTGTTGGTGAAGATCAAGTTCCACACGTAGAAATTTCTAGAGAGATTGCAAGAAGATTTAACAATCAATATGGATTTGTTTTTCCTGAGCCTGAAGCTTTACTTACAAAGTTTTCAAGACTTTCTGGGTTGGATGGTGATGCAAAGATGAGTAAATCTTTGGGTAACACAATTCTTCTTTCTGATGATGTTGAAACTGTAAAACAGCGAATGAAAAAAGCTGCAATTGATCCAAACAAATTAAAAAAAGATACACCTGGTAATCCGGATGTTTGTACAGTTTTTTCATATCATAAAAAATTTAATACTGAAAATATTGTTGAGATTGAAAGTGATTGCAGAAACGGTGCGATTGGTTGTTTTGATTGCAAGATGAAATGTTCAGCAAAGATTTCTAGTTTTCTTGAACCTATTATTGAAAAAAGAAAACATTACGAATCAAGAATTAATGAAGTAAAAGATATTTTGCATGATGGTGAATCTCGTGGTAGAAATATTGCCGAACAAACAATGATTGAAGTTCGTGAAAAAATGAATTTAGGTTAATTTTAAAATGTATAAAATAAAATTAGATCAGTTTGAAGGACCATTAGATTTACTTCTTTTCTTTATCAAAAGAGATGAATTAAATATTTATGATATTCCAATCTCACGAATTACAAGCGAGTTTTTGGAATATGTAAATCTTATTAAATTAATGGATTTAGAAGTTGCTGGTGATTTTATTTTGATGGCATCAACTTTAATGCATATAAAAGTTAGAATGTTATTGCCACGAGAAGTTGATGAAAAAGGTGAAGAGATTGATCCTCGTGCTGATTTGATTAAAGCTTTACTTGAGTATAAGAAATATAAAGAAGTTGCTGAAGACCTTAATTTTATGGAATCAAATCAACGTAAGCTAAGTTACAGAGGTAATTTTTCTCACGATGAAATGATTGCTCCACCTGAGTATGATATTTTGTTAAAGAATGTTTCGATATTTGATCTTGCTAAAGCATTTAAAAAAGCAATCGAAGGATTGAAGCCGCAAGTTGTTCACGAAATAAGAAAAATAAATGTTACAATCGATGAGCAAATACAATTTATTTTAAGTAAAGTTATGGAAAAAGGTGAAATACACTTTTTGAGTATTGTACACGGAATGAAAGAAAAAATTAGAATTGTAATCACTTTTGTTGCTTTGTTAGAATTAGCTAAAATGGAAAAAATTGGAATTAGAGAATCTCCAGACTTTAATGATTTTGTAATTTATGGAATAGCAAATGGATAAAACTTATTCAACCGTAATTGAAGCTTTAATATTTTCTTCAGATGAACCGATTTCTGAAGGTGAAATTATTCGGGCGATTAGAGGAATTGATGGTGAAGATATTGAAATAACTTCTTCTGATATCCATTCAGTTGTAGAAGAATTGAATAGTAAATATGAAGCAAGTGTAAATTCATTTAAGATTAAAAAAATTGCAAATGGATTTCTATTCGCGACCACAGAAGAAAATGCAAAATATCTTGGATTTTTATCATCAGAAAAATCCAAAAGAAGACTAAGCCAGGCTGCTTTAGAAACATTGGCGATCATCGCTTACAAACAACCAATGACCAAACCTGAACTTGAACAAATTCGTGGTGTAAATTCAGATTATATTTTAAATACACTTTTAGAAAAAAATCTTATTACAATTTCAGGAAGAGCAGAAACAATTGGAAGACCTTTATTATATGCCACCACAACCGAGTTCCTTAAATATTTTGGATTGTACAATTTAAGTGATTTACCAAAACCACGAGAGATTGAAGAAATAATGAAAGATGAAGATTTCATCGATCAAAAAAATAAAATAATGATGAATTACGTTGAAGAAAGTATCGAAAAAGAATTAGAAAACTCTGAAGGAGAAAATGACACGACTGAATAAATTTATTGCTGATAGCGGAATAACATCACGAAGAAAAGCCGAAGAATTAATTTTGCAGGGAAGAGTTACCGTTAATAATAAAACTGTAACCACTTTAGCATTAAATATTGATCTTGAAAAAGATGTTGTTTCACTTGATGGCGAAAAAATAAAACCTAACGAACACGTTTATTATTTGATGAACAAACCTAAAGGTGTTGTTACTACAACTGATGATGAAAAAAAGCGAATGACAGTTACGGATTTATTAAATCTAAAACAAAAAATATTTCCTATTGGTAGATTGGATTACAATACTACCGGTGTTTTAATTTTAACTAACGATGGAGATTTTGCTCAAAGATTAATTCATCCGAAAAATAATATTATACGTGAATATGAAGTTAAACTAGATAAACCACTCGAACCTGAACATGAAGCTGCATTGCTAAAAGGAGTTTTTATAGAAGGTACTCGTGGTAAATTTATTGCAGTAAAATTCAGAAAAATTAAAGATAGAAAAAATATTGTTGTTCAGTGTACAGAAGGAAGAAATCATTTTGTAAAAAAAATGTTTACAACAATAAATTACACGGTTGAAAAATTACACAGATCAAGTTTTGCGGGAATTGTTCCGGATATTCCAATTGGATCATTTAGAAAATTAACAAAAGATGAAATACAAAAATTATCTAAGTAAAATTGTTTTATTTCTTATTGCAATCTTTAGTATAAATATTATTGCTCAAGATTCAACAAAAGCTGCAAAAGATACTTCACAACTTTATTCTTACTCAACTGTTTCTGAATTAAACCAACAGCTTGATGATATTTTTAATGATAACAGTTTTAGAAATGCTAATTGGGGAGTTGTAATTCAATCATTAGAAAATGGTGAGTACTTTTACAAACGCAATGAAGATAAGTTTTTTGTTCCTGCATCAAATCTAAAACTATTTACAACAGCTGCCGGTTTATTAATTCTTGGTGGTAATTATAAATTTTCTACAAACATTTTTCTAAATGGATATCAATCAAGTTCAACTGTTTATGGCGATTTAATAATTCAAGGCCGCGGAGATCCAACTATCTCTGGCAGATTTTATAATAATGATATTAATTATGTATTTGATACCTGGATTGATTCATTACTTGAAATGGGAATCAGAAACATAAAAGGAAATATTGTTGGTGATGATAATTTATTTGAAGATATCGGATTAGGCGCTGGTTGGTCCTGGGATTATGAAACTGATTGGTATGCAGCACAATCAAGTGCATTATCATATAATGATAATTGTGTTGACATTACAATCAAATATGATGCAAAACGTGACACTGTATTAGTTGAATCAAAACCAGCATTAAGAAATATTGTAATTCTCAATCAAGTTAAAGTTGCTACTGGAACTGAAAAAACATCAATAGATGTAATCAGAGAAAGAGGAACTAATGTAGTTACTGTTTCAGGAAAATTTAGAAAAGATGCTGATAGTATTTTAACTTATTCAACAGTTCAAAATCCAACCCAATTTATGATGTTGGCTTTAAAAAATAGATTAGAAAAAAGAGGAATAAGAGTAAACGGATATGCAATTGATATTGATGATTATGAAAGAGCAATAAATATTGCAGATCTTGATTTGCTTTTTACAAGTTACTCCGAACCTTTAAATGAAATATTAAAAGTTATAAACAAAGGCAGTCAGAATTTTTTTGCTGAGCAACTTCTAAAAACAATTGGATTAGAAAAATTAGGTTATGGGTCAGTTGAAAATGGAATAAGTGCCATCAAGGAAGTTTTTGGTGATATTGGTTTGAATCCTGAAAATATTGTTATGGTTGATGGGAGTGGATTATCACCGCTAAATATGGTTACACCGAGGCAGATCATTGACTTACTAAAATATATGTATACAAACAAAAAAGTTTTTATAGATTATTTTAATTCATTACCAATTGCTGGCGTTGATGGAACATTAGGAAAGCGATTAAAAAATACTACTGCAGAAAATGTTGTAAGAGCTAAAACTGGATTTATAAGTCACGTTAGAAGTCTTTCCGGATATGCACTTACCGGTGATAAGGAACCAATTGCATTTACAATGGTTGCAAATAATTTTAGTGTTCCTGTTAAGCTTGCAGAGAATTTACAGGATTTAGTTTGTTTAAGATTAACCAATTTCAGGAGAAAATAGTTTTGGAAAATAATGTTCAACCAACAGTTAACGAATTAATTAAAAGACGATACGAAGAACTTGAAGAACTTACTAAAAATGGAGTTGAAACATTTGCTTATTCATTTGATGTTGATTCTGATTCTCAAAAAATTAAAAATAATTTTGTTGAAGGTACAGAATCAAATGTAAGAATTGCAGGAAGAATTATGGCAATTCGTAGAATGGGTAAAGCATCTTTTGCTCACATTCAAGATCAAAATGGAAGAATACAAGTCTATCTAAAAAAAGATGAAATCGGTGAATCTTATGATGCTTTTAAGCTTATGGATATTGGCGATATTATTGGTGTCGCAGGATTTGTTTTTAAAACTAAAACTGGAGAAATATCGGTTCACACTCGTGAACTTAAACTCCTAAGCAAATCTCTTCAACCTTTACCAATTGCAAAAGAAGTAATTGATGAACAAGGTAACAAAACTATTTTTGATCAATTTGCTGATAAAGAATTACGCTACAGAAGAAGATATGTTGATCTAATTGTTAATCCTGATATCAAAGATGTTTTTATCAAAAGAAGTAAAATTATTTCTGCTATAAGAAGTTATCTTGATGCTAGTGGATACCTTGAAGTTGAAACACCAATATTACAACCACTTTACGGCGGCGCTGCTGCAAGACCGTTTGTAACTCATCACAATGCTCTTGATACTGAATTATACTTAAGAATTGCTGATGAACTTTATCTTAAAAGATTAATCGTTGGTGGATTTAATGGAGTTTATGAAATCTCAAAAGATTTTAGAAATGAAGGAATGGATAGATCACATAATCCAGAGTTTACAATGATGGAACTTTATGTCCCGTATAAAGATTATAATTGGATGATGGAATACGTTGAATCAATGTTTGAAAATGTTTGTACAAAAGTTTTTAACTCTTTAGTATTTAATGTTGAAGGCAATGAAATAAACTTTAAAGCTCCTTGGAAATGCGTTTCTATGATTGAAGCAATTGAAGAAAAAACTGGCTTAAATGTTTTAACTTGTTCAATGGATGATCTTAAAAATGCAGCAAAAAAAGTAGGAATTGAAATTGGTTCAATTCATTCTCGTGCAAAATTTATTGATGAATTGTTTAGTGCAACAGTTGAACCAACTTTAATTCAACCAACATTTGTAGTTGATTATCCGCTTGAACTTTCACCACTTGCAAAAAAACATCGTACAAAAGAAGGTGTTGTTGAAAGATTTGAAGGATACGTTTTAGGAAGAGAAATTTGTAATGCTTTCTCAGAATTGAATGATCCAATAGATCAGAAAAATAGATTTGAAGATCAAGTTAAGATGAGAGAAGAAGGCGATGATGAAGCACATCAAATTGATGAAGATTTTATTCGTGCGTTGGAATTTGGAATGCCGCCAACTGCGGGACTTGGAGTAGGAATCGATAGAATAGTGATGATCTTAACAAATCAACCTTCTATACGAGATGTAATTTTCTTTCCACAGATGAAACCGGAAATTAAGAGCTAAATCACAGGATGATAATTTGAATTTAGATATTCGATTATTTTGTTTAATTATGATTATTAGATAACGGAGATTATGAATGTTTAATTCCCTAAAATTTTCTACAATATTATTTACTGCTGTTATTGGTGTTGTACTTGGAGTTTTTCTTAATAAAGCATTTTCAGGCGATAACCTACGCGAGAGTATTAGCAAGTTTAATGATGTACTTACTTTTACAGAAAAATATTATGTGGAAGAAGTTGATACTCAAAAATTAGTTGAGTCTGCAATTAATGGAATGTTAAATACACTTGATCCTCACTCTGTTTATATCCCACCAAAGGATATGGCACAAGTTGAAGAATCTTTTAGAGGTGATTTTGAAGGTATTGGAATTGAGTTCCAGGTTGTAAATGATACATTAACAGTTGTTTCTCCAATTACAGGAGGACCAAGTGAAGCTTTAGGAATTATGTCTGGTGATCGTATTATTAAAATTGATGATAAAGCAGTTGTTGGAATTACAAATGATGATGTAAGAAAAAAACTTAGAGGCAAAGCTGGTACTGAAGTAAAAGTATCAATTCAAAGAACCGGTGTCTCTAAACTTTTAGATTTTACAATTGTAAGAGATAAAATTCCAATTTATTCGGTTGATACACATTTTATGCTGGATAATAAAACGGGTTATGTAAGCGTTTCCAGATTTTCAGAAACAACTTATGATGAATTGGTTGAGGCTTTAAATGATCTGAATAAAAATGGAATGCATCAATTGGTTTTAGATCTTAGAGGCAATCCTGGTGGATATTTAAATCAAGCTGTTAAGATTAGTGATTTGTTTATTGCCGGCGAAAAGAAAATAGTATATACAGAAGGAAGAAGAAAAGAATTTGATGAAGAATATTTTGCATCTTCACAATCTAAGTTTGAAAATATTCCTCTTATTGTTTTAATAAATCGTGGTAGTGCTTCTGCAAGTGAAATTGTCTCTGGAGCAGTTCAGGATTGGGATAGAGGTTTAATAGTTGGCGAAACTTCGTTTGGAAAAGGATTGGTTCAAAGACAATTTGATTTACCGGATAATTCTGCATTACGATTAACAATCTCACAGTATTTTACACCAAGTGGCAGATTGATACAACGCGATTACAAAGACAAAAAAAATAAAGAAGAGTATTATGCAGATGCAATGGAAGATGAGGAAACAGAAGGTGATAATTTAGATCATACTGCTGAGCAGGATTCTGCAAAACCCGAATATAAAACTGCTAAGGGAAGAATTGTTTATGGCGGCGGTGGTATTACTCCAGATTACATTGTTAAACAAGGTACAATTACTCCTTATACTCAAAACTTACTGAGAAAAAATGTATTCTATCTTTATGTATTATCTTACCTTGATAAAAATGGTGTATTAATAAAAAATAAGTTTGGAAATCTTTCGAGCTTTAAATCCAATTTTATAATCAGTGATGAAACAATGAGTAAATTTATTGATTATGCAACGAGTAAGGAAGTTACTTTTAACGAGGAAGAATATCGTAAGGATAAAGATTATATTGTCTCAAGATTAAAAGCACAGATTGCTAGAAACTATTGGAAAAATGAAGGCTGGTATTCAGTTCTATTAAATACAGATGATCAAATGAATAAGGCTATTACTTTATTTAAAGAGGCAAAAGATTTAGCAAATCTAAAATGAAAAAGTTTTTAATAATTTTTGTTTCATTCTTATCAATAACTTTTTTAGGATCGAAAATTATTGATTCATCAAATCCGCCACAATCTATAGATAAGAAGATAAAGGTTGGTGAGGATATAACTTACGTAGTAAAATATCTTGCATTTGAAATTGGTGAAATAAAACTAAAAGTCCTTAAGCAAATCAACGAGGCTAATGATACACTTTATAGCGCTGTTGCATACATCAATTCTTATGATGGAATTCCATTTGTTAGTCTTCATCAAATCTATGAAACAAAATTCGATACAAAACAATCATCACATTACTTTAAAGGCACAGTATTAGGTGATGATACTACATACACAAAATATAATTTCAATCACTCATCAAAAATAATTCATATCCAGCAGGGAAGAGAAAGAACAAAAGAAATCTGGACAGATTCTACCACAAAATATGATCGTGATTACCAGGATGGTTTATCTTTATTTTACTTTGCAAGAATGAGAACCGGGCAACAGAAAAAAGTAAACGTCCCGGTTTTTATAAATGAAAAGTATGAGAAAACTTATATTAATTTCTATAAAGATGTCGAAGATATGGATATCGATGCGGTTGATTATGATATTGATTGCGTGAGATTAGATGGCGAAACTGAGTTTAGAGGAATTTTTGGATTAACCGGATATTTTGAAGGTTGGTTTTCAAATGATCAATATGCGATTCCGATTGTTGCAAAAATGCAAGTATTGATTGGCAGCATAACCTTAGAATTAAAAAATTGGAACAGAAAAGAATGGATGCCACCAAAATACAAAGATTAAATTCGTTGGATAAAGAAACAAAATTATTCCAATATTTAGATTTATTTCCCAAGATTGATGATACAGTATTTTTAGCTTCTGGAGTTAAAATTGTTGGTGATGTTTCAATCGGAAAATATTCCAGTGTTTGGTACAATTGTGTAATCCGTGGTGATGTTCATTATGTTAAGATTGGTGAGAACACGAATGTACAAGATTGTTCGATGTTGCACGTTACAAATGGAAGATATCCATTAAACATTGGTAATAAGGTTACAATTGGTCATTCGGTAAAATTACATGGTTGTACTTTACAAGACTTATGTTTGATTGGAATCGGTGCAATAGTTTTGGATGGAGCAGTTGTAGAAGAAAAATCAATGGTTGCTGCCGGATCTGTTGTTAAACCTAATTTTATTGTTCCATCTGGAAAATTAGTGGCTGGAGTTCCTGCCAAAGTTGTAAGAGATTTAACCGAAGCTGAACTTGTAGATTTAGAAAAATCTGCAGAGCGCTATATGAAGTACACAGAAATAACTGTTGATTCATTATTAAGAATGAATAATCAATAGGAATGATTTGAAGAATTTATCGGTTTTTGATTCACATAAAGTAGTAGATAAAAAGAAGATTCATTCCCTCGTTAATGAGCTATCAAACGAACTTAAGTATAGTCTAATCAATCTTGAAATAAATTTTATCAGTTCCGAAAATATTCATCAACTAAACAAAACACATCTTAACCACGATTATACAACAGATATAATTACATTTGATTATTCTGATGATTTTGTTCAGCTTGATGGCGAATTATTTATTTCTGTAGATGATGCAAAAGTGAATGCAAAAAAGTTTAAAGTTACTTTAAAAGAAGAATTAGCCAGATTAGTGATTCACGGAATATTACATTTACTTGGTTATGATGATCAGAGCACAAATGATAAAAAAAGTATGAAACGGATGGAAAATAAATTGCTTTCTTCATATAAATTTATTTTATTGTAACCAGATTTTAACATTAAAAGCAATAACATCACTTTGATCCCGATTTTAAGAAATATTTTAGCGGATCACATATTCTTAAAAACAAAAACGTCAAAATATCAAACTACACTCATTAGCAGGTTTTTCGTTTGATGAAGATAAATGAATTGATAGATAGTTATTTATCCGAGATTGAAAGTATACGCAGATACTCGCAAAATACTATTAAATCATACAAAACAGATTTAAATGAATTTCTTGAGTATTGCAATGATAATGATCGATTAGAATTAGCAAAAATTACTGAACGATTTCTAAAAACATACTTAATGATATTGAACGAAAAAGAACTTGATAAAAGATCAATATCAAGAAAACTTGCTGCAATAAGAAGTTTATACAAGTTTGCATTCCAAAAGAATTATATTGAAGAAAATCCTGTAGCCTTCATCCAAAATCCAAAATCAATTCGCAAACTACCAGAAGTTTTATCCACAAATTTGATTTTAGAAACTTATAAATTGGCTGATGAAAGTGAAGAAAAGCCTGAAATAGTAAAAGCTATTTTTGAACTTTTATATGGTTGTGCATTAAGAGCCAGTGAGTTATGTGATTTGAAAATATCTGATTTGAATAAAAATAAAATGCAACTTAAAGTTCTTGGCAAAGGCAATAAAACCCGAATTATTCCAATTGGTGATAAATCCCTTGTTGTGATTAATGACTACTTAGAAAAAAATCCTGTAATCTCTAACAATGATTACTTGATTAGAACAAAAAAAAATGATAAACTTTACCCAAGATTAGTATATAGAATCGTAAATAAATATTTGTCCAAAGTTTCAGATATAAAAAAGAAAAGCCCACATATTCTCCGCCATAGTGCAGCAACACATATGCTGGACAATGGCGCCGATTTAAGGGCAGTAAAGGAGATATTAGGCCACGAAAATTTATCTACTACCCAAATCTATACTCACGTTAGTATAGAAAGATTAAAATCCACATATAAAAAATCACATCCAAAATCTTAACGGAGGATAAAATGAACATCCAGATAACAGCCAGAAAATTTAAAGCCCATGATACTTTAAAAGAGTATATAAAGGACGAAGTATCATCGCTGGAAAGGTTTAATGATGAAATTATTGATGCTGATGTGATACTTAGTTTTCAGAATAATCAAAATAGTTTAAAAGAAGCTGAGATTATTCTTAACATTCCAGGACAAACTCTAACAGCAACAGATCAAACAGAGGATTTTAAAACATCGGTAACTTCTGCAACCGAAAAATTAAGAAGACAGTTAGAAACTATTAAATCAAAGAAAAAACCTCAGAAGCAAGATGATACGAATTGATAATAATGCTATAACTCGCAAAGAATCAATAGATATTGGTTTTCTTTACCAGAATGCTAAAAAAATTTGTAAGCTAGTGCTACTTACAGAAAACAATAACTTTGATAAAAAAATTATTGATCAAAATTTGCACCGGCCAGGCTTAGCACTGGCTGGTTTTGTTGATTTGTTTTCGTACAAACGAGTACAGGTTTTTGGTAATACTGAAATGCGTTATTTAGAACAACTTACAGATGACAAAAAGAAAGAATCATTAGATAGGATTTTTGAATTTGATATCCCTTGCATAATTCTTACTGATGATAACAATCCTTTTCCTTTGTTATTGGAGATTGCAAATAAAAATCGTGTCCCTATTTTTAATTCAAAACATTCAACTACTAAATTAACATATCTGTTAAGCGATTTTTTGGACGATCAATTTTCACCAAGACTGAGTTTACACGGTTCTTTTGTTGATGTTTATGGAGTAGGAATTTTCTTTGGCGGAAAATCAGGAATAGGGAAGAGCGAAGTTGCTTTAGATTTGGTTGAACGCGGTCATCGTTTAGTTGCTGATGATGTTACCATCCTTACAAAAAAGGGCGAAAATATTTTGATGGGCTCTGGAACTCAACTTGGCCAAAAATTTATGGAGATAAGGGGATTAGGTATAATTGATGTGCAAAGTATGTTTGGAATCAGGGCGATCAGGTTTCAAAAGCGACTTGAAATTGTAGTAGAGCTGGAATCCTGGGATCCTGAGGCAGAATACACACGCACTGGTTTGGATGATAGTTTTATATCAATTATGGATGTCGATTTACCTTATATTAAACTACCAATCATTCCAGGCAAAAATATTACGGTTATTTCTGAGGTAATCAGTTTAAATTATCTTCTTAAGCATTATGGCCACGATGCTGCAAAGATTTTTCAAGAAAGATTGCTTGAAAAGCTCAAAAATAAGTCAAATTCGGATAATAGAGGCGTGGAATATTTTGAGCATGACTTTGAGTGATTTTAAAGCTAATTCTTATTGACAAAACAGGCTCAATTCTTTAAGTTGCACCACCAATTATGAAGAAGTTTTACTATTTCTCAGAAAAAAGCCTTAACTTCATTGAAATTAAGCACTTTAAGGATAAAGCTATAGCTGTTTTTACTGCTTCAGTTTTGTTATTAAGTGCCATAGTAGTTTCGGTTTTTTATATTTTTTCAAACCTTTCTGAAAGAGATAAGGATATTCAGACTTTAAAGCAGGAAAATGAGTTCTTAAAGAATAAATTTTCAAGTCTTTCCAATAAATACCTTAATCTCCAATCTGAGTTGAACAACATTTCCGAATTAAGTAATGAATTAAGATTAGCTACAAATCTTACTCCAATATCACCTGAAGTTAGACAACTTGGTGTTGGTGGTAGCAATCAAGTAGAAAATCTTTATTCAGGATATGGATCTGATATTGCTTCAGCTCTTGATATTGCTGAAAAAGTATCAAAGAGATTTGAATTTGAGAAAAATCAATTTAATGAGATAGTTGATAAACTAAAGATTAATAAAGATCTGTATGAAAGTATTCCAGCAATCGTTCCTACAGAAGGGCAATATAGCAGTGAAAGCTTTGGAATGCGTTTCCATCCGATCCTTCATATCAACAAAATGCATAATGGAATTGATATATTAAACGATGTTGGAACTCCTGTAAAAGCTTCTGGTAAAGGGAAAATAGTTTCAGTTGGCAACAGAGGTGGATATGGTTTGGCAATTGAAATTGATCATGGATTTGGCTACACAACTATTTATGGACATCTTTCTGAAACCTCAGTTAAAGAAGGGCAAGTAGTAAATCGAGGGCAGTTAATAGCAAAATCAGGAAATTCAGGTTTATCTTCTGGTCCACATCTTCATTACGAAGTTTTACATCATGGACAAAATTTAAATCCGGCAGATTTCTTTTTTGATGAATACAGTTATTTTGAATCTAATACAAGCAATTAAAATTTTTCGGAGGAATGTAGTTTAATGATTTGGACAGTGGAACTAGCAGCTTATCTTGATGACGCTCCTTGGCCTGCAACAAAAGAGGAATTGATTGAATATGCTGAAAGAATTGGTGCACCTTACGAAGTAATGGAAAACCTTAAAGAATTAGAAGATTCTGATGAGCCATATGAAACTATTGAAGATATCTGGCCTGATTATCCTTCTGATGAAGACTTTTTTTATAATGATGAGGACGAATAATTTTTCAGGCGCCTTGAGCGCCTTTTTTTATGACTGATTTTTTAAACGAAATAGTTGGAAATGAAAAAGTTAAGACTGTCTTAACCAATATTCTTCTAAGCGGAAACATTCCTCATGCACTCCTTTTTGTTGGTCCCGATGGTGTTGGGAAAGAAAATACTGCGATCGCATTTACAAAAGCTGTTAACACAAACGTTAATGATTTAAATCTTAACAAAAAAATTGTTCATTCGATTGAATCTTTTTCTGAACCGTATATAAAATATATTTTACCTTTACCTCGTGGCAAAAATGAAACTGATCAACATGATCCTTATGAAAAATTAAGCATTGATGAGATTGAAATAATCAATTCCGAGTTTGAAAAAAAATCAAAAAATCATTTTTATAAAATTGAAATTCCAAAAGCAAATCTAATTAAAATCAGTAGTATAAGGGATATTAAAAAATTTTTATCAATGAATTATGATGATGTTAAGTACAGAATTATTCTTGTTTCACAAGCGCACCTTATGAATGAAGAATCTCAAAATGCTTTACTGAAAAATTTAGAAGAGCCTCCAGAAGGCGTAATTTTTATACTTAGTACGTCATCACCTGAAAAATTGAGAGAAACTATTAGATCAAGATGCTGGAAAATTAATTTTCAACCTTTAGAAAATAATGTTGTTTCAGATATTCTTGTAAATCAATTTGATATAGAAAGAAGCCTTGCCGATGAAGTTGCTCCGTTTTCATCAGGATCATTGCAAGAGGCTATTGATCTGATTGAAAATGATTTTGAAGAATTAAAAGAACAGGCAATTAGAGTCCTAAGATATTCGTTTGGAAAAAAATATCACTCTGCATTATCAGAATTTGAAGAAATAATTTCTGAATCAAACCAAATAAAAGCTAAACTGCTTATAAGAATGATTTTATTCTGGTTAAATGATTTTCAAAAATATAGATTTCATAATGAAACTGATCTTTTTTATCAAAAGCATATTGAAACACTTGAGAAGTTTTATACTAAATTTCCAGATGTTCAGTTAGCATCTACAACACAATCACTCGATAAAATATCTTCCACATTTAGAAATAACATTAATTTAAATATTGCTGTTAGTAATATTGTATTTCAGTTATCACAACTCACTACGCAGAATTAGATCATTTCAAAACTGATTCTTTCTTAATAATTCCCTATTTTTAAAAAAAATAAAATATATTTTTATGAGGTTTTAATGAAAAAAGTTGTGATAGTTTCAGCAAAAAGAACTGCGATTGGTTCCTTTAATGGCGTACTTTCACCATTCACATCAGGTCAACTTGGTAGTTATGCAATAAAAGCAGTTTTGGAAGATTCAAAAATTGATCCCAATTTAATAGATGAAGTTGTTATGGGAAATGTGCTAATGGGTGGTCAAGGGCAAGCACCAGCTAGGCAAGCAGCTATCTTTGCAGGACTGCCTAATAAAGTTGAATGCATGACTATAAATAAAATGTGTGGCAGTGGTTTGAAATCTGTTATGCTTGCTCAACAGGCAATTGCATTAGGCGATGCAGAAATTATTATTGCCGGTGGACAGGAAAGTATGAGCAACGCACCATATATTTTACCAAATGCCCGTAATGGATATAGATTAGGTCACGGAGAAATCAAGGATTCAATTGTTTTAGATGGACTTTGGGATGCATATAATAATATTCATATGGGTAGTTGTGCAGAATCATGTGCTAGAGATTTTTCTTTTACTAGAGAGGAATTAGATTCTTTTGCGATTGAATCTTACAAACGTGCAAATGGAGCGGTAAATTCAGGCAGATTTAATGATGAAATTTATCCTATAAAACTAACATCAAAATCTGGTGAGATAATCATTGATAAAGATGAAGAACCAGGAAAAGTCAAGTACGATAAAATACCTGGATTAAAACCTGTATTTGATAAAAATGGTGTTATAACCGCGGCGAATGCTTCAAGTATAAATGATGGAGCTGCAGCATTGCTGGTTATGAGTGATGATAAAGCGAAAAAGCTTGGATTAAAACCTCTTGTAGAGATAATTGCACAAAGTTCGGCTGCAAAAGCTCCAATTGATTTTACAACTGCACCAGCCGATGCTATTAACAAAGTTCTAAATAAGGCCGGAATGAAAACCACAGATATTGGACTTTACGAAATTAATGAAGCGTTTGCGGTAGTTTCACTTGCAGTTAATAAACTACTTGGATTAACAAATTCAAATTTAAATGTGAACGGTGGTGCAATTGCACTTGGTCATCCAATTGGTGCAAGTGGTGCAAGGATTTTAGTTACGCTAATTTATGAAATGAAGAAAAGAAATCTTGAATTTGGATTAGCTTCATTGTGCATTGGTGGTGGTGAAGCTTCAGCAATAATTGTAAAAAACTATTATTAACAGGAGAGTAAAAATGGAAATTAAAAAAGTAGCAGTTATTGGCGGGGGAACAATGGGCAACGGAATTGCTCATGTTTTTGCAATGAAAGGTTTTGCTGTTTATTTAACTGAAATGAATGAGGAATTTTTTAATAAAGCAATAAAAACAATCACTTTAAATCTTGATAGGCAGGTTAAAAAGCAAGTAATAACTGAAAACGATAAAAATGAAACGCTTACTAGAATTACGAAGGTCATTGGAATTGAAAATATTCCAAGTGATACAAATCTTATTATAGAAGCTATATATGAGAATAAAGAGGCTAAACTTAATATATTTAAACAGTTAGAAAAACAAATTAATCCAGATTGTATCTTTGCTTCAAACACTTCTTCTATTTCGATTACCGAATTATCTGCAATTTGTCGTGCGGATAAATTTATTGGTATGCATTTTATGAATCCAGTTCCAGTGATGAAACTAGTTGAAATAATCAGAGGTTACTCCACTTCAGATGATACTTATGAATCAATAAAACAATTAACAATTAAATTGGATAAAGAACCTGTTGAGGTATTTGATTATCCAGGATTTATATCAAATAGAATTTTAATGCCAATGATTAATGAAGCAATATTTTCATTGATGGAAGGTGTTGCATCCAAAGAGGCAATTGATTCAGTGATGAAGCTTGGTATGGCTCATCCAATGGGACCATTGACCTTAGCCGATTTTATTGGATTGGATGTTTGTCTTGCTATAATGAATGTTCTTTATGAAGGTTTTAATGATCCCAAATACAGGCCTTGTCCATTATTAAAAAAGATGGTCGCAGCCAATAAACTTGGTAGGAAATCAGGTGAAGGATTTTATAAGTATTAGAAGGAAATATATTGACGGCTTATTATAAACGTATTCGAATTTTCTTTGATAAAATAAAAACTTACTTAGAGAAAAATTCCTTTCCTGAGTACACTATTTTTAGTTTCTATGCTATACTGATCGGTGCAGCTGCAGGATTATCTGCAGTTCTATTTCATTTATCAATTGAGTTCTTTAATAAAATATTTTTCAATCAAACAAAAGATGGATTATATTTTTTAGGAACTGCGGCAGTAATAATCTTACCAGCAATTGGAATGTTTATCCAGAGTTTAATGATTAAACTAGCTCCTGAGATATCTAAAAGCAGGGGAGTATTAGAAATTATTAAATCTGTAGCATTAAAAGGTGGATTAATACCATTTAAAACTACTCTTTTTCATTTCCTTGCTCCCGTTATTTGTATTGGTTCTGGTGGAACGGTTGGACCGGAAGGACCTGCAGCGCAATTAGGTGGCGGAGTAGCAAGTAAGATTACAACTATTTTTAAATTTTCAGATCAAAGAAGAAAGATATTTACCGCTGCAGGATCTGGAGCTGCAATCGCCGCAATATTCAATACTCCACTTGGTGGAGTTTTCTTTGCTCTTGAAATTATTCTATTAAATGATTTTCACGCTGCAACATTTTCTGCTTTGATTCTTTCATCAGTAACCGCCAGTGCAATATCCAGGATATTTCTTGGTAATATAACTGTTTTTTCATTTTCAACTCCAGTAATTGGAAGTTACGCTCATTTCTATTTATTCATTTTATTAGGATTATTAACTGGAATTATATCTGCTATCTTCTTCAAATATAATGAGTTTACAAGCAATTACTTTAAAAATAAATTAGGTAAATTATTTCCACAGTGGCTTCTAATGGTTGTTGTTGGTTTATTAGTTGGAGTTTCTGGATTCTTTTACCATGATATTTTTGGAATTGGGTATAACGCAATAAATAATATTCTTAGCAATAGCACAACCTGGCAAGTTGTAGCTGTACTCTTTATTCTAAAATTTATTCTTGTACCTTTAGTATTAAGTAGTGGCGGATTTGGCGGGACATTTGCTCCCGCATTATTTTTAGGCGCTTGCATTGGATTTCTATTTTCATACTTTGTTACAATCGTAACAGGAATACCTACAGATCCAACGACTTATATTTTGGTTGGAATGGGTGCTTCATTAGCCGGAATTAATTCGATTCCAATCACAGCAATTCTTATGATCTTTGAAATGTCTCGTGATTACTCAATTATGCTTCCATTGATGCTTGGAGTAATTGTAAGTTCAACAATAGTACAGATTATTAATAAAGGCACAGTTCATCAAAAATTACTTGAAAAGCAGGGATTTCATATATCAAGTGGCAGAGAAACAAACGTATTAAAGTCAATTTATGTTGATGAAATAATGCATTCTGATATTGTTACACTAAATGCTAATGCTCATCTAAATCTTGTTGTATCTAAATTAATGGAATCTCCGTATCATAAGATATATACAGTTGATGACGATGGAAATCTTGTTGGAGTAATTTCTGAAACTGAAATTCGTCCTTTAATAACTGATTATGAATCTCTTAAAAATGCTCTTATCGCAAATGATATAGCAAAAAATAAAGTATATAAAATTCGGTCAGATAAAGATCTTGATTATGCATTAAAACTTTTATCTAAACAAGATATTGAAGAATTACCAGTAGTAAGTACTACAGATGATAGAAAGATTATTGGCACAATATCCAGAAATGATATTCTTGCAGCATATAATCGTGAAAGCATTAGATTTAATCTGGCTGAGGGTTTATCAAAAGAAATAAATACTCTGGATGAAACTCATATATCTAAAATTGCTGATGGATATTCGATTGTAGAAAAGAAGCCTTTGAAAAATATTGTTGGAAAAAATCTTAGTGAATTAAGGTTTAGAAATAAATTTGGGTTAGAAATATTGATGATTAAAAAATCATCAGAGTTTTTTAGTGAAAATAAAAAAGATAATGAGTTAGTAATGCCAGGACCTGATTATAAAATAGAGGAAAATGATATTTTAGTATTATTTGGGACAGATGAAAATATCGAGAAGATCAAAGAATGGTAATAATTAGAAACAAATAGTTGTCCGATAATGTATATTATGTAAACTAACTTATTCCCTGAGATTGATACTACTATAAATTACCAACGATACATCTTTTTCTTTTGATAGCTCTTCTCTCAATAATATTCTTTTAAAAATCTTCTTTAATTAAAAATTGCTTCAACAAAAGATTTCGAATCAAATTCTTGCAGATCATCAATTCCTTCACCAACACCAATAAATTTAATTGGTACTTTTTGTTTTGCAACTATTTGGAATACAACTCCGCCTTTAGCAGTTCCATCAAGTTTAGTAATTATTAAACCAGAGATATCAGTAACCCTGGAAAATTCTTCTGATTGAACAATCGCATTTTGTCCAGTATTCCCATCAAGAATTAATAAAGTTTCATCAGGAGCTTCTGGGAGCAATTTCTTGATAACTCGTCTAATCTTATCAAGTTCATTCATCAAATTTGTTTTATTGTGAAGACGGCCAGCCGTATCAATTAAAACCACATCGTAGTTCTCATCAATTGCTTTTCGCACAGTTTCAAAAACAACAGAAGATGGATCAGCTCCATTGGTGCTTTGGATAATATCCACATCAGCACGTTTTGCCCAAATTTCTAACTGTTCATTTGCAGCAGCACGAAATGTATCAGCTGCTCCCACTATAACTTTTTTACCAATCTTTCTGTAATTGTTAGCAAGTTTACCAATTGTTGTTGTCTTCCCTACTCCATTTACGCCAACAATTAGTACAATATATGGTTTTGAATTTAAAATAGAATTAGGAATGTTATTTGAGTTAGCTAAAACATTTGTTAATTCTTCTTTTACAATTTCAATTATCTTCTCACTGGAGCGTTCTTTTTCAGATTTAAGATTTCGCTTTACAGCCTCAATTATTTTTTCAGTAGTATCAAATCCAATATCAGAACTAAGTAAAATCTCTTCAATCTTATCTAATGTCATTTCATCAATTACAGCTTTACCTGTAACCGTTTCTGTAATTGAATTAACAATCTTTTCTCTTGTTTTACTTAATCCTTCTTTTAACTTACCTAAACTAAAATTTTTAAATAGACTCATTTTTCTTTTTCTTTATAAATTCCATTGCTCTATAAATATATGCGAACAAGGAAGTGAACATTAAAATAATACTAGAATAATAAATGAATAGATAGAAATTGCTTTGGCGATTTGCACCAATTAAAATTAGTAATACAACTGAACCAATAAATAAAACGGTAATCTTGCCAAGTTTGTTTGAAGGCAAAACTCTGCCAAGTTTTTTTGCAACAAATAATCCACCAATAAAGATGGTTAAGTCTCTTATGATAATTGTTAAAAAATAGAATGATGAAATTTCACCTATAAGAAATAATTTAATAACAATTACAGCCATTGCAGCTTTATCTGCAAGTGGATCAATTATTTTCCCAACTTCAGTTATTTGATTCAGTTTTCTTGCAAGATATCCATCAAGCATATCAGTTGCAGCAGCAAATACACAGAGTGCAAAGGTTATATATCGAACAGATTGAGATTCATAGTTATCTAACAAGAACCAAAGTGGAATAACAAGTAAGAATCTTAAAAAACTTATTCCATTTGATATTGTAAATATTTCTTTACTGCTATATTTCATCTTACAACAGCAAACTTACCAAGTTTTTCCTGTCCTTCATTTTGCATTTCATCAAGCATCACAATTCGGAAAAAATAAATTCCACTTGCAATTCTATTCCCATCAAAATCAGTTAGATCATAATCTACACCACCATTGCCATCATTTTCTTCAATTTCATTTAACAATTTTCCATCAATTGTCCATATAGTAATTTTAGCTCTTTGTGGAAGATTTGCAAAAGTAATTTTTTCTGTTCCTTCTTTTGTTGGATTTGGATAAACATAAACATCAGACAAATCTTTAGCATAAGTTGAAAGTACAACATAACTTCCAGCACCTGTATTTATACTAATTCCAGCGCTTGATTTGAGATTGCTAATTCTTAGAACATATTCCTTCCCTATTGCTCCAACAGGTTTATAACCTGTTAAATCCAGGTAAATAATCTTTTTATCATTTGGATCAATTATAATTGATGAGACATTATTATCAGGTTCAAAAGAATAATTATTAGTATTGATTGCTAAATATTCTTCAACAGGATAATTAAATGTTAGTTTAATTTTATAAGAATTAATAATCTCAAAGTTTGAAATAAAAAATGTTTCTTCTTCAACAACTGGAGTTACAGTAAATATTAAGGAATCTTTTTCAATTGGAGAATTATATAAATCTTTTATGTTTTGTATTAAAACTTTTTGTTCACCTTCAGGTAAGTCTGTTGTGTATGAAAGTAAATAAGAATACTGATCACTAGCAGTTACCGAATTTGGAAAACCAACGCCGACAATATTAAATGCCTGTAAATTCTCAATCGTATTTTTCATCTTTTCAGAGAAAGTTACGATAACACTTCTGTTACTATTACTTTTTGCATTTGTGAGTTTTGCAGGAATGTGAGCAAATACTTCAACAGTATTACTCATTCCAGAAAGTGGTTCAGGTTTGCTTGAATCAAAAGCTCTGATTGCATAATAATAAGTTGAATCGAGAATTATATTTGTATCATAATATGTTGGGACCGAAGTTGAATCAACTAATCCCAAATTATTTTTATTTAGTCCTTTATAGATATAAAACTTAGGTGAGTTAGAAATCCAATTAAGTTGAACTGTTGTTGGGCTAATACTGTAACCAGAAATATTGTATGGAGTACTAGTATAATTTGAGGTTGCAAATTCTAAAAATTCAATTTTATTAGAATAAGGAAATGCTACTTCTAAAACTCCATTATGATTTAGATCTCCAATAAATACTGCATTGGAGTTAATATTTTCTTTATAAGAGATTAGAGTGTTATCTGTTCCGTCCAATCTAAATATATAAGCATATGGAAATTCAAATAATATTAGTTCATCTTTATTATCATTATTGATATCAGCAAATCGAATGCTATTATCAGTCTTTCGAAAAGCTCCATTAAATTCTGTTGAAGCATCAACAAATGCTTTGTCAAAAAGTATATTCACAGTACTATCAATCATATTAAAAACAACTAATCTGTAAAAAGGTGAAATATCTAATTCACTTACCGAATGAAGTAAAACTGCTAATTCCGCTTTTCCATCGCCATTATAATCCCCTGACGTTAAATAAGAAGCATCTCCTAAAAATCCAGTTCTAATAACAAACTGCTTTTTGAATTCATTTATATCAATTTCATAACTAAATAAATCTCCGTCTTGATCAACCATCCATATTTCTTTTGTGCCATCATCATCAATATCAGACAATGTTGCTCCGGGGGAATTAATTATATTACCACCAAATCCATTTGGAGTAAAATTTAATAGGGTGTCAACAATTTTAAGTTTTAAGTTTGATTGAACATCCCACACTTCAACTCTATTCAAATCACGCAAAGAGAACACTTCTACAACTCCATCCAAGTCAACATCATCAGCTAAAATTGGCCAGCATCTTACTTCACCGTTATTTGAAACAATTGATTCTTTAGTCGAAAACGATGCTGATAAATTTGAAGTTTGTTCTTCAATAAATCCATCATAAGTAAAATAAGTAAGCAGATCAGTTAATCCATTATTGTTAAAATCTCCAAAATCCTTAACGTATTTCAAATTTAGAGTATCCACTAAAACAAATGAATTATTTTCAAAACTATAAATGTCCGAATTCTCCCCATTTCTTAAGGAGATACTAGTGTTTTGAGTTGAAGTAATATTCATTGGATTTTCATAAATATCTCCAGATGGAAGAGAAAATGGCTGAATTAATTCGGTTGAAAATTCTGCTTGCACTTGAGTTGAAACTAAATAATAGTTTCCTTCGTTTTTTATTTCAGTTTTCAGACCAACAAGATTTTCAGCTTCAAAGTATATTTCATACGCTGTGTTCTGAACAGCTAAATCTTTTGGTATAAATCCATAATGCAATTGTTTTACAAACTGATTATTAGTAGAAAAACCATCCAACGTTACAAAATTGAATTCATTTTCACCAATTTTTCTATAAAACATTCTTACTATACTTGGATCATCTGTATAAATACTTGCCAAAGGAACAGAAATGTTTCCATACCATGCTGGTAATAAAGTTACTAATTCAGCAACTGGTGGAGTCCTATCTATATGAAAATTAACACGTTCTTCTGAAGTATGTCCATTATTTTGGTTAATAAAAAGTCTTAATGTGTAAACAGTATCCTCAAAGTTTTGAATATTGAGTTTAAATATTTCTTGTTTTGCAAATTGGTTTAATCCATTCTGAATCAAAACTATCCATTCATCAGGATTAAATCCTACACCAAACTCTAAGTTATAACTGGTAAAATAAGGTGATAATACAGAAGCGGAAATTTTCATTGTATCTGCAGATGTCGAGTAGTCTTGGAGTGGACTGAAGAACTTTATGACAGCAGGTGCAGTAACCGTCAGAGCTTTAAAGACATTTAGCCTGCCAGCACCACTATTTAGATCCCATCCAAAACCTCCGATATCATCAGATGTTGATTTTAATATTTGTTTAACTTCTTCATTTGTAAAATCACTTTTAGATAATATCAATGAGGCTGTAGCTGAGACAAAAGGAGCGGCGGCAGAAGTACCACTAAATGACAAATAGTCAGCATTCATTGCGGTTGAAAGAATACTCGAACCTGGAGCTACTAAGTCTAAAGTCGAGCCCCAATTTGAGTTGCCTGATACATAGTCTTGGTCCGTAGAATTTCCTACACTTATTACTTCAGAATATCCAGAAGGATAATGTGGTTCATTACTTCCTTGATTACCTGAGCTAGCTACCAGAACAACATTTTGTGAATAAGCATATCTGATCACATCTCTTAACACATAAGAAAATGAATAATCACCCCAGCTCATATTTATTACTTTTGAACCCATTTTAACTGCATACAATATTGCCGCTGCAGCATCATCTTCTTCCCCATAACCTCCAGGATCAAAAGATCGTAAATTTAATACTCTAATATTTGGAGCAACACCAGCTATACCAGAAATATTATTAGTCTCAGCTGCAGATGTTCCTGCTACCAAAGTACCATGCCCATGTTGATCTGAAGGTTGATTATCCCATTCTAAATAATCTCCTCCAGTTGAATCGAATGGAAAACCAACTCTATCAACAAAATCCCAGCCCATATAATCATCTATAAATCCATTGTTATCGTCATCAATTCCGTTATTACTTTTTGTTCCGCTTTCACCAGGATTTATATAAATTTTATTTTTTAAATCAGGATGAAAGTATTCAATACCAGTATCTATAATAGCAAGTAATACAGTATCGGCACCAGTTGTAATTTCCCAGGCATCAAAAGCTTTTATTTTTTCTAATGCCCATTGCTGGGAAACTAAACTATCGTTTGGTGGTTCTGAATCAACTTTGTACATATTTGAAACCTGTATGTATTCAATATCAGGATCATTTGCCAGAATTGAATTTAAACTTGATTCACTTACATCTTGAGCAAATTGTACTTTAACAATTCTACCAAGAATTTCATCTCCCCTGCCCAAACCTTTTGCAAGATAATTTACATTAAAATCCGGGAGTGAAATTGGTCTGAATCCAACAGAGTTAGAAAGTTTTTTTTCAGAAATATTTGATTCTACAACATCAATCGGCACATTGCTTTTATACTTTATAAAGTATGTTGTTTGTGCTAGTGATGGGATTGTGATAAATACAAGTGCAGTGTAAAAGATAACCCAATTAAACTTCATACATCTCCTTTTTGAAGTTGATATCAACATTTGTTGGATATTTTCCTGAGAAACAGGCTGTGCAAAAATTTTCTTTACCGGCTTCGGAAACTGCTTCCAACAGCTCATCGATAGTTAAGTATTCTAAGCTATCAACTTCAAGATAATTTTTTATCTCTTCTATGTTCCCATTTTTTTGATATGCAATTAATTCCTGGCTGCTGGGAAAATCCATACCATAAAAACAAGGATGCATAATTGGTGGTGATGAAATTCTTAAATGAATTGATTTAGGATTTGCTTCCTTTAATAAATGTACAAGCTGTTTTGATGTTGTACCTCGAACAATTGAATCATCAACAACTACAATTGTTCTTCCTTCAAGAACACCTTTAACAATATTAAATTTTATTCTAACGCCGGTTTCACGATTTGATTGACCAGGTTGAATAAATGTTCTACCAATATAATGGCTTCTTATCAAACCAATTTCTAAACGAGCATCAATTCCCTGTTTCTCCAATTGTCTTGCATAGCCGAGTGCAGTTGTATTGGAACTATCAGGCACACTTATAACATAAACTCTTTCACCATCAGGATCTGTAACAGGATGTTTACGAGCTAGTTCCTTACCCAATCTTCGGCGCATTTTATCAACGTTATGTCCAAATATAAAACTATCGGGACGTGAAAAATAAATGTACTCAAACACACAATGTTTTTTTTGTTCGGATTTTTCGTAGATGTGATATGATTTTATATTTTTTGTTTTAATCACTTCATCATCAATTACAATTAATTCGCCAGGTTCAACTTCTCTTATAAACTCAGCATTTTGTATATCAAATGCACAAGTTTCTGAAGCTATTAAAAATGAATCATCTAATTTGCCTATTGCTAAAGGTCTAAATCCCAGCGGATCGCGAGCAGCAATAAGTTTATCATCCGTTAGTATAACAACACAATAAGCGCCTTGAATTTTTTTTAATGCTTCAATAATCTGATCAACCTGATTTTCCAATTTACTTCTGGCTATTAAGTGAAGTATAACTTCTGTATCGCTTGTCGTTTGAAATATGGCACCTTCATTTACAAGTTCTTCTCTTAGTTCTTTTGCATTTGTAAGATTTCCGTTGTGTCCGATTGCAAGATTTCCAAGTCTGTAATTAACCATAAACGGCTGAATATTTTTTCTTGATTTTGCAGCTCCGGTTGTGGAATATCGATTATGACCAATTGCAGCATTACCTTTAAGTGGATCAGTAAGTAAATCATGATCAGCAAAAACTTCTGAAACTAAACCATCACCTTTGATGATATTAAAATGAGCACGATTATCTCCATTAAAAGATCGAGTTACAATTCCACTTGCTTCTTGCCCACGATGTTGTAAAGCATGCAATCCATAATATGCTTGTGCTGATGCAGTTTGAGATCCATAGATTCCAAAAATTCCACAGTATGAAATCGGTTTATCTTCTTCGTAATTCATTATTAATCTTAATTTTAGTTTGAAATAATTTGCGGACAAAGTTAAGTAATTGATGATATTTTATGAAATATGAAATAATTTTGAATCACCTTTTTGTGCGATTAAAAGCATTATTATTTATCAAATTTTACTTTAATTTTGGTATACACATTATCGGAGTTTTTTATTATGAAATCTGATTCAATTAAAAAGTTTATCGGATTAAAAAATATTGCTGTTATCGGAGTTTCAAGAACCGGAAAAGGTTTTGGTGTAGCCGTTTATAATCATCTTAAAGATCGTGGTTACACAGTTTTTGGCGTAAATCGCAAAGGTGGATTTTCTAACAACACAAAATTATATACTTCATTGTTTGGAATTGAACATCATATTGATGGAATAATTACTGTTGTGCCGCCTGCAGAAACTGAAATTATTGTGCAGGAAGCTTTTGATTTAGGTATTAAAAATATCTGGATGCAATTAGGTTCCGACTCAAAAAATGCGATTGATATTTGTGAAAATCATAAGATGAATTTAGTTCATAATGAATGTATTATGATGTTTGTTGAACCGGTAAAATCGATTCACAGTTTTCATAGATGGTTAAATAAAATACTGGGCAAATATCCTAGAATGGAAACGCCGCTTTAGATTTTGTTAGAATAATTTGAATGCTTACAACTAAAAATATTTTCATTCATTTAAGAATTTAGCAATCTCTTCCCTGCATTTATCCATTTCACAAGTAACAGCTAAGTGGCCACAATTATTTTTTAGTAATAGAAATTTGCTATTTGATAGTTCAGCAAATTTTTTGGGTTCAGTAGGATTAACTAATAAATCAGTTTCTGATATAATCAAAAACATTTTTGCTTTTATATGTTTAACTGTTTCTTCAATTGAGTTATTAAAATCTTTATAGATATTGTGATTATATATTGCCTTAAGTTGAATATAATAATCATCAAGAGTAAAGATATTTGAATATTCTTTATCAAAACTATTTAGATAATTATCAAATTCTTCTTCTTTAATTTTTTCAATCATATAATCTGGAGTTCGTGCAAAACCTGCCATTAACTTTGCAAGTGTTTTTCTGATTTCCTGTTCGGTCTCACCATACTTTTTGCCATTTTCAATAATGTCTAATTGCGTGCTTGTCCATAAACGATCATATATGCTTACTTTTGGTGTGCTTACATAAGAAACTATTTTGGAAATAAAATCTGGATATGCAATTGACCATTCAAAAACTTGCATTCCTCCAAGTGATCCGCCAACAGCAGCAAATAAATGTTTTAATTTAAAATATTTTGTAACAAAACATATTGTGAGTTTACCATATCACGGATAGTAATTTCCGGAAATGATTTTATTTTATAAACATTATAGTTTGAAGGTGAAGATGAAACTCCATTTCCAAGTGCATCTATAGCAATGATAAAATATTTTGTAGTATCTAAAAAAGTATACTTCTGAATCAATCTTCCAACTTCATTTGTTGTTCCTTCAAACCAGGTTGGAAATATTATTGCATTTGATGAATCATTATTTAACTTTCCAAAAGTTCTGTAACCAATTACACAATTTTCAATTTTGCTTCCATTTACAAGCTTTAAATTTCCAATCTCCGCAAATAACTGAGTTGATTGTGAAAAACTTGTAGTTGCATAAAGAATAACAATTGCAAATAGTATCGAAACGGTTGTTTTCATAATTATATCACTAATTAACTTTAAGATTATTCAACTAAAATTTATAAATTAGAATTAGTATAAAGAAAGTTATTTACAAAGAATTTTGAAAACTATATG
This sequence comes from Ignavibacteriales bacterium, assembly GCA_016707585.1. GTDB lineage: Bacteria > Bacteroidota > Ignavibacteria > Ignavibacteriales > Ignavibacteriaceae > IGN3. The sequence continues at coordinate 191,478 of JADJHL010000003.1, read as the reverse complement.
AATAAATATTTTAGAATCAGCTTAACAATACTATTTACAGCATTAATTGTCAGTAACCAAATAAAATCCCAAATTATAGATACGACTGAAAAATGGATTAAAGTTACTGGTGGATTAAATTTTCCCGAAGGTCCGGCTTATGATGGTAAATCATCAATTTATCTTTCTAATTGTTATGGTGGTTGGATTGTTAAATCCAATTCTGTTTTGATCGATACTTTTGTTTCAAAGAATGATGATTCTTTGTTAATTGAAAAAACAAATGGTACAACTATTGGCAAAGATGGTTTCTTATACGTTTGCGAATATGGTAAAGGAAGAATATTGAGAATAGATAAGAATGCAAAGATTGAAATTTACGCAAACGGATATAATGGAGAATATTTTAATCGACCTAACGATTTAACTTTTGATGAATCAGGTAATTTGTTTTTTACAGATCCCAAAAGTTATGATAAGAATATTTTAGATGGCAAAATCTTCTTTGTTGATGTGAAAACAAAAGAAGTTATTTTACTTGATGATAGTCTAGCCTTTCCAAATGGAATTAATATCTCGCCGATTGATAGAAAACTTTATGTATGTGAATCTGTTTTTAACAGAATTATACGATATGAAATTACAAGCGATAATAAAATAATTAACAAAGAAGTATTTGCAATAATTCCTGGCGGCGATCCGGATGGTATTGAATTTGATGTTAACGGAAATCTTTTTGTTGCCCACTTTGGCGGTAAAGCGATATACATTTACTCTCCAAATGGTGAACTTTTACAAAAAATAGAAACTCCGGGAACGAAACCAACAAATCTTGAGTTTGGAGACGAAGATTATCAGACTCTTTATCTAACTGAAGTCGAAACAAATTCACTTTATAAGATCAGAACAAAACATCCCGGCAAAAATATTTTAATAAAATAATTTCTGATCAAATTTATCAAACAAAAAAGTAATTACATTAAATGGCAGTAAACATAACTCCAGTTATATTATCAGCACTCGAACTCAAAGTTCATTTTGGTGAACAAATTATCCTTGATAAAGCTTCATTAAGTGTTCACGAAGGTGATCGTATTGGATTGGTTGGCAGAAATGGTGCTGGTAAATCTACTTTTCTAAAAATTATTTCCGGTTTACTTAATGCAGATTCTGGAGAAATCGCAAAGAAAAAAGATTTAATAATTGGATTTTTATCACAGGAATTTACACTTGATGAATCTAAAAATGTTTATGATAATATTCTTGATGGAGCAGAAAAAGAATTAAATCTTATTCACGAATATGATAACACTGATTATGATTCTTCAAATAAACATATTCTTGAAGAAAAAATATTACAACTCGATTCCTGGAATCTTGAGAAAAGAATTAATATGCTTATTGACTCTTTAGACGCACCAAATAGCGAGCGAAATATAGCTTCCCTTTCTGGTGGAGAAAAAAGAAGAGTTGCACTTTGCAGAGCATTAATTGCAAAACCTGATTTATTGATTTTAGATGAACCTACAAATCATCTTGATACAAAATCAATAGAATGGCTGGAGAATTTTTTATCACAATATTCCGGAACATGCATTTTTGTTACCCACGATAGATATTTTCTTGATAGAATTGCAAACAGAATTGTTGAATTATCTAACGGTACATTTTATTCTCATCAAGGAAATTATACTGATTATCTTATCAATAAATCTGAACGACAATCAATTAAAGAAGTTGAAGAACGAAAACGCCAGATGTTTTTGCGACGTGAACTTGATTGGGTTAGACGTGGACCAAAAGCAAGAAGAACAAAAGCTAAAAGCAGGCTTGATACTTTTTATGAAGTGTCTGAACAGGATGATTTTAAACTTGAATTAGACGTAAATCTAATTATTCCAACTCCTGAAAGACTTGGCAAAAAAGTTTTAGAATTTAAAGATGTTGGAATTGAACTGGGAGATAAATTACTCTTTAACCATTTTAATTTTTTGTTTGAGGGCGGAAAAAAGATTGGAATTGTTGGACAGAACGGAGTAGGAAAAACTACTTTACTAAAACTAATACTTGGCACTCTCTCCCCTACTTTTGGTAAAATTGAAATCGGTGAAACGACACAGTTTAATTATGTAGATCAGGCAAGAATTTTATTAAATGACAATGATACAGTTATTAATGCTATTGGTGAAGGAAACGAAACTATTAAATTTGGTAAAAATACTTTAACTGTTTGGACATATTTAAGACGTTTTCTTTTTACTGATGATAGAATTAATACTTTAGTTGGAAGATTATCTGGCGGAGAAAAAAGCAGATTAACACTTGCCAAAATTCTGTGCAACGGTGGCAACTTTCTTATGTTAGATGAACCAACAAATGATCTTGATCTTGCAACTTTAAGAATTTTGGAAGAAGCATTAATTTCTTTTGATGGTTGTGCATTGGTTGTAAGTCACGATAGATATTTTCTCAATCGTGTCTGTGATGGAATTTTAGCATTTGAAGGAAATGATGAAATCTACTACAGCGAAGGTGACTACAATTATTATATTGAAAAGAAAAAAAGTCGTGCTAACGATACTAATGATTTGAAACAGAAATCAATAAAAGTAGATTCTCGTGAAAAATCTAAACCAAAAAAGCTGAGTTATAAGGATTCATTAGAACTGGATAACATTGAGGATAAAATATTGCTTGCAGAAGCTGAAGTTGATCGAATAGAAAATATCTTTAGCTCTTCTGATTTTTATGAAAAATATGCATCTAAAACAAATGAATTAAATAATCAATTGATAGAAGCAAAAGTTAAAGTTAAAAAACTTTATGATAGATGGGAGGAATTGGAAAATCTAAAAAATAGTTTATAACTTTATTACCATTTACCTTAATAGTCCTTAAAATCCGCATTAAAATCTAAACCAAACATACAAGCCATATCTAGTTTGCCTGAAATTTGTATTCCATGCAAATAATCTGTTTTTCCATGCAAATCAATCTGCATGAAAGCTTCAAATAATGAGTGTATTCAAAACTTCCATCTTAAAAAAAGTAGTGGCACAGTTCTTTATAAGTATAAGCCAGAAATTGAAAATAAAATTCACAAAAATCTAAAAGGAGATACAAAATGATCGCAACAAACAAAAACCAAAACTCAGAAGGATTCGTAAAGCGATTCTTTTTACCTATGCTAATATTAGGTATTCTAAGTTTTTTCGTCGCTTGCCAGGATGAATCAACTATTCAACCTGAAGCTGATACTGACGAAGCAGCATTATTAAAAATCGCAGATGAAGATTCAGCATTATCATCATTTGATCCAAATTTTGATGAAGGTAGTGAATCAGAGTTTCTTGGTAAAACCAATACAGATATCTACCCTTTCAAGGTTGGCCATCATATGAAATTGGTTAACAGAAATCTAAATATTACTTTTGAAGGTGATACAGCTTACGGTGTTTTAACAAAAACATTTGATGGAACACTTTTTATTAAAGGTTCATACGATCCTAACGCAACAAATCCAGATACTTTAATTAAAAAAGTATTTAGTGCAACAGTAACTCGAAATATCGTTTTTATTAAAATCGCAAATACTACAAACAGATTAAAGAACTGGAGAATAGCTGCGATATCTTTACCAGAAGGCGGAACTCAATCCCCAAATATTGATATAACCAAACTGACCGCATTTTTACCAAACGGTGATACACTTGTAATTAATTCTCCAAACGATTATTACTTAGTAAGAAATTGGGGATACTGGTGGAGATGGAATCACATACCAACAGTTCTATTAAACCAGGATGTTACTTTAAGAGTTGAATTAAACTCAGCCTATGCTGATTCTGATTTTGTTACTTTAACTTTTGGAGCTGATAGAAATGGTATGCATAGAGTTAAAAAACAATTTGAGTTAGTTTCATCAACTCAAAATGGTAACATATATGAAAAAGTATATGAGAGAACTTTTACACCAAATCATTCTTTAGGATTTCATCATGCAATTATAAACGCAATGCCAAAACAGGTTGTGTATGATGATCAAACAGCAGTAGAAATGGAATCCTGGGGAATTCCATATTACTTAAGACTATTTCCGTTCTAAGTGCTGAAAAGTAAGTTACAAACCCAATTTTACATAAATTGGGTTTGTTTACTTTTAAATAATTTGAAATGATTGTAATTATAATTGAAAAAACTGATAAGTAATTGTAAGTTCAAACAAATGAAAAAATATTTTTTATACATAATAATAATTATTGCAACATTTTTTTATAGCTGCGATAAACCTGGCCCAACAGAGTTAGTTGATGATGAAACTTTTGATCTTGAAATTCTTGGGAAAAATCTTGATAACGAATACTATTCTAACGGTTATGATACAAGTGGAGTTACTGAAGTTGTTAACCAGTATGCAAGCATAATTTCTGTAAGTGGATTAAAAATCACATACAATAATTTCACAACTAATTTTTCTTCTGCACAAACTTTTCTGTTTGATAGAACCAAACCTTTTTATTCACCGGATAATAAACTTTTAGGATATCAGACAATTTCTCCAATTCCAGGAATAATAAGATTCGATAACGTTATAGCGAGATTGACTGATTACAGAATAAGGTATAAAGAAGCAGGAATTTTAATTGATACTGTCCTCGGAAGTAAATATGAACTTTACAAAAGACATGGAAGAATTTTTGGCGATCCTTTTACATATAATTATAACTCGCAAGTAAATTTTTCATTTAACCCATTTTTTATTGGCTCACCTGTTAGTTTCGATATTGCAACTCCACCTGAAGTTACTGGAAGTGTTAAACTAATTTCTGTAAATGATAATCATAAATTTAAAGCTGAGTTAACCTGGAATGCTGGATGGGTTAATAAATTTTATGTAATAATTGGAGGAGTAAAAATATCGAACCAGCAAGTGTTTCCTCTTTACAAAGTTAAAACTAAAGATGATGGTAGAATAGTAATTCCAAAATCTCTGATAGAAAATATTCCCGATAATAGATTTGATAAAATTGCTATAACATTTGTTAGATTGTATGATAAGCTTGTTGCTGGAAATAATAATGATATCTATGTAACTTCTCAAAGTATCCATACAGTAATCGTTGATAGGCCTTGATTAAATATTTAATAATTATTTTTAATATGATTTCACTGGTTTCAATATCAGCACAATCAGCATTTAGTTTAAATGGGTTGATTGGAATTTCTAATGAATCGTTTACATCATTAAACTCATTTGAATATAATCCAGCAAACTATTCAGTGATTAAAGATTGGGGATTTTCATTTACTTACGGCAGTGAACTAGAACCTTCTTTTACAAGCAATCTTTACCAGGTTACTGCTGCAAAAACATTTGGTAAACATTTTATTTCTTTAAGATACACGCCAGGTTATCAAAAAGAATTTATATTCAAATCAGGTTCAACTGAAATTGATACTACCACAGAACCAGTAAATCTTGAAAATAAATTTACTTACAAAGAACTTTTTGGCTTTGGATATTCTTATAAAATCTCACAAGAGTTTTCGGCTGGAATAAATGTTAGATATTTCGATCAAAGTTTTACTAAAGAAAATGTAACTATCGTTTATGCACAAGAACCTTATTTAGACAAAGATATTGAAATAGATAAATCTAACTTTTGGAAAACCGATTTAGGAATTATCTGGAAACCGAATGAAATTGTTACATTAAATTTAGCTACTTCAAATTTATTTTTGCTTAAATCTGATATCCAATACAATGAAAATAAAGAGTTTTTACTCAGGACAGATAAATCAGTTATAGCAGGTTTAAACATATTCCCTGCTAAAGATTTTAACTTGAATTTAGTATATGAAACAAATCAGTCTTTAATCACTGGAATTTCTAAGCTGTTTTCTTTTTCAAATAATAAACTTGGAATTTCAATTTCAGCTTTTCATAATACTGAACAAACTCCATTCTTTGCAGGAATAAATCCATCGGCAATATTTATCTCAAAATATTTTGATGTTTCTATAAGCTGGATAAATTATTTTTATGAGAGAAAATCAACCGGTAATTTCAATGAGTTTAGAGAGAATGGAATATCTAATATTATTAATAATCAATACAGTTTTGATAAGTTATTGTTAACTACAAACTTTAAACTGAATACTCTTGTTGAACAACGGGTTAAATTTTTAGATGTTACAATTAATCAAAATATTTATCCAGCACTTTCAGATAAATATCTTGATTTGCCAATAGCAACAGCAAGAGTTGTTAATCTTACAAATGAAAAGATTGAAGTAAAACCATTAGTTTTATTAAACAAAATTAACGTTGATAAAATTCAATCTCCTTCAATCACAATTGCGCCATTTGATACAAGTGATATTAAGTTTTATACCGTTATACCTGAAAACTATGATGCTATCAATCCTGAATTGACTTATGCGGATTTTTATTTAATGACTGTAAATGAGGATTACGATGATCAATTTCAAAAAGCATTACTTGTAAATGGAATAAATGCCTGGGATGGCAATGTTCATAATCTAAGATATTTTATTAAACGTGATCAGGATTTTTCAATTAAATATTCAAAATCTATTTTGACTCAACATAAAAATGAAATTGATACATTACCAAATGCAACCTCAGATTTTTATAAAGCTAAATTCCTATTTAATTCTTTTGTTAATAATTTAACTTATATTTCTGATCCGCGAGCTTCTGCTGAGTATGTTCAATATCCAGGTCAAACTTTGGATCTTAAAGGCGGCGATTGTGATGATCTTAGTGTGTTATATAGTTCTTTACTTGAAAGTGTTGGCATTGAAACCGCTTTAGTTGATTACAGTACTGATAAAAATCTAAAGCACGTAAATGTTATGTTTAATTCAAAACTTTCGCCTGATCAAGCTTCACTAATAACTGCAAATGATACAAAATATTTTATTAGAAAAGATGAAAATGGTAATGATGAAATATGGATTCCAATAGAAACAACATCATTAACAGATTTTGATTCAGCATGGACAATTGCTTCAGATAAATTTCAAAATGAAGCATTAAATAACTTTGGCTTAATTAAAGGTCAGGTTGAAATAATAGATATTTATTAAGGTTTATAAAAGGTATGGATATGATAAAAATAATATTATTGTTTTTGATTGCAGTGTCAATCAACTTTGCACAGACTTTTAATGTAGAAAAAGTAAATGGAAAAGTAAAAGTGTTAAGCAATGGATCTGAGCAATGGCAGGAAGTAAAAACAAATGCACAGATTAGTTCAAATTCTATTTTAAGTACTGAAAAGAATTCATCTGTAAAAATTAAAAATGATGATGTGATATTTACTTTAAAAGAATCATCCGCAATCTCAGTTTCAAATATAAAAAAAATGACACTTGATGAATTAGTTTTAGCACTTGCAATGGAAAATGTTATAAACACTCCAAGAAATTCTCCAAAGAAGAATTCTGAAAGCACAAAAGTTTATGGCGAAAAACTTTCAGGAGAAACTTTAAATACAATTAAATCAAATGACTTTGGTTTAAAAAGATTAAACGGCGCTAAACAATTAGCAGATAATGGAATGAAAGAATCTGCGATTGTTACGGCAAAAGAAGTCTATCGCAAGTATCCCGAAACAAAAAAGGATGCAACTACAAGAATTTACTTCGCTGATTTAATGTTTGAACGTGGGTTATATGAAGAAGCATATGATGAGTTTAAAGAAATAAAATCTCTAAATATTAACCAAGGCCAACTTGGTTATGTTTCAGAAAAGTTAGATCTGATTGGAAAGAAGTTAATAAAACAATAAAATATTTACTGTTTGATTAAATGTTTTATCACTTCATCAAGATATAAATGAAACCTTTGAGGCAAGTTTTTATATTTAGAATTTAGTTTTGATTTAATTTTTTCAAAATCTTCAGTTTTATACTCATCAACATCTTTTTTAATGTTGGTAATCCAGGTTTCCAGCTTTGTAGTTACTTTGTCAACTACTTCATCATCATCAGTACCGGCAATATAAATGGCTGCTGTATTCATGTCATATTTGCATTCAACAAAATACTTTAGTGATAAACCTCTAAAGTTTTCTGAAATGATAGTTCTATTTACATTACCTAATTCTTTTGCAGTTTCGTTTATAGAAGAATGGGAAAATCTTTTATTTCTTAATGATTCAATTACAAGATCTTCAAAATTCAGTTTTACACTTTTTACCAATTCATCAGGTAAATCATTTAACTCAATCATAGTTCTATTTGTTGCATCGCAAAATACTTTTGCTCGTTTGATTACAGATTCTAACTCCCTAACATTTCCATTCCAGTTATATTCATTTAGTGCTTTTAATGCCGCAATGGAAATTTGATATTTCTTTTTATCTGAATGCAGATAAAAATTAGTTATTGGAACAATATCTTCTTTTCTATCTTTTAATGATGGAATATGAATATCAAATACATTTAACCTGTAAAATAAATCTTCACGAAACATTTTTTCTTTTACAAGCTGCTTTAAATCTTTATTTGTTGCCGCAATTACACGCACATTCGCTCTGGATGTACTTGTCGATCCAACTTTATCATACTCACCGGATTGTAATACTCTTAAAAGTTTTACCTGAAAGTTTTCGGAAGTTTCACCAATCTCATCTAAAAATATTGTCCCATTGTTTGCAAGTTCAAACTTCCCTGCTTTATCAACTACTGCCCCTGTAAATGAACCTTTAACGTGACCAAACAATTCGCTTTCAAGCAAAGATTCTGTTAAAGCTGCACAGTTTATTGCTATAAAGTTTTCATTATTTCGCTTACTTAAATTATGAATTGCTCGTGCAACAAGTTCTTTACCGGTTCCACTTTCTCCAGTAACTAATATTGTTGCATCAGTTGGAGCTGACTTCTTAATCAACTCTACAACATTATTAATTGCATTTGATTTATAAACTAATCCTTGAAAAACATTTTCATCGTTCAAATTATTTATTTCAATTGCTTTTTTATCATCTTCGTTTTCTTTTAATCTTTCAATATCATTCTTAAGCTCACGAATTTTATTTAACAATTGAGATGAGCTTTTATCATCTGAAATATTTAATTCTTTTTGAAGACCATTTAATTCTTTCTCTTTTTCACCAAGCAGATTATTTAAAATTGCTGCTTCGTTATAATAATCTACAAGTTTAGTCTGATTGTCAATCAGTGCAAAGTAAATCTCAATTAGAATTAAAATTATTAATGGTATTAAAAACATAGAAGTTGACAATTCAAGATTAAAATATTTATTAACAATAAATATCATAACAAAATATCCTAAGAGTACAACTGCATACCAATGATATTTAATCTTTCTTGAAAAGAAAATCCATGCAAGTAATAATATTATGGAAGTAAAGAATATTTTTGAAATAAATACAAATGATGTGTTATAATATCTATTGTTAAGCAAGTTATCTAGAGCAAATGCGTGCAGAGCAATACCTGGCATTTCATCATCAAATGGAGTTTTAATTAAAGAAGATAGTTGTGGATCACTAACTCCAACCAAAATGGTTTTATTATTTAAATATTCCAATTCAAAATCATTTTCCTGAACCAATTGAAAAAACTCAACTAAGGAATAATGTTTAAATTTATTCCAGGAAGAAATAAAATTTAATTTAATCTTATCAGGATAATTGTTTTGATTTTTACCGGTTAACTGAATACAAAAAGATTTTTCGCCAACATTTTGATTGTAAAGTTTTAATGGAATTATTATCCCACTATCTTTTAAATAATTTATATGCCCGGTTTTTATTTTATCATCTAAAAGTTTTGGACTTGGTAAGCTGAAAGAATCAGTTGTAAATAAATTACCTTTTTCTGTTATGCTTCCAGCAAGAGAACTTAAAACAATATTATTAGATTTTTCTATTTCCTTTATCAACACATTATCATAAATACTTTGCGTTGCAAACTTTGTACTTAAAAATACTTCCAAGCCAATGATTTTAACTTTGTAGCGATTTAGATTTTGGATTAACAATGCATAGTAACTTCGTTTGATAGGCCAGGGACCAATCTGTTCGATATCAGCTGAATTTATTTCTATGATTACTATATTTGAATCCGGGTCACTTTCACCTGAAATTGTTTTTAATTTTTCAGACATAAAAGAATCAACAGAATCAGTTATTTTGTGAAAAACAAATAGTAACCCAATTGCTATAACAACTAAACCTATTTTGATTAGTAAGCGATTTTTCAAATTAAAATTATAATTTATTGGTGAGCAAATTTAAAGAAAAAATGGCGTTTATTATTAAATAAATTATGGATGCTGAAATAAAATAATTTAGGGCACTTTATGTGCCCTAAAGAATATTTTTATTGAATATCTGGGACTCTTACTGCTGAAAAATTACCGCTTATATTTAATTCCGCTAATGTAGATGCCTCAACTAACTTACCAACTATGCTACCTTCAATTTTATTGCCTACAGCACCGTAAGATGTTACTGTTGTAGTTCCTTGTTCGTATCCAATGAAGGAAGACTGGCCAGTTGTTCCGTATTTAAATAACATAGCACCTTCATCATAATTCCAAGCTATTGTTCTAGCTTGATTTCCTTTAAAAATGATTGTAAATGTTAATGTATCACTATCAATTTTACCAGAAAAAACTATTGCAGTAGTTGTATCTGAGATTGAATAACCTGCAGCACCGGTGCTTAATGTAGCGGATTTATTTGTGTAACCTGCACCATTTAAAGTGATTGTTGCTTGAGCGCCAGTAACATCACCTGGGCCAACTGGGTTTTCTTTTTTATCTGAACAGCTTACAAATAAAACAATTATTAGTATTGCAATTGTTGAAAGGAACATTGAATTAAATATTTTCATCTTCTCTCCTTGATTCTAATTAATTATTATTATTTAATAAGTGTCATTTTTTTTGTCGATACGAAATCACCGACTTGAATTTTATAGAAATACACGCCGCTTGAATGTTTTGAAGCTTCAAATTCAACTTCGTATTTTCCGGCAGATTTAAATTCATTTAGTAAAGTAGCAACTTCATTTCCAAGTACATCATAAACTTTTAATGTTTGATGACCGCTAACCGGTGATTGCCAGATAATTTTTGTAGTTGGATTAAATGGATTTGGATAGTTTTGTTCCAAACTAAATTTATTTGGAATCCCAATTTCAACTTCAATGATATTTGAATATTCAAAAGTTCCATCAAAATCAATTTGCTTTAATCTATATAGATACTTTCCAGTATTCGGGTTTTGATCTGTGAAAGAATAATTTTGGATTTCGATTGATGTGCCTTTCCCTTTAACAAAACCAAGAGTTTTCCATTGAAACTGTTCTAAAGTACCTTCCCTAAGGGATGGAGTTTGGGAAAAGCTCTTTTGTATTTCAAACCCGGAATTATTTAATTCTGTGGCAGTGGACCAATTAAGATTAACATTGTTATCTATTACAGAAGCGCTAAATGATGTTAACTCTACAGGTACAATTGATTGTGAAAATCCAATAATCGCACCAGACTCTCCTACTACAATTATTTCCGTTGTATCTTTTACTGCAAAATCTCTAAATATCTTATTGGTAATGGTTTGTCTATTTTGCCAGGTTTCACCTCCATCAGATGTAGTAAGCAATAAACCACCGCTGCCAATTATTATTCCTTCATTTGAATTTAGAAATTTTATACGATTTAATCCTTTATTTGTTGATAGTGAAATTTGATTCCATGTATTACCGGCATCAGTTGATTTTAGAAAAACTCCATAATCTCCAACAATAAAAAATGTGTTCGCATCTTTAAAGACAATATCTCGCAATCCACCAGTTGAACCACTTGTAATTGGATTCCAATTTAAACCACTATTTGTAGTTTTAAGAATAGTTCCATTAAATCCAGTTATAAATCCAGTATTCGCATCCAGAAAATTTATTGCGAGTAATCCTGAGGTTGTACCAGATGGAACGGCGGTCCAAGTATCTCCACCATTTATAGTTTTACTTATACCACCATTTAATCCAACTATAAATCCATTATTATCATCAATAAATTTTAGTCTTATAGGAATACCGGCAAAACCTGGCAAAGTATGATAAATCCAACTTTCTCCGGAATCAGATGTTTTATAAATACCGTAAGAATAAAAATCTATAAAGTATCCTAACCCTGAGTTAAAGAGAACTACATCGTAAGGATTTAATGAGGCGGAAACATTTTTATTAACCCAATTTGCACCGCCATCAGTTGTCTTAAGTATTGTTCCATTAGAACCTGTTGCAATTCCAACATTCGAATTCTGAAAGAAAATTGAATAAAGATAATCACAATCACCTTGAGATAATTTTAACCAGTTTGAGCCACTATCAACTGTATAAAGAATTGTACTGCCAATTCCAACAACGATACCAACACTTGGAGTAATAAAATGGGCATCCATTAAACTTGCTGTTGTTCCCGTTGTTATTTCATTCCACGTTACACCTACATTAGTAGACTTAAATATTTTCCCTCCTGAACCAAAAGCAAAAGCCGTGTTTGCATCAACAAATATTAATTTATTAAAACCATAAGCATTAGTCAAAGCAGTTTCAGTCCAGTTTGCTCCTCCATCAGTTGTTCTATTAATTGTATTGTAATATTTTGATGTAATAAAACCGATTGAAGAATTTATAAAGACAATATCTACAGTCCCAAAATATGGAATAGTAGATATCTGGTTCCAGGTATCTCCACCGTCTGTTGATTTATAAACTGACCCACTTTCATTAATGATATAACCATTATTTGTATCAGCAAATTCTATATCAGTAAAATTATGAAAATTAGTAAATGAATAATTTGTCCAGTTTACTCCTCCATCAGTAGTTTTAATTAGCAACCCATCCATCCCAACTATAAAACCATTGTTTTGATCAAAGAAGTAAGCACTATTAAGTGTTGTATCTATTGGTGATGTTTGTTCTTCCCATGTAGTCCCGCCATCAGTAGTTTTTAAGATTAATCCTTGCTCACCAACTAAAAATCCCAAAATATTTGTAACAAAATATTTTCCATTTATATTTTTCGGAAGGTAGTTTTGAGTTACATCCCATTGAGTTCCACCATTAGTTGAATTTAATATTGTACCATAATCTCCGGCTGTAAACACATTAGAACCGGCAGATATGTGCACAACATTAAGATCATTACCTTGCGGTTTTGGATTATTCCAGTGGAAATTTTCAATTTGTGCATAAGAAAGTTGTAATAACACTACAACCAACGATAAAATACCTAAGAATTTTTTCACTTTTTTATTTCTGATTAGTTATTAAATATTAAATTTCATTTATATATGCCGCAGAGATATTACTCCCCACGGCATTGATCAAGGAGATCACGAACGATGCTTCCCATCCTTGAAATAAATTAAAGCCCTGATATTAAAACAAATACTAATACTGCAATTGCAATGGATACAGTTATAATCAAAGCAACAAGTATGCGTGATGTTATCTTTTCCTTTCTCTTTAAATCTTCATAATTATCTGCCATTACTTGTTGTTTCTATTTTATTAAAATCATTTTTTTTGTTGAAGTAAACTTAGCTGCCTGAAGAGTGTATATGTACAATCCACTTGAAAATTGCGAAGCATTAAAATCAATTTCATAACTCCCGGCAGGTTTAATTTCATCAACAAGAGTTGCAACTTCATTTCCAAGCACATCATAAATTTTTAATGTTTGATGACCGCTCTCGGGTGATTGCCATTTTATTTTTGTGATTGGGTTAAATGGATTTGGATAGTTTTGTCCTAGCGAAAATTCTGATGGGTGAGCAATTATTTCATCATTAATATCAGTTACAACTTGAGATAACGGACGTCGCCAAATGCTAGAAGCACTTGTTCCAGCAAAAAGATATTGATTATCTGCACCTAAAGACATTACATAATAGGCACCGCCACCAAATCCATCATTTATTTGGCTCCAGGAAGTTCCGTTGTTTGTTGATCGCCAAACACCATTACCAAAACTTCCAGCAAAGATACTTGAACCAATATTAAATAATGATGTAACCCAGCCATCGTTTAGTGAAAGAATCCAACTGTCTCCATTATCTGTAGAAACATAAACTCCTCCAACAGAACCTTGAGCTGTACCAGCAAATAAGTTTCCATTAAAACTTGTAAGAGTAGTTACATTTGTATTTGTTAAACCTGAATTTTTTTCAACCCAACTAAAACCATTTAGTCTAAAAACTCCGCTATTTGTTCCAACAAAAACTTCACCATTATTTTCCACTATTGCTCTTACTTTGGTTTCACCAGAAGGTAAACCTGTATTAATTGATATCCATGAAGACAGTGGATAATATTGTGGAAGTAAGTATGCTCCTCTTTCTGTACCTATCAAAAAATTTGAACTGTTACTTTTTTCTAGAATACAATTAATATCTGCTAAAAATGGAAGTTGCACGGAATCAATTGGAAAACCAGTCCAATTTTCTCCATAGTTCGTGGACATTGAAATTCTGCCGGAAACCATTCCAGCAAGAATATCAAAAGGATATGATTCAACATTTAACAATGCACGAACATTTTGATAAGGTAATCCGCCTCCTGTATTAGTCCAACTTTGTCCGTTATTTGTAGAAACCACTAACCCTCCATTTGTTCCAGCAAGCATCGATGAGCCTTTTTTCGCAAAACATAGGATCTCTCTGCCAGTGAGTGTAAAATCAGAATTTGACCATTGAGCTTTTAGATTTTGAGAGAAGAAAATATATGAGCACAAAAAGAGAACTTCAAAAAACTTCATTTTTTTCCTAACTATTTAAAACACCATCAAAAAAATGGAAGACCGTATATTAAACGGTCTTCCGAAAAGTATTAAAGATTTACTTGAGCAGAATAAACTTCTTAGTACTTGTAAACTCTTTAGAATTGGTTGATGAGATTGCATTGATTCTATATAGATAAACACCTGATGATAATTGTGAAGCATTGAAAATCACTTCATGATAACCGGCAGATTGAATATCATTTACCAAGGTTGCAACTTCTTGTCCCAATAAATTAAATACAGATACAGATACTTTACTTTCATTAGGAATAGCATATCTAATTGTAGTACTTGGGTTAAATGGATTTGGATAATTTTGACTTAATTCAAATTCAGTTGGTGTCACTCCGTTTAAATCATCTACACCAGTCCAACCTGTTGAATCCGCAATAGTTATATCATCCAATAAATAAGTATTTCCATACGGAGAGTAGCAACCAATTCTAATAAGAACGTTATTTTGTCTGTAGTTTAATAATGAATAATTATAGTTAATATAATTTGCTCCATTAAAACTAGGCTGCGCTAATGCTGTCCAGGTTAATCCTCCATTATTTGATGCTTCAATACTTAATGCACCAGTTCCACCATCTGCTTTTTTTATCCAGAATGATAGAAATGGATTAGGAGCATTTGAAAGATTCATTACACCGGATAATGTTAGATAATTATACGATCCACCTGATGGAGGAAGTGCCCAAACTTGTGTACCACTATGTGAGTTTGCAGGACTAATTTTATAAACTCCAGCAATCCAAAAATTTTCAGATACTGTATCGACTTCAGCATCATCAAAAAGTGGTATGCCAAGTGTTTTAGTATTGTTATAAATTTCAACATCATCAAGATGCCATCCATCAGACTGTGTTGAACCATTTGAAATTGTTTTAAACCTAAGGTATGCGGCATTTAATTGTTTTATTGGAGTAATATCAAACTCACTTGATTCCCAGAGAGTATTTGTATTACCGGTAATTCCTGTAATAGTAGTCCAGGTTACATTATCCACTGAATATTCCAGAACTCCATAATCAGAACCAGTCTCAAAAGAATGTTTATGATTAAATCTTAAAACTGGTCTTGGAACTGCCAATGTATTTACCTGAACAACTAATCTTCTATCAGAATTTTCAGGATAATTAGTACCAGGACTATCTTCCATCGCATGTGTGGCACTATGTCCAGGCTCTGATGCATCATCAGTTGTTACAGCCCAGGGTAGATCTGATGCCCATCCAAAAGTATTTTCAAAATCCTGAATGAATGGCGCTGTTTGAGAGACTACATTGAAAGACGTTGATAGATCAGCTCTATCTGATCCTTGATTAATTAAAAGTTGTGTATCCTTTTCATAAATCTTAGCATAGTACATCGTATTCATAAATGTTAGATCAGTAAGTGTTGTTTCAATTACAGCTTGATTGAAAATATCAAACACTCGTGTTTCGGAATGATTACTTAAAGCAGTAACATTGAAGTAATTGTTTACCTGATTCTGATCCGTTGATAAGACAACTCTATAATTTCCAAAATCTGCTGCAGTTGATATTCCCCATCTGACTTTCATTCCATTGTTAGTAGGTGTAAGTAAAGTTAATGCTCGTGGAGTTGGTGCATTATCAATTAGTATATCGTCAACATAATAAGAGCCTCCGTATGGGGCATAACACCCAATTCTAACCAGCACATTTGCTTGTCTAAAATTACTAAGTGAAGATTCAAACCAGACATATTGAGCACCATTAAAACTTGGTTGTGATAATACTGTCCAAGTTAAACCTCCATCATTTGAAGCTTCAATACTTAAAGCACCAGTTCCGCCATCTGCTTTTTTAACCCAGAATGATAAATAAGGATTTGGTGCTGATGATAAATTTAATTTACCAGCTAAAGTGAGATAGTTATATGATCCACCGGAAGGTTTCAAAGACCATACTTGAGCTCCACTGTGTGCATTAGCAAGTTTTAAATCAAAACTTCCAGCTATCCAATGGTTTTGTGAAAATGTATCAACTTCAACATCATCAAACAAAGGGAACGATTGTGTTTTTGTATTATTAAAAATCTCTACGTCATCAAGATGCCAACCATCTTGCTGATTTGAGCCGCTGGTAAGTGTTTTAAATCTAATATAACCAGTACTCTGTTGTTTTAATACACCCACATCATAAGTTCTGGATTCCCATTCACCACCTGTGTTACCTGTAAAACCATTTAGTGCAGTCCAGGTTACGTTATCGATAGAAATTTCAAGAACACCATAATCTGAACTGGTCTCAAAAGAATATTTGTGATTAAATTTTAAAGCAGGTCTTTGAACCCCCGATAAGTTTACCTGCGCAGTTAATCTTCTATCAGCACTTTCATCATAGTTCCCTTGAGGGCTATCCTCATAAGCGTGTGTTGGACTATGGTTAGGATCTCCCGCGTCATCAGTTGTTACTGCCCATGGTAGATCTGCAACCCAATTAAATGATCCTTCAAAATCTTGAACGAAAGGTGTTGTTTGAGAAGTTATATTAAAAGAGGTTGAGAGATCAGAACGATCTGAACCCTGGTTAACCAAATTTTGTGTATCCTCTTCATAGACTTTTGCATAATACAATGTGTTTGCAAATGTAAGGTCAGTTAAAAGAGTATCTAATTGTGTTTGTGTAAAAAAATCGAGTACTTTGGTTTCTGTTCTATAACTCAGGGATGGCGTTACGTAGAAATTATTTACACTGCTTGCATCTGTAGAGAGAATAATTCTATACTTGTAAAAATCTGTGGCTGTAGATTGATTCCAATGTACATTCATTCCATTATCACCAGGACTTGATAAAATTATTGGTTTTGGTGTTGGAGCGTTATCAATAAGTATATCATCAACATAATAAGTATTTCCATAAGGTGCATAGCATCCAATTCTAACGAGAGTGTTAGACTGCAGAAAATTACTTAAAGGAACTTGAAATCGAACATACAAGTTTCCACTAAAGGAAGGTTGACTTATTGCAGTCCAACTTGTTCCACCATTACTCGAAGCTTCAATACTCAAAGCTCCGGTTCCTCCATCAGATTTACGAATCCAAAAAGAAAGATAAGGATTTGGTGCAGAGGATAAATTGATTGGTGTAGCTAGTGTTAAATAAACATAGCTGCCTGTAGTTGGCAACATTGCCCAAATGTTTGTTCCGCTATGTGCGGTAGCCTGCTGCATTTTCCAAACTGTCGCATCTCTTTGCCAATAAGATGAGGATGCTGATGTGTCCTCAACATCATCCAAGAAAGGGAAAGTTACTTGAACCCCATTTTGAGAGTTAATTCCGTTTGATTGTGGAACTATAACTCCGCTCCCAAACAAAATTATCCAAAAAAACATTGAAAGAACTTTTTTCATTTTTTGCTCCTTTTTATTATGGAAAAATCAATCAATTACTTTAACTGATTCTAAATATTAGGTGCAAAAGTATTTTATATATATAGTTGTTGCTGTCGCTAGTGTGTCAATTGTTAGCGATATTGTCGCAAAACAAACTTAAATCAATATTTATATAGTAATGCCTACAAATTATTGTTACTGGTTATTATTTTTAAGAGTTTCTAGAATTGTCTGATAATAAATTGCCTCAAAGAATAATTAAAAGTTAACATTCCTTGAGGCAGTTAGTTTGATTTTAAAAATATCTATACAAAGAAATATTTTAGTTAGTCATAATCACTAATTCTTCTAGCATTAAAAGTACCAGAGATAGTTATTTGTGCATTAGTGCTATGATGATATAAAACACCGGAAATTGTCCCTTCAATACTTCCTCTAATATCTCCATAACTTGTTATAATTGTTTCTCCACTTAGAGGATAATAGTAGTCATTATACGATGTTTCTAAATATGCATCCAGTTCAGTCTGACGCCAAATGGAAGTACCAGTTTGCCTTCCAATATATTGAAAATAAAAATATAGACTGTCACCATCTACTACATCATAAAACTGTCCAAAAGTTTCATCATAAGAAGATGAATAAGTAGATAATGTTTTTTGTAACGTAACTGTTTTATTTGTGAATCCATCTCCATCTAAAGTAAGAGTCATTTTATATGGATAGATTAATGTTGTATCAACTGCATTACCTTCATCTGAACAAGCAGAAAGAAGTGTAATTGAAACGATTGCAATTACAAACAAGTAATTGAAGATTATTTTTTTCATTTTACCCTTAAATAATTTATTTAAAAATGAACGTGACTATTTCTTAAACTATTAATTAACAGAAATTCTTGATTAACTATTGAAGTGAATTTCCCCTTCCGAAGTACAACTGATATACTAAATGTTATTTCTTATTCTACCAGTATTTTGTTTAGATTAAACAGAAAGCGTACCAGAAATGTTTTTTTTGAATTATTACTTTTTTGGCGTTTTTGAATGGAATTAAGGATTAAGGTGTAATATTTTCCAGCATAAAAAGACTTGTAAATCAATTACAATAATTAAAACTATCAGGCTTTTACAGATTGTTCTGGATGGATAAATCGAAAGCGTACTTAATGTATTGATTTCAAAATTAAAAATCTCAACACAAATCACTTTTTCTTTTTCTCATCAACAACTTTAGCTGGAGTAAGTTCAACATCAATATTTTCTGGTAAGATATTGTACATGGAACCGGTAAACATATCAATTACCATTCCTGGTAAAAATGCATTAAGTGCATTTAACCAGAACCAGTTAGAAACTTTTCTTGTTGCCTGTGTTTCATAAGTTTCATATCCATCAAGCTCAAATTTGATTATATGATTTGTACCTCTATCAATATTTACTACTTGTGGAGAAGTTCCAAATTTTTTCCATCAATTGTAATTTTTGCATTTGGTGGATTAGTCTTTAACTCAATGCTTTGTGTTGTTGAATGCATTACAGTAGAGCATCCAATATACTGGAGCATAACTATGCTTAGTGATAAAACAATAAATATCTTTTTCATAATAATTCCTTGTATCTATTATAATTATCGTTATTTATTGGAGATTGTTGAGGTGTACCAATAGCTGATATCTCTATGTGGATGGATCCTTCACATCCGCGCCACAGACAATGAAAGGAACAACTAAATACGAATCCATAATTGATGGCAGATATTTTGTTGGTTAGGTTTATCAAAATATCTGGATAGATAATATGGGAACTGGAATGATGTTTTTAAATGGAATATTTGATAAGAGCACTAATATGGTTGGCAGCCAATCTAAATTGATGGAAATTAAATATAAAAGAAAATCTTAGTTACTAATAACTTTTAAACCCTCTCCAAAATTAGGAGAGGGTTTATGTTAATCTTAACCTTAACTATTGTTCTTGCTGCATTTCTTCTAAACTCTTTCCAGAAAAAAGTTCGTGTGGCGGTTCTTTGAACTTATCATTAAACATAATAACTGTTAGCACTATGTAACCTATAAATGCAAGTACAACTATCCATTGAGCAAAATTAGTTTTTTGGATTTCATGTCTATCCTTTATTTCACAAACTTCACCCGGACAGTATTGAGCTTTTTCTTTATAAATCCAGGAATAAAATTTACATCCCAGACAAATACCAAAAGCTGATTCAAAGAATAAAAAGATTAAACAAATTAAACAGATAAGTCCCGTAATAAAACTAAATGTATTCAAAACGTTTATAAGGATAAACATTGTAACAGCTAATGCTATACCAATTACCCAGGCAAATTTTTTCTGAATAGCACCAACATATTCAGGAACTTGATTCCTAACAAAAAATCTTCCAAGGATTAATACTGGAGAGAATTTTGGATTAACTAAAACTCTAATAAGCATATCGGCTAAAAATATAAGTACTGCATATTTTAGAAGCGTAAAACTTCCCTGCATAATCGCCGAAAGTATTGCAATAAACATAAATACAAATAACAACCCGGCCCCAGCCCTAATTTCTCGTTCGTTTAATACTCGGATATTGTATCCCTTAACCTCTTCACCGAATTTGAAAATACTGCTCATTGTAATCCTTTTATTAGTTATAGAAAAAGTTTAATGTTTTGTCTTAAGTTAGAATGATAAAATATTTTAATCAACAAATGGAATTGGATATATGCTTAATATATATGTTAATGAGAAGTTTTTGTGATAAATGGCATAAAACTAAGATGAATAAAATTATTTTCAGTCAGCACACACATATTAAGTTCCCTAACTTAAGGGGAGAAACAAAGTCACGGTTTATTTTTGTTTTTAATATTATCTAAAATTAAATAGCACAGGAAACAAAAACGTTACAACAATTGTCCACAAACTATAAAATGGTAAAAAGAAGGCGATGCTGTTTCCAACATTCTCAATTTCATTTTTGTCTTTAACAGTTTTAAATAATTTATAAGACATATAAAGCAAATTTAAAAGTACAAGAATATTACTGCCTAAAACTGCAAGTCTGTTTGGTGTAATTCCCCATTCCGAAATTCTAAAAACAATTGCCGAAAGTGCAATTCCGTTTACAACAATTGTTACGATTGAAAGTGCAAACAACATTACTGTTGTAATTTTACTGCCAGATGTTTTTGAACTTTCTGCGATTGAGAAAAATGTTATTGCCATTACACCAATAAGCAACATATTAAAAATCAATAAAAATTCTCTATCCTGGTATGGATCTTTACCTGTGTAGATTACCGCAACCAGGTAAACCACAAGTGTAACTAAAACAATTGGAGTAAATATTTTTGCAATTATAGGCGATACTTTATTTACTAATTGCGGATTTGTCTGAACAAGATAAGTTCCTACAATTGGTGAAGCTGCAAGACCCCAGATGCCAATGTTCTTAAAATAAAATTCTTCTATTGGTATATCTATAAGTCTGAAAAGATTAATAGTTAAAGCTGTAAACAATCCGCCTGCTAAAAGTATTATTGCTGTCATCACAACAAGATCGCCATTGTAACGAAGAAAATCCAAACGTCTTTGATTATTTTTAACCTGATCACCTAAATATGTAAAACCAAGCACAGCCCATAAAAACAATGGCAGATGTAGGCAAGCAAGAATCAATGTATCGCTTTGATTGTTGTTGGGAAGATAGTTTATATAGAACACTGAAACTAAAATTGCAATTGAAGCAATAACAATTCTTTTTATTGGAGTGTTTTGTTTCCACACAAAGTATGTTGCTAACAATGGAAAAACTACAAAGGCAATATTTCTTGAATAAAATAATTCTTCTGTAAAACCAAAATAATGCGGCAGCTTTGCAATAAAGCCTGCAATTATAGAGGCAAAGATTACAAATATTAATTCGTTTTTTGTTCCCCAGGAAATTTCATCACTTTCAAAGTTTAATCTTTCATTCCAGATTTTAGCAGTTGTGTTTTCTTTTATCTCGTTGTAAATAGAATTAAAATCTTTTTTAAATGCTGATCTGTTTTCACGATATAATTTTTCAAGTTGATTTGGATTGTCTAGGCTGCTTTTTATTTGTTCAATCATATTGCTGTACTTTTTATATTAAATGTTGTTTGCAATATAATTCCTTTTAAGATGCTGATATCTGTAAAAATGATTGACCAAGATTATTGGGTTGGAACGAAACTGCTAATACTCACTTGAGTACGATCTTGACAACAAGGTCAGAAGTTAATTATTACTAATGGCGAAGGGATTATTTCTTTTTCTTGGTTTTCTTTTCAGCTAGAAGGGGCTGAGTGTACTTCTCGTAAAGTTCAAATAAATATTCTATTCGCTTAGTTTCGTTTGGGAATGGTTGAGGGCGATAACATAAATCTACTGCTTTGTCTAATTCCTGGTGTGCTTTTACTAATGATGGCGGCATTGTAAGCGGATCGTATAAATCTGCAAGACTGCTGTTAGGAAAATCTTTTCTTGTATCTAAAACTTTTTGTGCTTTTTCCTCTACAAGTTTTATTTGTTTGTCTGTTGGATTTTCTGGCCACGGAAAGTTGTTGTAAACTATATTATTTGAATATGTATAATCACTTTTTAATCGGCCACAAACTTGCTTAACCCAAGCCATATGCATTTCTGAAGTTAGAACGCCAAAATGATATTTTGAGGCTTTGGGAATATAACTTGCAGAATTATTGATGATATAATCCTTTGTAAAGAAAGCCAATGGAATATATTTTCTATTTTCTGAAGTTGTCAAAGGGATAAAAATATAATTACTATCGGGCTGCCTAATTTCAGCAAATAATGTTGGAACTTTTGCACTATCCTGAGTTGGTTTTTTCTTGCTTGCTAATCTAAAGTTTTTGACATTTTCAACTCTTTCGCAAACTAATTTCAGATTTCTGAGTTTTTGTGGTTCAATATCTTTTAACCACAAACACCATCTTTTTTGTCCGTTTAAAAATTCATTAGCTGAAACTAATGGCTTTATGAAATCTTTGGCTTCTGGCTCTAATTTTAGAAATCTTTTCTTTTCTTCATCAGTGAATAAAAAATATCCATCATCTACAGGTTTACTTCCCCACTTCATAAATGGTACAACAGATATAGGTTTACTCTTCTTTAAAATAAAAAGATCTCTCCCTTCTGTTAAATAGGGAGTTACATTTTTAACATTTATTCTATGTGGTTCACCTTTTATATTTTCATACTCAAACAAATATTTTTCATTGGTATCATAATTGGCAAAACCAATTATAACAACATGCACGGCTGCTTTACCTTTTGCTTCATTAAACCATTTAAATGTTCTATGTGCAAAGTGGATTTTGATTCCATAAAGATTAAATAAAACATTCCAGAGTACACCAGGCTGCTCACCCTGCGAAATACTATTTGTGCTAACAAATGCAACTTTTGCATTTGTATTCTGGATAAGTCTTGCAGCTTTTAAATACCAGCAAGTAACATAATCCAAAACGCCTGCACCTTTTACACCTGAAAATATTTTATCAATATCTTTTTTCTGCTCTGCGTTCTGTAAATGCTTCCCAATAAACGGAGGATTACCAAGAATGTAATCAAATGTTGTTTTAACAGAAACTGGTTTTTTCTCTGCACTCGAATCAATAACATTAACTTCTTTTGTATAAACATTGACAGTGTTGTAATGTGGTGGTGGTTCACTTATCTTAATAATGTTTGTAACATCTGCTGTTATATCAATTTCATTCTTTACAATGATATTTGCCCAATCAATTCTTAAAGCATTATCACAAATAATGTTTGCAGTTTTCTTTAACGGAAGACGAACAAAGTATTCACCAAACTCCTCACTAACTCTCATATTCATCTGGTGATCAATAAGCCACATTGCAACTTCAGAAATACGCGCTGGCCATTCTTCAATTTCAATTCCGTAAAACTGGTCTATATCAATCCAGATAATATTTTTAATATCACTTTCAAGCTGGCTGTTTTTAACAAGCACTTTAAGGATTTCAATTTCAAGAAGCCTAAGTTCACGGTATGTAATAACAAGAAAATTTCCGCAACCGCAAGCAGGGTCAAGAAATTTTAAGTTAGAAAGTTTTTTATGAAACTCTTTTAATTGTTTTGTGTTATTCTTTACAGATTCAAATTCTTTGTAAAGTTCATCAAGAAATAAAGGTTTAATAACTCGAAGAATATTTTTTTCGGAAGTATAATGAGCACCAAGATTTCTTCTTTCTTCAGGATTCATTACAGATTGAAAGAGTGAACCAAATATAGCAGGAGAAATTTTACTCCAATTAAGTTTGCAGGAATTGAGTAAAAGATTTCTCATCTCACTATCAAAAGATGCATGAGGTAGGACTTCTTCAAATAATTTTCCATTTACAAACGGAAACTCAGCAAGTGTTTCATCAAGATTTTTATAACGTTCTTCGCTCGGGGTGTCTAGAATGTAAAACAAACTAGCTAACTGTGCTGCAAGGTCGCTGCCATCATCTTTTGTTTTTAGTTTAATAAACTCAACAAAAATACCTTTGTTAAAAATATTCGTATCATCAGCAAATAGACAAAAAACCAAACGAACTAAATAAACTTCTAATATGTGCCCTGTGTAACCAATTGCTTTTAGTTTATCGTGTAGTTTACCCATTAGTTCGGCAGCAGCGATGTTAACAGGATCTTCATCCTTAGTAACGCTTTTTTGATAACCAGCAATAAAACTAAAAAGTCTGACGTGTTTAACTAATTCTATTAATACAAATTCGTGTTTGGTGTTTTCTTCAAGATCGTGTAAAACAAAACGATCAAAATCGCAAGCAAGAATAAATTGAGGCAGTTCTTCTTCTGTAAGTCCGAATGAATAGGCGATTGCCTGGTAAGTTGCTTTTTCTAAATTCTTGCCTTTACTTTTATGCTCGATAAGAATTTTACCTGGCCAAAGTAAATCTATATAACCTTCGCGACCATCAAGTTTCTGAACTGGTTTTTCAAAAGTGGAAACACGTCTTCTGCTTACTCCAAATATTTCAAAAAATTCATTAAGAAAAGTTTGAGACTCGGCAGACTCTTCTGTAACATCCTCCCAATCTTTGGAGAACTTGACAGCACGTTGTTTTATTTCATTCCAGGATAATGGCATTAAGAATTGATTTATTAACTGATTGCAACTTAAAGCAATAAAATGTTTAAGTCAACAAACCCAACTTTTAGAAATTATCAATTATCATTTCTTGTATCTTATCATTTTTACTAAGTACTTTTCCATCCTTATAATATTTGGTAGTTACCTTATATTTAGAAATGTACTGATCTGATTCTTCAGGAATAAAAATACTTTCGATCGATTCATCTATAACAAGTGAGTCGTTTTCCCATTTAAAGTATTCAGAAATTGTATGATCATCATAAGATGAAATAATACTATAGAAATTGATCATTTCTCTTTTTTTATCAGGAACAGGATTAAATAACAACTTATTGTACTTTTTAAACTTGCTAGTTATGGGTTCGAATAAATAAAGGTAGTATTCACCATTCAAAGCTTGAGTATCGCGTCCATTTCCAACCCGCAATACTAAATCAAGATATCCATCAAAATCGTAGTCAAGAAATATTCCATCATCCGCAAGAATATTGTAGCCATCATCTTTATCAATGGGACTGCCAAGCGCATAAATATATTCAGAGATAGTTTGAATTGTAGAATCACTCTTATCAATAATATCTAAAAATACTTGTGTAGAATCATAAGAATAAACATTTCGAGGATATGCCACTAGAAACTCTTTGTAATGTATCTTTACCGAGTTAACACTAAAAGTTGTATCGTAAAGAACATCACCTATTTTGTGCTTACTGATTGAAGTGTAATTGGAATTATTTTTATCAGGGTTAACAAAATTATCTTTATGCTCTTGTTTCCATTTTTCAAGCTCAGCTTTATCATTCAGCTTGTTGGTGTTGCCAACCTTTATAAAATAATCTGAGTATATGATTAAAATTATTATAGGAATAAAAAGAAGTAGAATATAATTATGCTTTAGAAACCATTTTTTAAAAATGAAGAAGAGCGCAACAAGAAATGCAATAGCAACTATTTTAAAGAGTATCATAATAAACTTTACCCAAATACTGGTAGCAACTTAAAGCAATAAAAAGTTTAAGTCAAATAACTTAACACACATAAGAACTCTACTGGTTCTTCAATATTTTATTGGCATATTTAATTAAATCCAGATTGCTATTTACCATTTCTCCATTTTCAAGATAGATGGTGTCTTCCATTCCAATCCTGCTATCATATCCTCTTTTTTTTGCTTCTCTTAAAACATCCCAGGCAACAGAATTAAAACCGTGTAACAAACGTGGAATTTTTATTCCTGCTATGTTTAACACTTGCTCAATTTCATTAATAGTTTCAAGAGCCAAAGAAATTTCTTCTGGTTCCGGTTCAATTAAAACTCTTAAGCAATCATGAATCAAATCGCACTCAGCAAATATTTCAGCTGCTTTTTTTTCATTAAGTCCGGCTTCAATTTTAACTCCTTTTGCAATCAGTAGTTTCGATATCTTAATTGCATCATCCTCAATCATATTTACAGAAATAAAATCGGGTACAAATTTCCAATCACTTATATTTTTCATTCTTTTTTCCAGATCTGGTTCAATCCAATCTCCGGAACTTATTCCGATTTGTATCTCAGGAGAGATGCTCTTTACTAAAGTTACAAGTGCATCCACATCTTTTGGTTTAAGACTTTCATTACCATTCTCATCGTAACAATGGATATGAAAAGTATTGTTGCCATTTTCATAGAGTAACTTTACTTCCCTTTCAATTTCAAATAATGATTGAGGAATAAAGCTATTCTGCTTTTTAGGTCTGGCTCCGTTAAGTGCAATTTTTATTAACATAATTTTTTAATTTTAATTATTAATCAAAGAGTAGAATAATTATTTTTCAAACGAAAGGATTATCGGATAGCAAATTGCTATCAACAAAGTATTATAAACTTACAGCAATAGAAAGATTAAACCAAACAAATTATTGCTTATCCCCTTCTACTTTATTTTACTTCACTCAGGATGATGGTCTGATCAAGATGGAATTATTTTTTATATTTTTTCTGTAAACTAAGAAATATAACTGCAAATAAAATTCCCCAAAAAATACTGTTAAGTATTATTGCAAGTATTTGCAACCATTCACTGGCACTGCCCTGTAACATCAATGATGCAGGAAATAACATAATATTCATCGCACGATCCCAAAATATTTCGCTTGGCGTAGTAGCAGTACGAAATATAATGACTCCATTGTATATTGATATCACCGTCAATATAAAATGGATTACGGTAAATATTAAAAACAAAATTATTTTTTTCATAAAAGACAATTAGTTCTTAATGCGGAGAATATGAGAAATTATAAATAAAAGATTAATATTTCGTTTTGAAAATTAACCCAATGCTTACTCCGGCTGATAGAGACTCCTCAGCATAACCTACTCCTAGACCCCAGGTACCAAGTAACCCTGGTGTAAATTCGTGTACAATATCAGCACTTAATCCCAATGAAACAAAATTACTACGAAGATATCTTCCATCAACTTCTCCTGAGGTAACGGAATATCCAAGTGCAAATGCAATAACAATTCTGTTGTCGTCAATTTCACTGAGAGAATAAAATATTAAAGCTGGTGTTGAAACATTAGCATTAAATTCTTTTCTATCAGGTAAGTAGTTAACCTTAAGTCGTTCATATTTAAAGTCGTTGTAATTCAAATTCAATGCTAAACCAAATGGTTGCACTTTAACTATTGGTTTTATGAATATTAGTGTAATATCAAACCCAATACTTTTGGATGAAAGATCATATATAAAATTATTTGTCTTTAAAATTGTACCTGAACTATAACCAATTCCTAAATCGATAAAACCATTTAATGAAAAACCAGTGTGTACTAAATAAGGAGAAAATTCACTTGCCCAGGATTTTCCTAGCTCAAGACTTAATGCGTTTTGTTTTCTATCTATAAATGCACTCTGAGCTAAAATGTTTGTGAAAGGAACCAGAAGAATAATAATTGAATATTTTAACATTTCATTTCCCTTTTATATTACATTTAATAGAATTTGTTCTTAATTAAATTCTAAAATATAATCCAATTGTGTAACCAATGTCATCTGGTAATAAATCGGATCCAAATAACTTTAGTTGATATGAACCAACTTCAAGAAATACAGTATTACTAATAGAAATTCCTAAAACTTCTTCCAGCGTTGGACCAACAAAAAAATTAGTTTCTTTTTTTGTGTAGTACTCAATTGTTTCAGTTCCAAAAGTTAGTTTTAAACCTGCACCAATATATGGACCGCTGTTTCCGGATGTTAGATGATATCTTAAAAAATATCTATAATTAAAATTTACAAATGATCCTTCAAGAAACTTTGATTTGTTTTCAACATCATAATAAAGTAATGTGTAACCAAACCCTCCCCATAAATTAGAACCAAGCGAATCGTAGTTTTGATATGCTAGTTGTACTCCATAATTAACATTATTACCAGAGCAATATGCGGCACCAATATTTGCATTTGAGCTTGTTCTTGGTTTCCCTTTTTTAACAGAATCTGTTGATGCAATTATCGTTTTGTGTTCAGTATTATTTTTGAATAATACAGAATCACTTGTACTTACAGGATAAGCAGGTTTAATTTTATTAAGATTAGCCACGAATAAGTCTGTACATTTTGATATACCCTGGTACATTAATTTTTCAAGTCCATCAGTAACATCCATTCCACTTGATTCTTCCCGCACCGAAGCATTAAAAGACTTTAAGGAATCGGAGTTAATTGGATAAACAAAAGTTAGATCACAATCGAAATACCCATTTTCAGAAAAAGCTCCTGTATGTTCAGAAACAAAGAAATAATTAATACTAATTTTTAACGGCAGGTAAATGCTATCATTTTGATTTGATAAAAGTTTAGTTACAGATTTCTTGACAAAATCTGCAACTGGTTCACCCAACTTATATGGAACTGTCTTATTCATTAGTCCAACTTGGCATGTGCCGGCATTATTTGGTTCTTCATTACGTCTATCTATAACATTTATAACTTTAGCATTAATAGAATTTGACTCAGTTATCTTTAAATCAATGCTTTCATAGTTAGGTTGAATTACAATATTTTTTGCCCCACATCCAATTAAAAAAAATGTAAACGAAAAAAAAAGTAATCTGGAAACAAAATTGGGTAAGCTGGTTTTCATAATTAATCTCCGCCTGTTAAAAATGAATTTTTAGAATAAATATTTATGAAAGGAATCTTGCACATCTTTCAACCCCGAGCAATATTGAGTAAAGGGATTTGCAACAAATAATTATCAGATATTATCAATTTTACACTCAAAAAATAGCTCAATAGATGAATTTAATCAATTACTAAAAATAATATAATCACTATTTATTGATTTGATCTTTGTAGGTAAACACCATAGGATTTTAATATTTAATAGCCAACCAATTTCAAATATTAAGTAAAGAAGCATTAATCTTACTGATACAGACATTTAACCATTATTTTTATTTATTTATTTATTAAATTAAGATTAAGCATTATAGCCTCTTAAAACAGTTTGCTAAATAACACCTGAAAATGAAGAAAATCAAAATACTACTTATTGAAGATAACCGCCTTTTGCGAGAAGGCATTACTGAACTACTTAAAAAGCAGCCTGATATGAATGTGGTTACGACTGTAGGTAATGGTGAAAATATTTTAAAGTTAGTTGAAAAATTTAAACCAAACATTGTTCTTCTCGATCTCGGTTTAAGAAATCAAAACAGTCTGCAAGTTGTAAAGTCAGTTAAATCAAATTTTAAAGACACCAAAATAATTGTGATGGATCTAATTCCATTACAAGCTGATGTTTTTGAATTTGTTCAAGCTGGTGTTGCAGGGTTTATGTTAAAAGATATTAGTGTTGCTGAGTTTTTAAAAACAATTAGGTCTGTTAATGATGGCGCACAGGTTTTACCGGCGCATTTAACAGGATCACTTTTTTCGCAAATAGTTGATCACGCAATTAATGGATTAACTCCAAGAATAATAAATGATTCAGTTAGAATGACAAAACGTGAACGAGAGGTTGTTGAATTGATTGCAGATGGTTCTACAAATAAAGAGATTGCACAAAAACTTCATCTATCTACTTATACTATTAAAAGTCACGTTCATAATATTCTTGAAAAATTATCGCTTAATACTCGCGTGCAAATTGCAAAGCACTCACATGATTCTCAGACTTCTACAACTGAATCAGATATCTAGACCCATCCTTCCAAATAACTTTTTTATACATTATATAAAAAGATTTAATCCTTTTTTCATCCCTTTGGACTATTTTCCTCAATTGTAAGATTACATAAAATTTGCTGTGCTTTATATAAATATATTTAATCACTCCAAAGTAAAGTGAATTGGTTGTGATATTTAAAGAATGATAACAAGATGAGAGTCAGCAAAATGAAAAAAAGCAAAACATTTCTAAGAAAAACCCTTCCTAAATCACCAACAAGTATTCAAGGATTTGATGAAATAACAGGCGGTGGATTACCAAAAGGCAGACCAACTCTTGTATGTGGCGGTGCAGGCTGTGGTAAAACACTTTTTGCAATGGAATTTCTTGTACGTGGAGCAACTCTTTACAATGAGCCTGGTGTATTTATTTCATTTGAAGAAACAGAAAAAGAACTTACTTCAAATGTTGCTTCGTTAGGATTTGATTTGAATAATCTTGTTGCAAAAAAATTAATCTGGCTTCAACATATTAGAGTTGAGCGGGGTGAAATTGAAGAAAGCGGTGAATATGATTTAAAAGGATTATTTGTTCGTATCCATAATGCAATTGAAAGTATTGGCGCAAAGCGTGTTGTACTTGATACAATTGAATCACTCTTTTCAGCACTACCGAACGCTACAATTGTACGCACAGAACTGCGTCGTCTATTTAGCTGGCTGAAAAAAAAAGGGGTTACAACAATTGTTACCGGTGAAAAAGGGGAAGGAACACTTACTAGGCAGGGTCTGGAAGAATACGTTTCCGATTGTGTTATTTTGCTGGATCACCGTGTTAATGATCAGTCATCCATAAGAAGATTACGAATTGTTAAATATCGCGGTTCAACACATGGAACTAATGAATATCCATTCTTAATTGATGATGATGGATTTTCTGTTTTGCCCGTCACTTCACTTGGATTAAAACATATTGCTTCAAGAGAAAGAATTTCAACCGGTATTCCTCGTCTTGATACAATGCTTTCCGGTAAAGGATATTTTCGAGGAAGTACTGTGCTTGTTTCAGGCACTGCCGGAACAGGCAAAACAAGTCTTGCAGCACAATTTGTGGAAGCAGCTTGTAAACGTGGTGAGCGTGTACTGTATTTTGCTTTTGAAGAATCACCAAGTCAGTTTATGCGTAATATGTCTTCTATAGGAATTTATTTAGATCCTTGGGTAAAAAAAGGTTTACTTCACTTTCATGCAACTCGCCCAACACTGCATGGATTAGAACATCATCTAACAACATCAATAAAATTAATTAATCAAGTTAAACCGCAAATTGTAATTCTTGATCCTATTGATGCATTTGTTATTGGTGGAAATCAAACCGAAGTTAAAATAATGCTTCTTCGTCTTGTAGATTTTTTAAAGATGAGAAACATCACTGCGTTTTTTGCAAGTCTCTCTAATTCTGGCCCTACTCAAGAATTTACTGATATGGCGATATCATCATTGATTGATACATGGCTTTTATTGCGCGATATTGAAATTGGTGGTGAACGTAACAGAGGTTTATATATTCTTAAATCTCGTGGAATGGATCATTCAAATCAAATACGAGAATTTATTTTAACAGATCATGGCATTGAATTACTTGATGTATATGTTGGTCCTGAAGGAGTATTAACCGGTTCAGCTAGATTAACACAAGAATCAAAGAATGAGGCTCAGCAGTTATCTAGACAGCAAGAAATTGAACGCAAGCAATCTGAAATAGAACTTAAACGGGCAGCAACCGAAGCTCAGATTGTTGTATTAAAATCTGAATTTAAAACTGAAGAATCGGAAGCACTTAAATTAATAGAGATGGAAAAAGCAGCTACTAAAAGGTTTACAGAAAATCAGAGAAAGATGGGTGCAAGCAGAAAAGCTGATAAGTTTATAAAGAAAACAGTTAAATAATGGATAAAATAAAAATACTTTTAATAGAAAATAATTTTGCAATAAGAAACAGAATTTTAAATATTCTTAAACCTAAAAATGATCTTTCTATAATCGCGGTTTCAAGAGATACAAAAAATCCATTGCCAAAAATTTACCAGTTTAATCCTGATGTTGTTTTTTTGGATAAAGGATTGGAAAACCAAAATAGTTTAGGATTTATTATTGAGTTAAAAAGAGATTTTCCATTAGCCAAAATAATTGTTATGGATACTGACTCAAAACAATCTGATATACTAAACTATTTAAAAGCTGGTGCTAGTGGTTTTATATTTAAGGATACTTTACTCAACAATTTTTTAATAAACATCAGAACAGTTATAGATAAATCAAGCATCCTGCCTCCCCTATTAGTCGACTCTCTATTTTCACAAATTGTTAATCAAGCTGTAACTGCAAACAGATCTACAATAAAAAAAACTGTTAAAATGACGAAGCAAGAACAGACAATTGCTGCATTATTAAGCAAAGGTTTGAGCAATAAAGAAATCGGTGAAACAAATAATTTATCAGGTATAGAATTAAAAGAAGCTGTTGAAAATGTTCTGGATAAACTTGTAAGCAGCATTATCCAAAAATTATTTATCATTTTAAAACTTATGGATCTATTCAAAGAATTTCCAAAGGTAACTGGATGGTCAATGATTAACTTATCTGCAAAATATAATCTTAGCAAAGTTATTCAATCACCAAGAAGATCAAATTCCTTTATGATATTATTACCAAAAAATGTAACACTGTTTTTTTATGTATCTCAATCAGACAAAAAATTACTAACGATGCAGGAATTTTTAGGAAGAAAAAATAATTTGTTAAACGCACCGGAAATAATAAGAACTGTAAAAATTGTTAAAAAAGTATCAACCCATACTACTAAAGATAAAAAAGCTGTTAAACTGGTAAAAAAGAATGTTAAAAACGCTAAAAGAATTTTGTATTAGTGATTGAGTTGAGTGTTTTTACAAATGCGGCAATAATAAAATGATAAAACATAATCTCATAAAATATTTTAATAAATTTAAAAAATTATATTTACATCAATCTAATGATCAACTCAACGATGTAGATACGAATCAAGAAAACTTTTCAGAGATTAACCTTAATTCATTGTTAAATAAATTCTTTTTAGAAGTTACTTCTATTGCAACTTTTACCTTTAGATTTTTTAAAGAAGTAATAAAACCTCCTTATGAATTTAATGAACTCATAAAACAATCATTCCTTATTGGCTATAAATCTTTTCCTCTTATTGCAATTACAGGCTTTATAATCGGGCTTGTTCTTACAATTCAAACAAGACCAACATTAGCTAAGTTTGGGGCACAATCATGGTTACCTGCAATGGTTGCAGTTTCAATTATTCGAGAAATAGGCCCTGTTATAACTGCATTAATCTTTGCAGGAAAAGTTGGATCAGGAATCGGGGCAGAGCTTGCATCCATGAAAGTAACAGAACAAATTGATGCAATGCAGGTTTCAGATACAAATCCATTCAAATATCTTGTTGTTACAAGAGTTGTATCTGCAACTTTTATGCTTCCGATATTAGTTGTTCTTTCAGATGCTATTGCTTTGTGCGGATCTTATGTAGGGGTAAACATAAAAGGAAATGTAAGTACGTATTTATTTGTTACGCAAATATTTCAGAGTCTTGAGTTCCAGGATATTCTTCCTGCAGTTATCAAAACATTTTTCTTTGGTTTTGCAATTGGTCTTATTGGATGTTATGAAGGTTACAATTCCAACAAAGGAACTGAAGGAGTTGGTAAATCAGCAAATTCTGCAGTAGTCTTTGCATCTTTAATGGTTTTTATAATTGATATGATGGCTGTACAAATAACAAGTTTGTTTCAAAACTGAAATAAAGTAAATGAATACAGAAACAATAACATTTGAAAATGAAAATAGTGTTATACAAAAAGATTCTACGGTTGTTAGGATGGAGCATCTTAAAAAATCGTTTGGAAATAATCACGTTCTCCGTGATATAAATCTTGTTATTAACAAAGGTGAAAACGTTGTAATTCTTGGTCAATCAGGTACAGGTAAATCAGTATTGATAAAATGTATAGTTGGTTTAGAGGATATTGATGAAGGTGAACTTGAAATACTTGGAGAAAATTTTGCTGAATTAAATAACAAACAATTGATTGAAATTCGTAAAAAGATTGGTTTCCTTTTTCAAAGCGGCGCTTTATATGATTCTATGACTGTGAGAGAAAATCTTGAATTTCCATTAAGACGAAAATCGGAATCAATATCAAAAGATAAAATGAATGAACTAGTTATAGAAGCTTTACACAATGTTGGACTTGATGAAGCAATTAATAAATCACCTTCTGAACTTTCCGGCGGAATGCGTAAACGATTGGGTTTAGCCCGAACATTAATTTTAAAACCTGAAATAATGCTTTATGATGAACCTACAACAGGGTTAGATCCAATAACATCCAAAGAGATAAGTAACTTGATTTTGGAAGTTCAAAAAAAATATAATACTTCTTCGGTCATCATCACACACGATATTGAATGTGCAAGGTTAACTGGTAATCGAATTATAATTCTTAAGGAAGGTATTTGTACAACAGAGGGAACGTATGAAGAACTTGAGAGATCAGAAGATCAATGGATAAGATCATTTTTTGAATAGAATGCTGGAAAAATCATAAGAGTAAACAAAATGAAAAAAAATATAGCAAATAAAATAAAACTTGGGATGTTCATTACACTTGGAATTGCAGTCTTTGTATTAGCAATTTATTTTATCGGTGAAAGACAACAATTGTTTAGAAATACTTTTCGCTTAAGCGGCGTGTTTAAAGATGTTGCAGGACTACAAGCTGGAAACAATGTTCGCTTATCCGGAATAAATGTTGGAACAGTTGAAAATATTAGTTTAGTAAGTGATACTTCTGTAAGAGTTGATATAATAATTGATGAAAGCACCAGGAAGTTTATTAAAAAAGATGCTGTTGCAACTATTGGTTCAGAAGGACTTATGGGAAATAAAGTTCTAATTATTAATCCAGGAACCGGCGGCAAAAAAGTAATCGAAAATAATGATGTGATTAAAACATCAATGCCTATCGATATTGACGATGTTTTGATGTCGTTAAAAAAAACAATTGATAATACATCCAATATTACAAGTGACTTATCATTGGTTACAAATAATATTCAATCAGGAAAAGGAACGATTGGAAGATTGTTGATGGATCATTCGCTTGCACAGAATTTTGATTCTTCCATCGTTAATCTAAATCAAGGATTAACCGGAATAAATAATATTCTTAATGATGCTGAAAGAAGTTTTTCATATAATTTTGATTCTACTTTAATCAATCTACGTGAGGGTTCAGTTTTTCTAAGAAAGGGATTGTTTGAATTGAATGATCTGATGAGAGAAGCAAATAAGAGTATGGCAAAAAATATTGATTCCACTTTTATAAATCTAAAAGATGGAACTAAAGAGTTAAAAATTCTTTTACAGGAAGCACAAGATAGCTGGTTGCTGTGGGGATTTTAGAATTAAATTATTGTATGCTATAACTTTAATAAATCATCATAACTAAAACTTCTTTAATTAAAAAACTACTACACTAAAAGATGTAGTCCCCTTTTCATCCTTTCGCTCGATTGAACTAGCAAACCAGGCTTCTTACCTTAACATAGATTCTAAACAAAGTAAAATTATTTGAAAGGATTTTATCATGTTATACACAATCGCAGTTGTACTAATAGCTTTATGGTTGCTTGGTTTTATAACATCATACACAATTGGTGGATTTATTCACATACTACTGGTAATTGCAATTA
This sequence comes from Ignavibacteriales bacterium, assembly GCA_016707585.1. Taxonomy (GTDB): domain Bacteria; phylum Bacteroidota; class Ignavibacteria; order Ignavibacteriales; family Ignavibacteriaceae; genus IGN3. The sequence continues at coordinate 155,138 of JADJHL010000003.1, read as the reverse complement.
TAATGATTTTAGTAAATGTAATTAATGGACGACGTGCACTGTAATGAAAATTACATAAATGTTATTTAATCCAATATGATTTTGAAAGAACAAAATAGTTCAATGAGTGGGCTGCATATTTTAATTAGCGCTGCAGCAATTGTAATAATCATAGTGGGAATAAATCTTGCACAGTCCGTTGTTGTACTGTTCCTGATTTCTTTTTTTCTAGCATTACTTGGAACACCGCCTGTACTTTGGTTAAAGGAAAAACGCATTCCATCCGGATTTGCAGTATTATTCGTTATGTCTTGCATGCTGGTTATTGTACTTTTAATTGGATTACAAATCGGTATTTCTTTTGGAAGTTTTTCCGATGAACTACCTTTACTACAATCACGAATTCGCGAACAAGTTTTAGATTTTATTGTTTTGTTGCAAAGTAAAGGCATTGTTGTAAAAGAAGTATTCTTTTTGGAATATATTAATCCTGAATCAATAATGAGACTTACAGCTGATTTGTTAACTGGTCTAAGCTCTGTGTTGTCAGATCTTGTTTTAATTATGCTAATAGTAACTTTTATTTTACTTGAAGTCTCTAGCTTTCCTATAAAACTAAGAGTTGTACTAGGAGATCCAGAGCAAAAATTTCCTCAGTTTATAAAGTTCGCTAGTGAAATGAAACGTTATATGGTTATTAAAACTTTTATGAGTTTAGCTTCAGGTATTGTGTTAACTTTTTGGTTGTACATTCTCGGTGTTGATTACCCTTTACTTTGGGGGTTTCTTGCTTTTCTACTTAACTACATTCCAAATATTGGATCCATAATAGCCGCCATTCCACCAGTTATTTTAGCAATAATTCAGTTGGGTTTTGGAAGTGCTCTTTTGGTAGCTGTTGGATATATAGTTGTAAACTTTGTTGAAGGTAATGTTATTGAACCACGACTAATGGGCAGAAAACTTGGTCTTTCAACACTTGTAGTTTTTCTATCACTAATCTTTTGGGGAGCTTTGCTTGGATTGGTTGGAGCAATTCTATCTATACCGCTTACAATGACACTAAAATTTGCATTTGAAAGCAATGAAAGTACAAAGTGGATTGCAGTTTTACTTGGACCAGAAAAGTTTGAAGAACATCCTGTTGCAATATCCATTAAGAAAAAGCGAATATGATAAAATTTAAACAGGATAAAATTAAATTATTTAATTGGAGAGAATTCTCACCAATGAATTTTATAAGATTAATCAGTTTAATTGTTGGAATAACTTTTATCACTTGCGTATTGATTCTGGTTTTCTTACCTGACCCTTTCATCAACTTGTTCTTAAAAAAGCAAATCATAAATTCTTTTACTGAGGCTTATCCAGAACACAAATTAAAAATTGGTGATATACATTATAATTTCTGGGAAAATCGCTTAAGTTGTGATTCGTTAATTTTACTTAATACTGATTCATCCAATAAATTTAGTGCGGCATCATTTTCTATTGGCGGAATTGGCTGGCTAAGATTATTTTTTCAAGGGAACATGAATACTATTACACTTAATGGAGCAGTAATAGATGCACAAAATGTTATTTTCAATTTTCATAAAACTCAATATTTACTAAGTGCAAATAAGGTTCATTTATCAATGCCAGATTCTGAAATGATTGTTGATTCAATTAAGTATGTTATTTCAACTAATGATGAGAAATTTTTTGCAAAAAGTAAATACAGACAAACCAGGTTTAGATTTGATATTTCTAAAATTAAAATAGTTGGTTTGGATTTTATCGGTTTAATAAAAGGAAACATTTATAAAGCAAGAAGCATAAATATCCAGGACATATTTGCGGATATTCTTGTAAATAAAGATAAGCCTTATGATAATACTTCATCAAATCCTTTTATGCCTAATGAATTTTTCTTGTCAATAAAGGACACCATTAAACTTGATAGCTTGAATATTAAGAATGGTTTATTAAAGTATCGTGAGAGATTTTCAATTAACACTGCACCAGCATTAATTACATTTAATAAAATAAAAATATTGGTTACCAAAATTGCTAATCACAAAACTCCTCCGGATACAACAAGAGTATATGGTGAAGGTTATTTTATGAATTCCAGCAAAATGAAATTGTTTATGGAAATTCCACTAACATCAAAAGATTTTTCGATTAAATATTCTGGTACATTTGGCGGTATGGATTTAATAAACTTAAATGCTTTTATTGAACCAAGTGAGCATCAACGAATAAAATCAGGGTCGCTTCAATCAGCAAGTTATAATATCAATGTTAATTCAGGCACTGCAAACGGCAGTTTAAATCTTGCATACAAAGATTTAAACGTTGCAATCTTAAATGAAAAGACTAATAGTGAAAATGGAATCCTTGATAAGATTTCTTCATTTATTGGGAAAACATTTATTATTCGTAAATCAAATATCCCTGATGAAAAAGGCTTGATTAAAATTGGTAAAATAAATTACAAACGAAATCCGCAAGATTATTTTATGCAGTATATCTGGTTTGCTCTTAGAAGCGGAGTTGGTGATGTTGTTGGATTTTAAATAAAATAATTATTTAGTGCAGTTCTAAAAAACAAAATGTAAACCTGCCAGCATTATAAATCATCCATTAGATGTAGTCCTTTTTTCATCCTTATGAACGATTGCCCACAGCATCATTTCTTTATATCATTACACAGCAATGAATGGAATAATAAAGGATAGGATAAGTTTTGTTAAGACCAAAAATATATTCTTGAATAGCTATTCATTGTGCATAGTTTCCGTATGCCTGGCTGTAAATATTAATGGAGTTTACAGCCAGGAGTTTTTAAAATAATATTATAACAGTACGAAGCTAACTAAAAATGCAAATGGGTTAGCAAATTTTCTGAAAATATAAGAAATCAATAATATTAAAAGAGTAACATTATGCGCGAGGCAGGAACCGATATTAAGATTATTGTAAATAATCTTACAGTATGTTATAACGATGAAGGACAGGATGGTGTTCCGGTTATCATTTTTATTCACGGTTTTCCATTCAATAAGTTTATGTGGGATAAACAGGTAAAAGCATTTAAAGAAAATTACCGTGTAATTGCTTATGATGTTCGTGGACACGGTGACTCCGATGCTGGAACTGATAAATTTTCAATTGATCTTTTTGCAAAAGATCTTATAAACTTTATGGATGAATTGAAAATTGATAAAGCAATGCTTTGTGGTTTATCTATGGGTGGATATATCGCTTTGAACGCAGTTTATAATTATCCGGATCGTTTTGATGCTTTGATATTATGCGATACCAATTGTATAGCTGATACATCTGAGGTAAAAGAAAAACGTATAAAGACAATTGAAAGTATAAAAAAAAATGGAGTTGAAAAGTTTGCTGAAGAAAGTATCAAAAATCTTTTTGCTCCTGAATCTTTTTCAACAAAGAAAGAAGAAATTGCTGCTGTTAGAAAAATGATAGTAAATACTTCAAAGAAATCACTTTGTGAAACATTACGTGCATTTTATGAACGAAAAGAAACTTGCAGTAAGCTAATTGATTTTAATATACCGACATTAGTCATTGTTGGTAAAGAAGATAAAGTTACTCCTGTTGCTACAGCACAATTGATACAAGAGAATATTAAAGAATCAATTCTATATGTACTTGAGTATGCTGGTCATTTAAGCAATCTGGAGAATTCAGTAGAATTCAATAATCAACTTGAAGAATTTGTTTCAGCGGTTTACTATTAATTGTATCATAAAAAAGAGAATAATACAAACCACAATTATAAAGGAGTTATTATGCAACGAAGTGTAAACAGTTTAGAAGGCTCTACCATTAGTGCTAAGGATGGTAATATTGGAAAAGTGAGTGAGTTCTATTTTGATGATCATACCTGGACAATTCGGTACTTAGTTGTTGAGACAGGAAGCTGGTTGAATGAAAGAAAAGTATTAATTCCACACTCTGCACTTGGTTTAACCGATTGGATGATTGAATCATTTCAAATAAACCTGAGTATGGAGCAAATCCGCAATAGTCCGGATACTGAAACTAAAAAAACAGTATCACGCCAGCACGAAATTGATTTGTACAATTATTATGGATTACCTGTTTATTGGGGTGATGTACTTAATGACGGAAATATTGGAGTTATGCCATTTCCCGCTATAATCGATACTACTACAATCAATAAAAAAAATAATCATCCTAAAAAGTTAAAAGAAGATACGCATCTGCGAAGCACACAAAAAGTTAAAGGTTATAATATTCAGGCTATTGATGGAGAAATTGGATATGTAAAAGATTTTATAATTGATGATGAAAAATGGAATCTTGCTTTTCTGGTTGTAGATACACACAATTGGCTACCTGGTAGAAAAGTTCTTGTATCGCCTAATTGGATAAAGAATATAGACTGGAATGAAAAAAAAGTTTATGTAAATCTATCACAAGAATCTATAAAGAATAGTCCTGAGTTTAATCCTGATATCCCAATAAGAGATGAATATGAAAGTGAACTCTTCAATTATTATGATGATACAATTAAACACATAAAGGATGAAATTGTAAAATAGTATAAGTAAAAACCGAAATAAATTCGGTTATAAATAAATTATAAAGGTTAAATATTATGTCATTAATAACATTAATTATTGTTTTGGTTCTGGTTGGTTTGATTCTCTGGATGATTAACAGCTACATACCAATGCAAGCAACTATTAAAAAAATACTTAATGCAGTTGTGGTTATAGTAGTTATACTCTGGTTATTAAGTGTTTTTGGAATAATTGATAATATTGAAAACATCCATATTGGGTGATTTTCAGTTCTTAGATTAAAGTGTAAATAGTGATACAAAGGAATGATCAAATTGAAAAAATGTATTAAGTATGATCGATTTAGAAATAATTATAAACAAAAGGATTTTACTATGTCAAATAATTTAAATAACACAAAAGGTTTTCTAATCGGATTTTTGGCTGGCGGAACTATCGGCGCAATAATCGCACTTTTAACAACACCTAAAAGCGGCAAAGAACTTAGAGGAGATATAAAACATAAGTCTGAAGATTATTACGATGATGTTGATAATTATTATACAGAGAAAAAAAACAAAGCAAATGAAATTATTAATGAAGGCAAAAGAAAGTATTCAATGATTATGAAGGATATAAAATCAAAACCTGGAGAAATACTTAAAGATGTTGAAGCAGCTTTTGATAATGCAAAAGAGAACGCAAAAGACATTTTACAATCCGGAAAAGAAAAATTAGAAACTGAAACAGATAGTCTAAAATATTCATTTAAAACCGGTGTGGATGGTAATGATAAAAATAAGAAGATTTAATTATTCACATCTTCAATATTTTAAAATATGTAGTTCTTTTTTCATCCCTTTGGATGATTGTCCAGGCTTACAAAACTGATTATAATATTATGGAAAATCTAAAAATGATTTCTAATACATTTATTTATAAAAATAAGGAGTTACGATATGAATACTTTAAATATTAAAGGAACCTGGAATGAAGTAGCCGGCAGATTAAAACAAGAATATGCAATGCTTACAGATAATGATTTGCTTTTAGTAAAAGGCAAAGAAGAAGAACTTTTGGGAAGATTACAGATAAAACTTGGTCAAACTAAGGCTGAAGTACAAAAAATTATTTCGGAAATATAATGTCCAATGAGTCGTAATGTTAAATTTAAAGTTATTCAAGTTTTAATACTAATAACAAGTTGATGAAAGCTGCATAAATCTTAAAAAGGTAATGAAGAAACAATGAATAAAAACATTCACTTTATTATGCTTGAAGTCTTAGAACCAATAAATGATGTTGATGACTATAAATATTATCCCTGCGTTCAGATCATTTATCCATCTAATAAAAATCAGTACCTGAACATTGAAGAGATAAAAAATAGAGTTGGAAGCTCATTAAGATTAGAAGAAAAAGAAGAATATCCATTTACAATCACTCTAAATGTTGATCTAGTTTATTCAATCCCCTTCTCCAATAAATGACACAGGATTAACCGTAGTTGTAAGTTTAATATTTAATTGTTTTCCTCTTAGGCCGATTGAAAGTTTATAATATGGATTTTATTTTTTTTCTTAAAGGAATTGCTATTGGATTTGCAATGGCGGTACCAGTTGGACCAATTGGAATATTATGCATAAGAAAAACACTTACTGAAGGACGATTACAAGGATTAATTATAGGGCTTGGAGCAGCTACTGCTGATTTATTTTACGGAAGTGTTGCTGCATTTGGATTAACATTTATTTCAGACACACTTATAAATCAAAAATTTTGGATTCGTTTAGTTGGTGGTTCTTTGCTCTTATTTCTTGGCATAAAAATATTTCGCTCTCTTCCCACCGATTCAAAATATAATAACAATACCGGTGGAATTTTAAGATCTTATCTGACTACTGTTTTTTTAACACTTACAAATCCATTAACCATTTTTGCTTTTATTGCTGTGTTTGCTGCACTTGGTATAAGTAACGGGCTAAGTTATTTATCTGCATCAATTCTTGTTGCAGGAGTTTTTATTGGATCGTGTTTGTGGTTTCTTATACTCAGCTCTGGTACAATATTTTTTAAAAATAAGTTAGATCTGGTTGGATTGAGATGGGTAAACAGAATTGCCGGAATATTAGTAATAATATCCGGTGTTTTAGTTATTGGAAGTTTATTGTGATTTATGTGCTAAACAAATGAATAATATTTTATGAATGATATAACAGGTTTTTTTTCTTCTGTTCTGGTTACTTTGATAACATTGCTTCCAATTATCAATCCGCTTAGTACAGCAATTTTACTTCTAAGTATCAGCGAACATCTAACTAAAAAAGAACTCAACCGTCAGATTGTTTTTGCTTGTATTTACATGACAGTAATTTTAATTGTATTCTTATTAGCTGGTCATTTTATTATGATCTTTTTGGGATATCTATTCCCGGAATTAGAATAGCTGGTGGAATGGTAATAGGAGTTCTTGGGTTTCGAATGTTGTTTCCCCAAAAAGAAATTCATACACAAGAGATTAAAAACGAAGCGCTAAAAAAAAATGATATTTCATTTAGCCCGCTTGCTATGCCAAGTTTAGCAGGACCGGGTGCTATAGCCACAGTAATTACTTTGTCATCATCGCTTGATGGACGCCATGGCTACGATCAACTTTTTGCTTTTACAGGTGTAATTCTTGCAATAATTATTACAGCAGTTATTGCCTGGTTAGTGTTGCGCAGTGCTGGTTTTGTAAGTAAAATTCTTGGTGTAAATGGTGTTGATAGCCTTTCCAGAATAATGGGTTTTCTTCTTATATGCATAGGCGTGCAATTTGCAATTCTTGGTGTGCGGGATTTAATATCTGATTCCGGTTTGTGGCAAAAATTGTAATGCAAAACATAAAGCACATAAACTTGTACAAACAAATAGTTGTAGGATTGATTGGATTAATTGGAACAATTACTATTCTATCACTTACAGTACAACACGGAACCGGCATAACGCCCGATTCAGTGGTTTATATTTCCGTTGCAAGAAATTTTGCTGATCACAATACATTCATTATGTATAACGGTTCTGTTTTAGTTCTTCAACCTCCACTTTATCCAATAGTTTTAGCGCTAATAAAAAAAATATTATTGATAGACCCTCAGGTTTCAACAAGTTATGTTAATGCCATTCTTTTGGTTTAATAATATACTTATCTGGATCATTTTTATTAAAGTATTTGAAATCCGTAGCATTATCAATTTTAGGTACAATATCAATTCTGATTTCTTATGCACTTGTTCAGGTTTCACTAATGGCACTATCAGAACCACTTTTCATTTTGTTGATATTACTTTTCATTTATCACTTTGATAAATTTCGGTCAAAGCAAGATTATACTTCACTATTTCTTTTATCGATATGGGCATCTTTAGCATGCCTTACACGTTATACAGGGATCGTTATAATTTTAACAGGTATAATTTTAATCCTGACTCATCAAAAGAGTAATTTCAAAAAAAAAATTTTACAATCCCTGGTTTTTATCCTAATTACAGTATTGCCAATTGGCATCTGGATAATTAGAAATTATTTTATTTCAGGAACTACTATAGGACAAAGAGCTGAATCATCATATTCTCTTTCCCAAAATCTTCGATTTTTCTATGACACTATACTTCTTGGTATCTACCTGCCGATTCAATATTTATTTATCTAATTCTTTTTACATTTTTAAGTGCAGCCTGGATATTATTCAAATTAAATTTTGATAAACCATATGACTTTAAAATAAATTATAAAATTGTTCCAAGCTTACTCTTTGCTTTATTCTATTCGTGTTTCATTATTATTTCATCAACTACAACTGCATATGATCGTATCTCAGATAGATTGCTTTCTCCGATTTATATTCCCGCAGTTTTCCTTTTGTTTTTCATTTTGGATAAAATACTTAGTTGGCTTTCACTTCGTTTTAATAAATATGTAGTAAACATTGTTCTTATTATTTGCGTCATTACTTTTTAAGATTTCCCTTGCACAACACTTTATATATCATTGAAGAATTTAGAAATCAATCCGGAAGTGGATACAATAGTGTTATGGAGTAATAGTGAAACCATTGAATTTCTAATAAAACATAAACAACTTGAAAATAATTTTACTTTATATAGTAATGAACCAGAAGCAGTGTATGCTTACAAACTTAAAAATTGAATACAGTCCAGCAAAAACATTTTATAATTCACCTCAACTACTTAATGCTGATCAGAATAGTAATATTTTTTGTATGGGAACAAATAATGGCTATTTGATTTGGTTTTAAGAAGCTAATCGTAGCTTTCTTTTTACAATTGAAGAATTGCAAAAAATTTTTGATTTGACTGAAGTAGCAAGTTTTGATGATGGTGAGATTTATACTTTTAATTAAACAAATACATTTAGCCCCAAATGGGTTTATATAAGACACTATTTAATTCTTTATATCGCGACAAATTGATTCTATACTCTATTTAGCTTGTGCACATCTAGGTTTTAACATAGTTATAAAATAGTGTATAGAAATTGATGATCAAACTATTGAATGGATGACTAAGATTGCATCTGATTCTGACTTACGCGGCCAGATGATGATTATGATGATTGATAAAACAAAAGGCAATAAAGTTGAAATGACAAAGCTTGTTAATTTCTTTAATGGATAATCCTGGAAACACTAAAAAACTATGCAGGCAGGGCAACCGTGACAGAAATAGCAATAATAATATTTCTTCTGAACCTCGTGGAATGTCAGGTGATAGTAAAAAAGAAATGAAGATGACAACACCCTGATAATAAAAAAGTAAACTTGTTTATTGATCAAAGAACAATAATCTAAACTTAAAAGGAAAATACTGAGAGTGAAGGTCAAAATAGTAAAAAGGGTTCTAAGAAAGAACCAAAGAAAACTATGCAGGAAAAAAAGAATGCAAAGAGAGATAAGAAAAATGAACAGAAGAACATCGGAATTCTTAACCAGTAGCTTATTAAACATATAATCAGTATGAAAAAGAAAATAAGATTGCTTCTGATTGAGGATAATCGTCTCTTGAGAGATGGAATTTATTCTATTCTATCTAAATTATTGATCACGCAGTAAAGGAAGGTAAAACAAAATTAAAGAAGCAGTTCTAATGACAAAACGTGAAAAAGAAGTTATCGAATTACTTAGTGATGGGAATGAGCAACAAAGAGATTGGACAAAAAATTCATATCTCAACATATACAGTAAAAAGCCATATACATAACATAATGGAAAACTTGCATTGCATACACGCCTTGAGATTGCAAACTATTCCTACTCTAATGAAACTGTAAAAACAATAACTAAAAGTATTTCAATGGTTAATAATTAAATGTAAAGACATTGTTCATATTAACTGATTTTGTATAAAGACTAGAAAAGGAAGGATATTATGCGCTATTTATTTGTATTACTAGCAGCATTATTCCTGGCTAACATTTCTTCTGCACAGATAAATGTAAGTATAAATTTAGGAAGCCAGCCTGTATGGGGACCAACAGGTTATGATTATGTAGAATATTATTACTTACCGGACATTGAAGTTTATTATTATGTGCCTAAACATCGTTTTTACTATTATGAAAATAATAAATGGATTTACCGATCATCTTTGCCATCACGTTATAGTAACTATGATTATTATAACTCCTATAAAGTTGTTGTAAATGAACGTGAACCATGGCACAATCACAAAACATATAGAGAAAAAAATTATTACTACAAGATCGACACGATCAGCAGCCAATACGCGATAGTCGTGATTCAAAATATTATGTAATCAAAAATCATCCTGAACGATGATAACTGGATTCAAAAACAAAAGAGCGATAAAGAATCAAATAAGAGTAGTAATAAAATCTATAAGAAAATGATAAACAGAACAAACGCGAAAAACAGTAAGGAAAAAATAATTGAATTTACTAGAAATGGGTATTTATCTTGAAACAAAGCAAACAGAATCAACACTAAAGCGTATTGCTTTATTGGAAATTATTTTACCACGTCAGTGTGGGATAGCCACATTTACAACTGATCTTTGCGAAGCTATTGCTGTTCAATATCCTGCTACAACTTGCTTTGCGATGCCTGTAAATGATACTCGCAACGGGGGATGCGTAACCACCCCGTGTTAGATTTGAACTTACTGAAAAAGATATTGATTCATATTTAAGAGCTTCAGATTTTCTAAACATCAACAATGTTGATCTTGTTTGTTTGCAGTTTGAGTACGGAATATTCGGCGGAAAAGCTGGCAGTCACATACTCACTTTATTGCGCAGACTTCGAATGCCAATTGTTACAACGTTACACACAATTCTAAAGAATCCAGATATCGATCAGCGGAGAGTTTTGGAAGAAGTAGCAGCGTTATCAGATCGATTAATTGTTATGAGTGAGCGTGGTTCAGAATATTTACGGGATGTTTATAATGTGGCTATGGAAAAGTGGATATGATTCCCTTATGGAATTCTGACGTACCATTTGTTGATCCAAGTTTTAATAAAGATTTATTTGGAGTAGAAGGCAAAATTGTTTTACTAAGTTTTGGCCTGCTCTCATCTAACAAAGGAATTGAAACAGTTATATCTGCACTGCCTGATGTTGTTGCAAAGTATCCAGATATTGTGTACATCGTTGTTGGTGCAACACATCCACACGTTATTCAGAATGAAGGTGAAACATACCGCCTGTCTTTGCAATGGCTTGCACAGCAGAAAGGTGTGGAAGGTAATGTTATCTTTTACAACCGATTCGTTAGCCTTGAAGAACTTGTTGAGTTTATTAGTGCGGCTGATATTTATATTACACCATATTTTAATGAAGCACAAATAACCTCCGAACACTTGCGTATACATTAGGAGCAGGCAAGCTGTTATATCCACTCCCTACTGGTACGCTCAGGAAATGCTTTCAGATGGGCGCGGTGTTTTATTTCCATTTCGTGATCATAAGCTTTGGCTGAACAGATAATTAATTTACTTGATAACGAATCAGAAACGACACGCTATGCGTAAACGAGCATATATGTATGGTGCAATGATTTGGTCTGAAGTTTCGCAAAGATATATGGAAAGTTTTGAACTCGCACGAACAGAACGTCGTCATTATATTCCACCAGGATTTGTTGCAAAAGCACTTGATAAATATCCGGTGAACTTCCGCCATTAAAATTAAATCACTTGCTAAATATGACTGATGAAACTGGAATGTTTCAACATGCTCTTTTTACTGTTCCAAATTATGCCTATGGTTTATACAACTGATGATAATGCTCGCGCTTTATTGGTAAGTGCTCTGCTTGACGAACTTGGAAATAGCGAAGGTTTAAAATTATCATCACGTTATCTTGCTTTTCTAGGATTTGCATTTAATCATCATACCAGACAACTAAGAAATTTTATGGATTATCAGCACAAATGGCTTGAAGAAAAAGGTTATGATGATAGACATGGACGTTTGTTGTGGGCTTTAGGTACAGTTTTGAATCGATGCAGTATTCCTGCAGAGAATGGTATGGCAGCCTGGCTGTTTGAACAAACTTTACCGTCAATTCTTTAACCACAAGTCCGCGGGCGTGGGCATTTGCCCTAATAGGTATAGATGAGTACTCGCAAAAATTTGAAGGTGATCGAAGAGCGGGACAAGTACGCGATGAATTAGCAGGAAGACTTTAACTTTATATCAAAACAATCACACTGAAGAATGCGCATTGGTTTGAAAGTAATCTTACATATTGTAATGCTGCATTGCCTCATCTTTATTGGCATCAGGTAAATCAATTCCAAACTCTGAAAATGACTGAAGCCGGACTTGAATCCTTAAATGGCGCCGAATTACAACGAGCGAGTGAAGGTCATTTTTGTGCCAATAGGATCAAATGGATTCTATCAATTTGGTGGTGAAAGATCTCGTTTTGATCAACAACCAGTTGAAGCACAGGCAATGGTTTCTGCTTGTCTTGAAGCTTATAGAATTACAGATAACAAATTCTGGAACAAAGAAGCTGAATTGCATTTGAATGGTTTCTTGGACGTAACGATTTAAATCTTCCAATATACGATCCAATTACAGGAGGTTGCAGAGACGGTTTACATTCGGATAGATTAAATGAGAATCAGGGTGCAGAATCTACTTTAGCATTTCTTCAATCGTTATTGGAATTACGTTTAACAGAACAAAAACATTTATCAATGGAAATTATATTAAAATGAACAATCAACACACAGAACTTTTTCATCGCAGCAAACTAAATCCTATTCTAAAAGCTGATAACTGGCCATATCCTATTAACAGTGTATTCAATCCTGGTGCCACACTGTTACCTGATGGAACGACATTACTTTTATGTCGTGTTGAAGATCGTCGAGGATTGTCGCACTTCTGTGCTGCACGTTCAAAAAATGGAATAGATGGATGGGTGATAGATTCGCAACCAACTTTATTACCTGATCCTGATAATTTTCCAGAAGAATTATGGGGCATAGAAGATCCACGAATTACTTTCGTTGAAGAATTAAAAAAGTATGTTATTGTTTATACTGCTTTTACAAGAGATGGACCAGGGGTTGCTTTAGCACTTACAGAAGACTTTATAAATTTTGAGAGATTTGGTGTAATAATGCCGCCTGAGGATAAAGACGCCGCACTGTTACCGTTTAGAATAGATGGAAACTGGGCAATGGCACATAGGCCTTAGTGCGTCAAGAGCCCATATGTGGATTTCCTCTTTCACCTGATCTAAAAAATGGGGTAACTATCTTAATGACGGATGCCCGAAAAGGTGATGGTGGGATGCAAATAAGATAGGCTTGTCTCCCGCTCCAATAAAAACTTCGAAGGTTGGCTTGTAATTTATCATGGAGTTAGACAATCCTCGCAGTTGTCTCTATAGAATAGGGCTAGCACTTTTTGATTTAAAAAACCTGGAAGCATTATTAAAACGAAGTAATGAATGGATCTTTGCCCTGAAGAATCTTACGAACAATCCGGTGACGTTGAAATGTTGTATTTCCTTGCGGATATACTATCGCTCCGGATGGGGATACTATAAACCTATTTACTATGGGCAGCTGATACCAGCATTGCACTTGCACAGCAAGCAAAAGAAATGCTTAATTGGCTTAACCAACATTGTTCTTAAAAAAGCAAATAATGAAAGCATTGATAACTATGAACACTTGTCATAATAAATTTGAAGAAAGTTTAATTCCCACTGTTAAAAATCCAAATGATATAATAATCAGGATAACAAAAACTACAATATGTGAAATTGATGTTCATATATCTAAAGGTGACGCCTGAAATGATGGAGCAATTGAACACAAGATATTTAACAATGATGAAAGAATATTGGTACTAAGATAAATAATAAAGCATTTATCACATACCATCGATTACGAAACTTATAAAGTTATAAGAACATATCAAGTTGCATTTCAAAATTAGAAAAGGGAAAAACTGCAAAGAGTTAAAATAAAGTTATCATCGTAACAGGGCATTGGAATCGGACGCAAACATACTTTAGCAAAGAAGGTGCGAAAGTTGCTGTATGATCTTCTCCAAAGAAGGGCCAAGAGTTAGTTGAAGAAGTTAATTTATCAGGTGGAGAAGCTAAATTCTGGCATCTTGATGTAACAGATGAAAAGAGGTTGAAAAAGTTTATGCCGAAGTAGTAAAAAATTTGGAAAACTTAACGCAACGGTAAATAATGCAGGAATTGCGGTCCTGACAAACCAACTCACGACATCACTGAAAAGAATGGGATACCGTTATGAATGTGAATGTAAAAAGGAGTTTTTTCTGTACTAAACTATAGTTCCTCATATGCAAAAATTCTGGTAATGGAAGTATTGTAAACCTATCATCAATTTATGGGTTAATTGGAGCTGGAGATTTACCTCCTTATCATCTTCAAAAAGGTGCAATTAGATTAATATCTAAAAATGATGCGTTGATTTATGCAAGGATAATATAAGAGTAAACTCCGTACATCCAGGATTTATCTGGACACCCTTAGTTGAAGAACTAGGTAAAAAATCCTGGATTCAGAAAACATCTAGATAGCCTACATCCGATTGGACACGTTGGCGAATCAATAGATATTGCTTATGGTATTCTTTACCTGGTATCCGATGAATCAAAATTTGTTACCGGAAGTGAATTAGTTATTGACGGTGGTTATACTTGTAAATAATGAGCATATAAATTAAAAGCTATAAGCTTATATAACCCTCTTTATTAGGTATCACTTTACGCTTAATGATAGTCGGAAAGCATATAATGTGTTTGGAAATACAGCAAAGAAAAAGCAGAAAGTTATTCGACAAACCAGATTCGATAACGAATGAAGTTATTGAACTCATAATTTAATGAAAGGATAAACATATTCTTTAACTCTAAGGTTCTGTTATAATTATTACACTATTTACTTATTAACCAGGATAGAATACTATGAAACCGAATATTGAAATATCAGAGATCAACTTAAAAGCAAGTGCACTACTTTTAAATACTTTACTTGCCGATAGTACTTACTATACACAAAAACTCGCAGCGCACATTGGAATGTTCAAGGACAAAACTTTATTGAACTTCATAATTTTTTGAAACACAGTATGATTCTTTGGATATTATTATTGATAATGTTGCTGAACAGGTAAGATCACTTGGACACTTTGCTTTAGGTTCACTAAAGACTTTATAGATATCACAAGATTGATTGAACACAACAATGATTTTACTGATAACAAAAACATACTGCAAACATTGTTGGAAGATCATGAATCTATAATTCGTTTCTTGCGTAAAGACATTTCAATTTCTGATGAAAAGCACCGCGATCTTGGTACCGCAAGTTTTATGACTGGATTGACAGAGCAACATGAAAAATGTCGTGGATGCTTAGAGCTCATTTTCATAAACTAAAAAATATTGCAACAAAACAAAATCAAACCTTGGCATAACTTATCTGCTGAAGAAACATTAAAACAACTTGATTCTTCAGCGGATGGATATCTTTACAGGAGGCTGCAAGACGTCAGCTTCTGATGGTTTGAACGAGTTGAAAGAGGTTAAAAGAAATAATGCGTTGCATATTTTTATCAATCAGTTTAAAAGCCTAATAATCTGGATACTTATAGTTGCCAGAATAATTTCTGGCGCACTTGGCGAAACTATAGATGCAATTTCGATTCTTGCTATTGTAATACTTAACGCGGTCATAGGATTCTATCAAGAATACTCTGCTGAAAAATCTATTGAAGCACTAAAGAAAATGACCGCACCTCAGGCAAAAGTTAAACGAGATGGACAGGTAATCTCAATTCCCGCAACTGATATCGTAGTTGGAGACATACTATTTTTAGAAGCCGGCGACCTTGTAGCAGCTGATGCGGTTGATAAATGCGCATCATTTAAATGTGTGGAATCTGCATTGACAGGTGAGTCAGAGTCTGTAATAAAACAACAAGCAACATTAAATCAGAACAATATTCCACTTGCCGATAGAGAAAATATTATTTTTATGGGAACAAGTGTTGCAACAGGTACTGCACAAGCAGTTGTTTTTGCAACAGCTATGAATACTGAACTTGGACAAATCGCAAGATTAATTAGAAGCTGGTACTGAGGAAAGAACTCCATTAGAAAAAAAACTTGAATCTTTTGGGCAAGTTCTTATTTGGGCAACACTGGGAATTGTTATTGTTTTGTTTGGATTGGGGTTGCTTCGTGGTAAAGAAATGTTAGAATTGTTTATGACTTCAGTAAGTCTTGCCGTTGCTGCGGTACCGGAAGGGCTTCCGGCAGTTGTAACTGTTTCACTTGCACTTGGAGTTTTACGAATGTCTCGTCGCCATGCTCTTGTTAGGAAGCTTCCTGCAGTTGAAACACTTGGATCAACAACTGTAATCTGTACGGATAAAACAGGAACTTTAACTGTTGGTGAAATGACGGTAAGAGCACTTTATGTTTCAGGGAAATTATATTCAGTAACTGGTGAAGGTTATGGACCAGGAGGAAAAATACTTTTTGATGGAAATAAAACAGATTCTATTCATGCTAAACCATTATTAGAACTTGCGACAAATCTTATTGGATGCAATAACGCAAATCTGAAAAATGAAAATGGAATTTGGAACGTAATTGGTGATCCAACAGAAGGAGCAATGTTAAGTGCTGGTCTTAAAGCTGGTGGTAATCAAGAGCATATTAATAAAGAAATGCCGAAACAACATGAATTTCCTTTCGATTCGGATCGCAAACGAAGCACAGTAGTGCGCAAAATGAGCGATGGAAAATATCGTGCCTTTACAAATGGGGCACCAGGAATGCTGCTGCAACTTTGTAAAAGTCTTTATACAAGTGAAGGTATTCGCGAACTAACTGATCAAGATAGAGAAATCATTTTAACTGAAAACAACCACAATGGCTAAACAAGCACTGCGTATACTTGGCTCAGCGTATCGTAATTTAGAAAATTCTTCTATTAAAGATCTTTCAGTTGATGAAGTTGAAAAAGATCTTATATTTATTGGACTTTCAGGAATGTATGACCCACCTCGCAGTGAAGCAAAAGATGCAATTAAAAAATGTAATGATGCAGGCATTAGCGTTGTTATGATTACCGGAGATCATCCTGATACAGCAGCAGCAATAGCATTGGAAATCGGTATCACTTCAAAAGTAGATAAAGCAGTTTCTGGTGTTGAATTGGAAATAATGTCTGATGAAGAGCTAAGTAAAAACGTTTCTAATATTTCTGTTTATGCTCGCGTTACTGCAGAACATAAACTTAGAATCATTCGAGCTTGGAAAAAGAATGATGCAGTAGTTGCAATGACCGGTGACGGAGTGAATGATGCTCCTGCTATCAAAGGTGCAGACATTGGAATCGCAATGGGAAAAACAGGTACAGAAGTCACCAAACAAGCATCTGATATGATAATTACAGATGATAACTTTGCAACTATTGTTGCAGCCGTTGAAGAAGGTCGTGGAATCTACTATAACATCCGCAAAACACTTCAATATCTGCTGGCGGGCAATACTGGTGAATTGTTGCTGATGACTGCCTGCGTTATTATTGGACTGCCCGCACCACTGCTCCCTATTCATTTACTCTGGATTAACTTAGTTACAGATGGTTTACCTGCATTGTGCCTTGCTACAGATAAAATTGATTCGGATGTAATGAAGCGAACACCACGGAGACGATCTAAAATGATAACTGACGGAAACTTTTTCCGAACAATGTTCTTTACAGGTTTTCTAACTGCCGGTGTAGCCTTTTCTGTTTACTTTTATATTTTGCAAAATCAATCTACCCAAACTGCTCGAACATATGCATTTGCTGTTTTAGTATTTGCAGAACTTTTACGATCGTTTGGTGCCAGAAGCGAAACCAAATATGTTTGGCAAATATCTCTATTCACAAATATTAATTTAGTTGTAGTTGTTGCTGTATCATTTGGACTCCAGATTTTAAGTCAACACTGGCATGTTTTAGGTGTTTTTCTTAAGACAACCTATATGCCATTTAGTGATGTTCTTATTCTGATAGCACTAGGAACAATTCCTCTTTTAGCACTAGAGTTAACAAAAGCTGTAAAGAAACATCTCAGAAATACGAAAACGATCTAATCCCTATTTCATCCTTTAGGTTGATTGTTTTTTAACCGCTAAAAGTTGAATATGTGAATAGATAAAATTCTGAATATCCTGTAAATCGTATAATATAATTAAAGGAGTAGAAATGAATTTTTTAATTGTTAATCCCAAAAACCCTAGTTGGTTTTGGAATTTTGAGCGTTTAATAAAATATTTTCAGGAATGGTAAGTTTTCCACCGCTTGTTTTGTTAACAATATCATCATTGCTTCCTAAAGTTTGGAACAAAAGATTAATTGATATGAATGCAACTGATCTTACTGATGAAGATATTAAGTGGTCCGATTACGTTTTAATTAATGCCAAAATCATTCAAGCTAAATCAGCAAATAAAATTATTGAAAGATGTAAAACGTTAAACGCAAAGACTATAGCTTGCGGGCCATTGTTTACAAGTAATGACGAATATTACAAAAATGTTGATCATCTTGTTTATGATGAAGCTGAAATTACTCTGCCTCAGTTTTTAAATGATCTGAGCGAAGGTAACACAAAACAAAAATACACATCAAAAACTTATTCAAATATTACTCCGGCATACTGAACATTTTTGCTAGTTAATCTAAACCAAAAGATGTAGTTCCTTTTTCATCCTGAAGATCGATAGGATTATGTATTTAATTAGTTGATAATAAGAGCAGATAATAATCTTAAAATCACTGAATAAATTTTACTTCGCACAAGGATTATAAAATGAATATTCTTATGGTTTATCCAATGTATCCAGACACTTTCTGGAGTTTTAAACACGCATTAAAGTTTGTTTCAAAAAAAGCAAGTTTTCCACCACTAGGACTTTTAACAGTTGCCGCTATGCTGCCCAAAGATTGGAATAAAAAGCTAATCGATATGAATGCTAACCAATTGATAGACGATGATATTCTTTGGGCAGATTTAGTTTTATTAGTGCTATGTCTATACAAAGCGAATCAGCTAATGATGTAATTATGCGTTGCAATAATTTAAATGCAAAGATTGTAGCCGGCGGACCTTTGTTTACAAGTAGCTCTGAATATTATCAAAATGTTGACTATTTAGTCTTAAATGAAGCTGAAATTACTCTTCCTATTTTCTTAAAAGATTTGCAAGAAGGAATACCGAAACATAAATACACATCTGATGATTGGGCAAACATTACTACAACTCCCCTGCCGCTCTGGGATCTTGTATCACTGAATAACTATACTTCAATGAATCTTCAGTACTCACGCGGTTGCCCTTTTGATTGCGATTTTTGTGATATAACAGTTTTGTATGGAAGAAAACCGAGAACTAAAACAAAAGAACAAGTTATTGCCGAATTAGATGAATTATATTTTACCGGTTGGCGTGGGCCTGTTTTTTTTAAATGGATGCACAAAAGAATAAATCCGTTTTATCTAAATACAGAAGCATCAATAAATCTTGCAGATGACGATATGTTGATGGATCAAATGGCTAAGGCTGGATTTGAAGCTGTGTTTATTGGCATTGAATCTCCAAATGAAAAAAGTTTAATTGAATGTAATAAACCACAAAATGCAAATCGTGACTTAATCGCAAGCATAAAAAAAATTCAGCAGTTTGGTCTTGAAGTTCAAGGTGGTTTTATTGTGGGATTTGATAATGATCATCCGGAAATATTTGAAGAAATTACAAATTTTATACAGCAAAGCGGTATTGTAACTGCAATGGTTGGACTGCTTAACGCACCTAAAGGAACCACGCTTGAAAAAAGACTTCTACTTGAAGGAAGAATGCTGAAAGATTTTACCGGTAACAATACCGACTTTACAATTAATTTTATCCCAAAGATGGATTCCGATAAATTGCTTGATGGTTATAAATCTATTTTAAAAACTATTTATTCGCCAAAGTTTTTTTATGAGCGAGTAATGTGTTTTATGAAAGACTTTGAACCAAAAAAGAAAAAAGTGTTTCATCTAAATCCCAATTACATTCTTGCATTATTCAGATCGATTTTCAAATTAGGTTTTATAGGTGAAGAAAGAAATTATTACTGGAAATTATTTTTCTGGACTCTGTTTAGAAAGCCGCAACTTTTTTCTTTAGCAATATTATTTGCGATCTATGGTTTTCATTTCAAAAAAATCTCTAATGGATTTTGTTAGAAATGCAGATTAAAGTATTAACAAATAAATTATTGGAATTATCTCCAATTCAAAAAAAGATAATTAAAGTTACAATAATTGAATGATTATTAAATGATTTGATAATCTAATCAATAAAAATAAATCGAGGCATCCATTGAACTTGAATGAACAAATGAAACTCTTCTTAAATAAAGAAGGAGTTAAAAAGGCAGATGATGGTGATTTAGAAAATGCCTTAAAATGTTTTTCAAAAGCAATTGATTTATCACCAAAAGATTCAATATCCTATTTTAATAGAGCAAGTCTTAGAATGTATCTTGGAGATACAAGTGGTTCAATAGCAGACCTCAAATCATTAAAAACTTGCGGTTTAACTAAAATTCTTGTTTGGGTTTATAGCATTGTACTTAGCTTTGGAATAACATTTTTGTTTTTATTTAGTTAGAAATTCACTGTATTCTGGAAATACTATATTTTATTCGATCAGACCAACACTTTATTGTTTTCATAATCCTATTACCTAAATAATCTAAAATAATTTTTAACAGAAATGATTTTATCACTATTTACTCTCTAACGGATGTAGTCCACCTTTCATCCTTTTGATCGATATAAATATTCAACATCATTTTATAGTTTAATATAAATTTTAAAATAATATATCTTGGAAAGGATTCTTTTATGTTACAAATACATAAAGTTTTTGGGTTTTCAATTTATCACTTCAACATTAACTACAAAATTCTTTTCTGTAATACTCTAAAATCGATGAGTAACAAATCATGAATGATAACAAACCAAAAACTATTCTGCTTGTAGAAGATGACGCTATGATTGCCGTAGTTGAAACTTTAAAATTAAAAAGTACGGTTATAATATTATTCACGCATTAAATGGACAGAAAGCAATTGAAACTGTAAATGATTCTTCAAATCATATTGACCTGATCCTTATGGATATTAATCTTGGTGAAAAATTAGATGGCACCGATATAGCAAAAATAATTCTTACAACTAAAGATATTCCTATAATATTTTTATCAAGCCATTCAGAACGCGAAGTAGTTGAAAAAACTGAGAATATAATTTTTTATGGATATGTTGTTAAAGATTCCAGCATAACGGTTCTTGATGCATCAATCAAGATGGCTTTTAGACTTTATGATGCTTATCAGAACTTAAAAAATCAAAAGAAAGAAATTGAAACTGATGAAAAGAAATTAGAAGTATTGGAAAAAAGATATCGCAGATTATTTGAATCTGCAAAAGATGGAATATTAATTCTAAACGCTGATAATGGAAGGATTGTTGATGTAAATCCTTATTTAATTAAAATGCTGGGTTATACTAAAGAAGAGTTTCTTAATAAAAATATTTGGGATATTAGTGCATTTAAAAATATTGATTACTCAAAACAGTTATATAAAGAGCTACAGGATAAAGATTTTGTTCGATACGATACTCTGCCACTAGAAACTAAGGATGGAAAATTAATACAGGTAGAATTTGTAAGTAATGTTTATCTGGTTGATACTGATAGAGTAATTCAATGCAATATCCGTGATATAACAACCCGTATTGACTATGAAAAAACACTTACAGATGCTATTGATCAAAAAGAATCTTTACTTAAAGAAATACAGCACAGAACAAAAAACAGTTTTAGTATGATAACAAGTTTGATTTACCTAAAAGCAAGTGTAACACAATCCGAAGAGACAAAAAATATTCTTGAGGATTTAACTTTAAGAGTGCAATCTATTTCAGATCTGTATTCGCTTCTGCATGAAACCAACTCTTACTATGAAGTTCAACTAAAAACATATTGCAATAAAGTAATTGACTCAATGCTGAGTTTTACCAAAAATATTGTAATCAATAAACACATTGAAGAAATTACTGTTACCACTAAAGAGGCAGCAGCAATCGGAATGATTCTGGTTGAACTACTATCTAATTCAATAAAATATGCTTTCCCAAATTCAAGTAATGGAATAATAAACATTGTAATGAAAAAGTAGGTTCAAATATTGTAATGAGCGTTGAAGATAATGGAATTGGTTTACCAAATAATTTTGATATAACTAAAACTGAAAGTCTGGGTCTTCATATTGTAAACTTAATGGTTAAGCAGCTTGGCGGAATAATAAAATTTACTCGAGGGGATGGTACAAAAATGGAATTGGAGTTTCCAATCTAATTTCTAATTGTTGCATAAAACTACTTTTATCGATCTTATTGGTCACAAAACTAAACATTATCATCTTCATAATGTTTATATCAACCTAAAGGATTAACTATTCTTTCATCCCTTTGCTTTATAGAAATAGCCTGTTTGTTTGCATACCTTAACATTAGAGTTCTTCCTTAGAATCAAATTAGAAAGGGTGATTAAATGTTTTATACTATTGCGATTGATCTGGTTGGATTATGGATTCTTGGACTAATCGCATCATTTACATTAGGCGGAGTTATTTACATACTTCCTGTAATAGCGATTGTAATGATACTTTTAAGTTTAATAAATGATCACCGTTTTATTCAATCAACAATTAAAGATTTGATGGATAATGCAAATGAAAAGAACAAAATCAGAAATTAAAATTATGAAAAAACACTTTATAAAAAGTAATCTATACTAAACTATTTATTAACAGAATGAGGAAAAAATGAAACGATTAATTTACTTGCTTGTAGTGCTTGGTTTGGTTGCATTAAGTCAACCTAACTTTGCACAATTTAAAGATTGGGGAACAAAATTCGGTGTTCGCGGAAGTATTCTATTCCCTGAAAACGAATTTGCAAATTTGGGATTTAGTGGAAATGATAACACTTCTTTCGATTGGTTTAAAACTTCATATCTTGCAGAAGGTATGTTTGCAATTGAACTGAACAATGCTTTAGAAATTTCAATAAACGCTGGTTACGGAAAATATGCTGGCCTGGCTTATTTTGATGACCCGAATATAACAACCTATGGCGAATACGAATCAACAATCATCCCAATTTCATTAAGATTCAGAATGAGTCCATTTGATATGAAAGGAATAAACCCATACTTCTTTGTTGGTGGTGGTATAATGAACTTTAGTGTTGTAACAAAACCTATAAATGTTGTCGGAGTTGCTACTGAGCCAGATGGTTGGGTTGCAATCATTCCTGCAGGTATCGGAATGGAAATTGCGCTTGGCGAAAGAGTACTTTTAGATTTTGGAGTTGGTGGGGCAATTTCCTCCAGCTATGATTTAGATGGTTACAGAACAAGTTCGGATGAAGATCTTTGGGATTCCTACTATAATGCTTCATTAGGTTTAACATTTACAGGCGAAAATTGTAAATCTGATAAAGATATGGATGGACTTGGTAAGTGTGATGAAGTTAAAATCGGAACAGATCCAAATAATCCTGATACTGATGGTGATGGTTTAAATGACGGTGAAGAATACTTAAAACTAAAAACAAATCCATTACAATCAGATACGGATATAGATGGATTAAATGATTATGATGAAGTAAAAGTTTCGAATACTAATCCGCTTATTGCTGATACAGATAATGAAGGCTTAAATGATGGTGAGGAAGTAAATAAATACAAAACAGATCCATTAAAAGCTGATAGTGATACTGATAAGCTAAGCGATTTTGACGAAATTTCTACTTACAAAACTAATCCATTAAAACCCGATACTGATGGTGAAGGTTTAACTGACGGTGATGAAGTTTCTAAATACAAAACTGATCCGTTAAAATCTGATTCTGATAGTGATGATTTAACTGACTATTCTGAAGTAATGACACATAAAACGAATCCTTTAAAAGTTGATACAGATGGTGGAACAATTGCTGATGGTGTTGAAGTAAAACGCGGAACCGATCCACTTGATCCTAAAGATGATATTGTAAAGATTGGTGTTCCAATAGTTCTTGAAGGAATTACATTTGCTACTAATAAATCAAACATCACACCTGAATCTGAAGTTGTTTTAGCAGGTGCTTTAAAAACACTTCAAACCTATCCGGAAATATTTGTTGAAATTAGTGGACATACTGACAACGTTGGCAGCAATAGTTCAAATCAAAAACTATCACAACGCAGAGCTGATTCTGTAAGAGGTTGGTTAGTTTCAAAAGGTATTCTTGGTGATAGAGTAACCGCTGTTGGTTATGGTGAAGAAAATCCAAGAGTTGGTAATGATACTGAAGATAACAGAAGATTAAATAGACGAATTGAGTTTAAACGAATAAAGTAGTTTGATCTTAATTTTGACTTAAGGGTGCTTAACAAGCACCCTTTTTTATTTTTAATGTAATGTAAAAATCTAACCTTTCCAAAAAAAAAGAAATTAATATCAACTTATTTGCAATAACTATTCATTAATAACTTATTAAATCTCATTAAAGGATTAACCCTTTTTTCATCCCTAAGCCTGATTGAGTTAAGCATTTACTTCATATAACTTATACAGTGTTGATTGGATTGAAAGTAATATTAGAACCCGGTTAACATATTCAACTAAAATAGATCTTGCAGCAATAGTTGGTGAAAGGAGTTTAAAATGATCCACATAAAAGAAAAATATGTCCGTTTTGCAGTCATTATAAGTTTTATAGTAATCAGCTTTTTAATTTTTAACTGTTCTGGTTCAACTTCAATGAAATCGAACACGGAAAAATTAAAATAATAAGAGTCGCAACACCAATTGTGTACACCGACCAAAACTTAGTGTTAAAAGTTTAGATAAAAATAATGATAATAAAAAGGAGTTAGAGCTATGAAAAATATTTTAATATGCAGTGCAATTATGTTCTTCATAATAATTTCTGCAAAACCAATTTCAGCACAAGATCATGGATTTGGAATGGGAATAATTTTAGGTGAACCAACCGGATTAAGTGCAAAACTCTGGACATCAAGCAATAATGCTTTTGATTTTGGTTTTGGAGTTGGATTAGGCGGTGATCGAATTAAATACAATGGCATTTATGATAATTCTGGACGAGTTCATTTTCATATGGACTATTTATGGCATTCATTTAATGCAATTAGTTCCACAGAAAAATTTCCTCTTTACTACGGAATTGGTGGAAGGTTCAATACAAGTGGTGGATATGAAGATTCATTTGGAATCAGAGGTGTATTTGGTATTGCATGGTTTCCGCACAATACACCAATAGATGTATTTTTTGAGTTGGTACCTGTGTTTCAGGTTACTCCACTTACAGGTTTAGGTGTTGATGCAGGAATTGGTATAAGATATTTCTTTCAATAAGAAAGAATTAATGTATAATGATTTTTAGTTTAAGGAATTTACGATGAAAAAAGTAATCAGGTTTTTTGGTGTTTCACTTTTCACTTTACTCATTTTGGTTAATGGTTGTGGTGTTAGTAATGCTGTAAAAGGTGGAGTTATTGGTGGTGTTGGCGGAGGTGTAGTTGGTGGAGTTATTGGTGATCAACTCGGAGATACTGTTCTAGGTGCAATAATTGGAGCTGCTGTTGGCGGTACTGCAGGTGTACTGATTGGAAACTATATGGATAAACAAGCTGAAGAAATGCAAAATGATATTAAAGATGCAAAAATTGAAAGAATTGGTGAAGGTATAAAAATTACTTTTGATTCAGGAATTTTATTTACAACAAATTCATCAACACTTGAACCACAAGCAAAAACTAATATCAATAAACTTGCAATTATTCTTAACAAATATCCAGATACAAACATTCTTGTAACAGGACATACAGATTTTGATGGCAAAGAAGAATACAATCAAACTTTATCAGAAAAAAGAGCTAAGTCTGTTTCGGATTATACAATGATTCAAGGAATACCATCTTCCAGGTTATCAATTTTCGGCTTAGGTGAAACTGAACCTATTGCTTCCAACGAAACCGAAGAAGGTAAACACCTAAATCGAAGAGTTGAGATTGCAATTTTTGCAAATGAAGATCTTAAAACCGCTGCCGAAAATGGGACATTAACTAGCAAATGATTTTCTGAATTTATCGCATAGCAGTCAAGTCCTCCCCCAAGCTTGCTGTTAGCGTGAGATCCTGGTGCTTCGGTGCCAGGATTTTTTATTTTAAGTCAGTTTATAACACCCGATGAAAAAATAATTTCTATCAATTGAAAAAATAGAATACTATTTTATAACTAATTACAATTGATCAATTAAATTTGTCAATTTTTTAGGATGATGCATTATAAAAGATTTCAGATTTTGTCGACCCACAGCCAAAAAGTACAACTAAAATTAATCCAAGAGAAATTAAATTATTAATTTTAAAGTAGTTTGTTTTCAATTTTAATCTTCATCTGTTTAAAATGATTAAATGATATAATTATTATAAAGGGATATTTATTTTTATTTATCTTTTAAGAATTTGAATAGTTGATTAAGAGTTTGTTAATTTTTTTCCGAAGATTGTTGTGGTATTTCTCGAAGGTTTAAATATTTATTCAATCCTCTTTATTTCCTTTAGGAATTGTTTGCAGAGTTAACAGAATCTCTGATATTTTTAATTCCTAATTATTTTTTACTAGTAGGTACACTTTTAAGTGGATCATAAAATCTGTACGTTTATTCCTGGTAAACATTTTATAGAGTTTTACTTTTTAATCAACAGTATATTTTACAAACATTCTGAAATATTTAGAAAATTTTTCTTATTCATCATTCAATCTTTAATGGAGGCCCAACAACTTGCATATCATTGTCTGCAAATATTTTTGCTATTTCATTCTGAGTTGGTTCATGATCTAGTTGAGACATTGTAACAAAAAAATTCTCAAGTTTTCCTGCAGGTTGTAGTATTACTGTCATTTTTCCTTTTTTAGAAACCTGAGTCCATGCATGCGCAACTTTTCGAGGTAAAAAGATACTATCACCAATAGTAAGATTAAATTTTTCTTCACCAACCTGAAAATAAAAAACACCATCTATAACATAAAATATTTCATCTTGTGAATTGTGAACATGAAGCGGAGTTCCTTTACCTTGAGAAAGAGAAGTTTGTTCAAATATTGCCAATTCTCCATTAGTATCACTTCCAGATACTTTCACATCAAGAATATTTGAGTTTACAGCTTGTAATTTTAAATGACCGTGAATCCTGCCTTCACCGGAATTTATTTTAAATCCCTTATTCACTATATGTAATCCTTTCTGTAATTGTGAAAATAAAAATGTTGGTGCTGCTGCTATGGTTATAAGTGATGTAATAAATTTATTCCTTTTCATAATTCAATAACCTTTATGTTTAAATGAATACAATTTTTAACACTGTGAATAACAGGTAAAGACAAGTTAATAGAAATAGAGCAGAAATCGTAATCAGATTGTTATTGAAAATAATATATGTAAAGAAATGTCGGGCAACAAGAATAAAATGAGTGTCTTAAATATTTTGGTTTTGTAAAAGTAGCTGCAATATTCAGGTTTCGATTTTAATTTAATATCGCATGCTAAATTCGTCAATAAACATTTAACAATTAAAAATGAAATATGATTAAAGGAGTATCCTTTTCATATTTAAAAGAAAAGCAATAAGCTTCAACTAATAAACGTTAGTTCCGCTTACAAGTTTCTATATAGAAAATCCAACTTCGTAATTCCATGTTTTTTTCAATCATAGTTTTAACTTTACTTTCACGTTCCTTGGGTAAAATGCCTTACGTCAAATCTACTATGTTCACAAAATATTTCTTTCAATGATCTTTACTTTATATAACTTCATACTCGATATCTCTTTGAGTCAGGATTTCTCAATTTTCATATGAATTACCATTTATAATCATTGAAACTTTATAGCAAATAGTGTAACTAGACAGTTAATCATTATTGAACATTCTCGTCTACTTTTCTATATCAATACAGTATTATAATTCGGTTAATTTCCGTTTAAAATGCGTTCCAAATACGTTTGAAATGCGTTCAAATCTTGACGTAAATATGAGATGATTATATATTTGTGTTATTTAAAAAGTATAATTATGGCAATTGAAAAAAGGCAAACTTTAGGCGAAGTTACTGGTACTTTGGGGAACATAGTCCGTAGAAAAAGATATGGTAAGATTGTTGTTTACATACGTTCTGGTAAATACCGTAAAAGTAAATCATTAGAGGCAAAAGCAGGAAGAAACTCATTTGCTCTATCGGTTGCATTGGCGAGGGTTGTTAATAGTATCTCTGATCTTAAACAAATCTGGCAACTTGCTAATTTAGAAGGGGTTGTAGCTTATAATAGGATTATAAAATATAATAAACAATATATTAAAGATGATTCACTTACAGTTAATAATATTATCACCCCAAAAGGAATTCATTTATTATTATCTGAATTCAAGATTACAAATGATCAAATTCAACTTACTATAAATTTGAAAGAAGCTCCATTAAATAAGCTGCTCCATAATTCATTCAACCTGCACCTCGTTTTATATGCATTCAATCCAAAAGTCACGATGAAAAAGCCTTATGAATTAATCGGGAATTCAAATCTAATTGAGCAGGAACCAATAAATAATTTACACACATTAAGTATTCCTTTAGACACGATAATAATGCAAACACTTGAACAGTTTAGTATGGTAATATGTTATGTTTCTGCATCTAAATATAATGGAAAGAAGAAGGAGCTTTTCTGGTCAAGTACCGTCGCCAGGCAATTTGATTTATGATTGATTTTAATGTCAAGGCAAGTTTCCACTTTAGTCGGAACGGCGGGATTTGAACCCGCGGCCCCTTGAACCCCATTCAAGTGCGCTACCGGGCTGCGCTACGTTCCGAGATTTACAATTTTGAGACTAAGAGTTCAAGTACTGTTTTAATTTCTTCTAGATCCTTTTGAAGCGATGTTTTTTCTTTACTAACAATTTGTGGTTCTTCATTTTCAATAACGTTAACCGATTCAGGTTCACTATTTGTCTGTAGAACTTTATCCGGAGCGTAATTCTCCATTATCTTTTTTGCACCCTCAATAGTGTACTTACGTTCTCGTAAAAGATTTTTTATATGCAGAATTAGCTGGATATCTTTGTTTGTGTATATCCTATTTCCCGCTCGATTCTTTTGAGGTTTTAACTGTTCGAACTCAGTTTCCCAATACCTAAGGACATACTGCTCTATGTTTGTTATCTTGCTTACTTCACTAATTGAGTAATAAAGTTTTTTTATTGATAAATCCTTCATAGGCTTCTTAAAATTGTTGAATCGAAAATAACTAATCCTATTATTAATATCAACTTTACAGTCTTATTTAATTTAAAGATTAGATAAATAGATTAAGTTTAATGAAGTCGTTATATATCATACATTACCGCCTAATCTGTATTAAGTCATAAAAAGGAGATTATAGTATGGCTAGATCAATTTTAGTAGTAAAAACGCTGCAGCTAAATAACTATTTTCTTTGAAACCTGAGATGTAACCATTTGTACTTTTAGCAGTTAACAGGGTTTGTCGATATTCTTCTCTATTTGCTAAATGTGAAAGGTGAACTTCAATCTTAGGTATTTTACAAATTTCAAGCGCATCTTTTATCGCAACAGATGTATGTGCATACGCACCGGGATTGATTATCATTCCATCATAAAGTGTAGCAGCATTTTGTATCTCAGTAACTAGTTCCCCTTCAATATTTGATTGATAGGAAGTGAACTTACAATCAGGAAATTCTTTGCAAAGTAAATTGATAATCTGTTCAATATTTAGATTTGAGTATTGTGATTCATCTCTTTTTGATAACATATTTAAGTTGGGACCATTAATCACAAGTATCTTCATTTTGATTCACCCATTTCATTAATATACTCACGTAGTTTAGGATTTAGATAAATTTCATCAACGCCTAATTCTTTTAATGCCGCAGATAAAATCATAGCCTTACGCTGTAAATTTGCATTCTTATTAATCACGACAACTTTACTTTCCTTAAGTAAACAATAGCCACCTTTAAAATCACCCTTTTCAAATCTAACACTTGCACCAAGTTGATCGGCTACAGATCTTAAATCCTGAATTATCTCTTCAAATTCTTTTTCTTTTAATTTCATTCTTGTGAATCGATCTTTTTAGTTAACGGTTGAAATACTATAAAATAAAAAAATGACAGATAAGTAAGTATGGCGACTATCGAAAAACTGCTTAAATCTTTTATTCTACCTCTTAATAAAGTAATAATGTTCGCCGAATCAAATGAGCCACTGTTTAAAGCTAGTATTACCTTGTAATCATTAAGCATCAAATAAATCTCAAACGGAAGTGTTATTAAAACTGCAATGAGTATTATAAATAGCCAGCCATTAAATCTTAAACTAACTTTAGATGTTAAATAAAATAGGATCAGAAAAATTATCATAACAATAAACGAGATAAAATGTACGACTAAAGAAGGTACTATTGAGAATAAAATTCCATTTACATTTCCCTCGTTAATAAATCCTTTTAATATTAATTCAGGTCCCTCAAATAACTGATAGACTAAAAATAATCTAGTAAGATATGAACCAATCCAGACTGAAGCTGCCATTAAGGAAAGTACTGCAAATATTTTTGATATAGTTGATAATTTTGTCATAAAATACTCATTAAGTTGATGCGAAAATAAATAAAAAAGATGATAGTTTCAGTTAATCAATTTTGATCATAATATTCATAACAACTTACTCTCTTCCGATTTACTCTGTTTTGATTAAGTTTTATCGGGAGCAAAGCTATATCTTCTCAACAACTTCAAATAATTACAATAAAGGATTTGAAACTATTTATTAAGAATACGATTAGACAATAGAAGTGAAATCAAATTCTACTGCAATATTTCAAAATATATTTTCAGTTCTGATAAGCTATAGTTGGTAATATGTAGATTGACTTAAATATTGTCTTAATTAAAGATAAATTACTTTTACTAATTTCTTTAATACTATTGATCAAGTTTTTTAATTATGGTGTTCTTTATAGAATCTTCAGGAACAGAAAATTTATAATCCATTGAATAATGTAATCCCCTGCTTTCTTTACGTAATTTCGCCGATTCAATAATAATATGGGAGCATGTTACTAAATTTCTTAATTCTATAATTTCATTAAATACTTTTGTCTTTTTATACAATAGTTCTGTCTCCACCATAATATTAGAAATTCTCTTAGTTGCTCTGTCTAATCGCAAATCTGATCTTACTATTCCAACGTAATCCCACATTGTTTGTTTGATTTCTTTTATAGTATGAGTTATTAATACTTTTTCATCATAAGATAAGGTTCCTGAATCATCCCAATCTAATATTTCTGGAATTGAGAATACGGTTTTATTAAAACTTTCTTTAATACTTTCATAACATCTGAAAGCATAAACTAAAGCTTCAAGCAAAGAATTACTTGCTAATCTATTTGCACCGTGAACACCTGTCATTGTTACTTCACCACACGCATACAAACCTTTTAAAGATGTTTCAGCATTAAGATTAACTACAACTCCACCACAAGCGTAATGTGCAGCCGGTACAACAGGAATTAAATCTTTTGTAATATCAATTCCTTGACTTAAACAAATGTTATAAATATTCGGAAAGTGTTCAATAATTTCATTTGCAGTTTTATGTGTTAGGTCTAGAAATACAAAATCATCACCATGTTTTTTTAACTCATTATCAATTGCCCGTGCAACAATATCTCTGGGAGCAAGCTCTTTTCTCTCATCATAATTGTGCATAAAAAATTCGCCGTCTTTTGTTCTTAATAATCCGCCAAATCCTCTTACTGCTTCACTGATCAAAAAAGAATGATTATTAAATTCTGCACTGTTTTTTACATTATAAAACGAGGTTGGGTGAAACTGAATAAATTCCATATTCCCAATTTCAGCTCCTGCCCGGTAAGCCATTGCAAATCCATCACCTGTGGCTATCAATGGATTTGTTGTATGAAGATAAACTTGTCCTAAACCTCCAGTAGCAAGCACAGTTGCTTTCGCTATAATTTTTAATACTTGATTATTGGAAATGTCAAGGATATAAGCGCCCCAACAGTTTTGATTTTTATAGATTTCCCTTTTTAAGTCTTGCTGATTGTGCTCCGTAAGTAGATCGATTGCGATTGCATTTTCTAAAACTGTGATATTTGATTTTGCCTCGATTGATTTGATTAAAGCTCTTTCGATTTCGGCACCAGTCAGATCTTTAGAATGAAGAATTCTGGACATAGAGTGTCCGCCTTCTTTGGCAAGATCAAATGAATCTCCTTTTTTTGTGAACTCAGTACCGATGTTAATCAAATCATTAATTCTGTCAGGTCCATCTTTAACCATCATTTCAACAGCTACTTTATCACACAACCCAGCCCCTGCAATTAAAGTATCTTGCACATGTTTTTCAAAAGTATCATTTGGATCAATTACAGAGGCAATGCCACCTTGAGCATAGTTTGTGTTTGATTCAGATTTGTTTTTCTTAGTAACCAGTACAACGTTTGCAAATTCTGAGATTTTAAGAGCTGTAAATAAGCCTGCAATGCCACTACCTATCACTAGAACATCTGTTTTAATTGTCATTTTATTCCTGATAAATTTTAATCTTATTAAAGCTTAAAATAGCTAATTATCAGAAATTATAAAGGTTATTAAATTGTAAATATAATTTTAGAGGAGATGTAGAGAGCAGCAAACCATAATACTGGAAATAAAAAAGTTAAGGTAATTGCGAATGTTGATTTTATTCCAACTACTAATAAACTTTTGTAATATAAAAACAAAGAAAACAATATTGTAATAATTTCAAATCCTAAAAGTAAATAAGTAATAGTTGGTTTTATTTGAAAAGGATATGGATTATTTGAAAATATATCTCCGCCAAGTACAACTAATTCGATTGGGAAAATAATAAATAATCCGACTATAAATGGAAATAAACTGTATGTATTTAGTGCAAAAGCTTCAACAAATCGCAAAAGAATATTCTGCTTCTTATAAAATAAAAGCTGGATAAATGAAATGGAAGAAACAATAATTAAAGTAGTCGCAATTGTTAATAATAAACTTAAAATAAATGAAGATGTTACTCCGTTCAATCCAAGTTCAGGAACTGATAGAAATCTTGCAATTATAAGATTTTTAACTGAAATGAAGAACAAAAGAAATATTATAAAATTTTTATGTTCTGAATATATAATATTTTTAAAGGCAACATTTGGTTCATCTATTAACTGGAATAAAGTTTTCCATAAATCAATATTTACAACTCGTTCTCTTAAGTATGATTTACAATTTTCACAAGTGTTTTTATGCGGCGGGTTTATGTGATTGCATTTAGAGCATTTAGTATAATTTTCAATCATTTTATTATTGAATTAAAAATTTATTCTAACGTTTAACATTTTTGTATTAGTCATATAATTTTCATTTACACTAAAATCAAACATATGGGCATCAACATAAGCATCTACAAGGTTTAACATATACGTTAGTACAATATATATTGCAAATTCATCACGTTGATCTCTATAAAAATCACGATAGTCTTTATCTCTGGATGTGCCTGATTGAATGTAAAGATCTTTATAATCTAAATAATTATTGTTGTTATCAATCCATACATAAACAAAGTAACCCATAAAACCCCAAACTACCGGAGCTTTCCAATATGATTCATTATAAATCTGGCCTAACCCGGGAATAATTGCACTTCTTGCAACTGCACCCCAAGGCGATTTTTGCATAACAAAAACTTCTGATGTTGTTGAAGTATCTTGAATTGCAGTACTATCCTGCTGCGAGAATAAACTGAAGTTAAATAGAAAGATAAATGCTATTATCTTAATTGTATTTGCTATCAATAATTTCAAAAAGTTCAAATAATCTTTCAAGTTCATCATTTGAATAGTATTCTATAATAATTTCGCCGGCACCATCTTTAGTTTGTTTGCATTGAACTTTTGTTCCGAAAATTTTACGAAGCTTATCCTCAACATCATTTAAGTTTGAGTTAACAGTTTTTTTTGGTTTAACCGAAAAAGATTTTTTATTCGGAATACCTTCACTAATAAGTTTTTTTACAAGTGATTCAACTTTTCTAACAGAAAGACTTTCCTCTAATATTTTTTCTAAAGCAAAGAGTTGTAAATCTTCTCCAGGCAAGTTTATTAATGCTCTTGCGTGCCCAGCAGATATTGTTTCATCAACCAGGCAATCTTGAATTTTTGATGGTAGCTTTAATAATCTAATAGAGTTTGCTATTGTAGTTCTATCTTTACCAACTTTATCCGCAATTTGTTCTTGAGTAAGATGACACTCATCCATCAATCTTTTATATGCTCTACTCACTTCAATCGGGTTTAATGTTTCTCTTTGAATATTTTCAATCAATGCTAAAGCTAACATAACTTCGTCAGAATCAACCTTAATTATATAGGCTGGAATCTCTTTATAACCGATATCTGTATAAGCTCTAAGTCTTCTTTCGCCAGACACTAATTGATATTGATTACCGGTAATTCTTCTTACAGTAATTGGTTGGATTAAACCATTTGCTAAAATAGATTTCTTTAATTCATTTAAAGCTTCTGGTTCAAATATTGTTCTTGGTTGAAAAGGATTTGGAGAAATAAAATCAACAGCAATCTTTGCAAGTATATCAAACTGTTTTCCATCATCAAACTTAACATTTGTATAATCTGGCGATTGCTTTTCTTCTTGTTCATTAAATCTATTTGGATTGATTAAAGCATCCAATCCTCTTCCTAAACTCGATTTCATTTTACTCATATCATTAGTTATTCGAAATAGCTGAATTATTTTCCAATAATTCAGATGCTAATTGCATATAATTTTGTGCGCCGCTAGAAATTGCATCATATAAAATAATTGGTTTACCGTAACTTGGTGCTTCAGAAATTCTTACGTTTCTATTTATAACTGTTTTATAAACTTTATCACCAAAATATTTTCTAACCTCTTCTGCAACCTGGTGTGATAACCTTAACCTTGTATCAAACATTGTTAACAAAACACCTTCGATTGCTAAATCTTTATTAAAATGTTTTTTTACAATATTTATTGTATTAAGTAATTGCCCTAATCCTTCTAAAGCAAAATATTCACATTGTACTGGAATCAAAACTGAATCTGAAGCAGTGAGTGAGTTTAATGTTAATAATCCTAAAGATGGCGGACAATCAATCAGAATATAATCATAACTATCATTTACTTCTGCAATTGCAGTTCTTAATAACCCTTCACGATTTTCCATATCAACCATTTCTATTTCTGCACCAACAAGATTTATGTTCGATGGTAGCATATCAAGAAACGGCATAAATGAATTTATAATTACATCTTTAATATTTTTTGTTCCTACAAGAACTTCATAAACAGATGGAGTGTGATTTGTTACGCTTAATCCCGATGATGAATTTGCTTGTGGATCGATATCAATTAATAAAGTACGTTTTTCGGCAGCAGCAAGCAGCGAAGATAAATTGATGGTTGTGGTTGTCTTTCCCACTCCACCTTTCTGGTTAGCTATAGAAATAATTTTTGCCATTTACATAGAGTTGTTAAAATTGAGTCCAAAGATAGTTGAATAAGTGTTATATATAAACAGGAAAATTATAATTCAATTTCTTCACCAAAATTCATAATTCTGCAATTCTTTCCAATATCTTCTAATTGTTTCTTAAATTCCTGAGGATCAGAATTAATTACTGGAAATGTATTATAGTGTATAGGTATTGCAATTTTAGGATTTACAAATTCTACAGCTTTAACAGCATCAGTTATACCCATTGTAAAATTATCACCAATCGGCAAAAGCATATAATCAATTTTGTTCATTTCACCGATTAATTTCATATCATAAAACAATCCTGTATCGCCGGTATGATAAATAGTTTTGCCTTCAATCGTAATTAGTACACCAGATGCTTCACCGGCATATTGGTTATCAGGAGTTAGTGAACCATGATGTGCAATAGTAAATTTAACTCTACCAAACTGAAAATTATGTGCTCCACCAATATGCATATTATGCGCGTTAAGTCCTTTAGATTTAACCCATTCCGCCAATTCATTTACACAAATAAATAATGAATTACATCTTTTGCCTATTTCCAACCCATCACCAACATGATCTCCATGTCCATGAGTAAGAACAATAAAATCAGCATTAACATCTATAGATTTTACAGGACTTAAAGGATTATAATCTAAAAAAGGATCGATTAAAATTGTAACCCCAGTATTAGTTGTAATTTGAAAAGCAGAATGACCAAAATATTTTAGTTTCATAGCTTAATCTCTTCTAAAAGATGTTTGATAAAAAATGATCAGATAAATAACACTTTTATAAATCCAATAATTGCTTTTATTGGATTCATCTTACTTTTTTCATTACCATAAATTGTTGAGATATTAACAAATCCAATTTTAAAACCATTTCTTGCTGAGTAAATTAAAATTTCGCTTTCAGCCTCATAACCAGCGGAAAATGTTCTAACATTTTCTAAAACGACTTTTTTGTACGCCCTAAATCCACATTGGCTATCCAAAATCTTCTGTTTTGTTTTAATTGAAAGTAAAAATGAAGTAATTCTATTACTAAGTATTCTCTGGAAAGGCATTGAGGAAGTATCCGATAATCTATTTCCAGTAACAATATCAAAATAATTTAAGCTAGATATAAACTCTGGAATAAATTGGGGATTATGTTGAGCGTCTCCATCAAGAGTGACAATTATATCATAGCCTCTTTTTACTGCTTCATCAAAACCAAATTGTAGTGCACTTCCCTTCCCTTTATTTGAAACGAAAGTCAAAACGCTTACATTATTTTTTTTTGCAATTAATTTTTCAGAACCATCAAATGAGCCATCATTTATTGCAATAATTTCATCAACAAAATTTAATGTGTCATCAACAACTTTTAGTATAAAATCTTTTTCATTATAAAAAGGAATAATTGCGCAAACTTTACTTTTGAGATTTAAGCTGTTCAATTAAACCTTTCCAACCTTTTTTATCAGGACCTTTTAACGCTTTATTTAATCTGCGTTTTAAAGCTTCTTTAGATAAACCTTTTGTAAGATCACCATTTTCAGCAATTGAAATGCTGCCGGTTTCTTCAGAAACAATTACACTTATTACATCAGCTTGCTCAGAAATTCCAAGTCCGGCACGATGTCTCATCCCTAAAGATTCACCTCTAATTGAAGTCTGTTGAGATAAAGGTAATGTACATCTTGCAGCTTCAATAAAATTTTTGTTGATTATAACTGCTCCATCGTGCAAAGGTGAGCGAGGAAAAAATATTGATGTTAACAATGGAGAACCAATTCTTGCATTTAATATTTCACCGGTTTCAGCAAAACCTCTAATTCCAGACGATTTAATTAAAATCATAAGTGCGCCGTGTTGGTGTTGTGACAATTGAAAGGAAGCATCAGCAATTACATCAACAACTTCATCAGATTCTGATTTTGCAAACACTTTAAAGAATGGATTACGAGCTAATAAAACCAACAATCTTCTTATTTCAGGTTGAAATAAAATTACAAATGCTATTACCCATATATCAGTTATCAACCTTAATAACCAGGTTACAGCTCTAAAGTTAAGTAGTTGGGCAAGAAAAGAGACAAATAAGATTATTATCAAACCCACAAAAATCTGAGATGCAATTGTTCCGCGTAAAATTGTATAAAGTTTGTAAAAAATAAATGATACAATCGCGATATCAATTACATCTGAAAGCGTTACTGTAAGAAAACCTATTTTAAATAAATCTACCATTAATCTTATAGAATGTGTGAGGCTAATTTAACCATTTGAGTACAATATTTTACATTATGTGTACGAATTATTCTTGCAGAGTTTAAGACTGAAATTGTTTCCATAATTACAGTAGCAATTTCTCTATCTTCAATATTTAAATCCAGAGTTTTACCAATAAAAGATTTTTTAGATAAACCAATCATCACTGGAAAACCAATATCGGAAAAATCATTTAATTGTTTAATTAACTTAAAATTATCATCAACACTTTTACCAAAGCCAATTCCGGGATCAATAATTATTTTATCAATTCCATTTTGTTTTGCTTTAGTGCTTTGTGTGATAAGAAATTCCTTTATTTCATCCACAACATCTAAATAAAATGGGCTATTCTGCATTGTTTTTGGATTACCTTTAATGTGCATTATTATAATGCCGGCATCAAAACTTTTGGCAACATTAATCATATCTTCATCAAAAGTAAGCCCGCTAATATCGTTAATAATATCAGCACCATTGTCTAAAGCTTGTTTAGCAACTTCACTTTTTGTTGTATCGATAGAGATAAGAATATCTTTTCTTAAACTTCTTATATTTTTTATTACGGAAATTGTTCTAATTAATTCCTCATCTAAAGAAACAGGTTCAGATCCAGGTCTTGTTGATTCACCGCCAACATCAATTATATCAGCGCCATCATCAATAAGTTTAAGAGCGTGATTAATTGCCTGATTAGTATCTAAATATTTTCCCCCATCAGAAAATGAATCTGGAGTTACATTTACAATCCCCATTATTTTAGGAGTGTTAAATTCTAGTTGTTTAGATTTAAAATTGTAAACAATATCAGACATTTATAAAAATCTTAATTTAGTAAAACAAAAAAAGCGGAACTTTGCCGCTTTGTATAAATATCTTTAACAGAACTTATTTAGAAATTAAATTCTTAAGTTCAGCAGTTGAAGCAGAAATATTATCCGAATGAAAGATTGATGAACCTGCAACAAAAACATCGCAACCAGCTATTGAAACTGATTTTATCGTTTTAGTATTTATTCCGCCATCAACTTCAATTAAAAAATTAGCTTTTAATGATTTTCTTAATTCAACTGCTTCTGCAATTCTTCTTTCAGAATTTGAAATAAAACTTTGTCCGCCAAATCCTGGATTAACAGTCATAATTAATAGTAAATCAATATACTCAGCAATATCTTTTAATGAGGAAACCGGAGTTGATGGATTTATAACTACACCGGCCTTAGCTCCAAGTTCCTTAATCCTTGTAATTGTTCTATTAAGATGTATAACTTCTTCAAAATGAACTGAAATTATATCTGAACCAGCATTACGAAAATCTTCTAAATAATTATCAGGATTTTTTATCATCAAATGAACATCAACAGGAAGTTTTGTAGATTTTTTAACTGCTTTAACCAGTACCGGACCAAATGTTATATTCGGGACAAAATGTCCATCCATAATATCACAATGAATCCAATCTGCACCACTCATCTCTACTAACCTAATTTGTTGTGCAAGATTAGAAAGATCGGCAGATAATATTGATGGTGCTAAAAGTTTCATTTAATTCTCTTCCGGAAATTCTTCTGATTCTTCGATCGAACCTTCTTTTGTAATAAACAGATCAACTGAATTACCCGAATTTAATTTATTTCCAGGAGCTGGATATTGATCCAAAACTGTGTTTGGCAAAAGTGTATTTGAAATCTGATAATTTATTTTTCCAACTTTAAGCGAACTATCAGCTAAAACTTTTGCAGCTTCAGTTACAGATTTACCAATTAGATCCGGTACAATTATATTTCCTGCACCTTTGCCAATGCTAACTGAAACACCAACACTTTGACCTTTTCTGAGCTTTGTACCTTCAGCAAACTGCTGATCAAAAATCATGTCTTTAGGACTTGTAGATGGAACTTCATCAATCTTACCGAGTTTTAGACCAGTCCTTTCAAGCGATAATCTTGCATCACGAATTGATTTACCTTTTAGCAACGGCACAGAAATTATTTGTTCACCTCCACTAACAAATAAAAATATTGTTCTTCCTTTTTTAACTATCTTACCTGATTCTGGTTTTTGCAAAAAAACTCTGCCTGGCGGTAATGAAACACCAAACGATGTATCAGCAACTTGAGGTTTAAAGTCAGCATCTTCTAATGCTTCAATCGCCTCTTCTTCAGTCATACCTATAATATTAGGCACTTTAGTTTCAGTTCCACTTACATAAAGTGGAATTAAAATATTATCAAATACAAGAATTGTTGCTATGAAGATTCCTAATGCTATTAGGATTTTTTTTGCAATTGGATTTTCGAGCAGTTTTTTCATTACATCAAATATATCAATAGTGAAATTTTTTAACAAACTTGAATTAGATATATCTTAATCTTTTTGTTCTATTATATTTAGATTACGGAAAGATATCAAATTTATTATGTATAAAAATTATTACTTTCTAAACCGTTTATCCTTAGAATTAAAATCAATTCTTGTTGATAAAATTATACTAAGCATATTTTCACAAGAAAAAGATAAACTTATTATTCAAACAAATTCTACAGATATTTGGATTGAGATTTCCGTTAATCATAATGAGCCCTATATAAATATCCGTAGTCGATTTTCGAGAGCTAAGAAAAACACCGTTGAAGTTTTTAATCAGCTTAAGAATTCTGTTATAAAAGATGTTCTTATCGCTAATGATGATAGAATAATTAAAATAGTTACAGATTTAGGTAATTTAATTTTTGCAATTAGAGGTAAGTACACAAATGTTTATTTAATTTTTGAAAATTCTATGCATTCCTTTAAAAACGAAGACATCGATGTTTTAGCTGAACAACAAAATGAGTTTAACTCAAAATCATACATATCTAATTTTAATTTTTTAAGCAGTAATCTAATTTCGAATAAAGATATTTCAGAAATCAGAAAAGAATTTCGTTTTGTTGGCGGTGAAATTGAAAAAGAAGTTAAAGCCCGAAACGTTAGTAATAAAAGTGATGCAGAAATATTTTTAACGGTTATTAAAGATATTTCAGATAAAGATCCTGCTGTTTTTATAGACGAGCGTTCCAACGTTATGAATATTGGTTTCAAATCATTTTTGATATTTTCTCATTCTAAAATGGAAACTTATGATAATGTTATTGTTGCATTCAATCATTTTTTAAGTCAGAACTATCAATTACAGGATAAACAAAACAGAATAAAAAAGGTTACTTCATTTATAGATAAAGAGCTAAAAAGATTATCATCAAGACTTAACAATTTACTTACTGTTACAGAAAAAGGCTCATTTGAAAGTGAGTATAATAAAATTGCTAATTTGTTATTAATAAATCTTAATAATTTAAATAATTCTAATCCTGAAGTTGAGTTAGAAGATATTTATAATGTTGAGAATCCAAATGCAAAAATAAAAATTAAGATTAATAGAACTTTAACTATCCAAAAAAATGCAAATAAATATTTTGAAAGTGCACGTGATAGTAAGTTGAACTATGAAAAATCAAAAAAATTATATTCCGATTCTAAAATTCAATTTGAAAAACTACAATCTTATCAAAAGCTATTATCTGAAAATATATCATTTGGAGATTTAGGGAAAATTATGAAAGAATTAAATATTAAAGATGAGAACAATCAGAAATCAGACTCTGAAATAACAATAAAATTTAAGCATTATTTAATTGAGCAAAAGTATCATGTTTTTGTGGGTAAAGATTCACAAAATAATGACCTGTTAACTACAAAATTTGCAAAACAAAATGATTATTGGTTTCACGCACGTTCTGTTTCCGGTTCGCATGTTGTTTTAAGAGTTGAAAATACAAAAGAAGCAATTCCTAAGCACGTTTTGAAGAATGCAGCATCGCTTGCTGCTTATCACAGTAAAGCTAAGACGGCGGGAATCGTACCTGTAACATATACATTAAAGAAATATGTCGTTAAAAGAAGAGGAATGCCAATTGGCCAGGTTTCTTTATTAAAAGAAGAGGTTTTACTCGTAAAACCAGAAATTCCTGAAAAAGCAGAATATATAACAGAATAAATATTCTAATTGGGTATTTTGTCTTTATTAAGAAAAATTCTATCTTTTAATGGCATATCTTAAGAAATAAGCACTTTATAAATAGAGGAAAATTCTGTACACTATTTCA
Organism: Ignavibacteriales bacterium; assembly: GCA_016707585.1. GTDB lineage: Bacteria > Bacteroidota > Ignavibacteria > Ignavibacteriales > Ignavibacteriaceae > IGN3. The sequence continues at coordinate 112,880 of JADJHL010000003.1, read as the reverse complement.
TTAACTAATAAAGAGGAAAAAATGAAAAAACTTGTCTATTTGTTCGTAATCGTAGGATTAGTTGCAATGAGTCAACAAAACTACGCACAATTTAAAGATTGGGGAACTAAATTTGGTGTTCGTGGAAGTATTCTATTTCCAGAAAATGAATTTGCTAATTTAGGTTTTAGTGGAAATGATAACACTTCATTTGATTGGTTCAAAGCTTCCTGGTTAGGTGAAGCATTCTTTGGCTTTGAATTAACAAAAGCATTAGAATTATCTATTAATGGCGGTTACGGAAAATATGCTGGTATCGCTATGTTTGGTGAAGGAACAGATGTTGGTGAAACTTATGAAACCACAATTATTCCAATCCATTTAAGATTTAGAGTTCATCCATTTGATGTAAAAGGATGGAATCCTTATTTCTATGTTGGTGGTGGAGTTATGAACTATAGTATTGATACTAAACCTGCTAATGTTGGTGGAACTGCTGTTGAAGAAGATGGCTGGGTTGCTGTTGTTCCAGCTGGTATTGGTGCTGAATTTGCACTTGGTGAAAGAGTATTATTAGATTTCGCAATTGGTGGTGCTATGTCATCATCTTACGATCTTGATGGTTATAATGGCGGAAGCGAAGATATCTGGGATTCATATTTAAATGCATCTTTAGGATTTACCTTTACAGGCGAAAACTGCAAAGCTGATAAAGATAATGATGGTATTGGTAAATGTGACGAAAAGAAAATCGGAACTGACCCAATGAATCCTGATTCAGATGGTGATGGATTAAATGATGGTGAAGAATATTTAACATTAAAAACTGATCCATTAAAGGCAGATACAGATGGTGATGGTTTAGGTGACGCTGAAGAAGTTAAAAACACAAAAACCAATCCACTTGTTGTTGATACAGATGGCGACGGTTTAAATGATGGTGAAGAAGTTAACAATTACAAAACTGATGCTTTAGTTGTTGATACAGATAAAGACGGTTTAAGTGATAGTGACGAAGTTATGAAACATAAAACTAATCCATTAAAAGCTGATACAGATGGTGAAGGCTTAACTGATGGTGATGAAGTTATGAAACATAAAACTGATCCATTAAAAGCTGATACAGATGGTGAAGGTTTATCAGATTCTGAAGAAGTATTAAAGCACAAAACAAATCCATTAAAGAAAGATACTGACGCAGGTACAATTGATGATTATACCGAAGTTAAACGCGGTACAGATCCATTAAAAGCTGATGATGATGTAGTTAAAATCGGTGTTGCTATCGTTTTAGAAGGCATTACCTTTGATGTAAATAAAACTACAATTAAACCAGAATCAGAAAATACTTTGATGAAAGCTCTTAAAACTCTAAACACTTATCAAGATATATCTGTTGAAATAAGCGGACACACTGATAGTGATGGTAGTAACAAGAAAAATCAAAAACTTTCTGAAGGTAGAGCTGAATCAGTAAAAGCTTGGTTAGTTGCAAAAGGTATTAACGCTGATAGAATTTCTACAAAAGGCTATGGCGAAGACAAACCTATTTCTGACAATAAAACCAAAGAAGGTAAACAGAAAAACAGAAGAATTGAGTTCACAAGAACTAAATAATTCTAATTTCAATTAGTATTAAAGGGTGTCTTTTTAGACACCCTTTTTTTTGATTAAACTTATTCTCCCTTCTTAAATTATATCTAAGTCTGAGTTACAAATTATATATTAAAATAGGGTATTTAAAGTTATTGATGTTATCGCACAAGAGTTGGATTAAAAAATAGAAATCACTTTTGAAAAACTATTTTTCCAAAGTATTCGGGTAAGTGAAAATCTGGTGTAAGATTGTCTATAATATTCCACATTCCATAATGTTTAAATTCAGTTTCATCACCACATTTATAAAAATTCCCAATAGCATCATTTGCTGCGAATTTTCTATTGGTTATTTTTTCTAATAGTCTAATAGGAATAGCAGAATATAATATCCAACGATCTGAACCATGAAATCCGACAAGAGGGTTTTTTATTGACGAAACAACCTTAATTTCATTAAAATCAAATTCATTCAAATAGAATCTATTTCTTCTAATTCCATAGCCTAACTTCAATACTCCAAGAGCATTAAACTCAAAATTAAAGTACTCTTCAGTTATTTCAGGAAATAAGTTTATAAAAAACTCAACGCAACTGTCTTTATAAACAGGATCGTTAATATTAGTATATCTAATAGAAATTTTTTCTTCCATCACATTAAATTTTAGATAGAAATAGTCATCTGAATATAAAACCTGGATAAAAACATAAGGTTTATAATTATTAGGAATCCATAAATAGTCAGTAATTTTTAGTACAGCAATACCATTCCAAATATTATCATTAGTAAAATTATCCAGATTACCATTAACTTTATTTACTATGTATTGCCTTTGTGTCATATTTAATGAAATCAAAAAACAGTTTAATTATGAATTTATTTTAATTGATAAAGCAAGCTAATTGTATTAAATTTGCCCCACAAATTTTGTATGCACCCGTCGCCCAACTGGATAGAGCATCTGACTACGAATCAGAAGGTTACAGGTTCGAATCCTGTCGGGTGTACAAAAAAAGCCTAAATACTACTGTATTCAGGCTTTTATTTTTATATCACCTAATCAACTTCTTAAATAAAATGGAACTTTATTTTAACAGCAACATTTTTTGTGTTTTAGTGTAATTGCCTGCCTGAAGTTTATATAAATATATCCCGGAACTTAAATGTGAAGCGTCAAACTTAACTACATAATTTCCTGTTGTCAATTCATCATTAACTAGAGTTGCAATTTCATTTCCTAAAACATCATAAACACTAAGCAATACAAAAGTATTATTAGTAATAGAAAAACTAATATTTGTTGTAGGGTTAAACGGATTAGGATAATTCTGATAAAGTTCAAAAACATTAACTGCACTTATTTGTTTTTCATCAACATTTACAAATATGCTATCTGTATTATAAAATGTGTATCCCACACCGCCTTTATCAAACCATGAATGTGAAATTGAACTTTTATTATAGATATATGAATATCCATTTGTTCTTGCTGGATCATGTACGATTGGGTTACCTGTGCTTGTAAATCCTGCAAGCATAACTAAATGCCCAGTATAAAGTGGTTGACCAATCGACATTACAATTCTGCCATTATTTGCCAGAACTTCATAAGTATCACTCCAGTTACGATATCTTGTAACAGCTCCATTTATTCCATACTCTGAAGCATTTTGCACAGCTCTAGGCCAGATGCCAAACATTTCGAAATAAGGATCAAAATTATCTAAGGCAAATTGGTAAGGATCAACATCAATTTCATAACTTCGTAATGCCATTGAAACTGATGTTGGCGAACAAATTTCTGGACCTATAGTATCATCTACACCATATTGATAAATGAATCCGGTAGGGATAAATATTTCGGGCGGATTATCATTTAATATTTGTGTGTAATTGATTGAAGTGGTTGTTCTTGTATCACTAACAAAAAAACTAAGTTTATGTAATGATGGAGATTCATTATTTATATTTTTTCTACCAAATATTATTTTAAACTGCCAGGAACTTTGATATGAATTTAAAATTGCAGTATCATAATCAATTTCTCCGCCACCATAACTTGTAGTACCGTAACTAGACCAGATATTAGCTTTCCAAAAGCCTACTGTGAGCCAGGGCGACCAACCAGAATTATATGGAAATCTCATCTGAACTTTAAATGAACTACTATCATTAGGGGCGTGTCCATTCCAACTTGGTAAACCTACATTAAATGGTTGATTTGAATACTGTGAATTTAAAATTACATATCCGGTTAATAAACTGTCTTCCAAGACAAAAGATTCTCCATCATCACTTACCTTAACTCCAGAAATTGATTCGATATTTTGGAGCATTGAATCAATTCTCATTTCGTAAAATTGATCAGGATAGTTTTGAGGAAATAATAGCACGCTAGAAACTAACGTAAATAATATTGTATTTCTGATATTCATAAACCTTAATGTATTTTTTTATAAGTGAATATATTCAATCTATTGTTTTTATCAAATAACAAATTCTGTTATTCACTTCCCTTTTCTGTTTGATATTTGGCTTTTCTGCTTCCTTCATAGCTATCAATTTGCAGAAGCACGCCTTCAAGTTTTCCATTTACTAATGGAATTCTTTTAGAAGTTTTTAATCCAATATATTTTCTTAAAGTTGGTTCTCCAGTGTAAATAAAAGCTGTTGTGCCTTTACATTTTGTTTTTATAAAATCACCTAAATCTTTATAAAGATTTTCAACTTCATCACGTTTTCCTAATCTTATCCCATAAGGTGGGTTTATAATTAAAACACCATTTTCAAATTTATTGATATGCTCAAATGGATGTATAGAGAGTTTTACATTTTCAGAATTTGGTATGCGAGATAAATTTTCTTTTGCAACACGAATTGCTATATCAGATTTATCACTTCCACTAATAATCCCTTTTGGCAAAGGTCTAATAAGTTTATCGGTTTCTGATTTTATTTTTTCCCAAAGTTCTTTTTCAAAATCCGGTAAATAGAAAAATCCAAAGTTCTTTCTAAGAAATTGAGCTGGTATTCTACAGTAATGCATTAAGGCTTCACACACAATTGTACCTGATCCACACATACAATCGAGTAAAGGTTTTTCTCCATTCCAACCACTTAATCTTATAATTGCAGCTGCAAGAGTTTCCTGCATCGGGGCTTCACCAGCAAGTAAACGGTAACCTCTTTTATGCAATGATTCGCCGGAAGTATCCAGATTTAAAATTGCTTTATCTTTTTCAATAAATAAATTAAATCGAACATTTGGATTTACTGTATCTACATTTGGACGTTTACCAAGTTTATCTCTAAAATAATCTGCGATTCCATCTTTTAAAACTTGTGAGGTATACAAAGAATTATTTATTGTACTTTTGTTAACTGATGAGGTTATGGCAAAAGTCTGATCAACTGAAAAGAATTTATCCCATTCTATTTTGCTTGCAATTTCCATTATATCTTTTGCTGATCTGCAATGAAAAGATTTTAAAGGAGCTAAAACACGTGTTATTAATCTTGAAGTATAATTTATTTTATACAATGTTGATTTATCAGCTTCAAAATAAATTCCTCGATATGCTACTTTTGTATTTTTTGCTCCTAGTTCAATTAATTCTTGTTCACAGATTTCTTCCATCATTCCAGGTGCTTGTGCAAAGAACGTATTATTTTTTAGATATTCGTACAATTAGATATTCCTTTTATCAATCTTTATTTCTTCATACAAATATAACGATCAATAGTTTGTATTTTCTGTACAAAAAGAAAAAACCCGTGCTCGAATCAAAAGATTCTTACACGGGTTTAGCCTCCTTAGGACCCGGAATAAATTAGAAATGATTTATTTTTAACTTTTATCCGAGATCAACAAAATAGAAATCAGAAATGCGAGGTAAATGATCTTAAATATATTCTTAAACAATAATTCTCTGATTTTAATTTTGTTTAATAACTGATTAAGAATTTGAAAATGATATCGCATAATATTACTTCATCAAAATCATTTTTTTGGTGGATGAATAATCAGCAATAATCAATTTGTAAAAATAAACTCCGGAACTTAACCCAGTTGCATCAAAATCTATTTCATAATTCCCTGCTACTCTGTATTCATCAATTAATGTTGCAACTTCGTTACCAAGTACATCATATATTTTTAGAGTTTGATGTCCACTTACAGCTGATTGCCAGCTAATTTTTGTACTTGGATTAAATGGATTTGGATAGTTTTGCTCGAGTTGAAATGCAAACGGTTGCAATTCAGCTTCTACATCTGAAACCATATCCATAGAAAGTTCAAGATCATCAAGATACATTTCTGAACCTAGAGTGACATTAATTCCCCCGACAGGATTGATAATTTGAAATGAAATAATGCATTTATTCGGTGTAGCCGGGTCAATGTATGTGATTGGAATTGCAAACTCAGTATATGATGCTGCGTTATTTAATAGAATCGATCCTACGCCGATGGCTTGAGTATCTACACTAACCCACAATGTGATAAATAGTTGATCCCCACCTTGAGAATTTAATTTATAAAATCCCTTTAAGGAATTATATCTAAATTCAATTGGAAAACCATCATCTGTATCTCCATCACAAATTCCAATAGGACCCATTACGGGTAAAAATGGTGGGAAATAAGGAATACATTCCCCTTTTAATGCAGAAGAACCGCTATGACTGCTATTTGATGTAGTAATTGTGATTAACGTATCTGCATTATTTGTAGTCCAGAAATCCGGTTCACCATCTGTCCAGTTTTCAAATCCTCCATTTGGAACTTGAGATTTGATTACTGAGAATGCAAAAAGTAATACGAGTAAAATTGTGTAAATGTATTTCATTTTAGTCTCCTAAGAAATATTTTTAGAAAGTTATTTCAATGCTAAAAATAATTTTTATCGGGAGTGATTGCCCTCGTTTGTGTGTCAATCATTAACGCTGATGTTGCAAAATTTCTTTTATCAGCTAAATATTGACTTTATATTACTAAGACTTGCTTCTATCTATAAATTCGGATGGCAAGCAATCAAACATTTGTTTAAATGCTTTTGAGAAATGTGAAGGACTATTAAACCCAACCTCGAAGGAGACTTGCGTAATAGATAATTTTTTGTCTAAAATGAGTTGCGCAGCTTTTTTCAATCTTATCGATCTTATAAACTCACCTGTTGATTGACCAGCAATCGACTGTATTCTTCTATGCAATTGGCTGCGACTTAAATAAATTACTTGCGCAAAGGAATCTGAATCAAATTCTGTGTTTGAAATATTCTTTTCGACTATCTCATTTGCTTTTTCTAAAAATTCCTGATCAGCTTTGCTTAGGTTATTTTCATCAATAAGAATATTAAAACTTTTACTAAATTTTTCTTTAAGAACTTTTCTTTGGTATAAAAGATTTTTAATTCTTATTGATAACTCGCGAAAACTAAATGGTTTTGTAACATAATCATCCGCACCTGTTTCTAAACCTTCAATTTTACTTTCGCTTGATGCTTTTGCTGTAAGAAGAATTACTGGTATGTGAGAAGTTTTCCAATCAGATTTTATTTTTTTACAAAACTCAATTCCATCCATAATTGGCATCATCACATCACTGATAATTAAATCGGGAAGTTTTTCTAAAGCTTCAATCAAGCCTTTCTCACCATTCTCAGCGATTAACAATTCGTAATCTTGTTTTAATATATCTTGCAAATAAATTCTTACATCTTCAGAATCCTCAACAATTAGGACTGTAGATTTTTTAGATGAACTATTTTTATTATCAATTTGCTCAATAATTATTTCATCGCGAGTATTTTGAATTGCTTCAATTTTATCATCTTTAACATTTTTCACATCATTATTTTTTTGTGTATCACTTAGATAATTTTCATCTAAAGGAATTTGTAAAATAAATTCTGTTCCAACTCCCTCTTTGCTATGTACAAATATTTTCCATTTATGTAGATCAACCAATTCTTTCACTAGTGATAAACCAATTCCACTACCACTGTAGGCACGTTTTGATGAATCATCAACCTGATAAAATCTATCAAATATTTTATCAACTTTGTCTGCAGGAATTCCAATTCCGGAATCTTTTATTGAAATCGTTGAATAATGGATGTAATCGATCGATGTATTTACAACTTCAATCCTGATCTCTCCGTTTTCAGGTGTAAACTTAAATGCATTTGATAAAAGATTATTTAAAATCTTTTCAAACTTATCTCGATCAATCCATGCTAAAATCTCATCACTAACTGAATAATATTTCAACGTGATTTTTTTTCTATCTGCTAACTCTGAGAAAGAATAAAATATTCCTCTAAGTAAAGAGATAAGATTTTCCTTTTTTGCACTCAATTCAATTGAAGAAGCTTCCAGCTGTGAAAGCTCAAGTAATTGATCAATTAAGTTTTGCAGTTTATCACTATTTCTCTGTATCAACTTAATTTGTTCATTCTGGTTTATTTTATTTCCACTTAATAGTTGTTCAACCGGTCCCTTAATTAACATTAGTGGAGTTCTAAATTCGTGAGAAAGATTTGTAAAGAATCTTGATTTGATTTTTTCTATCTCTCTCAATTTTTTAGATTCCAAATCACGTAACCGGAGTTCATCACGCAATTTTGTTCTATTAAGTTCAAATTTTCTAATTGCATAAAGCCCCGAAAAAATGACAAGGACATAAATAAAGTATGCCCAGAAAGAGCGCCACCAAGGAGCACTTATAATTATTTTTATTGAAGTTTCATTATTGCTCCACTGGCCATCGCTGTTTGTTGCACGAACTTTAAAATAATATGTTCCTTCATTAATGTTTGTATATGTTGCTGATTGCCTGTTACCACTCTTTATCCATTCATTATCAAATCCTTCAAGCTTATACATATAATTAATTTGTTCAGGTGAGTTAAAATCAAGTGAAACAAATTTAAAAGTGAACACATTTTGATTATATGATAATCTAATTTCCTCTGCCTTTGATATGCTTGATCCTAACGGAGAATCTTCAGCAGGAGAAATTGATTTATTGAAAATTAGAAAATCTGTAAAAACTATTTTAGGATTAAACGATGTTATGTCAATTTCATCTGGTTTAAATATTACAGGTCCTTTGGAACTTCCAAAGATCAATAGTCCATTTTTCAATTTGTTGTACGAATTAGAATTAAAGATATTTGTATTAAATCCATTAGAACGATTAAAATTAAAAGCAATTTTACTTGCTGGGTTATATTTTGTTAAGCCATTATCTGTGCTTATCCAAACATTGGATTCATCATCAAGCATAATCCCTTTTACAGAATTATTTGATTGTATTTCATAACCAGCAAAGTTTTCAAATGTTATATCAAAATCATAAACATTTGCATTTTTATTCTTCAGTATAGCTTTGCTTATTCCATTTTCAGTCCCAATAAGTAAAATTGTTTCCTTCGGATTGTCGGATGGAATTTCTACAATTGTATTTATACTATTACTAATAATGGAGTTTGAATTGCCAACTTCATATTTAAAAGATTTAAATCTTCCCTCACCTTCAGGAATAAATAAATTTAATCCGCCACCATTTGTTCCAGCCCAGATTCTGCCAAATTTATCTTCGTGCAAATCCCAAACATCATTGTAGGTTAGTGAATTTATATTTTTTTCATTGTGCCTGAATATTCTATACTGTTCTGTCTTTGTATCAAATGATGCAAGTCCACCACCCCAAAACCCGATCCACAATGTTCCATTTTTACTTTGATGGAGAGATTTGATGTACTTGAATGCTAATGTTTTAAATGTTGGGCTTTCAATATTAATAAACTTTGTTTGATTGTTACTAAGATCTAGTTTTATTAAACCATAACCATACGTGCCAATCCAAATATTATTATGAAGTCCTTTTTCTAAGCTCCAAAGATTGATTGATTTAATTGTATTAATTTTTTGTGTAGTAGTGTTACCATTAGCAATATTAAGATTGAATAATCCTTCAGAAGTAGCCAAGTAAAAATTATTATTATCTATTGTCAACACAGATTTAATGTCAGCATTGTAAAGATCATTTAACAATGGATCAGATTTGAAGTTGGTTAATAGTTTGTTGAATCTTTGTGTTTTTGATGTGTGATAATTCAATCCTTTATCAGTAGCAATCCATAAAACTCCCGATCTATCAACAAGTAGTTGATCAATCTGGTTACTTAACAATCCGTTTAAATTCTTTTTATCATAGATGTAATGTTCTGATTTACCGTTTGATAAATTTATTTTATAAAGTCCGCCATATGTTGCAGCCCATAAAATATTTTCATTTGATAATTTTTGTTCAATTAATGTTGCAAAACTTTTATTAAACTGCAGAGGAAACTGCGGTGAAACATTAAACCTACTAATCTTTCCAGTTTTAATGTTATAATAACAAACTCCATCCGCAGTACCGATCCACAATTTATTTTCATCAAAAATGGATTGATTAATCCTCCACACAAGATTATTGCTTATTGAGTTTTCGTTACCCGGGATTGAAAAATATTTTGTAAAACCTTTTTCAATATACTTTGGATCAATTCTATTCAATCCATAATAAGTACTTATCCAGATATATCCATCTTTATCTTGTAAGATCGCGGTAATATATTTATTGCTGATATCACTAGCTGTTTGAGTAGTACCATTCCAATTTATAATTTTGCCAGATAAAGGATCATATTTGAATAAACCTTGGGAATAAGTGCCAATCCAAATTGAACCAGATTTATCTTGTAGAATAGATGTTATACCAATTTCTGATGATATCTTTGTTCCCAGATTTATTTGTGAAAACACTTCTGTAGTTGGATCAAATTTGTTTATTACACCTTGCTTGGTTCCAATCCAAATGATTCCATTTTTATCTTCAAACAAAGTCCAAACACTATTATCTGAAATCGAATTAGAATTATTTGGCTGTTGTTTATAAACCTTAAATTCTTTTCCATCAAACCGATTTAATCCGTTATCAGTTCCAATCCAGATAAATCCGGATTTATCTTGCAGTAAGCAATTTACATTTATGCTGGATAATCCATTTTCCGCTGTAAATGAATTGAACAACATTCTCTGTGCGGAAAGAGAATGAAGATAAATTAAAACTAATAGTATTATTAAATGGTAGCTTTTCATCATTACTAAATTTTGAAAAGAAATTTAGTTAAGATGATATAAGTAGGCAAGTAAAGCAGAAAGCGATGATTAACACTTTCTGCTATTAACAATTAAGTGTGGATATTATAAAGTACTATTTTACTAAAGTCATTTTTTTTGTGATTGATAAATCACCTGTTTGCAAGCGATAAAAATAAATCCCACTTGATAAACCTTGCGTATTTGCAGATAGTTTTGATACATCAAAACTTACATCATAATTTCCGGCAGATTTTTCTTCATTAACTAATGTTGTTACTTCATTTCCTAAAGCATCATAAACTTTTAATGTAACAAATGCATTGCTGCTAATTACATATTTAATATTTGTACTAGGATTAAATGGATTAGGATAATTCTGCTCCAATTTGAATTCTGTTGGAATAACATTTTCTTTTTCAACATCAGAGATAACCGCTAAACCTGGATAATTTGGTGCATAACGGAGTGCTCTAACAACTTCCTGCCCACGATTATAACTCCAAACAGTTGAACCGGCAGAATTAACTTCAAATAAAAATCCACTTGTAGATTCAACAATTAATGTATTTCCATTTGGTAATCTTTGGCATCCACCTAAATGATTTGAATAAAAACCTGAACCTGTGTAAGACCAGAATGTTGAACTAGGTTCATAAGCATTTCCTGATGTCCAACTATAATTATATGTATCAACTCTTGGTGGAACTATTTCTTGTACAATTGATGTACTTTGTCCTTCACGATTGTTGAATGCCATTATATCTCCTCCACCATCAAGACTGTCTGGTATCCAAACGGAGCTATGAACAACATTAAATACTTGTGAACCTGGAGCATCATAATTTGATGGAGAGCCCCAGCGATATAAAATATCACCGCCTTTGCCACTATTTCCACCAGTATGCCCGGCAGCTTCTAAAGATGTTGTGCTATGATCTATCACATAAATTTCATCAAGTTCGTGTGATGAAATTACAATTTGATCTAATGTTGGATTATAACTTATCCCATTAATATGTGTCCAATCACCTTGTCCACCACTTCCAACATTTATATCAAGTAATTCAGGATGATCTGCAACAACACCGTAATTATCTTTTGCAGAACTATAATCTTGAATTAAATGATCCCAGAAATGCCATTCCCAAACTATGTTACCACCAGTTGATCCAACAGGTTGAACTTCAATTATATGATCCGGCCAGATAACAGCACTGTGATTCAATCCTGCTTGAACGGCTTGAGTTGCAGTTTTAACTTCCCATGCAATCAACAACACATTTCCATTCGGCAATGGCTCTATATCATGATGAGTACGATACGTATTACTACTATAAGTATATTCCCAAAGTAAAGTTCCGTTCCAAGCAATTTTTTGTACTATACCCATTGCACCACCACCATTTAACTGTGAATTACTTGATGTTGCTGATCTCATCAAAGTACCATCTTCTAAAAGATAACAGGAATATCCACCAGTTTTTGTATGAGTCCACGTGTGCACGATTTGATTATTCATATCAATAAGATAAGTGTATCGAGACATATTTGGACAAAACAAAGTATAACCATCAAATGTTTGAGGAATTATATTTGTAGTTAACAAAAAGAATAAAAGAAATATTTTTATTCTACTTTTTATTTTATTGAAGATCTTCAATAATACTCCTATTTAATCAATGTCATTTTCTTAGTTAATGTTGCTTTGTTAGTTATAAGTCTGTAAAAATAAATTCCGCTTGCAAGGTTTGAAGCATTAAATTGAACAGAATAACTTCCTACCTGAAAATTATCATCAACTAATTTTGTTATTTCATTTCCTAAAATATCATAAATAATCAAACTTATTTTTGATTGTTCAGGAATTTGAAATTCTATTGTAGTGGTTGGATTAAAAGGATTCGGGTAATTTTGCAGTAAGGAATAATCATCTGGTAGGATTTCGTTTTTTATGATTTCAATTCCTGTTACGCCACCAGTATTTGTTTTTAATATTGTTCCGCCAGCACCAATAACATAGCCATGATAATCATCTGTAAAGAATATGCCATACAAATTATTTTTTGTGCAGCTTGAAATAAGAGTAATCCATGTTAGTCCACCATCAGTTGATTTTAATATTGTTCCATTGTAACCAGCTGCATAACCAACTGTTGAACTTGGAAAATGAACTGAATAAAGATTATTTTGAGTATTATTTGGAATTTCAATCCAGGTTTCCCCTGCATCAGTAGTTCTTAAAATTTTACTCCCAACACCAGTATTCATTCCACCAACTGCAACTCCAGTATTTTGATCAATAAAATCTACTGATCTAATCATTTGTTCTGCTTCTGAGTATTTTGAAACCCATGTTGACCCTGCATCAGTAGTTTTTAATATTGTTGCTGCTCCACCATAGTCATCTCCACCAACTGCAAAACCAATATTTGCATCAATAAAATCTAAATCCTGTAGTATTGTGTTTGTTCCACTATTTAATGATTCCCAAGTTGTTCCACTATTAGTGGTTTTTATTAAAGCGCCATAATATCCAGAAGCAAATCCGATTTCTGTAGAGACGAACTCAATTGCATGAAGCCAATCAAATATATTTGTATTTAGTATAATCCAATTCGTTCCGCCATCTGTGGTTTTTAAAATTGTTCCTCCATCACCGGCTGCAAATAAAATATTTTCATTTATTATATCAATATCCTGAAGCAGTGAAAATGAATTTGTTGTTTGTTCAATCCAATTTATGCCGGCATTTGTAGTCTTCAATATTTTTCCATAATCACCTACTGCATATCCAATATTAAGATCATAAAATTTGGTTGAATAAAGCCAATCTGTGATTCCTGACGAAATTATATTCCAGTCAATGCCTGTGTTAGTTGTATTTAATGTTGTCCCATATTCACCAACGCAAAATGCAGATGATTCATTAAGAATTGAGATTGAATAAATCCAATTAGTTGTGTTTGTGGATGTCTCAACCCAATCAACACCACCATTAACAGTTTTTAAACAAGTGCCATTGTATCCTACCGAATAACCAAGACTATCATTATAAAAATCAACATCGCTTAACCAATTAAAGCTATTGCTTACTTGTGCTGACCATGAATTTCCACTATCAGTAGATTTTAAAATTAATCCGCCATTACCAACACAGAATCCAATATTTTCGCTTGGAAAATCCAAAGCATAGATGTTATAAATAGAACCACTATTAACGGCAGCCCAGTTATTTCCTGAATCAGTAGTTTTAAGAATTGTTTCACTAGCACCCGCAACGATAGCAGTATTTTCATTAAGAAGTACAACTGCATTTAACCCATTTATGGATCCTGAAGTTTTCGATTCCCAACTTAATCCACCGTTAGTTGTCCAAAGAATAATATTTCCAACTCCACTTAAATCCTCACCAACAGCACAGGCAATCATTGTTGAAAATATAGAGATTGAATTGAGAACAAAATTTGAATCAGAATAAACTTGTCCCCAGTTTAATCCATCATCAGTTTTAAATATTGATCCGTATTCGCCAACTGCAAATGCATTATGTTCATCCAGAAAATCCACAGATTTTAAAGAGGTTTGAAAGTTATTCGGAGTTAGTGACCAGTCATTTCCACTATTACTTGTAGATATTATTGTCCAAGCTTCTCCAACAGCAATTCCTGAATTTTGAGAAATCATATCTGATGAATAAAGAGTATTTCCTTGTGGTAAGGGATTTTGCCAGAACCATTCTTGTGCAAAAACATTTATTGATATTATTGAAAATAATATTAATGTCTTAACATTATTCATATAACTAACTCTCATTTTAATAATAACATTTTTCGTGTTTGGAATTTGTCTCTAATTTGGAGTTGATAAAAATAAACTCCACTTGCAATCGCAGGAAAGTTTTCCTTTGCTATATTAAATTCAATTTGATAACTTCCTGCTGGTTTATCTTCATTAACAAGAGTCGCTACTTCATTACCAAGCATATCAAATACTTTTAAAGTCTGATGACTGCTGATTGAAGACTGCCAACTGATTATTGTAGTAGGGTTAAACGGATTTGGATAGTTTTGATTAAGTAAAAATTGTTCCGGTAAAGCGGTAAATTCTTCTTCTATATATGTCCCTGAACAATCTACACCAAGTGAAGTTAACTGGGAATTTATACTATTTTTTCGAGTTGTTAAGAAAGATTTTAAACCAGGAATTCTTGTTGTTCCGCCAACACCAGAAATAGAAAGATCACTAAGTATATTTAATTCAAATTGATTATTTGTGTATTGCTTTCTTGAATCTGAATAAACATAACTGCGGATTATATTTGCAACACTATCAATATGCTGAAAAATGTTTGTTGTATTTAAGTAATTTGTATTTAGTAAACAAAGTGATTGTAAATAATCATTTTTAAGTTCTGAATTTCCTAAAACTTTTCCCCATAAGGGACGTTCATTTGCATTTAAAATGTAACTAACATTTAAGTTTTCAAAGTTTGAAACACCACCACTAAAATTGCCAAAACTTAAACCTACGTCCCACTTTATCCATTCCATTTTCCCATTATCCGGATTGAAGTAAAAATAAAAATTTCTACCACTGTTTATGTATGAATCAAGGTTTGAAAAAATTATATCTGCGGCGATAGAACTATAAAAATTCTCAAGATTAATTAATGTATCTAAAACAATTTCCTGATTAATACCATTAACAAGAGAATCAAGCAATGTAATTAATTGTGGATATGCAGTTAATGATCCATCTGTTTTTAATTCATATCTGTTGTAATATGAATCTTCAATTGCTGTGTACCATTTAAAATCTGAAATTAAATTAGCTGAACTAAAATCATCAACTGCTTTGAATAAATCTCCATTCTTATTTCCAAACTGCGTGTTTAAAAATGTTTTATCAACGTGTTCAATCAATGAATAAAATGCAAAAGAAGTATCGTTAAAAGAAACTTTTGCAAAATTTGCTCTTGGAGCAATTATTCCGGCTTCCTTACAAAAATCCAGATAAATTTTGTCTCGCATAAAAGTTGGATCGCCATAACAATTGTTTAAGTGAACTCCTTTTAATCCATCCCATCTTAACGCTCCATCAAATTCATCAAAACTAAATCTTAAAGATTTTTTATCATTCGGATGACTGTAAGATGAATTACCTTTAAATCTTATCCCAACATTAATAAGAGTATCGTCATCAATAATAACATCAGCCGGAATATATACTTCTGTTCCAAGATCATAATAGAACTCTAATGAATCCCAATAATCTGAATAATAGAAATTTATATTGATATCAAATACTTGTGTACCTGAAAAAATATTATCTCCTGGATTTTGCGCATAACTAAGTTCAATCGAACTAAATAATACTATTGAAATAATTATGAGTTTAATCTTTATATAGTGCATTGAGTAACCTTGATGTTGATACAATAATAATTATTTAAATATTATTAACGCACTGGAGGAGGAAATTCACCTTGTGGTGGTGGTGGACCTTGTCTCTGTCCTTCGAATGGTATAGGTTTATGCATCCTGTTTTGTCCCAATACTTTTTTAAACTTTTCTAACTGTTTATCAGTCAATACTTTACCAACCTGAACGAAGTGATCATATCTAAGCATTTCTCCTTTTGATTCTAATTCACCAATTTCTTTAGCAAGAGTATTTACTTTTTCATTATCAGAAATTTCTTTAAATGATTCTTCCTGAATTAAACTTTTCTTTACCCAAATCATTTCATTTATTTTTCCAGTTGTATCAAATAAAGCCTGTCTTAACTCCTTTAATTTTCTATCCTGTTCTTCATTTAATCCAAGTTCATCTTTTAGAAACTTGCTTGTATCAGGTCTTTTTCTGTCATTCATTTCAGGTGGATTCGGACGTCCGATCCAGAGAAAGATTAAGGTAGTAAGATTTATTATAACTAATAATATTACTAACCACACATAAGTTTTTTGTTTTGTCAGCCAATCCATTCTTATTCCTCACTCTCTAAGTTTGCCAAATAATCGACATTGTAATCTAAAAAGTATTCTGATTTTACATTTTTTATATATTGATCTCTTGTTGCTGAAGTCTGCCCATCAGAAGTAATGAAATTAATTATTGTATAAATGTTAAAAAGAATTAATAAAGCAAAAACTAATTGTTTCGCTAATCTAAAAACAGGATTTTCGTTTGCACGATTCAACTTATAACTTTTTGAATCTATCTGAGCTTTAACCCTTGTAAATAAATAAGGATTTGGCTCAATGTTTATCACATCATCAAGTAAAGAAATCGTTTTCTTCACTTCATCTAAAATTCTTTTTTCTTTATCCATAAAATTATTTGCCTCTAATATTAAGACGATTATTTCTTAAATAATTTATTTTCAGTTCATTTGCTTTTTGTAAAAATTATAAAGTTTTTTTTCTAAATTCTTTTTAGCACGATGAATTAAAGATTCAACTGCTGAAATACTTGTACTTAAAACTTCTGCAATCTCTTTAGAACTCAATTCATCATACTTACTCAATGAAAAAGCAACTCTTTGATTTTCAGGTAATTTATTCATCGCATCATTAAGCGCTTTCATTCTTTCAGAATTATCAATAAGTGCGTCTGGCTGTTGATCTTTTGGTGCTTCAATATCAATGTGATGTTCTTCATCACCTGAAAGATATTTTAAAAATGCCATACGTTTCTTTCTCTTCTGTGCACGCAGATGATCAAGTGATTTGGTAATAGCGATTCTATAAATCCAGGTTGATAGCTGAGATTCACCTCTGAACTGGCTTATTGAAGAATAAACTTTAATGAAAACTTCCTGTGTAAGATCTTCTGCTGTATCGATGTCATTAACTAAACGATAACAAGCATTAATTACTTTTTTTTGATTATCATTAAATATTATTCTAAAAGCTTCTTCATCACCATTTTTTAATCTATTAACTAATTCGTTTTCCTGCATACTCCAAAGATATTCATTCTTTTAATCTTTGACGATTTGATTTTTGAAAACTTGCGCTTCATTATAAATAAAAACCCCGCACAACTTATCAAGTGCGGGATTTTCAAGGAGAGAACATAGTGAACCGGAAACTTATTTTTTAATTGTTACTTCAAATGAATAGTCAATAACTCCCGTATTTTGAAAATTACCTTGCTGATTACCACCCGGACCTCCAAATCCTCCCTGTCCACCGCCCGGAGGAGGATTTCCGCCACCCATTGGAGGACCACTTGGCCTGTTACCTTCTCCACCCATTCCTTCAGGACGATTCATATTTCCTAGTCCCATTTCAATTTCACCTGATTGAAAATCAACGTTTACATTTGCACCATTTTTTAGATTGAGAAAAGGTTTTTTACCAAATGGAATTTTCAATTCGTAACATAAACTTGCTCTATCTACCTTTAGATTTAACTTGTAATCTTTACTATCAATTTGATAAGATTTTATTACATTTCCGTTTTCATCAAGTACATAAAGTTCTTTCTGCTTTTCTAAAAAATTCTTCATCATAGGATCAAGTTCTTTATTTTCATTGCTTCCTTTCTGTTCTTTCTTAAAATCCGGTGGGCCTTGTTTACGCATTTCTTCCATCATTTCTGCTGGATCAGGTTTTTCAGGGTATCTTATTCCAATTTTGTCTTCAGAATTTCCTGGATCAATCCATACTTCTAATCCACCGCCAAGAATATTCATTATCTTGCTTCGATCATTTGTTATCAAACTTATGTAAAGATTATTCTCATCATTGCTAAATCCGAAAGAAATATTTTCTCCTTTCATATTGGTAAGATGTTTCCAATCAGATTGCTCACCATCAATTTTTATCTCGCCATTATTTTTTGTTGATAAAACTTGCTGAGAACTTGAGCAAGCAATGAAAACAAATCCTACAAATAGAGAAATAAATCTTATGAAACTAAAAATATTCTTGAACTTGATCTTAAACTTGAACATACTCTCTCCATTATTTATTATGAAAAACTTCTTATGTTATATAAAAACGAAAGCATAAAATATCTTCCGATTACATTTGTGCTATACTCTTGCAAATAATAATCTGTTGTTTGTCTTGATATATTTGAATTCTGATTCAACAGATCGTAAATACTTAATCTTAATTCAGCACGATTATCCGAGAAAAACTTTACTCCAAAACTTAGATTCAAAGAAATCGTATTTGGATCATAAGAATCTGATAAACCGCCATCATACTTATGAGTTAAATCTCCTTGAAAAACAAAATTATCAAATAACAGCCAGTATAGTCTTAGACGGGATAATTGTGATAAATATTCGTTATTATTTTCAATTGCCTTGCTGTTCTTAACTACATTATAAGATGTTGTGCTTGAAGCAAAGAAATCGAGATCACTGCTAATGTTACTGCTTATAACAGCACCTAATCCATAATTGTAAGAGTTAGAATAATTACTGATGTTGTTTACAATTCCTGGAGTTCTTGTATAAGATGCTTGAAGATTTAAGTTTACATTTGAACTGATGAAATCCGCAGGCATTCCGTAAGTCATATAAGTTTGTGCGAAAACATAACCCTCTACATTTTCAGGAATTGACAATTGGCTACCGGCATTCAGTAAAATACCATTTGAAAGCATAGTATCATTCTTGGTAATTATTGTATTTGTACCAATGTAGTTTGATTTGTAAGAGCTACTCAGCATCAAGAAGAATGTATGCATATTACTGAAATTGATTTTTGAAAATCTAATCACAGCATTGTGATTATACTCTTGCTTAAGATCAGGATTCCCAATTGATAGTTGTAATGGATTTGAATTATCCAAAATATTTTGAAGCTGAGTCACACTTGGAGCATTATTAGATTCTCGATAAAAGAAGTTTAGATTTTTGTCTCGCGAAATATTATATCTTAAAATGACCGATGGCAAAAATGAGTTAAAAGATTTTTTAAGTTGATAGCTGTAAGGATAAATCTGTTCACTCGTTAAGATTGAATGATTGTAGTTTAAATTTGCGTTTAATGATATTTTATTTTTCTGAAATCTATAACCTAATCCAACAGAACTGTTTGTATAATTCTTATCATACTCATTGCTTAATGTCGTATCAAACAAATTATAATTATCTGTTAATAAATCGTAACCATAATTTTTCTTATCATTATTTTCTTTACTGATTGAATGCGAAGCATTGAACATTAAGTAATTATATGAATTGAGAGGCTCAGTGTAAGTTAGATTTCCCGAGAAAGTTGAGCCTTTACTTAGTAAATCAGTTAATTGATCAATCGTATCAGTTTGAGCTAAGGAATTATAAAAAACACTTTCTGAAAATTGTTCTTTATCTCCATCACTTTTATTGATATTAGTGTTCAATCCAAATGAAATTGTCCTGCCTGATTTATTGAATGAATGTCTGTACATCAACATTGAACTGAAATTCATTGAGCTTAAATCATTTGAAGAAATGCTTTTTGTTGAATTAACAGGATTATTTAACTGGTAAGTTGATGCATTAAGATCTGAATAACTTTTATTCTTCTGCAATGAAAAACTTGGAATGAATCTAATCTGATTTAATGAATCAATCGCATAATCAAATCTTAAATTAAACCTGTGATTTGTGTTCTGAGAATTTGTTGTGTTATCCTCAATGTAAGTTTGGCCATTATTAAATGTTATCAAATAGTCTCTGCTCAAACTTGAAAGCAAATCATTATCAGTTTTATTATAAAAATAACTTCCACCAATTTCATCATCTTTGTTCCATTCATAGTTATAATTAAAACCTAAACCTTTTACATCAGTGTTGCCGCCTTGTGAACCAATCATATTTGGTTGAAACATATTTTCTCCACCAAATCGCATTTCACCGCTGCCCATTCCCATTTTATTATCAGGTCCACCCATAACACCGAGCATATCCATACTTGAAAATCCTTGCTCATTGGTGTTGTTAAGCTGACCAATTAAACTTAATCTCTGTTCATCACTAAACATATGAACATCACCGCCAGCATTGTATCGATCTTCATTTCCATACCCAGCTTTTAGTCTTCCAAATGTTCCGCTGGAAATATTTAACCGGGTAATAATATTAATTGCTTTTTCAGTTGAACCATCATCAAAGCCCGAGAATTCAGATTGCTCACTTTGCTTATCAAATATTTGCACCTTTTCAATGATATCTGCAGGAACGTTTTTAAGTGCCATATTCGGATCATCACCAAAAAAAGTCTTACCATCAACATAAACTTTCTTTACTTCCTCACCTTGCGCTTTAACCTTTCCATCCTCAACCTGAATCCCTGGAACTTTTTGTAACAAATCTTCTGCAACAGCATCCTTATTCACTTTGAAAGCATCTGCGTTATAAACTAAAGTATCTCCACTCATAACAGCTACTGGAATTTTATCAAGAACGTAAACTTCTTCAATCTGAACATTCTCTGGATTTAATTTTATTTCTCCAACATCTATTGATTTATTTGTTACATGCAGTTCTTGCGTAAAGGTTTGATAACCAAGATATTTTATTGTTAAAATATAATTTCCTTTTTTAATGCTTTGCAGCTTAAAATAACCTTTTGAATTTGTTGATGTACCTTGAATTGTTGAATCAGGAAGATGATAAAGGATAACATTTGCATATGATAAGCTGTTACCTGTGCTTGCATCACTTACTTTCCCACTAATGTATAAACTCTGAGCAAAAAGTTGTGTTGTAAATAAGAATATTACAACTGTTAATAATTTCATAAGTATCAGTAATTAATATTTGATTAAACAATCTTAAAATATTTTTTGTTTTCTGATACTTAAGACGAGATTAAAACCTCAACCTTGCGAAGATGTGATGGAAATTTTTAGTTATGGATTGCCGCGACCTTCAGGTCGTGGGTAAGAAACAAGATGTATAAAGGCTTTAGCTAAAGGCAGACTTTATTTTTTAACCACGACTTATGCCAAAGGCATGGCAATAAATATTAGAAATTTTATAGAAGAAAAAGTTTACTTCGTACTAAACCCAACTTTTTCTATAAGAACTTTTGCTTTTTCTGCATCAGATTCTGAATCGAAGTAAAATTTAAAGTTACCGCCTGTGCCTTCTCTGATCTTAAGAAGTTCGATGTCTTTGATGTTAATATTATTTTCAAAAAGAATTGTGGAGATTTTACTGATCATTCCAGGCTGATCTTTTACAAAAATTGTAATATCAAATAATGGATCAATAAATCCTTTTGTGTTGATTGGAATTTCATTTCTCAGTTGTCGTGCATCATCAAACAATTTATTTAAATCTGAGTAATCATCTTTTTTTACAATATCTTTTAATGATGATAATTGCTTTTCAAACTTTTCAATTGAATCCAGAATCTCTGATTTATTGTATTTTATTATCGATTCCCATATTCCAAAATCACTCGAAGCAATTCTGGTCATATCTCTAAATCCGCCTGCAGCATAATCTAGAAAAGAATTTTCATCAACTTTTTGTGCTGAGTGATTAACTAAGAGAACAGAAAGAAGCTGTGGTAAATGAGAAACCTGCGAAGTTATTTTATCGTGTAAATGTGGATCAAGTAAAGATATTCTTGCGCCTGAAGTTTTAACTAAGTTTATATATTCATCAAATAATTTACTTTTGCCATTTTCGGTGCAAACAATAAAAACAGAATTCTCGAACAACAAAGCATCAGAGTTTTCATATCCGCTTTTTTCTTTGCCTGTCATTGGATGTGCGCCAATGTATGTACCTTTGCTGGAAAGTGTTTTCCACGTATCAACAAAAATTCCTTTTACACTGCAAAGATCAGAGATGATTTGATTTTCATTTAACTGTGGAGAAATATTTTTTAATATTTCTAAACTACTTTCAATTGGTAAAGCCAGAAATATTATATCGGATTTCAGGATTTCGTCACTGAATGAAAGCTTCTCATCAATTACTTTTTCTGATAACGCTTGATTTAAAACTTCATCTTTATCATAAGCTGAAATAATAATATTTGGATTTGCATGCTTTAACGCTTTGGCAAATGATCCGCCGATTAATCCAAGACCAAGAATTGCGATTCGATTTAAGCTCAATTCATTTTCTCAAGTTCTTGAGTCATTTGTCTGAACTGATCAAATCTCATTGACTGTTCACCATCGCTTAAAGCTTTACTTGGATCTGGATGAATCTCAACCATAATTCCATCTGCGCCAACCGCTTTAGCGGCTTTAGCTAATGGAATAACTTTATCACGTTGACCAACTGCGTGTGAAGGATCAACGATTATGGGTAAGTGCGTTAACTCTTTTAAAATTGGAATTGCACTTAAGTCCAAAGTATTTCTTGTAGCAGTTTCAAAAGTTCTTATTCCGCGTTCACATAAAATTACCTGCCTGTTACCGCGAGCAAGAATATACTCCGCCGCATTAAGTAGTTCATCGATCGAAGCCATCAATCCTCGTTTTAACATAACAGGACGAAATGATTTTCCAACTTCTGATAGCAATGAAAAGTTCTGCATATTTCTTGCACCGATTTGAAGAATATCAGATTTCTCAGAAACTTTTTCTACCTGATCAACAGAAAGAACTTCTGTAATTATTGGAAGATCATAATCATCGCCAGCCGATTTTAAATAATCAAGTGCTTCAAATCCCAAACCCTGAAATGCATAAGGCGATGTTCGCGGTTTAAAACATCCGCCGCGCAAAATATGGGCAAAGTTATCTTTCACTTCGCGTGCACAATCAATTATCTGATCATAAGATTCAACCGAACAAGGCCCGGCCATAATTATAAAATTACCACCACCGATTTTCACATCTCTAACAGTAATAATTGTGTCTTCACTTTTATAATCTCTACTGGCAAGTTTGTAAGAAACTTTTGATTTAGATTTTTTCTCTGTTTTAATTTCTGGAACAACAACTTCCTGCTTTACTTCTTCAGGTCTTGCAGCAATTCTTTCAACCTTTGTCTTTTCAATATCTTTAGCGGGATAACAGCCAAGAACTTTTAAATATCTTGTATGCTTACCAACTTCATCCAGCAAATTTTTTACATTTTGATTTTGAATGTTTCCCTGAAAATCCAGGTAAAACATTTCTTCCCACGGATTGCCTATTATCGGGCGTGATTCCAGCTTGGTCATATTCACTTCGTACTTTTTGAAGACAGATAAAGCCTCAACCAATGAACCAGCTTTGTGTGCAGTTGCAAGTATCAAAGAAGTTTTAGTTGGAATTCTTTCATCAACTTTTATTGAATCACGTGAACAAATTAAAAATCTTGTAAAGTTACCCTGCTGATTTGCAATATCTTCTCTTAGCACAACAACATCAAAAATCTCTGCGGCTTCTTTGCTTGCAATTGCGGCAAAAGTTTTATCACCTTTTTCTTTTATAAACTCAACAGATTTTGCTGTATCAGGCAACAGTTCAACTTCTGCATTTGGAATTGATTTTAAAAACTTACTGCATTGCCTTGCAGCCTGGTAATGTGTAAATATTTTTTTGATGCTGTTTAACGGAACATCTTCAGTTGTAATCAAACAATGTTTAACCGGAAAAATTTCCTCACCAACAATTTGCAGACTACTGTTTGTCAGTGCATCGTAAACATCATTTATACTTCCGCTGGTTGTGTTTTCTATCGGCAATATTGCATAATCGCAGGTTGAATCCTCAACTGATTCAACAACTTCATCAAAGGTATCAAACTTTTTAAAGTTAATATCTTTTCCTGAATCACTAAAGAACTGGTTTGTTGCAAGAAAACTATATGAGCCTTCAATGCCCTGTATTGCAACTTTAAGAGTTTCAGAATCATCTTTTAGATTTGTTGAATCAATTACAAACTTATTCTGGATTTTTATAGAATCATTAATAATTTCCTGGAAGATTTTTGATACATAATGTGTATCCAATCCATATTCTCTTCCAACTTCCAGCAATCTTGTAAGAACTTGTTTTTCTCTTTCCTTATCTCTTATGGATGATTTTTCTTCGTTCTTAAACTTGATAATCTCAACGCTTAATTCCCTTCTTTCTGCAAGCAGTTTAAGCATTTTATCGTCTATCGAATTAATTTTTTCCCTGATTTCTTTCATTGTTTTTACTTTTGTTATACAAATAATTTCTGTAGCGAATATCGCTTTATTTTGATTGGCAATCAAGATGGGGTTTAAGTTGGAAGTGAATTATTTTTTTTAAGATTCTAATTTTTTATCAATTTAAACCATTTTTTTTCTTATTTAGATTAATTATTAAACATAAATAAAATCCTACTTGCACAAGCCAAGAAAAATCTTCATCTTTCAAATATTGCACCATATATCTGGGTCCAAGGTTTTCATTTGCTATTAAAATAAATACTCAACATCAGTTCCATTATAATG
This sequence comes from Ignavibacteriales bacterium, assembly GCA_016707585.1. Classification (GTDB taxonomy): domain Bacteria; phylum Bacteroidota; class Ignavibacteria; order Ignavibacteriales; family Ignavibacteriaceae; genus IGN3. Next base: position 87,768 of record JADJHL010000003.1, on the reverse strand, counting down.
CGCCAAACCATCCGTCATTAGTAAAAAAATGTCTTTTGTGTTTCTTCCCCAAATTCTTTGATAGAAATTTGAATTAGTTACGTTTAAGAATGTTTGAAATTTATTGTTTACGCTTCTTGCAATTTGATTGCCTAAAACAAAAATTACTTCATTATTAATCAAAGCTATATCGGCTTGTGTACCTTTTGATTGAAGGCTACTGTATATTTTCTTAAATCCATCATTTATATATTCATATATAATAGTGCTGTTAATTGTTTTATTAAAAGCTAATTTGTCAACCTTAAATAAATTCTTATTATCGGAACATATTTGATAAAAAATCTTTTGATTCCATATTTTAATTCATTGCCATTTATGTTAATCCAATTACCATTGCTATAGTGTGAAATTACACTTCCGTTTGCAAGTCCGTTTGAATCCGGATAAACTCCAAAAGCATAAAAGTTACTTGGTGATTGACCCCAAATATTTTCAATCCAAATATTATTGTGCCCATCTTTTGTTAACTGTGCAAATTGATTCCAATTATTTCCATTAAATTTCCAGATTCTACCGCTTCCAGCCTCACCAAGATAAACTTCGGTATTAGAAAACCCATAAATTGTGAATGGTGTCGCAAGACCAGATATACCATATGAATCCAACGAGAGACATCAAAATGAGAAATTGAATTTTCCCAATTACTTTCAGTGACAGCCCAAATATCAGTTGGAGAAATGCCCCACATTCTAAACCTTGGGTTGTGTAAACCAGACAGCGTATCAACTGTCCAGACATAATCTCTTCTTCCGGGTTTTATGTCATCGGTTGGCTCGGTAGAATCACAGGATAAAATCCAGAGTATAACAGAAACAAGTGCAAGTAATTTTAATAACAATTTCATTTAAGTCTTTTGCCCATTAGACAATTATTTTGTTGGTTGTAACTTACCAAAGTTTATTTGCAGATGCGAGAGTAAATTTTTTAGGCTAATCATCTTTAAATACCAGCAAGCATTCTCAAACTTATATAATGGGGTAAATTACTTTAGTTCTATAAACTATTGCCTTGTGCTAGGGTTACAAATGCATCATATAGGTTTGCAATCGTAACATATATAGTTACAAATGCAATATATAGCTCTGCAATCGTAACATATAGAGTTGCAAATGCAAAGTATAGGTTTGCAATCGTAACATATATAGTTGCAAATGCATCATATAGGTCTGCAATCGTAACATATAGAGTTGCAAATGCAACATCAAGGTCTGTATAAAGCGATTGCAACTATGTTTTTTAAACTTGTCCATATATATTTTACATTTGCAGGTCGATATTTTACTGATGCAGCTATGTAATTTGCACTTGTTGTCATATATCTGCCACTTGCAGACATATATTTTAGATTTGTAAACGCATATTCTATAATTGCAAGTCTGGAGAAAACAAATACAATTATATATAAAGTAATTGCACTATATTATTTACAGATTGTTGTAGTTTGTATTTGCCAGTTTCAAGCATTTTTAGGAATGAAACCAAATATTTTCTGTATTTCTTAACAACAAAATATTATATTTGTCTTAGAAATTTTGTTTACTATTTGCACCCGTAGCTCAACTGGATAGAGCATTTGACTTCGGATCAAAGGGTTGAGGGTTCGAATCCTTCCGGGTGTACTTCTTTTCAATTTACAATGAACAATGTAGAATGTACAATTAAAAGCAAATCTGAATATACTTTTTCTATTACTGAAACTTGGGGGTTTATTTTGTTATTTATTGGTTGAGGGTTCTCCCGAAGGGACTCCGATGGAGGAATCCTTCCGGGTGTACTTTTTTCAATTTAGAATTAAGAATGTAGAATGTACAATTTAGAGCAAATCTGGATTGTACATTTTTATTTTTGCAACGATGCAAATTTGGGAAAGTCTAATTGTCATTCCTGTGAACCTGCCTGGCGGTAGGCAGGAACGGGAATCCAAGACGTGCTTTTAAGATTCCCGCCTACGCGGGAATGACAGCACGCATTATTTATCATTAATCTATATAAACATTAGTTTATGTTATTTTCAGAAGATTCATATCGATATATGTATGCAGCACTTCAGGAAGCACAAAAAGCTTTTGATGATGACGAAGTTCCTGTTGGTGCTGTGGTTGTTCATAAGAACAGGATTATTGGTCGTGGTTACAACCAGGTTGAAAAGTTAAAAGATGCAACTGCACACGCCGAGATGATAGCAATTACTTCAGCATCAAACAATCTGCAAAACTGGCGATTAAATGAATGTTCAATTTATGTTACTTTAGAACCGTGTATAATGTGTACAGGCGCATTACTCTCATCTAGAATCAACGAACTTTATTTTGCCGCAAGCGATATAAAGTTTGGTGCTTGCGGCAGCATCCATAATCTTGCAGAAAATTCAAAGACGAATCATACAATTAAAGTTTTCAGCGGTGTTTTAGCTAAAGAAAGCGAAGAATTGCTTAAATCCTTTTTTAACAAAAAACGTTTAAATACCAAGAAATAAAATCAAATTATTGAATAATATCATCTTGTATAAGTTCGGTTTTACTTCTAACTTGCAATAAAAAATGAAGATTATATGCGCTTAATACTATTCGGTTCACCAGGAGTTGGCAAAGGCACTCAAGCAAAAATCATATCAAAAAATCTAAACATCCCACATATCTCAACCGGTGATATTTTACGTAAGGCTGTAAAAGATCAAACTGAACTTGGTAAACGCGCTGGTGAATTAATGGCGCAGGGCGAGCTTGTGCCGGATGATTTAATGATTGGAATGATAAAGGAAGTTCTGACTTCTGACGAATGTAAAGGCGGATTTATTTTAGATGGATTTCCTCGTACAACTATTCAGGCAGAAGCTTTGGATAGATTATTTGATCAGATTGGTTTTGATAATGCAATACTCGTTCATATTACTGCAGATGAAAAAGAAATTATTAAACGTTTGAATAACAGAAGAGCTTGTAAAGAGTGCGGAAATATTTTTAATCTTAAAGAGATTGAAGGTTTGGATACCTGCCCAAACTGCGGTGCAAAGAATAGTTTTTATTTAAGAAATGATGATAAAGAAGATGTTATAAAAAACAGGCTTGATATTTTTAGTTCATCAACAATGCCTGTGCTTGGTTATTATGTTAATAAAAATCGTGTTATTGAGGTTAATGGATTTGATACAATTGACAATGTAAATAAAAAAATTGTTGATTCTTTAAAGGAAAAAAATCTATACTACTGATCTTTTTGTTTTAAATATCCTTTAAGAATTTTTCCCTGCTCAATTTTAAATACCCGGTTATTCCCTTTCCTAACAATATCATAATTATGAGTTGCAACTAAAATTGCTGTTCCCTGCTTATTAATTTTCTGTAACAACTCCAATATTTCATTCGATGTTTCAGGATCAAGATTGCCAGTTGGCTCATCAGCCAGAATTATAAGAGGCCTATTTATTATAGCTCTCGCAATTGCAACTCGCTGCTTTTCTCCACCGGAAAGTTGATCAGGATAGTTTAATCTTTTATGAGTCAGTCCAACTTCAGCTAATACATCATTAACTCTTTTTTTAATTTCTTTTTGATTTGTTGCAGTTACTTCTAATACAAAACTAAGATTATCAAAAACATTTCTATCAGTTAGTAATTTAAAATCCTGGAATACAATTCCGATTTTTCTTCTTAAAAAAGGCAACTCTGTTTTTTTAATTGTATCAGAATTAAAATTGCCCACAATTACATTCCCTGAAGTAGGATGAGTATTCATATAAATCATTTGCAATAATGTAGTTTTACCTGAACCGCTTTTGCCAATCAAAAAAGCAAACTCGCCAGCACCTAATTCAAGATTAACATTTTCAAAAACTGGTTGATTATCATATTTAAAATTTACATTCTGAATTGACAGCATTATGCTTTCCTTTTCATAATAAATTGAACACGATCTGAAGTTGCTTTGCCTTTAGTAAAACTAAAAGCTTTATAGCAATTTACAACATATAATCCTGATTTTTCAGCAAGCTCAAAAAAAGTATCGAATGAATAAATTTTTTGTGTGTGAGTTTCCAAATATTCTTTTCCATTCGGATAAGTAATTGTAAAAACATTTTTGTGGATTTTAGTTTTTGGATTAAAAATACTTTTGCGAACAAATTTAAATCCTTTTGTTCTTCCTTTGTTTAAAGCAGTTTTTTGATGTTTATAACTATTGCTTTCAAGTGCGGTATCAAAAGTAAATATTCCGTCATCAGAAAGGATATTTTTAACCTGTTTAAAATGTTGCAGTACTTTTTGCTTACTCATCAAATAATTAATGCTGTCAAAAGATGAAAGGATTAAATCAAATTTCGTTTTAAAAGGAATTGCTATCATATCACAGCAAATCTTACGGCCATTTCCATCATTATGTTTTAACATATTTAACGAAATATCTGTAACGATATAATTTTTATAAATCTTGGTAAGATGATTTGCTAATGATCCATTACCTGCAGCAAGTTCTAAGACTCTAGGATTTTTTATCAGTTTATTTTTAGTAATCGAGTATAAATATTTTGCCCACCACTTATAACTAATAAAATCCATTAAGTGAGCATAGATATTTGAAACGTGTAAATATGGGTCAGTTGATTTTTTTGATGGCAAGAAGTTTTTTCCTGTTATTGTTAATTGCAATTCCGTATTTGTATGCTTGCATTAAACTGGATTCATCAGCTAAATTTTTCCCGGCAATATCAAACGCAGTTCCATGATCAGGCGATGTTCGGATAAGTTTTAATCCGGCTGTAAAGTTAACACCTTTACTAAAATTCAATAACTTAAATGGAATTAAAACCTGATCATGATACATTCCTAAAATCATATCAAACTTAGTAAAATGTTTATTCCCCCAAAAAGCATCTGGCACAAAAGGACCTTGAACATCAATTTTATCTTTCAATGATCCAATTGCTGGTCCAATTATTTTTAGTTCTTCTTTCCCAATCAAGCCATTTTCACCTGCATGCGGATTTAATCCTAACACAGCAATATTAGGATTTGAAATACCTAAATCATTTTTTGCTGTTAGATTTAATATCTTAATTGTATTTACAATTTTTTCTTTAGTTATTAATTCTGGCACTTTAGAAATTGGTGAATGAATAGTTAACAAACCGGCTTTAATCTTTTCTGAAAGAAAAAGCATCATAAAATCTTTTGAGTTTTCTGATTTTGCTAAAAGTTCTGTGTGACCGGGAAAATTAATTCTGGCAAGTTTAAATGATTCTTTTGAAATTGGCGCAGTTACAAGAACATCAGCTTTATTTTGCTTGATAATATTTAAAGCTTTGTTAATGGAATCAAACGAAACTTCACCTGAAACCAATGATGGCTTTCCCAATTCCATTTTTGCATCTGGCAATGGAATGAGATTTAATGAGGTTAAGGAAAACGAGTGATTAGTTATTACTTGAAATTTGAATGAAGATTTGGTGAGTTTATAATAAAACTCAAAAACATTTTTAGGACAGATGAATATAATTTGATTAAAGTTTTTCTTTTCGAATATTTTAGAAAATACTTTTAAGGATATTTCTGGTCCAATTCCGTTAATATCCCCGCAAGTAAAAACAACTCGTGTCATTTACCTTCCGCTAATTGAAATTTTCCTGTTCCATCTTTATCAATAAAAAGAAAAGTGCGATTTTGTTTTTTAAAAATCCAGGTTTCAACAACTTTGTCATCATTATTTGTGTAGCGATCTATAGAATCTGGTGCGCCAAACTTAATATATGTTTTACCTCTATCTGATTTTGCTCCACCATTTCCGGATAATGATCTATAATTCTTTTCACAGTAATCAATTCTTGAATAAAATTCATTCATTAGTTCATTATACTTTGTATGAGGTGTAGGATCTTTGGGTTTCCAGTAAGCATATAAATTAGTACGATCATCACCTTTTGCTCCAAGAACTTCAGAAACTTTACTTTTTGGTTCTATCAACTCCAAAAACTTGATTGCATTTTCTGGCTCTAACAATGATAATGGTTTATTTATCCAAATTACGTTTAGCTTAAATATTTTCGGTTTATCCTTTTCTCTAGTCTTTATTTCTAGCTGGATTGGGCCATCATCCAGTTGAGTAGATAAATTATTAAACACAAAACATTTAATTCCGGTCGAGTCTAAATTTTTTCTTACACCAATTAAATCATTAACAATTTTAAGTTGCTTATCACAGGTTATAAAATCCTTTATAACCTTGTCGGAAACTAAAAATGCTTCCCCTTGTCTAATTGAAACTATAATTGAATCAATTTCAGGATCTGCCAATGGTAATAATAAATCTGCTTCTGGATTGTTAAAAGGAATAGTGTTAGAATTATTTGTAACAATTAACCAATCTGTATTATCAAACTTTATAGACCCATTTTCTACAACTAATGGATTGAGAAAAACATTTGAATCATCAATTTGTAAATCTATTGGCGGGATTCTTCTTTCCCGCTTAGAAGTTTCATCAGAAATAATTGAAATGATTTTATAATTTCCGGCTGGTAAATTAAACTCTAATAAACCTTGCAAAAACTTATTTTCAGAATTGGTAAGCTCAAAATCATTAACAGTAATCTTTTTATTATCAAAAATTCTTGTTATAGATTTATTAGTTGAGTCAAGAATTTCCAGATTAACTTTCAACCCGGCATCAAACGCAACATCATTTTTTTCAAAAAATAATTGCGAGTAAGAAATCTTATAGGAATAATAGACTTTGTAAGAATCATTTGAAGGGAAATAGTGCACTTCCGAATTAAAGAATTTTCCCGATTCTATAATCCTAGGATCTAGATTAAAGTCAGGTTGAGCTATAATTTGTAATGTTACAAATAAAGAGATTAGAATTTTCTTCATCAGTTTTTAGCTCTAACTTTTTAATTGTCAAAATAAAATACAATCGATTTAATCAAACCGTAAAAATAAATGCCCTCTTAATTTTAAATATGAACAGCTTAATTAGCTGTTCATATTATTCAAGAATTCTTTATTGTTTTTTGTGCCACGTACTTTATCAAGTAAAAATTCCATAGCCTCAACAGGATTAAAATCACTAAGAATTTTTCTAAGTATCCAAACTTTTGCAAGATCAGCTTCACTCATTAGTAAATCTTCTCTTCTTGTTCCTGAGCGATTAACATCAATTGCAGGAAAAATTCTTCTATCACTTAAATCTCTGTTAAGAACTAATTCCATATTACCTGTACCTTTAAACTCTTCAAAGATAACATCATCCATACGGCTGCCAGTATCAATCAACGCTGTTGCGATAATTGTTAAACTTCCGCCATCTTCTGTGTTTCTTGCAGCACCAAAAAATCTTTTTGGTTTATGTAAAGCATTTGAATCAACACCACCGGAAAGAATTCTACCGCTATGTGGAACAACAATATTATGAGCGCGGGCTAATCTTGTAATACTATCAAGAAGAATAACAACATCTTCTTTAGCTTCAACAAGTCTTTTAGCTTTTTCAATAACCATATCCGCAACCTGAACGTGTCTGTCTGCTGGCTCATCAAATGTTGAACTGATAACTTCTGCTTTCACAGAGCGTTCCATATCAGTTACTTCTTCAGGTCTTTCATCTATAAGTAGAATAATTAATTTTACTTCAGGATGATTACGTGTAATTGAGTTTGCAATTTTTTGCAGCAAAACTGTTTTACCAGATTTCGGAGGAGATACGATCAAACCTCTTTGTCCTTTACCAATTGGGGCAAGCATATCCATAATACGAGTTGAATATTCACCGGGAACTGATTCTAATAATATTTTTTTGGTAGGATAAACCGGAGTTAAGTTATCAAATAAAGTTCTGTTTCTTATATGATCTGGAGATAGTCCGTTTACAGCCTCTACGCGTAATAAAGCAAAAAATCTTTCACCTTCCTTTGGCGGGCGAACCTGGCCACTAACAAAATCACCTGTTCTAAGACTAAACTTTTTAATCTGTGAAGGTGAAACATAAATATCATCAGGTGAAGGCAAGTAGTTATAATCTGATGATCTTAAAAAACCATATCCATCGGGCAAAACTTCTAATACGCCTTTTGAGAAGGTTAATCCATCTTTTACGCTCTGAGCCTCTAATATTTTAAAGATTAATTCTTGTTTTCTTAAATCACTATAACCAGCGATATTAAGCTCTTTAGCAAGTTCGTTTAATTCAACAATCTTTTTTGATTTGAGTTCAGAAATGTCCATCGGCATTGCGGTACCTATTATTTGTTTGTTTAGTAGTTAAAATTAAAATTGTTTTCAAATTGGTTAAATCCTGATAAGCTCTCGTGGTGTTTCTTAAATCTATGAAATGAACTCGAGGTCTTAATCAAAATTAAAGACTTGTATCACTATTGTCAAGAAAGAATTTCAGGTAAAATAGATTTTACATCTCCTAATAAATACATACTTCCTGCAACAACAAGGCAATTAGCTTTATCCCCGTTTAATTGTTTTGATAAAAATTCTTTAAGACTAGCAATAACTTCAAACTTTATGTTCAGATTATCTGCAATATTTTTAAGTTCTGTATATTCCGCTGCACGTTCATAATCAATATGATAAAAATAAAAATCATCAAAAGAATTTTTGATTAGGGTTAACATTTCTTCAATGTTTTTATCTTTCATCACGCCAAATAGAATAGACGATTTTTTATAGTTCGATCTTTCCATTGAAAATTCTGTAATTAAACTTTTTATCCCTTCAGAATTATGCGCTGAGTCTAAAATTATTTTTGGTTTTTGAGATATGATTTCATATCGACCTTGCAGTTTAGTATTCTTAACAACATTTTTAATCCCATCAGTAATCACAGATGGATCATCAATATCAAAACTTTTAACAATACAAAGCGAAGCTAAAGCAGCATTATATTTTTGATGTTTACCAATAAGTGGAACTTTCCAATCATCAAATTCTAATTCTTCTGTATAAAGTTCTATATGATTATTCTTTTCAATAATATATTCTTCAAGACAAAATAGTTCTGAGTTTACCTGGTTACATTTTTTTTCTACAACTTTTATTGCTTCTTCCGGTAACATACCAATAAATGTTTTGCAATGATTTTTAATAATCTCAGATTTTTCAAATGCTATTCCTTCAATCTTATCTCCAAGAACATTTGTATGTTCCAGGCTAATTGATGTAATAACACAAGCCAAGGGATTTAATACATTTGTTGCATCAAGTCTTCCGCCTAAACCTGTTTCAATTACTGCATAATCAACATTGGCATCAACAAAATATTCAAATGCCATTGCAGTAGTAACTTCAAAAAAAGTCAACCCAAACTCATCAATATATTTTTGATATTTATCTACAAAGTTTGCAATATATTCATTGGATATAAGTTTGCCATTAATAGATATTCGTTCGTTAAATTTTACAAAATGTGGTGAAGTATATAATCCAACTTTGTAATTATTTTCCATTAATATACTTGCGATAAAAGATGATGTACTTCCCTTTCCATTTGAACCAGCAACATGAATAGTTTTTAATCTCTTTTGCGGATTACCAATTTTATCAAGAAATGATTTGATATTATCTAAACCAAGTTTGATTCCAAACGTATGGAGAGCAAATAATTTATTTAATGATTCCTGAATATCCATTTTTATAATATATATGATGCAGTTAAGTTAGATAATTTTTCAACATTACTTGCAATACAATAATCTTCTAATTGTTTTATAATCTTTTCCGGCGCAGTTGGATCAATAAAATTTAAAGTACCAATTTGCACAGCACTTGCACCAACAATCATAAACTCTACAACATCCTGCCAATTCATAATTCCACCAATACCAATTATTGGGATATCAACTTTACGAGAAATCTCCAAAACTTTTGCAAGAGCAATTGGTTTGATTGCTGGACCGGAAAGTCCGCCATTAACATTAAATATTTTTGGTTTCTTAGTAAAGATATTAAAAGAAGTTCCAACTAATGTATTGATTGCTGAAACTGCATCGCCACCTTCATCCTTTACAACTTTTGCAAACTCAGATATATAAGAAACATTTGGAGATAATTTTATTATCAATGGTTTATTAGTTACAGCACGAACTTTTGCAGTTACATTTGCAACTGCGTTAACATCATTGCCAAATTGTAATCCGCCCTCTTTAACATTAGGACAAGAAACGTTAATCTCAAAAGCTTTTATTGTTTCTTCAGAAGTTAAATTTCTTGTACACTCAACATATTCTTCAACACTACTTGCAGCTATGTTACAGATTAATGGTACATCAAATTGTTTTAAGAAAGGAATCTTTTCTTTTAAAAACACATCAACACCAACATTTGCTAATCCAATTGCGTTTAACATTCCGGCAGGAGTTTCAACTATTCGCTGTGGTGGATTTCCTTTTCTAGGTTTTAAGCTTAAGGATTTTGTAACAATTGCACCAAGTTTGTTTAAATCAGAAAACTCTGAAATCTCATTTCCATATCCAACAGTGCCTGAAGCAAGCATTATAGGATTACGCAATTTTAATGAGCCAATATTAACTGATAAATCGATATTGCTCATATCACAACATCCTTAACATTAAACACAGGCCCATCTTTGCATACTAAAAGATATTTATCATCATTTGTTGTTGATTCAATCGGACAACCTTGACAAATTCCAAATCCGCAAGCCATTGCTGATTCTGTTGAGACTTCACAATCAAGATTATTCTTTATGCAAAAATCTTTTAAAGCTCTTAACATTGCATTTGGTCCACACGCAAATACCTTAGTTGTTTTATTATCAATATTTGCAAGATGTTTTTCTAACAATTGAACAACATTACCGTTAAATCCTTGTGAACCATCATCTGTTGAAACTTGAACATTTTGCATTCCATAAGTAATAATATCTTGTGTGGATCTTCCACCAACTAATGATAAAATATTTTTAGAATTCTTAATTATTCTTGTTACTAAAGGAAAAGGAGCGGAACCCAATCCACCAGCCACAATGATTGCATTTTTGTATTCACCTTCTAGATTAAACCCATTACCAAGCGGACCAAGAATATCAATCAAATCTCCCTTTTGCTTTTTAGCTAATATTTTAGTTCCTTCTCCTAGAATGTTGAACATTAAAAAAATATTTTCACCATTAACATCACAAATACTAAAAGGTCTTCTTAATAATGGGAAAGAATTTACTGAAACTCGAACATTTAAAAACTGTCCGGGTTTTATAATGCTTGCAATCTCAGGTGAATGAATTTTTTGTATAAAAATATTTTCGTGAACTTGTAAAGTTTCAACGACAGGAGAATTAACTATAAACAAACTGTTTCCTCTTAATAACGGTTACAATTTTTTGGATGTACAATCAGTTGATGGAATTGAAAATGATATAAAATCCTTTACTTCAAAACTAAAATGTTCTTAACAATTTTCCGAATTAACTATAAATACTCATCCATTTTATTAATCTTTAGATAATCCACAATCTCTTTAACATCCTGTGCTTTATCTCGTCTGCAAATCAATACTGTATCACCATGATTTATTACAATTACGTTATCAAGTCCAATTACTGCTGTAACTTTATTTGGTGAGTAGATATAAGAATCATTAACCATATTTGTGTAAACATTTCCAATTGCAGCATTGCCAGCTTCATTTTTTTCTGATAACTGATACACTTCTTCCCAGCTCCCAACATCACTCCAATTAAATGTTCCTTTTGTTAGAAATACTTTTGAAGATTTTTCCATAATTCCATAATCAATAGAAATCTTTTTTAATTGTGCATAAACAGTTTTTAATTTTTCTTTAAAGTTTGTACTTGATAAACTATTTTCAATTTCAACTAAGCCTTCGTACAAATCCGGCATTAAATTTTTTATTTCATCAAGAATAACGTCTGCACGCCAGATAAACATTCCGCTGTTCCATAAAAAATCTCCGCTCTCAACAAATCGTAAAGCAGTAGCATAATTTGGTTTTTCAGCAAATGTTAAAACTTTGTGGATATTGTTAGAGACTGCTTTATCGTCAATCTGAATATATCCATAACCGGTTTCAGGTCGTGTTGGTTGTATGCCAATTGTTACCAATCCTTTAGAATCATTTGCATACTTTGCAGCATTCTCAAGAACTTCTTTAAACTTATCTTCATCTTTTATTATATGATCTGCAGGTAGTACGATTGTGATAGCATCTTTATCTTTTGCTTTTACAATTACCGAAGCCAAACCAATACACGCTGCTGTGTTTCTTCCAAATGGTTCTTCGATAATATTTTCAACAGGAACGTCACTTAACTGGTTTATAACTTCTGCACGTTGCAACTCATTTGTAATTACAAAAATATTTTCTTTTTCCACTAATCCAGCCAAACGATTGACTGTAGCCTGAATCATTGTGTCTTCACCAAATATTTTTAACAATTGCTTTGGTGTTCTTTTTTTACTTCTTGGCCAAAACCGCGAACCGACTCCGCCTGCCATAATAACAGCGAAAAGCTTCATTACTCTTGTTCCTTACTTTTTATTTTTATTATTTGATTTCCAAATTGTTCAGCTTTGTTTAAGTAATTATTTATATCAACATCTTTGCCGCGAACAACAGCAACAATTACAATCAAACAAGCTCTTAAATTTTCAATAACTTCTTTACCGGGCATTAAATCACGATTTCTAATTAATATTAATGCTTTAGAAATTATGCGATGCATACCTGATAAAATTTCAAAACCTATTTTTCTCGAAAGTATTGCATTCTCATCCATAATTTTAGAAAACTTTGTAAGTTCTTCATAATCAATTTCGTTGTTAGCAACCCTTTTAAGAAGATTATCAATCGGTTTAATTGGATTTAATATTGTAGGTTCAAATTTTTGTATTAATTCTTCATCTTCACTTACAATATCTTCAGAAAAAATAATTTCCTCTTTTATTTCTTCAGTATCAGCTTTAACAAAAGGTTCGTCATCATATATTCTTTTTGATAGATCAATCTTTATTTCTTCTTTAGGAAATATTTCTGATCCTTTTAATTTTTCAATTGCAGATTTAAATAAAACCGGAGTGGTAATATCGAGCATATGCCCTAAATCTTTAATTAAAAACCTGCTATGCTCTTTAAATTGATCTGATACTTTTAAAAAATCTATTGGATTTTGTGTAAGTGAATTATAAATGTCATTCAATCGAATTGCCAGTGTGGATAGTTCTGTAATCTTTTTCATATCAATTAAATCATCACTTAAATTATCTGAAAGTGTAACAGCTTCTTTAAGCAATGCCACAACTTCAATCTGTTGATTCGTCAAACGCAAATTATTTGCAGCAATTGATATACTTTGATTTATGTAATGTTTAATTAAATCCATTAATTCTTTACAATTCTAGGAACACGTTTACTGATTCCACAAGTAACTTCATAAGGAATTGTATTTATTTTTTTTGACCAATCCCAGGCATCAATTTTATTTTTACCTCTTTTTCCAATCAATATAACTTCATCATTTACGATAATATTATCATTTCCAACATCAAACATAATTCTATCCATCGTTACAGTACCAACTTGATTATATATTTTCCCTTTTATAATAGCCTGTGCTTTGTTCGTTAAAGATCTTGGAAAACCATCAGCATATCCAATTGGAACAGAAATGATTTTTGTATTATTCTTTGTATAATATCGTCTGCTATAGCTTATTGATTCCTCTTTAGAAATCTTTTTTACTGTAGCAACTTTAGAAACTAAAGACATTACTGGATACAATTTAATAGATTCTGAGGTTTGAAGCGAAGGATAATACCCATAAAGTGATATTCCTGGACGAACCATATCATAATATGATTCTGGAAAATCAACTATAGCTCCACTGTTTGCTGCGTGTACCAATCCAAAGTTTATTTTTCTTTGTTTCAATGATTTTATCACATCATTAAATCTTTTGATTTGAAGTTTTGCATATTCACTGCCAGCCTCATCAGAAGTTGCAAAGTGAGTGAATATTCCATCGATAACAAAATTATGATTTGCAGATACTTTTAGGACAAACTCAATTGCTTCAGAATAATCAACACCTAACCTATTCATTCCAGTATCAATTTTAATATGAACTAAAATTTTTTTATTGGATTTTAATCTTTTCTTTTCATTTAAAAGAATATTAAGGTGATCATTTGTAAAAACAGTTGGTATCAAATCAAACTTAAAAAACTTATTTACCTGATATTTATCAATTGGATCAAAAATTAAAATTGGCTGTATGATCTTTAATTTTCTTAATTCAATACCCTCGTCAGCAGTCGCAACTGCAAAATACTCAGGTTTGTGTTTTCCCAAAGAGTTTAAGGCTTTAACAACAATATTAACTCCATGTCCATAAGCATCAGCCTTTACAACAGCCATAACTTTAACATTACCAACTTTTTTCCTGATATTAAGAAAGTTCTTATTAAGATTAGAAGTATTGATTATAGCTTTTGTGAGTCTCATAATTTTGGTTTGATGAATTGCTTATAGAAAATTAAGATTTTTCTTTTTCTTTTAAAAAATAGTTAAATCATTTGAATTAAATTTAGAAATAAATAAAAAATATTGCTATCAGAAATGTTTTTGTTTAAGAATTCTTGACATTCCAATGTAGCAATCGTAATTTTGGTTCAAAATTTTTTAAAAGTAATGCTGACAGAATTCGGAAAAGCCTTCATATTTATACTAATGGCAATAATATTTGTTGTTGGTATAGTTTACTTCGCAAAACTCATTCGTCCCGCAAGACCAACAAAGGAAAAATTAACCACATATGAATGCGGTGAAAATCCTGAAGGATCTCCCTGGATAAAATTTAATATAAGATTTTACGTAGTTGCTCTTATCTTCTTAATCTTTGATGTGGAAGTAGTATTGCTAATTCCATGGGCTTTGGTTTACAAAGATTTTGGGATGACAGGTTTCTTAATAGGCGGAATATTTTTAGTACTTTTAGGTTTGGGAATGGCTTACGAATGGCGCAAAGGCGATCTAGAGTGGGAAAAACCCAGAGTTGTTCCTCCTTCAATCAAGAAAGATTCAATTAAACCAAAAGTTGATAAAGAATTGGTAGAGGCTTGATTTTATGGGTTTTTTAGATAAAGAATTTAATGATGGAAATATTGTTGTAGCAACTGCTGAGGATTTGCTAAACTGGGCTCGATTATCATCATTATGGCAAGTAAGCTTTGGATTAGCTTGCTGTGCGATTGAAATGATGGCTACTTCAGCATCACACTATGATTTTGATAGATTTGGAGTTATTCCCCGCCCTTCACCCAGACAAGCTGATATTATTATTATATCCGGTACAGTAACCCTTAAAATGGCAACAAGAATTAAAAGACTCTATGAGCAAATGCCAGAACCAAAGTATATAATTTCTATGGGAAGTTGTGCTAATTGTGGTGGTCCTTACTGGGAGCACGGCTATCACGTTTTAAAAGGTGTGGATAGAGTAATTCCTGTTGACGTTTATGTACCTGGCTGCCCTCCAAGACCAGAAGCTTTGCTTGAGGGATTGTTAAAACTTCAAGAAAAAATCCGTAACGAAAGTATGATTAAGAAAACTGCATGAAAAAAGCTGAAGAAATTTTCCAATTATTAAAAGATAACTTTCCAGCTTCAAGTCTGGAATTAAAAACAGATCAACCTACAGAACCAATACTTTTAGCATCAGCTTTAGAGATTGATAAGTTATGTCTTTTCTTACGAGATTCATCAGAATTATTGTTTGATGATTTGATGAATCTATCCGGTGTTGATGAACCTAAATCTGGATTATTAAGTGTTTATTATCATTTAGGATCTACAAAGTTTAAACATAAAATAACTTTAAAGGTTTCTACGGATAGAAATAAGCCAGAAGTTTCAAGTGTTACAGAAGTTTGGAAAGCATCAGATTGGCACGAGCGTGAAGCTTATGATTTACTTGGAATTATTTTCTTAAATCATCCTGATTTAAGAAGAATTTTAATGCCGTATGATTGGGATGCTGGTTATCCTTTAAGAAAAGATTATGAAAATCCTGAGTTCTACCAGGGAATGAAAGTTCCTTATTAGATATGAGTAATGAGTACTTAGATTTGAGATATAATGCATAATTATAAAGAATTAAAAGTCTGGCAAAAAGGAAGAGAATTAGTAAAGTTCATTTATGAACTAACTTCAATTTTCCCAAAAGATGAAACTTATTCTTTAACTTCTCAGATCCGAAGAGCCGTAATTTCTATTCCTTCAAATATTGCTGAAGGCTCAGGACATTTTTCAGAAAAACAGTTTAATAGATTTTTAGAAATTGCTTATGCTTCATCATGCGAATTGGATACCCAAATTATTCTGTCTTATGATTTGAATTTTATTACAGAAGAGAAATTAAAAATGTCCACCAATAAAATTGATGAAATTCAAAAAATGATTGCTGGATTAATTAAATCGTTGCAAAAGAAAGATATTGATTGATGTCTCAAGACTCAATACTAAATACTAAAAGCTCAAATTTAAAGACAGAAGAAATGGTTTTAAATATGGGTCCTCAGCATCCGTCAACTCACGGAGTGCTAAGACTTGAGCTTGCCTTGGAAGGTGAAATAATAAATAAAGTTACACCGCATATAGGTTACTTGCACAGATGTTTCGAAAAGCATTGTGAAGCAATGACTTATCCCCAAATAGTTCCATATACAGATCGTATGGATTACCTTGCACCAATGGGCAATGAATTTGGCTATGCTGTGGCTATGGAAAAACTTCTTGGAATTCAAGTTCCTGAAAGAGTGGAATATATAAGAGTAATAATGGCTGAGTTGCAAAGAATTTCATCTCATCTTGTCGCTCTTGGAACATATGGTGCTGACATTGGAGCGTTTACTCCCTTTTTATTTTGCTTTATAGATCGTGAAAAAATTCTAAATCTATTTGAAATTACTTGCGGAGCTAGATTATTATATAATTATATCTGGGTTGGCGGACTTTCACACGATTTGCATCCAGACTTTATTAGAAAAACTCGTGAATTTATTAAAGAGTTCAGACCAAATCTTAAAGAGATTAATGATCTTCTTAGTCACAACAGAATATTTATCGATAGAACTGCAAATGTTGGAATCCTGCCAATTGATACAGCAATAAATTATGGTGTATCTGGTCCTAACTTACGTGGCTCAGGTTTTAAATGGGATTTAAGAAAAGATGATCCATATTCAGTTTACCATAAATTTGATTTTAATATTCCAGTTGGTGAAGGAACTTATGGATCTGTTGGCGATAGCTGGGACAGATATTACGTTCGTGTGCTAGAAATGGAAGAAAGCTGTAGAATAGTTGAACAAGCCTTGGATCAATTACCTGAAGGGGATGTTCAATCAGCGATTCCTAAAAGAATTAAACCTGCTGTTGGTACAGTTTACGCCAGAGTTGAAAATCCGCGTGGAGATTTAGGATACTTTATTATAAGTGATGGTTCAACAAGTCCTTATCGTGTAAAAGTTAGAGCACCATCGTTTGTAAGTATGCAAATTCTAAACGAATTGTGTAAAGGTTATATGGTTGCTGATGTTGTAACTATTCTTGGAAGCATCGATATAGTTTTAGGAGAGATTGACAGATGATGTACGATTTTTTTGTTGATTTATTTGGCAACACAACAATTTCAGGAATAATCTCCGGATTTGTGATGAGTTTGATTCCTCTATTTCTCTTCATTCTACCTTTTGCATTATTTGCAGTTTATCTTGAAAGAAAAGTTTCGGCACATATGCAAGATAGACTTGGACCAATGCGCACAGGCTGGCATGGTTGGAAACAAACTATTGCTGATATTCTGAAACTTATCCAGAAAGAAGATATTGTTGCAAAGGATAACGATAAACTTTTATTTAACATTGCACCGGTTTTAACATTTGCAGGAAGTTACGCCGCATTTGCTGCGATTCCATTCACCAGTATTTTTATCGGAACTGAAGTTGATCTTGGAATATTTTTTATTATTGCTGTTACGGGTTTAGTTGTAGCTGGAATTTTAATGGCTGGCTGGGCTTCAAATAATAAATATTCATTACTCGGTTCGATGAGATCAGTTGCGCAAATTATTAGTTATGAAATTCCAACTATACTTGTAGTTTTAAGTTTAGTTATGATAAGTGGAACTATGAACCTTCATACATTAAGCGAACTACAAACCGGATATGTTTGGAACTGGTATATTTTTGGTGGACCAGGTGCGGAGTTATCAAAATTTTTATTAATTCCTTCTATGTTTATTGGATTTCTAATCATTTATATAAGCACACTTGCAGAAGTAAACAGAACTCCGTTTGATATTCCTGAAGCAGAATCAGAACTTGTTTCCGGATATCACACAGAGTATTCAGGAATGAAATTCGCAATGTTTTTCTTAGCTGAATATGCAAATATGTTTGCTGTATCTGCAATCGTTGTTGCACTTTTCTTAGGAGGATATCAATCACCAATTGGTTATTTAGGTGATTTGATTGGTGCTAAATGGATGATACCAATTGAACAATTTTCCTGGTTCACTATTAAAGGTGTATTTTTCGTTTTTGTTCAGATGTGGTTAAGATGGACTTTGCCACGATTACGCGTTGACCAGTTAATGACAACAAGTTGGAAATATTTAATTCCAATTGCATTTGTTAATCTTATAATTATCGGATTGATTACGCTTTTATAAAAGTTTGATATGAAAGAATATTTCGGAAATATATTTACAGCCTTATCTACAATTTTTATTGGAATGAAGATTACTTTTAAGCATATGTTCGTTCCATCAGTTACTATTCAATATCCTGAAGTTAAACCACAGCTTCCTGAAAGAGAACGTAACAGACTATATGTAAATATGGATGATTGCATAGGCTGTGATCAATGCTCAAGAGCTTGCCCTGTAAGTTGTATAGATATAGAGACGACAAAAGCTTTACCAGGAGAAGATATTGGAAAAACATCCAACGGAAAGAAGAAAGCTCTTTGGGTAACAAATTTTACAATTGATTTTGCAAAATGCTGTTACTGCCAGCTTTGTGTATTTCCCTGCCCAACAGAATGTATTTATATGACTGATGTTTATGAGTTTACAGAATACAAGCGTGAAAATCTTGTTTATGATTTTGTTACTTTAACTAAAGAAGAACGACAGGAAAAAAGAGATAATCTTGCAAAGTTTAATGCGGAAAAAGAAGCTGAAAAATTAAAAGCAGCTTCCGAACCAAAACCTGAAATTAAAAAAGATCAGCCAGAGGAAAAATAAAGTGAACGTTTACGATATTGTATTTTATTTGTTTGCCGCACTTACTGTTATCTCTGCATTTTTTGTAGTTACAAACAGAAACATTGTGTACTCTGCATTCTTCCTGCTTTTTACATTCTTTGGTGTTGCGGGAATTTATGTTTTACTCGGTGCTGATTTTGTTGCCATTGTACAGTTGATAGTTTACGTTGGTGGAATATTAATTCTTTTACTCTTTGGTGTGATGTTAACAAATAAGATTACCAATGTAGAAATTAAAACAGGAACAATTAATATTTATCCTGCAGTAATTGGTGTTGGATTACTAACAGGTTCATTACTTGCAGCACTTATAAATACTTCATGGAGATCAGTTCCTGCATCTGCACCACAAGCAACTACAGCAGCACTTGGAACAATTTTATTACAAGAATACGCACTAGTTTTTGAGTTACTTGGAATTATTTTATTGATTGCACTTATTGGTGCAGCATCGATTGCGAGAAGAGAAGCATGATGGAAGTTGGACTAAATCACTTTTTAGTTGTTAGCACACTTTTATTTTCGATGGGAATTTATGCCATCGTTACAAGAAAAAATGCAATTATGGTTTTGATGGGAGTTGAATTGATTCTTAATTCAGCAAACATAAATTTTATTGCCTTTTCCCAATTTGGTAATCGTGGAATAGATGGAAATTTATTTGGATTACACGGACATTTAATTGCGCTTTTTGTAATCGTGTTAGCCGCTGCCGAAGCTGCAATTGCTCTCGCTATTGTACTTAACATTTATAAAACTTTATCAACCGTAAACATTGATGAGATTGATAATCTGAAAGATTAGTAATGACAGAATCAGTTTTAATAAATATTTCACTCGCAATTTTATTTCTACCATTATTTGGATTTGTTGTTACTTTATTGCTTGGCAAAAAAGTAAAATCAATTTATCTGTTTGAAGTATTTATTCTCACCATCGTTTTAATTTCTGCAATCGTTCTTGCATTTGGAAAATTATCTTACTTTATAGATCATAAAATTGTATCTGAAATTGAATGGTTTAGATTAACTGATACTATTGTAATCAAACTTGGATTTCTAATTGATAACCTAACCGTTTTAATGTTATTTGTTGTTGCTTTAATAAGTGCGCTAGTACATTACTTCTCCGTTGCATATATGAAAGGCGATGAAAGATATAATCGTTACTTCGCTTACCTTGGAATTTTTACTTTTTCAATGAACGGAATTGTACTAACTAATAACATTTTGATGATGTACATTTTCTGGGAGCTTGTTGGTTTATCATCATATCTATTAATTGGATTTTGGTTTGAGAAAAAATCTGCTGCAGATGCTGGTAAAAAAGCATTTCTTGTAAACAGAATTGGTGATCTTGGAATGTTTGCAGGGATATTAATTTTATTTCTTACATACAATACATTTTCTTTCGATACAATATTCCAATCAATTAGTGCTGGTAAAATTCCATTCAATTCTGAATTTTGGTTAACCTTAACCGGTATTTTACTTTTTATGGGTGCAGTCGGAAAATCTGCTCAATTCCCTCTTCATGTTTGGCTGCCGGATGCAATGGAAGGCCCAACACCTGTTAGTGCATTGATTCACGCTGCAACAATGGTTGCCGCAGGTGTTTATCTAACAGTAAGAATTTTTGGATTATTAACCGCTGATGCAATGATGTTTATTGCAGTAATTGGAATGTTATCTGCATTTATTCCCGCAACAATTGCATTAACTCAAAATGATATTAAAAAAGTTTTAGCGTATTCAACTGTTTCGCAATTGGGTTATATGGTTATGGCACTTGGCGTTGGTGCTTACAAGTTTGCATTCTTCCATCTAGTTACGCACGCATTCTTTAAAGCATGTTTGTTTCTTGGTTCAGGCTCAGTTATTCATGCAATGCATCACGAACAAGATATTAGAAATATGGGCGGATTAAGAAAAAAACTTCCGCTTACTTATGCAACATTTTTACTTTCTTCACTTGCAATTTCAGGCATCCCACTTACATCAGGATTTTTAAGTAAAGACGGAATTCTTGCAAGTGCATTTGCGTTCGGTTCATTAACTGGTTATTGGATTTTTGCTGTAGTTGGATTTTTAGTTGCTCTTTTAACTGCATTCTATATGTTCAGATTGATAATCATTACATTTCACGGTGAACCAAGAGATCATCATAAATATGATCACGCACACGAATCACCTTTTGTTATGGCAATGCCGTTAGTTGTACTCGCAGGATTATCAATATTTATATGGTACACTCCAAATCCTATTAGCGCTGATCAAGGATGGTTTTTAACAAAATGGATTGAAACACCAGAATTGCATGCACCAAACTCAACTCGTTTTGATTTTATGCAATCAGAAGTTGTAGCTGAAACACAACAAGTTGCTGAGCATAATTCCTCTCACGGAGAGATTACTTACTCTGAAAAATACACTGAAGCAATGCACTCAGCACATTATCCTGCAATGTTCTTATCTTTATTTGTTGCGATTGCAGGAATCCTAACAGCATTTGTATTCTATCAATGGAAGAAAGTTAATGTTGAAAAGTTAACTGCTTCAATTAAACCACTTTATAATTTCTCACTTAACAAATGGTACATTGATGAATTTTATCATAAAACATTTGTTGCAGGATTATTAGGATTAAGTAAAATCATATACTGGTTTGATGCAACAATTGTGGATGGAATTGTAAACGGTTCTGCTACTGTAACAAGAGCAATTTCAACATTTACTGGTGCATTTGATAAATACGTGGTTGATGGTCTTGTAAATTTTATGGCTTACTTAAGCGGTTTTATTGGTTTGATTTTCCGTAGAATACAAACAGGAAAAGTTCAAACTTACATTGTACTCGTAATATTTTCGATAATTATTTTATTCTTTTTCTTCTAAATAAAAAGTTTGTAAAACAGGTAACATAGCAATGAACAATTTTCCAATACTTTCATTTTTAACATTCCTTCCAGTTCTTGGAATGTTAATCGTACTTTTTCTTCCTAAGAAGGAAGTGCAAGCAATTAGAATTACAACTCTCATTGTAACAGGTTTGCAAATAGTTTTTTCTATCATATTAGTTATGGGTTATAACTATTCTGCTGGTGGAATTAACGATGCAAACTCATTCCAATTTAAGGAATTTTTTAATTGGATTAGTATTTCTGACTTTGCAGGAATTGGTAAAATTAAAATTGATTATTTCCTCGGCGTTGATGGATTAAGTACACCACTAGTTTTACTTACTGCAATCGTTACTTTTATTGCAACTTTATCTTCCTGGAATATCGATAAATCTGTAAAAGGATATTTTTTGATGTTCCTTTTACTCGATACAGGAATGATGGGAACTTTTGTTGCTCTTGATTTCTTCTTATTCTATATTTTCTGGGAACTGATGTTACTTCCAATGTATTTCTTAATCGGTATTTGGGGTGGACCAAGAAGAGAATACGCAGCAATCAAGTTCTTCCTTTACACTTTGTTTGGTAGTATTTTCATACTTCTTGTTATGATTGGATTATATTTCAGTTCTATGGAAACACTTGCAGATGGAACAAGAGTGTTTACATTTAATTTATTAGAATTGATGAATACAGCTAACTACACAGAAACAGGAATTCTTTCTCCTCTAAATCCAAATAACTTAAGATTGGTTGCATACATCGCTTTGTTTGTTGGCTTTGCAATAAAAATTCCTATGTTCCCTTTCCATACCTGGTTACCGGATGCACACGTAGAAGCACCAACTGCAATAAGTGTTATTCTTGCTGGAGTTCTACTTAAAATGGGAACTTATGGAATATTAAGAATTGCTTATCCTATCTTCCCGGAAATCACATATCAACTGGCATGGTGGATCGCATTATTTGGAATGATAAATATCATTTATGGTGCTCTCGCAGCAATGGCTCAAAAAGATTTTAAGAAGTTGATTGCATACTCATCAGTTTCACATATGGGTTTTGTAATGCTCGGAATGTCAGCATTAAATACAATGGGAATTTCTGGTGCAATACTTCAAATGTTTAATCACGGTACAATCACTGCTATGCTCTTCCTTATAGTTGGAGTTATTTACGATCGTGCGCACACAAGAGATTTAGAAGCATTTGGTGGATTAGGAAAACAGATGCCAATCTATACTGGATTTGTTACAATCGCATTCTTTGCTGCAATAGGTTTACCTGGTTTAAGCGGATTCATCTCTGAAGCATTAGTGTTCCTTGGTGGATTTGGTTCAGGAACAACAAGAATATTAGCTGTTGTTTCAACACTTGGAATTTTATTAGGTGCAGCTTATATGTTATGGACAATGCAAAGAGTTTACCTTGGATCTTTAAATGAAAAATGGAAAGATTTAACTGATCTAACCGGTCGTGAATATGCAATGTTAGTTCCGCTAACAATAATTGTAATATATCTTGGTGTCAATCCATCACCAATGTTAAACTTAATGAATGCATCTGTAAATGCAATGGTTAAGTTTATTGCTGATGCTCAGGTTTTTTATAGTTCTATAAATACATTATAATTTTTTGATAAGTGAATAAATTGATTGTACCAAATTTATTAAATAGTCTTAATTCAGTTTTACCAGAAATAGCTTTGTCGCTTACTCTTGTTGCTATTGTTGTTTTTGATTTAATCTTTAACAAAAACAAAATAATACTTCCCTACATTTCAATTGCTGGATTGGTCATAACATTTATTTTATTGGTAAGTCAGTTTGGTATATCAACTACAGCTTTCTCCGTTAGTGAAACACTTTCATTTCTTTCATTGGATGGATTTTCTTTATTCTTTAAAGTTTTAATTTTAATTACTACTACTTTTATTGTTCTCTTTTCAATTTCATCAAGTGAAGTTCACTCTTGCAGTGATAGACATGGCGAGTATTATGCTTTAATATTCGGAATGGTTATAGGAATGTTCTTTATGGTTTCTGCCAATGATTTAATTCTTATATATCTATCACTTGAATTACTATCATTATCTTCATACGTACTTGCTGGATTTGTAAAAACATCTATAAGAAACAGCGAAGCTCAATTAAAATATTTAATATACGGTTCAGCTTCATCTGGAATTATGTTGTTTGGTATGTCTGTTCTTTATGGAATAACCGGAAGTACAAATCTTTCTGAAATTAATACTTTAATTAATTCACCAGATGGAAATCAGTTAACATTTTTAATTTCTATAATAATGATTTTTGCAGGAATTGGATTTAAGATTTCTATTGTTCCCTTTCATTTCTGGACTCCGGACGTTTACGAAGGCGCACCAATTTCTATTACAGCTTTCTTATCAGTTGCAAGTAAAGCTGCAGGATTTGCAGTTCTAATTAGATTTTTAAAAGTAACTTTTGCAACCTCAATAAATGGATCGGGTTATTGGCAGTTAATACAATTTATTGATTGGCAAACGCTTTTGATACTCTTCTCTATCATTACCATGACTTATGGTAACTTTGCTGCACTCTGGCAGGATAATATTAAAAGAATGCTTGCTTATTCAAGTATTGCGCATGCCGGATATTTAATGCTTGGCGTTGCAGTACTTTCTAATCAAGGAATTTTGGCAGTACTTGTTTACTTCTTTATTTATATGTTTATGAATCTTGGTGCTTTTTATGTTGTAATGTTAATTGCTAACAAAATTAACTCGGAAGAAATTGATGATTATAAAGGTATTGGTTACTCTTTACCATTACTTGGTACCGCACTTGGTATTTTTCTAGTTTCATTAACAGGCTTACCACCTACTGCTGGATTTATTGGTAAACTATATTTATTTATCGCTTTAGTTGATGCAAATATGATTACTGTTGCAATTATAGCTTTGTTAAATACTGTAGTTTCACTCTACTACTATATTCGTGTTTTAAGAGCTATGTTCTTGGTTAAAACGGATATTAAAACTGAATTAAAACTTTCTGTATTAAACTATGTAGTGCTGTTTTTATTAATTGCACCAGTCTTAATACTTGGAGTTTATTTTGGTCCTCTTGTAAACTTTGCAAAAGCATCAGTTCAGATCTTAGGATTTTAATCACACTGGTTTGGATTTTTAAGCTTATTCTTTTAAGTTTATACCAGACTAATTTAGTCTTATTTATGCTTAAACTATCAAAAAAATCAGAATACGCTTTAATGGCTGCAAGATATATGGCGATTAAAAACCATGGAACTGCAGTAACTGCAAAAGAAATAGCAGATCAACACCAAATTTCTTTTGAACTGGTAGCAAAGGTTTTACAAAGTTTAACTAGAAACGATATAACAGTGTCATTTCAAGGAGTTAAAGGTGGATACACACTTAAGAAAAATCCATTAGAAATTTCATTAATAGATTTGATCCGGTCAGTTGAACCAGATTTCCAAATTACAAATTGTCTAAAAACCGATACTAACAAAAATGAATGTTCACATTCAGA
The DNA here is from genome assembly GCA_016707585.1 of Ignavibacteriales bacterium. Lineage (GTDB taxonomy): Bacteria > Bacteroidota > Ignavibacteria > Ignavibacteriales > Ignavibacteriaceae > IGN3. Next base: position 61,989 of record JADJHL010000003.1, on the reverse strand, counting down.
TTGTTGTAAGATAAAAGATCCTCTTGCAGAAGTTCAGAAAAAGATTGATAAAGTATTTTATGAAACTAAATTAGCTCATATTATTTGATTACATTAATGAATAAATTAAATTTTTCTATATACACACTAACAAATAAAGATCAATCATGAGTAAACCTAACATACAAAACCTGTTTAACGACTTAAAAAATGAAAATCAGATTTTTCTAAGTTATCTAAAAGCTAAGTTCCCTCTTTTCCATAATTCAAACTTTTTCACTAAAGATTTTCAATATGGATTAAAAAGTTTTTTAGAAAAGAAAAGTATTCATTTAACCGAAAACAATTTAATAATTCTGTCTGATCAATTTTCTACTTATTATGAAACACAAGGAATTTTTGTAAGGACCAGTTTGCAGGGTTGGAAATTAAATTATCCTGAGTTTGTAACAGCAAAACCAGGCGATCCATTTTCATTTTAATTTTAAAAATAGAGGTATGCAATGAGTAACACACAAATAGAATCTGAAATAACTATAACTGAAAAAGCTGTTAAAGAAATTCGAAAGATAATGGATGAGAATAAAATTGCTGGAGAATTCGGCTTAAGAATCGGTGTAAAAGGTGGCGGATGTTCCGGCTTAACATATAGCCTAGGTTTCGATCCGGAGACTCGTGAAGGCGATACGATCATACAGCAAGATAATGTTAAGCTTGTGATTGATGGTAAAAGTCTTTTTTACTTAAGTGGAACTGAGTTAGATTTTTCTGATGGATTAAACGGCAAAGGATTTATATTTAATAATCCTAACGCGACTAAAAGTTGTGGCTGTGGCGAATCGTTTAGTGTATAATTAAAGTGACTGAATATGCAAAGAAGAAAATTTTTATATGCTCTTAGCAGTGTTCCAGCAATATCAGTTATCGGTAAAGTTGAAAATCATTTAAATAAATTTAATAAACACATAAGGAGAAATAGTAAAATGGCAAAATTTGAATTGCCCGCAATTCCATACGCTTATGACGCATTGGAACCGTACATTGATAAAATGACTATGGAAATACATTATACAAAACATCATAATGCTTATGTTACAAATCTTAACAAAGCAATTGAATCAACTGAACACGAAGGAAAATCTTTAGAAGAAATGTTTTCCACAATATCTAAACTTCCTGTTGCAGTCAGAAATAATGGTGGTGGACATTGGAATCATTCTTTATTCTGGACATTGATGAAGCAAAATGGTGGAGGAAATCCAACCGGAAAAGTTGCAGAAGCAATTACTTCAACTTTTGGTTCATTTGAGGAATTAAAAAATAAATTTAACAGTGCAGCAACAACAAGATTTGGTTCTGGTTGGGCATGGTTAGTTTTACAGGATGGTAAATTAGTTGTTAGTTCGACTCCAAACCAGGATAATCCATTAATGGATGTTGCTGAAGTAAAGGGGTTACCAATATTAGGTTTAGATGTTTGGGAACATGCATATTATCTAAAATATCAGAACAGAAGACCAGAATACATTGAAAATTGGTGGAATGTTGTTAACTGGGATAAAGTTAACGAACTTTATTCAAAAGCTTAATAATATTTTTAGGATAATTATAATTTAATAACAAGGATTGCGATTGAGGATTTTGGATTTTTAATCTTAAAATCAGCAATCGTTAATCTTTATTCTAAGTTCTTAATAAATCTGATTTAATTATATATTATTTTACTTTTTAAAGTCTATTTTAACAAAAGTTATGCAGCTTAAAATCCCAATATTCCCACTAAACTTAGTAGTCTTTCCAGGATCAAAATATCCGTTGCACATTTTTGAAGAAAGATATAAAAAACTTTTAAATAAATGTTTGGATAGTAATACAGGATTTGGAATTATTTCATTGATTGATAAAAAAATTTCTGATGTTGGTGTTTATGTTATAATATCAGAAGTAATTAAGACTTATGATAATGGTGAATTAGATATTGTTGTTGCAGGAATAGAAAGATTTATAATCAATTCAACTTCAAAACATTCTGATGATTATTATATGGCAGATGTTTTTAAATACTTTGATGAAAATGAAGTAGTTGATGAAAAACTAATTGATGAACTGCAAAATGATTTTGAAGAGATTGTTGAATTAGCAAATTATAAACTGGAAGAAGTATTTTGGAGCAATCTAAAATCTGCAAAATTAAAATCGTATAAGATTGCCGAAAAATCTGGAATGAGTTATGAACAACAACATGAATTTCTAATACTAAAAAGTGAAAATGAACGTCTATATTTTTTAATCAACTATTTTAACTTGATAAAAGAAAAAGTAAATAATGCTGATCTGATTAAAAAAATAATTGTTAATGATGGTTATTTAAATTAAAAAAAGCGAACTTTTGTTCGCTTTTTTATTTCAATATGTTTTATTAAAAACTCTAATTATATTTTTCTTTAACTTGAATTCTGTTAAGTGCTCTAGCTAAAGCAATTTGGGCTCTTGAAATGTTCAGATCACTTTTCTTTTCAATTAATCTTTCTTCCGCTCTTTGTTTGGCTTTTAAAGCTCGTTCTTCATCAATTTCTGAAACTTGCTCAATTGAATCAGCTAAAACCAGAACTTTGTTATCCAGCACCTCAATTGTTCCGCCAGCAGTTGCATAATGATCTGATTTTCCATCAGGCAATTCAACTTTAATCATTCCAATATCAAACATACTTATTATTGGTGCGTGATTTTTCAATATCTGAAATCTTCCTTTTGTTCCAGGAACAGTTATAGATTTTATCTCACCACTAAAAGCAGATTTTGATGGAGTAACTATTTCTAAATTTAATTCTGACATTATTAAGCCATCATCTTTTTAGCATTTTCAACTGCTTCTTCAATCACACCTACATACATAAACGCTGATTCTGGTAAATCGTCATACTTACCATCAATAATTCCTTTAAAACCGCGAATTGTATCTTCTAACTTAACATACTTACCTGCTTTGCCTGTAAATGCTTCAGCTACGTGGAATGGCTGACTGAAGAATCTTTGGATTCTTCTTGCCCGTCTTACAACAATTTTATCATCATCAGAAAGTTCATCCATACCAAGTATATTTATAATATCTTGCAGATCTTTATAATGTTGTAGAATTTCTTTACAATTTTTTGCAACATCGTAGTGTTCCTGTCCTAAAATTCCTGGTTCAAGAATTCTTGAAGTTGATTCAAGAGGATCAACTGCAGGATAAATTCCAAGCTCTGAAATCTGACGGCTTAATACTGTTGTAGCATCAAGGTGTGCAAAAGCAGCAGCAGGTGCAGGATCAGTTAAATCATCTGCAGGAACGTAGATAGCCTGAACTGATGTGATAGAGCCTTTATCAGTTGAAGTAATTCTTTCTTGAAGAGCACCCATTTCAGTCGCTAAGTTTGGTTGATAACCAACCGCAGAAGGCATTCTACCTAATAAAGCTGAAACTTCAGATCCAGCTTGTGTAAAACGGAAAATGTTATCAATAAATAAAAGTACGTCTCTTCCTTCTTCATCTCTAAAATATTCTGCAATTGTTAGGCCTGTTAAAGCAACACGTAGTCTTGCTCCTGGAGGTTCATTCATCTGACCAAATACTAATGCAGTTTTATCAATAACACCAGACTCTTTCATCTCACGCCAGAGATCATTTCCCTCACGAGTTCTTTCACCAACTCCGGCAAATACAGAATATCCACCGTGCTGTTTTGCAATATTGTTTATTAACTCTTGAATTATAACTGTTTTACCAACTCCGGCTCCACCAAATAAACCAGTTTTTCCGCCTTTACTATATGGTTCCATCAAATCAACAACTTTAAGTCCTGTTTCAAACATTTGTGCAGTTGTTATAAGATTCTTAAATGCAGGAGCAGGACGATGAATTGGGTATCTTTTTTCTGCTTTAATTTCACCAAGACCGTCAATTCCATCACCAATAACATTTATCAACCTGCCAAGTGTAGCAGGGCCTACAGGAACTGAGATTGGTTTTCCAGTATCAAACACATCCATTCCTCGTACTAAACCATCTGTGGAATCCATAGCAACTGATCTAACTCTATTTTCACCAAGATGTTGTTGAACTTCAACAATTAATTCTTCAACTTTACCTTCTGTAGAAGTTCTTGGGATTCTAATTGCATTATAAATCTTGGGCAGATGTGTTCCATCAAATTCAATATCTACAACAGGTCCGATAATCTGAATTATTTTACCTTTTATCTCACTCATTCTTTTACCTTCTTAGTTAAATTTTGAGGGTTAAATTTAGACAAAGAGCCTTTTTTTTACAAATATTTAAGTAATTACTTTAGTAAAACCATCTTTTTAGAAACTGAAAAATCTGCCGTTTTTAACTGATAAACGTACATTCCACTTGCTAAATTGCCAGCCGTAAAATCCACAGTAACAATTCCTGCAGGTGCAACATCATCATACATAACTTTTACTTCCCTGCCTAAAATATCGAAAACACTTAATCTTATTCTTTGGGATTTCGGAATTTCGAATCTTATTGTTGTAACAGGATTAAATGGGTTTGGATAATTTTGAAATAATTGATAGTCAAATTCAGTAATATTAAAATCATCAACATCCGTAACCGGGATTATGAATGTACTTGTTCCACCTGCTTCATTATATCTTTTCTTAAACTCCTGCATATATTTATTTGCAATGTAAACATCATTGATGATAAGTGTATTTTCATCATTATCCTGATCTGCAGCGTTAGACCAGTTATGAGATCCAGTTAAAACAGTTGGATTACTTTCAGAATACGATGGATCAAAAATTGCATATTTATGATGTTGAGTTGCATCAGTTGCAGTAAATAAATCTACAAAAGTATCTAAGAATGTATATTGAGAACCTGAAGTGTTTGCTTGATCAATCACTCCACGAATATCAGTTACTCCACCCACATATTTTTGATTTAATCCGTTAGCAAGATCAGATCTTGTAAAAGCATACTGAGCAAAATAAATATTATGTTGAGATGAATTAATCTCACTCAATATTTTTGAATTTGTACCATCAGAAGGGCTGAAATACAATCTTACATCTTTTCCACCAATTGTAAAAAAGTGAGTTGTATTATCTGTTTTCTGACTTCCAAATTTTGCTAATGTTGAATTTGGTATTTCGGTTGAACTTCCCCACATTTCTTGAAATTCTGTTGTATAAGCATTAGCTAAACCAGCATCATTTATTTCAACAACATTATTCTTCCAGTTAATTTCAGTTGAAGTAACATTCCAGGAACCAGTCCATATCCAATCATTTACTGGATTAGAATCTCTGCCATCAAATATGAAAAACTTATTGTGCATAATTCCATCTAGACTAGCAGTTCTTTTGAGTACCGGAATCCCGGCATCGATAAGTGTTTGCATACTATTTTGAGTTGTTCGATTATCGTAAACAACACGAACTTTAACTCCGCGATTTTTTGCGGCAACAATTGCACTTGCAATATTAGGCATTCCAAAAAAACTATACAGGGCTAAATCGATTGAATAATTTGAAGTATTAATTCTTTCAATAAGTTTTTGTTCAAAGCTTACATTACCAGAAGCTTTATTGCCCGGGATTGTTACAGTTGTATCAACTGAAAAATTAAAATACACATTTATTGCACCAACAGTTGGATCTGAAGAAGCAGTAGTAATACTTTGTAAAGCACCAACACTTGTTCCATTTTCATTTGTTGAGTATGCACGATAATAATAATGGGTAACTTCGTTTAAACCTGTAACTGGTACAATGTGATAAGTTGTATCATCATCAATAACAACTGAATCTAACTCAAGAGCAGTTGTTAATCCATATTTTATCTGGCTATTTCCATTACGTGCTGTATTAAAATAAACAGTAAATGAACTTGTATCGATATTTGCTGCAATAATTGGATTTAATATTAAAGGAGATCCATCATCAATGATATCAAAAACAAATCTGGGCATTAGCTGATAACCAGAACTATAAGGTGCGGCATTATCATATTGTGCTAATACACCAATTAAATCAACTGGACTTGTTGGTGTTGTTGTACCTACAATAGAAGAAACATCAGAATCAATTCTTAATCCTTGTGTTAGAGTAGTTGACGCATCAGTTAAATTATAATTAGTATTACCTACAAAAACACCAGTGCCACCACTAATCGTTACATTATTTATTCGAATTAATCTACTTTCAAATTCTTCAAATCCACTCCACTGTTGATTTGCGATTTGAGATAAGGTAACAATTGTAGTATCAAAATAATTTCCTGATGAATGATTTACGAAAGAAAATCCTGATATGGTTGCACTGACTTCAGCTAAACCATTGTAATGTGTTAAAGTACCAGTTACAGTAACGGAATCACCAATTGCAACTTGTCCCGCAAAGGCTGAACCATAAATTGCCATTCCGCCTGTTATATCTTGAATGGTCGCTGGACCAGCAGTTCCAATCTGATTTGAAGAAGTAACAATTCCGGAAATTGTGTAAATCTGATTGAGTCCGACTGGAATTCCGTTAGCATCATTAACTCTCATTTCGGAAATTGGGACAACAGTTTGAGAAAATGCTGCGGTAGTAAGCAAAATGAAAATAAATATTTTTAAATATGTCATTGTGTATCCGTTGATAATTGAAATCTTAAAATCCTGTTATTTCCTCTATCAGCTACATAAAGGATTTTATTAAAATGAGCCACCGAGTATGGCCAACAAAAAACCGATGATCCACCAAATTCAATTAATTTATCTCCAAGAGAATTAAATTTATAAATATAACCACTACTATCTGTTTCGTTTCCAGCATCAGCTACATAAATATTACCACTAACATCAACTGTACAACCTTCCGGTCTGATAAAAATATTTGGTTGTGCAAATGCAACACCATCTCTAGGTGAGAATGCACTCTGGTATTTTTCATCGATTGGTGTAATAATATAATTCCACCATTGTGTTTTAAAACTATTGGCTCCTGTTAATGTAACAACAATATCAATATTACGTTTATTAAATGAAGCAAGCGAACTGATTTGATAAGCTGAAACTAAGCCTGCACTCGTTGGCGATATATTTGGGACTCTACCAATTAATGTATCTCCAGAAGAATTATTCTTTGGATTAAAAATTAAAATAGAGTTATCAGGATCGTATATGCTTGTGTTATTAGGACCAGTTCTTGAAACATAAAACGAGTTATCATAAAATGTACAAACTCCGGTGTATTTTCTTAAAGGAGTATTTAAATCATCTGGTCGTGGAAGTAATCTAACCATTGGCGCTGTTTCTATTTGATGATTTGAGGAAACTAAATCAATTTTATAAACTGCACTAAAAGTTTGTCCTAATGTATCAAACTCTCCACACACAACTAAGTTTAGTCTGTAATCCTGAGCAATTGCAACAGGATGCTTAATTGATCTTACTCCAAGAATATCCCCATTAAGATTAAGCATTACAATTCTATCATTATCCGTATCGGCAACATATATTAATGGTTCTTTACCAACTGAGATATCTTCTGGATGATTAAATCCATTCCAATCAGGATTTAATTTTACATAAATTGTATCCCCGCCAATATTACCAGGTTCATTAGTATCAAATTGAGTTATATCAAATTTTTCATTACAAGAAAAAGTTAAAGTTATAACTAATAATGTTAAAATATATTTAAGTGTTTTACTTTTAATCATAAGCCTAATGTAATTGAGAATCTATGTGCAGATCCAAGTCGAGTAAAATTAGCAAACGCATAATCAACACTTACGTTTGCAATGCTAATGGGTACGTTTACACCAGCACCAAATGAGTAATTTTGTTCTTCAACATTTACTTTGTAACCACCACGAGCAAAAAACATTTTATTCCAAACATATTCTAAACCAAGCGATAAATTTTCACTGTTATCATTTGGATGGTTTAATTGAATTGAAGTAGTAAATTTGTGTTGATCATCTTCATAAGGTTCAAGTGCAAATCCTATTCTAAACATTGTTGGTGGTGAAAACGATTGCCAGTTGGATTTTGTTCTGTTCCCTACTAAAACAACTTCACCATCTGGGGCCAAATCATTACCAAAATTTGTAACTGCAACAGCAAATCTTGTTGATCCTAAACCAGTCCAATAATAAGTACCTAAGTCAATCATTACTCCGCGCATTTTCAGAACATCTAAAGTTTCTTCAATGTATCTAACTGTTCCGCCAAAACTAAATTGCTCAGTCATCTTTCTTGAATATGAAACAGCTAATCCAAAATCACTAAATCCAAAATACTCACCTGTTCCAAATGGGGCGTACTCGGTTGTAACTTTCATTTCATCCATTGAAAGTGAAGTTAAAGAAACTCCGAATGTATTTGCGTCATCAAGATGATAAACAGCACCAACAAAATCGTGGTTAATATCTACAACCCACTGATTGTGAGAAAACATTACCTGATTTTCTGAAAATTGAGAGAGACCAGCAGGATTCCAATACAAGGCAGAAACATCATTTGCAATTGCTACAAAAGCATCACCCATTGCAGTTGCTCTGCCACCGACACCAATTTTTAAAAATTGCGCAGTAGAAATTCCGGCACGCTGACCACCAAGCACAGGAAATAATTGCGGTTTTATTTCTGAAAAAGAAAAAACAATTAATATTATTGTAACTAAATATTTCATATTAAAATCTCAAACTCACACCAAATTTTATATTTCTACGAGTTAAATATCTTGCAGGATTAAATGGATAAGAAGTAATTGGTGCTTGCAAATCAGGGTAACGAGGATCGTTCCAGCTTGCCGGAACATCATCACCGTATTCATAAGCCTTACCAGTCACTGGATTTATAATTGCTGAGTTTTTTGTATCAAGCAGATTATTAACTTCTACACTTATTGCGAATTTCATCCCAAATAACTGGAAGTACTTTTCAAAATTTAAATCAACCCAAAACCAATCATCACCAACCTTGCTATATCGTTCATTTGTAACATATTCATACTCTGCTCTTCCCTGCTCATCAACAAAACCGGTATAGACTGCTGTTGTATATCTTTTACCAGATTGAAAGAAAAATCTTAAGTAAAGATTATAATCGTCTAAAATTCCAGGCGCAAATCCAAATAAAGGTTGCTCTCTTTCAACATAAAAACTTGTTGAGACAGAAGCAGTTAGTGGTCTATCCCAAGGTACATATTGTTCTTTTATTGATTCATTCAAGTCACCTTGCAAAACTAAAACACCTTCATCTGCTGAAGAACTTTTGCCGGTTACAATTGCGTAAGTAAGTGAAGCATTTCCATTAAACCATTTACCAATTCGTTTGCGATATTCAAATTCGATTCCACGTGAACGTGCATAATCTGAATTTACATAAGTGATAAAACTTTCTGTTGCAAATCTTGCAGAAACAATTTTTGCAGTTCGAGTATTTACATAATCAAAAATATCTTTATAATAAGTTGTTAATGTTAAAACATCATCAGAAGAAAATTGTGTTTTTAATCCTAATTCATATGCAACTGTAGTTTCAGGATTTAAGTTTGGATTACCAAATTTTTGAAACGAGGATTGTGCATTTAAAGGATCTAACTTTGCATAAATAAATTGTGGTTTTGGCCATTTACTAAAATGTCCGTAAGAAAAAAACAATGTTTGATTATCTGAAACCGGATGTGAAATACCAAGTCGCGGACTTAATCTCGCTTTGAATCTTCTACCACCAAACCATGCAAAAGTATCTTCTTTATATTTAACTCTAATCTCATCAGGAATTGTAACAACATCAGGATTTTCAACTGCATCATCAACATACTTACCTGGAAACCAATAATCTAACCTTAATCCAAAATTTAAAATCATTCCACTAAAATTAATATTATCCTGTGCATATAATGATCCCAATGCAGGATAAACTTTATAAATATCATTATTTAAACCAAGTTCACCAATCCACGGTTTATAGATATCAATAACCTGCATTTGCTGAAATTGAAAATTAAATCCAGCTTTAAATTTATTTTTCTCATCAAAGAAATTTGTTAGATCGCCACGAACAGAAAATTCTTCAACATAATGATCACGCCATGTAAATGGACTGCCTACATCCCAAAAACCATCGCCAGGAATTACACCAATTGTATCTCTATTGATATTATAGTACTCAATCGGAAATGTAACAATATCTTTTGGCTCATTATAATTTTGCCAATTTCTTCCATTAGCATCTGCTCTTAGGTGTGTATAAAAATTATTAATCTTTAATTCATAAAATGTTTTTGAGCTAAGTGTATGTGTAACTCCAACAGAATGATATTTATTATTATGTGTAAAAGTATTTGCCTCATCAAGTATGTACTGATAATTATATTGATAACCAGGACTTGGCTCCACATACTCAAGATTTGATTGCAGCGATTGTGAATTTTGATTTATGTTAACCGACTGATTAAACGAGTATGAAAATTTTAAAGTCGGAGAATATTTATAAGTAATTTTAGCTAACCAAAACCAATTGTTCTCAGCTTTAGGTGCAAAACGAGTATCATAAAATATTGATGATACTAATCTATTTGCAGTTGGTTTAAAATATCCCTGAGTTATTCCGTCAGTTAATCCTGTATAGAAACTACTAAAGAAAGTAACTTCACCAGGAATTTCTAATCCCAATGATGGAAGAATAAATGAAGTTATTGGTTCTGGACCACTTAAATTTCCTTCAACAATATCAGTATTAAAAACGTGGTAAGATGTTTTATCTTCAAGATAATCTCTTTTATAAGATATCGATCCTGAATATTTATTACCACCTTCGCGCGTTTTAACATTTACAACTCCAGAAGTAGCCTGACCAAATTCAGCATTAAATCCGCCAGTAATCACTTCAACTTCTTCAATTGCATTTGCAGAAAGTTGTAATCCAAATCCTGTACCCGCAAGTGGATCTTGAACAGAAACACCATCCAGTAAAAAAGCATTTTCGTATGATCTCCCGCCGCGAATATGAATTGAGTTATCTGATTTTACAACACCGGATTGTTGCGTTACAATGTCAGCAATGTTTTCAATTACAGCAATATCAAGATCTTCTTTAGTTACAGTCCTTTTACTCTGAGTTTCCTCAACATCCATTAAAGGTTTTTCGCCAATTACAACAACATCCTGACCCAAAGTAAGGACAGTTTCTTCCAAATTAATTTCTAATGATTTAGTTTTTCCGCTTTCAATTTCAAATCCTGCGTATTGAACAGTTTTATATCCAATCAATGAGATATCAATATTATAAGTGCCAGCAGAAATATTATTTAATTTAAATTTTCCGTTCAAATCTGTAGCTGTACCAAAGTACGTACCTTTAATTATAACATTAACTCCGGGTAATGCATCACCAGTTAATGCATCTGTTACAGTTCCGGAAAGATTACCTGAATTCTGTGGCAGAATGAGCGAAGTAACTAACACAAACAATAATAAAGTAAAAATCTTTTTCATGGAGTTACTCCAAAATCTTCAAAAAAGATTTTTGAAAGTAAAGCTGGTACATTTGCTGAGCCAGCATTTGATTTACTTAACGGCAATCCATAGAAGAATAAAGACTTTGTATTATTGAAGAAACCAATAAATCCTCTAAGTTCTTTGTTTGGAAAATAATAAATCGGAATTGCTCCATTTGGATTTAGATAAAATGATTTTATTCTAAACAAACTCGTAGAAATTGTAAGTTGTGGATATTCAGAATTCGTTGTATCAGCAGATATAATTGTGTTTGGTAAAATAGAAGTTTTAGTAAACAAGCTATCTGAATTTATAGGAAGAAAACTCTGCAATAAAACCGGATCAACTGTTTGCGGAAATTGCATTGAGAATGCAATCTTACCGCCAGCATCAATAAATTTTTGTACTGATGAAGCAGCTAAATCTAATGAAGGATTATTATCGCTGTACCACAAAACATATTTAAATAATTTAAGAGTTTGCAAAAATGTTATGTTTGTATAAGGTGGTTTTTGTCCAAGAAAATCATACACATCATACTTATTAGTAAGTCCTAAACTATCCATCATTGTATCATAAAATGCAGCGGCACCATCTGAAGTTGAATAGTCATCCATTATAAGAACATCACCTTTAGGTTTTTTTACAAACCAGGTTTTGGATGTATCGGGCAAAGAAATAAATTGAGATGTTGCGCCAGAAATATCTACTGCCTGAACATAAAACTTATTGTAATCATCAAACTTTAAACCATGCAATTTTTCTGAAAAGATATTTGTTTCAATTCCTTCAATTAATATTTCCATTTGCGGATCAGAAGAATTAAACTCTTTAGTTCTTAGTGTTATTGTTCTAACACTTCCATCCAATGCAACAATTTTATTTGGATCAGTTGTATCATTAAGTGCGATATTAATTTTTAGTATCGTACTTATTCCATCAAGGTCATCTACATTCCAGCCAAATGACATAACCGGGAATGATATTTCAGGAATTGTACTTAATGAATTCCATTCGATTGTAGGTGCAGTATTTTTTAATGGAAAATTTAATGTAGCCGGAGTTGGATCAATCAAACCAATATCAAAATATTTCTCACCTCGATTAAATATGCCATTATTATTGGCATCAACAAAAGGTTCGGGTCCAAAATTTATTCCATTTTGTATTACTTGATTATCATATATTCCATTACCACTATTATCAACAGATGAAACTTTAAATGCGTAAGTTGTATCACCTGCACCGATTTGAAGTGAAAATAGAATTTCATTTTCATCTGTAAATGTCCAGGTTGTGCCATCCCAACTATAATAAAATCCAACTATCAATCCATCTACATCATCACCCCACCAACTAACTTTTAATCTGCTTGGTTGTGGAGTAATACTAGAATCCGGAAATAGAGAAATGCTTGTTTCAGGTGATTTATTACCAGTCGGGTTATCAATAAAATCTTCTCCGCATGATATGATTAGTACCAACGAAAATAGAAAGAATGATGTAAGTAAAGTTTTTTTCATTTATCTAAACAAGTAACAAATAATTTTTAAATACTTTATAGATTTTATACAATTTAATAAAGCAACTGCAACTTTTGTAACTACTTTGTCATTCCCGTGAAAACGGGAATCCATAACATCAAAAAAAAAATGCATTCCCACTTGTGTGGGAATGACAAACAGAATTATTTATTTTTTGTACAGGCTTCTATAAACCAATTTATTTAATCAACATCATCTTTTTAACTTGATTGAAATTACCAGCCTGAATACTGTAGAAATATATTCCAGAAGTTAATTCATTTGCTTTAAATGATATAGTATAATTACCAGCTGATTGATTTTGGTTTACAAGTGTTCTAACAACCTGTCCTAAAATATTATACACTTTTACAACAACCATTTCTTCTTTAGGAAGAGCATAATTTATTGTTGTTGATGGGTTAAATGGATTAGGATAGTTTTGTGAGATTGAAAAATCTGTTGGTAAGTTACCTTCAGTTATAACATCAGTGGAATAGTTTACAAAATCATCATTTTTTCTAGGTGCTAATTTGTAGTTACTAAATGAGTAATAAAGAACTCCTTTAATCGCTTCAAAAGTTGCATCCTGAATAACTAATATTGGTCTTTCAGATATTGTTCCGTTATGATATGAATGATTTCCATCTTCAAGTTCAACTCTTGTATTTCCGGAACCATCACTTATATACATCTCACCAAAATTTGATGTTCCATCTGCGCTAACCGCTGTAATAGTTACATCATTATATTGAACAAGAACACTTTCCCATTCTTCTTTTCCAATTACATTATTTCCGGATGTACCAATTGTACCAGTAGTTAAAACTTCAGCATCAGGTAATGCATTGCCGGTTGAACTAACTGTGAGGGCAATTAAGCTATCAATTCGTGTTACATCAAATGATTCCCTAATAACACCATTCATTTGAACATTATCTCCACGATTAAGATTTAATACTGTAGTACCCAAAGGACCACTAGTTCCAATCTGGATTCCACTCCACGGTCCGGTACCATCTTGCATGTATAATCTGAGTGGCGTACTTCCAAAACCTTTTATATCTGATGAATCAGCAGTAATAACTCCGGATAACATTACATTATAATTATTATAAGCACTATAACCTCCGCCAAATGGGCTGTATTGCACGTCTCTAATTGTTAAAGGTCTATTAAGAACTAAATAAAAATATTTTTGTTTTATTGTATCAACCGGAGTAACACTAATTAAATTCTGGTTATCCTTTGCCCAGATATAAAAATCAACTAATGCTGAATCTGCAACTACACCAGGAATAGTTCCTTTGTATAATGAATCAGATGTTGAAAATGTCATTTGAACAGAATCACGTGCTGCGCCATTAACCGAAAAATATACACGTGCTTCTGAAACTGTTCCATCAAGATCTTTTATTTTTGCAGATACATCAACTGGTTGATTTGATGTAACTTCCACTATATTTCTTCTTATGGATGAAACAACAGGTGGACTTTGTAAAACCGGACCAACATCACCAGGATAAACTGGAACAATATAATATCCATCTGTTCTTGTAGTAACAATTCCTATTAAATATTCTAAGTAAGAACCATCAAGTGGTGGTTGATAACCAGGAATAATACCAGGTGTACCGGTTTTAAAATATCTTGATTGATTATAAATAAATGCTGAGTGACCATTAAAATCATTTATTTTAAAATTTCCGTTTGATGCTCTATCTGAAGTTATAACATTTCTAAAAATAACCAGCATACCTTCATATTTTTCTGCATCAAAATTGTAACCGTTTGATGTTGTAAATAAATCAGCAATTTCTAATTCTATTGGTGCCGGACGATTAGGACGATTTTCTATAATTTGAACTGGAATTGGTTGCGGTGCTGTTATCAAAATTAATTCTGTAGTAGTATTAAATTCTGTAACAATACCGGTAAACTCAACGATATCAGCACTATCAACTAAATCAAAAAAAGTACCTTGAGCAACACCATTAGTATCATTTTGAATAATATTTAATCCACCCCATAAATCACTTTCTGGATCTTGAATATATCCTGCCCATCTAGCACCAGCAGATATAATCACTCCACGATTTGTATCTGGATCAATAACTGTACTAACAAGTGCAATTCCTTGAACTCTAACTGTATCACCATTTAATGGTGATGGTGGATCGGTTCCAAGTAGTGAGTCTGGAACACCTTGAATATCCTGCAATGTTACTAAAGGATATGTTTGAGCAAGTAAATTCATCGAAAAGATGAACATTACTGCAAAAAGTAAAAAAAGTTTAGTTTTCATTTAACTCTCCTATTATTTAATTATTAAAAATTTTCCAGTTTTAATTTCAGCCGTTTTGCTATTCTTAACGGTAAACAAATACAAGCCTGTTGCAATTGCCTGATCATTGTCAGTTACTAAATCCCAGGCATGTTCACCACCAGCAAAAATTTGTTTTTCATCGCTAGCATAATTTTCAAACCATCTTGTATCTGATCCATTACTTGTTGCATCGTGACTAAACTTTTTTACAATATCGCCGGCAAGTGTATAAATAGTTACTTCACATTCTGTAGGAAGATTATAAAAATATATTTTTCTTAGTCGTTCAGAACTTCCATCCCAAACTGCATTTCCATAATATGGATTTGGATAAACACCAACCTCTGCATTTACATCTTCTGTTGCTGGAGTTCCAGGAACAATTCTCTGGTAATTAGCTATTGAACTTGATTCTAAAATATCAAGATCATTTGATGGATCGCCTTCATCAAATGCTGTAACAGAATAAACATATTGCCAGCCATTTAACAAATTATCCAGATCAAACTTGTAATAATATTTTGTTGTGTCATTCGGAAAAGTAACAGGTTCATCTAATCTTACATTAGAAAATCCTGTATTAAATCCTATACTGTTTCCTGTGCTATCAAATTCAGCTAGAACAACCAAAGAGTTTTGTAAATTTTGTGTTTGTGTTAAATCAAAACCTGCTTGAGTTCTATAAAGTTTATAACCTTCAAAATCTTGTTTGCCGGAAATTGGATCAATAGAAAGTTCAGCTCTTCTATCCCAATAAATTGTAGCTTTCTGATTATCCGGAACAACTTTTACTTTAGGTGTTGTAGGTGGAGTTGGAAGAATATATCGTGTGATTTTTCCATTACCATCTAAATCTTCATTTGTTTCTAATATTCCATTACGATTTCTATCTTCACCAAAATATGCACGTAAAGCCCAATCAGCATTGATGTATAAATTTGTTTTTTGTTCCTCTGTATCTAGAGAGGCTAGATCATCACCATATTTTTTTGCGCACACGATTGCAAAAACAACGTTTATTGAATCACCTGGAGCGATAGTTGAAAATGGACCACTAGAAATTAATATAGATCGGTTTGATGGGATTCTAAAAGTTGATGGATTAATAGGGTTCTTCCATCTTTGAGTGCCACCTATATCAAAATAACCTCTAAGTTTATTAAATCTTTGTAAATCGTCTAACGGTGTAAAAAAAGAAGGATCAGAACCATTGTGTGTCCAACTAACAAAACTGACTGAAGAAACTGAATCATCATCCATCAAAATTCTATCAGATATTTTTGGTTCTGAACCAAGGTATTGAATTCCAACATAGCTATCAGTGAAACCAGGATCGCCATTAGAATCATATTCATAAGCAATTTTGATTGAATCGTTAAAACCGTTTCCACCTTTAGAATAAAATGCAGTATTAAAATTTCTGCCGGTAATTTTTGTATTTCTAACAACAGTATCAGTCCACAATCCTATGAAAACACTATCAATGAATTTTTCAGATACGTTTTTAATATTATAATTCATTATCACAAAGAAATTAGCAAAAGGAAAATTCCAGGTATATGATTCTTGGTGCACAACAATACCCAGCGGATTATGATCAACAATTGGAACAGGTAAAGGACCAGGATAAACAATATTAGTATCTGTGTAATCCATTATAAAGTCTTGATGAGAAATCGCTGAAGGGTAATAAAATGGAGAATCAAATAGTGATGACCGTTCAATTACTTTTTGTCCAATACTATTTGTGTACTCAAAACCTCCACCTCTAGTTGCAGAGATTGAAGAAGCATCAATAGAAGCAGTGGTAACAAATGGCTCATAAGTGCCTCTAATAATTCCTCCAAACCACAATCCACCACCAAAAAGATGCTCAATTCCAGAGCCAATTGGATACTCACAATTAGGTTGATCAGGCCACAGTGAAAAACCGTGTCCGTACATTCCAAAGTTTGTAACTGTTAAACCAATGTTACCAACATTTGTGTATTTGGAGTTATCATCATCTGCTGGTTTTTGCAAAGTTGTCTGATTTTCTTGAGCAACAATTAAAACTGATAAAGTTATTTGCAGAAGAAGGATAAGAAATGCGGTTTTAAATTTCATCAAGTAAAGATATCTCTATAAACTTAGTTTAATTTTTTAGCGAGGCTAAATTAAGCAGATTAATGCTAATTAGAAACTGAATTATGTGTAAATAAATGGTTATTAATTCAATATTATTCTGCGTCAAAAATTGCTCTGGCATGTTCATCTGCGTGATAAGAACTTCTAACAAGTGGAGAAGATTCTACTATCTTAAATCCAATTTTTAAACCCTCTTCTTTGTACATCTTAAACTCATCTGGAGTAACAAATCTATCAACTGGTAAATGCTCTTTCGTTGGCTGTAAATACTGCCCTATTGTTAAAATATCACACCCTGCTCCAACTAAATCCTTCATTAGTTCTAATACTTCTTCTGGTTTTTCACCAATTCCAACCATTATTCCGCTTTTAGTTTTAAGGCCATTAGATTTGAACCATTTAATCAATTCCAAACTTCTTTCATACTTTGCTTGAGGACGAACAGCGTGATAAAGTCTTGGAACAGTTTCCATATTATGATTTAAAATATCCGGAGGATTTTGCATAATGATGTTGAATGCATCTTCATCACCTTTAAAATCCGGAATTAGAATTTCAACAGTACAATCCGGTTTCTGTTCACGAATCAATCTTACACATTCTTTAAATATTGTTGATCCACCATCTTTTAATTCATCTCTGTTTACAGATGTAATTACAACGTGTCTTAAGTCTAATTCCACAACAGATAGTACAACTCGTTTTGGTTCTTCAACATCAAGTTCATTTGGGATTCCAACTTTTATATTACAAAAACCACAACTACGAGTACAAGTATCACCTAGTATCATAAATGTTGCTGTGCGATGATTCCAGCATTCTGAAATATTAGGACATTTGGCCTCTTCGCAAACAGTATTTAGTTTTTGTCTGCGCATAAGATTTTTAACATCCGAATAGTTTTCACCAATTGGTAATCGTACTTTTAACCAATCAGGTCTTTTGCCCAAATCTTTATTTGCTTTTTCTGCTTCTTCTTTAAATGCTTTTTGATGTTGATTTATCAATTTAACTCGTCACTTTCCATCAATTGCTACGAGCTTTAGCTCGTGGATAAAATAATAAATATAAACTCAGTTTTAACCACATTTTTATTGGACTAAAGTCCATAAAAATATTCAATTTAAAAAACCACGACTTAAAAATCGTGGCAATATATATCAAAATTAAAATTGTTTATTGAGATTGCTTCGCTCAAAGTCATCGCTCGCAATGGCTCTCTAAATAATACCTTCAAAATTTTCTAAAACTTCCTTGATGTTCTTTAAAAACATTCCACCTAACATACCATCAACCAAACGATGATCGTGAGAAAGTGTTAATGCCATTATGTTTCTGATTGCAATTGTGTCAGAGCCATCAACTTCGATTACAACTGGTTTTTTCTGAGCAGCACCTACACCAAGTATTGCAACTTCAGGTTGATTTATAATTGGCGTTCCAAATATAGTTCCGAACACACCGTAATTTGTAATAGTAAAAGTTCCGTTACTAATATCATCCGGTGTAAGTTTTTTTGTTCTTGCACGATTTGCTATATCTGCTATAGCTTTTGCTAAACCAATAACATTTTTATCTCCAGCGCCTTTAATGTTTGGAACAATTAATCCTGTTGGCTCAATTGCGACAGCAATTCCAAGATTAATAAATTTCTTTTGCAGAATTGCATTTCCATCAATACTCGAATTCACAAGTGGATATTTCTTTAAGGATTTTACAACAGCATCAGCAATAAAAGCCATATAAGTAATCTTGGCATTTTCACTTTTCATAATCTCATCTTTTTTAGAATTGATAAAATTATGAATCCGTGTCATATCAACTTCAATCAAACCTGTAACATGAACAGATGTATCACGACTATGAACCATATGATCCATTATTCTTTGTCGGATATTATCCATTGGAATTTTTTCAACATCTGCTGCATTATAAACTTGCTGAGTAATTGCAGAAGATATACTTTTTCTTTCCTCTGATTTCTCTTGAACCTTAACTTGAACTTGAACTCCTGCAGTCTTTCTTCTCTCAATGTATGTAAGAATATCTTTCTTAGAAACTCTTCCTTCTAATCCTGTACCTTTTATTGAATTCAGTTCATCAAAACTTACATTTTCTTTTTGAGCGATGCTTAAAACTAATGGAGAAAAAAATCCACCACCAATTCCCTTTTCATTGGAATGAAGTTCAACAGGTTTAGAAAAATTATCGTGCATTGATTTTATTTCGTGAACATCTTCTTTTTTATTTTCTTCATTATTTCCTTCTTGAACTTTAACTTGATTTCCTACCGAAAGCTTCGCAACAATAGTCCCAACTTCAACTGTTTCCTGCTCACCAACAAGAATCTCAACTAAAGTTCCTGCTTCAGGCGAAGGAATTTCTGTATCAACTTTATCAGTACTGATTTCAAAAATCATTTCATCCTTTTTAACAGCATCTCCAACTTTTTTATTCCATTTAATAATGGTTCCTTCCATAACCGATTCACCCATTTTAGGCATAGCAATTTCGATTAGGTTCCCTTGAACATTTTGTTTTGATGATTCTGAGTTTGAAGTTAGATTATTGTCATTTCGACCAGAGGGAGAAATCTGTTTTTGTATTTCTTGTGAAGATTTCTCAGTCGAAGACTTCTTCGAAATAACAATCTCACTATTTTCAGCTCCAGAATTTTTTATTCTTGCAACTACAGTTCCAACTTCAACCGTATCACCTTCTTTAACTAATATTTCAGAAAGCACTCCTGCTGATGCTGCCGGAATTTCAGTATCAACTTTATCTGTACTGATTTCAAAAATTATTTCATCAAGTTTTACAACATCGCCGACTTTTTTATGCCATTTTATGATTGTGCCTTCATTAACACTCTCACCCATTTTCGGCATTATGATATCCATTTTGTCTCCTATACTTTCAAACTTTTTACAAATTAAGAGTTAAGAATTACGAGTTAAGCAATTCAAATTAAAACTTCAATAATCTTAAATCATTATTCCTTGTTCAATATTCTTTTGTTAAACTTTGTGTTTTTGAATTTTCATGGCAAGAAAATCTTTACCACAGAGACACAAAGACCCAGAGATTAATACATCAATAAATTTCTTATTCCATTATAAATATCATCTCTACTTGGTAAAACCTCATTCTCCAGAATTGGTGCGTATGGAATGTGAGAATCTTTAGCAGCAATTCTTTTGACAGGTGCATCAAGATATTGAAAACAATTATCTGCAATTCGTGCTGCTATCTCAGCTCCAAATCCACCAAACAATGTATCTTCATGAATTATTATAACTTTATTTGTTTTTTTAACGGAGTTATAAATTGTTTCTTCATCTAACGGAACAATTGTTCTCAAATCAATTACTTCAACTGAATAATTTTCATCTTCCAATTTTTTTGCAGCTAACATAGAATCCCACAGAGAAACTCCCCACGAAACAACTGTCAAATCATTTCCTTCCTTAACAACTTTTGCTTTACCAAATGGAAGTAAATAATTATCATCCGGTTCAGGAGTTATAGCATAACTTTGCCTGTACAATCCTTTGTGCTCTAAAAACAAAACTGGATCTTTAATTCTGCATGCTGTTTTTAATAAACCTTTTGCATCAGCAGCATTGCTAGGATATGCAATAAAGATTCCAGGAATGTGTGAGAAGAATGCTTCAATATTCTGGCTGTGGCAAAGTCCGCCATGTATATATCCACCAACAGCAACTCGAGTTACAATTGGTGCAGACCACACATTATTTGATCTGTAACGCATTGGAGCCATTTCATTTTTCATCTGCATAAATGCCGGCCAGATATAATCACCAAATTGTATTTCAACAACTGGTTTCATTCCTGCCAATGACATACCAACAGCAACACCCATTATGCTTGCTTCAGCTAACGGTGAATTGAAAACTCTTTTTCTTGTAAATCTTGTTGATAAACCTTTTGTAGCAGTAAACACACCGCCTTTACCGTCTTCGATATCTTCACCAAAGATGAACATAGCTGGATTTTTTTCCATCTCTTCATGTAATGCGTGATTGATTGCATCAACCATAACAATTTTATTTCCAGATGGAATTGATGATTCATAATTCAATGTTTCTTTAAATCCGGATTCATCAAAATTAAAACTTGTTGCTTCTGAAGGTTTTGGATCAGCAGAATGCAAAGCTTTATCTGCTGCTTCACTAATCTCATCATTAACTTTTTGTTTAAGTTCATCATATTCATTTTGAGTTAAAAAACTTTTTGCGATTAAAAGCTGTGCAAACTTTTCAATCGGACATCTCTTTAAATCTTCTTCAAGTTCTTTTTTATCTCTATATTTTTTCTGATCATCTGAAGATGAATGTGATTCTAATCTAACAACATCAGCTTCTATCAGAGCTGGGCCTTTACCCGATTTAATATATTCAATCGCTTCTTGAATTTTTTCATACGATTGAAAGAAATCTGTTCCATCAATGCGTGCACGATGTAAAGTGTGAAATCCTTCCATCATTTCAGCAATTGAGCTATCCTTACCTCCTGTTTGATTAGATACGTGGACAGAAATTGCATACTTGTTATTCTGGATAACAAAAAGTACAGGAAGTTTTTCTCTGCTTGCCCAATTTACAGCTTCGTGAAATTCTCCTTGCGAGGTTGTTCCTTCGCCGCTGCTTACATAAGCAATATTTTTTTCTCCCCGTTTTGCGATCGACATTGCAGCGCCAACAGCTTGTAAAAATTGTGTCCCGGTTGGTGATGATTGTGAAGGCAAATTAAAATTTGTTGCACCCCAATGAACTGGCAATTGTCTTCCTCCACTTGCCGGATCATTTGCTTTACCAAATGTTCCCAGCAATACTTCTTCAGCAGTTAAACCTGCTGAAAGTACAGTTGCCATATCTCGATAATACGGGAATAACCAATCTTTTTTCGGATCAAGTGATAAACCAATTGCAAGTTGAACAGCTTCGTGTCCTGCTCCCGCAATATGAAAAAATGTTTTTCCCTGTCGCAATAAATTCATTGCTTTGTTATCAACGTTACGAGCACTTAACATCATCTTTAAAACATAAAGCAATTTTTCTTTAGTAAACTCGTGTTTACCAAAATTTATAGTATCATTTTTTCCATTAGCTGGTTTCATCGAAGTTTTCTCCTTCGATTTAGTTGGTGTTAATATTTTTTTTGACATGATTTTCTCAATATTTTTTTTATTGCCACGACTTTCAAGTCGTGGTTAGTTGCACTATAACAATTTGGGCTTTAGCCCAATACTATTTTTGTTTTGGCTAAAGCCAATAAATTATTTACATGAGTTCCAAGACCTAATGGTCGTGGATATATTACATTAAGAAATTAAACTCAATAATTCTACTTTAGATTTAAATTCAATTTGATCGTAACTAAATTCTGTACTAAAGTGATGAATAATCTTCTCTTTTACTTCAGTCAAAGCTATTTCTTTATTCAATTCACGATTTAGCGATGTAACATCTTTATCATTTATTCCACACGGAATAATTCCACTAAACAATTTAAGATCAGTGTTAACATTAAAAGCAAAACCATGCATTGTTATCCAGCGGCTAACTTTAATTCCAATCGCACATATTTTTCTATCTTCCAACCAAACGCCAGTAAATTTATCAACTCTAGTTCCATATAAATCATATTCTTTTAGAACATTGATAATTACTTCCTCAATCGATCTTAAATATTTATGTGTGTCTTGTTTCCAATTTGTTAGACTTATTATGGGATATCCAACAATTTGTCCCGGACCGTGATAAGTTATATCTCCACCACGATCAATATCATAAACAGATATTTTATTTTCATCAAGATATTTTTTATCACCAACTAGATTTTCTTTATCAGCAGTTTTTCCAAGTGTATAAGTGTGTGGATGCTCTAGCAAAAATAGAACATCATCAATTTTATTCTCAACTCTAAGTTGATGAACAGATTTTTGCAAATCCCATGCATCTTTATAATCAATCAATCCTAAATCACAATAAACTAATTTTCTTTTTTCTTTATTCACTTTTTCTATTTTTTCATTTAATCCGTTCACAGATTCCTCACCCTAATCGGGATTCGGAATGACGATCAATTCTTGAACTTGAACATGAACTTAAACTTATTCTCAAATATGTATCGCTTCACCATAAGCATTTGCTGCGGCTTCCATAATTGATTCTGATAATGTTGGATGAGCATGAACAGTTTTAATTATTGAATGTCCTGTTGCTTCCATTGCACGTGCTAGTGATACTTCGGCAATTAGTTCT
Organism: Ignavibacteriales bacterium; assembly: GCA_016707585.1. Lineage (GTDB taxonomy): Bacteria > Bacteroidota > Ignavibacteria > Ignavibacteriales > Ignavibacteriaceae > IGN3. The sequence goes on along the minus strand of JADJHL010000003.1, from coordinate 38,238 downwards.
GTTGCTTCACTTCCGATAATATGACCGCCAAGGAGTTCACCATACTTTGCATCGAAAATTAATTTAACAAAACCTTCTCGTTCACCAACAGCAAAAGCTTTTCCACTTGCCATAAATGGAAATTTTCCAATCTTTAATTCGTAACCAAGTTCTTTAGCTTTAGCTTCAGTCAATCCAACACTTGCTACTTGCGGCTGGCAGTAAGTACAACCTGGAATATTATCATAATCAACATCAGGGTTTTTAATTCCTTTTATACCTTCAACGCAATGTATTCCTTCAGCAGATGCAACGTGCGCAAGCCATGGCGGACCAATGACATCACCAATTGCATAAATGTTTGGAATGTTTGTCTGATAAGTTTTTTTATCAACTTTGATATGATTTTTAAATAACTCAACTCCTAATTCTTCTAATCCAAAACCTTCAACATTTCCTGTAACGCCAATTGCACTTAAAACTTTATCGGCACTTAGTGTTTTCTTCTCACCATTTTGATTTATCGTAACTGAAACTTTATTTCCTTTTACTTCAGCTTTTTCAACCATAGTTTTTGTGTAGATCTCAATTCCACGTTTCTTAAAATTCTTTTCAAGAGTTTGAGAAACTTCTGCATCTTCAACAGGAAGAATATGATCAAGCATTTCAATTAGAGTTACTTTTGTTCCAAGCACTGAATAGAAATATGCAAACTCAATCCCTATTGCACCGGCACCAATAATAATTAATTCTTTTGGCTGCTCAGCAAGATTCATTGCTTCAGTACTAGTAATTATACTTTTTCTATCAACTGGAATGTTTGGAAATGTTTTTGGACGTGCACCTGTCGCTATTATAATGTTATCAGCACTCATAGTTTCTGTTTTCTTACCATCATTATCTAAAATCTCAATTTCGTTCTGACTAATCAGTTTACCAAAACCACGAATTCTATCTATCTTATTTTTTTTTATGAGTAACTCTACATTTTTTGTGATCTTATCAGAAATACCACGGCTTCGTTGGATAATTTCTGTAAAGTTGAATGAAAGTTCCTTTGTATAGATGCCAAATTCTTTACCGTGATTTTTTATTGTATCAAATATTTCTACATTTTTTAATAAGGATTTTGTTGGAATACAGCCCCAATTCAAACATATTCCGCCTAAATTTTCTTTATCAATCACAACAGTTTTAAATCCTAATTGGGCTGCTCTTATTGCGGCTACATATCCACCAGGACCTCCACCGAGAATAGCGATTTGATATTTGTTTGGCATTAAATATTTCCTGATTAGTTATTTTTGGTGGCGAAATATAGGAAGTCACTTTAGAAAATAAAATGTAACACATCACTTTTGTGACTTATCGGTCATAAAATAGAGTTGTGATCTAAATTCTTTAAAAACTTAGAGATTTATCAAAATATTCTATATTTGCAAACAAATTTTAACAATTAAGGAACTATGGAAAACCCTATAAACTTAAATGCCTATGATTTTCATCATCGAATTTCTTCAGATGAAAAGGCAGTAGTTGTTGACGTAAGAACGCCACAAGAATTTAATGATGGTCACCTACCGAACTCATTATTAATTGATATTTATAATCCAACTTTTCAAAATAAAATTTTAGAATTAGATAAAACAAAAAATTATTATATCTATTGTAGAAGTGGCAACAGAAGTTACCACGCCGGAGTATTTATGCTTGCTGAAGGATTTGAATCAGTTCAACATCTTGAAGATGGAATAATTTCGTGGACTGAAAAACTTGAAAGATAATTTTGGATTTTAAGACAGAAATAAATTGGAATGATCAAGACTTAAATACTGGAATTTCTGTTCTTAAAATAACTGCTCTCTGGGCTTTTAGTGAATCTGCTTTGGGTGGAATCTTACACGCACTTTCAATTCCATTTAGAGGAATATTTATAAGCAGTTCAGCAGTATTGTTTATTACTCTTATTGCATTGTTTTCAAAAAGCAAAAAAGAGATTTTAAAATCTACTTTGATTGTATTATTGATAAAAGCTTTAGTAAGTCCGCACACACCTTTAACGGCTTACTTTGCAGTTACTATTCAAGGATTACTTGGGTATATTTTATTTTTCTCCAATAGTTTTTTCAAACTGTCAGCTTTTCTTTTAGGTTTGTTTACACTACTATTTTCCGGAATGCAAAAAATTATTGTACTTACTCTTGTTTTTGGCAACACACTTTGGAAATCTGTTAACATTTTTATTAAACAAATTTCTAAAGAGTTTTTTTCGATCAATTCACATAGCAATATTCATTATGGATATTTAATCATATTAATTTATTTAGCAATTCATATATCTGCAGGAATATTTATAGGTTTTTATGCTGGATTACTTCCAGCAAAAATAAATCGATATATAAATAATATTCCTGATGAGTTATTTTTACAAAATGATTCAGATCTACCAACCAAACAAAATAGGAAGAAAAAGAATTGGTTTCTTCGTCCCACAGGGATTACGATTGTTATTGTTTCAGTAACAGTTTTAGTCTTTACATACATTTCACCATCAAGTTTAGAGATAGGATCAAACGAAATTATTGTGATGTTATTTCGTTCAATAATCATTACAATCATTTGGCTTACTTTAGTTGGACCAATTGTTAAAAAATTATTTCAAAAATATCTGGCTGGTAAAAAATCTTTTTATGCTGATGAGATAAGTGAGATTATGGATTTATTTCCTCAATTTAGAAAAGTTGTTTCTTACTGCTGGAAAAATTCATCTGATAAAAAAGGGATTAAAAGAATTCGTAAATTTCTTTCAACTTCATTTTATTATTTATTGTTAACATAAAAAAAGAGCACCAATTTGATGCTCTTTCTATTTAATTATTTTTTAATCTTACTTAATCTTTATCTTTTCCGAACAAAGCTCTGTAAATCGATTCATCAAGAATTCCTGGCATACTCATGTGATTCGTAAAAGCAGCCATTCCAGCGTCCCAAAAGTACATGTCCATTCTTAACATTTCTCTTGGAGTATGAACAACTATTTTGTCACCTTTAATCATTAGTAAAACTTCAATTGGATAAGCTGTTAAGTGATCTAAGCCCGGACAACTATTTTCTTTTGTTTCATCTCCAACAATGTAAAATGAAACTCCTTCAGTTTGATTTCTTGTAAGTCCAAATAAAATTGCTTTTTTATCAGGAGAATATACTTCACCAACGACTTTCCATTTTAAATCTTCCTTTAAATCTTTACTCCATCTGTAATCTTTATCTTCCTGATTTGGAGTGAAGCTTTTAATGTTAGCATAAAGTTTTTGCTTTAGTTTTTCTAATCCTTCAACACTTACATCATTTTTCTGAGAATAAATTTCCGGAAATTGATCTTCATCTTCAAAGAAAGTCATATCACCGACCATCATAATCATATCTTTTGATGCATCACGTAAATCATCTGTGCTGCGTTTTGGTTCACGTGCTTCGTTAACATTTGTACCAAGTTTTAAAGAATGCAAAGCATCAATAATTTTATTTTTATATGGGATTGTACTTTTAACAATTTTATTATACTGATCATCTTTTAAATCATTAAAAATAATTCTGTTTATAGTTTCAGGATCTGCTATGATAATTTGTACACCCTCATTTGTTTCGTGCACACCAACTCTAAGCATTGATGCTGCAATATATTTGTTTCCATATCCAGTTAGCATCTTCACATAATCATCATTTGTAAAAACAAAAAGTTTGCCTTTGTATCCACAAAGATTTTTCTGATCTTTTTTAACTCGATCTGGAGTTGTGATATCTCTATCAGCTAAAATTCTAAATCCTTTAGATTTAATTACATCTTTTACCTGATCGCAAATTTTTGAGTAATCACCTTTGATATTTTTATTAGTAAGCATATACATTCCGTGATCTGCGCCAAATGAAAAAGTTAGCAAACCCGAAATGATAAGAAATGAAAATAATTCTTTCATAAATCTCCTGTGAAATGATTGTAAATAAAAAGGGCATCTTTAAGATGCCCTTCTCTGCCCTGATTGAAACTAATTAGAAACTACTGAATGCATAACCAATTTCAACTTGCCATTGTTTCATTCCAATTTCAATAGTTTGTTGATTTGGAGCTTCCATTGGATTTGGACCAGTTACAGATTTTTCAAATGCATACATAAATGCAACTGTTAATTCATGGTTCTTTGCTATGTCTTTTGAAATACCAAATGTAACATGGTTTTCTATAACAGCTGGTGCAAGAATATTAAACATTACATTTTGTTCATTTATCGGATTTTGTCCGACTGAATATCCAGCCATTAAATCCCAGCCACAGAATCCTGAAAACATAACACCAAGTTTCATTATATAAATATTTTTCCATCCAAAACCTGCGCCATCGTCTGTACCAAGTTGTGCAGTCATCAAATTTGGTAACATAGGATTTGCAATTGATTTAACATCTCCATAAAGAATTTGTTTTAAGTCAACTAAAAATTTCCAGTCTCCAGGAGTAAGTGCAAACCCAACTTGCCAGCTTGCAGGGACATCAAAATCACCAGCTTCAGCAAATAATCCTGAGTAACGTTCAAACTCACTCATATAAACTTTAGATTGGAAAGCAGCACCGAAAGATAAATCTTCAGTCCATTTACCTTGATAACCAACTTTAAATCCAAAACCAAATACAGATGAGTTTTCATCTCCAGTTAAATTGTCTGGAGAACTTGAAAATCCCATAGCTCCAAACATTCCCAAACCTTTAGCTCTAAATCTTTGCCAAGCTGCAATACCAGCAACACCGATTGAATGATTACAACCTAATTTATAAGCAAATGTAAGATTGCCAAACATCTGTTCAATGTTAACTCCGGTGCTTGTAGAAGATTGATCACCAAATGTCATTGTAGCATAATCTGAATTCATCCCACCATTACCGTAAAGAGATAATGCAACAGAAAATTTTTCAGATAGTTTTAAATTTCCTCCAATAGTTGGGAATATAAATGATGTACTTCCACTTTCAACTTTACCTGGCATTAAACCAAAAGTTCCTGGAAGCATACTTGGCATACCACCAACCTTATAATATCGTTCTGGACTGAAATAAGCTGCATTAACTTCAAATCCATTATTTAGATAAGATATTGCCGCAGGATTTGTAATTGCACCAAGTGAACTTAAAGATACTGCAACGCCTGAACCTGCAAGTGCTGAGTATTTAATTCCGTAACCATGACGATAATAACCGTCTGTTGCAAATGCAGTTTGGAAAATAAATCCAAACATTAATAAAAGAACTAAAGTAGATTTTTTCATAAGCCTTTCCTCTGAACAATTAGTTTATAATATTATACTAAAATATTTTTTTATGATACATTAAGTTAACAAGTGTATTTCGTTAATCGAAAATTTTTCAAATAAATATTGATGACATCGAAACAATTGTTTTCTGCGATCAATAATTATTTTTTGATATATAACTGTTAAAATGTTTTTGTTATTACTAACATCCTTCCCTTTTCTTTTTCTTTCCAGTTGGAGCAGTTGTTTTTGTATTACTGGATTTTGAAGTTGGAAGTTTAATTTGTGTTTTTGTTTCTGTTATTGATGAATCTGTTTGAACTGAACCGCCAAAATATTTTGCAACTTCTTTCATTTTTTCAAATTGATCTAATTCATCTTTAATTCCGTTAACTGGTGCTTTTGGGAAAAGAACTTTTTCTTTCCAGGCATCCAATCCACCATCAAGAATGTATACACCTTTATAGTTTTTTGATTTAAGAATAAACCATGCTTGTGAAGAAGCAACATCATCATCTGAGAATAAAATGATTTTTTGATTTCTTAATAATTCTGATGATGATAATTGTGTTAAAGGTATGCATTGTGAATTTGGAATTGAATATTCATTAAATTTTTCTTCACTTCGTAAATCAACTAACTCAAAATCTGCTTTATCTTTTATTATCCAATCAGCTAGATCATTAACAGAAATTTTATCAGCGTTTCCTACAGTTGATAAAGCTAAATCCTTTTCATTAACTTTTATTGATGTTCCACCGTATGGATCACCTGCAAATAATGCAATAAAACCAAGCACTAAAGCAACTCCACCAAGTTTTTGATTTGTTGTAAGATTTTCTAAAAACTTTTTCATACTTTTTCCTTTCCGGATTTTTCAGACATCTTCTTTTCTCCCCATTCTGCAGCGGCAAAAGCACCGATTGCCATTAAGACTACAAGAAAAACTACCAAACCATAAGAAAGATTAAAGTAAGAAGGAATAGTTACATTGCCCATAAATCCAGAATTAAAAAAGTTTTCGATTGATGGAAACATTTCACCAAAAACAAAAATGCCAAAGATCATTCCTAATACATAAACTACTGCATCAATCTTACCAGTCGCAAATGCCACTACAGATGTTCCAGGACAATATCCACCAATTACAAATCCAACACCAGCAACTAATCCACCAACAACCATTGGAAGCATATTTGTTTGAGTAAGATAAACGAGTGATAAATCAACAAAACCAATAACTGAAAAGAAGTATAATCCTAACATCGCAGTAACTATTGCTGTGAACATAACTTTTAACACTCGCATATTTGTAAAGTAAAATTGTGAGGCAAGAATAGTAGCTCTCCCAAATCCACCTTTTTCTAATGCGATGCCAAATGCAATTCCGATTGCAAAAGCAATTATTAAACTTACATCTGTATTGAAATATTCAAATTTAAAAAATGGTGCATTCATATCCATTGTCTCCTCATAAAATACGCTGCAGCATATCCACCGACAAAAACCATCATCATAAATACCCAGCTCCCAAGATTTAAAACGGCTCCACCGGATAATGCTTGTCCGCTCATACATCCACGAGCAAGTTTAGCTCCCCAACCAAGCAATCCACCACCAATAAAAGCATATACTAATCTCATCCTTGTGGAAATTCGTGGTCCTTTTTCAATTCCTTTTTTTACCCGGTGTGAAACTGTACCTGAAATAAATCCACCAACTAAAACACCAATGGTTTGAAAGATCAGCCAATCCATTAAAGGATTAGTAGTTTCATCACCAACATATTCTTTATAAAAATTATTTTGAGCAGCATGTTTCGGAGCAATTTTGTTAACAGTTACAGCTACAGCAGTTGAGAGTGCGCCTGAAGCACCTAATCCTCTACCCATAATTACAAATGCCGCAAGTAGAACTAAACCTAATCCAACACCAACTAAGTAAGGATTAGAGTAAGGTTTTTCTTTTATATGAATATGAACATGACCTTCATCCTTTTCGAAAGCATGTGTAAGAATTTTTGTTATTGATGTCATTTATTAAATCTCCATTAATGTAAATGAGCGTTAAACCAATGGCTGAACTGTCCAGCCGAAACTATTACAAATCTTAATATCAATCCGCCAACAATTACAAGTATTGGCGCAATTGCTGTGTGACTTACTTTATGATTAACTGCAAGTAATTGGATTATGAGTGGAACAATTATTCCAATGCCAATTACAAACACCCAGAATACTGGTGCATAAGCTCCGCTTAAAAGTAAATGTGCGGCTTCAATATGTGGTCTTGCGGATGAGAGTAGGCCAAGAAAAATCATAACAAAAACAAAAAGTTCGATTACTAAAAATCCATTATCTGCTTTTGCAAGTAATTCACTTTCATATTTGTTCTTTGCAAAGAGATGAACAAACGCTGCTGCTGCTGATAATCCAGAAACAAGAAACAAAACCCAAAGTAATGATGTATTCCATAAAGGACGTGAACCAAGTGTGCTTAATAAAACTCCTGTGTAAGCACCAAGCATCATTCCAAGAATCATATTTGCGATTCCAATATTTTTTACGAGGAAAGGATGTTCATTAATCTTTTTAGAATATTCAGTTAGTATTGGAATTCTATTTGTCATCCATTTTGCTGGTTTAATTAAAATGTTAGCAATCAAGGCGGGATAAACTAAAATTAATATCCATGCACCCCAAGACATTGGTGATGAAAATTGAATTGTTGTGTACAATCTCCATACATAAAGTTTATGTGCTAGATCTAAAAATAATGCAAACATTCCTAGGCTGAGTAATACAAAACTTACAATTGGAATAAAGAAACAGGAACAGTTTTTTTCTTTGTGTCTTCCTGTAAATAAAAAGTAACCAGCAATTATCATCATCCCGGCAACCATTCCACCTAGAAAAAGATAAACCGGAATTTGCCATTCCCACATTCCCATTGATGGATCAACATGAGGATTATTTCTTGTAGTAGTAATTTCTAAAAGTTCATTCATTTCAAAAATCCTTAAACTAAATAAAAGATATTTGGTTTAGTTCCAGCATCAGGTAGATTAACATGCCATTTGCGTGATTGAAGTAGCTTACTAACTTCACTGTTTGGATCATCAAGATCACCAAAATGCATACAATAAGTTGGACAAACAGAAACACACGCTGGTTTTTCACCTTTCTCAACTCTATGAACACAAAATGTACATTTATCAGCATATCCATCTGGATGAATATATCTAGCATCGTAAGGACAAGCCTCAACACAAGCTTTGCAACCAATACACATTTCGTGAGTTACTAAAACAACTCCACCAACATCGTGAATATGACTTGCACCAGTTGGACAACAGCTTACACAAGGAGTTTCGGAACAATGATTACATCTTTCTGTTCTTATTTCCATTTGTATGTCTGGAAATTTTCCGTGTGATTCTGTTACAATCCAATCTCTATTGTACCCTTCTGGAATATTATTTTCTGTTTTGCATGCGATTACACAATCCTGGCAGCCAACACATTTACGAGTATCTATTACCATTCCGTATCTTGGCATTTTATACCTCCATCTCAAAAGTTACAAAGTTCACACTCATTCCTGTTCCTCCCATAAGCGGATCAGTTTTGTATTGAGTAACAAGTTCAGCATCGCTTGCACCTTTTTTATATGTACTTCTCAGTTGTCTTGATTTTTGCCCGAAGCCGTGAACCATATAAACACAATCCTGTCTGATTCTCTCTGTTGCTTTTACTTTTATTGGATCGCTTACAACACCATCTTGATTTTTTAATTTGATTTTATCGCCTGATTTTAACCCATATCTTTCAGCAAGATCAGCATTAACCCATAATTCATTTTCACTAAATAAATCTCTTAGTAAAGGATTCGATTGCGTTTTACTAAATGTGTGAACAGGTGCTCTGCCAAATAAAAGTCTAAAATAACCAGATGGAGGTTCTGGATGTTTTGTAAATCTCGGAATTGGATCAAATCCTGCATCAGCTAATTGATTTGAGTAAAATTCTATCTTGCCGGAAGGTGTTAAGAATTCTGGTTCAACACCATCTTCAAAAAAGATTGGTTGAGATTCACCTTTTATGATACCTTCTTTTTTCAATTCCTCAAGTGAATGACCTTTTAACTTCAGTCTTGTATCAAGATATTCTTCAACATTTTTCCAGGGGAAATATGCTCCCAATCCAAGTTTTTCTCCAAGTTTCTTCGCCATCCACCAGTTTGGTTTTTGATCATTCGGAGCATCAATCACTGGTTGCCTGATTCCTACAAATCCTTCTCTAAATGGAGAAGCATTCAAATCATCATATCTTTCCAGGTAAACTGATTCAGGTAAAACAACATCTGCCCATCCGGCTATTTCGCTTGGTATAACATCAACTACAACCATTAAGTCTAAATTTTGTATAGCTTTAATCGTTTCTTCTCTATTAGGTAATGCCTGGATTAAATTGGTCGCATAAATAAACCATCCTTTAATTGGATAAGGCTTTCCTGTAATTGTTGCTTCACGAATTCCTGTTGAAATCTGTTCACCGGTTGCAAAAGGATATTTACCATTTGGATTATCGAGCGGTTCTTTTTTTAATTCCGGATACGGAGCATATGGATATTTTGGAATTGAGTAAGAATAAGGAACGTAAAATCCACCTTTTCTTCCCCAACTTCCTAACAAAGCATTCAAAAGAGCTATTGCACGACTTCTTTGTGCATCATCTCCATACCAGGTTGCGTGCCTTCCGGGATGAACAAGAGTTGCTGGTTTATATCTTGCCATTTCTCTTGCTGTTTCTCTGATCACTTCCGGATCAATTCCAGTCTCAATGTAAGCCCATTCTGGTGTGTATTGGGAAACTTCTGCGGTAAATTGTTCATAGCCTGTTCCATATTTAGAAATGTAATCAACATCATAAAGTTTTTCGTTTACAATTACTGACATCCATGCTAACAATAATGCAATATCAGTTCCTGGTTTTATCGGCAGATAATATTTTGCTTTACTTGCTGCAACAGAAAATCTTGGATCAACGACAATTATTGAAGCATGATTTTCTACTGCTTTAGAAAATTCTTGCACTTGCGTATTGTGCATATTCTCACCTAGATGCGAACCAATCAGCACAATACATTTAGCATTTTCAATATCAGTTCTCTCTGGAGAGCCTACAACATCTCCAAACGTTAATTCAAATCCAACTTCTCTTGGGCCACGGCATTGCGCAAAACTTGGAGCGGTTTCATTTGGTGATCCATAAGCTCTCATCATATGTTTAAAGAAACTTCCACCGATTCCGTGTGAAAAGAGAGCCATTGATTCTGGACCATAATTGATTTTCAATTTATTCATCTTTTCAGCTATATAATCGAAGGCTTCATTCCAGGTTACTTCAACCCACTTCTCTTCACCACGTTCACTCTTTCTTATCAAAGGAGATTTTAATCTTTCTTTATCGGTGTGAGCACCAACTCCGCCAGTACCTCTTGGGCAAAGTCTTCCATTACTTAAAGGATCTTTTGGATTACCTTCAACCTTCCACAATTCTCCATCTTTTACATAAGCTAACAATCCACATTTCCAGAAACATAAATCACAATAACTTGGAATTATTTCTAATCCTTTTTTCTTTGAAAAACTTTCTGCTGCATTAACAATTGTTTTTGCTGATCCTGCAAGTGCAGCTGCTGTTACAACAGTTGCACCTGATATTTTCAAAAATTTTCTTCTTGATAATGAATTCATTATAAGCTCGTTAATTTATTTCTTATAAAGTTTTTAATACTTCCGCATTCACCATAATCCTGATAGACCGAACAATTTCTACAGTCTTTATTTGCACAAACAGTATCATCACCTTTTACAGCCCAGCAAGGACCACTGTGTCTTAAAAAAGCACTGCATTTACTTCTATCTTCTTTACTGCAATTCATAACTTCCCAGCACGGCATCATAGAATAAATAGTTTTGATTCCATTTATGCTGATCTTTGAATCATTTATAGCAGAACGAATACAATTAATTCTGTCTATATCATTTTGGGAATAGAGCCGATGACTTGAGGATTTTTTGTAAGGAAGTATAAGATCTTCTTTTTCATACATTCTTAACGTATGAACCGAAATGTTTAAAAGCTTTGCAGCCGTTCTTATCGGGTAAATTGGTTCTTCTTTAGAAACTTCGTTGAGCATTTAGAACACAGCATTTAAATATTGATATTTATAAATACCAACTTTATTGCCATCCACATTCTTTGATTTTAGCTTAAATTCAATGTTTTATTAAGGCTGGATTTTCATTTGTTGGAGAACAATAGTTAGATTTTCTAAATTTTTAGAATTACCCAAATAATTTTAATTATAAATAGAAGCGATTTTATAATCAAAGAAATAATTTAGTGCTAACAATTAATATGAAGGTAAAACACAGTTATCACTTACCTCGCTTAGTACATCTTTGAATTCTATCAAACTTCTTTTCATTACACTTGAGTTTTCATCATGACAAGTTAAACAGGCACCAACAAGTAAAATTCTCTTTTGTTCTTCAACAGTAAATGGTCTGGTGTAAGTTCTTGTTGTAGATGTTTCATCTCTTGTTTTTAGAAATCCGATCCACGCATCTTTAGGTAAATTATCTGCAATATGATTTGAGAATCCTGGTTCAAAACCCCACTTACCAATTTTTGAATAAGCTAACTTCCCTTTTCCATAACCAAGTGCAAGTGGATTGTTATGACAAGACTTACAACTTCTTCCACTTTTGTTAATTGTGTGAGAAAATGTAGGAGCAAATAATCTTTTAAATATTTTCTTCTGTGGATTTTTAAATTTATCAATTGTTAAAATCATTCCAGGAATAAAAGTATCAATAATTTCTTTTCCTGATTTTTCTTTTCTGATGCCAAGCACCGGATAATCAACAAAAAAATCACTCGGAGTTTCATTCCAGCTTCCAACAATATCTTTATTATCAAGTAAATCATAACCTTCCAAATTTGGATCATACTCTGTATGGCAACCAACGCAATGTGTAACCCATTCTGTATGGCAAGAGCTGCAACTAAGTCTTTGGTGAGATTTTCCTTCAATACAAATTAGTTTTGGAGGATTTAATTTTAGCTTTTTATTGGATGATTTTATTAAAAGATATTTTTCTAAACTCTTTGTAACATAAGTATTGATCAATGGTATTTTAGATTTTTTTGTGATTAAATATTCTTCATTGTCTTTTCTTGATTTTCTAAGATCTACGATTTTTTTTGATTCAAAATCTAATTGATTATAACCGATTGAACGAACTTCTTTCGAATGACAATCAACACATTGAACTTTTAATTGTTCATCCATATGCTGATACAAGTTTCCATCACCCATTATTTCCATCGAAACATGGCAATCAATACATTCCAATCCAGCTTTATGGTGAACATCATCATCAGTCTTTTGAAAAACTCGTCCATCCATTAAAAGTCTGTAATCCTTATTTTGTTTTACCTCATCCCAATTAAGTAAAGTCTCAAACCATCCTTCATAATTTGTAGAGATTCTTCCTGATCGACTATGACAACCAAAACAATGATTGTTTGTAATTTCTAAAGTTAATTGTGGATGAAGTTTCGGAAATTCGGAACTGAAGTCTTTTCTTTTTTTTGAATTTTTAATTTTGTTTTTCCCGATCGGATCGGGATGAGGCATTTTGATATTTTTCTAATTGCTTCATTGCTTCATTGCTATAATTTAAATGACAAGCATTACATCCACCACCACGAGATAATTCATTGACTGGTCCCAATTCAGTTTTTTCATTTCCAAGATGACACGATGCACAAAGATTTCTATTATGATTATCAGCAATCGATTGCGACAGATCTTTTACATTAAAGTGCCCTTCAGGTTTTTCAAGTTCATCAAAAGTAAAACGATTTACAGAAATGACTCCGCTCATCGTATTCATTAACGAGTTGTTTATTCGTTCTGGAATTCCAGGATGACAACCGACAACTCCACAAGTTCTTGAAGCATCAGAAAGATTACCAGGAATTAAAATTATTCCTTTATGCGCAATGTTTTTATTTGTTGTATTTGGATTTCCTAAATGGCAGGCATTGCAGCCAACTTTATCCGGTGAGTGTGATTCTTCAAATCCAGTCATTTCATTATGACATTCAACGCATCCGTTAAAATTAGTTTTGATAAAATAATTTTGGCTAAACCAATCAGCAATAAAATATGTAACAAAAAATGCAAATGCAGTTAAGACAGAATATTTAAAAAATGTTTTCACAATACAGGGTAAATGCTTTTTACTTTTTCGTAGTCTTCAGGAGAGTTCATATTAATAAATAAAGATTCATTGTAGATGTTCAGATTACTTATTTCAACACTTTCAACATTTGCATTCTGATGCAAATCAAAAACACTGCCTTTTATAGATTTATCAGTTTCACTTAAGTGAAATATCTTTTCAATTTTTTCAATTAGTGATTTATTATAAAGCCCGAACAATCTTTGTGGAATTCCATTACAAGTTGGAACAATAATCTCTTTATCGGAATCGACTTTAGAAATGTATTCTATCATTTCAGAATTGATTAATGGTAGATCGCAAGTAACAATAAAGTTTTTAGCAGTTTGGGAATTTTTAAGTACAGAATAAATTCCACTTAAAGGTCCACGGTTTTCTTGAATATCTTTTACAATTGGAATATTAAGGGAAGAAAAATCATCACATTCATTTGCACTTATAAGAACCACATCAAATACTTTTTTCATTTCTTCAAGAATAATTTTAACAATGGTTTTGTTTCCCAATTTAAGCAACGCTTTATTGGTTTGCATTCTGGAACTTTTGCCACCACAAAGAATTATTCCTGTTATATCATTTCTCATAGTCTAAAATAAAAAAAGGCTGATTGAAAAATCAGCCTTATTCTAATAATTATTCTTCTAACTATTCTACTGGTCTTCCTGCAGCAGAAATGTTTTTACTTCTTTCAATTGATTGAAGTGCAAGATATCTATCACCAAACTTTTTAAGATTATCGGCTTCGGTATCATATTGATCATAATGTCTTTCTTCATCAGCAACTAAACCTTCAAAGATTTGCTTTGTTGCTGAATCTGCATTTGCAGAAGATTGATTAGCCCAAAGATTATAATCACGCGCACTTTCCTGTTCCATATTTGCAGCTTTCTCAAGCATCTTTGCAACATCTTTTATTTTTTCCACTTCTCCGCCGACTTTCATTTCAACTTCACCTTTTAAGAATAGTATTCTTTCGGCTAGTTTTTCAACGTGCATCATTTCATCTATTGCGGTTCTTTTGAAAAGTCCGGCAAGTAAATCGTAACCTTGATCATCACATAAAAAATGGAAGTACATATATTGATGAACTGCAAAAAGTTCATCAGCAATAGCTTTATTTAAAAGCTCAACACTTTTCTCGTGCATTTTTATTTCTCCTAAAAATAATTTTTAATTTTTGTTAGTATTAAAATAAAGGAATAGGTAGTGGTTTTCTAATAGGTAATATTTATATCAGTATAAGTTTATCCTATATCATTTTAATGATTCGATATTTGTAACCAGTAATACATATACCTTAAAATCGGTGGGAATAATTTAGACTTGCAATAACTTCATTAAATTTTCCACCACTATTTGTAACCCCATTAAATTTTAGATATGAAATCAGTAATGCAAAATTATCTGCAAATGTTAATTGATAACCTGAACTCAATGTAGCTCGAATTGTATTATTATCTTCATTTATTGCTGTAGAAAGATTGAGAGAATTGATAAGCTTATTTTGCAAAATTGAATGTTGAAATACTATCGCATAATTGTGTGTAAAACTTTTTAATGTATCAAAACTATTTGAGTTTATTAAACCTGCAGATACAGTTGCTGATAAATTTTCCATAAAACCAAGGCCTAAACCTAAGTTTAATGAATGAACAGCAGTTTTGTTATTGCTCTGAAAATACGATTGATTATTTGAATTCTGAAAAGCATAGTTAAGATTTATATTTCTAAGCAAACCTTGTTGATCAATCATAAAAGATTGGTTTGTACTTAATACAAAACTTCCAAATTCAGTTTTTAATGAATCATTTTTTGTATCGTTAGACATATTTAGGTAATTAGCACTAATACTTGCGTTCCATTTTTGCATAATCATTGAAGTGATAGCTGCTGTAATAATATTTCTACCGGTTGTAAATAATTTTTGATCTTGCAAATTATCATTTTGATGAATGTAGCCGAGCATAATTCCTGTTGTAGATATTCTAAATGAATTAAAAATAGAATATTCATTAACATCATTAATTAAATAACTTGTACCAAGGGAGTTGTAACCAGGACCAATTCTTTTATATCCAACTTTTGTATTTACAGATTTATAATTAAAGTTAAGAAAAGTATTAAAAGCAAAATCATAGTTTGTACCAACTTTTACTTTGTAAAGTTTAGTAAGAAATTCAGGAATATCTGATGAATCAAGATCAAGATTAGTTGAGCGCAAATCTCTAGTATAAACACTTCCTCCTCCATCAAATTCGAGCGACAAAGTATTTTCTAAAAACTCAACTTTACCTTTTGTACCAACAACTAAATTTTCTTGCGGTGTTACAGAATTTGGATTTATTATTTCATCATAATTTGAAACAATATTTGATTGAACACCACTGCCAATTGTAAAATAGTAATTACTAATATCATTAATAGTTGGGTCATCAACTGCCGATACTTTTATCATAGCTTGAAAAGTTGGCACTCCTGTAACAGTCCAGTTAAAGTAACTAACATTTGGCAGATTAGTAGCAATCTGTTCAAAAGTATTTCCACCATCACGAGAAAGCTCTATTTTAATTGCGCCGGCAACCCCATAAGAATTCCATTTAATAGATTGAAGAGTACCAATTTCTAAAACATCATTTCCGTTTGGTGAAATAAGATTAATACTTTTAGCTGTATGATCTAAAGAACTAATTTCATCCTTAGCACGAAGAAATATCAAATCTATGAATGAACTTTCTTCTTTACCCACGCCAATTTTAGAAGCAAATAAAAACCTTTTGAACGAACCATCTTGTGCGCCGCCGGAAACTGAACGCTGTGTAAATCCTGCAGACGTACTGAATCTAAAAATGCCGGGTTTAATATTTATACCTGCACCTCTTATTTTTATTCCGCTTAATGTGTATTGCGAATATTCTTCAGTAAAATCTCCAAGATGCAATGTTCCCCAACTCCAACTTGGACTAATTCCAAACTGATTTATACTTTGTCTTGCAGAACTTCCTTCAGTTGATAGTAAAAACTCAAAAGGTATTTGTATCAAACCAAATAATTCCAATGTTGGTCTAAAATAAATTCTTCCTGTTGAATTTGGTCTGCGATCTGGTTGACCATTGATGGAATACAATTCTCCATAAGCGCCAATCTCACCGGTAAGTTTAATATTTTTACCAAGAAATGTTGAGGAAGAATCTTGTGTTACATTTATATCTTCTTGAGAATAAATAAAATTGCTAATAGCTAACATGCTTAACAAAATATAAAATAAGTTTTTCATATACATAATACTTTATAGTGATTATTATTTTCTTATTCCAACTTCTTCGCTGGAATCACTTTCCAAGTTCAAATCACTTACACTTTTCAAAAAATAAAAATATAAATTGTCGATTTTCGCACTTGCGTCAATAAACTCAAGTGGTTTATTTGATTCAATTGTTGCAATTATTTTTGGCTCTTCACCTCGCATATATCTATACAAAACAAATTCTTTAATTTTATTTAGAGATGAAATCTGCCAGGTTATTTTAATTCCTTCATCCACACCGATTGCAGTAATTCCTGATGGAATCAAAACAGGTTCACTTAAAATGTTTATACTAATTGATGAGCTTAACGGACTTTCTTTACCAAAGATGTCATAGCCTTTTATCGCATATTCATACTTTCCATATTCTTTTGCAGAAACGTCAACATAGTTATTTTGCTTTGGTGAAAGTATTGAATCAATAACAGGTTTATATTCCTCTTTAGAATTTTTTGAAATAAACTTTCTCAAAACCTGGTAACCGGAAATTGTTGGATTTTCAGCAAACATGTTTTGCCAGTATAAAACCACACCTGTTTCATCTACATAACCCGTCAAATCTTTTGGCGGATTTAATTTTTGATTTGATACCGGAATTACTGAAATCGTATCTGAAAATTCACTTAGGTTGTTACTTGTGTTTTCTGATCTTACAGCATAATAAAAATATTTATCTGCTTTTAGCGAAGAACTCGTATCAACAAACTGAACTATCGAATCATTTGAAATGATTGAAGTTAACTCATTTAGCGATAAACTTTCATCAAAGTTTCTGTAAATATGATACACGTTTATAGATTCTTCGGGTTTTTCCCAAACTAATTTTACACCCTTTTCAGTTTTTATAGAATGTAAGCTCATTGGAGTCATTGGGATAACATTACTCTTGTATAATCCAAATACTTTTGCAGTTTTATAAGGTACTTCTCCAAATTGATCATTTAGTTGCAAGTAATAAAAATATTTGATCATTGGTTCAGCAGTACGATCTATATAACTTGTTGTAGTTGCTTGTAGTTCTGCGATTTCCACAAACCCTGAATCCGACATTTTACTTCTGAATATTTTTGTGCTGAGAATTTTATTTGCCTGTTCTAATTTCCAATCTAACTTCAAAGCACCTAATGAATCTAATCCTGTAACTTTAATATCGTAAGGTGGAATGATTGAATTAAAACTAAATGCCGCAACTGTAATTGTATCTGTTCTGTTTCCGTAATTTTGATAGTAATCAACTGGAATCAAATAGTATTGATAAACATCATTCGGCAGAACAAGTGTATCAATTATGGTTATTAAATTTTTCTCTTTATTAGATGAGAAATATTTTTCAGATAATATTTCTGAATATCCGCTTGTAAAATTAGTTTGTCTGAAAACTATAATTCTTGCAAATCTTGCATCTACATTTTCCCACGTAAGTTGTATTGATTTTTCTGAAGTTTCTTTATTTACAAAAACAATTTTACCTTTACTGATTATTGGTGGGAATGAAACAACATTAGAATAAAATGATTCACTTTCTTTCCCACTCACATCAAGTTTAGAAACTCTATAACTATATTCTACATTTTGCTCAACATCTTTATCAAGATAACAAACACCAAAAGCTATTCTAACAACAAGAGGATTGCCAAGATATTTAAGTGAATCAATTCGTTTATACTTTTGTGCTTTATCCCAAATTACTTTTAAAGGAAGTTCTTTAGCAGGAATCGAATCAACCAAAAGTAAATTTGTTAAGTAAATGCGATTTAGAAATTCACTATAATTTTTTGGAGCTGAAAGATTTACAACAAACTGCCAGTTCTTATCACCTACCACTTGTCTTTCAATCTTATAACCGGCAACTCCATTTGATGGAACTTCAAGTGAACCGATTTCAATTCCGGTATTAACGAATATTCCATTTGGTCCGCCAAATGCCATAAGTTCTGTTTGTTGTTGCGCAAAACCAGAATGATTAATTAAAATGATAAATAAGACTGTTAATGCTGATTTTATTATTTGTTTTTTCATATAAATCACTTTGAATAAAAGTTCATATATTTTCCATCACTACCAATATGGCCGAGAATTCCAAACACTTTGTGACCAGACCATGATTCTTCATCACAAAGTTTTCCCTCACAATCAGAATCACAAATTCCCCATCCAACTTTTGCTTCACCAGTTAACGTAATATCACCACCAATTTCAGCAGACCAAGTACCATCAGTTGAAAATTGACCTTCATAACTATTATTTAGAGCAGCTCCAAAACTTAGTTTAGAACATTCTACAACTAACCATTGACTTACACTAAAACCAGCTTCAATAAAATTATCCATTCCAGCACCAACTGTTAAATTGTTATTGCTGAACTGCAAACTTGTTCTCATATCTGCACCGGCGTTAACCCATAACCTTGCACTTAAAACAACAAGATCAATATCAATATTTGGGATACCTAGTATTGATTGAACCGGTATGCTTGCCATTCCTTCAAAATAAAAACCACTTAGCGTAGTTGGAAATGTCATTGGTAAAGAGCCTTTATGTTTATAAACATAAGAGAATTCTTGAAATGTATTTTTCATTTCATTAGTTATTGAATGATGTCCTAATAACAAAGCTGCAGAACCCTTGCTTTCAGGATTTTTTACATACAGTTCCCCACCAGAAAAGAAGTACCAACCTTCATCATCAACAACTGCATCTAGTTGCCCTTTAATAATTGCATAACCTAAATCTTTATCAACAGATAGTGAACCTATAAATCTTTTATTGTCAGGTTCAAAAGTCAGTGATATTCCACCGAATGGACTATTGATTCCTTTGACACCAATTTCCTGGTTCGTTGCAACAATATCACCAAACACAGTAAATGTTACTTTGTTTTTATTTGGATCAATTCCACTTGGTGTTATAAGATTTCCTGAATACCATAAATTCTGCCAATAATTATTTACCACCTTCATGTTTCCATTAATCTTTTCAAGATAAGTTAATGGTCCACCTATTGTTTGCTTTTGCCACTGGTTAGATAAAGTATTTGGTGTGTTCGGGGTTTCAATCCAGATTGATGTTGAATCAACTGAATGATATAACCAGGCGTAGAATGAGAATTTATTGTCTTCAGAAACTATTCCTCTTACTTTTAATCCATTTTGATTTAAAGTAATTGGTTGAGTATTTGCATCATTTCCAAATGAAAGGTTAATTCCGTTTGTATTGATATTAATTGGAACAGGTACAAGTTTAAATTTTACCTGGTTATTTTCTTTGAAATATCTAACAATGGCTCCCATTTGTCCAAGCTTTGGAATATTAAAACTTAAGCTGCTCATTTCAATAGAATTTGTACCGGCAATAAGTTGATCAAGAGAAAGTTTACCAACTTTGTAAATATCTAATGTAGTATTTTGTGGTGAAAAGGTTTTTGTTCCATCACTGTATAATGAAAATGAATTTATGTAAATGGAATCATTCACTTCCATTCCGGGTAATCCACCAAAACTTGCAGCGTGTGTGTTATTCCCTTTTGAAACCGTAATGTACCATTTTTTATTTCCCTGACTTTCGTATCCAAACCCGGCACTGCCATTAACCTTTAATGGTGCTACTCCACCAAGTGTCATAGAATTAAAATTAAGTGTTAGATAACTTAATTTGTTTGGTTCGATGTTAAGTTCCTGCAAAGGTAAATCAACAAGACCGGTTTTTAAAGTTCCTGTATTGGATGATAGAACTCCATTTAATGACCACTTATTAATTTCAAGTGTCCAGTTTCCTAAAGCAAGATTTATTTTTGTAGTCTTATTTATAAGTGGTTTAATCGTATTTGTTGTAATACTTACATCACCAATATTAAGATTTATATCAGCAGGTGTAATACCCTCTAACTGAGTATGCAAATTTGTATTTAGGATTAATGAATCTTTGTACAAAAATGATTTTGTAATTGAAGCATCTGAATTAAAGTTATGTAGTTTGAAACCGACTTTTCCAAACGAAGAATTAACAACTAAAAATTTATTTGTGTTGTAAGGAACTGTTTTATCCGCGGTAATTACTGAAAGTTTTTGATCATTTGAATTTGGAACTCTTAAATAAAATCCAGTTTCATCAAACTTTAATTTTTGTTGTGGGATACTAAATGATCCTTCAGATACCTTTACTTTTCCTTTAATTGCACCTTTGCCGGTTTGCCCGGCAATTAATTCCACTCCTATATTATTGTCATTTATACTTCCGGAATACTTATCAAACACTTTAAGATTTAAATTATTTGCATCTGTTTGTAATGGAAGTGTTTTAGGTTTTGAAACCGGAACAGTAACTCCAAATATTACTGTAGTTAAATTTGGATCCGGGATAATTGGTATTTTAGTAAAGTTTAAACTTGATTGAGTTGATGAAAATAAATTATTATCCAATGAATCTAAATCAACAAACTTACCTGTTATTTTAACTACATTGTTTTCTTCAATCAGATTATCAACCTCAATCGGAAATCCAAGTAAATGAGTTATATCCATTTCTGAATAAACTTTTAGATTTAGGTTAACATTATTCAGTTCGTTTGAAGATACATTAACCCAGTTTGTTTCATCACCAATAAGATTAGAAGATTTTTTTGATGCAGTAAGTTTGCATATAACTTTAGGTACATTATGTAAAACATAAAATCCGTTATTGTCTGTAAAAGTCTCTGGCTTTAATGTGTTTGTAGATCCTTTTATAGTTACACGAGCATTAGCAACAGGTTGATTTTGAGTACCTACATAAACGTGGCCTGAAATTTTTGCAGCAGGTTCAAGCAAAACATCGTAATTTTTTTTATCCTTTGAATTGTAATTAACTATAGTGACTTGCTTTATTTCAAAATCCCTGTCTGTTGGTCCTACAACTGTAATTTTAAATTGGCTAACCGGATTAGCAAAAATAAATTCAGCAAATCCAAACGTATCAGCTAGTTTTTCTTCTATCAATACTCCGGCTTGAGTTTCCACTCTTATTTTTGAACCCGGAAGTCTTGCACTTATATGATAAAATTCACCTTGAGCCTTTGATTTATCACCTGCAAATATTCTAATTCGATGCAAAGCTTTTTTAATAGTGATAGTTCCCATATCATAAGAACTGCCATTTACATAAACATCAATTGTATCTTTAAGATAATTATTATCATAAGGTATCGGATCAACAATAACCTTATTGTAACCTTTAGGTGCTTTCAACTCAAATGTTGCGGGATATCTTTTATAATCAGGTAATAAAAATCCAATCGGTGGAATAGAAATCACTGTTTCACCACCAACAAGTGTTACATTTGAAGATATACCACTGCCATTCTCATTAACAATTTTTCCAAATACTTTGGCATCTGGTTCAAGTAAAATTTCTTTTTGCCAAAATTCACCTATTTTTAATATAGCACCACTTTTTACTAAAACAGTTGTATCTCTAAAACCATATTTAGTAACTTTTAATCCCCTAATTGGCCCTGTTGCATCACCATTTCCATCATAAACATTTGTAAGATTTTCAAATTTAAAACGACCATTAGGATTTGTGTAATTTGTTGCTTCTTCCTGCCACCAAAACAATGCCCAATCTAATAATTTAACTTGTGCATCAGCTAATGGTTGGTTACTTCCAAAACCTGTTGTTTTATCATTTCGTTTTACTATGCCTTTAATAAACGGATTGAGTGGAAATCCTGTAATGAATTTAGAAACATTTTGATATTTATATTGATTATTAAAAACAGCATTATCACTGTAATTTTTAAATTCAAATTTTATTGGAACTAAACTTGTGTAATTAAGTGAAGTCTGTTCGGAATCAGCTATAGAATAAATAAAGTACTCATCATTCTGAGAGTAAACACTTTTAACAAGTCTATCAAAAAAAGCATTGCCTTCAGAGTTTGTTACGGATTTAGCTACAACTCTATATCCTGACTGATAACACCCATAAAAAGGTGATTCATTTTCAATTGTAGTAGCTGGTGATCCTTCGTTTTCGGGAACCTCAGTTGGTTTGTTTTTTCTTAAAATATAAACAAGCATATTTCCAATTGGAGAATTTGCTGGTAAAAATTGATCACTCCAATATCCTGCAGTACTCTTAACATTTACGGTAAGTGAATAACTTTTTACGTACGAAATCGGACCAAAATATTTCGTTTCACCTGGCTGTACAATAATATCTTCATCTGGACTATTATAGTATGGACTTTCAACCATCAATCTTATTACTCTATGCAATTTTCCGGTATATGTATAATTAAATTCATTACCGCCATTAAAAACAAAATTATCATCAACTACACCTAACTGTTTTAAATTCATAAATGAAAAAGAAAAATTTCCTTCACCATCTGTTTTGCCAATTGCGATAGTTTTATTGTAGTCTCCTTGATATTGATAAGGAAGTGAACTTGATGGCACCTCAATCTCACCTTGCGGTAATGTATAATTACCATAATAATAATTACCGGAATGAGAAGAGTAGTGTAACATATACTTCACTACAAACTTTATATTGATATTCTTAAGAGGCCATATATTATATTCGCCAGGCTTAGCAAATTGATATTGTAATTGACCACTTACATTACAATTAGTCGCAAACCCAGGTTGATAAGGATTGAATATTAATTTTCTAATTTCACTTTTGGCAATAACTGTTCCGTAAGGTTGATCTTTTGCAGAAATTTGCCAGTAATAATCTTTCCCTTCCTCCATTGGGATATCAGTATTTGGAGTAAATAGTGGAACTTCAAGTGTTGGACTATGTACATTTGATAATTGAGCACCATCCAGATTATACTTTTGATAAATTATGTTTTGTACATCATTAAAAAGATCTTCTTCAATTATTCCCTGTGGATTATAGTAAAACATAGGAAGTTTAATAACTTTAATATCGTAGTATTTACCAGCATCACCCGTATAAGACCATTGAAATTGTGGTCGCTTCATATTTACGACTCCATTTTCAGATGGAATATGAAGTGCTAAAGGAAAAACTGTAAACTTTCTAATTTCACTTTGTTGTAGTGTATCATTAGTCTGATAATTAAATGCTGTAATCTGCCATGCATAAGTTTCACCTGGAACAATAGTCAGCATTTGTGATGGTTGAAATGTTTTAACCCAAACGAGCTGATTTAAAATAGGATAATTCTTTATTGCAGTTTCCAAAGTTTGATTAGGTAAAACCTTAACAACTCTTAAATAATATTTTGTTGTATTACCTGAAGGTTCAGAAAAACCCCATGTAAATTTTGGGGTCTTAGTTTTTAAAACTGAATTATTATCCGGTGCGTTTAAAGTTAAGGCTGGAGGAACATAGGTTCTGTACTTATTCTTTTTTGTAAATAAAAATATTTCACTTCTGCCAATATTTTGTGTTGCTGGATATCCTAATTGATCGAGTGCTTGCACTTGCCATGCATATTTTTTCCCGGCAACTAGCTGCATCGCCTCTATTGGATAAGTAAAACTATTTATGTTGATTTGATTGTTCTCATACACTGGAACGTTTGCATTTATTGCTTGAGATGGAGTTTGTCCGGTTAATATTTCTACAATTCTTAAAGTATATTTTATTTGAAATGCTGGAGGAACAATCACTGGCGTCCACTGAAATGTAGGATAATCAATTATACTTTCGAGCTGTGTATTATTTGCAGGAAATATTAATTGTGGCGCTGAAGGATATAATATTGTAAAATTAGCACAAATGTTATTTGCTAATATTACTCCATTCATATTTTCAATTGTTAAACAAGCAGTATAATTACCTTCCAGCAATCTGCCTGTTATTCGCATCTTTTTTTCGTATTCACTATTTGTAAAAGTTGCATCAGATAAACCGATTAACTGTGTGTTATTTATTACCTGTACTACAGCAGATGTAAGTTGAACAGGATTTGTAATACTTCTGAATACTTCACCCTTTCCTTGCATTGATACAATAGCTCTTATTCTTATTTGATAACCTGGTCCTTCACCTTTAATAAAGGTTAAGGAACCTAAAGCAGCAGGATTATTTTCCCAGTCACTAACATATGGTGATGGATATGGATTTAGTGTTAACTGCCCTGTTAAAGTTTGAGAAAAAATATTTGAAGCTAAAAGAAAGGAAGACACGATAACTAAATATATAAACCTTATCATTGATTACTCCAAAAGTTTATGAAGAGTCATATCAATAATATATAAACATTACTCACTTGTAAAAGTTTTTATTATTTGACTATTGTAGATTTTTTATAACAATCAAAAGTTTGTAATGCTGAAGCTTCTTAGTATTTGATGAGCCTGAATCATCTATAATATTAAAAATAGATTTTCCTGCCACAATAATGTTTAGGATTATTAGATCAAGTTTTTATGTTTGATCTTTATTTTAACAATATCATCTTCTTTGTTTCTAAATAATTTCCTGATCTTAATTGATAGAAATAGACACCTGATGCAAGATGCCTGATACTTGATTCTGGTTTGAACTCAACTTGATAATTTCCAGCAGTTTTTTCTTCATCTACAAGTGTTGCAATTTCGTTTCCAAGAATATCATATACTTTAAGGGTTACTTTGAGATTTCTCCCTTTTGCTGAAATGACTTCAGGAATGCGATATCTTATTGTTGTGACTGGATTAAAAGGATTAGGGTAATTCTGTTTTAACTCAAACGAATTAAGATCGTGCTTGTTTTCGTGCTCTGTACCAAGATATGCTCCTGTCAATTCAATATCCATCCATAATAATCTTTGAATTATCCAACCTTGTAGAAAAGTTACATCATCTTCGTATGTTGCGCCAATGTAATAATTTGGCCAAACATAAACTCCAATTATTGGCCACTTAATAAAATTCCTAACTCGTGCTTCATTTATTTTATTAACTGTTGTGCTCATAAATGATAAAATATTATTTGTAGAAAAAGCACCACTACGGATCTCAATCCACCTTTCTTTAAGTTTATCTTTAAAGTTTGGATCACTGAATAATCTTTTCATAAAGTAAGTTCTTTTCCAGGCAGTTATATCAGCATTCCAATCAGATGTTTTCCATGGTTGTTCCCAAACATTCTCTCCATAATTAGCAAATGCAAGATCATAATCCCATATTGGCCCGACGTGTAATTTACCGCCATCATCATCTTTTTCTTTATACATATAAAAACTAAAACGATAAGCATCAACACTTTTTGCAATCTCGGAAATTAAAAAATAATCCACAAACGATTGAACATCTAAATATTTTGTATAACCATTAACAGTATCAGCATAATTTGAACTTACAAGTGTGCTTTCCACTTTAAACATAAAATCTTTAATATAAGCTCTTTGCTGTGGTGCAAGTTCAACAGAATCAGGATCGTGGTATTGATAGTAAGTTTTATCAAATCCATAAAGTGGATCAACATCTACCTGCCAGCCATAATCGTATGGTTTATCTACTTTAAGTATATAACCGCCGGTTAATTCAATTCCTGTAGTATCCTGTGGATTAAGTTTAGCAATATCAACACGATTTTTATCCTGTTTTATTTTTTCCATCAGAACATACAAGCCCCGATAAGAACCATTTATAAACAACTCGCAAAAAGCTGTCCGTGAAGCATAAATACCGAGTGATCTTGCAAGGTAATATGGTATTTCATTTCTTAAAAAAGTTTTATCTGAATAGGAAGCATAAAGTACCCAGTCATTTTCTTTTGGCATTGAAAGTAAAGAAACATTTACATTGTTTCCGGCAGAGTCTTGAGTTTCAAATCCATAAGGTTTTTTATCAAACATTGTTGATGAACTGCCTCTAATTTCAATACTTATTTTTCCATTATAATCAGTAAATGGATCAGTTAAATAATTACGCTCTCCATTTGGGTTATTGATGATTCCCATATCAGCTACAATTCTATAACTATTGTGGATTGAATGCCCGTGAGTGTTAATAACAATCAACGGTAAATTGGATGATGTGAAAATAACAGAATCTGGTTCAGTAAAACTTTTAGCATTTAGTAAGTTGATAGAACTTAAACATAAAATCAATAATATTTTCATAATCTAATCTTGTCTTTCAATAAATTCTACAATTTCATAAATCTAAAATAGCAATAATTAAATAGCTAACTGATAAGAATATATTTTGCATTTTTTAGCTTAATATTGCCACGTATTTATAAACCAGGATAAAATGAGAGAAGCCGCCAAGTAAAACAAATAAATGAAAGATTTCGTGAAAGCCTAAAATGCCAGGATATGGATTAGGTTTCTTTAGTGCATAAATAACTGCACCTATTGTATAAAACACTGCTTCCAAAATTAACCAGAGCAGTGCTTCTGTTTGTAACGCTTGGATTAAAGGGTAAATAACTAAAACAACTAACCAACCCATCAGTAAATAAATAAATGTTGATAACCATCTTGGGGCATTCATCCAGAATATTTTTATTGTACTGCCAGCTACAGCAACTAACCACACTAATATTAATAAACTCCAACCTAGTGTACTGCGTAAAACTAAAATGCAGATTGGCGTATATGAAGAAGCAATTGAAATGAAGATCATTATGTGATCAGCTTTTCTTAATTTTTTAATTCCTTCTTCCGATAGTCTTAACCAATGGTATAGTGTGCTG
The DNA here is from genome assembly GCA_016707585.1 of Ignavibacteriales bacterium. Classification (GTDB taxonomy): domain Bacteria; phylum Bacteroidota; class Ignavibacteria; order Ignavibacteriales; family Ignavibacteriaceae; genus IGN3. The sequence continues at coordinate 10,690 of JADJHL010000003.1, read as the reverse complement.
GTACTGTAAAGAAGAATAGTTGCAACACCAAAAACTAAAAATGAATAAAATTGTTCCGGTTTGTATGGACTAATTGAAATGTTGATTAATAAGTATGTAGCAATAACAGAAAGAATCACTCCGATAAAATGTGTGAAGCCATTCATAGGCTCTCTTAGATTTTTAATCACGTTCATTTTCGATGTAAAAAGAATTTAATTGTTGTTACAAAGATAAAGATCTTTAATTTTTCTCTATCCCTGGTATCGCAAACAATATTGTAATAATTGAGTAAAATCTTTGGAAAATATAGTTAGTCTTTTCTAGTAAGCAGCAATCCAATGATTATATGATGGGTTTTGAAATAATGAATAACAAGGTATTGAGTATTGATATGTCTTTAAGTAAAAATAATTCTAATGCTTGGTAAAGTCAGAGTTTAAAATGTTATTAATCTTTTCTATTGTAAGCGGAGCACTCCCTTCAAAGTGATTGTTTACGTTTACATACAAATCAACTTTTTTATTTTGCAGATAATTTATCATCTCTGCAACTTTTTTTAGCTCATCATCTTTTGGTTCTACAATTTGATTCCACACATTACCGGTTTTCTTTTCTATGCCGCTTCTATCCGGTCCGTGTAATCTTATTACAGCAGTGGAGTTTATTTGTTCTTTAAATTCATTAAACACATCCCAGATTGGAGGCATAAAATATCCTTGTAGAAAAACCATTGAAAGGTTATGTCGATTAAGCAAATCAAAGAATGGTTTTTTTAGAAAGTTTGGATTGCGTATTTCGATTCCATAAACAAATTTTTTATCTAATGATTCAACAAATGATTCAACTCTATCAATAAACTCTGTTAAGCCGCTAAGTTTTTGTTTGTTAAGATATTCGAACTGGAACATTAACACACCAATATTTTTTTTAATTGGATTTAATGTTTCTAAAAATCTATCAAAAAGATCCGTACTTAAGAAAAATGGATTTGGTTTTAATTCACCTGTTTTATTTTTATTGTAAAAGTGTGTAAGCGTAATTGCGTTTGGTATCTTAATCGTAAACTTAAAATTATCGGGAACAGAATCACTGTATTCTTTTACAACTCTTTCATCCGGCATTAAAACTTTTTTGGGTTCAAATAACGACCAGAACCATTGATCCACTTCCACCGTGTTAAAATGTTTTGAATATTCTTCTAAGTAGTTAAACTTTTCTTTTTCGGGATAAACAATGGATTTCCAGGAATCATACTTCCAGCTGCACGTACCTATTCTTAGCATTTATAAAAATGTAATTTATTTTCAGAATTTATATGTTGCACAATTCTATAAATCTAATCTCTACTAATTTTTTTTGCCCAGTATTCATTGCTACTATTTGTTGTAAATTAAGTTAACCTCGTATAGGTTAAGTTCTTTGTCATAAAAATAAACTTCATCTGCTGAACCGAAAAACCGACCTTTATTATTTCCAAAATTTGTTATGCAAGAAATTAAATAAGGAGTATTTACTGGATAAGTTGTTCCAAATTTATCATTTGCTGTTGTCACTCTTTGGCCATTTATATAAAAAGTAAGTCTAGGAATTGCAGGATTATGTGTTATGCATAAGTGTACCCAGGAATTTGTATTAACTTGAACATTTGTAGATACTTTACGGTTAACTACATTATTGGTGCCTCCTGTAATTCCAATATTACCAAGATAAGCTTTAACAGCATCATCAGCATCATCCACATATAAATGAGCATCATCATCATATTGAACATTCTTGTAAGAAAATAAAAATGCATCAAAAGTACTGTAAGATGGTAGCCCATCCATTTTTATCCAAATAGAGTAGCTCCATTCTGAAGAAGCAAGTGCTTTAATGCCAGGCATTTCTAAATAATCTCCGTTTGCATCAAATTTATATGCAGAATTCAGATTTCCCTGCCTGTCTGAGGTTAATGTTATTCCATATCCTGTTGAATTGTTTGAGTTACCACTTTCATCAAGAGTATTTCCATTAAATGGATAATAGAACAATAAACCAGTTGTTATATCTAAACGAGGAATTGTAAAATAGTAAGGATATGTCCATCTACTCCAAACATTATCACTATTTTTAACTCTAACTCTCCAATAGTAATTGTCATCATAAGGTAAATCTGCAGAAATTTGATATTCATTGTATGAGAGATTCTCATCATTTATGATTAAGTTGGATGAAAAATCATCAGATGTACTTAATTGTAAATGATAACCTGTTGCTCCATTTACACTCGTCCATTTTAATCTTGGAGTTCTATCAAGTGTTACTTCACTATTGTAAGGCTGGTTCAATTCTGGAATACTCATCATAATATTAAAATTGAAACCTTCACTCCAATCACTCCAGACCCCATCTGTATTCATTCTCTTAACACGCCAGTAGTAACTATTATAATCAGAAAAAACTGCGCCTGTTTGATATTTTGATTCAGTTAGATTATTAATATCAATTATCATATAACCAGTAAAGTTTGATAGGTTGTTAACTTGAAGATGATATTGAGTTGTTGAATTAACATCCTCCCAATCCAGTAATGGCGTTGTATCTGTTATATAGCTGTAACTCGATGGATTAGGATATCGAACAGTTGTAAGTTTAATTGTAAAATCACTTACATTACTCCAGTCACTCCAAACATCTTCTGTTGTTTTAACTTTTACTCGCCAATAATATTTAACGTTATTTGCTAAGGGAGTGCTTATTTGAAATTGAGAAACTGTTAAATCATTTACATCAATTATATTATTATTAAAATTTAATGTAGTACTTAGCTGTAAAGAATATGAAATTGCTCCATCAAAATCATACCAATCAAGAATAAATGAAGTCTCCGTTACGTTTTGATTGTTGTGAGGATAAAGTATTTGTGGTTTTGGTATTTCCAAAGTAGTAAAGGAAAAATTATAATTACTATCCAATGATTCACCATCATAAGATTTTATATCAGTTGTTAAGTGAACATTGTAATCAGAACCATACACCAATTTATTTGCAGGTGTAAATTGAATTGAGTTGTAAGCTGGATTATAATAGAATGTACCTGTAATATTATTTGATCCTTTACTAACTATAAAAGAGTTACTGTTTATAGTAGACGGGTTCATTGCTTTGTTAAACATCACATCTATTTTTGTAGAAATTGGATTATTCAGAGATCCATTATAAGGATTTATGTAGCTAACTGTTAAAGGAATCAGAAGTTTTGTGTAAGCTTCAAAATCAGGAATTGGCAAGTTTAAACCTAATTGTTGATATCGACTATTTAAATTGTACCTGATATTAGTATTACTAATACTTAAAGCATTTTGATATAATGTTAATGTAATAGATGAATCATTTTGAATTCCATCAGTTTCAATCTCGGAACTTAACTTTGCAATAAATTCTGAAAGTTGTGCAACATTAAAATTAGCTTGAACAATACAGGATACAGCTAACAATACAGCATCATTTTTTTCTGCTTTTGTAATATCCATCTTTTCAAAATCTTTAATACCTGGATCAACAATGTTGAAAATTTTTAGAATCTCTTTTTCGGCTATCTGTTTTGCATCATCAAAACTGTTTTTCTTCTGAGTAACTAAATAATTTATTCGTTTACTTGCAATAGTTGTTAAGATATTTACATTTACTGTATCTGAAGAAACAATTGATGCAAGCGACTTTAATTTTATTTGTGTAGAGCTTACACTTCCTGTCACTTCATTAAAATAAAATCCTTCAGAAATTACTTCAATACATGCGCTATTTATCTGTGTTGGAGACTCATAATAACCGATATTGTTTTTTGTTTCTGATTCATAAACTTTTCCTGTAGGTGTTAAAGTATTGTCCAACAATTGTAGTCTAATTTGTGATCCCTGGATAAATGGACCTTTCTGTGCAAATCCTCTTACAATGTGGGATTGATAACCAGGACCAGTAATATTATCATCCGAACAGCTATTAATCATTATTAAAAAGACTAACGACAAATAATTCAGTAGTCTGCGAAGATTAGATTTCATTTTTAACTCCCACTGTATAATATAAAACAAAATTATTTTTAAATAGAGCAACAACATTAATAACTTCAACTATTATGCTATCCAATTTATCCATTGTAATACTTGTTATAAGTTTGATGAAGAATACATCAAAGCTTATATCTGTTAAATTAATTATTTAAAAAACTATTGCATAAGAATAGTGCTCATTAAAAGTATTACTTAATGACACAGTACTTTTATAATAGTAATTTATTAAATCATCGAATGAAGTAAACTGATCGTTATCTTCAATCATTAAATAGTAAAGATTCATCAAATCAGGATTAAAATTACCAATCTGTGAAACTATACTTATTGGAAGTTGTGGACGAACTATAGAAGTAAAATCGTTTGGTGTATATGATATCCAAATAAAATCTCTGTTGTTTGAATTAAACAGAGACCATATAGCCATAATAAAATCAATTGTACCATTTACTGAAATATTCTCAATACTATTATTTGAATTATTGTGTGTCGCAGATACAACAGTATTTGGTATTACTAAATTATTTGGGATGGAATTTACTGATTTCTCATAAGTGTATAATTTACTATTGTAATAGTTTGATGCATAGATATTGTAAGAAGTGGCATTTATATCATCAGGTAAAAATATTTTTTGGGTAGTAAGCGGTTGAGAATCATAGTTATGAAATAGTGTAACACGATCACTGGATGCAGTTGTATTGGCTGAAATAATTAGATTTTCAACTTCTTTATTAAACTGTATCTGCGATAAAGTTAATGGTTTATTTACTGCAATATTATAAGTGTTTGTATCATTCAAAGTAAAACTCAATTTCGGACTCCAATTATAAAATCCGATACCATCGTTCATATTATAAATAGAACTGTATAACGATAAACTATTATCCGAATTTATGTTATAAACATCAAACGTTGGAAAATGCAAACTTGATAAGGTATCATTGTTTAATCCTGCATCATTATAAGTTCCACCATAACTCATCAAGAATAGATTATAATTATTTAGCGGAAAAGAATACCTTACATCAATTTTTCCTTTTGCAGCACTTTCAGAATATCCTTTAATTTTCCATTCACCTTTTTTAACAGAATGGTAAGTTTGGATCATATATGATTTATTTGAACTTGAAAGAGTTGTTGTAATAAATGTAAGAGTAATTCTATCCTGAGCAAGTTCGCCAAAATCAACAGTGGCATTTCCTAAAAACTTTGCGGTATCAATAACCGTTAAACCATCTTCTGTATAAACTATAACCCAACCTTCAGCTTCGCAATAATTATTAGAGAAGGTAATCTTTAAAGCTTTTTCGTTTACGTTAGCTCCTGGATTTGTAGGATTGTCATCACTACATCCAATTAATAGTATTATTATACCAATAAATACAGTTGATATTTTTTTCATAAAAAACCCTATGAGATATTAATCATTTTTTGTGTAGTAAAAACTTTCAGTGTATAAATTAGTTTTACCATCAGTGTTTTTCAGAAATACATTTATGTATTCATCAAATGTTGAAGTAGTATTATAATCAAATACTGTCACTCCATATTTATATAATTCACTATCAACAAAATTTGGAATTTGAGAACTAACTTCAGTTGGCAAAACCACTCTTTTTAAAGAAGTAGCATTTTTTGTAGCATTAACATTCCAAATTGTTGTGCTATCCGAATAGAGGTGTCGATTGGACCAGCTGCATCGGATAAAATCACCAATACCATTAATTAAAATATTATCATATGAGTTTGTTCCTGCATTATAATTTGCATTTATATATGTATCAGGAATATTTAATACATCAGGTTTAGTACTACTAATTTTTATGTAGTTAAATGTTTTATCAATTGAAGTATAAGCACAATTAGTTTGATAATTTATTACTGTAAGATCATTTGGTAATAACACTTTATGATTTAGTGTGTTTGTATCAGCACGATCATAAAATAGCATAAAAATTTTAGAATCATTGTCTATTGCACTATTTACGAATAATCGATTTATTGGTTTGCTTACTTGAAGGTTATACTGAGTTAATGGTCTGTTTAATGTAACCAAATATTCATTCAAAGTACCGTTGTTAAAAGTTTGGTTTGGATTCCAGCTATAATATCCATAGCCGCCAACCAAATTATAAACAGCATTATAAATTGATATTTTCCCTTGTTCAATTATTCTTCTAATCCCAATATCGTTACATGTATATTGACTTCCATCGAATCCACCCAAATAAGCCACCCCACTATTTTCAACCCCGAAGATTCTATAATCATAATGATCGAAAGGAAAACTTTGATTGATTCTGACTGAACCAATTGGGCTACTATTTCCAGAACCTCTAAAAGTCCATAATCCTTTTGTTACGGAATTATATGTATCTATGTAATAAAATTTCTTTGTGCCTGAATAATTTGGACGGACAATAGTAATTGTGACTCTTTCTGTTTCAATATTACCAAAATCAATTTCTGTATCACCCGAAAATGCAACAGTTTTAATAACAGTACTTCCGTCTTCAGAATACAGTATTGCCCAACACTGTTCTGCTGGATATCCATCTGTAAATCTTAACTTTAAAGATTTATCCTCAGGAATCGGGTTGGTTGTTTCATCACTACAGCCAGATAAAATTAAAAGTAAAATATAAATTGTTACTAATACTTGTTTCATATGATGCCTAAGTTTGTAAATTTTTATTGTGTTCATTTTTAATTAATAATAAATTATACCCCTTTCTTATCATCAGCTAAAAAATATAATGCAACCCAAGCGTTAATGATTGGAATGAAAAATCAAATCCAAACTGGCTTTGAACATTTTTTGGTTCTTCAGGTAATTTTGGTTTTGTAACAGTTGTACTCATGCTTGTATAATAAATACTCCCAAGACTCAAGTTAATTTCAAAATGATCATTCAAGAAATAATATACTCCTGGACCAAAAGAAAAACTATAAGCCATTAAATCGTATTCTGTTTCAACTTTCGGAGGTGTTAGGTTACCATTATATTCCCATTCAGTGTCTTTCCTGGAACCAAACCCTACATTAAAACTTAATTGACCCCAAAATCCAAAGTTTGTAGATAACTCATTATAATATCTTAATGAGGGATTAATATAAAAGAGTGAAAAGGATCTTTCTGAAGAATAATATTGTTCTACTCCCTCAAAATCGTAACTAGAACCCTGATAATTTAATCCAATACCAAACTGTAAATTATCATTCAGAAAATATCCAAGTCGTGGTCCAAAATTAAAATCAGATTGTTTTTCATTTTTTGAATAACTGGAATAATTATTTTCATATTTCAATTCCTGGCTATTTATTGACAATTCACCACCAAGTGTTACTTTGCCGTTCATTGATTGAGCTAAAGTAACAAAGGAGATTAAGAGAACAGCAACAAAAGAAAATACTGATGTTTTCATTTTTTTACCTTAATGATTCTTTAAGAATAATACTTTTAATTTTCAAGATGCACTCATTGCCTTGATAATCTGCCTCATAATCAAGATTAATTCTGTTGTTCTTTAAGCAGAAAAAAAACACGGATTCAATTTTATTGTTCATTTATTACCCAACAACAAAATGAAGTTAAATTTGTATTATATGATAAGACAAAGCACAAAGGAACTGGACTAACTTTGGAAGGATTATTAACATACCCGCTCTCCCACTAACTGTTAATGTATTTTACCTTAAGTTGAACAATTAAATAATCGCTCTATACAAATATCAAATTAATATTTGATTTATTCAACAAATAAATTGAAGTTTAATGATAACCACTATTTCTTTATCCAATTGCTCGCATTTTCCTCCGAGATAGTTTTTATCGCTGTCTCAATTTTCTCAAAAGCCATATTAGCATTACCCATCAATTCATCGTTAGTAATTCTGCAAAATGTAATTCCAAACCTGCCTACCGGCAGGCAGGTTGTCTTCTGAATTTATATCCGAGTGTTTTACGATCTCTAAGATAAGTCCACAATATTTTTTCACAGAATGTTTGATCTCTTCTTAGTTTTCTTCGTTTTTCTTTTTCAGATGTTTTGTTAAAATTTTGTGTCATAAGCTTAATCCGACCTCACCCTTGTATTCCCTCTCCTTCGCAAGGAGAGGGAATTTAAAAGTCCTTCTCCTTTAAAAGTCGAAGATCCCGTTTTGGGGAGAGAAGGATTTAGAGCCTGCCCCGATGTAGATCGGGGATGAGGTTGTGTCTTCCACTATCTTTATTTCTTCTACTTTTATAGAGTATTCGAGACAACTCCGAGAAAACTAATTATACCCATCCGGTTTAAAAACGAATGTTACAACCTGATTTGAATTTTTATCTTTATAGTTATACTGGAAAATAGTTTTTAGTTCCCTTAATGTTAACATCTCTAAACTGTTTCTGATTTGTTTAGACATTGTTGGACGCATTTGATTTTTAAAGTAAGTGGTATCGGTTTCTTCGAGTGTAATGTTTACTAAAGTGTAGTTGTATATGATCCTGTTATCTTTTCCAAGTGTTACATTATCAAAGCGGATGTCTTCAGTAAGCATAATGGGTGCATCTGCATTTATAGCTTTTGCAAATTCTTTTAACTGTACATTTACCGCCGGGCGAATTAGTTTGGGCAGTACAAATTGCGAGAATAATCCAAATGCAATTGCCCCAATTAGTATTAGTGTTATTGTTTTCCAGTTAGCTTTTTGTGTCATAGTTTGTTTTTATCCTGTCACTGAGTGTTCTGTGACTGCCGAGTAATTTTTAATCTTTTATGTTTGCAATTCTTTTTAATGTTTCCAAATCTATACGGTTAAAATACACAGTAGAGTTTGCAGGAGGTAATATTATACTTGTTCCTGAATCAGTAACTACTTCACCCGAATATATTTTGCCATACAATGAAGTAATAGAGCTGCCTTTAGTTAGTGGTGCACCCAAATTCATTGTACCTTCAAGATATTTGATTAACATTGTATCTATTTTGTGTTTGTGATCTAAAGTTGAATATAATTTGAAATTGATTATAGCGGAACCATCTTCATTCGGAATAAATTGGATTGTATCGGCGGGATTAAAAGTAATATTAAGATTGTACCCTCTTACAAAATAATATATGTCTTCATAATTCCTGGGTTCCTTATTAAGCTCGCTCCTGTATAAATATATAACTGCTCTAAAATCGCCCAGGTAATTCACAGTATAATCAAAAGCAATCTTTGAAAGTTTTATTCCGGCCGAATCAACTTGTTCTTGTGCTTGTACATGATTGGAGTTAAATAAAATGAATAAGTATAAAGCAGTTAAAAGTGTTTTCATAAATCTCCCTTGAATGTAACCCATTGTAATTGGCTGTTTTTTATTGCATTTATAACGTTGTCACAACTCGACCGTGACAACGAGAACACCTTACTTTTCAAATAATAGTTTAGACTTATAGAATTATTGCTGTAATATTATTTCTAATTCCTGACCTTCATCAGGATTAATTATAATTTCTTTTTCAAAAGTGCTAAAACCCGCTTTATAAAAAACAAGTTTAATTTTATTAGTAACTGCAAGCATACCTATCGGGCTTGGATCGTCATATCCGGTCCAAACATATTGCTGGCCTAATGGCAAATCCGAATATTTAAACTCAAACTGACCATCCGTAATATATTTATTGTGAGCAGTGTTAGTTAGATTATCATCAACAACCTGGTTAGTCCAGATAAAATTTCTTTCAACCTTAATATTTGTTCCATCCATTTCTGTGGCGTTCATAACATATTTATACCCATTGCTTGGTAATATCCTGGAAGGATTAAATGTGTGTTCATAACTACCGGGCCACAACGAATCAATTGATAAAACCTGATTTATTAGACTGTCTTTAAAATCATAAATTGAAAAATCTACCATTGATAATTTTCGAACAGTGAAACTGAATGTTGTTGTTCCATCGGAAGGATTTGGATAATTCTGTGCAAGTGTTGTGCTGTTAGGAAACAACAAGTCAAGTTCAACTTCCGAACTGTACTCAAAAGTTCCATCATTCGAAACAACCTTTAATCTATACTTTATCGAACCACTCTGGATTTGATTGTCTCTAAACCCGTATTCCTTTGGATTATATATACTATGCTTACTTTGAACATATACGATTGAATCGAATGCGGCATTATTATATGATCGTTCTAATACAAAGCCTTTGTTATTTACTTCATCAGTTGTTCTCCAGTAAACGTAAATTCCACCCGAGGTATATTGAACATGAAATGCATCCAGAATAACAGAGTAAAAATTAGCAGGTTTATGTAAGCCGCTGTTATAAGGCATTTTGCCTAATACAGGTTCTAAATAATAAAAGATATAAACTCTAACATCGGAAAGTAAATTACCCTGCACATCTTTAACTGTTCCTTTAATACTTTTTGCTAAAGCAGGAATTTCAATATTGGGTTCTGATGTATTATCGCAACCACCCAATACAAGTACGGTTATTAAACTTATGATCAATACTAAATTTTTCATAGAGGCCCCTTAGATATATAATAAAGTTTCCCTTAACTGTTCAAAAATTAGAAAAATATTTTCATAGAACAAGCGATAAATTACAAAATGAGCTTACTGAAAAAACAAATATTTAGTTTTTCTTTTGATTGTATTTAGTTTATACAGT
>JADJHL010000002.1 GCA_016707585.1 Ignavibacteriales bacterium | reverse complement strand
TGGATTTTAATTGAAGTAAGATTGCACTTTACTTATTTTCAATCATACAAAATCAGAAAAGAATTAAACAATGAAGAAATTATTATTATTCTCAATTACATTAATTACTGCAATTACATTTTTAAGTTGTGGTGATTCAAATAAAGATGAGACAGGAAATCCTGGGAAAGACTCAAGCTCAGAGTTACAAAAAAGATATGGAGTAAAATCCGGAGTTATTGAATATGTTCTTAGCGGTTCTCAAGAAGGGACTAAAACGCTATACTTTGATAGCTGGGGAATGAGACAGGCTGAATATACTAGATCTGTATTTACCATAAAGGGGATTTACAAAACCAATTAATGTTGTTAGCATAATTGATGGTGAGTATCAATAATATTAATATGGATCAGAATAGCGGAACTAGAACTCGAAATCCAATTCTAAGAACTATGGAGCAGTTAAAAGATCAAAAGAGTTTTAATGAATTTGGTGAGCAGATGTTGTTAAATATGGGCGCAAATAAAATTGGCTCAGAAGATTTTCTTGGTAAAAGTTGTGATGTTTATGAAATGAAAAGTACTGGAACAAAACTTTGGGTTTGGGAGTGGCTGACTTCAAAATCTATTACGCAATCAAGAGGAATTGAAATTAACTTAACGGCAACAAGAATAAATGAAGGTGGATCAGTTCCATCAGAAAAATTTAAGATTCCGAAAAAGTTGTATTGAATGAAGTTGATCTTGATAACATAGAAAACGAAATGAGAGAAGAAAATAAATGATTTCGTTTCTTCCGATTGGCGGTGAAATGAAATCGGTGCAAACAGTTACTACTTAAACTTTAACGGCAACGGAATTATTCTTGATTGCGGAATTCATCCACAAAAAACTGGTTTACAATCTTTACCAAGCTTTGATTTAATAAAAGAGAAATCAATCGATACTTGTTTAATTTCTATGCACATCAAGATCATATTGGCTCGCTTCCTTTCTGGTAAAAAATTTCCATATGTTAAAATCATAACAACTCCCCAAACACGGGCACTTGCTGAACTTACGCTACACAATTCCGTTTCCATCCTTAAAAAAGAAATTGAAGAGGATGATTTTGAGTTTTATTCTCACGATGAAGTTGATTTGTTAATTAAGATGATCGAGTACAAAGAATACCAAAACGAATTTGAACTAAACTCATATCATCAACAAAAAGATGCAAAAGTAAATTGTACTTTTTATGATGCGGGACATATTCTTGGCTCTACAGGAATACTTTTAGAAAGTAATGGCTATAAAATATTTTACACAGGAGATATCAATCTCACTAATCAAGCTTTAATTCCCAGAGCCAAATTGCCAGAAACAGCAGTTGATACTTTAATACTTGAAACAACTTACGGCGCTACAGATTCCGACTTACTGTTGGATTGGAATTCTGAATCACATCGATTAGCAAATGAAGCAAATAAGATTTTAAATAAGGGCGGATCAATTTTAATTCCTGTGTTTTCTCTTGGCAAGATGCAAGAAATTCTTGCAACAATCTGGCAGTTGATGGAAAGACGAAAACTAACTTCCGTTGATATATACACCGGTGGACTCGGCACAAAGATTAATAGAGCTTACGATTACAATCGTTTTGTTGTTGATAGACTTGATAGTGAGTTTGAAATAAATACAATTCTACAAAAAGATTATTTCGAGGTTTCAAATCCCGAAGAATTTTTTAAACATCCGTGCATTGTTCTTGCATCAAGTGGAATGATGTTAGAGAATACAGCATCATTCAACTTTGCTAAAAGATTTTTGGAAACAAAAAGATTCCGCAATCTTTACTGTTGGATATATGGAGACTAAAAACTCCCGGCTATATAATTTCGAATTCAGAGCGTGGAAATAAAATTCAATTGTCTGAAAACGATGAACCAACAGAGTAACTGCACAATTAAAATTTTAAATTTTCTGCGCACGCAGAGAAGATTTATTAAGTGTTGTTGATAAATTAAAACCTGATAATGTAATCCTCACTCACGGTGATGAAGAAGCAATTGATTGGATTGGCTCAGCAATCTTAAAGAAAAATAACAACATAAAAGTGCAAATAGCTTATCCTGAAAAAGAAATTAGATTTTTATAATTGCCAAACGCAACAATTGTTTTTCTTTGTATATTAAAAGCAAATAAAATTTGTTTTCCTTTAATTGTGGAAATCAGAAATTAAAACTTAGTATAATTATCAGGAGGAGAAAATGTCTCGCTTGAAAAAACAGGTCCAGGATAAAATTGAAGCCTGGCGTCCACGTACAACCCGCCTTCTTAAAGAGTTTGGAAATGTAAAAGTTGATGAAGTTGACATTGGTCAGATCATCGGTGGTGCAAGAGATATAAAAAGTCTTATCACAGATATTTCTTATCTCGATCCGTTCGAAGGAATTCGCTTCGCGGATTTACAATTCCTGAAGTTTTAGAAAAACTTCCTAAAGTTCCCGGGAGAAATGCCTTTTGTAGAAGGCTTCTTCTTCTTCTTGCTTACCGGAGATATTCCATCAATGGAAGATGTACAAGAAGTTGCAGAAGAATTCAGCAAAAGACATGTTGTTCCTAAATATGTTTATGATATTCTTAAAGCAATGCCAACAGATTCACATCCAATGGTTATGTTTTCAACCGCAATACTTGCAATGCAGCGTGAATCAGAATTGTTAAAGAATACAACTCGGGACATTTGAAAAAAATGATTACTGGGCTCCAACTTATGAAGATGGTTTTAAATCTACTTGCAAAGCTTCCGGGAATTGCTGCTTTTATTTATAGATTGAAATATAAGAATGGTGAATTAATAGAATCAGATTCTAAATTAGATCTTGGTGGTAATTTTGCACATATGATGGGAATTAAAAAACCTTATGATGATGTTGCAAGAATGTATTTTATTCTTCACAGCGATCATGAAAGTGGAAACGTTAGTGCACATACTGGTCATCTTGTTGCAAGCGCACTTTCTGATCTTTACTACTCAATCTCTGCAATGACAAACGGACTTGCGGGACCATTGCACGGATTAGCAAATCAGGAAGTACTTGCCTGGATTCAAGGAGTCTATAAACAAATGGATGGTAAAATTCCAACCGAAGCAGAGATGAGACAATTTGTTTGGGATACTTTAAAAGGTGGTCAGGTAATTCCTGGATTTGGTCATGCTGTTTTAAGAAAAACAGATCCACGTTATATGGCACAAAGAGAGTTTTGTTTAAAACATTTACCAAATGATCCTTTGTTTCAATATGTTGATTTGCTTTTCAAAGTTGTTCCTCCTGTTTTACTTGAGCAAGGCAAAGCAAAAAATCCATGGCCAAATGTTGATGCGCAATCAGGTGTTATTCAATGGTATTATGGATTAAAAGAATATGATTTCTACACAGTACTTTTTGCTGTTGGCAGAGCACTTGGTGTTGTTGCAAATATTATTTGGGATCGTGGTCTTGGTTACCCAATCGAAAGACCAAAATCAGTAACAACTGCAATGCTTGAAGCTCAGGCGGAATTAAAAGTTAATTCCTAAAATTTAGATCTATTAAAATAAAGAGCTCTTCGGAGCTCTTCATTTTATCAAGACTCGATTCCTTTTCGCGCTAAAACACCTTCTTGATAATAGTGTTTTATAACTTTCATTTCAGTTACAAGATCAGCCGCTTCAATAATATTATCAGGACAATATCTGCCGGTTAAAATCAATTCAACATTTTCGGGTTTCATTTTCATAAATGTTAAAACTTCTTCATCATTAAATAAACCAAAATGAATTGAAACTAAAATTTCATCAAGAATAATTAAATCATATTTGCCGTTTAGCATTTTAGATTTTGCTTTTTCAAGTCCGCGTCTTGCTTTATCCATCTCAACAACATTTGGCATTTCTTTGCGATAAACAAAATCATCTCCGGCAAATTGCTCAATTGTAATCCACTCACTTAAATGTTTTAAGCCTTCTAATTCATTGTACGGATATTCTTTCATAAACTGGGCGATATAAGTTTTAAGTCCATAGCCAGAGGCTCTAACAGCTTGTCCAATCGCTGCTGTAGATTTACCTTTGCCATTACCAGTATAAATCTGGATATAACCTTTGTCTAATTTGTTCATAGTGATTCGTAAATAATATTTATCAAAAAAATCTAAAATAATTTAAGTGTAAAGATATTAAATAGAATTGAGAGTAAACGTTTTTCCAATATCATCAAGAGCAAGTTTTATTTTATACTTTGATATTGAATCACCAAGCCAGGTTAACGGTTCATCAATTGGCTCGCTGCCTTGCTTAAATGTTTTAGTGTGGATGGGAATAAAATACTTTGCCCCAATATGTTCATCAGCCATTATCAAGGCTTCTTCAGGATTGCAATGATTTCGCTTCCACGGATTGTAAGCGCCAATCGGCATAATTGCTATTTCTATGTTTTCATCTTTAAGCGGTTTAAATAATTCATGATAAGCTGTATCGCCGCCAAATAAAATTTTCTTTCCATTTTTTTTAATCACAACAGCATTAAAACTTCTTCCATCTTTCATATACCCTTTTGATCGGTCTCTTTCCCACGGATAACGCCAACCAAAATGTTTTACTTCTAAGGCTTTAAATTTTATTCCTAATAATTGTGTTTCTTCATTCCAATCAATTTCTTTTAAAGATTTCCATTCAAGTTCAGAAATAACATCGGCTGTGTTGTAAGCCGTAATGCAATCAATTTCTTTTGGATACTTATCCGTAATTGAAGAAAGCGTTTCATAATCCATATGATCCATGTGCGCGTGGGATAAAAGAATAATATCCGGCTTTGGCATTTCATCAACGGTTAAAGCTGGATGAGTAAATCTGCTTGGGCCAAATGTCATTCCAAATATGCTAACACCAATGTTATCAAATAAAACGGGATCAGTTAAAATCGTAGTTCCATAAAAATTAATGAGAACCGTTGAGTGTCCAATCCAGGCAATATTAATTTCATCGTTTTTCCATTTTGTTGGATCAGGTTTGAAGTTTGGAGTAGTTGGTGGTTGTTTAGCCTGAATTTTTTCACTCACAAATAGAAATCCAGCTGATGCCAAAGAAACATTTCTTATAAATCTTCTTCTGTTCAATTAAAATCCTTTTTTATACCAAACTAATTTTTCTGATTTAAAGTTCTATAAAATAATACAAGAATTTTATCTGAATAAAAACTATTTTTCTTATACACAAATTTTTATTAGAGGCAGCTATGTTTGAAATAATACTTTTATTGATAATCGCAGGAATCACGGGCGGAATCGGGCGATCAATTGTTGGATTTAAAAAGGGCGGCTGTGTTATTTCAATCGTAGTTGGTTTTATTGGCGCTTATATAGGAACAATTTTAGCACGCGAATTTAACTTTCCAGATTTCTGGTCTTTTGAGATTCGAGGAATTCATTATCCTATAATTTGGTCTATTGTGGGAGCGGCAGTGTTTACCGCAGTTTTGGGTTTGATTGTACCGAAGAAGAATTGAACATTATAGAGGTATATAATTGTTGCTTTCAAGGGCGGTTTATCAACTTAAATATTTGATCATTGAAACAGATGTTTCTGTTTCTGAGAATATAGAAAATCCTTGTTTAACGTATAGTTTATATGATTTGTTTTGTTTATCAACACTTAGTGATAATGCTTTAACTCCTAAGTCTTTATAAATCTCAATTACTTCCTCAATCAACTTTGTTCCCAAGCCCTTGCTACGATATTCATTTTTAATGGCCATACTTATTTCCGGTGTATCTTCATCAAAAAAGCCATAACCTTTTCTTTGATAAAAAATTTCCTGCCCCAAATAGCTCCAATAAATTCACCATCGATTTCAATAACTAAGGCAATATCGTAAATATCTTTACCCCAATTTTCATAGTAATGTGCTAGCGATTGATCATTAATAATTGATTTGGGAGGTTTTTGCATACCCTCAGGAATAAAAATTGCCTCATACAACATTTCTTTTAGAAAAGATATTTCAGAGTTTTTAATATTCTAATTTGCATTAGTATTAATCACTTTAATAATTTCCGGTAAAATCTTTCCTGCCTCACCCAAAAATGATTCATCACAGATTGATGAGATTTCAGTTCCTTCAATATTAATTTCTACAATAAAAGCACCAGCCCGTTTTGCTGCATGAACTAATCCTGCAGCAGGATAAACAACAGCAGAAGTACCAACAACAAAAAATATATCAGATAAAACAGAAGCTCTTTCACTACCTTCAAATTGATCTTCCGGAAGATACTCACCAAACCATACAACATCAGGGCGAATCAATCCGCCGCATTTACATTTTGGAACACCGTGAGAAAAATCTAATTCTTCATTATAGAATGTTCTGCAGTTGATACAAAAATTTCTTTCTATGTTCCCGTGTAATTCAAAAATGTTTTTACTTCCAGCGCGCCGATGAAGATTATCAATATTTTGTGTTACAACTGTAACTTCATCAAATAAACTTTGCATTTCTGCAATGGCAAGATGTCCCGCATTTGGTTGTGCTTCGTGTATAATTTTTCTGCGATGATTATACCATTCCCAAACCATTTGTGGATTACGCATAAACGCATTAAAGTTTGCAAGTTCTTCGGGTTGTAATTTATTCCAAATTCCATCCTTACCACGAAAAGTTGGAATACCGGATTCAGCAGATATTCCTGCGCCAGTAAAGAAAACAATATTTTTCGATTTGGAAAGTTTGTTTAGAAAGGCTCACCCAACCCTCTCCAAAGGAGAGGGCTTTTAGAATCATCGGAAATCATTTTAATTATTCGTTCTTTATTTCTTCATAAAGTTTTTTTGCTTCAGCTAAAACCTTATCATCATCTTCATCAACTTTTGGAGCTTTCTCAACCTTCTTCAGTGTTTCTTTAGCTTTATCATATTCATCTTCTTCAACATAAGCTTTAGCAAGTTCAAACAAAAACATTCTGAAATTAGGTTTAAATTTAACTGCAGTTTCTAAAAGTTTAACTGCATCTTCCGTATCGCCCCAACCTAAACCGATTGGCAATCTTACCAAATATGACTTTTCACAAACTTTTAAATGAGTTCTTCCTAAAACATAATGGGCTAAACCTTGAACATAGTTACCTCCATTACCAAGTTGAATTGCTTTATCGCAATCTTCTTTAACATCATTAACAGTTCCAACTGCTGAAAATACACCTTGAAACAAGGCTATCCTTCCATTTGCAATTGCACGACGGACATAAGTTATTGATTGACCGGAACCATTCTTAACAGATTTATTTGCATAATCAAATGCTTTATTGTAAACCTTTTCTTGTTCATCTTTTTGTGCATCAGTTTTTTCAGGCATCTTTTCACCAAGATCAACATAAGCACGACTGATACGCCACAAAACCTCCCAGTTATTCGGGGCAATTTTTTCAGCCTTTAAATAAGTATCTAATGCTTTTTGATTTTGAAATTCGGTAACAAATTGATCGCCTTGTTTAAGTAATTCATCTACTGTTTGAGCAAAAGAAAGGTTAACTCCAAGCATTACAAGCAACAGAATAGATGCAAGTTGTAGAACTTTTTTCATTTGTGTTCCTTAAGGTTTATTTGATTAATCGAACAATGTTTTATTTTCTGTGGTTGAATTTTCAATGCCGTGATTGTGAATATCAGTGCCTGCAAGTGAAATAAATTTTGTCCACTGCATTCCTGGTTTTATTTCATTTAACATCACGTTTTTGTATGCATTTACTTTTGCACTTAATTCATCAGCCTGATAAAGTGTAATCGCCTCAAGTGTTTTTGGTACAACCGGTGAAGCATATTCAAGTTTACCTTGATGACTAAGAATTAAATGCAATAAATTATTTTTAAGATTTTCAGGAAAATTAGAAAGTTTGTTTATCTCATCATTAACTATCATTGCGGCAATAACAATGTGACCAAGTAATTTTCCTTTGTCGGTATATTCAAAAACAGGTTCAAAAGTTAGTTCTTCAATCTTGCCAAAATCATGAAGCATAGCTCCACACACAAGTAGATCGCGATTTATTTGCGGATGTATATCGCACATCAAATCACAAATCCTTACTATTTCCAATGTATGTTCAATCAATCCGCTAATGTAACCATGATGCCACATTTTGCCAGCTGGAACAGAAGTATATTTCTCAAATCTCTCTTCAGTAAAAATATTTTTCATTAAGGAGCTTAGTTCTGGAGTAGAAATCTTTACTAATCTTGATGTGAATTCTTTTTCATCACCTTGAGATCGCGCAAAGATTTTGGAAGAAAATCTTTAGGAGTTACATCGTCACTTTGTTTTGCTAATCTTAAAGAATCAATTTTAATTTGTGGATTGCCTTGGTATTCATCCATCGAACCAGAGATCTTAACGATATCACCAACAACTAGTGAACTTTTTATTGATTTAAATCCTGATACATCATCCCAAAGATTTGATGCAGCTAATTGATTTATCTCCAAGTTCAAGTGAAATAAATTCTTTTCCATTCTTAGTAAGTCTGGTCTCACATTTCTTTACAAGAAGAAAATGATCGATCGATTCGCCTTTACTAATTGATGACAACTCTGATTGATTTAACATTTTATAATTCTCTTAAACTCATTAATAACACAAACGATTTTTAATCTAAAGCTTTTACAACGCTCTCACTTGAAAGATGGACTACAACACTTCTATGAATCAAATCAATAGAAACAGAAAGCGTTCTTTCTTTTCCAGATGATTGAAGAATTCCAACAACTCCCTCAAACGGTCCTTCAATGATTTTAACGGAATCACCCGCCACTAAATAATTTTCAACAATTACTTCAGATTTATACTCTAAAATTTTCTTAAGGTTTTCAATCTGCCATTCAGGTATAACTGCGGGTCGTCCACCATCAAACAAACATTTAACAATAGTTTTTTGTTCTAAAGAATAAAGTCTTTCTTTTTCAGAAGCATAAATAAAAATATAACGTTTTATTATAGGTACGCTTATCTCTTTTTTTCTATCACTCCATTTTCTTATTGCAATAGTAACGGGCAGATAACTTTGGACCCCAAGATTATTTAACTCTTCTTCAGCTTTAAATTCGCTTTGCGATTTAACAACAAGTGCGAACCAGCTTTTAGAATTATTAACCCCCATAAATTATTTGTTAATTATATCTGTTCTGCCGATTGAGTAATAAGTAAATTTCAAATCATTAAGTTTATCAAGATCATAAAGATTTCTTCCATCAAAGATAACCGGAGCTTTTAATGATTTTTTAATAATTGTAAAATCTGGGTTACGAAATTCCTTCCACTCAGTTACAACAATCAAAGCATCAGCATCAACCAGAGTTTCATCAGATGTTTCTGCATATTTAATTGTATCGCCAAGTACAGCTTTTGTTGTTTGATTTGCTTCTGGATCATATGCGATAACTGTTGCCCCAGCATCTAATAATAATTTTATTAGATAGTGCGCCGGTGCTTCACGAACATCATCGGTATTTGGTTTAAATGCTAATCCCCAAAGAGCGAAATGTTTGCCTTTAAGATTTTCATTGTAGTGTTTAGATATTTTTTTATAGAAATGTTTTACCTGATCATAGTTCACATCAATTACTGATTTTAAAATTTTAAAATCGTATTTATTTTCGTTTGCAGTATTAACTAAAGCGTGAACATCTTTTGGGAAACAAGAGCCACCATAACCAATGCCAGGAAATAAATATCGTTTACCAATTCTGGAATCTGAGCCAATTCCCAATCTAACGTTATCAACCTGTGCGCCTGTTAATTCGCAAAGCCTTGCAATCTCATTCATAAAAGATATCTTCATCGCAATAAATGAGTTTGCAGCATACTTTGTCATTTCAGCCGATTTTTCATCCATAAAGTAAACGGGATTTCCTGTGCGTACAAATGGTTCGTAAAGCTGTTCCATAACTTTTTTTGTTTTGTCATTACTTGTCCCAACGATAACTCTTTCAGGTTTCATAAAATCTTCTACAGCAATACCTTCACGCAAAAATTCCGGATTTGAACAAACATCAAAATCAAAATTTGGAGCGTGTTTTCTAACAGCGGCTCTAACTCTATCGCTTGTTCCAACAGGAACCGTGCTTTTATCTACTAAAACTTTAAATCCTAAATTTGGTTCAGCTTTAAAAAGCAATCCCAAATCATCGGCAACTTTTAAAACATATTTAAGATCTGCGGCACCATCTCCGCCTTGTGGAGTTGGAAGACATAAAAAGATCACATCTGATTTACGAATAGCATCATTTAAATCAGTTGTAAATGATAATCTTTTCTTTACAATATTTCTTAAGAATAAAACTTCAAGTCCAGGTTCATATATTGGTATGTGGCCATTACGCATTGTTTCAATTTTATTTTCATCAATATCAACGCAAATAACATTGTTTCCTGTTTCTGCAAGACAGGTTCCAGATACAAGACCAACGTAACCTGTGCCAACTACTGCTAAATTCACGAGTTCCTCCTATATAATTTGTTTAACATTTGAAAAATAGTGAAAGTAATTTTTAAATAGAATTGATAAATCAGCGGATTTAGCTTAATACCGCAGTTATTTCTCGGTTAAAATATTTTAGATCAATTGGTTTGGCAATTACAGATTTTATTCCCAGATCATTATATATTTTAAATAATGATTGATCGTGTGATTCTGTAAGTACAACAATTGGGGCATAGAATTTTTTATCGCCACGCAATATGGATTTTATAAATTGCACACCATTCATTAATGGTAAATCATCTTGAAGATATAATAAGTGAGGGATGTTGTTTAAGTACTATGTTTATTGCTTCAAACCCATTATCTGTACCAACAAATTTAAATGTAGGAAAATTTTCTTTGATTGTTTTTTCAAGAAGTCTAAACTCTTTCTGATTATTTTCGACTAACAAAATTGTATTCTCAGAACTTGGCACAGTAAAGTGAAATTCACTGCCAGCCTTTTCTTTTGAGTAAAACCAGATTTGCCCTTTGTGTCTTTCTATAATTTCTTTAACAAGTGATAACCCAAGGCCGGTTCCTTTTTCTCCACGAGTTCCTCTGGTAGAAAACATTTTTTCAAACTTAAATATCCTTTGTTGATAATGATCAGGTATTCCAACCCCTTCATCTTTAATAACAAATTCTACAAGCTGGTTGTTAAATCTATCAGCAAAGATTTTAATTGTTTTTCCATCCTCTGAAAATTTTATAGCATTACTAACAAGATTAGTGATAACCTGCATCATCAATCTTTCATCAGTTTCTATAAAAATTGTTTCTGGCACATTAACTTTTATGTCAATGTTTTTTCTCATCGCTATTCCGGTAAGCGCAGAAATGCAATTAAACACAAGCCCTTGTGCCTGAACTCTTTGTGGAACCAAATTCATTCTACCTGTTTGAAGGTTGGACCAATCCAGCAGGTAATTTACAAGCTGTAACTGGTTGCTTGAAGAATCATTAATATAGTTTAGATACTCAATTCGCTCAGCATCTGTAAGTTGGGCTTCACTTAGTAAGATTTCTGTAAACCCAAGGATGCTGGAAAAAGGTGCGCGTAAATCGTGAGAAAGAATTGAAAGGAAATTATCACGAGCTGTTATTTCAGCGGAAAGTGTATTTATAATTTCAGCTGAGTCAGCTTCATTTTTTTTGAATTGAGTTATTTCAACAACAAGTCCTTTTTGAATCTTTACCTTTTTATTTTTTTCTGATTTTATCTGCTCTTTCAACCAGATAATTTTCCCATCTTTTTTTCTATAACGATAAATCAACTCGAGCGATGTTGTTTTGCCATTTTCTAATTTATAAAGTTTTTTCTTGATTTCAGGCAAATCATCTTCGTGAACCATTTCTCTTCCCAGCGAATTAAACTTAATCAACTCTTCTGGTTTAAAACCTGTAACTTTTTTTACCCCAGGCGAATAAAACATCTCAAGCTTATCGTCTTTAATCGTTAACAGATAATGAAACTGATCATCAAACTCTCTTGCAATTTCACAAAGTACATTATTTTGTTCTTCGGTTAAGAGTTTTTTTTCAGTTACACCGCTAAGAAATGTATCCTTTTGTGTTTTTTCGTTAGCTTTTGATACGTTATTATTTTTTATTCGGGGCATCATAATTGTCAATTATTCTCTACGTCAAAGATATAACAATTTAGTTTAAGCCTAAAACTATTTATGATTTAGTTAAATTGAACTTTTTTTGTGCACATTTGTTAAATAATCAAAAAACAAACTTTTAGATCAAACATGAAAAAAACCTCCTTATTTATTATCATCATTTTATCAAACCAGCTTTTTGCTCAAAATTTAACAGGAAGTATTTACGGCAGAGTTTTTGATTTTACCACAAAGCAGCCAATTCCATTTGCAAATATCATTCTGCTGGAATCAAATGTTGGTGCCGCTTCAGACCTTGAGGGATATTTTAAGATTGATAACATTCCTTTAAAAACATATCAAGTAAAAGCTTCTGTTGTTGGATTTAATTCCCAAATAATAACTGATGTTGTACTTCAAACAGCAAAACCAACTGAAGTTAATTTTGAATTAACTCCGCAAGCAATAGAACTTGAAGGAGTTACTGTAACAAGTGATTATTTCCGTAAAGATCCACTTGAAGTTAACAGCATAAGAAATTTTAGTTACGAAGAAATCAGAAGAAGTCCGGGTGGATTTGAAGATGTTGTTCGTGCTTTATCAATATTGCCTGGAGTTGCACAAGCTGATGCAGGAAGAAATGATTTAATTGTTCGCGGGGCGCGCCATCAGAAAATCTTTATCTTATAAATGGAATTGAAGTTCCAAACATCAATCACTTCGGAACTCAAGGCGCAACCGGTGGACCACTGAGTTATGTTAATTTAGATTTTGTTAGAGAAACTTCCTTTTCAACCGGTGGATTTTCTTCTTTGTATGGTGATAAACTTTCATCTGTATTAAATATTGATCTTAGGAATGGAAGAGAAGATAGATTTGGTGGTAAAGCAACAATATCTGCATCACAATTTGGATTAAACTTAGAGGGACCAATTACAGAAAAATCAAATTTTATTTTTTCGGCAAGAAGAAGCTATCTTGATTTTATTTTTAAAGCAGCAAACTTTTCTTTTGTTCCGGAATATTATGACGTTTTACTAAAAGCAGATTTCAGTCCCCACAGCAGTGATGCATTCAGCTTTGTATTTATTAGTGCTTTTGATAATGTAAAATTTTTTAATGATGATGCAGAACAGCGATTTGATAACTCAAGAATTCTTGGAACAGATCAAATACAATATGTTGCGGGATTTACTTACAGGCATTTATTTACAAATGGATTTTTTAATCTTGCCCTAAGCAGAAATTATGTTGATTACGACAGCAGGCAAAGTGATTCATTATTGAATCCGCTCTTTACAAATAAATCCAAAGAAGAAGAAAACTCATTACGTGCAGATTTAGTTTTTAAACTCTCCAAAACTTCTGAAATTAACATTGGAGGTACAGCAAAATTAATTGAAGCGGATTTTGATATTCTTTTTCCAACATTTTTTACTTCATTTGGTGATTCGCTTCCTGTCACTTCGCTAAAATCAGAAAACACTTATACCAAGTTTGGAGTTTATACAAACTACAACTCTTTGCTATTCAATAAACTTACTGCCAATGTTGGTGTTCGTTCAGATATTTTTACAGCATTAAATAAAAAAGTTTATTTCAGTCCACGACTTTCACTTTCTTATGCATTAACGGATTTAACAAATTTAAATTTCAGTACCGGAATTTATCATCAATCACCATCCTACATTTGGCTTGAAGCATTTGAAAGCAATAAAGATTTAAAAATGATTCAGGTTAACCAATTTGTTTTGGGATTTGATCATAGAATTTCTGCCGATGCATTGCTAAAAGTTGAAGCGTTTTATAAGGATTATAAAAACTATCCAACCAGCACAATAAGACCGTATCTTGTTCTTGCAAATACAGGAGCAGGGTTTTCCGGTAGTGATGACAATTATTCATCATTTGGATTAGAGCCTTTAGTTGATGCCGGGTTTGGTAAAGCACGCGGAATAGAATTATCGATCCAGAAAAAACTTTCTGATATTCCTTACTATGGAATTTTTAGTTTTACTTATAGCAAATCCGATTATACTTCTTTAGATGGAATTGAAAGATCGGGAAGTTATGATCAAAACTGGATTATTAATTTAAGCGGCGGCTATAAGTTTGATGAATTCTGGGAATGCAGTTCTAAGTTTAGATTTGCAAGTGGAAAACCTTACACACCGTTCAACTCTGATGGAAGTCAAGATATTGCAAACTATAACACAGCAAGAATTAAATCCTCACACAGCCTTGATGTTAGAGTCGATAAACGCTGGTACTTTAGCGGCTGGACTTTAATAACTTATCTTGATATTCAAAACATTTACAATCAAAAAAATGCAAGCGGAATCCGCTGGGATAGACGTGAAATGAAAGTTGATGAATCATCTTCAATCGGTATTCTTCCATCAATTGGTATTAGCGCAGAGTTTTAGATTTAAAAATCCCTCTCCTTTGAAAGGAGAGGGATTAAGGGTGAGGTTAGATTTTACTTAACCAAAATCATCTTTTTTGTTTCAACAAATTCACCTGTTCTTAGTTGATAGCAATAAACTCCGCTTGAAAGTTTACTTGCATCAAAGTTTATCTCATAATTTCCTGCATTACGATATTCATTAACCAGTGTTGCAACTTCATTTCCAAGAACATCATAAACTTTTAATGTTTGCCAACCGCTTACTGGCGACTGCCAACTAATTTTTGTACTTGGATTAAATGGGTTTGGGTAGTTTTGATACAAATTAAATTTGTTGGGAATAATTTGGTCTGCTTCAACATTAGTTAATCCGGTAATAAATGAAGCTGCTTCACTTTCAATTCCCCAACCCACCTCATTATAAGCACTAACTTTCCAATAGTATTTTTGATTAATATTCAGATTGACAAGAGTCACTGTTGT
Organism: Ignavibacteriales bacterium; assembly: GCA_016707585.1. GTDB lineage: Bacteria > Bacteroidota > Ignavibacteria > Ignavibacteriales > Ignavibacteriaceae > IGN3. The sequence continues at coordinate 478,637 of JADJHL010000002.1, read as the reverse complement.
ATCTGCGATTGTAGTATCAGTAGTTGTGCTAAATAAGGAATCTTTTGAAATTATAAAATTATATTCAGTAACCAAAGGATCTGAAGAATTCCAAATAAATTTAACAGTATCACTAGCAACTTGTTGATTGTTTATTGGATATGATAGAATAGGTGAAGATGGAAGTTGATTTATTAAGTGGGGTGTAAGTGTTTTATAAATTTTACCACCAGTATCGACTGCATAAAAATATCCATCACTATCTTTTTCAATTATCTTTACATTAACATTTTCTAAACCCACACTGTTTGAATACCATTTTTTCCCATCAGTTGAGATAAAAAGCTTTCCATTGTTAACAACAACTATATCATTGTTTAAATTAAATTCCATATATGTAACATGTGTCAATGCTTCATTTGTAAATTTACTCCAGGTAAAATCATTACTATTCATTTTATAAATGCCTGAATCTTGTGATGCATATAGATTGAAACTATTATCGGTAGCAAGAGTTAGAATATTCATGCTTGGCAGCCCAGAATTGGTTTCAATCCAACCTAATCCATTGTCACTTGTTCGATATATTCCAAGTTTTTGAGCATAAACCAAATCATATACATTACTAAAAAGCAAATTTCCTGGAAGTGTTGTAAGCAATCCGAATCTGTCCCAAGTATGAACGTGATTCATATAGTTCCAAGTTACTCCAAAATCAGTAGAATTTCTTATGCCTGATGAGGGGGCGCTTGGATAATTATCTTTATAATAGCTCATATATAAATAATAATCATTATTAGAAAAGATCAAACTTGTGTTATGAATTGTATAACTTCCATTTTCAAACCACTCATTACCATAATCGGTTGATAAATAAAATAAATTATCTGCTGATTGTATAATGAAATTATCAGGATTCATAACAAAAGAGCAATTTCCGCCAAAGCGAGTTGCATCAAGGGTGAACCAATCAATTCCACTATTAGTTGATTTTAAAATTCCTGAAGATGTACAATAGTACAAATCTGAGTTGCTAACACAAGTTAAACTTATTGGTGTTAAACCATTTGGTAAATTTAAAGGAACCCAATTACTTTGGGAATAAATTGCAATTGGAAGGAGTAGTAAAAAAGCAAAAATTGTGTTCTTCATAAGAACCCCTTATAAAATGTGTGGCTGTAATGTAAGAAACCAGATTTGTAATGTCAATCAAAAACTATTTGCTAAACCACAAACACTTTTGCAATATCAACAAGTAAAGATGGATTGTTCATTAACGCAGTTGTAAACACTTTGCCAAGTGTTCTTTTTTCGATAGGAATTTTTAGAATTGAATGTGCAATGCTGTTAAACTTATCATCAGAAAAATTGTAAATGCCTTCTTTAATTCTGTTAAAAGTTTCGTGGCGTTTACCAAGTCTGTCGTGCCAGGCTTTATCATAAGTTAAGATGTGATCAAGTTTGTTTTGTTTAACTGCTTCGCCTGCAATTGTTCCTGCAATCTTTCCGCCAATCATTCCGCTTGCAATTCCTCCTCCGCTTAGTGGATTAACTTGTCTTGCTGCATCACCAACTAACATTATTCCGGGACCGGAAATTTTATCAAGCGTAATTGAGCACGGAACTCCGCCTGCAATTTTGGTAAGCACAGGTGCGTTTGGATAATGCTTGTTCATAAAATCATCAAGAAAAGATTGTGCAGATTTTTTCTTTCCGATCAAACCGCTAACTCCAAGTCCTATGTTTGCTTTGTTGTGTCCTTTAGGAAAAATCCAGAAGTATCCGTTTGGTGCAACATCCTGCCCAAAGTAAAAGTAAAGTGTATTCTGATCAACTGGAATGTTTGCTGCAGTAATTTGCACGGCACTTTCCATATCACGAAAATCGATGTGCGTTTCTAATCCTGCCCATCTGCCAACACGTGATTCAACACCATCGGCAGCAATTACAACCTTTGCTTTAACTTCTTTCTGTTCGCCATTAAGTTCGTATTTCACTCCACTTACTTTTCCATCATTAAACAACAAACCATTAACATAAGCACGAGTTATAATTTCTGATCCTGCTTCTGCAGCAGTTCTCGCTAACTCGTAATCAAAAATTCTTCGTTCAAGAACATAACCCGCATCACCAAAATCTATTATTGCTTCACTGCCATCGGGAGCGTTAAAAGAAAATTTACTAATCTTTGCGGCAATCCATTTATCATCACTCGGAATAAATTCTTCAACTCCAGCTTTGCTAATTGCCTCTCCGCATCTAACAGGATAACCAACATCGCGATCTTTTTCAAGCATCAAAACAGAAACACCTTGCTCAGCAGCAAACCGTGCAGCCATACTTCCAGCTGGGCCAGCACCGACAACTATTATGTCATATTCGTTTTTCATTTTCTTTATCCATGCTTATCTGTTCTAATCTGTTCCTTGCAAATCAACCACGTGTTCCAATTTTCCATAGTTTTAAACAAAATGTGCACACGGATCTCCCGGTAAAGCAGCCATTTTCTTCATCTGGAAAGATTTTTCAAACAAAAATCCATTTTTTATTACAAACTTAATAACCTCAATTGGGCACGACCAAACACACTTGGAACAATTTGTACAACGTTCGTCTATAATAAAAATTTCTGCTTCTTTTAATTCGATTGCATCTTCGGGACAAACACCAACACAGCAACCACAGAAATCACACTTATCCGGTAAGATTTCTATCATTAGTTTTCCGTTTTTTGCTTGTCGGTAATTCATTTCAATTTAGAATATAAAATGTACAATTTACAATTAAGAAGTCAATGAATGCTTCTCTCAGTGTATTCTCTGCGTAATGGATTCAAGAATTCGTTCACGGAGTAACACAGAGTTTTCATTAATTTTATTTTTTATGCTTATTAAGATAAATAACTCTTAAAAGATGAAGTTCATTATAAGAAATTTCGCCATTAAATTTTTCAAAAATATTTTTCATAGTAACTGTTCCATTTTCATCAAACTCGCTAAAAACTTTTTTCTGTTTGGATTTATCAATCGTTACTTTCTCCAGCAAACCATTTAATCTAACCTTATTGCCTTCATTTGTAAATCTTGCAAGATGGTTTATAATAGTTTGTTCCTGAACATTATATTCTTCTGCTAACTCAGTAATTGAACTTCCATCATTATAAGCTTTTGCAACAACTCGATGTCTTGGTTCATCGAGTGAAGATTTTTTGATTCGTGTTGTATCTTTAACGCTTTTTTGTTTTACATCATTATTCTTAACATAATTTTTAATTATAGTTAAAAATGTGGCCCCATAACTTTCTAACTTTTTAACCCAACACCACCAATTCTTAAAAACCCATTATCAGTTTGAGGAAAATCTGTTGCCATTTGTATAAGTGAACTATCCGCAAAAATTACAAATGGAGGAATCCCTTTTTGATCAGCAATTTGTTTTCTTTTTACTCGCAATAGTTCAAATAATTTTTGGTCGTATTCAATTCCAACAGATTTTAATTTTTTCTTTTTTACTTCAGGCTCTTTAATCACACCAAAAACTTTTTTGTTATTGAACAAAACATCCGAAGCGGATTGCGATAACTTTAAACTTCCGTAATCACTATCACGAATAACAATTTCTTTTCTAATTAACTGATGCGAAAGAATCTGCCATTGTTTTTTGTTTAGTTCTTTTCCAACACCAAACACACTAAGTTTATGATGATTATTACTTAGAATTCTGTCTGTGTCATTCCCAAGCAAAACATCAATTATATAATTTAAACCAAAAACTTCTCCGGTGCGCTTTAATGTTGATAAAAACTTTTGTGCATAAACAGTAACATCAGTTTTATCATTATCATCTTCTTCAGCTAAACAATTATCACACATCGCACAATCATCAACTTTATAAACCTCTCCAAAATAATTAATCAGCGGATGTCTTCTGCAAATTTCTGTCTCAGCGTATTTAATCATTGCTTCAAGATGAACTTTTGCAGAATGTCTTTCCCGTTCATCTTCTTTTTGATCAATAAAATAATTTATCTTGGAAATATCTGCGTAACTAAAAAGCAAAAGACAATCAGATCGAACTCCGTCTCGTCCGGATCTTCCTATTTCCTGGTAATATGATTCAAGATTTTTTGGCAGATCATAATGAAGCACAAAACGCACATTGGATTTATTTATTCCCATTCCAAATGCAATTGTTGCGATAATAATTTGAACTTCATCTTTAATAAATAAATCCTGGTTTGTATTTCTTTCTTCATCAGACAAACCTGCGTGATATGGTTTTGTTGAATATCCAAGTTCAGATAAGTTTTCGTGAAGACTATCAACTTGCTTACGCGAGAAACAATAAATTATTCCCGATTGATTTTTATGTTCGTTAAGAAATTCAATCGCTTGCTGGAAAGGTTCGCGTTTGGGAATTACTTGTAAAAATAAATTCGGTCTATCAAAACTTGCAATAAATTTTTGAGGATGATTCATTTTTAAGTTTTTCATTATATCATCCTGCACACGCGGAGTTGCAGTTGCGGTTAAACCAATACAAACTGCAGATGAAAAACTTTTTTTAAAGTTGCCGAGCTGTCTATAATCTTTTCTAAAATCATGTCCCCATTCCGAAATACAATGTGCTTCATCAACCGTAATGCAATCTACTTTTACACTTTTAAGCAAATTGTTAATGTCTTCTTTCTGTAAAGATTCGGGTGCAAGATAAAGCAGTTTTGCTTTGCCTGATTTTACATTTGCAAAATTTAAATTGTAATCTTTTTGTGATAATGAACTGTTTAGCAAAGCTGTTTCAACGCCAAGTTGTCTAAGCTGCTCAACCTGATCTTTCATTAATGAAATCAATGGTGAAATAACAATTGTTAGCCCATCAAACATCAAGGCAGGAATTTGGTAACACAAAGATTTACCGCCGCCTGTTGGCATAACAACAAGACAATCTTTTTTGTTTACAATACTTTCTATTATTTCCTGTTGCAACGGACGGAAAGAATCATAACCAAATATTTCTTTTAAAATTTGTTTTGCTTTTTGCATCAAAGTTTTTGAATTGATTTTAATCCCCGCAAAGTGGAATGTTAAATTCTTTCACGGAGAAACACAGAGGTATCACAGAGAACCACTGAGTAAATTTTATTGTTTCTCAAGTTCTTCGCGAACTATTTTTTTTAGTCTTTCTAGTTCGTGTTTTTCTTTCATCAACTCGAGTAATCTTTCTTCACTATCGGCATTTTCCTGCGCACCAACATTTGCAGCAATTTGCAAATCAATGTGCATTTGTTTGTACTTTACTAATAAATCAATTGCATATTTTTTAGTTATCATTTCCTGAGTGATTGAAGGATTCAAATCCTGCCAGTTATTACTTAAGCTGTATTTCTCAATTGTTAATTCTCTTAAGTAAGATTGAACTTCATCATCGTATAAAGAAATTAAATCGGCAGGATTTAAACTGCCACGATTTTCATATTCAAAGTAAACTTTTTCAAAAACATTTCTGTGAATATCAACAAGTATATCTTCTTCGTGAACGTTGTATGTAATAAGTCCGATTATCTCTTCATTATTTTCAAACAACAGTCTTATAAGCTCTCTCTCAGTATTGTAAAAGTGTGGAGGAATAGTTTTCTTCTCACTCGGAATTAAACTTTCCTGCTGTGCTTCTTCTTTCTTAAATATTCTTTGAGATTGTAATCTGTTTTGTTTCTTTTGAAAATCAAGTGCTTTATCCAATTCAGCTTCAATTAATTTTTCGCGCAGATTAAATTTTCTACCAATGTTTCTTATTAATAGATTTCGTTTCAACTCATCACTAACTAATGCGATTGGTTTTACAAGATCGCGAATAGCTTCTGCCATTTTTGTTGGATCATCAAACATTCCCTGTGTTTCATAGTATTCTGTTTGATACTCAAGAAAATTTTCAGCTCGTTTTAATAATTTCATCAAAAGCCTCTTTACCAAATTTTGTAACATAAGAATCAGGATCTTCACCTTTAGGCAGAGTAGAAATTTTAACATCAAAATCACGCTTAAGTAAAATTTCAATGCTGCGCATAGATGCTTTTATTCCTGCTGCATCAGCATCAAATAAAAGAACAACATTTTTCGTATAACGAGAAAGTAGCTGGGCTTGATCATCCGTTAAGGCTGTGCCCGAAACTGCTACTACGTTTTTAACTCCAGCTTGATAAAGTGAAATCAAATCCATATAGCCTTCAACGATGATTGCTTTATCGAGTTTTCTTATATCATCTTTAGCGTGAGAAAGTCCGTAAAAAATTCTTCCTTTAATGTAGATAATTGATTCAGGAGAATTAATATATTTTCCACCCGAATCATCTTCGCGAAGTTTTCTTCCGGCAAATGCAACAACTCTTCCGTTTGGAGAAAATATTGGAAAGATTATTCTGCCGGCTTGTTTATCATAAACTCTTCCATCGTTGTTTCGTCCAATCAAACCAAGTTGTAAAGCTTTTTCAAGATCAATGTTTTTTTCTTTAAGAAAGTTTACAAGATTTTCATATCCATTGTGTGCATAACCCAAACCAAAAGAACGCATTGTTTGAATTTTAAGATTTCGTTTCTGGAAATAGGTTCTTGCAATTTCACCTTCGGCATCGTGTAAAAGATTATTTGAAAAATATCTCGCAACCTCAGTGTTTATATCATAAAGTATTTCCTGCTCGGATTGCTTTTCGTTAAATCCTTCATCATCATAATTAATTTCAATTCCTTGTTGCTCGGCAATTTCCTGAACAGCTTCTACAAAAGATATTTTTTTATAATCCATCAAAAACTTATAAACATTACCACCAGCGTGGCAGCCAAAACAATGAAAAATCTGTTTTTCTTCAGTCACAGTAAACGAAGGAGTTTTTTCAGAATGGAAGGGACACAAGCCGATATAGTTTTTTCCACGCTTTCGCAATTGCACATATTCAGAAATTACATCAACAATACTGATTGAATTGCGTATTTCTTCTATTTTCGATTCAGGGATTCGCATATCCGAAATATAATAAGATTAAGATTCAGTAATTTAAGTCTTTCGGTGTGGATGTAATTATTTTTATATTTGATAAAAGAACTACTAAATTGTGCATTAAGCGATTTGGTTTTGCGGAAATTCTTTAGAAAATCATCAAACACTTAGCAACATCAGAAGAATCAAAACCATATTAATCAAATAAAAATACTGTAACAGCCTAACGCAATATTCGCGATACAAAACTTATGAAGTTTATGTTGGTGATATTCCGCTTGGTGGAAACAATCCAATACGTATTCAATCGATGACAACAACTGATACGATGAACACAATTGCAACAGTTGAGCAAACAATAAGAATGGTTGAAGCTGGCTGTGAGTATGTGCGAATAACCGCCCCAAGTATTAACGAAGCAAAAAATCTTGAAGCAATAAAAAAGGAATTAAAAGTTCGCGGATATACAGTTCCATTAATTGCAGATATTCACTTTACTCCAAACGCTGCGGAAATGGCAGCACGAATTGTTGAAAAAGTTCGTGTTAATCCAGGCAATTATGTTGATAAGAAAAAATTTGATTTAATTGAATACAGCGATGCTGAATATCAGGAAGAACTGGATAGAATTAGAGAAAGATTTACTCCGCTTGTAAAGATTTGCAAAGAATATGGTACAGCAATGAGAATTGGAACAAATCATGGTTCATTGTCTGATAGAATTATGAGTCGTTATGGTGATACACCACTTGGAATGGTTGAATCGGCTTTGGAGTTTTTAAGGATTTGTGAAGATGAAAATTATCACAACATAGTTTTATCGATGAAAGCAAGTAATCCACAAGTTATGGTTCAGGCTTATAGATTGCTGATTAACAAAATGGAAGCAGAAGAAATGAATTATCCGCTTCATCTGGGAGTAACTGAGGCAGGCGGTGGTGAGGATGGAAGAATTAAATCAGCACTTGGAATTGGAGCTTTACTTGAAGATGGAATTGGCGATACAATTAGAGTTTCATTAACTGAAGATCCTGAATTTGAAGCTCCGGTTGCAATTGCATTGGCTAATAGATACAAAGGAAGAGAAAATCATAAAACAATAGCAGAAGTTAGTGAATCGCCAATTGATCCATTTGTTTATAACAGAAGAAAAACATTTGAAGTTTTATCAATCGGAGGAAGTAATGTTCCAAGAGTTGTATCAGATTATTCAAACAGAAAAATCACATCACAAAAAGATTTGATTGATATTGGTTACACTTACGATGAGCCGAGCGATAAATGGAATCTTTCAGACATCGCTGCTGATTTGATTTATCTTGGAAAAATATTTTACCATTTGATTGTCCAAATGGGTTAAATGCAATTTATGATTTTGAGATTTGGAAAAACTTAAAAACCGCTTACAACAGTTATCCAATCTTTTTAGCAAAAGAATTTCTTGATGCTAATAAAAAATCCAATGAACTAAATTTTGTTTCATTAAGTATTGATGATTTATCTAAAGAAATATTTAATAAAATAAAAAATGATAAATCGGTTGTTCTGATTTTAGAAACACAAAATCTTGCTGGAATGGCTGAGCAGCGAAGATCCTTTTTTGAACTGATAGAAAATGAAATCACAAATCCAGTTATCCTTAAAAGAGATTATGCAAACATAGCATTTGAAGATTTACAGCTTTATTCATCCACAGATTTGGGTTCTTTATTGATTGATGGATTTGGTGATGGAGTTTGGTTATCTGTTGATAATTTTAAAGTGAACCTGAAAAATCAGGAACATATGTAAAAAGTTTTATCAAAAATCCGAATCAAAGGAAAAAATTGTAAACCGGCTTTTATTTAACATTTTACAAGCTGCGAGACTACGAATATCCAAAATGGAATACATCGCTTGCCCATCTTGCGGAAGAACTCTATTTGATTTGCAGGAAACAACGGAGATGATCCGCAAAAGAACAGAACATCTTAAAGGTGTAAAAATTGCAATTATGGGCTGTATTGTAAACGGTCCAGGCGAAATGGCGGATGCGGATTATGGTTATGTTGGTTCCGGGGTGGATAAAATCACACTTTACAGAGAGAAAAATATTGTTAGAAGAAATATTTCAGCAAATGACGCTGTTAATCAACTGATTGAATTGATTAAAGAAGATGGAAATTGGGTTGAACCTGTGAATTAATTCAATCAAAAATTGTATATTTTCTCTAATAGAATTATATTTATGCACTGAATATGAGAATAAAAAACCCGAAAAAATTAAAATTTATTGCAAAGACTGACCTCATCAGTCAAAATGCGAAGACCAAAAGTTTATAAGAATGCACCCCATAAAAAAGTAGGGTGCATTTTTTTTTGATATTATGAGATGTGATAAGATCATTAAAATAATTGAAGACTGGGCTCCAAAATCAATTGCCTGGGAAAAAGACAATGTAGGATTGCAAGTTGGATCATTGCGCCGAGAAGTAAAAAACATTTTACTTTGTTTGGATGTTGATGAAAAAGTTGTGGATGAAGCAAACCGAAAAAATTGTAAACTGATAATCAGCCATCACCCGCTGCTCTTTCGATCATTAAAAAAACTTGATGTTGTTAACGACAAGAAATCAAGAATTATAGAAAAGCTTATTAAAAAAGATATTACACTTTACTCTGCACATACAAATTTAGATTTTACAAAAGATGGCGTAAGTTTTCAACTTGCCAAAAAACTCAAACTCTCAAATCAAAAATTTCTGGTTAACCTTTCTCAAAATCAAAATAAACTTGTTGTATTTGTTCCAATTGATTATGCGGATAAAGTTGCAGATGCTATGCATAATGCCGGTGCTGGAATGAGCGGTGAATACACAAATTGCAGTTTTAGATCGATTGGAACTGGAATTTTTAAAGGATCTGAAAAATCAAATCCACGATTTGGTGTAAAAGGTAAAATTGAAAAGGTTGAAGAAGTAAAGATTGAAGTTTTAGTTAATTCTTTTGATTTGAAAAAAGTTATAGCCGAGATGAAAAAAGTTCATCCTTATGAAGAAGTTGCTTATGATGTTTATTCCTTGGTAAATGAGAATGTAAATTATGGAATGGGTGTGATTGGTGAACTTGAAAACGAATTATCGCAAAAAGATTTTTTACAACTTGTAACTAAATCTTTAAAGACAAAAAATTTAAGATTTGCACAAGGCGCTAAATCTAAAATTAAAAAAGTTGCTGTTTGCGGTGGCTCGGGAAGTGATTTGCTTGACGCTGCGATAAATGGAAATGCCGATGCGTTTGTAACTGCAGATATAAATTATCATACATTTCAAGATGCTGAAAATGAAATTCTTCTAATTGATGCCGGACATTATGAAACTGAAATTCCTGCTTTAGATGAAATTAAAAATAGAATTGAAAAATCTTTAACAGATAAAACAAAAGTTTATAAGTATACGGGTTCTACAAACCCAATCGTTTTTTATAATAATTAAGGAGCCTGAAAAAATTGTATAATAGATTAAAAGTACTTTACCAATTACAATTAGTTGATGATCAACTTGATAAACTTGAAGAACTGCGTGGTGATTTACCAAATATGGTTAGAAGTTTGGAAAGTAAAATCAACGAATTAAATACCGAAATAGAGACTAAAACTACCGAACAAAAAGAATCCGTTGAAAGAAGATCACAAAACGAAGAAGAAATTGAAAAGCTTAAAGAAAGTCAGAAAAAATTTAAAGCTCAACTTTATCAGGTAAGAAACAACAAAGAGTACGACGCGTTAACCAAAGAAATTGATCACTCTGAAGAACAAATAACAAAACTTACTGCAGAAAATGATGCTTTAGCTGATTCAAGTAAAGGCCTTTCACAACAGGTTGAAGATATTAAACCAAAACTTGATGAACTGCTTGCAGAGCTTAGTGAAAAACAAGCTGACTTAAAAGAAATTGTAAAAGCTAATGAAGTAGAAGAAACAAAACTTTTATCAGACAGAAAAAAAATTGAAGATCAGGTTAAGAAACCGGATGTTTCTGTTTATATGAGAATCCGTAAAGCTAAAAAAGGCAAGGCTGTTTCTACAATAAAAAGATCAGCGTGTTCAGGATGTCACAATATTGTTCCATCACAAAGACAATTAGAGATAAGAAGAAACGCAAGAATATTTACTTGTGAATATTGCGGCAGAATTCTTATTTCGCAGGAAATTGCAGAAGAAGTTGATGGTGCAAACTAATTTTTTATAGATTTATAAACAGTAATCTGGTTGTTTATTTATTATATTCGACCTTAATGATTTACTAATTTGTTAATCTTATCAACAAAAATTTAATTAAGTAATTGGCTGAGTTAGCAGAAATGCTGCTCAAATTTAAAAGAATAATCTAATAATTCAATCCGGGCAATTGCTATCCGATTTATCGGGTGGAGGAAAGTCCGAACTTCACAGAACAAGGTGCCGGGTAACGCCCGGGAGCTAATGGAGAAATCTATTATCGACTGATAGTGCCACAGAAAACAAACTACCCTGAATTTATTTTCAGGGAAAAGGTGAAAAGGCGAGGTAAAAGCTCACCGGTTTAATAGTAATATTAGGCGCATGGCAAACCACACCTGAAGCAAGGTCAAGTAAGAAAGTCTTCCTGACTTGTCGGGACAAAGTTGTTCGCTTTGAACTAATGCTTAGTTGCAGGTTGGATTTTCGGGTGGACCGCTAAAGTCTGTTGGTAACAGCAGAACAAGATAAATAATTGCCGTCCCGACTTGTCGGGATTACAGAATTCGGCTTACAGGATTGAACTTTTAGATTTGTTCTTATAAAATATAATTAATTCTCTTATGTTACATAAACGTTGGAAAATCAGAGAAGTTGAAGATGATAATTCTCTAAAATCTCTTTCAGACTCACTAAATATTTCTGAAGTTTTAGCTAAACTGCTTTTTATCAGAGAGATTAAAACATTTTCTCAAGCTAAATATTTCTTTCGCCCATCTATCGAATCTTTACATGATCCTTATCTAATGAACGGAATGGAAGTTGCCGCTAAACGAGTTATTAGCGCACTTACAGAAAATCAACCGATTTGTATTTATGGGGATTATGATGTTGATGGAACTTGTTCAACCGCATTACTCTATATGTTTTTAAAAGAACTTGGTGCAAATGTTGATTTTTATATTCCAAGAAGATTGAACGAAGGTTATGGTTTATCTAAAGATGGAATTGATGCGATAAAAATTAATAACAATGCTAAGTTATTAATTACTGTTGATTGCGGAATAACTGCGATAGAAGAAACCGCTTATGCAAACGATCTTGGAATGGATGTAATTATTTGCGATCATCATCAACCAAAGGATGAATTGCCAAATGCGCTTGCCGTTTTAGATCCGTTAAAACCTAACTGTGATTATCCTTTCAATTACCTTTCTGGTGCCGGAGTTGCATTTAAACTTGCACAGGGAATTGCTGAAAAAATTGGCAGACGTGAAATGCCATTAAAATATCTTGATCTTGTTGCATTAGCTGGTGCTGCTGATATTGTTCCACTTATGGATGAAAACAGAATTCTTGTTAGAGAAGGATTGGATATTGTAAATAGTAATCCTCGTCCGGGAATTCAAGCATTAATTGAAAGCAGTGGATTGCAACCAGGAAATTTAAATTCCGGGCAAGTTGTTTTTACAATTGCACCAAGAATAAATGCTGTTGGCAGATTGGGTGATGCAAAACGTGCTGTCGAACTTTTAATTACTAAAAGTATTGATGAAGCAAGAACAATGGCCAAAGTACTTGAAACGGAAAATTGTGAGCGTAGAAAAATTGATGTTGGTACTTTTGATAACGCTTTAAAACTAGTAGAAAGTTCAATCGATCTTGAAAATGATTTAGCAATAGTTCTTCATCAGGAAGAATGGCATCCTGGTGTAATTGGAATTGTTGCATCACGATTAGTTGAAAAATATTATCGCCCAACAATTATGCTTACAACTATAGATGGAATTGCAAAAGGATCTGCAAGAAGTATTAATAACTTTAATATCTATGAAGCGCTTCAAAAATGTGAACATTTGTTAATTCATTTTGGTGGCCACCAAGCAGCAGCCGGATTAGCTGTTGAGTTAGATAAAGTTCAGGATTTTAAAGATAAGTTTAACCAGATTGTTAAGGAATCAATTACTGGAAGTGATTTGTTTCCCGAAATTATTATTGATTCTAAGATTAAACTTTCAGAAATCACTCCAAAATTTTTAAGAATACTTGATCAGTTTGCACCATTTGGCCCCGAAAATATGCGCCCTGTTTTTTTAACGGAAGGTGTTGAACTAAGCAACAGTCCTCGATTAGTTGGAAACAATCATTTAATTGCATGTTTTAAACAAAATGGAAATGATAAGATATTTGATAGTATTGGCTTTAATATGCGCGAATATTTAGATTTGCTATCAGATAAAAAAGTAAAAGTGGATATTGTTTATACCATTGATAAAACTGTTCGTGATGGCAGATCTTATCCGCAACTTAGATTAAAAGATTTAAGAATAAACCAAAAAGAAATTCAGGAGAATTAGTAATGTCCGGTCACTCAAAGTGGGCAACGATTAAAAGAAAAAAAGCTGCACTCGATTCTAAAAGAGGAAAAATTTTTACAAAGCTTATTAAAGAAATTACCATTGCCGCACGTGCTGGTGGTGATATAAACGGCAATCCAAGATTGCGTTTAGCTGTTGATAATGCTAAAGCCCAAAATATGCCGTTAGATAATATCGAACGCGCAATTAAAAAAGCAACAGGCGAACTTGAAGGAGTAGTTTATCATGAATTAACTTACGAAGGTTACGCTCCAGCAGGAATTGCAGTTGTTGTTGAAGTTGCTACAGATAATAAGAACAGAACAGTTGCAGAAGTAAGACATCTATTCAGTAAATACGGGGCAGGTATGGGCGAAACCGGCTCTGTTGCGTGGATGTTTGATAGAAAAGGAATTATCACTTTGCCTGCAGAAGGTAAAAAAGAAGATGATGTGATGGAAATAGTTTTAGATGCCGGAGCCGATGACCTTACAACTGAAGAAGACTATTTTGAAGTTGCAACTACTATTGAATCTTTTGAGACAGTTAGAAGAACTTTGGTTGATAAAAAATTTACAGTTGAAAATGCTTCGCTACAATGGATTGCAAAAAATTTAATTGAAGTTAAAGGTGAAGATGCTGAAAAAGTTGTTAAACTGATTGAATCGCTTGAAGATCTTGATGATGTTCAAAATGTTTTTTCAAACGCTGATATTGTTGAATAAATTCTGATTATTTTTTGATAAAATTATTATTGTCATTCCCACTGCCATAGGCATCCCTTTGGGAGAAAGTGGGAATCTATTTTTAAAATAACTTAAAACTTTCTATGATCATTTTAGGTATAGATCCTGGAACAAGAATTACCGGATACGGAGTTATTAAGTATTTAAATAATACCTTCATAAGAATTGCCGGCGGATCAATTAACCTTCCCGCAAATGAACCAATTCCACAACGACTTGAAATTATCTACAGTGAAATAAGTAAAATCATAAAAAAATATAAACCAGACGAGTTTGCAATTGAAACAGCTTTCTATGGAAAAAATGTCCAGTCGGCAATGAAAATTGGTTATGCGCGCGGAGTTTCAATTCTTTGTGCTTTACATAATAACGTTCCAGCAAGTGAATATTCACCAAGAGAAGTAAAAAAATCAGTTGTGGGAAAAGGCGCAGCAAGTAAAGAACAAGTTTCATTTATGATTAAGACTTTATTGAATATTAAATCAGAAAAAATAAAAGTAGATGAGAGCGATGCACTAGCAATTGCACTTTGTCATGCGTTCAGATTTAAGAATCCCGTAAAGAAAACTAAAGATTGGAAATCTTTTATTGAAGCTTATCCGGAAAGAGTAATACAGAATTAAAAGATTTGAAAGATTAAAAAATTCAAAGATTAAAATTCAAACAAATATTCAAATATTATTGGAGGTGTAAATGAAGGTAAATTCATTTGAAGATTTGAAGGTTTGGAAAGACAGCAGAATTCTTGTAAAATCAATTTATCAACTTACTTCTGATGGAAAGTTTAGTAAAGATTTTGGATTAAGAGAGCAAATTCAAAGAGCTTCTGTTTCAATTATGAATAATATTGCTGAGGGATTTGAGAGAAACAACAATAAAGAGTACGTAAAGTTTTTAGGCTATTCGAAGGGTTCCGCCGGAGAAGTTAGATCGATGCTTTATGTTGCAATTGATTTGGGTTATATTTCACAAGATAGTTTTAGTGTGCATTATCAAATGGCAATAAATATTATTACTCAAATTTCTAATTTTATAAAATACTTAAAAAAGAGTTCTATCGTTTTAAAGTAATCACAAACAACAAATTGCTTTTTGCAATTCTAATTTTTAAATATTTTAATCATTTAATTTTTAAATTTCTATGATCGGTTATTTGACTGGGAAAATTATTTCATCCAAACCAACACAAATTATACTTGATGTAAACGGAGTTGGTTATTTGGTTAATATTTCTATCAGCACATTTGAAAAAATTTCTGATAAAGATATTGTTTCACTTTTCATTCATACAAGTGTTAAAGAAGACTCAATAACTTTGTTTGGATTTTTTACTCAATCAGAAAAAGAAATGTTTGAGCTTTTAATTTCTATAAGTGGAATTGGTCCCAAAGTAAGTTTGGGAATATTATCCGGAATTTCTGTTGATGATTTAAAAGATGCTATTGCAAATGGAAACGTTTCCCGTTTAATTGCTATCCCAGGAATTGGAAGGAAAACAGCAGAGCGCGTTGTACTTGAATTAAGAAATAAAGTTGATGCAATTAAAGCAGATGGATCAATTAAAACAACATCTGCAAAAGATGAAGCAATTTCGGCATTGGCAACTCTTGGTTACCAAAGGCAACTTTCTGAAAAAGTTGTAAGAGATTTGCTTTCTGAAAATGCAAACTATTCTTTGGAAGAACTTATAAGAAAGGCTTTGGCGGGATTGAACAAGTAAAGAATGGACGTCATTGCGAATCCCGATTAGGGTGAAACAATCTGTTTGATGATTGAATTGCTTCGTCGAAGACTCCTTGCAATGACACCACAATTATTTAATACTACACTCAAGTGTTACAATTCCATCAAGCGCTGCAACTAATATATCTCCGCTGGCAACCTTACTTACACCTTTAGGTGTGCCTGTAAAAATCAAATCGCCTGCTTCAAGTTTCATTAGTGATGAAATGTATTGAACAATCTCAACAGGTTTGTGAAGCATTTTATTTAACTGATCTTTTTGTCTGTACTCGCCGTTTATTTTTAATGAAATAGTTTCATCAAGAGTAAGCTGGTGTGAGGATTTTTCAACAAACTCAGAAAGCACTGTGGATGTATCAAAACATTTTGCAATTGTCCAGGGATGTCCTTTATGTTTTAAATCTGCCTGAACATCACGTAAAGTCATATCTAATCCGATTCCATATCCTGAAATCGCTCTTTCAGCGGTTTCAGAATCAGCATCTTTAATATCTGCACCAATCAATAAAACTAATTCTGTTTCGTGGTGCATATCATTCGAAAATGATGGATAAATAATTTCATCTCCCGAATAGATGACGGATGAAACTGTTTTTAAAAACACAACCGGTTTTTCGTGAATTACATTTCCAAGCTCGTGAACATGTTCAGCATAATTTCTTCCAACGCAAACTATTTTACTAATTGTAATTTCTTTACTGCTGTTTTTGATTTTTATTGTTTTCATAAATTCCTTTGTGTTTTTACTGCTAACTACTCACTACCAACAACAAACTGTATTATGTTTTTTTTTTCTTTGTTGCTGCCGGAAATAAAATATTGTTTAAAATTAATCTGTATCCCGGAGAATTTTTATGCAAACTTAATTCTGTTGGCGGATCACCAACTGCATGCTGGTAATCTTCCGGATCGTGACCGCCATAAAAAGTAAACGTGCCTCTTCCGAAATTTCCATGAACATATCTAACCTGATCTGTTCCTTGTCTTTCTGCCATAACAATAACAGAATTTTTTATGAGATTTTTTCTAAACATAGTTGTCTGTCCCATAAATCCTTCAATCACATTAGCATGATTCTGAGTTAACATTGTAGGAACAGGATCATACTTCGCTGAAAAATCAAAAAACGTAAAGTAATCATTTTGCTGTAAACCAATTTCCATTGGTTGGATATCAATATCACTGTACTCATAAATGTAAGGATTCATATCAATTTTAAAATCCTTAAACGCAAATGTTTTTGAGAAATCAAGTTTACTTTGTGCGTCAGGATCAGCAGCATCGCCATCAAAAACAGGAGCGCAAATATCAACATCTTCTGCGGCAAGTGATATATCATAAGAATCAGTTGCACTGCACATTGCAAATAGAAATCCGCCTTGCCCAACAAAATTTTTAATTGTCAGCGAAACTGCTTTCATCATATCAGAAACTTTATTGAATCCATTTTTCTTTGCATTTTCTCATACATTATTTGCTGATCAATATACCATTGCGCATTACTAAAACTTCCATAAAATTTTCCATATTGTCCTGTAAAATCTTCGTGATGCAAATGAATCCAATCATATTTTTCTAAATCGCCGCGAAGAATTTCATCATTCCAAATTTTTTCATACTTTACTTTTGCATATTCTAACGCTAATGTTACAGCATCATCCCACGGTGCAAATCCTGGAGGAACATAAACCGCAATCTTTGGTGCTTTCTCTAATCGAACAACATCCATATTATTATCTTCACTTTGTACTTCAGCATAGATTTGAGAAGCCTGACCGAGAGTTATTTGTTCAAAGAAAACTTCTTCAAGTAAACACTCAGAAACGATTTTATCAGATTTATCTATCAGGAATGAACCACCGCGATAGTTTAATAGCCAATCAGCTTTTAATCCATCTTCTAAAGCATGAAAAGTTATTCCATAAGCTTTAAGATGATCAGTCTGAGAAAGATCCATCGGAATAAGGATTTTATTTTGGGCGAAAACTTCAGCCGAAATCAAAATTAGAAGAAAGAATATTTTTTGGTATTTATTTATCATAAAAATAGATGCCGGATCAAGTCCGGCATGACAAAAATGTTAATTAATAAATAAAAGAATCTTACGCAGACTTAACGTCACTCTTTATAAAAATCGGTTCAGCATATTTTTCAACAACATCTTTTGTTATGATGCATTTATCAACATCTTTTTTGTTTGGAAGATCATACATTATATCAATCATAAAATCTTCAACAATACTGCGCAAAGCACGCGCACCGGTTTTTCTTTCCATTGATTTTTTAACAATGGTATCTAATGCAAACGGATCGAACTCTAATTCTATTCCTTCCATCAAAAATAATTTTTTGTATTGTTTGATAATTGCATTCTTTGGCTCAGTTAAAATATTGCGCATTGCTTCTTCTGTTAGCTGATGAAGTGGAGCTGCAACAGGCAGTCTTCCGATAAGTTCCGGTATCAACCCAAATCTTAAAAGATCTTCTGGTTGGATGTGAGAAATTAAATCATCTTCTTTTGTTTTAGTTTTTAAGTCTGATGAAAATCCCATTCTATTTTCGTTAATTCTTTTTGCGATGATTTTATCAATTCCATCAAATGCGCCTCCAACGATAAAAAGAATATTTTTTGTGTTAAGATTAATCAAACTTTGTTCGGGATGTTTTCTTCCGCCTTTTGGTGGAATGCCGGCAATTGTTCCTTCCAATATTTTTAACAATGCTTGCTGAACGCCTTCACCCGAAACATCACGTGTAATTGATGTGCTTTCACTTTTGCGTGCAACCTTATCAATCTCATCAATATAAACAATTCCTTTTTGCGCACGCTCTAAATTGTAATCCGCTGCTTGCAGTAAATGAACAAGAACCGATTCAACATCATCACCAACGTAACCGGCTTCTGTTAAAGTTGTTGCATCTGCAATAGCGAATGGAACATCTAAAGTTTTAGCAAGTGTTTGTGCAAGTAAAGTTTTTCCAACTCCTGTTGGCCCAATAAGAAGAATATTGCTCTTTTCTATTTCAACATCATCAAGTTCAAAAAATGTTGTTCGTGATCCTATTCTTTTATAATGATTGTAAACAGCAACAGCTAAAACTTTTTTTGCTCTGTCCTGTCCAATAACATATTCCTCAAGAGCTTTTTTGATCGTTTCCGGCGTATGGTTGTTCCACTTGCCTTGCTTCTGATTGTTAACTGCGGCAAGATTGTTCTTTAATATGTCTACACTGCTGCCAATACAAATATCGCAAATGTAAACATCCGGCCCGGCAATCATACTGCCGACTTCATTTCCATCTCTTCCGCAAAAGGAACACTTAACAATCTTTTGTCCCGGTTTTTTAGACATCAAACATCCTAACTAATTTTTTTCTTTAACTCAATTATATTTTCTCTTGCTTTATCTAGGTAAAGTGACCTTGGAAATTTAGCAAGTAAACTTTCATAAGATTCAACAGCTTTTATAGAATCTTTCAATCCAAACTGATAAATCTGACCCTGCAAATATAAGGCTTTATCCGCATAAATGTTTTTCTCCGCCTCATCAACAAGCAGGGAAAGATTGGCAATTGCATTCTGGTAATCATCAAGCGCAATAAGCATTTCTGCAACTCTAAGTTTGGCAATTGAATGAAATACAAAGGCTTGTTGATTTTGTGAAAGCTGGCTATATAATTCTTTTGCTTCATCAAATCTTTTCTGTTCTGTTAAAAATTCTGCCGAGCAATAAAGCGAAAGGTTAGAAGAATCATTCTTTGCAGTGTTCAGCAGAATTGAAAATTCAATCGCATCATTGGCTATGTTATCTTTAAGATTGCCCATAACATCCAATAAATATTTTCTCGGGCTGATTCAAAATCATTTCTGAAAGAAAAAATTCTTGCAAGCTGATAATTTGCAAAACTTTTATCTTCAGCATTAGCGCGCGCAAGCTTAGTTGCATATTAAAATGTTTTTCTGCTTCAATAAGATTTGCTTTTTGAAGAAAAATATTTCCAAGTTCAATAAATGCAAGTGAAGCAACTTTTGAAGTTGGATAACTTTCCGTAATTAACTTTAGATATCTTTCAGCTTCAGCAAAATTGTTTTGATAATGTAAAAATAAAATACCAATCCTAAGATTTGCTTCAATTCCAACCTCAGAGTGTGTGTAGGTTTTTACAATTTCTTCATAGGCTTCAATAACGGGATTGATTTCATTCCCATCAAGTTTTTGCAATGAGGAAAAAGGCTTCCATTCCGGGTTTAATAAATTATAGTGCTGAATAAACAAGGCTTCCTGTGTTTTTGCATATCCAAGTTTTGCAAGCGGGGTATTTTGCTGATCGTTATAGTTATCAATTAAAAACGTAAAAACTTCTGATGCAGTTTTATATTCGCCATCACGATAAACAAAATTGCCAAAGGAATAAAGATCAGAACCGTTTGTGTTTTGTTTTTTATCGATCTCTTTATACAAATCAAATGCATTGCTGTAATCTTTTTTTTCGATGTACAATCTTGCAAGCAAATACTCAAAACTTATATTCTCGGATTTGTGTTTTTCAACTGTCTCAATCGTTTCTTCAAGCGCATTTGGTTTATTTGTGTAAGAAAGTATTTTGTTTTCAATCTGCTGATACTGAGACTGATTTGCTTTTATCAAATCACAATACTCGCTCGCAGCTTCGCGATAACGCATTGTTATCTGGTAAAGTTCACCAAGATCATAAGAATATAAAAACGGATCTTGCGAAGATTCTTTACCACGATTTAAATACTCAATAGCTTTTTCAAAATCTCTTCTATCGATTACAAAGTTTGAGATAATTCTTAATGTCATTTGATTTGTTTTAAACTTATCAATTGCATCATCCCAAACCTGGTAAGCTTTTGTGCGATCTCCGGAAGTATAGTAGGTTGAACCAAGCATTCCATATAAACTAATATCTTGTGGAGTAAGTAAAATTCTTGAGTTTATAATCTTTATCGATTCATCATACTTTTTTAGTTGAAGATAAAGTGTGTTTAGTTTATTAAAGTATTGAATGTTACCTGGATCTTTTTTGTTTAACGTTTCAAGAATTTCTACAGCTTTGGTCAAGTCGCCTTTTTGCTCATAACTTTCAGCAAGCATAAACTGGTTTTGATCCAAAGAATTTTGCTGTGCAAAGATTGAAAATGTAAACAGAAAAATTGTAAGAATTTTCTTTATCATAGCCTAAAAATAGCAATTAATCGCGGGCTATCAAGGGGAGAAAAGTGGTTATATGTCTAATGAATCGATTTGATGAAATTTTACCAACCGCCAGCAATATCAGAATTAAATCTAACCATAATTCCACCTGTTATTCCCCATGAAAAATCTCCATCGGAAAATCCCAGCGAAGGCCCAAGGTAAACAATTTTTTCAATAATAATCGGGGCCGAGAGTGATATTGCAGTAATAGGATTGTCATCATTTCCCCCTTGTGGAAATCCCAGTGCAAATGCTAAAGTTGGGTTCCAACTTATTTTTTCATGTAAGGGAATTTTATCAGCCACGCTAAATCCTAATAACAAAACATCAATGTCAGAATTATCGGTGCTTGAATAACCAAGATTTACTTCAAGTATGGCTTTTCTATTTAACAGCACGATACCTAGTGAAATACTAGTGCTCTTTAAACTTAAATTACTAGAGTAGTAATAATTTGCTATTTCTACTTTTGAATTTGATCTTAAAATACCCACTTCAAAAAAACCACCAAGTGCAAGCCCTGCACCAAAGGAAGTTGCGCTTCCATTTTCCAGGCTTAAATAACTACCACTGCCAAAAAAACCAATTTCTCCTTTTTCCAAAAAAACGCCCTGAGAATAAGCGTTAGAGAAAGAAAATATTAAACTAACCAATGCGGCAAAAACAAAACTGTTTTTCATTTGAGATCCCCTTAAATGATAAATAATTATAATTCAAAGTTATCAGTTGCTTGTTTAATTGTAAAATGTTTTTTAAACAGATTATAAAAAGGAATCACATAAATTCAATTCCCAAACCTTGGATTAACAATATTATTATAGATTGATCCAAATGAATATGAAACTCCAAAACTTCCCCAAAACTGGTAACCAGTTTCTAATTGTCTTCTTTGCAAAAGAACTTCCTCCAGGCTTGCAGTGCCTTTGGGGAGTGAAATTTGATTTCTGATTTTTGAGTATTGACCATATAAATTAAGTGAAAATCCACGGAACAATTGCCAGGAAATATCGCCATATAAATCAATACTGTATTTGCTCATATCGTGAAAGTAATTTGAACCACTGATCGAAACTGAAGTGCTGCCCCATTGTTCTATTAATGATAACGTTGCAGAAAGCTGCTGACTGAAAAGTACTTCATCCATTTTAAAGAAAATAGTTTCTGTATTGTAGTTGTTGTAAACAGGAGAGATTTTATAATCCAATCTTAACTGTCTTTCATTTGAAACTGAATATGGATAAAGGTTATATTCAACTTCAGGAGAAATTCTTCCGCTAAAATCAATATTGCTATAAGTTGATTTGTAAAGATTTGTTGAAATTCCCCAGGACCAATGTTCATCGATTGCAAAATAATTATGAACATAAAAATTATACTGCCTACTTAAACTTTTATAATTAATAACACCATCATCCGAATCATATTTATAATTACTTTCATTATATGAACTGGAAAAACTAGTATAGAATTTTGTAAACTCAGTTACTCTGCTTGCAGATACGTTACCATAAAGATTTAAGTAATTGTACTTTTCTTCGCCATTTAAATTACCATTAAGTGATAATTTAAAAACCCAAAAATCCCAGGGATCTTCTTCTTTGGTTTTAACTTGTTCAGGTATTTTATAGGAGATTATAATTTTATCTGATATTGGAGATTTTGACAAATAATTTACCAGACCAAGTTTTATTATCTCAACAGTTTTATCCCTGGTTATGTTTGCAGATTCATTTGGCAAAGATGAAAACTTAAGTGTATCGTTTTTCCCTCCAAATTGTTTTTGTCCGAAGAAGATGGCTGTTCGTTCAAATCCGCCAGAGCCTGTTTTTTCTGATGTGAAAAGAATATTTATATCAGCATCATTTCTATCGTTAACATAGTTTACAATAGGAATTTGTTCTTTAATAAAATTCAAATCGCAAAACCAGCAATTAATAAAAACGCCCGGAGCATCTTCTTTAATCAATTGTTGATTGGATTGTGAATAAATAAAACTTGAAACTAAAAACAAAACGGCGGGCAATAATTTGTGTAACATTTTTCCCTCAATGGATTTTGATTAGTATTACAAAACTAAGAACAAAATAATTTATTTCTTTAATAATGTGTTAAGATTATTTCTAAGTAAACCTTCCATTTCTTTATTATAACCTTGATAATCAAATCTAATAACTCCGTCTTTATCAACAACTAAATTGTGAGGCACGCTATCTCCATATATTTCATCATAATATTCTTTTGTTATGAATAAAACTTGTTGTTTCTTTAAAAAGCTAAACTCTTTCATCTTGAAATAACGATCTCTTAATTCTGATGTTGTTTCACCAGAATTAATAAATATAAACTTTACTTCCGGAAATTCTTTTATAAGTTTTTGTAATGCTGGAAACTCTTTTGCACAGATACCGCACCAAAAATTAAAACGGTTTATAACGACCACTTTTCCGTTAAGTGAACTAAGTTCAACAACATTACTATCTAAATCTAACAATGTGATTTTATTAATTTCTTTGTTGATGTTTGGACTAATGCTTGACTGAGTTACAAATTTTATTTTAGATTGTTTTTCAAGTTCAGCAATCTTAGATGAAACAACATTTGCTTCTTGGGTTAACTCTCTTATCCTTAAAAAACTTAAGTATTCATACCAACCTTCAGAGCGAGTTGAATCAGTTTTTAAAGCATATTCAAAATTGATTTTTGCAGAAGCGAATGTACCAAGAGTTAAATCTGATTTTGCAAGTAACATGTAAGATCTAAATATTTGATTCTTCACAGAGAGATTTGGTAAAGCATCCAGAACAAATTCTCTGCCTCTTTTTAAATCTAAATTTCTTTCGATTAGTAGAGCGCCGATTCTTTGTTTTGTTGTTGACAGACTATCATAATATAATACAGAATCAATCAGGGGATTAATTACTTTTAAATCCTTACTGATTAACACATTCATTTCTAATAAATATGAAAAAACATTAGGTTTGGCAAAAGAATTAGGATATATGTTAAGAAAACTCCAGCAGGAATCTATTATTGGTTTTACGTCTTGATACGAGTTATACTTATAGGCATAAGCCCATCCCATATTAACGTACCCAACCATATTTTCTTCTTCTTTAGAATATGTTGTAGTTTGGGAATAAACAATACTAGAAACAAATATCACAATGGCGGGCAATAATCTGTATAACATCTTTCCCTCAATGGATTTTGATTAGCATTTTAAAACTATAAATAATTCATTCTAATTGTCTGTGTTAAAATGAATGACCCAAATTTTAAATAAAACCTTTAATAAAAAACAACACACGGATCAAACAGATTCTTATGGATTTAAATCTGTTTATATCCGTTTAATCAGTTCCACCTGCCTGCCGGCAAAGGCAGGTCCGCATTCCAATTGTATCTAAGACAACTTAAACATAATCGGAATTGTTACTTCTGATTTTACTGGTTTGTTATCCTTAATTCCAGGAGTGAACTTGGTTTTCTTAATTGCATCCATTGCGGCTTTATCACAATCTTCACTTACACTTTTTAGTATTGATGTTTCAGTTACGGTTCCTGTTTCATCAATAATCACTCTTACAAAAACTTTTCCTTCGATACCTGAATCTTTAGCAGATGCAGGATAATCTAAATTTTTAACCATCTCCTCAATTCCACCAACAGGTTCAGGATATTTATCGAGATTTTCTTCTTGAGCAAATCCGCTTACTCCTAAGAATAGAAAGAATGATAAAAGAATATAAATTATGTTTTTCATAGAGAGACCTCTTTTAATTATGTTTATTGTAGTTTAAAAACTATTGGTATAGAAACTTGAGTTTTTACTGGGGTTCCTCTTTGTCTTCCTGGTTTAAACTTTGTTTGTTTAACTGCATATAACGCCGCTTCATCGCAACCTGCACCAATTCCTTTTAGAATTTTTGTACTGACTACATCACCATTTTCATCTATAAAAGCCAGCACATAAACTTTACCTTCAATTCCAGCGCGTTTAGCAATTTCTGGGTACACAATTTTTTCTTGAATGGATTTTATTCCTCCAATTGGTTCTGGCATTTCTTCGACAGCAACATAAAAGGAACTTTCAATAATAGAAGCAGATTCACTTTTAGTATCAATTGTAAATTTTAGTATATAAATTGAGTTGACTTCATTACCTTTCCTAATTCCTGGTTTTAATTTCCATTTAATGGTTTCATCGATAACAATACTATCAACTATTGGATTATTACTTTTATGAATCGATAATCTGTCTATCTTTCCTTTTTTACTAATCTGAATGTGATATTCAAAATATTCAACTTGTGATTTCTGATCAGAATTTTGGAATTCATCTTTCTTCTTTAAAAAATCACGAACTTTTTGGACTACGATTAATTCGTTTCCTGAAACTATTTTGGGATTCTCATCTAGCATCGCTGGCGCTAACCACACATCATCATAATTTATTGGGTCTTTCTTCTCTTCTTTACATCCAAAAGAAATAAGAAAAAGAGCTATAAGAAATAATAGTTTCGTACTCATTTTAACCTCAAATATTTGGTTTAATTATAATTGCATTGTCTATTGTTGAGCGCACTTCCACCCCGGGCAAGCTATTGTAAAGCATTTGTATTGTTTTTGTTTGCATCATCATTTGTTCGGAAAGATTATCAACTCGTTCCTGATAGTTTGATACTTTAATGAAAAGATATCCGCTTAAAAAAAGTAAGATCAATGCAGCAGCATAAGAAATCACAGAAAAGATTTTTATGTTAGAAAAAACTCCGGCTTTTGTTGCTGCTTTAGATCCAACAGATCTTAATATTCTTTCTTCAAGCTCAGCAGGAAAATCTTCTATGGAATTATCAACAGCATTTCTTATTACGCTTAATTGTTTAAAATAATCTCGTGCCGTTTGATCGCTTGCAAGCATATTAAAAAAATCTACTTCTTTGCTTTTCTCAAGCTCACCATCAAAGTAGAGGTTTATCATTTCAAATAATTTATTTTCACTCATATCTTTTCTCTTTCTGTGATCGTCATTGCGAGTCCTGATTAAGGACGAAGCAATCTCATAAATATTACGTGTGTGATTGCTTCACCCCGATGAATTGAGGTTCGCAATGACTATTGTAAGACCTTTGATATTTTATTTATTAACTTTTGTCGTGCTTTATACAACCTGCTTTTTACAAGCTCTTCATCAATGCTTAATAACGCTGCAATTTCTTTATAGCTTAAACCTGAATATTCTTTTAACACAAAAACTTCTTTAAAATCTTCATTCATATTTTCAAGTTCAATTAAAATCAATTTATTTGTTTCTTTGTTTTCAATTTCATCTTCTAAGGAAAGTTTTGTCTCAAGCTCAACATCCTCTAAATCAACTACTTGAGAAATTAGTTTTTTAATTTTTGTGTTTCTTAGAAAGCCAAAAATTTCATTCCGTGTAGTTTTAAACAACCAGAACTGTATGCTTTGTTTGTTGTGTATGTTGTTAAGATTTTCAAACAACTTTATAAAAACATCCTGTACAATATCATCCGCACGCATTTTATCGTGCAGCATTTTTAACGAGTAATTGTAAATTCTTTTCTTATACTTGTTGAAAAGAATTGTAAACTCAATTATTTGATTTTCTTTTTCCTGCAAATCGATTTTGTCTTCTTATCTAAAAGATGCAAAAAAATCTAATATGTTTCCTATGTATAAATTAATTTCTGGAATAATCTTTGTGCTTTATCAATAGCATCATTAAATTTTACTAAAATGAGCCTGTTTTTCTAAGTTTAAAAATTTAACAATGATACATTGTATCAAATGAATACCTAATTAACATAATTTTACACAGGTAATTTTTACTTTAGATCTATAATATTCTATATTTACACAAGAAATTGAGCATATTTCTAAATAACATTTCTAAAACAATATAAGGACTAACAAAATGCGCAAGCTACTACTTTTAATCATGTTAGTGTTCACATCTTTAATTTATTTTTCCTGCGACACAGCAGAGAATCCTGAAGATAAGAATAAAGATATTCCATCAGATCCTACTGGTGTAACTGTTCCAACCCCAACAAAAAACAATGTGCTTCCTTCAGCATCGTTTACCTCGGCGGGTAGTAGGGTAAAATTAAATTTACTTGGATTAATTGATCCAACAACAAATCAACCATTAACATTAAGTTACAATGCAAGTAATCCACAAGCATCAAACATTTTTGTTGAAGAAGATGGTATTGTGCAAGGATTAAAAGTTACCAAAGTTAGCACAGGCAATGTATTATCTGCTGATATTGTGTTTTTAGTTGATAATTCTGGAAGTATGGGGCAAGAAGCAGATTCAGTTGCAGCAAGTATAATAGAATTTGCAACCTTTTTACAGACAAGTGGTTTAGATGTTAAATTTGCTATTGTTGGTTATGATAGCTATCCAAATGGTGGAATCAATTTTACAAATGCTCAAACACTTAGTGCTTATTTGAATAGAGAAACCGGAACAGACAGAACTTACTATTTTGCCGGATCAGATAGTGCAGCACTTACAGAACGTGGATATAACTTTGGTTATGCTGGTGGTGAAAACGGTGTTATAGCTGCAATCTTTGCAGATAGTGTTTATGGCTGGAGAGCTGGTGCACAAAGAGTCTTTATAAACTTCACTGATGAACCAACTCAAAATAGTGATGGTGTTACTTGGTCAAATGCTATGGGTTGCGATTTATTGGGTGGAAAAGCAACTGTACATACTGTGTTTAGTCAAGATTCCACTTATTGGTCATATAACCAGTATGATGAAAGACCATGGGAACTTTCAACTTGCACCGGTGGAACAATTAAATTTATTCCTACAACTGCAGAAGGACTTAATTTAAAAGATTTACCTGTTGCTGGAGCTCTTGCAAACAGTTATTTGGTAGAATATGTTTCAGCTAAAACAGGTGTTGCACACACTGTAAAAGTAACCGTTTATACTTCTACAGCAGATGGTGTACAGACGTTTAATGTTACATATTAGCATATTTAATTAAATTTTATTTGGCCAATCACCAAAAGTGGTTGGCCATTTTTATGATTGCCATAATCACATACCCTATAAACCACATTGCTAAACTTCTCATTCTTTGGTACTTTTAGCCGTTAAATTCTAAGAAAATGAAGAAAATTTTAATTTTAGGCTCTTCAGGGTCAATTGGTGTAAACACATTAAATGTTGTTAGAAAATTTCCTGATAAATTTAAAGTATCTGGATTAACTGTCGCCTCCAACATTAATCTTTTGGAACAACAGGTTAAAGAATTTAATCCGGAGTTTGTTGTTGTAACTGATAAATCCAAAGCCAGAGAATTAAAATCTAAAATTGACAATTTGTGCGAAGTTCTTTCAGGTTGTGATGAATTGGTAAAGGTTTCTAAGCAAAGAGATTATGATATTCTGCTTGGAGCAATTGTAGGTTTTGCAGGCTTATCACCAACTCTTGAAGCGATAAAACGTGGTAAAAGAATTGCACTTGCAAACAAAGAAACTCTTGTTGTTGCCGGAGAAATTGTTACCAAACTTGTTCTTGAAAATAATGCTGAAATTCTTCCAGTAGATTCGGAACATTCTGCAATTTATCAATGTTTGGTAGGTGAGAATTTAAACGAAGTTGAAAAATTAATCTTAACAGCTTCCGGTGGACCTTTTCTTAACAAAGAAAAATCGTTTTTTGAAAATGCTACTGTTGATGAAGCGCTAAATCATCCTAACTGGAAAATGGGAAATAAAATTTCTATAGATTCAGCTACAATGATGAATAAAGGACTTGAAGTTATTGAAGCACATTGGTTATTTGGATTGCCTGTTGAAAAAATTAATGTTGTAATTCATCCGCAATCGATTGTTCATTCAATGGTGCAGTTTGTGGATGGATCAATAAAAGCGCAGCTTGGTTTACCGGATATGAAGTTACCAATTCAATATGCGCTAACTTTTCCGGAAAGATTGCAAAATGATTTTAAACGAACTGATTTACCGATGATTAATACTCTGAATTTTTTTGAACCTGATTTTGATAGGTTTGAGTGTTTAAAATTAGCATTTGATGCAATAAAAATTGGCGGAACAGCGCCATGCATTTTAAACGCAGCAAATGAAGTTGCTGTGGATAAGTTTATAAATAGAAAAATAAAATTTTCTGAAATTTCTGAATTGATAAGTAAAGCTTTAGATAAAATTGAAAATCATTCTGATCCTGATATAGAAACAATTTTTGAGTGTGATAAGATAACTAGAGAGTTGGTTAGTTCCTTAAAATAGAGTTTTAGTAAACCGATTAATCGGTTGGAGTTTTTAGTGGTTTCATTAACCCCTGACTTAAGTCAGGGGTTAGCTGAAGTCAAAACTTGTAAAACCGTTTTTACGGTTTCATATAATTTAGATTAAGAGTTTTTTAGATAAGGAGTTCCTGTTAATATGGATTATATAATTTATTTCGCAATTACAATTGGTATTTTAGTTTTTATACACGAGTTTGGGCACTTTGCCGCAGCTAAACTAAGTGGAATGCGTGCAGATATTTTTGCAATCGGATTTGGTAAAAGATTATTTGGTTGGAATAGAAAATCCGGATTTTCATTTGGTGAGCTTCCAAAAGATTTTGATGGCGAAGGACACACAGATTACAGATTAAGCCTATTACCACTTGGTGGTTATGTTAAGATTGCAGGGATGGTTGATGAAACTATGGATACAAGTTTTGCAGATAAAGAACCACAACCTTATGAATTCCGTGCAAAACCATTGTGGGCAAAAGTCTTTGTAATTACCGCAGGTGTATTTATGAATCTTATGCTTGCTTGGGTAATATTCTGGGGCGCAAATTTCTTTCAGGAAAAGACAATTATAAACACAACAACAATTGGTGTTGTTCCACAGAACAGTCTTGCTGATTCTATTGGGTTTCAATCACACGACAAAATAATTTCTGTTAATAATAAAAAGGTTAGCGACTGGAAAGAATTAGAAGCAGAACTTTATATCAATTCTTTGGGTGAAAATAGAAAAGTAGTAGTTGAAAGAAATAATCAAAAAGTAGAACTAAGTATCCCAAATAAAAAAATACCCGAACAAGCAGAAAGATATTTGATTGAACCTAATGGAATGAGTCAGCCGTATTTTGATAGCTTATTGGCAGATGCACCAGCAAGTAAAGCTGGTTTGTTAAAAGGGGATATTTTAATTGCATTAAATGAAGTCCCAATTTATTCCAGGTTACAAGCAACAGAGATTATAAAATCAAACAAAAACAAAACCATAAACACTTTAGTTGTTAGAAATACTGATAGCTTAATAATATCTGTTACTCCAAATGAAGCCGGTGTTATAGGTGTTTATTTTGGCAGCAAGTATGATGGCCCAACAGTTAGTAAATCTTACGGCTTCTTTGAATCAATTGGGCAAGGTTGGAAAGATATTGAAAAGATGACTGCATTAACTTTTTCTATGATAGGAAAAGTTTTTACAGGCAACGTAGAATTTAAAAAAGCTTTTGGTGGTCCGATTAAGATTGCACAAATGGCGGCCAAATCTGCTGATAGCGGAATGACAAACTTTCTATACTTTCTTGCATTGTTAAGTTTAAGCTTAGCTATTCTAAACATATTACCATTTCCTGTTTTAGATGGCGGACATTTGGTAATGATTGTAATTGAATCAATTATAAAAAGAGAGATACCAATTAAAATTAAAATGGCAATACAAAACACAGGATTGGTTTTACTTCTTATTTTAATGGCGTTTATAATTTATAATGATATAATGTCTTTATGAAGAAATCTTTAAAAGAAATCTTAAAAGAACTGAAATCAATACTCGCTGAAATTCAAGAGAAATATTCTGTTGATAGTATTGAGTTATTTGGATCTTATGCAGTTAATCAACAGAAAAGTAAAAGCGATGTTGACCTTCTTGTAACTTTTACAAAAACACCAGGGTTACTAAAGTTTATTGAATTGGAGAACTTTATATCAGATAAACTAAATCTTAAAGTCGATTTGGTTATGAAAGATTCTATTAAACCAAGCCTAAAGAATTATATCATACCCCAAGCTATTCCAGTATGAAAAAAAGAGATCCAATTGTTTATATCTCAGACATGTTGAACTATTGTGAAAGTGCACTTAGTTTTATTTCTGGATTAAATTATTCATCCTTTATCAAAGATGAAAAAAGTATTTTTGCAGTTATTAGGGCAATAGAAGTTATCGGTGAAGCAAGCAAAAAAGTTCCTAAAAGTATTAAAGAGAAGTATTTTAAAATACCATGGCGGGAAATTGCCGGAATGAGAGATAAACTTGTACATGAATATTTTGGCATTAATAGAAAAGTAGTTTGGAATACAGTAAAGCATGATATTCCGGTACTAAAGGAACAGATAGAAGTTATTATAAAAGAGATAATAATAGATCCTAAACTAAGATTTTAGTTTTTTAAAGTTGCTTACCTAATATTTTCCCATCCATCACATTACTTAACCAATCATAAAAAATATTCCAGCTTTGTTGCTTGCTAAGGATAAGTTTCCCAAGAAAATAAACTGATTCTATTTTGTTTATGTTAAGATTATATTTGATATGATTACTGCAACGATTAAATCACGATTAGGTTTTGATAATTCTCAATCTACACAAACAAACGAAATTACAAATACATTGAAAAGAAAAAATCTATATTGGATCTCACAAATTTCTGGCTGGGGTTTATTTGTAATTGTAAATCTATTAATAATTTCTTCTTTTGAAACTATTCCGCTTAATAAAATTGCACTTTGGATAATCTTGGCTTTATTCGGAACTCTCTTTTCGCATCTTTATCGGTTATACATCAAAAAAAACAATTGGACAAATCTTACCTTAAATAAAATTATTCCGAGAATACTAATTGCAAGTTTTGTTGTTGCTTTGATAATTTATATTCCGGTATTTAGTTCAGGATATTTACTTGGGATTGAAAAAGAAGAGAAACACTTAATTGCAGCTATCATTGCAAGTACACTAAACATTACAAGCGTAATGCTTGTTTGGTCTTTAATTTATTTTGCAATTCACTATTTTGAAAATTCTAAGAAAGCGGAGATTGAAACTTTGATTTTTGAAGCTGCGGTAAAAGATTTTGAATTGAAAACTTTAAAGGCTCAGTTAAATCCGCATTTTATGTTTAATGCGATGAACAGCATCCGTGCTTTGATTGAAGAAGATCCGCAAAATGCAAAAGATGCAATAACAAAGCTTTCAAATCTTATGCGTTACACTTTAAGGATTGAAAGAACAGAAACGGTTCCGCTTGCAGATGAACTTAAAACAATACAAGATTACCTTGATCTTGAAAAGATTAGATTTGAAGAAAGACTACAATATAAAATCCAATCAACACCAGGCGCGGATAGAGTAGAAATTCCGCCAATGATGGTGCAAACATTGGTTGAAAATGGAATTAAACATGGAATATCAAAACTTACTCAAGGCGGAAAAGTAATTCTAAATGCTGATGCGGATTCAAATTATTTAAATATTGAAATTAGAAACAGCGGTAAGTTTGATGAAGAAGCTTTAAGAAATTCTCACGGATTTGGAGTAAGTAACACAAAACATAGATTGTCTTTATTGTATGGAGAAACTGCTTCACTAACATTACTAAATGAAAATAACAACACAGTTCTTGCAAAGCTTAAAATACCATTAGGAGGTTTAAAATAATGAAAGCGTTAATTATAGATGATGAAAGATTAGCTCGCACAGAGTTAATTAGATTGTTAGAACCATTTAAAGAAATTGAAATCGTTGGCGAAGCAGTTAACGCCGATGATGCACACAATAAAATATCTGAGCTAAGTCCGGATGTTATTTTTCTTGATATTCAAATGCCCGGGAAAACCGGATTTGAATTACTTGAAGAACTTGATAGTGTTCCCAAGGTTATTTTTACAACGGCTTATGATGAATATGCACTTAAAGCTTTTGAGTACAATGCACTTGATTATCTTTTAAAACCAATTGAATCTGTACGATTAGAGGAATCAATAAAAAAACTTATTGAAGGAAAGCGTAAAGATAGAACTCACGATATATCTCAAGAAACTCTAACAGCTGAAGACCAGGTTTTTGTAAAAGATGGTGATAAATGCTGGTTTGTAAAGTTGGAAAAGGTTCGCTTGTTTGAATCAGAGGGAAATTATGTTCGTTTATACTTTGATGAGAATAAACCTCTAATCTTACGTACATTAAATTATCTTGATGAAAGATTAGATAACAAATCATTTTTCCGTGCAAGCAGAAAACATATAATCAATCTTAAATGGGTTGAAAATATTGAACCCTGGCTTAATGGCGGATTGCTTGCAAAACTAAAAGGAGGCCATAAAATAGAAGTATCACGAAGACAAGCAGTTAAGTTTAAAGAAATGTTGAGTTTGTAACTTTTTCTTTTTATCATTCCCGCGAAAGCGGGAATCTATTTAAACTATTTAGATGCCGGATCTCCCATAGGGATGCCTTTGGCAAAGTCCGGCATGACAAAAGCCTAATTAAACATTTCCCACACAACACCAAATCTTAAGCTGCGGCCAGGCATTGGATAATATGGTGTTAGATAATAATTACTTCCCAATAAGTTTTGCCATGTGAAATAAACAATTGCGGTCTTTTGTATTTCGCCAACAAGTGTAAAATCTAATTTGTTTGATGATGGAACTTCAACCAATACATTTTCATAAGTAAAAACATTATTCTTGCCTGTGAAATAAAAAACAAATCCAGTTTTCAAATCAAGATTGTTATCAAATAAAATATCTTTATAGTACAATCCAGTTTGTGTTTGGAATTCCGAAACACCATTAAGTTTAGTACTTTTAGAAGAATAATAAGCGTTATTTGATTCTAAAAGTAATTTCCAATGGTTTAGTTTAAGATTGATTCCCAGACCACTAACCTTTCCAAATTGATAATAATTAAAAAACATTCCTCCAGTATAATAGCCGTAACTATAATTAGTAGAAAAATATTTTAAATCTGCTTTTAGGAAATCATTATTGTACTTTGCTCCAAGTTCGTTAAACAGATTTCCATCAAACACTGATGCACCCGCATAAAAATTTATATTTGTGTTTAACTTTATAGTTAAATCATATCCATAACCAGTGCGCGAAAAATCAACATCTTTAATGTTAAGCATCTCTGAACGATTAAACTCGCTGGTCTTAAAAAAAACAGAAGGAATAAATGTGCTATCATATATATAAGCAGACACAATTCCTGATAAAGAAAAAATGTTTTCATCAACCTCATTAAATGAATTAATGTATGTTGAATCATCTTGAAGTAAAACGGAACTATAAATTGATGATCTAGACTTTTCATAATCAGCATTAATCTGAAGTTTTAACAAATTCCATTCTGCATCATTTCTAATATTTATGCCGAATGTTTTTGTTTCAGAATTAGTGCTGCCTCTGGTAACAAACTCGCTTTCGTTATACAAATAAAAAACACTTGCATCTGTTTTTAGCCAGTAAGTTGGTGTTGCTAAAACTCTTAATCTTGGTAAATGAGTTAAAGAGTTTAATTTTCCTTCTGGAAAAAACATTGGTGGATTATCAAGTGAACTATACATTACTTCATTAACAACTTCTCCTGAAGCAATAATGCTATCAACATCGACTCCGCCACTGTAACCGGCTTTGTAATCGTTTATGTTGTATGAAGCGATAATATTAACATAGTTTGATAGTAAATATTTAAGTCTAAATTTTCCCTGCCAGATCGAGTATTCAGTTGCATCATAAGTTTCATCAAGTATTCTGTTAGTGATGTTAAACGAAGCAATTAATCTATTTGTAACCCTTGCATTAAAACTTCCGTCAAACATCATATTACGATTTGCGCCTTGATAAAATCTTATTCTCGTGTAAGGCTGTATGCTAACAAAATCTTTTGTTATAAAATTTACTGATACAGGGTTTGAATAATTTCCATATAAAAACCCTCTGGGTAAAGAAATTACTTCAACTGAATCAACAGCTTCACTTTGAATAAGATTTAGGTTAAATGAGTTTGAGTATCTATCATTAATAGAAATTCCATCCATCAAATAACTTATGGAATTATCACCAACTCCATAAAGAAATGTTTCATTTGGTTGTCCGGTAAATCCTAAATCCTTTATAAAGTTAAAAGGGAATAATCTTAAATAATCTCCCGCATATTTATAATCATTATGTAATAAATCATTATTACTGATTACAAAACTATTACTGGTTAAAACTGTTGAATAGATTGGGGCAATAGAATCGGGCTTAATTTGAACCAATAAAGAATCATTTGTTAAAAGTGAATCTGTTTTTGCAAAACTTGAATCCGGGAATATATTTATTTTATTATTTGTTGAATCAACTGATTGAGCATTTAATAATCCAACAAAAATAAAAAGTAAGAGTAAAATTTTTTTATACATAGAAAAGAAATTCAAACTTAAAATTATTATGTTCAAAATAATCATTTAACATCTTTACAACAAAGCTGTAAATAAAGACTGCTAATGATTGCACAATAGTTTTGTTCCCAATTTATGGGAATAAAACGATTTATCTAAAAATATTTTATTTAAGATTCTTTTCTTTTGAAATAAAATATATTTATTTTCGCTTCGTAATTAAACTACATTCATTAATTAAAAGAGAGGGCTATTTATGGCAGCTAAATCAATGACCAAAGGTCAGATTCTTGATCATATGGCAAAGAAAACCGGCGTAACAAAAAAATTAGCTGGTCAATTTCTAGAAGAACTCGTAGCTTTATCATACAAAGAAGCTAAGAAGGCTTTCACAATTCCTGGTTTAGGTAAATTAGTAGTTGTTAACAGAAAGAAAAGAATGGGAAGAAACCCAGCCACAGGCGCTACAATGGTTATTCCTGCAAAGAGAGTATTAAAATTCAGAATAGCTAAAGCAGCAAAAGATAACGCTTTATAATCTGAGTTAAGATTTATTATTAAAGCGAAGAATAAAAAATTGTTCTTCGCTTTTTTTATTTATGGAGGTTAGTATGAATGAAATTATTTATTCGATTGAAAAATCTCTCAATTCAGATGAGTTTATTGAAGTTCTAAAATCCAGCACACTTGCTGAACGCAGACCAGTTGATGATGAACAGAGGATTACTTCAATGTGCATTAATGCAAACTTAATTGTTACTGCAAGATTAGATGGGTTACTTATTGGTGTTGCTCGTTCTATTACTGATTTTGTTTACTGCACATATCTTTCAGATTTGGCTGTTGCTGTTAAATATCAGAAAAACGGAATTGGAAAAAGACTAATAGAAGAAACAAAAAAAGTTACACCGAAAGCAAAACTTATTTTACTTTCTGCTCCAGCCGCTGTTGATTATTATCCTAAAATTGGAATGACAAAACATAACAATTGCTACTACATTGATGATATTAGTGATTTAAAATAATCATAACTTTTCGCACTTAAACTTTTGATTTGTTTGTTGTAAATTTGAGAGACAAAAAACAGTATCAATAAATTCCTTGTTCAACAATTCATCTATGTAACAATTGAACAATTTATTCAGGATAACAAAATGTTTAAAAATAGCTTTCTCATATCTATCTTCATCATTTCCATTAATTTCGCACAAAATATTCATGATTTAATCCAACCATTAAATCTTTTGCAGGATCAAACAACTAAAGTTTTAATTAGCGATATTTTTTATTCTGATAGTTATGATGTTGAATTTACATCTAGTAAAAATGTTGATGTTAGTTATGATAAATCAACAATGGAACTATCATTAAATCCGCATAAAGATTTTTCCGGAATGGAATTAATTTCATTCAAACTTGGTGAAGAAACTTTTCAAATTCCTGTAAGACTGGTTAAAAGTCCAAAATATCTTTTTACTTTCAAACCCCAAGCAAATGAAAAGGAAATTAGTTTGTTTGGTCAGTTTAATAGCTGGGATAGACACAATCTACCAATGAAAGATTTTAATAATGATGGAACGCTTGAAATCGAAATTCCGCTTGATCCCGGAAGATATGAGTACAAGTTTTTTGTAGATGGTAGAGAAGTTGTTGATCCGGCTAATCTTTCTAAAGTGCCAAATGGAATGGGAGATTTTAATTCGTTAAGGATTATTGAAGAATCAGCAAAGGATAAAATGTTTCTTCATGTTCTTGGATCGGAAGAAACAAAGAATGAATTAAAACTAAAATTCTTCTACGAAAATGTTGATCGAAGCAATCTTGTTAATAAAGAAAGTTTAATAGTGCTTTTTGATAATAAAATATTCCCTGCGGAGCTTATCAAAATAAATGGAAGAGAAATTACGCTTACTGTAAAAGGTAAGATGTTAAGTGGAAATCATTCAGTTAGGTTAGCTGTTAATAGAATGGCAAAGAACAGTAACATTCAAACCGTTCAGTTGTATAGTGGTGTCATAGCTGGCAATTCTGATGTTCACACTTTAAATGATAATATAATATACAGTTTAATGATTGATCGTTTTAGTAATGGTGATAAATCAAATGATGGTCCAATTGTTCACGATTCACTTTTCTCGCAAGCAAATTATCAGGGTGGAGATTTACAAGGAATAATTAATAAACTTGAAACTGGATACTTTGACAAACTTGGTGTAACAGCTTTTTGGATTTCCCCAATTATTGATAATACAAACAATGCTTATCAGGAATATCCTGCGCCGCATCGATGGTACACTGGTTATCACGGCTACTGGCCAACATCTGCAAATAAAGTTGAAGAGCATTTTGGCGATATGAATCTTGTTAAAAAGTTTATTGATCTTGCTCATCAAAAAAAATCTAAAGTGTTTTTAGATTATGTTGCTCACCATGTTCACAAAGAACACTGGATGTGGAAAGATCATCGTGATTGGTTTGGCAATTACAATTTGCCAAACGGAAGATTAAATTTACGTTTATGGGATGAATACAGATTAACAACCTGGTTTGAACCTTACATGCCTTCGTTTGATTTTACGAGCTCTTATGAAGCACTTGAATTTATGACTGATAATGCTGCGTGGTGGTTAAAAGTTACTGGTGCTGATGGCTTCCGTCATGATGCAGTTAAACATGTACCAAATGAATATTGGCGAATGTTAACGAGCAAAATAAAAAGTGAAATTGCAATTCCAGAAAAAAAAGATATTTATCAGATCGGTGAAACTTTTGGTGGTATTGATTTGATTGCTTCTTATGTTAACAACGGACAGCTAAGTTCACAATTTAATTTTAATCTTTATGATGTTGCTGTTCCAGCCTTTCTGGATGAAAAAGCTTCATTCAAATTGCTTGATTATCAAATGCAAAAATCATTTCAGGTTTTTGGCTATAATAATTTGATGGGCAACATTATGGATAGCCATGATAAGATTAGATATATGGCTTATGCTGATGGTGATCTTACTATAAATGATGGAAGAGCTAGTGACTTTGCATGGAATAATCCGCCTAAAGTTGATGATGTTAAAAGTTATGATAAGCTAAAATTACATTTAGCTTATTTGTTAACAATTCCGGGAATCCCAATTATTTATTATGGAGATGAAATTGGAATGACCGGGGCCTCTGATCCTGATAACAGAAGAATGATGAGGTTTGACTATGAGCTTAACGAAAATGAGATACAAACATTTAATGATGTAAGTAAATTAATTCACATCAGAAAAGAACATTCTGCGTTACGTTATGGTGATTTTTTAACCTTACAAGCTGATGAAAATATTTACGCTTATTTAAGATCTGATATGAATGAAAGAATACTTGTGGTTGTAAATAAAAATTATGACCAACAAAAAGTTGAGTTTACTTTGCCGGGCATGTACAAAGTAATCAAAGCAAATGATCTTGTAAGCGGGAAGGAATTTGAAATCAAGAATAATAAACTTGATGTTAATATTGGTGGAATTGAATATTTAATTTTAAAATTAGAAAACTAATCGGAGACACAATGGCTAAACTAACAATCGTTTATGGTGTAATATTTATTGCTATGGGTTTATACGGTTACTTCGGAATCAGTACTGAAAGCATAACTGCACTTATTCCAACATTTTTTGGAATTCCAATGTTGATTTTAGGATGGTTAGGATTAAATGAAAAATATTTAAAACACACAATGCATATTGCCGCTGTCCTAAATATTTTAGGATTTGCTGGAACTGTAAGTGGACTAATAAAATTTTTCAAAATGCTCGGTGGTGCAGAAACAGCAAGACCAGCCGCAGTAACAGTTCAGGCTATTATGGCTGTTTTATGTTTAGTGTTTTTAATTTTGGCTGTTAAATCTTTTATTGATGCAAGAAAAAACAGGATTAAAAGTGAATAAGTTATTTTCAATTGTTTTAATAGGAATGCTTTTTATTTCCTGCACAGAAAAAAAAGAAACAATTATTCCAACTGATGTAGAGTTAAAAATGAATACTATAGCAGAAGATTATGTTAAATTGGTTTTAAACATCGGACAGTACGACACAGATTTTGTAGATGCTTATTACGGACCAAAAGAATGGCGTGATAACCTAAAATCAGATTTAGTTTTTGATTCTTCTGCTTATAAGAATTTATCTTCAATTACAGATAGTTTACTTAACGAACTTGAATCACTTAGCGAATACAAAGCAACTGAACTTGAAACACTTCGCTATAGATATCTTTACAAACAACTTCTTGCATGCAAAACAAAAATCTTTATGTTAAACGGAATCACACTTCCATTTGATGAAGAAACAAAATCTCTTTATGATGCTTCTGCTCCAACTCACAACGATGAGTATTTTCAATCAGCAATTGCAGAACTTGATAAGATTCTTCCTGGCAAAGGTGATATTGCAAAACGTTTAAATGATTTTAAAACTAAGTTTGTTATACCAACAGAAAAACTTAAAGATGTTTTTGATGCAGCAATTGACGAATGCAGAACAAGAACTTTAAAGCATATCAAATTACCGGAAACTGAATCATTTAAAGTAGAATATGTAAAAGATAAACCATGGGGCGCATACAATTGGTATAAAGGAAAATTCTTCAGTGTAATTGAAGTAAATACAGATCTACCAATTTTTATTGATCGAGCTGTAGATCTTGCCGCTCACGAAGGTTATCCTGGTCATCATGTTTATAATGCATTGCTTGAACAAAATCTTGCAAGCAAAAGAAACTGGGTTGAGTTTAAAGTTTATGCTTTATTTTCTCCTCAATCATTAATTGCAGAAGGAACCGCTAATTTCGGCATTCAAATGGCTTTTCCTGGTGATGAAAGAATTAAATTTGAAAAAAATGTTTTGTTTCCTCTTGCTGAACTAAATCCAGAAGAAGCTGATCTTTATTACAAGATTTTAGATTTGCAAAAAAGTTTTAGTTATGCTGGTAATGAAGCCGCAAGAAATTATCTGGATAAAAAATGGAATCGTGAACAAACAGTTGAATGGCTTCAGAAAAATGCTTTGCGCACAAAAGATAGTGCGGATAAGTATGTTTCGTTTATCGAAAAATACAGAAGCTATGTGATTAACTATAATCTTGGTATGGATATAGTAAAAGATTATATAGAACGTAATGGTGGAACAAATAATAATCTACAAAAACGCTGGGAATTGTTTGAGCATTTGTTATCAACTCCGCAAACTACGGGTGGATTGGTAAAATAAATTTGTCAACCTGAACCTGCTTGCAGCAGGTAAGCTTGTTTCAGGCTCTATCGAATAAATAAAAGATTCCGAAGCAAGTTCGGAATGAC
Organism: Ignavibacteriales bacterium; assembly: GCA_016707585.1. Taxonomy (GTDB): domain Bacteria; phylum Bacteroidota; class Ignavibacteria; order Ignavibacteriales; family Ignavibacteriaceae; genus IGN3. The sequence goes on along the minus strand of JADJHL010000002.1, from coordinate 437,604 downwards.
GGAATCAGAATTATGTCACAAAAATTTCAAACAGATAGCGCAGTAAAATTTTTTATTACAATTATTGGATTAGTTGTGATAGCAATTGTGTTAAGGGAACTTGGGCACATTTTTATTCCACTTGTTATTGCAATTTTTCTTTATTTTGTTTTTTCTCCACTTAATAACTGGCTAAGCAACAAAAAAATCCCAATGCTGCTTGTTACTTTAATTGATCTTATAATAATTTTTAGTTTATTATATGGTGTTGGAAGGATTATTGTTGATTCCTTTTTACAATTTAGTAATGGCTTACCAGTTTATGGTGAAAAATTAAGTTATATGGTTAGAGCAACTTCTGTTTCCTGGGGAGTAACAGACCCATTCTTTACACAATTTTCGTTCGATCAGCTTCTTGCAAGATTAAATATCCAAAATCTTGCCGGCGGAATATTTTCATCAACTATTTCTTTGCTTGGAAATATTTTATTTGTTTTGTTTTTCTTCTTGTTTGTTTTATCCGGCAACGAAACAATTTATAAAGCAATCAGGCGCAGATATGTTTTTAAAAAAGCTAGTCCTGAGCTAAAAGAAATAAAAGAAAATATTCAAAATTCAACTGCTAGTGTTGATGACCACAAGTTACTTGATAAATTTCATGACGATAGAAGAGAAAGAGAACAGCAACTTGAATCTACTTTTAAAAAAATAACTGAACAGATTCAGCGTTACATAATTGCAAAAGTGGGAATTAATTTGCTTGCAGGAGTTGTAACAACAATAGTGCTTTCAATAGTCGGAGTTGATTACCCGATTGTTTGGGGTTTGTTTGTCTTTCTTTTCAATTTCATCCCAACAATTGGTTCTGCAATTGCGCTTGTGTTTCCTGTTTTATTCACTCTCGTTCAGTTTGATTCTGTTGGAACAATGATTCTTGTGCTGGCTTTAATGGCTGGCATTCAGACACTTGCTTTCAATGTGGCTGAACCTATGATACTTGGTAAACGATTAAACTTAAATCCTTTATTAATTTTGCTTTCTGTTTTGGTGTGGGGATATATTTGGGGAATTGTCGGAATGCTTCTCTCTGTTCCGCTTACAGCAATTATAAAAATTATTATTTCAAACTCTACTTCACCAAATATGGAATTCTTTGAGCATTTGATGAGCCAGGAAAAGGAGTAAAACAAAAGGAAAGCCCCCTATGGTGGACTTAAAGATTTAAAATTCTTTTGAAACTATGCTATGCTGAAAACAAAATTATCTTCAATTCGGTTTTAAAATGATTTGATCAGGGCTATTAATATTTCTCCAAACTTTTCTTCATCAACAAAAACTTCCTTAAAAATATTTTCAATCATTTCTTTTGTTATGCTGTTAAAATCTTCTTCACGCGGAAAAACACAAACTCCGCCTAAATCTATTGCCGCAGGACTAACTAACACTTTGCTTTCATTTTCAACAAAGAAAATTGCCGGACGATGTTTTGCTCTTAAAAATATAATTACACGCCAACCAAATTCTTCTTCATAAAAAGAAACAAGATTTATCATTGGCTCCTGTTCTTCATTTATCAGATCAGAATAAGTTTTGTAAAACTTATTAAAAGTATTTACAACCAAATCTTTATCTAAGCTTTCAATCGAAACAAATTTTCTTAATCCATCGTCAATCGCATAAAAAGATAAATCATCATTTTCAAAGATCATCTTTCCATATTCATTTTTTAACTGATGAAATTCATCATCAATCGGCATAAAAGATTTATTGCCAGCTTGAAAATGTAAATGATCTGGAGCCGAAGCTCCGCATCTTGGCCCGTTATAAATAACTGTGTAATACTTAGAAATGTCTTTGCTTAAATCCAGCATATCCGCAAACGTATCGATGATGCGCTGAGGTTCGTGGTTTTTATAAGTTAAAGTAAAATGTTCAGGAAAAATTGGAAATGGATTGCAAAGTATTATGTATTTATCATTATATAAAATTCCTTTTTGTTCTTCGGGTAAGTTTTCGTTACACAAAAAACATTTTCTTTCACTTATAGATTTTGCATCAACTTTTGCAGATGTTGATGTAATTCTTCCGGCATTAAACTGTGCTTTAATCTTAAATCCATCAAACTGAAATGATTTTGATTTTACAGTTTCGAGCGATTTATAACCGGTTGTAAGCATTTGCCATTGTTCTTTTTGAAGTCCGAACAAACGCTTTGTTGCTTTACCAAAATTTCTTTCGCTGATTAAATCAATAATTTCAGCATTTGTACAATACACACTCATACAGATAAAATATTTTTAAATAAATTAATAAATCTTTTTAAGAGCAGCATTTTTAAAGTAATGAATTGCAATTTCATCAAATTGAAAACCTTGTTCTGCCATAACAGCCGCACCGATCTGACAAAGCCCAACGCCGTGTCCCCAGCCAGCTCCACGTAAAATAAATTTTTCCGGAGCCCCGTCTTTACTTCCAATCTTTTCAACTATAAAAGCTGAACTATAAAGATGAGTTTCTGAAAGAGTTCTTCTTATTTCCAACTCTTTACCGATTGTTAAAGTTTTTTTGGTGCCAACAATTTTTAATTTGATAAGTCGTGCAGATAAACCACGTTCAACGGGAATCAAATCCTTAATCTGTCCAAAATCAATTCCACTTTTCCTTTTTATAAGATCTGATAACTGAGATTGTGTAAACTCAATTGTCCATCTGTAAAAATCTTTTGTTTCCTGATCATAATCCAAAAGTATTTGATTTAAAATTTTTGGATCATTTGTATTACAAAAAGCTGGCGGATTTGCCTTAATCCATTTTTCAGCATTTTCTTCCTTTGTAAAATCATCATTAAAGTCATCAGCAATAAATTTGTAATCATAAATTGCAGTTAATGATGGATGTTTAACGGGTTCCCAAACATTTTCAAACGATTCAGAAATTCCACCACAAGCTTTTGAAAAACGCGCATCCAGAATTTTGTCTCCTTCAAGCAGCACAATACCGGCAGTTTGTTCAACTGCTTTTCTTGCAGCTTCGGAAGTCATTTTAGTAACACCCTGATAACGTTGACAATGATCATCAGCGCAAACATCAAAAAGTTTATGATCTTCTCTATCGTACCACTTTATTAATTCATCTTCGGTTTGATAAACAGTTGAGTAATCAGATTTGTTTGATTTTATAGATTTAGATTTTTCGATTTGTGCAAGCAGCCAGCTTCGCGATACAACAGCGGTAGCTTTTAACATTTGCAGCGAACATTTTGCACTCATCTCAGATGAGATAACGCTCATTAAATATTTTTCAATTGGAACAATATTTATTGCGGTAATTTTATTACCATCGCGAACAAGTTTTAATGAGTGGGTAAATCGTTGCTTCTCTTTTCTTTCCCAATGAAACTTAACTCCAATTACAACCTCACGGATTAAAAAAGATTCGTTGTCAGGTTCTTGAGGTTCAAAAATAATCTCATCTGTAATTTCAATTTTATCTTTTTCACCTTTGCAAATAATTCTATCACCAACTAATTCAGCTTCGTATCTACCACTGAAAAAATGTTTAAATCCGTAAGAACTATATTCTCCATAAAGCTCAAACTTAATTTTTGTATCACTAAGAATCCCAACACTAATGTGTGGTTCGCTGTCATATCCTAACATTTTAATGCCCGTAAAAATTTAAATAATTTATTAATCTTGATGTTAAAATATAGGAATTGTAAAGGTGAATATTTCACACAATCTCTTTAACTTGCCAAAAATGATTTTGCAATATTTAAGAAGTTTTTTATGAATGAACAAAAACAACAAACTATAACGGTAATTGGGTTTCCTATGGATCTTGGTTCTGGCAGGCGTGGTGTTGATATGGGACCATCGGCATTACGTATTGCTGGATTAGAAAGCAAACTTGAGCAGCTTGGTTACAGGGTGGAAGACACCGGCGATATTAACATTGAAATAATGGAAAAACAAAAACTTCACGATCCAAAGCTTAGATATTTAAATGAAATTCTAAAAACATCTAAAGTTCTTGCTTCACGAGTTGAAAAAGTTCTTGAACAAAATAAATTTCCACTCTGCATTGGCGGAGATCACTCGATGGCGCTTGGTACAATTGCGGGTGTTTCATCTTACTGTAAAAAAAATAAATTAACTCTTGGTGTAATCTGGATTGACGCACACACTGATATGAATACGGATGATACTACCCCCTCGGGAAATATTCACGGAATGCCGCTTGCCGCTTCAATGGGATTGGGAAATGCAGAGCTTGTTAATCTTTATGGATTTGCACCAAAACTAAAACCAGAAAATTGTGCAATAATTGCTGCAAGAAGTATTGATATTGAAGAAAGGAAAAACATTAAAAAACTTAATCCTAGCGTTTATACAATGAGCGATGTTGATAAACTTGGAATACACAGAATTATTAGCCGGGTTTTAAAACAATTCAAAGAAAAAGTTGATCACATTCATGTTAGTTTTGATGTTGATAGCGTTGATCCAAATTTTGCGCCCGGTGTTGGTACCCCTGTACCCGGTGGATTAAATTATCGCGAAGCTCACTCACTTATGGAATCTATTGCGGAGTGTGGTTGTATGTCATCATTAGAAGTTGCGGAAGTTAATCCGATTTTAGATGTACACAATAGTAGCGCAATGTTTGCAGCGGAATTAATTGCTTCTAGTATGGGGCAAAGAATTTTGTAATGAATCGATCTAAAGTTCTTTCACTAATATTATTAGCAATTCTTGTTATTGTTTTAATCGCAGTAAAAGTTTTTGATCTAAAAATACTAAGTATTATCGCTTACTTTTTCTTTTTTATTGGTATCTATACTTTCTTTTCATCTTACCTTAAACAAAACAAGTCTGGTATAATAATCGGTTCAGCGATGTTTTTATTTGGATCGATGTTTTTTGTGATTACAAAATACGAGTTGCTTAATCTTGGAACCATTATTGTCCCCGCAATCTTAGCAGTTGTGGGAATGAGTTTTTTGATTGGAAATGTTTTAGCAAAGCTAGATGTTTTATCGATTATTTTTTCAACATTATGCTTATTTGGTGGATTGTGGCTAATAATCAATCGTAGCGATGCAAATCTTAATTTGTTTTTATCCGCAGCGTACTCGATTATTAAAAACTATTGGCTGGTTTTAATTGGTTCTGCGTGGATAATTTTTTTAACGGTTAAAAACTTTAAGAAAAAAGATTAGAAGCAAAATCTTTTTCAATAAAGTTTAAAAATGAAGTTGGCCGACTCTTTAAAAAATCAATTTCTTTTTGCTGGCTTTCAATATCCGAATTAAACTTAAAGAAGAATACAACCAACAAGGCTGCAAGAAAACCTATAATTATATAAGCAATCAACAATTTGTGGCTTAGTCTTTTCTCGTGCTCATCAAAGTGATATTTAAGCCTATCAAAATCCTGTTCAAGAGTTTTGAAAGCTTTTTCAGCAACACTTTTTTTGGTAAAATCTGGTTTTGATTGATCTTCGGTTTCTTCAACAAGTTTAGTTTCAACAACTGATTTAACTTCGGGAATTTCCGGAGTGTTAATTAACTGTTGTATGGGTTCAGGTTCAATCCAAACGTCAGCTACTTTTAATTCTTCAATTTCAGGAGTAGCTATTTGTGGTTCATCCAACAAAGTGTTTACAATAGGTTCGGCAGATAAAGCTTCTAAATCATTTTGTGGTAAAGCCGGTTCAGTTGTTGTAACTGATTCAAAGCCGGGCAATTCAATATCATCTAGATTAAAAGTAAGATCATCTGAACTTAATGGTGTGTTTAAATCTTCAATCTCATTTGGAACTACAGGATCAATATCGGTTTCGATCTCAATTGGCGGCTCTTCAAATGTCTCGTTAATTTCTGAAAACTCATCAACAACTTCATCAATCTCTTCTTCAATTATCTCTTCGGGCTCAACAGTTTTTTGTTGCTCTTCTTCAATAGATTTTTTTGCTCGTAATTCTTCAGTAAGCTTTATAAGTTTTAACGCTATTCTATCTTTGAGCTCTGGTTCGGGAATCTCTAATTGAAGAGCAAGTGGTAATAATGCTGCAGTATTTTGGAATATACCTAATTCATCCCACGGAAAAACAAAACCTTCGTTAATAAAATTTTGCAACTCAATATTTTCATCTTCATCAAGACAGCCAAGTGCCTTTGCTTGTAGTAAACCAAAAACTTTTTTATCATCAATCATTATTAATCTCTTTGGCAAGATTTACTTTTACACTATCAAGTGCTACGCGTATTTTAGATTTTACTGTTAATAATGGGATATTAAGTTTTTTTGCAATTTCAGATTCAGTTAATCCATCAAAGTAGGCTAATGATAAAACATACTGCTGTGCTTCAGTTAAATTGTTAAAAGCCGTGTATATTTTTTCACGAGAATTTAAAGTTTTGGTTAAACTATTTGATGGAATATGTACCGATAATACTGGTAATATTGAATTATCTTCATATTCATCATTATATTCTTGAGTAACCTGCAAAGTTTCTCTGCGTTTAAAATCCAAGGCTTTGTTTCTTGTAAGATTTATTAACCATGCATAAAGATTGCCACCGTTAATATCGAACTTAGCGCTTTTTTGCCAGATTAAAACAAACACTTCTGTAAGAATTTCTTCAGCAACATTGTTTTCAGTAACAATTCGTTTTACTAAAGTGTATAGAACAGGTGAATATCTATCGTACAAAGTTTCTAAGGCTTTGGAATCACGATTGGTAATTCGCTGGATAATTTCTATGTCGTTTAATTCTGAATCCAATTTATATCAATAATAAGTTCAAAAACATTTTTCTATGCTAAAAGTATAGCTCACGGCACAAAAAAGCAATTATTATTATTAAACTTTAAAGAAATTATTTTGCAAAAAACATTAACAATATTTGCTTTTGATATGATAATAGGATCATCTAAGCAATAGCATATAAATCAATTTATGCTAAAAATATAAATCAGCGTAAATAAAAACACCTGTAATTGTTGAAGTCAATGCGTTTTGATTGTAAATTTAAATGTCAAACTTAAAGGAGTGTTCAATTGAAAAAACTATTTCTGCTTTTATTTCTTTTACTTGTTTCAAACCTTTCTTTCAGTCAGGTAGAAATAAGTTCGAGATTACAAGATGCCTTAAACACGGCAAACCCAAACGATTACATTAAAGTAATTGTTTTACTTCGCTCTCAAGTCGATTTTGTGTCGCTTGATCAACAACTAGTATCAAAAAAAGTTAATATTCAGCAAAGAGCTTTTCAGGTAATAACAGCATTAAAAGAAAATGCTGAGAATACACAAAGTAGTTTAAAAAATTATCTTTCAGTTAAATCATCAACTTCAGATGTGTTTACTTTCCAATCATTCTGGATATCAAACATGTTTGTGGTAGAGGCAAAACCTCAAATCATAAATGAATTAATGAACAGGCCAGATGTGGCTGAAATAGATCTTGATGCGATCCTTGAGCTTGATAGACCAAAAGAAGTTGAAGATTATGTTGATGGTATTGAATCAGTTGAACCTGGTTTAAAAATTATTAACGCTCATTTATTGTGGGCTCAGGGTATAACAGGTCAAGGCAGATTAGTTATGGATATTGATACAGGGGTTCATCCAAATCACCCGGCATTAAACTTTAAATGGAGAGGAACACATGTACCTTCAAGTCAAGCCTGGTTTGATCCTTTAGGTACAACAGTTCCAAGTGATTGTGATGGACACGGAAGCCACACAATGGGCACAATGGTCGGATATTCTCCTTCAACCGGAGATACAGTAGGTGTTGCTCCTGATGCTGAATGGATTGCTGCAAAAACAATTTGTTCAAGTCCACACACATCAAACTCAGTTGCAGCTTTTCAGTGGGCAATTGATCCAGATGGAAATCCTGCAACAATTACTGATATGCCTGACGTAATAAATAATAGCTGGTATGATCCTGATATAACAGATGAATGTTCCGGAATTTATAAAACAACACTTGATGCTGTTGAAGCAGCTGGTATTGCTGTTGTGTTTTCTGCTGGCAATAATGGATCAGGCGCATCAACAATTACAAAACCAAAAAACATAAACACAAACAATGTTAATGTTATGTGTACAGCGGCTATTGATGGCAATGCTTATATTGGTGGTAATACAAATCCAATTGCTGATTTTTCAAGCCGCGGTCCTTCACTTTGTGGCGGTACCGGCTCTTTATTAATCAAACCAGAAGTTTCTGCTCCTGGTGTTAATGTTCGCTCATCGGGTTCGTCAACTGGTTATACAGTTTTAAGCGGAACCTCAATGGCATCACCACACGTAGCTGGTGCCGTTGCGCTGTTAAAACAGTTTGCCCCAAACCTTACAGGAAAACAAATTCTAGAAGCATTATACAACACAGCAGTTGATCTTGGTGCTGCTGGTGAAGATAATAATTATGGAAGAGGATTGATTGATGTTTATGCTGCATTCTTAAGTTTAGGGACTCCAGATTCAACATCACCAGATGCAATAACAGATTTATCAGTTGTTTCGCCAACCTCTAATTCGTTAACACTACAATGGACTGTACCCTATGATTCTTCAATGAATGGAGTGCGAGGATATGATATTCGTTATTCAACATCACCAATTAATGATACTACAACATTTAATAATGCAATACAATTACCATATACAGAGTTAGCAGATACAACAGGGGCAACAGAAGTTTATTTGGTTGAAGGGCTAGACTTTGCAACACCATATTATTTTTCAATAAAATCAAAAGATGTTTGGTCAAATTGGTCTGATTTATCAAATAGTGCATCAGGAACAACTTTAGCTGCACCACAAATTGCTGTATCTCCTGATAGCATTCATCATATAATGCATTCTCTTGATGTTGTTATTGATACAATTACAATATCAAACGTTTCTACAAATCCATCTACATTGGATTTTTCAGTATCGCTACAAAACAATACATTTCCTGAAGGATTGATTAGCACAAGAGTTTTACCAAAGGTTAATGTGCTTGCAAATGAAAACGAAGTATCTTCAAAATTTAATCCTAAAGAAAATCCAGGAATCAGTATTGAAGGAACTGGTGGACCTGATTTGTTTGGATATAAATGGATTGATAGTAATGATCCAAATGGTCCACAATATGTTTGGGATGATATTACAGCAAGCGGTACATTAGCAACAAATTGGGTTTCAACCGGATCATTTGATCCTAAAGATGAGGGTTACTCTGGGCCATTTTCATTAGGATTTAATTTTAAATTTTATGGTCAGGAAAAAAATCAAATATATGTTAGTTCTAATGGTGTAATTCTTTTTAATACTGTAAGTACAGATATTTATACAAATGCACAGATTCCAACTACTGCAATTCCTAATGAATATATTGCACCTTTCTGGGATGATCTTGATGGTGTTTCATCAGGAACAGTTCATTACAAACAGGATGGAACAAAATTCATCGTTCAATATACCGGATGGCATAAGTATTCAAACACCGGTTCACTAACATTTCAAATTGTATTAGAACAAAACGGAAGAATAACTATATATTACAATAACATGAATGCAACATTAACATCTGCAACTGTTGGAATTGAAAACGCTGCTGGTGATGATGGATTACAGGTTGCTTATAATGCTGCATATGTTGCAAATAATCTTGCACTAATGTTTGCTGCCGATCCTGACTGGTTAAGCAACGATGTAAACGAAGGTACTATGTTTAATGGTAATTCTGTTGATGTTGAACTTACATTGCGTGCAGAAGATTATGTAATTGGTGACTATGGAATGGATGTTGTAATTGCAAGCAATGACCCGGTAAATTCTGTAGTAACTGTACCTGTTTCAATGCGTATTGAAGATGAAGTTCCTGTGGAGTTAACATCTTTTAATGCTAACACAGATAAAAACTCAGTTCAATTAATTTGGTCAACAGCAACTGAAACAAACAATTCAGGTTTTCAGATAGAACGCAAACTTAATGGTTCTAATGAATGGTCTAATATATCATTTGTTTCGGGCAAAGGAACATCAACAGAAGCAAGCAGATATTCTTATCAAGATAACGGACTTGTTGTTGGAAAATATACTTATAGACTAAAGCAAGTTGATTTTGATGGTAAGTTTGAATACTCATCTATAATTGAAGTTGATGTAAACGCTCCTGATAAATATACACTTTATCAAAATTATCCAAACCCATTTAACCCAACTACAACAATTGAATATTCTTTACCAGAAAAAGCTGATGTTACAATATCAATTTATACTGCAATTGGCGAGCTTGTAACAACATTGGTCAACGGAAGTGTTGAGGCTGGCTATCAGAAAGTTACATTCAATGCAGCAAGCTTAACATCTGGAACATATATTTACCAGATTAAAGCAGTTGGAAGTGAAAAGACTTTTGTAAATACTAAAAAAATGATTCTGATTAAGTAATGAACAATTAACAAAGCATGCAACATTAAAAAGGCACGATCACTCGTGCCTTTTTTTATAAATCCCAGTCTGAATTAAACTTATTTTTTAAATACTATTGGAATAGTAACCTGTACTTTTACATTTTTTCCTCGTTGTTTCCCTGGAGTAAATTTACTATTACGTACCGCATCCATTGCAACTTCATCACAACCTGCGCCAATGCCCTTAATTGTGCTTGTGGAAATTACTTTTCCATTTTCATCTACAATTGCTTGAACTAAAACTTTACCTTCAATGCCAACTCTCTTTGCAATTTCAGGATAAACAATTTTGTTTTGTAAACCTTTTATTCCACCAACTAACTCCGGCATTTCTTCAACAGCAACAAAAAATGCAGGTTCTTTGGTCTCATTCTTTTCTTCTTTTGGTAAAATTGTATTTTCAGTTTTTGCAGCAGCAGTTTGATTAACATCCTTTTTCTGATTTAAAGGCGTGTCATTTTTTTCATTTAAACTTACATAAGAATTTTCTTGTTTATCTATGTTTTGCTTTAATGGTGCTATTGTTACTTTGGATTCTACTTTTTCTTCAGGCTTTTCTTCTGCAGAAAGAAGATCTTTTTCTTCAGGTTTTTCAATCACAACTTCAGGAAATGTTGTTTCATAATTTTCAACCGGAACAGTTACGTTGGCTTGCAAATTTGCTGTTTGTGTGGTTGATTTTTTAACAACATTAGAACCTTTAACTGGTGTAGATTGCATGTTAAAATAAATAAATGCTCCAGAACCAATTAGTAAAACAAACATAGCTGCGGAAACCAAAATATTTCTTCTTAGTTTTTTCTTTAGTAAAACCAATTCCGTTTCATAGTCAGAGCTATTTGTAGAAGTTTTTAGCTCCGGTTTATCATCTGCTATTTTATTTAATATCTCGTCTAAGTTTAGCGATTCGTGTACTTCTTGATCAGTAATGACTTTACCAATTTCAGGTGTTACTTCCTTTGTTGGAAGATCAACAACAGGTATTACTGCTTTGCGATTTGATTCTTCTTCAGCATACTTTGTTTCCCTAATCTTCAATCCTGATTTGTTATCTGCTGCCTTTATTCTCTCAAACGATGAGGCTTCTTTTGTTTCCTGCACAATTGTTTTATTAGTTTGAATTAGATCAACCAAAGATTTTAATTCTACCTTTTCCTTTTCAACTGGTACGGAATCTTTTTTAGTCTCAACTATTTTTGATTCAACTGGTTTTAACTCTGGTAACTTAACAGGATTTTCATGAACAACTTCTTTTTTTATTTCAGTTGTTACTGGCTTTACAACCGGACTTTGAACGGTTTGATTTTGTTTTCTAATTTGATTTGCTTTAATGCTTTCAGCAATTGCCGAAATATCTTTGTGCAATTCTTTTGGAGGCAAATTAGTCCTAAATTTTATTTCTGATTTATCAACTGGAGGAGCAACTGGTTTTCCCTGCACAACCTGTGTTGCTGGTGTTTCAACTTTTGCTAAAGTCGTGCTGCTTGGTTTTATTTCTCTAGGTGGCTCATTTGTTTTTATTTTAATTTCAAACTTCTCTTCAGTCTTTTTTACAAGTTCTTCAATGGACTGTTTATCTTTATTTTCCACAACAGGAACTTCTTTTTTGATTTCTTTTTGTGGTTGTGGAATCACTTTTTGTTCTATTGGAGCATTTGTTTTAACGGGCTCAACAACTTTAGCAACAACTGGTTGCTCAACTTTTACAGCTACTGGTTTACTTGGCAGAATTTCTTTTGGTGCTTCGGGTATGCTAGTTTTTGCATCAATGTTTACATTAACAACTTGTTTTTCTGGTTCCTTAACCGGAACTGTTTTTTCAACTGGCTTACTAACTTCAACTGTTTTTTTATTTAACTCAGTTAGTGGGTTTTTTCTGATAATATCATCAATACTAATACTGCTAGTTGGGGTTAATCTGCTAACAATTTTATTATCACTTTTTACAATTGGTGGCGCCGGCTCATCAATAATAATCAGCGGGTCATCATTTTCAATATCAACATTGGTTTTTATTAACTCAGGAATCGAAGTCTTGTTTTGTGAAATTTTATCATCCTTTAAAACTGATTGAATAATTGCCTTGTCATCTAGCTTTGATTCAATTTTATTGCTTGCTACTGGAATTCTTTTTTCTTCTGGTTTGTTTTGTTTTGCCTGAACACTTGTTACTGACTTACTTAAAACAGTTTCTACTTTGTGATTAGATTCTGCAATCTCAATTTTCTTTAATATGTTTAACTCAGTTGGGTCAGGTTCCCTAAATTTCAAATGAAATCCATTATCCTTTTCAACTGTTGGCTCGGGAATAATTGGCTTTTCTTCAATTGGTTGTGTTTTAGTAGTTGCCACAATTGGTTCAATAATCGGTATTTCTGATGCAACAACTGGATATTCAACATCACCACCCTGTAGTAGAATTTGAGTGAAAATATTTTTTACTTCTTCATCAAGCTGACGTGGCAATGGTTGTAAACTTATTGTTGTTGAAATTAATGCTGTTAAATTTTGATATTCTCCCAACTCTTTCCATAAAAAATCAGGATCATTTTCCTTTAGATTCATTAATAACATTTTTTCTTCAGACGAAAGAAATCCCAATGCTTCAAGCTTAATAAGCTCAAGTATTTCTCTGTTTCCTTTTAGCTCTGTATTAGAATCAACATATTGTTTATGAAGAGATTCCATTATAGCAGAAATTTTTTGCCTTACCGTGATCATTGGAACATTTAATCTTTTTGCAATCTCTTCTTCATTTAGTCCTTCAAAGTAAACAAGTGATAAAAGTAAGTTTTGAACTTCGTTTAACTGACTTCTATATGATTTAATTTTTTCTCCAAACAATTCTCTTTCATCAAGATTAATAACAGTAATTTCTTGTGAAAGGTTTGGGAGGATATATTCAATTTCATAATCATCAGAATAGATAGGAATGTCTTCTACAAACTTCATCCTTTTAAAAACATCCAGCGAAATATTTCTTGCAAGCAAGGTAAGATGAGTAAAAATATTATTGCTTGTAGTATCATAAAAATCAATACGCTTTAAGAATACAGAAAAAGTATTTAGCAATATTTTTTCTGAAAGCTTTGGATTCGATACAATTTCTTTAATCAACGAATAAATATTTGTTGAATAGCGATTAAAAAGTTGCTCGAAAGCTTCTGAATTATAACCCACTATTTGGAGCATTAATTCATTATCGGTTATTTGTTTGTTTTCTGCCATTGCCATTCTGCTATTATATTTAAAAAAGGTAGTGTTTTTTATCAATTTGGCTGCCAAAAAATGCTTTACGATTTCTCGTTAAGATGTTAACAACAGAGTTCCTGCTTAAGCTTGATTTTGTTATTTTTACCTTCAAAATTTTCATAAAGGTAAATATGACTTCACGACAAATTCGTCAGCAGTTTTTAGATTTTTTTAAGGACAAAGAACATCGGATTGTAAATTCTTCCCCCGTTGTACCATTTGATGACCCTACTTTGTTGTTCACAAACGCCGGGATGAATCAATTTAAAGATGTTTTTTTAGGATCAGGAAGTCGTGAATATAAACGCGCCGCTGATACACAAAAGTGTATTCGTGTTTCAGGCAAGCATAATGATCTGGAAGAAGTTGGTCACGATACTTACCATCATACTCTTTTTGAAATGCTTGGCAACTGGTCCTTTGGTGATTACTACAAGAAAGAAGCAATAGGCTGGGCATGGGAATTATTAACTGAAGTTTGGAAACTTCCTAAAGAAAGATTGTGGGCAACCGTTTATAAAGATGATGAAGAAGCGCTTGAACTCTGGAAATCAGAAACAGATATAAATCCCAAGCATATTTTACGATTTGCAGAAAAAGATAACTTTTGGGAAATGGGAGATACTGGTCCTTGCGGTCCGTGCTCAGAAATTCATGTTAATATAAGTGATGATCTTGAAAATGCCGAACTTGTGAATGCAGGTTCACCTGAATGTATTGAAATATGGAATTTAGTTTTCATTCAATACAATCGTGATGAAACAGGAAAGTTGAATGAACTTCCCGCAAAACATATTGATACTGGAATGGGGTTCGAACGTATTTGTGCAGTTCTGCAAAATAAAAAATCAAATTACGATACTGATGTTTTCTCTTCGATAATCGATGCAATTTCAAAACTTTCTAAAATAAAATATGATAAAGAAGAAGACAAAATTCCAATGCGTGTAATTGCAGATCACTTACGTGCGTTAACTTTTGCAATTGCAGATGGCGCTGTTCCGGCGAATGATGGACGAGGTTATGTTCTTCGAAGAATTTTAAGACGCGCTGAACGTTATGGAAGAAAAATAAACCTTAAAGATCCATTTCTTTATAAACTTGTAGATGTTTTAGCAGAAACAATGGGCGATGTTTTTCCTGAAATAATTGAGAAAAAAGACTATGTTAAAAAAATTATCAAAGCAGAAGAAGACAGCTTTAATGCAACTCTGGATCGTGGAATTGAATTGTTTGATGAAGTTGTTAAAAAATTAACAAAGCAAAAAATAAAAGTAATTCCCGGCGAAGATGTATTTAAGTTATATGATACTTTTGGGTTTCCTGTTGATCTTACAAACGTAATGGCAAGAGAAATTGATTTTGCAATTGATGAAGATGGTTTTAATACATTAATGAATGAGCAAAAAGAACGTGGGCGCGAAGCCTCAAAAGATAAGTTTGCTTCTGTTAGTGTTACATTAAATGATTTATCCGGTTTTAATCTGGTTGAATCAAATCCAACAATCTTTACCGGTTATGATGAATTAAAAACTAAAGCAAAAGTTATAGGATTGAAGATTGATGGTGAAAGTACTTTGGTTATTCTTGATAGATCTCCGTTTTATGTTGAATCTGGTGGACAAACAGATGATTTAGGAAAACTTGTTGTTGATTCTAAATCATATGATGTGGTTGATGTTGTAAAGATTGATAACCAAGTAATTCATATTTTAAATTCAAACAATACTGCTTTAAAAATTGGAATAGAAATTTTTGCTGAAGTAGATGAAACTCGCCGTTGGGATATTATGCGTAATCATTCAGTTACTCACTTTTTACACAAAGCACTAAGAACAGTTTTGGGAACTCACGTTCAGCAAGCTGGTTCTTACGTCGGCCCGGATAGATTAAGATTTGATTTTACACATTTTGCAAAACTTACTTCTGATGAAATAATTCAAATTGAAGCTATGGTAAATACAAACACCAGAAAGAATTATCCATTAAAACATCATCGCAACACTCCGTTTGATGAAGCAAAAAAAATGGGAGCGTTAATGTTTTTTGGTGATAAGTACGGAGATAATGTTAATGTTGTACAGTTTGGTGATTTTTCTATGGAATTCTGCGGTGGAACTCACGTTCATAATTCTTCAGAAATTGGGTTGTTTAAAATTCTCAGTGAATCATCAATCGCAAGCGGAGTGCGTAGAATTGAGGCTGTTACCGGAGCTGGAGTTGAAAAGTTTATTCATTCTCAAGTAGAGCTATTAAAATTATCCGAACAAAAAATTGAAGTGCTTCTGGATACAAAACGAAAACTTGAGAAAGAAATTGCCGAATTAAAAACAAAAGATAATATCGGACAACTTGATCATATTTTTTCACTCTCATCAGAAGAAAAAAACATCAATATATTTAAAGGAAAAGTTCATGCTGAAAATATGGATGAGCTAAAATCGTTTGGCGATGAAATGCGCAACAGAATTAGAAGTGGAGTTGGTGTGTTAATCGCAGAGATAGAAGATAAGGTTGGTATTGTTGCGGTAGTTAGCGATGATTTGATAAAAGAAAAGAAACTTAGTGCCGGGAAAATTGTTGGTGAACTTGCAAAATTAGTTGGAGGAGGAGGAGGCGGTCGTCCTCATCTTGCAACCGCTGGCGGAAAAGATGTAAATCAAATTGTTACGGCTTTAGCTAAAGTAGAAAGTATTGTAGGAAGTTTTTTATAGAAGTATGTCAAAGACAAAAATAAAATACATCTGCTCAAACTGCGGATATGAGTCTTTACGCTGGATTGGTAAATGCCCGGAATGCGAAAGCTGGAATTCATTTACTGAAGAAATCGTAGAAACCTCTCCACGCAAAGCAAACATTTCAAAATCAAAATTTAGCTACAATAAAATTCTTGATATCTCTGCAAATGAAGAAGACAGAGTAAAAACAGGAATTATAGAATTTGATCGAGTGCTTGGCGGAGGAATTATGCCCGGCTCTGTTATACTGCTTGGCGGTGATCCTGGAATTGGTAAATCCACAATTGCAATGCAAGCGGCAACAAGCATAAAAGAAAAAGTTTTGTATGTAACAGGTGAAGAGTCTGAAAAGCAAATCAAACTTCGCTCCAGCAGATTAAAAGTAAAATCAGATTCGTTTTTTGTTCAAGCAGAAACTGAATTATCAAACATACTTGGGGCAATAAAAGAAATCTCGCCATCTGTTGTAATTATAGATTCAATTCAAACTACCTACAGAAGCGAATTAGAAAACTCTCCCGGTACAATCACGCAAATCCGTGAATGTGCTGCAATGCTAATGGAAGAAGCTAAGAAAAATCATTACTCAGTAATAATTATTGGACATGTTACAAAAGAAGGAATGATTGCAGGCCCAAAAATTCTTGAACATATGGTTGATACTGTTTTACAGTTTGAAGGTGAAACAAATCATTCATTTAGGATTTTACGTGCGCAAAAAAACAGATTTGGCAGCACGAATGAAATTGGCGTTTTTGAAATGCGTGAAGATGGTTTGCGTGAAGTTACAAATCCCAGCGAACTGTTTTTAAGTGAACGAGAAAAACAAACTCCAGGCTCTGTTGTTACATCAAGTATTGAAGGTAGCAGACCAATTTTGTTAGAAGTTCAAGCATTAGTAACTCCATCAAATTTTGGATATCCACAACGCGTATCAAATGGATTTGATCAAAAAAGATTATCGATCTTGTTGGCTGTTTTGGAAAAACGAGCTAACATTCGTGCATCTGTAAATAATGTTTTTGTAAATGTTGCTGGTGGAATTAGAGTAATTGAACCGGCAGTTGATTTGGCAGTTTGTGTAAGTATTGCATCAAGTCTTACGGATAAAATTGTTGATAATCAAACTATAATTCTTGGCGAAGTAGGATTGGGAGGCGAAATACGAAGCGTTGGTTATATAGAAAAAAGAATTGCTGAAGCACAAAAACTAGGTTTTAAAACAGCTGTTGTCCCAATTGGAAATATGAAAAATTTAAAAGTTTCTAGCTCTATTAAGATTATTCCAGTTGAAAATGTTAAAGATGCAATAGAAAAATTATTATAATTTTCTGTAAGATTTTCAACTCTGCTCTTCAAATAAAAATTTAAAATATTTTACATTTCGACTAAAACTTCCATTCAAAATAACCAAGATGAGACATAAAGCCCTTGTTTTGGGCTTAAAAGGCAGGATTAATTAAATTTTTTCTTTGTTTCTTTAATTAATAATATTATTTTATTCCCGCGTCAAATGGCGCATTTTTGTTCAATTAATTAAAGGTTCGTTTCGTGAGTACAAAATTGTTTGTAGGGAGTCTCCCCTGGTCAGCTAATGACGAAGATTTGCAGAATGCATTTGCCGCACATGGCAACGTACTTTCAGCAAAAGTAGTTACTGATAAAGAGACACGCAGATCTAGAGGTTTTGGTTTCGTTGAATTTGAAACTGAAGCTGAAGCTAATGCTGCAATTCAGGCATTAAATGGTGCTGAACTCAAGGGTCGTAATATCATCGTAAGTGAAGCAAAACCCAAGAAATAAGTTCTGTTTATTTCCTTTTGAGCGCTCTCTTTTGAGCGCTTTTTTTTGCCCTTACCGAATTCTATAACAGAGGCATATTCAATCCAACTCTAAAATTATTTCCATCGCGATAATTTAATTTCCACATAAACTCAATTTTAAATGGAAGTATGCCTTGTCCAATTCCAAATCCTAATTCATAAAAAGGATGTTTTAAAGATTTTACGGGATTTGTTAAGATACTTTCTGTCTTTGTTGTTACATCAGCAATTGCGGAATTAAAAATCAGCGATAGCATTATTTCCCAATTTTTTATTACGGGAATATTTAACATCCTAAAAAGTTCATCTCTAAAATCGTGTGTAAAGTTTAATGTTAATATTCTATCACCAATTATTTCGTTTACATTTAATGTCCTAAATGTTTGTGAGTTAAACACAACATCAATGTTGCCAGGTAATGAATAGAGATCCTGGTATGGTGTTACTCCATCTGTTACTCTTGCATAAACATTTAAGTTCAAAGATGCGGATTTGAATGTTCGCAAGAATGAAAAGGCATTAAATTCATAAATTGTAAAATTCAGATCACTATTAAATAATCCTTTGTTGGAATATGTGATATCTCCGGAAAACAATGCATAAGATCTGCCAAGCGAGGTTCTTCTGCGATAATATCCATCTTCAATATAATCCCTAAAATCAATATTAAAACCAAGGTTTAAAGTATTTATTCTTGATTCATAAATTGGGTTGTTAACTCTATATGATTTTTCCTTATTAAAAAATGAAAAGTCAGTTCTAACAAAAGCTGAGTTATCAGTTTTGTTTTCATAAATTGCGTGCAAATTTAAAACAGGAAATATTTCACCTTCAACTCCAAGTCTAAATCCTTTTGAATAATAATAATCCCTAAATTCATCTTTGGAAATCAAAGCAAAAAGAGTAGAAAAAAGTTCACCATATTTATCTGATTCGCCAAACAAAATATTTAATTTATTAAAAACATTAAGGTTTATTTTCCATGTTCTATATTTCCCAAGAAGAAAATCTGCATAAAAATCCTGTTTAAACTTTTTGTCTGAAAATCCATAAGATAATTTTAATGATGAGTTTAATCTTTGATTAAAAGCATCATCAACAAAAAAACCAAAATCAATTGCGTGTCCCTCTACTCGTGAAAAATGATACATTCCAAGTGGAGCACTTAACGAAAGATTTTTTGTTAAATTTATTCTTGTATCAAGAAAAGAAAAATCATCAAGAAAATTTTTAGGAACACTTTCGATGCTATCTATTCTACTATATGCTTCTTGTTCTTCAAATGTGTTTGGAATAGTTGGAGTTGTTAGCCAGTATGTTGAATCTTTTTCATCGGCTTCTGACAGAACAGTAACGATTGCTTTGTTAAAAATTTCTTCAGGAATTTGTTGATTGATTTTGTAATCAAACAAAATTGTGTTTAACTCAAACCCAATTCGTACCAATCCCAGCAAATTAGCTTTTACAAACAAGCGATAATCAACCGGCAAGTAAATTTCGTCATACTTATCAAATTGTTGAAAAACATTTACAGTATCAAAAAATCCGCCTGTATTTGCGGCACGATTTAGAATTAAATCAACTTTTACTAAATCATAAGTGCTATCATTTATAAAAACATTGCCTACAAATCCCGGATCTGAAAAATTATCTGGTTCGATGTGAATATTATAAATCTTTTTGTTGTCTTGTGAAGTGATGCTTTCTATTCTAAAGTAATAATATTTTAACGCATCATCAGAAATCGGTCCGGGCAAATCTCTGCCTAAAAAGTTTACATTATTTTCATAAAAATTCTGGATCAATCTTCCGCTGGTAAGTGTATTTATTGTTGGTGGAAAATTGGCAGTTTGTTTTCTTGCTAAAACAACAGATTTAAATTTGTCCGGCTGTTCAAAATAATTTTTACTGTGGTTTTCTAATATACCCGAAATAGCTAAATCAGTTGAATCATCACCGCCAAAATCAACACTTAAACTATTGCTGTTTGCAGAGATATCATCTGCTGTGCGGATAAGTCCTTTTGTATAAGCTTCAACTTGATAATTTTTTAATTGTGAATCTCTAATTTTCTTTTTATTAATGGCTTTGCGGATAATTTCTAATGCTGGATTGATTCCTGGATTTATTAGTATCTCAGGTAAATCAACATTTGATTGAGTTAGTAAAAAATCTATTTCACTAAAATCACTTAATGTATTAATGTTTATCGTATCTGAATCATATCCAATAAAAGATGCGACTAAATTCAGATTCTTATTTTGAAGTTTAAGCTCATATACACCATTAATGTTTGCGGAAGTTCCACTTGAGGAGCCAGAAATACGAATGTTTGCATAACCAAGTGGAGATAAAGTGTTTTTATCTGCTACTTTCCCTTTTATTGTAATTTGCTGGGAAAAGATGTTGCATGAAAAAAGGATTAGTAAGAGTGCGGTAGAAATATTTTTGTAAATCATTTTAATTGGGATTTTTAAAAATTACTTTTAATGCAATATTGATCATATTTGATTTGATAAGATCAGTTGATACACATCAAATATAGTGTTTTAAAGAATGATTAACGGTGATATATTTTAGTGCTAAAATAAATCTTATTGCTATTTTAGTTTGTAAACATATTCAAATTATTTATAGAGGGAATAAAAATGAAACTATTTAAAATGTTCACTTTAACTTTATTATTCTTGCTAGCTTTAGTTCAGTTAAATATTTTTGCGCAGGATTCTTTAGAAATATCAAAACAAAAAGCTAAAGACGTAATTGAAAAATATCTTACTGCAATTGGCGGAAGAGATGTACTTGCTAAAGTTGAAGATAGGACCACAATTATGCGTGGTACTGCAATGGGACAAAGCATTACTTTAATTGCAAAACAAAAATCACCAAATAAATTAAGACAGGAAATTAAAGCTGGTGGTATGGAACAACTTGTAATTTTTGATGGCGAAAAAGGTGTAATGAATGCAATGAATCAGAAAATTGAAGTAAAAGATAAAGAACTTGAAGCCTTAAAAATTGAAGCAATTATGGAGTTTTTATTAGATCCAGAAAGTTATGGTATTAAAATTTCTTATGAAGGATCTGAAAAAATAAATACAAAAGAAACCAACAAAATTAAAATGGTTCTTCCTTCCGGGTTAAGGTGGTTTTCATTCTTTGATGCTGAATCAGGATTGAAAGTAAAGGAAGAAAAAGAGCTTCAAACCCAAATGGGGTTGATGAATCAAACTTTTACTTTTGATGATTACAAAGAAGTTGATGGAATAAAATATCCTCACAAAATTGTACAATCGGCTGGTGGCCAATCAATCGATGTAACTGTTAGCAGCATAAAAGTAAACAAAGGGCTGTCTGATGATATTTTTGTAATCATTGAATGATTAAAAGAAAGTATTCCGCAATAGTTTTTGATTTGGGGCAAGTGATTGTCCCATTTGATTATAAGTACTTCGTTGAAAAAGTAAACAAACATAAATCTGGAATTGGTGAAACTTTTTTGGAGTTATATAACCAGAATTATAGTATTCATCGTAATTATGAAAAGGGTTTGATAACTGAAGCAGTTTTTATTTCCAAAATGTTAGAATATCTAGATGATTGTATAGATGGAGAAACATTCTGCAAGTATTGGTCAGATATTTTTTCTGTTGATGAAAAAGTGGTCTCACTTTTGCCAGAACTTAAAAAACGCTTCAAACTTTTTCTAATATCTAATACAAATTCAATTCATAAAAAATATGGATTTGAACACTACGAGTTTTTAAAATTGTTTGATAAACTTTTCCTTTCTCACGAAGTTGGATTCATCAAACCGGAAAAAGAAATTTATCAAGCAGTAGAAAAAGTTTCCGGTTTTCCATCAGAAGAACATATTTTTATTGATGATATTTTAGAATATGTAAACGTTGCAAAAAGTTTAGGTTGGGATGGAATTCAATTTTTAGGATATGATGATTTAGTGAAGAATTTGAAAGCGAGAGATATCTTATGAATGAAATAATAAACGATAAGCAAGGCAGCAGATTTGTTTTAGATGTTGATGGATTAGAAGTTTATGTACTGTATGCTGAAGACAAAGAAACGATTGATTTATACTCAACTTACACACCACCACAATTACGCGGACAAGGTTTAGCCGAAAAAGTTGTGCTTGCTGCTTTTGAATATGCTAAAGAAAAGAATTTTAAAGTTATTCCGAGTTGCTGGTATGTTAGAAAATTTTTAGATAAACACATAGAATATCAAAATATTAGTATATAAAGATTAATTAAAGGAGAGAGAATGAAAAATATTATAGGAGTATTGTTATTGTTGATGATCAGTTCTAATTACGGACAATTAAAATATCCCGATACAAAAAAAGTAGATGTTGTTGACGATTACTTTGGAACCAAAGTAGCTGATCCTTATCGCTGGTTAGAAGATGATAACTCAGAAGAAACAGCTAACTGGGTTATTGAACAAAATAAAGTTACAGATGAATACTTATCAAAAATTCCTTTCCGAGATAAGTTAAAGGATAGATTTGAAAAACTTTATAATTTTCCAAAATACGGTGCACCATTTCGTGCGGGCGATAAATATTATTTCTTTAAGAATGATGGATTGCAAAATCAAAGTGTTATGTATGCAAAAGATAATCTTGAAAGTGAAGCAAAGGTGTTTTTTGATCCGAACAAACTTGCTGAAGATGGAACAATTTCACTTGCAACATTTGCTTTTTCTAAAGATGGAAAAACTTTTGCTTATGCTACTGCTTCTGGTGGAAGTGACTGGAATGAATATTTTGTTATGGATGTTGAGTCAGGAAAAAAATTATCAGATCATTTAAAGTGGATTAAATTTTCTGGAATGGCATGGAAAGACAATGGATTTTTCTACAGTAGATTTCCAGAACCAACCGGCTCTGAGTTATCAACAAAAAATCAATTCTCAAAAGTTTATTATCACAAAATAGGGGATGATCAATCTAAAGATGTTGTGATTTATGAAGATGCTTCAAAACCTGATCGTGGGTTTTCTGCTGGCACAACCGAAGATGAACGATTTTTAATAATTTATTTTTCTGAAGGAACAAGTAATAACGGATTTCTTGTAAAAGATTTATCCGATCCAAATTCAAAGTTTATAAGCATAGTTGATGATCTTAATAACAACTACGGTGTTGTTGATAATATTAGAGATAAACTACTTGTACAAACTGATTACAATGCATCAAATTATAAACTTATAATGATTGATCCCAAAAATCCTGCAAGAGAAAATTGGAAAGATGTAATTCCTGAAAAGAAAGATGTTTTACAAGGCATTCAAATTCTTGGCGGCAAAATTGTTGCAACTTATATGCAAGATGCTGCTAATCATGCTTACTTCTATAATTTAGATGGAACATTGGATAGTGAAATTAATTTACCAACTCTTGGCTCAGTCGGTTTTAGTGGAAGAAGAGATGATAATATTGCTTTTTATTCTTTTACTTCATTTACGTTTCCAAGTACAACTTATAAGCTGGATATAAACACAAAGAAATCAGAATTATATCAGCAAATAGAATTAGATTTTGATTTTGATAATTATGAAACCAAACAAGTTTTTTATCAAAGTAAAGATGGTACAAAAGTTCCAATGTTTATTGTACACAAAAAAGGATTGAAACTTGATGGGAATAATCCAACTTATCTTTACAGCTACGGCGGATTTAATATTTCTATGAATCCTTCATTTAGCACATCGAGATTAATGTTTTTAGAAAATGGCGGAGTTTATGCAATGCCAAACATTCGTGGCGGCGGCGAATATGGAGAAGCCTGGCATAAAGCAGGAATGTTAGATAAAAAACAAAATGTGTTTGATGATTTTATTGCTGCAGCAGAATATCTGATTAAAGAAGGTTACACTTCATCATTAAAACTTGCTTGTGCCGGCGGATCTAATGGTGGATTATTAATTGGCGCAGTTATAAATCAAAGACCCGATTTATTTAAAGTTGCAATTCCACAAGTCGGTGTTATGGATATGCTGCGGTTTCATAAATTTACAATTGGATATTACTGGGCTGTTGAATATGGCTCAAGTGATGATGCGGAGCAGTTTAAATATCTTTATAATTATTCTCCGTTACACAACATAAAAAATGATTTAAAATATCCGGCAACTCTTGTAACAACCGCAGATCATGATGATAGAGTTGTTCCTGCACATTCATTTAAGTACATCGCAACCTTACAAGAACATTACAATGGTGAAAATCCTGTTTTGATTCGAATCGAAACGAAAGCCGGACACGGGGCAGGTAAACCAACATCAAAAGTGATTGAAGAAGTTGCTGATCTCTGGGGATTTGTATTTTATAATTTGGGAATAAATCCGAAGTATTGATGATTGCTGTATTTAACAAATTATTAAAGGCGACTAATTAAAGTCGCCTTTTTTATTAAATGAAACTTATATTTGTATCAACTATAACTAATCATATTTATTACAATGCAGAAAAAAATTATTTCTAAAGACTGGCTAACACATTTTGAAAAATCAAATCAACTTGAATCCCCGGATTATGAAAATACTTTAAAATATTTTCAAAAGTTTATGGATAATTCACCATATGTAAAAATCAAAACGATTGGTTTAACTCCACAAGGAAGAGAACTAAAAGTTATTATAGTATCTAAGGATAAAGCTTTTACCCCAGAGCAAGCAAAGAAAACAGGTAAAGCAATTTTACTTATTCTAAACGGTATTCATCCAGGCGAAGTTGAAGGAAAAGATGCTTGCATGCTTTTACTCAGAGAAATTCTTATCACAAAAGAAAAGCAATCACTTTTAGACAATACAATTTTATTAATCATTCCTGTTTTAAATATTGATGGTCATGAAAGAATAAGTCCGTTTAACAGACCAAACCAAAACGGACCAAAGAGAATGGGCTGGAGAACAAATGCCTTAAACTTAAATCTTAATAGAGATTATTTAAAAGCAGATTCGCCTGAGATCCGATCTTTCTTACAGTTATTTAACGATTGGCTGCCGGATTTTATGATTGATAATCACACCACCAACGGAGCAGATTACCAATATCACGTAACCTATGGAATTGAAACACATCAAAACATTGATCGTAATTTAATAAGCTGGATTGATAAGAAATATTTACCACATCTTTTAAACAAAGTGGAAACGGATGGATTTATTATTGGGCCATATATGGAGTTTAAGGCTGGTACAATAGAAAGTGGGATTGTTGATTTGCCAGCTCCTCCAAGATTATCACACGGATATTGTGCAACACAAAACAGGATTTGTCTTCTTGTAGAAACGCACAGTCTAAAACCTTTTGCTAATCGTGTTTTCTCCACAAAGTCAATGATGGAACATTCGATAAATTTTGTTAATGATAATCATAAAGAACTAATATCATTAAACAAACAAGCAGATAAAGAAACAGTTAAGTACTATTTATCTACAAAAAAGAAATTCCCATTAGTGCTTAAAGGAAATGGCAAGTTTGATAAATATTTATTTAAAGGATTTGAGTGGTATGATGAGCATAGTGATTTAACAGGCTCAACCGTTAGAAAATACACTAATAAATCAATGGAAATTGAGATCCCGATTTTCAACAAAGCAAATTCCGAAAAGAAAATTAGTGTGCCGATAGCATATTTAATTCCACAGCACTTTTCAGAAATTATTGATGTAATTAAAGCACATCAAATAAAATTTAATATTTTAAAATCTGCAAAGTCTGTTAAAGTTGAAAAGTACAGATTTGAGGATGTGCAGTTTGCACCAAGACCTTATGAAGGAAGACAGCTTCCGTCTTTTAAATGTAATTCTTTTACAGAAAAAATTGATGTTGAACCTGGAACACTAATAGTTTATACAAATCAAAGACAATTAAGAGTGATTGTAAATTTGTTAGAACCCGAAGCACCGGATTCGTTTGTTAATTGGGGATTCTTTAATGCATTCTTCGAGCGAAAAGAATATGCGGAAGCTTATGTGATGGAACCGTATGCAAAACAAATGATGAAAGATAACTCATCTTTACGTAATGAATTTTACAAAAAACTTAATGAAGAGGAATCTTTTAAAAATAACGGTGGAGAAAGATTGGATTTCTTTTATAAACGGTCTCCATTTTATGATAAAGGAGAAAATGTTTATCCAATTATGAGGCTGATAAATAAATCTAATATTTGATTTTGATAAAATTAAGTTTAAACTTTCTATTGTAATAAACTAAGTGAAGCTTAGTGATCTAAGTGTCTAAGTGGTTATTCTTTTTTTACCACTGAGACACTTAGAGCACACAGAAACACTAAGGAGAAAAAAGATGTTAACTATTCTTTGCATATCCAGTTATGAAAAAGGCTTTGACTTTATGCGCGAGGCCAAAGCGCAAGGCTGCCGTGTAATTCTTCTAACTTCTAAAAGTTTAGAAAATGCTGATTGGCCTAGAGAAAGCCTGGATGAAATATTTTACATTCCAGACAAAAACAAAGATTGGAACATGCAAGATGTAATTTATGGTGTAAGCTACCTTGCGCGCACTGAACAAATAGATAGAATTGTTGCGCTTGATGATTTTGATGTTGAACGTGCGGCTTCTTTGCGTGAGCATTTAAGACTAGCTGGAATGGGAGATACAACCGCAAGACATTTTCGTGATAAACTTGCAATGAGAATGGTTGCTAAAGAAAATGGAATTCCTGTTCCAGAATTTTGCCACATTCTAAATCATAAAAAGATTAATGAATTTGCCGATACAGTTCCATATCCCTATATGATTAAGCCGCGCTTACTTGCTGGTTCTTATGGATTAAAAAAAGTAAACAACAAACAGGAAATGTGGGATAGAATTAATCATCTTGCTGATGAACAATCTTTCTTTTTAATGGAAAGATTTGTTCCCGGATATATATATCACGTTGATACTATTATTAGTGAAAGAGAAATAGTTTTTGGTTTAGCCAGCAAATATGGAACTCCTCCCTTTGAAGTTGCGCATCAAGGTAGAGTTTTTACAAGCCAAACACTTGATAGTAAATCCGATGAAGCAAAGGAAATTTTAGATCTAAATAAAAAAGTGTTAAAAGCTTTAGGATTGCTGCGTGGAGTTTCACACTCAGAATTTATTCGTGCTGAAGACGGGAAAATTTATTTCTTAGAAACATCTGCACGAGTTGGCGGCGCTAATCTTTCTTCACTCGTTGAAGCTGCAACTGGAATTAATCTCTGGAGAGAATGGGCAAAGATTGAAATTCTAAACGGTGAAAAAGAATACAAACTTCCAAAAGTAAAAAATGATTTTGCTGCAATACTCACTTCCCTATCCAAACAAGAATGGCCAAATCTAGAAGCATATAACGACCCTGAAGTTGTCTGGAGATTAAAGAAAGAATATCACGCAGGATTGATTGTTAAATCATCTGATAAAGAAAAAATAAATCACTTACTCGATGAATATCAAAAAAGATTTTACAACGATTTCTTTACCACAGCTCAAATGGCTGAAAGACCAAGTGATTAAAATTATTATCTGTCACCCTGAGCGTAGTCGAAGGGTGACTTATCCTTCCAACCTATAACTTTTAACGATATGTAAATTAAATGTAAAACCCTCGTTTGGCACTCTCACTACCTTTTTGTTAGTGCAAATCATTTCTATTATTTAGTCATAAAACTAAACGATTATACAATTAAATAAATTTATAACGATATGGAAATCTTGATAAAAGAAAGGGAATCATTGCAAACTGAAACTGCTCAAAAGACCGAAGTTCTAAGTCATCTTGAAAGTAATGTAAAAGAATGGATGGAAGATCATGTTGATAAAAGAAAATTATGGTTTTCAAGTGATTTTCTTCCTTCAGATGAAAAAATGAATGATGATCAGGAAAAGAATATTGAATATTTAAGAAAAAGAACACGGGGAGTTAAAGATGAAGTTCGTGTTGCCGTTGCTTTAAATCTTTTAACAGAAGAAGGCTTGCCACACTTTCACAGATTGATTGCACAACATCTGGGAGATAAAAGTTTTTGGGCTAAATGGAATAATATGTGGACTGCAGAAGAAGATAGACACGGTGCTGCAATAAGAGACTATGTTCGTGATGCAAGATTGTTCAGTTTCCGTGAAGTTGAGTTGATGCAATTTCATTATATAGAAAGCGGTTTTAATCCTGATTGGGATAAAGATCCATACAAAGTTTTTGTTTATACAACTTTGCAGGAGAGAGCTACGCAAGTATCACATAAGAATACAGGTAAACTTGCAGGACAGGATGAACCATTATTAAATGGCATTCTAAGCAACATCGCTGCGGATGAAGCAAAGCATTATACTTTTTATAGAAACGTTTTCAAAG
The DNA here is from genome assembly GCA_016707585.1 of Ignavibacteriales bacterium. Taxonomy (GTDB): domain Bacteria; phylum Bacteroidota; class Ignavibacteria; order Ignavibacteriales; family Ignavibacteriaceae; genus IGN3. The sequence continues at coordinate 408,959 of JADJHL010000002.1, read as the reverse complement.
AAGTTCTTAAACTTGATCCAAACAGGGCGATGCTTTCTGCTGCTGATATTATGCCTGCGATTGATATGCCCGGAATTTCAATGCCGAACTTTCGTGATATGGCTGATGTAGTTAGGAGAATTGGGATTTATGGTCCGCGTGATTATAAAAAGATAGTTGAAGAAGCAATTAAGTTTTGGGAAATTGAATTAATAACCGGGCTGAATGATCTTGCACAAAAAGCGCAGGAAAAAATTATTTCTATTCCTAAGCGATTGGAAAAAGTTGCGGAGTATATTGAGAAAAGAACAGAATCAAAAACGTTTTCTTTTGATTTTATTTATAATAGAATTTTGGTGTTTGAATAAAAACTAATCCGTGCTGATACGTTAAATCAAAGTTCCATTGCGATTAAACAGTTCTTGAATACTTAGCCTTATCTTCTTTGCGCTCAATATATCCATCAAAATTTATTGCGATGTTACGGATAAGCATTCTTCCCATATTTTTAACTTTAATTCCGGTATCAGAAATTTCAACAAGATCATCCGCTTCCATTTCTTTAAGATTGTTTAATCCCCATGCAAAGTATTTCTTAAAATCAATTTTAAATTCTCTCTCAATTGAACTAAAATCCAGTTCAAAGTTGCACATTAGTTTCATAATCACTTCTCTGCGTAAGTGATCATCTTCTGTTAGTTGATATCCTTTTGAGGTTGGAAGTTTTTCATTATCAAGAGCTGAGTAATATTCTTTCTCGGTTTTGTAATTTTGTGCGTACACATTTTTAAGTTGGGAGATGGAAGTTATTCCCATTGCATACAAATCAGCACCAGCATTAGTGCTGTATCCCTGAAAATTACGGTAAAGTTTTTTCTCTCTCATCGCAATTGAAAGTTCATCATCAGGTTTTGCAAAGTGATCCATACCAATAAAATCGTATCCGGCATTTGTAAGTTTTTCAATTGTCATCTTTAGTATTTCAAGCTTTATTTCAGCAGCAGGAATATCTTCTGGATGAATCAGTGCCATATGTTTTTTCATCCACGGAACATGTGCATAGTTAAATACCGCAATCCGATCAGGTGAAATATCAATTATATGATCAACAGTTTTTGCAAATCCTTCTACCGTTTGGAAAGGTAAACCATAAATCAAATCAAGGTTAATACTTTGATAACCAAGTTCTCTAATCCACTGTACAGCTTGTCTTGTTATGTCCTCAGGTTGAATCCTGTTTACAGCTTTCTGTACCTTTTCATCAAAATCCTGAACACCCATACTGATTCTATTAAATCCATTGTTGCGCAAAGCTTCAAGATGTGCTTTAGTTAGTTCACGCGGATCAATCTCACAACTAACTTCCGAGTTGTCTCTAAAGTTAAATGACTGTTTAATATAGGATGCAAGTTCGTCTATCTCATCAGGATTTAAATGTGTTGGTGTTCCTCCACCCCAATGATGCTGTACAACTTGTCTATCCGTTAATATATAGGTTCTTGTAAGATCAATTTCTTTCTTAAGATATTTAATAAATTCTTTTATTCTGTCTCTGTTACGAGTAATTATCATATTGCAGCCGCAGAAATAACAAAGGGTATCACAGTAAGGCAGATGGAAGTAAAGCGATAAATCAGGCAGATTCTCACCGTAATTAGTCTTTACAATTTCATTTAAATAATCTTCGTGCGTAAACACTTCATTAAATTGCGGTGCTGTTGGATAGCTTGTATAGCGTGGTCCAGGCTTATCGTATTTTTTAAATTTAGTTAAATCTATTTCAAACATTTGATCTCTTTGTTTTGTCATCCTGAACTTGTTTCAGGATCTTTATTAAATAAATTAGATTCCGATCCCGATGAATCGGGACGGAATGAGCTACAATTTTTATTTGTGATACTTTTTGCTTTCTTCTTTTACATATTGCACAAGTGCTCTTACATTTTCTGGGTCTATGTCAGGTAAAACACCATGACCAAGATTAAATACATGTCCGTTTCCTTTTCCAAAAGAACTTAATACATTTTCTACTTCTTTTTTAATATAAGTTTTATCCGCATATAAAATCGTAGGATCAAGATTACCTTGAAGTGCAACTTTATCGCCGACTTCTTTCCTAACTTTTCCAAGATCCATTGTCCAATCAAGACCAAGAACATCAGCGCCAATGCTAGCCAACCTGCTAAGATTATAATGAACACCTTTAGCAAAGAAAATTACAGGCTCGTCTTTTCTTTTTATTTTGGAAATTATCTTTTCAACATACTGCAAAGAAAATTCTTCAAAATCTTTTTGTGAAAGTATGCCGCCCCAGGTATCAAATATCTGAACAGCATTGCAGCCCGCTCCAATCTTTGCTGAAAGATAATCAGCGATTGTGTCTGATAACTTATCGAGAATTGAGTGAGCAAGTTCCGGATTGTTATATAACATTTTTTTTACTTCAGAATAATTCTTTGAACCTTTACCTTCAACCATATATGTAAGCAGAGTCCAGGGTGAACCACTAAAGCCAATTAACGGTACACGATTATTCAAATTCTTTTTTGTAAGAACAGCAGCATCAAGAACATATTTTAATTCTTTAGTTGGATCGATATATTTTAATTTTTTTGCATCATCACTAGTGCGAATCGGATTTGGAAATACAGGACCTTTTCCTTCATTCATTTCAAGATGCATTCCCATAGCTTCGGGAATTACAAGAATATCTGAAAATAAAATCGCGGCATCAACTCCAACTAAATCCACAGGTTGAATTGTAACCTCGGCAGCAAGTTCCGGAGTTTTGCACATTGTTAGAAAATCTGATTTTGCACGAACGGCTCTGTACTCAGGTAAATATCTTCCAGCCTGTCGCATTATCCATATTGGAGTACGTTCAACATCTTGTCTTTTACATGCCCTTAGAAATAAATCATTTTTTAATTCACTCAAATTTTCTCCGTTATTTTTATTTTTTTTTGTAAAACTCAATCATCTTATTTGCTAAGCCTCGAATTGTAAATTCATCAGGCATAATGCTGACTCTAACTTTGCTTTTCTCAATTGCTGATTTAGTTGTTGGACCAATTGCTGCTACATCGTAATTCTTAAAATATGAAACGGGATTATTAACGTTCATTATTACTAAAAAGTTTTCAAATGTAGATGGACTTGTAAAAATAAAAACATCTGGTTTAGTTGAGTTTAACTGTTCAATGTTTTGTTGTGTAGATTCTGTTGAAGGCAGTGAAACATTGTAAACAGGAATAGTAACTATCTTTGCCCCAAGCTCTTCTAAACCTTTGGGCAAATCTTCTCGCCCAATTGCAGAACGTGGAATGAAAACCAGTTTATCTTTTAAATCATACTTAGATAATTCTTCAACAACACCTTCACCAGAAAATTTCTTTGGTACGATATCAACTTTAATATTATTCTCTTCACAAATAGATTTTGTTTTATTACCAATGGCAACAACTTTTATTTTTTCAAAACCGATTTGCTTATTCAGTTCATTACACCTTTTAATAAACATTGTAACTGCATGAGCAGAAGTAAAAACAATAAAATCAATTATCTTATTTGATAAAATAAAATTATCAAAACTATCCCAATTTGTTGGCGGAACAATTTCTAAAGTTGGGAATACAATTACATTTGCACCAAGCTCACTAAATATCGCAGAAGATTCCTTTGATTGTTCAATAGTCCGTGTAAGTACAATCGTTTTATTTTTTAATGGTCTTACTTTGTTATTGTTGAACCCTGAATACAAGCCATGAAGAATAAAATCAAATAACTTTTCGCGTTCTTCAACCAGCTTATCACCAGAATACTTGTTTTCAACTCCCCTTTGAACAGCGCCGAATATACTTCCTAAAACCAACTGAACCGCAAAATTCTCTTCAACATCACGAAAATGATTTTCTCGCTTGCCCTTATAAATAACGTTACTCAAAATTGATTTAAGTTCTTCATTCATTGAGCGGAGTTCATCGCAAAATTCATTTTTAGCATTTAAATATTCTTTTTGATACATCAAAAAGAAATTCTGATACTTCATCATAAACATATAAAGCTGAATAGTATATATGTGTAACGAATCAATAACACTAATCTCAGAAGCAATTTTGGTTTTTAAAGATAAATTAAGATGCCCAAGTTTAGAACTCATTATTGTAAAATAAAGTTCTTCTTTCGAACTGAAATAATTATAAACAGTTCCCTTCGCAACATCAGTTAAGCGAGCAACATCATCCATCATCACTTCGTGATAATTCTTTTTAGAAAAAAGTTCAGCAGCAACCTCAAGCATTCGCTCGCGTTTCTTTTCTTTGCGCTCTATTTTTTCTTCTTTAACGATCATGGCTTAGTTTATTTTCCAGGTATCTTTACTTAATACCGAAGCATTGTTTGAGTCAATTATAATCTTTTCGCCTTCTGCTCGAGAATATTCTTCATTTTTAGTTTCTTTTATTGTGCTGATAATTTCCCAAACATATTTGTTGTGATTGTTATTCCAAACAAAATCAATTTTCCAATCGGTAATTCCCTTTGCTAAATTATTTTGAGTAGCAATTTGTTTAGCAGTCTTTTCATCAACAACAAAGTCACAATCATTTTGATTTGAATTGCAGTTTGGAATCCCAACGACTTCGTATTGCGTCAAAACTTTCCCGGCGCTATCAACCGTAAATCTTATTAACTCATCAACAAATGGTTTTTCTGGCATATAAAATTTGTAAACCATCAAATAGTTTGGAGCAATGTGTCTTGATTGTGAAAAATCCACAGTGATATTTTTTTTAAAAAAATCATCACCAGTTTTGGATATAATAAACTGATCAGCCTTTTTTAAAACACCCAATGGAATTTGTGATTCTTCTTTCTGCTGGCATGGTTTGCAGGAACATCCGCTATAAAATATAAATGTAGAAAAAAGTAAAATGATTATTAAGTCAACAGAAAATATTTTTAACAATAAATTTTTCATTTTAATCTCGCTGTTTGGTAAACTTCTTTTAAAATTTCTTTTGCACCAGCCTTCAACAAATCCTTTGCTAGAGTTTTCCCAAGTTTTTCAGGATCGTTTTTACTTCCACGCAATTTTTTGCGATAAGTTATTGATCCATCCAATGATCCAACAACAGCATCAAGATAAAGTCCGCTTGGTTTAACTTCTGCAAAAGCACCAATGGGAACCTGGCATCCGCCTTCTAATGCGCGAAGCAAGGATCGTTCAGCGATTACAGCTTTATAAGTTTCATCGTGATGAAGTGATTTAAGAATCTCATTAACAACTTTGTTATCTTCATGTATTTCAATTCCTAGTGCGCCTTGCCCAACTGCCGGAAGAATTTCCTCTTTTGGGATGAATGAAGAAATGTGTTTTTTAAGATTTAATCTTTCAACTCCGGCACGCGCAAGAATAATTGCATCCCATTCTGATTCTAAAAATTTCTGAATTCGTGATGGAACATTTCCGCGTAAATCAAGAACTGTAAGATCGGGACGAAGATGAAGTAACTGCGATCTTCTTCTTAGTGAACCTGTTGCAACAACTCCAAACTCAGGTAACGATTGAATAGTCATTCCTTTTTTTCTTGCAATCAAAACATCTTCAACCTCGTGGCGTTTTGTAACTGCTGCAAGTTTCAACCCATCAGGAATTTGAGTCTGAAGATCTTTTAAGCTGTGAACAGCTAAATCAATTCGTTTTGCAAGAAGTTCAACTTCAAGCTCTTTGGTGAAAAGAGATTTGTCTCCAATTTTTGAAAGTGCAACATCAAGAATCTTATCACCTTTAGTTTTTATAATGATGATTTCGACTCTTACTTTTTTGCTCTTCTTCTCTATTTCGCGTTTGATGTGATTTGCCTGCCATAATGCAAGCTCGCTTCCACGTGAACCGATTACAATTTTTTGTTTCAAAATTTATCCTTTGTTCTTTTCGTCTTTACTGGAGTTTAATCCAAACAAATCTCTAATCACAGAAATCTTAGCAGCCGTATCTTCAGCCCGTAAATCTGATTCGGAGATTTTTCTTAATTCGATTGTAGGATGATGAAGGATTTTATTTATAATTCTCTTCGTAATGATTTCCAATTTTTCCATATCATCCTCAGAAAACTTGTTGATATTTTTTTCAACTTCTTCTGAACGAACACTTTCAAAATAATCACGTAACGTTTTTATAGTTGGTGCGGCTTCAAGCGAATTATACCACTCAAAGAAATTATCAAGTTCTTCCTGGATAATCTTTTCAACCTTTGGAATTTCTGATTTTCTCTTTCCAAGATTTTGTTCTACGATAATATTTAATGAATCTATATCATGATAAAAAACATAATCAATCTTTTTGGATTCAGGATCAATATCACGCGGAATTGCAATATCCATCAACACCATCGAAGCATAGTTACGCTTCTTCATCGCATCTTCAATATCATTCTTTGTGATAATCAGTCCCTCGGCACTTGTAGCACTTACAATTATATCAAACTTGTGTAAATGCTCTTTGAAGTTTGAGAATGGAAATACAGCTGTTTTTAATTCGGCAGCTAGTTTTTCTGCTTTTTCAAATGAACGATTTGTTAATGCCAGTCTTCCGATGCCCCTATCACGTAAATGTTTGGCTGCAATCTCTCCTGTTTCACCTGTTCCAATTATTAGTGCTGATTTTTTTTGAAGATTGGAAAATATTTTTTCAACAAGCTGAACTGCCGCATAACTAACTGTAACAGCACCTTCACTGATTGTTGTTTCGTTGATAGCACGTTTGCCAACACGAGTTGCGGCATCCATTACACGGCGAATTAGAACTCCCGCAAAATTCATTTCCTCAGAAATCAAAAATGAATCTTTTACTTGTTTAAAAATCTGGTTATCACCAATCAACAGTGATTCAATACCACAAGCAACACGAAAAAGATGTTCGATAGATTCGCGGGAAATAAAGTGTTGAAAGTTTTCATCCTTTACTTCAAAACTTGATTTATAATTTTTTATCAGGTTCTCTAAATCTTTTAAACTTGTTTTATCACTCTTTGGAATCGCATAAATCTCAGTTCTGTTGCAAGTGGAAATAATTATTCCCTCTGCAAAAGCACTATCTTTTGTCTGCTGTATGAACTTACGAATTTCATCTTCACTTAAATGAAGTGCTTCTCTAAGTTCTACTGGAGCAGTACGATGATTTATTGATATTCCTAGAAGATTCATATTCTAATAGAATGAGTGAAAACTTTTTCCTAAAAAATTTGTGAGCATTGTTGATAAAATTGCCAGACAAAATCCGATGATTGAGAGAATAATTAATTTCTTACCTCTCCATTTGCCTAAAAATTTATTGATAAGTCCAATTCCATATAGAACCCAAACTGCAAATGTTCCAATCAATTTTGGATCTGCAAAAGTAATATTTGGAAATGCTTGCGGCAGCCAGATTATTCCGATAATTATTGTAATAGTCAACAAAACAAATCCTATAATCGCTGCAATAAAACTCATACGTTCTAATATTTCTAAACTTGGTAAGCGATTAAATATCAAACCAAACTTATTAAGTTTTATTTCGTTATATAGGATGAGATATAAAACTCCATAAACCGCGGAAATTGTAATTCCAGAATATCCAATTAGAGCGCTGATAACATGAATGCCTAGTAAGTTACTTCTTAAAACTTCTTTTACTTCAGTTAGATCCTGAATAAATAAAGTAGATATAACTTGAAAGATTATTGAGATGATAATTATAAATGGACCTGTTCCACGAATATCCGTTACTAATTCTAGAATGAAGTAAGCAAAACTAATTGCACAAGCAAGAACAGTAAAAATCTCAAAAACATTTGTAATTGGAGGATGATTGAATTCGATAGTTCTTAAAACTAAATATATAAAATGAAGAATCAGTGTTAAGAAAAGAAAAACACGTTTTGAGTTTTCAAATTTTTTGCCGCCTTGTTGAAAATCATAGAAGTAAATCGCAAATGTTGCGATGTAAAAAAACGGCAATAATAAGTTTATTGTATGTATCGATGGAAGCATATTTTATAGCTTATCTAATTATTTGACTTATGAGTTCAAAAATAGCAAATGAATTGTAAATTCAAAATGACCAATCAGTTTATTATTGATTTCCCAATATAATTGGTAACCCATCTTTGCCAGAACCAATCACAATTACCTTAGAATTTTGCGAATTTGCAAGCTTTTCAGTCGCTTCAATTCCTTTCCATCTAAGTATCTGGTCACTTAAACCTTGACTTACAATCGTCTGAAAATCTGAAATTCCTTTTGCTTCGATACGTTTTCTATCAGCTTCTTGTCTTTCCTTTTCAAGAATAAACTGCATTCTCTGGCTTTCCTGTTCAGATTTTAGCTTTTCTTCTATGGCATTTTTCAATCCAATTGGAAGAGTAATTTGTCTTAACGGAGTTGAAAGCACAATTGCTTCTTTCATTTCAGGAACTTCAGCAAGTTTAGTTTTTATTTCGCTCTCAAGTTTTTCACGCTCTGCAGTATAAAGAGCTTTAGCTTCATACTTTGTTGTTACTCCACGAACAACTGATCTGAAATTTGGAGTTACTATTTTTTGAAGATATTCTTCGTAATCTCCTGCAGTTTTATAAATCTCATTTACTTTATCCATACTTAAACGAAAAATTAAACTCAATTCAAGATCAATACTTAATCCCTCTTTTGAAGGAACGTTCATACTTTCTTTTAACTCCTGTTTACGCGTATCAAACTTTACAACGTTAGCAATTGGATTTACAAAGTTAACTCCGGGTTTCAATGTATTATCACTTACAGAACCAAACATATCTATAACGCCGGCAAATCCTGCAGGAATAACAGTAAAGCATTGTGCAAAAGCTATTACAATTGCCACAATCATTCCGATGAATGAAAATGTGGCCTGAGCTTTTATATTATATTTCTTTGCATTTTTATAGATAAAAAAAGCTGCAACTGCTGCGATAAGTGCTACGATAAAAAGCATTTCATTTCTCCTTAAGATTAGATATTCGTGTTATAAAATATAACACTAGAGGGTTGGAATTGAAAGAAGTGGAAACTTTAATTATTGATAGTCTCCACTTAAAAGTGCTCTAATTAATAATAGTCTTAATCAGTTTTAGTTTTTGTGGTTTTGATCTGGAAATTTTTATTGAGTTGGCAATTCTTTTCTTTGCGTTATCAATTCCGGATTTGGAATCTGAAAACAACTCAGCCAATACAACACCTTTACTAATAGTATCACCAACTTTGTAATTAAAAATTACTCCTGCTTTGGGATCAATTTTATCATCTTTTGTTTTTCTTCCAGCACCTAGATCAATTGCCGCCATTCCAAGTTCGTAAGTATTTACTTCGGATAAATATCCAGCAGAAGTTGATTTTATAACTTCTTTAAATTTTGATTTGGGATATTTTTCCGGATGTAAGATAAAATCAGTTTTGCCGTTTTGTGCTTTTACAATCTCAACAAATTTATCAAAAGCTTTTCCTGATTTTAAAATTCTTATCGCTTCCTCAATTCCTTCATCAAGTGATTTTGATTTTTTACCAAGATAAATCATTGCTCCGGCTAGAATTAATGATAACTCCGTCAAATCATTTTTCTTCCCATCACGCAAAACCTGTATTGATTCATAAACTTCTAACCAGTTGCCAATATAATTCCCAAGCGGCTGATTCATATCCGTAACAAATCCTATTACTTTTTTATCAAACGCTTTTGCCGTTTGGATAAGTGAATCTGCAAGAGCAATTGCATCTTCTGTCTTTTGCATAAATGCACCGTTGCCGGTTTTAACATCAAGCACAAGTCCATCAATCCCTTCGGCAAGTTTTTTACTCATTATACTTCCGGTAATTAATGGAATCGATTCAACAGTAGCGGTAACATCACGCAAAGCGTAAATAAGTTTATCGGCCGGAGCAATTTCTTTTGTCTGTCCTATTAAAACAGCGCCAACTTTTTTTAGAACATTTTTATATTCGGATAAAGTAAGATTGGTTCTAAAACCGGGAATCGCTTCAAGCTTATCGAGCGTTCCACCGGAATGTCCCAACCCCCTTCCGGAAATCATTGGAACTTTAACACCAGTCGCAGAAACAATAGGTGCAATTATTAAAGATGTTTTATCTCCAACTCCGCCAGTTGAATGTTTATCGATTTTTATTCCTGGAATTGAATTAAGATTTAAAACTTTTCCACTATAAAGCATTGCTTCCGTAAGAGATGCGGTTTCTTCTTTGCTCATTCCATTAAAATAAACTGTCATTAAGAATGCGGAGAATTGGTAATCTGGAATTTTATTTTTTGTATAGTTATTAATAAGAAATAAAATTTCTTCTTTAGAAAGATTTTCTTTATTCCTTTTTTTACGGATTAGTTCTACTGTGTTCATACTTGCGTGCTTTAGAATTAGTGATAAAGATCTTTAAAAACAATTTATTTAAAATTATAGCAAATAATAAGTAAGTAAATATTTCAGTGTAATATCTAAATCTGTTGTTTTCGCCGTATTCCAAGAAATTTCCAACAAACATAACATAAAGTATATTGAATAGTGCAAAAATTAAAAAAGCTTTTAGTATAAAATCACTATTAGATTTAAATAACAAATAGAATGAACCAACTAAAATTAGAAGTGTCAATAAAATAGTTGTATAGCCGGTATTTGTTTTAGAAGAACTTCCATAAATAAACGAATCAAAAACTTTGTTATATAGGTTTATTCTAAAAACATTGATAGTTAATAATTTGTATTTGGTTGGAGAATCAAAATATCTTAGGAATGCTTTTGTAATCCCTCGTAAATAAACCTGGGGATAATTTCTCATTACATAAATGTCGTCATTTAAAACTTGATTTGAGATTTTTATATATCCATAGTTGTTGAAATTTGTTCTACCACTTTCCTTTATTGTTTGATCTAAAACATCTATCCCGGTATTAGAGCCAAAATACTTTTTTTCAAAAGTGCCCAAATCCTTAAAGTGCGTAAAAGGGGGGAGCAAAGAAGCATCCGATATTTTTTTAACTTCTATCAATTGTACTTTTGTTGTTTTATCAAGTTGTTGAACGGTAATTCTTGATAGATTCAAGCCAACCCATGAACTGGTATTAAACTGATTAAACACAATAAAGTTTTTAAAATATAAAGCAAACAAAATGATGAAGGGTATTAAAGATGTAAGAAATATTTCCCTTCTTTTAGGTTTATTAATTAACCAGAGCAAAAACAATAGACTTATAAACCAAATAAGATGAAAAAAACTAGTAGTAAGAACAGAAAAGCTTAATCCTAATGTTAGATAGAAAAGATTTCCCCTTTTCCCATCTTTTATATACCTGAGCAAATTGTAACAAGAAAAAACTAGAAAGAATATTATAGGGTGTGTATAAAAAAACAAATTTTCGTAAACTATAGTTGCTGGAGTAAGTAGATAAAAAACTATTATAAAAACTGATAGATTTTTATTAATCCAAAGCATAGATAGGATATGAAAACCAAGTAATGCAATGTAAATTCCTATAAAATGGAACAACAAAAAAAAGATAAATTTTGCATCATTGCCAAATAATGCTTCATTTATGCCAATTAGAAAATTAAACAATGGTGGTTGTGAATGGAGGTAAAATAAACTTTCCCACAAATTATTTTTCAATAAACTTACATCTAAGTATTGTATTAAGAAATCTTTCAGATGATATGTAAACTCAAACTTTAAAATTAAATGAAAATATAATCTTGAAAGAAAATATGTTGATAGAATTATAATAAAATATAAATTGGGTAATGATATGTTCTTTTTAGACAGTGCCATTTAATTCTTTTAAACTCTATGCTAAATTTACAAAACTGTCGTTTGCTTCAAAACAAGGTTGATTGCCCTCAATCATTTAGTTATTTTTAGCCCTCAAATTCATTTAGGAGTTACTTAGAGCATTATGCAATTTAAAAGAAGAACACACACTTGCGGCGAGTTACGCGAATCAAATATTGGTGAAAATGTTGTACTTAACGGCTGGGTTGATAGAAGAAGAGATCTTGGTGGAGTTATTTTTATTGAAGTGCGCGATAGACACGGAATTACACAAATTGTATTTGAACCAACATTTAATGAAACCGCACATCAAGCAGCAAAAGATTTACGAAGTGAATTTGTAATTGCAATAGAAGGTGTTGTTCGCAAACGTCCTGCTGATACGGATAATGCTGATCTTGCGACCGGACATATTGATGTAATGGTTAATAATTTAATAATTCTTAATGAAGCCGAAACACCGCCTTTTGCAATTAAAGATGATATCGATACACACGAAGATCTAAGATTAAAGTACAGATATTTAGATTTACGAAGACCAAAGCTTCAAAAAAGTTTGATATTACGGCACAAAATGGCTCAAGTTACTCGCCAATATTTTGATGAGAATGGATTTGTTGAAGTTGAAACGCCTGTGCTGATGAAAAGTACTCCGGAAGGTGCGCGAGATTTTCTCGTTCCAAGTAGAATGCACAAAGGTAAGTTTTATGCTCTTCCACAATCACCACAAACCTACAAGCAATTACTTATGGTTGCTGGAATGGATCGTTATTTTCAAATCGTAAAATGTTTTAGAGATGAAGATTTACGTGCCGATAGACAACTTGAGTTTACCCAAATTGATGTTGAAATGTCTTTTATCGATCAGGAAGATATTTTTACGATTGTTGAAGGATTGATGAAACGATTTTTTAAACAAGTTTGGAATCGAGAGCTACAAATTCCGTTGCCACGATTATCGTTTGATGAAGCAATGGAAAAATATGGAAGCGATAAACCTGATCTGCGTTTTAATCTTGAAATGAAAACCCTAAATGATATTTTTAATAATACAGGATTTAAAGTATTTAAAGATGCTGTTGATGCAAAAGGAGTTATTACAGGATTATTAGCTCCAGGCTGTGGTGATTACACTCGAAATCAGTTAGATGTTCTTACAGATTTTGTAAAAGGACATGGTGCAAAAGGATTAATTTGGATTCGTGTGAAAGAAAATGAACTTGAATCACCAACAATGAAATTCTTTAGTGATCAAGAAAAACAAAATATTACTAAATCACTTATTGCAAAACCAGGGGATTTAATTTTTATCCTATCTGGACCCAAACTTAAAACTCTAAATACAATGGGTGCATTAAGATTAGAAATGGCAAAGAGATTGAATCTTATAAAAGAAGATTCTGCCCCAAAATTGCTGTGGGTTACAGATTTCCCTTTATTTGAGTGGGACGAGGAATCCGGTAGATTTTACGCAATGCATCACCCTTTTACTTCCCCACGAGTTGAGGATATACCATTAATGTCTTCTGATCCTGGAAAAGTTAAAGCACGCGCATACGATTTGGTGCTAAATGGAAGCGAAATTGCAGGTGGAAGTATAAGAATTCACAATTCTGATTTACAATCTAAAATGTTTCAAGCACTCGGAATTTCCGATGAAGAAGCTCAATATAAATTTGGCTTTTTAATGAATGCTTTCAAGTATGGCGCTCCACCTCATGGAGGAATTGCTTTTGGTTTTGATAGAATGGCAATGATTTTCGCTGGTGAACATTCAATTCGTGATGTAATTGCATTTCCTAAAACAGCAAGTGCAATATCTTTAATGGATGATTCTCCATCTACAGTTGATGAAAACCAATTAAAAGAATTGCATATAAAGATTAGATAAAATTTTAGTAAAAAAATAATTTTATCTATTTGATTGCAAATAAAACCTTAAAAAGAATTAATCATTAGACATTTTAAGTAGAAAGATGTAATTATTATCAGTAATAATTACATCTTCAGTGAGAATATACCGCATTATTTGTTTAAAGTAGAAGTATAATATTTACGTAAAGCTTAACTGACAATTTAAAGACAACATTATTTCGTTTATAACTCTTATTGATCGAAAGCATTGTAATTAAAACAATGTTTTTCCAGACTCTTAATTTTCTACATTAATCTAATCTCATAGAAAAATAGTAACTGAAACACTATTACCCAAATATTGCCGCCACATTTTACAGGAAATATTTACATCTTCGGAAATAATTACTTGCTAAAAAAAATATTCTAACTGCATTTTGAAGTTATATTATTGAATTGGCATAGTATTTTATAAGTGTATATCAATTGAACGTAATATTGCGAGTTATTTTTAAATTTTGATAGTACCAGAAACAATTAGGTAAGAAAATATTACAGGTAATGTAATAATTGCGAGTATATTTTACCGTTTTATTAAGTATTATCTTAAATGTTCTCGATAACTCGTTAAAATATAAATATTTAAGTTCGGCATTAAATTAGATTTTATTATTATTTGAGGTAATTTTATGGGTCAACAACAACTGTTATTAATAGTACTTGGTGCAATAATAGTCGGTATTGCGATAATAACTGCAATCGTACTATTTCGCTCAAGTGCAGTTGAAAATAAACGAGATTTAATTTTTAATGAGCTAATGAATGTTGCACTTATGGCGCAAGAGTATTATAAGAAGCCCATTATCCTAGGTGGTGGTGGTGGGTCCTTTACAGATTGGCAATTGCCTTCAGATTTAAGTAATACTCCAAGTGGGCATTATACCGCAATTATTCAAGCTGAGGAAATTACTTTAAATGGAACCGGAAATGAAGTTGTTAATGGCACGGATTCTGTACAGGTACAACTAATTGTTTTTAGTGATTCCATTGCAACGACAGTTATTCACTAAATAAAAATAAATTATTCATTAAATATATTTCATAAACATTCTTAAAGGAGATCTATCATGGGTCAACAACAACTTCTCTTAATCGTTCTTGGTGTTATCATAGTTGGTATCGCAATAGTAGTTGGTATCAATTTATTCAATGCAAATGCTGAAGAATCAGCTAAAGATACAATGGCTTCTGAAGGTACAAACCTAGCAGCGTTAGCTCAGCAATATTACAAGAAACCAGTAGCCTTAGGTGGCGGTGGTAATGCTTTTGATGCTTCAAACGGTGGGCAGGGATTTGCAATTCCTCCAAAATTAGTTGCCTCTGGTATTGGTGGTGCTTGGGTTGCTACAGTTGCTGCAAATAACGTATCATTGGTTGGAACACCAGATGACGCAAATTATGAATGGACAGTTACAGTTGATGTTTTTGATGATAGTATTGCAACTACTATCAATTAATTTTTAACATTAACCAAAAATATTTTTTAGTGGCTGATAAAATGAGTAATTTTATCAGCCTATTATAATTTTAAAGGGAAATTATGGTTGAGTACAAGTTTACAGCTCAAAAAATGAATGGGCAAACAATCTCTGGAACTTTAACTGCAGAATCTTCTATAGAATGTAAGAAAAAGATTCAAAGACTTGCCGAAAAAAATCAACTAAAAATTTTAGCTTCCGAAAAAAAATCTACTTTTCTTTATAAAGCACAAAAGGGAACAGACAAACCAATACGTGGCGAGCAAAAAGCCTTCAACAAAAAAGAAGTTGAAGATGCTTTAGCAAGGCTTGGATACAAACCCCTTTCTGTAAACAAAAAATTAATTGATTTTCAAGCTAAACCACCAGTTGCAGATATTGTAACGTTTGTTAAAATTAGTGCCGAACTTTTAGAGCAAAAACTTGCATACGGAGAAATTCTAACTCTTCTAATCAACGACACTCAAAATCTAGCATTAAAAAACACTTTAAAAGAAATTAATAACGAATTAAAAAAGGGAGCAGATAGTCAGGCAACTTTTCTGAAGTATCAAGATATTTTTGGAAAGTTTACTGCTTATATGCTCGGTCTTGCTTCTAAAAGTGGTAACATGACTGAGATTTATAGAGCTACTGCAAAATTCTTGGAAAGGAATCAAGAATTTAGAAAGAATATGCGAAGTGCATTAATAACACCTATGGTTACAGTCTTTGTGTTATTCCTAGCTGTGTTATTTTATGTTGGATATATTTTTCCAGAAACTGCAAAATTATTTGTCCGCTTTGGTGTTGAACTTCCTCCGATGACTGCATTCACTTTAAAAATAAGTGATTTTTTAATGGAAAATCCTTATTTAGTTGCTGCTTTTATGATAATACCACCAATTGCTCTTTTCCAATTTTCAAAAACTGATAAAGGCCGGTTTATTATAGATCAGTACACTCTTAAATTACCAATTATTGGATCACTTGTACACAAAACATTGATTGAAGTTTTCTGTCGTGTGTTTTATACTTTATATAGTGGATCTGCGGAAAGTATTGAACCGATTAGAATTGCTGCAGAAGCAAGTGGTAACGCTTATTTTGAAGACAAAGTTAAGAATGTGGCAATACCATTGATGGTAAAAAAAGGAATTGGAGTTACTGATGCATTTGAGGCTTCAGGAGTGTTTACAGAAACTGCATTATCAAGATTTCATTCAGGTGAAGAAACAGGTACAATTAAAAACACAGCACTGCAGTTAGCAAATTATTATGAAACTGAAACCGTATATAAGCTAAAAAATTTAATTGAACTAATACAGGTTGGCATTGCAATGTTTATTATGATCGTAATGATTTTATTAACTTTAGTATCAGCAGAAACAGCAACTGTAAGACCTAAAACTCCGGGTACTGCAAGTATAACCAATAATGTTGATGGAAATTTTGCATGATCGATACAAATCTTGAGATGACAGATAAGATTGGTTATTTACTTTTTAAGAAAGGAATAATCGATGGTCAAATGCTCGAGAAAGCGCTCCAGGCAAAGAATAATGACAAGAGTAAAATTAAAAGAAATTTAGCTCAAATTCTTGTGCAGGATTTTAAATTTGATCACGATGTTATTTTCCGTGAAGTTGCCATTCTTTATGCCTTTCGCGAATTAGAAACACGTCCAGAAGATATACCAGATGCTCGATTAGATTCAATTAAAAATATGATTCTTGGTTCGGGAGATGGAATAAAACAACAAATACTTGAGAACAAGATAATTCCATTTATGTTTGATGAGCGCAATAAAGAAAAACTTATTATTGCCGCAATCGATCCTACAGATAGAAACATTCCTAAAATCGCATTCGGATTAAATGCTAAAAAGTATGAAGTAATATTTATACGAAAAAAAGATTATGAAAAACTAATCGAAAAAATTCTACCTCCTGAAAATGAATTTCTAAAAGCAATGGAAAGTGATGCTAATTTAGAAATTGATGAAAGAGAAGATACTTCACTAGATGAACAAGAATTAGATGCGGAAATAAATAAAAGTGCATTAATAAATCTTGTCGAAGCAGCATTGATTGAAGGGGTAAGAAAAGGTGTAAGTGATATACATTTTATTCCACGTTCTGGAAATAAAACACATATAATGATGCGTATTGATGGCAATTTACAAACTTGGTATGTGCAAGAAAACACTTTACCGGAAGCAGTTGTAGCAGTTGTTAAAGATCGTGCAAAAGGTATGGATAGATTTGAGCGCGAAATGGCGCAAGATGGTTTTATTCAAAGAGACATCGATAATATTATTATAAGATTTAGAGTTTCAATATTGCCGATGGTGGGAACAGAATTAAAAAATAAATTTGAAAGCGTTGTAATAAGAATTCTTGATGATAGAAAAGTTATCAGGGATCTTGATAAATTAGGTCTAGCCGGTAATGCTAGAAAATCTTTTGAAAAAGCCATTAACCAACCACAAGGTATGGTTATCTTAACCGGACCTACGGGAAGTGGTAAAAGCACAACACTTGTTGCAGCATTATATCAAGTTATATCTCCGGAAGTTAATGTGCTAACAGTCGAAGATCCTGTGGAATATGTTATTGAAGGCGCAAGACAGCTTAAGATTGGATACAAAATGGGTTTTGAACAAGCTATTCGATCGATTTTACGACACGATCCTGATATAGTTCTTGTAGGTGAAATGAGAGATAAAGAGACCGCAGAAATTGCTATCAAATTGGCAAACACAGGTCACTTAACTTTTTCTACACTTCACACTAACGATGCGCCAAGTGCTGTTGCAAGATTGTACAAAATGGGTATTGAACCATTTCTTATTGCGTATGCAATAAATCTTATAGTTGCTCAGCGTTTAATTAGAAAGCTATGTCCTAAATGTAAAAAGCGCGTTGTAAATTTTGATGAAGCATTAATGTCAGCGGCAGAGCTTAATATTGCTGAATGGAGAAGTTACACTATTTATCAAGCTGTTGGATGTGAAGAATGCAATGGTACCGGATATAAAGGAAGACTTGCTATACACGAAGCGCTATATTTTACAAGAGAGTTAAGACAACTAATCGTAAAATCTGGTGTTGAAGTAGATGAAGAAAGTTTGCGAATTCAGGCAAAGAAAGATGGTACACTTAATTTGAGGGAAGCTGGTTTAGAGAAAGTTAAGATGGGTTTAACATCCATCGAAGAAGTTCTTGCGGGCACCAGCGAATCGTAAAATTTATTACTTAAGTGTAAATTTTACATTAAAAATATTACAAAATCACAAAAAAAATAATTATTTACCTAAAAACCTGTTTTTATAAGCTGGTATAGTTTTATCTAACATTATATAGTTTTTAAAAATTATAGGATTAAAGTGAACGTTTCTGAAGAAAAAAAGATATTAGAAAATTTTTGTAAAACAATTCCTGAATCATTATTCGGTCCGGATAGGGTACACTTTATTCTTGAAAATGTAGACAAAGTTAAAGAAGCAGATAGACTTACTTTAAGAAAGTTTTATAACAAGCTTCTTACCAATATGATTGAAAAGGATGCTTCTGATATTGAAATCGGCGGGCACGGTAACGTTGGTTATGTTTGGATGAGAATATTTGGTATCAAGGAGAGAGTTAAGGAAATTCCCCAATTTACAAATGATGAATCTGCATTAATAATTATTAATCTGCTCAACACAAGTCAAAGAGATCAATTAGGTAAAAAAAGAAATTTAGATTTTAGTTATACGTTTTTATATGAAAGAAGAAATTTAAATGTAAGATTTCGTTCAGATGCCTTTTTTGATCTTGATACTCTCGCAATGAATATGAGAGCGATCAATCAAACTATTAGACCGTTATCTTCATTAGATTTTCATCCGAATATCGTAAGAGCATTAAGCCACGGATATATAAAATTTGGATTATCACTCATAACCGGAATTACTGGTTCTGGTAAATCTACAACATTAGATTCTATTATTGATCATCATAATAAAATAGACCCTTGTCATGTTATTATTATCGCAGCACCGATTGAGTATGTTCATACTTCAAACATTTCTTTGATCAAACACCGAGAAGTTGGAAGAGATGTTCTATCATTCAAAGAAGGTATCGTCCAATCACTTCGCCAGGATCCTGATATTATTGTTGTTGGTGAAATGAGAGATCCAGATACTATAATGGCGGCATTAGAAGTAACAGATACTGGACACAAAGTTTTTTCAACTCTTCACACATCATCAGCTGTAGAATCTATAGATAGAATTATTGCTGAATGTGATCCTGGAGAACAAGAAAGAGTAAGAAACAGACTTGCAGACGTATTAATTTCAGTTGTATCTCAAAAACTAGTTCCAAGTCTTGATGGCAAACGTGTTCTTGCAAAAGAAGTTTTACTTGTAACACCAAGTGTCAAGGCTGCAATCAAGAATAACAACACAAGTGAAATTTATATGATGATAAATCAAGGTGGGGCGCAAGGTATGATAACTATGGAACAAGACCTAAAACGTTTATATCTTGCAAAGAAGATTTCCTTAGAGACGGCAATTACATATTCCAATAATAAAACAAGAATTCAGCAAATACTGGCGGCTTAAATTATGAAAACAATAGCCTGCATATATTGCGAAGGCAACGATACAAAACTTGCAGTTGTAAGTCAGGATAAAACTGGCAACAGATTAAAAGTTATTAGTACGGCATCTGTAGATGTTGTTGCTAATAAAACTGATCTACATCCAACGGCAGGGTTTAACCTGGAAAGTGATGGGCTTCAACTTGAAGGAGTTGACACCTCAAAAAACTCTACACTTGCCAGTGACATTGACGCACCAAGTATAAGTTCTATTGGCGCGGCACTCAAAGGTGTAAACTTAAGTAAGCTTGAGTTTATTCCTGCATTAACAGAACCGGCAATTTATTATCATCCTTTTGAAGGCAAGAGAGATTTGAAAAGCAACAAGTTGCTTGATGAAATTCTTGCGGATATCCGGCAAACAAAAGGTGTTAATGTTGAAAAAGAAAGCTTGGATTATCTAGAACTTTCTGATGGTTCATTGTTATCTGCTTTTATAGATGGACCAGTAGCCTGTGTTAATCTAACAGATAACATTGCAGGGTATTTTGGCAAAAAGTTTTTTAAAGTACCAACTATAAAAAGTGCTGATATTGCATTAGCCTATTATGTTGGCAAACGAAAAAAATTTTTTCCAGATGATCAGAGCTTAATTGTTTATATCGGTAAAGAATATAGTAAGCTAATTTTTCTACAAGGTAGAAAACTTAAGCATATCGGCAGTACACTTGATATTGGAACTAGTAATCTTCATACATATGATGTTTACTTCTCTAAAATTCTACTTGAGATGGAAAATGGCGGAATAACTTCTCTTGATAACATAATTGTTTGCGGTGAGGATGATTCTGAAAATCTCATTCTATCTTTTTATGGCACTTTTCCTGAAGCCAACGTTAGCAAATTAGAATTTGATGATGTTGATATAACACAGATTGATGAAGATACTAAAGCAAAATTTTCTACTTACAGCGTTCCTATTGCGGTAGCTACAGAATATTTTGATGAACAAGCTAAAGAGTACAAAGGAATAAATCTTTTACCAAAGTACATCTCTGAAGAACAAAAATTCTTTCAATTTTCCTGGCATAGTTTTGCGGTATTGCCACTTCTATTTATTGCAGCGTTTCTGTTTACAATAAAAGTATTACAGAATAATAGAGAGCTATCAAAACTTGATTCAGAAATACAGCAGAAGAATTTAATAATTCGCCAAAACCAGGAAACGCTTAGCAAAATTTCTGAACTTGAAGGAAAGATAAGTAGTTTCGGTCAAACTCAGGCGATTTTGGATTCAGCAGCTGTAGGAACAGGAATTTGGAAGGGTGTGTTAAAAGACGTTGCAGCTTTTTGCGGCAGCAAGCAAAATATCTGGATATCCAGTGTTGTACGTGATAACAGCAATAGCATAAAGATTGAAGGATATTCATTATCAAAATACTCACCCACAGATATGGCATACAGTCTTGATAACGCACAGCTTAATAGTATGCTTAATGAAGCACTTAGAGAAAAGAATGCCTTTAAATATAATTTAACATTTGATATTACTTCATACCAGAAGAAAAATGAATAAAAAATTACGAAGCACGTTAGTTCTGCTAGCATTATTATTAGTGATTCTCATTGCGGGAGGATCATATCTATACTTTATCCAGAATAAAGATCTGGATAAAAAGAGAGATAAGCTTAAAGAACTACAAGCAAAAGCATTGGATCCGCAAGAATTGCTTTCACAATATCAAGCTCTTTTAGTTAAATCAAACCAGCTTGATTCAATTCTTGCTAATCGGGAGTTTAATATACCCCAGAATTTATCATCCATTAAGTTTTACAATTTTGTAAACAATGTAACTAATGGATTTTCAGATAAAGCGCAGGTTAATATAGAGTATGTAGAACAAAAGCAAGAAAAAGAATTTTTCTATCACGAATATAAGCTTACAGGATTTGGTTTCTTTAATGAAGTATATAATCTGATTTTTGCAATAGAGCATAGCAAAGAGTTAAAGAAGGTAACGAATGTAAGTCTAGGTAATTTGGTTCAAACAAAAGAAAATGAGATACCAGTTTATCTTGTTAGCTTTACAATAAACGCTAAAACATATTTTTCATCCGATAATCGATTTGCACCGGCTTCATTTGTTGAAAACAGTTTAGGTGCTCCAACTTTATATGATGCGTTCTATCCGCTTATTAGAAATGAAATACCCCCTAACGTAGATGAATTGCTTGATGTACAGGGGGCTACTTTATTAGCCCTTATACCAGAAGGTGCTTTTGTTGCTGATAGCAGAGGTAATACATATCTGATTTGGGAAGGTGAACAAGTTTATCTAGGTTATTTGACCAAGATTGATTATCAGAATAGTAGAGTTAGCTTTATACTTAATAAAGGCGGCATAATAGAAAAAGTGGATCTAGAATTAGATAGATCAGAATTAAAAGAGAAACAAAAATGAGAATTAAGATGAAAACATTATTATACTCAATAATTTTAGCTTTTGTATTTACCGGAAGTTTCTTCCCACAAAAATATTGGGAAAGACGATTGAAGGATTATAATAATCCTGATGAACTTGTTACCATGTCTCAAACATTACCTTTTAATGAAGCTATTGCTTTGCTTAGCAAGGTAAGCGAAAGCACAACAGGGAAAAGGGTTGTGTCAACTATTGTGTCAGACAACCCGATAGGAATTGAAATTGAAAGTATGCCGTATGATAAAGCCTTATTTATAATAGTGCAGTATAGTGGTTTTATACTTGAAGAACAGGAAGATGTAATTATCATTAAACGACTGGTTAATGAAGTTGCAAAACCTGAGGATATTTATGCTTCAGTTGATTCAAGGGAAGTTAAAATTTCTGCGGTATTTTTTGAAGTTGATGTTAATGAAACAAAATCAAGAGGAATTGATTGGAAGTTTCTATTAGCACAAAATGGTTTAAACATTGGATCAGAGTTGATAACCGAAACAAGATCAACTACTGAACAACAATCAAATCCATCTGCATTTGGATTAAATAGTGCAAGTGATTTTAAAGCTGGTGATTTTTATGGTCAGGCAACAGCAATGTTTAGATTTTTTGAAAATGAAGGGTTGGGAGAAGTAATATCCTCTCCAAATATCGTTGTTAGAGATAAGAAAAAAGGCAGAATTCAAGTTGGATCAGATTTTTCAGTTAGAACAAGAGACTTTGCAGGAAATACAGTTGAAAAGTTTTTTCCTACAGGAACCATAATAGAAGTAACTCCTTATGTGTATAAGGAAAACGGAATTGATTACATAATGCAAAATATTATGGTAGAAAAAAGTTCATTTATTTTGAATGAGGAAACCACTGAAATCAAAAAAACAACTGCAACTACACAGGTTCTTGTTTTAAATGGCGAGGAAACAATTTTAGGTGGATTGTTTGTTAATGAAGAATCTGTTGCTAGAAATGGAATACCATTCCTTAGGGACTTGCCTTGGTGGGTTTTTGGAATTAGATATTTAACAGGTTCAGATGAAACCATAACCAGAAAAAAAGAGTTGGTTATATTAATAAAAACAGAACTTGTTCCAACTTTACAGGAAAGATTAGATAATCCGGTTAAAAATCCACTTAACTCAGAAATTTCAAATCAAAAAAGCAGAGTTAAATATTATCAGTTGGAATCTACCAGCTCAACATATTCAGAGGATAAAGAATAAAGTAAATGGAATCAATTCTAATTGTTGATGATGACATAAATCTTTGTGCTGTTCTTAAAGAGGAGCTTGAAGAAGTTGGGTACAATTCTAACTTTGTAAACAGTGGTTTTGAAGCAATGGATTTTCTAAAAAATAATCCTGTTGATTTGATTTTGCTCGATCTTAAAATGCCGGCAATGGATGGCTTTGATGTTTTGAAATCGATTGAGCAAAATCAGATTAAAGCTAAAGTAATTGTTTTAACAGCTTATGCCGACGTAAAAAGTGCGATTGATTCTGCAAAAATGGGCGCAACCGATTTTATAAGTAAACCGTATGACTTTGATGAGCTTTTGATAACTATTAGGAAAGTTCTGCAAAGAGAATGATGATCAATGAAAATAAACCACCGAATAATTCTTGTTAATCTGCTTATTGTAGCAATTGTGCTGGGAAGTACAGCAATTGCCTTTTATACTATTATGTATAACACTTTAACTTCCCAATCTTCTCGAAATATTGTCAACACCTCAAGAAATTTTACTTTTACATATCGTTCTTTTGTTGAAGATCTTAACGAAGAATTTTTAACTAACAATAATAGAAATCCAGAACTTCTTTTTGAAAGACCAACGTTATTTGGAAATCTGAATGATTTCTTTTTGGAATCAGAAATTTCTGATTCAATAAAAATCACTCGTTATGCTTGCAAAAATTTTATTCAGATACCAAACCACAGTTTTACTATAAATGATTTTATTCGATTAAATCCTTATGCAATAGTTAATTATAAAAAAACCACCAACAATAGTATTTGCTACTATGGAAAAATATTAAACAGCAGCACGTTGGATGATTTTGCTAAACAAATCGGCTCCGATGTAGCGCTGATATGGGATGGCATTACAGTAGAAGTTTCTAATTCTAATCTTAATAATCAGCATACATTTCTTTTATCCAGAGCATATAAATATTTAAATCAAAAAAATAATCTCGAGGTTTTTGTTGGGGACACAGAAACTTCTGATATTATTGCTACTTCTTATAAGGTAGAGAAACTTTCAAAGTTTGGTAACGGATTGGGATTATTATTTTTTAAATCAAATAATGAAGCTACAGATCTTAGAATAACTTTAGGATATATTTTAGTTTTAATTGGAATCGTGGGTATAGTTGTGGCTTTTATACTATCATACGTGTTTACCCAGAAAATACGTTTGAGAATCTCGGAGCTTAATTATGCAACTTCCCAAACAAGCGCTGGTAATTTTGATGTGCATATTGATGCAACAGGAAAAGATGAGATAGGAAATTTAGGACGAGCATTTAACAAAATGCTTGAAGAACTTAAGAAAAATCAAAAAGCAAAAAACGAATATTCTGATTTTATAACGCTTATTAATAAAAACGCCTCATTATCAGAAATATCCAACGCAGCACTAAAAAAGATACTGGAAACTTGCGAGTTTTTAATTGGCGCTTTGTACTCAATTGATGAAGATGAAGTAAGCTTGATTTGTTCTTATGGAATGAACAACGCTAGTTCAGTTAGAGAAAAAAATGAGTTTTATAAAAAAATTATATCTACAAAAAAATCTATTGAGATATTTTCTGATAACTCTTTACCAATTGTTCAAACCGGTACTGTAGATTTAAAAATAAATTATCTTTTATTGCTTCCGGTTATCTACAATAATAAAGTTATTGCAATACTTGAGTTTGCATCATTAAATAAACCAACTGAAGAAGCAAAAGACTACCTTGAAAAAATTCAAGAGCAACTTGCAATTGGATTAACAAATGCAAAAGCAGTTGTGCAGTTAGAAAACTTTGTTAATGAGTTAAAACAATTAAATGATGAATATCAAAAACAAAATCTTCAAGTTAAAAAGCAGAATGAACAATTACTTGAGTTAAGCGAACAATTAAAAAACAAAGCTGCTGAGCTTGCGTTCCAGAAAGAAAAGGCAGAAGAATCTACAAGATTAAAATCGCAGTTTCTTGCAAGTATGTCTCATGAGTTGCGCACACCAATGAATTCAATTTTAGGTCTAACAGAATTAATTTTAGATAAAGCTCAGCTCGGCGGTAAAAACAAAGAGAGATTAGAAGTAGTTTTAAGAAGTGGCAAACGATTGATGAGTCTGATAAATGACATATTAGATCTTTCTAAAATTGAAGCTGGCAAAATGGAGATTAGAGAAGAAGATCTTTTACTTGAAGAATTGATTGAGGAAGTTGCAAATACTGCAACACCACTTGCACTTGAAAAAGGCTTGTCTTTTAATGTAAAGAGAAATTGTAATACTCGTTTAGTGTTAAATACTGATCGAGGCAAAGTTGCGCAAGTACTTATCAATTTAATTGGCAACGCCATTAAGTTTACAGAAAAAGGAAAGATTGAACTTTTAGTGGCACTTAATACTGATAAAGAATTACAATTTACTGTTAGTGATACAGGGATTGGGATTTCGGATGAAGATAAAAAAGTAATATTTGAAGAGTTTAGACAACTTGATGGAACTACTTCAAGAAAATTTGGTGGTACAGGATTAGGACTGGCAATTTCCAAAAAGATTCTAGGCTTACTTGGTGGAAAAATTTGGGTAGCAAGTATCGAAGGTGAAGGATCAGTATTTTCATTTACTATACCAATTAAGTACGTTCCCATAAAAAGTATTGTTGAACCATTCCCTATCAACATAGAAACATTAAGAAAAAATTCAAAAAATCCTATCTTAATAATTGATGATGATCCTGAAGTAAGATACACAATTGGTCAATACCTTATATCTAGAGGTTACAAAGTTATTTTTGCAGATAGCGGCGAAGCAGGTATAAAATTAGCAATTGAAAATCAACCATTTGCAATTACATTAGATTTGCTTTTACCTAGTCGTGATGGTTGGAGTATATTAAAAGAATTAAAGGAAAATTCTGAGACAAAAAATATTCCTGTAATACTTATCTCTATAATTGGCGATAAAAATCTTGGTTATGGATTAGGAGCATTTGAATATTTTATTAAACCAATTTCTGCGGAAAAACTATTAAGTACATTTTCAAAGCTTGAATCACTTGCAAATAAAAGAATTCAAAAAATTGTAATTGTTGATGATGATGAATTAGAGTTTGATAAGTATAAAGATGAATTTAAGGATGATAACATTACAATTGAATTTATTAAAGACAGTGAGTATGCTTTTAATAAAATTGCTGAAGTACAACCTGATTTAGTGATTCTGGACTTAATGATGCCTAAAGTTGATGGCATAACACTTTCAAACAAGCTTAAATCAAATAGTAAAACAAAACACATTCCAATAATTATAAGTACAGCAAAGGATTTAACGGAAGAAGAACACAAATCATTAAAAGAAATTGTGGAAGATATTACAATTAAATCTAAAGGCCAGCCACTCGATGTGCTAAAGATTGTAAGAGATAGAATTAATATTCAGGAAATAAGTATCAGCGAGCCAGAGCTTGAAAATGATTTTTCAAAAGACAATGAACTGATAGATAAAGATAGTTCTGTAGGTGATTTTATTGGTAAAGTTCTTATTGTTGATGATGACCCTGACACACTTTTTACTCTTAATGAAATGGTTCAAGCTACGGGATGTAATACTTACTTGGCTAAAAGTGGATTTGAATGTTTAAAAATACTAGAGCAAATTAAACCAGATTTAATAATGCTTGATATTATGATGCCTGAGATGGATGGATTTCAAACGTTAAAGAATATTCGCACCAATACAGATTTAGAAGGAATACCTATTTACGCGGTAACTGCAAAAGCAATGGTTGGTGATAAAGAAATAATATTAAAACATGGCTTTAATGACTATATCCCAAAACCAGTTCACTCTGCAATTATTTCTGGCAAAATTGCACAATTATTTTCTAAAATTAAATCAAGTTAGATATGAAAAGAATACTAGTTATTGATGATCTACCCGAAAATGTATTTATGCTTCAGGATCGTTTAGAACATGAAGGATTTGAAGTGCTTACGGCTTATGATGGTTATACCGGAATAAATAAAGCTAAAAATGAATTACCGGATTTAGTTTTACTAGACGTTATGATGCCTGATATAACAGGGTTGGAGGTTTGTAAGATTTTAGTTAGTGAGCCAACCACAAAAGATATTCCTATAATTTTAGTTACAGCTAAATCAGGGGCAGAAGATACTAAAGAAGGTTTAGAAGCGGGAGCTTTCGATTATATTAAAAAACCATTTAACCGAGTTGAATTGTTAGCCAGAGTTAAGTCTGCATTAAAATTGTCTGAAGCACATAAAAGATTATTATCATCTGAAAAAAGAGATACATTTATTGCTACGGTTGTAACAGCTAATCATAAAATAAAACAGCCGCTAACTTTATTAAGTTTATCTTCGGCTGCAATTAAAAGAGAACTAAGTAAAGATGAAGTATCAAAAGAGGGGATACTGAAACGTGTTAAGTATATCGATCTAGCTGTAAAAGAAATTACTGATGTTTTAAATCAACTTAATGCAATTAAAGAGCCAATACTTTCGGATTACACGTCAAATATTAAGATGATAAAAGTTGAGGATGAACCAGGGGAGCAAGAAACTAAGCTAGATTAATTGTCTTATAGTTTCGAGCATAGTATCAAATTCATACGGCTTCATAATTTTACTGCTGACTTTATAACGCGTTAAATCATCATCTTCAAATCTTAAACTGCCAGAAGATAGTATTACTGGTAAATTAAAATTTAGCTCTCTTATTTTCGAAATACATTCCAGTCCATTCATAATTGGCATGTTGTAATCTATAATAAGTAAATCAACTTTTAATTCTTCAGTTAGCACAGTAATTACTTCTTCACCAGATTTAACTTTAATAACATAGTACCCGCTAGATTCAAGCATTTCTGCAAGTAACTCGCTTAGCATTTCCTCATCATCAGCAAGCATAATAATCTTGTTTGAATCTTTTTCCTTAATAGATTCTTTAGGTTCAAACACAGGAAGGTAAACTTCAAATGTAGTTCCTTGTCCTTTTTGACTTGTTACATCAATATGACCTTTATGTGCTTTGATAATGCCATAAGTTACATACAAACCAAGTCCTGAACCTGTATCTTTTTGTTTAGTAGAAAAATAAGGGTCGAAAATTTTAGAAACATTTTCTTCATCAATTCCACTGCCTGTATCACTAACAGAAAACTTTATATATTTTCCTCTATCTAATAAAGGATATGTAGTTAGATTTTTATCATCAACCAAAATATTGGAAGCTCTAAGAATAATTTTCCCTTTACCTTCTATAGCTTCTTTTGCATTTACACACAAGTTTAACAAAATCTGATAAATCTCGGTGCCATTGCCTAATATACTGTGGAGTCCTTCATCAACTTTTTCTTCTAACACTATATTGGAAGGAAAAGTTTGTGTTACAACCTTTGCAATTTCAGATAAAAGAAAATTAGGCATAACAATTTCTTTACGCTTTGCAGTGGGTTTACCAAAAGATAACAACCCTTTGGTCAAGTCTCTGGCTCTAACAGAACAGTTTTCAATATTATCAATAAGTCTAACCACGTTTTCGGAATCAGGTACACGATTACGAAGCAAATGTAGACTGCCAAAAATACTTGATAGAAGATTATTAAAATCGTGAGCCATTCCACTGCTAAGTTTTCCAATTGTTTCAAGTTTTTGTGCTTGAAGCAACCTAGACTCAAGTGCAGCATTTAGATCTCTTGTTCTAATATTACTAATTGCGAATGAAAGCAGAATAGAAAACTGTTCAATATCACTTATATCCAAAGAAGCATAAGTGCCATCTTTTTTTCCGATTAGAATTTTGGCGTGTAAAACATTATCAAAATAACAAGGAGAAATACAAAGTGATTCGCACTCAAAAACCTGCGTTAAACCATATCCAATGTTGTTATGATGATTAAGAGCGAGTAGAGGTCTTTTGTTAATTTCCAGCCATCTATTGATAAAAGAAGAATTAGACTTTATACTCTTTTCCACCTCTTCTTTGTTTTTTACAAGTTCAGAAGCATCACTATGTAAAAACCCTTTAATCTCTTCGCCATCATGAAAAACAATTAATCCAAAATCACTACTTGTAACACCAACACATCTTAATAATATTTCTTCAGCAATAGTTTCAATAGATTTTTCTCTAACCATTAAAACCAAAATACTTTGTAACTCATTCTGGAATAGTAAATTCCTACGTAATTTTTCTTTTTCAGCGCTTTGCTGAAAATCGGAATCAACTAAAGGTAGCATTTCTATAAAATATAGCTCAGCTTCTTTTATCTTAGAAAGTAATGGTGTTATAACTATATTTTTATTTTTGTCCGCAATAGGGACAACAAATGAGCCGCTAGAATTAGGGATATTATTCTGATCAGGAGTATTTATGTTAAAAAGAGTTTTTAGTGAAGATCCTTTTATTTTTCCTGGACCAATCTCTTGTTTAAAACTCTTATTATACCAAATAATTTTAAAGGAAATATCTGCTAAAGCAATAGAAGTTGCTTGTAACTCAAGTAGTTCTTTGGATAAGTATTTTCTGATTAAATCATCAGACATTAAAAATCTAATCTTGTTTCAGTTCGTACTTCTTTATTTTTGTATAAAGTGTTTTTGGGCTAATACCTAATTGATTTGCAGTTTGTGTTCTATCCCATCTATTTGCATCCAGTACTTTGGCTATATGCCATTTTTCCAATTCTTCCATACTTAATATTTCAGATGGAATATCGATACTGCCTCTACTACCAACATTTTTATATGCAGCAGCTATAGGAAGATTTAAATCTTCTGGTTGAATAAAATCACCCTCTGCAAAAATAATTGCCCGCTCAATTATATGCTCAAGCTCTCTAACATTTCCTGTAAAATCATATTCTTCTAATATCTGTGCAGATTCCATTGACAATCTTTTTGGCGATCTAACCGGTGATTTTGAAGTAAGAAAGTAGTTAGCTAAAATTATTATATCTTCTTTGCGATCTCTTAGTGGAGGTATTGTTAAAGTGATTACATTTAATCTAAACAATAAATCTTTACGGAAATTTTTAGCATCTGCTTCTTCTAAAAGATTTCTATTAGTTGCACCAATAACTCTAACATTTGAATTAAGATTTGTTACTCCACCAATTCTTCTATACTCTCCATTTTCAAGAAATCTTAAAAGCTTTGGTTGTAATGATAAACTTAACTCACCAATTTCATCAAGAAATAATGTTCCACCATGAGCAATCTCAACTAATCCTTGTTTGGTAGATTTTGCATCTGTAAATGCACCTTTTTCATGACCAAATAATTCGCTTTCAATCAATTGATCCGGTAGTGAAGCACAATTAATAACTACAAATGGTTTATCTTTTCTAGCAGATTGTTTATGGATATATTCAGCAAATAATTCTTTACCTGTCCCAGTTTCACCTTCAACAAGAACATTAGAATCTGATTGAGCAGCCTTGTTTGCTAAGTTAAGTACACGATGAAGTGATTTACTATCCCCGATTATTTTTTCCGAATGCTTTTTACTTATTTCTTTGGAAAGTAATACAGTAGTAACAAGTAAGTTTCTATGTTCAATTGCACGATTAACAGTAAGTACTAATTCTTCAAACTCATAAGGTTTGTTTATATAATCATAAGCACCATTTTTAATACATTGAATGGCTTTTTTCATATCTGATTGTGCAGATAAAATAATAACTTGAATATTATAGCCTGAATCATTGATGAACTTTAAGACTTCTTCACCTTGAACCTCACGCATATTAAGATCAAGTAAAAGCACATCATAATTTTTTGCTTTAATTGCCTCAATGGCATATTTACCGTCATAAACTGCGTCAACCGAAAAACCCTCTTCTAATAGTTGTTCTTTTAACAAATAACAAAGGGTTTCGTCATCATCACATACAAGAATTTTAGAATTTTTTGAAGTTTCTGTCATTTCCCACCGTAAAAAAAATCTGTTAGTTTGGATTAAAAATGCACATTAATTATATTTGTTGTTCAAAATTTTGGGCGCGTAGCTCAGGGGTAGAGCATCTGCCTTTTAAGCAGAGGGTCGGTGGTTCGAGCCCACCCGCGCTCACTATAGTAAAGCCACTTGTTGTGGCTTTAACTTTTTTAAACAATTTTTAAGAACTAATATTTAATAATAACACATATTAGCAAAAACAGCAAGTTTGGTAGTTTTTGGCTATTTTCTAATTTCGTCTCAAGTGAATATTACTTTATTATCGAAAAAATAGAAAGGTTTTTAATTGGGCGAAATCATTTATAAAACATTAATTAGATTTTTATTTCTAATTATTATTATTTGGTTAACTAAAAACTATTTTGATGAGAAATTATTTTGGATTTTAAGTGTTCTAAGTTTTTACTTTTTTCTTATTCATCCGGCATATTTGTCGTATCAGCGTTTTATAGAATCTAACCGCAATATTGTTATCAGTACATTATGTTCGTCTTGTAAACATTTTGATAAATCAGCAATACTTTGTACAAAATATGATAAACACCCAACTGAAGATTTTATCCCTTGTGAAGGAACAGATTGGGAACCCAAATAAAATAACCACAAACGTTAGAAGATATTTTTGTATATAAGTTTTGCAAAATTTTCTAAAGCAAATATTGTAAAAAGTGACAGAAGAAAAATTAAATAGCTCAAAAGATAAACTATCAAAATTCGCTGATATTGGAATCAAAACAACTATTGTTGGAATTATTGTTAGTATAATTTTAGCTGCATTAAAAGCGATAGCTGGTGTATTAGGAAATTCCTATGCATTAATTGCAGATGCGATTGAATCCACTTCAGATGTTTTTACATCGATAATAGTATTAACTGGATTAAAGATTGCAAAACGACCAGCAGATAAAACACATCCTTACGGTCATGGCAAAGCAGAACCATTTGCAGGGATTATAGTTTCATCGGCGCTCTTTATTGCTGCTATTATTATCATTTTTCAAAGTATACACGAAATCATAACGCCACATCAT
The DNA here is from genome assembly GCA_016707585.1 of Ignavibacteriales bacterium. GTDB lineage: Bacteria > Bacteroidota > Ignavibacteria > Ignavibacteriales > Ignavibacteriaceae > IGN3. The sequence goes on along the minus strand of JADJHL010000002.1, from coordinate 376,477 downwards.
TCTCCAGCTCCATTTACTTTAATTGTTTTAATAGCTGTGGTTATAATTAAGGAAATGCTTTTTCGGTTTGTAATAAAGGCAGGTAATTCACTTGATAGTGTTGCAGTTAAAAACGAAGCATGGCATCATCGTAGTGATGCTATAACATCTGGTGCTGTATTTATAGGCATAACTATAGCATTAATTGGTGGACCAGGCTATGAACAAGCTGATGACTATGCAGCATTGTGTGCATCATTAATAATTATTTTTAACGCTTTAAGATTATTTAAACCAGCATTATATGAAATAATGGATACAGCACCATCACCAGAAATAATTAATAAAGTTATTGAAACTTCTTTATCAGTTGATGGAGTTATAGCAATTGATAAGTGTTTTGCAAGAAAAATGGGGTTCCAATATTATGTTGATATGCATGTTATTGTTGATGGAAACATTACAGTTTATACCGGTCACGAAATTTCGCATAGTGTAAAAAATAAAATTATAAATTCTTTCCCCAATATTTCCGATGTACTGATTCATATAGAACCAGATACACCAGAAAGACTTAGTAGAGAAAACATTATTGTTAGAAACTCAGAACGAGTGAGAAATTGATTTTTTGTGATTGATTAGTATATATAATAAGATTATATAAAACTCTAACTGCGCGTAGTAATTATTAGCACAATCAAACAATAATTGTTTTTTGTAACCAAGTCACAATTTATTGCATCAAACAACAGTATCTTAAATATAGTATTAATTTATTCAATATTAATAAAAGGTGATGTATATGAAAACAAATGTTGGCAGTGCAGACAGAATTGTTAGATTTATTTTAGGAACGGTTATTGTGATTCTTGGTTTTTATTTTAAAAGTTGGTGGGGTGTTGTGGGTATTGTTCCAATAATTACAGCAACATTAAATTTTTGTCCAGCTTATACTTTAATAGGAGTTTCAACTAAGACTAAAATTAAAACTGAGAAATTAAAACAATAGTTTTATCACAAAAAGGGCAGTGATGCCCTTTTTTACTTTATATCAATTTTATCTTCTTTATTAACTCTTATTTTCATTCCATAAATTATCGCACCAATTAACATTCCAATTGTCAAAGTAATCAATAGCAATAATAGTTTTGAAATGTTTCCTGACCACATTAAAAAATGTATCGGTACAACTTCTACATTTTGAATACACACGATTAGAAATAATCCAATTAAGATTAGTAATGAGATAGATTTAAAGTTCATTGATTAATTGCTTTTCATAAATTTAAAAATTATTTAAAAAAGAAAATGCCATATTATACTCTATTACAATATGGCAATTAAAAATCATACAAAATATATTATTCTGTATATGCTAACCAGTATCCACCGATGCTAAATATTTTGGATTCAGCCCATGTTTTAATTTTTACAGTAAAGCCATCTCGGGAAACTGATAACACTTCAACAACATATCGTGTGTTAATGCCTTTATCTGAATCAAGCTGACTTACTGAAACAATTACTTTAGGTTTTACATCGTAAGGTTTTGCAAAGTTAACTTCAATTGTCATGGATCTATCGCCAGAATTTGTATTAAGATTGTATCCTGGTTCCCCAGCTTGTGTAACCCATTGGCCACTTTGAGTTTGTGCTGAAATGATTGCTGGAAAAGAAACAAAGAAAAGAACAACAGCAAGAACTGATAATTTTTTCATTTTTCCTCCTGGAATAGTAGCTTAAATACTGTTAGCTTAGAATCATATAAATTCTGTATAAAAACTAACCGTTTGGAAATTTATTTCCTAATTAAATCTTGCAAACAATTCTTAACAAGATAAATCCTTATAAATCGATTAATTTACCCTACAAAGTAATCCTTTAAGATAAAGCCCCTCAGGAAAGTTTGTTGATATTGTATGATCCATAGATTGAGTTAAGTGCTTAATAATATGTACTGTTTTACCTGAATCTAAAGCTGCGTCTGAAATAATTTTATTAAACAGATCTGTAGTTATATGACCTGAACAGGAAAACGTAAATAACAATCCATTTTTTTTAAGAAGTTTTATCGCTAACAAATTAATATCTTTATAACCCCGGCCGGCTTTTTCAACTTGACTAGCAGAATCAGCAAATTTAGGTGGATCGAGTATTATGATATCAAACTGTTTGTTAGCATCACGAAGCTTTCTTAAATACTTAAAAACATCATCTGCCACATTTTCATATTTTGATGAATCAATTTGATTTAATGACAGGTTTTTTTCTGCTAGTGAAAGAGCCTCTGCAGAAGAATCTATATTGGTAACTTTTATTGCGCCACCTTTAATTGTATAAGCAGAAAATCCACCACTATATGAAAAACAATTAAGAACTTCTTTTTGATTAGTCAAACTCTCAACTAATTTTCTATTCTCTCTTTGATCAAGATAAAAACCGGTTTTGTGACCGTTTTTAATATCTACTAAAAACTTAATTCCATTTTCAACAATCTCAATTAAATCTGATGGAATCTTACCAAATAAAACTCCACTAATTGGTTCAAGACCTTCTTTTTCTCTTACTTCCACATCAGATCGTTCAAAAATGCCTGTTGGATTTAATAAAGCAGATAATTGAGCAACAATTTCTTGTTTCCAAAATTCTGCACCAGAAGATAAAAATTGGCACACAATAAAATCATTATATTTATCGACAATTAGTCCCGGTAATCCATCGCTTTCAGCATTTATTAATCTGTAAGCATTTGTATTTGATGAATCAACAAACTGCTCACGATATTCTATTGCCTGCAAAATCTTTTCTTTAAAAAACTTTGAATCAATAATTTCATTTTCATTAAAGGACCAAACGCGAAGTGAAATTTGAGACTTTATAGAAAAGGCTGCCCAGCTTAAAAATTTACCATCAGCAGAAATTACTTTTACTGTTTCTCCGTTTTTAGGATTTTCTTTTACGTGGTCGATAGCGCCAGAAAATACCCAGGGATGTTTTCTCTCTAAAGATTTCTGTCTGTTTTTTTTAAGTTTTACCGTAATCATATAAGAATAACTCTGTAAAATTTATGGTGCAAAATTTAAAGCAACTCTAACTCCAATATGTGCAGTTATCATATCGGTTTTTGATTTACTAGGACTATAAATAAGCTCACCTTGTTCAACATACATATCGCCTTCTTTTAGATATGTTGTTTCAGATCCAAATAAATATCTTCCTTTAAGATCTAAGTAAATTGCACCCATTTCTGTCACAGGATCACCCCCAAGTAAAACTTCAATTCCACCTCCCGCACCATAGCTCCACGCCCAATCATCATAATTTGTTGAACTAGCAATAACTTCCTGGCCATTCTCTCCACTAACAGAAGATTCTGTGTATAAATATTCACCACCAAATAATCCTTGAACATATGGTCTTATTACTCCGGTAGGAAATCCAATTTCAAATAGTATATGAAAGTTTACCAAATTATTTGTTTTTTCAACATCAAGAAATACAGACTGAATATATGAACTCCAGGGAACTCTACTACTTTCTCTTCCATAAACATAATAACCGAGGTTTACTCCTATTCCAAATGGAGAAAGTGGTTTAGGAGATAAAAACATAAACTCTCCACTTAGGCCATAACCAAGATTATCAACTTCTTCTCCAAATTCACCTTGTGGAAAAGCTAAAGAAAAGTTTATACCTGCTTGTTGAGCAAAAGAAATGTTTGTAAGTGAGGTAATTATTAAAAACAAAACGAGATAAAGTTTCTTAAACATAATATTTCCTTAAAGATTTTAAATGCAAATATATCTGTGTAACTATGAAATATCTAAATTTACTTGATAAATGGTTTAATTCCATTATCCACTAATTATTACCTATAGTACAATTTGTAAGACCAGGCTTTAAGATTTATGCTTAACTGATCATTGATTTTAATACTTGAATTATTTTCAAAAATATTATAAGAACCAGATAATTCTTTATGATTAAGATCAAGAACAACATCTTTATTTGACATATTAAAGAGAGCAACTACTTTATCTTTACCATTAGTCCTATTTAAAACCAAAACAGTCTCATTATCTGGTATTGATATAAATTCAATTTTGACTCCAAAATTAACATTTAACAAAGCACTATTTGTTAAGATAAAAAATGGGATCAATAAAATGATCCCAAATAAAAAATTGTTTTATATAATATTAAATCTTACAACTTGTAAAGTTTCGATTTTTCTTGTTCAGGTTGATTTTCGTTTAATTCATTTAAATCATCAAAAGAAATTTTTCTTGAAATAGAATCCTGTCTGTTTTTAAGTATAGATTGTTCAATTTTAAGTTTTTCTCTAATCTTTTGATAACGTTGTAAAACTCTTTGGCTTTTTGCAATCTCTTCTTGCAACTTCTTTTTCATAGAAGCAAGTTTTACAATATTGCCACGATGTTCTTCATGTTCAACCTTAATCATACTAATAGAAGTTTGAAGCTCAACTAACTCATCCATTGATTCTGAAACTTTATATTTTAACTCATCAATTTTTTCCTCATAACCTTTAACTTCTCTGTCAATATGTGAACGCTTTTCTTTTGCTTCAATAAACTTTTGATTCATATTATTGATAAGCTCTTGTAAGCTCTGTTCAACCGTTGTCTTCTTCTTAGAAATTAACTCTGCTTCAAGTTTCATATCATCATTACTGTTTTTCTTCTCAACAAGTTGTTCGTCAAGCTTTAGTAAATCGCTTCTTAACAATTCTTTTTTCTCATTAAAAGTTTTAAGAAGTTGTTCGAATGCATCAACCTCAGCCTGCCGCATACTTAACAAACGATCACTTTCTTCAATAGCATTTATTTTTTCAAATAAAACCTGATCTTTTTCTTCGATATCTTTTTCTTTTTTCTGAACGATCTGGTCAATTACACTTCGCTTCTTTGATATTTCATTCATCTCAGAATTAAAACGCTGAAACATTTTAGTAAAACGATTTTCAAGATCAATATTACCTTTTTCAATCTCTTCGCGTCTTTGTTCAAGCAAAGGTAAAATCTCTTTAATCTTCTCTTTGTCTTTATTTAGCCTGTCATAAGTTTCTTGTTCAAGTAAAGTTCGCTTGTGTAAATCGTTTTTAACTTCTTCAAGTCTTTTTGTTTCCTCAGATAATTCTTTATGTCTGGTTTCAATTTCTGTAACCTCAACATTAAGCTTTGCTAATCTCTTAACTTTAATGCTTAATGATTCTTCAACAGCAAAAAGTTCTTTTTGTTTATTTTCAATCGATTCAAAAATCTTTTGCTGTTTTGCATTTGTTTCGTTCATCTCTTTTAGCTTTTCAGCCATCTGAGATTCTAAAAATTGAGATTCATTTTCTCTTGCAGTAAAACTATTATCAATCTGGTTAAGCCTGTCAACTTTTTCTTTAATCTGCTCAGCAAGTTCATCAACCTTTAGTCGGGCACCTTGTTCTGCCTGGCTAAGTTCGCCGATTGTTGTTCTAATTTTTTCAGCTTCAAGATTTTGTAATTGTATTTGATTAGATAAATCTTCAACAGCTAAACGCTTTTCGTTTTCTTTGTTTTCTAGTTCAAAAATTCTATTTGTAACGCCAGCAGTTTTTTCATCAATCTGTGCGCTTATTTCTTCAAGCTTTATTTTCTTTTGTAGATTTTCATCTGTTAGCTTTTGAACTTCAGTACGCAGCAACTCAGATTTTTCTTCTTCTTCTCTTAGTTTGCTTGATAATGTTTCTATTTTAAATTTTACTTCTGCTTCCTGATTTTCAAGCAAACTGATTTTAGCAACCTCATCATCCAATTGCTTTTTGCTTAATAATAATTGTTCGGATAAATCTGCCAGGTTACTTTTCTTTTCAGCTTCTTCATTTGTTAACAAAGAAATTGTGGATTTAAGTTCATTACACTTCTGCTCAAGAACCTCAGTTTCAACACCTAAACTTGTTACTTTTTCGACAAATGATCTTTCAGTTAGATTAAGCTCATCAATTTCTTGTTGTTTTCTTCTAAGTATCAGGTCTTCATTTCTAAGTTGCTCAGTAATCGTTTCTATTTTTTCATGCTTAAAAGAAATTTCTTGCAAAAGATTTTCAAGCTCTAATTTTGCGGGATTTATTTTTTCTTCAATTTGAGATTTGTTTAGCAATAAAAATTCACTTAACTCTCCAACAACTTTTTCTTTCTGAACTTTTTCAGATTCCAAGTCCTCAATTGTTGATTTAAGAAAATTACACTTTTGCTCCTGTTGTTCAATTTCTAGATTCAAACTATTAAGTTTATCTAAAAACTGATTTTCTTTAAAATTAAGCGACTCAATCTCTTTAAGTTTTTGCTCTAATTTTATCTCTTCATTTGCAAGTCGTTCAGTTAATGAAAATAACTCTTCATCTTTAATAGATATGGTTTGCGTAATGTTTTGTAGCTCAGCTTTTGCCGGAGTTAGCTTGTCCGAAATTTGTTTTTCGCTATCGCTAATAATTTCTGACAAGTTATTAAGTTCAGATTTTTTAAGTTCTGATTCAGCTTCAAGTTTTGCAAGATTTGATTTTACTGATTCAAATTTTAGTTCAAGCTTATCAATTTCACTAGTTAATTCTTCAACTCGTTGTAACTTATTTTGTTCTTCAGAAACCAGATTATTACCTGCAACTAATTTCTCATTCAAGCTATTTTCTTCATTTAAAAGCTGCTGAGAAATTTCTGAAAGATTTATTTTTTTATTTTCAATTTCTCCTGCAAGTAGAATAAGTTCTTTTCTAAGATCTTCCGATTTAGCTTCTTGAGTCCAGAGTTCGCTAGTAAGTTTTTCAATCTTAACAATTTTATCCTGCTCCATTATCTCAAGTTCTCTAAACCTTATACGCTTTTGGTCAAGATGTAACTCATCAGATTTAATACGGTCAGCTAATTCATCTAACTTATTATTTCTGGTTTCTTCTTCCTCTAAAAGATTTGCAATCTCAGCTTTAATTTCTGCTAATCTGTTTTCCTGATCTTTAGCTTCAAGTGATATTTCTTCAATCCAATTTAATCGTTCTTTACTAGCTTGATCAAGTTCATCAAGATTCTGTTTCTTTTCTTCAGAAGGAATTTGTTTTGTTTTACTTTGTCCAAAAAGTTTTGAGATGAGAGATTGCTTTTTGTTTTCTTCTTCCTGTAACGATATAATTCTTGACTGCAAAGCTTCTACTTTAATCCTTTGATCATCAGCTTGTCTCACTAACTCACGGACTTGTTTTTTTCTTACTTCTTCTTCTTCATACAGATCAGTTATTTTTAAACCCAAAAAATCGGCTTGCTTTTGCTTTTCCTTAACTTCATCATCTAATTCTTTTAACAATCCCACTGAATGATTTTCTTTCTCCTTCAGTTCAAAAAGTTTTTGATTTAATTCAGTAATTTCTTTTTCTTTGCTATGGATTTCATTTAATACTCGATGCTGCTCACTTGTAAGCTCAGAAATTTTATCTTCAACATCATGTGCTTCTTGATAGGACTTTTTAAGTTTATCATTGTTTAATGATTCTAATTCTTTTTTCTTCTCATCAATTCGTTCATTTACTTCATCCTCAAGACTATTTAATTCTTCTATCTTTTCTTCAGCAGTAAAAATTCTGTCTCTTAAATTTTCAAACTCTCTATTTAGCTCTTCTATTTCACGATTTCTCTTATTGATCGAATCATGATCAAAATCAATTTCTAGATCATTAAAGTTTTCATCATTACTAATTTTGTTTTTTATTTTATCTATTTGAGAAGAGTACATTAGAAGTGTGTTTTGTTCTTCGAGCTTTAGATTTTTTAAGTTAAGAATATCTTTGTTGTAATTCTCAATATCAATGTTAACTAATTTTTTTTGCTCTTTTAGATTTTCAATTTCTGTTGCCAGAGAAATCTTACGTTCGTTAAGATCAGAAACTTCTAATCTCATCTTTTTTAAGACATCATTTAGATGTCTAACATTATCTTCTTTTTCAGAAATATTGTTAATTCTAAAAAGAAGTTCTTCATTTTCTTTTTCTAATTCACGTAAGCGTTTATTCTCAAATAAACCCATAATGGCTCCTGTTAAGTATGCCTATATTATCGAAAATATTATCTAAATGTATAATAATTAAAGATGAAATTAGTTATTGTGGTGGTAAATTTCAATTAAACAAAATTTTACATAGTGTAATAATTACTTACAACAATAGTCGTGTAATTATCTACAGATTTCCTTCTCGGTAGCGTTTACGAAAGTTGATCTTCTCAATCTGTCTTTCTATGATTAAATCAGCAAGTTTTTCTGGGATTAGTTCCTTGTTTCTTGAAGAAAAAAGCTCAGCCAGTTTTTTTTCGCTTATGTCTATTCTATAAAGTGTATTGATAAGAAGATTGTAATTTTTGTCCAATAAATTTCGCATCTTTTCTGTAAGATATTTTCTAAACTCTTCTAATCTTTCAAAATCATTATTAGGAATTAAAGATGAATAATCATTCTTAACAAAATCCTTAGAAACAAATTTTTGGATTGAAACAATTTCTTCTTTGTTTAATTCTTCGTTCATTAATCTCTCGGATGAAAACGAATTGCAAAATAAATATTATTCATAAAATTTTCTTCATCAAGAATAATTTCTGTTAACTTATATCGCAAATCAAAAGTAAAACTTTTTATTGTATATGATAAACCTGTATTTAATGAAAGTGCCACAGGGAAAGGTGATGGTTCAAAGTCAGTAATCATAGGATCCAATTCAGGAACAAACCTAACGATTTTTGATTTATGTTCTTCTTCAACACAATATCCCGCTGAAAAACCTAGATAGAAGTTAGGATAGGAATTGGCAAACATTTCAGGAAATTCAAATAATGCAGTAAGCTCAGCAGAAATGTAATTAAACTCTCTTTCCTCAATCATATTATTCTGAAATACCTGGTTTTCATAGTATGGATATTTATGAGTGTTAAAAGAATAATAGTGATTGATTGTAAACTCTAATTGATAATCTACAATGTTCTTTTCAATCTGACCGTGGTAAAAAAATCCTCCCATTAAACCGGGTAATGAGCTATGATTAGCCGAAAAAATTGGTTTTGAAAATTCAACTCCGGCAACGAATCCGCCATACTGTGCAAAGCTGTAGTTAGTAATGATAAAGAAACAAATAAATAAAATTGATTTTTTCATTTTAGATTTTCTCCCAATTTAAAGTTCTTTAATATTTTATAACACGCAAAAGTAAAAAATAAAGCCGCAAAAACATCAATTGTGTAATGAACATGCTGAAGCAAAACTGAAATTGCAACCACAATTGTACAAACTAGAAAAATTATTTTTATAGTTTTCTGTTTAGCTGTTAGAAATAAAACAAACAATGAAGCTGTGTGACCGGAAAAAAATAAATCCTTTGTTAATGATTTTCCTGATCCGAAAAATTCTACAAAAGGATCGTTAAGAATAATAATTTTAGCTGGCGGTTCTAGCGGAAGTAAATACATTGCTGAAATCCTAACCACAACCATTAAAGCGTAAAGTTGCATTGCAAATAACAATTGCTTTGGATTTTTAAGTAAGGATACTATCGCAACGATAAGAGAAATATAGATTAAGCCAAAAATTAACCATGTCAAATCAATGGGATTATATAAATTAAGAAGAGGATCTTGCAGAACTACACCAGTTCTTGTTTCTGTAAAGTTTACAAAATTTGCCAGAGCAGTTAATGCAATAGCAAGTAAAAATAAACTTATAAAAAATTCATTTCTGTTTTTTTTATTATTTAAGAATTCTTTCCAGTTCATAATCCCCTGGATAACTATAAATTAAAATTTAATTTGCCCTAGAAAATATGGCAGCATACTTCGCCAGGTTGGCCAATCATGCGGCTGATCAAAGCCCCACAAATCTAACCAATGTTTAACGCCGCGTGAGTTTAAGATATTTGATAATTGTTTTGATGCTTCAGGATCTTCAAAATTTCCTTGTCCCGTAGCGATAACAATTCTACCTTTTCTCATATGATCAAACATAAAATTATCATCCCATCTTGGTAGATAATCTACAGGAGAATTAAAGTAAACATTATCATCAAAGAATCCTTTTGTATAACTTTTTAAATCATAACTACCGCTCATTGCAATTGTGCCGCTAAAAATATCCGGTCGTCTAAAAAAATTATTTGCGGCGTGTAGTGCACCAAGAGAAGCACCTGTAGTTACAATTGGCACCAATCCTTTGCTGTGATTATGTATAAAAGGGACAACTTCTTCAATAATGTATTTGTTGTATTGCTGATGACGGATAGCCTTCTGAGCTGGATGCATATTATTGTTCAACCAGCTTTCATTGTTGATGCTATTGATTGAGAAAGCTTTTAATTTACCATCGTGTAAAAATCCACCAATAGAATCTATAAGTTTAAATCTTTCATATTCCAGATAATCTGCAGCCGCGGTTGGAAACATCAATAAAGCATAACCATAATGTCCGTAAACAACTATTTCCATTTCCTTCTTTAAGTTTGGGCTATACCAACGTTGAATTTCTCTACTCATTAAAACTCCTTATAGATTGATTTATTTTATGTGAATGTAAAGAAATGAGTTAAAAATTGAAAACAGAATTCCTGGAATCTTAAGTTTTAACAAGTGATTTCTTTTATACTATTCTAGCTTATTTCTCTAAAAAGTGTGCTTTTTATCAAAAGTTACACCAAAATTTAGGATTTTTTGTTGAAAGTTGGATTAAACTAAAAAAAATTTTACCAATTATCACAAAACTATTTGCATTTAAATTACGACTTATTATTTTTACAACAGAATTAAAACGGTACTTGGTAATAAGTCCTCCCCCAAGCTTATTATCAGTACTACCCCGATGTGTTACCCCAACATCGGGGACTTTTTTTTTAAACCATTCAGTTTTTTGCTAGTATCAGAGAATGTTTGTGTGATATAATAAGAAAAGGCGAACAGTTAAGTCCGCCTTGATATTTTAGAAACACATATATTATTTTTTTAATGATTTAATGATTCTGCTATAGCTTTTTCCACAAGTGGAGTCATTACATCATAACCATCTTTATTTGGATGAACACCATCTTCTGAGTATTCTTTCTTTAATCCATTTCTTTCATCAGCCATTGGTGTAAAGAAATCAGCATAAATTATTTTGTTTTTTTCAGAATAATCTTTTATCCATTTATTTAGTGCAACAATTTTCTCTGCAGGTTGTAACCCAGATTTCCAGGGATAATCATAAGCTGGCAATACAGAACATAAGACTACGTTAATATTATTTGCTTTTGCAATCTCAACCATAGAAGCAATATTATCTTCAATCATCTCAAGTGTTGCTGGGCCTGTGTTTCCGGCAATATCATTTGTGCCAGCTAATATCACAACAACTTTTGGTTTAAGGTTTACAACATCGGCTCTAAAACGAACTAACATTTGCGGTGTTGTTTGTCCGCTTATTCCTCGATTAATGTATGGCTTATCTTTAAAGAAATCAGGATCAACATCCTTCCAGCCTTCAGTTATCGAGTTACCCATAAACACAACTCGGTTTTCACCTAACCTAGGCAATCCAAGTTTTATATTATCTTCTCTATATCTCTCAAAATTTGGCCAGTCGGTGTTTTGTGCAAGTAGTGATTGTTCCATAAACATTAACGATAAAATAGTTATTAAAAATAAATGCAATATTTTCATTACAATCCTTATAGAATTAATAAATAACAGATTGAATAGCGTGTGGCGGAATTACAACTTCAACTGCACTATTACCAACATATAATTGATATTTAATTTCAGTATCACTTTGATTCATTACAACAGTTACAATCTGGTTACTATCATTTACAAACGAAGTACTAAGTAAGTGACTTCTGCTGCAAGATGTACTGATGCGTTTTGCCTCTGGTCTGATAAACTTTGAAAAATGTCCGATATAATAGTATGAAGGTGTGTAAATAATCTCGTTGGTTTTTGTATTTGCATGAATTGGTGCAAAGCAGAAATTCTGCACATGATTTGGTCCGCCTGTTTCATCTAACAAAATATTCCAATCAGTCCAACCAACAGTTCCATTATTAAAGTCGTTAATCATTGATTTACCATAACGCTCGCCGTTTTTCCATCTTTGATATCCATCAGAACTAAAACTTTCTGCACAGCCTTCGGTAAATAATATTTGTTTATCAGGAAAAGATTCGTGAACATTTTCAACATTTTCAAACATAGGATCACCACCAGCCCAGGTTTCGTACCAATGAAATCCGATGCCCCAAGCATATTTTGCAGCTTCAGGATCACTAAAAATAGTATTTGCTCTATGGCTTATCAAATCACGATTATGATCCCAAACAACAATCTTTTTATTTCCTAATCCCTCACGTTCCATTGTTGGTCCAAGGAAATTTTTCAGAAAATCTCTTTCTTCTTCAGCGGTGTAAATACAGGATTCCCATCTTTGTGTTGCCATTGGTTCATTTTGCAATGTAATTCCCCAAATTGGCATTCCATCATTTTCATAAGCTTTTACAAATTTTGTAAAGTAGTTCGCCCAGGATTGATAGTATTCAGGAAGAAGCTTGCCACCTTTTAACATAGTATTGTTGTCTTTCATATACGCGGGAGGGCTCCAGGGACTTGCATATAATAGTAATTTACCTCCAGCAGTTTCAATAGCTTTTTTGATAAGAGGAATTTTAAATTGTTTATCGTGTTGGATGCTAAATGATTTTAATTCTTTATCACCTTCCGTTACATAAGTATAACTTCCAGAACTAAAGTCGCAACTATGAATTGTAGTTCGAGCAAGCGAATAACCGATTCCTTTCTCTTTATTAAAATACGCATTTAAAAATTCTTGTTGCTTATCGCCAGATAATTTGGCAAAAACCTCAGCGGAAGCATCAGTAATTGCACCTCCGATACCAATAAATGTTTGATATTGTTTTTGTGGATTTACAAAAACAGAAACCTCTGATTCTATTGGCTGTGGAGTTTTTTTAAAATTCAATTTATCTGTTAATGATAGTCTCAATTCGGAGTTATCCGCTGTTGTATAAACCACTACGGGTTTTCCATCATAAGATAGATTACTAATAGTATTTTGTACTTGAGTTGTGGATGAACATCCAATAATTAACAGAAATAATGTTAAGATTGGCAAGTAATGTTTCATTTTACTTTTCTCTGGTATGATAATTAAATAATTAGTTCATTGATTTTACATCACGAAATTAGCTAAAGAGATTTTTGGCTACAAGAAAAAATTAAACTATCCTTTTCATTTTAAGATTTCTTTGGGAACATTTTTCAGAATTAAAAAGTATAATCCACAAATCTTAAAAGGAGGATACAATGAAATCGAAAGAAAACATTCCTGAATTCAATGAATTGGTTTTTGAAGGAAGGAATAAAGAATACGGCGCATACATGCTTAGAAAACTATATAATAAGTATGTTTCAATTTCTGCAACAGGAGCAATGATTATTTTTGCACTAATAGTAAGCTATCCTTTAATTACGGCTTCAATATTTCCGGTTGAACACAGTAAAGATTATAGTGGAAAAGATAGCACAATTATTATATTAACTATCCCTCCAATTGAAAAACCTGATGCTGATATTCCCTTACCAATACAACCCAAAACCCCAACAGTAAAATATATTGCTCCAGTAGTTAGACCAGATGAACAGGTATTCAACGAATATATTCCAACAGTTGAGGATCTTATTAATAAAAATCCTGGAACAGAAACAGTTGAAGGGAATATATATGGAACTGATATTATTGATGGTGTTAAAGAAATAGAAATTCCAGAAGTAGAACAACCTAAAGAACAAGTACATTTATGGGCAGAAGAAATGCCCGAATTTCCTGGTGGAGATTCCGAAATGCTAAACTACTTTGCTAAAAATATTTCGTATCCAGAAATTGCAATTAGAGCACAGGTTGAAGGCAAAGTTGTTTTAACTTTTATTGTTGATAAAAATGGCGAGATTAGAGATGTAAGTGTTGCAAAAAGTATTGGTGCTGGCTGTGATGAAGAAGCAATGAGAGTTCTTAAAAGTATGCCTCGCTGGATTCCGGGTAAACAAAATGGAAAGCCAGTTATTACAAAAATAAATATACCAGTTGTGTTTAAACTTAATTAATGTTTTGGTAACACAAGATGAGGTTCAATCGAGAACCTCATCTTTTACAACTCTTTAACCAATCCAGAATATTTTCGTTCAATCTTAAATCCAAAACGATAGAAATACTCTGGGCGGAAAAATCCAGTAGTAACAAATTTTATTTTTTCTGATTTAACTCTATTAAAAAGATCATTCATCAATCCTTCGCTAATACCTTTGCGACGATAACGATCTGAAACGACTATTTTTTCCATATGAACTGTTTCATCATCGGTGTGATAATAAAAGGCTCCACCTATAATAAATCCTCTATCAGAAACAGCGACAAGAAAATGGTGTTCAGGCCTAAAGTTAACATTTAAGTTTGCTTCAATATAAAGCAGATGAAGTTTTGAAATCTCTTTAGGATTTATTGGATTTCTAATTGTAAATATATTTCCCTCATTATCTGCCAACTGTACAACAAGATTTGGTTGTCCGGCAATCTCTGATTTTATTTTTAACAATGCTGCTGAATCTGAAGGCTTTAAATGCGGGTAGCCTAATCTTGTAATAAAGTAAGTTTCCTTTTCATCAAGTTCAAACTCAAAATGCAAAGCGTTAATAAGCTTAAGTGATTCTTCTTTAGAAATTTTTCTGTTCCTTTGCTTTTTTACAAGATCGCGAAGTACATCTTTAAATCTTTGTGGTGAGTTATAAAAAACTGTTTCAAGAAAAAACCTTGTTCGTGCAGCTGGATATTGTTCTTCAAGATCAAACAAACGATAAGTATCATACATCTCGTAAATCATTTCAGATTGCGCTGACAATGAAGCATCTTTATTTAAATCATGCCACCGATGAAATCTTTTAACAGAAAAGTACAATTGCTTTGGTAAATAACCATGGTTTTGAATGTTATGAAGCAACGAGTCAATTCTATAATTAATATTGTCTTTGATATCAATGTTTGAATGTTCAAGTTCTTTTTTCAATTTAGTTATTAAAACTATTCCATCATCAATTCCAAGCGCTTCAATTATTCCTGAGAAAATAGCATTCCAAACGGAAGCTTTTTTTATTTGCGGATATTTATCCTCAGTTTGTTTAACAAAACTTTCATAAAAATTCATTATAAAACTTAAAGTGGATTCTGTTTTTCTTCTTCTAGAAAAAGAAGTGATTAAACATTTAGTTTGGTAATCGTGCTGAGCAACTATAATATCATCTGGAGTGCTATCAACAAGCTCCATTTTCATGTCAGATAGCTTCCAAAATTTTACGTAAGCTGCGGCAGCATTCCAAACAAAAAACTTCCAGAGATTTCGAAGTTTTTCTAAAGTTAATTCATCATTTCGTTTATATTCTCTTCTAATAAATTTTTCAGCAGATTCATCACCAACAAATTCTTCAGTCCACAGATTATAATCTTCCCACAAACCGCCAAGTTTTGCTGCAAGCTTTTCACCATTGCTTTCTGTTCCAGCAATCACTTTCCATTTTATTTCTTCCTGAATTGTTTCATCTGACTCATTGTGATTAAGATGAATTGCTAAATCAAATCCGCCCAAAAATCTTGTTTGAACAGTTACTCGGAATACGGATCTATTTTCTGATTCTGAAAATTTGCTTATCCATACACCCGAAGGCAAAATATTGTTTAAGGAAATAAGTACACTTCCTGAAAAAAGAAAAATTGCTTCACGAATAATTTGTTTTTCAGAAATAGCTCTTCTCAAAATTTCTTGTTCAGCTTCTGAGATTGACTGATCAAAAACTAAAACATCATCCCATCGATATTCCTCACCAGTTTCGGGGTCTACAGCTACACGTGGATTTTCGCCAAGCCAATCTGTAAACTGGTTTCTTACTTCTAATCGTGATTTTTGTGCAATGTTTCTTAAATCTTTTGTTGATCCATAAAGTTCAAACTGCAAAAAGAATCTTCTAATTCTTTCATAGCTGGAAGGATGATTTACACCATAACTTACAAGTAAGTGGAATAAACTCGGGATTGCAGTTTTATTAAGATTAGATTTTGAGGAAAGAATTTTTGCTCTATCGGCTAACACACTTTCTATCTCAACTAAGTTTTCGCTTCCTCGACTAATATTATCAATTGCGATTATTACCTCGTTGCTTAAAAATTTATAATCATCGCAAGTGTATATATCTAAAAATCTACGGAAGTTTTCTTTTTTACGGGATTGCAATGCTGATAAAAATATTTTTCTTTTGGTTGATATATCAAAGATAAGTGCTGGTCTACAAGCTAACTCAACAGCTAATTTATAGTGTGTTGATTTAATGTCTTTTAGAATTTCATTAAAATATAAAGCGGCCAAACCTAAATAAGAGTTACTTTCGGATTGAATTAGTGTTTCAGCAAAATGCAAACCAAGAATTGAAATTTCCTTTGCTTCAAAAATCTCTTTTAAGTGATTATAATCTTGTTCTGTTGATTTTACATTTGTAATTCTATCAACAAACTCCAATCCTTTTTCTGTTTCAGATTTCCTAAACCATCTAAAAATCCCTTGCCCGGCAAATTCAACAAGATCAGTATTGCCGAGCCAGTAGTAGGGATTTGTTAAGATATCCTGAAGATCAATTTGTTTTGAGCTGATTTTGTACGAATAATTTCCTAATTGAAAAACATTTTTTTCTTCATCTACAACTTTTATCTCAAGTGATGAATTATGCTTTGGTATTGAAAGAAAATTATTTTTTAGAAAAACATCACGACTTAAGGCTCCTTTTTCTCTCAAAAACCAGTTTGGGATTTTTATTTCATACTTTCCAAGTGGAAGTGAAAGATGATCTTTTTGATACATCAAAATAATTATATCTTCAAAATTTTTTTCAATCACTCTGCGTTTATAAGTCCCTTTTGGAGTTAATTCATTTTGATCATCATTAAATGCACGATTTATTAATCTGAAATCAACAATGCGTTCAAATGGAGCAAGAAAATTATTTACAGATACTATTACAGTTGAAAAATAATCCTGTAATTGTTGTTCATCCATTTTTTTTAATGGAGAATTGTCAGAAATCAAATCAGGAAAAATTAAAAGTGTGTTAAAAGGTCTATGATCACCCACAAGAAAAACTTGTTTTACAAATTCAAAATCACGAAAAAGATTTTCGATCTTTTGAGGTGCAATCGTTTCTCCTTTAATGTTTTTGTAAATCTCTTTTTTGCGATCAATTATTTCAATAAATCCATCCTTATCCATTCGCATTACATCACCAGTTGCAAGCCATCCATCAGCATCAAAAGTTTCATCCAAACTTTGATTGTAATAATTAATCATCACATAAGGTCCACGAATCAAAATTTCCCCATCTTCACCAATTTTTATTTCTATTCCTGGTAAAGCCTTTCCAAGAGAATTTTCTCTATACTGAAAAGGCGGAGTCATTGTTATTCCGCCAGTTGCTTCAGTCATTCCAAAGCCGCTCATTAATTCAATTCCATAACGCTGGAAAAATCTAAAAATATCGGGAGGTAAAAATCCCGCGGCCGAAAGTCCCCATTTTAATTCTCCACCAGTTGCATTTAATACAGCGCTTTTAATTATTTCATCATTATCAACCTCAATGTCAATTCGAGTGATAATGTATTCATAAAGCTGAATCCATTTTTTAGGAATTGATATAAAAATTGTAGGCTTAACAAGCTGCATATTTTCAATCATTGTTTCCAATGATGGATTTTCCATAAAACAATATTCAGCACCCCAGAAAATTGCTCCAGTCATCTCAAGCCATCTTCCAAATGTATGGTAAAGAGGAAGGAAGGCTAGATACCTGTCTTTATCGCCAATGCCTGGAATTGCCATTGCGCGGCAAAATCTTTTGTACACAATGTTGGCGTGTGAAAACATAATTCCTTTTGGTTCTCCAGTAGTTCCTGAAGTGTACATTATTGTAGCAAGTGAATCTGGTTTTATATCTGGATTAACTTCAGGATTATTATGTGAGGCAAGTGCTTTAAATTCCTCAAAACTAATTACCCAATCTTCTGCAGCATTTCCTTTTATTAATACAACAGTTTTTAAATAAGGAGCTTCTTTTTTTATCGATCTGATTTTTGCCAATTGTTTTTCATCATCTGCAAAAAGTACCGGTGCTTTTGTTTGATTTAGTATAAATGAAATATGCTCTGATACAGAATTTGCAGGAATCATTGCATTAACATTTCCAGAGGTTAAACAGGCAAGATCGAGCATAACCATTTCTAAACTATTCTCTAACAAAAAAGCAATAATTTTATTTTCAGAAGAGATTTCAAACATTAAATTATTAAGCGATGTTCGATAAGTTGAAATTATTTCATTTGTCTTATCCCAGCTATAATCAATAGTTTTATCATCATTAATAATTCTAAAAAGATTTTTTCTTTTATACTGATTGACTCTTTGATTAAATAAAACATCAAATGTATATGAACTTTGAATGATTAATTTATTTACAAGGTTATCCCATTTTCTTTCATCATAAATATTTTGCAAAAAATATGAATTACGGAAAAGATTTAAATAGCTATGAATTATAGAGTTTATAATTAAATTTTGATTTTCTGAAAATGAAACAAGATAGTTGCCGAATGAAAAAAACAATTCCTTATCAATACTTTTCATAAAAGAATTAGCAAGTTCAGATTCAAACAATCCATTTAAGATGTTTAACCAGTTTTTACTTTCTTCGGCTTCGTTTAGAAAATTTTCTTTTACAGTTCTATTTATCTCTATACTAAGATTGGCAAATAAATCATCAATTTCATTTTGCTCTAACGCAGCCTTACCTGCATTTATCTTTTCCAGAATTTCTGATAATGAAGATTTTGATTGGTTGGTCATTTTTTATCTTTACTTTTTCTGCTAAAATATGCTTTATCTATAAAAAATATAACTTTACTTTATAGCAAAAGCTCATTTTTTTATAGATTGTAAACAAATATTTTTATGTTAATGGAACTTTTTTATACAAAAACGAATTATTACTTTATAAATAGTTCGTTGGATTTATTATGAAAGAAATTAAACAATCACATTTTTTAAGCTTTTTTAACTCACTTGTTGATGGCGAAAAAGAAAAATGTACTCACATCGTACAATCATTATTAAATGATGGATACGATTTAAAAGATATTTATAACGAGTTGTTCAAAAAATCTTTGTACAGAATTGGCAAACTCTGGGATCATGATAAAATGTCAATTCCTGAAGAACATATGGCAACTCAAATTGTGGAATCACTTATAAGTAGATTTGCCCCGGTTGGAAACTCAAACTCGGATAGAAAAGTTGTTGTAACCTGTATCGATAAAGAATTTCATGAAATCGGTGCAAAAATGGTTTCCAATGTTTTTGAACTTGAAGGATGGAATTCATATTATCTTGGTGCCTCAGTTCCCTCAAAAGAGATTCTTAAGTTTGTTAAACAAATAGATCCTGAGGTAATTGCGCTTTCCTGGAGCTTGTATTTAAATCTTGGTAGATTTTTAGACGTGGTTGATCATCTGACAAGATTTTTTCCTACAAAAAAAATAATAGTTGGCGGCCAGGCCTTAGCAGAAAATTCTGATAAGGTGCTAAAGAAATACAAAAATGTCGAATACATTGATTCACTTCATTCATTAGAAGCTTACCTTAAAAAATAACTGGTGTGATTTTATATACAGGCAAATTTTTACGCTTTGCCTTTTGTTTTATCATTCCCTAAGTTTAAGTATACTTAAATTTATAATTAAAAGAACTTAAATGAATAATATTTCACAAGAAGATTATTTAACTGCAATTTTTAGAAATCTTGATGATGCAGGAGAGATAAAGCCAAATCTTTTAGCAGAAAAACTTGAGATTTCTAATGCTGCTGTAACCGATATGTTGCGCAAACTTTCGCGCGATGGTTTTGTTGATTACAAAAAATATAAAAGTATAAAACTTACCAATGATGGCGAATCTTACGCAAAGAATATGTTGCGCAGACATAGAATTTGGGAAGTGTTTCTCAATCAAACTCTTGGAATGAGCTGGGATAAAGTTCATGAAGAAGCAGAAAAACTTGAGCATTCATCTTCTGATGAGTTGATTAATCTTCTGGAAGAATTTTTAGATTATCCCGAGTTTGATCCGCACGGTTATCCAATTCCAGATAAAAATGGTAAAATAAAAAAATCAAAATCTGTGGTTGCAATAACTGAGCTAAGTGAAAATGATATTGTAAAAGTTATTCGTGTAAATGATGACGTAAAAAATCTTTTATCATACATAACAAAAATTGGAATTAGTCTTGGCAAAGAAATTATCATTAAAGATAAACTTGAATATGATGGCTCTGTACTTGTAAAAATAGATAATAAAGAAATGAACATAAGTAACAAAATTGCATCAAACATTTTTGTAGAAAAGATAAAATAGGCAAAGTTATGAATGAACCATTAATGCTTTTGATAATTGGCATATTAATCTCTGTTATCACGGTGTTGATCATTTATCCAAACAAAGGAATTTTGGCAACCTGGAAAAAATCTAAGTATGCAAAAAGAAAAGTTTTAATTGAAGATGCTTTAAAATATTTATACAACTGCGAGTACAATAGTTCATACTGCAACATCAACGGAATAGCAGGCAGTCTTTCAATTTCTGCAGATGATGCCACAAATATTATTGCTAAACTAGAATCGTTAGGACTTGTAAATACAAACAAAGAGGAACTTACATTAACATCGGATGGAAAATCTTATGCGTTAAGAGTTATCAGAGTTCATCGTCTTTGGGAAAAATATCTTGCAGATGAAACTAGCGTAACAGAAAACGAATGGCACACAAAAGCAGAAGAACTTGAACATACTTTAACACCTGAACAAGCAAACAAACTTGCAGCACAAATTGGTAACCCGGTTTTTGATCCGCACGGCGATCCTATTCCAACGGCTTCCGGTGATATTCCCGTAAAAAAAGGGAAACCTTTAACTGAAATGAAAGTGGGAGAATTTGGTAACATTATTCATGTTGAAGATGAACCGCATACAATTTACAGCCAGATAGTTGCAGAAGGATTGTATCCTGGAATGCAAATTAGAATGATTGAAGTAACTGCTAGCCGCTTAAAGTTTGTTGCAAACGGAGAAGAATGTGTTTTATCTCCCTTAATTGCTGGAAATATTACGGTTGGAGTTGTAAAACTTGAAAAACAGGTGGAGGGAAATTTTAAAAGATTGTCTTCGCTTAAAATTGGAGAAGAAGGAACAATTCTTGGGATAGCAAAAGTTTTGCGCGGGCAGCAACGAAGAAGATTAATGGATTTGGGAATTGTGCCAGGAACAAAAATAGAAGCGGAACTTGAAAGTTTTACAGGTGATCCTGTTGCTTACAAAGTTCGTGGTACAACGGTTGCACTTCGCAAACAACAAACAGATAGAATTTATTTAGAAGACATAACCAGTAAAAAATGAATAACTCAGAATTAAATAATTGTGCAAATTGCCCTGTACACAATATGGGCAATCTAAAAAAACTTGGCATTGATATGAGCAGTTTTGATTTTGTTGTTGCTCTTGCAGGAAATCCAAACACAGGTAAAAGTACTGTGTTTAACTATCTAACCGGATTAAGGCAGCATACTGGCAACTGGCCTGGAAAAACTGTTACACGAGCTGAAGGTGGATTTGAATACAGCGAGAAAAAATTTAAGCTTGTTGATTTGCCAGGAACATATTCACTATTATCAACCAGTACAGATGAAGAAGTGGCGCGTGATTTTATTTTATTTGGTCAGCCAGATGTTACTGTTATTGTTGTTGATGCAACTCGAGTTGAAAGAAATTTAAATTTAGTTTTACAAATTCTAGAAATCACAAATCGTGCTGTATTGTGTCTTAACCTTAAGGATGAGGCAAAGCGTAATGGAATTAGTATTGATGATCGGACTTTATCCAAAGAATTAGGAATTCCGGTTGTTCCAACATCAGCAAGACAGGGTGAAGGGATGAATGAGCTTTTAAATACTATTCACGATGTTGCAACGGGAAAATACATTTGTAAACCTTATAGAATAAAAACAAGTTCATCAGAATTAAATTCTGCGATAGAAAAATTAAGTAGAGAAATAGAAGTTGAATATCCAAATCTGCCAAATTTGCGCTGGGTTGCTTTACGTTTGCTTGAAGGCGATCAAAGTATAATTGATGCAATACGAAATGGTGATCTTGGTAATCTTAAGAAAGATGTTAATCTGAGCGAAGTTGAAGTATAATTTAATAAACGTCATTCCCGCGAAGGTGGGAATCTGCAGTACAAATTAAAAATGGATTCCGGCTCAATGCCGTAATGACAAAGCAAGTAATATGAATAACAATATTATAAAACGAGAATCAATCTTAGCTACAGCAAATAGTTTACGCTGGGAAGTTGGAGAAAACTTTCACGATACTTTAATGGAATCAATTTATGAAAATGCAACTGCAATTTCATCAAAAGCAGTAATCTACCCGGATAAAAAACCCGCATTTAGTTTAGATAGAACTTTAGATAAAATACTTACAAGCAAGTATTTAGGATTTCCAATAATGTTTTTAATACTTGCGGTTGTTTTTTGGTTAACGATTGAAGGCGCAAATGTTCCATCTGGATTAATTGCAAACTTACTTGTTGATACTTTACATCCATTATTAAAAAACTTTGCAAATACATTTATGACCTGGTGGTTAAGCGGAGTTTTGATTGATGGAGCTTATCTTGCAATGGCGTGGGTAATAAGTGTAATGCTTCCGCCGATGGCAATATTTTTTCCTGTTTATACTTTGCTGGAAGATTTTGGTTATTTGCCTCGCGTAGCTTTTAATATGGATCCACTTTACAAAAAAGTTGGCGCACACGGAAGACAAGCATTAACAATGGCAATGGGTTTTGGTTGTAATGCGGCTGGAGTAGTTGCAACACGAGTAATTGATTCTCCGCGCGAAAGATTAATTGCAATCATCACAAATAATTTTTCTTTATGTAACGGAAGATGGCCGACACAAATTTTAGTCGCAACAATTTTTATTGGTGGAGCTGCGCCAGCGTATCTTGCAGGCATTGCTTCAGCAGGAGCTGTAGTTTTTATTGCAATTTTAGGGATTGTATTTAGTTTAGTTGTCTCGTGGGGATTATCAAAAAGTTTGTTAAAAGGTGAAGCCTCAGCATTTAGTTTAGAGTTACCACCATATCGACCTCCAAGAATTATGCAAACACTTTATACTTCTTTAATAGATCGTACAGTTTTTGTTTTGTGGCGGGCAATTGTTTTTGCTATTCCTGCAGGAATGGTTATCTGGTTGGTTGCAAACATTACTATTGATGGAGTTTCAATTGCAAATATTTTTATAGATTGGTCTAATCCGGTAGCATTTATTTTTGGATTAAACGGAATAATTTTGCTAGCATACATTATTGCAATTCCCGCAAATGAAATTGTAATCCCAACCGTCCTAATGTTAACGGTTGCAAATCTTGCCTTAAAAGGAATTGGCGGTGATAGCGGAGTAATGTTTGAACTTGATTCAGTAACAGATACAGCGTCAATTTTACACGCTGGTGGATGGACTTTATTAACAGGAATAAATTTAATGATATTCAGTTTGCTTCATAATCCTTGTTCAACAACCATCTACACAATTTATAAAGAAACAAAAAGTGTAAAGTGGACTGTGATCTCAACGCTTCTTCCGGTAGTAATGGGTTTTACGATTACATTTTTTGTAACCCAGATCTGGCGATTGATATTTGATTAATAGTGTAAGTTGTTTTATCAGATTGTAAAGTGAATTTCATATCTTTGCACATTCATTTACAATTTTAGTTTTAATGCACGCGCATTCATATTCAAATATCTGGGAAATCATTTTAGGATCACTTGGCGATACTTATTTAATGATCCCAATCCTGTTTATTCTCTACTTTGTTTTGGAATATTTTTCTCATACAAAGCAGCTTGATTTAATTTCATTTCTAAAAATTTCTGGTCCGATGGGTCCGATAGCCGGAACAATTCTTGGATTATTACCTGAATGTGGAATGTCTGTTTTTGTTACTTCTCTTTTTTTAACGCGTAGAGTATCAATTGGAACATTAATAGCAACTTATCTTGCAACTTCTGATGAAGCAATTCCGGTTTTGATAGCAAATCGTGAGCAGATGATTTACATTTTTTATATTATTGGGACCAAATTGCTTATTGGGGTTGCCTCGGGTTATTTGATTGATATGATTGTATCTAAAAAGTTTTACGAAGGTAAAGTTCCTGAAGTAAAATCTTCGCACGTTGTGCAGATCGATGTAGAGTTACATCGAACAAAATACTTTGAAATATTTATGCATAGCCTAAAACGAACATTTAGAATATACTTCTGGGTGTTTGTAATTACTGTTGCAATTGCATCGTTGTTTGCATTCACACATTCGGAAGAAATTATAGAGTCACTAAATGTAAATCCTGTAATCCAAATTATTGTTACAGGAATTTTTGGATTGATACCAAATTGTGCTGCATCAATTGCAATTGCAGAAGCATTTTTACACACAGGATTACCATTTGGAGCCGCAATTGCTGGCTTAAGCTCAGGTGCTGGATTTGGTCCTATAGTTTTATTTAAAGATGGAGAAATTAAAACATCTTTAAAAATTCTTATCTTAACTTTGGTTAGTGCTATCAGCTGGGGATTAATAATTCATTTTATTTTATAATAAAAATTGAGGCAAAATTTTTATGGGAAAAATGAGATTACTTTCCTGGAATGTAAATGGTATTCGTGCTGTGCAAAAAAAAGGATTTATTGATTGGTTATTAACCGAAGATCCTGATATACTTTGTTTGCAGGAAACTAAAGCTGCACCAGAACAATTATCTGAAGAACTTTTAAACATAAATGGTTACAAATCTTATTTTTCTTCTTCCATAGTTAAAAAAGGTTACAGCGGAGTTGCTATCTATACAAAGCTAGAACCAATTAAAGTTGAACATGGTTTTGGCATCCCAAAGTTTGATGATGAAGGAAGAATTATTATCGCAGACTATAAAGATTTTGTTCTTCTGAACATTTATTATCCAAATGGAAAAAAGAATGAAGAACGTTTGCAATACAAAATGGATTTTTACGATGCTTTTCTGGAATACTCAAACAAGCTAGTTAAGAAAGGAAAGAAACTAGTTATCTGTGGAGATGTAAACACAGCTCACAAAGAAATTGATTTGGCAAGACCAAAAGAAAATTCTAAGGTTTCAGGATTTCTACCGGTTGAAAGAGAATGGCTTGATAAATTTTTCTCTAAAGGTTATTTAGATACTTTTAGAATGTTTAATGATGAGCCAGAAAATTATAGCTGGTGGGATCAGGTTACTCGTGCGAGAGATAGAAATGTGGGCTGGAGAATCGATTACTTTTTTGTTTCAGAAAATTTTAAAACAAATGTTAAAGATGCGTTTATAATGCCCGATGTTCTTGGCTCAGATCATTGTCCCGTTGGTATTGATATCGAGCACAAATAAGTGATTTGAATTTTTTTATTTGGATTGTTGTTATATCTTAAAATCAAATTTTATACTAATCTTATTTGATGAAATTAAATACTACAACAATACAACTCTTTGTTTTTATAGTTCTATTATCAACGATTTACAGTTTTGCCCAACAAAAATCTTTGGCAGAAGCAAAATTAGTTGTTGATTCTTTCTTGCCTCAAAAAGATTCCATAATCTCAATTGGTGTTTTAATTAATCTTCAAGATGATTGGCATATTTACTGGAAAAACCCTGGCGATAGCGGCTTGCCTACAGAAGTTGATTTTATAATTCCTAAAGATTTTACTATTTCGGAAATAAAATTTCCAGCACCAGAAATATTTTCTTCAGATGAAATTGTTAATTATGGTTATTCCCATCAAGTTTTGTTAATAGCTAATTTATACATTCCTAAAAACCATATTCAAAAAGAAGTTAATATTTTAGCAAAACTTACTTCACTTATTTGTAAAGATTTGTGCAAGCCTTTTGATACAACATTAACAATTAAATTGGATTTAACTAAAGATTTTTATCCAACAAAACTTGTTTCTGATGAATTTGATTACACAAGAAATCTTTTATCAATATTTGATCAAAACATAAAAGTTTCAGTAATCAAAAACTCTAATTCCGTCTCCCTTTTGGTTGATAAAAAGATTTTATCTGAATCAGAAATAAGTAGGGTTGAGTTTTATCCTTATAAAGCAGGAGTTTTTAAGAATAAAGTAAATCAACCAAACTATGATTTTGGAAAATATTTAGAACTTGTATTAGAACCAGATCCATTTCGTGTTGAAAATCCAACTTATATAAATGGAATAATTGTTTTAAATGATGATCACAATAAATCATATGAAATAAATCTTCCAATTACAGATTGAACTTTTGATCGCAAATTGTGTTACAATAAAAAAGTAATCATAACAAAAAGGAGCAAACTATGTATAAAACATTCGCAATTATTTTTCTTGTGTTATTTGGTGTTACAGCTTTTGCACAAACTGCAAAACTGAATGAACTGGCACCTGATTTTAAGCTTATCGATTCAAACGGGAAAGAACATTCGTTGAATGAATTTAAGGGAAAGGTTGTTGTGTTAGAATGGGTAAATTTTGATTGCCCATTTGTTAAGAAACATTATAATTCAAAAAATATGCAGTCACTTCAATTAAAATACACAAAGAAAGATATTGTGTGGTTGTCTATCTGTTCATCTGCAGAAGGAAAGCAAGGTAATTTTACAAATGATGAAATTAATGATCGGATAAGAAATCATAATGCAAAAATGTCTGCTTATTTAATTGATGCTGATGGAAAAGTAGGAAAAATGTATGGAGCAAAAACAACTCCGCATATGTATGTAATTGATAAAAATGGAAAGCTTGTTTACGCTGGTGCGATTGATGACAAAGCTTCTACTGATTTAGAAGATGTTAAAGAAGCAAAAATTATGTTTCAAACGCGTTGGATGAATTACTTGCAGGCAAGAATGTTAGTTTTCAAAGTTCAACATCTTATGGATGCAGTGTAAAATATTAATCAGTATTTTGGTTTAGTAAAAAATATTATGTTGTAAAATTGATTAACGAAAAAAGAATTCGGTTACTGCAAAAAGGAAATGAAACTAATGGCCCAATTGTTTATTGGATGAGCCGTGATCAGCGAGTCCATGATAATTGGGCTTTATTGTTTGCACAAAAGTTAACAAAAGAAAATAAAAGAAGTTTAGTGGTTTTATTTAATCTTGTTCCGGATTTTTTAGAAGCCACGATTCGGCAATATGATTTTATGTTACGTGGATTGCAGGAAATTGATGCTGAACTAAAGAATTATAACATCCCATTTTATCTTACAATTGGAAAACCAGAAGAAGAAATTCCTAATTTGTTAAAAAAGTTAGGGGCTTCATTTCTTGTTTCAGATTTTGATCCATTAAAAATAAAACGAATCTGGAAACGAGATGTTGCAAAACAAATTACAATTCCTTTTTACGAAGTTGATGCACATAATATTGTTCCTTGTTTATATGTTTCCAATAAATTAGAATTTGCAGCTTATACAATTCGTCCTAAAATCCATAAAGCATTAATTGAATTTATGGATGAATTTTCATCACTAAAAAAAATGAATAAAAGTGAAATCTCATCAGAAATAATTGATTGGAGTAAAATTCAAAAATCATTAAAAATAAATTTTGATGTAAAAGAAGTAGATTGGATAAAACCAGGAGAATCTGAAGCACAGAAAACATTTAATCATTTCTTAAAAAAGAAATTTGAGAATTATCACGAGCTACGAAACGATCCTACAAAAGATTATCAATCAAATCTATCTCCTTATTTACACTTTGGACAAATATCAGCACAACGAATTGCACATGATACAGAAAAGTTTAAAGGTAATCCCGAATCCAAAAAAGTTTTTCTTGAGGAATTAATTGTAAGAAGAGAATTATCAGATAACTTCTGTTACTTCAATAAAAACTATGATTCGTTTGATGGGTTTCATGATTGGGCTAAAACATCTTTAAATGAGCATCGAAAAGATGAAAGAGAATTTGTTTATACTTTAAAACAATTTGAGAGTGCGAACACTCACGAAGATTTATGGAATGCTGCACAAAAAGAATTAATATCTACTGGAAAAATGCACGGCTACATGAGAATGTATTGGGCAAAAAAAATTCTTGAATGGACAAAATCTCCTGAAGAAGCATTAAAAATTGCAATCTATTTGAATGATAAATATGAACTTGATGGACGAGATCCAAACGGTTATACTGGGGTTGCCTGGTCTATTGGCGGAATTCATGATCGTGCGTGGTTTGAAAGACCCGTTTACGGAAAAATAAGGTATATGAATCGCAATGGTGCCGCAAGTAAATTTGATGTAAAAGCTTATGTAAATAAATTTTCTTAAAACTCTACGGTTGATCATTTTTAGTTAATTTTTAACAAAATTTCACTTCTTTATTTATAAATTCTCAATACAAATTGATTTTTTGTAAAAAAATCAAGAATAATTTATTATAACTTACGGCACTTAAATTGCTAACTTAGTAAGTCGAAAAAAATTAAAAGAATGAATGTTAAATTTTAACAGATTAAAAAGATCAAGATCACAAAAACTTCAACTTAAGCTAACAATTCAGTTTGCTTTATTTTTTATACTGGTATCGGGGTTTATATACTTCTACTTTACCAATAAGTTTGAAGGCCAGATTAACGAAAAATACACTTACAAAGCCGATGTGTTCATTAACTTTTTCATTCAAAACCCGCAGGTTTTTTCCGAAAAAAAATTCACCGATCCAGAAATATTACAACAATTATTATTCTTAAATGGCGCAGTTTATCTTGTTGTTGAAGGATCAAACGGTGATTATCTAGATGCGTTAAACCTGGAAGCAGCAGAAAAGAATTTATATATTCTTACACAAGATCAAGGCAAAGGAATATCGCAGGATGAAAAAGTCTATCGTGTTAGTTTGCCGGTTAATGCTGATTCTTTAAGCGGGAAAATTTATGTGGGATTTCTTTCGGGAGATGATGCGCAGGAATTATTTAAAAATAATTTATTAACTGCTTTGTTCAGTTTAACAATTCTTATGGCAGGAATAGTTTTTACTTATTTCTTAAGTTCAATTTCATTTCGTCCGCTTTCAAAAATTATCAAAGCTCTTGATTCGGCTAATATTACAAGCGGAACTACAAGTGGTAGAGGTAAGAATAAAGATGAACTTGGTATAATAGAAGATCGTGTAAAACTTGTATTAACTGAACTTGATAAATCTACATCAGAAGTTGAATCATTAAATAAAAAATTGCACGATGTCTTTAAAGACAAAATAGCCGAATTGAATTTTGAAATAAATCAAAGAAAAAAAGCAGAAATTTCTTTACAAAAAAGCGAAGAACAATTTAGAACCGTATTTCAGAATGCCCCAATTGGTATAGTAATTATTTCTACAGATGGAAAAATTTTAAGTGTTAATAAATCTTTTTGCGATACAATTGGGTTTGATAGAGAAGAAATAATTGGCGTACCGATTAAATACTTATTTGAAAAAAATGATCTAGAAGGATTTAGTGATTCTTCATTTTCTGCTAGCAATACTCCTGTTGCAGATATAAACACAGAGAAAAAACTTCTTAAAAAAGAAGGTAGAGAAATTAATGTAATTGTAAAATCCGTTTCTGTACAGGATGAAACTGGTAAAGTTAAACACTATGTAATGCAGGTATTAGATATTTCTGAAATGACAAAAGTACAAAGTGAACTTGTTGATGCATTGGGTAAAGCTGAAGAATCTGATAGACTTAAATCTGCCTTTCTTGCTCAAATGTCACACGAAATCAGAACACCTTTAAACGTAATATTAACTTCAATACCATTGTTAGCTGATGAAATATCAGAGAAAGATGAAGAGTTAAAAATTATTCTGGATTCTGTAAAAAGTGCCGGTAGAAGATTACAAAGAACAATAGATATGATTTTAAGTATGTCATCTGTTCAAAGTGGAAATTATAAAGCTACATTTGAACAGTTTGATCTTGTTGGCGATTTGAAAAAAATGACGAATGAATTCAAATCTTTAAGCGAAGATAAAGGACTAAAATTAAAATTCACTCATTCAAAAGAACAAGTTAATATAACAGCTGATAGATATACCGTAAACCAGGTTTTTCAAAACCTTATTAATAATGCTATAAAATATACCCTTAAAGGATATGTTGAAGTATATATTAAAGATCTTGTTGATGATAAAGTAAAAGTTGAGATAAGAGACAGCGGTATTGGAATGAGCCAGGAATATTTACAAAAAATGTTTGTTCCTTTCTCTCAAGAAGACGTTGGCCATAAAAGGGAGTTTGAAGGCAATGGTTTAGGTTTAGCCCTTGTTAAAAAATATATAGAACTAAATCGTGCAGATATTAATGTTGAAAGTGAAAAAAATATTGGATCAGTATTTACAGTCACATTCCACAATAATATTAATTTTACTGAAGCAGAATTCAGTGAAAAACGGCAGAACAAGTATCGCTAATCAGTCAATAATTTTCCTTCTTACAAAATCATACAAACAAAGTATTAAGTCAATCTTTTAAAAAGATTATATTTGTCCAGTCGGTTAATAAATCAATTAGAATAAGAAGAGGATAAAATGTTTGAAGTAGTATTAATCAAAGGTGATGGCATTGGACCGGAAATTTCTGATGCTGTTGTTGAAATATTTGAAGCTGCTCAAGTACCAATCAAATGGGTTGAACATCAGGCGGGATTAAATACAATTGAAAAACATCCTACCGGAATTCCTGCGGAAACACTAGCCGCGATTGAAAAATATCAAGTTGCGTTAAAAGGCCCAACTACAACTCCCATTGGGACGGGACATAAATCGGTTAACGTAACTTTGCGAACAACTTTAGAGCTATTTGCAAATGTTCGACCTGCAAAATCTTTACCCGGAGTTAGAACAAGATTTGATAATATTGATTTAATAATTGTCCGTGAGAACATTGAAGACACTTACAGCGGAATTGAACATCATCAAACAGCATGTGTTGCGCAGGGATTAAAATTAATTACTCGACCAGGATCAATCCGAATTGCAAAATATGCTTTTGAAATGGCAAAAAAATACGGAAGAAAAAAAGTTGTTGCAGTTCATAAAGCTAACATTCACAAAATCACAGATGGTTTATTCTTAAAATGTTTTTATGAAGTTGCTTCTGAATATCCTGAAATTCAATCTAGCGATATTATTGTTGATAACGCTTGTATGCAGCTTGTTTCTAATCCGGAAAGATTTGATGTGATGGTTTTACCAAATCTTTATGGTGATATTGTTAGTGATCTATGTGCTGGGTTGGTTGGTGGACTTGGCGTTGCACCAGGTGGAAACATTGGTGAAAATTCCGCAATCTTCGAATCTGTTCATGGCTCAGCTCCTGATATTGCTGGAAAAGGAATTGCAAATCCAACAGCACTTTTACTTTCATCATTTCAAATGTTACAGCATCTTGGTTTGCATAAAACAAAATTGAGAATTGAATCTGCATTAATCCAAACTTTAAAGGATGGAATTAAAACAGGTGATCTTGGTGGAAAATCAAACACCAAAGAGTTTACTAAAGCAATCATTTCTAACCTAGAACCAGTGCTCGAAGATGAATTTAAAGATCCTGTTCCACTTAGAATAAAAAGTGGGATGTTAAAAACTTACAAAGAAGTTGAAGAATATTGTCACGGTGTGGATGTGTTTGTGGAAAATCCCAAAGGACTTCCTACAATGCCTGAGCAAGTTGATAATTTGAAATTAAAAATGATTTCTAATCGCGGAACAAAAGTTTATCCTGGTGTTATGCCAAAAATCTGGTTGGTGGATCATCACCGCTGTAGATATGTTGCTACTGATGCAAACGGAAATTATATGAATATTGGTGATGAAGAAATTTTTGATTTGATCAGAGAAATTTCTGCTGCCGGAATTAAATGGATGCATATTGAAAAACTTCAGTTGTTTGATGGTGAGCTAGGTTATTCAAAAGCTCAAGGAGAATAAGTTATTGTGCCCCCCCCCCCCACACAAGCCCCCCCCCCCCTTCCCCCCCCCCCCCCTGGGTTTTTGAGGTTTTTTTCAAAAAAGGTTAGGGGGCCCCGGGATAAACCCCCGATTATGAGTAAATACAAAGTAATATCATTTTATAAATATGTAGATATTGAGAACCCCGAATCACTTGCAGAAGAACATTTGAACTGGTGTGTTGCAAATAGTGTTAAGGGAAAAGTTTATCTTGCAAAAGAAGGTATAAACGGATGTGTTTTCGGTGATGATGATATAATTGAAAATTATAAATCACACTTAAAGAGTTATAAGATTTTTGAAGATGTTTGGTTTAAAGAAACGTTCACTGACGTTGTAGCGTATTACAAAATGCATGTTAGAATTAAGGCGGAAATTGTAAACTCAGGTTTGAATCAAACCAAATTAGAAAATACTGCACCAAAGCTTACACCTGAACAGTTGCTAAAATTTTATGAAGACAAAAAAGATTTTGTAATTGTTGATACAAGAAACTGGTACGAAAGTAAAATTGGCCGATTTAAAAATGCACTCACTCCACACATTACTCATTTTAGAGAATGGCCAAAGGTTGTAGAGACTTTAAGTGAGTACAAAGACAAAACAATTGTTACTTATTGTACTGGTGGAATTCGTTGTGAAAAAGCATCAGCATATTTACGTGAGCAAGGATTTAAAGATGTTTATCAAATCAATGGTGGGATATTAAATTACATTCAACAATTTCCTGATACTTATTGGGAAGGCGGAATGTTTGTGTTTGATGATAGAAGAGTTTTTGAACCAAATACAAAAGAAGATTTAAAGTACACCTCGAACTGTCATTTCTGTGGTAAACCAACGGCATATCATATTAATTGTCACAATTTAGATTGCGATAAAATTATTGTTTGCTGTCACGATTGTAAAGTTGAAAACGAATATTGTTGTAGTGATGATTGCAGAGAAAGCTCAAATAAAAGAAAAGTTTTTCACGGTTAAGTATTATGGATGAAGAATTTAAAAAAGAAATTGAACTGAGTTTAAAGAAATCTAAACCTCACACTAAGTTTGATGAGTTTAAAAAATGGATTCCTTCTATAATCATCTTTCCAATTGCGCTTTACTGGGTCCTAAATCGTGGTGAGTATGGCTTAATTGATAATGCAGATTTAGTTATTCACGAGGCCGGCCATTTGTTCTTCAAATTTTTTGGGAAGTACATTTACACTCTTGGCGGAACTTTAATGCAAATTATTCTTCCATCAATCATCTTTTTTTATTTTTTCAGAAGTGAATATCGAACAGGAATGCAATTTTCATCTTTGTGGCTTGGGCAAAACTTTATCAACATTTCTGTTTATGCTGCAGATGCACAAGCACGCAGATTACCATTACTTGGTGGTAATAGCGTTTATCACGATTGGCATTATTTGTTAAGTGAGATTGGTCTTCTTCAATATGATGCTGAGGTTGGGTATTTCTTTTTCAGTCTTGCAATTATCATTTTTATCATCGCTCTAATTATGCCTCTAATTACTCAGAATTAAATATTATCTTTTGCAACAAAAAATTATCTGGAATGGTTTTGAAGAAATTTATTTTCTCGATGTTTGTATGTTTTCTAGTTAGCAAAGTTTCTGCGCAGGTTGATACTACTAAAACTTATTATCCAAATGGAAAAATAGAAGCGGAAGTTGTTTATGAAAATAATTATCGACAAGGTGAAGCAAAATTTTATTGGGAAAATGGTAATCTTAAAGAAACCAGAATTTATCTTAATGATAAAGTTGAAGGAGCAGTTAAAACATTTTACAATAATGGACAAACTAAAGAAAGTTATTTTATAGAAAATAGTAAGAGAGTTGGACCTTATGTTGCATATGATTCTTTGGGTTCGATTACTGACCAAGCATATTTTGAAGATGGAATGCGTGATGGGCAAGAATACCTTTTGGTTGGCAAGTTTAGAAAAGAAGATCGTGATAAACTGATTGCAAAATGGAAAGAGCAGCAAGAGCAGAAAAAAAACTCATCAAAAGAAGATGAATTTATTTTGCCGCCTGTTGAACAACCTGTTGTTACAATAAATACTGATAGTATCTATTTTACAGAAGCTGAAGTAATGCCCGAACCAATTGGTGGAATGAATACTATTTATAAAAAACTTGTTTATCCTGCAGAAGCAAAAGAAAAAGAAATTGAAGGTGTGGTAAAAGTTCAGGTTTATATTGAAAAGAATGGCGAAATATCTTCGGCTAAAGTTTTAGAAGGAATTGGTTATGGATGCGATGAAAATGCAAGGCTTTCTGTTTACTACACAAGATTTAAACCTGGCTTGCAAAAAGGTAAGAGTGTTAAAATTCAAATGATAATTCCTATTGAGTTTAAACTTGATAAGAGTTCTAATTGAAATGGACTTTATTTTCTTTGCGTGAAGCCCTTTTCTTTTATGTAAAAGAAAAGCACAAAGTGCGCTAAGACAGATTAAAGCGTAATTTTTTTAAGAGATTTTTTACTTCTTCGTTCATAAATTTCGAGTTAACAGTATAATTATTAAACTCTCTTCTTGTTGGATAGTTTTTTCTTTGTAAATCAAAATATTCAAGTCGTTCCTGAAAATTCATTACATAACTTTTCTTCATCTTATCGTCATCTTTTTTTATTGAATATATGGCTGAGATAATTTTGTTTAAAGTTATCTCAATTCTATCCTCATACTCACTATCCAAATTAGAATTTTGCGGCTTATCCAATTTAAAATCAAATGTAAAATCAACTTCTAAATATTTACAAAGAGATTCGTAAACCAATTTTGTACCATTAACTTTTCCTTCGAATGAATAACCGGCGATATGCGGTGTTGCAATTAAAACTTTCCTTAGCAAATCTTCATTAAAGTTTGGTTCATTTTCCCAAACATCTAAAACTACTTTAAGATTTTTTTTATCTATAGCATTTATTAAATCCAAATTATTTACAATAGCTCCGCGAGAAGTATTAATAAATATTGTTCCATCTTTTAATTTGCTAAGATTATATTTATCAAAAAGATGATGTGTCCTATCAATTCCAGTAAGATTTAATGGTGTGTGAATTGTAACAATATCACATTGTAAAATTTCATCCAGATCAACAAAATCTCTTTTATCTCCAATTCGTTTTAATGGAGGATCATTTAATAAAACATTCATTCCGAGTGCTTTGGCAAATACTGCAACTTTACTTCCAACATTTCCAACGCCAACAATTCCAATTGATTTACTTTGAAACTTAAAATCAAATTTTACTGCAAGATTAAGTAATGCGGCAACAATATATTCAGCAACAGAATAAGCATTACAACCTTTGGCATCTGCAAAATAAATATTATTAACCTTTAGATATTCAAAATCGATATGATCAGTTCCGATCGTTGCAGTTCCAACAAATTTTACTTTGGTATTTTTTAGTAGATTCCCATCCACAGATGTAATGGATCTAACAATAAGGACATCTACATTTTTTAAAATAGAATTGGTGATTTTACGACCAGGAATAAGTGTAACCTTGCCAAACTGATTAAATGCGGTACTTGCAAAAGCAATATTTTCATCAACTACTATATTTAACATAATTTTTATTTAAAGTAAGAATGACTAATTTCCAAACAGAGATTAGAACTTTTTGCACTTAATTATCTCAAACCAAAATAACAGCAAATCAAAAACATGTAAACACAAATTGTTTTCTCTAAAATAAGGATTTTCTGATGCTAAGCAGACTTTTACAACCCGAAATCCAGTCTCTTATTGAAGAGAGACAACTTGGCATCTTAAAGGAAATTCTGGTTGAATGGACTCCTGCCGACATCGCTGAACTTCTGATTGATCTTCCTGAAAAAGATAGAGTAATAATATTCCGCTTACTTTCCAAAGAATTAGCTGCCGATACTTTTGAGTATATGGATTTTGATACTCAAATGGAATTGTTGAAACTGATGGGTAAAGAAGAAAGCGCAGTAATTCTTAATGAGATGGATCCTGATGATAGAACCTGGCTTTTTGAGGAACTTCCTTCCTCTGCGGCAAAACAATTAATTCAACTTCTATCACCAGATGAAAGAAAAATAGCGCTTACTTTACTTGGTTATCCGGAAAATTCAGTGGGAAGGTTGATGACGCCGGATTATATAGCCATAAAACCTTCATACACTATCCAGCAGACTCTTGATTATATCAGAGAACATGGAAAAAATAAAGAAACATTAAACATAGTTTATGTGGTAGATGAAAAAGGGAAGTTGATAGATGATGTAAGAATTAAAGAATTTTTACTTGCCCCATTAAGTCAAACAGTTTCGGATTTAATGGATGAAAACTTTGTTGCATTACATGTATTTGATGATCAGGAGACTGCCGTTGAGGCCTTTAAAAAATATGATAGAGTAGCTTTGCCAGTTGTTGATAGAGCAGGCATGTTGATTGGTATTGTAACTGTTGATGACGTTTTTGATGTTGCTGAAGAAGAAACAACAGAAGATATTCACAAACAGGCTGCTATTGAAGTATTAGAAGAACCTTATGCTGAAATATCAATTCCACTTATGGTAAAAAAACGAGCTCCATGGTTATCTCTTTTGTTACTTGGCGAATTTTTAACTGCACTTGCAATGGGATTTTTTGAAGATGAAATTGCAAAGGTTGCTGCGCTTGCTATTTTTATTCCACTAATAATTTCAAGCGGTGGAAACTCGGGATCACAAGCCGCAACATTAGTTGTGCGTGCAATGGCACTTGGCGAAATAACTCTTGTTGATTGGTGGCATATTATGAAAAGGGAAATTTTTTCAGGATTAATGCTTGGTGTTATTCTTGGTTCAATCGGGTTTACTCAAGTTGCTGTACTTTCAAATTTTACTCCTGCAATTGCACCGCATTGGTTTTTAATTGGATTAACTGTTGGAGTTACTTTGATAGGAATTGTACTTTGGGGAACACTTACCGGCTCAATGCTTCCGTTTATATTAAAAAGATTAGGTGCAGATCCTGCAACTTCTTCAGCTCCGCTGGTTGCTACGATGGTAGATGTAACTGGACTTATCATTTATTTTAGTGTTGCCATTCTAATCTTAGGTGGAACTCTGCTTTAAGTATCTTTTTATTAGATTTTATCCCGTTTTAGCTCTATATAATCAAGATTGATAAAGGTATTATTTTTATATTTACAGCATTATTAATAATCATAAAGTTTAGTTCGTGAATAATCAAAAGAAAACAAAAGGAATAATTTTAGCAGGTGGTTCTGGTTCAAGACTTTATCCAATAACAAAAGTTTACAGCAAACAATTAGCTTTAATTTATGATAAACCATTAATCTATTATCCACTTTCTATTTTAATGCTTGGCGGAATAAAAGATGTTTTAATCATTTCAAACGAAGAAACAATTCCATTATACAAACAATTATTTAACAGCGGCAGTACAATTGGGATGAATATAGAATATGCGGTTCAACCTGCACCAAATGGAATTGCTGAAGCATTTATTATTGGCGAAAAGTTTATTGGCGATGATAATGTTTGTCTGGTTCTTGGCGATAATATTTTTTATGGTGATTTAACATTTTTCTATGAAGGAATTCTAAAAAATACAGGTGCAACTATTTTTGGTTACCAGGTTAATGATCCTGAACGGTATGGAATAGTTGAATTTGATAAAGATGGAAATGCTTTATCTATCGAAGAAAAACCTGAAAATCCAAAATCACAATATGCTATACCAGGACTATATATTTTTAATAATGAAGTGATAAATATTTCTAAAAATCTAAAACCCTCAGCTCGTGGTGAATTAGAAATTACTGATGTTAACAAGGAATATTTAAATCTTAAACAATTAAAAGTAGAAAAAATTGGGCGCGGAATAGCCTGGCTTGATACGGGAACACCGGAAGCATTACTTCAAGCATCAAACTTTTTTGGTGTAATTGAAGATAGACAAGGACTAAAAGTCGCTTGTATTGAAGAGATTGCATATCACAAAGGATTTATAAACAAAAAACAGTTTGCAGAAGTGGTGGATTCAATTCCAAAATCATTGTATCGAACTTATCTTGAAAAAATCTTAAAGGAAGGATAATTCTATTGGAGGTAATTAAAACTGATATTGAAGGATTACTTATTCTAAAACCAAAAGTTTTTGGCGATGAACGTGGCTATTTTTTTGAAAGTTATAATGAAGTTACATATCAAGATGCAGGAATAGACTTCTATTTTTTACAAGATAATATTTCCAAATCAAAAAAAAATACAGTCAGGGGATTACACTATCAAATTGGCGATATGGTTCAGGGAAAACTTTGTAAAGTAATATATGGCAAAGTACTGGACGTTGCTGTTGATATTCGTTTTGGCTCACCAACTTTTGGGAAATATATTTCATCAGAATTATCGGAAGAAAATCATACCCAACTTTGGATTCCACCGGGATTTGCTCATGGTTTTTCGGTCTTATCTGATGAAGCAATTTTTTCGTATAAATGTACATCTCTATACAGTAAAGAACATGAAAGAGCAATACTATTTAATGATGCTGATTTAAACATTGATTGGAAAGTAAATAACCCGGTTGTTTCGGAAAAAGATTTAAAAGCAAAAGTTTTTAAAAATATAGAAAAAGATTTTATCTATTAATTTTATTTTATTAAGGAAATTTTATGCGCGTACCACTGTTAGATCTTAAGCCACAATATCATTCATTAAAAAAAGAACTTGATGAAGCTGTAATTAAAGTAGCAGAATCACAGCATTTTATACTTGGCCCAGAAGTTACTGGAATGGAAAAAGAATTTTGTACTTATCTTGGATGTAAACATGCACTTGGTGTTTCATCGGGAACAGATGCTTTGCTATTAGCATTAATGGCTATTGATATAAAACCGGGTGATGAAGTTATTGTTCCAACTTATTCATTTTTTGCAACAGCCGGAGTTGTTTCAAGATTATTTGCTACTCCGGTTTTAGTTGAAAATGATCCTGTTACTTTTAATATGGATCCAAAGGATTTTGAAAAGAAAATCACATCAAAAACAAAAGCAGTTATTCCAGTACATCTTTATGGCCAAAGCGCTGATCTTGATGAGATTGTTAAAATTGCAAAAACACATAACGTACTTGTAATTGAAGATGCGGCTCAAGCTATTGGAACGCAATTTAAAGATGGAAGATTTGTTGGAACAGTCGGAGATATTGGTTGCTTCTCATTTTTCCCAAGTAAAAATCTTGGTTGTTATGGTGATGGCGGATTAGTTACTACTAATAATGATAATCTTGCAAAAATTTTAAATATAAAACGTGTGCATGGCGGCGAACCAAAATATTATCACAAAGTAATTGGCGGAAATTTTAGAATTGATGCATTACAAGCTGCTGTTTTACGTGTTAAACTTCCGCATCTTGATAAATGGTCTGAGAAGAGAAGACATAATGCAAATCGTTATACACAACTTTTTATTGAAGCTGGATTAGCAGAAGCAACTGGCAAAACAAACTTTGATTCAAAGAATAGCGTTCTTCTACCAAAAGCAGTTTATGAAAAATCAGGAGCTAAGAATTATCATATCTATAATCAATATATAGTTCGTGTCGATAAGCGCGATGAGTTAAGAGAATTTTTAACCAAGAATGAAATTGGAACAGAAATTTATTATCCAGTTCCTTTCCACTTACAAGAATGTTTTAAAGAACTTGAACATAAAAAAGGTGATTTTCCGTTATCAGAATTTTCGGCAGATAAATCACTTGCATTACCAATTTTTCCAGAACTGAGTGATGAACAATTAGTTTACGTTGTTGAAACATTTAAAAAGTTTTTTAATCAATAAGTTGATAATGTTTAAAAAGATATTTCTGTTTTTAGCTCTAAGCTATGTTGCAACTGCTCAAGTAGTTTATGAGCCATTACACAGAGATGTTTATTCGTTCCTTGCAAGACTTAGCCAAAAATCAGTAGTTGTGTTCGATGATCAAATAAGACCAGTAAGTAGAAAATATATTGGTGAAAAATTGATTGAAGCTTCTGAAAAATCTAACCAGCTAACATCTTTAGAAAAAGAAGAGTTAGATTTTTTGATGAAAGATTTTAAGTTCGAACTTGATATATTAAACAATGTTAAAAATGATTCTGCTAAACTTACACTCGTTGGTTATGATGAAAGTGACAGGCTAAGACTTTTTAGCTTTAGAAATAATCTTTTCAAATTAAATGTTAGTCCAATAGTTGGATTAAAAATGGGCTCACGTGATGATGAAAAGTTAACTCATATTTGGAATGGAATATATACATACGGATACATTGATAAATACATTGGATTCAGTTTTGATTTTAGGGATAACACTGAAAGTGGTAAAACAATTGATAAGTATAAATCTTTCACTCCAATAACCGGCGTTGATGCAAGAACAGATAATAATATTGTCAACTATTCTCCAAACAAAATGGAGTATAGCGAAGTTAAAGCTACGTTAGCAACTGATTGGAGTTGGGGTTCTTTTGCGATTGGTAAAGATTATTTAGAGTGGGGTTACGGAAAAAGTGGCTTGCTTGTTCTATCACAAAAACCTCCATCTTATGGATTTATAAGGTTAGATGTTAAGCCGGTTGATTGGCTCAGGTTTAATTATATACACAGTTGGCTTTCTTCAGATGTTATCGATTCAAATTCGATTTTTTATAATACAGCAGGAACAATTAGTTTTTCTTTCCGAGATAAGTTTATTGCATCGCATTCAATAATTGTTACTCCAACTACTGGGTTAGATTTATCTGTTGGCGAATCAATGATATATTCAGATAAGTTAGAACTGCTTTATCTTATGCCAGTAATGTTTTACAGACTTGCAGATCATCATCTTAGCAGACAAGTAAATGCTGCGGGTGGAAATGCACAATTATTTTTTGCTGCCAGTTCAAAAGGACAAATAAAAAACACTCATCTTTATGGAACTTTATTTATTGATGAGATTACGATTAGTGGTTTATTTGATTCTTATAAACAACGCAATCAACTTGGATTTACTTTTGGTGGATCAGTAACTGATTTACCAATTGAAAATCTAACAGCCACAATTGAATACACAAAAATATATCCATTTGTTTATAGGCATTACATTCAAACTAAAGATTATCAAAGTGCAGGTTATTCGCTTGGTCATTGGATGGGGCATAATGCCGATTTAGTTTATGGTGCACTCAATTATAGAATTATGCTTGGATTGCAAGCAACAATTTTTGGACAGTATATTAGAAAAGGTGGCGATGGAAATGTTCAACAGCAATACAATATCCAACCACAACCTTCATTTTTATTTGGATTGAGAAAAAACTACTCATACTTTGGTGCAGAAATTAAGTACGAATACACTCACGAACTTTTTGCTAAATTAAATTATCAATCGAGCAGTTCATCAATCCAGCAAGATGATTTTTCATATGTAGACAAAACATTAAATGAATTTTATTTTTCTATTTATTATGGATTGTAATTTTTAATGAGCGATTTGAAAAACAAAAAAATATATCTGGCTGGCCATACAGGAATGGTTGGTTCGGCAATTTTAAGAGAACTAAAAACTCGTGGTTATAATAACATCATAACTAAAGATTTATCTGAGCTTGATTTACGTAACCAATCTACAGTACAAAATTTCTTTGAAAAAACTAAACCTGAACTTGTAATTATTGCAGCCGCAAAAGTTGGCGGAATACTTGCTAACAATACTTACCGCGCAGAGTTTTTATATGATAATTTAATGATCGAAGTCAATCTGATTCACGCTTCATATTTAAATAAAGTAGAAAAAGTTGTTTTTCTTGGAAGCTCCTGCATTTATCCAAAACTCGCACCACAACCTTTAAAAGAAGAATATCTTTTAACTGATACACTTGAATTTACAAACGAACCTTATGCAATTGCTAAAATAACAGGAATAAAACTTTGTGAAAGTTATTATCGCCAGTACGGATGTAATTATATCTCTGCAATGCCAACAAATCTTTATGGACCAAATGATAATTTTAATTTGGAAACCTCACATGTACTTCCGGCATTGATTAGAAAATTCCATGAAGCTAAAATTAATGAAAAAGATTTGGTTACCATTTGGGGAACAGGAAAACCTTTACGTGAATTTATGTACGTTGAAGATCTTGCAAACGCAATTGTTTTTATGATGGAAAGTATTGATGCAAAAGATTTATATGAAAATGGGATAACGCATTTAAATGTTGGATCAGGAAAAGATATTACAATTGCAGATTTAGCAAAATTGATTTCTGAAATCGTTGGGTTTAATGGTAAGATTGAATATGATTTATCTAAACCTGATGGCACACCAAGAAAACTTATGGATGTTACAAGATTAAACTCACTTGGTTGGGAGTATAAAACTGAATTAAAAGATGGAATTGTAAAAACATATAATTTCTTTAAAGAAAAATATACTTAGGCAATTATGAAAAAAGCATTAATAACCGGCATAACCGGACAGGACGGAAGTTACTTAACTGAAATACTTCTTGAAAAAGGATACGAAGTACACGGGATAATTAGAAGAAGCAGTTCTTTTAACACAGGCAGAATCGATCATCTTTACGGTAACAAAGAGATACTCGATAAAAAAATGTTCCTCCATTATGGTGATCTTGTTGATACAAGCAACTTAAACAGGCTACTTGAAAAAATACAACCTGATGAAATATATAATCTTGCGGCACAAAGCCACGTAAAAGTCTCATTTGAAGTTCCGGATTATACCGCACAAGTTGATGCTCTTGGAACGTTAAGATTTTTGGATGCAATTCGTGAAGTAGGATTAAGAAAAGTAAAATTCTATCAGGCTTCTACATCAGAACTATTTGGAAAAGTGCAAGAAGTTCCGCAAAGTGAAAAAACACCATTCTATCCACGCTCGCCTTATGGTGTAGCAAAACTTTATGGTTACTGGATAATAGTAAACTACCGCGAAGCCTATGATTTATTCGCCTGTAACGGGATTTTATTTAACCACGAATCACCAAGAAGAGGTGAAACATTTGTAACAAGAAAAATTACCAGAGCAGCAAGCAGAATAGCAGCAGGATTGCAGTCAAATCTATCTCTGGGAAATCTTGATGCAAAACGAGATTGGGGATTTGCCCCGGAATACTGTGAAGGAATGTGGAGAATCCTACAGCATAAGAAAGCAGAAGATTTTGTTCTTGCAACAGGACAAACAAACACAGTTAAAGAGTTTGTTGAATTATCATTCAAACATCTTGGTGTTGAGTTAGATTGGAAGGGTAAAGGTGTAAATGAAAAAGGAGTTATCAACAAGATTGATTTTGAAAAAGCAAAATCATTAATTGATTACAACAAAAACTCTAAGCTTTACAAGTTTGATTTCACATCAAATCTTAAGAAGGGAAACACAGTGGTAACTGTAAATCCAAATTACTATCGCCCAACAGAAGTAGAGTTATTGATAGGTGATCCAACAAAAGCAAAAAAACTATTAGGTTGGAAAGCAAAAACAAAGTTTGATGATCTTGTTCAGATAATGATAAAATCTGATATGGATAAAGTTTTAAGAAGAGGTTATTAAAAGATTTTTAAATAATTAATCAATAGAGGTTTATATGTTTGATGCGAATTATAAATTTACTTGCGTTGACAGATTCTTAAAGTATGTTAAATACGATACACAATCTGATGAAGAGTCAACTTCATTTCCGAGTTCTGAAAAACAAAAAATTCTTTCTAAAGATCTTGCCGAAGAACTAAAAACACTTGGATTAAAAGATGCACGTATGGATGAATGGGGTTACGTTATGGCAACATTACCTTCAAACACAAATAAAAAAGTTGATCCGATTGCTTTTATTGCTCACGTTGATACTTCACCTGCTGTAACTGGATTAAATGTAAACCCTGTAATAAGAAAAAATTATCAGGGCGGAGATATCAAATTAGAGAATGGCGGTTGGGTAATTTCAGTTGATGACAACCCGGATTTAAAAGATATGATTGGATTTGATATTATAACAACTGATGGATCAACATTACTTGGCGCTGATAATAAGGCAGGTGTCTCAGAAATAGTAGATGCAGTTAATTATTTGTTAACTCATCCAGAAGTAAAACACGGTGATATAAAAATTTGTTTTACTCCTGATGAAGAAGTTGGAAGAGGAACAGAGAAAATCGACTTAAAAAAACTTGGTGCAAAATATGCTTATACTATTGACGGCTCAAGTAGAGGTGAACTTGAAACAGAAACTTTTTCTGCAGATGCTGTTGTTATAAAGTTTTTTGGAAAAAATATTCATCCCGGTTATGCAAAAAATATTATGATTAACTCTATAAAAATCGCATCATTATTTATTGATAGTTTACCCAAAGATGGATTATCACCAGAAACCACGGATGGACGCGAAGGCTA
Organism: Ignavibacteriales bacterium; assembly: GCA_016707585.1. Classification (GTDB taxonomy): domain Bacteria; phylum Bacteroidota; class Ignavibacteria; order Ignavibacteriales; family Ignavibacteriaceae; genus IGN3. The sequence continues at coordinate 331,803 of JADJHL010000002.1, read as the reverse complement.
CGTTCATTGTGGATCATTTAATGGTAACGAAGAGCTTACAACATTAAAATTTATCATTCGTGATTTTGTTACAAGTAAGCTTAAAGATTATGAAGAATTCTTGAAAAAACTTGCTGAAGAAACAGTAGCAAAATTTCCTGGTGCAAGAATGGAATTCCAGGTAATTGAGCAATACAGAAATATGAAAGAAATATTAGATAAACATCCGCACGTAAACGATTATGCGATTGAAGCAATGGAACGATTAGGAATAAAACCAATTATGCATCCAATTCGTGGTGGCACGGATGGATCGCGTTTATCTTTTATGGGACTTCCAACTCCAAATATTTTTGCCGGCGAGCATAGCTTCCATTCACAACTCGAATGGGTTGCAATTCAGGATATGGAAATGGCAGTTAAAACAATTGTTGAAGTTGCAAAAGTTTGGGAAGAAAAGGCTTAACACAATAGCGCACGGGTGACGCGGATTTTGCAGATCTGCGCTGATCAGTTTAATCTGTGTCATCTGCGTGCTATTCCCTATTATGAAAACCAACTACAACAAACCAGAACTGATGGCTCCAGCAGGGGATTGGACAATGCTACGTGCTGCTGTAAGTAATGGTGCTGATGCTGTATATTTTGGATTAGACAAACTCAACATGCGCGCAAAAGCCGCTAACTTTACCGTTGATCAACTACCTGACATAATTTCATTCTGTAAAGAACACAAAGTTTTAACTTACCTTGTACTTAACACAATTGTTTTTGAAGAAGAGCTTGATGAACTTGAAGAAATAATTATTGCAGCAAAACAAAATGGAGTTGATAGAATAATCTGTTCTGATCTTGCAGTTGCTGATTTATGTCATAAGCATGAATTCCCATTTTGTATTTCTACTCAAAGTTCTATTTCAAATTCACTTGCTGCTGATGTTTATAAAAGAATGGGTGCTGTAAGAATTGTTATGGCTCGTGAATGTTCTTTAGAAGAAATTAAAAAGATTCGTGCTAAAACCGATTTGGAAATTGAAGCATTTGTTCATGGTGCAATGTGTATTGCAGTTAGTGGCAGATGTTTTATGAGTCATCATTTGTTTGGTAAAAGTGCTAATCGTGGTGAATGTGTACAACCATGCAGACGCGAGTTTGAAGTTTATGATCCTGCAATTGGCAAATCACTTGTGATGGGTGAAGACTATATTATGTCCCCACAAGATTTATGCACGATTGAATTTATAGATCAACTGATTGAAGCTGGAATTGATTCTTTTAAAATCGAAGGCAGAAAACGTGCGCCGGAGTATGTTGCGAAAGCTGTTTCGGTTTATAGGCAAGCTATTGATTTATACTATGAAAACAATCTTACTAAAGAAAAGAAAAAAGAATTGTTAACTGAACTTGACAAAGTTTATAACCGCGGTTTCTCATCAGGATTTTATTTTGATGTTCCAAGCTCTAATGCTTATGCTGGAGTTGAAGGAAGTAAAGCAACAACTCGTAAAGTTTATGTGGCAAAAGTTCTTAATTATTATAAAGATATCGAAGTTGCGCATATATTAATGGAATCTGGTGAGGTAAAGATTGGCGATAACATTTTAATTATGGGTGAAACAACAGGAGTTTTAGATATCAATCTTGAAAAAATGAGTGTTAATGATAAAGAAAATGTATCTGCAAAACGTGGTGATGAAATAACTTTAAAGATGCCTACCCTTGTGCGGAGAAATGACAAAGTTTATTTGATAGAAAATGTTAAATAGAATCTGTTTTTTCTGGAATCAAGGTTTTTGGCTTTAAAATCATACTTAATAATATCATTACAAATCCAAGCGTAACATAAAAATCTGCGATATTAAAAATTCCACTTTCAATTAATGGTAATCTTATTCTAATAAAATCAATAACATTTCCATTATTAAAAACACGATCAACTAAATTTCCTAAACCACCACTTAGTATTAAAACTAATGCCGATTGTTTCAAAAACATTTCTCTTTGGTTTTTTAGAATGTAGAAAAAAAGTATTATTAGAAAGACAGAGACTAGGAGAATAAATACGATAAACTTTATTTCTTGTGGTAGTTTATTTCCAAGACTCAGCATGCCGCCATCGTTTTCAATGTATTGAAGATTAATTATTCCGGCGATTTCAGTTTTATCTTTATTTTTTAATTCCGATTGTGCAACCTTTTTTGTTGTCTGGTCACATCCAACCAGAAACAGAATGGAAATGCTAATAATTAAAAATCTAAAAAAATATTTTCTAAATAAAATTACCATCAGATCAAACTATCTTTCATCTTATCATAAAGTGCAGTTGCTTCAGCTACTATCTTATAAGCTTCTTCTCTACCAAGGAACTGCTCAACAATAACTTGTTTGTGCTCAAGTTTTTTATAGTCCTCAAAAAATCTTCTTAGCTCAACTACTGTGTGCGGCGGAAGTTCGGACATGTCATTAATATAATTCACAGCCATATCATTCTTTGCAACAGCAACTATTTTATCATCCTGTTCATCATCATCAATCATATGCATAACACCGATAACTTTCGATTCAATTAAACTAAGCGGCGCAACATCGATTGAACATATAACAAGAATATCTAACGGATCTTTATCATCACAATAAGTTTGAGGTATAAATCCATAATTAGCCGGGTAATGAACTGATGAATAAAGTACGCGATCTAATCTTAGTAAACCACTTTCTTTATCGAGTTCGTATTTACCTTTAGAACCTTTAGGAATTTCAATAATTCCATTTACAATTTTGGGAATGTCTTTTCCCGGACTTACGTAATGCCATGGAGAAATATATTTTGTATTCATAATTCCTGTTTAAATAAATAATAATTGTATTAGTATAAAAATAGGCAACAGAACAATTAAAGAGAACTTAAACATATAAGCGAAAAAGTGAGGCATTTTAATATTGTTTTCTTCTGCAACCGCTTTTACCATAAAATTTGGACCGTTACCAATGTATGTCATCGCACCAAAAAATACTGCTCCGGTTGAAATCGCTTTCAGTAGAACTTCAGGAATTCCAGCAACCAAATTACCTGTGTTTATTCCCAGGCCTAATGCAAGCGAGTGAAATGTTACTGCTGTTGGAGTGTTATCAAGAAAACTGCTTAGCAATCCCGTGTAATAATAAAATTGATTTACTGATTGAACTCCAAGATTTTTTGCGTTTACTTCAAGATAGAGTAAAGCGGGAACCATCGTAACAAATATTCCTAAAAATAAATAAGCAACTTCTTCGATGGGTCCCCAAGTAAAATTGTTTGACGTTCTTAATAGTTTTGGTGTAAACTGCATTGATAAATAAGCCATTAAAAATATAGCTGCTTCTCGTACAAACTTAAAATATGGATTGATATTTATAAATGAAAAGTACTGTTCATTAACAAAAGCTACTGCTAAAACAACTCCAACAAGAAAAATAAAATTTCTTTTGCCCTGAATTTTTATTGGACGAATATTTGTTTCATCTCTAAAAATCGCCGATGCTGGTTCTTTTTTGTGATAGTAAACATCAACAAAATAATAGATGATTAATAAAAGAGCATTTGTAACAAACCATTCAGGTGCAAGATTAAAAAACCATGTAAACGGTGCACCGCGTAAGTACATCATAAATAATGGTGGATCGCCAAGCGGAGTTAATAAGCCGCCGCAGTTTGCTACAATTCCAATAAAAAATAAAATTGTATGAACTTTAAATGTTCTTTCTTTATTTGTTTGGATGATTGGGCGGATTAAAAGCATTGCCGCACCTGTTGTTCCCATTATCGATGCTAGCACAGCACCAATTGCAAGAAACAAAGTATTGATAGAAGGTTTAGCTTCAATATCTCCGGTTAAAAAGATTCCACCAGTAATTGTAAATAAAGCCCCAAGTAAAATTAAAAATGGCACATAATCAAAAACCATTGTATGGATGAGTTGATGTGAAAATCCATTTACAAAAAGATAAATTATAACTGGAATGCTTAAGATTATTGCAACGTAAAGTTTGTTTCTATTCTTTTCCCAAAAGTGATTCCAGAACAACGGAAAAATTGCAATTGATAAAAGCATTAATACAAAAGGTATTAAACTTAAAATAGATATTTCAGTTACAGTATGTTCCATAAACTCTTTCAATCTTTTACTGTTTCATAAAAATTATGCATGTAAACTTAATTAAAATGCTCCAATTTATTTTTAGTTAATATTTCTTTAGCCCAATAATACTAAAGGTTATCAACTTTGATAAGCCTCTTCAAATCATTATTTTTAGCCTTAAAATATCACATCAAACAAAAAATAATTAGAAAAGTTATATGAGATTAAGTAAATATTTTGTTCCAACACTTAAAGAAGTTCCAAACGATGCTGTTGTTATCAGCCATATTTTAATGTTAAGAACCGGAATGGTTAGAATGCTTTCAGCAGGAATTTATTCTTTCCTTCCACTTGGCTACAGAGTTATGAGAAAAGTCAGTGAAATAATCCGTGAAGAAATGGACGCAATTGGCGGACAGGAATTTCACTTGCCTGCGCTTAATCCAAAAGAAATTTGGGAAGAAACTGGAAGAGTTGAAGCGTTTGGCGATACAATGTTCCATTTAAAAAATCGCGAGTATGTTTTAGCCCCAACTCACGAAGAAATTATGACCTATCATGCCCGCAATGTTGTTAAATCTTATAAAGATATGCCGCAAATTTGGTATCAGATACAAACTAAATTCAGAAATGAATCGCGACCAAGAAGCGGCGTTATACGCGGCAGACAATTTTTAATGAAAGATGCTTACAGCTTTGATATAAGCTGGGAAGGATTGGACAAATCTTATGAACTTCACGATAGCGCATATAGAAAAATATTTGATCGATGCGGATTAAAATATTTTGTTGTTGGCGCATCCAGCGGAGCGATGGGTGGAACAGGTTCTGAAGAGTTTATGGTTAAATCTGCTGCGGGAGAAGATACAGTTGCTTATTGTGAGTCTTGCGGTTATGCAGCAAACGTTGAAGTTGCTACATCGAGAATTGATTCTGTTGAAAGAGATATCGAGAGCAAATCTATTTATGAAATATCAACACCAAATGTTCATTCGATTGATGAGCTTTGTAAATTCTTAAAAATTGAAGAAACACAATGTGCAAAATCAAGAATTTACGTTCATAACGAGAAACCAATTCTAATCTTAATGCTTGGTAATGATGAAGTAAATGAAACCAAGTTGGAAAAAGTTCTTGGCGGAAATGTTCGTCCTGCTCATCCAGAAGAATTAAAAGATATTTCAGGTGCAGATGCAGGTTCAATTGGTCCTGTTGGATTCAGTGGAAGAATAATTGCAGATAATCGTTTGAAAGATGCAAACAATATGTTTAGCGGTGCAAATAAAAATGATTATCACATTGGCGGAATAGATTTTAAACGTGATGTTCCAGCAATAGAATATGCAGATTTTAGAACAGTAAAATCGGGTGAAGGTTGCCCAAGATGTGAAAAACATCTTGAAGTTTTTCCCTCGATAGAACTTGGACATATTTTTAAACTTGGTACAAAATATTCTGATTCTATGAAAGCATTATTTACAGATGAAAAAGGCGAAGAGCACCCAATAATTATGGGAAGTTACGGAATTGGTGTTGAGCGCGTTATGGCTTGCTACATTGAGCAAAATCACGATGCAAATGGAATTGTTTGGAATAAACTACTCGCACCATTTCAAGTTCACTTACTTGGATTGAATTTGAAGAAGCAGGAAATTGTTGATGCATGTGAGAAAATTTATAATGATTTAAACAAACAAGGAATTGAAGTTCTGTTTGATGACAGAGATGTAACAGCAGGATTTAAATTTAACGATGCAGATTTACTTGGAATGCCAATCCAGGTTGTAATAGGCGAAAAGAAACTAAAAGAAAACAAATGTGAAGTTAAAGTAAGAAAAACCGGCGAACGTTTTGATGTTGAGTTGAGTGAATTGATGAGTAAGGTTAAGGAGTTGTTGGGGTAATTGGTTTATTCATTATTTATATCAATTATTATGTCTAAAGGTATTATTTTTTTGCTTCTAGGATTTTTGATGTTAATCATTGAATTATTCTTTTGGGAGTATGAAAATCAAAAATTGAAAAGTTCAGATTTAAAGAGCTATAAACCTTCAATTAATGATAGATTAAGAAGCTGGGAGTATAATCTTATAATGACATCTCTCTTTATTATCGGGTTGTTATTTTTGATTTTATAAACAATTTTGAGAAGTAAATTTTAAAAACATTTTTTTCATTCCTGATTACGATTTACTTTTAAATCTACATATTACAGACCTTCCTAAACACCCGTTCAGGTATAAAATTCTAAAAACTCCTTGTATTTATACCCATTCAGGTATATTTTTGTCTCAAGCAAATATAATTACACCCGTAAAGGTATAAAATGAACAACCTTTCAAATTTTGTAAAAGAAAAAAGAAAAAAACTTGGATTAACTCAACCGCAACTTGCAGAACGAGCCGGGGTTGGTTTGAGATTTATTCGTGAACTGGAACAAGGAAAGAAATCTTTACAAATGGATAAAGTAAACATGGTTTTGTTTTTATTTGGAAATGAACTTGGTCCAGTAAAGAAGTCTTATGGAGATGATGAATAATGAAAACTGGGAAAGTACTTTATAGGGATATTTTTGCTGGAATCATTACAGAAGATGAAAATGGATATTCGTTCGCTTATTCTGAAGAATATCTTAGCTCAGGAATCGCAGAGCAAATTAGTTTAACTCTTCCTTTACAAAAAGAGATATTTAAAAGTAAGACAATGTTTCCCTTTTTTGATGGATTAATTCCAGAAGGCTGGCTGTTAGATATTGTAGAAGCAAACTGGAAAATTAATCCAAGAGATAGGATGAGTTTGCTTTTAACTTTTTGTAAAGACTGTATTGGCGCAGTAAGTGTTGTTCCATATGAAAGTGAAATGGTGAAGAAATGAAAAAATGTTTGTATTGCTATTCATCACTTGCTGAAGATGAAAAAGATTTTCACCCGCATTGCAGCAAAAAGATTTTTGGCACAGAAATACCACCAGAAATTGATTTTGGATTAGATGAAATTGATAATCTAGCATTAAAAGTTTTAGGTAGAAGTGTTACGCTTACAGGTGTACAACCCAAATTATCAGTCGAATTATCAAATGAGAAAAAAGGAAAGAATAGGTTAACAATAGTCGGTTTATGGGGAAATTATATTTTAAAACCTCCGTTTAGTAGATTTCCTGAAATGCCAGAAGTAGAAGATTTAACAATGCATCTATCAGAATTGGTTGGGATAAAAACGGCAGAACATTCATTGGTTCGATTAAAGTCAGGTGAACTTACATACATCAGTAAAAGATTTGATAGACTAAAATCTACCAAACTTCATCTTGAAGATATGGCACAGATAACAGAAATGTTAACTGAAAGAAAATACAGCGGATCAATGGAGAAAGTTGGCAAGGCAATCCTAAAATATTCTGATTATTCAGGGAATGATGCGATAAGATTTTTTGAGTTAACATTATTCTGTTTTATTACAGGTAATGCTGATATGCATTTAAAGAATTTTTCGTTGCTAAAAAATTTAGATAAAGAGATAACACTATCTCCTGCATATGATTTACTATCAACAAAAATCCTAATGCCAGAAGACAAAGAAGAACTAGCACTAACATTAAATGGTAAAAAGAATAATCTTCGAAAGAAAGATTTTGATTTATTTGCGGAAAAATTAGGAGTTACTCAAAAAACAAAGGAAGTGATTATCAATAAATTCTTTTCCTCACACCAAACTCTAAATACAACAATTGATGCAAGTTTTATGAAAGATGAAACAAAAATTCTTTACAAAGAATTGATTGAACAACGATTGGATCGTTTAAAATAAAAAGACGCTCAATTATGAGCGTCTTTTCAAATTTTCCTAAAGTCCTCCCCTTAGGGAAGGATTTAGATGGGGCTTCCTATTTTAATCTTTTTCCGGTTTCCCTCTTAATGAATCCCAAATCATATAAGCACAAAGTGCTGCAAACATTACAAGTGCTAACAACTCTGCTGAATGAGATTCAAACCAGGCTGTATTTACCCAGTTGAAGTTTAAGAATCTTAAGAAAGCACTGAACACACCCATCAAAGCTCCACCCGCAATAAAGCCAGATGCAATTAATGTTCCGCGTTCTCTTCTTGCGTTGTTAACTTTTTCATCTTTACTTCTTGTGGAAACAAAATGTGCAATCAATCCGCCAACTAAAAGCGGAGTGTTAAGTTCAAGAGGAATATACATTCCAAGTGCAAATGCTAATGCTGGAACTTTTATCATAGTTAAAACTAAAGCTAAAATTGCTCCAACAATGTAAAGAGTCCAAGGCGCTGGTTGTTGATCCATGAGCGGCTGAATTACTGCAGCCATTGCATTTGCCTGTGGTGCAACAAGAGCGTTTGGTCCTGTAAATCCAAATGTTTCATTCAATATCATAATTACAAATCCAACTGTTAATGCAGAAACAAGAACGCCAAGAAATTTCCATTGCTCTTGTTTTTGCGGTGTTGTGCCGAGCCAGTAACCAATTTTTAAATCAGTGATAAAACCACCGGCCATTGAAAGAGCTGTGCAAACAACTCCGCCAATTAGTAATGCGGCAATCATTCCTGATTCGCCTTTCAATCCAATAGAAGTTAAAATGATTGATGAAAGAATAAGTGTCATCAAAGTCATTCCGCTTACAGGATTAGTTCCAACAATAGCCGTTGCATTTGCAGCAACTGTTGTAAAAAGAAATGCTACAACTAAAACAATTAGCAATCCTGCAATTGCCCACCCAACGTTATATACAACTCCCATCTGGAAGAAAACAAAAAGCAGAATTGAGGTAACAACTAATCCGCCAACAATTATCTTCATTGATAAATCACGCTGAGTTCTTGCCGTTTGATGAGATCCATCTTTTTTAGCGAAGATTTCTTTGAAGCCAAGTGAAATAGCATCGCGAATAATTTTTGATGAACGGATGATTCCGATAATTCCTGCCATTGCAATTCCGCCAATACCGATGTGGCGAACATATTGTCTGAAAATTTCTTCAGCACTCATTGCAGAAATTAATTTTGTTGCACCGGTTTGAAATGGTTCTGTTAATCCGCCGCCAAAGTATGATACAAGCGGAACAAGCAAATACCAGCTTACAAATGATCCTGCAGCAATGATTGCAGAATATTTTAATCCAACTATATAACCCAAGCCCATTACTGCCGCGCCAACGTTTAATCTAAACACAAGTTTGAAATTATCAGCGAGCTTTTCGCCAAATCCAAAAACGCGAGTTGTAAAAGTTTCGCTCCACCATCCAAAAGTTGCAATTACAAAATCATAAACACCACCGATCAAACCGCTGACAACAAGCACAAAAGCTTGCTTGCCGCCTTTTTCACCAGCGACTAAAATTTCTGTTGTGGCAGTTGCTTCTGGAAAAGGAAATTTTCCGTGCATCTCAGAAACAAAATATTTTCTAAAAGGAATCATAAACAATATTCCAAGTATTCCGCCGAAAGCTGATGCGAGAAATACTTGCCAGAATCCTGCATTAAGATTTAAAATGTATAAAGCAGGAATAGTGAAAATTGTTCCTGCTACAATCAATCCTGAGTTTTGCCCGATTGATTGAATGATCACATTCTGACCAAGTGAACCTTTTATTTTTAGAACTGATGATAATCCAACAGCTATGATTGCAATTGGAATTGCGGCTTCAAACACCTGCCCGATTTTTAATCCAAGATAAGCTGCTGCTGCTGAAAACAACATTGCCATCAGCAAACCAACAATTACTGAGTAAGGTGTTATTTCCTGCGGAGTTGAATTTGCAGGCATAACTGGTTTGTATTCTTCACCAGGCTTAAGTTCTGCATAAGCATTTTCCGGTAGTCCTTTAATTTGTCCGCCTTGATGTTCGCTCATATTACATTCCTTTATTAGAATTTAAAATTAATTGGAAGTTCATATTCTTTTTTACCTGTTGATGGAGATTTGAAATATACCTTGCCATAAACATTCGCATCAACAGGAATTGTGATTTCTGGTTTTGAAAAACTAAAATCAAGATACTTAATATTATTTGGATAAAGTGTTAATGAAGTTTTGCCGGCATTTTTAACATCAACAGAAACCGGAGAATCAAAGTAAGTTATTTCATTAACAGATAGATTTGCATTAAGTTCTTTGCTTACAAAAGCCGGAATAATTTCTAAAACATAATTTACAGTATCTTTATCACCAGAAAATTCGGCAACTATACTTCCTGTGCGATATGATAATCCATCTTTATTAACTGCATGTCCGCTTTCATCCAATATTTGAAAAGCAAAATCAGTGATCTTGCTAAAATCTTCTTTTGTTAAAGAAAAATTAAATTCTTTGGATCCTTCGCCTTTTGTAATTGTGAAAGGCATTTTGTATGTACCGTTTCCATCAACTGTTAAATTGTATTTGCGCTGATAGCCGAGCATTTCCGAATTAATGTTATAAGTTTTACTTTCATTAAAGTAGTTGATCAGTTCAATTCGCTTATCGGTTGAAGAAACTTCTTTTGCATCGATAACTTGTAATGATGAAAATTCAACTGCAAGATTGTAAGTTGATGGATCAGATGCTAAGAAAAAACCATCCATGTCTATTTCATAAATTCCTGGCTCAAGATCGTAATAATAGTTTTCAATCTTTTCATCTTTGTTTACAGAATATAAAACAGCGGATTGATGAATCTGAATTCCATTATTGTCTGATAAAAAATACTTGCAGCGTGAGTATTTGTTTGATGAAGCATCCCTGCTTAAAGCTATCTTCATACTGTTCTGTCCGGCAGGAACTTTTACAAAATATCTTTTTATAATTCCCTGGTTTATAGTTTGATCTTTCCAGTTCATCTTGTAATTGTTTGACGAATTAACTTCATAAGGAATTACAACGGTTGCAAGCAATTCAAATTCAGGAGTTTTGCTAGAATCATCGCGGTAAGCTGTAATTTTAGCTGTGTACATTCCTGGTTCTTTAACTTTTGATTTATCAATCTTAACGTTAACAGTTGCGGTTTGATTATTTCTTATATAAGTTTTTTTCTGAACAAGCGTTAACCAGTCAGCATCACATTTTAAATTGTAAACTCTGTAAAACTTATCTGATTTAACTAAGTTATCTCTTTTAACAACGTATGAAAATACTTCATCACCGGTTAAAAATGATCCATCACGAATGTAAAGATTTCTTGATTTGTTATCAGGTTGATTTGGTGCGAATGATGAAACTGTATAAGTCTCAAACTTTGAGATCTCATTATTCTTTAAATATTTTTTAAGAATTTCATATGAGTTTATAACATTTATATATCCGCCGCCTTGATCAATTGGAGTATATTCATCTCTTTTAACTGCGCCTTCTCGTATTACTTTAAATAATAATTGAGATGGAATTTTTATACCAGGAAATTCTTTTTCTGCAGCACTTAATAATAATGCCATAACACCTGAAGTGTAAGGACAAGCCATACTTGTTCCCCAGAATTTATCTCCGCCACTAAAATTTGGAACTGTTGAAGTTGCAGCTCCCGGAGAAATTACATCAGGTTTGCTTACTTCTCCGCCGCGTGAACTAAAATGTAAAAGCATATTGTAAGGAAGTAAATTTCCGTAATTATCACGCGCTATTTCCTGTGTCAAAACTGCACCGGATGAAAAAACAAAACTGCTTGATGAAGGTAAACCCGCAGATGAAATTCCTGGTCCATTGTTACCATTACTTGTACTTACATATAAGTATGGATTTTTACTTAGTAAGTCGGCAAGAAATTTTTCCAATTCAGATCGCGCTTCAATTTCACTTCCAACTCCAAAGCTCATACTAACTATACAAGGGACTTTCATTTCTTTAGAAATTTTATCAGCATACAAATAAGCTTTCTTCATGCTTTCAGTTACAGTTGCACCGCCTGGATAATTATTGTTGCCGAGTTTTAATCCTATAACTTTTGCTCCGGGTGCAACGCCATTTATACCGGCATCGCCAATATTAAATCCGGCAGCAATTCCGGCACAATGTGTTCCATGTGAACCATCATCAAAGTAAAGTGAAATAAGTTTCTCTTCCGGAAAAATATTTAAAGCAAAAGTAAGTGGAGTTAATCCTTTTTGATTTGAGATTGTAAATGAATCATAATTTTCTTTATAGTTTCTTATAGGAGTTTCATCAGATAAATCACCATTACAATTTTTATCAAAATAAACAACCCAGTAACCTTCGGTTGTTTTGTAGGTTACCATAAAATATTTATCATCTTTAACGCCATTGCCATTTAAATCCTGTGCACCGGAACCTGAATTCATTAAATGAGTTTCATTCAAAACAGTTATCCAGTAATTATCATCTGCACTTTTTAGCATTTTATTTTTATCTGCAAAAACTGAAAAACCTTTTTCTTCATTTTCAAAAACATCTTTTCCATCTTTACTTGTTAGATCAGCTTCAACAAGAGGCATATCGCCCTGTCCCGTAAAATCCTGTGCATCAATTACTTTTACTTCTCCGGTTGATGTTTTAGTTAATCCATCAATTCCCATATCAACGCCGGTATCAAGAACTAAAATAATTGTTCCTCTTCCATCATACTCGGGATGAAGTTTAATAAACTCCTCAACGCCGGTATCCTTTAATGATAAAAATGTCTGATCATTTTCCTGCGCAATGATTGAAATTGTCAGCAACAATAAAATGAGTGAAAGAAAATGTGTCTTCATATTAATATAACCTGTTAATGTGTTGGATTATTTAATTTTTTCGAGGTGATAAAATTTCTGATGAAGTAATAAATAAGTTGCTTCATAAGCCTGAATTTAATTATAAAATTTATGCTTAAATTTAAGCACAAATAACCAGAGTTTTCAAACAAATTATTAAGTGTTTTTACTGTCATTCCGATTCCGACTTTAGTCGGTGAGGAATCTGTTTTATTTTCGATTCGGATTTCTCATCCCGAAAGCATTCGAGATCCTTCGAAATGACAAAAGTATTTAATCAAATTAAAAATATGAAATCAAAACTATACATCGTTTCTACACCAATCGGAAATTATGAAGATATTACATTACGTGCATTAAGGATTCTTAAAGAATGTGATTTTATTATTTGTGAAGAATTAAAAGAAGCACGCAGATTTTTATCTCACTATAAAATTGAAAAAGAACTTTTTCCACTTAACGAACATAATGAAAACGAAAGTGCAAATGAATTAATCCTGAAATTGCTTGAGGGAAAAACTGCGGCTCTCATTTCAGATTGCGGAACACCGCTTTTTTCTGATCCTGGACATTTGCTTGTTGATCTTGCATTACAAAACAGGATTGATGTAATTCCTGTTCCCGGGGCTAGTTCTTTACTTACAGCTTTGGTTGGAAGTGCTTTAGATTTTGAAAAGTTTTACTACTACGGCTGGCTATCACCAAAGAAAGATATAAGAAGAAAACAATTACTTGATTTAAGAAAAAGAAAAGAAACAATTGTTCTAATGGATACTCCATACAGATTAAAAACTTTACTGGAAGATATTGTAAAACTTCTCGGTCCAAACATTCCCTGTGTGCTTGCATTTGAGTTAACAAAAGAAAAAGAAAAATTTTATCGCGGTAATGCGCAAAATATTTTGAATGCTGTTGAAAGAGAAAATCTTAAGGGTGAGTTTGTGCTGATATTAAGGAATACAAACGAGTAGGGGATAAATTGAAATCATTAAAATATTTTTTAATAGTATTTACCTTTTTTTATACTTCTATTTATGCCAACCAAATTGATTCAACTACAACAAGATTTACAGACAATAAATCTATCTGGGGTTTAAAGCTGGGACGATTTCATTACAGTGACCATTTTAGTGAAGACGGTGTTTCCGGAACATTTTTTAACGAGCAAAAAATTTCAAAATATTTTTATCTCGGTGGAAGTTTACTGCTTTATAAAACTATTGGTAGTAACGAAGGAGCTATCTCCCTAAACGGATATTTAAGTTATCCATTAGAAATTGGTAGTCAAAAATTCTTCCTAAAAGGTGGATTAGGACTTGCTACTCTCGGATATATAAATCCTGTAGCAATGGTTGAAGTTGAACTTGTTGTTTTTGAATTTAAAAAATCAGCAATCTCGGTTTCAGTTCAACATAGTTTTCCAAAGTTACCATTCATTGTTAATATTGGAATATTATTTTAAACAAAATATTTTGAGTGCTGTTGAAAGAGAAAATCTTAAAGGTTGAGTTTGTATTGCTTCTGAATAACAATGAAAAAAGATCTATGCGAGAAAATTTCACTCCTACAAAAGAATGAAGAAATTAATTTTTGATTTTAATAAAATCGTGCAAGCGAAATTGACTCTGCTAACAATCTCAGGGTTTTTCAAGTTTTTCTTTTTCCTCTTTCTTTAGTTCCGTAATTCTTTTAGGCTCAGTATATGAAATGTCAACTTCCTCTTGAATAATTCTACCGACTGACATTATATTATTGAATTTTTCTATTAGTTCAGCACTTCTCTTTTTCTTTTCTTTTTCCTCTTTAGTATCAAACCATATTTGTCGATTAATTTTATACATGCTAAACTCAAAAATAAAATTATCAAAAACTTCTCTACATTTAGGAGTAAGATAAAGGCAGTTGGTAATCCAAAATTGCCTTGCTTCTTTTATAAAATCATTTTGTGTTTTGTCTTCAGAATGAATATTAAGTGAAAGATTATAAAAAATCTCAAATGCTTTTTGATGTGCGGCTAATCTTTCAGTGATTGCCGATAATCTATATCTATCTATTCTCTCACTCTCAGTATTTATCTCTTTTTGTTTTCTTTCCTTCTTTGATATGGAGTTAGCAAACCACCACCCAAATAAAACTCCAATTATTCCTTGCAAATCTTTTAATAGAGAGAAAAAATCTTTTATAAATGATTCCATAAAGCTACCTTATTTCAAATTTCCTTGAATAAATATAGAAATATATTTCATTATTGTTTGACAAACATATAACTTAAAAATCAATTATGTACATGCTGGATTAAGTCTATATTTCCTAAAAAATTATTACCCCATTGTTACTTTAAGAAAGTAATAAAAACTTAACTCTTTATATTTTTAAGACTTAATCAATAAGGAAACATTCTCAATATGAAAAGTATGCGGAAACATATCAACAGGTCTTATCTTAATTAATTTATAACCAGCATCAACCATCAATTTAATATCCCGTACTTGAGTTGTGGGATTACAGCTAACATAAACAATTTTGTTTGGAGAAAGTTTTATTACATCATCAACTGTTATTGGGTGCATTCCGCTTCTTGGTGGATCGATAATCATTACATCAGGTTTTGGAATATTGTATTTATCAACTATCGGCAGAAAAGTTTTGTAAAGATCAGCACTAAAAAATTTTACATTTAGAATATTGTTTAAATCAGCATTTACTTTTGCATCTGCAATTGCTGATTCCACAGCCTCAAAAGCATAAACTTTTTTTGCCTTATCTGAAATAAAGATTGTTATCGTTCCTGCACCGGAATACAAATCGTAAACAATTTCATTCCCTTTTAGCTCAGCAAAATCCAATGCGGTTTGATAAAGTTTTTCTGCCTGCAAAGTATTTGTCTGGAAAAACGAGTTAGCACTTATTCGGAATTTATGCTTTCCTATCTCATCATAAATAAAACCTGAACCGTAAATAACTTTTTCATAATCACCAACCGCAACAGCCGCAAATTTTTTATTTATATTATTAATAACAGTTGTTACTTGCGGAATTTCTTTTCTTAACTCATCACAATATTCATTAACTAATTCATCATTTTCTTCAGAAGTAACAAGATTAACCATTAAATCATCGGTTAAAGAAGCTTGTTTGATTACAAGATTGCGTAAATAACCTGTGTGGGTTTTTGTTGAATAGATTGAGGTGTTTCTTTTCTTAAAAAAATCACGAGTAAAATTTAAAATCTTATTGCTTACTTCAGATTGAAGAAAACATTCATCAACATCAAGAACTTTATCATAAATTTTTGGAATGTGAAGTCCGAGTGAAAAATCTTTATCAAGTATTCCTTCTTTGGAAATTTCTTCTTTTGTTAACCATCGTTTTTCACTAAAAGAAAATTCCATTTTATTTCTGTAATGAAAAACATTTTGCGAAGGAATTATTGGTTCAATTTCAAAATCTGAAAACCCGCCAAGTTTGTGAAAAATTTCTTCAACCTGCTGGTGTTTGTATTTTGCCTGAGCATCATAATCCAGATTCTGTTGCTTACATCCGCCGCAAGTACCAAAGAATTTACATCTTGCCTTTACTCTTTCGCTTGAAGGAGTAAGGATTTCCGTAACCAAAGCTTCGGCATAAGAGTTTTTAATTTTTAATAACCTAGCGTTTACTGTGTCCCCAGGATAAGAACCAATAACAAACACAACGTAATTCTTTTCGTTGCCATTTTCTTCGTTTAATCCGAGCAGTTCGTTTTTAGAAACTTTTGCGATTCCTTTTCCCTCAAATGCATATTTCTCGATTTGAAATTCTACTATGTCGCCTTTTTTTATATTCATTTTTCTTTCTGTGATTTCCTATTGTCATTCCCGCAAAGGCGGGAATCTAAACGTTTGTACTTTATGGATTCCCACTTTCTCCCGAAGGGATGCCTATGGCTGTGGGAATGACAGCGCTAGTTGGTTTTCTTCAATATCAACATCTTAAATCCAATATATCTATCTGCACCAAGTTTTAAGTAGGCATTGGATTCGTGACTAATCTTACTTAATAATTTTTTGTAATAACTTTTTTCTTTATCGGTAAGCTTATAAATTTTATCATCTAACTCTTGAGCAGTGTGTTCATAAAAACTTTGTAAAGATGATGATAAATCTTCTTCGTACAAAACGGAAAAATTTCTTTCTGTGTAATAAGCGCTGCATTGATCATTTACTAAAGCTAAAATGTCCGAAGTTTCAAAAATATTCTTTACAAATGGAGGGTAATCGTCTGTTGTTGCAGTAATTTCACCGACACACAAAGTTGCTTCAGGTTTCAGAATTCGTTTTATTTCTTTTACGATTTTATTTCTGTTCAATAATGAAATTGAAGCTTGAGCATATACTAAATCAAACTGTTCGGCATCAAAATCAGTATTGTCAAAATCCATCATCTTAACAACAACCTTACTGTCTTTGATAAGATTTAATCGAGCGTTCATCAAAGAATCATAATCGTTTATAATCATAGTGGCAGAACTTGCGCCCGATTCAATCATTTTCTCAGCAATTTTTTCACTTCCCGAACCTATAACCAGGACTTTTTTATCATTAAGAACGTACTTTGTTTTGAGAATCCTGAATTGCTTGAATCCGCCAGGTAAGAATATGTTTTGGCTTTCTTTCATCGTATCCTAAAATATTGTGAGCAAAGTTACTCATAATGAGTTTAAGATTGAATTTATAGCACGGCAGCAATCTTTACTTTGTCTTTATCTGCCAACTGCTTTATTTTTGGCTTTACAATTAGAACACATCGGAGCACAAATGTTAAGAAGCGCAAATAAATATTTCCTACTCTCACTAATAATTACGAGTCTGATTTTTCCACAAATAAAAAGAGCTATTACGGTTGATGATCTCTGGGCTATGAAACGTATTGGAAGTTATTCTGTTTCACCGGATGGAAAAACTATTGCTTATACATTAACCAGTTATACTTTTGAGGCCAATAAAGGCAACACAGATATTTATTTGATTGATGCTGATGGAAAAAATTTAAGAGTCTTAAAAAATTCTCAAAAGAATGAAAATGAACCTAAGTTTTCTCCAGATGGAAAATCAATTGCATTTACACGCGGCGGCCAAATATGGCAATGCAATCTTGATGGTTCAAATGAAAAACAGTTAACAAACATTTACACTGATGCTTCGGATTTTGAATGGTCTAAAGATGGCAAGAAAATATTGTTTACATCTTCTGTTTATCCAGAATGCACAACTCAAGATTGTAATGAACAAAAAGATAAAGCTTTTGAAGAAAGTAAAGTTAAAGCACAGATTTTTACTGAGTTAATGTATCGCCACTGGAATGATTGGCGAGGACACAAACGCAGCCATATGTTTTTACTTGATGTTGCATCCGGTGATTTTGTTGATTTGAATGAAGGCAGCAAAGAAGATGTTCCTCCGCTTGCGTTAGGTTCTACAAACGATTTTAATTTTTCTTATGATGGAAGCGAAATTGCTTATTCGCAAAATCCTGAGTTTACAAAAGCAACTAGTACAAATATTGAGATTTATCTTCTTAGCTTAACAACACCTAAAACTCCAAAACTTATTTCCACGAGTAAAGGTGTTGATTGCCAGCCTGTTTATTCTCCGGATATGAACTGGCTCGCATGGACATCAATGAAGCGTGCTGGATTTGAAGCCGACAAAAAAGATTTGATTTTGTTTAATCGTAAAACTGGAGAAACAAAAAATCTTACCGAAGATTTTGAGTATTCAGTTGATGAATTTATTTACTCGCCTGATTCAAAGACAATTTATTTTATCGCGGGTACTGAAATTAATAATTTGATTTACAAACTAAATGTAAATGATGATGAGATAGAACTTTTTCATAAAGATAATTACAACACTGGAATTCACATTTCTAAAGATGGCAAAACACTTTACTTCTTAAAACAAAGATCCGATCTTCCAAGCGAAATATTCTCACAAAGCACAGACGGTATAAACACTTTAAAGAGAATCACTTTCACAAATGAAGAAATTCTTTCTCAGCTTGAAATGAATTCTGTTGAAACTTTCTGGTGTGAAGGGGCAAATGGTGATAAGGTTCAATCAATATTAGTTAAACCGCCATTCTTTGATCCAAATAAAAAATATCCGATGATGTTTTTAATTCACGGCGGACCGCAGGGAGCATGGGAAGATAATTTTCATTACAGATGGAATCTGCAAATGTTTGCAGGTGCCGGCTATGTTGTTGTTGCACCGAATCCACGAGGCTCAACTGGATATGGACAAAAATTTACTGATGAAATATCAGGTGATTGGGGCGGAAAAGTTTATACTGATCTTATGAACAGTTATGATTATGCTTTAAAGAATTTTTCATACATAGATCCTAAAAATACTTTTGCTTCAGGTGCATCGTATGGTGGATATATGATCAATTGGATTGAAGGACACAATGATAAATTCAATGCATTGTTCTGCCACAACGGAACCTTTAATCTTGAAAGTATGTGGGGAACAACTGAAGAACTTTGGTTTCCCGAATGGGATGTAAACGGAACTCCATGGGAAAATCGTGAAGCATATGTAAAATGGTCACCGCACCAATACGCAAAGAATTTTAAAACACCAATGTTAATTGTACACAGTGCATTTGATTTTAGATTATCTGAAGAACAGGCATTTCAGGCATTTACAACTCTGCAAAGATTGGGAGTTGAAAGTAAGTTCTTGTATTTTCCTGATGAAACTCATTTTGTTTCTAAACCGCAAAATGCAAAATTGTGGTGGAATACCGTGTTTGATTGGTTTAAATCGCATCAAAAATAGGAGAGATAATGAAAGAAAAAGATTTAGAAATTGTAACTCCCGATGATGAACTTTTTGAAAATTTAAATGATCTCGGGGCTTTTAGAATCGGCGGCAAAACTGATAAGGAAATAGAAGACGATTACAGCGAAAGAACTTCTTACGTTGAAGAAAACTTATGGAGTAAAGTTCAACGTGTAGGAAAGAAAATTTCTTTTGCAAAAGATGTAATTGCTCTCTACAATTACATGAAAGATTCCTACGTTAGCTGGCATCGCAAAGCGATTGTTGTAATGGGATTGATTTATTTTATCTCACCGATTGATACGATTCCGGACATAGCTCCGCTAATTGGATATCTTGATGATCTTGGAGTTATTACTGCGCTCATCAAATATCTTGGCAGCGAATTGATTCCTTATTATGATGATAAATATAGAAAGTAATTTTTCATTTTGTCATGCCGGACTTGATCCGGCATCCATCCTTAAATCATTTTTAGATTCCGCATCAAGTGCGGAATGACAAGAAAGTCATTCTTAGTTTTATGAAATACAAACTCCTCAAATCAGAAATACGTTACAAAGGAAAAGTATTTGATCATCAGGTTGATGAAATCGAATACGAAAGCGGCAATAAAGGAGTTCGAGAAATTGCAATTCATCCCGGCGGAGCAGTTGTTGTTCCTGTTAAAGATGATGGGAAAATAATTTTAGTTAAACAATTCAGATACCCACTGCAAAAAACATTGATTGAGCTACCAGCCGGTAAACTTGATAAAGGCGAAGACCCATTAGTTTGTGCAACTCGCGAACTTGAAGAAGAAACAGGTTACAAAGCAAAAGAAATAAAAAAACTTGGTGAGATTTATACTGCTCCGGGTTATTGTACAGAAGTTCTACATATCTATTCTGCAAATGGTTTGATTCCAGGAAATCATAACCGTGAGGAAGGTGAACACGGAATGGAAATTCTTGAATTTTCAATTGGTGAGATTGAAAAAATGATTTCTGATGGTGAAATAACTGATGCAAAAACAATAGTTGGAATACATTATCTAAAAAATCTTGGTAATCACTGAATGGTCAATCTTTTTTCTCTAAACCTAAATTCCTATATTGAATTAGCTATAAATCAACATTTATGAAGATATACAACCAACTATTAAATACTATAAAGGAAAAGGGAGCTGCTTATTTAGTTCTGCTAGATCCTGATAAACTTCCTGAAAACAAACTAGCAGGATTTTTAAAGCATTGTGAAAAATCTGGCGTTGATGGATTTTTAGTCGGCGGCAGTTTAATGGTAAATGGTGATTTTGAAACATTCATCGAAAAAGTAAAAGTAAATACAAATCTTCCTTCGATAATTTTTCCCGGCAGTATTACTCAGGTTTCATCTTTTGCAGATGCAATTTTATTCTTATCTGTTGTGAGCGGAAGAAATCCCGAACATTTAATCGGCAAACATGTTCTTGCTGCGCCATCAATAAAAAAATCCGGAATTGAACCGATTGCTACTGCGTACATTTTAATTGAATCAGGTTCAACAACAACAGCAATTTATATGAGCGGAAGTTTGCCAATACCTAGAAACAAACCTGAAATTGCTGCAGCAACTGCTCTTGCATCAGAATATCTTGGAATGAAATTAATTTATCTTGAAGCCGGAAGCGGTGCTGACAATTCTGTTCCAAATGAAATGGTAAAATCTGTTTCTAATCAATGTACAATTCCTGTTATTGTTGGTGGTGGAATTCGAAATCCACAAACAGCGAGAGAAAAAGTTGAAAACGGTGCATCCATTATCGTTACAGGAAATTATTTTGAAGATGAAAATAACTGGGATTTAATAAAAGATTTTGCTTCTGCTGTACATATTAAACAAAGTATTTTAGTTTAACTCAATAGCACACTGATGACACTGATTAAGCAGATCAGCGCTGATCAGAAAAATCTGCGTCATCTGCGTGCCATTGTCTTTAAGGATAAAAAATTGGACGCACAAAAATTTATAATAGATTCACTGAACGAAAGCTCTGAAACTAAACTTAAAATTAAAGATCAACTTGCAGATGAAATAATTAAAGCTGTTGATTTACTTGTAGCTTCTTACAAAGACGGTAATAAACTTTTATTATGTGGTAACGGTGGAAGTGCAGCAGATTGTCAGCATATTGCAACTGAGTTTATGATAAGATTAAGTCATCATATTCAGCGTCCTGCTTTACCAGCAATCGCATTAACTACCGATTCATCAAATCTTACTGCTGGTGGAAACGACATTGGATTCGAAAATGTTTTTGCAAGAAATGTTGAAGGTCTTGGTGCGCTTGGTGATGTACTGTTAGCAATCTCTACAAGCGGAAACTCTCCAAATATTATAAAGGCTGTTGAAGCCTCACACGCAAAAGGAATTAAAGTAATAGGTTTACTTGGAGGAACTGGCGGCAAACTAAAATCACTTGTTGATCTTCCAATTGTTGTTCCTTCATCCAATACGCAAAGAATACAGGAAGGGCACATTACAATTGCCCACATTGTTTGTGAGCTTGTTGAAGATAAACTGTATGGTTAAATAACAATAAACAAAACGCAAATTCCAAAACTAAAAAATTGTTATTTGTTTATTGCTATTTGGGATTTCCTAAACTCGTTCCCATCCAATCAATTTTATCACCAATTTGAATGTTATGTTTATCAGTAAAGCCAGCTAAAACTTCAACAACATATTTTGCAGGTTCTGAAGAAGGGTAACTTTGATCCGAAAGAGTTTTTGTGTTCTTATGAATAGTTACAATTTGTTTTTGGTCGTTAACAAAAAGCATATCAAGCGATATTAAAGTATTGCGCATCCAGAAAGATTGCATTTCAAGTTTATCAAAAATAAATAGCATTCCCTCATTTTCTTTCATCTCTTTTCTGTTCATTAACCCAAGTTGTCTTTCATAATGGTCATCGGCAATTTCTATGTCAATTTTTGATTTTAAAATCCCAAGTGAATCTGTAAAAGTTAATTCACCTTCTTTTGTAAAAGTATAATATTCCACTTTAGGCTCGTTTGTTATAAAATTATTTACAATAAAAAATCCTAACAGGGCAACCACAACAACACCAACAATAATTCTTTGTGTTGTTATTTTGCTTTTAGATTTGCTTGATTTTTGTTCAGTGTGTTTCTCGTGCTTTTTAGCCATTATCATTTTTCCAATATTTGTATGGATCAAATATATAAAAAACGGATAAGTAATTGAGTAACATAATAAGTCGCCAAATAATTGAATTAACTGAGCAGCAGCAAAAAATGATTGTTAGCGGGTGGGGAAGTGATACGCTTAATAAATCAATTGTCGAAAAGATTGTTTATACATCCGATGGATTGAAAGTATCAGGGTACACCGCATATCCAAAAGATGATTCAAAAAAATATCCTTGTATAATTTGGTGCAGAGGTGGAATTGGTAACGCTGGAGCGATTGATAAATTTACTGCTCGCGGAATCTTTGGACAACTTGCAAGTTGGGGCTATTGTGTTTTCGCTTCTCAGTACCGCGGGAATGATGGAGGAGAAGGACATGATGATTTTGGTGGTGATGATTTAAATGATGTTCTAAACCTTATTCCATTAGCAGATGAAATGCCACAAGCAAATAAAAATATATTGGGAATTGAAGGCTGGAGTCGCGGCGGAATGATGACTTATTTAACATTAACCAAAACAAATATCTTTAAAGCGGCAATTGTACTTGGCGGAATCGCAAATCTGCGCTGCAACTCTGATGAAAGTAAATTTATGCGAAGACTTTATGAACACACATTGGGCAGGTATGAAGAATCCGAATTTAAAAGCAGATGTGAAACCAGATCGATTGTAAACTTTGCTGAAAAACTTTCTAAGACTACGCCAATGTTAATAATTCATGGTAACGCAGATAACAGAGTTTTACCTCACGATTCACTTGATCTTTCTTACAAGCTTTTGGAGTTGAAAGTTCCATATCGTTTGGTAATGCTAGAAGGTGGAGACCATTTTTTAAAATCTCATCGCAAAGAAGTTGATGGGATGAGAAAAAACTGGTTTGAGAAATATTTGAGATGATATGTTACACTGAGTGGTAATGCCATCGAAGTGTGACTTAATCTAATAAGCTATTCCTTAATGTACTTTTTCCACTGCACTTTCAGATTTATCAACCCAAAGGGCAAGAACAATATCGCCAGTTACATTAACAACTGTGCGTGACATATCAAGCAATCTATCAACTCCGAAAATAATTCCAATTCCTTCTGCGGGAATTCCCACTGTTTGCAATACCATTACAATCATTGGTAGCGAACCACCGGGAACACCCGCAGTTCCAATTCCTGCAATAATAGAAAGTATAACAACTAATATTTGCTGACTCACACTTAAGTCAATTCCATAAAACTGTGCAAGAAATAAAACTGTAATACCCTCAAACAAAGCTGTGCCGTTTTGGTTTGCAGTTGAACCCACAGTTAAAACAAAATTAGAAATATCTTTGTTAACATTTAATTTTTCTGATGTAACTCTCATTGAAGTTGGAAGCGTTGCATTTGATGAGCTTGTTGAAAATGCAGTAACAATAACTTCTGTAATTGCTTTAAAAAAATCTATTGGATTTCTTTTGACAATAAACTTAAGTATTGCGCCATATGTTACAAGAAGATGTATAAGCAATGCTGATAAAACAACTAAAACGTAAAGCAGTAAGGTTGAAATAATTTGAAGCCCGAGTTGTGATGAAACTGAAAAGATTAATGCGGCAACTCCAAATGGAGCCAGCTTCATTGCAAAATCAATTATCTTCATTACTACATCATACAAACCTTCTAAAGTTTTTGTTAATGTATCGGTTCTTTCTGATTTACTGAGTGCCAAAGCAATTCCGAATATCAGAGCAAAGAACATTACTGCAAGCAATCCGCCGCCCCTGTAGTTTGGATCAAAAGCATTAACAATATCTACAAACGGGTTGCGCGGAATAATATCAATAATAATTTGCATCAATCCTTTTGTTTCTTTTGCTGCACTTACAATGTTGGAAACATTTTGATTGTTGTTTAGTGTTTGAATCAATGCTTCGCGGTCTTCTGCTAGAATTCTTGCACCCGGCTGAACAAGATTTACCAGAGTTATTCCAATCAAAACAGAAACAGCAGTTATTACAACAGTAAACAATAAAGATTTTATTCCCACTCTTCCGATTTTGTGGATGTCTTTGAAATCTGCTATGCCAAGAACGATTGCAGTAAAGATGAGAGGAATAACAATCATAAAAATCATTCGCAGAAATATTTGTCCTGCAGGATAAGCGATGTTGCTAACGAACCATTGTACATTTTGATTTGCAGGATAGAGTGTGTTAACTACTAAACCAGAGATTAGACCAATTAATAGCCCGAGTAAAATTTTTGTATGAAGAGGTAGTTTCTTTTTCAATGCAACTAATTTGATTTGTTATTTTATTCAAACATAAAGAATTATTGCGAAGGTGAAAAGACTTATTGAAGGTTCAAGTTTAAGCACTGTCTGCGACTCAGCATCTCTGCGGTGAAAAAATCTTTTACCACAGAGGCGCAAAGACGCGGAGTTTATTTTAAAAGTATCATCTTCTTAGTTTCCACAAAATCACCAACTCTTAACTGGTAAAAATAAACTCCCGAACTCAATTGTAAATTGTTAATTGTAAATTCTTCATTGTAAGAACCAGCATCTCTGTATTCATTAACTAAAGTTGCAACTTCATTACCTAGAATATCATAAACCTTTAATGTTTGCCAACCACTTATAGGAGACTGCCAGCTAATCTTTGTACTTGGATTAAATGGGTTTGGGTAGTTTTGTTGTAATAAAAATTGTTTTGGTTGTACAAAATTGTTTTCTTCATCTTTTATAAAAGTTACACCACCATTGGTTGTGTGAAGGATATTTGAACCGCCAACTACCCATCCATTATTAGCATTAGTAAAAGCAACTCCGACTAAAGGAATTCCTGTTCCGGAAAATTGCTGATTCCATGTTTGCCCACCATCTGTGCTTCTGATAATAATTCCATTATCACCAACAATTGTTAGATGTTCTTGATTATAAGCCTTGATTGCATACAGTTTATTAATTGTTCCTGTATTTATTGAGGTCCAGGAATTACCACCGTCTGTTGTTTTCATAAGTAATCCTTGTTCACCAACTAAATAACCAGAGTTATAATTTGTGAATAATACATCATACAATATTTTATTTGTATTAAGTGAGTCACTAATCCATGTATTTCCGGCATCAGTGGTTTTTAAAATAGAGGAACCAGACCAAGGAAGAGCCCAACCAGTATTCTCATCAATAAAAGATATACCATATAATTGAATAGTTGTTCCACTATTTTGTAAAATCCAACTTTCACCTTGATCAGTTGTTTTTAAAATTTTACCACTATATCCTACAGCCCACCCTGTATTTTCTCCAATAAAAATTACTTTAAGCAATGTAGAAGTAGTACCACTAGATTTTTGAATCCAGTTATTTCCGCCATCAGTAGTTTTTAATATAGTCCCAGAATTACCAACAATTACTGCATCCATGCTATTAATCCAACTTATTGAAAATAGTGCTTTATCAGTTCCTGAGATTTTAGAAATCCAATTTGTTCCTCCATTAGTAGTTTTATATATATCTCCAAACCAACCAACTGTAAAACCAACATTATCATTAATAAAAGAAATATCTTGAAGCAATCCCCCACCCCCAATACCAGTTGTAAGATCAGACCACGTTGTGCCTCCATCAAAAGATTTTAATATTTTACCACCATTCCCAACAATAATTAGTTCATTATTACTTATATACAAAACCTTGTTAAGTTGACTAATACCTCCGATTGGACTTCGATCAGTCCAATTGATGCCTCCATCACTAGTTTGAAATATTCCCCAGAGCCCAACAGCAATACCATTTTCAAAGTCAAAGAAATCAATGCTTAGTGATTCATAAGGTCCTCCTAGATTGAAAGGATTTGAAGTCCAACTATTTCCGCCATTTGTGGTTATAAGTAGACCAGAGCTTCCCAAAACAAATCCTCTATTTTCATTTATGAAATCTATATCGAACATCCAGGGAAAAGATGTAGTTAAATTTGTAACCCAATTATTTCCGCCATCTGTCGTTAGTAATATTTGATTACTATTGCCAACGATAAAACCCTTATCTTTATTTACAAATGTCACATCATAAAAATCAAAATTGGTTCCACTATTCAATGTAACCCAATTTTCGCCTCTATCAGTGGATTTTATAATAACGCCTGTTAAACCAACAACAGTACACACGCTATCATTGATTATTTCGATATGTTTAAATGTTTTATTAACACCTGTCGGAATTCGTATCCAGGTATTACCTGAGTTTGCAGTTTTTAATATTGTGCCATTTGTGCCTACAGCTAGACCAATTAATGAATTAAAAAATCCAACATCATAAAGATGATCATTGCATTGATTATATATAACAAACCAATTATTACCACCATCAGTTGATTTAAGAATAGTTCCAGTTAATCCGACGGATATTAGTATATCGTTATTAACTTGCGCCACAGATGTTAATCCATTTCCTGTCGGCAAAGGATTTTGCCAAAACCACTGCGCATTTACTTGAAATGAAACTGAGAAGAAAAGCACCAAACTTAAAACTAACCCGATCTTTTTCATAAAAGCCCCACAAAGAAAATGATTAAATATTTCCTATTCAAAAAAGGAGAAAGTAATTGCTAATGTCAAGAGAAAACTGAGTTTAAGTGCAAGTTCAGGTTCAAGATGAAGATTAAAATTGAACATTGAAAATTAAGCATTTAACATTTTTTATTATTTCGTTTTAAGACTGTCTCCTTTATCTTCTGAAATAGTTCTACCTAAAGCTTCAATTTTAAATTGTAAACATCCTGCACAAGAAAGAGGATCATCAGTTATGCAAATTTTACCTTCGTAGATTTTATAATTTTGCCTGTAAGGATTTGGTGTGTAGTTCGGCATAACAACGTTTGCCCCAATCTCTAAACCTTTCTCTCTTCCGTTTTCTATCAAACTGCCAAGAGCTGTTGTTGAAGGAATATGAGCATCTTTTAAAACAATTCTTGCAACAGCCATAGTTTTAAGCGTCATCTCAAGATCAGCTTTTAAAACATTATGGAATGGAGTATCGTTAGACGGAATAAATGGACTGAAAGAGGCCATATCATTTATAAGTTTTTTACATAACAAAATATCATCTGCAATATCTTCAATTGTTTGTCCCGGTAAACCAATAATGTTTCCGCTACCAGCCTGGAATCCAATAGATTTTAAATACTCAAGATGTTTTATTCTTTCATCCAAACTTTGTTTGTTGTGTATTGCTGAGTAAAGTTTTTTGTTTGCAGTTTCGTGTTTAAGAAGATATCTATCAGCGCCAGCTTTTTTCCAAGCATCATAATCTTCAAAACTTCTTTCGCCAAGACTTAATGTAATTGCAACATCATATTTTTCTTTTATTGATTTTATGACATCGACAATAAATTCTTTGGTGTAAGATGAATCTTCTCCCGACTGAAGTACAATTGTTTTTATCTTTGCTTTAACAATGTGAATAACAGTTGTAAGAATTTCTTCTTTTGTCATTCGATATCTTGGCAAAGAATCATTACTGATTCTTAATCCACAATAAAGACAATCTTGTTCGCAATAGTTTGAAAACTCAATTATTCCTCGCAAGTGAACATCATCACCACAAAATTCTTTTCTAACCTCATCAGATCGTTTATATAATTGTGCAATCTCATCTTTATCGGATAATGAAAACAGATAGATTACTTCATCTTTTGTAAGATCAGATTTATAAAGAATGGATTTAAATTTTTCGTTCATAACTATTTCCGACTCTCTCCCCTTAGGGGAGAGTTGGAGTGGGGCTCTTAAAGAAATATATCTCTTTCACCTTGGTCAACTTTATCAATCATTTGCTCGGTTTTGCGTTTAGTTGCACCTTCAAGTTTTTCAAGTTCGTTTTTAATAAACTCTTTGCCAAGTTCTTTTGTTTCAGGTGAAGCAAAATCATTTAAGTATTCTTCAAAAGTTGCCATACCATTTGGTACACAAATTTTTCCGATGTTTCCTGTCTTTGCAAGTTCCATAAATCTATCACCGGTACGATTTGAACGATAGCAGGCTGTACAGAAACTCGGCATATAACCAAGCGAAGTAATATCTTTTACAACTTCTTCTAAACTTCTGTGATCACCAAGTTGAAATTGTTCAAGTTCATGTTTATCCAAACTTTCTTGCGATTCTTTGTAAGCGCCTGGAGCAGTTCTACTACCCGCACTTATTTGTGATATTCCGACTTCAAATAAATCTCTTCTCAATTCAGCGCGTTCGCGGGTTGATAAAATCATTCCAGTATAAGGAACTGATAATCGAATAACAGCTATTAATTTTTTAAAAGATAAATCATCAACTGCGTGTGGGGGATGAAGAGCAGCCGGAGCATTTAAAGCTGGCTCAAGTCTTGGAATTGAAATTGTGTGCGGTCCGATTCCAAATTTTGAATCAAGATCTGCAGCGTGCATAAGTAATGCAAGAGTTTCAAATTTATAATCTGTTAATCCAAACAAAGCTCCGACGCCAACATCATCAATACCTGCTTGCAGTGCACGATCCATCGCATACAATCTCCAGGCATAATCACTTTTTGGTCCGGAGAGATGCATCTCTTTATAAGTTTGATAATGATATGTTTCCATAAAACACTGATAGGTACCAATGCCAAATGTTTTAAGAAGTTTAAAATCTTCAACAGACAGCGGCGCAGTATTTACATTTAGTCTTCGGATATTATTTCCATCAATGTTAATGCTATAGATTCTATCAATTGCTTCACCGAGAAATTCCATACTAGCTTTTTGAGGATGCTCACCGGCAACAACAAGTATTCTTTTTTGTCCGGTTAATACTAAATATCTTGCTTCTGCTTCTATCTCATCAATAGTTAATGTTTTGCGGATAAGTTCTTTATTATCTTTTCTAAAAGCACAGTAAAGACAATTGTTTACGCAAAGGTTTGTAACATAGAGCGGAGCAAATAAAACTAATCTGTTGCCGTAAATTTTTTCTTTAACCCCTTTTGCTTTATGATAAAGCTCTTCCAAAATATTAGGATTTGTAATGTTAAGAAGTGTCGCGCTTTCTTTAAGTGTTAAACCTTTTGCGTCTGATGCTTTAATTATTATTTCACGTTGAAGATTTTCATCATTTAGTTTTTCATCTTCAAGAAGTGAGTTTATAAGAGTTTCATTAATAAATTCCATTTAATTCTCCATTGTTACAAAAGTTATCCCGTCCTCCACAGCGGATTGACTTGGGATCTAAGATGCTGTCCAAAGGACTCCTCCGGAGAAACAAGTTCAGCATGACACAAAAGTAAAACAAGTAACATACCACGCAAAACAAAATGAAATGAAATATTAAAATGATTTTATTTAGATTGATTCTTAAAAGAGAGAATGAAAATTTTTGAACTTGATATTGCTTAACGATTGTGAAATGATTTTATTGTGTAAAATCAATCATATCAATGATCTATACAAGGTTTTTAGCTGGAACATTTTTTGAACTTTAGCAAAAGATATTTTTATGCGAATAGAAAAAGATAATATAGGATCACTAGATTTACCAGATAATGCTGTGTATGGAATTCATACTTTGCGTGCAGTAAAGAATTTTCCTCATGCAGGCGAACGAATAAATCCACATTTCATCAAAGCTTATTTTCAAGTTAAACTGGCTGCTTTAGAAACTAATTTTAAAGTTGGTTTGATTGATGAAAACAAAATATGAAGTGATTGTTAAAGCAATAGAAAGTTTAATCTCTGAAACGGATAAATGTATAGAAGAAAATGCAGATACAATTTTTAGTAAGATAATTGTTGATCCATATCAGGGTGGTGCAGGAACTTCGTTAAATATGAACATCAATGAAGTGATTGCAAATACTGCGTTAAAATTATCCGGAAAAAATTTTGGTGATTATGATTTTATTCATCCAATAGATGATATTAACTTATCGCAATCCACAAACGATACCTATGTAACCTCATTAAAAATTGCTTCAATTGTTTTACTTCGCGAACTAACCTCTTCGGTTTCAGAACTTCAGAGAGAACTTCAGAAAAAAGAAAATGAGTTTAGCGGAGTTATAAAACTTGCTCGCACTCAAATGCAAGATGCTGTTCCGATTACGCTTGGACAGGAGTTTGGTGCTTATGCACAAGCGATTGCAAGAGATAGATGGAGATTATATAATGGCGAGGAAAGATTACGTTCAGTTAACCTTGGTGGAACTGCCGTTGGTAATTCTATAAATGCAAACCGTGATTTTGTTTTAAATGTTAATACAGAACTTAAAAGAATTACATCTTTACCAATAGCTAAAGCAGAAGATTTGATTGATGCAACGCAGAACTTAGATGTATTCGTTGAAGTACACGGACTTGTTAAAGCTGGTGCAGTTTCTATTATAAAAATCTGTAATGATTTACGATTTCTTTCAAGTGGTCCTCAAGGTGGAATTGGAGAAATAATCCTTCCAGAAATGCAAGCTGGTTCATCTATAATGCCGGGAAAAGTTAATCCTGTAATTTTAGAAAACGCAATTCAGGTTGCGGAGATTGTTAAAGGGAATGATGTTGTGATTTCAAATGTTGCAGGTGCTGGCAATCTTGAATTAAATGCTTTTACACCATTACTTGCTCACCTCTTCTTAAAATCATTAACGATGATGAGAGGTATGATTAAAAATCTTTCACAGAAATGTATTGCCGGAATAAATGCAAACAAAGAAAGATGTAAAGAAAATTTGTTACGATCATCTGCTATTGCAGCAATACTTATAAATCAGTTTGGTTATGAAAGAGTTTCTGAAATTGTGAAAGAAGCCCAACTACTAAATAAATCATTTAGTGAAGTGCTAAAAGAAAAAAACATCATACAAGAAAAAGAACTACTTGAATTACTGCAAAGAGAAATAGGAATTAAAATTGAATAAAGTTGCTGATTCTAATCGTCCGCATATTGCTGTTGTGGGAAGACGAAATGTTGGAAAGTCATCGCTTGTTAATGCTTTGCTTGGGCAGGATTTATCAATTGTTTCGGAAGTTGCGGGTACAACAACTGATCCGGTAAAAAAAGCATTGGAACTTTTGCCTTATGGTCCTGTTGTGCTTGTTGATACTGCTGGAATTGATGATGAAGGTGAACTTGGAAGACAAAGAATAAGTAAGACAATTAAAATTTTATCATCATCGGATTTTGCACTTGTTGTTGTTGATGCACGCGAAACTTTGCAAAGCAAAGAGCTTGAACTTTTCGCTTACTTAGATAAACTTCAAATCAATTACATCGTTGCGGTAAACAAAATTGAGTTTGGTGTAAACCCTGAATTGCTTGATGAATTAAAAGAACTTCGTATTGTACATTTTGAAGTCTCATGCAAAGAAAAAGCTGGCATTGATGAATTAAAAAGAAAAATGATTCGTTTGCTTCCATCCGATAATGAGCCGCCATTAGTTAGTGATATCGTTTCTCAAGGTGATGTTATTGTACTTGTTGTTCCGATTGATCTTGGAGCACCAAAAGGCAGATTGATTATGCCGCAGGTTCAAACAATTCGTGAAGCACTTGATGAAGATACAATAGTCGTTGTTTGTAAGGATAAAGAACTTCGTTCAACTTTAGATAATCTAAAAAATTATCCTGATCTTGTAATTACGGATAGCCAGGCAATAATGCGTGTTGCTGCTGATGTTCCTGAAAAAGTTAAGCTAACAACATTTTCAATTTTGATGGCTCGACATAAAGGCGAACTTCCGATATTTGTTCGTGGTTTAAGAAGAGTTGAAGAATTACAAAACGGAGATAAAGTTTTAGTTGCAGAAGCTTGTTCTCATCACGCACAAGAAGATGATATTGGTACAGTTAAAATTCCAAGATGGCTGCGTAATCATACAAAAAAAGATTTACTGATTGATGTTATCCATGGTCACGATTTTCCGGATAACTTATCAGATTACAGACTCATTGTTCATTGCGGTGGATGTATGTTAACTCGTAGAGCAATGCAAACAAGAATCAACGAAGCAAAACTTATGGATGTTCCAATTGTTAACTACGGAGTTTTAATTTCTTATATGCACGGAGCAATTCCTCGTGCGTTACTTCCATTTGAAGAAGCAATTGCTGAATGGGAAAAAGTTAAGGGGAAATAGTGTTCTTTCACTCTGAATTTATTTCAGAGTCTTACGTTCTATTAAAGATGCTGAAACAAGTTCAGTATAAACAAAAATATTTTCTCACTACTATTTGATTTTAGCCCAAATTCTAATATTATTGTTCAGTAGTAATGAACAATATTGTTCATTACCAATGAACAATATAGGAATATTGAGATATGATACTTAAATCAACTCTCGCAGAAGTGGTCGAATCACAAAAGGAAAATCTACTTAAATCATCCCAAGGAATACTTAGAGATAAGCTAAAAGAGATTAAACTTTCTAAGAAATACGCTACCGTTATAACTGGAATAAGAAGATCAGGCAAAAGTACTCTGTTAAGACAGCTATTAACTAAACAAAAAAAATTTAGTTACTTAAATTTTGAAGATATACGATTATTTAATTTTACGCTTAATGATTTTAAAAAACTGGAAGAAGTATTTTTAGATAAAACAAATCCTGATGTTTATTTTTTTGATGAGATCCAAAATGTTAGTAACTGGGAAAGGTATATAAGAACACTTGTTGATGAGAACAAAACTATTGTAATAACTGGCTCAAATGCTTCTTTGCTAAGCAATGAACTGGGTACAAGACTTACGGGCAGACATTTAAGATATGAGTTGTATCCTTTTTCATATTTGGAATATTTGAAAAAGTTTAAAGTTAAATCTTCAGCTAATTCATTTGAAGATTATATAAAGTATGGTGGTTTTCCAGAATATTTGAATCAAAAGAATGAAAATATATTACAAGAATTAGTTAATGATATTTTATCCCGCGATATAGTTGCTCGCTACAGTTTAAGAAATCCTAAAATGGTTAAAGAAATAGCGCTATATCTTTTATCAAATGTTGGAAAAGAATTTAGTTATCAAAATCTACGTAAGATGTACAATCTTGGCAGTGTAAATACTGTAATATCTCTTGTTGGATATTTTGAAAACAGTTACTTGCTGTTCACGATTCCGCAATTTGATTTTTCCTATAAAAAGCAACTTATAAATTCAAAAAAAGTATACGCTATTGATACTGGACTTGTTGAAGCAAATTCAGTTTCATTTTCAAAAGATAAAGGTAGAGTTTTAGAAAATGCAGTCTTTATACATTTAAAAAGATCAGGCAAAGAAGTATTTTTTTACAAAAAGAAAAATGAATGTGATTTTATTTCGCGTGACAGAAAGAAAGATTTAGATGCTTATCAGGTTTGTTATAATCTTACTGATGAAAATAAAGATCGTGAAATAAATGGGATTGTTGATGCTCTTACTTTTATCAAGAAAAATTCAGGACTTATACTTACATTAAATCAAACTGATGAATTTATTGTGAACGAAAAAAAAATAATTGTAAAACCAGTTTGGAAGTGGATGACCGAATACAGTTAACCTTCAAAACAAATTTTAAGTAAAAGTGCATTGAGGGAAGTTCAGGTATGTTTTATCTATTATTCCAACTTTTCGAGTACTCCATCTCTAATACATAAATTCCTGTTAAAATTTTAGATTTTGCTTTCCATCTTTCAATAAAAATCTTCTCAAAAGCAAGAAAAGATATTTGCTAATTATTATTTATTGTTTTGAAATCGTTACTTAAAAACGCTTTTTATTTCTAAAAATTTGGCATTTTACATGAATAAATGTGGTGACTATACGAAATACTCGAGGAAAAAATGCACAATAAAATATTTGAAAATTACCTACCGAATGACAGAAGTACTTTAATTCCCCTTCTTCAGGAAGTTCAAAATATCTATGGTTATTTACCTGAAAATGCTCTAAGAGATATATCAGATTTTGTAAAAGTTCCGCTTAGCCGGGTTTACGGCGTGGCAACTTTTTATAATCAATTTAGATTAACACCACTTGGCGAAAATATAATTCGTGTTTGCCGCGGAACTGCTTGTCATGTAAAAAATTCTGCTAATATTCTTTTTGCATTGGAATCAGAACTTGGAGTGCAAGCAGGACAAACAACACGTGATAAAAAATTCACTCTTGAAGTTGTTAACTGTATTGGAGCTTGTTCAATTGCTCCTGTAATTTTGGTTAATGATGATTATCACGGAAGGATAACTGTAAAAGATATTCCAAAAATTTTAAAGAAATATCAGACAGTAAAAAAAACTGATACTGCCGAGGCAACCAAATGAAAGATTTTAATCAACTTTGCTGCGAAAAATGCTGGCATACAACAGAAAAGCCTTGCGAACATTTTATACAATGTTGTACAGAAGGTCCGCTTTGCCACCACGATGATAAATGCGAACACGAAATTTCTTCACTTCGTAAACATTTAAAATATGAGGAACACGATCATCCAATTATTATGATTGGAATGGGAACTTGCGGACTTGCTTCCGGTGCTGCAAAAGTTAAAGAAGCTATTGAAGCTGAATTGAAAAAATTAAATATCGAAGCAACAATTGAAGGAACAGGTTGTATTGGTTACTGTGCTGTTGAACCAATCGTTGATATTAAACTACCCGGTAAAGACAGAATATCTTACCAGGAAATTACTGTTAAAGATGTTTCAAGATTTATCAAAACAACTCTTGTTGATAAAGAAATTTATAAAGAAAAAGTTCTTGGCTCTCACGGAAAATCAAATGGAGTAATAAGTTTAAAGCACATTCCGTTTTTTGAACATCAGCAAAAAATTGTTCTTGCAAATTGCGGAGTTGTAAACCCGGATTCTATCGATGCATATCTGGCTAATGGCGGCTTTAAAGCTTTTGATAAAGTTTTAAGATTGATGAAGCAGGAAGAAGTTATTAAAGAAGTTTTAGATGCCGGATTAAGGGGCCGTGGCGGCGGTGGATTTCCTACAGGAAAAAAATGGGAACTTGCACTTA
Organism: Ignavibacteriales bacterium; assembly: GCA_016707585.1. Taxonomy (GTDB): domain Bacteria; phylum Bacteroidota; class Ignavibacteria; order Ignavibacteriales; family Ignavibacteriaceae; genus IGN3. Next base: position 296,030 of record JADJHL010000002.1, on the reverse strand, counting down.
AACAAAATTCAGAACAGAAATATTTAATTTGTAATGCTGATGAAGGTGATCCCGGTGCATTTATGGATCGATCACTTTTAGAAAGCGATCCTTACAGAGTTGTTGAAGGAATGGCTATTGCAGCCTATGCAATTGGTGCCAGTGTTGCTTACATTTATTGCCGCGCAGAGTATCCATTGGCAATTTCAAGATTGCAAAATACAATAGCAAAATGTGAGGAATATGGAATTCTTGGTGATAATATTCTTAATAGCGGATTTTCACTTCACATAAAAATTAAAAAAGGTGCCGGTGCTTTTGTTTGCGGCGAAGAAACCGCTCTCATAGGTTCGATTGAAGGTAAACGGGGAATGCCAAAACCTCGTCCACCTTATCCGGCAATTGCAGGATTATTTGGTAAACCAACTGTCATAAATAATGTAGAAACTTTTGGAAACGTTCCACCATTAATATTGATGGGCTCACAAAAGTTTTCATCTGTTGGAACTGCAAAATCCAAAGGCACAAAAGTTTTTGCATTAAGCGGTAACGTAAAGAACACTGGTCTGGTTGAAGTACCAATGGGAACAACTTTACGTGATATTGTTTTTAAAATCGGCGGCGGAATCCCTGATAAAAAAGAATTTAAAGCAGTTCAAATCGGTGGACCATCAGGCGGTTGTTTACCGGAAAGTGTGATTGATACGCCTGTTGATTATGAATCGTTAAAAGAAGTTGGCGCAATGATGGGTTCAGGCGGATTTGTCGTGATGGATCAGGAAACTTGTATGGTTGATGTTGCAAAATATTTCTTAACATTCATCCAGGAAGAAAGCTGTGGTAAATGTGTTCCTTGTCGTGAAGGAACAAAAAGAATGTTGGAAATAATTGAACGCATTCCTAAACGTTACGGAAAAGACGGAACTAAGCTTGATCAATTGCAAAGATTTAAAGGTATGATTCACTTGCAAAGATTAGCTGATGTTATTCGTGATACTTCTCTTTGTGGATTAGGTCAATCTGCACCTAATCCTGTTTTATCAGGATTAAGATATTTCCGTCACGAATACGACGAGCATTTATATGATAGAAAATGTTCATCAGGTGTTTGTAAGGAGCTGTTAACATTTGTAATTGATAATGAAATTTGCAGCGGATGCGGTTTGTGCGTAAAGAAATGCGCAGTTGATGCAATCGTTGGTGAAAAAGGTCAGGCACATTACATCTTAGATGAAAAATGTGTTAAGTGCGGTATGTGTTATGAAGTCTGTCGCTCTGAAGCGATTAACATTAACTAAAGTTTAAGTTCATGATTAAGTTCAAGTTGAAAATGTCAAATAACAAAAACCAAATTACAATTGAAAGTCAAAGTATAAAGAGTTTCAAATTTAAAAATTTGAATTTTGGAAATTGTGTTTTGGAATTTTTGGATTATAAAATTAAATAGAGTTTGTCTGGAGAAAGAAATGGTTCAGTTAACAATAAATGGAATAAAAGTAAACGCAGAAGAAGGAATGACAATTCTTGATGCTGCTAAATCAGTAGGAATATCAATACCAACACTTTGTCATCTAAAAAACTTAGACCCAACAGGTGCTTGCAGAATTTGCGCTGTTGAAGTTGAAGGGTTTAGAGGATTAACACCTTCTTGTGCTTATCCAGTAAGTGAAGGATTAGTCGTTGAAACAGATTCACCAAGAGTGCGCAAAGCAAGAAAAACAATTGTAGAACTTCTTGTAGAAAATCATCCGCAGGATTGTTTGATTTGTGTGCGTAATAAAAATTGCGAACTTCAGGATTTATCTGAACAATATGGAATTCGTGAACATCGTTATGTTGGTGAAACAAAATGTCACGCAATAGATATTTCAAGCGCATCAATGGAACGCGATCCTGCTAAATGTATTCTTTGCGGAAGATGTGTTCGTGTTTGTCACGAAGTACAAAAAGTTGGCGCAATAGATTTTACAAAACGTGGATTCACTTCAATCGTTACAACACCTTATAATAAAGGCTTAAATGTAAGTGATTGTATTTTATGCGGGCAATGTATTCTTGTTTGTCCTACCGCAGCACTTAGAGAAAAAAGTGCAGTTAAAGAAGTTGCTAATGCAATCTATGGCAAGAAAAAATATTGTATAGTTCAAGTTGCACCAGCAGTTCGTGCATCTTTAGGTGAAGAATATAATATGCCGCTTGGTACTGATGTAACGGGATTATTAGTTACAGGTTTAAGAAGATTAGGATTTAAAAAAGTGTTTGATACAAATTTTGGTGCTGATCTTACAATTATGGAAGAAGCAACTGAGTTAATTCATCGTGTGCAAAATGGTGGAAGTTTACCAATGTTTACAAGTTGCTGCCCTGGTTGGGTAAAATATGTTGAAATGAACAGACCTGAAGTCTTAGAACATGTTTCATCTTGCAAATCACCCCACGAAATGGAAGGCGCAGTTTTAAAAACTTATTATGCAAAGAAAATGGGAATTGATCCTGCAGATATTTATGTTGTTTCAATTATGCCTTGCACCGTAAAAAAATATGAATCAAATCGTGCAGAACTTTCTGAACATTCTATGGCTGATGTTGATGCAGTTTTAACAACAAGAGAGCTTGTTAGATTTTTTAAGATTGCAGGAATTGATTTTAATGATTTACCTGAAAGTGATTTTGACAATCCACTTGGTGAATCAACTGGTGCTGCAGCAATATTTGGAACAAGTGGCGGCGTTATGGAAGCAGCATTACGTACGGCATACTTTAAAATTACGGGTAAAGAACTTGAGAACGTTGAGTTTGATGAGATACGTGGTATGGCTGGTGTTAAGGAAGCAACGATAAAAATTGGTGATCTTGATGTTAACATTGCTGTTGTAAACGGGATTGGAAATGTTGACCCAATACTTGATCAAATACAAAACGGAACTTCTAAACATCATTTTATAGAAGTAATGGCTTGTCCTGGCGGATGTATAAACGGCGGAGGTCAGCCGATACATCAAAAACCTGAAAAAGTTATGAAACGTATTAAAGTACTTTACAAGATTGATGAAAATTCCAAGACAAGAAGATCACACGATAATGAATCAGTAAAAACTTTATATAAAGAATTTTTTGGCGAACCAAATTCGCACAAAGCGCACGAAATTCTTCATACCGAATATTTTGATAAGAAGAAGATGTTTAAAAACTAATTTAGGTTTTATAGCCCCGACCTTCAGGTCGGGGTTAGGTTTAATTATGAAAAGTATTTTCTCACGACCTAAGGCACAAAAATAATTAATTTGTCATTCCCAAGGTCTTTTTTTTTAATCCCCCCCCCAAAGGAACAAAAGCAAAATGAATCACGCAATAGTTAGCACAATAAGCGATAGATGTAAAAGATGTTACTCTTGCATAAGAGAATGCCCTGCTATTGCTATTCGTGTTATAGATGCTCAGGCAAAAGTTATTGAGGAAAGATGTATTGCTTGCGGGCATTGTGTTAAAGTTTGTTCGCAGGATGCAAAACAAATTTTTTCTGAAATTGATACGGTTAATGAACTTATACAGACCGGCAAAGCAATTGCTATTATCGCACCTTCTTTTGCAGCCTCGTTTCCCAATGACTATCATAAAATTCCTGCCGCACTTCGTAAACTTGGATTTACCCAGGCAATAGAAACAGCATTTGGTGCAGATCTGATTGCAAATGATTATATGGATGTAATCAAAGCTGAAAACGGAAAAACAATTATTAGTTCTGCCTGTCCTGCAGTTGTTAGCTTTATCCAAAAATACTATACAGAGTTAGTTCCAAATCTTGCACAAGTGGTTTCTCCTATGATTGCACTTGGCAGATACTTAAGGGAAAATATTGGTGAAGATGTTAAAATAGTTTTCATTGGTCCATGTGTTGCAAAAAAACATGAAGCACAGGATAATGAAGTTTCTGGTGTTATCGATGCTGTTCTAACATTTACAGAACTTAAAAAAATGTTTGATGAAAAATTAATTGAATTTGATAAAATTAATAATAGTGATTTTGACCCACCTCATGCTTTTATGGGTAAGGCATACCCGCTTGCCGGTGGGTTGATAAAGACTATTGATGTAAGCGGCGATATTCTTGAAAAAGATATTATTGTTGTTGAAGGAAAGAAAAAAGTCATAGAGATAATCGAAGAAATTGCAAACAACAACATCAATGCAAAGTTTACAGATATTTTATTTTGCGAAGGTTGTATAAGCGGTCCGGCAATCGATTCTAATCTCAATTACTACTCTAGAAGAGAAAAAGTAATTAATTACATCAGCGAAAAAATTTCTCAAACAGATAAACAGGTTTGGAAAAGTAATCTTTACAATGCAAGAAAATTAAATCTTCTAAGAAATTTTACTATAGATAATCAGCGACGACCATATCCTACTGAAGAAAAGATTAAAGAAATTCTTGCACAGACAAAAAAATTATCTCTAAAAGATGAATTAAACTGTGGTGCTTGCGGCTATCCAACCTGTAGAGAGTATGCTGTGGCAATAGCAAAAGACCTAGCAGAAAAAGAAATGTGTTTGCCTTACTTACTTGATGAATTGAAAATTGCATACGATAATCTTAGCGACACTGAAGAGCAATTAAAGGTTGCTGAAAAACTTGCTTCTATTGGACAACTTGCTGCTGGTGTTGCACATGAAATTAATAATCCGCTTGGAACGATTTTACTTTATGCATCAATGCTTAAAAAAGATTTAGAGAAAATTTATAATGATGATCAGAGGACTGAAGATTTGGAATTGATTGTTGAAGAAGCAAATAGATGCAAAAACATTGTGGCTAATCTTTTGAACTTTGCAAGACAAGGGAAGTTAAATCTTAAAGAATTTGATTTGACTGAGACAATTAGAGAAGTTTTAAAACCATTTACAGTAAATCCAGTATACAGGCAGATTGATTTTAAATTTGAAATTGTTGAAGATAATTATGATATGGTCGGTGATGAAGATCAATTAAAGCAAGTATTTATTAATATTATTAAAAATGCTTGTGATGCAATAAATGAGTCATCAAAAAAAGAATTGAATGTTTATCTTTCGATAAATCATAATAATGTTAAAGTAGAAATTGCTGATACTGGAAATGGAATTGTAAAAGAAAACCAGGGAAAAGTTTTTACTCCGTTTTTTACTACAAAAAGCATGGGTAAGGGAACCGGACTTGGCCTGGCAATTTCTTATGGTATAATAAAAATGCACAAAGGAAACATTACATTTGTAAGTGAAATTGGAAAAGGTACTACATTTAAAGTTGTTTTACCAAAATACCAGGCACATCAAACAAACGATGCAATTGAAGGAACAAAAGCTTTATGAGTATGAAAAAGAAAATACTTTTAGTAGATGACGATTTAGATCTACTTGAACAAAATAAACTTTTAATAGAATCTAAAGGTTACGAAGTAATTATAGCAAACAGCGGCAAAGAAGGATTTGAAACTTTTAAAAAAGTTAAGCCCGATGCTTGTGTTGTTGATTTAATTATGGAAGAACACGATTCTGGTTTTATACTTTGTTATAGAATTAAAAAAGATGATCACGGAAAAAATATTCCGGTTTTCATTCTTACTTCTGCAACTTACGATACCGGATTTAAATTTGGTGCATCTACAACAGAAGAAAAAGAATGGATAAAAGCAGATGCACTTCTTAACAAACCTGTAATTATAGAAGAGTTTGTTCAGAAGCTTGAAGCATTTTTTGAATTGAAAAAATAATTATTGTGCATCATTGCGAACGAGTTTTCTGCCTTAGGCATCCCTTTGGGAGAGTGAAGCAATCTATAATCTTGCAAATTGCTTCATCATCCCTTCGGTCTTCCTCGCAATGACAGTAAAGAAAGCATGAACACTTACAAACCAAAAGTTCTGATTGTTGATGACGAAAAAGGTCTTCGTGTTGGAGCACAAAGATTATTGACCGGTGAAGGTTACGAAGTTACTACAGCTGAAAACGGAACCGATGCTGTTAGATTGGGAACAGAAGCAGAATTTGATCTTGCTGTTATTGATTTAAAGATGCCTGATCTAGATGGACTAGAAGTTCTTCAGCAAATAAAAGAAAAATTTCCTAACACTGTATGTTTTATTGCAACCGCATTTGCAAGTTATGAAACTGCGGTTGAAGCAACTCGACTTGGAGCCCACAGTTACATTCCAAAACCATTTTCCCCGGAAGAACTTTTATCAAATCTTAAGGACGGATATCAAAGAAGATTAGTAAATCTTGAAGCTGAAAAATGGAAGAAAGAACGAGAAGAAAGTTTACTTGAAGTAGCATTTGAGAAAACGAGAATGAATATTATTGTAAACTCAATTGCTGATGGAGTTCTGGTTGTAAACAAGGATGGTCTTGCTGTTTTGCATAATCCTGCGGCACTTAGATTTCTTGAGCTTCAGAGAATTTCGGTTGAAGAATATATTCTTGATAAACTTCGCCCGGAAATTTTAGAGATGTTTAAGAAGTTTATTGATGAAGAAAACAATGAACATAAATCTTACACAGTACAGATTGAACTTAAACCAAACAGAGAATTTTTTATCGAAGCAACAGCTTCTGCAGTTCGCCATCCTGGTAATAATCTTGCCGGAGTTGTAATTGTTTTTAAAGACATAACTGAGTTAAAAAAAATAGAATTAATTAAATCGCAATTTGTTTCGATGGTTTCTCACGAACTTAAGGCACCAATTGCAGCAGTTTATGGATTTTTAAAACTCTTTAATGATGATTCAATTTCTTTAACTCCTGAACAGAGAAAAGATTATCAAAACCGATCGATGATCAGGCTTGATGGTTTACTGACGATGGTTAATGATCTTCTTGATATATCTCGAATGGAAATGCAAACAGTTCATCGAGAAATAAAACGTGTTTGTGTTCACGAAGTTATTGCCTCGATTCTTGAGCTCTTCCAGATTGATATCAACAAAAAAGGAATTCATGTAATCTTTGATCAGGATGAATACAAACAATGTATAAAAGCCGATAGTGATGAGATTACAAGATTGTTTACAAACCTTATAAGCAATGCAATTAAGTACAATAGAGAACAGGGAACAATTACAATAAAACTTTCTCTTTCTGATGATTACCTTCTTGTTACAATAAAAGACAGTGGAATTGGTTTAAAGCCCGAAGAAAAAAATAAATTGTTTACAGAATTTTTCCGCGCAAAAAATGATAAAACAAAAAACATTAGCGGCACAGGTTTAGGGTTGTCAATCGTCAAACGAATTGTTGATTCATATTCAGGTAAAATAGAAGTTGAATCTGACTATGGCGAAGGAACAACATTTAAAGTATTTTTACCAACGATTATTTCTAATTAATTACTCCGCTCTATACAGGGGCTATTTTTAAACTACTTACAGGGACAGAAATGAAGCGAATTTACAATTTCTCGTTCGTTGTGCTGTTTTTATTTTCATTAATAACTACTGCACTATTTGCTCAGCCTGATGGAATCTCAGTAGCAAAATCAGGTAACAGCTACATTGTTAATTTTTCTTTGCAACAGTATGATTTTTCTTCCATCACCAATGAAGGAAAAGATTATGTTGAAATAAACATTCCAGGTTACGGTACAGAGGCAGTAGTTGGAATGCCAGCATTACCACAAATTTCATTCAACCTTTTTATTCCTAATGATCAACAAATACCAAGTGTAATTGTAAACTCTGTTGATAAATCTGTTGAAAAGTTAAATCAAAAAGTTTATCCAAAACAAATGTATTGGAGTAGAGATAGATCTTTAAGTGATAAACCTTTTGCTATCAATTCTGATTATTATAATTCGGTTGGAATTGAAAAACCACTTGTAAGTTTTTCGGAAAATTTTGTTGTTGGCGGTGTTAGCGGAGTTATGATTACAATCAATCCGTTTGCATATAATCCAAAAGAAAATAAATTAACTATTACAAACTCAGCATCATTCGAAGTAAAACTTAGTTCAGCAGTTGAATCAACAACTTTAAAATCAGATGTATTTAACGACTTTTTAGAAAATATTTTAGTTGGATATCAACCACTTCGATCATTAAAATCAATGAGATATTTGATTATCACTGCACCAACTTTTGAAGCCGGATTGTCATCATTTATCACACAAAAATCTTCTCAAGGTTTTACTGTTGATGTTTTTAATACAACAACAACCGGAACAACTACTACCGCAATTAAAGCTTTTATCCAGGCCAGATATGATAATGAAGCTACACGACCAGAATTTATTTTGCTTGTTGGCGATGTTCAGCATATTCCTTCTTGGATTGGAACCGGCGAAGGAACACCAAACACAGATTTAAATTATGCGCAGTTAGCTGGTGCTGATAAATTTGCTGATGCTTTTATCGGAAGATTTTCTGTTACAACTGCAACAGAATTGCAAAATGCTTTAACTAAATCCATTTATATGGAAAGTCATATCGCAACATTTGCAAAGAAAAATATTTTTATGGCTTCTACAGATAATTATGCAATTACAGAAGGCACGCATAATTATGTTATAGACACACATTTTCAACCAGCAGGTTGGAATAATATAAAACTTTATACAGTTACGTATAACGCAACAACTCAGCAATTGATTGATGCTTTAAATGCTAATCAAAGATTTGCAATATATTCAGGACACGGCGGTGAAACATCCTGGGCAGATGGACCTGTTCTTGATCAATCACAAGTAAGATCATTAACCAATACAATTATGTATCCTTTCGTTTACTCTTTTGCTTGCGTAACAGGGTCATATCATATAGCAGAAAGTTTTGGAGAAACCTGGATACGTACAACAAACGGTGGATCAACTTTTTATGGTTCATCTGTAAACTCTTATTGGGATGAAGATGATATTCTTGAAAAAAGATTAATTGATGCAATGTTTTTAGAAGATCTTACCCGTGTAACACCAATGATGGATAAAGCTAAGTTTGATTTAGCAACACATTACGGCGGAGTTACACCAACAGTTCTTCGTTATATGGAAATGTATAATTTGATGGGTGATCCTTCAATGCCTGTTGAACGTCAGATTCCTCCGGATTCAACTTGCCCAAATCCTATTACGAATTTAAGCGCATTGGATGCAACATCAAATTCACTTTCATTAAACTGGACTGCACCTTATGATTCAACATTTGGTGGAATAACTTCTTATGATGTAAGATATTCTGTTAATCCAATTGCAAATGATGTTGACTTTGATAATGCTACACAAAGAATGTTTACTGGAGTTTCTGATAGCGCAGGGACAGCAAGATCATTTGCAGTTGATGGTTTAGTTTTTAACACAACTTATTACTTTGCAGTAAAAGCTTTAGATATGTGGAACAATAAATCTCCAATGTCAAATGTACCAACTGGTGTTACACTTTATCCACCAGTTGCAGAAGTTACTCCAGATTCAATCCACAAAAATACTGTTGCGGATACAACCTTTACCGAAAATATTTTGTTAGCAAATACTTCAACTCAAAATTCTACACTTGATTATACTGTTGAATTAACGAACAGTACATTTCCTGATAATGTTCAAGTTATACTAACAGGAGTTAATAACAGAATTGAAGAAACAATTGTTGATAAAAAAGATTTTCCATCTGAATATAAAGGTTATAGCTTTAAAGGATCCGGCGGGCCAGATGCATTTGGATACAAGTGGAAAGATAGTAACGATCCTTCAGGTCCTGATTATGTTTGGAATGATATTGTAATAAATCCTGCTGCTGTACAAGTTACAACCTGGACAGGAACACTTGATGATGGTTATACAAGTGCAATTCCAATCGGGTTTGATTTTAAATTTTATGGAAATATTTATTCGAATATTTATTTAAGTACAAATGGCTTTTTAAGTTTTGCTGCTTTAACATCTTCATATTATTCAAATTATGGAATTCCAGATTCAGATGTTCCAAATAATATTGTTGCACCTTTCTGGGATGATCTTGATGGTAGAACTCAAGGAACAGTTCATTATTTGCGTGAAGCAGATAAGTTTACAATTCAGTTTACAAACTGGCAAAAATATAATGCAACAGGTTCGCTTACATTTCAGCTTGTTTTAAAATCTAATGATAGAATTATGTTTTATTACAATAATCTTAATGCAACATTAACAAGCGCTACAGTTGGAATTGAAAACGGTGCCGGTGATGATGGTTTGCAGATTGCTTACGATGCAACTTATCTTGCAAATAATTTAGCCGTTCAACTTGCTGCTGATCCCGAATGGTTAACTATTAATAATTTAAGTGGAACCATTTATAATGGTAACTCAATTAATATTGGTTTGTTAATCAATACAGAGGGACTTGAACTCGGTGATTACTCGATGGATGTTGAGATTGCAACCAACGATCCAGTTAATCCTTTACTAACTGTTCCGGTTACAATGACAATTTCTGATGAAGTGCCGGTTGAACTTGTTTCATTTAAGGCTGATATAATTGATGAAAATGTACTTTTAAATTGGAGTACAGCAACTGAAACAAACAACTCAGGTTTTGCAATTGAAAAACGTGAGAAGTTAAATACAAAAGAACAAACAGAATTTAGTAATGTTGGATTTGTTGAAGGAAAAGGAACAACAACAGAAAAATCATTCTATTCATTTAAAGAAAAGAATGAAAAACCCGGAACATATTTATACAGATTAAAGCAAATCGATTTTGATGGAACATTTAGTTACAGCAATGAAATAGAAATTTTAGTTATTGCTCCAAAAGATTTTGCTTTATATCAAAACTACCCAAATCCATTTAACCCAAGTACAACAATTAAGTTTGCATTACCTGTTAAAACAAACTTAAGCTTAAATGTTTACAACACACTTGGCGAAAAAGTTGCAGAAATATTTAAGGGAGAAATGGAAGAAGGATATCACGAAATGATGTTTAATGCTTCTAGTTTATCATCAGGAGTATATTTCTACAAAATTGAAAGTGAAAGCTTTAACTCAACTAAGAAATTGATGTTGTTGAAATAATTTTTTGTAGCTCAGGTTTCCAAACCTGAGCTTGCGTTTTGTAAATAATAAAAATCTCAGGACTGGAGTCCTGAGCTACAAAATTAAAATTAAGGCGCGAGCAATCGTGCCTTTTTTATTTATGTGCAAATAAAATTAAATCATTTGAAGTTTTTGCATCAAATGGTTTTTTATCCAATCCGCCAAACAATTCTATTTTCTTAAATCCAGCTTCTTTAAAAACTTTTTTTAATTCTTTTGAAGTGTATGGAAATATTTTTGTTGAGATTAATTCTTTCTTTGTCGTTTGATCAGTATTAAATTTCAAAATGTTAAATGTTATATCTTTCTTGTTAAAATCATAAAAGCGAATGAAGTATTCAATATCCTTTTTTGTAATGTTAACTATTCGTTCTTTATCCTCTAATATCTTTTCATAATTGAGTATTTGAATAAGAACTCTTCCATCCTTCTTTAATAGTCTAAATAATTTTACGACAGATTTTTCAATCATACCAAAAGGAATATTTGCTAATGTATTTCCAAGTGAAACAACCAAATCAAACTTGTTATAAAATGACTTTGGAATATTATTAGCTGCAAAATTATAAAACATAATTTTGCAATTATGTTTTTCAGAATTAGTTTGTGCAGCGTTAATCATTTCTAATGATGGATCAAACGAATTAACATTCAAACCAAGCTGCGAAAGTGAAATTGAATCTACTCCCGTTCCGCATCCAACATCTGCAACTGATTTTATTTTATTCTCAATAAAATTTGATAATAATATTTTTCGTTTCTGTAAAGCAGATTCAAAGTCAATCATCTTATCATAATAAATTGATGCTGAATTGTAAAAGTTGTTATTTGATTTCATAGTCTTATTTATTTGTTTAAATCGTTACTAAAACATTTCTTTAATTAAAAACTTTCAACCCATAATTTCTATTCGTCATCAATTTGTATTTAGCAAAAGCTAACAAACATCATATCTTATTTGAGAAGAAAATGTTCTTAGGATTAAGAAATTTATAATAGTGTAACTTTTTATTCTCGCACTAATTTAATTAAAATAATTATTCATAGCATAAAAGCTGTGGCATTTAACATGTTATTTGAAGGCAACTTGAAAATTCTTAATTAACTACATATTCCATCAATTTATCTATAGGGGATAAACAATGGCCAAAATAGCAATAATAGACGACGATCCGGATATTGTTGATGCCAGCAGTTTGGTATTAACTTCAAAAGGATACGACGTAATAACCGCTTCTAATCCGACCGATGGTTACAAAATCGTTATGGAAAATAATCCTGATTTAATTATCCTGGATGTAATGATGATTGAACCTGACGATGGATTTTTTCTTGCACAAAAGTTTCGCAAAATGAATGTTGACACACCAATAATCATGTACACTTCAGTTTCAAAATCTTTAGGAATGGAGTTTGGAGTAAGTGAAATGGTTCCCGTAGATGACTTTGTTGAAAAACCAATTTCACCGGAAACTCTTGTTGACAAAGTAGAAAAACTTTTAGCAATTCATTTAAAGGAGTAGAGTAAATGTTAGTTGTAGAAAAAAATGCTCTCTCCGAAGAGATTGAGAGCTACGTATTAAAATTTGGAAAAGACAGATCATCACTTCTGCCGGTGCTTCAAGCGATACAAAAGAAGCATAGTTATGTAAGTGATTTTGCTCAGCAGGAAGTTGCACGTCTGCTTGATATTCATCCTGTTGAAGTTTTTAGCGTTATATCTTTTTATTCTTTCCTTCATTCAAAACCAACCGGAAGAAATATTGTAAGATTGTGCCAAACAATTTCCTGCGATATGGCTAACAAAAATAAAATTGTTCAGGCTATTGAAAGAGAAATTGGAATTAAGTTTGGCGAAACAACAAAAGATAATCGCATTACTCTTGAATACACAAACTGTGTTGGTATGTGTGATCAAGGGCCAGCAATGATAATTAACGATCGTGTTTATACAAAACTCGATCCCGAAAAAGCTGTTAACATTCTTAACGAAATAAAGTAGGGAGAAGAGATGAAAACACAATCTGAAACGAATATTATAAAAACCGAAAGAACAGGTCCGGTTCTTTTTTCGACTTATAAAAGAGGCGAGGGAATTAAAAAAGCTGTAAAGCAAAAAAGAGAAGATATTCTTTTTGAACTTAAAGATTCAGGATTAAAAGGAAGAGGCGGTGCAGGATTTCCAACATCTACAAAATGGATGTTAACTGCTGCTGCAAAAGCCGATAAGAAATTTATTGTCTGCAACGCCGATGAAGGTGAACCGGGCACATTTAAAGATAGAGTGCTTTTAATGGAATATCCTGCACTCGTTTTTGAAGGAATGGTTATTGGCGGATATACAGTTGGTGCAAAAGTCGGTATCGTTTATCTGCGTGCTGAATATGAATATATGTTAGAACAGTTAGAAAATTATCTTTCTAATATGAGAGAAGATAATCTGCTTGGTGAAGGAATTCTTGGAACAGATTTTTCTTTTGATATTTCTATTCGTCTTGGTTCAGGTGCTTATGTCTGTGGAGAAGAAACTGCATTAATAGAATCACTTGAAGGTAACAGAGGCGAGCCGCGTAACAGACCACCATTCCCGGTAAACACTGGTTATATGGGTTATCCAACTTCAGTAAATAATGTAGAAACTCTTGCTGCTGTTCCTCATATCATAACAAAAGGTGGAAGCTGGTTTAAAAAACATGGAACTGATAAATCAACAGGATCCAAATTATTTTCTGTTTCCGGTGATTGTGAAAATCCTGGTGTTTATGAACTACCATGGGGAATTACAATAAAGGAATTGCTTGAAATAGTTGGTGCAAAAAATACGAAAGCAGTTCAGGTTGGTGGTGCTTCTGGAGTTTGTATTCCTAAAACACAATTTGATCGCAAGCTTGGTTACGAAGATGTTCCAACCGGCGGATCAATAATCGTATTTAATGAATCAAGAGATATGCTTCACGTTCTTAAAAACTTTATGGAGTTTTTTGTTGAAGAATCCTGCGGGCAGTGTACTCCATGCAGAATAGGCAATGTAAAGCTTCTTGAAGGAATTAATATGATTGAACGCGGAGATTTTACATTTAAATATATCAATACTCTTAAAGAACTTGGTAAAACAATGCAAGTAGCATCAAAATGCGGATTGGGACAATCAAGTCCAAACTCATTTATTTCTATTTTAGAAAATTTTAAAGACGAAATCTTTCACACATCAGGAAATAATGGACTAAACGGAAAGGCAGGTAAGTGATGAAAGAAAAATCTAGAACCCCAATGTCTCAGCAGCCGCTTACGATTGAAAAACCAGCTTTAGAAGATGGAATCGGAAGTAAAGTAACTGTTGAAATAAATGAAAAAAAAGTTCAAGTATTTTTTGGACAAACAATTCTTCAAGCTTGCAAAGAAAATCAAATTCATGTTCCAACGCTTTGTCATCATCCAGATCTTTGCATAGCTGGAACATGCCGTGTTTGCGTTGTTGAAGTAGAAGGAATGAGAACACTTCAAACAGCTTGCTCATTTCCAATAACTGCTCCGATAAAAATTAAAACATCAAGCACTATGGTGCGAAAAGCAAGAAGACATATAATCGATCTTTTGTTAAGCGAACATTATGGCGAATGTTATTCCTGCGTTAGAAATAATAACTGCGAACTTCAGTCTCTTGCAAAAGAGTATGGAGTTGATTCATACACTTTTGGTCATGTTGATAAACCTGTCTTCGAAATGGATCTTTCATCTTATTCAGTTGTTCGTGATATGAACAAATGTGTTAATTGTAGAAGATGCGTAAGAACCTGTATTGATCTTCAGGAAGTTGGCGTGCTTGAGGCAATTGATCGCGGAGACAAAACACACATTGGAACATTTTTAGAAAAACCATTAGCAGATGTTGTATGTATTAATTGTGGTCAGTGTATTAATCGATGTCCAACCGGCGCATTAAAAGCAAACGATCCATCAGATGAAATATGGAATGCAATTGATGATCCAACAAAACACGTTGTAATACAAACTGCCCCATCTCCACGTGCAGCAATTGGTGAAGTGTTTGGTTTAGAACCGGGAAAATCTTTTACCGGTGAAATGAACACAGCTTTACGTCGAATTGGTTTTGATGTTGTATTTGATACAAACTTTACTGCTGATCTTACAATTATTGAAGAAGGAACTGAATTAATTTTAAGACTTTACAAAGCTTTGGTTAAAAAAGAACAAGTTGCAATTCCCCAATTTACATCTTGCTCACCAGGCTGGGTAAAATATCTAGAACATTTCTATCCTGAATACATTGATAATTTAAGTTCTGCAAAATCACCACAACAAATGTTTGGTGCACTTATCAAAACATTTTATGCACAGAAAAAAGGTATTGATCCAAAAGATATCGTATCGGTTGCAGTAATGCCTTGTGCTGCTAAAAAGTTTGAATGTAATCGTCCTGAAATGGCTGACTCTGGTTTTAAAGATGTTGATTACGGGTTAACAACACGTGAACTTGGCCAGATGATAAAAGAAGCCGGAATTTATTTACCGGAAATGCCTCATTCACATTTTGATGATCCTTTTGGTGATGCTTCTGGTGCAGGATTAATTTTTGGTGCAACTGGTGGAGTTATGGAAGCTGCTCTTAGAACAGTTATCGAATTAGTAACTGGAAAGAAAGTTGAAGATATTTTTGCTAATGCTGATATAATTCCATTACGCGGATTTGAAGGAATAAAGTATGCAGAACTTCCAATTACAGAAGTTGGACCTGTCCCTAAAATTCTTCAGCATCTTGTTCCAGATTGGAACTGGTTAAAAGGCGCTACTTTAAAAGTTGCAGTTGCACACGGAACAGCAAATGCTAAAAAAATTATGGAAGATATTAAAGCTGGCGGTAAATTCAGCGAATGTCATTTCATTGAGTTTATGGCTTGTCCAGGTGGTTGTCTTGGAGGTGGTGGTCAGCCAATTCCAACAAGCGAAGAAGTAAGAAAGATGAGAGCAAAAGCTATCTATGATGAAGATAATTCTTTACCACTAAGAAAATCTCATGAAAATAGGCATATAACAGATATCTATAATGAGTTCTTGACTGATGGACCTTGCGGACATATTTCGCACAAACTTCTTCACACGCATTATGTGAAGCGTGGAAAATACATAGCATAACTTTGTATATTTAAACCAGGCAGAACTAAAAATTATTTTTATTCTGTCTGGTTTTATTTTTTTATTGATTGCAGAAAACCAATGTTTGAATTAGTTCCAGAATGGGCAAGCCATTATGAAGAATTTTGGCTTACTATACGAAGAAGAAATTTATGGTTTATAAAACTGCGTTACGGCGCAGCTGTTATGCTGTTGTTTTCGATATTCTTCTCTAAGTTTTTTCTTGAAATTGAATTCTCTAAAGTTCAACAAAACTCTATCACTTCTATTACAATCCTGATTCTCTTCTACAATCTTGCTTTTCACACGCTAAGAAAATATTTAAAGCACGATGCAAAAAAATTTAATCCACTTCATCTTTCAATACTACAAATGATATTTGATTTATTTGCTTTGATGTCCATAATTTATTTTACCGGAAGTGTAGAATCACCGCTACTTTTATTTTTTGTGATTCATATGATTGTTGGGAGTTTAATTTTACCTGGGTTTGTGATTTATACTTTTGCAGTAGTAGTAGTACTTGCTTTCTGGGGAATTACAGTTGGGGAATATTACTCTATTATTCAGCATCATCACATTTTGGGATACCTTCCAGTACCAATACATCAGCACTTTAATTTTGTGCTTGCAATAAATATAACATTTGCTTTTATGGTGTTTATGATTGTATTGATTGCAAACAAGGTTGCAAATCAGCTTTACATTCGCGAACAGCAGTTACTTGAATCAATTGATAAAATAAATGCTGCTGAAAAAGAAAAACAAAAATATATTTCAGGTATTGTACACGAAATTAAAACGCCGCTTGCAGCAGTTCATTCATATCTCGATTTAGTACTACAAAAATTTCTTGGTCCATTGGATGAAGTTGTAGAAGAAAAACTAACTCGCGCAAGAAGAAGATCCGATGAAGCGATAGAGTTGATTAATAATGTTTTAAAGATTTCTAAACTTAGAATTGAAGATTCATTTATTAAGGAAGAAGTTGATATTGCCTCTATTCTTGCCAGAGCAATTAAAAGTGCAAAAGTAAATGCAGAAGCTAAAGGTGTTAAGCTTTCACTAATAAATCGTAGAAAAGAAAGACATACAATTGATGGCGATCCACTACTAATTCAAATTGCTTTATCAAATATTATAAGTAATGCTATTAAGTATAATTTTATGGATGGGAAAGTTGAGATTGAAGTTGATGAGGACAAAGATAATTTAATAATTAAAGTTTGTGATAACGGAGTTGGAATCCCAAAAGAAGAAACTGAAAAAATATTTAATGACTTTTACAGAGCAAGTAATATCAAACATGGTAGCGTTGAGGGTTCTGGCTTAGGCCTATCTGTTGTAAAACAAATTGTAGAAAGACACAATGGTACAATAAATATTCAAAGTCCTTCGCATCTTTCTACAGATAGATTTCCAGGAACTTGTGTTAAGCTTACTTTGCCTTTTTTGAAGAAGCAGATTTAACTACTTTCTTATCTTTAACAATTTTCAGATCCACAAGTTTAGAAGAAACACCTTTAATCAATGAGACTTTTCTAGCAAGCTCATCCATTTTTTTTCTATCGCCAGCAAGCTCAAGAATTAATAATCCTTGATCACTGCAATTTTCCATAACACCATCATGGATTCCTAATCTAGTTTTAATCATGCATCCCCAACCTGTTAGAACTTTTTGAACTTGAATAGCAGCTTCTTTTCTCTGACCGACAAGAATTAGTAAAATAGTTTTCATAAATCTCCCTTTGTAAAATGTTATTAAATGATGTTGTAAAATTAAATATTAAATATCAATTGAAAGAATTTCGATTAATTTTTATCGACTATTTAGTCGCATTGAACTGACTTGGTCGAGAGTTTAAAAACATTTACTTGATTTCCATTGCGCTATAACAATATTTATGATGGCATTTATATTGCTAAATCATAAAGAGGTTTATATGAAAAAAATAATAACAATAGTATTACTTTCTGCTGGTTTGATTTTCAGCCAAACGATTTCTGATTCAACGCAAGTAAAAAATAAGAATCAGGAAAAAGAAAAAATCCAGAAACAAAATTCTGAGATCAAACAGGTTAAAGATCAAACAGGTCCAAAACAAAATTCAGAAAATGAAGTAAAGCAAAATCGTAAAAAGAAAGATGTATTTATTGATAAAGATGGTGACGGAATTTGCGATACAAGACAGGGCGGAATGAGTTTTAATAAGATGCGCAAAAGATCCGGTAGTGGAAAAAATGGACCCAGCGGAAAAGGTGGCAACGGTAATGGCTATGGTGGTGGAAATTAATTTTATAAGAAATTAAATTATGAAAAAAAGAATCAGTCCGGTAATTTTTCTGACGTTGTTATATCTAACAAGTGTGCAAGCGCAATTTAATCTGTACACTAATTACGAAGGTATTTATGATGATAATATTTTTAATACGAGTAATAATGTTTCAGATTATATAAACAGTTTATCATTTGGTTCTGCATATAACTTTGAGTCTGAGTTTAATAATGTTCAGCTTTATTACGAAGGTAGTTTAAATTTATTTCAAACAACAACATCAAAATCATTTAACACTCATCGCATTGGATTGGTTGAAACACATTTGTTTTCAATTGATGATAATCCATTAAATGCAGGAATAAATTATTCATTTAGAAATAACCAGGATGAATATGTAGTTTATGATTTTGATCAGATTTCTGCATACGCAAATTACCGTCATTCGATAGGTGAAAGCGATTTTATTTTGCCAGGATACATCTTTAATAGAAACAATTACAAAAACTTTAGTTTGTTTTCACACAACGAGCATAAAATATTCTTAAGTTATATCTCTAATTTCGAAACTCAAACTTCTCTAATTTTAAATGCTGAGTATTCACTCAAACAATATTTTGAAGAATACAATTTTGAAGGTTATCTCAATCAAGCATCACAATTAAAATTTAAAGTAAATCTTGGTCAATCAATAAGTGATCTTACTGGTTTAAGCGGTTACGCGGTCTATCGAAAAAACCTTTCCAATGGGAGCAGATATTTGGTTAGCGATTCTCTTTTATACTACGAGGAAGAAATATTTAATGATATTTATTCTTACGATGGAATTGAAATGGGATTGGGCTTTAAGCATTACTTTAATGAAAAGTTAGAGCTTAGTCTTGAAGCAAGATATTTAATTAGAGATTATTCCTCACTGCCTGCTGTTGATAGAAATGGAGTTGAATTAACAGCTATGCGTGAAGATAAGCAGTTTGGTTTTGGGGCTGGATTGGCTTACGATTTAAGCAATACTTTGAATGGTCTTTCTGTTTCTGCAACCTGGAATTATTTTAAAAATAATTCAAATGATTACTACTACAAATATTCAAATCAAATTATTTCTTTTTCTTTTGATTATGGTTTTTAAAGCTTAAGGTTATCATTATGAGTGAAACGAAGCAATCTTTTATATAATAGATTGCTTCATCCCGTCGGGATTCGCAGTGACAAGAAATTCTACCCAAACTTTTTTATTTCGTACTTCTGCATTTTATAGCGAAGATTACGTTCAGTCAATCCTAACATTCTTCCGGCTTGTGATTGATTTCCGTTAGCTTTACTAAGTGCATCAAAAATTAATTTCTTCTCAAGCGCTTCAACCTGTTCAATTAAACTTGCTTCGTCATTTACAATAATTTCTTTTTCAGCTTTAAATCCCTTAATAATATTTGGCAAATCTGATAATGTTATTACTTCGCTTCTGCAAAGTACAACTGCACGTTCAATAATGTTTTCAAGCTCGCGTACATTGCCTGGAAAATTATATTTAATTAATAAATCAACAACTTCTTTAGATAAACTTAACTTTTGTTTTCCATTTTCTTTAGCGTACTTGTCCACAAAATGATCAATTAAGGGAAGAACATCTTCTTTTCTTTCACGCAATGGAGGAATGTGAAGTGATACAATATTCAATCGATAAAATAAATCTTCTCTAAAACTTCCGTCTTTAATTTTTTCTTCAAGATTCTGATGTGTTGCTGCAATAATTCTAACATCAATATTTATATTTTCAGTAGAACCCAATCTTTCAATCTGATGTTCCTGCAAAACGCGGAGTAATTTAACTTGAAGATTAATCGGTGTATCCCCGATTTCATCAAGAAAGATTGTCCCCCCATCTGCTAATTCAAATCTGCCTTTCTTTGCTTTTTCAGCGCCGGTAAACGCACCTTTCTCATGACCAAACAATTCACTTTCAAGTAATGTTTCTGGCAAAGCAGGAATGTTAACGGCAATAAATGGTTTATCTTTTCTTGGACTGACATAATGAATTGATTTTGCTAAAACTTCTTTGCCGGTTCCGCTTTCACCTGTAATTAAAATAGTTGCTTTGCTATCAGCGGCTCTTGCTCCAACACTTAAAACTTCTTCCATCTTTGGTGATTGTGAAATGAAAGAATCAATCTTAAATTTTTCTTTAAGTTGATTTTTTAAAATTTGTATTTCTGATCTAAGATTTTTGTTTTCAATAATTCTTTCGATCATCAAATCAAGTTCATCAAGATCTACAGGTTTTGATATATAATCAAAAGCTCCGAGTCTCATTGCTTTTACAGCATTTTCAATTGTGCCAAAAGCCGTTAAAATAACAAAACTTATTTCTGGATTAATCTTTTTTACTTCTTCTAAAACTTCTAATCCTGTTTTGTCTGGCATCTTAAAATCTGAAAGAACAATATCTACAAGATTATTCTGAACAGTTTTTATTCCATCTGTGCCAGATGAAGCTGAAAATATTTTGTATCCTTTTTTTTCAAGATAGCCCTTTAAAACATTACGCTGGGCATCTTCATCATCAATGATTAAAATTGAATAATTGTTCATTGTATTGGTAAAATTATTTTAAATGATGTTCCATTATTTATTTTGCTTGTAACAGAAATTGACCCGTTATGTTGGGCAATAATTTTTTGCGAAATACTTAATCCCAAACCATTACCATCTTTTTTTGTTGTAAAATACAAATCAAAAATCTTTTTTTGCTGCTCAGCAGAAATACCAACTCCATTGTCGGAAATTTCAATTATCAAATTATTGCTTAATCTAAAATACTTAAAAACAACCTGGCCATTATTTTTTGTTGCATCAAACGCATTTTGTAAGATGTTCATTAAAGATTGTTTAATTAAATCGGCATCAAGATTTATTGTGATTGATTCAGTTCCCTGCAAAATAAAAACAATCAATTTTTGTTTAGCCTGGACTTCAAATAATTTGTAAACCTCACTAAGATAAGATTTAATATCAACAGGTCTAAGATTAACATCAATAGGTTTTGCATAACTTAAAAACTGGGTTATTATTTTATTTATCCTGTTAACTTCATTTCTTAGAATTTGAGTTATATCTAAATATTCATTCTCATTTTCTTTTGGAATAAATTCTTTGTTCAATCTTTGTGCAATCATTCCAATTGCGTTAATAGGATTTCTGATTTCATGTGCAACTCCACTTGCAAGCTCACCCATTGCAGAAAGTTTTTCATTTCTCTTAGCATCTTCTTCTAATCGTTTAGTATCAGTTAAATTTTTTATTACAACCGAATATTTTGTTTGACTTGTATCAGGATCTTCAAGAGAAGAAATAGTAAATGAAAGATATTTTTGTTCATTATTAATCTTTAACTCATTTTCAAAATTTTGAATGTTAGCAGAAATATTATCCTTAACAAACACAAGGGCACCGTTTGATAATGATTTAAAATCTTTCCCCAAAACTTCAAGGGATTTTGTATCAAAAAGCTTTTCAGCAGATTTATTAAAAAGCGTAATTTTATTTTCATTATCAATAACAAACACCGCTTCGCTCATATTTTCTAGAACAGAAGAAGTAAGAGTTTTAAATTTATCATACTCGGTAGAAATTGATTTTAGATTTTGTGCGGTAAAAATTATACTAAGAACAATAATCGAAATAGCGGCAAGAATTAAAGAAATTAAAATTAATCTTCTTAACATTCTATCTTCTACATTTTTTATATCTTCCAGTGAAACACCAAGTCTGTATATGCCAAGCAACTCGTCATCCAAAACAAATCTCTTTACAACTTCATAAACTTCGTGGTCTTTGTGATATGTTGTTCTGGAAAAAACAGAATCACTTTTTAGAATAGGGACTAAAAAATCAGAATCGGTTATTGCCTCAACTGTATCAATCTTTTCACTTGCTGCAAGAATTCCAATTGTATCCTGCAGAATTATGTATTCTATTCCGTGGTGTTTAGACATTTGTTGCAGAATAACACCAATTCCAATTTTCTTCCTAAATTCTAAAAAATCTTTAGCATCCATATTAATAACTATTGCGCCCCTATTATTGGCTCTTGCAACAGCTACCGCAAATCTTTCTTCATCAGAAAACTCTGCGGTTTTCAATCCAATAATTAATTCTTCAGTTTCTTTATTTAATATTTGTTTTAACTCTTCATATCTATTAATATTTTCTTCCCCATGATTATGACCAGGTTCTGGAATTCGATTTGTTAAAACACGATTACCTTTTGAATCAAATAAATTAATTCTATAAAGACTATTTTCTTTAGAAATTTTAATAAGTTCATCTTTGGTTATTGATTTAGCGGCATCAAGTCTTCTAATCATTCTGGCATTATCAAGTAGTCTATCCTCAACTAAATTTTCAATTTCAAAACTAGAGTTGAGTGTGTTCTTACTGCTCTGTAATATTGATTCGAGAAGAGTTGAAGAATGTTCATAAAGTAATTGAAAAATTTCTTTCTTGCTTTGATTAAGTTCAATGTAAGATGAGATTAGCATTACTGCTGCAATCAGAACACTGATAGATATAATTGCTTTTGGTGAAAGTTTAAATCGAAATTTCATAACGTAAATTACTTTTTAATTTTTTAGATGAAAAGAAAATTAAATTAAAATTCGCAAGTAAGATTCTGCTTCGTCCAATAAGTCGCTGTAATTCGCCGTGATAGTCGAACACTATAAAAATCTTTCTATATAAAGCTAAAAACATAGAAAATATTTCGGCACATCATTTGGGTTACTCTTTGCAACAAACAACAAACACAAACACATAAAAGGAGTTCTCAAATGAAAAAGAAAAATCTTATAAGCGTCCTCTCAGTTGCAGTGCTTATGGCAGTATTGTTCTCATCCAGTGTATTTGCACAGGATAATCAAACCAAAGTAAAAATAAAAGGCTTTGTAGATGCTAACCAGGATGGTTACAACGATATCGCCCCAGATGCTGATGGTGATGGAATACCAAACGGTAGGGACGAAGATTACACAGGTTCTAAAATTAGAAAAAATGGAAAAGGATTTGTGGACTTAAATGGTGATGGAATAAATGACAATGCTTTTGATTCAGACGGTGATGGAATTCCAAACGGACAAGACCCTGATTTTGTTAGACCGCAAGATGGTTCCGGACAAAAGAAAATGAATGGCAAAAATTCAAATGCTGGTGGAAACAAATACGGACCAGGAAATGGAAATGGTAATAATGGTGTTGGGCCAAAAGATGGTACTGGAAATGGTTCTGGTAACGGAACTGGAACTTGTGATGGAACTGGTTCAAAAGGTAGAGGCGGAAGAAAATAAGTAGATAGCTAAGTGCAGCGATGCTCTAAATGAGCATCGCTTTTTTTATAACAAATTAAAGAAAGCATATTATGAAAAAATTAACATCAAAAATATTGGGATTGGTATTGTTAGCTTTTGTTTTATTTGGCTGTAATGCAAACACCGATGTTGTATCACCTGAAAGCGATTTATCCAAGTCAAGCAATTCAGAGTTAATAAATTTTGATGGCGGAGTTTATCCAATAACTCAAGAAGAGATTGATGGATTAATTCATATGAGAATTGAAGAAAAACTTGCTCGCGATGTTTATACCGTTTTAGGAACAGCTTACAATTCACAAGTATTTTTAAATATAAAACTAAGTGAACAAGCTCATATGAATGCTGTAAAAAGAATGTTAGATAAATATAACATTCCAGATCCTTTAACTTCTGATGAAGTTGGAGTATTTCCTGATCCAAATTTTCAAGCACTTTATGATCAGTTAATTGCTCAAGGTAGTGTTTCTTTATATGAAGGCTTATTAGTTGGAAAAGCAATTGAAGAGCTTGATATTGCTGATCTTGAAGCTCAGTTAGCATTTGTTACTAATCCAGGAATAGTTAACCTTTATACAAATCTTAAAGCTGGTTCAGTTAGTCACTTAGCAGCTTTTGAAAGAAACTTGGTTGGTTGTATAAATACATTAGCTATCGATTAATATTGAATTGAGTAAATATATCCTTGTGCATTATTTCTATTATTTGGATGAAGACGATTTATTAAAGTCGTCTTCTGTTTATTTTAAACTATCAAACAAAAACTTATAGAATAAATATGAAAATGATTAAATATTTTTTGGTATCACTTATAATTGTTATATCACTCTTCTCTCAAAATCAAAGTAAAGGTAATTGCATACAAGTAATAGATTCAATCAAATATGATCTTTCATCACAAGAAAAAGATGGACTTATTTATATGAGGTTGGAAGAAAAACTTGCTCGTGATGTTTATTTAACTCTTGGGAAAACATACAAACAAAAAATGTTTGTAAACATACCTGAGAGTGAACAAAGACATATGGATGCGGTAAAAACTTTGCTTGATAAATATGAAATTCATGATCCAATAGTTGATAATGAAATTGGCGCATTCACAAATGATTTATTTAAGAAGCTTTATGATGAACTTGTTGTAAAAGGACAAACATCATTTAAAGATGCAATGCTGGTTGGAAAAGCAATTGAAGAACTTGATATAAAAGATTTAAATGAAAGATTGGAACAAACTGATAACCCGGATATAATATCTGTTTATGCAAATCTTAAACAAGGGTCAGAAAATCATTTAAAAGCTTTTACGAATCATCTTTAACCTATTAAACATTTGAATATTAAATAGTATTTTTAGGCATCATAGAATAATTGGTTCTCAATAATTTTTGAAAACCAATTTCTTTATACATCAATCTTGATAAAAATAATTTGTCTATTTGTGGAGGAACAATGCCTGAAAAACTATTTTGTGATTTTTGCGGAACAGAAATATCAGATGATGCTGAATTCTGTACAAAATGTGGAACGATTTTTATAGATGATATAACTTGTTTTAATCATTCTGATGATGATGCTAAAGGCGTATGTGCTATTTGCCATCAAGCTTACTGCAAAAGATGCGGATTGCGTGTTAACAGTATATTTTTATGTAACGAACATTCCAATTATGAAATTTACGAGGGAATGGCTCGTGTGTTTGGCACATCTGATGAACAAAAAATTAATTATTTGAAATCAGTACTTGAAGAAAATAGCCTCCATCCATTTTTATATTCTCGAAAATCTACTCCATTAAATTTAGGTGGTCCAGATTATTTAGCAGCTGCGCATCTAACGGGAGATAGAGATGGCAATTTAGTTTATGAAATTAAATTATTGGTTCCTTGTTCAGAAGTTCTTCAAGCTGAAAAAATTATTGATGAAATTGATCAATCAACTCTAGGATAATCAACCTAAAATATGATTTACAGAAATTTTGGAAATACAGGATTAAAAGTATCTGCACTTGGTTTTGGTGCAGGAGAAATTGGCGATTATGCAGTTTCAGAAAATGATTCTGAAAGAATTTTGAATGCTGTTTTAGATTTAGGGGTTAATCTTATAGATACTGCGCGTGGATATTTTGCAAGTGAAGAAAGAATAGGAAAGTATATTTCACACAGAAGAAAAGAATTTATTCTTTCCACAAAAGTTGGTTATTCCATTGAAGGTTATGCTGATTGGAGTTATGATATTATTCTTGCCGGAGTTGATAACGCTTTAAGATTAATGAAAACGGATTACATAGATATTGTTCATCTACATTCCTGCGATTTAAATACTTTAGAACGTGGTGAAGTAATTGAAGCACTACATAAAGCTGTTGAACAGGGAAAAATTAGAGTTGCTGCTTACTCAGGAGAAAATGAAGAATTAAAATTTGCTGTTGATTCAAATTCATTCGGCAGTGTTCAAACTTCAATAAACATTTGTGATCAGATTGATCTTGATGGTTCTATCAAGCAAGCTAAAGAAAAGGGAATTGGCGTAATTGCAAAACGCCCAATTGCAAATGCACCATGGAGATTTTCTGAAAGACCTGTTGGACATTACTGTGAAGAATACTGGCATCGATGGGAAATAATGAATTTGCCCGAACAGAAAAATTGGCTGGATACTTTTTTACGTTTTACAGTTTTTGCAAATGGAGTTGATACAGCAATTGTTGGAACAACCAATATTGAACATCTAAAATCCAATATAAAAATTATTGAGCAAGGCCCGCTCGATTCTGAATTAAATAACCTGATCATCGAACGTTTTAATACTCATAATCAAAACTGGCGTGGCGAAGTTTGACACAATCAAAAATCTCGATATTAATTCATTGTCATTTACCTAACATTTGCTAACTATCAAAACCTTCTCACAAATAGGAATAGCCATTCTTTAAGCCTTCCTAAATCTGATAATACATCAATAAAAAGTGCTTTTAAGTGGTTTAACTTAGTTAATCCAATGGCACTAAGATTGAGATTTTGACGGTAATAACACATTTAATCCAACAAGAAGAGTTTTAATATGGCTAAAGGAACAATAAAAGTTGATGGCAAAATTTGCAAAGGATGTGAGCTTTGCATTGTTGCCTGTCCCCAAGATGCCCTTGCACTCTCAATGAATTTTAATGATAAAGGTTACCGCTTTGCAGAATTGATTAATGATGCCTGCACAGGTTGTACAAATTGTGCATTAGTTTGTCCCGAAGCAGCAATCGAAGTTTATCGCGAACCAAAGCCTGCTAAAAAAGTTCAGGCTTAAGTTTAATTAATTACAAAAAGGTTTTTATGGAAAAGAAAGAAAAACGAACTGGTGAAGCAAAGTTAATGAAAGGTAATGAAGCATTTGCAGAAGCTGCTATTCGCGCTGATATAGATGCTTATTTTGGTTACCCTATTACTCCTCAATCAGAAGTATTAGAATATCTTGAAAGAGAAATTCCTAACAGGCATGGTTTGGTTTTGCAGGCAGAAAGCGAAGTCGCTTCAATCAATATGGTGTACGGTGCAGCAGGTGCCGGTGCGAGAGTAATGACTTCATCGTCATCACCAGGAATAAGTTTAATGCAGGAAGGAATATCATACATTGCAGCAGCACAGCTTCCTTGCTTAATTGCAAACGTTGTTCGTGGTGGTCCGGGATTAGGAACCATCCAACCTTCTCAAGGTGATTATTTTCAGGCCACAAAGGGAGGTGGTCATGGTGATTATCACCTTATTGTTTTAGCTCCGTCATCCGTTCAGGAAATGGCGGATTTTGTATTTGATGGATTTAGATTAGCAGAAAAATATCGTAACCCTGTTATGATTCTTTCAGATGGAGCGCTTGGCCAGATGATGGAAAAAGTTATTCTACCTGAAGAAGGATCATTACCAAAAACTACTCCTGCCTGGGCAACAACAGGAAAGAAAAAAGAAAGAGAACACAATGTTATCACTTCTCTTTTTATTCAGCCTGAAGAAATGGAACAGGTAAATCTTCGTTTGCAGGAAAAATATAAAGCAATACAAAGCGAAGTTAGATATGAAGAAATCCAGACCGAAGATGCAGAAATACTTTTAGTAGCGTTTGGATTGTCGTCACGTATATGCCAGAAGACTGTTGATCTTGCACGTGAAAAAGGAATTAAAGTTGGATTGCTTAGACCGATTACTGTTTATCCATATCCTTATGCAAGATTAAATGAATTAGCAAGCCAGGTTGAGTTTATGTTAACTGTTGAAATGAATGCAGGGCAAATGGTTGAAGATGTTCGTCTTGCTGTTGAAGGAAAAGTTCCTGTTCATTTTATCGGTAGAATGGGCGGAATGATTTTATCTCCTGAAGATATTCTTCATAAGCTGGAATCAGTCCAAGAATCACATAACGCAGTTAATGTTTAGAAATTACAAGGCTGTCACGAACCACTTCGTGACAGATAAAAGGAGTTAATTAAATGAACGAAAAATTATATTTAGAAGATGAAGAAAATTTAGGAACCCAGGTTGATGAAAGCTACGATCAGGTTTATTGTAGACCAAGTACTTTAACTGATGTTCCGTTTCATTACTGCCCGGGTTGCGGACACAGTGTTGTTCACAAAGTTTTGATGGAAGTTATTGATGAACTGGGAATACAGGAAGAAACAATTGGTGTTGCTCCTGTTGGTTGTTCTGTTTTTGCATATCAATATATGAATATTGATATGCAGGAAGCTGCACACGGTAGAGCAAGTGCAGTTGCAACGGGAGTTAAAAGAGTTTTACCTGATAAATATGTTTTCTCATATCAGGGTGATGGTGATCTTGCTGCAATTGGAACAGCAGAAACAATCCATACAGTAAACCGTGGTGAAAATATTTTAATGCTTTTTATCAATAACGGTATTTACGGAATGACCGGCGGGCAAATGGCTCCGACAAGTTTAATTGGACAGGTTACATCAACATCTCCATACGGAAGAGAAGCTGCGCAGGTTGGTAATCCAATAAAGATAGCAGATATGCTTTGCTTGCTGCCAGGTGCGTATTATGTAACAAGGCAGATTGTTCATAATCCAAATGGAGTTAGAAAACTTAAGAAAGCATTAATAAAAGCATTTGAATATCAGAAACAGAAAAAAGGAACTTGTTTTATTGAAGTTGTTTCAAATTGTCCTTCCGGCTGGAAAATGACACCGGTAGAAACAATAAAATATATTGAAGAGCAAATGCTTCCAATGTATCCTGTTGGAGATTTGAAAGTTCCACAAAATTAATTCTGAATTTTTATTATAAGGATTTTAAAATGACAAAAGAACACGAAATAATTTTTGCAGGATTCGGTGGGCAGGGCGTACTTTCCATGGGTAAATTGATTGCCTATGCTGGTATGATAGAAGACAAAGAAGTTAGCTGGATGCCATCATACGGACCTGAGATGAGAGGCGGCACAGCAAACTGTACAGTTATTGTTTCTGATTCAAGAATCAGTTCCCCGATGATTTCAGTTTTTGATACAGCGATACTACTAAATCAGCCATCAATAGATAAGTTTGAAAAAACAGTTAAGCCGGGCGGATTATTAATTTATGAACAATCAACTGCTGTACATCCGCCAACAAGAACTGATATTGATATTGTTTGCATTGCTGGTAACGAAGAAGCAACAAAGTTAAATGCAAAACAAGTTGCAAATATGTTTATGGTTGGTGCGTTTTTAGAAAAACGTCCGATAATAAAAGTTGAAACTTTAATTGAAGCACTTAAAAAAGCATTACCGCCGCGCAGACACAATTTAATTCCTATGAATGAACTGGCTCTTGCACGCGGTAAAGAATTAGTTAAACTTGCTGATAGTGTATCAGCATAATAAATCATTTTAACCTGAGGAAACCATGGCTGAGTTAGAAATAAAATGTCAGCACGCCTGCAAAAATACCTGTGCAACTTTAAACGAAGCTTTGCGCAGAGAAACAGCAATGGTAAGATTTTACGAAAGCGTTCTTGACGAATGCAACATGCCCGATGTTAGCACATATATGACAAATCTGGTTGAAGACAAAAGAAAAGTTATTCTTAGTCTTATCCAGAAATTAAATGAAATTCATGTTCGTTCGCAGGCATTAGATGGAATAGCATCAAGTTTTAACGATACTAACAGTTAGTTTATACTTTATTTGCAATCGCAAACCTGATTGACTATATTTGCGAGCGAAATTTTGAAAAGAAAACAGCGTTTATCGCTTAAAAAATAAAAATTACACCGCGGGGTGGAGCAATTGGTAGCTCGTCGGGCTCATAACCCGAAGGTTGTAGGTTCAAGTCCTGCCCCCGCTACTAAGAAAAAACCAGTCTTTTGACTGGTTTTTTAGTTTTAAAATATTTACCTCGTAGAAGGCCGTTTACATTCTGTACTGCATTATTTATTATAAATAACCGGCATCCTGAATTTCCATACATTCCATAACTCGTTATTATGTAATAGCTCAACAATAAACTGAGCTACATTTATTCTGCTTGTTTTTCCTGCATTCGAAACAGGACTTCGTTGTATGGATTCAAAGATATTATAATCACTTACTTTCTCTTCGTTTATCAAGGTATCAGGTCTTACTGCTATCCATTCTATTTTAGAATTATTTTCTCCAATAACATTTGTCAAGTAAGATGCTGCTTCAACATTATCTTTTGTGGTGGCAGCAAAAGTGTTAATAACGAAAGCACAAATCTATCTTTACAAGAATATTCCTCTTGTAATTTTCTATTCATATTAGCTGTTGTGTTCATTAAGATAAGTTTTACATTATCCTTTTTGCTTCTTTCAATTGCATTACAAATATTTTTTATAGAATCACTTACAAGCATTCTTGGTTTACCGAATAAACCCTTGAAACTAATATTATGACCAAGACAAGAAACAATCGCATCACAATCATTTATCAACTCAGCAATTTTTATCAAATCCAATTCAGAGATATTTACAGCCACAACTTCTATAAGTTCATTATGCATTAAATCATTTAATTTATTGTTCCCGGATCTTACAACAACTTTAACATTTACTTTATTATTAATAAGCTGTCGTACTACTAAATTGCCTGTTGCACCTGTGGCTCCAAGAACTAGAACCTTCATTGCTTTATCCATTTAATATTATTTGAACTTTATTATTACTCAACAGTGATTACAACATTTCCCTTTTTATGTCCCTGCTCAACATGGTAATGAGCATCTTTAACCCTATCCAGAGTATATGTTTTATCAATAACAGGTTTAAGCTTACCCTTTTCAATCAATTCGTTAAGAAAAATCATATACTCAACTTTTTCTTTTGTTGGATATTTTACTGATAGGAAGTGTCCATTTTTCATTAATACTTTTTTACAAGATGATTTAGTTATCTTACCAACAGCATCAAAAATAATGTCATAAGAATTTGTGCCTTTTCTAAAATCTTCTTTGTGATAATCAATTGCATTCAGTGTACCTAGAGATTTTATCATCTCCAGATTATTAGTGCTGCAAACTCCTGTAACTTCTGCACCAAAATATTTTGCAAGCTGAACAGCATAAGTTCCCACTGATCCAGATGCCCCATAAATAAGAACTCTTTGACCTTTTTGAATACTTGCTTTTCTTAAAATATGAAGCGCTGTCATTCCTCCAACAGGAACCACAGCAGCTTCAATAAAGGAAATGTTATCAGGCTTTTTAATTAATACCCCTTTTTGGGGTTTCTCCGGTACACAGACATATTCTGCATTA
Source organism: Ignavibacteriales bacterium (assembly GCA_016707585.1). Classification (GTDB taxonomy): domain Bacteria; phylum Bacteroidota; class Ignavibacteria; order Ignavibacteriales; family Ignavibacteriaceae; genus IGN3. The sequence continues at coordinate 264,463 of JADJHL010000002.1, read as the reverse complement.
CCACCATACTCTAATCCAGTTGTGGTACCATAAACGTGATCACTCTTATTAAAATGTTTTACATCTGAACCAATAGCTTCAACAACACCTGCAAATTCAACTCCAGTTATTTTCATTGGTTTGAAGCCAAATAAAAATCCCAATGGTATAAGAATAGAACGAGGTATTTTTCTAAGATTAACATCACCTCTTGTTACAGATGAAGCTATTACTTTAATAAGAACTTCATTCTGTTTTGGTATCGGTCGTTCTAACTTAACAAGCTTTAGAATTTCAGGTGAACCAGATTTTTTACAGACTATTGCTTTCATTTCTTCCTTTATATTCAAGTATTTTATTTTTACATTCTCTAAATATCTTTGCAACGATGAAATTGCTTGTCCCTTAGATTACGCAAAAACCAGTTCAAGAATTTCGAAATTGCCATCAGTCATCAAACCTTTCAAATTCTGTATTTGAAGAATTTTAACACCATCAGGATTTTCCAAAGTATGAAAAGCATTGCAATAAAATGATATACGGTGTGCCATTTTCGCCTTTTAAACTCTTTACCCTTGAGTAAACCTTAGAATTATTATGCGCTCGTTTGATGAGTTCTGCTGGTTCTAAGAATTTAGGATTGAAAAGATCAGGATGCCCGGCAAAAGCAAAGATAAAAATCAGTGGGAAAAGTATAAAAGATATTCCTACACAAGTTCTTTTAACAGACTCAATCTGACTGTGTTTATTGTTCATAGCAAGCTCGACTTTCATATTTATTCAATAGATAATTATTTAATACTGATCAATTAAAATCATTTATAAGTTTTTTGATTGAAGTTTTTCTTTAAACGCGAACAAAGTTCCACTTAATGCTGAGAGTAAAATTATTGGTGCTAATACTTTTATCGCATAAGGAGTTCCGAAGAAAAAGTACATAGGGAAAATTAGCTCGGTTATTAAACTAACAATCAAATAATAAATTGCTAACCCAAGAGTATAAAGCGTAATTTTTATGTAGTTAGTTTTAAATAACAGCTTTGGAGTTAAACAAAAAAGCGACCAGTAAAATGCTGGGACTGAACCTAATAAGGATACAACTATTACATCGATATTAGTCTTGACAACTTCTAAAAAACTTTCAGATTCAACACTTATTCCAGGCAATGTTGTTGTGTCTTGTGCTGCCCATTTGAAGTAAAGTACAATTAGTGGTATTGCTATCCAGAATAAAATATGCAATCCAACTTTATTAAATGCTTTCATATAAGCTCCAGTCTTTCTAAAAATCTTTTTAATATTTCATATTTAGTTATTTCATTACTATCATTTTCTTTTGATCACAAAAAGTATTTATTTTCAAAACATAGAAGTAAACTCCGCTTGAAATTTTGCTTGCATCAAATTCAATCTCATAATTTCCTGATGGTTTAAACTCATCAACTAAAGTTGTTACTTCTTTGCCGAGTACGTCGTAAACTTTTAGTGATTGCCAACCACTGACTGAAGACTGCCAGCTTATTTTTGTGCTTGGATTAAACGGATTAGGATAATTTTGATATATACGAATGCTTTCAGGAATTTGATTCTTAATATCTTCTATTTCCGTAACAACATGTCTAAGACTATCAATTATACTTGCCGAAACCCAGTAAATATCCATAGTGTTGCCCCTGTTTTCTCTGGTAAAAAATAGATACTGCCCATCCAGTGTTACACGTGGACCGTATTCATCATTCGTTGTATTAATTTTCGGACCCATATTTATCGGAGCGCTTGGGTGCTATCATTATTATTAAAACAAATCCACAAATCCCATCCTTCGTATCCGCCAGACCTGGACTCTGAAATAAATATCAAGTAACTCTCATCAGGAGCCATAAATGGTTCTGATTCACCTGATACTGTATGAATAATATTTCCAAGATTTTCCACCTGAGAATAAACTGTATCGATTAGTCTTGACCTATAAAGTATAGAACCTCCAATCCCTCCGCCACGAAGTGATTTTAAATATAATGTTCCATTATTTGTAACATACATCTTGAACCATCCACTGTATTTGAATTCACAGGGCTACTCAATCGAACTGGATTTGTCCATGTTGTATCTGATGCCCGTTCAATCATCCAAATATCTGTATTTATAGATGGCGGACGATTTGAAGTAAAAAATTGCTTATTTCCATCTGGAGTGATAAATGATTCCAAATTGTAATAATTATTATTTGAAAAATCGGCGACCTGTGGAGTAGTCCAGTTTCCGTTCCGCTCTTGTGTACAGAAAATTTTCCCTGTTGTCCAGCTGGCATTTACAACTGAAAAAACATTTCTTTACCATCCGGTGAAAATGTAGGATATGTTTCAAATCTATTATCAAGTGAAATGATACCAGGAGCAAATATCTGAGGTATGCTTCCCGGAGGGGTTTGTCCCATATATGAACTATAAGGATGGTTTGCTTGTGCATATATCGACATTGATGAAACAACCAATATTGAAATGACAAGAGAAAGACGAATTATTTTTTTCATAGTAAAATTCCTGCTAATTATTTTCAGAATTAGTTTTGATAATTGAATTAAGCTTTAACGGAGAACAACCATCTTTCTTACAATGTTTGCATCGTAGCCGGTCAGCCGGTATATATAAATTCCACTTGATAATCCGGAAGCATTGAAAGTTTCTTTATAATATCCAGCTTCGTATTCTTTCGCCGAAATTTCTTTTATAAGTTCGCCTAGTGCGTTGTATAAACTCAGGGAATATCTTCCGGTTTTTGGAATTGCAAATTCGATAGTAGTTGTCGGGTTAAAAGGGTTTGGATAATTTTGATATAGGTGTATACTTTCAGGAGTTTGATTTTAGATTCCTCTATTCCGGTAACAACCACGCTTATTAAAAATGTGCAGGTTGCAGTTGCATTGGCGCTGTCAGTCGCAGTTACTTTTACATATATATTGGCAATGTCAATTGGATTGCCAGAAAAGTTCCTGTAGCAGGGGCAAATGATAACCACGAAGGTAAAGGATTTCCATTACCTAATGTTGCGGAGTAAGTTAAAGTATTATTACCGTCATCATCAATAAAAGTGCTGTCAGGAATTGTATAATTAAATACATGATTGCTATCTATGGATTGATTTGGAATTGTCCGATTTAGATATGGAATAAAATTGGTGTATCTGAGACTGTCGATAAGTTCATCTACATTAATCCAGTATATTGAACTAGGGCTTGAATAACCGCTCTCATAGAATAAGTATTTATTATCAGTTGTAACATAGGGACCGAAATCATCACCCGAAGTATTTATCGAAGCACCCATATTTTTTGGATTTGTCCAGGTATCATTACTTTTTCTGTAACTTAAAAATAAATCTGTACTTCCAAATCCGCCTGATCTATTAGACATAACAATAATGAAAGACTCATCATTTGAAATAAAAAAGTCACCTTCATTTGTCCTTGAATTTAATGGACGCCCTAATCCTACCAACGATGTATCAGAATTTGCTACAATTGGTTTGCAAATATCTCTTTGACCCAACCCGCCTGCTATATTTGAAGATAGATAATAATTTCCAAGGCTTGTAACATTTAGAGAATGGACTTTGAGATTCTTTAAAAACCTCAATGGTGGTCTCCAAACCGTATCCTGCCTACTCGAAATCCAACTATCATTATAATTATTATTCTCAAAAAAAATTGAACTGCCATCTGGAGATAATGAAAGACAATAAAAACCATTGAACAAAGTAAGCGGTCCATTCCATTTGTTATTGTAATATTTATAGTATTTAAACTTGAAAGATGTCCAGTTGGTATTTACCTCCTCCTTAATAAATTTCTTTTCCATTCCGTGTAATTGCTATTTTTCAGCTGCAAAGTAACCTTGGTCAACGGTAAGGTTAAATACTTTCCGAATTTTTCGGGGGCGTTTGCCCTAAGTACAAACTATCTTCAGGGATAGATTGAGCAGATAACGACATTGAAGAAATAACCAAAATTGCAATGGTAAGAGAAAGATGAATTATTTTTTCATAATAGGATTCCTACTAAATTCTTTTTAGCAATAGTTTTAAAAATTGAATCAAGCCTTAACGGAGAACAACCATCTTTCTTACAATGTTTGCATCGTAGCCAGTCAGCCGGTATATATAAACTCCACTTGATAACCCTGTAGCATCGAAAGTTTCTTTATAGTATCCCGATTCATATTCTCTATCCGAAATTTCTTTTACAAGTTCACCAAGTGCGTTGTATAAACTCAGTGAATATATTCCGGTTTTTGGAATTGCAAACTCGATTGTCGTTGTCGGATTAAAAGGGTTTGGATAATTTTGATAAAGGTATATACTTTCAGGAATTTGATTTTAGATTCCTCTATTCCGGTAACAACAGCGCTTATCATAAATGTACAAGTGGCAGTTGCATTGGCACTGTCAGTCGCAGTTACTTTTACATTGATATTAATTGTTTCAGTTGGTGTACCAGAAAATGTTTTTGTTATAGGATCAAAAGACAACCAGGCCTGTAATGGATTTCCATCACTTAAAGTTGCGGAGTAAGTTAAAGTATTATTTCCATCATCATCAATAAAAGTGCTATCAGGGAAGGTATAAATAAATGATTGGCTGCTATCAATGGATTGATTTGGAATCTGATAATTTAAATATGGAACGAAATTCGTATGTCGCAGGCTATCAAGAAGCGCATCTATCCTTACCCAATAAGTATAGTATGTACTCATACTTGTCCCGCCACTCGTAAAAAATAAATACTTGTTATCATTAGAAACAAATTGTCCATATTCCCAAAATGCACCTGGTTTATTTATCGGCGAGCCAAGATTTTTAGGATTAGTCCATTTGCCATTATCTTTTTTAAAACTCAAATAAATATCACCTGCTCCTCCATTAACATTCTTGCTAAAAAAGATATATGATTCATCTGGTGCAATGTAGAAGTCATTTTCCTGAGCAGAACTATTTAATGGAATTCCAAAGCTTTGTAAGATAGTATCCTGGTTTACAACTATTACCCTGGAAATATTTCCATCTGTTGGAGAACCTTCGTAGTATGATGATGCAAATGAGTTATTCAGATTTGTCCTCTGGAAATAATGCAGATGCTGGTTGCTGGAAAGAAGTTTTTTAGTTACACTCCAGCCCGAATCTGTTCGTATAGAGTAGTATGTGTAAAAGATATTATTTTGCATATATATAATGCTGTCATTAACCGATAAACTTGGCGCGATGAATCCTTCGAAAACAGTAAAAGGTCCCTGCCATTTATTATCCTGGTATTTATAACATCTTACCCTGTAACTGGTAGGTGTATAGCCATTTAGTTCACCATAATATATTTCTTCACCATCAGAGGTAATCGCTATTCTTTCGCAAGCACGATGCCCGCTTGTAACCGATAAATTAAATATTTGTGGAGTACTTCCCGGAGGTGTCTGTCCTAAATACAGACTATCTTCCGGAATTGATTGAGCAAATAATGAAAATGATGAAATAAGCATCATTGATATGACAAGTAAAAGTTGTAATACTTTTTTCATAATAATTCTCCTTATAGGTAAACAATGTTTTGATTCATATTTTAATTTCAATCAACAATAATGTTGATTAAACTCTGGCGAAAAATAATTGAAGATAAAAGTTGTTGTTAGAAATTACTTGTGAAATGCACCAGGAGTTTGTGAAATGCACAGTGGAAGTGTATACGTACAAAAATACTCTACTATATTGGGGTGCGTCCTAAGGTCGATTAGATAAAATCTTAGAAGAGAATAATTGGTCGATAAATTTGATGATCTCGATATTAGTACAAAAAATAAAACAAAGCTGAATATATGTTTTTATATTATTTACTTACTAATAATTTATATCCATACGGTATAAGTGCAATTGCCATTAAAATTGCAGCAGTTAAATTGACTATTTCAACACCATCAGGAGTTCCTATGAAAAGCATCGCTACTAAAAATAATATGCTTTGCCATTTTGCTAAGCTCTGTGACTTGAGTAAACCTACTGTTTGAATAATAAAACCAACGGGCAATAAAATTATTCCCCAAATCAAAATTAACCATCCTTGCTTTCCAAACATAGCAAGCAAACCGGGCAACATTTTTACGAATTCATTTTCTGGCAAAATATCCAAAGCACTCATTGTTAAACATAAAGCACCTTTATCAACTGCTAAAATTAACGCTCCCAGAATAGCTATTATACCACCAATAAATCCCCACCATTCATAAGATGTGTTTTTTAATATGTTCATAAAATGTAAAGCAGCAACAATAAGTAAACCTGTAAACAGCGTTACCAATGCGTGAACAAAATGCAGCAAAAAATTATTATGAGCTCTTTGGATGAGTTCTGCGGGTTCTAACATTTTAGGATTTAAAAGATTGGGGTGACTACCGAAAGCAAAAACAAATATTAATGGAAATATGATGAATGTTAATCCAATACCTATTTGTTTAGTATTATTTATCCTGCTGTTTTGACTATTCATTTGTTTACCTCTTTATGATTAATGAATTTTATAAAATGTTAACTTAGCTTATAATGAGTTTCTTTTCTATACCGAATGAAAATTTTAATACATCATTTGGGCATTTGTCAACGCAGGTTCCACATTGTATACAATTATTTGGTAACCCGGTATTTGTATGAACATAACTATTAATATCAATACTCATCTTGCAATTTATTGTACAGAGTTTGCAGTCATTACAATCTTTTTTGTTTTTGATTTCTATATACAGACTAGGAGAATGAATAATTTTGCCTGTCCATCTACTAAACTCTAATATGGGATAAATCCAGCACCCCCTTGTGACAAAAACCTCTTTTACCAAACATTAGTACAAACAAAAACATAAAGACAACAACAGGAATGTAAGGCAAAAATAACGAATTTCAGAAGTAGCAAACTTTCCAGCTCCCGGATTACCAGGCTCAAACTTTAGAACTTGATCCCCCAAGATTACTGTAGACATCATCATAACAACCCATATAGAAACCAGAATTACACGAAACCAATTTATTTTTTGATTATGTAGTCTTTTATTATTTAGTGGATTTGCTACTAACTGGCAACCTCCACCCGGACAAAGCCAACCACAAAAGGCTCTGCGGAAAACAAATCCGGAAATAAATATTGTGAAAATTGTAATAACACTCATATTTATTACACCCGCTTGAAGACTAATAATGGGAGGTGCTGGAGCAAGATATACAATGGTAATTGGAAATACAGCAAAGGAAATCAAAAGAATAAACATCCTAACAGTTTGTCTTTTCTTTGTCGTTTTTTCTAGTTATAGCTTTCAAGAATCAACCATAAAATATATTTTAGTTTGAAATCGTAATAATTTCTTCTTGTAAAAAAACTATTTCGGTATTTCATTGTTTTGTTTCTCTTTATATCCAAACAAACCAAAGAGTGCAAATAAAACATATAATGAATACAATTCGGGAGCATCAAGCTTAGAGCCAAGAGTTCCCAGCATTCCTAAAAAGCCTAAGAAACCTAACATATTCAGTTTCATAATAATCTCCTTTTAAAAGAAAATTTAGTCATTGTTTAAATTCAATTAACAAAATCGTTAATTAAACACGATTGAAAAATAATTGATGATAGAATGCTTAGATAGAAATTCCTTGTGAACTGCACCAGGAGTTTGTGAAATGCACTAATAACAGATTAAGAATACTGCTAGAAAAATGGAAACTATTGCGAAGTATAAAACAAATTAGAAATCAAACACCAATATTTTTTAACTGGTTAATTTTATGGCGACTAACTGGTAAACATTCTCCACTTTTAAGATGACTCGATATTTTCCACTGCCAAGAGATTGAATCGACTCAATTTTGTCTCGATCAACAATGTATGATTTATGTATGCGATAATAGTTAGAAGGCAATAAAGGTATAAGCTGTTTAATAGATTTATCATAAATAATTGTATGATCATTTTGTAAATGAAGCTCTACATAAATGTTTGCAGACTTAAAATATTTTATTTCTTCTAGTGGAATTACTTTTACTTCAAATCCTTTTTTTACAGAAAGGTATTTAATTGAATGTCCATCTAAAGATGACTAGATTGTAACCTTTGAAAGGCTGCTTTCAATCGTTCAATATTGTATGGCTTAGGAATAAAATCTAAAACCCCATATTCAAATGCCTCAATTGCTCTGTTGATGTTTGCAGAAATAACAATTGTATGGAATGATTGACTAACAACTTGTTTTAGTAATTCAAATCCATCTTTTGCATTCAAGTTCAAATCTAATAGTAAAACATCTATTGTTTTTCTTTTAGATATAATATTGCGCTGTACAGGGTAGTTTCTATATGAATGGAATTAATTCTTTGGTGAGAATTTGCTCAACTAGTAATTTTATATCTTCAGCGGTAGGCCGTTCATCTTCAACTATTAATATTCGCATTAGCTGTTCCTTATTTCAACTATTGATTCCCAGCCTTCATCAGATTTGCTTGATGTAAAATTCCATTTGCCCGGATAACTTTCTTCCAATCTGCCTTTAATATATTTTGCACCAAAGCCCGTTGAACCTTTGGACTCTTCAGGATTAAAATCTCCATCGTTTGTAAGAACATATTTAGTACTGTTTGAATTCTTTACTCGTTGCAGTTTAAATGTACCGGCAATTTTATTTTCATATCCATGCGTTATACCATTTTCAATAAGCGTGTGAAATATCATTGGCGGAATAGTATCCTTTTCATCAATATCAATTGTTTCCAATTTATAATCAGCACCCTTTCTATAACTCATAATTTTAAGATGCGCTTTGCATAGATCAATTTCTTGACTAATAGGAATTTGCTTTAATGTGGAAATTTGATTTATCATTCTAAACTCATCTGCCAGTGCTTCAATAAGTTTAATGGCTGAGCCGGAATCTTTTCTAAGCCATGCAATTATTGATGTTAAAGTATTTAATACAAAATGAGGATTTATATTCTTTTTTAATAATTCATTTTCTAAACGTGCAGATTTGAGTTGCGCTTCTCTTTCAGCATTTTCTTTTCTTGCAAACTGCCTTGCTATAGAAAAGCTTGTGCAAATAACCATAGTTGTTGCCAATCCCGCAAAAGCAAAATTGAAATAATATGCTGCCCAGGCTGCAATAATTCCTATAAAAATAATTGCGCTTTCTTCCCGCCGTTTGTATAACGCCCACATAGTGATTATACTGCTTATAATAAGAACGGTTAGAGTCATTATGTTAAAGCGGTTTTCGATGTTCGTAAAAAGCAAAAAGATGAAAAGAGTTGTTACTATAATAATCCCAATAATTTTTTTAGGAAAAGAAAACAGGTAAATGAAAAAAGTAGGTAACAGAAAAGTAAATAAAAGTGTTATCAACTGATAAACATAATATTGAAAGTATACAAAAGTGGTCTTAGTTTCTATTAATATTGGCGCCAAATAGGTTACAGAATCCAAGATTACAATAAAACAAATTATGCTAAATAATAAATGCTCAATTTTTTGTTTCCTTGCGATGTAAAGAAAAGATTAAAAAAGAAATGGAATAAATAAAATGCCTGTTATAAAAATGCCTGATAGTATAATTGAGCTATTCTTTGTAACAAAGAATCATACTTACCAAGAACTATATAGCCATAGAACCACTTCCATATTGAGTAATTATTATGGTTTGATATTCTAAAAACTAGAGTATGCTCACCGCGCGTTACAAAATTATGCGATAGTGCGAGATTAAAATTATATGCACCTGTTTTTTCATCAGTTTTGTTGATTCCGATTCTTCCGTTTTGTGCAATCCTAATTCCATCCCAATAGATTTCATACGCAGTTACAAAATTTAATGGAAAGAGTCCTAAAATTTCTTTGTCGCTTACAGAATCCTTAATAACAATTTTGGTTCTTATGAGCCAGTTGCCTTCTGTGTACCTATCATCATCTAATGTGGGCTGAAATGATTGCCACAAAGAATCCGGAAAACTAGAAAGCGGAAGTTTTGGATCTGAATCTTTTACTATTTGCCAATAATCTAAGTAGAAAGATTTATTTAAAGATGAGATAATGTTGTGTGGCGGTTCTGTTGCAGTAATTTCAAAATTAATTACCACAAGAAGAATAATAACAAAATAAAAAACAGTTGAGAGATTTATTTTTTTCACAGTACTTAAACTAAAAATTCGAAAAGAGCTTTTATTAGCTATGTAAAATTAGGTAAAGTTTCTGCTGTGAAGCAAAGGTACCATTATAAATAGTAAACAAGTATTCTAAGTTATCATTTAATATTTCTTCCAATAAAAACAAAAGCCAGTTATATACTGGCTTTTGTTTTAATAAATTATTTGTTAGCCGAGCTACTTTTTTACTTTTTTCTTTTTATTTAAAATTTTCTTATCACAGTATTTTTTTATCATTTCATAAGCCTCAAAATATCCAAGTTCACCTGCTCTTTTAAAATCTTTACAAGCATTTCCATATTCTTCTATTGAAACTTGAGAAACTCCTCTCAGAAAATAAGCTTTAGCAAATGTTGTATCAATTTTTATAATTGAATTATAATTACTTAATGCTCCATCTAGATCACCAATTTTTAATTTAGCTTCGGCAAGCATAATTAGAGTATTTGTGTTTGATGAATCAATTTTTAGTGAATTATTATAATCTTCTATTGCTCCATTAATATCATCTAAAAATCATTTTTTCATTTGCGCGATTATAAAATGCAATTCCATCTGTAGTATCTAGCACCAATGCTTTTGAATAATTATCAATAGCAATTTTACTTTCACCCATCATTGCATAAAGATTCCCTATATTAACATAAGTTTTTGGATTTCTGGAATCATACTTTGCGGCCTCTTTATAATATTCAAGTGCAAGTTGGCTTTCTCCATTTACAAATTCCAGATAACCCAAATCAAAGAGTAAATCTGAAGATTCTGGGATTTAAATCATAAGCATTTCTTAAATCGGTTTTAGCTTTGTCAAGTTCATTTTTTTCTAAAAATAGTTTGCCTCTTAAGTGATATGCAGAAAAATTAGCACCTAATTCAATTGACTTATTTAGGTCTTCCATTGCTAAATTTTTATTACCAATTTTATAATTTGCTTTTGCTCTTAGAACATAAAATTCCGGCTCAGCATTATCTTTTTGCAATGCTTGTTCAACGTAAGTTATTGAAGTTTGATATTTGCCTTCTTTATAAGCTTTGAGCGCGGCATTGTACTCGGATATTTCTAATGAGCTAACACAGCCATACAGAAAAATTAAATAGGAAAGTAAGCTAAGCTTTTTTATCAAATTCATAAAAATATAATTAATTGTTGATTTACATTTTAAATTTACTAATTAAGACAATCACAATAAATTGTTTTATCTATTATTAGTATTTTCCTTGAAAACAAAAAGAGAGTTTTATGGATATATCATTACTTGCCGCAGGAGTTTTACAACTTATTCTTTCCCTATTTATAGGATTGATTTTCATTTATGCCGGTTTCAGATTTTTTCATAAAAGAATAAAAAGCATAAATGAGATTGAAGAATTAAAGAAAAACAATGTTGCCGTTGCAATTCTTAATGGATCAATAATTCTTGCATTAGTTATAATGGTTAAAAACGCAATTGAACCTGCTATTACGGTTTTTAGTATGGCAATTAGAAATCCAAACGCAACTTTTATTTCATTCCTTCAAATGGCTGGAATAATGCTTGTTCAAATTATTGTTGCCGGATTAATTGCATACATATCCATCTATATTGCTATCAATCTATACACACATCTAACAAAAGATATTGATGAACTTGGCGAGATTAAAAACAATAATATTGCAGTAAGTATTGTTCTTGGAATTGTAATCATTTCAATTTCGCTTCTTATGCAACAAGGAATCAAATCAATTCTTGATGCCTTGATTCCTTTTCCATCTTTATCTTTAAAAGATATTGGAATGTAATCCCGTATGAAAAAAGGCTGCGCTTTAAGTTTTGGATGTTCAGGAATAATTGTAATTATGCTATTTGCTGTTGTTGTAATAAATTTTTATCAAACGTTAATTTTAGTTTTGATGGGTTTGGTGAAACAAGCAGTGATTATTCTTTTGATGTTGATACCTTTAACCAACCAATCATTAAATTCTGATTTTAAATGGAAATTTACTTCAACATCTCTTGGCAGAAAAAACTATAAAATATCTTTTCAGATTTTGGAATTTGAAGTTAAAAAAGCTCTGCCTATTTAGATGAAGTTGCAGAATTAAGTGCGAGTGATTTAAATATTGATTCCAAATATAGGTTCGATAAAGTTAATTATGCAAAGCTAATGTGGCACGAAATCTATAAGCGTATTTATTGGCAATCTTATGATAAATTTGATAACATTCTAAAAGGATTTGATAAAATTTTTGTTGATGAAAAATGGATGATAGGGATAAAGTGTATTTTATAATTTCTTTTGTGCAAAATATTGAATATAAACGACCTGGTGGTGAACTTGATTTGCTTCCTCCACTTGGAACGCTTGCAACAAGATTTGGTGATTGTGATACAAAATCACTTTTACTTTATATTTTGTTAGAAAGAGCTGGGGTTGATTGTGTAATGTACTGGAGTCATCAATACAAACATGCAATGCTTGGCGTTGCATTAAATGCTAGAGGAAATTACAAAGCACACAATGGCAAAATTATTATTTTGTTGAAACAACTTATCCTGGTTGGGAGATTGGTGATATAGATCCGGAAATGGATGATTTAAGTATGTGGTATGTTGATGATCTTGATTCTGATAAAATGAAAATTGATTTTAAATACGAGTTTAAAGAAGAGAAAAAAATGAATAGAACAACAGAACAAAAAGAAAATAAACGAAACGAAGGAAAGGATTCAGGGAAAAGAGATAAACCTTCTCCATCGAACAAATAATTATTTTTTTAGGTGTACCGGGTTTAGATAATATTCAATGATCATTTCACCATCTTTAAGCGGATCTTCTTCAATTCCTGTTTCAAAATTATTATCAACTTTTTTGGTAAGTCTTTCTGCAGCATCACGAATCTCTTTGGGAAGTCTGTGATCTTCCTGAAGTTTTGTTAACAAAGTTATTGCAGAAGCGCCCCAATTTTTGTGAGGATGAAATTCCAGCCAATGTTCAATCGCCATTCCACAGGCTCTTCTTGCACAAACACGAGCTTGTCCAATGTTGCCAATTTCTTTTGCGTGTTCGCCATGTTTAAATTCGGCTTTGGCAAGACTATAAACTAAATCTCTTAATCCACTCATATTTCAATCAAAAAAAGTTTTTCGTTCAGGGTTTGTTAAATGAAGTTTAATTTCATTCAAATGTTTTTCATTTGTTCGATTTAAAGATAGTGATGGAAGGTCATTGAAGTCAAAGAATTGAACATCAAGAGTTTCATCACTAGGCTTCGCTTCTCCGCCAATAAGTTCACATAAAAAAATTATTTTGAATGCGTGAAAAAATTCTAATTTACTGCCGCACGATTAGCATCAAAAACACCAACTACTTTTACGGGCTTTACATCAAAGCCGCTTTCTTCTTTACATTCTCTGCTTGCAACTTCAGATGGAAGATTACCAACATCAGCCCAACCACCAGGCATTGCCCAGCAATTGTCAGTTGATTCCTGCACAAGTAAGATTTTTCCATCTTTAATAACTGCGGCACGCACATCAATCTTTGGTGTTGCATAACCAGGTTGATTCATCAATACTTTATGTATTTTTCTAAATCAGTGTGATGTTCTATTATTTCTGATGTAATCTCATTTAATCTTTTATAGCGTTCTTTTTCATAATCATTGGTTGCAAAAGCTAAACCTGTTTGCGATAGTTGCTGGATTTCTCTTGCGATCTCAAGCCATTTAAATTCTAAATATTTCTCTTTCATAAATTTTCTTTCTAATTTTTAATTGTCTTAGTGGTAAATTTTTGTTTCACCACCCAGGCCCCAAGAACAAAAGGGTTCACTAAGTTAAAACGGATTTGTTGCCCATAAAGTTACTTCAGGAATAAACCCTCTGTCATCCATTTCTAAAGTTGAAACTATTGTGTGTGCAATTTCTAAAGGACGTAATTTATTTTTTACTTCGGGTTTTTCTTTTCTTTCATCATCGCCAAATGCAGTTGTAACTTCACTTGGATTAACAAGAATAACACGCACATTATATTTTCTTAATTCAGCCTGCCAGCATTGTGTCATTCCACGTAAAGCAAATTTAGATGAGGAGTAAACAGTGCCGTTTGCAAAACCTTTTGTGCCTGCTGTTGAAGCTATGTTAATTATGTTACCTGATTTTTGTTTCTTAAAAAGTTTAGCTGCTTCGCTTGCCATAAGTGCGGCACCAAAAACATTTACATCATAAACATTATGGAATGCTTTCATATCGAGTTCTGTTATTTCATTCCAGCTATCGCCTATTCCTGCATTGTTAATTAAACAATCAAGCTTGCCAAATTCTTTTAGAAATAGTTTATAAGTTTTATGTACATCATTTTCCACCGCAACATCTGCGTGGATTGGAAATGCATTAATTTCTTTTGCAACTTTTTCAAGCTTTGATTTATCTCTACCGGTAATTGCAACTTTTCCGCCTTTTTCTATTAAAAGTTTTGCAGTTGCTTTACCAATTCCTGCGCTGCCGCCTGTTACAAGAAATGTTGAGTCTTTAATATTCATTTGTGCCTTTTTTTTATTGCAAAGTTAAGGAGAAATGAGGAAAGAATTAGTTCTTTAAAAACTCAGTAAAGAATTGAATAATTGAAGAATCAAGTTTTGAACCACCTACTTGTGAAAGATTATTATGATTTCCATTTTTAATTGGATACCACTTTTTATTCAATGATTTAAGATTATTAAATATTTCTTTTCCATATCTGTGTGAAATTCTTTCGTCCTTTAGACCGTGAACAATCATAACTGGCTGGTCTATGTATTTAGCATCAAAAGATGGGTTTACTTTATCAACTTCAAAATTTGCAATCTCTTGACTTCGCTCTAAAACTTTATCTACAATCCAATTGATTCTAACAGAGTACATTCTTTCGGAATAATCGTAAATAATATTTCTCAAGTTAGCAAAAGGACTTTCAGCTATCCCACATTTAATTCTTTTTCATTTTTCATGGTTTGAATAACAATAGCAGCGCCAAGTGAGTGTCCTAATGCTCCATATGGTTCCGAACCTGGAAACAAAACGCTTACTGAATCTATAAATGATGAAAAATCTTTTTTCTCATAGAAACCAAAAGTACAGTTTAATCCTTCACTTTCTCCATTTGCTCTCGAGTCATATAGTACACAATTAAAACCTGCTAATGATAATAATTTAGCATTGTCTAACATTGCTGTTTTATTGCTTCCAATGCCGTGTAAAAGAAATATTGTGCCTTTGGATTTTACACTACCAGAAAAAACAAACCAGCCATTAAGAGTTATAGAATCCTCAACGGTAATATTAAACTCTTTATAAATAAGATTTAGTTGAGATGGTGTTAACTCTAAATTGATGCTTCTATCTGGTCTGATAGGTGAATATGCCAGATAATTGTTGATCGCATAATCCAAAAAGAAATAAGCAGCAATTGTTAAAAACAAAATAACAAATAGAAAAATAAGGAAGAACTTTTTAAGTTTAGATTTCAATGATAATTGCTTCCCGGATAGAGAAGGTTGATTGCGATTAAATGAATTTTGAGGTAGATAAGATCAAAGATTTTCCAGGCAATGAACAAACCTGCAATTGCAAAAACAGGATTACGGATAAAGGCAATATACTTTCTACCAGTTTCTTCACTTAAATACATTGGAGGAATTGCACTACCATCCAAAGGAGGAAACGGAATTAGATTGAAAATAAAAAGTATTAGGTTTAGCGAAAACATTACGCTTACAATCTTTGCAAGTATTTCTGTCCAACCTGTGGTTATACCAGAAACAATTCCGGAAATTGTAATGCTATCAGGTTGAAAAAATATTCCAAGTGCAATTCCTAAATGAATAATTGCAACTGATATGATAAATAAAATAAAATTTGAGATTGGCCCGGCAGCAGCCATAGCAGCGGCTTTCTTTGGATAGTTGTGTGCCCATTGTGGATTGTAGGGTGTACTTGCCCATCCAATCATCCATCCAGCGGCAGCAAAAGAAAGTATTGGAACGATAACTGTTCCGATTGGTTCTCTTTTTATATGCGGAACAGGATTTAAACTAACCTGTCCGATTGAATGTGCAGTGCTATCGCCCATTTTGTGTGCTGTAAAGGCGTGTGCTGCTTCGTGAAAAACAGTTGAAAATAGAAAAACTACGTACCAGAGAATGCCGTCGGTAAGATTCAATATATAACCCTAATTCTTTTTTTTAACTCAACTTAATTTAATTTTTCTAATCTTCAATCTATCTGATTTATAAAAAATGATAAAGTGTTATAGAAATGATGAATTCGTTTTATGGTGTAATCAAAGCATTTCTTTCTCAACTTTCGAATAGTTTCTTAAATAAACAATTAAATGAGACCAAGTAAAATAAAATATTCAGTTAAATAGTATTTAGATAATTCTTTATTAATAAAAGTAATAAAATGCAAGAATCATTGAGTAACATATTAAATATTGATTTAATCGATTAAATATAATATACTAATAATGCGTTTTGATAATATTAATTTCATTTAGAAATTGATGTGTTTTAACTTTATGCAATATAGATTGTTGATACTCCTGTGTCTTGTTAATTTTCTTTCTCCCATTAGGGGTCAATCAATATGGGAGTATAGATCAAACTTGTCACCTCAAATATTACAAATTTCTTCACTTAATAATTTTAAAATTTTAGCTTTAGCTAACAATAATCAGCTTTTTATCTCAACAGACTCGTGCCGAACTTGGTCTTTATTTACCTCAAAGATAGTAAGAAAGTTCTGTCTTGATAAGATGGGAAACATATTTATTTTAACAAATAAAATAGAAATGTCTTCTGATCAGGGAGAAACCTGGCATTCTTGGTCAACCGAATTACCCAGTACTGTAACCCCAACTTCGTTTTGTGCAGGTTATAATGGAACTCTTTTTTATTCCACATACGAAGACGGGCTGTTAATGTCTACAAATTTTGGTGAGAGTTGGGCCTCAACCTCTTTAAAATATGATTCTCCAGAGTTAGTTATAGAATTAAACAACTATTTATTTGCCTTTATTTTAAATGGGTCAATTTTTCACAGTATGAATAGGGGGGAAACTTGGAAAATAATTAAAAGAGCAATTGGTTATACGGGAGTTAAAAATTTAATCGCTGATTCTTCAGGTAAACTCTATATTTCATGCTTACCATCAATCACTGATTCCATCACAATAAAATTATCAGAAGATTTCGGAGAGACTTGGTTAGGAATTGCTTCCATTCCTGATGCAAATTTGATTTTTTCACTTGATCAAAATGTTGTTTTTGTTTCAGGTAATAGATCAGATATTATTTGGAAATTGTGGAAGGAGAATTTTGATTGGAAAAAAGTTATTTTCAATGAAGGGCTACCTGAAAAATTAATTTTAGATGGGTTTTTAGGTTCTGATACAAAGTTGTATCTGCTTTTTGAGAATGGAGAAATATTCAGGAGCATCTACCCACTTAATAATAACTAGATTCGGAGATTAATGCATGAGTAGAATATTTTTAAAATTTTTTTGGTTTCTTTTAATTGCCTCGGCTTTAAGATCACAAGTATCATATAACGATCTTTTTGATCAAGAATTGATTAATTCAAATCTTATTAGTTTAAGCATAGGAAATACTGGTGGATTGATTTCGAGTTTAACTAACTCAAGTTTTTGGCTAATTAATGGTGAAAGGGAAAGTTTTGTCTATGATCAGGGCTTTGTAATTATTGGTAAATATAATAATTCACTAGCTTATGGATTAAATCAATGGACATCAACTTTTTCCCCAGGTCCTGTGATAGATTTAAAACCTGCTGTACAAGTAACTGAACTGAATGATAGTGCTCTATATCGTATATATAAAATTACTAGTGAATCCAAAGACAGTGATAGGGATGTTCTTGAATGGCCAGCTAAATTAGGAGCTCCAGTTAATGAAACAGGAAACCCAATATTATATGGTATTCAGTCACTATGGAATGTTTATAATCTTGCTGACCCAAATTCACCTTTGAGACGTTATTCATATTCAAATGGTATTTGTCCGATTGAAATTCATCAATTGACTTATGCAACCGACAACAAAGATCCTAACTATCCTTTATCTAATTCTGTATTCTTTGAATATACAATTATTAATAAAGGTATTAATACTTATGATTCAGTTTTTATTGGAATATGGACAGATCTAGACTTTTTCGAGATATCTAGAAATTTTCCAGCTGTTGATACAATTAATAACTTAGGATACTGTTATTCAGGCGTAGATTCAAGTCTATATTTGAAATCATTCCCTGCTGCGGTAGGAAATGTTTTACTTTATGGTCCATCGGTTCCGTCTCCAAATGATAGCGCTTACTTTAAAGGATCTAGAAAGGTCAACTCTAGAAATCTTGGGTTATACTCATTCCGTGGATTATCTGATGGAGATAGTAAATTATTGTCGCAACCATCATCAGCAGAAGATCTCTGGAATTTTGCATTAGGAAATGACTCCGAGGGGAAACCACTAATTGATTATACCACGGGTAAAAGTACTCGTTATTCATTTAGTGGAAATCCAGCAACTGATGAAGGTTGGATATATCCCTATTATAGTATTGGTGGTGAGGGAGGATTCATAATGTTTTCAGGTCCGTTTAATCTTGCGCCTAATGATACACAATGGTGTATGTTTTCATTAGTTGCAGCAATAGGTAACGATAGATTTGATAGTATAAAAGAACTTAGGACTGATGCTCGTAATTTACGGTCCCTCCCTTATAATCAACTCGTGGGTAATACTATTATTGAAAGAAAAATTGAATTCCCTGAATTTTATTATTTAAGTCAAAACTATCCTAATCCATTCAATTCAAAGACAAAAATAAATTTTGAAATACCAGTTAATGGAGTCGTTTTAATTAAACTATATGATGTTCTTGGTAATGAAGTTGAGACGATTGCAAATCGAGAGTTTAATAGGGGCAGATATCAATTAGAAGTGGATGGAAAAAGGTTAGCAAGCGGTATATATTTCTATAGGATGCAATCGGGCGCATTTCTTTCTACAAAGAAAATTGTTTTACTAAAATAAATCTCACTCATTGTTGATAAGAATTATTGAGTCAATTACAAAATCTTCTTTTGAGAGAATAGATTAATTTTTATAAGTGTAACCGATTATATTTAATGATATCTTTTTATTTCAGCTTGGCAGATTTTTTTATCTTTTAACTTAAGAATGTGAACCCAATGTTATATAAAATTATCAAAGATAATTTATAATTCTTATTAGAAATGATGAACACTGTTTGTTCAAAGTAATCAATAAATTTTGAATGATATTTAAGTTATCAGTTTATTCAAGTCGACATTATGAAATCAAATATTCTTACAATCTTTTTATTAACCATATTTTCATTTGTAATTGTTGCGCAGGATAAAGACAAGAAAGAAGATAAAAATCCATTTAAATCTGAAACATTTAACGGATTAAAATTCCGTTTAATTGGTCCAGCTGCAACATCAGGAAGAGTAATTGATTTTGCGGTAAACCCAAATGATGTAAATGAATACTATGTTGCAGTTGCCTGCGGTAATGTCTGGAAGACAACAAACTCTGGCACAACATGGAATCCAATTTTGATAATTATGGTTCGCACTCAATCGGCTGTGTTACACTCGATCCGAATAATCAACACGTTGTTTATGTTGGAACGGGTGAGAATAATTCGCAGCGTAGTGTTAGCTGGGGTGATGGAGTTTACAGAAGTGAAGACGGCGGTAAGAGTTTTACAAATATAGGATTAAAAAAATCAGAACACATTGCAAAAGTTTTAATTGATCCACGAGACAGTAAAGTAATTTATGTTGCTGCACAAGGTCCACTTTGGGGACCAGGTGGACAAAGAGGTTTGTATAAAACTACAAATTATGGAACTACGTGGGATTCAGTTCTTTACATCAGCCCAAATACAGGAGTAACAGATGTTGTAATGGATCCACGAAATCCTGATGTACTTTATGCAGCATCATACCAGAGAAGAAGACACGTTTGGACTTTGATTAACGGTGGACCTGAAGGTGCAATTCATAAATCTACAGATGGCGGTAAAACCTGGAATAAATTAACGAGCGGTTTGCCAAGCGGTGATGTTGGGAGAATCGGGTTAGCGATTTCACAAGTTAATCCTGATTATGTTTATGCAGTTGTTGAAGCAGCAAATGATGGAAGCGGATTTTATCGAACAACAAATCGCGGGGCAAGCTGGGAGAAAATGAGTGATTATAAAAATGTTAGCGCACAATATTATTCGGAAATATTTTGTGATCCAATTGATGTAAATAAAGTTTATATACTCGATACCTTTTCATCAATAACAACTAATGGTGGAAAAACATTTAATCGAATAAGTACAAAAGCAAGACACGTTGATGATCATGCTTTCTGGATAAATCCAAAAAATACTAAACATTATATGATTGGCGGTGACGGTGGAATTTACGTTACTTATGATGCAGGACAGAATTTTAAATGGAAAGAGAATTTACCAACACTTCAATTTTATAGAGTGAGTGTCGATAACTTTGAACCATTTTATCGTGTAATGGGTGGAACTCAAGATAACAATAGTATGATTGGACCATCGCAAACAATTAATGATGAAGGAATAGTAAACGCAGATTGGGTTCCACTTGTTGGCGGTGATGGTTATGAAGCACTGACTGATCCAAGCAATCCAAATATTATTTATTGTGAATGGCAGCATGGCGGATTAACAAGATATGATATGCAAAGCGGCGAACAGCTAAGTATAAAACCGCAGGAAAGAAAAGATGAAGCTCCTTACAGATGGAATTGGGATACACCGCTGATAACAAGTCCGCATAGTAATACAAGAATTTACATTGCAGCAAATAAAGTTTTTAGAAGTGATGATCGTGGTGATACCTGGCAGGTTATAAGTGATGATTTAACTAGACAGGTTGATAGAAATAAATTTAAAGTTATGGATAAAGTTTGGAGTGTTGATGCTGTTGCTAAAAAATGCTTCAACATCTTTTTATGGAAATATTGTTTCGTTAACAGAGTCTCCGCTTGTTGAAGGTTTAATCTATGTTGGAACAGATGATGGCTTAGTCCAGGTGACAGAAGATGGCGGAAAAAACTGGAGAAAGATTGAATCATTTCCTGATATTCCTGAAATGACTTATGTAAGCTGTTTGTATGCATCACAGCACGATGCAAATACTGTTTATGCAACGTTTGATAATCATAAGCGAGCAGATTATAAGCCTTATGTTTTAGTAAGTAATGATCGCGGTAAAAGCTGGAAATCAATCTCAGGAGATTTAAAAGAGCCACAAGTTGTTTATTCTTTTGTGCAGGACCATATAAAGAAAGATTTGTTTTTTATCGGAACTGAGTATGGAGTTTTCTTTACAAACAACGGCGGTGAAAAATGGATACAATTAAAAGGGAATCTTCCAACACAGGCAGTCAGAGATCTTGATATTCAAAAGAGAGAAAATGATTTAGCTATTGCAACTTTTGGAAGAGGATTTTATATACTTGATAACTACTCGCCACTAAGAGAAACATCTGAAAAGGTTTTAAATGATGAAAACTATAAACTCCTCCCAGTTAAAGATGCTTTAATGTTTACAAAACGAAGTGCAACTTTTAGCGGAGTTGGCGCATCATTTTATAAAGCTGATAATCCACCTTTTGGAGCAACGTTTACTTATTATATAAAAGAAGTCCCAAAAACTTTGAAACAGCAAAGACAGGAAAAGAAAAAGAATTAATAAAAAGAATGAACCGGTTTACTATCCATCGTTTGATGATTTACGAAAAGAAGATGACGAAGAAAAACCGTTTTTACTTTTTACTGTTTATGATCAAGCAGGAAATGTTGTAAGAAAATTAAAATCAAAAGCGGAAGCCGGAATAAATCGATTTACGTGGGATTTGCGTTATGCTTCAACTGACCCAATTAAAAAAGTGACTGATGAAAACCCAAGTGGTGCGCCGGTTATGCCAGGCAAATACAAAGTTACAATGTCAGCTAGCATTGATGGAGTTTTAAAAGAAGTTGCTGGTCCTGTTGAGTTTGAAGCGAAAGTTTTGAATAATGTTACATTACCTGCAAGTGATAGAAGTGAATTAGTTGCATTCCAGAAAAAAGTAAATGATTTAAATCGTGTTATAAATGGTGCGATTGAAGTTTCATCTGATTTAAAAGTAAAATTGAAATAATCAAAACAGCAATTAAGCAAACACAAAATGCACCACAAAGTTTGATTGATGAAGCAAACAGAATTGCGGATGAAAATACAATCCTTTACAGAAAACTTGTTGATGACGAAGTCTTAGCCAAACGCAATGAACCGACTTATCCAAGTATTTCTGCAAGAGTTGGAGAAGTAGTTTATGGAATGTGGTCATCTACATCAGCACCAACAAATTCTTATAGACAAAATTATCAAATTGCATCAGAAGAGTTTAAACCAGTGTTAGATAGTTTAAAACGATTGGTTGAAATTGATTTAAAGAATCTTGAATCTGAAATGAATAAATTAAATTCTCCATGGACACCAGGAAGAGTTCCTGACTGGCAAGAATAGCATTTCTCTGTGCCTTTGTGTCTCTGTGGTGAAAGAACATTTACCACAGAGGCACGGAGATACAGAGGTTACTTTAACAAGATCATTTTTCTTGTTTGAGTAAAATTGCCAGATCGTAAAGTATAAAAATAAATTCCTGATGCAATATTATCAGCAGTAAATTCAACTTCGTATTTGCCAATAGTTTTATACTCATCGATTAGTGTTTCAACTTTTCTACCCAAAATATCATACAGAACAATGGAAACATTTGCTTCAACTGGAATTTCATAAGTAATTCTTGTAAATGAGTTAAAAGGATTAGGATAGTTTTGATTTAGTAAATAATCATCAACATAATTATGTCCAACTCTATCCTCAATATTAGCTGAGTCTATCAATTCACCATTAACGTTATAAAATTTTGTAGTCAGTTTATTTTCATCTGCTTCAATAAGTAAAGCCCCATAACTACTGTTATACTGAAATACTGATCCATTAATTGTATCGATAAAAGAATATAAACTGTGTCCACCATTCCCACAAACAATGTAAGTTAAACTATCTACAAATAATCTTTCATAAGTGTGATCGTGTCCTGATAAAACTAAATCGGCTCCCCACATTTTGTATGGCCATTGAGCATAAAGAGTTGATCCATGCGGACCTGATGAATATGGCGCATGATGAACAGTAACTATATTCCATTTTGACCAAGATAAAGCTAATTCATCTTTTAACCACCTTGCCTGAATTGATGTATCTGTATATCCATGAGGTTCATTTGGATCACTATCGAGAATAAAAAGATGAACTTCACCGCGGATGATATCGTAATATCTTTCGTTGCCAGAAAGCTCAAAATAATTAAAGTAAGGTTTTGCGCTATCGGTGTACCAATCGTGGTTGCCAAGGGCGGGAAAAAATCTATTTACGTTTGATCCAGTACCATAAGTTCCTTTGTATGGATAGATATAATCGTGATAGTATTGCCCAATATTTTGATCGATTGTAGAATCGGCACCAAGAGGATAATTATTATCGCCAAGAGTAATTATAAAATCAGGATTCCAGCTTTTAACAAGATTTGCTAAGGCAAGTTCATTTGGACCAGATAATCCATAGTCACCAATTGCTGCAAATTTAACCTGAGAAAACATTTGGGAATTTATGGTAATTAAGAAAATTGAGATTTGTAGAATATATTTATTAATGCTTAAAACTCATTTTGATTACTTTTCTCTGCGACTCAGCGTCTCTGCGGTGAAGAAGTTTTAACCGCAGAGGCGCAAAGACGCGGAGGTTATTTAATCTTTAATTCAGCAATAACAGGATAATGATCTGATGGATACAAACCATTAAACAAGGTTGTATCGACGATATGATTTAACACTTTCACTTTATCATTAACAAATATAAAATCGATTTTGTTATCTGGTTGAATGTCTTTCCCAAATCCAGTAAATGTAATGTTACCGCCGATTTCCTTTTCAGAAGTTGTTTTTGCATCCAACAATTTTGAAGATAAAATTTTATAACCTTCTGAAGTTGAAGTATAATTTAAATCACCCGAAAAGATAACCGGATATTTATCTGAATATTTCGATAATAAATCAACGAGCAAACTTGAACTTTCCGTTCTTGCCTTTTCTCCAATGTGATCGAAGTGTGTGTTAGCGTAATAAAATTCGCGATTAAGTTTTTTGTCTCTGAACTTTATTAGAGTAACAGTTCTTTTAAGTGCAGCATCCCAACCCTTTGAAACAAGATTAGGAGTTTCAGATAACCAAAGAGTTTTTTTTGTTAATGGTTTAAACCTTTTTTTCTTATAAAGTATCGCAGTTGATTCACCTTTTACTTTTCCGTCTTCTCTACTCACACCATACCAATCATATTCATCAAGCATTTCAATTAGTTCGTTAACCTGAAACATTTCTGCTTCCTGCAGTCCAATCAAATCAGGTTTGTGTGATTTGATCAGATAAGCAACAAGATATTTTCTATAGCCCCAATTATTTACATTGGATGAGTCTTCACAAAAACCACAGCGAATGTTGTATGTCATTACAGTTATGTTTTCTGTTTGAGGAAAAGATATTTGTATTAAACAACAAAACCGCAAATAACATTAAATACTTTTTCATTTTATCCTTTAAAGTGATTCTAATTTTTCTAATAATTTAACCATTGCAAAAGTATCAAGTTTACAATACTCAAGTAAGTTTGTTCTGGTATCTGCAATACGCATTAAATCAGTTTCATAGTAAAGACTTTCAAATGCAACTGATGCAAGTCCACCTTCATTTATTTCTAGATATTTATAACTAAGTTCAGGAATCAATGCAGGCAAAACATATTTGATAGAATAAGAACCTTGCATTTTATAATTGTAATAATATTTTTTCTGAAACGGAAGCATCAAATCTTTAACACGATTTATTCGTTCTTCAATTTCCTTTTTGTATTTAGGAAAAGCTTCAGCAATTTCTTTTAATCGTAATACTTCAAAAGATTTATTATATGTAAGTATATCACCTTCATTTTTCGTATCACGCAAAAGATTTTCTATAAACTTTACTCGCGGATCATTCCCTGTTTCTGCTAAAAACTCGAAATGTTCAACTTCACTTTTTTTACTTTTCTTATAATGCAGAGAATACTGAAATGGAATCTGCATATACGGTTTTGAATTATCAAACATTGGAACAGCAGGCTGAAATGTTTCAAAATCCATAAAATAAAGTGGATAGTTAAGATCGGATAAAAATTCTTTTATTGCTTTTTTATCAATCAAATCCTTTTTACTCTTATAAACATCAAGTTGAAGCTTAGCATTTTTAGAAAGATCTGCATCAACAGGAATGTCTTCTAACTTTACAATTCCACTTCTATATAAATCATACTTTTTATTTAGATGAACACCTGAAAGATCAAAGATAGAATTTTCAGGAATATGTTTTCTGCAATATTCATAAAACCCGCAAGTGTATGGATCGTAACAATGTTCACCAATATCAATTTTAGGGATAACCTTTTTTGCCAATACTTTTTTAAACTGATTTACATTATCTTCGACCCATTTTTGCAAAGGCAAAATTAAATTTAAAACTGATTCCGTTATAAAGAGTTCATCTAAATTTAGTTTACCTTTTCTTATATATTGATTATTGATATAAGTTATAGAAAAATCTTTAACCTTATAGCCAGAATTGGAAATAACCCAATATTGCAAAGCTGCATCACGAATGTAAGTTTCTGAAATTGAAGTAGAGCTTTTTACCTCATAAACTTTTAATCCGGATTTTTCATTAACCAAAATATCTGCAACAGCTAAAACGTCACTAAAATTAAACGAAGCTTCATAAATATTCTTTTGATTTTCTTTGATGAAATTTTTAGTAACAATAACAGCTTTATCATATTCAAATTGTGATTTTGGTGAAGCATCAACTCCGCCGGGAAATAATTGTTGAGCCAATTTCCCAACATCTGTTCCGCGTTTAAATATTGCCTTCTGCATATCAGAAAGCTGATCCATTTCATTATAATGATGCTTATAAAGATATAGATGTTTTTCGCATTGCACTCCGCGAATAAAAGATGATTTACTTAGTTGATGTGAAGACATTCAGAATCTTATATCCTTATTTTTGTATTGTTAATTTAACTTTTTTATAATTCATTTCAGTAACTTGATCATGCTATTTTATAAAGGATTTTTTGAATGAAAATGATCTTAGTAATTGGATTATTATTGTTTGCTTGTTCTGGTTTTGCTCAGGATAAATTTTACACTAAAGGATTAGCAAATGGATTTATGCTGGGTTGATTTTGATAAAAGGGTGATTCCGAAAAAGGTCAAATATGATTTTTAAGTTCGATGATTGAAAATGAAAAATTCAAAAAGAGTTTCTTTTCCGGTAGATTGTAAAGATGATAGTTGATAAACTGCTTTGAACAAATTCATCCATTGGTGCCAAATTGAGTTAATGAAATTGAAAAAATGATTGATGATTTTTATGAAATTGAATAAAATCTGAAAATTCCTGTTTTGGGATGTTTATTGTTACAGTATAAAAAATTTGGTTGGTTATAACCCTGATGAATTAAATTTTTATAAAGTAAAATTATTTGATTTTTCAAATAGTAAATCAGAACAGTAAAGGTTCGTCTGATTTCTTTTTGATGTTTTTTTCTTTCTTCTTCTCTTTTAGAAAATCTGCAAAATCTTCTTTTGTGATAATATAAATTTTGCCAACCTGTGTGGATTTTAATGTTCCGTTTTTTATATGATATAAAACTCCTGAATGGCTCATATCCAAAAGTTTTGCAACTTCCTGAACACTAAATAAATCTTTCATAAGCTTTTCTGAAATAATGAAATTAATTTCACTTCGAAATTAAACTATTAAAACAATAGTTTCAATCTGAAATAATTTGGATGGATTAGAATAATTGATAGGCAATAAAAATCTAAACTCAGTATAGAGTTACAATAACGGGAAGAAAAACTAACTAGTTTGAACCAAGCAAAGCACTAACAAGTTGTTTTCTATGCTTTCTTTCTTTTATTACTACGCCTATATAACTGGCAACAAAAACTATAATCGCAAAACCAAGAACAAGTATGCTAAGCTGGTTTGCATCGCTCATTCCAAATAATACGTACAAGGATTGAAGTGTTAAAAATAAAATTATCGATTTCATGCGTACCTCACATTATTAATTTAATTCGAGGTAAATCTATATTATCAGATCGTCCTAAGTTTAAACTTAATGTTACTTTATGATTAAGAAATTGTTAAGAGGCAAGCCCACCCAATCCGCCGGCGGCGGATCCTAAAGGGAGGGCTTTAAGCAAAAAATTATTTTACGAATAAAAATTTTCTAATAGCAGTAAAGTTTTCAATTTTTAATTGGTAGAAATATACACCGCTGGAAAGTTTGCTTGCATTAAATTCAATTTCATACTTTCCTATTGGTTTAAATTCATTTACTAATGTCGCTACTTCTTTTCCTAAAACATCATAAACTTTTAGTGTTTGCCATCCACTTACAGGAGATTGCCAGCTAATTATTGTACTTGGATTAAATGGGTTTGGATAATTCTGATTTAAAACAAAATCATCAGGAACACTTAAATCAATTTCGTTTTCAACATCTGTAACCTCAGCAAAAAGATTTTGATAATAAGTAAAGTTTCCATTGTACTCACCAATAATCATGTCTTTTCTACCATCGTTATCTAAATCTGCAAAACCCGCATGTGGATTTTGATCAACTTCGATTCCAGCAAACATCGCATCATATCTAAACCAAACCGGAGCATTAACTGTTCCATCATTCCTATAATATTTAACTGTACCCCATGCATCACCAATTGTTAGATCATAATCATCATCGTTATCAAAATCCGATAATATCGGTCGTCCGTAACTTGGAAATGTTACACCTGAAAATGCAGTTGTATTAACAGTAAATACATTGTTCCCGTCATTTGTATAATATTTTGTTTCACTTCCTGTTTCACCGCCAACAAGCAAATCTAAATCACCATCGTTATCAAGATCCGCGAAAGAAGGAATGCTCATCCATCCAACATCAATTCCACTAAACATGGTTGCATTCTGAGTAAAAGTTCCGTTATTATTTATATATAAAAACACTTGGCCACTAAGTGCGCCTGAAACAATATCGTAATCAAGATCTTTATCTATGTCAACAAATACTGGCGAACTATAAGAATTAACAGTTAAGTTTGAAAAAGCCGTTGTAGTTACTTTAAAGTTTGGCTTTGTTGATGTCCCATCATTTTTAAAGTAAACAAATTTTCCAAGCCAGGTTCCACTTAATAAATCATTATCACCATCATTATCAAAATCTGCAAGTGAAACTGTTGCGCTACCTCCATCGAGTTTAATTATTTTAAAGTAATCAGAATAGAGTTGAAATGAAGGAGCTGATACTGTGCCAATATTTCTGTAAACATAAAGCACTCCATCATCTGTCCCATAAATTAGATCAAAATCTCCATCGTAATCCAAATCAGAAAAAGTTGGATTCTTCCAGTAAGAACTTGTTTCAACTCCAGAAAATGTTGTTGTGTTCGCAGTCCAAATTGGATTTTGTTTTGTTCCGGTGTTTCGATAATAAACCAATGTTTGTAAATCTCTTCCAAATACTAAATCAAAATCTTCATCATTATCTAAATCTACAAAGGTTGGATATGAGTTTAACCCAATATCAGGTATTCCTGTCACTAAAGTATTATCTAAAGTAAACATTGGATTGCTTGCAGTTCCTGTATTTCTAAATCCCAAAGTAATTCCAGCTTCCGGAAAGGTTGTAGTGTCCAGAGAAAATGATTCACCAATTCCCATAAACAAATCAAGATCACCATCGTCATCAATATCTACAAAAGCTGGTTGCGCATCAGTGCCAATTTGTGTATTTACATTTGCAAAGATTGTATCCACTGCAACAAACTCAGGTAAAGAAATTGTACCAATGTTTTGATAATAACGCAAACCATTATAACCTCCAATAACAAGATCACGATCAATGTCTCCATCTAAATCAATAAATGTTGGATAAGCTGCGTTTGTGTTTGTTTGCCCATTTTGATAAACATTTGAAAGGACAGAAGTATCTTTCCAAAAAGTTGTGGGAAAGTCGTGAGAATTGTTCCAGAAAAAATCTGCCTTATCATCCAGGTTTCCAATTATCAAATCAGGATTGCCATCATTATTTAAATCAGCAAACTCTGGTGCAGAAAAACTTTTGACTGTTACACCTGATACTGAAAATATTGAATCAACTTTGAGCCAATTTTGAGGATAAATATTTATTGATGTTAAAATTATAATAAGTAAAAGTAGATTTTTCACAGCAAACTCCTGGAATAAAATAAATGACAGGTAAAAATAATGAATGTTTAATAGAAAGGTTACTTAAATTAACACAAGGACACGTGGTTATAGTGTCCTTGCATAAATATTTTAATCGTGCAAAGCTCTTTTGATTCTTGTAATTCCTTCTTCAATTTGCTTAAGATTAGTTGTAGAGTATGAAAATCTAAGA
Source organism: Ignavibacteriales bacterium (assembly GCA_016707585.1). GTDB lineage: Bacteria > Bacteroidota > Ignavibacteria > Ignavibacteriales > Ignavibacteriaceae > IGN3. The sequence goes on along the minus strand of JADJHL010000002.1, from coordinate 234,609 downwards.
TTATGCTGAAAATAATTTCCAAAGCAAGAACCATAAACAGTTGCAACTCCAGCATCCATAAGCTTATTAAAAACATATAACTTGTTTTCAGATTCACTTAATCCCTTAGGTACAAATTCAGAAAAATCAGGAAAAATATAAAATGCTCCTTCAGGTTTACAAGGTAATTTAACTCCATCTATTGCTCTCAAACCTTCATACATTGCGTCTCTTCTCACAACAAACTCTTCCATAAAAGCACTAACAGATTTCTTTTCCATTTCTAAATTAGATAATGCTTCAGCACCCGCAAACTGAGTGTAAGTTGGTACACCGGCTGTTTGGGTATAATCACCAAGTTTAAAGATATTAGCAAGTTGTTTGTTTTTACTTACAATATATCCCAAACGCCATCCAGTCATTGCATAGGTTTTTGAAAATGTATAAACGCCAATTATGTTTTCATAATCCAATTGCATTGGGCTAAAATGTTTTTTACCTTCAAATGTTATATGTTCATACGCTTCATCGGACAGAATAAAAACATTATACTTTCTGCAAACCTCTACAATCTTTTCTATTTCTTCTTTACTAAATATTTTTCCCGTAGGATTGTGAGGTGTGTTCAAATATAAAAGTGCCGCATCTTTAATTTCATTTTCTAGTAAATCATAGTTTACACTAAAATCGGCTTCAAGTGGAATTTGAACAAAGTTTGTTTTAGCATAAGGAACAAAATTTTCTAAAACGCAACTCCATACTGGAGCAAATCCAACTGCTTTTTTGCCTTCAAAAAGTTGGAAGACTAATTCCAAACCTTCCTGACCGCCATGTACAACAACAATATTTTCAGGTTCGATACCTTGCACATTGTTAAAGCTGCTTAGCTTTTGGATGATAGCTTTTTTTAATTTTATATGTCCACCTGAAACAGGATATTTTGTTAATCCCTGATTTAGGGCATCAACCATTGCATCAACAATATACTGTGGAGTTGAAAAACCAATTTCACCTCTCTGAAAAAGAATAAAATCTTTTCCTGTCTCCTGTGCTTTTCTGTTCACCTCTTCACTGATTGCTACTATCGGTGACAGACTTATGTTTTCCATAGCCTTACTAAACAATTTTTACTCCTGATTAAATTTTGAATGCGGGATTAAAGATAATTATTTGTGAGGATGAATTAAAATTATTTTATAATTTTCTTTTAAAGAAAATTTTTTGAGAAAGGAATTATCGCTGTCTTTTTAATTTTGTAATAATCAATCAATTAATGACATTCATAAGCTTAATCTCACTGAAATTGATAAGATTAAACTTATCCGGATGAGATAGAAATATCCTAAAGAAAAGTTAATACAAAATTTTAAAACTTGGCTAACAAATACCGATTTAATCTAAGCCAAGCAAATTTTGATGTTCTATTTATTAAGAATACCAGAGTTGTTCTTTTCGTTTTTCTTATCACGCTTTGCTGCTTTTTTTTCTTTCATGGTTTTAGTTGCTTCTTTCTTTGTACTCTTCTTAGTAACCAGTCCTTTACTCATAACATTCTCCTTCTTGAATAGTTTTTGATTTTCTTAACTATACAATAGCTATAATCCAACTTAATTGATAGTGTTTAGAAGAATTATCTAATCTCGTAAATAATAAATTGTCTTTTAATTTAAGTTAGAGATTATTGTGGTATGATTTTGATTTATTACCTCTTTATACTCAATAGTTCTCTTTTGTTTGGAGTAAACGCAACTATTTTCCTGAGCAGTGGTAATAATGTGATAAGAAAATACGATAAACATTTTAAAACAAAAAAGGGAGCTAAAAGCTCCCTCTAAAAAGTTTGAAAGATTATCTTCCAACAGTATCTAAATTTTCTTTCTTAGCCATTAACTGTTCTTTTGTCTCCACTTTATCTGGATCCATAATAATAGCTTCAGTTGGACAAGCAGGAATACATTGAGGTTCATCATAAAAGCCAACACATTCGGTACATTTATCAGGTGCGATATATGTGTGATCTGAGTTTAAAGCTTCGTTGGAATTACCGCCAAGTAACCAAGGATCTCCTGCACCGTAGATTGCATTATTTGGACATTCAACTTCGCAGGCATTGCAAGAAATACATTCATCAGTTATAAGAACTGCCATATAAGATCCCCTTATATTTTATTGATTATTTAAATTAATTAACGCTTTAAAAATAATAAAAATGTGGGAATTATTAGAATAAAAAATTGTTTAAAATTAAAATTACTCCTCTAAAACGCCGTTTATTCTTATAATTTTTGTAATGTTCCTAAAACGAGGTAACCAGGGGATGGAAACACCAACAACTTCAAAAGTATATGTACTGCCAGGATAAATTTTTGCATTTATCTCATCAGCATTTTCTTTATTCTGATAATAATTATCTGAATTATAAAAACTTCAGCCGGTGTAAATACAAAGTATTTCCCAGGTTCGTTACCAAACTGAGATTTATTTAAGACTTTAGCAGTTACAGTTTCTTCCGTAAGATATGGTTCAAAAAAAAGATAACCGAATAAAAGCACCAAAATTATTATTAGAAATCCAAGTAAGGCAGAAATTCTAAAAAAGCTTTCGCTAAACATCATGGAATAATTCTCCTTCTGTCCTATCTACAGTTAACATTCTTAATGATATCTTTTTATAAATTAACATTACAAATATTTTCAATTAAAAGAGCAAGAAAACAACGGTTATGGATTTATTAATCAAATTCTATGCAATATTTCTAATATCAATTTTAATCGCATTAACACAATACAAATGTAACATTAACAGGAAAGAATCTCCACTACCAAAAGAACTTATCTTACAAAAAATGACGCCTATTAAAGTTCCAGAACCATCAGCACTAACCTTATCTTTTGATGGAAAATATTTTTGGTCAGTTTGCGATGAGAACAGTAAAGTTTATAGACTGACTAAAAACGGAACAGTTACAAACTCTTTTATTATTGATGGTGAAGATCTTGAAGGAATAACTGTTATAGATGTAAATAGACTTGCAGTAATTCTTGAAAGAAGCAGGGAAGTTGTGATAATTGATACTTTAGGAAACGAAGTTAGTCACAAAGGATTTAATCTTGAAGGCAATCTTAATGAAGGGCTAGAAGGGATTTCTTATGATTCGAAAAATAAAATTTACTATTTGCTAAATGAAAAAAATCCAGGATTATTAATAAAAGCCGATAGTAGTTTTAATGAATTAAGCAGAAAAGTAATAACTTTTGCAGATGATTATTCCGATATATTTTATGCGATCGATGATAATACTCTCTGGATTTTAAGTGATGAATCAAAAAGAGTATTTCAAACTGATTTGAATGGAAACAAATTAAAAGAATTTTTTATAGAAGTTGATCAACCGGAAGGTTTAGTAGTAGATTATAAAAACAAATTGATTTATGTAGTTTCTGATAAGAAGGAAGAACTTTACGAGTTTAAACTTCCTTAAAAGGTTAAACAGCTTTTGTATCGCCTTTTATCATTTGCCAGATAGTCATAAAAATAATTTGAATATCAAGACGCATTGTCCAATTTTCAATATACCAAAGGTCATACTTCATTCGCATAATTGTTCTGCTATTGTTCTCAGCCTCATCAATAACATCGCCGCGTAATCCATTAACTTGTGCCCAGCCTGTTAAACCAGGACGTACGTTGTGCCGCATTTTTATTTCTTCAAATATTTTTCCGTACAAATCCTGGTAGGGTATTGCATGCGGTCTTGGGCCAACAACAGACATATCACCTTTAAGTACATTAAAAAATTGCGGAAGCTCATCTATGTTAGATATTCTTAAAAACTTACCAACACTTGTTACACGTTTATCACCAAAAACTACGGGAGTAAATTTATCATTCTCTCTAGATGAATCTGAAGTTAAGGTGCGAAACTTATAACAATTAAACATCTCATTTTTTGTTCCTATTCTTTGCTGAACAAAAAGTACTTTACCTTTAGAATTAAATTTTATAAGAATAGAAATTAGTGGGTATAACCAGCTTAGTATTAAAACTAAAATCAGAAAAGAAAAAACAATATCAAATGTTCGTTTTAAAAATCTTCTATTAGCTTCTTCCAATGGCTCTTGTCGTGCAGTAATAATTGGAAAATTACCTATTGCACTAATGTTAAATCTATTAGATAAAAATCTAAAATAGTCTGGAATAATATGTACTCGTTTAGCATTTATATTACACACTCTAATTATTTCATCCAATCTTTCGGAAGGATTGGTTGCTAAAGTTATAACTACTTCATCTATGTGATTCGATTTTATCACATTATCAAGTTCAGATAAACCAGCAATGATTTCAGGATCATTAACAACATCATCAACAAAACCAATAAACTTGTAGCCAAGATCAGGATTTTGATTTAGAGTATCTTTAAAACTTTTACCAATCTCACCGGCGCCCACAATTAAAAGTCTTCTAATATTCTTGCCTTTTTTACGTAATGATTTAAGAACTTTCTTAAATATTGCTGTACGTATGCTAATAGAAACGGTTAATAATAATCCATACAATACAATAAAGTTTCTTGTAAAAAGATTTTCTTTAACAAGAAAAATAAAAAGCAAAGTAATTACAACTTGAATTAAAACACCTTTTAGGATATTAAAAAACTGAAACGAAAAAGATCTGCTAAAAAAATCACTGTAAAAACCGGATAAATTTGTGTTTACAAACCAAATAATATTTAACAAAAGCAGAAGTATAAACATGTAATTGCGATTGATCAGTATATCAAATGATTGAGCAATTACAGCTGAAAATACAAAAGAAATATTAATCAGTATCAGATCAGAAAAAATTCTTGATATATAAATTGAGTTTTTATTTACAATCATTTTGGGGTTTTTTGTTTTGATTGGAAAAAGATTTTTGATTTTTCATCAACGTATGCTTTTACATTTTGTTCAAATTTTTCTCTGCTAAATTTGTCTGCGTGCTTGCTAATTTCTGAATAATTTAAATTACTACTAATTTGTTCAAACTTTTTTATAGCCTCAATTATTGATTCACTAGTTTGTTCGGGAAAAAGAATTCCTGTCTTACCATCAACAACAGTTTCTGATGCTCCCCCTTTTTTAAATGCTATAACAGGCGTGCCGCAAGCCATTGCCTCCACTACAACAATTCCAAAATCTTCTTCTGCAGCAAAAACAAATGCTTTGGCTTTTTGCATATAAGTTTTTAAACTTTCAAAATCCTGGTAACCAATAACATCAACATTAGGAGTTGCTTTACTTAAGATTTTTTCCTTTTCTGGTCCACTACCTACAACAATAAGTTTTTTATCAAGCATATTGGCAAAAGCATCAACAATTAAATCAATTTTTTTATACGGAACTAATCTTGAGGCGGCTAAATAATAATCTTCTTTATTTAATTCTAACGGAAATTTATCTGTATCAACAGGCGGATAGATTACATCAGCATCGCGATTGTAAATTCGTTTAATTTTTTCTTTGATATAATTAGAAATTCCAACGATATAATCAGGATTTTTAGAAGATTTCAGATCCCATCTTCTCAAATAATTAATAAATAATTTTGCAACTTTGCCTTTAAAGCCGGTAAGATATTCCTCGGCATTATCCCAGGCGTATCTCATAGGTGAATAACAATAACTTATATGTAATTGTTTTTTATTTGTTTTAACACCCTTTGCAACAGCGTGTGAGCTAGAAATCACAACACTATAATCAGATAAATTAAATCGCTCTACAGCCGTTGGAAATAGAGGAAGATAATATCTGTGCTTAGTCTTGGCATTAGGCATATGTTGAATGAAAGAAGTTTTTGCCTTTTTACCTTTTAAAATGATAGCTCGCTGCTCCTCATCAAGAAAATCAACTAAAGTATAAACAGTAGAATCAGGCCAGATGTTAGTAAATGATTCAACACATCTTTCAGATCCGGCATAATTTACAAGCCACTCATGTACAATTGCAAGTTTCATAATATCATTTACTAAAAATTAATTCATCAATTTCTTTTTTAATATTTTCATTAAAAATACTTCTGCTAAATCTTTTAATATTTTCATTTCCCTTAACTATCATATCTTTGGCAATGTTTTTGTCTTCAATAATTTTTTGCATGGCAGTAACAATTTCATCAACCTTGTATGGATTAAAGTATAAAGCAGCATCACCACAAACTTCAGGTAGTGAGCTTGCATTGCTTGAAAGAACTGGACATCCACAACTCATTGCCTCTAATGGTGGTAAGCCAAAACCCTCATAATAAGATGAAAAAACTAGAGACAAAGCATTTGCATAAAATCCTGGTAAATCTTCATCAGGAATAAATCCCGGCACAAAAACATTTTCTCTAAGTCCTTCAAAATCAGATTCACTTAAAAATTCATTATACTTTAATCCAATTAAAACCAGTTGAAAATTAGAATGTTTATCTTTTAATATTTTAAATGCTTTTAAAACTGAAAGTAAGTTTTTATGCCTCTTTATACTGCCCACGTAGAGAAAATAATTTTGAGGTAGCCTATATTTATTTTTAATCAATGCAAGAAAGTATATATTTAAAGATGCAACAATTTGTTCGCCATCTATAGAACAATGAACAATTTTTATTTCTTTACTATTTGCAATTATATATTTACTAATTTCTGATTTAGAAAAATTAGAATCAGTTAATACTTTGTCTGATTTCTTTACTGCTGCAGAAATCATATACCTGGCATAAATCTTTTTGAAAAAGGATATTTTATTAAAATCTACAAGATGATTGACATCATGAACAACTACCATTCTTTTATCCGCCAAAATTCTTGCTATTGGAATATTATAGTGGGGCGAGATAAAAATCCTGCAATAAGGAATATCTTTGGGTAAATTTATTTGTTCGCTAATCGAATAAATTGGATAATTAGCATCAACAATTTTTACTTTTTTCGCCCATATAAAAGTTGCTAAAATATTTTTGTTGCCTAAAACAGCAAGCTTATAATGGTCTGCAAGATTAGGGATCAAATTTTTAATGTAAGTACCGATACCGGAATGATTAATCATTCGAGCATCAATAGTAATGTCAAATTTAGTCGTGCTCACTTAAACTTATTCTAATTAAAATGAATTATATTTGTTCAAAACTTAAATAAAAATTAATTATCACATTTAATAATTTTGTATTGATTAAATACTTCAGATAATTGATCAAAAAGATTATCAAACTTTCTGTACTAATGAAAATTTCAATTATTACACCAACTTATAATTCTGAAAAAACAGTAAATGATTGTGTTAACTCAGTGCTAAAACAGAGTTATAAAAATTATGAACATATTGTAATCGATAATATCAGCACTGATCAAACATTAAGAATAATTAAAGATGCATATCTCTCAAAAAATATGCTCGATAATTTACGTATTATTTCAGAGAAAGATGATGGAATTTCGGACGCTTTTAACAAAGGAATAAACGCAGCGAGTGGGGAAATATTAGCTATATTAAATAGTGATGATGAGTATTATTCAGAAGATGTATTTGAACTGGTTGTTAATGAATTTAGTAAATCGAATGTTTTATTTGTACATGGCAATATTATTTTTAAGGATGCTCTTTATGGCTCAAACATACGGAAACCTTTATTGTGTGATGTAAGAAAGGCTATGCCCTATAATCATCCAACAATGTTTTTAAGAAAAGATATTTATAAAATGATAGGTGTATTTAATACTAATTACAGATATGCAATGGATTTTGATCTGGCAGTTAGATTGAATAAACACATTTCTAATTCAACCTTTAGGGCGACATATCTAAATAGTAAATCACTGGTTGTGATGAATGCAGGTGGAGCTTCTTGGGCCAATGAAATAAAATCTGTCCACGAAACAAAACAAATTTTAATTGAGCATAATCTTTGGGATATAAAAGCAAGAATAAATTATTATTTAAGAATATTAAGAACTAGACTTAAGAGAATAATCAATTTATTTGATTTAAACATCATTGTAAAAATGTGGCGTAAGATAAAATGGAGTTGATTATTGACTAAATATTTAAAGGTTTCGCGGGATTCTTCAATCGTATGAATTTGAGCTATCTAAAATCCATTATTAAAAGAAAGGAATTTATTAATTCTGTTTGGAATGTTGCTGATATTCTTATAATGCCCTTCTTAATGCTTCTCTTCACCCCTTTTTTTATTAAGAAAATTGGACCAAGTGAGTATGGAATCTGGATGTTTGTTAATTCAATAATTGCTAGCATAGGGATTTTTAATATGGGGCTAGGAGATGCAGCAATAAAATTTGTATCAAAATATAAATCACTAAATGACACAATTAATCTTAACCGTATTGTTAATTCAGTATTTGCTTTAAGTCTTATTTCGCTAATAGTATTTATTATCCTGGGTAATTGCTTTGCTTTTTTACTTAAGGCATATAACTTTTTTAACCTTGATGGAGCTGATCTGTTAGTTACTTTTTTTGCTATCCAATTAGGTAGTGTAGTATTTGGATTAAAGCAAGTGGAGCAGGTTTTACTTTCGGTATTTAAGGGTTATGAGCAATATGATTCATCGGCTAAAATATCTATAACTTCAAAGCTTCTTTTAATACTATCACAAGTTGTTATCGTTTATATTGGATATTTTCTTACGGAAATATTTGTTGTAAGTGCTATTATTTCCTTCGTTATCGTTTTATTTGAGATATTGTTTATTAAATCAAAGTTTAAAGAAATATCATTTATTCCTTTAATTAAAAAAAGCACTTTGCAAGAAATATTTGGATTCAGTTCCTGGTCCTGGATACAATCGATACTTGGAGTAATTGCAGGACACATTGATCGACTTTTTGTAATAACTTTAGCTGGCCCAATTTTTTTAGCTTACTATGCACTTGCCTCTAATATAGGATCACAAGTTCACTCAATTTTAACAGCATCTGTAGGTTGGGTTTTTCCTAAAGTGTCTGGAAAAACAGAACGAAATGAAGAAGTGAACCAACTATATTACAAAATGCAGTTGATAGTAATGATATTTGGTTTTGTAATTTTTGGTGCACTGTTATCATTTGAAAACGTAATATTTAAAACATGGCTTGGAACAGAAACATACAATAGTTCTATTCTCTTAATAAAAATATTTTTATACTTAGCTTTCATTAATTCTCTTTCAATAATCCCATATTACTTTATGTTAGGTTCAAATCTTATAAAGTATTCAACATTATTTATGTTCATCAGTCTTGTTTTAACAATTGGATTTATGATTTTAGGTTATAAGTTTTGGGATACTATGGGACTTGTGTATGGCAAATTATTATCTTCGCTCATCTCAATTCCAATAATGATATCATTTATTCATTATAAGATTATTGATAAAAGCAAATCTATAAATGGATATAAAATTTATTTGCCGGTAATTTTATTTGCTATTTCAATTTATATGTTTAATGTATTTTCAATACCTGTATTTGTTATAAGCATAATATTAATGGGATATTTATTTAAGAAAACATTTGAAAATAAGAAAGATTATTGAATGAATTATTATTTAATTAATACAATTCATGCTTATAAAAAGATCGTTCAATTAATAAAAAAAGATGTACTTAAACATCCTATAATTAATTTTTATAATGAGCAGCATTCAAAAAGAGTTTTAATTTCATACATAACCAATCCCTTTAGAAAAGGGATTGATTTATCACATACAAATTCTAGTGAAGTATTGGAGATTGCTAATGTTTTTCGCTCACTTTCTTATGTTATAGATATAGCAGACTATAATTATGAAGGTTTTATAGATTATAAAATGTATGATGTGATCATAGGATTTGGCGAACCGCTTGTAAACAGTTTTAATTTTAAAACAAAAGCGAATATAAAACGAATTTATTATGGAACAGGAATGCATATCCTATTGCAAAACTATAACTCGTTACTAAGAATCGAAGATGTAAAAAAGAAAAAAGGAGTTTGGATTACTAAGTCTGGTAGAGTTGTTGAAAAGGCTTGGAGTGAGCAGACAACAATTGTTGATGCTATGATATTACTTGGCAACGAAGAAGTTAAAATGTCATATCAAAAATACTTTAGTAAAGATATATATTTGCTTAAACCCTCTTTTCATCATTTATTTAATTATCAAGAAATATTAGCAAACAAAAACTTTAAGGAAGCAAAAAAAAATTATCTATGGTTTGGAAGTAGTGGATTAGTTCATAAAGGACTTGATTTGCTTTTAGATACTTTTAAATCATTACCCAATCTTAATTTACATATTTGCGGACCTATCGAAAATGAAAGTGAATTTAAAGAAGCGTATTATAATGAATTGTATAAGACAGCAAACATTAAAAGTTATGGGTTTATAAATATTGATTCTCAAACATTCAAAGAATTAATACAAAAGTGTGGCTTTGTAATTTATCCGTCCTGTTCAGAAGGTGGTGGGGCTGCTATTCTGAACGTGTGTGGTAATGGAGGACTTATTCCAATTCTTACAAAAGAGGCAAGTATTGATGTTGATGATTTTGGATTTATAATTAAAGCGTTTGAAGATTCTGCAATAAAAACAGCAATTGATAGTTCTCAAAGTTTATCAGAAGTTGAAATGAAAATTCGAAGCAATAATTCAGGAAATAAATTTAGTTACTATTCAATTAGTAAATATAAAGAACAGTTAAAAGCTTACCTTGAACTTATTTTGAATAAATAATATCTGCAAATAGGATTTTAATGAACTGTAAAGTTTGCAAAAATAAAACAACAAAAATCTTTAATTCACTAGTGTTACATAAATATTCAGTAGATTATTTTCAGTGTGCAAATTGTGGGCTTTTATTTACAGAAGAACCCTACTGGCTAAAAGAAGCTTATGCACGCCCTATCAATCTTTCAGATACCGGTTTGCTGGATCGTAACATGTATTTTTCAAAAGTTCTTTCTGTGCTTATTTACTTTTGCTTTAATAAAAATGGATCCTTTTTAGATTATGCAGGCGGGTATGGAGTTTTTACTCGCTTGATGAGAGATGTTGGTTATGATTTTTATTGGCATGATCCTTACACTCAAAATTTATTTGCTAACGGATTTGAGAAAGATTTAAAATCAGATCTTAAATTTGAATTACTTACTGCGTTTGAAGTATTTGAACATCTTGTAGATCCAAAAGAAGAAATAGAAAAAATGATTAGTTATACGGATACAATAGTGTTTTCAACAGAGTTAATGCCTCAAGAGATTCCTGATCCTAAAGAATGGTGGTATTATGGTTTTAATCACGGGCAGCATATTTCTTTTTACTCAGAAAAGACTTTTAATACTTTAGCAAAGCAATTTGGATTGAACTACTATAATGTAAACGGTATACAAATATTAACTAAAAGAAAATTTAATAATACTCTATTAGTTATAATTAAAAAGTTAAGGAATTTTGGGTTGTATCAGATTGTTAAGAAACTTGTAAAGAGTAAAACATTCAGTGATCATATTAGCATAGATACAAAATATTAACGAGGCTGAATTTAGTGAAAGTATTATACGATCATCAGTGTTTTGTACAGCAGCAATTTGGCGGCGTTTCACGTTATCATTATCAACTAATCAAAGAATTAAACAAGTTACAAAATGTTAAAGCTGAACTTTCACTTAAATACTCAAACAACTTTTATATTAATGAAGATAAAAGTTTTAACATAAAGAAGTTTTTTCCCAATCATAAATTCTATTTCAAAAGGACTATTCTTGATTACATAAACCGTTTTTCAACAAACAAAGTTTTGCAAAATGGTGATTATGATATTTTTCATCCCACATATTTTAATCCATATTTCTTAAAACATTTAAATAATAAACCTTTTGTTTTAACGGTTTATGATTCGATTCACGAAAAGTATCCTGAGATAATTAATTCAATCGATAAAACATTAGAAAATAAAAAAGTTTTGCTTAATAAAGCAGGATTGATTCTTGCAATTTCTAACAGCACAAAAAATGATTTAATACAACTTTACAATATTCCTGCTGAAAAAATTGAAGTTGTTTATCTGGCGGCCTCAATAAATAAAAGTCTTGCTTCAATAAATCAAAAAGAGAATTTACCTGAAAAGTATATTCTATTTGTTGGCAACAGAGATTTTTATAAAAACTTTAACAATTTTATTCTTTCAGTTGAACCATTACTTAAAGAACATAAAGATTTATTTTTGATTTGTGCTGGGGGCAGTCTTTTTACAAATGAAGAAAAAAAGTTTTTTCATTCTAAAGAATTAGAAAATAAAATACTGCATAAAGGTGCTGATGACGTTACTCTTGCAACTCTTTATTCAAATGCACTTGCCTTTATTTTTCCAACGCTGTATGAAGGATTTGGAATTCCTGCCTTAGAAGCAATGAATTGTGATTGTCCTGTTGTTATGAGCAATACAAGTTCATTACCCGAAGTTGGTGGTGATGCGGCAATTTATTTTGATCCAACTAAGATAGATGATATGAGAGAAAAAATTGAATCTGTAATTTTTAATAAAGATTTGAGGAATGATCTAATCTTAAAAGCTAAAACCCAAAGACAAAAATTTTCTTTTGAAAAAACAGCAATACAGACTTTAGAAGTCTATAATCGATTATTAACTAATCGAGAAAAGTGATTTTGTTAATCCGAAATTCTGTATTTCATTAAAATATCTTTCCTTAAAAAATTGTAATTTATCCTTGCACATAAACAACTTTGAGAAAAATATGTTAATAGGAATCATTGCAAATATCACCAAAGAAAATGTTTTTGAAGTTGTCTCATCTTTCATTTCAAAACTAAAAAAAAATAAACTCGATTACATCCTTACCAAATCTCTTTCTGAAGATAAAGACAAAATTAAACTTGAACTATTTGATGATTTTGTAACCGATGATAAAGAGGTTTACGAAAAAGCAGATCTTATAATCTCAATCGGTGGTGATGGAACTATGCTTGCAACTGCATTTAATGCGCAGTTTTATGATAAGCCCGTGCTTGGTGTTAATCTTGGTAAGTTGGGATTTCTTGTTGAAGCAAACATCGATCAGATGGATAAGATCATTAAAGAACTTAAAGAAGGCAAGTACAGCGTTGAAGAAAGAATGGTTATTAGTGCTGAAGCAATGGGACACGAAACGGAAAAACTTTATGCAATAAACGATATTGTAATTGATAAAGGCGGCTGGCCTAAAATGATTGAGCTTACCATTTGGGTTGATGGTGAATATGTTACAACTTTCTCAGCCGATGGTTTAATTGTTGCAACTCCAACTGGCTCAACAGGATATTCAATTTCAGTAGGCGGACCAATTGTATCGCCAAAAACAGATGTAATAACTCTTTCACCAATATCACCTCACAGTTTAACTGTTCGTCCTCTGGTGCTTCCGAGTTCACAGGAGATAGTAATAAAAGCTGATTCGCCTTACAAAGAAGTGCAGGTTAGCTGTGATGGACAAAGAGTTTTTGATTTTCCTCCTCCAACAGAAATAAAAATTTGTAAAAGTGATCGCCCGTTAAAATTAGTTCACACATCCCTAACAACTTATTTTGAAACTTTAAGAAATAAATTGTTATGGGGAATTGATTTAAGAATTAAAAAAGATTGAAAACCGTTGCCATCCTGAGCGTAGTCGAAGGATGGAGTGTGATTTATTTATTGCCACGAGCTTTAGCTCGTGGAAAACTATATAAAAAACATTTGGCTTTAGCCACATTATTATTATTTAAATGTGGCTAAAGCCAAGTACTTGGTTGTAAATTTTATCCACGACTTGAAAGTCGTGGCAATTAAATAGATTGGGAAAAAAATATGCTCAAATATCTCATTCCACTTGTAATTTTCATTACCACAATCCAAATCAATGCCCAGGATTTCAAAATCATTTCTGATGAAAAAAACGGCGAACCATTAATCCTCGGTTACTGTCCTGCAAGCATAATCATCGATTCTCTTTTTAAGGATACCTGGACAACAGAATACAACAACTACCAACCGGATTTTGAAACTCTTGATAGCTTAGAAGGAAAACTTGATAATGTAATTATCAAAATTGTTTTCCGTTCTACCTGCAGCGATAGCAGGGAACAGTTGCCAAGATTATTTAAAATACTAAACGAACTTAACTACGATGTAAACTCAATTACTCTAATTGGAGTTAACAGGGAAAAGCAAGGCTTATCCAACGAAGCAGAAGGACTTGAAATAGAATTAGTCCCAACAATTATTTTTTATAAAGACGGAAGTGAAATTGGAAGAATTGTTGAAACTCCAGTTGAAAGTATGGAGAAGGACTTACTGAAGATAATAGAGAAACAATTTTAACTATACTAAGTGACCCCAAATGAAATATTTCTTTTTAATAGCATTTACAATTTTAATTACTATCCTATCAAATTCTTGTTCTAATAAAAAAGACAAGCTCATTGTTGAGGAAATATTTATTTCAAAACATAATGTTGGACCCCCCTCACTTGGTGAGACAATATATTTTACGCCTCCTGGTACCAAGCCTCCAAAGAATTGGGAAGCAAAACCTGACACATTATTTGAATTCTGTATTAAAGGCAATTTAATTTCTCATTCTAGCTATAATCCAAGATTGATAATTAAAGTTGATCAAGCAGGGGAAATGATTGGCTATATTAAAAACTGTTTTAAACAAAAAGAAGGTTATTTCAAATTTATGTTATCAGATTCATTACTTAATTATGTTAACCGTCAAATAGAAAAAATGAATTACACAAAATTAAATACTCTGTATTCAGAGGAAAGTACGAGGTATATATGAATCTTCATATTTTCTCTCAATAAAAAAAGACAGTGATGAAAAACAGGTGCTGATAATGAATAAATATAAAGCACCAACAAATATCATACGGTTTATTGATAGTCTATATAACTACATGGATAAATTAGAATTGGCTAAATCAATAAATACATCATTTAGAAAAGACACACTAATAGTGTTAAAAGAAGAAAAATATTTTGAAGAAACATATCAAGGTATTTTCAAGAATGAATAATTACAAAAAACCCCGACTAACATCGGGGTTTTCTTTTTAATTCTCTATCTCAGAGAGTTCGGGAAGTTTAATCTTCTTCGGCTTCATATCATCTTTCTTTCCTTTGCCGTTTCCGTTACCATTTCCATTACTTCCGTTCTTGCCATTCTTACCGTTACTCTTGTTCTTGCTTCCAAACCCTTCAGGATTATTTGCATCAGCATAATTTTTATAAGTGTAAATCTTATGCTGAAAGTTTCTAAGGATTATTCTGTCTTCATCTTTATGAAGCACGTAGTTTGGTATAATCGGTATCTTACCGCCGCCGCCAGGTGCATCAATTACAAAATGAGGAATTGCAAGTCCGCTTGTATGTCCGCGCAAACCTTCAAGAATTTTCAATCCGGTTTCAATAGAAGTTCTGAAATGATTTGCACCTTTAGTTTCATCAGCCATATACATATAGTAAGGACGAACTCTAATCCTAAGAAGTTTCTGCATCAATTCTTTTACAACTGCAGGATCATCATTAACGCCTTTCATAATAACCATCTGGTTGCCAACTGGTACTCCGGCATCAGCAAGCATCTCACACGCTTTAGAACTTTCCGGAGTAATTTCCCACGGATGATTAAAATGTGTATTAACATAAATTGGATGATACTTCTTTAACATATTAGTTAGTTTATTTGTAATACGATGCGGAAGTACGCAAGGCATTTTAGATCCAAGTCTAATTATTTCGATATGAGGAATTGCTCTTATTCGCTGAAGAATTTTTTCAAGCATTGCATCCGTTAACATTAAAGGATCGCCGCCAGAAAGAATTACATCACGGATTTCCGTATGCTCTTCAAGATATTTGAAAGCGCTTTCAAGTCCTTTCATCGATATCTTTTCATAATCGCCAACTTTTCTTTTTCTTGTACAGAAGCGGCAATACAATCCGCATTGGCTTGTAACAAGAAACAGTGCGCGATCTGGATAACGATGAGTAATGTTTGGTACAGGACTCATTGCATCTTCCATCAAAGGATCTTCTGCTGCATCAAAATCTTCCAGTTCAGCTTTATCCGGAACACATTGACGCCAGATGGGATCTCCGGGATGGCGAATTAAGCTTAAATAATATGGATTGATACGTGCCTGAAAAAATTCATCAAGTTCTTCCGCTACTTTGCGGTCGATCCCGAATTTTTCAACAAGCTGATCAACAGTGTGCACACTGTCGCGTACCATTTGCTGCCAAAGTTCCATAACGTTTCCTCAGTGATTCTTATTGTTGAAATACTTTCCAAATACCAGCAGGTCGTCACCTACTGAGTAGAAATCTCTTATCTCTGAAATAATTGAGTACTTATTTCTAAGATAAAAGTTTTGCGTGGAAGCATAACTTTCTTTTGAAGAAGTTTCTGCCAGCAGCCACCTGCCGTTATTACTTCTTACAAACTCTTCAGCATGTTCTAAAAGTTGTTTTCCGATTCCTTTGCCTGAGGTAGCAGGATCGGAAGCAATCCAATAGAGATCATAAACACCGTCCGTTAGCGGACGTTTACCAGTACAATGATAACCAACAATCTTGCCATCATTTTCATAAACATATAAATGATAATCTGTCTGATCCGGATTCATTACCGAAATATTCACAAGTTCCATTGCAACTTTAATTTCTGCTTCATTAAAGTTCGGAATCCTCGTCAGCATATTTTCAATTGCAACTTCGTCAGACGGCTTTATTTTTCGAATCATTGTACTTTCGCTGTAATGCAAAATTCGTTATAGTAAATAAAAGTTCACTGTAAGATTTTCCTGATGCTGCGGCTGCTCTTGCAAAACCGGAATCACTTGATACATCAGGATTAGGATTTATTTCAATCACATAAGGAGTTCCATCATTGGATACTCGCACATCAACTCTTGCATAATCTCTGCATCCCAAAGCTTTATAAGCTTTTATTGCAAGTTCTTCAACTTTCTTTTTGATTTCAGAATCAATGTTAGCCGGGCAAACAGGTTTTGTAAAATTATAATATGTACTGCCTTCAATCCATTTGCCATCGTAAGTAACTATCTTCGGCAATCCCTCGGGTAATCCGGTAAAATCAATTTCAGAAATTGGAAGTGGTTTATCACCAAGCACAGCACAATTTAATTCTCTTCCAACAATGTATTCTTCAACTATCAGACTCTTATTATAAGTCTCAGATAAAAATTTAAAATGTTTTTTAAATTCTCCGTAGCTATTTACAACAGAATTTTCTGAAATGCCAATGCTCGCATCTTCATCAACAAGTTTTAAAATGAGTGGATAAGTAAGATTGACATCTTTCTTTGTAAATTTTTCTTTCGGTGAGAGTGTAATTGCGCGCGGAGTATTAATTCCGTTTGAGTATAAAATTTCTTTTGCTCGCTTCTTGTCTAAACAATTTCCAAGTGTTTGAGGAGCATTACCTGTGTATTGATAGCCAAGTAACTCATATAATCCGGCTATACAATACTCGTAGTAAGTTATTCCTTCAACAGACTCAACAAAATTTAGTATCGCATCAGGATTGTAAGATGTGATCTCTTCAATCGTACGATTAACATTTTTATCTATCGGTAAAGATTTTACATCACTAAAAACTGTTTTAAGATGATTTTCAATCTCTAACATATTTGATGCAAATGAATGTTCTGATAAATCCTTACTGTCAGAATTATCTTCAGCAGGTTTTCCATTGTAGATAGAAAAAATGCTTACTGGCGAATTATAACAGATTAATATTTTAGCTTCAGTCTTCATAATAGATTATATCTCTTAACTGCTGATGCTAAAACTGTGTTTATCATATCATTATACTCAATTCCTGCAGCACGAGCAGCTTTAGGAAAACTTGAGTTCTCATTTGGATCAGGAATAATTCCCGGTAACGGATTTATCTCGATAATATTTGGTTCACCATTTTTATCAAGACGTAAATCGATTCTGCTCCAGTCTCTGCATTTTAGAACTCTGTAAGTATCGATACAAACTTTGTTAATCTTTGCTTCAAGTTCTTTTGTGATGTTTGCTGGACAATCAAATACATCAAAATCGTTTTCTTTAGTATCAAGAATCCACTTTGCTTCATAAGAATAAAGCGGCGCGGTTCCTTCAGGATATTTATCATATCTCATCTCAATTGCCGGAAGAACTTTTGCATCGCCGTTGTTGCCAAGTATTGCTACAGTAAACTCACGACCAGATAAAAATTCTTCTACCAATGCAGATTGATTGTATTCAGAAGTTATTCTGCTGATTTCTCTTTTAAGTTCTTCTTTGCTGTGAACAAATGATGAAGCATAAATTCCTTTGCCGGAACCTTCACTTATTGGTTTTACAATCATTGGAAAGCTGAGATCATGATTTTCTGCATCTTCAATCTTATCAGCAACAAAAAATTTTGCATTTGGAACTTTGTAATAACTTAAAATTTCTTTTGTGCGGGCTTTATCAAGACAAATTGCAAGAGTAAGGGCATCAGATCCCGTGTAAGGAATCTGTAACATATCTAACATTGCAGGAATTTGTGCTTCACGACTAACGCCAAATGCACCTTCAGCAATATTAAAAACTATGTCAGGTTTAACTTCCCGGAATTTATTGTAGGCTTCTTCGTTTGCTTCGATCAAAGTAACATTATTATAAAGAGAGATAGCATCTTTAACAGCATTAATTGTTTCCCAGGTATCCCATTCAGCAAACTCATCCATTTCTGAATTTAAACTTTGAGATTGATTATTGGAATTTGGAGACACGGATGCGGGGAAAGAATCACTTTCAGGTTTCACATTATATGCTAACGCAACGTTCAACTTCTTGTTAAAGAAGGAAGATAAAATATTTTTCTCCTTATAAATTTTTTCTGTTCCAAATATAATGTTTATAAAATGTTTGTCAACAAGTTTTGGATTTGATAGAAAAAATATTTTCAAGCGTTCATCGTTTAACTTTTTTAGTTTTAAAAAATATTTTTAAGAAAAATATTTACATTGGATCTTGGTGATGTTAATAGCAATAGCTATTTATAGTATTGAAAGTAATGTGATGAGTTTTAATGCTAAGCGATCTTAGCGTATGAAAGATTTTCTGAGTAATGTTTGATAAGATTTTTACGGATGAGCGCTGAAAAATTATTTTCCAACTTCGGATCATTTTCTATTAATTTGAACGCACTTTGCTTCGCTTCAAGAATTAATTCGGTGTCTTCAATAATATTTGTGTACTTTAATTCCGGAAAACCACTTTGCTTTGTTCCGAAAATATCTCCCGGTCCACGGAGTTTTAAATCTATTTCCGCAATCTTAAATCCATCTAAATATTTTACCATCGATTGCAATCTTACAGATGATTTATACTTTTCTAACTGAACAGAAGATAAATAATCAAGTTCAAGTTCGTTTGCATTTTGCTTTGCTGCAATTTCATCTTTAGTAATTAAGATACAATAAGCTTGTTTGTTGCTTCTTCCAACTCTTCCGCGTAGTTGATGAAGCTGCGATAATCCAAATCTATGAGCATCGTTAATTAAAATTATATTTGCATCAGGAATATCAATCCCAACTTCAATAACTGTGGTGGAAACTAAAACATCAAACAACTTATCCTTAAACATTAACATCACTTCTTCTTTTTCCTGCCAGCTCATTCTGCCATGAATCAATCCAAGCTTAAGATTTTTAAGATGATTTTCTTTTAAATCTTCATAAAAAGTAATTGCAGCTTTCAAATCCAGTTTTTCGGAATCCTCTACTAATGGATAAACCAAAAATGTTTGGTAACCTTCTTTTGCTTTATCAATTATAAAGTTATAGATCTCCGGAAGTTTCTTTTCTCCGCGCAAAACTGTTTTAATCGGTATTCGATTCTTCGGCATTTCATTTATGACTGAAAAATCAAGATCGCCATAAATCGTCATCGAGAGAGTTCTTGGAATTGGAGTCGCACTCATTACAAGCACATCTGGAGTTGTACCTTTGCTTTGCAGCAACGCTCTTTGCTTTACGCCAAAACGATGCTGTTCATCAATAACAATCAACCCAAGATTGTTAAACTTAACCTGTTCTTCAAAAATTGCATGCGTGCCGATTATAATATCAGCTTCCTGTAATTCAATATCAGAAAGTTTTTGATTTCGAACAGATTTTTTCTGTCCGCCAAGCAACAAACTAACTTTAATTTCTTTTCCCTTATGAGATAAAGCAAGCTTGCTCATCATTGCAGAAATGTTTTTTGCATGCTGATCAGCTAAAATTTCTGTTGGCGCCATCAACGCAGCTTGAAATCCATTATCAATGGCAATTAACATTGAAATCA
The DNA here is from genome assembly GCA_016707585.1 of Ignavibacteriales bacterium. Classification (GTDB taxonomy): domain Bacteria; phylum Bacteroidota; class Ignavibacteria; order Ignavibacteriales; family Ignavibacteriaceae; genus IGN3. The sequence continues at coordinate 214,256 of JADJHL010000002.1, read as the reverse complement.
ATGCGACGATAGTTTTTCCACTTCCAACATCTCCTTGCAAAAGTCTGTTCATCGGTTTTTCGGAAAGCATGTCTTTTTTGATTTCACTCAAAACATTTAACTGCGAATGTGTTAATTCAAAAGGAAGTGTTTTGATAAAAACAGAAACAAGATTTGTTTTAATCTCCATCTTATTTCCGATAAGCTTTGTCTGATAATTATTCTTCTTGATAGCAACAAGCAATTCAAGATAAAACATTTCTTCAAACTTAAATCTGCGTTTTGCCTGTTCAAACAATTCTTTACTTTGTGGATAATGATAATTTTTAACAGCAGTTATTAAATCAATCAATTTATGCTGTGCAATTATTTCTTGAGGAAGAGTTTCTTCAAGATTATCAACATAACTTTCAACTGCGGTGTTTATAATTCGGCGTAAACTTAAATCACCAATGTTTTTTTGCTTAAGCTCTTTTGGAATTCTGTAGAATGGAATAATCTTTCCTGTGTTAAGAAAACTTTGTGTTTCTTCCTCGGTTATCTTATCAAAATCCGGATGAACGATTTGAAGTTTGTTATAATTTATTTCCGGTTTGCCGGAGATTGCAAAATAATCTCCTTCATTAAAAACTGAATGAAAATATTTTACTCCTTGAAACCAAACACATTCAATAAAACCTGATGAATCTCTGAACTGCACTTTAAGAATTTCTTTTCTGCCAAGATTTCTTTTTTCTTTATCAACAACTTTTGCAATGATAGTCGCTTCGCCATCATAACCATTCATTGCATATCCATAAGCCTTTGCCGCAGTTAAAACTGTTGTGCGATCAAGATGGCGGGAAGGGAAGTAGAATATTAAATCACGAATTGTATTTATGCCGATTTTAGAAAATGATTCCGCACGTTTTGGTCCAACAGATTTAATGTATTGAACAGAAGACTCAAGAATATTTTCTTTATCAGATTTCATTGCCCGAAAAATAGATTGTTATCAAAGCAAACTCAACTTTGATTTAACGAATAACCAAGATTTTAATTAACTTTCGAAGCAATTATCAAAAGGAATTATACTTTGGATTGGAAATTACTCTTAACAGATGACCGTCTTGGAATTGAAAAAAGTCAACAATCAAAAAAAGATGGACGCAGCCAGTTTCAAAAAGATTTTGATCGAATAGTTTTTTCTCCTGCTTTTAGAAGATTGCAGGATAAGACCCAGGTTTTTCCTCTACCTGAAAGTGATTTTGTACATACAAGATTAACTCACAGTCTGGAAGTTTCTGTTGTGGGAAGGTCACTTGGTAATCTTGTTGGAGAAAGAATAATTGCCAGGCATCCAAAACTGAAAAAAGATTTTACTCAATTCCATTTTGGAGAAATTGTAGCCGCAGCTTGTCTTGCTCACGATATTGGTAATCCACCATTTGGGCATTCCGGTGAAGATGCAATTGCTGAGTATTTTAAAAACGGAAATGGCAAAAAGTTTAAAGATGAAATTGCTGATGAAAAGAAATGGAATGACCTTATTCGATTTGAAGGTAATGCACAGGGGTTTAGAATAATTACTAAACTTCAAAATCAGGATGTTGATGGGGGATTGCAATTAACTTATGCAACTTTATCCGCACTAAACAAATATCCCAAAGAATCGCTTACTGATCTTGAGATCAAGCATGCAAAAGGTCACAAAAATATTTACAAGAAGTTTGGATTCTTCCAATCAGAAAAAGAAATCTATCAACACGTTGCTGAGAAAACTGGATTATCAAAACCAAACAAGGCGGAAAAATATTTGTGGCATCATCATCCACTTTCTTTTCTCGTAGAAGCGGCTGATGATATTTGCTACAGCATTATGGATCTTGAAGATGGTTTTCGTTTGGGACTTTTATCCTTCAAAGAAACTGAAAGCTTGCTGTTACCATTAATTCATAAACAAGATTTATCAGGTTACAAAAAACGTGATGATAACGAAAAAGTTGGTTACTTACGAGCAAAAGCAATAAGTGATCTTGTAAATCTTGTTGCTGATGCTTTTATGGATAATGAAAAAGATATTCTTGCAGGAAATTTTAATAAAGAACTTGTTACCGTGATAAACAAATCCAGCGCGCTAAAGAAAATAGAAAAAGTATCAATATCAAAAATTTACAGGCATAGAAGCGTTGTTGAACGTGAAGTTGCAGGTTACGAAGTTCTTGGTGGATTGCTTGATACTTTTATCACTGCTTACAATGAATATTCAAATCACAATCTCACTCCAAAATATCGTGCTATAATAAATCTAATCCCTAAAAGATTTTTCTTTGGAGAAAAAAACAATCCGGAATTATATCAAAGACTTTTAAGAGTTATAGATTTTATTTCCGGAATGACAGACTCATACGCAGTTTCTATTTTCAGAAAAATAAAAGGAATTTCTTTGCCGGGTGGGAGAGTAACAGAATAGTTATTTATGAATGTTATTGCGAACGAGTCTTCGAGTGAAGCAATCTGTTGAGAGATTAAAAACTTTTTCTTTAATAATGATGTAAGTTGAGTAACAGATTGCTTCGCCGACTAAAGTCGGGCTCGCAATGACAATCGTTTGTTAGTGCCTTTCGGTTTTCATATCACGAGTCATAAGATCTGTTGTTGCTTTGACAGGATCTTTATCCTCGAATAATATTTTATAAACTTCAGTTGTAATTGGAGTTTCAACATTATTTTTTTCTGCAAGCTTGGAAGCAGAGCGACTTGTTTCAACTCCTTCAGCGACCATTTCCATACTCTTTAAAACTTCTTTAAGAGTTTTTCCTTTGCCGATTTGCTCACCAACATAACGATTACGACTGTGCTTGCTCATACAAGTAACAATTAAATCACCCATTCCGGAAAGTCCTGCAAAAGTTTCTGGTCTTGCACCCATAGCCATTCCAAGACGAGAAATTTCTGCAACACCGCGAGTCATGATTGCAGCTTTAGTATTATCACCAAAACCAGCGCCATCAATTATTCCTGCACCGATTGCAATTACATTTTTAAAAGCACCACCAAGCTCAACGCCAAGAATATCAGTTGAAGAATAAACACGGAAATAGGAATTCATAAATGCTGCTTGAATTGATTTAGAAGTTTCAAGTTCGGTTGAGGCTGCAACTACAGCGGTTGGAATTCTCTTAGAAACTTCTTCTGCGTGTGATGGGCCAGATAAAACACCAATTTGTTCATCACTTAAATTTGGATGAACATCTTTTAACATTTGAGACATCGTCATTAAATGCTTGTTCTCAATTCCTTTTGCAACACTAACAAGAATCGAATTTTTAATATCAGAATAACTAACATCCTCAATAACTGATCGTAAAAACTGTGAAGGTACAGCAAGAACAATTAAGTTTTTTTGATGAACAGATTCTTTTAAATCGTGAGTAATTGAGATTTCATCTGGAATTGGAACGCCTGGAAGGTAAATTGAGTTAACTCGTTTTTTGATTAACTCCTTAACATAATTTTTTTTGTATTCCCAAAGTGTAACCTGATGACCGTTGTAATGGAGAAGAATACCGAGTGTAGTTCCCCAGCCGCCAGCGCCAAGTACAGAAATTTTCATTATTTCTTTTTCTTAAAGCTTATTTTACTTTCTGTTCCGTTTATCAATCGCATAACATTTTTGCGATGTGTAAAAACAACAAGTAAGGAAACAGCAGCTACAAATGGAAGTAAAGTTCCGTAGCTCTGAATATGATCGTGTAAAATATTTTCTCTAAAAATAAGAGTAAATGGAATTGATAGAGCGGCTAAAATCGAACCTAAGGAAACGTAACGCGATATCGTCACAACGATAATAAAAATTCCAAGTGCAACAAGCATATCAACAGTAATAATCATTATTAACATACCAAGAGCAGTTGCGATTCCTTTACCGCCGCGGAAGCCGGCAAAGATTGTCCAGATATGTCCGATAACTGCGGCAATACCAGCAATAATTTGAACTAAAGTAAAATCATCAAAAGGAGAAACGTTTTGAAATGGCAATCCGCCGTAATGTAATCTTGCGACAACAACAACAGCAAGTGCGCCCTTAAGGGCATCAAGTAAAATTACGAGCAATCCTTTTTTCCAGCCCAATACGCGCATAACATTTGTACCGCCAGCGTTTCCACTGCCGTGTTCACGAATATCAATTCCGTGAAATAGCTTACTAATAATAATGCTCGTTGGTATTGAGCCAACTAAGTACGAGAGAATTATGATTGTTGCCAGTAAAAACATTATAAATCCAAAAAATTGTGATAAAACCTAAACAATAAATTCTAAATAAACAACGTATAGAAATATTTGATATTTAGAAAGATTTTTATATTACCTTCAGTTAGATAATTATTATTATCGACCGATTCAGAAAATTATTGAATGGAAATACCATTATTATGCCAGTAATCAGCAAAATTTGTTATAACCTCACTTTTAATCGATTTTAGAACATCATCTACATAATTGACGGATTTCATACCAACTAATGTTGTGGTTACTTCCGGTACACTATTAATTAATAGTATAGCCTTTTGCGAAAGTGATAATTTTTGCTGTTCACTATTGGCAAATTTATTTATTGCTAAATGGAATTTCTCATTTTCAAGATTCTTGTTTTTAGCCAGATTGCTGAAAATCGAGTCTAATAATATGTTTGTAGTCACTGCAAAATTTCTAAGTGCACGAACAACATTCTGATCATCCGGATAACTTTTACCAATTTCGTTAATCGCAAAATTTGCACGGGGAATTAAAATGGTACTCTTTATTTCACTAAAATTTCCCGGATTATCAAATTTTCTATAGTTTGATTTTAGGATAGCGGAAAGTGAAATACAATCAGTAACATTCTTTTTCTCACTTGCACTCAAACCCATATAATTAATATATTTTTCAATAAGATTAGATTCCTGTTTACTCAAGTCATCCATCAAACTAAATATTTCATTATCGTTTCTATCCTCAGTTACGGGGTAATCTGCTAATCGAATTAATTTATTTTTGCTGATCGCATTAAGTGGACGATTAACTAAAACTCCAAGATTATTTTCGCCAGCAATTTGTAAGAAAGTTTTTGTTTGATAGTGCTGATTCAAAATAGTCATTCCGCCGTTTTCAATTAAGTTCATAGGAAACTGAACTACCGCAAAATGATTGTTTTCGGAAATCTCATTTGCGATTGAAATTACTCTTTCCAGCGAAGTGAAATTTTGTTTTGTTTCTTTCTCAGCAAAAGTGTTGGATGAAATTCCGTAGCAAGAAATTCTGCCGCGTTTAACTTCTGATTCTAAATGTATGAATGCTTCTTTTATTCTACGATAGTATTCCCGCTCCCGTCTTTCGGGATCAGAAATGATGGAGTATGTTAAAAAGTATTCAGGATTATGAAGAAGATAAACATCAATCTTATTCAAATTTAATCTTTTTAATGAAAGAGTTATTTGGTTTTCCAGAAAATCCGGACTTATGCAATGCCACAAATCTTGCGTACACTTTACAACATCGCTAAATGGTTTCCCGGATTGTTCTCGTTCCATTCCAAGTTTAAGATTTGATCCTTGTAAATATCCGCCTTTGGAAACTACAATAACATTTTCACGATTAATTTTATTTTCTGCAACAAGTTTGTTTAAAACTTTTCCAACAAGAAATTCACTTCCGCCATCAAAATAATTTGATGAAGTATCAATAAGATTTATTCCCGAGAGTAGAGCTTTTTCTAAAGCATTTTGGTGCTGCGGAATTCCATCATCAATTCTGTATCCGCCAAATCCGCAAATAGAAACTTCAAATCCTGTCTTACCCAAAACTTTGGATTTGATGTCTGAAAAATTAGAAATGTAGTTTTTTGTTCCTTCGACTGAAGCCATAATCATAAAATTGAAAAATGAAGCCCAAAACTAATAAAAAATGCAAGATTCACAAGAATTGAGTGAATATAAAATCTTTTCTTTAAAGTATTATTGCTATATATTTACAGCCCAAAATCATGGTTTAAAAATAATAGGATTATAAAATGGCAAAAGTTCAGAGTTTTGCGGATAAAGCAAAAGGCAAGAAAAAAGTTGAAGGCGTAACTGTAAAAGTTATTAAAAGCATGAAGACCGATGGCGGCGCGTATAAGTTCAACGAAAAATTTGTTAAGCTTGCTGATATTAGTAAAGTAACAGATTTAAAATAATTTTAACGTTTGGTCTTTAATCAAACAGTTCAGGATTTAATGCTCCTTCTAAATGAAGGAGTTTTTCTTTTATAGCAAGTCCACCTGCATAGCCAACCAAACTTCCATTGGCTCCAATTACTCTATGACACGGGATTATAATGGCAATTGGATTTTGTCCGTTTGCTTTTCCAACTGCGCGAATTGCTTTCACATCCCCAAGTTTTTCTGATAAAATTTTGTAGCTGATAGTTTTTCCATAAGGAATTTTTCTTAGCTCATTCCAAACTCTTTTTTGAAAATCTGTTCCTTCAATATCAAGTGGAACATCGAATTCTTTTCTTGTCCCGGCAAAGTATTCTTTAAGTTGATCAAAAATTCCGAACAGATATGGATCATCACTCCTAAGTTTTGTTGCTATGGATAATTCAGTTATTTCTTTTGTGGGATTAAAGAATATTTTTTTTACTCCTTTTGATGAAGCAAGAACAGCAATATTGATTTCAGAGATTATTTCTTCAGAGTAGTATTTTATTTCCGACATATTCGCTTCCATAAAATAAAAAAGGCTGCTAAGCAAAGCAGCCTAACAAAAAATTTAAAATATAATTTAAGCAGGAACTACATTTATTGCAGGATTAACATCACGTTTTAGTAATCCTTCAATTGCCATTAATGTTCCACTAATAGAACTTGGACAGCTTCCGCAAGCACCTTGATATCTAATCTTAACAGTGTAACCATCCAAACCTAAAACTTCTAAACCGCCGCCATCGCCGGCAAGTGCAGGTCTAACTTTTTGATCAAGCAAAATATTTATTTGTTTTAAAAGTTCGTTTGATTCTTCATCACTTACTGTAATTTCTTGTTCAGCAGGAATAAGATTTTTATCAAAAGTTTTTAAGAAGTTTATAAATGGTCTTTGTATTTGTCCCCAGTTATTTTCTACAGATTTTTCAATCGTTACAAATTTATCCATATAAAAAACGGAAACTACTCCATCAATTTCAAAAATTCCTTTTGCAAACGGATCATTTTGTGCGGATTCTTTATCAGCGTATTGTCGTGTTTCGTTGTTTAATAATTTTTCATTCAAAATAAATTTTAATGCGTGAGGATTTGGAGTTAAATCAACATCTTGTACCATTAACATAATTACACCTTTTTGTTTATACGTGTGCGAAAAATATACTTTCGTATTTAACTCCGCAAGTCACTTTGTTTTTTAGATGATAAATCGCATAGTTTTCTTTTTAGAATAGCGTAATAAAGCTATTTTTGTTCACAAAATTTGAGAATAAAATGAAAAAAATATTAGTTGTGTTTACCGGCGGAACTTTTTCGATGATGATCGATGAAAAAACAGGTGGAGCAGTTCCAAGATATTCTGGTAATGAATTATTAGGAATGATTCCGGAAGCAAATTCTTTAGCAGAGATAGAATGTTTTGATTTTGGAAAATATCCTGGCCCGCACGTAACTCCTGAATTGATGTTAGATTTATCAGAGAAGATAAACACAAAATTAAAATCAGATAAATTTCATGGTGTAATTGTAACTCACGGAACAGACACACTTGAAGAAACAGCTTACTTTTTAGATTTAACAATCAAAACAGAAATTCCAATTGTAGTTATTGGTGCCATGAAAAATAGTTCAGAGCCAGATTGGGATGGACCAAAAAATCTGATTGATGCTTTACATATTTGTTTAAATGATAACTCAAAAAATCTTGGTGTACTTGTTTGTCTTAACGGAGAAATAAATGCGGCAAGCGAAGTAACAAAAATTTATTCTGATTCAGTTGAGTCATTTAAAAGTTTAGATTTTGGCACTCTTGGATTTGTACAAAATGGAAGAGTAATTTTTAATCGTTTACCAAGACATCTTGAAACAATCGAAACAGATAAAATTAATACGAATGTAGATTTACTTACGGTTTACGCTGGAATGGATGAAAAGTTTTTTAAGTTTTCTACGGATAGTAAAGTTGATGGAATTGTTGTTGAAGCTTTGGGAGTTGGAAATGTTCCTCCGCCGGCATTTGAAGGAATTAAGTACGCAGTTGAAAAAGGTATTCCAGTTGTTCTTACTTCTCGATGTCCTGCAGGAGAAACTGATGATGTTTATAGTTATCCCGGCGCCGGCAAACATCTTCATGATCTTGGTGTTATTTTTTCTGATTATCTAAATGGACAAAAAGCCCGAATAAAATTGATGATTGTACTTGGATTAACAAATAAGCAGGATGAGATACGAAAATATTTTGAGTGAAGAATATTTCAGTAAAGCTAGAAAATAGTTTGGAACTTAGTTAACTAATTAGTTATCTTAAATTATGCAAAGGGAAATAATATTCTTTGGTAATCATTTCTTTGATTTTTATTCTGAGGAAGATAAGAAGACAAAGGAAAAGATAGATTTTGTTCTTGATCTTATTAGAAATGTTGAGCGAGTTCCAATTAAATTTCTTAAATATTTAGAAGGAACTGATGGACTTTATGAGATTAAGATAATAACGCAAGCAAAAAGTTTAAGAATATTTTGTTTCTTTGATGAAGGAAAATTAGTCGTTTTAATAAATGGATTTGTGAAAAAAACAAACAAAACACCCAAGAAGGAAATTGAAATGGGGAACAAATTGAAACAAGAGTATTTTACAGAAAAAGCTAGAGAGAAAAAATAAAATGAAACGATTGACAAAAAAAATTATAACTTTTGATGAACATCTTGATAAACAATACGGTAAAAAAGGGACTAAGAAAAGAGAAGAATTTGAAACCAATTCAGTTGCGTTTAGATTGGGTGAAATGCTTAAAGATGAGCGCAAAAAGGCTAATCTGACTCAAGAAGCTTTAGCAGAAAAAACAGGGACAAAGAAAACCTATATTTCAAGAATTGAAGCAGGCAAAAGCGACATACAAATTTCTACGTTTTATAGATTGGTTGAGGTTGGATTAAGTAAAAAAATAATAATTTCAATAAACTAAATCTTGTGCAAATCCTCAATATCAACTTTAACAACATCGTTTATTTGTTTGCCGAGAAACAATTCTGCAACTTGTTTAAATGTTGTTGGTATATCGCTTACATATAAATCCAAATTACCTGGCACTGCTGAGTTTGTTTCTAATCCAATTCTATCAATTTCATTACGAACTACTTCAGCTGTTGCAATTCCGGAATCGATAAGTTTTACATCTTTACCAATTACTTCCTGAATTACATCTGCAAGTAAAGGATAATGTGTACAGCCCAAAACCAAAGTATCAATTTCTTTCTTGCGTAATTCCTTAAGATACTCTTCTGCAATTTCATAAGTCGCTCGATGGTGAGTCCAGCCTTCTTCTGCAATTGGCACAAACAATGGGCAAGCTTTTTCAAAAACCTCAATTGAGTTATCAATTTCCTTTATTGCGTTTGAGTAAGCATTATTATTTATTGTAGCACGGGTTCCGATTACACCTATTCTGCCGTTTCTCGTTTCTTTATACGCCATATCTGCGCCCGGTAAAATTACACCTATAACCGGAACATCAAACTTTTTTCTTAACTCTGGAATTGCGATTGATGATGCAGTATTGCAGGCAACAACAACTGCCTTAACATTTTTTTTAAGTAAAAAAGCTGAATCCTGAATTGAGTAATCAATTACCGTAGCGTTTGATTTTGAACCATAAGGTACACGAGCTGTATCTCCAAAATAAACTATGCTTTCTCTTGGTAATACTGATGATAATCTTTTTACTACTGTTAAACCGCCAATACCGGAATCAAAAACTCCGATTGGTTTTTCTTTTTCCATAAAATTCAAAATCGCACCTATAATTTTTAAGTTCTCTAAACAATCCTTAAAATCTCAGGACTGGATTCGCCTTGGCGAACTGAGCTACAATATTTGTGTTATAGTATCTGTTAGTTCTGAAATAATAAATTGATAATCATTTTGTGAAACTTTGTGACCGTTTCTATCCAGCACATAAAATGAATCCACAATATCATCGCCTTTGGTGGAGATTTTTGCAAAGTAAATTATCAGACCAAGTTTATTCATTTTATTTGTAACGTGATATAAAAATCCTAATCTATCAGGAGAATGAACATCCAAAATTGTATAACGATCATGCTTTTCAAACGTGATTTTTATTTGTCCGCTTCGTTTAAATAATTTATTTTCAATTCTCCACCATCGCGTTTTTAATTTTGCAACTTCCTGGTGAAGTTCTAAAAATCCATTTATAACTGAATAAAAATCTTCTTTTATCTTTTCATATTTATTTGTGTCAATTCGTTTATGAGACCTGAAATCAGTAACGAGAAACGTGTCGATTACAATTCCATCTTTTCGTGTAAATATTTTTGCTGAATGAATATTTGCATCGTTAATTGCAAAAACTCCGCAAAGTTTTGAAAGCAATGAAGGAAAATCTTTTGTTATGATAGTGACATTTGTAAAATCATCAAGTTCTTTAAAGAGAACAGAAACACTATCACCTTTTAAAATCTCTTCTACGTGCAAAGCAATTTCTTCATCAGAAAAATGATTTACATACCCCATATCATCGTGTAAAGAATCAAAATGATCCTGCACATGATTTTCCGTAATCTTATCTGAATGTTTGGAAATATCTTTTGGAGCAGAATAAATCGTTGAGTAAAGAAGTTCTTCACCAGAAATTTTATCCTGAATCATCGCTTTACTTTTTCTATAAAGTTCAGAAAGCAATTCCGCTTTCCACGAAGTCCAAACTGCAGGATTAACTGCGGATAAATCAGCATAAGTTATAAGATAAAGTAAATCAAGTTCTTCAATAGAGTTAAACTTTGTTGCAAATCCATTTAATGTTTCCGGATCATTTAAATTTCTGCGAAAGGCAACTTGTTCCATCATCAAATGATTCTTTACAAGGAAACCAACTTTATTAATTTCTTCCTCTTCATATCCAAGCCTGATCATAATTGAAGAAGCCATTTCTGCTCCGATAATTTCGTGTCCGGAGATGTCAATCGGTTTTGCAATATCATGTAAGAGTAAAGCGAGATTAATAATTTCTTTATCTTTAATTGAATTATATAACTGGCTGTATGATGAATTTTGATTTGCGAGTTTTTCTAAATTGCGAATTGTAATTAATGTATGTTCATCAGCGGTGTAACAATGATAAACTCCATGCTGCATAAAACCATTTAAGTCACCAAACTCTGGTAGAAACGCACCAAGTACACCAAGCTCATTCATAATTGAAAGTGTTGAACCAACATGACGGGAAAATTTTAAAATCTCTCTAAAAAAAACTGATGAATCTGGCTGCGACCAATTATTCTCTTCTGCATTTTCTGTCGCTTCAATAATCTTTGTGCGAAGATGATCATCAAATCCAGCATTGTGATAAACTCTGTAATAAAAAACTCTGAAAATATCTGAAAGAGTTAGTGCTTCTTTTTTCCTTTGATAAATAACTTTGTTTTTTATATAAAAATCATCATCTAGATCGTATGATAAAGAATCGGGAACAGGATTTACGTACTCAACTTTGTATTTTTTAATCAGGGTATGAGTTACACGAAAAACCACATTGGTAGCATTAAAGTAGTTTTTCATAAAGGGCATCAAATCACTTTCATCAAATCCAAAAATCGCAGCAAGTTTTAATTGATTTGTAAATTCAAATCTATCTGTTTTGGATTTTGTAATAATGTGAAGAAGATGACGAATAGTAAGAATTAATTTGTAGCTTTCTAGTAATCGTTTACACTCTGCAGCCGTTGTTAATTTATTTTTTTTAAGATGATTGATAAACATTTCAGCTTCAGTTAATTCGTGTTGCGAGTTTAACAGATGCTTTCTAGAAATCATCATCATCCATTCGATGGATTGAAAGTCTCGTAAACCGCCAGCAGACATTTTAACATTTGGCTCAAGCATTTTAGGTGAGCCACCATACTTTTCGTGCCGCTGTTTTACATCATCTATAAAATTTGTGATTAAAAGTTTTTTTGTTTCATCATTTATTGAATCTAAAAGAGTTGTATTCCATATATTATAAAGAACATCATTACCAGAAATAAAACGAGTTTCAAAAAATTGTGTAAAGGTATGAAGATCAGTCGTTAAATATTTTTGTATATCAGTTACTTCACGAACTGTGTGTGAAGCCTCAATTCCGCCATCCCATAAGCTTGTAATCAATGATTTTATTTCTTCATCATCTTTATCAATTGAATTGGAAATAATCATTAAATCAATATCTGAATATGGAGAAAGCTCACGTCTGCTAAAACTACCTGCAGAAGCTAAAGCAAATGAAATTTTCTTATCAGCAAGAATTATTCTAATTGTATCTTCTAAAAGCAAACTGTAGTTTTTGCTAAACACAAAAGCATCAGATTTGCCATTGAATGACGCAAAAAGATTTTCTCTTTCTTTAAGAAATTCTTTTTTTATTTCTAATAAGCGAAGCATATTAAATAGTATTGCTTAATTTTAAGTTGAACCTGCCTGTCGGCAGACAGGCTTGTTTTAGCTTCTAAACATATTATTCCGGTAGATTCCGATCCTGTAAAAATCTGGACGGAATGACAGATACTTTAATTTAGTAAATCATCACTTTCTTCTTCATCTTCATCCTCATAAAAATCATCGTTGTAATACTCAACTTCTATAACGGATGAAATTCCACCTCGAGTGTTAAACTCAGCAGTAATTTTCATAAATCTTGGGTGAGTAACTTCAACAAGATCATCAAGAATTTTATTTGTAACACTTTCAAAAAATATTCCATCATTCCTATAAGATTGAAGATAGAATTTATAAGATTTTAATTCCACACAAAGTTTATCTGGTTCATACTCAAGAGTTATAGTTGCAAAATCAGGCTGCCCGGTTTTAGGGCAAAGAGAAGTAAACTCTGGTGCAATATGAGTTACAGTGTAATCTCTGTCAGGATATTTATTTTCAAAAGTTTCTAAGATTTTTGTTTTTTCGTTCATGTTTTTTGTTGTCTTTCTTAATTAATACTTTGGTCTAACTTTATACTTTATTGGATCATCAAAACCAGCTTGCTGAAATCCTCGTAAACGCAATGCACAACTATCACAAATACCGCAAGCTTCATCTTCATTTTGATAGCAACTCCAAGTTAAATGAAGCGGCGCATCAAGTTCAATTCCTTTCTTAACAATTTCTGCCTTGGATAAGTTTATTATTGGAGTAACAATTTTAATTTGTGTTTCCGGTTTTGTACCAAGGTCAATCATTTTTTCGTAAGCAGTAAAAAAATCCGGTCTGCAATCGGGATAACCAGACGAATCTTCGTAAACAGCTCCGATAAAAACAGCGTTTGCGTTTAAAACTTCAGCCCAGCTAACACAAGCGGAAAGAATGTTTGCATTTCTAAACGGAACATAAGAAGATGGAACATCCGGGTTTTCTAAATCAGCTTTTGTTACTTCGATATTCTTATCCGTAAGAGATGATCCGCCGATTTTTGAGAGATGTGTGTAATCAATAATTAGTCTTTTTTTAACTCTGTAATGATCAGCAATTTCATTAAATGATTTTAATTCTCTGTTTACAGTTCTTTGTCCGTAATTGATATGAGCAAAAGCAAGCTCGTAATCAAGATTAGCGATTGCTGCAGTAACACAACTATCCATTCCACCGCTTAAGGCAATAACTGCAATATTTTGTTTTGATAACTGCATTTATGAAGTTTTTATGATTGAAAATTTCTACCACAAAATACTAAAAAGGATTAAAAGATTATTAGGATTGTTCATTATGCAATTCTTTGCTGTCTTTGCGAAAATCTTTGTCGACTTTTAATGAAAAGTTTTTAGCAGCATTTCTCCCAGAGAAAGCAAAGATAAAACACGCTCCTATTAGAGAAGGCTAAGCCAAAAGATTATAGAGTTTAAATCCAATATTTTCTTTCTTAATTTTACAAAGAAATTTTATTAAACCTTTGAGGAAAAAATGCGTAAAACTGTTATTGCCGGAAACTGGAAAATGAATAATGATTTAGCTCAATCAGAAAAACTTATTGTTGAGTTAAAAAATCTTTTACAAAATGAAAAACCAAATTGTGATGTAATTGTTTGTCCACCGTTTACTTCGCTTTCAGAAGCATCAAAACTTTTAAAAGGCAGCCAGATAAAACTTGGTGCACAAAATATGCACTTTGAAGAAAATGGAGCTTTTACTGGTGAGATATCTGCATCAATGTTAAAATCTGTTGGATGTGAATATGTAATTCTTGGACATTCAGAACGCAGGGCAATTTTTGGTGAAAGCGATGAAATGATAAATAAAAAAATCAAAAAAGCTTTGGCTGCGGGATTGAAACCAATTTTTTGTGTTGGCGAACTTTTAGAAGAACGTGAAACCGGAATAACAAATGATGTAATAAAAAAACAAGTACTGCTTGGTTTAGCTGGAATTACCGAAGCAGAAATGAAAAACATTATTATTGCTTATGAACCTGTTTGGGCAATTGGAACCGGAAAAACCGCAAGTCCTGCTCAAGCTCAAGAAGTTCACGAGTTTATTCGTGACTTAATAGAGATTGATTACTCATTAGAAATAGCAAATGATGTAACAATCCAGTATGGTGGTAGTGTAAAACCTGATAATGCAAAAGAACTACTTTCTCAAAAAGATATTGATGGAGCTTTGGTTGGTGGTGCTTGCTTAAAGGCTGATTCCTTCATAGGGATTATAAAAGGCGCTTAATATTTTATTTTCTTTTCGAAAGCCTGATTTTTAACTTAAATCAGGCTTTCATTTCATTGCAATCCCTTCGATTTGAGGTTATATTTGTACCTTATTTTTCAGGAGTTTTGTAGCAAAGAATGATTTTCCTCAAAAGTTTACTTTACAATCTATTTATAACCGCAATAATTTCCAATCAGGTAATTTTTCCGCAGGTTATCTTCAAAGATCTTCCAAATTATAAATTAAATACATCGGATCAACTTTTTTTTGATATCACAAATACACGTGATGTTATTTCTCTAAACGGGAATTGGAAAGTTTACCCTGCTGATGATGATAAAAAGGAAAAAGTTAGCATAACAGTTCCATCTATTTTTGATGGGAAAGGTGATTTTGTTTTTGAAAAAAGCTTTTCGCTTACAAATGATCAGATAAGTAACAATAAAATTTCACTAAACTTTTTTGGATTAAACTACTCGGCAGATATTTCTGTAAACAAAGTTATAATATATCGTCATCCTGGTGGTGAGTTTCCTTTTACAGTTTCACTTCCACGAGATATTTTAAAATCTGATAAATCAAATATCATCTCTGTAAAACTTTCTTATAAGCTTGATAGTAAAAACACAATTCCGCTTAAGCAAAGATTTTTATTTCCGCAAAATTTTGGCGGAGTTATTCGAGATGTCTATTTACATTTAACTCCAAATGTTAGCATTTCAGATCTTACATTTAAAACTGAAGTTAACATTAAATCAAATAGTGCTGTTATTACATTAAAATCTATTATAGATAATAAAGAGTTTAAAAAGGTTTCTGATACACTTGGCACTCAAACAAGTTTTACATTACGCACTCAGTTTTTTTATCCAGATGGTAGGACAAGTTTAAGTTCAGGTTCAAACATTGGATCAGGCTCAAGTTTAAGTGATAATAATTTTGTATTGAAGCAAAACAAACAAGTTGAAATTAATAATAGCATTACAATTTCTTCGCCAGCCTTTTGGAGTCCCGAAAATCCCGCAAGTTATATTGTAAGACTAGAACTGTGGCGCGGCTCTCAACTTATCGATAGGCATGATCAAAGTATTGCAATTTTTAAATTAGAATCCACACAAAATAATTTTTTACTAAACGGAAAAACATTTAATCTATATGGAGTTACTTATACTCCATCTTTTTATCAATACGGAAGCCTTTCATCTTACGAAAGAATGGAAAGCGATTTTGAAAAAATTAAACAAGCAGGATTTAATTCTGTTAGATTTTCAAGAGCATTACCGCATCCGTATTATTTAAGATTGTGCGAGCAGATAGGTTTATTTGCTTTTGTAGAACTTCCAATTGCAAACTTACCGGAAGGACTTGCAGGCTCACAGAATTTTGTTGTGCGCAGTAAAAATTATCTTTCAAGTTTACTTGCTGCTTATGAAAATTATTCAGCAATGGCAGGATTGGGATTTGGCTCAAGTTATCTTTTTAGTTCGGATGAACATCGGGCTTTATTAACAAATTTATCATCACAGGTAAAAAAGAATAGAGGCATTCTTACATATGCTTCATTTTTTGATTTCGAATTTCAGCAAGTTGATAATCTTGATTTATACGGCATTGAGTTTTTAAATCAGCAGCCAAACGATAAACAAACTGATGTTGATAATCTTATCACAACTCTAGGTAAAGGGAAAATATTTATTGGTGAAGCAACTTACACTGCAAATATTGGACAAACTGATGGTTATGTAAATAAATTTTCATACGAAGCGCAGGCTAAATTTTTTGATGATGTTTTTAGTTTTAATGAAAAAAATAATCTTGCAGGTTTTTTTGCAAACACAATGTATGATTTACGCGGTGATTATCGTTCAATAATTTGCGGATACAACAAAGAGAATGTTTACAGCATTGGTTTGATAAGCGAAGATAGAAATCAGGATAGAATTGCATATAAAGTTTTATCCGCAAGAATGAAAAACACAGAAAAAGTTACAATCCCAATCGGCAGCGATAAAGATGATGCCCCAATGATTTTTATAATCACAGGATTAGTTCTTGCATTATTAATGGGCGTGCTTGTTAACTCGGGCAGAAAATTTAGGGAAGATGCTTCGCGTGCATTACTTCGTCCTTATAACTTTTTTGCTGATGTAAGAGATCAAAGAATTATTTCAGCATATCATACGTTATTTCTATCGATTATAGTTGCACTGGTTATGTCTTTGCTTTTTGCAAATATGTTTTTCTACATTAAGAATAGTGTTTTGTTTGAAAAAATAATTCTTGCTTTCGGAAGTCCGAGTTTAATATCAGGAGTCAGTTATCTTGCATGGAATCCGATTAATGCATTAATCTGGTTATTTGTGTTAGCCGTAATTGCAATGTTACTTTTAACAATTATAATTACTGCGTTATCTTTTTTTGTAAGAACAAAGGTTTACCTCTCAAGCGTATTTTTTACAGTAGTTTGGGCAATGCTTCCTGTAGTGCTTTTAATTCCAGTTGGAATTGTACTTTACAGATTATTAAATGCCGGCGCTGGAAACATTTATGTTTATATTTTTTTGATATTGTTTGTATTCTGGCTGCTTTACAGGCTGCTAAAAGGCATCTCCGTAATTTTTGATGTTAACGCCGGTGGAATTTATTTCTATGGTTTGATTTCAATTTTTGCACTTAAAATAATTTTCTTGCTTTACTATGAAGTAAACAATTCAGTTTTTCAATATTTAAAATTGGCTCTTAAACAGTTTAACATCTTTGGATAGAATTTTTGTATTTATCAAAACTAGAAATACTTGGCTTTAAATCTTTTGCGCAAAAAACACAGATTAACTTTAATCAGGGTGTTACTTCAATCGTTGGACCGAACGGCTGTGGAAAAACAAATGTAGTTGATGCATTGCGCTGGTGTCTCGGTGAGCAAAAAAGTTCCACGCTAAGAAGCGATAAAATGGAAAATGTTATTTTCAATGGAACAAATCAACGTAAACCAATGGGAATGGCGGAAGTATCGCTAACGATTGAAAACAACAAAGGTATTTTGCCAACCGAATATACTGATGTGACAATCACCAGAAGAATTTTTCGCTCAGGTGAGAGTGAATATCTTTTAAATAAAAACATTTGCAGGTTAAAAGATATAACCAATCTTTTTATGGATACAGGAATTGGTGCAAATGCTTATTCCGTTATTGAATTAAAAATGGTTGAAACTATTCTTAGCAATAAAGCTGAAGAACGCCGTACAATGTTTGAAGAAGCTGCTGGCGTAAACAAGTATAAGCTAAGAAGAAGATTGGCTCTTAGAAAACTTGATGAAGTAAAATCAGATTTAAATCGTGTTAATGATATTGTTTCTGAGGTTGAGAAAAAAGTTGCATCGCTGGAAAGACAAGCTAAGCGCGCAGATAAATACAATGTTTTAACATCACAATTACGCGAGTTAGAAATTGATTTATCTGAACGAGAACTTGCTCTTTTTATTTTAAAAATAGATGAATCAAAAATCAGCAAAGATGAAAATTTCAAAAGGAAAATTCAGTTTGAATCTGATATTGCTAAGCTGGAAGATGAAATAAAAGCTGCACGTGAAAGACTTGTTGAAATTGAAACCGAGCTTAAAGAAAAAAGAAATGAAATTACTTTACAAACAGAAAAGATTTTTAATGTTCAAAATTCTAGATCATTAAATAATGAAAGAAAAAATTCTCTTGCTCGCAATAAAGAAAGATTTATTACCGAGCTAGAAGAATTGACAAACCAGTTTGATGAATCTAAAGTTATAACAGAAAATGGAACTGCATCGCTATCTAGTTTTGCTGAACAAATTGAGCAAAGAGAACATGAAAAGAAAACATTAGATCATAATGTTGATACTCAGTTAGAATTTCTTGAGCAAAAGAAAAATATTCTTAAAGAACAATCAGAAATTTTACTCGAAAAATTTAAAGAGATTACTGGAAGAGAAAACGAATTACGAAATACTATTGCGATTCTTGAATCAAAACAAGTTAGCATTAAAAAGTTAAACGATAGAATACAATCTTTAACAAATAATATTGCAAAGACAGTTGGATTTATTGAAGAGCTTGTAAATGATAAAGATGCAATTCAAAAAAATATTGCTGAGGCTGAAGAAAATTATCTTAGAAAACAAACTGAAAAAGAAAATCTTGAACTTGAATTAAATAAACTAAAAGAACGTGAGCTTGAAAAACGCAGTTTAATAAAATCAATAAAAGATAAAGTTTCATTTATCCAGAATCTTATTGATAACCTTGAAGGGGTTTCTAAAGGCGCAAAGGCACTTCTTGATAATAAAGATTGGTCTAAAAAAGGCAGTACAATTCTTGCACACATTGGTGATTCTGATGAAAAATTTCGTTTTGCCGTTGAAGCTGCATTAAAGAATAATCTTAACAATGTTCTTGTTGAATCTTTAGAAGATTTAAAACGTGGAATTGAATATTTAAATCAAAACGATATTGGAAAAGCTTCATTCTATTTTCCTCATTTTGAAGATGCAAGCAATAAAGGTTTGTTAAATAGGATTCAAAGTTTTATTGAAAAGAGAAAAGCTAAAAAGCTTGAACAGGAAAATGGTTTTATAAGCTGGGCTAGTAACGCAATTAAAACCCGTGATAGATGGAAATCTTCTTTTAACAAAATTCTAAAAAACATTTGTATTGTTGATAATCTTGATAAGGCGTTTGAACTTTTTGAAAAGTACAACACATTTAGTTTTGCAACTTTAAACGGTGATTTTGTTTCGGCTGATGGAGTTATTGAAGCTGGCTCAGTTCCGAGGTTGGATGATTCTCTGTTTGGCAGAAAACAGTTGTTAGAAAATCTTGCAGATGAATTTCCTAAACACGAAGAAGAATTATTAGAGATACAGAATAGTATTATTGCAAATGAAAATCTTTTAAACGAAATTGATTTAAAAGTTTTATCCGAACAGGGTAGATTGCTTGTAAATGATTTAGCGAATGTTGATAAACAAATCGGGCAGTTTGAGTTTGAAAAACAAAAAGCTGACGATGAGATTGAAAAAATTCAGCACGAAATAAAAGAACACGCCGCAGAATCAAATCTTTTTGATAACAAGAAAATAAAATTAGAATCCTTACTTAATACCGAAATTGCTTTGCGTGATTCTGAGGAAAGAAAGAAACAAACTTTAGATGATGAGTATTCTGAATATGAAAAAGAATACAATCAAATATTGACTCAGCGTAATGAGCTTAGTGTAAATATAGAAAGATTAGTTGGAGAAAAACGCAACACAGAAAATGCAATTAAACGAGCTGAAGAATCTATTGTTGTCATAAATAATTCTATTTCAAAAAGAAATGAAGATATTGAAGTTGCCTCAAGTGAAATAAATCAGATTGAAACAGAACTTAATACTTTGAAGCAAAATTTTAATGAGCTTGATGAAACAAAAAATACTTTAAATAGTCAGTTAGAGGAAATTGAAACACGACATAAAAGCTTAAGAGAAGAAGTAAATCAAAAAGATTCTGCTTTGCGTGGATTACGTAAAGAACGTGAAATTGTTTCTGACACAATTCACAATATGGATATGACAATTAAAGAACTTGATATTAAAAGTGCAAATTTGATTGATCATATAAAAGAAAATTATTCGCTTACACTTGAGAAAAAAGATTTTGAAGATTTGCAGTCATTTGATTTTAAACAACGCACAGATGAAGTTCTTGATTTAAAATCTAAAGTAAAAAATCTAGGTCCAATAAATCTTGTTGCACATAGTGAATATGAAGAAGAAAGAGAACGATTAGATTTTCTTCATAAACAAAGAGATGATTTAGTTGACTCTGAAAAAGATGTTATTAAAACTATTGAAGAAATTAATAATACAGCTCAAACTCAGTTTTCAGAAACCTTTGAAAAAATAAGAGGACATTTTGTAAAAATATTTAGAACTCTTTTTAACCCAGGTGATGAAGCAGATTTGAAGATTGAGGAAAACGCTGATCCACTTGAAGCAAAGATTGAAATAATTGCAAAGCCAAAAGGTAAACGTCCAACATCAATTGAACTTTTATCTGGAGGAGAAAAAACTTTAACGGCAATTGCGTTGCTGTTTGCAATTTATCTTGTTAAGCCAAGTCCGTTTTGTATCCTTGATGAAATTGATGCTCCACTTGATGATGCGAACATAGATCGCTTTACAAGAATTATTGAGGAGTTTAGTAAAGACACGCAATTTATTGTTGTTACCCATAACAAACGTACAATGGAAGCTGCCAACACTTTATATGGAGTTACTATGCAGGAAGAAGGTGTTTCTAAATTGGTTAGCGTTAGATTTAATGAAGACCTGGATTTTGTAAATAATTAGTATTCAAAAAAAATATTGAAGATTAAACAAATACATATTAGAAATTTATTATTTACTGTAATCACACTTTTGTGCTTTGTTGGAAACGTATCTGCTCAATGGGTTAACGATCCATCTTCAAACACTAAATTGGTTATTGATCCTGTTGATCCAATAAACATTACAGCACTTAGTGATTTAACTGGCGGAGCTTTTGTTTTTTGGGAAGATAAAAAAGGAACGCAAAGCGGTGATGTTTATTATATAAGATTTGATAAAAATGGTGAAGTAAGTTTTAGAGCTGATGGTAAAGCTGTTTCTACAAGAGGCGGATTAAAAGAAAATCCTTTAGCTGCTGTTGAACCTTACGGAAACGTTTTTGTTTTGTGGCGCGGTAAAGAAAAAAATCATCCAGAACTTTATATACA
The DNA here is from genome assembly GCA_016707585.1 of Ignavibacteriales bacterium. GTDB lineage: Bacteria > Bacteroidota > Ignavibacteria > Ignavibacteriales > Ignavibacteriaceae > IGN3. The sequence goes on along the minus strand of JADJHL010000002.1, from coordinate 192,612 downwards.
AAAACTTAGTAAAACCGGATTAAGATTATGGCAGAATGAAGGAATCCAATTAACAGATTCCAAAGTTGAAAAAACTGATTACTCACTTCGTGTGGATAAAAAAGGATTTGTTTATGCAAGTTATATCTCTAAAAGCGGCAGCGGATCAAACAAATTTTCGGTTAAATATTGTTCACTAAGTCCTAATGGAAAAATTTTAAGTGATTCATTAAAAGGTAATCTTTATAATTCAAACAATACTATTAGCGAAACAGAAATAATTCCAGATAATAAAGGCGGAAGATTTATTTTTTGGTTAGAAAACCTGAATAATAAAACATTGTTGCGTGCACAGTATGTTGATTCTACTGGTTCAAAACGATGGGGCAACAAGCCGATTATAGTTTCTAAAGAAAACAATAATGTAATAAATTATTCGGTAGGCAAGCTTGGTAACAGTATTTACGCCGCAATCACTTACCAGGGAATAAATAAAATTGTTTATCAAAATCTTATTAATGATAAAGGTGTTTTTCTCTGGGGAACCGAAGGAAAACTCCTTACATATCAAAAAGGAAGTCAGACTAATCCACAATTTGCATTTATTGATTCCAGTGTTGTTGTTAGCTGGACGAATGAATTTGAGAAACGTAAGGATGTTTTTATTCAAAGATTTGATGCAAAAGGAAATCGACTTTGGGGAAACAATGGTAAAAGAATTGTGAGCATAAAAGGAAACCAGTTTGGACAAAGAATTGTTCATAGTCTAAAAGGAGGGATTGTTGTTGCATGGATTGATAAACGTGATAACAATGCTCCTGCAAATCTTTTTATCCAAAAAATTAATACTAAAGGCAAACTTCAGTGGGATACATTAGGAGTGATGATTGCTTCTTCAAAACAAACAGAAAAAAGTTATTTAAATCTTGTTCCTGATCTAGAAGGCGGAGCGATTGCAGTATTTAAAGGTACACTTAACAAAGAAAATGAAATTTATGGTCAAAAGATTTTTAATTCCGGGACTTATGCCTCACAAATGTTAGGTTTTAATACAGATGTAAAAAATGATTCTGTTAAAATTTCCTGGTATGCAGCAAATGAAAATGATGGAACAACTTATGACATCTATCGAACTACGGTTGAAGAAGCAAAAGAAAACGATTGGAAACTAGCTGGTACTTTAAATAAGGAGAATAAATCTGCAACGAATTTTTACGAATTTTATGATTGGCCTGATGTAAGTGGTTCAATTTATTATCGTGTTGCTCAGAAAAGCAATAGAACACAGCCTCAATATTCTGCTATCGAAAAAGTTGATTATTTCAGAGATGTTCAATCTATAATGTTGGGACAGAATTCACCGAATCCATTTTCGTCTTCAACAACAATAAATTTCTTTTTACCTGAAACTGAAGAAGTTACTTTTGAGTTTTTTAACAGCAATATAGAAACGATAAAAAAAATTGAAGATGTTGAGTATCCAGCAGGGAAAAATGAAATAGTGTTTAATGCAGAAAAACTTCCTGCCGGAATTTATTTCTATCGATTAAAGGCTGGAAAGTTTGTTGATGTTAAAAAAATGATCATTACTGATTGATGAAGAAACAAGAATTTAAAGTCTTTGTAGATTTTGACGGAACAATAACGATTGAAGATGTTGGTGATGCAATATTCAGCAAATTTGGAGAGACAGAAAAAGTAAATAACATAATAAGCGATTTACTTTGTGATAAAATTTCATCAAGACAATGCTGGGATGATTTGTGTGAATGTGTTGGATCAGTTAATAAAAAAGAGTTGGAAGATTTTATTTGTTCACTGGATATCGAACCAACTTTTAAATCGTTTATTGAGTTTTGTCGTGATCAGGAAATTGAACTTTATGTTTTAAGTGATGGTTTTGATTTTTATATAGATAAAGTTTTTAGTAAAGCAGGATTAATCGGAATTAAATATTATTCCAATAAACTTTTAGTTGATGATTATGGAAAGCTTTCTGCTTCGTATCCATATTTTGATGAAGGTTCTCCAACATCGGCAAATTGTAAAAAGAATCATATAATAAATCACAGCAGTGATGATGATTTTACGATTTACATTGGTGATGGAAACTCGGACAAAGATGCAGCACAGTATTGCGATTTCATCTTTGCAAAAAAAGATCTTGCAAGATTTTGCTCTATGGAAAGAATTAGTTTTTATCCATTTAACAATTTTGATGATGTTAAGAACAAGATTAATGAATTATTAAGTAAAAAGAATTTAAGAAAAAGACATCAGGCACAATTAAAAAGAAAATCAGCATACTTAGCGGAATAATTTATGAGTAGCATAGCAGCAAATATTTTTAAATACAGAAGTTATACACCAATTCCGTTTGTTATACTCATGCTGGTATTTGAAAATGCAAATCCAATAAGCTTAGTTGTGGGATTTTTAATTGCAGTTGTTGGTGAGTTAATAAGATTTTGGGGTGTAAGCTGGGCTGGAAGTGAAACTAGAACAACAGGCGGTGTAGGCGGTTCTAACCTTATTATTAGCGGCCCATTTGCGTATGTGCGTAATCCACTTTATGTGGGAAATATTTTGATGTACTTTGGCTTGGGAGTAATGTCTTTAGCGCTGTTTCCATATTTGCAGATTGTTGCAATTACATTTTTCATCTTGCAATATCAATTAATTGTTGGAGAAGAAGAATCTTTTCTAAAAACAAAATTTGGAGATCAGTACAAAAGATTTTTGGAAAACGTTCCAAAGTTTTTTCCAAGATTGACTCCGTATAAAGATGAGAAGAATATTCAGCCTAAAGTTTCTTATGCAAAAGGATTTAAATCCGAAATAAGAACTTTACAAGCCTTTAGTATTGTTGTCGTATTGATAATTATAAAATGGTATTTAAGAGTTAATAATATTTTGTAATGAACAGTAAAAATGTTTTGATTGTTGCAGGAGAAGCTTCAGGTGATTTACACGGCGCATCATTAATACGTGAATTGAAGAAGCTAGATAGTTCTTTGAAAATATGTGGTATCGGCGGAGATAAAATGAAAGCCGAAGGAATGGAATTGATTTATCATATAGACAAAATGGCTTTTCTTGGTTTTGTTGAAGTGATAAAGCATTTACCATTTATTAAAAAAGTTCAACGTGATTTGATTGATGAAGTTAAGAAAAGAAATGTAACACAACTCGTTTTAATAGATTATCCTGGTTTTAATCTTAGCATAGCAAAAAAACTTAAACAACTTGAACCTGAACTTAAACTTGAACTAATTTATTACATCACTCCTCAAGTTTGGGCTTGGGGAAAAGGCAGAGTTAACAAGATTAGAGAACTTTTCAAAAAAGTTTTAGTTGTTTTTCCATTTGAAGAAAAATTCTTTAAAGAAAAAAATGTAAATGCTGAGTTTGTTGGTCATCCTTTGATCCAGGAAATAAACGGATATGATTTTAAATCAAGAAATCTATTAGATAAAAAATTTGATTTATATCCTACAAAAGAAATATTATTGATATTGCCTGGAAGCAGAAAACAGGAAGTTAAAAGTATTTTTCCTGAAGCAATTAAAGCTGCTGAAAAAATTGCTGATGAACTTGATATGCAAATAATTGTTGCTTGTTCAAGTAATCTGGATGAGAAAATCTTTTACGAGTTGACGAATGAGAAAAACTTTAAAGTGATTAAAGATCACACTTATGATTTGATGAAGCATTCAAAGTTTGGAATTGTTAAATCCGGAACATCAACACTTGAAGCTGGATTATTGGAATTGCCAATGATAATAGTGTATAAAACAAGTGCACTTACTTATGCAATTGGTAAATCACTAGTAAAGATTAAAAACTTTGGGATGGCAAATATAATTTTAGGAGAACAAGTTGTTCCGGAATTAATTCAAAATGATGCAAATGCAGATAAGATTTATGATGAAGCAAAAAATATTTTATCTGATGATGATTTATACGAAGATATAAAACGTAAGTTAAGTAGAATTAAAAAAGTACTTGGAGATAAAGATGCTCCAAAGAATGCTGCTAAAATAATTTATTCTTTAATGAATGAACACAAAACAAGTTAAACAGGATACGTTAAGATTTTTAGGAAGTTTTATCCTAAAGCACAGCCTTGATGCTTTGAGTAGGACTTTGTGTTTTAGTTTTAAGAATAAAAAAGTTATTGATGATTTAAGAAAACAAAAACAAAATTATGTTTTGGCTTTCTGGCACGGAACAATGTTGCTGCCATGGTTCTTACATAGAAATGATGGATTTGCCGCACTTACTAGTAAAAGCAAAGATGGTGATTTACTTGCAAAACAATTAAAGTATTGGAAGTATAAAGTTGTTCGTGGCAGCAGTAGTAAAGGTGGAGATGTTGCACTTGGTATAATGGTTGATCATGCAAAAAATGGTTACTCAATTGCGATTACTCCAGATGGACCGCGCGGACCGGAACATGAGTTTAAAGCCGGTGCAGTTATAACTGCAAAAAAAAGTGGTATTCCTGTTGTGTTAATGGGAGTTGGAATAAAATCTAAGAAAAAATTAAAAAGCTGGGATAAATTTCAGATTCCAAATCCATTTTCAAATGTTAAAGTAATTTATTCTGATCCAGTTTATGTTGATGCAAAGTTAAGTTACGATGAGACTTCAAAAGTTATTGAACAGTGTGAGACAAAATTAAATGAGCTTCAAAAGGAAGCTGAAAAATTTTAGGTAAGGATTAGATGAAATTCGTAAAATTATTATTAGCACCATTTGTGCTTTTGTATGGATTAATAATTTCATTGCGAAATTTGTTCTTTGATAAGTCTGTTTTTAAATCTGAAAAGGTTAATGCAAAAGTTATTTCTATTGGCAATATAAATGTTGGCGGATCTGGTAAAACTCCACTTGTAATTTATGTAACTAATCTTCTTAAAAACTCGGGTTACAAAGTTGGAGTCTTAAGTCGTGGTTATGGAAGAAAATCCAGCGGATACAAATTAGTTTCCAATGGTGATGAGATTTTAACTTCAGTAGAAGAATGTGGAGATGAAATTTATCACACTGCATTAGAATGTAAAGTTGCTGCGGCTGTTTCTGAAAATCGTGTTAAAGGTGCAAAAAGATTAATTGAAGATACCGGAATCAACTCAATTGTTTTAGATGATGCATTTCAACATCGATGGATTGATCGTGATATTGACATTGTGATAATCGATCAAAGTTTTGTTAATACTAAAAGTTTCTTTACTCATAATCTTTTACCACTTGGCGATTTGCGTGAAGGATTTGAATCTTTAATTAGAGCAGATTCGATCATCTTAAACAGAAAGTTTCTGGAAAAAGAAGAAATAAAATCAGAAATAAAAGATCATTTTGAAGGAAAAAAAATCTTTACATCTTATTACAAAGCAATAAGTTTTGTAGATGCGGTTAAAAAGATTGAATATGATCTTGATGATTTTAAAGGACAGGAAAGTTTGGTTGTATCTGGAATTGCAAATCCAAAATCGTTCTTAAATGTATTGAGTAAAGTTCACGTAAATACACAGAACAAAATGATTTTCAGAGATCATAAGAATTATACATTAAAAGAAGTTCAGCAAATAAGAAAGCAATTTTATACAACAAATTCGCATTCAGTAGTAACAACAGAAAAGGATGCAGTAAAGCTTTCAAGATTTAAAAGAGAATTTGACGATATTGAAATTTTTTATCTTAAAATAAACTTGTGTATGGATGATGAAGAATCATTCAAACAATATTTAATTAATAAACTAAAAAACGCTTCGTAAAAAGATAATTTGATTAATTGATAATCTTATAACGGAGGAAAGGTAATTATGGCTCAAACAAAATATGTTTACTACTTCGGTGGTAAAAAAGCAGAAGGCAAGTCAGAGATGAAATCTTTGCTTGGCGGTAAAGGTGCAAACCTTGCTGAGATGGTTAACATTGGACTTCCTGTACCTGCAGGATTTACAATTACAACAGAAGTATGCACAGCGTACTACAAGAACAAGAAAAAATATCCCAAAGAACTTGAGAAACAAGTTAAAGATGCTCTTGCAAAAGTTGAAAAACAAATGGGAGCTAAGTTTGGTGATTTACAAAATCCTTTACTGCTTTCAATTCGTTCTGGTGCGCGTGCATCAATGCCTGGTATGATGGAAACAATTCTTAATGCAGGATTGAATAACGAAACTCGTGAAGCATTAATTAAAAAAACAGGCAATCCAAGATTTGTTTATGATTCGCATCGCCGTTTAATTCAAATGTACAGTGATGTTGTTATGGAAAAAGCTGCCGGCATCGAACCTGAAGAAGGTAAGGGCGTAAGACAGCAATTAGAAAAAGAACTTCACAAGATGAAGGAAGCTCGCGGTGCTCATGCAGATACAGATTTAACCGCTGATGATCTAAAAGAATTGATTGAAATCTACAAAGCAAAAGTACAGGAAGTTTTAGGAAAACCTTTTCCAGAAGATCCGATGGAACAACTTTGGGGCGCAGTTTCTGCAGTATTCCAAAGCTGGATGGGAAGACGCGCAATTTCTTACAGAAGAATAGAAGGCATCCCTGATGAATGGGGAACTGCAGTAAACGTTCAATCAATGGTGTTTGGAAATATGGGTGATAGTTCTGCAACAGGTGTTGCATTCACACGTAATCCAGCAACCGGTGAAAATTATTTTTATGGCGAATGGTTAACAAACGCACAAGGTGAAGATGTTGTTGCTGGTATCAGAACTCCAAATCCAATTAACGAAGTTGGTAAGAGTGAACATACAGAACATCTTGAATCACTTGAAACAGGAATGCCAACTACTTATAAACAACTTCATGGTATTCAGAGAACATTGGAAAAACATTATCACGATATGCTTGATATTGAATTTACAATTCAGGATGGAACACTTTATATGCTACAGTGCCGTGTTGGAAAAAGAAACGGCCCTGCTGCAGTAAAGATGGCTCTTGATATGTATAAAGAAAAATTAATTTCTAAAGAAGAAGCTGTAATGCGCGTTCAACCATCACAGCTTGATGAATTACTTCATCCAATAATTGATCCTGCTGTTGAAGTAAAAACAAAAGCAGTTGCAAAAGGATTACCAGCAGGACCAGGCGGCGCATCAGGACAAGTTGTATTTAATGCTAATGATGCCGTTGCTTGGGCTAAAGAAGGTAAGAGAATAATTCTTGTACGTGAAGAAACCAACCCAGAAGATATCGAAGGAATGCGCGCTGCACAGGCAATTTTAACTGCTCGTGGTGGAATGACTTCACACGCTGCACTTGTTGCACGTGGCTGGGGCAAATGCTGTATCGTTGGTGCTGGCTCAATCAAAATGAATTATGATGAAAGAACTTTTGCAGTTGGTGGTGTTACGATTAAAGAAGGTGATTGGCTTACACTTAACGGTTCTAAAGGAACTGTTTATTTAGGCGAGTTACCAATGATTAAAGCTGCTGAAGAAAATCCTGACTTCCAGGCTTTTATGAAATTATGTGATGATGTTAGAAAATTAAAAGTTAGAACTAATGCTGATACTCCTGAAGATGCAGCACGTGCAAGAGCATTTGGTGCTGAAGGTATCGGACTTTTCAGAACAGAACATATGTTCTATGGAAAACATTCTGAAGAACCTTTATTCAAACTTCGTAAGATGATCCATTCTAAATCAGAACAAGAAAGAATAGATGCTCTTAATGAATTGTTCCCACACGTTAAACATGATGTTAAAGGAACAATGGATGCAATGGATGGATATCCAGTAACTTTCAGAACATTAGATCCACCATTACATGAATTTGTTCCAACAAGAACTGATGAAAGAGAAAAACTTGCTGCAAGTTTAGGAATTTCTCTTGATGAATTAAATAATCGCGCTGATGCTTTGCATGAAAACAATCCGATGATGGGACATCGTGGTGTAAGATTAGGAATTACTTATCCTGAAATTACTGAAATGCAAGTACGTGCAATCTTTGAGGCAACTGCAGAATTATTACAAGAAGGAAAAAAACCTTTTCCAGAAATAATGATTCCAGTTACTTGCCACGTAAATGAAATCAAACATCAGTATGAAATAGTAACAAAAGTTCATGCAGAAGTTTGTGCAAAATTTGGATTAAAGAAAATTGCTCACTTAACAGGAACAATGATTGAAATTCCACGTGCTTGTTTAACTGCAGATAAGATTGCTGAAACTGCACAGTTTTTCTCATTCGGTACAAACGATCTTACACAAATGGGATTTGGATTTTCACGTGATGATATAGGCGGATTTTTACCTGAATATCTTGAAAAGAAAATTCTTCCTGAAGATCCATTCCAGTCAATAGATCAAGATGCAATTGGTAAGCTGATGGAAATTGCAGTTGCTGGCGGACGTGGAACAAGACCTGATTTAAAAATTGGTATTTGCGGTGAACATGGCGGCGAACCAAAATCAGTTGAGTTCTGTCATAAGATCGGATTGAACTACGTAAGTTGTTCACCATTCAGAGTTCCGATTGCAAGATTAGCTGCTGCTCAAGCTGCTGTTAAAGATATGAAGAAAGCAAAACCTGCTAAAGCTTCATCCCAAAAAACAGTTGCTAAAAAAGCTGTGGCTAAAAAGAAAGTTGTTGTAAAGAAAAAAGTATCTAAGAAGAAATAAATAATTTCACATGTCATTCCGATGAGCGAAGTGAAGAGGAATCTGTTGTTCGGATATACTCTTTCTCGCTCACGGTGATTAAGTGAAAAGTAAAATAATAAGAGAAGGTTGAGATAATGAAATTATCGGATTTCAAATATAATTTGCCAAAAACATCAATCGCTAAATATCCTGTTAGTCCACGCGATAAATCGAAATTACTGGTTTTAAATAAAGAAACAGGTGAGATGAAAGATCAGAAATTTTCTGATGTTGTTGATTATATGGAAAAAGGTGATGTGCTTGTGGTAAATGAGACACGTGTTTTTCAAGCAAGATTATATGGAAAGAAGGAAAAGACACAGGCAAAGATTGAAGTTTTTCTTCTAAGAGAATTAAATAAAGAAGATTGTATCTGGGATGTAATTGTTGATCCGGCAAGAAAAGTTAGAATCGGCAACAAGATTTATTTTGATAACAATCTTTGGTGTGAAGTTATTGATAATACAACTTCAAGAGGAAGAACTGTAAGATTCAATCAGCCTGGAAATGTATTTCAAGCTGTAGAAAAAATTGGTTTAACTCCGCTTCCACCATATATCAAAAGGGATCCAGAGCCAAAGGATAAAGAAAACTACCAAACAGTTTATGCCAGAGTTGATGGCGCTGTTGCAGCTCCAACTGCAGGTTTACACTTTACAACTAAGTTGTTAGAAAAGATTGAGAAGAAAGGAATTCATATTGTTCCAGTAATTCTTCACATTGGATTGGGAACTTTTAGACCAGTTGAAGTTGAAGATCTTACAAAACATAAAATGGATTCTGAGTATTATGAAATCTCCGCTCATTCTGCTGAGATGATCAACAAAGCAATGCATGCTAAGCATAATATTTTTGTTGTAGGTACAAGTGCATGCCGTGCTTTAGAAACCAGTACAACTGCTGATGGTTTTGTAAAACAAGGAAGAGGATGGACAGATAAATTTATTTATCCTCCTTATGTTTTTAAGGTCACGCAAAAGTTAATAACCAATTTTCATGTTCCAGAATCAACACTATTGATGCTTACAAGTGCGTTTGGCGAAACAGATTTTGTAATGAAAGCATATAAGAAAGCATTAAAAGATAAATATCGCTTTTTAAGTTACGGCGATGCAATGCTGATTGTTTAATAATTATATGAACTGCATAGCAATTATTCCTGCTGGTGGTAAAGGTTTAAGGAGTGGGCTGACCACTCCTAAACAATATTTAAAAGTTAACGGTAAGGAAATAATTGTTTACACTCTTCAAGCTTTCCAAAAAAATAAACTAATCAATAAAATAATTGTTGCTGCGGAACAAGATTATTTTTCACTTCTTATTAAGCTTGTAAAAAAATATAAGCTTACAAAAGTTGAGCTAATTGTTGAAGGAGGAAAAACAAGACAACATTCAGTTTTCAATGCTGTACTCTCTTCTGATGCGAATGATAATGATTTATTAGTTGTTCATGATGCTGCAAGAGCTTTACTTCCAGAAAATGTTTTAACAAACTCAATTTTATCGGCAAAGAGAATTGGAAATGCTTTAGTTTGTATAAAAGCAAAAGATACTTTGATAAAAGGGAAAAAAAATGTTGATGAATATTTAAATCGTGATGAAGTCTATTATGTGCAAACGCCGCAGATATTTAAATACAAAGATCTTTATAAAGCTTTAATAAAAGCAGAAAAAGAAAACTTTGTTGGTACTGATGAATCTATGCTTGTAAAAAGGATTGGTAAAAAAGTAAATATTGTTGAAGGATCAGTTTTTAATTTTAAGATAACAACAAAGGAAGATGTTGAGTTGTTTAAGAAATTAAAAGATTGAAAAATTTAAAGATTTAAAAATTCAAATTAATTCTGATCACTAGATTAATTCCGCATAATTTCCATTAACTAATTTTAACAAATCATTAGGTTTCAATTTCATTTGTGTTCCTCTAATTCCAGCACTAATAAAAATATTTTCATAAAGCTGAGCAGTTTCATCAACATAGGTTGGAAATTGTTTTTTCATTCCAACTGGAGAACAGCCACCACGAATGTAGCCTGTTAATGGTAATAAATCTTTCAAAGGAATCATTTCAACTTTTTTATTGTTACTTACTTGAGCAGCTTTTTTTAGATTTAGCTCTGTTGTAACCGGAATACAAAAAACTATATTAGAAGTTTTATCTCCAACGCATACTAAAGTTTTAAAAACCATATCAGGATCAACACCAACTTTATTTGCAACTGTTTCACCGGATAAATCATTTTCATCAACTTCGTAAGAGATAGTTTCATACTTGATGTTATTGGAATCAAGAATTCTTATTGCATTAGTCTTGCTCATATCTTTTGCGGAAAGATTTTATTTCTTCTTTACTAAGTTTTAGTGATTGTGCGCTCATTAAAAATTTAGTGTAATCATTTTTGGGATTTGAGAATATTTCTAATGCATTTCCAGATTCAACAATTTTACCACTATACATTACCATAATATCATCCGCAAAATGATTTAGAATATTTAAATCGTGCGAAATGCAAATTACTGTAAAGTTAAATTCTTGTTTTAGTTTCTTCAACAGATTTAAGATCGTTAATTGTGCTTCAACATCTTGTGAAGAAAACGGTTCATCAAGTATTAAAATTTCCGGTTCAACGATCATAATTCGAGCTATCGCGATTCTTTGCTGTTCACCGCCGCTCAATTGTGATCCTTTTTGATTTAGTAGTTCTTCTTTTAAATCAAATATCTTAAAAATATTTTTAATCTCATTAGAAAAGTCCTTGTTAATATTAGTTTTTAATTTAAACGACTCCCTTAAAACATCATTAACTTTTCTAAAAGGATTAATTAAGTTTCCATCATTCTGAAATAATATTTGAATTGGGCTTGGTTTTGATTTGCTCCAATCTCGCGAAATGTTAGTTGTGATTTTACCTGAAGTTGGGATTAAGATTCCACATAATAGTTTTGCTAAAGTTGATTTACCGCTGCCAGATTCGCCGGCAATTCCAATAACTTTTCCTCGCTCAACGTCAAACGAAATGTTCTTTATTATTTCAATTGAGTTTGAATCGCCAGCATTATAAAAAAGTTCATCAACTTTAAGAATGATATCTTTCATTTCAACTCGTTGTATGTTTTAATGAACTTTAGATAAGAAGGATCAGGCGCGGTAAAGAAAGATTCTTTTGTTCTAAATTCTGTTAAAGTCTGATTTGCAAGAAACGCAATCTCATCAGAAATCCTTTCTGCAAATTGGATATCTTGCGTTACAATTAATGCAGAGTTGCCTAAAGATATGTGTTCATCGAGTTTTAATTTTATTAGATTGATGTTTGTGTAATCAATTGCGGAAGTTGGTTCATCAAGAATTATTAATTTGGGTTTTGGTAAAATTGCAAACAGAAAAGATAATCGCTGTGCCATTCCGCCGCTTATTTCATAGGGGTAAAGCTGAGATATTGTTTTATAATCTGGAAGTAATAATTCTTTCAATTGTTTAGATATTGGCTCTTCACTTAAACCAGAAATGTCAAAATAATATTTAATATTTTTTAACGGATCAAAATTGTTAGTTAAATCTTGCAGAACATAACGAATTTCATTCTTTCTTATTAATATCAATTTATCTTCATTTACTGTTAAGATATTTTCATCATTCCATATTACACTACCATCAATATCAAAAATGTTTTTATTAAGTAGATTAGTCAGCGATTTTATTAATGTCGATTTACCACTGCCGTTTTTCCCTAGAATTAAATAAACTTTTCCCGGATCAATTGTAAAGTGAATATCGCGAAGTACAATAATTTTATTGTCTTGGTCAGTTCTAGAAATATTTTTTATATCAACTTTAAGCATCAATAAACTTTTGTATTTGTTAATCAAAATAATAAATTACACAAAGAATAATTAGTGTTTAATGCTTATTCAAATTGTTTCTTTAAAAACGGTCATGGTATGTATAGCTGGTTATTTTATCAAGAAATGTAAATTGTTTTAACATTTATCTAAAAACCTCAAATGATGAAATCGGTAATTCTAAAACCACTTATTAACAGAGTTCTAACTTCATTATTGGTCTTATTTCTTCTTATAACTTTCGTATTTGTTTTAATTCGACTCGCTCCAGGTGACCCGTCTCAAAAATTTCTCTCACCTAAACTAAGTCCGGAATTATCTGCACAAGTTCAAAAATCTTTTGGGTTAGATAAACCAATTTACATCCAGTATTTTGCTTTTGTTTCAAAAATCCTTACCGGCGATTTTGGAGTTTCATATAATTACAGGCAACCGGTGCTAAGTGTTATTAAAGATTATTTTTTATTCACATTAATATTTGCTTCAATTAGTTTAGCGATACAATTGTTTATTGCGTTACTACTTGCAAAAGCATCCTTCAAAAATCAGGGAAAAGTTATTGATAAGTTTCTAAGCGGTTTATCTGTTATCATTTATTCAATTCCATCATTTGTAGTTGCATTGGTTTTGATTTACATATTTGCAGTTAAACTTAATCTTTTGCCAACATCAGGAATCGGAACAATTTATTCAGATGAAAACAATTTTTTAGAAAATGTTAAAGATCGAATTACACATTTGCTTTTGCCATTAATTACACTTTCTATTGCTGGAATTGTAGTCTTCTACAAATACTTGCGGGATAATTTAGTGTCAACATCAAACCAAACATTTATTACAAATTTGCGAGCAAGCGGCTATTCTGAAAAAATAATTTATTCAAAACATTTATTGCCGAATGCTATTCAACCACTAATATCAATAGTCGGGATTGAATTTGGATTGTTACTTGGCGGTGCACTGATCACTGAAGTAATTTTTGCACTGCCTGGCATGGGCAGATTAACTTTGCAAGCAATATTGAATCGTGATTTCCCTTTAGTGATTGGTTGTACGCTTATTGCTGGAATAATGATTATTGTTACAAATCTTGTTGCTGATCTAATCAAAATAAAAACAGATAAAAGATTAGTGAAGGAATTGATTAAGTAATGATTAGTAAAATTAAAATATGGCAATTTATAACTTCTGTAAGTGTATTAATTGCTGTTGTTAGATCCAATTATATTATAAGTTTGATGAATTTGTGGTTTGATATTCTGAAATCACTTGTGAATGAAGGCGTAAACATCTTTTCGATATTTGATTATTCTTTGATTGATAGTCTGTTTTCATCACTTCTAATATTCATTATTCCAATTGTTTTTATAATAAATAGTCGATTAAAAAAGATTTTCTCATCACAGTTAAAATTATCAAATGCAGTTCTTACTCTACTTATGTTAGCCTTTATTTTTGCGCCATTAATAACTTTGCAAAATCCAGAATTTCAAAAAGATATTCGTGTTACTAAATTATTGCAACCATTTTCTGTGGTTAAATATGTTGAATTAAAAAAAAATATTCAGACGGATTTTAATGAATTGCAAATACTAAAATCAAAAGTTGATGAGATCATTCCAAAATCATATAAAAATGAAATAGTTTATTTTGATAGTTCATTAATCACCAATTCCTTTAAATATTATCAAACAGAAAGAATTTCTGAGATTGAATTATCTAAACTTAAATGTATTAACGGTAAGCCAGTTGTTAGAACCAAAATGTTTTTACTTGGCTCTGATGAATATGGCAGAGATGTTTTTACAAGAATTATTTTTGGAAGCAGAATATCTTTGCTGGTAGGATTTGGTGCTGTAATCGTATCTTTATTATTAGGAATTATCCTGGCATTTATAGCCGCTGAAAATGGTGGTGTTTTAAACTTAGTAATTAGTCGTATTACAGATTTATTTCTTACGTTTCCTGCAATATTTTTAGTGATGCTTATACTTGCTTTGTTTGGCAGTAATGTGTTTTCAATAATTGTTGTGCTTGGTTTTACCGGCTGGATGAGTTTATTCAAAATTGCAAAAAGTGAAATTATTAGTATTAAAAGTAAAGAATATTATTTGTCAGCAAAATTGATTGGATTAAAAAACAGTAAACTGTTGATAAGAGAAATTTTACCAGTTATAATTGTGCCTGTAATGGTCAATTTAATTTTTCAATTTAGTAATGTAGTTTTAGCAGAATCAGCTTTAAGTTTTTTGGGTTTGGGATTAGGAAATAATTACCCATCTTGGGGTGCGATGATTGAATCAGGACAAAGGTACATTGAGCAATCCTGGTGGCTTATCTTTATGCCTGGATTTGTGCTTGTTGTTACTTTGTTAAGTATTAATGAACTTGGCAGAAAAATTAGTAAAAGTTTTAATCCAACATTTGAATAATGATTAATAAACGTTATATAATAAATAAAAAAATTGGCGAGGGAAGAAGTAAGGTATTTAGTGTTATCGATACTGAATTTCCAGAAAGAATTGTTGCTGCAAAAATTCTATCAGTTTCAGCTTCAGCTGAAGAAAAACAAACATTTATAGAAGAATTTTTTACCCTTCAAAAACTAGAGCATCCTAATATCCTAAAAGCTTTTGAATTAAGCACAATAATTTTAATCGATGATGAAGAAGATAATGAAATAGAAAAATTTTCTTTATTTATTACAATGGAATATTTTCCTGCAACGGATGTCCTTAATTACTCTAAACTCAGTGAAGAAAAATATTTAAACCTTTTTATAAAGCAGCTTTGTTCTGTGCTTTATTATCTGCATCAATCAAACTACGTCTATTATGATCTGAAACCTGAAAACATACTTGTATCAAATGGTAACGGCCAGCCAGTTATAAAACTAATTGATTTTGGATTTGCCAGAAAAGTTAGCGAAGAAGTTGAAAGTAATATTACCGGAACCCCTTACTATTTAGCACCGGAACTTCTTAAAAATCAACCACACGACTATCGAGTGGATTTTTATTCACTTGGAATTTTACTTTATCGTATTGTTTATGGTAAACTTCCGTTTAGCGCAAAAAGCGAAATTGAAATTTATAAAGCACACATTGAAGAAGAATTTGTATTTGAGGAAAGCAAATACTCACCAGCACTAATAAATGTTATTTCCAAATTACTAAAGAAAAATCCTCTGGAAAGATATAACAATGCTCTTCAAATATTAACCGATCTGCAGGTTCCTATAGACTTTGAAATAACTAAGGACTTTGGTCCGGCTAAAATATTTAGTGATAGAAAAGATGCAATAAATATTTTGGGTTCATATCTAAAAGATAAAAACAGCAACGAAGTATTTAGTGTAAATGGATTTGATGGTTCAGGAAAATCCTCTTTACTCCAGGAAATTTATCATAAAAATCAAAACTCAGTTTTAGTCGAAAACACAATGACAAAAACTGGTATCGATTCTATAAAGTATATTTTTAGAAAACTTGTACTAACAGAAACAATATACAGTTACAAAGAAAGTGAATTCAATCAAATAATTAATGATCTGTATGAAAAGTCAGATTCAGTTTTTATAGATACTATTAAAAGGGTTTTTAACACATTACCTGCTGGTATAAACTTTATAGTTTTGCTGGATGATTATAATTTGTACGACACATTTACAACGGAAACTTTAACAGAAATAATCCGCATACTACAAGTTAAAGGAATTAAAGTCATATTATCTGAATCCGCAGATTTTGATCAATCATCTTCTGCTTTAAATAATTTATGCATGGTGCAGTTAAACCAGTTTACAGAGCATCAACTTTCTGAGTTTGTTGATTTAAGTTATTCTAATCTGTTTCCGCAAGATGAACTTAAAAAAATAATTTTGCTTTATTCGGATTTGCTTCCCGGGAGTATAAAACAGTTTATAAAAGATTTAATACTTCTTAAAGTAATAAAATATAATAATGCCTTAGTTTCATTTGAAACAAATGAAGAAATAATCCTTACGCTTCAAAGTTCGCACGAAGAGTTATACAGAATACGATTAAGTAACTTAAATAACCGTGAGTTAAAATTAGCGCAGTTAATTTCTGCATTTGAAATCTCAATTGAACAGACAGTGCTATCAGCATTAATGGATTTACCTGCTGACGTTTTAAAAAATAGTCTAAATGAGTTAGAGAAAAAAAATGTAATTGAAACATTAAATATTAGCAACGCTCCCAAAATAAACTCATTTAATTTTAACAAGTATATTTATTCAACAATTAGTAATAGAACAAAATTTCATCTTATCCTGGCAAACTCTATTAAAAAACTTTTCGCAGATTTTAATATAGTCGAGTTATCAAGGCAATATGAAGTTGCAAATGAATTTGAAAAATCTGCTGAAATACTTGCAAAAGAAATCGAACGTGCAGAAGAAATTCATGCTTATAGTTATAAAAAAACATTACTGGAAAAACTTTTAAAACTCTCTCTGCCAGAAAGGATATCAAATAAATTATCTGTTGATCTAGTAAAAACACTATTTAAACTTAGCGACTATAAAAATACTTTAGATTACTTTAATAAGATTAAAATTGAAGTATTACCAGAATCTGAACAAAATGAACTAATCTTTGTTAAAGGCAGTAGTTTAATTGAGTATGGAAAAATTAAAGAAGGAATTGACACATTAAATAAATTAAAAACTCAAAGCATCAATAAAACCTTGTTGCATAAAATCATAATAACACTTGCATATGCAGAATCAGATTCAAACAATTATCCGCAAGCAGAAGAATATTGTTTATCGCTAATTAACGACAAAGATATTTCAGCAGAAGATTTAGGCAGAGTGAACAATCTAATGGCAATAATTGAGTTTAATTTTAGAAATAATCTTAAAAAATCTTTTGAATATAGTTTTGAAGCATTAAAACATTATCAATCAGCAAAACTTCCTCGCAGAGTAGCTGGTATGTATGTAAATATTGGGGCAATCTATGATATGGTAGGTGATAAAAAAGAGGCAGAAAATTACTGGCAAAAAGCTCTTGAGGTTAACTCTAGTATTGGCAATCTTGAGCAAGAAGGAGCAATATTAATCAATTACGGAGTTTTACATCATAATAGCAATAGCCTTGAAAAAGCAATTGAGTGTTGGAAACAGGCTATCAATATTTTTATTCCAATTGGAATCCAAAATAAATTAGCTTTTGCTAAGGGAAATATGGGTGAAGTTTATTTCATTATTTGTGATTACCAAAATGCTTACGAGAGTTTAATATTATCTTATGATTTGTTTAAGAGCTTAAATAACGATAAAGAAGGATTGAGCACGTTGCTTATTTTAGGAAAATTTTGGTTTACAATTGGAGATGTTAAAGAATTAAATAAAATTATAAATAATTATGAAGTAACTTCATTAGTCGATATTCAAAAATCAGATAAGAGTACTTTAAATTTATTGTATCTAAGATTACTCAAAAATTTGCTTTCCGGAACTCAGATAATTAATGAAACGGATGTATTGCAGCTTTTGGAAGGCTATTTAGCTATTGAAGAAAATAATCTTTACATAGAGACTATTTATAATTATTCTGAGTCTCTTATAAAGACTAATAAGCTTATTAGAGCATATGAATTACTTAGTTTAAAGACAATCGATAAAATTATTGAACAAAATATTATATTTACTGCACAAAGATTATATTTATTTGGTAAAATTGCCCAGGTTGATCAAAGTATAACTGATATTCCTGCAATTCAATGTTTTGAAAAAGCATATAACTTACTCGAGGGTGAAAGTATAACTGAATTAACATGGAAAGTTCTATTTGAGATTTCAAATACCTACTTTGAACGAGGTAATTTTTATAAATCAAAACAACCAAGAATTTATGCTTATGAACTTATAAATTTAATTGGCGATAATATTTCAAATACCAAAATTAGATCAGCATTTTTTAATCATCCAGAACGTAAAAGAGCACTTGATAAGTTAGCTCATATTGGAAATCAAGCACAATTTAATGAGTATCAAAAAAGTTAATATAAAAATATTTTCTGATAGCGAAGATATTGGAACTATTAATTCCGGCTTAAGACAAATAGAGCTGGAAAGCATTCCGATAGCTTTTACCAATCCTAAATCTTTTGCCCCTGAAGATGATACTATTTTAATCTTGCAAATTGATTCACTAGCATCAGGATTATTGGCGGAAGTAGCAAAAGTTAGAAGAGAAATAAAAAACAAAATTATTATTGTAATACGTAATAACAACGCTTTACTTGTAAGTACAATTGCTAAAATGGGGTTGCAGGATATTTTTGTATTCCCTTATGAAATGATCAAGTTCACATCTTATATAAAAGAAATTATTTCTAATGGCTTGTTTAAAACTTCTGATTCATTTGACCAGAATGAAATCAGTAAGAGATATAATCTTGAATTTATTATAGGAAGCTCGCCAAAATTTGCGCGCACAATAGATCTTGCAAAAAAAGTTTCAATGCAAACTTCATCAAATATTTTATTATTGGGTGAAACCGGAACTGGAAAAGGTTTGTTTGCAAGAGCAATACATAATTATGGGGTAAATAGTAAAGAATCTTTTGTAGATGTTGTGTGCACAGCTATTCCGGAAAATCTTCTTGAGTCTGAATTATTTGGATACGAAGCTGGTGCTTTTACCAGTGCAAGAACTCGTAAGCTTGGTTTATTTGAAATAGCAGGTGATGGAACTCTTTTTTTGGATGAGATTGGTGATATGAGTTTGAACCTTCAAGCAAAAATACTTAGAGCAATTGAAAAGAAAGTTATTAAACGTTTAGGTGGAGTTAATGATATTCCGATAAATGCAAGAATTATTTCTGCAACAAATCGAAGTATTGAACAAATGGTTGAAGATGGTTCCTTTAGAAGAGATTTATATCACAGATTAAATGTAGTAACAATTGAATTGCCGCCATTAAAGGATAGAAGTGAAGATATAATACATCTTGCGGATTTTTTTATTGACGAATTTAATATTCAGTTTAATAAATCTGTTAAAAAAATAAGCAAAGAACTTAAATATTTTTTCCTTGGATATCCGTGGCCGGGCAATGTTAGAGAACTAAAAAATATTATTGAAAGAGGTGTGCTTTTATCTGAAAATGGAGAATTAAATTTAGAAGACTTTTCTACTCTAATAAACTCTGTTCCGGCAACAATGCAGATAGATTTAAAAACAAGTAATGTTCCAGAAAATGTAATTCGATTAGATCTTAATTATGGTACAACTGATTTGAAAAAATTGAATAAACATTATGCTTTTCAAGTTCTTGAAAAAGTGGGTGGTAATAAGTCTCAAGCTTCCAAATTATTAGGAATATCCAGGCCAAAACTGGATACTCTTGTAGCAAAAAAAAAATAAACATGAAGATTTTTCCTTCCTTGATTATTTAGCTGAATTTAAAGAATTTGAACTTTACCTTGATGTTCCCAATGAAGAAATATTTTTTCCCACGTTGAATAAAAATGAAATATTGACCAATATTTTGATCATTTTTAGCTTAATTAATC
Source organism: Ignavibacteriales bacterium (assembly GCA_016707585.1). Classification (GTDB taxonomy): domain Bacteria; phylum Bacteroidota; class Ignavibacteria; order Ignavibacteriales; family Ignavibacteriaceae; genus IGN3. The sequence goes on along the minus strand of JADJHL010000002.1, from coordinate 172,572 downwards.
GTAAAAATATTTTACACTTAAATCCTATTTCCCGAAAAATCATGGTAATATTTGCCGTCATATCTGCTAAATCTCACTATTTTACAATTATCTAATATTCACCTATGGCACTTTCATTGTACTATTTTTAGCCTTATTAGAGGGAAAACTCCAGTTATGCGGAGTTTGGTTTTAGAGGAATTTTAGTGTCAAAATAATTTATTCATCAACTTATATGGTGGGAGCTATGCAAAAATCCGTTATCATGTTCGTAATGATGTTTGTTTTAATTACAGCATCATATGCTCAGGTTGAGCAAGCTGTTAGATATAGAGTACAGGGTGATGTAACTCTAATTGATCAGCAAAATAGTGTTTCAAATTCAGTTGAATCATCAGATAATATGATTCTTCAAAACAGATCTAATTCCCAGCTTGATGAATTAGGCAGCAGATATGTATTTGTAAAATCAGGTTCACAATTAGATGAATTAGGCAGCAGATATGTATTTGTAAAATCAGGTTCACAATTGGATGAATTAGGCAGCAGATATGTATTTGTAAAATCAGGTTCACAATTGGATGAATTAGGCAGCAGATATGTATTTGTAAAATCAGGTTCACAATTAGATGAATTAGGCAGCAGATATGTATTTGTAAAATCAGGTTCACAATTAGATGAATTAGGCAGCAGATATGTATTTGTAAAATCAGGTTCACAATTGGATGAATTAGGCAGCAGATATGTATTTGTAAAATCAGGTTCACAATTGGATGAATTAGGCAGCAGATATGTATTTGTAAAATCAGGTTCACAATTAGATGAATTAGGCAGCAGATATGTATTTGTAAAATCAGGTTCACAATTGGATGAATTAGGTAGCAGATATGTATTTGTAAAATCAGGATCACAATTAGATGAATTAGGCAGCCGTTACGTATTCGTAAAATAAAACCTGATTAAATAACTTTTAAAAGCCTTCAACTATTTGAAGGCTTTTTTTTTAATTTGCGTTGTAAAAAACTTTTGAAACTTATTGTAGAATATTAAATGATTTTAATCAGGCTATTTCTGTTAGTTCTTTTATTAGTCTCGGTTATTCTGCCTCAAGACGCAACCAAACTTGCTGTTATTCAAGAGAATAATTATTTGTTGATAAATGCAGAAAATCAAACAGGAACAATGTATGTTTCGCTAAATGAATTAGCAGGAGCAATATCACTTCCAATCTTAAATAATAATAACGCTAACTCTGCTACATTAGTATTTGATGAATATTCAGTTCAGTTTTCAGTTAATAATCCATTTGTTAACATCGTAAACCTAAATGATAGTAGTATTGAAACCACTCAACTTATTAGTGCTCCTTATAAAAAAGGCGAAGATATTTTTGTGCTATCTCATTCGCTTATAGAAATAATTAATCATTACTGGAAAAACGAACTTCTTCAATTAGCAGCTAATAGAATAAAAATTGTAAAAAAATTAGAATTACCGGAGAAGGAATCAGAAAAGAATATTAATATTCTAAGTGTATCCATAGAACCGGGTGATGATAATACAGTAATTAGAATAGTTGGTAATGCCCCGCTTGATAATGCTTATAATTATTATAAATCAAACACACTCCATTTAATGATATGGAATGCTTCAACTAAAAATGACTCATCTTTCATTCCACTAGCTAATGATATTGTTGATAAAGTAGAAATTACAAACTCTACCGAATATTTAGAGTTTATCTTTGCACTTAAAGAAAGTGAAACAATATCTGAAATGTATAAAGGCAAAAATGAAAATGAACTTATATTAAGAATTAGTGAAAGAGATTTTGGTGATTGGTTTACACGTGAAAGTGAAAATTTTAAAATTATTTACAGAGATTCTCATTCGCATTTAGTAAATCATCTTCTTTTATCTGCTGAAAATTCACTCATACAGTTAAAAAAAGTTTTTGATTATGAGCCTTCTGAAAAAATTATTATAAATACTTTTGATGGTAGTGATTATGGTTATGGTGCAACAACAACTTTACCAGAAAATTATGTTAGGCTAGAAATAGAGCCCATTGAACCAGGTTATGAAGTTGTGCCATATTCTGAAAGATTTCAATGGTTACTAAGTCACGAGCTTGTACATATTGTTGTAAATGATATGGCTTCAAATTTTGAATCATCTATGAGAAGTGTATTTGGGAAAGTTATACCGGAAAAAAATCAACCATTAACAGTATTTTTTAGTTTGTTAACTAATCATAATAGATATACTCCAAGATGGTACCAGGAAGCTATTGCAGTATTTATAGAAACATGGTTTAGTGGTGGATATGGAAGAATACTGGGTAGTTTTGATGAGATGTATTTTCGCTCTTTAGTGAATGATAATGTTAATTTTCCGAGTGCATCAGAAATAGAAATTGTTACATCACACAAAAGTATTTTTTTAGAAAACATACTTTATCTTTATGGTACAAGATTTATAGCTCATCTATCTGAAAAATATGGAACAAAAAAAGTATTTGATTGGTTTTCAACTGAACGAAACGAATTTTATCCTGCTTTAGAATCTAAGTTTGAAGAAATTTTTGGTGTTGAGTTTTCTGATGCCTGGGATAGTTTTGTATTCGAAGAAAATGAATTTCAAACTTCCAATCTTTCTTTAATACAAAAATTTCCGGTAACAGAAACAACTTCATTAACAGTTGATCCATTTGGCTGGGTTACACAAGTTAGTTATGATAAAAAAAATAATTCTTTAGTTTTTGGATATCACAAAAGTGGGGAGTTAGCAGAAGTACAGATTCTTGATTTGAATGAAAATAAATCTTCAAATATTTCAACATTGCCTTCACCAAGTTTAATTCAGGTTGCATCCGTTGCCTATGATGAATCTTACAGAAATATTTTTTATACAGTCAACAACAATCAACTTTATCGTGATGTGTTGCAGTATGATCTTAACACAAATAAAGAAAAATTATTATTTCGTGATATGCGAGTTGGATCATTAACAATTTCACAGGTAAAACACGAACTTTGGGGCATACAACATAACAGCGGCAAAGTAGTTCTGGTTAAATCAAAATATCCATATACAGAATTACAGTCGCTCTATGTTTTTAATGTTGGCGATGAGTTGCAGGATCTATCAATTAATCGTAATGGAAATTTATTATCAGCAACTCTTCATCGTGCTGATGGCAAGCAATCAATAATTCTAGTAAATGTTGATGAACTTGAAAAAGGCAAAAAGTTTCAATATAAAACGATAACATCAATTGGATCACCGGAAAACTCATCATGGTCAATTGATGGAAACTATCTTTACTGGAATGCTTATACAAATGGTGTTTCCAATATTTATAAATATAGTTTGCAAAGTGAAGAAACAATTCCAATATCCAACACTCTAAAAGGATTGTTTAGACCGACAGAAATTTCTAATGATACGATTGTTGCAATGGAATTTTCACTTGATGGATTTACTCCGGTAAAATTTAAAATTAGCAAAGCAGAAAAATTGCCAGCAATAAATTATTTTGGACAAAAGATTTTGGATAAATCCCCTGAACTTTATAATTACAATCTAAAACCTGCAAGTGAGGTAATTGATAAAAAATCGTTTGGGTTAGAAGAACCCTACTCAGCATTTGGTGATATATCAATAAAATCTTTTATTCCTATTGTATCAGGTTTTCAATCACGTATAGTGCTTGGTATATACTCTCAATTTAATGATGCAATGTTTAATCATGATATAATTGTTGAAGCTGGTGTTTCTCCATTTAAAGAAACAACAAATGATGTAAAATTTCATTTCCGATTGAAGTATAGTTATAAGCAAAAATTTATTGTGGGAATTGAACACAATGCGCCGGATTTTTACGATATTTTTAATAAAAGAAAAAGAGGAATGCTTGGTTCAAGATATGCTCTGGGTTATAACTATTATTGGATTTTTGATAATCCGGTAAAAGTTAAACAAAGTACCGAACTATCCTTTTATAAAGGCATAAAATATATAAATGATAACCTTACCGAAGTTAATCAACCAGATTACGCAATTTTAAAATCTGAATTTGATATAAGAAATCTTAGAAGAACAATTGGTAGTATTGATTGGGAATCTGGTGATTGGATAAGACTTTCAATTCTTGGTTATGCTTCTAATCCGGATGATCCTAAGTATTCTGGTCAACTGATGGGTGAATGGGATAAATATTTCATTACTTTATTTAATCATAATGTGTTGCATTTTAAACTTACAAGCGGCTATCAGTTTGATAGTGAAGACTTACCTGAAACAAAATTTTATTTTGGCGGATTTGGAAACAGGGAAGTTGAGAATGAACCGGTTAAGCAATTTGAAAAAATGTTTAGATTTCCAGGTGTGCCAATTTACAGCATAGTTTCTGATAAATATTTAAAAGTAATGGTTGAAAATTCTTTTCCACCTATTCGCATTCCAGGTGTTGCTTTATCAAGCATTGAATTAAAAAACATAAATTTTTCTATTTTCACGCAAGCATTATATTCAGACTCACAGCAAATTGATAAAATTGTTGATGCCGGCGCACAGATTAATGTAATGTTTGAGCATTGGGCAAATTTGGAATCAACGGTTTCTGCCGGGTTTGCAAAAGCCTGGTGGAAAAATGGAAATGATTTGGAGTGGTTTATTTCTTTTAAAATTCTTAAAGATTAGAATCTTTTTAAGTAGATTTTACAGTTTTAACACACTTATCAGTTTTTTAATGACCTTTAAAAACGGTATAATTATTGCACATTTAATGCGCATTTAAATATTTTATTTATAAAAAATCTCAAATGAAATTTTCGGAATTTAAGAAAAATATAGATAGCGGAGTTAGAACCAGCCTTGATACTGAAATAACCTCTGAAAAAACTAAAAACTTAGAAGTTATATTAAGCATACTAAACAGTATCAATCGCTCGCTGATTCTTGACGACGTGCTTGAACTTGTATTAAAAAATGCAATAAGGTTAACAAGTTCTGAACGTGGATTTATTGTTTTAAAAACTTCACTTGGGAAACTTGAATTTAAACTTGGCCTGGATTCTAATGGCAAAGAATTGCCTGAAAGTTTATTTCAAATAAGCAACTCTGTTGTTGAAGATGTTTTTTATAATGGTCAATCAAGATTTATTGAAGGCGCTCAAAGTGATGTATCGTTAGAATCAAGTAAAAGTATTTTGCGTTTAGATCTTCAAACGATTTTATGTTCGCCACTTATTACAGACGGAAATAAAATTGGTGTTATCTATGTTGATAGTAAGTATCTTCATAAAATAAAAGAAAAAGAAACCACAAATACATTTGAAATTCTTGCAGGACAAGCTGCCGCTGCAATTAGAAATGCTCAATTGTATCAAAACCAACTTTCTGCAAACTCAGCACTACAAGAGGCAAACACTCAACTAATTCAAGCTGAAAGAAAAGCACTTAAAGCTGGTATTGATTCCGAAATAGGTCAATCACTACAAGGTCTTGTTCATCTAGCTTTGCTAGAAAACGAAAGCTTACTAAGATTATTAGAGAAGCTTAAAAAAGATTCTGAAGATGCTGGGATAAGCAGAGATAATATTCTTTATGATAGACTTAAATTAAAATCTAAAGTTGCAATTGATAGTATTAGAAGCATACAAAAATATGCGCAGGTACTTATGGAAACTGCTGTTATGAATCTTAATAAAGATAGCGGAGATTTGAACAGAACAATACAATCAGTAATAAAATATATATCACCAATAAAAAAATATCAGTTTGCTACATTTAAAACTCAACTTAATAATTTGCCTTTGTGCAGTTACGATTCAGAGCAAATGCAGCATTTGTTAGTTCATCTTTTTACAAATTCAGTAAATGCAAAAAAAGATGTAACAATAAATATCCAATCATTGTCAGATGACAAATCAGTTAAAATAATTGTTGAAGATAATGGACCTGGATTACCAGAAGAAATTAAAACGGATTTGTTTATATCTTACACTCCAAGAAAAAATAGTTATGGCTTGTTTTTGTGTAAGAGTATTATGGATAGACACAATGGCGATATTAAATTGCTTGATTCATCCATAGGTACTAAAATTGAAATTTCAATTCCAATAAGTTAAACGTGGTAACAACAGATTTTTTAAAATACGTTAGCCTTCTTTATGATAAAGTACGTTTTCCGGTACAGGTTATAGATCAAAACGGAAAAGTTGTTTATACAAATGAAGCATATACAATTCTTTGGGGTTATCATCTTGAAGAACTTGCTGAGTATTCGATATTTAATGATAACGTACTTAAAGAAAATAAAAATGTTGATAAGATTTTATCTGTGCTTAAAGGTAAAAATTATACTGCAATAGATTATTATGAAGATTCATTGCTTCGATCACGGGATTATGCTATCCCAATTTTAAGAACAAATATTTTTACTATAAATGATGAAGATGATGCAACTTATATTGTAATGTATCATGAAGATCAGACAGAAATGTTGCTAACAGAAAAGGAAGTTAAAAAAGCAAGAGATGCTAGTTATGAATCTGAAAGATTAAAGAACACTTTTTTAAATGTACTTTCTCACGAACTTAGAACTCCATTAAATATTATTCTTGGATATTCCTCTTTAATAAAAGAAAATTTAAACGATAAAATTGGACCTGAAGACAAAATTTATCTTGATAATCTGCACAGCGGAAGTGAGCGATTATTTAAGAGCATAACTCAAATGTTAGAGTTTGCCCAGATTGAAGCTGGAAATTATACACTTAATACAGAGACTATAGATCTTATAGGTATCATTCAGAATTGTTTGCCCGAGCATCAAAAACAAGCGAATGAAAAAAATCTTGAGTTAAAAACAAATTTCTCGCACAAGAAAATTTATGTTGATGCAGATATTCAATGTGTCGAAAATGCATTAAATAGTTTGATTAGCAATGCTGTTAAGTTTACCCATCAAGGTTATGTTGAGGTTGAAGTTGATATTTTACAAGAAAAAAAATTAGCTGTTTGTAAAGTAAAAGATACAGGAATTGGTATCTCAACAAAATATTTAGATCATCTTTACCAGCCTTTTAGCCAGGAAGATTTAAATGTTGGAAGAAATTATGAAGGTAATGGATTAGGTCTTGCATTAGCTAAAAGATATGTTGAAAAATTAGGGGGCTCTTTACTTGTTGATAGTATTAAAGGCGTAGGTTCAACATTTATCTTTACTTTACCATTAAATCAATCTAAAGTTTTTGCAACAGTTAGTAATGCTGATGATGTTAAAAGAATAAATAGAATATTAATGATTGATAATAGCGGTGAAACATTTGAACTTGTTAAAGCTTTCTTAAAAAATTCTTTTACTTTAGTAAATCATTCAATTCGTGAATTTAAATTAGAGTTTATCCAAAATGGCTCTTATAGTCATTTTATTTTTGATGTAGATAAAAATTATTGGCAGCAGGGAATTTTAATTTGCAGAGATATAAAAAGAAACGATCCATTTAAAAGGCCAATCATAATTATTTCAAGTGAATATATTGAAGATAAGATAAAAGAATTTTACCAGGCTGGTGCTTCCAAATTTTTAATAAAACCTTTTGGTAAAGCTGATCTTACAAAAATAATTCTAGAAACTACCGAAGTTTAGTTCCAGTTTGCTCATCTTTTAATTTATATAATTTCCACCAAGGAGTACTTGGAGACTCATGATGCTCGTGATGATATCCAAAAAAATAACAAGATATCATTGCCCATAAATGATTTCGTTTTTGTGTTCTTGCTTTATGTGGCTGCATGTTTTCTGTATGCGGATATTTGTGCGGCAAATAAGTTCCAAAATAAAATAATTGGAGTGATCCTAAAAAAGCTGGAATAACCCAAAAGAAAATTATTGATATCTCACTAAACCAAATCTTAAGCACATTAAAAACAATCGCCATAATTAATATTTGCAACACGGTTGAATATCTTAACAAAAAAATTATCCACCATATAATGAAGTTTTGCGATTTAATATTAAAGTCAGGATCTTTTTCAGTACCAGGAGTTTTATGATGTTTGAAATGATTTTTAATCAACTTGTTGTATGATAATCCTGCAAATAAGAGGGAAGACATCCACCCAAAAATATTATTAATGATTTTGTTTTTGGATATAGTGCCATGCATAGCATCGTGACCAGTTATAAATAATCCGGTATATAAATATCCCTGGAATAATATATGAATATAAAAATATGGAGTTAGTAAATCGACATTAATATATATTAAAGAATATACAAGATGTGATGACCAAATTACTATTATTACTAAAGCTATAAATATTCCCATTTGAAACTCATCGATAAAATATTAAAAGTACAATAAAAAACAGATATTGTACCAGGAGATAATGCATTGATATTTTTGATGTAATTTTTATTTTCAAATAGTTAAATGCCAAAGCAGAAAGAAATGCAATCGAAAACCACGCAATGTAATTTTGTATTGGAATAACAACTTCAGTCCAATTCCAGTAATCAAGCTTGATTGCTATCGGCTCTAATATAAGATCAAATATAAATGCTATAATTGCGGAAATAATTGAAGAAATAAAAACATTATTTGTTATAAGTTTTGAAAATGAAATAGAGCCCAATATTACTAGCACCCAGTTAAAACCAATAATTAATGGTACTTCAAATAATTTAAATCCTAAAGTCGAGCCGTAACTATACGCCCCAAATATAGAACCAGTTTTAACTCCAGTTACTTCTAAAATAAAAGTGATGATGTATGTTAAAACAACCCAGAGTAAAAAATTATTTTTAGAAGATCTGTGCGAAAAATATAAAACAATAAATCCAGTAAGCAGTAATGTTATCGGTGTTATTGCAATCATCATTTTTTGAAATGGAGGGTATATATGACCAATAATTCCCACAAAGAAAATTATATAAAGAAAAATTATCTCTTTGTTTAATTTTAGAATTTTCTTTGCTTCCATACTAAATTATTTGTTTTAAATTTTATTACTGATAATATTCCAATCCAAAACATAAACAACATCTGGATTGGATGAAGAAAAATGTTCATTATAAAATTCTGTCGGCTTACAATAGATATGCTTACTCGAGCTAGAATAATTAATCCAACAGGTAAAAAATAATATGAACCTGTTGGTAACATAACAATTGGACTGACAAATACAGCCAAAAGAAAAGTTATCATGATCAAAAAGAAAAATGGATTGATAGAAAATCCAGCAAAAAAATTTTTTTGAAATCCAGAATATGATTCTTGAAATGAATTATACATTCTGCAATAAACCAATTCGCCACCCAAAAATGTTTTTACTTTAAAATTATTTTTCTTGGCTAATCTTGCAAGTTCCATATCCTCAACAATTTTATCCTTAACAACATTATGACCACCAATTTTAAAGTAATCTTCTTTTTTCCAAAGCATAAACTGGCCGTTAGCAGCTATAAAGGATTCATTTTTAGAGTGGTAAACAAATCTTAATGGCAAGAATGTTAAGAGCAACCAATTCATTAAAGGCACAATCAAGTATTCACCAAATGATTTTATTACTTGAGTTGGAAAAATTGAGATGAGTGTTGCGTTTGATGTTTTCATCTCATATACAACAGATGAAATAGCGTTTTGTTTTAAATCAACATCAGCGTCTATATAAAGTAAATAATCTCCTTTTGCAACAGAAGACAGTTGATGACATGCCCAATTTTTACCAAGCCAATCAGAAGGAAGCTCTTTTCCACTTAGAATATTCAAATTGGTTGAATGAATTGAGGAGGCTATTTCAAATGTTTTATCAGTTGAGTTATCATCAAGAATAATTATTTCTTTGTTTTTATAATCCTGATTAATTATTCCTTGAATGCACTTTGAAATATTTATTTCTTCATTTCTAGCAGGGACTAAAACAGATACCAGTTTATCACTATTATAATTTGCTTGTTTAATCTTTAAAACTGGAGCAGTAAAAAGATTATAAACAGAAATAACGGTAAAGATGCTTAACGATATGATAACAACTAATAGAATCATCTTTACATTATACTTTTAAAGTGAGATGAAGAAAACTCTGAGTTCAATAAATCTAAATTTGCAAGAAATTCGTCTCTAAACATTTGTGGAAAATTTGAAACTTGTTTTGAGGATAAAAGCTTTCCATATCTTGCATAAATAATTGGTAATCTTTCGTTCGTGTGGTGTATTTTAAAAGCTATTGGCAATATTTGAAAATCAAATTTACTTTTCCTTGCAATAAAATCAATTCCATCTTTTAATACTATTTGTTTCTCATCATAAGCCTGTATTTCACCTTGTGGATAAATAGTAACTAGATTATTTGAGTTCATTAATAAATCTAAACTGTACTTCAATGAAGCAATTATTTTTCTATTTTCATTTAAATCAATAGAGTAACAGCCGAGCTTGTTAAAGAACCAGTATCTTTTTAATTGTTCTTCAAGCATCATAACGAAAAGATTTTTATTTAATTTTTTATTGTTCAACCAGTAAACAAAAAAACCATCCCACCAGGAAAAATGATTTGGAGCTATCAATGTACTTTTAGAACTATCGAGAAAAGGCAATTCATTAATAATTCTAAAATCATAAAAAGATTTTACTAATAGTCTTTTAAGATAGAAATCAAAAACAATCTCAGCCCATTTTACATGCTTTGCTTTAATCATTTTTATCTTCGCCGCAAATTATATCTGAAACAATTTTCCCTGATAGGATTACAAGTGGAATTCCGCCGCCAGGATGAGCTGAACCACCACAAAAATAAAGATTCTTAATTGATTTTGATTTGTTAGATTGTCGCTTAAATGCTGCAAGCTTATCGTTAGATGCTATTCCATAAATACTACCAAGGTAACTACCAGTTCTGTTTTGAATATCAATTGGTGACAAAATCTTTTCAAATTCAATTAGCTTTTCAATATCAATATTTAGGAACTCATTTATCTTTTTTGTGATTGTGTATCGAGCAACTTTTATTTCTGTTTCCCAATTTTGATTGTGTATGTATGGTGCATTTACCATAACAAACCAATTTTCTTTCCCCATTGGAGCATCGCTCTTATTTAATTTGGAAGAAATATAAATATAAATTGTTGGATCATTCGGAATAGTTTTATTGATAAACAAATAATCAAATTCACTTCGGTAGTTAGATGAAAATAAAATATTGTGAGTTTCAAGTTGAGGAAATTCTTGTTTGATTCCCCAATAAAACACTAAACCCGAAAATGATGGGCGCATTTTACTGTAACGATTTGATTCTCTGCTATTAATGTTTTTTATAAGATTTTTGAAAGTATAGTTAACATCAACGTTTGATATAATTTTATCATATTGAATATTATTTTCTCCTATCCTAATAGCCTTTGCAACACTGTTTTCAACTACAATCTCATCTATCTTTTTATTAAGAAAAATATTTACGTTTTTTTGCACAGCTAGTTTCCAAAGTGCTTTTGTTATTGAATAAATTCCTCCAACTGGAATATAACTCCCTTGATTGTACTCAACATGAGAAATAATATTTAATGTTGCCGGCGCTAAATAGGGATTAGAACCGCTATAAGTTCCATAACGATTGAAAAGCTGTACAAGTTTTTGATCCTTAAAGAAACTTGAATTTGCTTCATCCATTGTTCTGAAAGGATCAATCTTATTGATATTTAATAATGTGCTAAATGCTTTTTTATTTAGATAAGTTGAAGTAGTAAAAATATCTTTTGTTAAAAATAGATCACCAGCATAATCATAAATAGTATTACAATAGTTTAGATAATTATTAAGTGAACTAGAGTTATCATTAGTCTTTTCATCAACTTCTTTCCCGAATTTATTCAAATCAGAATAGGCATTAATTATAGTTTTATCTGGATAAAAGTATTTACAAATTATATCTAGTTTATTTATCGTGATATAATCATCGATGTTCACTCCACACTCATCAAATAATTCTTTTATCACATTTGGCATAGTAAGAAGAGACGGACCTGTATCAAATCTATAACCTTGTTCATTAATTTCGCCAGCTTTTCCTCCAACCAGATCATTTTGTTCATATAAATCAACTTCATATCCTTTGTTGGCTAATCTAATAGCTGCTGATAAACCACCAAGTCCTGCACCTATTATACAAATCTTCTTTTTCATTTCTTCTTTGTCTTTAATAAATCATAAAATAAAATCCACAATGAAACCATAGAAAAAGAATAAAGAAAGTCTTCATAAGGAATAGTTAAAAATCTTTTACCGCTAAAAGCAAATTCATTATAAGTTACGATTGGTATAGATGTGAGAAAATAATTAACAATTAAAAATGGGATGAAGCAGATTAAAATAGTTATCCAGAAATTTCTTGATTTAAGCAATGGTGAATTAATTATTATTGCAGCAATAAAAAATATTGCGGCAAATAATAAAACGGTAAAGCTGTAATGCTGCTTGTAAAATATAAATCCTATACTTGGTAATATTAGAGCAGGTATAAAAAATACTTTTCTATTGACTACAATTTCTTTTTCCTTAACGTAGAACATCACTGTTTCGTAAATAAATATGCAAGAGTAAGGGACAGTAATAAAAAATAATATCTCTTCTAATGGTAAATCGAAGAAGTAGGTGCCTATTAAATGTTCTGGATTAAAGGCCCAATCACCTCGCTTTGTTGCTACAATATCCCAAACTATATATACTGTGCTTACAATCAGCAGCGATTGGAAAACGTATTTTACATTTTTATAGTACTTTAAATTTTTATCAAAAGATAAAACTGTTGGAAAGAAAATGATTGCTATATTAATTAATAAGTATGTGCTCATAAAAAATAAATGCCGATAATGATATCGGCTGAAAATATTTAGCTATTAAATCCTAACTTATGTTAGTTTTAGAATCTTAATTTCAAGTAAACTACGTATAAAAAGTGCAATTTTAGTTGCGTTTGAAACTCGTACTCGTTCGTTCATCAGCTCTTTAATTTTTAAACGCTTAATTTTCTTAAACAATCCTTTGTAATAAAGGTAAGCTGAATAAACCCCAAGTTTAACGCCTACCGGAAGTTTTTTTATTCCTATTAAAGCTTTTTGGAATTCAATTTCTATTTCTTTCTCAAGATTTCTTTTATTTTCGTCATCAATTTTAATTGCATGATTGACCCCTGGCAAATAAATCCTTTCTCTTTCTTCCATATCGCTTTTTATATCGCGCAAAAAATTTACTTTTTGAAAAGCTGATCCCAAACTTCTTGCTGGTTCAATAAGTTCGTTAAATAATATTTTATCATTACCAGTAAAAACTTGCAAACACATTAATCCCACAACTTCTGCAGAACCATAAATGTACTCATTGTAATGCTGTGGTTCGTAGTAAGAATTAGTTAAATCCATTTCCATACTTTTTAAAAAGGCATCTATATAGTGATAATCAATTTTATATTCTTTAACTGTATGAATGAACGCTTGCAAAATTGGATTTGTTGATATTCCAGTATTTAGTGCTTCTTCAGTTTCTTTCCGAAAATTTTTCATCAATTGTTTTTGATTATATCCCTGAAATGTATCTACAATCTCATCAGCTATTCTTACAAAACCATAAATGCCATAAATCGCATCTCGGTATTGCGGTGCAAAAGCAGATATTCCAAGACTAAATGAAGTGCTGTAATTTTTTGTTACCACCTTACTAATTGCATACGAAGTCTTATTGTAAAGATCCATAATCACTCCTTATTCTATCTGTTACAAGTTTTGAACTGATAATAACCATTGGTAATCCTGTGCCTGGTGTCGTTGAAGCGCCTACATAGTATAAGTTTGGAAATTCTTCGTCTTTATTTTTTGGCCTGAATGCTCCTACTTGATTTATTCCGTGTGCTAAACCCAAACCGGAACCTTTGTAAAGGTTAAACATATTTTCCCAATCAACAGGAGAAAAGATTTGTTTAACTAAAGTGTTGGATTGAATATCAAATCCTGTACGTTCGGATAAATCTTTAATAATATTGTTCGCAATTTCTTCTTTATCATTCCAATCTTTTTTAAATCTTCTATCAGGAACAGGGCAAAGAATAAATACATTTTCACATCCTTCTGGGGCACATTCCGGAGTTGTCTTGGAAGAGACATTAACATAGTAATAAGGCTTTTGCGGAATGATTGAAGATGTAAAAATCTTATCAGCATATCCTCTAAAGTTGCTGCCAAGAAAATAATTGTGATGCTGGAGAGAATCGATTTTTCCTTTTAATCCAAGATAAATTGTAAATGGAGCTAGCGTCCAATCCATATTATCTAATTTTTGTTCTGTGAATTTCTTTCTTCCAAGAATTTGTCCTCTGAAAGAAGCAGCATCAGAATTGGAAATAAAAATATCTGCGCTCCAGGTTTTACCATTTCTATCTAACAAAGAATTTAGTTTCCCGTTTGAATTTGCAACACCGACGATCTCAGTGTTAAAAACAAATTTTACTCCGCGTGATTCTAAAATCTTCATTAACTCTTCAACAATCTTGTACATTCCGCCTTTAACTTTCCAGTAACCATCGTGTTTCATTTCTGTATAGTTAAGAAGAGAATAAATTGCTGGAGTATGAAATGGAGTTGAACCAAGGAAAAATGCGACGAGAGAAAATATCACGCGTACTTGTTCTGATTCAAAATTCTTTTCGACTTCACTCCACATATTTCTAAAAAGATATGGAAGATGTTTAAGTGGAACGCGAGTAAGTTTTAAAATGTAATCAACAACATTTGCATAATTTGATTTTACAACTTTGTCTTCTGTATCGTGGAAAAATTCACCAGCGCGTGATAAATATTTTTCAACCTTTGCGGCAAGATTTGGTTCTATATCTTTAAATTCTTCTTCAAGATTATTAAGAGATTTAAATATTCGATAAGGCTTATTTTCACCTTCAAAGTAAACCTGGTAAAGCGGATCGAGTTCTTCAAGTTGAATTGGATTTTTTAGTCCGTTACTTTTAAATAATTCTTCAAGTTCCCAGCTCATACTCATAAATGATGGACCAACATCAAAAGTAAAACCATCTAGTTTAAGCTGGTTTAATCTTCCTCCGGGTTTCGAGTGCTTTTCAATTACAGTTACGTTGTAACCTTCCGTGGATAAACGCAAAGCTGTAGATAAGCCACCTAGACCACTGCCAATTATTATTGCTGATTTTTTATTTGTTTCTTTCATATAAAAAGAAACCTATTTTTGCTGTTAATAGTTCCATATTATTAATAAAAAAAATATTTTATGCTTGGCGCAGGAATAATACTTCTCAACAGCAACAATGAAGTTCTCTTATTATTGCGTGATAATAAAATTGATATCCCTTTTCCTAATATGTGGGATATTCCGGGTGGAAAAGTTGAAGAAGGAGAGTCTCCTGAGCAAGCTCTCCGGCGAGAGATGTTGGAAGAAATGTCCATCCATAATTTAGGTGAAATCAAACTGTTCAAAATTCTTACATCGGAAAACATTACTGATAATATTTTTTGGAAGAGAATTAATTTAAATCTTAGAGAAATTGAATTGAATGAGGGACAGGTTTTAGGATATTTTGATTTAAAAAAAATTCAAGAAACAGAATTGGCTTTCAATTACAATAAAGTGCTTGAAGAGTTCTACAAAGAAATTGTAAACAAAAAAGGATTATTATGAAAAGTCGATTATTGTTCGCATTAGTTTTTATAATATCAACATTATCAATAGCTCAACAAGATTTAAGTGGTATCTGGGCGGGAAAACTTGATTTGCTGAATTCAGTTAAACTTACAGTTGCATTTAATCTTACCAAAGACGATGCAGGAAATTATAAAGCTACTCTTGATAGTCCTGATCAGGGCACGATGGGAATTCCGACAGAAAGTACGATGATTAATGGAGATTCTATTCTGATAAAAATCCCTGTTGTACAAGGATTTTATTCAGGTAAGATTTTTTATGATGAAATGAAAATTAATGGCAAGTGGTCTCAAGGTGGAATGAGTTTAAACTTGACTCTTAAAAAAGTTGAAAAACTTGAAGGAAGAAATCGACCGCAGGAACCCAAAGAACCATTTCCTTATAATTCTGAAGAAGTGCTTTTTGAAAATGAAGTTGATGGTGTTGTACTTGCCGGAACTTTAACTTTTCCTAAAGAAGGAAATAATTTTCCAGCAGTTGTAATGATATCAGGATCAGGCGGACAGGATAGAAATGAAGAACTTCTTGGGCACAAACCTTTTCTGGTAATTTCAGATTATCTTACGCAAAATGGAATTGCTGTTTTAAGATTTGATGATAGAGGAATTGCGCAATCAACAGGTAACCATGAAACTGCAACGAGTGAAGATTTTGCAAAAGATGTTCTGGCTGCAGTTAATTTTCTGAAAACAAGAAAAGAAATTGATAAAACAAAAATTGGCCTAATTGGACATAGCGAAGGTGGAATGATTGCTCCATTAGTTGCGGTACAAACTAGTGATGTTGCATTTATTGTAATGATGGCTGGACTTGGGATTCCTGGTGATTCAATTCTCTATCTTCAAGGTGAGTTGTTTCAAAGAGCAGAGGGAATGCCTGAAGAGGAAATTATGAAATCTCTAAAAATGCAAAGAGAGCTATTTTCAATAATCAAAAACAGCAATAATGATGAAGGACTTGATAACGAATTAAAAGAAATATTTAATAAAGAGTATGCTGCTATGACTGAAGAAGAAAAAAACAAGCTTG
This sequence comes from Ignavibacteriales bacterium, assembly GCA_016707585.1. Classification (GTDB taxonomy): domain Bacteria; phylum Bacteroidota; class Ignavibacteria; order Ignavibacteriales; family Ignavibacteriaceae; genus IGN3. Next base: position 155,836 of record JADJHL010000002.1, on the reverse strand, counting down.
GTGATCCTGAAGTTTATTTAAATATGCAGGTTAAAACTTTAACTAGTCCATGGTTCAAATACTTATTACGTTTTGATCCCGCTCCGGTTTTAGAAAAAGTAAAATGTCCTGTGATTGCCATAAATGGGGAGAAGGATTTGCAAGTTCCACCGAAGGAAAATCTTTCAGCAATTGAAACTGCATTAAAAAAAGGTGGTAATAGTAATTTTGAGATCATCGAGCTTAAAGGTTTAAATCATTTATTTCAAAAATCTGAAACAGGTAAAATTTCTGAGTACGGACAAATTGAAGTAACGATTTCACCTTTAGCATTGCAAACAATGTTAGATTGGATAAAAAAAATCACAAAGTAAATCAGTTGTCATTTCGACCGAAGGGAGAAATCTGTAAAATGAGTTTGTTAGAAATAAGAAAAGAAATAAAAAAACAAGCAAACCCTAAACAAGCTGTAATTTTGCAAAGGTTTTTTAAAACTGGAAAAGGTGAGTACGGTGAAGGTGATATTTTTTACGGTATAAAAGTCCCTGTGCAAAGAACAATAGCAAAGCGATTTAAGGATTTAGCTTTTGAAGATTTAAAAGTACTGATCTCTGCTAAAGTACACGAAGAAAGATTAGTTGCGGCTTTCATTCTTGTTGATCAATACAAAAGAAGTGATGAAAAGAAAAAGAAAATCGTTTTTGATTTTTATCTTAAGAATAGAAAGGGTATTAATAACTGGGATTTAGTTGATCTATCTGCTCCTAAGATTGTTGGTGCATATTTGATTGATAAAGAAAAAGATTTGCTTTATAAGTTTGCAGTTTCAAAAGATCTTTGGGAAAAAAGAATTGCAATCATTTCAACACAAACATTTATTCGCGAACATTTTTTTGAAGACACATTAAATATTTCTGAAATCTTATTACAAGATAAACATGATCTTATTCATAAAGCTGTTGGATGGATGTTAAGAGAAGTTGGAAATCGTGATTTAGAAACGGAAGAAGAGTTTCTAAAAAAGCATTATAAAACAATGCCGCGTACAATGCTTCGTTACGCAATAGAAAAATTTCCTGAACAAAAACGTATAGCTTATTTAAAAGGGAAAATATGAAAAGAATAAATATTTCATCAGGAGCTAAGTGGGAAGATATTGTTGGTTATTCTCGTGCTGTAAAAATTGGAAATATAATTGAAATTGCTGGAACCACTTCAGTTGAAGGTGGGAAAGTTATCGGAGTGAACGATGCATATCTTCAAACCAAAGTGATCTTGCAGAAAATTGAAAAAGCGCTGATAGAAGCTGGTGCAAGTTTGAATGATGTAGTTAGAACAAGAATGTTTGTAACTGATATTTCACTCTGGGAAGAATACGGCAAAGCTCATGGAGAATTCTTTAAAGATATAAAACCGGTTACATCAATGATTGAAGTAAAAGCTTTAATTGATCCTGATATGTTGATAGAAATTGAGGCAACTGCCATTATATCAGAATAATTAATGTTGTATTTCGAGGATTCGGTTGTAAATTTGTGCCCTAAAATTTTTGCTTAACTTTAAAGTATTATATGAAAAAATATTTGTTACTTTTATCACTTTTTATAAATCTTAACTTATTTGCTCAAGTTACTTCAAACATTGATGCAATTGAATTTCCCGAAGTTTTTATCAACTCACCGGACAGCACTTCATTCTATATAATTAATAATTCGCAAAACGATGTAACTGTAAACTTGAGTAATCTAAAATCAGTTTATTCATTATCAGATACAATGATTACTATTTTATCATTTGATAGCTCAATATGTTGGTTAAAGTACAATCCAAATCAAAACGTAATTGATGAAGATGTAATATTTATTTCGAGTGATGATAGTACAATTGGAGTTGCTATTGATGTTATTGGTTTTGCTTATTACGGCGATAATTACGATGCTACAACCTTTAATAGATATGATAGCGAATTGAAAAACGTTTTAACTTCACTTGTTAATAATCATACATCACTTGGATATAATTTAGCTCGCGATAAAATGTTTATGGAAATTGATAATCAAAAAGTAAATGGACAGGGCGAACCGCAAAACACTTTGGAATGTGTTTACACAGGAAGAAAAGCAATTGGTTATACAAACAGAACAGATGCACAAAACAATTACAACTTTAATACTGAACATACATGGCCGCAATCAAACTTTGGCGAAGATGAACCGATGCGGTCTGATCTTTATCATTTATTTCCAACAGATAATCCAGCTAATGGAATAAGATCAAATTATCCATTTGGAAAAGTTATTTCAAGTGTTACCTGGGATTCTGCAGGAAGTAAACTTGGTAGAAATAGTTTAAATGAAATAGTTTTTGAACCAAGAGATGTACATAAAGGCGATGTAAGCAGATCTATGTTTTATTTTATTACTCGTTATCCTGTAAACTATGGTAGTTTTTTCACTCAGACTCAGGAAAATGTTTTTAGAGAATGGAATAAACTTGATAATGTTGGTGTTATTGAATCAAACCGAAATAATGCAATTGCAAGTTTGCAGATGAAAAGAAATCCTTATATCGATCATCCGGAGTTTGTGGATAGAATTTACAGCTTTGCAACAAACACTACTCGTCCAAGAAATTCAGAACTGGATTTACTTCCATATTTAGTTCAGTTTGATTCAACAAATATTAGTGATACATCATCGGGCAATGTTTATATGATAAATGTTGGGAATAATTCTCTAACTATAGATTCAATAGTTGTTACTGATTCTCATTTTATTATAACAAACATTACATATGAAGTTGAACCATATTCTGCTTGGAAATCTCTTGTGCATTTTATTCCTGATTCAGCAGATAGTTATTCAGCTACTTTAACAGTTTATTCAGATGACGGTGGGACAAAACAAATTAGTTTATCTGGAATCGGGAAAGATAATGCAGTTAGTGTTGAAAATGAGATTACAACACCTTTAGCTTTTTCATTAGAACAAAATTATCCAAACCCGTTTAATCCAGGTACAACAATCAGTTGGCAGTCTCCAGTCTACAGTTTACAGACAATTAAAGTATTTGATGTATTAGGAACAGAAGTTGCAACTCTAGTAAATGAGTTTAGAAATGCTGGAAACTATGAAGTTAATTTTAATGCTTCAAACATTCCAAGTGGGGTTTACTTCTATCGCTTGCAAGTTGGAAATATTATTGAAACTAAAAAAATGATCTTGATGAAGTAATAAAAAATGCTCAATGTTTATTAAACATTGAGCATTAAACATTTAGAATTTTTAACTAATCCAGCCAAACACCAAACAAAGTTAAATACATAATTCTGTAAATATCAGTGTTATCAATTTTGCCGTGCATTCTATTGGCATTTAATCCGTGTGCGCGAGCAATTACAGAACCAGTAACATCACCAAAACAAGACCACGCAATTCCGAATGCAAAACTTCTGCCATTTTTATCAGGTTTAGAAACAAAAGGCAAAGTACCAGTTCCTTCTCTTCCATCAATCGGTGCACCGTTAGCATCTTTTATTGGTAAAGGATTATTTGTATCTAAGTTATCAATTTCATAACCGGCAACTTCAAGTCCACCAGCTTCACTGTCAGCAGCAGTAAGAAGTGTTGTGTTAGGATTTTTATCTATGAAATCTATTACGACTCCTATCGCATCATCAGCTCGATCTAATGCACTTAATTTTCCATTTGCATTATTTTGATTTCCAAAATTATCTGAACCTTCTTCTTCTACAACTAAAAAAAACTGTCCTTTGTTTGCAAAAAACTTTAATGCATATTCAGTCATCTCTGCAACTGAAGGTACTGTTTCATTCCAATTTTTTAATCCAAGAGAATCTAATTCCTCTTCAGTTTTATCATTAAAAGTACTTCTTGCAGCAAAAACACCAAGTATTTTTTTTACATCCGGAGAAGTTGAGGCTAATTCATCTTTTGTGTAAACAACTTTGTAACCGTTTTGTATTGCCCAATCAATAAGATTTAAGCCATCTTTTCTTTTTCCGTTAGATGAAAATCTTCCTTTTGTTCCATCGGGAATTAAAAAATCCTCGCCGCCAGAAAAAATTAAATCTGCACCAGATTGAATAATATCTTTTGCAATCTCAGTATAGTTTGCTCTCTTTAGATTACTTGAAACAAAAACCGCTGTACCGGGTTCTTCAATTGAACCGGAATTAATTATTCCAATCTTAATTCCATTTTGTTTTGCTTCTTCCATAATGCTTAATTTTTTTCCAGATCTTGAAGTTGGTTTTTTATCATCGATCAAACCAAAATCATCAAGATCAGCTTTTACACCGTAAGCATGTATTGTTGCACCAGCGTTTGATGAAGAGGTAATTCTATCTTTAATATGTCCTTGATATAAGCCAATAGCAGAAAGTTTATCCCAATTAATTTCACTATCTGGACCAGCTTTAATCATTCTTAAAGCATTCCAATCTGCTAAACCAGTTCCATCGGGATGAATAAAGATTACATTTCCCTTTTTTGTATCCGCTTGCGAAATCAAATTTAAATTAAAGCTGATAACAATAATGATTGATAAGAAAAATTTAAACATTAAATAACTCCGTGTTTAATTAGATAAGCAAAAATACTGATTTGAATATTAAAATTATCTTTTTGATTTGTTATGATAATATTATCAAATATTGATTTAACCTATTACTTTTCAATTTTGTAATCAAACAAGATGAAAGTAAATTTGCCTCAACATTTTTGATAATATATACGAAAGAAAACGTTTTATTATGGCTAAAAAAGAACAAGATTCAATTTTTTTTACTGATAAAGAAGATCCAACAAGTTTTTCATTATCTAACCAATTTGCAGAACATCTTGAGTTTACTTTAGTAAAAGACAAAAACACTGCAACTGGTGCAGACGCATATAATGCTCTTTCACTTGCTGTTAGAGATAGAATGGTGCGCAGTTGGTTGCGAACTCAAAAATCTTATCACGATAAAGATGTAAAACGTGTTTATTATTTATCGTTAGAATATTTAATGGGAAGAGTTCTTGGCAATGCATTAATTAATTTGGATTACTATAATGAATGTCGTGTAATTCTAAACCGTGATGGTTATGATCTTGAAGAAATTATGGAACAAGAGCACGATATGGGTTTGGGCAATGGTGGTTTAGGCAGGTTAGCTGCTTGTTATCTTGATTCAATGGCAACATTGCAACTGCCGGCTTTTGGATATGGAATCCGTTATGAGTATGGAATTTTTGAGCAGGATATTGAAAATGGTTATCAAGTAGAGAGAGCTGATAATTGGCTGCGCGATGGTAATCCATGGGATTTAATGAGACGTAATCTTACGTACAAAGTTAAGTTTTACGGAAAAACAGATACTTATGATAAAGGAAATGGTGAACTTGGTTTTAAATGGGTAAATACTGAAAATGTTTTAGCAATCGCTTATGATGTTCCTGTGCCAGGATATAAAAATCAAACAGTAAATAACTTAAGATTGTGGCAGGCAAAAGCAGCAATCGATTTTGAATTTTCAGATTTTAACAAAGGGAACTATATCGAATCTGTTTCAAAGAAAAATGATTCTGAAACTATTTCAAAAGTACTTTACCCAAATGATACATATGTTGAAGGAAAATTTTTAAGACTTAAACAGCAATACTTTTTCGTTTCTGCAACATTACAGGATATAATTAGAAAATATAAAATAAATCATAGTAAGTTTGATAAGTTTGCTGATAAAACCAGCATACAGCTAAATGATACACATCCAGTTGTTGCGATACCTGAGTTAATGCGAATTCTTATTGATGAAGAAAATATGAGCTGGGATGAAGCATGGGATGTTACTAGTAAAACTTTTGCATATACAAATCATACAGTAGTTCCAGAAGCTTTAGAAGAATGGAGCGAACAAATATTTGGAGAATTACTGCCGCGGCATCTTCAAATAATTTATGAAATCAATAGAAGATTTTTGGAATTAGTAAGAGATAGTTATTCAAAAGATCAGGATGTTTTAGAAAAACTTTCGATTATTTCTGTTGGTAAAGATAAACGCGTTAGAATGGCTAATCTTGCTATTGTTGGCAGCTTTGCTGTTAATGGTGTTGCCGCACTTCATACAGATATTTTAAAGAAAAGAATTTTTCCTGATTTTAATAAAATCTTTCCTAAAAAATTTATTAACGTAACAAACGGAATAACACCAAGACGCTGGTTGATTACAGCCAATCCTTTATTATCTCAGTTGCTGATAGAGAAAATAGGATTTGATTGGCCAAAAGATCTTGCTCAAATTAAAAAGATAGAAAAGTTTGTTAAGGATAAAGATTTTATCGAGCAATGGCAGAGAATTAAGTTCAACAATAAACAAGTTTTAATTGAGTACATCGAAAATGAGCATCATATAAAAATTAATCCTGATTCAATGTTTGATGTTCAAATAAAACGATTTCACGAATACAAACGGCAATTATTAAATGTTTTTCACATCATTACGCTTTACAATCGAATTAAACGTAATCCAAAAATTAAAATGGTTCCTCGTACAATTATTTTTGGTGGTAAAGCTGCGCCAGCATATACGCAAGCTAAAATGATTGTTAAATTAATTAATTCTGTTGCTGATGTTGTAAATAATGATCCAGATGTTGGAGATAAATTAAAGGTTGTATTCTTAAAAAATTATTCGGTTACACTTGCAGAAAAAATTATTCCTGCCGCTGATTTATCAGAGCAAGTTTCTACTGCTGGATTGGAAGCATCCGGCACAGGTAATATGAAATTTGCTTTAAATGGCGCATTAACAATTGGAACTATGGATGGAGCGAATGTTGAGATAAGAGAAGAAGTTGGCGATGAAAATATTTTTATCTTTGGCTTGCTTGCTGATGAAGTTGTTAAGTTAAAATCAAATGGATATAATCCACGCGAGTATTATGAAAAAAATGCAGAATTAAAACAGGTTGTTGATATGATTGCAACAAACTTTTTTAATCCAAAAGAGTTTGGACTATTTGATGATATGATTCGTGGGTTGATGAATGTAGATTACTACTGCTTGTTTGCAGATTACCAATCATACATTGATGCTCAGGATAAAGTATCTGAAACATATCTTAACCAGGATGAATGGACAAAAAAATCAGTGCTAAATGTTGCACGTGTTGCAAAGTTTTCAAGTGATAGATCTGTAAAAGAATATGCAGAAAAAATCTGGAAAGTAAAATCAGTTAAAGTTAATCACACATAAAATTGGAACTAAATGGAATACGAATTAAATCCTAGAACACGAATTGGTCACGTTCACCTAACAGTTTCTAATCTTGATAGAGCTTTAACATTTTATAGAGATTTGATGGGCTTTCAAGTAACAGCACGATTTGGCAAAAATGCTGTGTTTCTTTCATCAGGAAATTATCATCATCATATCGGTTTAAATACCTGGGCTGGTGAAAACGCAACACCTGCACCGGAAGGACACACAGGACTTTATCATTATGCAATTCTTTATCCATCAAGAGAAGATCTTGCAAAAGCTTTTAAGCGAATCTGGGAAGCAAATTATCCTATTGAAGGCGCTTCAGATCACGGCGTTTCAGAATCTATTTATGTTAAGGATCCCGATGGTAACGGAATAGAATTATATTATGATAAGCTTGTAGAGCAATGGCCGCGTGATGAAGATGGAAACTTACTTATGGTAACCAAACCGCTAGATGTGCCTGATTTATTAAATGAGTTAAATAAAAGTTAATCCCAATGTTTAAGAATCTTAAAAAATTGCTTTGGGCTTCTAATCCTGATATAGGAAACACGATTGGTTTATCCCAATCCTACAATAAACACACAAAAGTAGCAGTAGCAACTTGCGCTTTATTTATTGAGCTCGCAAAATCTGATGGAGAATTTTCTAGTGATGAAAGAGAACTAATTATTTCTGAAATGAAAAGTCTGTTTAATGTTGAAAAGAAATATATTGATGATTTGATTTTACTTGCGGAAGAAAAGGTTAAAGACAGTGTTAGCATTTACGAGTTTACAAGTGTTATAAACAGTACATTTACGCAGGAAGAAAAAATTGAACTGCTGGAAAATCTCTGGAAGTTAATTTATAGAGATGAAAAACTTAGCGCTTACGAAGATCATATGATAAAACGAATTGGCGCCACAATGAACATTGAACATAAACAGATTATTAATTCTAAGTTATGGGTTAAACAACAGTTGGGGCTAGATTAAATATTGTTGGTCATTCCGAACCTGCCTGTCGGCAGACAGGCTTGGTTCAAAATCTTTAGGTATTGAAAGAACCTGAAATAGATTCAGGTTCTTTGACAATTACTATCTCTTTATTTCCTTTTCAATCACAGAAATTAGTTCTTCACTGTTTGGCTCAACTTTACTCGTATATCTTGCAACAACATTCCCGTTTTTATCAATCAAGAATTTTTCAAAATTCCATTTAATATCTGCCTTGCCAGTAACTTCATTATCTGTAAGAATTGAATAAAGCGGAGATTTATCTTTACCATTCACATCAATTTTATCAAACAATTTAAATGTTACATCAAACTTGGATGAACAGAAATTTTTAATTTCTTCATTCGTGCCAGGTTCTTGTTCGCCAAATTGATTGCAAGGGAAAGCTAAAATCTCAAAACCTTTATCTTTATATTTTTTATAAATTTCTTCCAATCCAGCGTATTGTTTTGTATAACCGCAATAACTTGCAACATTAACAATCAATAAAACTTTTCCCTTGTAATCTGAAAGATTGACGGGTTTTCCATTGATGTCTTTTACAATTATTTGTTTGATATTTTTATCCATTTGATTTACCTTGTTTGTATTTGAGGCTTCTGTCTTTGATAGAAAAACAGATGCTGTAATAATTAATAAATAAATTATATGATTGATTATTTTGTTCATACTATTCTTTCTTTTAAGTGTTAACCCAAATGCGATTTAAAAAGTTCAAATCTAGCAAATAATTAATTTTCCCGGACTATGTCCATTACTAGGCAGGAAGTGAGAGGAGATTGTCCAAGTTTTTTTCTTCTTAAGTATAAATATTTTCCGAGCAATTGTCCGAGGAAAAATGAGCCTACAAGAATTGGATAAGTGTACAATTCAAATCCAATGTTAGAATAAATTCTTGCGGCAATTATAAATGGTACAGGCAAATGAATTGCCAGTATCCATTGAAGTGAAAACTTTTTAACATTTGCACGCCAATAACCAAACGGTAGATTAAAAATAAAAACAAAAATTGTTACAAGAATTAAATTCATTTATGGATTAGTTTTTTGATTGGCGAACATAAGAAAATATTTATGAGCTGACAATTAAGAAAACGTGAGACGAATCAGTCCTAGATTAAAAAGCCACTTCTTGAGAGGTTTGAGTTTATTCTTTATCCCATCAATACATTTATTGAAGCTGTGTTTACGATGTCATCAACACTGCAGCCACGACTTAAATCAAAAAATGGTTTTTTCAATCCCTGAACCATTGGACCAACTGCTTCGGCTCCGCCCCAGCGCTGAGCAATTTTGTAACCAATATTTCCGGCATTCAAATCCGGGAAAGCTAAAACATTTGCTAAACCAGCAACTTTACTTTCCGGTGCTTTCTTCTTTCCGATTGATTCAACAATTGCAGCATCAAACTGAATTTCACCATCAACATTAAGATCTGGTCTTTTTGTTTTTACAATTTCTGTTGCTTTGATTACTTTATCAGCAAGTTCGTGTGTTGCGCTGCCTTTTGTTGAAAAAGATAACATTGCAACAAGCGGTTCTTCACCGGTTAATTTTTTATGATTATCTGCAGTTGATATTGCAATATCTGCAAGTTGTTCTGCATCAGGATTTGGAACAACAGCGCAATCTGCAAAACTAAAAGCTCTATCTTTGAACAACATTAAAAAGAAACTTGATACAATTGAAATCCCTTGCGGCATTCCAACTATTTGTATTCCTGCTTTCATAACATCTGCAGTTGATGCAAATGAACCGGCAACACTTCCATCAACCAAACCTTCACGTAACATCATTGCGGCAAAGAAAAGATCGCGTTTCATTACTTCGCTTGCCAGTTCAGGAGTCATTCCTTTTTTCTTTCTTAACTCATAATAGATGTTTGCAAACTCATTAAACTTTGGATGAGTAAGATGATCTATAATATCAACTCCTGTTAAATCCACGCCAAGTTTTTTTGCATCTTCATTAACTTTTGCAGGATTGCCAAGAGTAATTACTTTACAGATTTTTTCTTTGGTTAAGATTTCTGCGGCTTTAAGAACACGATCATCGTGAGATTCCGGAAGGATGATAGTTTTGTTTTTTGATTTTGCATTAGCTTTAATTTTGTCTAATAATTCGTAACCCATAATTTCTCCAATAAATAGTGAATAATAACAATCAAAATTACTAAAATATCTTTATAAGTTTTTGTGGGAAAATGGTTGAATAAAAAAAGAGCTCCGAAGAGCTCTTTTTATCTGTTTCTGAAAATTTTCAGTTCTTGAGGCTTTAGAACTGAATCAGGATACTCCCCAGTTACTTCAATTATCGGAAATAGTAAAAAAAAGTTTAGGGAAAAGAGAAAAATTTCCTTTTTTAATTTAAGAACATTGATCAACGATTTAGGATTTAAGATTTACACTTCGTCAATCTAAAATCGTTGATCATTAATCATAATTCAAACCTCATTATTACTCGCATAAAACCATTAATATTTCTAAGCACTTCATACAAGTAAAGGTTATATTTGTAGAGATAAATAAAATGAACTATAAAAAACCTTGAAAATTTTGTGCTATTGTGTCATTCCGTCCCGATTTATCGGGGTCGGAATCTTTAGAATAACCTGAAACGAGCCTGTCTGCCGTCAGGTAGGTTCAGGATGACTTTGCTATAAAAACCCCTGTAATTTCTTTGTTTTTTATGATTTATCAGGATAAATTCACAACCTTATTTTTAAAATGATTGCTGAAAATCTTGCCATTTTAAGGCAAAAAATAGATGAAACTTGTATAAGATCAGGCAGAAATTCTGATGAAATAAAACTTATTGCAGTTTCTAAATATTTTGGAGTTGATGTAATTGTCAATGCGAAAAATTGCGGGCTAACTGATTTTGGTGAAAACCGTGCACAGGAACTTACTATTAAGTATGAAAAACTTGGTAATGATATAACCTGGCATTTTATAGGAACGTTGCAAACAAACAAAGTTAAGTATGTTGTAAATGCCGCAGAGCTTATTCATTCAGTTGATTCATTTGAACTTGTTGAAGAGATAAATAAACGTGCAGAAAAAATTGGAAAGACCCAAAAAATTTTGCTGGAAGTAAAAACATCTAAAGAAGAAACAAAATCAGGGTTGGAAACTGAAACTGAAATTTTAAATCTTGTTAAAAGATGTTTCGAGTTGAAAAATCTTGAGCTTAAAGGTTTAATGACAATGGCACCATTAACTGATGATACAAATATTATTAGGAAAAGTTTTAAAGATTTGCGTAATTTGAAAGATAGAATTAACAATAAAGGTTATAATCTTACTGAGTTATCGATGGGAATGACAAGTGATTTTGAAATTGCAATTGAAGAAGGCGCAACAATGATAAGAATCGGTAGTGCAATTTTTGGTGATAGAGATTACTCAAAAGATTGGAGACAAGTATGAAAATATCTCCTATAGAAATTCGTCAGCAGGAATTCACTAAAAAAATGCGTGGATACGATCCTGATGAAGTACAGAATTTTCTGGAAAGTTTAGCTGAAGAACTTGATAAACTTAACACAGAAAATGAATCTTTAAAAAGTGAAGTTGATTCTTTAACAGAACAAATTGGTGAATACAAAAAGATTGAAAAAAATCTTCAGGATACACTTCTTAGTGCACAGGAATCTTCAACCAAATCTTTTGATGCAACCAAAAAGCAAACAAGTTTGATGATTAGAGAAGCTGAGTTAAAAGCTTCGCAGATAATTGAAAAAGCACGTGAAAATGCTAATGATATTAGAAATGCAATCATCAATCTAAGAGAAGAAAAAGATCTTATAATTTCTAAACTTAAAGCGATTGTTAGTTCACAGGCTAATTTACTAGAACTTAAAGTTGAACGTGCCGGTGATGAAAAATTAGCTTCAAAGAAAATTGAAGATCAAAACAAAATGGATATTGATATAAACGATATTTTGAACAAGATTTTATGAGCGAGTTAATCAATAAAATAAATGAAACTTTAGAAGTTATCAGAAAATTTACTTCTGATAATTATTCTGTTGGAATTATTCTTGGAACTGGTTTAGGCGGACTTGTAAAAGAAATTAATATCGCACACCAAATTGATTATGCTGATTTGCCACATTTCCCACTTTCAACAGTTGAATCACATCACGGCAAATTAATTTTTGGTACGATAAACGGACAAAAAGTTGTTGCAATGCAAGGTAGATTTCATTACTACGAAGGTTACACAATGAAGCAAATTACCTATCCTGTTCGTGTGATGAAATTTCTTGGAGTAAAAACTCTTGTAGTTTCAAATGCTTGCGGCGGAATGAATCCTGATTACCGCAAAGGCGATTTGATGTTAATGGTTGACCACATAAATCTGCTTGGTGATAATCCTCTTATCGGAAAAAATGAAGACGAACTTGGACCAAGATTTCCGGATATGAGTGAACCATATTCGCTTGATCTTATAAAGCTTGCAGAAGAAGTTGCTAAAGAAAATAATATAAAAGTTCATAAAGGTGTTTACGTTGCAGTTCCTGGTCCAAACTTAGAAACAAAAGCTGAATACAAGTTTTTGCGTGAGATTGGTGCTGATGTTGTTGGTATGTCAACTATTCCTGAAAACATTGTAGCTAATCATATGGGAATGAAAGTTCTTGGAATGAGCATCATTACAGATGAATGTTTTCCTGAAACTTTGAAGCCTGTAAATATGGAAGAGATAATTGCTGCTGCGATGAAAGCAGAACCTAAAATGACTTTAATAATGAAAGAAGTAATAAAGAGAATATAATGGCATTCTCACCTAAAAAAGTTTTAGTTAATTACGGCGCAGCAGTTTTGCTTGCGGTGTTTTTATTTTTCTCAAATTTTTTAAACACAAACCTGTTTGATTTTGGTCAGTTAAATTTTGCAGTTTGGTTTGTGCTTTCAATTTTTAGTTTTAGCTGTGGGTGGTTTATCAATCGTATTTTAGGATGGCAGCGCGGCGGTAAAATAGTTTTTGCAATAATAATTGCGATTACAATTGTTAGTTTGTTTATCATAATCTTTTTTAATGAATATTTTTCAGCTTCACAGTTGATAACTGAAAACATTATTCTTTACAGCTTAAGAAATATTATGCTTGGGGCAATGGGATTTTTTGGAATGGCACTTCAGGAAGTACTTGGTTCCGAACGTGAAAGTGTTATCCTGAAAGAAAAAATAAAAGTTTATGAACAAACAATGCTCGATGCAAAAAGAGAAGCTGAATTAACTTTAAGAGAAGCAAAAGTTGCAGCTCAAAAATTAGTTAATGATGCAGAACTTCATGCAAAAAATACAGTTTTGAAAAAAGAAAGAATTGAAAAAGAACTTAAAGAGTTCATTCATACAGAACGAGAATTAATTAAAAAGTACGAAGAATTATAGTCCACTTACACACTACAATAATTTAAAATGTTTAAGCAGAATTTAGAAAAAATAGGTTATCCTCAGTTAGAACAAGAAGTATTAAAGTTCTGGCAATCCAAAAAAATATTTGAAAAGAGTATAACTACTCGAGATGAAGATAAATCGTGGACGTTCTACGAAGGTCCGCCGACGGCTAATGGTAAGCCTGGTATTCATCATGTTATGGCAAGAACTTTAAAGGATTTAGTTTGCCGTTACAAAACTTTACAAGGTTATCGTGTTAACAGAAAAGCCGGCTGGGATACACATGGTTTGCCGGTTGAAATTGAAGTTGAAAAGGCTCTTGGTATAAAACATAAAAGTGAAGTACTTGACTACGGTGTTGAAAAGTATAATCAAAAATGCCGTGAATCTGTTTTTACTTATCTTGATCTTTGGGAGAAGATGACAACTCGAATGGGTTACTGGATTGATCTCAAATCAGCATACATAACTCTTGATAATAATTATATCGAATCAGTTTGGTGGGCGCTAAAAACTTTGTTTGATAAAGGACTCATCTATAAAGATTATAAAATCGTTCCGCAGGATCCAAAATCTGAAACTGTTTTATCATCACACGAACTTGCATTAGGTTACCGCGAAACAAAAGATCCATCTGTTTATGTTTTATTTAAACTCGTTAATGCTGATGAGCATTTTCTTGTTTGGACAACAACTCCATGGACATTGATTTCAAACGTTGCTCTGGCTGTTGGTTCTGATATTGATTACGTAAAAATCAAAACAGAATATGCAACAATGATTCTTGCAAAAGAAAGATTATCTGTAATCGATAAAGAGTATGAAATTCTTGAAGAGATGAAGGGAAGCGAACTTGCAGGAATTGAATACGAACAGTTAATGGAATATTGTTCTGTTGATAAAAAAGCTTTTTATGTAATTGAAGGTGATTTTGTAAGCACTGCGGATGGTTCAGGAATCGTTCACATAGCTCCGGCATTTGGTGCTGATGATTATGAAGTTTCTAAAAAGTACGGCTTGCCGATGCTGCAGCCTGTTACTCGTGGTGGTTTGTTTACAGATGAAGTAACTGATTTTGCAGGACAGTTTGTTAAAGATGCTGACGCTGGAATTATTGTAAAACTTAAACACGAAGGAAAACTTTACAGAAAAGAAACTATACTTCATACTTATCCTTTCTGCTGGAGGCATCCTGAAGTTCCAGTAATTTATTATGCACGCGAATCCTGGTTTATCCGAACAACTTCTATTGCAGATAGAATGGTTGAATTGAATAAACAAATAAACTGGCAGCCACCGGAAGTTGGAAGCGGAAGATTCGGTAACTGGCTTGAAGATAATAAAGATTGGGCATTATCGCGTGATCGATTTTGGGCAACACCTTTACCTCTTTGGATTAGTGAAGATGGCGATGTATTTGCAATAGGGAGTATTGAAGAAGTTAGAAATGGATTTATTGAAGAAAATGGTAAAAGAATTTCATTAAAAGATTTAGAAATGATTGATCTTCATAAACCATTTGTTGATAAAATTTTATTTGAGAAAAATGGAAAGATATACAAAAGAACTCCGGAAGTAATTGATGTTTGGTTTGATTCAGGTGCTATGCCGTTTGCTCAATATCATTATCCGTTTGAAAATAAAGAAGCATTTGAAAAAAATTATTTTCCTGCACAATATATTTGTGAGGGAATCGATCAGACTCGCGGATGGTTTTACACTTTGCACGCAATTTCTACAATGTTATTTGATAATGTTGCGTTTAAAAATGTAATTGTAAACGAATTGATCTTAGACAAAACCGGAAGAAAAATGTCTAAGTCAGTTGGTAACACTGTTGATCCATTTTTGTTATTTGATAAATATGGTGCTGATGCAACTCGCTGGTATTTGGTTACAAATTCACCGCCCTGGCGTCCAACATTATTTGATGAAGAAGGATTAGTTGAAGTACAAAGAAAATTCTTTGGAACACTTGTTAATACGTATTCTTTCTTCGCTCTCTATGCAAACATTGATGGATTTAATTTTACAGATGCTTTGATTCCATATGAAGAAAGACCTGAAATTGATCGCTGGATAATTTCTAAGCTTAATGCACTTGTTGAAGAATACGAACAACTAATGAATGATTACGATGTAACTAAAGCAGCACGTGCAGTTTCAAGTTACACAATCGATCAGCTTTCAAACTGGTATGTTCGCAGAAGCAGAAGACGTTTCTGGAAATCTGAAATGAATAAAGAAAAACTTTCTGCATATCAAACTTTGTATGAGTGTTTAGAAACGCTGTGTAAATTAACAGCTCCGTTTGCACCATTTATTTCTGAAGCAATTTATCTTGATCTGAACAATGAAACAAAGCGAGAAAAATTTGAATCGGTTCATCTTGCAGAATTTCCAAAAGCAACATATCGTGATAAATCATTGGAAGAAAAGATGGAAGTTGCACAAAATGTTGTTTATTTAACTCGTGCAATGCGTGCAAAAAATAATCTTAAAGTACGCCAGCCATTACAAAAAATTATGGTTGCACTTGATAAAAGCAAACACGAAGCCTTATCCAAAATGAAAGATGTAATTCTGGAAGAAGTAAACATAAAAGAATTACTTATCTTAACTGATGATTCTGAAATCGTTAATAAATCAGCTAAAGCAAACTTTAAATCAATCGGACCAAAGTTTGGTAAAAAAGTAAAAACTGTTGCTGAATTAATTAAAAACTTTACTAAAGAAGATATTTCTAAGATTGAAAAAGGTACGGATATTGTACTGAATATTGATGGTGAAGATTTAGCAATTACAAAAGATGATGTGGAGATTATAAGTACTGAAATTACAGGCTGGGTTGTTGAAGCCGAAGCCGGAATTACAGTAGCAATTGATGCTGAACTTGATGAAGCACTTATAGAAGAAGGTTTGGCGCGTGAATTTGTTAATAGAATCCAGAATATGAGAAAAGATGCCGGATTTGATGTAACTGACAAAATAATTATTAATTTTACCGGCTCTGAAAATTTTGTTAAAGCAATAAATAATTTTAATCAATATATTTCAACGGAAACTCTTGCAGAAAAATTATCTGAGAATGTTAAATCTGATAAAGGATTTACTCAGGAATTTAAGATAGGTGAGTTTGATTGTTCAATTAACATCGAAAAGGTTTAAGCCTAATTAGAGGAGACGCAATCATGGCAGCAAAAAAAACTGTTAAAAAGACCACAAAAAAAAGTTCAACTAAAACAGGAAAGAAAGTTGTGAAGAAAGAAGTAAAAAAGAAAAAACCAGTTAAAGTTGTAACACCTAAGAAAACTGTAAAGAAGGAAGCACCAAAGAAAAAGGTTATGAAGAAAGTGATAGAAAAAAAAGTAACAAAGGCTAAGATTAAAGTGGCTGCAAAAGTTAAAGAAGCAGTTAAGAAGACAGCAGTAAAAAAAGATGAACAGGTTAAAAAACCGGTTGTTAAATCAAAACCAAAACATATTTATAAAAAGAAAGAAGAAGAATATATTTCTCCTGAAATGGCTGCTGCTAATCGTGCTGCTGCGTTAAAGAAAATTAAAGGATATGGCAAAAAAGATCTTGAACAATTTAGAGAAGTGATTCTTGAAAAGAGAGACGAAATTCTTGAGCAGCTTCAAAACTTAAGAGAGCAAATGCTTGATCCTACAACAGGCGAATACATAAATGAAAATTCTCCTTACTCACTTCATATGGCTGAGCAAGGAACAGATGCAATGGAAAGAGAAAAAACTTTTCTTTATGCGCAACGCGAAAACAAATTTTTAGGTTATCTTGAAGATGCATTAAAAAGAATTGATAATGGCACTTATGGTATTTGTGTTGAGTGTATTGAGGAACCACAGCATAATTGTCCAACTTGTCCTTTGATTCCAAAAGAAAGGTTACTTGCAGTACCTCATAGCCAGTTGTGTTTACCAATGAAACAGAAACAAGAAAAAAAGTAAAATCAAAAATGTTTTTCGTTAATTTACCCCCCCCCCCCCCCCCCCCCCCCGCCCCCCCCCCCGAGGGAAAAATTTAAGCATACTCAGGAGTTTGTATTAGTTTGAAAGCGCTGTATTTATCATTTGCTGTTGTTGTTATTGATCAGGTTACGAAATTAATGGTTAAGGGATTCTCGATTCCGTTCCTGAACATAAATTATGAAGGAATGTATCTTGGGCAAATGATTCCGGTATTTGGTGATTTTTTTAGATTTACATTTGTTGAAAATCCTGGAATGGCTTTCGGTTACGATCCTGGAAGCAGCTTTAAATTAATCATTTCTGTTTTTTCACTGGTAGCAAGCATAGGCTTGATATTTTATCTTTATGTAATCCGCGATAAAAGCTGGAGCCTTAAAATAGCAATTGCACTTATACTTGGCGGCGCAGTTGGAAATTTAATCGATAGAACTTTTTATGGAGTATTTTTTGATTATGCGCCATTGTTCTATGGGAAAGTTGTGGATTTTTTTGA
This sequence comes from Ignavibacteriales bacterium, assembly GCA_016707585.1. Classification (GTDB taxonomy): domain Bacteria; phylum Bacteroidota; class Ignavibacteria; order Ignavibacteriales; family Ignavibacteriaceae; genus IGN3. The sequence continues at coordinate 137,703 of JADJHL010000002.1, read as the reverse complement.
TGTTGACTTTTTTGATTTCACTCTGTTCGGAAGAAGTTACGATCGCTGGCCTGTTTTTAATATTGCTGATGCAGCTGTTACAATCGGTGTTTTGATTTTATTGCTCTTTTATAAAAAGCATCAGGATGAAGATGAAAAGGCTGAAGCAGTTTTAGATAACGGAACTTCATCCTCAGCAAATGTTATAGCTGTTACGGATGATTCAACTAATGAAATTCAGAAAGCAAACAGCACAGATTTAATGAAAGAAGATTCGCTCGATGAGCAAACTGATAACCGAAAAGAAATTTCTGATTGATGTTCCAGAAGGAAAAAGAAAAGAACGAATAGACACATTTCTTACTCATCACATCGAAAATACTACAAGATCTAAAGTACAAAAAGCTGTTGACGGCGGACTTGTAACAGTAAACGGCATTGTAGTCAAATCAAATTATAATGTTAAACCCTTTGATAAAGTTGTTGCAATTCAAATTATCTCACCAAGACCTGAAGATGTTGAAGCTGAAGAAATTCCTCTTGATATAATTTATGAAGATGATTATTTCCTAATAGTAAATAAAGCTGCTGGAATGGTTGCTCATCCTGCTTATGCAAATTATACAGGTACCTTGGTAAACGCACTTCTCCATCACACAAAAACTTTAAGCTCAGATAATGAAGGCGGGCGACCAGGAATTGTTCATCGTATTGATAAAGAGACAAGTGGATTATTAGTTGTTGCAAAGGATGATTACACCCATGCTAAGTTAGCCGCGCAGTTTTCTAAACATTCAATCGAAAGAGAATATCACGCAATTTGCTGGGGAAAGTTTAAAGACAAAGAAGGTGAGATAAACACAAAAATTACTCGTAGTAAAAGTGATAGAAAAAAATTTACGACCAGTGATAAAGAAGGAAAAGACGCAATTACTTTTTATAAAGTGATTGAGCAATATGAGTTTACTTCTTACATCAAGCTTAATCTAAAAACCGGAAGAACGCATCAAATTAGAGTTCATCTTACAGGATTAGGGAAACCTATTTTTGGTGATCATACTTATGGTGGTAATAAAATTCACGCAGGTGTAGAATCTCCAAAGTTAAGAAGCAGAATTCAAAATCTTTTAGAAATTATGCCAAGGCAAGCTTTACACGCAAAAACATTGGGTTTTATCCATCCGCATACAAACAAACTTGTAAGATTTGATTCTGAATTGCCGGAAGATTTTAAACTGCTTTTAGAGAAACTTAGACATTAATTCTTCTTAGTGACTTTGTGTCTTCGTGGCATTCTCCAAAATCCTTTGCCACAAAGTCTCAAAGACACAAAGTTCCACGTAATATTCAGTCCGCCAAATTTCTTTATATTTGCACCAACAATTATCAAACAAAAAACTATTACTATGTTAAAACTTTACAACACACTCACAAAAAAAGTAGAAGAATTTATTCCAATTGATCCTAACGAAGTTAAAATTTATATGTGCGGACCAACTGTTTATGATTACTTTCATATCGGTAATGCGCGCTCTTTTGTTATGGCTGATATGGTGCGAAGATATCTTGAGTACAAAGGATACAAAGTAAAATTTGTTATGAATCTTACTGATGTTGACGATAAGATTATTAAAAAAGCTAACGAAGAAAAACGAAAACCAAGCGAAGTAACTAATGATTATATCAATGCTTTTTTTGATGATATAACAAAACTTAAAATTAAAAAAGCTAATGTTTATCCTAAAGCCACCGAGCATATGAGCGAGATAATTGATCTGATAAAAAAACTTGAGGACAAAAAGTTTGCATACAATAAAGATGGAAATGTTTTTTATGACGTAAAACATTTTAGTGAATATGGAAAACTTAGCGGTAAAAATATTGAAGATCTTGAATCAGGTGCGCGAATAGAAATTAACGAAGAGAAATCTAATCCGTTAGATTTTGCATTGTGGAAAAAAGCAAAGGATGGCGAGCCTTACTGGGAAAGTCCGTGGGGCAAGGGAAGACCCGGTTGGCATATTGAGTGCTCTGCAATGAGTTGCAAACATCTGGGAGAAACATTTGATATTCACGCCGGCGGAAATGATTTAATTTTTCCTCATCACGAAAATGAAATAGCGCAAAGTGAAGCTGCAACAGGAAAACCATTTGTAAAGTACTGGCTTCATTTCGGTTTTCTTAATATCAATGAAGAAAAAATGTCTAAATCTCTTGGAAACTTTTTTACAGCAAGAGATGTGTTGAAAAGATATTCTGCGGAAGCAATAAGAATGTTCTTTGCGCAAGCATATTACCGCGGACCATTAAACTTTACTGATGATCTTTTGACCGGAGCAGAAAAAGGTCTTGAGAAGATTACAAATCTTGTTGATAAAGTTAATGATGAGATAAAGAAAAATAATTCTCGCCTGCCTGCCGGTAGGCAGGGTGTTAAACCTGAATTTGATTTCAAATCTTTTTATCAGCGATTTGAAGAAGCAATGGATGAAGATTTAAATACATCTCAAGCCGTTGCAGTTATTTTTGATTTTGCAAAAGAAGTAAACCGCATAATTGCTTCCTCAGAAAATGTTGATGTTAATTTGTATAATGATGTAAAAACATTTTTAACTAAAACAGCAGAAAATGTTCTTGGCATTGTTGATTTTAATAAGACCATTGCCGGCGATGATAAACTTGTTGGAGAACTTGTTGAATTGCTTATGAAACTTAGAACCGAAGCAAAGCAAAATAAAAATTACCAGCTTTCAGATACAATTCGCGATAGACTAAAAGAACTTGGTGTTGTTTTGCAGGATGGAAAAGAAGGTACGAATTATAAGATTGTTAGATAGAAAATTCACTTCGAATATGTGTAACTAGATACTGGAAGTAATTGTATGAAATTTATAATGGTTTTCATAATATTCATTCATTTTATTGCTTGTCAAAATCAAAAGGAACTTAATGCACAAAATGAAAATCAAAAATCTGTTAAAGTTTTTTCCTATGAGAACTTAAATAAATCGGCAAAAAAAATAGCTTTTATACAATCTCAAAATGATGATGGATCAATATTATCCGAATCCCAAGGTTTCGGTGATATTTATGTCTATGATTTATCAGATTCAATCTTATATCGTATTACTGATAATATTAATTATGAAGGTGAAATTGCTTGGTCGCCAGATGGGAAAAAGATTTTATTTGCTTCCACGAAGGACAAGAAGTATAAGTATTCTGAAGCAAATCTTACATTATATCCTGATCTTTATATTTTTGATTATAGTAATAATGTAGATGGAATAAAGCTTTTTTATAAAAACAATATGGAGTTCATGGTTTTTTCAGGTTTATTCTGGACGACTTCGGGAATATATATTGGGGATGAAAGAAATATATTTTTAATGGATGAATATAATAAGAATCTAAAAAGTATTTTAAATCTTGATGCTAGATCTTATATAAGCAAATTCATTTTGAGCAAGGATGAAAATATTTTAGTATACAATTATACTACGCAGGGCAACTCATTGTATCCTAAGATAGTTGTGGTCGATATAAACAATTCCAATAAAACACTATTTGAATTAAAGGGGCATTTACTTGGAATTGGAATATTTGATGATTCATTTTTTTATTCACAAGGAGATAGCTTAATGTCTTATAGTATTCCTAAAAAAAAGGAGTCTATTATTTCTACTCAAGGTATAAATGATTCTCTGATTGTTAGTGAGGCAAGTTTTTGGGACAAAGAAAATATATTCTTTAAAGCTCAAGAGAATGCAATTTCAAAGGGAATGGGAATTAGGGATACCCGTTCACGAACATATATTGGAATTTATAATTTAAATAATAAGTCTATATGGTATCCAATTAGTAATCTCAAGCAAAAAGAACACTTAACATTATACAACAAATAAATTGTATTTGGAAAATTAATCAGCAAAATTATTTTTTAGAAAATGTATAATGTACTTTAACAAAAAATATGTACCAGGTTCAAAGTAATATGATTATTCAAACTAAAAACTTCTCATCAAAAATATTTCCAATTCCAAGTACAAGATTTGGATCGAGAGATTTTTTTAGTGCAGCCATTTTGCGAATGTTAGATTCACCGTACATCATTAAAAGATAATCTCGTTTAGCTTTGCCAATTCCGTGTTCTGCGGAAATTGTACCACCAAGTCTTACAGCTTCTTCACAAATTTGTTTGTAAAGCATTTTACCTTCGTTAAACTCAACATCGTTCTTTGGTAAAAAGTTTAAATGAATGTGAGAGTTTCCGAAATGACCATAAGAAACAAAATCTATATTGCTTTGCTTTACCCAGTTTTGCAATGTAAAATAAAACTCACGGAATGATTTGTCGGGAACAGCTACATCAGTCCCGAGTTTTCTAAAATTATTTCTTGCAACGTACTCGTTAACCTTCCAGGAAATTGCGTGACGAAAATCTTTTATCTTTTCTTTATCTGCATCACTGAAAGCAAACCATGCAGTTTCTTCATTTACATTGTGAGTTTGCATCAAGTTATTCCATGCTTCAAGAATAGTATCAAAAGATTTGGAAGTTGATTCCTGCTCAAACCAGATTGCTGCTTGTGCATTTTCCGGAATCGCAGAAAAATCTTTAGCTAAAAACTTCAAAGCACGCTCATCAAAAAACTCAAGTGCAAGAGCATTAATATTATCGTTAACATTGTTCTTTCTATTTTGATAAGAAGTAATTCTTGCTTCTTCAAGAAATTTTAGCGTAGTGGTTTCATCTTCAAAAAACAATACGCACGAAATTGTATCTTCAGGTTGTGGAAGAAGTTTAAGTTTAATCTTAGTAATTATTCCGAGTGTACCTTCAGAACCGATAAACAAATCAATTGCATCCATATCTTTTTTAACAAAATAACCGGAAGCATTTTTAACTGCAGGAAAAGTGTAATCAGGAATTTGCAGAGAAATAATTTTTCCTGATTGAGTTGTTAACGATAAATCATAGCCGATTGCTTTTTGTTTTTCTCGCTCAAGTTCAAAAACTTCACCATCTGAAAGAACAACCTGCAAACCAATAATATAATCGCGAGTTGGTCCGTACTTAAAAGTTTTTGCGCCGGAAGCATTTGTTGCAACTGTTCCGCCGATATAACAATTAGTTTCTGTTGGATCAGGAGGATAAAAAAGATTTTGCTGCTTTAATTCTTTTTGAAAATCAGAAAGTAAAACGGCCGGTTCAATCACAGCATAAAAATCCTTTGAATTGATTTCGAGAATCTTATTCAATTTGTCAGTTGCGATAACAATTCCATTTTGCGGAACTCGTGCACCGGTAAGACCAGTTCCATTTCCAGCAATTGTAACTTTAGTTTTATTTGCGTTTGCTTCTTTAATGACTGAAACAACTTCATCAACAGTTTCGGGAAAATAAACTGCTTCACAATTTCCTTTGAAGTTGGAAGCATCAATTATAAAATTTTCAAATTCATCGGGATTAGTTTTTACAATCATTTAACTCTGAATCTTTCTAAGCAGTAATAAATATTCTTTTTGTATTTCAAGTTCCGGTATTGCTGAATTTCTTTTAATCATGTTTTCAATGCTCATCATTTTCAACAATTCATCAATAGCATCAAACATATTAATATTCGGATAAGTTTCATCACGAAGATAATGAATTAGTTTTAATGTTCTGAAAGCATCAAACCAAAAGTGTTTTTGCTTTTCAATCTCGTTAGGATTTGTACCCTTTATTAAAACTTTATTAATAAAATTTTGAAAATTCTGTTGAATTAGAAATTCGTACAACGATGGATGAATGTTTTTTGCAATATTTAGAGAACCCGAAACAAGTTCAGGTTGACTTAATGACCTATCATAAAAGACTTCTAGCCAGTTTTTTAGAATAATAAAAGATTTGGGATTGTAAAGTTGATATTCATCTCGTTCATTTAATAAATAACGGTCAACACTTCTGCCTGTACCAAACGGTACACGCCACGAGCCGCGTTTTGATGGATAAACATAGGTTGATTTTATTTCTCCGATTGGATAAATCTTTGCAAGCTTCTCAAGAAAATAAAAATCTTCAGCAGCTTTTCGTTTATTCATGCCTTCAACTTTTACATATGCTTCGGGAGTGCAAAGCATTGTAGAGCCTATTGTATGAAAAGCGTAGTCTGATTTTGCAAAATTTAATCCGAGCACATAATAGCGTAAAAAGATTTCGTAACAGACAATAGCTTTTGTTTCTTCATCATCACCATTAATATCGTGGGCGAAGTTAACCACGGCTGCTTCATAATTATTACGATTAAACTCTTGTGAAATTTCAGAAAGATAATTTAGATCAACAATACAATCTGCATCAGTACAGATTAGAATTTTTTTGTTGATTGATAAATAATCAAATTTGGTCAATGCTAAATCCATTCCGATTTTACGTGCTAAACCAACACCACCGTTTTTATCATCCAATTCTTTCCCATTACTGCAAGCATCGATAAAAGAAATATTTAATGAAGTTTTTATGTCTCTCAGATAATCCAGAGTAACTTGATTATCAATCTTTACCTCTTCTGATGATGAAATAGAATTGTTAACAACAATAAGTAAAAGTGTGTTTAGTAATTCAAGTCCATCATTTTGTTCTAAGGAATTAATTAAGGTTGGAAGACTTTTAGATTCGGCGATTGACGGAACAACAATTATCTTCTGAAAATATTTACGATGATCGTTTTGAATCTCCCAAATATCAGAAGTTCTTTTATTTATGTATGCAGATATTTTATCTGGGATTAACATTTTTATTTATTGATTTAATCTAAATAGATTGAAGCGTATTATAGTTAGTTCGTGTCTTCTAGAACCTGCCCGTGCCACAAGATTCCCACTTTCTCCCGAAGGGATGCCTACGGCAGTGGGAATAACAATGATTAAAAATATTCTCCAACTATCTCTTTTGCTATATTAAAATCAGGGCCATCAATCCAATTTATTACAACACCTTCTCGCTCCATTTTTCTAAACCAAGTCATTTGTCGTTTTGCAAAAGCGTGTATTGCAGAATTTAATTTTTGAAACATATCATTTTTATTTAAATCGCCTTTAAGATACAGTGCAATAAATTTATACTCCAAGCCGAAGAAAATCATTTTATCATAACCTACACCAGAACCCATCAATGTTTTAACTTCATCGATCATCCCTTCTTCAGCAAGTCTTTTCTTTAATCTTGCTGTAATTCGTTTTTTTATTTCATCGCGGGAAAGTTTAACTCCGATGATTAGAGATTTAATTATTTCTTTTCCAGAATAATTTTGTTTTGCCTTTGCAACTGCAATTGCTTTAAGAATTCTGTTTCTGTCAGTTAAATCAGTTGTGTTGTGTGAAACAGGATTTAATTTTGTCAAAACGTTTCTAATTTCTTCATCACTGAAAGAAGAATGTTCTTCTTCTACATTTCAAAATCGACTTTATTAAGATTATAATTTTGCAGTATTGAACTTAAATACATTCCTGTGCCGCCTACAAAAAAGGGAAGTTTATTCTTTTTAGAAACTTCTTCGAATGACTTATAAAACATTTGTTGAAATTTATAAAGATCAAATTCTTCTGTTGGATATATAACATCAATTAAATGATAAGGAATTCGTTTTCCGTTAATCAAATACTCGGACAAATCTTTACCTGTTCCGATATTCATTCCTCGGTAAACCTGGCGTGAATCTGAGGAGATTATTTCACCATTAAAATATTCCGCAAGTTGAACTGCAAGTTTTGTTTTGCCTGTTGCTGTCGGACCAAGTATAGTAACTAAGTTATAATTCATTACAAGAAATTAAGAAACAATTGGAATAGAAAAAACATAACTTGTTCCAGTTCCATCAACTGAAGCTTTAATTGTCCCTTTCATAGATTCGGCAATAAATTTAGCAATCGCTAAACTTAGTCCCATTGCTTCTGTGGTAATATTAAAATCAGGATTAAAAATATTATTTGTATGAATTGATTTTACAATTTTATTTTCATCCTTAACTGTAAGTATAGCATTGTTATTTTCTGTAGAAGTTATAAAATATAAGTTGCCGCCTTGTTTCATAATATCACAGGCAAATCTTGCAGTATAATAACAAGCAACGTAAAATTTCTTAACATCAATTCGTACGTTGTTCGGACAATCTTGTTTTAGGTAAAGTTTAACATTTCTTGGTTCAATATATTCAGCAAGTGTGTTAACAATATTATTGATAGCTGTATCAAAACTTATTAATTCTAATTTAGTTTTAATTGTCTTATCAGTAAAGTCCGAAACTGCTTGCAACACATCAACAAGATTATTTGTTTTTTCAGATAATAAATTTATTGGATGTTTAACATCTTCAGGTAAATCAAATCGTTTAAGAATTGCTGTATAATGCTTTAATGATAATAGTGGAGCTTTTATATCTTGTAAAATAAAATCCGTAATAGATTTACCCTCGTTGTTCATAAATCCTGCATTAGGATTAAGTGCAAAACTTTGTTTTAATATTTTGCTGCAGAAATTAGCATAGCCAATAATTTTTTGTTCTTCGGATTTTGTAAAGATTACTTCGTTCGAACCAATTTGCACTACCCCAAGTAAAACATTTTTCTCATCAATAAGAGGAATATAGATAACCGTTTCGCCAACGAATCCATTTGGTCTATCAATTTCCTGGTTATAATTCAAATCATTAAGAAACGTAACACAAAAACGAACTGTTTTTGATCTTGCAGTTAAACCCGTAATCCCTTCGTTTATAGATTTTTTTCTTTTTAGCATAGAGCTATTTGTTTGGCAAACTTCTTCAAGACGTTGTTGATCCCTTGTTATAAAATACAGTGCGCCGATGCTTGCATTTAATTTTGAAAGAAAAAAATCAAGGATATTTTTTGAAACCTGATTTATATCTTCTGAAGGTTGCAAGTCGTTAAAATAATTTTTTTCTTCATCTGAAAATGTCACGCTGAAATTTGTTGACTCATTTGTGGCAGATTTAGAATCTGATAAATCTATTTTCTCTTCAGTAATAACCCAGCTTGTCATATCATCAGCATCACCAAGCATTTGAGTTTTTAAAGATTTGTTATCACTATCAAGATATTTTTGCTGGATAAATGTATCAAGATCAGGTGTTGGGTTGTAATGCTTAACTTTAATTTTATCTATATCAATAGTAGTCTCAAATCCTTGTTTAACATCAACAGTATTGTTTAGACTAAGTTTTACTGTCTCTGAATTAAGTTCAAAGGATGAAATATTTTTATTTGGAACTTCTTTTTTTATCGATTCCGGTTTTACAGTTTCATCAGCTTTTCTTTCGTAGATAAAATTTACTTTTAAAGATGGAGATTCATTTATCAAAAGCTCAATTAATTGTTTTTCTATTTTGTATAATAAGCAATAACTGTTTGCAAGAGCGGATGAATTTCTTTCTGTGTTTTTAAGAATTTCTGATTCGCCAAAAAAGTCATTTGTTATTTTAAAGAATAGCCTTTTAACAGCATTAAGTTTTAATTTTACTTCTCCACTAACAATCAAATAAATAAAACTTGAAGGTTGGCCCGATGAGTAAATCAAATCGCCTTCCTTAAATTCTTCAAAATTTTTTACATCAAACGGAAATTTTAATGATAAGAAATCCACACCTTTAAATAAATCGTTGGATTTTAGTGACTCAATAGTTTTTGTTGCGCTCATTTTATCTCGGTAATGTTTATTTTTTCTCAGAAACCAAACAAATATCGTGCAACAGTTTTATAAATAAAAACAAGTCATTTTTTAAAGATTTATCAATCTAAAGTTTATTTGGTATTTTTGTTACAATTAAAGAATCCACATTTTACACAAAGCATCACACAGATGGAAGAAACAAAATTATTAGAACTTGCAAAAAGTGGTGATAGAAAAGCACTAGCACAGTTAGTTAAAGATAACGAACAAACTGTGTATAACTTTTCATATAAAGTTTGCAGAGATAGAGATAAAGCTGAACATATAATGCAGGAAACTTTTTTCAGTATGATAAAAAGCCTGCATCAGTTTGATGGAAACTCAAAACTTTCAACCTGGCTTTACAGAATAGTCTCCAATCATTGTTTAATGCTTGCAAGAAAGGATAAAACAAGAACATTTATTTCGATAGATAATGATGATGATTTGTATGAAGACCGATATACAGCAGATTGGTCAACAATTCCGAATCAGAATATTGAAAATGATGAGTTAAAAAAGATTTTAGATGAATCAATAAATAAACTTAGCCCAGAATATCGCATTGTATTTTTATTGCGCGATGTTGAGGGACTTTCAACAGAAGAAACTGCTGAGATGACCGAACTTTCAATACCGGCAGTAAAATCAAGATTGCATAGAGCAAGAGCGTTTTTAAGAAAAGAATTAAATGAGGCATTTAGCCGATGACAGAAATAGAACCAAAACCAAAATGTAAAGATGTAATGCAGCATATCTGCGAAAGTCTTGGCGAAAATCTTGATTCAGATAAATGTGTTGCTATTAAACATCATCTTGATAACTGTTCTGATTGTAAAAGCTACTTTAAAACAGTTGAACTGACAATAGATTATTATAAAAAGTATAATGTAGATATTCCAAAAGAAACTCATTCACGCCTAATGAATTTTTTAGATTTAAGTGATTGCGAATAATTAATCTAACCTTTCAAATAAAAAATAATACGGAGTTTTAATGCCAATTTTTGAGTACAAGTGTAAACAGTGTGATAACAAGTTTGAAATATTGCATAAGTCATCTTCAAATCAAGAAGAAGTAAGTTGTCCAAAGTGTAATTCTAAAGAAAACAAAAAATTGCTTTCAAGTTTTAGTGCATCAGGTTTTTCAACATCAAGCAGTTCTGGATGTGAAAGTGGAAGTTGCGGTGTGCAGCCATCTTATGGTGGCGGATGTGCTTCCGGAATGTGTGGATTAAATTAAAAAGGACATTTGATGTATAAAATTAAAAATATTTTTCTGGGTTTGTTTTTATTTCTAACTTCATTTGCTTGTGCGCAGCAAGATCAAACAAGTTCAGTATCAATGCAAGAGTTTAAGGATTTACTAAAAAATAATAAACCAATTGTACTTTTAGATGTTAGAACACCTGAAGAATTATCCGGACCATTGGGTAAGATTGATCAAGCTATTAACATTCCAATTCAAAATCTTGAACAAAGAATTAATGAATTAAAATCCTACAAAGACAAAGAAATAATTGTAATCTGCCGAACACAAAATCGCTCAGCTGTTGCAGTTAACATACTTAAAAACAACGGCTACAAAGCTAAAAATGTTTTAGGTGGAATGGTTTTATATAAACAAAACTAGTTGTTCCAACATTAAACTATATTTCAGAAGAATAATAAATTATTAATCTCAATTCTAAATTACTTTACAAATAACTAACGGTTTAATTTTCAAGTACATTAATTATTTAAGCATATCTTAACATTACCTAAAATCCTAAGGAATTATTCAAAATTTCAACAAAATGATAAAATCATTTAAAAATACTTGATTGCAATCATAGTTACTTTTGTTAAATTTAGATCAATATTTTTTCAGAATAGTATTATTTTGTTTAGAATAAGTCGCAGTCCAAAAGTGTGATTTAATTTTGACCCAAATATTTTTTGTACAAATAAATCTGAAATAATATTTTTAAGAATTAAAATCGGATTTTTCAAACAAAAGTTATTTTAGGAGATAGTATAGGATAATTGTTACTCATTTCTTATACACATTCATAAATGTTATTTAATTTTCCCTCTCGGAGGACCATATGAGGTTTATAATACAGTCACTATCTGTATTCCTATTAACAGTTCTTTTTATCGGTTCTACTTTTGCTCAAAGCGGCAAAATATCCGGTAAAGTAATTGATGGAAATACAGGAGAAGCACTTCCATTTGTAAATGTTTTGGTTGAAGGTACCACACAAGGCGCCGCATCTGATATTGAAGGCTACTTTGCTATTATCGGATTGAGACCAGGGATCTACAATGTTAAAGCTTCTGCAATTGGATATAATTCACAAACAGTACAAGGTGTACGTGTTTCCATCGATCTCACTTCAGAAGTTAATTTTGAACTAATGGAAACAAGTGTACAGTTAAAAGAGGAAGTTGTTATCGTAGCTACTAGGCCGCTTGTAACCAAAGATTTAACATCATCTACTGCAATTGTTGGTGCAGATGAAATTTCTGTTTTACCTGTTACAGAATTTCAAGAAGTACTACAGCTTAAGGCTGGCATTGTTGGTGGAAATGTTAGAGGTGGTAGAAAAGGTGAAGTTGTTTATGCTATTGATGGAGTGCCTGTAACAGATGTTTACGATGGATCAACTGTTGTTGATGTATCCACAAGTTCAATTCAGGAATTACAATTTGTTAGTGGTGCTTTTAATGCTGAGTATGGTAAAGCACTTTCTGGATATGTTAATATTGCTACAAAAGATGGTGATAATAAATTCAGCGGAACGTTTACTACTTACGTTGGAGATTATGTAAGTGATAAATCCGAAATCTTTAGAGATATTGATAACATTGACCCAACTTCTATAAGAAACTTTGAAGGTAGTTTTAGTGGACCAATAATTCAAAATTCAATGTTCTTTTATGTAAATGCAAGGTATATATATTTTGGCGGTTGGCTTAACGGCAAAAGAGTTTATAATCCCTGGAATATTACTGTTAACAATGGCGCAACAGTACCAATCGAATCAAGATATACTTTAAGTGCAAATCCAGATGGAAGCGGTCTAGGAGATGGTGAAGTTGTATCAATGAATTGGAATGAAAAATTTTACGGACAGGGTAAATTAACCTATCGACCAATAAGCGATATAAAAATAAATTATAATTACATGATTGATCATGTTGATTATCAGGATTTTGATCAATCTTTTACATTTAACCCGGATGGTAATTTTAAAAGATTTAGAGTCGGGCATACAAATATACTTGGTATTACACATACACTTTCACCCACAACATTTTATCAAGCAAACTTTTCTTACTTCTTTAAACAGTACAAACAATATGTTTATGAAGACGTTAACGATCCGAGATGGACTAATGACGCACTTCTTGGCCAACAACCGACAGAAGTTCCAAGCTTTAAAACGGGTGGAACGCAAAATCAACAATTTAAAAGAATTACAAACACTTATGGTTTCAAATTAGATTTTACGAGCCAGGTTGATAAAATGAATATGTTAAAATTTGGCGTTGAATTTAACCGACATCAATTAGGATTTAATAATGTTTACCTTCAACAACCGCTTTCAGTTGAAAATCCTTCAGTAACACTAAACCCATATGTAACTCGTTACGTTCCTGATCCACTTGATCCAAATCAGAACCTTGCTATAGATATATATCAAAAAGAACCGATAGAGTTTTCAGCATACTTGCAAGACAAACTGGAATTGAATGATATGATTATCAATATTGGTGTTAGAGTTGATTATTTTGATTCTGATGGTCAAGTATTAAATGATATTACAGATCCGGATATTTATCGACCAAGAAAAGATCAAAACATTATCAAAACTTTAGAAGAAAGAAAATTATCTAATGCAAATGGAGATCCCTGGTACAGAGATGCAGAAACAGAATTCAAACTTTCTCCAAGACTTGGTATAGCATTTCCAATTACAGATCGTGGCGTAATCCACTTTTCTTACGGACACTTTTTCCAGATTCCAAGTTTTGAGTTGTTGTATGTTAATCCTGAATTTAAATTTGGAGCAGGTACAGGAAACCTAGGAGTTGCCGGTAATTCTAATCTAAAAGCACAGCAGACAATAAGTGGTGAAGTTGGCGTGCAACAAGCTTTTACAGATGATATTTCTGTTGATCTTACAGCTTATTTTAGAGATATCAGAAATCTTGCTGGAACAAGAGCAGATGAAATCAGAATTTTCGGTGGTTCATCAACTTATAGCCAGTATATTAATAGTGATTTTGGATTTGTTCAAGGAATTGTACTAACAGTTTCAAAAAGACTTTCTAATAACTGGGCAGCAACTGTTGATTATACTTTCCAATCAGCAAAAGGTAACGCATCCGATCCGGCAGCCAATAGACAAGCTATAATTGATGGTACCCAGCCAGAAGTAAAATTAATAAAATTAAATTGGGATCAAAATCATACTATTAACGTTACATTTAGTTATGCATCAGAAGATAATTGGGGATTTAGTTTGATTGGCCAGTACGGAAGCGGGTTCCCTTATACACCATCATTTTCAATACCCCTTTCAACATTACTTATAAATAGTGAGCTTAAACCGAGTTCTTTGAATGTTGATTTACGTGCGTATAAAGATTTTGTGTTTGGTGATTTTAGATTAAGCTTATTTGCAAGAGTCTATAACTTGTTTGATATTATTAATGAAGACGATGTATATAATGACAGCGGTACAGCAGACTATACAATGAATGAATTTATAAGAAGAAATGATGACTATCCTGATGAATTAGTAAATACGTTGGATGAATATTATAGAAACCCGGATTTTTATTCTGAACCAAGAAGAATTGAACTTGGCGCAACCATTTTCTTTTAAATAAAAGAGTTTAATTATTGGAAAAAATATTATGAAAATATCAAGCAAATATTATTTTTTACTGGCTTTAATCGTACTGCTAACTTCAGCGGATGACATTTTTAGTCAGCAAAGAATTACTCAAAGAGGAACTCCTAATTTTAGAAAAGTTGGTGTTCATCGTGGTAACCAGGTTAGAACAGTTTTTTCTAATTATGGTGTAATAGCTCAACCTGGTGAAGAAGGCCCTAGAGGAGCCTGGAAGTATGATGCCAATGGATACGTTGGGGATGTTTCTCCGGTTGTTGGAATTAGACTTCCAATTAAAGATTACGGAATTCAGGATCCTAACTTCCCATCAGATCCAACTAAAAGAATTTATAATGGAATAAACGATACAATTTATTCTGTAGTAATCACTCCTGTCAGCAGACCAGGTGGCGGTGAAGGTGGCGGCGGTAAATCTTATACCTTTGAACCTATACCATTTTTTGCGGATGCATTTCTTGATGAGGTAGGTAAAGGAATTGCAATGAGTCATCAAACAGAAACCTGGCCACAGCAATGGCCTGATTATCCAGATTGGACATATTCTGGTGGGCCGATTATAATTGATGGTAAAGATGTAACGCCTGCTGTGGATTGGAACGGTTTTTTTGGTAGAGCACAACAAAATGCTGATCAGGAAAGTTATTTTTGGATGGATGACAACAATGATGAAGAAAATTATATGTTGCAAGGTTTTCTACCGGATGCAAATGATCAAACAAGACATGGTCACGCTTTGCAAGTATCCGTACGCGGTTTACAATGGTCAAATTTTCTTGCTCAAGATGTAATATTTTGGTTATACAACATTAAAAATGATGGAACTGAAAGTTATGATCAAGCAGTATTTGGAACAATTGTAGGAACTTATGTTGGAGTTGAAGACCCTGAATGGAATGATGATGCTTCGTTTTTTAATGTTAGAGAATCAATAACATATACCTGGGATTTTGATCATTATATAAGTCCATCAGCAAACCCTAAGTGGTTACCAGATCCAACAGAAGTTGGTTATATCGCTTATGCGTTTCTTGAATCACCAGGAAATGCTTTTGATGGTATTGATAATGATGGAGATAATTCTGGAGTTGGTTCAGCAAATTATTTTACAGAAAGTGATTTCCTTAGTGTAACTGATGTGCCAGCAATTTCTGCTGGAGATAATCTGATATTAATTGATAAAGAAACTTTTGAAAGAACTACATATACTGTTACAAGTAATCCAGATACTGTTGTTTCCATGGGAGTTAAATTCTTTATACAACCTGGCATTACAAAATTGGTTGAAGGAAATATAAATATAAATACAACTGAGCCAATTGGTAAAACAGCTCGTGATGGTATTGATAATGACTTAGATGGTCTGATTGATGAAAATTATCAAGTACATTATAGACAATTTAAAAAATCTGGAGAAGGTGTAAATCAAATCGTTTTAATTGATACTGTTGCTCCAGTACAATATAGAGACTATTTAGCTGGTGGAAATGGTAACCCATTAATTGATGAATCACGTGATGATTTAATGGATAATGATGCTGATTGGAATCAGGAGTTTGATGATGTTGGAGCAGATGGAAAAGCAGGAAGTAACGACTTTGGCGAAGGAGATGGAATTCCTACCCCAGGTGAACCAAACTTTGATGCTACTGATATTGATGAATCAGACCAGATAGGTTTAACAAGTTTTCAATACTTTGTACCTGCCGGCGCAATTGCTATGGGAGATGATATTAATATGTGGGGAAGGATGCTTCCTGGATTTTTTCAGGTACCATCATCAATTGTAAATAACGTGGCAATACGTGGTGAAGACGGAGACTTTATATATGGTTCAGGATATTTTCCGCTATTGGCTGGTAAAACAGAAAGGTTTTCTTTAGCACTTGCATTTGGTGCTGATTTTAATGCAGTTCTAAAAACAAAACAAATAGCCCAAACAATTTATAATGCTAATTATAACTTTCCACGACCACCGGATAAACCTACAGTTACTGCAGTTGGTGAAAATGGAAAAGTTACACTTTATTGGGATAATGTTGCTGAGGGATCTGTTGATCCAACACTAAAGATAAAAGATTTTGAAGGTTATAAAATTTATAAAGGTACTGATCCTGACTTAAGTGATGCATTGTTAATTACTAATGCTTCAGGTGAAAAAGTATTTTATAAACCAACAATTCAGTACGATCTAATTGATGGTATTAAAGGAATATTTACTTCATCACCTACACTAGTGAGTTTAACTGATGGGGCTCCATATAATTTAGGTACAGATAATGGGATCCAAAATTATTTTGTAGATAATGATGTTATAAATGGTAGAACTTATTATTACGCTGTAGTTGCATATGATCAAGGTGATGCAACAAAAGATATCTATCCATCAGAAAACACAAGATTTATTTCTAAAGATGCGCTTGGCAAAATTAGTACAGATATAAACACTGTTGCTGTAACTCCAACTGCTCCAGTTGCCGGATACGTTCCACCGGCTTCAGGAATAGATGCTATTAGAATAACCGGGTCATCAACCCCGCTTCCATATTTTGAAGTTATTGATCCATCAAAGATAGTTGAAGGAGCATATACAATTTCATTCAATGATTCTATAAGAAAAGCGCCTCTGGAAAGAGTAGGAGTAAATATATCATCAAATTATTCGGTAACAGATCCTTCTGGTAACACAGTTGTTTCAGAAAAAGAAATTACTCCTGCAAATGGAATAGTTTTTAATGGATTAAGATTGTCAATTGATTCAAGTTATCAGAGAATTGATAGTGTTAAACTTAAACAACCAGTTTTAAATGCCAAAGGCTCAATGGCAAATGATTCCTCAGGATGGAGTATTTATAGACCAAAGAATTTAAAATTTTCTGCTGATCAATTAAAATTAAGTTCAATTTGGTCAACAAGATTTCCTAGAGATTATGTTATTGTTTTTTCAAACACGTATGGTGATAGTTCAAATAAATTAACTGCACTTTTAGGTAATGGAGCACCGCCAGCTAAAGAAGTTAACTTTAGAGTTTATGATATAACAGATAAACAAAATCCAGTTCGCATTCAGTTTGGATTTATTGAACAGAATAATTTCCGCAAAGATACATTATCTTACAATGATGTTTTGATATTCTCAAATCCAACAGGAACAGAATTATCCTGGAGAGTTCCTTTATCTGGTGATAGCACCTATCTTATTCCAGCTGGAGCAGATAGTTTATTTATGAGATTCTTAAAACCACTTTCTGGTAATGATGAATTTGTTATTAATGCAACAGGTGCAACGTATGATGTTAACGCTGCCAGGGAACAATTAAATCTTGTAAGAGCAGTTCCTAACCCTTATATAGTTGCAAATTTATTTGAAGAACCACTGCCGCCTACAGTTAGAGGACGTGGCGAAAGAATAGTTTATTTTATAAACTTACCACCAAATAGTAAAGTACATATATATACCTCTAGTGGTAATCACGTAAGAACTCTTGAACATGATGGTGGTTTGTTCGATGGTTCAGTCGAATGGGATTTAAGAAGTAAAGAAGGATTAGATATTGCTTACGGTGTTTATTTTTATGTTGTTGAGGTGGAAGGTTTAAGCGATAAGAAAACCGGCAAATTAGCAATAATTAAGTAACCGATAAGCAATGAATACAATGGAGTTTAAAATGAAAAAAATATTATTAATAGTAGTTGTACTTGGTTTATCGGTAAATCTTTTTCCACAAACCAAAGTTGGTACAACAATAGCTAACTTTTTAACAATACCTGTTGGGCCGCGTGCTTCTGCAATGGGTGGTGCGTTTTCAGCCGTTGCTAATGATGCCACAACGGCTTTCTGGAATCCTGCAGGATTATCCAGAATTTCTCGAAGTGAATTTACAGCTTCTACCGCCGAATGGTTAGTGAGTTCGAGAATTAATTGGGTGGGTATAGGATTTAAGTTGGATGATGATAATGCAATCGGTATTAGCATCAATCAATTAGATTACGGCGATGAAGAAATTACTACTGCACAACAACAAAATGGCACCGGACAGTTTTGGTCTGCATCTGATATTGCAATAAACATATCATATTCAAGAAATCTAACTGATAGATTTTCAGTTGGTGGAACATTAAAATATATCTCACAAAATATTTACGATGTTTCTGCAACTGGATTTGGAGTTGATGTTGGACTACTATTCTTTACTCAGTTAGAAGGCTTAAGACTTGGAATGAATATTTCTAACTTTGGAACAGAAATGCAGCTTGATGGAAAATCATTACTTCAGCCAATCGATATCGATCCATCTAATGCGGGAAATAATTCTAATATATCAGGACAATTACTTACTGAAGCATGGTCACTTCCACTTACATTTACTGTTGGTTTAGCATACGATGCCTACAAAGATGAAGACTGGCTATTAACTTTAGCCGGCGATGCTTTGATTCCAAATAACCAAACAACATATGGTAATCTTGGAATGGAAATTACCTGGGGCAATTTAATTTCATTACGTGGTGGTTATAACTCTTTGTTTAAAGAAGATGCTGTTGAAGGATTAACAGCAGGCATTGGTTTGCAATATAATTTTGGTGGTTTCTTTGCAAAGTTTGATTATAGTTATGCTGAGTATGGCATATTTGATCCAATATCTAGATTTGCAGTTAGTGTAGGACTTTAATAATTAAAATTATTTAATCAGTTATTTCAAGGGGCGCGGGTATGAAAAAGCTGTTGATTTTAGCACTGATCATTTTGGTCAGTGCTTTTTCGTTTCCTCAAAATATCAACGTTACATTCCAGGTTGATATGAGCTATCAAATAGCTAGTTGGAGTTTCCCTACAGGCGCTAATGTGGTAGTTCGTGGTGATTTTCAAACGGATGCTGGTGATCCAAATGGTCTTTGGCAAGGAAATATGTTCCAGTTATCAGACGCAGATGACGATACAATTTATACAGGTACGTTTCCAATGCCTTCAAATTTTGTTGGTAATAATTATTCCTTTAAATATGTTATAGTTAATCCCCCAGCAGGTGATAATTGGGAATCGACCCCAGTCAGACAATTTACATTAACACCTCCAGCAACAGTTTTACCAGTAGTTTGGTTTAATGATGATAGTTTTTATGTACCACCATTTGAAGTAGCAAACACACTTAACTTCACCGCCGATATCAGTTCTATTTTAGGAGTAGGAATTGGTGGAGCATTTGATCCTAATCAAGACTCATTTTTAGTGATGGGATTAGATTGGGATAACCTTGGTAAAAATGTAGTTGGCAATAGAAAAATGGTTAATGATAATATTTTACCTGGTATTTATACCACAACATTAACTGTTACTTCAGGTTCTGCAGCACCATATGGAGTTGGTGATTCTACAAGATGGAAATTTAAAGCTTATCCTGATTCAAGATTTCAAAACAATGGATGGGAAACTGGAAGTGATCGATGGCATATTTATGAAGCTGATGGTTCAACTTTAACTCTACCTACAATTGTTCCATTTATTCTGCCAAATTTTCCTCCGACACAAACTGATGTTGACTTTACTCTTTATGTTGATGTGACAGATGCAATTAATCGATATAATGGATTACCGATACCTTTGGACGAGCTTGAATTTGTTGGGGTAAGAGGAACAGCAGATTTTCTTGGAAGTCTTGAAGGCGGTTGCTGGTGTGCAGATGATACTTTAACTGGACATATGAAAGTACTAACAGATATTGGTAGCGATATTTGGGCGTATCACACAGTAGTGCCTGCAGGTACAATGACTGGAAGGTACCAATTTAGATTAGGTGCAATGTATCCTGGTGCGGATACTGTAAACGGTGGAATCGCTTATCTTAATAATGAATTTCCTTTGGGAGTTAATCACTCATTTGTTTTAACAAACCAACCAACTGCTGTCTCCAATAATTGGTTTGGATATCCATTTCCGCCTGATGATGTTGAACAAATAAATAATTTAATACCCGATAAATTTGCTTTAGAACAGAATTATCCAAACCCGTTTAACCCGGCTACAAAGATTAGATATAGTGTTCCTGAGTACAGTTCTGTTAGCTTAAAAGTATTTAATCTTTTAGGAGAAGAAATAGTAACATTGTTTAATGGAGAAAAAATGCCAGGAGTTTATGAAGCAACATTTGATGCTTCTAATCTTTCAAGCGGAATTTATTTTTATTCCTTGCAAACTAGAGATTTTTCTTCAACTAAGAAGATGATTTTATTAAGATAAAACTGATGTAGTATTAGATAGAACTTGTAGCTCAAACTAATAAAAAATATAAGTTTATTTTCAAGAGGTTTGATATGAAAAAAATTTTCGTGATAGTCTTTGCATTGATTTTTGTAACTACAGCTGTTGCACAGTATCGTAGTGTTGGTAATGATAAGAGAATGGTTCCTGATGTGACCTATGTAGCTCCTCATCCTACCAAGCCTACATTGGAGGGTGTTAATTCCATAGGCGAAACATTTATTCAAACAGATTTTGACTATGGTGGAAATAATGTAATCCCTAAAATGATTTCCTTGGCAGATATTGATGGTACGGGTAGTTTAGATCCTTTCTTCGTTGGAATGAAAAGAGATAATGCAGCTTCAGTTAATCCTTATATTGCTTTTGGTTATAAAGCATTTGGAGCCCCAATAGATTATTTTTCAGCATTTGACCCATCATTATTATTAGGATGGGGAACAACACAATTAATTTCTGGAGTTGCACACGATGGCCAAGCTCTAGTTATGGCTAGTGCAGTAGTAGGTTCGCACTACACTTGGATAGATTTAGTGAACTTAGCTCCAATTACTCCTTTCCCAACAGCAACATTCGGTACTTCCGCCCCAGATTTTGTTTATAATGCAAATGGAGAAATGTGGACGTTAAATACAGATGCAATGATTAGAAAATCTACGGATGATGGAGCAACATTTACAGATGTAGCACTGATTGGTACAGGCGATGCTAATGTTATTTTATCTTTAGGCAATGGACCTTTTGAAAATCCAATGTATGGAAATTTAACTGGCCAGTATATGGCAACAGTTGGCAGCTGGGCTGAAATGACAGTCCCTGATTCTGAAGATGCTGTTTACTGGTATGGAACTAATGATGGCGGTGCAACTTGGAATGGTTTAGTAATCGGAAAAGACGGATATTTCGGTAGCATTTCTAACAAACCAAACTTGGCTCCTTTCTTTGAAAACTTTGGACAGTTAAATGCAAATGTAGATGAAAATGGTATTACACATTTAGTTATGAATGGATATGGTGCTGGTATTAATTCTGTAGGCGATACAGTTGAAGCATTTCCAATATTATACTGGAATAGTAATGCAAGTGAATGGTTAGAAATTTCCATTCCGGAGATTGCATTTGAAGATGAAGCAATACTTGCCGATTTAAGACCTGGTAACGGTATTGGTCAGTCATATCCCTCTGTTAGCGTTACAGATGATGGACAATTTATTTTTGTAATCTGGACAGCACCAGAGTACACAGGTACAGTTGGCGCAAGTCCTATCAATATTTATACTGGAACAAATTCTATTTTTTACACAGATCTTCATTGGACAGTTTCTACAGATGGTGGACAGACCTGGGCAGTACCGACAAAGATTGGGGAACCCAACGTTTCTGAAACATATGCTAATGTTGCAAGACGATTAGAAATATTACCAAACAATGATGTAAAAGCTCATTTTGTATTCTTTGAAGATGCAATCCCTGGGACCTCTCTTTTCCCTGCTAACAACGAAAATGCAGTAGGAACCTGGAGATATACATCAGCGATAATTGGTAACAAACCACCACCATATGGTATTCCCATAACATTCCAGGTTGATATGAGTGTTCAGATGTTTGAAGGCAACTTTCCTCCAGGTGCAAATGTAGTAGTTCGTGGAGATTTTCAAACAGATGCTGGTGATCCAAATGGTCTTTGGCAAGGTAATATGTTCCAGTTATCAGATACTGATGATGATTCAATTTATACAGGTACATTTCAAATCCCTTCAAATTTTGATGGTAATAATTATATCTTTAAATATGTAATAGTAAATCCACCGGTAGGCGATAATTGGGAATTAATTAATAATAGACCATTTACACTTACTGCTCCAGCTACAGTTTTACCAGTTGTTTATTTTAACGAGGATTATTTCCATGCTGATACAATAGTAACTAATACCATTAATTTTACTGCCGATATCAGTGACATTCTTGGTGTTGGCATTGGTAGTGCTTTCGATCCTAACCAGGATTCTTTGTTGGTGATGGGTTTAGATTGGGATTATTTGGGTCAAGATGTAACAGGTAATAGAAGAATGACAAATCCCGATCCATTTAATCCTGGTATTTATACAACAACATTATCGGTAACTTCAACTGCTGGTATCTCAGAGTATTATAATTGGAATGATTCCACAAACTGGAAATTTAAAGCTTACCCAGATTCAAGATTTAAAAACAATGGATGGGAAACTGGGAGTGATCGATGGCATATTTATGAAGCAGATGGTTCAGTAATAGATTTACTTGTTATTATTCCAAGAATTTTTCCTATAACAGATACAACAACGATAGATGTTGACTTAACAATAAATGTTGATATGCTTGGTGCAGTTAACCGTTATAATGGATTACAAATACCTTTATCTGAAATTGAATTTGTTGGTATGAGAGGTAGCGCTGATTTCTTAGGTAATTGGAGTACTGGTACAGGTGGCTGCTGGTGCGTTGATGATACATTAACCGAAAATATGAAAGTTCTTACAAAAATTTCAGAGAGTATTTGGAGGTTTCACAAAATTTTACCTGCTGGTACAGAAATGGGCAGATATCAATTTAAATTTGCTGCTATGTACCCTGATGCAGATACAGTTAATGGTGGAATCAATCCTCTTGATAATGAAAGTGTATTTGGAAATAATCACATTTTTCTACTTTCAAATACACCTACAATTATTCGTAATTATTCGTTTGGAAGTTCAGATCCGATTCCTAGTGTTGAAAGAATTGAAAATTTATCCCCATCTGATTTTGAGTTAGAACAAAACTATCCTAATCCATTTAATCCAACAACAAAGATAAGATACAGTATACCGGAATACAGTTATGTAACATTAAAAGTATTTAATCTTTTAGGAGAAGAAATAGAAACATTGTTTAATGGAGAACAAATGCCAGGAGTTTATGAAGCAGCATTTGATGCTTCTAATCTTTCAAGCGGAATTTATTTTTATACATTACAAACAAAAAACTTTACAACAACAAAAAAAATGATATTAATAAAATAATATTCTTTACTTTTTACTTTTTATTAATGTTGATAGCTGATTGTAAAATTTAATTGCTGCTTGATTTTGTGAATTTAATCTTAAGCTATTTTGAATTGCAACTAATGCTGCATTCGGATCTCCTTGCAAATATGATGCTCCTGCTAAATTATACCATGTTTGATAATCAGCATCTTTAAACTTTACAGCTTCTTTAAGATATTTTAAAGCATCTGAGCTATTATTCATTTTAAGATAAACTTGCCCTAACCATTTATAAGAAAAATAATCAGGTTTTATTCTATGTAGTTTTATTAAAAATGAAATAGCATCATCTAATTTATAACTATCAACCATTTTAGTAATTATGTCTTTGTAAGGAATATCAAAATAAGGTCGTTCTGCAATTACAGTTTCCATTTCTTTTATACTCTTTTCATAATCACCTTTATCAAAATAGTAGTTTGATAGTTTAGCATGTGCAGATTCCCATCGTATATCTTTGTTTATAACATCTATAGAAACAGAATCCACAATATCTTTAATTTTATAATCACGCATTTTATAATTTGGAGTTCCTTTGGGAACAAAAGGATATTGACCGGTTAACATTACCAATTGCATCGTTGCGATTGTTGAATCAAGTCTTGTAAAAGGAAAGTTTGCAATTAAAATGCTATCTGCTGTTGCCGATTTTATTTGAGTCTTATTACCTTTAGGAACTAATGAAGTTTCTTCCATCTTATTAAAAAATTGATCAGCGATCAATCTATATCCTTTAATATTTGGATGAAGGTGATCTACCATAAGATTATTTCCAACAATACCATCTGGACTTTGTGATTTAAAAACTGAATCTATATCAATCATTTCGAAGCTATACTTTTGTGCAAGACTTTTTATAACATTATTAATCTGCTGTGGTGCTCTGAAACGTAATGCATCTAATTCTTTTGCATAAAGAAAAAGTTCTTTAGCTTTTTCTATCTCACCTTTGTTATAATGCACTAGTGCATCAGAATAAATATCTTTTGCTGCAGGAAGTTCATTTGTTTTGACTGAAACAAATGGTTTTAAATCTTTTTGGTTACAAGTTAAATTTCCAATTATCACTGGAATGTCTGCATCTTTAAACCAACTTAAAATATCATCAAAATTTCCCTCAAATTGTGAAATGCCTGTATTATATGAATCTGAGTTTAACGTAATAAGTGATTCACCGATCATTCGGCTCATCAAAGTTTCATTATCACTTTTTTTATCATCTTCTTTAGAGAATAAACCATAAATCCAGGAAATTGTATTTTGCATTAATTGAAAAGTTCTAAAATCTTGTGCCCATATGTAAGTATTAATCAATGAACGAGAACTGCCAAGATTTACTGTTGAGCCAACACCAAGAGCACCGTAATATTCATTGTGTCCCGTATAGATTAGAATTAAATCAGGTTTTTGATCTATAATTTCTGGTACAAAATCTCTAATTGTATAAGAATTAATTGCAGAAATTCCGCAATTAATTACTTCAATTGAGTTTTCTGGATAATAAAGATCAAGTCTTCTTTTTAATTGTCTTGAAAAAGAAGCGTTAGGCACATAAGGCCAGCCTGCAGTAGAACTTTCTCCCAATACAAAAATTCTAAAAGCATTTTCCTTTTTAATAATATCAAAACCATCGGGTATTATGCCGGGTGGTTCTTTAATATTAAAAAAATATTTTTTAGGAAGATCAGGATTTAAATAATATTTGTCCGGATGATAATCTGATAGCGCAACAAACTGCTCGATAACATTACCATAATTAATCATTCGCAGAAAAATTTCCAGTAAAAAAACAAAAACAATAGGAATTAAAACAAGAATTAAATAAAACCATTTGGGTGGTCTTTTTGTACTTTTTGAAATACCATTATTTTCAGCTGAAGTTATAATAGACTTAGTTTTTTCTTTCTTCATTTAAATATTCCAAGAATGCTTAATCGGTTGATATTAGAATATGAAATCACTTTTTTTAAGATAAGCGAATTTAGTAAATTCATAACATAATTATTTAATAAATTGCCGATTGAATACGTTTAGAATGAAGAAAATATTATTACTCCTTTTGCTATTTGCCCCAATATTTCACATTCAATCCCAGACTTTTATTGATAATTCAGTTGCTCGTGTCGGTAATATTTCCATATCTGATAAAGAGTTTCTTGAAAGATATGAGCTGACACCTGGAACGAATCGTCAAAGAAAATCTACAATTGAATCACAGAAAATTGAATTTTTATTTTCACTTATTGCTGAAAAACTTTGGGCATTAGAGGCTATTTCCAGGGATATGGATACCGCTGAGGTTATACAGTTTACAACAAAATCCTTTGAAAAAATGTTTGTTAGAGATGCATTATTTAAAAAAGAAGTTAGAGATAAGGTTAACATTTCAGATCAAGAATTAAATGATGGATTAAAATATAATTCTTCAAAACTATATGTCAATTTTTTATTTTCAACAGATGTAGAAGAAATTAACAATTTGCACAAACTTTTAAAAAATGGAATTCCTTTTGATTCAATTCTAGTTGAAAGTCCTGAAAAAGATGAACAACTTTCTCCGGTTGAGATAATTTTTGGCCAGATGGATGAAGCTGTTGAAGAAGTTTTATTTAACTTAAATGTAGGCGAGTATTCACAACCAATTATTACACCGGATGGATGGTACATTTTTCACTTAGTTAATAAATCTGAAGAGTTGTTGTCTAACAGTAACGCTCGTGAAGATGCTATTAAAAATGTTAGAAAAACTATAGAAGCAAGAAAGTTGATTGAAAAACAGAAAGAGTTTTATGCTTACTTCTTTAAAGATAAAAAGGTTGATGTAAATCCCGAGTTATTTGAGATTTTAGCAAAAAATATTTCTTCGCTTTTTGAGTATAAGAAGAAAAATTTTTTGATTAAAGATGGTGATTTAATTAATCTGGAATCTCCTGATGTTTTGAAAATGGAAGAAGTATTTGGTAATGATATACTAAGTAAAAAATTTATTTTGCTTGATAACAATTCGATTACATTCAAAGAATATTTACGACTTCTAATGTTTGATGGTTACAATTCTACAGATTACAAAATTAATTTTATTAGAGCTTCACTTGATAATAGAATCAGAAAAGATATTGAAAAAGAACTTTTATATCATGAAGGAGCGAAAAGAGACTATAATAATATTCCTGAAGTAAAAAAAGAGATAGAACTTTGGTCTCAACATTATTTATTTGAACTTTTGAAAGATGACTTTTCTGATTCTGTAACAGTTAGCGATGATGAAGTTTATAATTACTATCTGAAAAATAATGAATCAGAATCCTTTCCTATGATGGTTAATATAATTGAAATTTTTACTGATAGTATTGAAAATGTTGATAAAATATTTAGTGAGTTAAAAAACGGAACTGATTTTACATTTCTTGCCAACATGTACAATAAAAGAGAATGGACAAAAAAAAGCAATGGAGAGTACGGACTTTTTCCAATAACTCAGTTTGGTGAAATTGGTAAAATAGCTTCGACTATGAATGTTGGAGAGATTTATGGTCCATTACAGATAGAGGATGGTTATTCTATTTTTATGCTTGTTGATAAGCAGGATAAAATTATAATTCCTCCTAAACCATTTGAAAATTTTAAAGATCAATATAAACGCGATTTAACTTTTCAAAAGCTTTACAAAAAAATCACCGATTTCACGTATAATCTTGCCATTAAGCATGGTGTCAGCCTAAATTTAAATTTATTAGAGCAAATTCAAGTTACATCTTTACCAAGTTTTGGAATGAGATACTTGGGGTTTGGTGGTAAGATGACTGCGGTTCCATTAATTTCACCAAATGTTGATTGGGCTGAACAGTGGATAAAACATCAGCAGCAAATAAAGGTTAATCCGTAAATGTACATCCTCGGTATATCAGCATTTTATCACGATAGCGCAGCTTGTCTTGTAAAAGATGGAGAAATTCTTTCTGCTGCTCAGGAAGAAAGATTTACAAGAAAAAAACATGATCATAACTTTCCACAAAACGCAATCGAGTTTTGTTTAAAAGATGCGGGAATAAAAGCTGAGCAACTTGATCTTGTTGCGTTTTATGATAAACCATTTCTAAAGTTTGAACGATTACTCGAGACTTATCTTGCTTATGCTCCGGTTGGAATCAAATCTTTCATCAAAGCAATGCCTTTGTGGATAAAGGAAAAACTTTGGATGAAGGAAATGATAAAAGATAAACTTGGTTACACAGGTAAAATTATTTTTCCGGAACATCACGAATCACACGCTGCTTCAGCATTTTATCCTTCACCATATAACAAAGCCGCAATTTTAACTTTGGATGGAGTAGGCGAGTGGACAACTACGAGTTACGGAATTGGAGATGGAAATGATATTCAACTTTTAGCAGATATAAAATTTCCTCATTCACTTGGATTGCTTTATTCAGCTCTTACTTATTATACAGGATTTAAAGTAAACTCCGGCGAGTACAAAGTTATGGGACTCGCTCCTTACGGTGAACCAAAATACAAGCAGTTAATTTATGATTATCTGATTGATGTAAAAGATGATGGATCGTTCCGGATGAATATGGAATACTTTAATTACTCTCAGGGACTAACAATGACCAACGAAAAGTTCAATAAACTTTTTGGAGGACCGCCAAGAGAACCTGAAACAAATCTTACTCAAAAAGAAATGGATATTGCACGCTCTTTGCAGGAAGTTACAGAAGAGATAGTACTTAAACTTGGTAATCACGTTTACAAAGAAACAGGACTAAAAAATCTTTGTCTTGCAGGTGGAGTTGCACTTAACTGCGTTGCAAACGGAAGACTGCTTCGTGAAGGGCCATTTGAAAATATCTGGATTCAACCAGCCGCTGGAGATGCTGGTGGAGCTCTTGGAGCTGCACTTATCGGCTGGTATAAATATCATAACAAACCAAGAATTACTGATGAAAAATCAGATTCACAAAAAGGTTCGTACTTGGGACCAGAGTTTGATGAAAACGAAATTCATTCATTCATAAAATCTCACAACCTTTCTGCAAAAAAATATAATAATGATGAATTAATAGAAAATGTTGCAAACCTCATCAACTCAGAAAAAGTAATCGGCTGGTTTGATGGTAAGATGGAGTTTGGCCCTCGTGCGCTTGGTTCGCGTACAATAATTGGAGATGCACGTTCACCAAAGATGCAGGCGACGATGAACATCAAGATAAAATTCAGAGAAGGATTCAGACCATTTGCTCCTTCTGTACTTTATGAAAAAGTAAGTGAGTTTTTTGAAATAGAAAAAGATAGTCCTTATATGCTTCTTACCGCTGATGTCAAAAAAGAACGAAGAATATCTATGACAGATGAAGAACATAAAAAGTGGGGAATTGAAAAACTAAATGTTGTTCGATCTGATATCCCCGCAATTACTCACGTTGATTATTCGGCAAGACTTCAAACAGTTCATAAAGAAACTAATCCACGTTACCATAAATTAATTTCTAAGTTTGAAGAGAAAACCGGCTGTGCAGTTATTATAAATACATCTTTTAATGTAAGAGGTGAGCCAATTGTCTGCACACCAAAAGATGCGTACAAATGTTTTATGCGAACTGATATGGATTACCTTGTTCTTGGAAATTATATTTTAAGTAAAGAAGATCAGAAACCGCTTGAAAATGATAGCGACTGGAAAAAAGAATTTGTTTTGGATTAAACAATGTTAAAAGATGAAATAAAATTTATAGATAAATCTGATGAAGCAGTAAAGAAAACAGGAATCTCAGTTGGCGTTGTATTAATTTTTGTTTCTTTATTACTGTGGTATCTTGGTAAAAATTCTTTTATGTATTTCTCAATTGTTGGCGGGCTATTTGTAATCCTAGCTTTTATTGCAATTCCTGTATTGCGTCCAATCCATAAGCTTTGGATGATGCTTGCATTACTAATGGGATTTGTGATGTCGCGAGTAATATTAACTCTGTTGTATTATCTTGTATTAACTCCAATTGGAATACTAGCAAAGATAGTTGGCAAAAAGTTTATGCCCTTAGGGTTTGATAAAAATGCTCTAACCTATTGGGAGAAAAGAGAGAATCCGGTAAAACAGCAAATTGATTATGAAAGACAATTTTAACTTGGCGTCCTTTGTGTAATTGACTTTGAGCTCTTATTGGTAAAAAAGATTTTACCACTAAGTTCACAAAGGTTTAGCACTAAGCTCACTAAGAAATAAAGGAAAATTTATGAGCAAATTATCAATACTTTCAGAATTGTGGGAGTTTTTGAAAGTAAGAAAAAAATGGTGGCTATTGCCAATTATTTTATTTTTGGTTTTACTTGGTGGATTAATAATCCTTACACAAGGCTCAGCATTGGCCCCTTTTATTTATGCAATATTCTGAAGCCTCGATCTCCACTAAAGGGAGGCTCAAGGCAATAGAAATAATTAATAACTTAAATTTTAAGAAGATTAAATTTAAAAATTTCTTAAAGCCCTCTACTTAGGAGAGGGTTTGGTAGAGGCTGTTTTTATGAAAACCAAAATAATTATAGAAAAGAAAAAGAAACGTGTTCCTGTTCCTCAGAAACCACCAAAGGTTGAAAAGAATCCAAAAGCTTATGATAGGGATGATGAGAAAAAAAAGATCAAAAAAAAATTAAATGAGGATCTTTCATAGTCTATTCTGTTATCCTAATTAAGCGATTAGTTAAATCCATTTAACCACATTTGCCTTAAAAAATAATACAAAATCTCATTCTGGCTCAATTGTTTTAGTAAAATCTTCAAAAAATACTAAAATATATTTGGAACATTATTTGCCTCACCTTATCTTTGAAACCATTAAAACGTTCCTTCCTAAATAATTAAGGATTTTTATGTTAGACGATATTGATTTACAGATATTAAGTACATTACAAAAAAAAGGTAGAACAAAAAGAAATGAACTTGCAGAAGAAGTAAAATTATCAATTCCTTCTGTAAGCGAAAGACTCAACAAACTTGAGGACAAAAAAATAATTGAAGGCTACTACGCAAAACTAAATCGTAAGGCTTTTAATTATGATATTATGGCATTTATTCTTGTAATGATGGATTCATCTAAACATTATAAAAATCTTATAACCAAAGTAGAAAAAATGCCTGAGATTCTTGAATGTCATGCTGTTCTTGGTGAAGGATCACATCTACTAAAAGCTTTAGTTAAAAATACTGAAGCTCTTGAAAGAGTGTTATCTGAAATTCAATCGTGGCAGGGAGTAAATGGAACGAAAACAACCTATGTTCTTTCTACAGTTAAAGAAACTTTTGAAATAAACGTTTAATAATTAATTACTAATCACAAAGGAAAGTATATGGCAAAAACTTCTAATGGAGCAATTGAAAAGGTGCTCAAGTTTATAAAAGATAAAGGGATAAAATTTGTGGATTTAAAGTTCATGGATTTTCCTGGACAGTGGCAGCATTTTACGGTTCCTGTTACACATTTTGATTCAGGATCTTTTGAGGATGGATACGGTTTTGATGGCTCCTCAATCCGTGGATGGAAAGCGATTCATGAAAGCGATATGCTTTTAATTCCTGATCCTGAAACAATGTTTGTTGATCTATTTATTGAAGAACCGACATTGAGTTTAATTTGTGATGTGTATGAACCGGCAACAAAAGAAAAATATTCCCGTTGCCCGCGTAACATCGCACAAAAAGCAGAAGCTTATCTTATATCTACAGGAATTGCAGATACAGTTTATTACGGACCTGAAGCAGAGTTTTTTGTATTCGATGATGTGAGATTTGATTCACAGCCAAACGGAAGTTTTTATGTTGTTGATTCAATCGAAGGTAAATGGAACAGCGGAAGAGAAGAAAATCCAAACCTTGGTTACAAACCAAGATTTAAAGAAGGATATTTTCCAGTGCCACCAACAGATTCTTTGATGGATTTAAGAAATGAAATGGTTACTAATCTTATCAATTGCGGAATCGATGTTGAAGCACAGCATCACGAAGTTGCAAGCGGCGGACAGTGTGAAATTGATTTACGTTTTATGCCTCTTGTAAAAGCTGCTGATCAGTTGTTGATGTTTAAATACATTGTAAAGAACACAGCAAAGAAAAATAACAAGACTGTTACTTATATGCCTAAACCAATTTACGGCGATAACGGAAGTGGTATGCACGTTCATACTTCTCTATGGAAAAAGGGCAAACCACTTTTTGCTGGTTCTGGTTATGCAGGATTAAGTGAAATGGGATTATACTTTATTGGTGGATTATTAAAACACGCAGCAAGTTTACTTGCATTTACAAATCCAACAACTAACTCATACAAAAGATTAGTTCCGGGATTTGAAGCTCCTGTTAATCTTGCGTACTCACAAAGAAACAGAAGTGCTTCAATAAGAATCCCAATGTATTCATCATCTCCAAAAGCAAAACGTGTTGAGTTTAGATGTCCTGATGCTTCAGGAAATCCTTATCTTGGATTTTCTGCAATGCTTATGGCAGGTTTAGATGGAGTAATTAATCGAATCGATCCTGGTGAACCACTTGATAAAGATATTTACGATATGGAACCTGAAGAATTGAAAAATGTTCCTTCAACGCCGGGCAGTTTGCAGGAAGCATTAAAAGCATTAGAAAACGATCACGAATATTTATTAAAAGGTGATGTTTTTACTGAAGATGTAATCGAAACCTGGATTAAATACAAAATGGAAAAAGAAGTTAAGCCAATGGCACTTCAACCACATCCATACGAGTTTGGTTTGTATTATGATGTTTAAATTTTAATCTCCGTGACTCTGTGTCTCTGTGGTGAAAAAAGATTAACCACAGAGGCACGGAGACACAGAGAAAGTCAAAGGCTATTTAGTAATCCACTCTTTCCAAAATTCAGGTTTATATCCAATACTAACAAATTTTTCTTTTCCTACAATCCTACGATGATTAAGGCAAAATTTACAACCTATTCTATTTGCAACCATACAATGCTTGATTATTTCAAGATAATCAAAATAATTAACATAAAACTATTGGCATTTTACTTGACTAAGTAAATAATTCAATTACAATTTTTGGGTTAGTTAAAATGAAGTACATTCTTTCAATTCTTATTACAGCATCATTTATACTTGTTTCTTGCAAACAAAACACAACGGTTGATTATAGTGAGCCAAAAGAAGTTACTATAACTGGTACAATTAAAAACTTTGAAAAGTATCCTGACTTTGATGTTGTGAAGCTAAATGTCTTTAACATTGGTTTATCAGAAAGTGAGACTTTTTACAGTAAGATAGATTCAACCGGAAATTTCAAAATTAAATTTCCTATTTATTTTCCGCAGGATGTTTCAATTGCTCATAGAGCCTGGTTTCAATTTCTTGTTCATCCAGGTGATAGTATAAATGTAAGTTTTGATGCTGACGTTGATAATAATGTAGATATTTATGATAATTTAAAATTTAGTGGAGATGCTTCAGAATCAAATTCCCAATTAGCAAAATATCTTAAGATATATTGGGCAAATTACTTGAGCCAAGATGATAATTTTAAATATAATAAATTATTAGCAACTTCAGATTTTATTCACTTTAGAGATAGTATTAAAATTGTAATGAATGAAAGAAGAGATACCTTTATTAAGGAAGTAAACCCAACCGAAGAAGTAAAATTATGGACTTACTGGAATGTTGAAGCTGATTACTATAATGAACTTTTGATGCATTCATATCACTACAGAGAATCAAATAATTTACAACTAAAAGATTGGAATTATGATGATACCTATTATTCCTTTCTTCATACATTAGACAAGTTTGATGAAAAAATTTTAATAAATACTTCAATGTCATATTTACTTCCCAATTATGTTTTAGGGTTTTATCTTAATGATAAATTAGCACAAAAGAAAGATAGTACTGTTTCATTTGCAGAATTTGATTCATTGTTGATTTTCAATATCATAAATTTTAAATCGTCCGACATTATTAAGCAGATAATGTTAACTAATTGTATTAATTGGGAACTGGAAAAACAAAATATTATTCTTTATGAAAAATATTTAACTCAACTTGAGTCAAATATTAATAAAGCATATTTAATTAAGCCATTAAAAGACAATTATAAAAAAGTAAAAGAGGATTTAATTAATCCAGAGATTTCTTCAAAAGCAATATTGGATAGTATCAAAACAAGTGATGTTAATGAAATATTTACTTCAATACTTAGCAAGCATAAAAATAAAGTACTTTATATAGATTGCTGGGGTCCTTGGTGTGGCTCGTGTATAAGTGAGATGCCACATTCAAAAAAACTAATGAAGAAATTTGAAGGGGAAGAGATTGAATTTATTTTTCTCTGTATTGATTCTGAGAAAGATAAGTGGAAAGCTATGTTATCTGAATTACAAATTGGTGGAACTCACTATTGCTTAACAAAAGCAGAAAGTTCTGCATTAAGAAAAATTCTTGGTATTAGTGGAGTTCCTCACTACTTATTGATTAGTAAAAACGGAAATATTATTAAACAAGGAATTGATATTAGACCAAGTTCTGGCCTGGCAGAGTCTGAAATACAAAAACTATTATAGTTATTTCTTAACCCCGATTTTCAAAGTCGGGGTTTTTTGTTTATAAAATTATTTAAAAGTATTTACTTAATTTTGATTAAGACATTTCAATCAATTCTTATAAAGTGCAGGTTTAAAATGAATTACTTAACTAGAATTATTAGCCTCTTTATTTTAATCTTCTCGTTTAATAATCTAACCGAAGCAAAATTATTAGTTTCAAAACTTTACTCAGATCATATGGTTATTCAAAGAGATCAACCAATTGTGATTTGGGGCTGGACTGATGCTGATAAAACTGTGATAATAAATTTTAATAACTCTGAATATTCTGCAAAAGCTAGCGATAAAGGGGATTGGAAAATTATCTTACCTAAATTGGAAGCTGGCGGACCTTACGAAATGATTATATCATCTGACAATGAAAAAATTGTTATTAACGATATACTAATCGGTGATGTTTGGATTTGCTCCGGGCAATCAAATATGGAATGGATAGTTGCAAACTCTAACAAAGCTGAAGATGAAATAAAAAATTCATTTGATAATAAGCTCCGTCATTTTGCTATTCCAAATACTTCATCCGAAAAACCGGAGAATGATATTTTAGGTGGAGATTGGAAAATTAGTAATCCACAAAACACTGGTGAATTTTCCGCCACTGCATATTTCTTTGCAAAAGAATTAAGAAAACATGTTGATGTTCCAATTGGATTAATAAATTCTTCCTGGGGCGGAAGCCGAATTGAAGCCTGGATGAGTGCAAAATCCATAAACATAAATAATCAGCAGGAGTTAATGGATGAAGTTAAAAGTCAGGCGGAATTAGAATACTTAAATCAATTAGAAAAGTTTCAACAAATATTTCCTGGAATTTCAGATGTAGATTTAGGAATGAGTAATGATCAGCCATTATGGGCATCCTCAGAATTAGATGAATCAGATTGGAAAGAAATTGTTGTCCCAATTTTTTGGGAAGACGCTGGTTTTAATGGTTTAGATGGAATTGGCTGGTATAGAACTACTTTTTATCTGACTCCAGAAGAAGCCAACGGCGAGTTTGAATTAGGTTTAGGTAAAATTGATGATTCGGATATAGCATGGATAAATGGAATTAAAGTTGGTGAGATGACACAAGCATGGGATCAGCCAAGGGTTTATAAAATTCCATCCAAGGTTTTAAAGGAAGGAAAAAATGTTTTGTGTGTTCGCGTTGATGATACTGGTGGCGCAGGCGGAATATGGGGTGATGTTTCATCAGTCTATCTCAAATCTTTAACACTTTTAAAACCTTTAGCCGGTAACTGGAAATTTAAAATTAGTGCGGTTAAACGAACTGAAATTGCAACAAATCAAATTCCAACTTTACTTTATAACAGAATGATTCATCCAATTCTAAATTTCCCAATCAAAGGTGTTATTTGGTATCAAGGTGAATCAAATGCTAATAATGTTGATGAGGCATTTAAATATCGAAAAGTATTTTCAGATATGATAAAAGATTGGCGGGCATCCTGGAATGTTGGAGACTTCCCATTTCTTTTTGTTCAATTAGCAAATTACAGAGAGCCGGTTGAACAGCCATATGATAGCCCGTGGGGAATGGTTAGAGAATCGCAATCAGATGCATTAACACTTCCAAATACAGGACAGGCAGTTATTATTGATATTGGTAATGCAAATGATGTCCATCCGCGTGATAAACAAAATGTAGGATTGCGTTTATCCTTAGCTGCAAGAAAATTTGCTTATGGAGAAAAGATTGTTTTCTCTGGACCTACTTATAAAAGCTCTAAAATAAAAAACGGAAAAATGATTATTGAATTTGATAATATTGGCACCGGATTAGTTTGTAAAGATAAGTACGGATCTGTAAAAGGATTTGCAATTGCAGGCGCTGATAAAAAGTTTATTTGGGCAAGTGCATTCATTGAAAAAAATAAAATTGTTGTTTGGAACGAGAGCATTAATAATCCAAAATATGTTAGATATGGCTGGGCTGATAATCCTGATGATTTGAATTTATATAATGGAGAAGGATTGCCAGCTTGTCCTTTTAGAACAAATAAGAATGATAGGTGAGTGTCATTTTGATTGAGTTGACGATTGAAGCAATTTGCTGAAAGATCTGCAGATTGCTTCGTCGAACTCGCGATGACTATCCAATAATCCATTCCTTCCAAACTTCTGGTTTATAACCAATCGTTGCTGATCTTTCATTTCTTACAATTGGTGTTTTTAAAAGTAATGGATCAGATAACAATTCTTCTTCAATATCAAAAACCATAAACTGCATTCCGCGATCTTTAAATCTTTTGCTTTCTCTGTCTATCAATTCATCCAAAGGAATTACCCGGGAAATATTTTCTAACTCACCTTTGGCCAATCCTTTTTCAGTCAAGTCTCTAAAGTGAAATGGAATTCTTCTTTCTTTAAAGTATCGCTCTGCTTTTTGTGTTTCTTTACACTTTTTAGTGCCGATAATCTGGATATTCATCTTAAAAAATTATTGTTGAACTGAACAAATATAAGAGATTTAAAAAGAAATGATAAGTGGTTTCTAATTAAGATCACTAATATTTAACTTGCATTCAATTTAACACCAATTTGGAAATAAAATGATCAACAAAACTTGTAACCTTTTTACAATATTATTTTTAATTCTATTTGTTAACCCAATTTTAGCTCAAACTTATTTCGGAATAGATTCCGATACAGTTAAAGCACAAAAGTTTGATATGGGAAAAATGTGGACGTTTGAAAATCCACCGCTTGATTACTTTGAAAAAGAATATGGATTTAAACCTTCTGCTGAGCTTTTAGAAAAATTTCAGAAAAGTGCACTTAAATTTGGTGGCGGCTGTTCAGCATCATTTATTTCTGAAGATGGATTGATAATGACAAATCATCATTGTGTCCGTGGCAATCTGCCAACAATACAAATCGGTGACGAAAATATTTTACGTGATGGTTTTTATGCAGAATCATTTGATAAAGAAAGAACGATACCAAATCTTAAAGTTGAGCAGTTAATAATTATTAAAGATGTTACAAAAGAAATTCAATCAGCAATGAATGAAGGAAAAACTGACGCAGAAAAACTTGAGTTACGAGATAAGAAGATAGATGAATTAAAATCAGAAGGAACTAAAACAAATCCAGAACTATTTTTTAAAGTAATATCGTTATACAACGGTGGAAAATATTCTTTGTATGGTTATAAAGTTTATAATGATATAAGATTAGTATTTGTACCGGAATTGTTTGTTGCAAAGCTTGGTGGTGATCCTGATAATTTTACTTATCCGCGTTACGGTTTGGATTGTGCTTTTCTTCGTGCTTATGAAAATGGTAAACCAATAAAAACTGATTTTTATTTTAATTGGAATGGTGAAGGTATTGTTGAAGATCAGCCTGTTTTTGTTGTTGGAAATCCCGGCGGAACTGATAGAATAAATACAATGGCGCAGATTGAGTATGCAAGAGATATCCAATACCCGATGATGGTAGGAATGTTTAAAACAATGTATGGCATCTACGATAAAATGGTAAATGAAACTAACGCAGAAGATTTTAAATTAATTGCAAGACTCTATTCTTTTGGTAATGCATTAAAAGTATATGAAAATACTTACAAAGCTTTGCTTGATCCATTTATTATTGCAAGAAAAAAAGATTTTGAAAAGTGTTTTAGCGAAGCAATAAATAATAACCCAGAACTAAAAGTAAAGTATGGAAATATCTGGAGCGAAATTGAAAGTTCAAGGAACCTCGCAAGAAAAGATGCTAAAAAGATTTACGCTTATACAATTAATTTTTATTCACCGCAGTATTTATTTATTGCAAAAAATCTTTTTAACTATACGACTCAATTAAAGAATAATGATATAACAAAAGAAAAATATGATTCACTTGCAACTAAACTCTTTCCGAAGGAGCTTGATGCAGAACTGCAAAAACAATTTCTTAAAACTCAATTAAAAATATTACAAGATAATCTTTCTCCAGATGATGATTTGCTTAAGGTCTTAATTGGAGATAAATCAATAGAACAAGCAGTAAGTGATATATTAAGTAAATCTATTTTAACAAGTGAAGAAAAATTTATTGAATTACTTAACAAAGGACAAAATGAAATCTTAAATTCAGATGATCCGTTTATCTATTTTGTTCGCAGTACTCAAGACGAATTAAAAAAAATGCAGGATGAAAATCAGGCAAGAGTTGATAAAGAAGAAATTCTTAATCAGATGCTTGGTGAGGCGTTGTATAAAGTTTATGGTGATGCAATTCCGCCTGATGCAACAGGGACTTTACGTTTGGCTGATGGAATTGTTAAAGGGTATAATTACAATGGAACAAAAACACCAATTAAAACAACTTTTTATGGAGCATTAGATCGTTATTATTCTTTTGATAAAAAGTTTCCGTTTAATCTTCCAAAATATTTTGAAGATTTGCCAGATGAATTTGATCCATCAACTCCATTGAATTTTATAAGTACAAATGACATTGTTGGCGGAAACTCTGGTAGTCCGGTTATAAATGTAAAAGGGGAAATAGTTGGTTTAGCATTTGATGGAAATATAGAAAGTTTAACAAGTAATTTTATATACACGACTGAAGCAAACAGAACAGTTTGTGTAAGTGCTCTTGGAATGATCGAAGCGATTCGTGATCTTTACAAAGCAAATCGTTTAAGTAATGAAATTCTTAATGGTAAAATAAACTGAGAGGAAAAATGAAAATTAAAATTTTAATCATTGCAGTAATTCTTGTAAGTATTTCATTTGCACAGGAACATCATCGCAAAGAAAGAAAAAAGTATAACGATAAAGAACTTAGAGAAATCGTTTCCATGATTTCATCAAACTTTGAAAAACTTGAACGAGAATATCTTACAAAATTAAGTTACAGGGATTATACGAGGGCAAAAACAATATTGATTGATAGTTATGATTTACTTAACTCTATTCCTATTCCGGAAGAACACGAAGATGATTTGCCTTTGCCTATAAATAATTCAGATTTTAATGGATTGGTCGAAAGTATAAAGAGTGAAGGATTTGATTCTGATAAAATTGGAATTATTACAATAGCTGCTGATTATCATTACTTTTTAGTTGAACAAGTTTTAGAGTTAGTAGATTTATTTGTAATGTCCGATAGTAAAATTGAGGTTGTAAAAATAACTTATCCAAATATAATTGATAAAAATAATTCACATCGCTTAATAAGCGCATTTACTTTTTCTTCAGATAAAGAAGAAGTAAAAAAGATCATTAATTCTTTTCCTGTAAAATAAATGAACTGGATAATTTTATTTATAGCCGGACTTTTTGAGATTGCCTGGGCTATAGGCTTAAAGTACACTGAAGGTTTTTCAAAGTTGTGGCCTTCAGTGTTTACAATTACTTCAATGATTATATCAATGGGATTGTTAGCCTATTCAGTTAAGCATTTGCCAATTGGAACAGCTTATGCAATTTGGACAGGCATTGGTGCGGTTGGAACAGCTGTGCTTGGTATAATATTGTTTAATGAATCTAAAGAGTTGGTAAGAATATTTTTTATTCTACTTATTGTAATTGGAATTGTTGGATTAAAATTATTTTCATCTCAAACAAATTAATTATTATTAAAATATTCTTCGATAAAAGATTATTAAATAGATTTTTATTAAGTTATAGTCAGTTAAAAACTTTCAGTTAGATTATTGAATAGTGGAGCAAGTTCTGATGTATCGACTGAACCAATTTATTTTATCAATTCTCTTTCTTCTTTTATTTGTCTTACAAATAGATTCAAATCTTTATGCTCAACAGTTAAGTGGTAAATTTACAATTGTTATTCATGGCGGAGCTGGATATTTTCCTAAAGATTCAAAAGACGAATTAAAACAGCAATACATTTCCTCACTTACAGAAGCTCTGAACATCGGAAAAAATATCCTTGTAAATGGTGGAACAAGTCTGGATGCTGTTGAGAAAGTAATTAATTATTTAGAAAATAATATTCTCTTCAATGCTGGTAGAGGAGCAGTTTTTACTTTAGATGGAAAACACGAACTTGATGCTTCTATAATGCAAGGTAAGGATCTATCAAGTGGAGCAGTTGCTGGGGTTATGATTATAAAAAATCCAATATCACTTGCGCGATTAGTAATGGAAAAAACAGATCATGTATTATTAGCAGGCAAAGGTGCAGATGACTTAGGAATTAAATTTGGCGTTGATGTTGTTTCTAACACTTACTTTCATGATTCTACAAATTATATAAAATGGCTCAAATCAAATCTACCTAAACAACAAGGTGAAACTGTTGGCTGCGTTGCACTTGATCAATATGGAAATATAACTGCAGGAACATCTACCGGTGGAAGACAAAACAAAATGCCTGGCAGAGTTGGCGATTCGCCTTTAATTAAT
Source organism: Ignavibacteriales bacterium (assembly GCA_016707585.1). Taxonomy (GTDB): domain Bacteria; phylum Bacteroidota; class Ignavibacteria; order Ignavibacteriales; family Ignavibacteriaceae; genus IGN3. The sequence continues at coordinate 96,798 of JADJHL010000002.1, read as the reverse complement.
GCCGGCACTTACGCTAACAATAATACCTGCGGAGTTTCTGCAACTGGTTGGGGTGAATTGTTTATTAAAAATACTGTTGCATTTAATATCTCGGCGTTGATGGAATATAAAGGCTACACTCTTAAACAAGCTTGTGATGAAATAATATATAATCGTTTACCTGAAGGAAGCGGTGGAATTATTGCTTTAGATAAAGATGGCAATTATGAAATGCCTTTTAATACAATCAGTATGATGCGAGCTGTGGCGAATTCAAAAGGTGAGTTTAAAATTGAAATTTGGAAATAAATTATTATTGTATTTTGGATGGAGGATATATGCGTCCCTCAAAAGGTGATTACGGAGAATACTATCAAAAATATATTGATCTTGTGCCTGGTGATGATATTTTTAGGGTTCTTGTAGAACAAAATGTAGAATCACAAAATGTACTTAATTCATTTTCGGAAAGTAAGGGAAATCACTCCTATGCAGAAGGTAAGTGGACGGTTAAAGAAGTGATTGGACATATGATGGATGTAGAAAGGATTTTTGCTTATCGTGCTTTATGTATTGCACGTGGGGAAACTAATCCTTTACCAAGTATGGATCAAGACACTTACGTTAAAAATGGCAATTTCAATAAAAGACAATTGTTTGATTTGAATTATGAATATCGACTTATAAGAGAATCCAATATTCTTTTATTCGGAAGTTTTGATAAATCAGTTTTACATTGTAGAGGAATTGCGAGTGGTTACGAAGTTACTGTACTTGCTTTAATGTGGATGACAGTGGGACATGAAAAACATCATCTAAATATTTTAATGGAAAGATATATGTGATTTATTATACCACTTTGTAAATTTCACTAAGTATTTTTTCGGTGGCACCTACATTGGATTGCACATACATTGATGATATTTTACCTACTGAGTTTCTATAGGAATCATCTATAAATAGTCTTCTTAAATTTTTGTAAGCCTGTCGTTTATTTTTAACTATTATACCACCACCAACTCCCACAAGTTTTACGGCTTCTTGTGAGTTTTCTATCTTTGGACCAAACAAAACCGGCGTGCCGTAAACAGCTGCCTCCAAAACGTTATGAATATTTTGTTTAAAACTTCCACCAACATAAGCTACATCAGCATAAGTGTATAGTGTAAGTAATATTCCTATTGAATCAACGATAATTAATCTCTCATCAGAGTAATTATTAAGATGAGAAAAACGAATCGTTTTTAATTTTCCGGCAAACTCATTTTCTATCTTTTCAAGATGAAGTAATGTCGGTTCGTGTGGAGCTATAATCATTAATATATTTTTATCAACTTCTGCTAATTTTAATAAAGCTGGAAAAATAACTTCTTCATCTTGTTCCCAGGTACTGCCTGCAACAAATACCTTTTTATTTTTTAAAACATTATAACTGATAAGTCTCTTTTCTTTAGCTTGCAAACTTCTATGGTAAACTCTGTCAAACCGTGTATCTCCAACTGCACAAACGTTATTATTAGTAATTCCAAATGTTTTAAATTCATTTGCATCTGCTTCAGATACAGTTAGAATCTTTGTTAAATGTCCAAAAAGTATTTTATGAAAAGATTTTATAAGTGGTAGTTTGCGTGGAGAATTACTTCTCAAAGTAGCATCAACAAGAAAAATTGGAATTTTATAATTATTTAATTCCTCTACAATGTTTGGCCACAAATCATAACGCATTATTATTGCCAATGTTGGTTTGATTATTGAAACAAATTTTTTCGCATTAAACTTTGAATCAAACGGTATGTAAGAAATTAAATCGGCGTACGGATATTTTTTAGAATTTTCATATCCCGAAGGTGAGAAAAAAGTGACAAGTATGTTTACATCTTTTTCCTGTCTTAATTTTTCAATAATCGGTTTGGCTTGTTCAAACTCACCCAACGAAGATGAATGAAACCAGATAAGTTTTTTATTTTTATTAATTGAAGTTGCGCCAAGAATTATATTTTCATAAACACGTTTTCTTCCATTTATTCCATTTTTAATTTTGGTATTAAATAATCCAGCAATACGTAGTGCTAAATATAAAATAGGCAGAATAAAATAATTGTAAACTATATGATAAATTATTTTCATTCGTTTGCTTTGAATGATAAAATATTCTTTAAAACAAATTCTGGTTTGATAGAATTCATACAATTAAAATGTTTTTTAGGACAATCATTTCGTCCGATGTGAGAACATGGACGACAAGTTAAGGAATTGTTTTCTAAGATTAAATTTTTGCACTTGTATGGCGTAAACCCAAACTCTTTTACAGTAGATCCAAAAATCGCTACTACATTTGTATTTACTGCGGAGGCAACATGCATCAACCCTGAATCATTGCAAATAATAGCTTTACATAATTTCATATCAGCAGCAGTTTGAAGTAAATCATTATCATTGGAAATATCTATCGATCCATTAATACTCTTAGAGATTTCTGAACATAATTTTCTATCAATACTACCACCAAAAAGTAAAATAGTAAATCCAGCTTTTACTAAACTATCTCCAAGTTCGATAAAATATTCTTTTGGCCAACGTTTTGTAAAATGTCTGGCTCCAGGACAAAATCCAATAAAACTATTTTTGCCAACAAGATTCTTACCTGGAAACTTATCTGTAAAAATATCCAGGCCCCTATCATCAAGTACAAATCCCTCTATCGTTTTAGCATATCTGTTGGGAATTGCTTCTGAAGATTTTAATCTGTTTATCTTAAAATTTACAAGTAAAAATTTATCAAAGCTATGTTTGTAAAATCGCGAAGTATTTTTGTTTAATGTTTTTGTAATCTTTCTTGATCTGAGATTATTTTGGAGATCAATAACAAAATCATAATTATTTAATCTAAGAGATTCGAGAAGTTTATTATTCAATCTCTCATCTTTACTAAAGTAATAAAGATTATCTATATGAGTATTCAACTTTAGAACATCAGAGTATTCTTCTTTTATCAAAACATCAATTGAAATGTTTGGCGTTCTTTTCTTCAATGATCTGATAATTGGCGTTGTAAGCAAAATATCACCAAGCGAACTGAGCCTGATTATAAGAATCTTACTGATTTTTGATAATTCTGTGACTGTCAAGAAAATATTTACATAATTGTTTAAGCAAATTTATCATTTAACCAACTTATATCAATAAATTGATTTGAAGTTTTTGATTAAGTACCTAATTTTCGGTTAGAAATTTAATAAGGATTGATTTATGACAACTTTACCTCCGCCAAAAGTTAAAAAAGCTGCTGAAGATTCACTCGAATCAAAGATTTATACAATGGTTGAGAACTATAAAGAATACATCCCAACTCCAAATGATAGAAACAGACTATCATTTTGTTTGGTAAAATTTGTAAATGGAGAAGGTGATGAGCCTAAAATTACTTTGAAAAATGCTAAGATCGGAATATCAGGAATTTCTGTAGCTGATCTTGCAAAAAAACTTGATGATGAGTTATTAAAAATTAAGTAGCCCTAAAATTTACAAACCCAGTTCCTCACTGGAACTGGGTTTGTAAATCATAACATTTAGTAGACAATTATTTCACTTCGATTGGTTCGTACTCGCGCATAAACTTTTCAACTAATAAAACATCTTCTTCACTTCCAATAAAAATTGGCGTGCGTTGATGTAATGATGTTGGCTGTACTTCAAGCATTCTTTGCTTACCGTTTGAAGCTCTTCCGCCAGCTTGCTCAACAATAAATGCCATCGGGTTGCACTCATACATTAATCTTAACTTACCATTTGGGTTTCTTGAATCAGCAGGGTACATATATATACCGCCGTATAAAAGATTTCGATGAATATCAGAAACCATTGAGCCGATGTAGCGTGATGAATACGGTCTATCAGTTGCTTTGTCTTCTTCTTGCAACCATTTAATATATTTTTTCAATCCAGGATGCCAGTAAAGATAATTACCTTCGTTGATGCTGTAGATTTTAGATTTCTTTGGAGTTTTAATATCCGGATGTGATAAAATAAATTCTCCAAAAGAAGGATCTAAAGTAAAACCATGCACACCGTTTCCGGATGTATAAACAAATATTGTACTTGATCCGTAAATAATATAACCGGCGGCAACTTGTTTTAAACCCTGTTGTAAACAATCTTCCATGGTTCCTGGCCCACCATCAGGAGAAATTCTTTTGTAAATAGAAAAAATTGTTCCGATACTTACATTCGCATCAATGTTTGAAGAACCATCAAGCGGATCAAACAACAGTACATATTTCCCAATATAAAATTCAGGTGGAATGTGGATAATATCTTCATCCTCTTCAGAAGCCATAACACAAAGATGTCCGCCGTGATCCATAGCTTTTATCATCATATCATTTGCAAAAATATCCAGCTTCTTTACTTTTTCACCGTGAACATTTTCTTCTCCTGTAAAACCTATTATATCAACCAGTCCGGCTTTGTTAACATCAAGAGAAATTACTTTTGCAGCAAGTGAAAGATCATGCAAAAGATCAGAAAGCTCTCCAGTTGCTTCAGGGTATTTTCTTTCTTCTTCGTAGATGTGGCGGGCAAGAGTGTTGAACTTAATTCTTTCCATTTCAGTTCTCCCTTTTTAGGATTTGTGTTAGTTGGATTTTCTTAATTCCTGATCTTTATATTGTAACTGATACAACTTGTAATAGATTCCACGTTTTGCCAGCAATTCTTGGTGATTCCCAATTTCTCTTATTTCACCTTTATGCAAAACAATAATCTTATCTGCATTTTGTATTGTTGATAGTCGATGAGCAATTACAATTGCAGTTCTACCTACAAGTAATTTTTCAATTGCGGACTGAATCAATTGCTCTGTCTCAGTATCAATACTGGAAGTTGCTTCATCCAAAATTAAGATTTTTGGATCATAAGCTAAAGCACGGGCAAAAGAAATTAATTGTTTTTGTCCAACGCTTAAAGTTGCACCGCGTTCTTTTACTTCTTCAGAATACTTGTTTGGTAGGTTAGAAATAAATTTATCTGCACCAACAGTTTTCGCCGAATGAATTATTTTCTCCAAACTAATTTCATCATTATCCATGTTGATGTTTGATTCAACTGTACCGGAAAAGAGAAAGACATCCTGCAAAACAATTGAAATATATTTTCTTAAATCCCGTTTATCAACTTTTCGGATATCAATTCCATCCAATAAAACTGAGCCTTTGTTGATATCATAAAATCTTGTAAGAATATTTATTAAGGTAGATTTCCCCGCTCCTGTATGTCCAACAATCGCAACTGTTTCCCCGGGATTTATGTTAAAGTTGATATTTTTCAGCACATAATTTTCATCATCATAAGCAAACCAGACATCTTTAAACTGGATATCACCTTTGACTCCATTTAACTTAATCGGGTTTTCAGGATTTTTAATAAATGTATCGTTATCCAGAAGTTTAAAGATTCTTTCGGATGAAGCCATCGATGTTTGCATTATGTTGTACTTTTCAGAAAGATCACGAATTGGGCGAAAGAACATTTCTGTAAATTGAATAAATGCAAAAAGATCTCCTATTCCCACACTCTTCTGTACAACTTCTCCACCACCATACCAGATAATTAAAGCAATCGCAATTGAGCTAAGTAATTCAACACCTGGAAAAAAAAGCGCATAATAAAAAATCGATTTAATATTTGCTTCTCGATGGTCTGCATTGATACTTGAAAACTTATTTAATTCATCTTTTTCTTTTCTAAAAATCTGAACAACGCTCATTCCTGTTACGTGTTCCTGCATATAGGAATTCAATCTTGCAAGATGAAATCGAACATCGCGGTAAGTTTCTCTAACTTTTTTTCTGAATAGAAATGTTCCGTAAATAAGCACAGGTAAAACAGAAAGAGTAACGAGCGAAAGAGGAATATCCATCGAGAACATAAATACTAAAATCCAGATGATGATAAAAACATCACTGAAAACCATAACAATTCCGGATGAGAATAATTCACTTAATGATTCAACATCATTAGTTGTGCGGGTTACTATTCTGCCAATAGGAGTTCTATCAAAATACTTTAATGCAAGCTTTTGAGTATGTTCAAAGATTTGAGTGCGAATATCGTAAAGAGTTCTTTGCCCAAGATACTGAGTATAATAGGTTAGAAAATATTGCACAACAGCTTGAAGTATTAGCGAGGCAAAAAGTAATAGAGCGATTATCATTAAACCATGATAGTTTGCGTGAACGATGTAATCATCAATTGCAACTTTAGTTAGATACGGACGTAACGGACCAAGCGATGCAACAAAGATGTTTAACAATATTGCGATGATAACATACTTCTTGTATGGCTTAATGTAAGTAAGAAGCCGTTTCATCAACTTAGAGTCGTATGCTTTTCCTAATATTTCATCGTCTTGTTTGTTGTCAGCCATTAATTCAATTCTTCAAGTTCTTTTTCTAACAATTGTTTGTAATGCAATTCAGCATAGATTCCATTTTGTCCAACAAGTTCTGAATGAGTACCTTGCTCTGTAATTCTTCCATTTTCAAGTACAACAATTTTATCAGCATCCTTAACAGTAGAAATTCTGTGACTGATAATTATACTTGTCCTGTTTTTCATAAACTCTTTTAAGTTCTTTAGGATTTCTTCTTCTGTGTGGGTATCAACAGCTGAGAATGAATCATCCAGAATTAATATTTTAGGATTGGTTGCAAGCGCTCTTGCTAACGATGCTCTTTGTTTTTGTCCGCCGGAAAAAGTAATTCCTCTTTCCCCAACCATTGTATCATATCCATTAGGAAAGGACTGAACATCTCTATCAAAGTTTGCAATTCGAGAAACTTCCTCAACTCTAAGTTTATCTGTTTCGCGTAAACCGTACGATAAGTTTCCATAAACTGAATCTGAAAATAAAAATGATTCCTGCTGAACAACTGCAACATTAGTTCTTAGAACATCAAGCGGGATATTCTTTACATTTTTACCATCAATAAAAAGTTCTCCGGAAGTGACATCATAAAGTCTTGGAATTAAATTAATCAAACTTGTTTTACCGGAACCAGTATGTCCAATTATCGCTAAAGTTGATCCAATGGGAATATTTAGATTAACATCTATTAAAACATCAGGTAATGATTCTAAATATTTGAAGGAAACATTTCTTAATTCGATTTCACCTTTTAATTCTTTAACAGATAAATCTGTTGAAGATGAATCCTGAATTTCATAAGGTTCATTAAGAATTTTATTTAATCTTTTCATGCTGGCTTCTGCTTGCTGGATAATATTCATTACCCAACCAAAAGCGATGACAGGCCAGATTAATATTGATAAGTACATTACAAAAGCAGCCATCTCACCAAGATTCATTTCACCATCTATAACCTTGATTCCGCCAACCCAAATTACAACGATTATCGAAATTCCTGTTATGATAGTTAAAATAGGCATGATAAGAGATTGAATGCGAACCAGATTCATATTCTTACGAAGAAATTCCTGGCTGAGTTCATTCCATCTTTTTATTTCATTTGCTTCGCGAACATAAGATTTAATAACTCGTATTCCGGAAAAATTTTCTTGTGCGCGAGTTGTTAATTGAGAAAAATTTTCCTGAATTTTTGTGTACTTCTCGTGAATAAGTTTTCCGACTCGATAAACTCCATAGGATAAAATAGGAAGCGGCAATAATGCATAAATGGTAAGTGTAAAATTTAATGAGATCATTATCGCAACAACGATGACTAATCTTATAACAGTATCGATTGAGTACATAACAGCAGGCCCAATGAATCCGCGTACAGCATTTATATCGTTTGTTGCGTGAGACATAATATTTCCGGTTGAGTTATTCTGGAAATATTTTAGTGGAAGTTTTTGAATGTGTTCCCAAAAATCACCACGTAAATCATATTCAATTTCTCGTGATACAACAATTATTGTTTGGCGGATTAAGTATCTAAAAACACCGGCCACTATCGAAGTTCCAACAATCAAAAGTGCGTAATTTAAAAGAATCGATGATGTAGCATTTTTTTGAATTTCGTTGATTGAGTCTTTAAGTAGTATGGGGAGATAAACCGTCATTGCGTTTGAAATAAGAATAAAAAGCATTCCCCACAACAGTTTGGTTTTATACTTAATAAAATATTTTTTAAGCGTTAAAAGGTTTTTCATTTATAACGTGTAAGTGTAAGAATTTTGATTTAGAGTAAGATACTTTTTTTATTGCTCAATCACTGTGCGAATATAAAAACCCCGAAGCTATTTCGGGGTGATTTGAATCATTAAATTATTTGTCATCCCGTTCCGAATTATCGGGATCGGAATATTTTGCATTTTAGTGAGATGCTGAAACGAGCCTGTCTGCCGACAGGCAGGTTCAGCATGACTTTAATCTATAACATTAAACCCGGTGTATTTATGCAGCACTTTAGGTACAACAATTTTTCCTTCTGGAGTCTGATAAGTTTCTAACAGCGAAACCATTAACCTGCTTGTTGCTAAACCGCTGCCATTTAGTGTGTGAACGAACTCTGGTTTTTTAGTTTGCTCATTTCTAAAACGAATATTTGCTCTGCGTCCCTGGAAATCTTCAAAGTTGCTGCAGGATGATGCTTCCAGCCATTTATTTTCTGCCGGCGACCAGGTTTCAATATCATAGCATTTTGCTGCGGAGAAACTTAAATCACCTGAACACAGCATTAAAATTCTATATGGAATATTTAAAGCCTGCAAAATATCTTCAGCATCTTTTACGAGTAATTCTAATTCATCGTAAGATGTTTCGGGTTTTACAAATTTTACCATCTCAACTTTATTGAATTGATGAACTCGCAAAAATCCTTTTGAATCTTTTCCGTAAGATCCGGCTTCTCTTCTAAAGCAAGCTGAATATCCAACATATTTTATTGGTAATTCTTTTTCATTAAGAATTTCATCACGATGAATATTTGTAATCGGTACTTCCGCAGTTGGAATTGCATACAATCCATCTTTTTCAATAGTGTACATGTCTTCTTCCATTTTGGGAAGCTGGCCTGTTCCACGTAATGATTCTTTGTTCACAAGAAATGGTGGAAAAATCTCTGAGTAGTTGTGATTTTGTAAATGATAATCAAGCATAAAATTGATTAGCGAGCGTTCTAATGTTGCGCCTTTGCCTTTGTAAACAGGAAAACCGGAACCGCTAATTTTTGCTCCGCGTTCAAAATCAAGTATGTTTAATTTTTTACCAAGTTCAACGTGATCCATTGGTTTAAAATCATTTTCAAATTTAAAACCTTCCGGCAGCCAGCGTCTTACTTCAACATTTTCTTCAGCAGATTTTCCAACAGGTACTGATGAATGTGGGAGATTTGGAATGAATCTTAAAATTATATCAATCTCTTCTTCAATGTTTCTCAGCTTGTTATCGTACTCTGCAATTTCATCACCGACACGTTTCATTTCCGCAATAATTTCAGTCGCATCCTGTCCGGATTTTTTCATTTGCCCAACTTGCTGCGAAACAGAATTACGTTTTGATTTCAATTCATCAGCGTGAGCAATAATATCTCTACGTTGTTTATCAAGCTCAAGAAGTTCATCAATATGATTCTTCTCATTCTTGTTTGCAATTCCTTGTTTTACTTTTTCAGGATTTTCACGAATAAGTTTTATGTCTAACATTTTTTCCTCTTTAAGAATAGAACACGGATAACGCTGATTTCACAGATTTTCGCGGGTTTAATCTGTGGAAACCCGTTAAATCCGTGTCATCCGCGTTCTATTGCGATTTTATTTTACTACAATGTTATAAATTTTATTTTTTACGAATATTTCTTTTACAATTGTCTTGCCTTCCGTAAACTTGGTTACTTTTTCATCTGCAAATACAAGTGTTTTAACTGCATCTTGTTCGCTGTTCATCGGAGCAGGAATAGTTGCACGTAACTTACCGTTAACCTGAACGGCAATGTTTACTGTATCTTCAATCAATGCATCTTTATCAACTTCAAACACAACTGGATTCTGGAAGATTGATTTTTCATTCCCAATTATCTGCCAGCACTCTTCTCCAAGATGCGGTGCAACTGGTGCAAGCATCGAAGCAAATCTTTGCAAAACATAACCCTGAATTTCTTTACTGCAATTTTCAAGAACTTTAAGTTCGTTTATCAATTCCATTAAAGAAGCTATTGCAGTATTGAATCTAAAATGCTCAATCTCTTCGCCAAATTTCTTTAGAGTCTGATTTAATTTGCGATAAACTTTTTTCTCATTTTCTGATAAAGTAGAAATATCATATTTATCTTTTGCAGTTGTTTGTTTGATAATATCTACATACTGATTAAACAATTCATAACTGCGAATTACAAAACGCTCAACACCAGAAATTCCTTTATCACTCCAATCACCGCCTTGATCATACGGACCCATAAACATTAAATACATCCTGAAAACATCCGTACCATATTTTGAGGTAAACTCATCAGGATTTACAACATTACCTTTGGACTTAGACATCTTTGCGCCGTCTTTTGTGATAACTCCCTGATGTACAAGTTTTGCAAATGGTTCGTCACTATTAACCAAACCGATATCACGCAAAAACTTATGGAAGAATCTTGCGTAGAGAAGATGCATAACCGAGTGTTCTTTACCGCCAACATACATATCAACCGGCGCCCATTTATTCGCAAGTTCTATGTTAAATGCAGATGTAGAAAATTTTGGATCAAGAAAACGCAAATAATACCATGAAGAATCTACAAAAGTATCCATTGTATCAGGATCGCGTTTAGCATCTGTTCCGCATTTTGGACATTTTACATTTATATACTTTTCATTTCTTGCAAGTGGAGATTCGCCGCCAAGTTTAAAATCAACATCGTAAGGAAGTTTAATTGGCAATTCATTCTCATCAACAGGAACTTCACCGCAAGTTGGGCAGTGAATAATCGGAATTGGTGTTCCCCAATAACGCTGGCGGGAAATTAGCCAATCTCGTAAACGATAATTTATTTTTCCTTTACCAAAATTATTTTCTTCAAGATATTTTATAACTTTTGATATTCCTTCATCAGAACGAATTCCATCAAACTTATCTGAATTAATCATCATTCCAACTTCAGTAAAAGCAGAATTCAATTCATCATTTTCATTTGTTCCATCCTGCAATATTACTTTGCGGAGAGGGAGATTAAACTTTTTAGCAAACTCAAAATCTCTCTCATCATGCGCTGGAACAGCCATTACGCAGCCAGTTCCGTAAGTGATAAGTGCATAATCAGCAATCCAAACAGGAATCTTTTCTCCGTTAACAGGATTGATTGCAAACGCTCCCGTTGGAACTCCGGTTTTTTCCTTTACAGTTGAGGTACGTTCAATCTCAGTTAGTTTTTTTGTTGATTCACGATACTGATCAACCCCAACTTTAAATTCTGGTTTTGTAATTTTATCAACAAGAGAATGTTCCGGTGCAAGAACAACATATGTAACACCAAATAATGTATCAGGTCGAGTTGTAAAAACTTTTATTTCATCTTCATTGTTATCAACAATCTTAAAAGTTACTTCTGCGCCTTCACTTTTGCCAATCCAGTTTTTTTGTTTCAAGATTGTTTCATCAGGCCAATCAATTTTATTATGCCCATCAAGAAGTTGTTCTGCGTAATCTGTAATCTTAAAAAACCATTGATAAAGATTTCTCTGAATAACAGTTGTACCGCAACGTTCGCAACAGCCATCAACAACTTGCTCATTTGCAAGTACAGTTTGATCTTTTGGACACCAATTTACAGGAGCATTTTTTCTGTAAGCTAATCCGCGTTTGTACATCTGAAGAAAAATCCACTGATTCCATTTGTAATACTCGGGAGCACAAGTCATTAGCTCTGCATCCCAATCATACATACAACCCATTTTCTTAAGCTGCTCACGAATGTCATCAATATTTTTTAATGTACTGTCTTGCGGATGAATTCCAGTTTTGATTGCATAACCTTCTGCCGGCAAACCAAAAGCATCATAACCAATCGGTTCAAAAACATTATAGCCCTGAAGTTTTTTAAAACGTGCCCAGCTATCTGTTGGTCCGTAATTATACCAATGCCCGATGTGAAGTTTTGCACCGGAAGGATAAATGAACATTACAAGTGTGTAAAGTTTATTTTCAGTCTTTGAAAGATCAGTTTTGTAAGTTTTATTTTCTTCCCAAAACTTTTGCCATTTGGATTCTATTTCCGTAAAAGGATAACGCATTTTTTATATCATAATTGTTGAAAAATGAAGCCAAATTTAGCTATTTGAGAAGGGAATTCAAATTGGGTTAATTGAGTATAATTCAAGAAATAACGCTCAAAGTCTTGATTTAATTTTCTTAGCTGATGAAAATAGGAGTAAATTTGAAAAGTAAATTTTATCACATAAGGTATAAAAATGGAAAAGACAGTTATTAAAGAATTCTTAAAACACATTCAGTTATTTAAAGAATTAAATGATGCACAGCTTGAAGCAATTTGCGAAAAAGTTAAAGTTGAAAATTTTCGCAATTAACAGTACTTGTTTTACTGAAAATAATATTCGCAAAAATCTTTTTTTGATTTATGAAGGCGAAGTTGAATTATTTAAACGAACCCCTTATGGTGGAGAAAAAAGATTGTCGATATTTAGCAAATACGATTTTATAGGCGAAGGCGCATTGATGGATGATTCCCCTCATTCAACTTCTGCACGTGCAACAATCAATTCTGTTATTGTAACACTATCACGAGATAATTTTAAAGAATTGATGAAAGAACAAAACGAAACTGCGCTTGCAATTCTTTCAAGCATTGGCAGAGTTATTTCAAGACGAATGAGTGCTTCTAATACTCGTGTTATAAATGTTGCTGCTCAATATCAATCCGGCAGAACACGAAATGAACACGATTTACTTGGCGATAGAGCGGTTCCGCACGAATATTATTATGGCGTACAAACTTTGCGCGCGCTTGAGAATTTTAATATAAGCGGAGTTACTTTAAGTTTTTATCCTGTGTTGATCGAAGCACTTGCAATGGTAAAGAAGGCTGCTGCATTAGCTAATAATGAACTTGGACTTTTATCAAAACCAATTACAGATGCAATTGTTCAAGCCTGCGATGAAATAATTAATGGAAAATTTCACTCACATTTTGTTGTGGATATGATTCAGGGCGGGGCAGGAACATCAACAAATATGAATGCGAATGAAGTGATTGCAAATCGCGCCCTTGAAATTTTAGGATATGAAAAAGGCGATTATCAATATTGTCATCCAAATAATCATGTTAATTTGTCTCAATCTACAAATGATGCTTATCCAACTTCTGTAAAGATTGCACTTATAAATTCAAACAAAAAACTTACAGAAGTACTCCAGGAATTAGTTCAATCATTTAGAAATAAAGCAAAAGAATTTTCCCAGATAATTAAAATGGGAAGAACACAGTTGCAGGATGCTGTCCCGATGACACTTGGACAGGAGTTTGAAGCTTATGCTGTAATGCTGAATGAAGAAGTTCAGCGGCTTGATCAAAATGTAAAGCTTTTTCTAGAAGTAAATATGGGCGCAACTGCAATTGGAACGGGGATTAATTCTCATCCGGATTATTCTGAAACTGTGATTAATCATTTAGACGATGTTACTGGTTTAAGCATCGTGCTTGCGGATAATCTTGTTGAAGCTACTCAGGATACTGGTGCGTTTATAATGTATTCATCAGCGGTAAAAAGATTGGCCGTTAAGCTCTCAAAAATCTGTAATGATTTACGTTTACTTTCATCGGGTCCGCGAACAGGAATTCACGAAATTAATCTTCCTCCAATGCAGCCGGGTTCATCAATAATGCCGGGAAAAGTAAATCCGGTTATTCCAGAAGTTGTGAATCAAATTGCATTTAAAGTTATTGGAAATGATTTAGCAGTTACAATGGCAGCAGAAGGTGGACAACTTGAGCTTAATGTTTTTGAACCTCTTATTGTGCAAAGTTTATTTGAATCAATTGAGATGCTTAAGAACGGAATGATGACACTTAAAGTACGATGCATCGATGGAATAACTGCAAACGTGGATAGGTGTAGAGAACTTGTTGAAGGCAGCATTGGAATTGTAACGGCATTAAATCCTGCTCTTGGTTATGAAACTTGTACAAAGCTTGCTAAAGAAGCACTCGATACAAATCGTGGTGTTTATGAATTGGTACTTGAGAAAAAATTATTATCAAAAGCTGAGCTTGATGATTTATTGAAACCTGAGAATATGATTAAGCCGAGGTAAAATAAGTCATTCCGATGGCACTGCCATTCGGAATCTTTGGGATTTTTCTGTTTTTAATAAAGATGCTGAAACAAGTTCAGCATTACCAGAGGTTAAAACAAACTTACCCGCAGTACTGATAACAACTAGGGTGGCTTTGTTATTATTTTGTACAAACGGGTAAATTCTTTGCGGAAATAGTTTTGGTAAATCCGCAAATGCTATTTAATAAAACCAGAAAAATTTTTCGCACCATTAATTTATCTCACATTTTTTTAGTTTATTCCTCGTCAGTGCGCTTCCGACTTTAGTCAGGGGAAGCAATCTGTTATATTCTTTGAAACCAACATTCAATTTCTCCTGTCTTTCCCTTAAGTTTGGTGTAACAAAAATAAAAATTGTGGAATTATGGAATCAGTTTTTGATCAATATTTTTATCCCGACTCAATTTGCATCGTTGGTGCATCATCAAAACCTAAAAGCCTCGGCTATGAATTAACAAAATCAGTTAAACAATATGGATATACAGGCGATCTTGCACTTGTAAATCCAAAAGCTGATGAAATACTTGGCTTTAAATGCTATCCAACTATTAGCTCGATTGATTATCGAATAGATTTAGCAATTGTAATGGTTCCCAAACAGTTTGTTGAAGAAACCATTAAAGAATTAATTGCTAAAAAAACTCAGGCAATAATTTTAATAACTGCTGGATTTAAAGAAACAGGTGAAGCTGGAGCAGAAGCAGAAAAAAGAATATTACAAATAATTCGTGATTCCAATGCAAGATTGGTTGGACCAAATTGTATGGGAATTATCAATGCACTTCCTTCAGTAAAAATGAATGCAACGTTTGTAGCAGAAGAACCAAAAACAGGAAGCATGGCTTTCTGTTCACAAAGCGGAGCGATTGGTGCTGCAGTATTAAATTCATTGCGCGAAACAGATATTCGTTTTGGACAGTTTATAAGTGTTGGCAACAAAGCTGATGTAAACGAAAATGATTTGCTTGAATATTGGCAGGATTGTAAAGATGTAAGTGTAATCACTTATTACTTGGAAAGTTTTGTAGATGGCGAAAAGTTCATAAAATATTTTATTGATGATAGGATTACTAAACCAGTGATTGTACTGAAAGGCGGAAGAACTTCAAGTGGAATAAAAGCTGCCTCATCACATACAGGAGCACTTGGCAGCAGTGATAAGGTTGTAGATGCAATTTTAACTCAATTCGGAATTATTCGTGCTGATGACTTGAATGATATGTTTAACACTGCAAAAGGGTTTGAAGATTTTCCAACACCAAAAGGAAACCGTGTTGCAGTTGTTACAAATGCTGGCGGACCTGCAATTTTAACAGTTGATACACTTGAAAAAAATAATCTTGCACTAGCTGAGTTATCGCCAGAAACAAAAGTAAAGTTAAAAGAAATTGTTCATCCTGAAGGAAGTGTAAATAATCCTGTTGATTTACTTCCGGGCGGAATAGCAGAACAGTTTAAAGCTGTAAATGAAATTTTGGTTCAGGATGAAAATGTTGATGCAGTAATTTCTGTTTTTGTTGAACCAATAATGGTAAAAGCTCTTCCTGTTATTGAAGGAATAAATGATATCAAATCTGAAAAACCAATCTTTCAGGTTGTTATGCCATTACCTGAATTTTGGCAGGAATACAGAGCTGAATCAAAAACAAAAAGATCTTTGTTCAGAAGACCAGAAGATCCTGCTGTGGTGATAAATAATTTGTTAAAATTCCAGAATAAAAAATCTAATACAGGAAGAATAAAATCTGATGAATCAGTAAATGATTTTAAGTTAAATGAAAAACCTGGAAAATTTCTAAATCCAAATGAAGTTGCTGAATTGTGTAATCATTATAAATTGCCAATTGTAAAAGATGAAATTCATAGTATTCAAGAATTGAATAAAAGGGAAATTCATTTTCCTGTAGTGTTAAAAGCTGTTGGTGAAAAAATTATCCATAAAACGGATTTGAAAGGCGTAGTTTTAAATATTAAAACAAAATCAGATTTAATTAAAACTGCAGAAAAAATGATTTGGGATTTTAGTTCTAAAAATATTCAGCTTGATAAATTTTTAATTCAACCATATCTTAAAACTAAGTTCGAGTTGCTTGTTGGTGCGTTTCGAGATCCAAGTTTTGGTCCGATGATTATGTTTGGCTCAGGTGGAAAATATGTTGAATATCTTGATGATACCGTTATGCGCTCAGCATATTTAACTGAAAATGATATTGATGAAATGATAAACTCAACAAAAGTTGGTAAGATAATTCAAGGTGTTCGTGGTGAAGAATCTATCGATATAAAGGTTGTGAAATCAGCAATTAAAAATCTTGCACAAATGATTGTTAACCATAAGGAAATTACAGAAGTTGATCTAAACCCATTACTAGTTACCTCAGAAAATAAAATTTTTGCTGTTGATGTTTTCCCCCCCGGGCCCAAGATCTAAAAGAGATAATTGCATATACTGGCGAAAACGAATGGATTGAATTCAAAGTCAATGATTATAATCCTCAAGAAATTGGCGAATATATTTCAGCATTGTCAAATTCTGCTTGTCTACACCACAAGGAATTTGGTTACTTAATATTTGGCATAGAAAATTCATCTAAAGTAATTGTTGGTACTAGTTTTAAACCTAAACAATATAAAATAGGCAATGAAGAATTAGAAAATTGGATAGCTACTCAATTAAAACCAAGAATAGATTTTAGTATTATTGAGTTAAATGTTAGTTCAAAAACTGTAATTATTTTTAAAGTTGACGCAACAATAGATACGCCAATAAAGTTTAAAGGTGAAGAATTTATTCGCGTTGGGAGTTATAAAAAGAAGCTTTCAGAGTTTCCTGAAAAAGCAAGAAAAATTTGGAATAAAGCAAAAACAAAAAGATTTGAAAAAGAAATTGCTCTTGGAAATTTGGATTCCGACACTGTATTACAATTATTAGACTATTCTTCTTTATTTGATTTACTAAAACAGGCATTACCTACTAATAAAGAGTCCATACTTGAAAAACTTGAGCAAGAAAAACTTATTTCTAATAAACTAGGACTTTACAATATTTTAAATCTTGGGGCAATACTCTTTGCAAAGGATATTAACAAATTTGAAAGTATTTCAAGAAAAGCCGTTTTAATGAAGGGAAAAGGAAAAAAAAGGAAAAGGGGGGGGGGGGGGGGGGGGGGGGGGAAGGGGGAGGGGGGGGGGGGGGGGGGGGGGGTATAAAAAAAAAATATTTTCCAATGGGGGGGAGTATGGGAAGGGAGTGGGGGAAAAAAAAAAAAACTAAAAACTACCGGGGGGGGGGGAAGAAAGGGGAAAGGGCGTGACTCCCCGGGCCCCAACCCTTGGGGGCCTCCCCCCAAGGGAGAAATTTTTTCTGGGGGGGTAGAAATTACAACTCCCGGGGCACCTAACTACCGCAAGTCCGACAAACCTCCAAGATTAAAATCTGGTGATAAGCTTGGCATTGTTGCTCCAGGAAGTTACATCTCTGAAGAAGAACTCCAGGATTCAATAAAGAATCTTAATCAACTAGGATTTGAAACTACCCATTCAGAAAAAATTCTTTTGCAAAGTGGATACTTTGCCGGATCAGATAAAGATCGTGCTGATGATTTAATGGAAAAGTTTTTAGATAAGAGCGTTAAAGGAATTGTTTGTGCTCGCGGTGGATACGGCTGCTCTCGCATTTTACCAATGCTGGATTACGATGTAATCAGATCTAATCCAAAAATATTAATTGGTTATAGTGATATCACGGCGTTGCTTTATGGTATTTATCAAAAGTCCGGTTTGATAACTTTTCACGGACCAGTTGGAACATCTTCATTTAATGATTATTCGGTTGATAACTTTAAAAGAGTTTTGATGAATCCAGAACGAAGTAAGACGTTTAAAAATTCTACAAGCGGTGAAGATGAAAATGTTTACGGAGTTACTTCAATTGTAAAAGGAAAAGGAAAGGGAAGATTAGTTGGAGGAAATTTATCTATTATGGTTTCGCTAATCGGAACAGAGTATGATGTTGATTATTCTGGCAAAATTATTTTTATTGAAGAAGTTGGAGAAGAACCTTATCGGGTTGATAGAATGCTAACGCAATTAATCCAAGCAGGAAAATTTGATCACGCCGCTGGAATAATGATGGGGATTTTTAGAAAGTGTGAAGTAAAAGAAAATAGCGATCTTACAGCTAAATCATTTAATCTTATGGAAGTTTTACAAGATAGATTTGGGAATTTTAAAATCCCGGTTGTATATGGAATGTCTTTCGGACATGTTAAGGATAAATTTACAATTCCGTTTGGCGCACTGGCTGAACTTGATGCAGATAAACATACTTTTACTTTATTAGAAAAAGCAGTTAATTAATTTTTAGTGTTTTACCACTAAGGCACTAAGAGCACAAAGACTCACTAAGAAAAATCAGAGAATGAAATGAAAAAAATACTTTATATACTTTCAATAATTTTTATATCACAATTTACAGGTTGTATAGTTTTTAATAATGTTTCTTACGAAATAACAATTAATGAAGATGGAACCGGAACCGCTATGCTGCTTATTGAAGATATAAACACTGATGCATCAACAAAAGAAGCAATTGATGAAGATGTAAAAAGTATTCTTGAGCACGGATTAAAAAGTCAACAGTTTGTGGATGATATGAAATCTGAAGGAAAAATAATTGTTTCAAGAAATGTTTTGGTTGAAAATGAAAAACTTAATTCAGTTGTGTCTTACCAGTTTTCTGAAATTAGCCGAGTTGAAGGAATGCAGTTTGATGATCCATTTTATTATTTAACAATTCCTGTTGAAGACAGCATAATTTCTACAAATGGTCAGGTTACAAAAACTGCAGAGTATCAAAGAATTGTTTGGGATAAATCAATAAAAACTTTAAAGTTTAAAATGTACAGTGATGATACAAATCGTGAAGGTCTAACTTCACTTGCAAAGTTTTATCAGAAAGAAGATTAATGTTTGTTGAAGTTGTTTTTCCTTTACCTTTCAGAAAAGCTTTTACTTATTCGGTTCCAAAGGAATTAGAGGAATTTGCCAAAGTAGGAGTTCGAGCAGTTGCTCCATTTGGAAAAAGAACTTTATCGGGATTCATTGTAAATATTCCCCCTACTATTTCATTAAAAAAAGATGAAGTAAAACCTATCACAGATATTCTTGATGACAAACCAATCTTTACAAATAAAACATTAAAATTTTATGAATGGCTTTCGGGATATTATTTATGTTCTCTTGGCGAAGCTTTAAAGTTACTTGTACCTCAAGGAACTGATGTTGAAACAAAAAGAAAAATTATTGTTGATAAAGACTTTGTTCAGGAACTTTTATTAAAAGAAAAGAAAAAAGATTCCATAAAGTTTAAGATACTTTTAGAATTGTCTAAAAGAGACGAGCTAAACTTTTCATTACTCCAAAAAGTTGTAAAGAAAAAAAATATTTACTCACAACTTCGCCAGCTTCATAATCAGGGTGCTGTTACAATTCTTGATGAAGTTGAAGGAGTTAAAGTTAAAGCAAAGAAAGTAAAATTTGTAAAACTTGCTAAAGAAATTGCTGAGATTTATGCAAGCTTTCCTGAGCTTGATAGAAAATCACCAAAGCAAGTTAAGATCTTACTAAAGATGATTGAGGCAAAAGGTATTGCGCTTCCTGTTGCAGAACTTTTGCATAAAACTGAATCATCACAATCCTCTTTAACTGGACTTGAGCAAAAAGGTTTTGTTAAGATATTTGAAAAAGAAGTTGATAGAACCTTTAGAGAAAATTATACAGAAGAACATCAAAAATTAATTCTAACAAGACATCAGCAAGAAGTTGTTGATGAAGTTTTGACAGCACAAAATAAGAATGAGTTTAAAACATTTTTATTACACGGAGTAACGGGTAGTGGTAAAACCCAGGTTTATATTGAACTTGCAAAACAGGCTTTAGAAAAAAACAAAACTGTTCTAATTCTTGTCCCTGAAATTTCATTAACTCCACAAATCACATCTAGATTTTTTAACAATTTTGGCGATACTGTAACAGTTATTCACAGCAGAATGTCAGCGGGAGAAAGATTTGATTCGTGGCGAAGAGTATTAAATGGAAAATCAAAAGTTGTAATTGGTGCTCGCTCAGCTTTGTTTGCTCCGTTAAACAAAATAGGATTGATTGTTGTTGATGAAGAACATGATGCGAGCTATAAGAGTTTTGAGATGATTCCTAAATACAATGCGCGGGATGCTGCGGTTGTACTTGGAAATATTTTTAGTTGTCCTGTTGTACTTGGTTCTGCAACTCCATCGATTGAGAGTATGTACAATGCAGAGACCGGGAAATACACACTCCTTTCACTATTTAAAAGAATTGATGATGCAAAACTTCCCAAAATAACTTTTGTAAACATTGCTCACGAAAAAAATAAATCTAAAACAGAAACGGTTTTTTCTAAAGTTCTGATTGATAAAATTGATGATCGATTAAATAAAAAAGAAGGTGTAATAATTCTCCAAAATAGAAGAGGATTTTCTACACAAATTTTCTGTAATGATTGTGGTGAAGTTGAAATGTGTGAGAATTGTTCTGTTCCAATGGTTTTCCACATCAATCAGAACAAAATCCAATGTCATTACTGCGGATCGGTAAAGCCTGTACCTGGCGCCTGCACACATTGTGGATCAATCAACATAAAATATTTTGGAACAGGAACTGAGCGTGTTGAAGATGAACTGCAATTTTATTTTCCAAATGCACGAATTGAAAGAATTGATTCTGATTCGATTTCAAAAAAATCTTACTTAAGTAATTTACTTTTAGGTTTTAGCAAAGGGGATATTGATATTCTTGTTGGCACTCAAATGGTTTCTAAGGGATTAGATTTTCCGCGAGTTACTTTAGTTGGTGTTATTTCTGCAGAAACAACTTTGTGGCTTCCGGATTTTCGCGCAGATGAAAGAACTTTCCAATTACTTACACAAGTTTCCGGTAGGGCTGGAAGAAGTAAAGTTGAAGGCGAAGTAATTATTCAAACATATAATGAAAAACATTTTGTATTAAGAAAAGTTTTGGAGAATGATTACAAAGGATTTTATGCAAAAGAAAAAGCTGATCGTGAAAATATGGGTTACCCGCCATTTACAAGAATTGCTTTGATCGAAACTAAAGATACAAATATGGATAAAGCAAAAGGTGCGGCTTATGATTTTTATAAAGAGATAGTCAAATACAAAAATTATTTAAAGATTTCTGATCCGACAACTGCACAAATATTTAAGTTATTGAACAACTATCGTTATCACATCTTAATAAAAAGTAACAAAGAAAATGATCCCGGTGGAGCAATTTTAAGAAAGGCTATTTTAGAATCCTGGACTGAGTTTAATAAAAAATCTCGTTATAAAGATGTAAAACTTTTTTATGATGTTGATCCACAAAGTATAATGTGAGATTTAAAAACATTATACAGCAAAGTTGCTGGCAGAGCTATCCCTTTGGGAAAAGTTTTTTTCCTAAGATCGCAAAGAATGAATTATTTTGCTTTTGGCAAAGTAAAATAAAAAGTTGTTCCTGAATTTATTGCACTTTCAATCCATATTTTGCCGCCCTGTTTTTCAACAAGTTCTTTGCAAAGCAGTAAACCTAATCCTGTCCCTCTTTCTCCAGAAGTTCCAACAGTTGAGTGTGTTTGATCTAGTTTGAATAGATTTGAAATTTGTTTCTCATTCATACCAACGCCAGTATCTTTAACTTTTATCCGAATGAAGTTATCAATAAAATCAAAAGCAACAAGAATGATTCCGAACTCTTTTGAAAATTTTATAGCATTAGAAATAAGATTTCTTAAAATTGTTTCAGTCATATTCAAATCTGCGAATGCAAAAAACTCTGGATCAAAATCATAGTTTAATGAAATGCCTTTTTCTTTAAGCTTTTGGTAATAAAGATTTTTTATTGCATTTAGAATGTGTGTTAAAGATATATCCTGTGGATCATAAACAATTTTGCCTGTTTGAACACGCGACCAATCTAAAAGATTTTCCATCAGTGTGTAAGTGCTCTTAGATGTTTTTGCTGCTTCAAAAAGGATTTCTTTTATTTCTTCTTCACCAAGTGAATCGTAATCAGAAACTATTATATCAAGTAAAGACATTATTCCGGAAAGTGGACTTCTTAAATCGTGAGAAATGATTGAAAAAAATTTATCTTTATTCTGATTTGCATTTTCCAGTTCATCATTAATTTTTTTAATGTAATCTTCATCTTCTTTTTGCTGAGTTATATCAATGCAAGTTCCTATAAATCCTAAAAAAATATTTGCGTTATTAAATCGGGGAATTCCATTCATCATTAACCATCTATAAACATTGTCTTTTCTTTTTAATCTAAATTGATGAATAAAAGAAACCCGCTCTTCAATAGCTTTTTGATAAACACTTATTAAATAATTTGTATCATCAGGATGAACATCTTGTATCCAATTTAAACCTAACTCTTCACCTGTTGTGCGGCTGGTAAAATCTCCCCAAATATTATTTACAAAAGTAAACAACCCGCTAACATCAGTAATCCATATCATAACCGGGGCAGAGTTTGCAATATTTTCAAATCTAAGCTGACTTTCTTTAATCAATTCAGCTTGCATTTTTTGATGTGTTAAATCAAAAACAGAAATTATAAATAATTCTCTATTAGATTCGTCATCAAAGTAATTGTTGATAGAAAGAGATGTATAGTAAGATTTGTTATTACTGCCTTTTAATTTTACTTCTATTGTCTTGGGATAAATATTTTGTGCAGTGTTGGTTAAAATAGATTTGATTTTATTGCTTTCAACATCAATTAAATCACAAAAATTTATTGATTTTATTTTGTCAATCTTTTCATCAAGAAAATCTTTTGCAAGTTGATTAGCGCTTACAATTCTTCCAGTATTATCAACTATAAAAATGATAACCGGAGCTTTTTCATATATAATAAGATTTTTCAACTTTGTCGTTTCTATTTTTATAAAAATTTATATCAATTGTTTTATCCGTATGATATAATCGAACAAAAGCACAAACAAATTTAGCGTAAAAATTAGATTGTTGCGTAGTGAGACACAGCAATTTTTTGTTTCAAGTTGAAATACGTACAAAATAGATAAATAATAATCCTTTTAAGCAAAAATAATTTTGTTTTACCAAATGGAAACTGTGTACCTATAAAACGGTTTCTTTTTGGTTGGTGTGTTAAGCTTAAACTATTTCAAATAAAGTTTAACAAATAATCAAGGGTGAATCGATGAAGTTTTATAGTTCTCTTTTTCTTGCTCTCTTTACTCTCATATTTTTCAGTTGTCAAAATGCTGAAAACTCTGTTGTATCTGCTAATGATAATCCAGAAGTAATCTATTCACAAACCAATGACTCGGTTAATATTTTAACTATTTCTAAAGAAATTGATGGACAAATAGGTGGACAGATTCCATTTAATTCCACAATTACAGATGCCCAGGGTAAACCAGTATTTGTAAATATTGTTTTAACCTTTGCTCCTGGTTCATTTGTTGGAAAGAAAGTAATAAGTATAATCCCGATGTTAATACAGGCTCAGTTCAGTTTACTCCTAAGATGACATTTACAAAACCTGCCAAATTTGATTTATCATTTACCGGAATAAATCTTAAAAATTTAGGATTCAATTCTAATTCTACAGTAGATTTTGTTTATATGTCTGATGATGGGAAAACAGAACTAATTCTTAAAAATGAATGTAAAATAAAATGGAACTCCCAAACCTTATATACTAAAAAAGCAGAGTTACCTCATTTTAGTAGATATGTTTTTGTTAAAAAAGCTTTGTAAATCTTAAAATTTCTATAACAGAAAAGGATAAAAAATGAAAAAGTTCGCAACACTAATGCTGATGGTTTTTGCATTGTTATTTGGATGCTCACCTGACGCAAATGTAACTTCGCCTGATGATTCAGCGAAACCCACAGCGCAACTAATAAAGTTGCCAGCAATGAAATCGGGGCTTTCAATAGAAGCCCTATTAACCAGATCTAAATACATTAATGGTACCTACGGCGGAACGTTTGCAGAAACATTTGAGTTCCAAAGTGTAAGTGGTGTTGTATCAATCGTATCACAACTTGTTTTTCCAGCTAATTCATTTAGCGGCGGCAAAACAATAGAACAAAAGTTTGATACAGAAACAGCTTCTTTAGAGTTTGGCCCAGCAATGCAATTTAATGTTCCGGTACTTTATACATTAACAGTTTCTGGTCTTGATCTTACTGGAATAAATCCTGAAACATTAAATTTTGTTTATGTTGCACAGGATGGTTCTATAACCGGTGTTGTTCACGAAGGCATCACAATGAACGTTGCCACAGGTACATTAAAGGTTACAAATGCACAATTAAATCACTTTTCAAGATACGGTTTCGTTAACTAATAATTTTAGAGAATAAATCAATGCAAGAATCATTAACAATATTCGAAGATGAGATTAAAAATCTCTTAAAGGAATATTTTGTTGAAGATGACTTAAAAAGATTAGTCTTTGATTCAAGTCATTCTTTACCAAACGATGATATTTCAGCGAAGATAAGTGATTTATATAAAAAGCAATTGGATATACGGATTGAAGAAGCATCCGAAAGATTGCAGATAGATAGAACAATTACTTTCGCAGAAAAGAAACTTGATTCAGAAAAGTTTTTCGATTTTATTTTGGAGCTAGGTACTGTCTGTAATAACGCAGGCAAATTGAATCTTGCTCAAGAAATCTTTAACAAAGTAAATAGAAAAACCAGTGATAAAAATATTAAGGCAAAATCTCTTATTGGTCTTGCAGATGTTTGCAGCCGAAGAGCAAATTGGACGCGCAGTATTTCGCTGGTAACTGAAGCTGAATCAATCTACAAAGAAACTAACAATAAAGCTGGCATTGCTAATTGCTTTAATTTGTTAGGTTCAATTTCCGGAGAGATGGGTGATATTGAAAGAGCAAAAACTTACTTTAGCCAAAGTTTAGTATTTGCAAATGAATCATCCGAAAAACAACTTAACGCAAAGATTGAAACAAATCTTGGTGTTATTAATAGTATTCTTGGTAATACAGATGAAGCTGTTGAACATCTTGAATCAGCTTTAATTATTTATAAAGAATCTAATGATTTAAAACGTGTTGCAGAATCATACCTGAACATTGGATTAAACTTTTTGCAATCTGATAATAGAAAATCCGCACTAGCAGCATTTGATAAAGGAATTGAAATATCTCTTGATAATCAATTTATATCTGTACTTGCTGTTTTATATATCGCAAAATCACAATTACTAATTGCTCAAAAAGAAATTTATGCTGCAAAAGAATTTGCAGATAAAGCTCTTTCATTAAGTCATGCTCTTGATGATAAATTATCAATTGCTGAGATTTACAAAGTTAGAGGAATTATTGCACGAGAAATGAACGATTCACAAACAGCAGAATCATATTTAATGATTAGTTTAAGAATTAATACAAAACAAAGAAGCAGTTTGGGCATAGCAGAAGCTTCTGCTGAGATTGCATCTTTATATAATGAACAAGGTAAATACGAATTAAGTAACAATTATTATTTGCAAGCTTTAGATTTTTATAGAAAAAGTAACGCAAAAGATAAAGTAATAAAGATAGAAAATTTAATTAGGTTAGTATCAACACAACTAGATACAGCAGAGGTGCAAAATGAACAATAACACCGAAAAAATTATTAACCACGTAAAAGATGTTTTGATAAACTTTCTTTCTCAGTCGGATGCTGATGAATTTATAAAAGCAATTAAAGTTTATACTATTTCTTTAGAGAAATTAAATGGCAACATTACTGGTGATGATAAAGATCAAATTAAACACGAGTTTAATGATGGTGTTGATGAAAGAGTTATTGTAGATAAAATTATTACTCTTGCAGAAAGATTACTTCTTAAAGAAAAATATTTAAATCTACTTTTAGAACTTTCTCAATTGATGATTAAAATCGGTAACCAGGCTTTTGCACTTGAAATTTTGAATGATTTAAAGAACGCAATTGGCAACGAAGAATTTAAATTGCACAATGGCGAAGCAAATTTACTTATCTCAAAAATCTATTGGGCACAGGCACAATGGGATGATTGTGATTTCTTTATTCAGGAAGCTTACTCAAGTTTTAAAAGTATAGATTTCTTAAAAGGTTACGCAAAGTGTGAAAATATGCTTGGTACCTTGTATGGTGAAAAAGGTGAGTTCCAAAAAGCATTACATCATTTTGAAGCTGCATTAACTTTTCTAAAAGAGAGTGATGATGTTTCTACGCAAGCAATGATATTAACTAATCTTGGTATCATCTATACAATTTATGGCGATTATGAAAAAGCTATTTGGAATTACAAAGATTCTATTGAAAAATTCCAAAAGTTAAATGACATAAGTCGAATTGCAAGAGTATATCATAACATCGGAATGTTATATAGCAGAATGGGTGAATATTATTTAGCGTTAGAACAGTTTAATAGTTCAATTACACTTTCTATTGATAATAATTACTTATCTAATTGTGCTGTTTCATATGTCGGAAAAGCTTTTATTTATACAAAATTAAAAAACCTTTCACTTGCAGATGCATTTACAGATAAAGCTATGGAAATTGCTTGCAAGCTAAATGATACTTTGTCAATTGCTGATATCTATCGTGTTAAAGGAATTATTCAATCTAACTTAAATAATTTTGAACTTTCGGAAGAATTTTTTGAAAACAGTGTAAGATTAAATGATGATTTTGAAAGTAAATATAGTAAAGCAGAAAGTTCACAGGAGCTTGGCAACTTGCTTAATCAAGAAGATAGAAAAGATGAAGCTGAAACTCATTTAAAGTCTGCTGATCAAGTATTTAAAGATCTAAAGAAAAAATAAATCTGGTTTTAAGATTAAAATTTCTTAACCAGGTTTGTTTTTCCTGACTACTATTTCCGGGTTGAAATACAAACGCTTCAAACAACTTCCTTAAATAAATTTATATTGTTGTACTACTTTTAAACATTTAACAGTGTTAAATTTGAATAGTATCTAACAAAATAAGTTACATAAAATGAGCACTTCAAAAATTTTTATAAATCTTAATAAAGTTATTAATTATGTTTTTGTTTTGATAGTATTTTCTACAAGCATAATAATTTTTAATAACTGTTCACAATCTTCCAATAAACCAAAACAAGTAATTGTTGTAGGAATTCCAGCCGATGTTGCAACAATAAATCCTCTTTTTGCATTCGATTTGCAAGAAGGACATTTGATGGATTTGCTTTACTTAAAACCTATGTTAGAAAGCTGGAATGATTCGCTTGGTATAATTGAGTTTGAGCCAATGCTTGCGGAAAGTTATATCATAAACAAAGATTCTAATTTTATAACATTAAATCTACGCGATAATCTTAAATGGTCTGATGGAAAACCAATTACAGTTGATGATATAATATTTTCGTTTGATATTTATTCCGATCCAAAAGTTAACAGCAGACTTTTCGGATTATTTGAAAACTTTTTTAGTTCAGATGATTTACACATTGATATTGAAAAAACTTTTAGAATAAATTCTGATAAAAGTGTAACAATCTTTTTTAAAGATTACAGTAATTTTTCCCTTCTAGACATAAACCATGCAATTGTTCCAAAACATTTATATGATGGAATTAAAAGAGATGATGTTGAAACTGCTGAGTTGAATTTTAAGCCAGTTACAAGCGGCGCATTTAAGCTTTATAAATGGGAACGAGATCAAAAAATACATCTTAAATCTGATAGTCTTTGCTATTTGTTTAATGGTGAAAACATTCAGGAAATTATTTTTAAGATTGTTCCAGATGAATTTTCATTAATAACTCAACTACAAAAAGGTGAAATCGAGTTAATAGAAGATGTTAAATCGGAAAAAGTTAAAGAGCTTGATGGAAATGAGAACATTGCTCTTGGTTCCATCAAAGGAAGAGATTTTGATTATGTTGGTTGGAATAACATTGATCCTGAAGCATTTTCAAAAAAACAAATTAAACCAAATAAGTTTTTTGCTTCAACTAAAATAAAAAAAGCTTTATCACTTGCGATAAACCGAAATGAAATATTTCAATCTGTAATAGGAAAATTTGGTGAAGTTTATGATTCTCCGATCTCTCCAATATTCAAATCTTATGTTGATCAGTCATTAAAAAAATATGAATACAATCCTACCCGTGCAAAGCAAATGTTAGCGGAAGAAGGATGGAAAGATTTAAATGGTGATGGAATACTTGAAAAGGGAAGTCAGAAATTTTCATTTAAAATGTTTTCTAATACCGGAAATCCGACGAGGGAATTTGCTTCAACAATTATTAAAAACAATTTAAAAGAAGTTGGAGTTGATGTTGAAGTAATTTTTGTTGAGAAAAAAGAATTGATTGATGGTTTGCTTGGTAAAAAATATGATGCATTTTTATCTGGCTGGACAATTCAAATTCCGTTGAACTTAGATAATTATACAAATCCGGAATCTGAAAAGGGAATGTTAAATTTTACAAGTTACTATGATCAAGAGTTGGATAAATTATTAGATGATCTCAAACCATCAGATAGCGAAGAGAAACGGCAATCAGTTTATAAATCAGTGAGTAATATTTTTAAAACTGCTGAACCAATTACAGTCTTGTTTTGGTCTGATAACATCATTACATACAATAAACGAATAAAAAATATTAGCTTCTCACCGTTGGGATTATTTTATGGAGCGTGGGAATGGAGATTAGAACAATAAAAATGGAACAGTTGAGTTACTGTTCCATTTTACATAAATCTATCTTATCATATTTCCAAACATTGGAGATACTTGAGCCAATCCAAAAATTATAAACATGAATACAAGCCATATTCCAACTGAGGCAATAATGTAATTTTTTACATTATTAGTTTTAAACATTTTTGCAAAAGCAATTCCAACAACAACATAAAACCAGATTGAAAAAACATCCAGCCTGCTTAATAAAAATCCTGGTAAAGTTTTAACATCCATACCCATTAAAGAAGCTGGATTTAATCCTGTTAACATTTTTCCCATCAATAATCCAACGACAATTAAAATAATGCTTTGCAAAACTGAAATGTACATTGGTAATCCCATTGCAGTCATAGCCTGCGAATAACCTCCATCACCTTTAAATGCAAATTTGGCGACAACAAATGCCAAAGTAGTAAATACAAAAAACCAAACTAACGACATTACAAAAATTGCTATTGATGGAAATAGATAGGTAAACATAGGATTATTCATCATTTCAGAAGTTTTATCTAATTGCTCATCAACTTGTTCCTGGGTCATTTGGCCACTCTCAACCATTTTCTCAAACTGTTCACGCATTGCTTTTTCTTGCTGCTGTTGCATCTCGTATTTGATACTTGGATTTGACATATAAATAAATGTTGCAACAATAGCCACAATAATCATCGCGAGTAGCGGAAGCAACCAATCAGTAACTTTTGTATTTAGAAACGCCAACTTAGAAAAAAGATTAGTTGGCTCTGAAATCACACCAACAATTTTATCAGTGTGTGATAACTCCTCAACTTCTGTTGAATTCTGTTCAGTTTGATTTGTTTCTTCTGTTTCCATTGTTTCTCCTGATTATTTTTGAAATGACACATAAGCAAACTATTTAGGAATCGATCAAAAGGCAATAAGAAACTTTATTAATTCATGAGAAATAAGAACCATCTTTTATTAAATTTGAACAAGAAAAAATTCACTCAATTCTAATATGGATATTTTATGAAACCCAAAACAATTATTGAACCGTTCAAAATAAAATCCGTTGAACCAATAAGATTTACTACTCGTGAAGAGCGAGAAATTCTTCTTAAAGAAGCAGGATATAATCCTTTTCTTCTTCCTGCAGATGATGTTCTAATTGATTTACTTACTGACAGCGGAACTTCTGCAATGAGTGCAAAGCAATGGGCAGGAATTATGGAAGGCGACGAATCCTATGCAGGCTCAAAAAGTTTTTACAGGTTTGAAGCAGTAATTAAAAGTATTACAAATCTTAAATTCATTATTCCAACTCACCAGGGTAGAGCAGCAGAAAAAATTCTTTTCTCAATTGTAGGAGGTGAAGGAAAATCGATTCCTAATAACACACACTTTGATACAACACGTGCAAATGTTGAGTTTAGCGGTGCAGAAGCGGTTGATCTTTTAAATGAAGTTGGTAAGCATCCGGAAATTCGTGCTGACTTTAAAGGTAATATGGATGTTGAAAAACTTGAAGCTTTCATCAAAGAAAAAGGAGTTGAAAATATTCCTCTTTGTATGATAACAGTTACAAACAATTCCGGTGGCGGTCAGCCGGTATCAATGCAGAATATTAAAGATGTAAAAGTTGTTTGTAAAAAATATGGAATTCCACTTTTTATTGATGCTTGTCGTTTTGCAGAAAATGCTTACTTCATAAAGATGCGAGAAAAAGGATACGAAAATAAAACTCCATTAGAAATTGCCCAGGAAATGTTTTCTTATGCTGATGGTGTTACAATGAGTGCAAAGAAAGATGCACTTGTAAACATTGGTGGATTTCTTGCAATGAATGATGAAGAACTTGCAATGAAATGTAGAAATCTTTTAATCGTTACAGAAGGTTTTCCAACTTACGGTGGACTTGCTGGACGTGATCTTGAAGCAGTTGCTCAAGGATTATTGGAAATTGTTGATGAACATTATTTGCAATATAGAATTCGTAGTGTTGAGTATCTTGGTGAAAGATTAGTTGCAGCCGGTGTTCCGATTATTGAACCACCTGGAGGACACGCAATTTATGTTGATGCAAAAAGATTTTTACCTAATATTCCTCCTGCTCAATATCCTGGTCAATCAATTGTTTGTGAACTTTATCTTGAAGGTGGAGTTCGTTCAGTTGAGATCGGTAGTGTTATGTTTGGTAAGTATGATAAGAATGGAAAATTAATTCCTTCAATGATGGAATTAGTAAGAATGGCCATTCCAAGAAGAGTTTATACACAAAGTCATATTGATTATTTAATTGAAGTGATAATTGAGGTTTATAAAAATCGTGATAAGCTTAAAGGTTATAAGTTTACATACGAAGCACCAATGCTTCGCCACTTTACAGCACGATTTGAACCTATTATTTAAGATTAATCAAGAATGTCATTGCGAGTCCCGATTCAATCGGGATGAAGCAATCTAACAAAAAACTGCAGATTGCTTCATTCGAAGACTCGCTCGCAATGACTGAAAAAGAAAATGAAACTTAAAAAACTATACAAACACGATAACAAAAAACAAATTTGGCGCATTCTTCCAACAACAAATAAAAAAATTGTGCTGGAAGAAAGAGATGCTACAACCAAAGAGGTTTTTTTTAGTTGTATTGATATTGAATCGGGTAAGAAAATATTTAACCAGTTTCAGATGGATGAAAAAAACTGGATTGGAATAGAAACAATTTATAATGATTTGATCTTTTTCCATGCATACGGCAAACCTGATATGCCGACTCATAAAAGTATAATAGCATTTGATATGAGTTCTAAGAAAACTTTATGGCAAAATGATAATTATGTGTTTGCTTTGGTGAATGAGGATAAAGTTTATTGTTATCAACAAAGATTTGAGAATAGAGTTTACTTTGCCTTAGATTGTTTTACTGGAAATGTTGTGGAGGAATTAGGAAATGATGTTTCAATATTAAATCAATTAAAAGAAAAACTTGATAAGGAATTTTGGAAACAGAATTATTTGTTTCCTGAGTATTTTAACAGGAATGAAAATGGTGAAGAATTACACCATAAATATTTAAAGCAAGTTTTATCAGACAATGTTGTTAAAGGTGAAATAAGTTATTTGAAAATTGATAATTTATTGTTGTTTAACTATCACGAAGTTGCTAAAAACAATACTTACTCAAATATTTTTACTGCAGTTGATTTAGCAAAAAATAAAATTCTGCTTGAAGAAACTTTAGATAAAAATTTAGTTAATTTAATGCCGGAATCATTTTTCGTTAAAGATAATTTTCTCTTTTTAATTGTTGATAAAACTAAGTTATTAGTTTGTAAAATTATATAGGAATGTCATTGCGAGTCCGATTAGGGCGAAGCAATCTGTTTTATAAGTAGATTACCTGGCTATGCTCGTGATGACTTAAAAATATAAAAGGAAGTATGGATATCTCACACGAAGAAAAAATAATCCTTCTAAAAGCAGCACGTCAATCAATCGGTTCTTTGTTTGATGGAAAAGAACCCGATAAACCGGACCTTAAAAAATATCCGTTACTAAAAGAAAAACTTGGCGCATTTGTTACGCTAACTATTAATCATGATTTACGCGGATGTATTGGTTATATCATTGGAAGAGAACCTTTATTTGATACAATTTGTTCAGCCGCAATTCATGCTGCTGTAAATGACCCAAGATTTTCTGCATTAAAAAAATCTGAGTTTGAAAAAATTAAAATTGAAATTTCTATTCTTTCAGAATTTAAACCGATTAATAATTATGATGAAATAGCTATTGGAACTCACGGTTTATATCTTGATGAAGGTGGCGGAGGATTATTACTTCCTCAGGTTGCCACAGAGCATCATCTTAATCGAGAAGAATTTTTATCTGCGCTTTGTAACAAAGCAGGATTTTACAGTGAGTTCTGGAAAGAAAGAATGCTAAAGATAAAAGTCTTTACAGCCGAAATATTTTCCGAAGAAGAAACGGAGAAATGAAAATGAAAATAAGACATCAGCAAGTTGCAGGATATTTTTATCCAGCAGAAAAAGAAAAGTTACAACAGGATATTTCATTACTTCTTAATGTTGCAAAACCTGAAAAATCTTTTAACAAAATATTTGGAATTGTTTCTCCTCACGCAGGATATATTTATTCAGGCAAAACAGCTGCTTATGCTTACAATCTTTTGAAAAACAAATCTTATAAAACGGTTATAGTTATTTCACCAAGCCATGCGGAATATTTTCCTGGCATTTCTATTTATGATGGGGATGCTTATGAAACACCTTTGGGTATTGTTGAGATTGATAAAGATATGACAGAAAAAATAGTTAATAATTCAAAAGTTATTTTTAAAGGAATACAAGGACATCGAAAAGAGCATGCTTTGGAAGTACAAATTCCATTTCTCCAATCAGTATTAAAAGATTTTAAAATAGTTCCGATTGTAATGGGCGATCAAAGTAAAATGTTTGTAGATCATCTTGCTGAAAAAATCTCTGAAGTTGTGGATGAAGAAACGCTTGTCGTTGCAAGTTCAGATATGTCTCATTTTTACTCTTCTGAAGAAGCTGATCGGTTGGATTCAGTTGTTGAACAACGAATAAATGATTTTGATTTTGAACAACTGCTAAAAGATCTTGATGACAAAGAATGTGAAGCTTGCGGCGGTGGTCCAATAGCAGTAATGATGAAAGCAGCCTCACTTAAAAATATTAGCAAATCTTATGTTATCAACCGAAGTGATTCTGGTGATATTACTGGCGATAAATCCGAAGTTGTTGGATACTTATCTGCGGTAATTTATGATAACTAAAATGTAGTTTTCTTTGCATATTTCTCACCTTAACAATTCGTTAACAAACTCATAACACTCTCTTAACATTCCCTTAACATTAGAATTATAGTTTTCGGGCGTCGAAGGAAACAAAAATATTTTAATGGAGAGAAAATGTTAAAAACAATTCTGAATAAATCTAGAAGCTACTTATTTATGAAATTGATAATCACTTTAGTGATATTGCTGATGCAGGTTCCAATGTTGGCTCAAAGCACTGGTAGCATTACGGGTAAGATTATCGATAAAAATACAAATGAAGAACTAATTGGCGCTAATGTTTTAATTGAAGGCACAACAATAGGAGCATCAACAGATATTGATGGGAATTATATTATTAAAGGATTAGACGAAGGAAGTTACACTGTAAAGGTATCCTACATTTCTTATCAAACAATTACAATAAAAGATGTTCAGGTTCAATCCAAATCAAATACAAAGTTAGATGTTTCACTTGAATCGACATCAACAGAATTGCAGGAAGTTCTTGTAACTGCTGAAGCTTTAAAAAACACAGAAACATCTGTACTTAAGATTCAAAAAAATTCTGCAAACATTGTTGATGGATTTAGTGGTGAGTTGATTAAGAAAAATGGAAGTTCTGATGGAACTGATGTCTTAAAGAGAATGACTGGCGTTACTATTTCTGAAGGTAAGTATGCATTTGTTCGAGGCGTTGGAGATAGATACAATAATACTTTATTAAATGGCGCAAGTTTACCAAGTACTGATCCAGAAAAGAAAAGTTTTTCTTATGATATTTTTCCAGCAAACTTAATTGAAAGCGTAATAACTGCTAAAACATTTACACCAGATAAACCGGCTGATTTTACTGGCGGACTTGTTCAAATAAGTACAGTTGAGTTTCCAAATAAATTTACCTCAGAAGTTTCATTTTCTACTGGAATGAATACATTAACATCCTTTAAAAACTATCTAACATACTCAGGCGGTAAAACAGATTATCTAGGAGTTGATGATGGAACAAGAAATTATCCTGGAACGATCGGTTCTACAAAAGTAGTTAAAGGAAATTATCCAGATGCTGAATTACAGGATATTATAAAATCGTTTTCAAATAACTGGAAAACATCTGATTCTAAAGCTCCAATAAATGGTGGATTTAAAATCAATGCGGGTGATAAATATGAAATTAGTTCTGACCAAATATTCGGTTACATAGGATCATTTTCTTACAATAATTCATTCAAGACAACTGAAAAAGAAAAATCATTATTCGATGACGAAGGTAGAAGATATAATTATAAAGGATATGATTATAACTCCAGTATAATGTGGAGCGGAATGTTAAATCTAAGCTACAAGTTTGGTTTAACAAACAAAATAAGTTTAAAGAATGTTTATAATCAAAATGCGGATAATGAAACTAATACTCGTAACGGTTATTATAGATACTCTGGTCAGAATCGTGATATAACTTCACTAAAATTTGTTTCAAGATCATTATTATCCTCTCAATTTCTTGGTGAACATAAATTTGATTTGTTAAATGGTTTAAACTTTGATTGGGCATTCAGTTATTCTAAATCAGATAGAAATGAACCAGACGCGCGCAGATATGCTTATTGGAGTGATCCGGAAGATCCTTCAATTCCGAAACAATTATTATTAGATCAATCTGTTACAACAAGATATTATGGTGATTTAGTTGATAACGATTACAACAGCGTTGTGAATTTTGAGCTTAAACCTTTTGAAAATCCAGAATTACCTAAAATAAAAGTTGGAGCATTATACAATAAAAAAGATCGTGATTTTAGTGCAAGAACTTTTGGATTTAAGAATTTAGCTGGCGGCAATGAAGAAGCAATATTACAATTACCAATCGATCAGATTTTTGTTTCTGAAAATGTAACAAGCACATTTATAGGAATAGAAGAAGTTACAAAACCTTCAGATAGTTATACTTCAAATCAAAAAGTTGGGGCTGGTTATTTAATGTTTGATACAAAAATTATTGATGAAGTAAGATTTATTGGTGGCGCAAGGTTTGAATATTCTAATCAAATATTAAATGCAAATTACAGTAAAGACTCCTTAATTAATGTTGATGAAATTTATAGAGATTTCCTTCCAAGTATAAACTTAACTTATTTAATTAGTGATGAAATGAATTTAAGAGTTGCTTACTCTAATACTCTTGCAAGACCTGAGTTTAGAGAGTTAGCACCATTCAGTTATTTTGATTTTGTTGCTAATGAAAATGTTGAAGGTAATCCTGCATTAAAAAGAACAATTGTAAAAAATGCTGATTTGCGATATGAATATTTTCCTAACAGCGGTGAGCTTTATGCTGTAAGTCTGTTCTATAAAAACTTCAAAGATCCGATTGAACAAATATTAAAAGGCAGCACAGGTAACGAACCAACAGTTTCGTTTACAAATGCTTTAAGTGCAAATAATTATGGAGTTGAGTTTGAAGTAAGAAAATCATTAGCACTGTTTACAGAATATTTAAATGGATTTTCTTTTGTCGGAAACTTAAGTCTTATCAAATCTAAAGTTAAATTTGAAAACATCAGTTTGAATGGTGAAACTTTCCAGGAAACTGAAAGACCATTACAGGGACAAGCAGATTATATTTTTAATGTTGGTTTATACTACGATAACTTTGATTTAGGATTCAACTCATCACTCGTTTACAATAAAGTCGGATCAAGAATTTCAAAAGTCGGTTCAACGGAATTAGGTAACATTATAGAAAACCCAGTTGATATTATTGACTTTTCTATCTCTAAAAAACTTTTCTCAAGCTTCGGAATTAAACTGGCTGTTAAAGATTTATTAAATCAAGATAGAACATTTACTCAGGAATCACCAATAGGTAATAAAATTTCTGAAATAAATCATACAGGCAGAAATATCTCAATGGAATTATCATATCAAATCAATTAATAAAAGGACACATAAATGAAAAAAATGTTTTCGGTAATCTTGTTTCTGTCACTATTTGCAATCAATGTTTTTGCACAGGATATCGTGCTTTCGGGTGATATAACTACTAACACTACATTAACCGCAAATAACACTTATTTGCTAAATGGTTATGTAAGGGTTCAAGCTCCAGCAGTTTTAACAATTGAAGCTGGTACAAAAATATTCGGAGATAAATCAAGCTTAGGAACATTAATTATAAAACCAGGCGCTAAGATTATGGCTGCAGGTACAGAAGCTAACCCAATTATTTTTACAAGTGTTTTTGCAAAATCTGGTTCTGTAAGCACACCTAGCTATGGTGATTGGGGTGGAATAATAATTCTTGGTAACGCAAAAATAAACCCAGCTGGTGGAACTGCTTCTATTGAAGGTCCTGGTGATTCTTTTGGTGGAACAGATGACGAAGATAACAGTGGTGTTATGCAATATGTTAGGATTGAATATCCAGGAATTGCATTAACTCTTAACAATGAAATAAACGGATTAACAATGGGTGGAGTTGGTCGTGGTACTACAATCGATCATATTCAAGTTAGTTATAGTGGTGATGATTCTTATGAATGGTTTGGCGGAACTGTTAATTGTAAATACTTAATTGCTTTCCGTGGATGGGATGATGATTTTGATACAGATTTCGGATACTCTGGAAAATTGCAATACTTAGTTGCTTTAAGAGATCCAGATATTGCTGATCAATCAAGTTCAAATGGATTTGAATCTGATAATGATGGCTCAGGTACACTTAATGAACCTATAACTTCTCCAACCTGGTGGAATGTTACTATGATTGGTCCAAAAAAAGAATCTGGCACAACAATAAACTCTCTTTATAAAAGAGGAATGCATTTAAGAAGATCATCACGTAATAAAATTTCTAATACCATTATTATGGGCTGGCCAACAGGTATTAGATTAGATGGGGCAAATACAATTCAAGCTGCAATAAATGGAACAATGTATATCAATAATTCAATAGTAGCTGGTTATACTTCTGCTGCAATGGATACAGTTTCTGCTGGTGGTGCAAGTTTTAATATTGGAGACTGGTGGACAGCAAGTTCTGGAAGAACATTTACTGCTAATACAGAAGTTGCATTAACAGATCCATTTAACTTAACAACACCTAATTTTTTACCAACATCAAGTTCACCTGCTCTAACCGGTGCTGCAACTCCACCAAGTGATGGATTCTATGATGCAACTGCAAACTTTGTTGGTGCATTTGGTCCTGTAGATTGGACAGCAGGTTGGGCTGATTTCACTCCAGGTAATTATGTTACTTCAGTTGAAGAAAATAAATTATCATCAACACCAGCTGATTTTAATCTATCACAAAATTATCCAAATCCTTTCAATCCAAGTACTAAGATTATTTACTCGGTTGCTCAACCTTCACAAGTTAAACTTATTGTTACAAACATTCTTGGTCAGGTTGTAGAAACACTTGTTGATGAATTTAGAAGTGCTGGAACATTTGAAGTTAATTTTAATGCTGAAAATCTATCAAGTGGATTATACATTTATTCTCTTGAAGCTGGTTCAACATTCATATCGAAGAAGATGACTTTATTAAAATAAAATTGTTCTCTCTCCTCTCTCCTTCGACGAGGGACGCTGTATCGACTACAGCGTCCTTTTTTATTTTTGGGAAATATTTTTTATAGATTTAACTCAATGAAAAAAACAATTCAAATAATATTAGTGGTTATTGTAGTCTACAATCAAAATATTATTGCTCAAAAGGCAAATACATTTTATTCAATTCGTGATTCTATCTCACCTAAAAGAATAATAGATCATTTAGTGTTTTTAGCAAGTGATTCACTTGAGGGCAGAGGAGTAGGTTCAAAAGGTGGTAGCATTGCTGCCAATTATATTTCGGATAAATTCAATCAATACTCACTTGATAAAATTCCAAATCATAATTCATACTTTCAAAATATTCCAATGCACGGAAGTTTTCCTTTAGTTACATCAGAACTATCACTTGCTTCTGATATCGATACAGTAATAATAAATCTTGGTCAAGATTATTTTCTTTACAGATGCGGACAGCAAACATTTATTCCGGATTATTTGCCAATAGTTTTTGTTGGATATGGAATTGTTGCTCCTGAATTTGATTATAATGATTATCAATCAGTTGATGTTGAAGGTAAAATTGTAGTTTATATTGATGGTGAACCTGCTTCCGAAGATGAAGATTATTTTGATGGATTTACTCCAACTGTTTATAGTTATTCAGAATCAAAAAGAAGAATTGCAATTGGACGAGGTGCAGCCGGAACAATCCAGATTCCAATAAATCAATATGAGGACTGGAATGAAATCATTAAAGATTTTAATTCTGAAGATGTAACATTAGCTTATTCAGTTTCAAGTAATCTAAGTTTGATTTTAAATAAAATTTCTACTGAAAATATTTTTAATAACTCAGGTTATACTTTAGAAGATATTATTTTAATGGGAAAGCAGAATCGAATGAAATCTTTTCCATTAAAAACTAAATTGAAATTTAAAGGCGTATTTAAGGAAAGAGATTTTATTGCACAAAACGTAATCGGAATGGTTAAAGGAAGTGATCCTTTACAGAATGATTCTTACCTAATAATTTCAGCTCATTATGATCATCTTGGAATTGGAACATCTGTTAATGGCGATTCTATTTATAACGGCGCATTTGATAATGCAATCGGTGTTTCTGTTTTGCTTGAGTTAGCAAAATCATTTTCTAATTTAAATGTAAAGCCAAAACGATCAATAATCTTTGTGGCTACAACTGGAGAAGAGAAAGGATTGCTTGGATCAAGTTATTACATCGATAATCCTGTTGTGCCGCTTTATAAAACTGTTGCAAATGTAAATGTTGATGGAATAGCTTTGTTTAAGGATTTTAAGGGACTTGTTCCTGTTGGTTCTCAATATTCAACTTTGGATGTTTTTCTTAAACAAACAACTGAAAATTATGGATTAAAGATTGAAGAAATTCCTTCTCAATTTAGAAGTTTTGATGCTTTCAATAAATCGGACCAATTAGCTTTTGCTATTGGTGGAATTCCATCAATATTAGTTCTTGAAGGATTAAGTAATAAATCAAAAACTAAAGATGAAGTGTTAACATGTTTTATTGATTATTATTTAAATAGATATCATTCGCCTTTTGATGATTTATCCCAAATAATTGAACCACAAGCCTCAGCCAATCATGCAAAAGTTTTATTTGATTATTGTTTCAGACTTGCTGATCAAATTGAAGTTCCAGAATGGAAAAGTGGTTCGCCATTTATAAATGCTCGTTTAAGATCAATTGCAGAAAAAAAATGAAACCAGAACTATATAAATATTTTATAATTCTTCTTTTAATTTTCAACAGTTGTTCATTCAGACCAGTTGAAACAAATGAAATAAAAATTGTTGGCTCTGATACAATGCTGGAGTTAACATCAAATCTCGCGGAACATTATATGAAAGAAAATCCTGGTATCTCAATTATTGTAGAAGGCGGTGGAACAGCAGAGGGAATAAAAGCATTAATAAAAAATCAAACAGATATTTGTACTGCATCAAGAAATCTTAAACCTGATGAAGCAAAATTATTGGCAGATTATTATGGTTCACTTGGTCTGGTTTTTCTTATCGCAAAAGATGCTTTAAGTATTTATGTTAATCCAAATAATCCTGTAAAAGATTTGAGCTTCAATCAACTAAAAGATATTTACTCAGGTAAAACAAATAATTGGGCAAAATTAAATGGCAAAGATGCTTTGATAATACCTGTTGTAAGAAATCCAAACTCCGGCACTTATCTTTATTTTATGGAACATGTTTTA
This sequence comes from Ignavibacteriales bacterium, assembly GCA_016707585.1. Lineage (GTDB taxonomy): Bacteria > Bacteroidota > Ignavibacteria > Ignavibacteriales > Ignavibacteriaceae > IGN3. Next base: position 56,126 of record JADJHL010000002.1, on the reverse strand, counting down.
GAAGGAAGCGAGTACACTGCAAACTCAGTTACAGAACCAACAACAAAAGAAATTGTAAAATTTGTTGAAGAAAATGAAAATGCAATTGGTTATGGTGGAATGGGCTATAAAGGGAATGTTGTACATGCTAAAATTAATGGGGTCGAACCTTCAGAAAATAATGTAAGAAACGATACTTATCCAATTATTAGATACTTGCACTTCTTTACAACTAAAACTCCAGGTGGTGCGATTAAAAAATTTATAGACTGGGTTCTTTCACCTTCAGGACAAAGTGTTGTTCGCAAATCCGGATTTATTCCTTTATGGGAAAACAAATTATAAAATTTTATTTCTTAACCATTTCTTAATGATAAATTAACAAAGACGTAATTTGTCATCAACTTTCATAATCTATCTTATCCAATAAAAAAGGAAATAATTATGAAACAGGAAGAATCATTTTTTGTAAATCTATTTAGAAGAAAAATTAAACAAGAAGTAGAAACAACAGAAGTGAAATTAAATAATGACCATGATGTGAATCATAAAATCTTAACAGAAAATGAATGGAAACAAGAATACGAAGTTATTTACGAATCTTACGCTTTAGAATTAAATTAACTTGGTTTAATTAATTACTTTCCAAAGTATTTTGCTATATAATAGATAATGATTGCAAATACTGCTGAAACTGGGATTGTTAATACCCAGGCCCATACAAGATTATAAGTTACTTTCCATCTTACGGCAGACATTCTTTTTGTTATTCCAGCTCCAATTATACAACCAGTAATAGTGTGTGTAGTACTTACAGGAATTCCAGCTAATGCTGTTCCAAATAAAGTAATTGCACCGGCAGTTTCAGCACTAAATCCTTCAAACGGACGAAGCTTGGTAATTTTTTGTCCCATCGTTTTAACGATTCGCCATCCACCAGAAAGAGTTCCTAATGCAATTGCAGCGTGACATGATAATACAACCCACAATGGAATTTCATCATTTGCTGTTAAATGTCCTGTTGATATTAATGCAACAAAAATAATTCCCATCATTTTTTGTGCATCATTAGAACCATGACCCAAACTGTATGCTGCTGAAGATACAAGCTGAAGTTTCCGAAAATATTTATCAACTTTAAATGGACTAAAATCCTTTACCAAGTGTAAAACTATAATTGAAAAAATTACTGAAATGATGATACCAACTAATGGTGCAAGAAAAATAAATGCAATTATTTTTAATACTTCAGGAACGAATATTGCTCCAATACCAGCTTTAGCCATTGCAGCACCAACAAATCCACCAACCATTGTATGTGATGAACTTGATGGAATTCCCCACCACCATGTTAATAGATTCCAAATAATTGCAGCCAGCAATCCACTACCGATAACTGTTAAATCAACAATCTCTGTTCTAACGATTCCTTTTCCAACAGTGTGTGCAACGTGTAATCCTAAAATTAAGAATGCAATAAAATTAAAAAACGCTGCCCAGGCAACTGCAACTCGAGGCGTTAATACTCTTGTGGAAACTACAGTAGCAATAGAATTTGCTGCATCGTGAAATCCATTTATAAAATCAAATGCTAATGCTAAAAAGATTATTACTATAAGTTCGGTCATCATATTTTTATCAAGATGTTTTGTGGATTAAGAAATTATGTTTTTCTTTCTACGAGTTTTTAATAAAAATTGAAAGAATAACATTTGCTGTAGATTGACACTTATCGCTTGTTCTTTCAAGAAGATCCAATATTTCTCTTTTCTTTATAAGTTCAATAGCATCTTTTTCTTTTTCAAACAATTCTTTAATTGCTTGCTGGTAAACAATGTCCGCTTCAACCTCAAGTGCTTTAACCGCTTTCAATTCGTTAATTCGCTTTACTTTTAGATCCTGGATTGCAACTCCAAGCTCTTTTATCTGCCCATGGATGATTAAAGCAATTTTATCAGCATACTCAATCTTTTTTTCAATGTGAAAAGTATCAACTCTTACTGTTGCTCCAAGTAGCATATCACTTATGGCATCCAATCTTTTTACAAGTGCAAAAATATCTTCACGATCAAAGGGAGTGATAAAAGATTTGTTTAATCGCTTTGTTATTTTGTACGCAATCTCATCGCATCTAACCTCTAAGGGTTTCATTTTAAGGATATGTGCTTGCTGATCTTCAAATTGAAAAATCTTTTCCGTATGAACTGCCATCTCTTCAATAAGCGAGATCATAGATTTAAAATCTTCAAAATATTTTTCTTCTTTGGGTAATAGATTTTTGAACATAAAACACCAATAATTTTTAGAATGGTTGATAAATAAAGTGTGCCTTCGACATCTCAAAACTAAGTAAACAACCTTAATTCACCAATAAATTTCTATTCAAAAATTTGCTTTCATTTTGGTATATTCACACATAAAAATTGAAAAAAATTAAGGTGAATTGTGAGCGATAAGAAAAATAAACCTGGTGAAGCAGTTGCTAATATTGTTTCACTTGCTAAAAGAAGAGGATTTGTATTTCAATCAAGTGAAATTTACGGCGGATTAAACGGCTGCTGGGATTACGGTCCACTTGGAGTTGAACTTCTTAAGAATATTAAAGAAGAGTGGTGGAAGTTTATGACTTATCGCGATAACGTTGAAGGTCTTGATGCTTCAATCCTTATGCATCCAAAAGTTTGGGAAGCTTCTGGGCACGTTGAGAATTTTACTGATCCTATGATTGATTGTAAACAATGTAAAGCACGTTTTCGTTTGGATGTTCTTGGTGATTCGATCAATGAAAAGAAAAAAGAAAAAGCTTTAGCAGAATTAAAAAATGATTTTAAAGATGATGCAACTATTTTAAATAAGATTGAAGATAAAATTAAAAATCCTGGTGATGATGATCCGTTTAATCTTTTATTGGAAGATGAACAAGTTGGTAAAACACTTTTAGGAAAATTAAATTGTCCGCAATGCGGAAATGCAAACACATTTACCGATGCGCGTAAGTTTAATCTTATGTTTAAAACATTTGTGGGTCCAGTTGAAGACAGCGGAAGCGTTGTTTATTTGCGACCGGAAACCGCACAGGGAATTTTTGTTAACTTTTTAAATGTTCAAAGTTCAGCAAGACAAAAACTACCTTTTGGTATAGCGCAAATTGGTAAAGCATTTAGAAATGAAATCAACACAAAAAATTTCCTTTTTCGTACACGCGAGTTTGAACAAATGGAAATGCAGTTTTTTGTAAAGCCTGATTCTGCAAAAGAAGCATACGAATACTGGAAAACCGCAAGAATTGAATGGTTTAAATCACTTGGAATGACAGCAGCAAAACTTCGTTATCATGATCATATAAAACTTGCACACTATGCCGCAGCTGCAACTGATATTGAATATGAATTTCCTTTCGGCTGGGGAGAGATTGAAGGAATACACAACAGAACAAATTTTGATTTGGGAAGACACGAAGAATTTTCAGGTAAATCATTAAAATATTTTGATGATGAATCCAAAGAAAAATTTATTCCCTACATTATAGAAACCTCTGCAGGCGCAAGCAGGAGCTTTATGGCTTTTTTGGTAGACGCTTATTATGAAGAAGAAGTTAATGGTGAGATGAGATCTGTGTTAAGATTTCACCCAAGACTTGCACCAATTAAAGCTGCAATATTTCCATTAGTTAATAAGGATGGAATGCCTGAAGTATCACGCGAGATTGAAAAGGATTTACGTCGCAACTTTAAAGTTTTTTATGATGATAAAGGTGCAGTTGGAAGAAGATATCGCAGACAGGATGAAGCCGGAACTCCTTTTTGCATAACTGTTGATACCCAAACAATGGAAGATAAAACTGTTACTGTCCGTGACAGAGATACGATGCTTCAGGAAAGAGTTGCAATTGATCAGCTTACAAGATATTTGAGTGATAAGCTTTTGAAATAATGTTTTTTGCCCACCCCCCTTCCCAAGGAAAGATTAAGACTAATTGAAGGCGATTTGAGAGAATCGCCTTTTTTATTTGCACAAAATATTGTACGTTTAAGCGCACAAAATATTAAAGGAATAATATGCAAAGAATTCAATTACAAGAAGATATACAACCACTTTCAGAATTTCGATCAAAGGTTGCATTCTATCTTGAAAAAGTAAATAAGAATAAGCGCCCACTTGTTATTACTCAAAATGGTAAAAGTGCAGCAATACTTCTTGGTGTTTCTGAATACGATAATCTGATTGAAAAGATTGAAATTCTTGAAGAAGTAAAACTTGCAGAAAAACAGATTAGTGATGGATTTGGTCTAACTCATTTAGACGTGAAAAAAAAATTATTAAAGCGGATTGCTAAGTGAAAATAGTTTGGTCGCCTCTTTCTTATGAGATTGGAAAACATTTATGAATTTATATCCGATAAAGATACAGTAGCTGCCAAAAAATTAATTAACCGCATTTTTGAAAGAGTTGAATCTATATCTAAATATCCTGAAAGAGGAAGAAAAGTTCCGGAAATAAATCGAAACGAAATTAGAGAAATCTTTGAAAGTGAATATAGAATAATCTATAAAATCGAACCGAAGAAAATTATAATCTTGACAATTAGAAATTTTAAACAACTTTTAACTAAAATAGATATAAAGTAAAATCTACAAAATGTTCAAAACAGTATTAATTATTTTAATTTTCTCATTTCATTCATTTGCTCAGAATCCTGATTTTGATTCTCGTGTTAATAACGGAATCAAACAAATCTATAACATAAAGTTTATCGAAGCAGAAAAAACATTTAGATCGATTATGACGGATTATCCGGAACATCCTTCTGGTAGATTTTTTCTTGCAATGATAGATTGGTGGAAAATTCTTCTTGATCCAGATAATGAATCTTACGATGAAATATTTTTCCAAAAGCTGGAAGATGTTATTTATCAATGCGATCAGATACTTGATAAAAATCCAAAAGATGTTGATGCACTTTTCTTTAAAGGCGGATCAATTGGTTTTCGTGGAAGACTTAGAGCATTCCGTGAAAGTTGGTTAAAAGCCGCTGATGATGGGCGCGAAGCTTTGCCCATTGTTGAAGAAGCAGCATCTCTTGATCCAAATAATATGGATGTGCAATTGGGTTTTGGTATTTACAATTATTACGCTTCTGTTATTCCGAATGAATATCCAATGATTAAACCATTAATGATTTTCTTTCCTGATGGAGATAAGGAAAAAGGAATACAACAACTTAAAAACACAGCAACAAATGGAAAGTTTGCAAAGTACGAAGCACGATATTTTTTAATGACACTTTATTATCGTTATGAAAGCAATTCAATTTTAGCAGAAGAGTATTCAAAATTATTACAAGAAGATTTTCCAGACAATCCTGTTTTTGAAAAATGGCGCGGAAGAATTGCTGTAAGAAGAGGAGATTTTGTATTGGCAGATTCAGTATTTAAAGATGTTCTAGCAAAAGCTGATACGAAATTATTTGGTTATAACACTCCAAACTCTCTTCGAGAAGCATCTTACTATGTTGGTAACAATTATAAAAATAACGGCGAGTTTGATTCAGCAAAAATATTTTTAAAGAAATGTATACTTGAATCAGAAAAAATTGATGAAGAAGGTGAAGAATCTGGATTCCAGGTAAATGCGTATATTTATCTTGCACAGATTGCAGAAGTATTAAAACAAAATGAAGATGCAATCAGGATTTATGAAAAGATTTTAAATATTAAAGATTATGGAAATTCACACTCAATTGCAGAAAATAGTTTGAAGAATTTGAAAAGGGGGGGGGGGGGCCGAAAAAAAAATTTTTTTTTTTTTTCCCCCCCCCGGGGGGGGGGTTTTTTTTTTTTTTTTGGTGGTTCCCCCCTTCCCCGGGGGGGACGGACACAGCCGTCTCCTTAAAATTAAGTAAGTTGAAATACTTATTCTATGTAATCCACCAACTAAACCAAGTGAAGAGTATCCATAATCAAATTGGTAATCAGAAACTTTTACACCAAGCCCGGCATTAAATCCGGCAATTCCAGCTGTTGAACCAATCTTAAAATCAGTGCGACGTTCGTTATCATAACCTAATCTTAACTTCATAACTTTGCTTAAAGTGAATTCAACACCAACTGTAAATGCTTTAAATCTTTCTGCAAAATTATCTCTATCCTGATTTAGCTTATGAAAATCTAAAGAAATTTTTGCAGGCATATTTTCTAATTTTTTTGAAACACCAATTGCAATATCAAGCGGCAAATCTTCTTTGGTATCAAAATAACTTGATAACTGTCCGCCAAGATTTAATACTGAAAAACCAAAATTCCAGTTTTTATCTGGTATGGAGTAATGTAATCCTAAATCAATCGCCATTGCCGTGGATGATCGATCTGCAATTCCTGAATAAATAAATTTTGCATTAGCGCCATAATAAAAATTTTCATCAAGATTATTCGCATAGCCAACAACTAATGCCATTTCGTTTGCACCAAATTCACCGGTACGTGTACCAAATTCATCTGCTTCATCAAAACTGCCATAGTTAATGTATTTGATTGCTGCACCAAATCTTCCGAGATCTTCAACTTCCATTGAGTACGAAAGTGTGGCAAGATTTATATCCATCAAATGTTTAACAAATGAAAAAGATGCAGGACTGCCATTTAACAATTGCAAGCCTGCAGGATTGTAAAATATTACATCTGCATCATCATTGTTGGAAACAAAACTACCGCCAAGAGCCCCGGCGCGAGCGCTTCCATCAAGACGAAGAAAATCGTAAGTATTTTGGCCGTATGTAAAACTGCCAAATATTATTAAGGAAAGAGATAAAAAGATGACCTTGTTCATTAGTACTCCAAAATTTCGTTAGCTATTTAAGTATATCATTAAATAAAGGCAAGGGGAAATGCTGGTTGATATAAATAATCTTGCATGTCTGCAGACAGGTTATGAGTTAAGAAATAAGAATCCAAACTAGTCTTGTCTGAAACATTCGTGATCAACCTCTCATCTAAAGTGTTGTGAATCCGGTTTAACTTGATTCATCAATCATAACCCTATAACTTTGAAATAAAAAAATGGAGAAATGAAGTAAAAATGAACGGACTTAAAACAGCATTCCTAATGTCTGCAATGATGGCGCTTTTTCTGTTGGTTGGATACGCAATTGGCGGCAGATCGGGAATGACAATTGCTTTTGTGTTTTCTTTAGTTATGAATTTTGGTTCTTACTGGTTTTCTGATAAAATAGTTTTGGCAATGTATAAAGCTCAGCCGATTACAAGAGAGCAATCACCAAAATTTTATGATATGGTTGAACAGCTTGCACAAAATGCAAATCTTCCAATGCCTAAAGTTTATATTATAAATGATCCAACACCAAATGCTTTTGCTACAGGTAGAAATCCGCAAAATGCTGCGGTTGCTGCTACAACAGGAATTTTGCAGGGATTAAATAATGAAGAACTTGCCGGAGTTATGGCTCACGAACTTGCACACGTTAAGCATAGAGATATTTTAATCAGTACAATTGCCGCAACATTGGTAGGAACAATTTCTTACGTTGCACAAATGGCCGGCTGGGCCGCTATGTTTGGAAGAAATGATGACAGAGAAGAAGGCGGTGGACTTGGTGGATTATTTTTAATTATTCTTTCACCAATTATTGCAATGCTTTTGCAAATGGCAATTTCAAGATCACGTGAGTTTTCCGCTGATGCTGGCGGATCTGAGATAAGCGGTAATCCATTAGCACTTGCTTCAGCTTTGCAAAAAATTTCAAGAGGAAATCAAACAAATCATTTAAGAAATACAAATCCTTCTACAGCTCATATGTTTATAATTAGTCCTTTTCTTGGTGGATTAGGGAAATTGTTTTCAACGCATCCACCTGTTGAACAAAGAATTGCAAAGTTGGAAGAGATTGCTGCTGGTAGAAGGTAAATTATGTCATGCTGAATTTATTTCAGCATCTTTTTCAATGATAACGACCCTGAAACAAGTTCAGGGTGACAAACAATTAAACTTGATAAAGAACATCTTTGTGATAATATTTGTTTTAAGATGATATACGATTTTATACATAAAGACGGAGTGATAAAAAAATCTCTCCGTTTTTTATTTTTTATTATACTTTTTCAACCATCCATTTATTCTCAATCCGTTTCTAATCTTGATAAATTTTATGCTTTAGTTGATTCTGCCACCAATCTTTTAATTAAAGATTTAGGCGATGCAAAAAAAGTTAATTTAGAATTAAATCTTGGAATTGATTACTCGATTTTTGCAAACCAGGTAAGAGGAAAATTATTAAGAGCCGGAAAAGAAATTGTAAGCACCGGTTCATCTGCAGAAAATGTTGTAACAATAAATTTTGTAATCGATAATTCAATTGTTGAATATTCGGAACCAGAAAACGATGGCATATTTGGTGACTTTTTAACTGAAAGAACAATTAAACTTTTGGGTAATTATTATATTTCAACAAACCAGCAAGTAAAAGATTTTAATCTTACCACAAAAGACACAATTAATGTGGAAGATGTTGAAATTATTGAAGATCGATCTTATCCATTTACCCAGGGTGAATTACCCGCCGAACCTTTCTTTTCTAGCATTTTAGAGCCTGTTGTAGCAATAAGTGCGGCTGCTGTAACGGTAATTTTATTCTTTTCTGTACGATCTAAGTAAACATAAATACCTTTGAAGGCTTAGCTAATTTGGTTATAATTGCACATCAAAAACCTATATACTTAAAGATGAAAAACATAATATCACTCATAATTTTATCAATTTTTATCTCTGCTTGTTCATCAAGTATTGATACTTCTAATATGACTCCGGAAGATAGACTTGCTTATGCAATTAAACTTTACCAGGAAGAAGATTACGAAGAAGCTGTTAAAGAATTTGATGCAATTATTTTGCAATATCCCGGCAGCAGCATTAGTGATGATGCACAATATTATTTGGCTTTAACAAGATTTCAGAGAGAAGAATACATTTTAGGAGCTTATCAATTTAGTAAGTTAATAAAATCTATGCCTTCAAGTGAGTTTCTTGCTGATGCTCAGTATATGTTAGCCGATTGTTATTATGAACTTTCACCGGATTTTACTCTTGATCAGCAATACTCTAAAAAAGCGATTGAAGAGTTCCAGGTTTTTATAGATATTTTTCCTTTAAACGAAAAAGTTGCACAAGCAGAAACAAAGATTAATGAACTAAATGATAAGCTTGCTAAAAAAGAATATGATGCTGCTCGCATTTATGATAAAATGGAATACTATGATGCTGCAATAAAATATTATGATTCAGTTTCAGAGATTTATCATGACACACAATATGCACCACTTGCCCTTTATAATAAAATAAATCTGTTAATTGAAAAGAAACGTGAATCAGAAGCATTAACTGAAGCACAAAAATTTATCAGCCGATATCCTCAACACCCAAATTTTAGTGATGTTGAAAAAATTAAGAATAATTTAGACAGCAAGTTTTCAGCTAATCCTTAATGATTCAGCCAAAAAAATATGTGATTCACAAATCATAATGACAGAACTTGTTCTGCCGCATCATACAAATCAACTTGGTAATTTATTGGGCGGCCAGTTGATGCACTGGATAGATATTTGTGCTGCATTAAGTGCTGCAAAACATAATCAAAGAGTTTGCGTAACTGCTTCGGTGGATAGAATAGATTTTCATCATCCTATAAGATTGGGTGAAGCAGTAATGTTAGTTGCATCTATAAATAGAGTTTTTAAAACTTCTATGGAAGTTGGCGTAAAAGTTTATGCGCAAAATTTTAAAGAAGGAACAAAAATTCATTCAAACACTGCTTATCTTACATTTGTAAGTGTTGAAACAAATGGCAAACCCGTTGAAGCAATTGATGGAATACCCGAAACTGAAGACGAAAAAAGAAGATATGATCAAGCTCTCCAAAGACGAGAGAACCGCCTTAAAGATAGGATTAAGTAAACTTAAAATATTTTTATTTTTTGTTCTGCTCACAATACAAATCTTTCCTCAAATTCCATTTAAAGGATTTTGTAAATCAAATTCATTTAGCATTGAACCAGGTTACAACAAGTTATTCAGCTTTAACTATGATGCAAATGAATATTCTGATTTGCTTATTTACAATCCACTTTTAAAAAAAGCTAAACTTTATAATGGAATTTCAGGAACAAAATTCGTTTTTAGTAAAGATGTTATTTTGCCAGTTGAGATTTCCGATATCGAACCAATTATTACAGGTAGTGGAATTGTAGAATCGTATGCTTTTTCATCAAGAAGAAGTAGAAGCTTTGGTTTACTTAAGTTTGATGAAAAAGGTGCGCCAACAATTACTAATCAAATTCAGTTTAATTATTATCCTGAAAATATTAGCATTGCTCATGATGCTATTAATAATAATTTCAATTTTTTGATTTCAGGAAATTCTTTTAACGGCTTATCAATTATATCACATATAAAAGAAAAATTTTTAGAAATTAAAATAACTGATAAAACTGTTTTTAAAGATGCTCGCTTTATAGATTTAAATACAGATGGAGTTGAAGATATTGCTGCATTAAATTCTGTTGATAACCAAATCCATTTATTTTTTAAAAATAGCAGAAACAAATTTGAAGAATTAAGAAAAATAAGTGTTGAGTCTGATGTTTTAGCTCTGAACGTTTTTGATTTTAATTATGATGGATTTAAAGATATAATTGTAAGTACAACCAATTCAATAATAATTTATTTTGGTGATCATACAGCTGCATATAATAAAACTGTAACAATAAAAACTTTTTATAAAGCAGATAAATTTATTTATGGCGATTTTAATCACGATGGATATTTTGATTTTAATTATTTGAATATTGAAAGTGGTTATATTTCAACAATTTTTGCAAAAGATTTTGAAAAATTTTATCCTGAGTTAGTGCATAAAAAGCAAAAAGGGTTTGTAGATGTCATCCCATTTTTTAGCAAGTTTGTTTACGGCGCTGCTTATCTAAGTGAAAACGGCCAATTTGAAGTACTTTCACAAATCAATTCACTTTCTGAAGACCAAGAATTGTTGATTTCAATAAAACCAGATTTAATTGCTTCGTTTGATTATTTAAATAACGGCATATCAGACTTTGTTTTTACTGATGATGAAGATGGACAACTTAAATTTATTTTAAGAGATGCGGCAGGTTTACCAGAAAAAATATATTCAATTAAATTGTTTGATAATTATTCCAACATAATTGGGCTAAGTAAAACCAAGCTTATAAAATCATTTTTTTTATTTAATTACAAGAAAAGACAAATTGAAATTGTAGAGGTTAATTTTGAAAAATTTAGTTTTGATAGAAAATTTATATATGCAAATGGACCAATTGAAGATTTAATTGTAAAGCCGGACTTTAAAAGTGACGCCGAATTATTTATTGTCTACTCAAAAAATAACCAGTTAAATTTAGAAACTATTCTTAAAACAGGATTGGGTTACACGCGCAAAACTTATATCAATTTAGAAAAAAAATGGGAATCACCGTTTCTCTATTCATCAAAAAAGTTAGGCGTTGGATATTGGCAAACAAATTCTACTACTGCGTTTTTAAAAATGGTTTCTTCAGATAGTAAAACATACAATATTAAACATCAAACACAGCTAGGTTATAAAGATTATCAACTGATTACAAAATCAAACCAAAGTTCTGATAAAAAAGAAAATGATTATTGCGCACTTTTTGTTAATCCAAAAGAGGTTGTTCTTGTTCAAGGGGATACATCGCTGGCTATTTATTATGGAAAAAGTGATGATAAAGGATTTAGGATAACTAATAAAAATCAACTATTTTTTGGTAAAAATAACTCAATTTTTATTGTTGATAATAATCTAAAATCTCTTTTTGAATTAGTTCCAATTAAATCGACAGGCAGAATAAAAATCAATAAAGTTTTGTCTTCCGTTAATTGTGATAATTATATAATTGAAAAACTCGATCGACGAAAATCCAGTATGATGTTTACAAGTTCAAAAAATGGAACAATTGAAATTAGGCAATTAACTGAATGAAATTATTAATCTTAACGCTTGTTTTTATCTTATCACTAAATTCTTACGCGCAGGAATTTACTGTTCACCAGCTTGATTCATTATATCATCTGTTTGCACGTATAAATAATGTTGAAACTGTGAATGAAAATAAGCAAAACACTGGTGAAGTAACTGAGATTATAAAATGCGGATTGGATTTGGTAACAACAATAAAAAGAAATCTCAATAATTTTTCTCCAGATCAACAAAACTTATTATCCAAAATTTTAGATAGATCTGTTAGACAAGTTAGTGTTGTTTCTCCTGGTGGTTTTTTTCGTGTTCATTATGATACTTTAGGAGGCAACAGGGTTGGTTACGATATTAATCTTTTTCTTCAAGCTTTAGATTCTTCATACAATTTTGAAGTAAACTATCTTGGGTATCAAGCTCCACCTCAAGATGGCTCACAAGGCGGCGATGGGAAATATGATGTTTATGTGCAAGATTTGTTTAACACTTATGGTTACACAACTCCGGAACAAAATGTTGGAGTTTCAAATTGGACATCATACATAAATATTGATAATGATTTTGGAACTGATTTTTACACTCATGGAATTGATGCTGCACGAGTAACTGCGGCACACGAATTTCATCATGCAATACAAATGGGCAGTTATGCACCAATCGATCCGAGTGAACCATACAGAAACAACGACAGATGGTTTTATGAGATAACATCAACTGCGTTTGAGGAATTTGTGTTTGATTATGTGAACGATTATTACGCATATATGCCTCATTATTTTAACAACCCTTCAAAATCAATTGTGAGATTTACTTCTGGTGTTGATGCTTACGATTTAGCAATCTGGAATATCTACGTCCAGAAAAATTTTGGTTTTGATATTATTAAAAGCCAATGGGATAGAATCCCGACAATGTCTGCAATTAAATCGATTGCATTAAGTTTTATTGATGACAGTACAAATCTTGGAAACGAACTTAATAAATTTGGTATTTGGTGTTATTTTACTGGTAACCGTAATATCTTTCCTGACGAATATTTTGAAGAAGCAGATGAATATCCTATGTTAGTTTCAACGGCTGATATGGATTTTAATTCTTTATCTCAAGTTTATAATATGACCGTTAATCCAGCAGCAAATTATTTTTTAAATATTGACCTATTACCAACATCAGAAAATCTGTTTACAATTATTACAAATTCTGATTGGCAAAAAGTGATTGATAATTATACACAAAGTCTGGATTTCTCATTTACAGTTTTTAATGACTCATCCGCGGGTAATAAAACTATTAATGAATATTACTCTGTTACATTTAATAGAGAAAATCAGCAATACTGGAATAACGCTGGCATTCTGAATAATGAAGTAGTTTATGGTGATACCGCATATAATATCCCTGAACTTGAAAGTGAAACATTTGCTTATCCCACTCCTTACAAAAAATCTTCTGCCGGTAAAATCCGGTTTGCTTTTCAATCATATTTAATAAAAGGTGATGAAGTAAATCTTAATATTTATTCGTCCGGATTGGAAATTATGTATTCTGGAAATCCTAGTATCCGTGCATCATACTTAAAGAATTCAAATAAATATTGTGAAGTGATTATTGATGGTTCGGAGATAAATTTTGCTACAGGCGTTTATATATATGTTATAAAGTCCGGTGATCAAATCTGGAAAGGCAAGCTGGTAATTTTTAATGATTAATTATTCTTTAGAGGCAAGTGGTTTAAACAAATCTTTTGGAAGAAGATTAATCTTTAATGATTTACAATTTAAGTTTGATAAATCTGGTGTGTATGGAATATCCGGCCCAAATGGTTCAGGCAAATCAACTCTTGTTAAAATCATTGCTGGAATTATTGGTGCATCACAAGGTAAAATATTTCATAAACTTGATGAAAAAGAAATTGCAGAAGAACATATTCATAATCATATCGGATTTGTATCTCCTTACTTAGTATTATACGAGGAGTTTACTACCTATGAGAACTTAAAACTATTTGCTGATATACGTGGAGTAAAGTTTAATCAAGAAAGAGTTGATTATCTTCTAAACAAGTTTTTAATCTTTAAAAGAAAAGATGATTTATTAAAAACTTATTCATCTGGAATGAAACAAAGAGTAAAATTTATTTTTGCACTAATGCATTCGCCACAATTATTGATTTTAGATGAACCTACATCAAATCTTGATGATGAAGGAAAAAATTCTGTTTATGAAATCGTAAAAGAAGAAGGACAAAAAAATATTGTGTTGATTGCTTCAAACGAGAAAAACGATCTTGAGTTGTGTGATGATACTGTTTATCTGGAGAAATATAAAAATTAAATGAACTCAAAAGCTTACAGTTTATTTCTAAAAGATTTCAAATCTGAATTACGCACAAGATACGCAATCAACGCACTTGCAATGTTTATAATTGTTGCAATTAGTGTTATACTTTTTTCTGTTGGAAATGAAAAAATTAGTGCAAGTTTAACTGGCGGATTATTCTGGGTTGTAATTTTCTTTACCGCAATGTCAGGTCTTTCTCGTGCATTTGTTTCTGAAGAAGAACGCGGAACAACTTTAGCATTACAATTAGTTGCGGCCCCAACAACCGTATTTTCTGGCAAGCTGATTTTTAACATCATTTTAGTTTTTGCAATGAATACTGTAATTGCAATTTTGTATTCTGCAATGTTTGATGCATTTGTAATCCAGAACTTTTTATTGTTTTTAACATCATTTGTTTTTGGCAATATTGGACTTGCAGTTTCATCCACAATTATTGCCGCCATAATTGCAAAAGCCGGTGCGAAAGGTACACTTTATCCTGTATTAGCTTTTCCGATTTTATTACCTTTGATTTTAACTTCAGTTCAATTAACATTGTTTGCAATTGATGGCATTTCCTTTGAAAGAGCTAAATTTGAATTAGCAATTGTTGTAAGCTATGATGTAATAATGCTCACAGCATCTTATATGTTATTTGATTTTATATGGAAAGAATAGCAATTTTAATTAAAACTAATCCAAAAAAATTATGATCTGGAAAATATTTTTATTTCTCTTACTGGCTTTTGTCTCTGTGGCTGGAATTTCATTTCCCATTGTAGAGAATCCAACACGCTGGTATGAATTTCCATTAATTCCCGGGCTTGAAGAAAATGCAAAAATAATTTTCTTCCACGTACCAACAGCTTGGTTAACAGTGATAGCGTTTTTAATGTCAACAATTTACAGCTTCAAATATTTACGTAAAAAGAATTTAGATGATGATGTTAAATCTTATGCCGCTGCACAGCTTGGAATGATCTTTTGCATTCTTGCAACAGTAACTGGCGCAGTTTGGGCAAAGTTTGCGTGGGGATCATATTGGAGCTGGGATCCAAGACAAACTAGCATTTTTGCCTTGCTATTAATTTACGGTGCTTGGTTTGCGTTAAGATCATCAATTGAATCTGAAGAAAAACGCGCAACTCTTTCATCAGTTTATTCAATGATTGCATTTGTAACCGTTCCGTTTTTTATTTTTATAATGCCAAGAATAATGAGTGGCTTACATCCTGGTTCAGCAGATGATTCAAATGCTGGTCCTGTAGTAAATTTTAAAATGAATGGAAATATGCAATTGATATTTTTCTTATCTATGATTGGATTTACAGTTTTATATTTTTGGATGTGGAATGTGGGTTATAGATCAATGCTGCTAAAAGAAAAATTGGATAAAAAATTAATAAGAGGTTAACTTGGAACAATTTCTATCACAAAATGCAATTTATATTGTTATGATTATTGTCCTGATAGTTTGGGCAGGAATTTTTGGTTATATGTTTAGTCTTGATAAAAGAATTAAAAAAGTAGAAAAAGAAATGATTGGAGAAAAAAATGAAAAATAAATACATATTTGGCGGAGCTATAATTGTACTTTTCCTTGGAGTTATGGGTTACTTATTTACCCAAAGCAACATTAAGTACGAAAGTAATTTTGCAAATGTTATAGGCTCAGATAAAACCTGTAAAGCAACGGGCAGTTGGGTTAAAGAAAAAAATTATGATATGAATCGTGAACAAAACACGTTTTCATTTTTTATGAAAGATGAAAATGGCGCTGAAATGAAAGTGATTTATGAAGGCGCAATGCCAAATAATTTTGAAACCGCTACAAGTGTTGTTGTAACTGGCTCTTATAGAAATGGCTATTTCCACGCAAAAGATATTCTTACAAAATGTCCCAGCAAGTACGAACAACAAAATATTCAGTCTTCAAGTTTGTAA
Organism: Ignavibacteriales bacterium; assembly: GCA_016707585.1. Taxonomy (GTDB): domain Bacteria; phylum Bacteroidota; class Ignavibacteria; order Ignavibacteriales; family Ignavibacteriaceae; genus IGN3. Next base: position 39,844 of record JADJHL010000002.1, on the reverse strand, counting down.
TCGCATAGAGCTTGGCGCTTAGAGCATAGCGCCAGGCAAGTTATCAACAATAAGCTATTTGTAATTGATTAAAATTAAATTGCGCTCCGCAAAGTCCCATTAAATTATTGCTCAATAAACTTTGCCCAATGCGCTTAGCGAGGTAATATGATTGGAAGTATTTTTTTAAGTGTAGCCTTAGTATTTAGCTTGATTGCGATGGTAATGTATTATCTCTCTTTCAAAGGTTACAAAAACACTTTAAACATTGCACGATATGGCTACCACGGAATGGCAATTTTTGTAATTGCAGCTTCAACGTATTTGTGGTATGCAATACTAACACATCAATATCAGTATAAATATGTTTTTAGTTACAGTAATAATTCCTTAAATACTGGATTATTATTCTCCTCATTTTGGGGCGGGCAGGAAGGAAGCTTTATGTTATGGCTCCTTCTTACTTCCATTATCGGAGTTATACTACAATCTTATTCTTCAAAACGTGGTGATCTTGAACCAAGAGTAATGGCAGTATTTGCATTAGCCACTTCATTCTTATTGGTTATGGTTTCTCCATGGTTCAAAAATCCATTTGAATATATTTGGACTGTACCTGTTTTTGTTGATATCAAATCAATCAATTCACAATCCCTGAATTTACCTTTTATTCAAAATTTTATTTTTACAGATCAGCAATCAAACACAACATTTGTGCAGATGAGCAAAGAACTTTATGCTTCATTAACTCAAGCCGGTGTTTCAGTAAATCAATTTATTATGGATGGGAAAGGATTGAATCCTCAACTGCTAAACTATTGGATGCAAATCCATCCACCAATGTTATTTATCGGATTTGCAATGGCAACAGTTCCATTTTCATTTGCAATGGCTGCATTGATGAAAAATGATTATAGAGAATGGGTTAATCAATCTTTGCCCTGGGTGCTTGCCGGAACCGGAATTTTAGGACTTGGAATTATGATGGGCGGATATTGGGCTTATGAAATGCTTGGTTGGGGCGGTTATTGGGCCTGGGATCCTGTAGAAAATTCAAGTTTAATTCCCTGGTTGATTGGTGTTGCTTCAATCCATACAATGCTTGTACAAAAAAGAAGTTTGAAAACAACAGATGGAATTGGAAGATATGCAAAGACAAATCTTATACTAAGTATTTTAACTTACGTTTTAGTTTTATACAGTACTTTTTTAACAAGAAGCGGCGTTCTTGGTGATGCATCAGTTCATTCTTTTGTTGATCCCGGAAATCTGGTTTACTTTTTCTTACTTATTTTTATCGTAACATTTATTGTACTCGGATTTGGTGCAATTGCATATAGATGGAAATATTTAGAAGATAAATCAGTTTATGAAGAAAGCACACTTTCACGCGAGCTTGCTTTATTTACTGCTTCAATAATTTTAGTTGCATCCGCAATAATTGTTTTAGTGGGAACTTCAGCTCCATTATTCGGGCAAGCAGTTGAAACTGTTTTTTACGATGAAATGCATTTACCTATTGCAATAATTATTGGATTCTTAAATGGATTAAGTTTGCTTATCAAATGGAAAAGTACAAACACTAAAAATCTTGTTAAAGAATCAATGCTATCAATTATTTTAAGTGTAATCATTACAGTGTTAGTAGTTGTACTTGGCGGTGTATATAATTTAATGATGATTATTCTTACCTTATCAACAACTTTTGCTTTGATTGTAAACGCTGAAATTGCAATTAAGATTGTAAAAGGCAATTTGCAAAATCTTGGCGCTTATGTTTCGCATATCGGTATAGCACTTTTTATACTTGGAATAATAGGTTCTGCTGCATATAGCGATAACGTAAATGTTGATCTTGTAAAAGGCAAACCTGCACAAGCTTTTGGATATGAGATGACATTTACTGGTTATACTCCGATTGAAAATAATACAAAGTATGCTTTTAATGTTGCTATGAAAAAAGGTGACAATACATATAATGTTGCTCCTATAATGTACATCTCAGAATACAATAATAGTTTGATACGTGAACCTGCAATATTAAATCTATTTTCTAAAGATGTTTATTTAGCTCCGCTTGGTTATGATGAAGGAACTAACGATAATTCTTCGGGTGGCGAAGTTGTAAAACTTCAAAAAGGTATTGAGACAGAATTCAATAATGCAAAAATTACATTTGATAAATTTGATATTTCATCTGAAACAATGGCTGATATGCAAGCAGGTAAAGATTTTCAAATGGGTGCTGTTTTAACGTTGGAATACAATGGAAATAAAGAAGATGTTGAATTATTTAGAAAAAGCGTAAGTGGCCAGGTTGTCTTTACAGATTACACTTCTAGTAATGCAGGTATTAAACTAACATTAACAAATCTTACTGCAGAGATGATTGAGGTTTCAATTTCATCATTAAATGAAACAGAACAACAAGTTGTAGAAAAACCTAAACAAGAAGTTCTTACGGTAACAGCAAGCATTAAACCGTACATTAGTCTTGTTTGGATTGGTGTTATTGTAATGGTGCTTGGTTTCTTTGTTGCAGTTGCAAGAAGATTGAAAGAATCTTTGCTATGATTATCATATATTAATTTCTAAGCCTTCCCTTAGGGAAGGTTTGGATGGGCTACTTTTCAGGCTCGAGAAATCGAGCCTGTTTTTTTATATTTGAGCAGTTAAAAATCTAAGGAAAACAAATGAAAATATTTTTCAATAATTTAAAACTTCAACATCCATTTTTAATGATATTCTCACTTTTTGTAATAATTTCATTCGCCTTCATTCCATCCAATCCTGATGAAGGAATGTTTCCATTGAGTGATATAAAAAATATTAATCTTAACGAAAAAGGACTAAAAATAAGTGTTGATGAAGTTTATAATCCAAATGGAGTAAGCTTAGTTGATGCATTAGTTAAAATTGGTGGTTGCACAGGTTCTTTCGTTTCTAACGAAGGATTAATAATTACAAATCACCATTGTGTCTTTGGAATTGTTTCGGGTGTAAGTACTGTTGAAAATAATTATTTGGATAATGGATTTCTTGCAAAAACACGTGAGGAAGAAATACCTGCTAAAGGTGTAAGCTGTAGAATAACTGATTCTTATGAAGATGTGAGTGCAGAAGTATTAGAAGCAGCAAATTCAACGCAAGATATTTCTCAAAGAACCACAACAATATCAAACAAAATTAAAGAAATTGTAAAACGTGAACAGGAAAAAGACAGTACAATTACTGCAGAAGTTTCTGAAATGTTTGTTGGTGAGCAGTACATTCTGTTTAGGTATAAAACGATAAATGATGTGCGATTAGTTTACGTTCCACCAAGAACGATTGGCGAGTTTGGCGGCGAATCCGATAACTGGGTTTGGCCAAGACATAATGGAGATTTTTCCTTTGTACGTGCTTATGTTGCTCCTGATGGTAAGTCAGCAAAATATTCTGAAGAGAATGTTCCTTATCAACCTAAAAAGTTTTTACAAGTAAATCCAAATGGAGTAAATGAAGAAGATTTTGTTTTTATACTTGGATATCCAGGTAGAACGTTTAAACATCAGCCATCACAGTTTTTAATGATGCAAGAAAAATATCAGTTACCATATGTGCAGGATATTTTTTCCTGGCTAATAAATCTTTATGAAGAGCGTGGCAAAGATGATCCAGAATTTGCATTGAACATTGTTGGCGAAATTCAAGGACTTGCAAATACTGAAAAAAATTATCGCGGTAAGATACAAGGTTTAGAAAGATTAAAACTTATCCAAAAAAAACAGGAAGAAGAAAAACAACTTCAATCATATATAGATTCAGATCAGAAGTTAAAAGAAAAATATGGAACAGTTTTAAGTGAAATTGATGAAGTATATAAAGATGCTTTTGAAAGTGGTAGGCGAGGATTAGTTTTAAATATTTTAAGTCGTAATGTTGATTATTACAGACTTGCTGAAATATTTATCGATTACAAAAAAGAAATGCTTAAACCCGAAGCTGAAAGAAAAGCTTTGTATAAACAAGATAAACGAAACGATTTTTATAATTCAATTACAAATCTTTACAATGAATTTATGTCTGATCTTGATCCAAAAATTCTTAAAAAGATTTTAACTGATGCATCTGCTTTTGATGAATTAAAAAATATTGAACCGTTTAAAAGTTTTGCTTCAGTAAAAGATAAAGATGAATTTATTTCTGATCTTTATGAAGAAACTTTTATAAATGACAGTAAAGATTATTTTGAATTGCTAGAAGATCAGGACGAAACATTAGATAATATTGATGATCCTTTTATTAATCTGGTTAAATCGGCTGTTGAACTTGGTGATGTTGAAAGAAAAAAATCGCAAACGAGAGATGGGAAAATCAATATACTTCTTGCAAAATTAAATGATGTTAAAAGACAATGGATGAATAAATCTTTCATCCCAGATGCAAACAGTACATTAAGATTAACTTATGGATATGTTCGTGGATATTCACCAAGAGATGCAACTTATTTTTCACCTAATACAACATTAACCGGATTGATTGAAAAAGGAAAAGATTCTGGTGATTATAGATTAAATAAAAAAATTAAAGAACTTTACGAGGCAAAAGATTTTGGTCAATTTATTCATCCAAAATTAAACGATGTTCCAGTTAATTTTATTTACAATATGGATACGAGTGGTGGAAATTCGGGAAGTCCAATTCTTGATGCATATGGAAGAATAGTTGGTGTTAACTTTGATCGTTCATTTGAAGCAACTGTAAATGATTACACATGGAGCGAAGACTACAGCCGTTCGATAGGAGTGGATATTCGCTATGTTTTGTGGGTTGCTCAAAAGGTCGGTGGGGCTAATTTTCTACTCACAGAAATGGGAATTCAGCAATAATTTTAAATATTTGAAGTCTTGACAAACAATGGGGTCAATGTTATCTTTGACCTCGTTTTTACGAAAAATATTCATTCCGCGATAGCTCAATGGTGGAGCATTCGGCTGTTAACCGAAGGGTTGCAAGTTCGAGTCTTGCTCGCGGAGCCAATCGAGATAGTAGCTCGAAACTATCTTATCTGGGTTAACAATTCTGTTAACCCATTCTTTTTTTATATGCCCATCACCTCTAAAATGAATTTCAATTGTGCCTTTTTCTTCCTTTTTCTTCAATTTAATAGTTATCTCTCTAATGATGGTCTTAATCATATATTTTCGTTCTTCTTTTGAAGCAGCATCGTAATACTTTGACAGGTCTTTGAATATTTGCTTCAAATCAGATTTATCAACCACAGTATTTTTTATTAATGAAATTTCATGCTCAACTTTTCTTCTTTCTTCTTTAATCATTTCTTTCTGATTTTCTAAATCTTCTAGCTTTAATGTTACCGACTTAAAATCACTGGCTGAACCCTTAGCAATAAAACTCGTTAAATTATTTATCTCTTTATTGATATTATTTAAATTTGCAATTAAGGAATTTTTCTGCGTTTCATATGTTTTAAGATCTTTGGATTCATTATGACCTAATTGCGAAAAAACAGAATTAAATAATTGATCTGAGGAAGCAATCTTTTTTATGAGCTTTTCAATAAATGCTTCAATTTCACTTGCGTGAATATCTCTACTTTCACATTTAGAACTTCCATATTTAAACTTAGTTGTGCATTTATAGTAGAAATCTTTTGTCCCATCTTTTTTCCCAACAAATGATGTTGTTAAATTACCACCACAGAACCCACATTTGATTCTGCCTAATAATAATAGTTCAGAATCTATTTGGGAAGTAAAACGATCATTCTTAGAAACATTTAATTGATCATTAACCTGACTAAATTTAGTTTCATCAACTATCGGTGAATGTAATCCTTTAAATTCCTGCTTTTTGTAAGTGATTTTTCCGATATAAATTTTATTTGTGATTACTCGATGAACAGAATCTTTATTAAATAAACCACCACCAGTTACTTTCCCAGATTTTGTAGTCCTACTTTTTGAATTAAACCCTTCACGATTGAGACGTTTAGCAACTTTTTCAACAGATAGTTCTTCCAAGTAATAATCATAGATTTTATTTACTAATAATGCTTCTGCTGAATTTATTTCGAGTAATTTATTTTTTACATCATAACCTAATGGCGCATGCCCACCACCCCAATAACCTTTAGAAGCTTGATAATAAAGTTTTTCTCTGGTCCTTTCAGCAATCATATCGCGTTCAAATTCTGCAAAAGAAAGCATAATATTTCTTTGCATCTTTCCAGCCGGAGTAGTAGTATCAATATTTTGCGTTGCAAATACGATATCAATACCAAGCTTTGTAAGCTTTTTATCAACATCCAAATAGTCTAATACGCTACGTGAAATCCTATCTATTTTTGTGGCTAAAACAATATCAAATTTCTTTTCCTCAGCATCACTTAATAAACGAATTATTTCATTTCTTTCTAGGCTAGAGCCAGAAGCCTTGTCGATATAAATACCATTGACTTCCCAGTCTTTTGCCTTACAATAATTTCTTAGCAAATCTTCTTGACCATTCAGACTACTAACTTCACCTTGTCCTTGTTCGTAGGTCGACACTCGACAATAAACAGCTGCTTTTTTCTTCTTTTCTTCTGATTTGTTTTTCTTTACCATAACCATCAAAATTTATTTTTACAAAATTAATAATACTTTAGTTGTAACACTATTAATTCCACAAAAGTACCTTTTATAAACCAATTCTTTCTTGGTAAAAGAAATGTATAACAAGAAAGGAATTTTATGAATCGAGTTATCATTTATGCTCGAGTATCCACTAAAGAACAAAATGTGGATATGCAGCTGTCAGATTTAAAGTCATATGCAGAATTAAGGAGATTAAACGTCGTCGAAGTTTATATTGACTATGCTTCTGGTGCTAAATCAGATCGTGTGAATTATCAAAAATTATTTAATGATGTTCGCAAAAGAAAAACCGAAGTTGTATTGGTATGGAAGTTTGATCGTTTTGCTCGAAGTACTAAGGAATTAATAAATGCTTTAGAAGAATTTAATAGTCTTGGTGTGGATTTCATTAGTTACAAAGAAAATGTTGACACCTCAACTCCAGCAGGCAAAATATTATTTACTATGATTTCAGCATTTGCTGAATTTGAAAGATCAATAATACGTGAAAGAGTAATTGCAGGAATGGAAAAGGCTAGGGTACGTGGGGTAAGAATTGGGAGGCCAAAAATTCCGCCATTTACAAAACAGCAGATTATTATGCTAAAAGCAAGTGGATTGACGTATAAAGAAATAATTAAGAAAGTAAAAATTTCAAAAAGTGCTTACTTTGAAATTTTGAAAAAGATGTAATAAAAAGGCGGCTGTTACGCCGCCTGTGTTAATACTAATGATACTACTTAGCATCTGGAACTTTTTCAATATAACGAGTTCTTTTTGCATTCTCATCTTTATCAAAATTCACATAAGGTTGATGTAGGAAGTAAAATCTATTCCCATTGATGTCTAAGTAACCATCAGCAAGGATGCCTTTCACTATCTCTAATCTTTGATTTTCATTTTGCTTCTTTAAATACGGAATCACATGCTCTTCTATTATAAAGTGTGCTTGGCAATTCATCATAGCATAATCATAACTAATTGATTCAATGATCTGTAAAGCAATCTTATCTTCAGTTCTGTCCAAACACAGAAAATGCTTATAAAGATGGTCAATAGTATCTAAGACTGTTTGTCTAAGTGCTTTATCAACCTTAACATTTTTATTTTTACTCATATTTTACCTAATATTATTTGGCATAATTGCCGCGGAAAATTCTGATGATGTAACCGCAACCAATAATACAATTGCAATTAATCTCCAGAATATTTGGCTGGAGTGTTTTAAGGCTCCAGCCTGTTTGTTTGTCAATGCAGTTATTGCATTATATGATACTGTTTGTATAGAATATATTTTTACTGTGCCTGCGCACCTCCATATTTTATGATGTATATCTTGTTTTGTCATAGTGTAAAAATCCTTGTTAATAGTTTTTTATACAAGACGACATTACTACTTGGGAAGTATTTTTTGTATACCCGCCAAGTAAGAATTATATAATTTGGTTTATTCATCGCTGTTAGGATCCAAATACTGAAAGAAATTTTTACTCATAGCTTTCGCAGCATCAAAGTTAATTGCTTCCCATAGCTCTGGTGTTTCGGCACCTAAACCTATTTCACAATCACAATGATTTTTGATTTCTGCGATAAGCTTCAAATAAATATCAACACGTTCTTCAAGCGGGTATCTGTACCTATCATAACTAACATCTGGTTTTCCATATGCATATCAAGCAAATCAGTATCAGGAAAATACTGCGGTATAATCCCTCTGTAGTCAGCGGCTAATCTTATACCGCCCATTGTAATCTTCGAGATTTTATTAACATCTAATTCCTTTAACAGTTTCCTGATCAATTTGATATATTCTTTTTCGTAATCTGGTATAAATATTATTGGCTCTATTTCTAGCTTAAGATTTATATCACCTTTTTTTTGAACCTGCTTTGCAGCAGCAATACGTTCCTTTAATGAATATGTACCGTGCTCATATTTATCAATTACGGACTGGGGATTAAAACCAATTGTTACAAGGACCCTGTTATCGCATTGTGCTTTTAGCAATGATGTGAGATTAGGTGATTTACTCATAAAGTTGATCTTAATATTTTTATGCTTTTCTACAAGTCCTGCAAAGAAATTAAGATGCCCGGAGATGTGGTCTATAGCCCCGATATCTGTATACTCGCCAATATTAAATGATACATCAAACTTTTTATTTTCTGCAAAATAGCTTGGAAGCTGTTTCTTAATATTGAAGTATTGCTGCTGCGCTAGTGGAACATCAAGTTTAAGTAAGATCTCTGCCAGATTATCATTAATATATTTGGATACATCTTCCTGACTAATTTTATTTTTACCCATACGGGATAATTTGTTTCTGAACTCATCCGCAAATTTCTTAAAACCCGGAGGTATTTTTAGTAAGGGCGATTCATTATAAAAAGCATACGCACTTAGAATCGTATTTAGCCCAATATGAATTGGAATTTCATTTAACATTTCTTGCTCGATCACATCTATGTTGGAGTATAACTTCTGATGCTGCTGCCGCAATGCTGTTTTACCTAAGTAGCAGAATTCACAGGAAGAGCTGCAGTTGAAAACTGACTTAACCATTGTGCTCATTCTTTCTACAATATGCCCCGGGCTTTCAAACGTTTCTATGAAAGAAGATGATCTTCTGCATATCAACAGAGTTTCTTTCATATGATGATATCTACCGGCAGCATCTAAGTGCGCCGGTAGTTCTGGTTTGCTATTTTCAACGTAAACAACTTTAACTTTTGGATTAATAAATTTGCATCTATCTAAATATTCCTTAGTTAAAGCATCATCTTTCGCCTCTTCTGTAACCTGAATTAATTTTGGAATAAACATTTACTTACCTTTCTTTTTTTTGATTATTGATTTTGGAATTTTATAAGCCAATATAGCTGGGCCCTTCATGCCAAATCGTTCTCGAGTCGTGGTCACACCTATCTTTTGTAATATCCTACTAAGTTCCCCCTGATAGCGATAATAATTATGTGGATCCAACTGCTTTATCATAAAAAATATTTTATCACAGCGGTAGTAGAAAAAATTATTATCCCCAGGCAGAAGAGATCTTGTAGCATTATGTTCCACGTAATCTGAAAGAATATCTTTACAAATTGTTTCTGGTGAAGTATCTTCTTTAACGGAGGAGATTATAGACTCCACTGCAAACTGATGAAGCTGCTCAAAGTAGTTATTCTTCTTTGTTGAAAACACTTTTGCAATCGCAAGTATTGGGAACCATTTCTCCAATTCGCGATTCTGTATTTCTGGACTTAAATTTAGTGAAGCTGGATTGTTGATAATCTTACTTAGCTCTGGCAGTTTCTTATCTAAAGTTCCGACGATAACGGGTTTTAAAGACTTTAATTTGTTTTGATCATCACTTGTTAAATACGCCACCTTGTTGGATGATGACGCTTTTTGCATTTCAATAGTTATACATCTATCAGCTAATGCCGGACTTAATGAATTAATTCCTGCAATGACTTTTGGGCAGTATGTTGAAAACTGAGTAGGTAAATTCTTGATAACTCTGTGAACTTTCCCGTCTTTTTTATAACCACTATTTAGTGACTGAATAGTAGGATTATTAGACGTACCGCGCTTTTCCAAGTCCTCAGCCTCATCAATAAACAAAGTTGGCTGTTCATTCTCTATCATTCTAAATAAATTTGCAGGTGTAACTGAGACTGTTGAAACCGGATGATGTGATAACGAAGAAAGAATTCTAACCAAAGTAGTTTTGCCAGAACCCTTCGCACCCGTTAGATGTAAGTATGGTATGGCTTCAAATAAATTAAACACATAAGTGCTTGTTGCTTCAACTGCTATGAAATCATAAAGTCTTGGATTACTAAAAAATACAAACGGCTTAATTGCATTTGTAATTTCTTCAATCAAGTTTTCGTTAACTTTTTTATCATTCCATAAATTATTGCTACCAATTGTAGCATCTGCACTTACGTCCGGGATTTCACTTAACTCGCCTTTGCCATTCACCAAAAAACTTTTCCCATTCTCACGATATACTTTTACGACCTTCCCCCCAATTGTATCAAATGACAATTGCCCTAAATCCGTTACACACTTAGGTTTATCTTTTACACTAGCTTCTAAATCAACTTTTTTCTTAATTATTTTTTTCTTCATATTTATTTGACTTTCTGTACATATTTTGTACGCCCGAAATATGCTTGGTTATTGTCTAAAACAGAAGAGTGTTTAACACTTGGAAAGTATTTGTTAGCTACCTTCTAAGTTAAATGAATGGACAGACGCTAGTTTGATTAGCTATATAGAATAGATTTTGCAGGTACGATGGGTATGAACCATTTAATTTTGTTATCAGTTGCTGGAATAAAAATTACAGTATATGTTTTGGAAGAGTTAATCTTATCTTTAGAGAATTTTGATTTGTTTAAGTAGGAAGAAAACTTATTTTTAATTGACAAAGAAGATTCAACGTCAGCTATAGATATTTTGCAACCTTCTATTGCATTGATAATACTCTGAGCACCACGCTCTGGTGAATCATATTCTTTTTTCTTAGCATATTTTTTTGTGAGATCTTTATAATCTATGGGAGTATTTGGTTGTGCCATTAGTGCAGCCAAGTAATACATACCAACGGAATTAGCTAGAAGTATTGGACCGCCCTCATAATTAAAATTTACTTCCCAATAGTTGCCGCGATATTTTATAAAATATTTTTCTATATCGTTTTTAATTTGCTGTTTGTCTGTGTTTTCTTTTGTGACCAACGTGTACTTACGATTAAACTCATACCAGAATTCTGGAAGTAATAATATATCTGAGGAGTTTAGTGGTGTTAATGCATTTATGCAACGATCCATAACATCTACTGAGTTGTAGCTATATACGAATTTACTTAAGTCCTTAAAGAATTTAGCATTTTGGTACCATAAAGTAATTTGTTTTTTTGCACGAGCATTGATACGAAGCATTGCGATAACTGTTCCGGAGTAATATCAATGATAGAAAGATCAATTAAGTTACCATTGCCTTTAATTCTTGGTAAAATATTTTCAGCATTTTTATAATGGAATATTTTCTTAATTAATTCATCATCTTTAAATGAAGCCAATTTGTTCAATAATTCATTTTGCCTTTGTAGCGGCAGTGAATCGGTGTTAAAGAAAATACAATTCTTATTTGCTGTTAAAGGAATTTCATTTTCACTTTCAGATAAATCAATAATACTATAATCCTGGTAATTGTACTTAAGTAATAATCTTATAGCCTCTTCTGCTATTATCCTGGAATCAGATACAATAATATTTATAGAATTATTACTGTAAGAAGGAATATTTTTATGCAGGCTTGGGAAAAGAATTTCTAATAATCCAGGCACAGCTTCTTTTTTCAAATTGACTTTTTTTGATTGATCGTTAATTTGATTTGTTTGGTCGAATAATTCAATAAACTTATTTACATCCTGAATTTTTTCTGTTCTTGAATTGGAATCAATAAAAATAAAATCTCTATAGCTAATGTATCCCTCAAAATATTTCTGAGTTTTAATATGATCCAATAGATTACTGGATATAAAAGGATATATAAAAATAAATTTAGATTTCTCATTTGAATTTATTTGGGTTAGATCTGAAATTAATTGAGCTTTAATAAAAAGTTTTTTAAGATGGTTTGTTGATCTCTTGGGTCCAAAGAATGATACATTCCCTAAAATTTCTTCTCTTACTTTATTAAATAAGTTTGTCTTCTTTTTGGATATCAGGTTTATAGCTTTTATTCCATTAAGTTCTTCAACATCAATCTTTTTTAGCGCTTGAACAATCTCACTTAGTCTGGAAAATATATTTGCCTGTGATAGTGAGTTAAATACTTCAAAAGCAGGATCAATTATTAATATCATAAAATTCCTTAGTTGATGTGCTAATCTAATAAATTCGATGTACACGATGTACACGCTGTACATCATTTTTTAGCAGCACAACAATAATGCCCTTATAAATTATAGCAAAAGAATATTTTTGATCTGACTCCTTAACCAATGCCGGTTATATTAAAAATAGATGGGTTTTACTCATCGTAATAATTTTAATAAAAAAAACTTGACTTCATGATCCAAACCAATTATACTTAATCATAGATGAAGTTTTATAGACATCGAAGTTGCGATAAAAAAACTTGACTATTAATATCATATAATCGATATTGAACTTAGATGGTACTTAAGCCATCAACTAAATTGGAGGAAAATTTAATGGAACTAATAAAACCTGAGCGGCCAAAACGTGAACTAACTCAATTTACTGTTACGGTAGATGAAGATTGGAAACGTGAATTGTATGAGTCTGCTCATAAGCTGGATATGTCATTCCACGCACTAATAAAAGCCATTCTATACACATACATAAAGAAGAAAGAACAAGAAACAGAGGAATTAAAAAATGAATAACGAAAACTATATAACTAAGGATTTCAATCTAGCCGGATATCTTTTATATAAAGGATACAAGCTGATTGATCATCCAAGAACTAACGGTGTAACGATGTTTACTTTTGAAGATAATGGATCTATAAAAGTATCATTACAAAAATATTATTCAATGGAAGCGTTGATCGAACCTATAGGTTTTGGTAATGCGCTTAGGACACTTAAGAGTGTTCTGCACTCAAATGATAAAATAAATGCAAATTCAGGATTAAATAATTATGTACAACAATTCAAAGGTACCACAAAGCAATAAAACAATTGATGAACTAAAAAGTAAAATCAATGCAATACCGGCAGAACAAATTGCTGGTAAATTAAAATTAAATCTAACAAAGACCGGTTACTCATTACAGGGTAATTGTCCCTCCGGCCATACATCTACAAATGGTAGATGCTTTTCTATAAATACAAAAAATAACTATTGGCACTGCTTTAACTGTAATGCAGGCGGTGACTACATTGAACTAATAAAGGCTGCTAAGAAGATAGATTTTATACCAGCCTTAGAATGGTTAGCTACTGAATTTAATTTAGGGCCTGTACCTAAAGGTAAAGATTTTACTCCTCCTAGTCCAGAAGAAATAATACAAAGAGAACGTGATAGAGCTTATAGTGAATTATATGAAGAAGTCTTTACTTATCTACACGATAAATTATTTGAACTTGAAGGCCGTCGTGCTTTAGAGTATTTAACGAATGAACGTAAGTATGATAAAGAAGTCTTAAAGGATACTGAATTCTGTGGATGGACTAGTGCACTAAATATCCGTGATCATCTAAAAACAGTTTTTCCAGATGCATACAACCTAATTAACTCTTTATCATTAAATGGTCACAATGGCGACATATATGATATCGCAATACCATATAGAGATAGAAAGGGAATGATAACTGGTTTTATAAAGAGATCAAGCAAACCATTAGGTGAGCCGATCTTTAATCTGGATAAAACTCCTAAGTTAGGTACCGATGGGAAACAAATTTTATCTCGATATGATAGTACAACAGGAATATCAAAAAAGGATCTTTTTAATTTAGATAAAATTCATAAACAAGATACAGTTCTAATAGTTGAAGGTTATCCAGACGCTGCTTACTTAATAAAAGCTGGATTAGATAATATCGTTGCATTAGGACAAGGTATATTAAGTCAAACTCATATTGCAGGACTAGTGGCTAAAAAAGTAAAGAACGTTATTCTTGCTTTAGATAATGATAGTGTTGGACCAGGGAATACCGAAGAGGCTATTAAGTTGTTGCTTGAAGAATCTAATATCGTTCCTTTTATACTAAATCCAGAAAAATTAAAACCACATAAAGATCCTGATGAATATATCAGAGCCAATGGAATAAAAGAATTCAAGAATTTATTAAAAGCGTGTGAAAAGGGGTTGCGTTGGTTATGCACTAGATATGCAGATGCTGATGTGATTAAAGATCCCATACAAAGAGAAGAGGCTAAGAACATATTATTAGAGCTCAGTTTAATTGTAAAAGATCCTGAAGATTTAGCTTACATCAAAAATATCTTCATAAAAAACTTTGGTATAGCAAAGTCTGATGTAAATGATTTGATTAAATCAGTTAAAGAAGAAAAGAACTTAAAAGATTTTAAGAAGATTACTAGCTCAAGTGATAGTGCTGATCAAAGGTATTTTCCATTCATAGAAAAAAACACCAGCTCATATGCTTACTTTGATAAAACAGCAGATTCAGTGCATTTGGGTGTTACTAAGGATATCTTATCTAATATTTTATTGAGTGCACAACAACGCACCCCTGAAATCTTTCCAGCGTTAAAAGCAGATTTTGATGTTACTATTAATGAAAGATATGATTTAGAAAAAGAGATGTTCAACTTTTTCACACCAACAGAATATATGTTGCTGAAAAAGACTGAAGAATTTATTAACCCTGAAAAAGAGTTTCTGCATATTTATCAATTACTCGTCAATTTAATTCCAAAAGATATAGAGCGTGAACGATTTCTGAACTGGCTTGCTGGAATATTACAGACTAGAATGAAACAGCAGACTGCCTGGGTGTTTAAGAGCGATCAAGGTGCAGGTAAAAACCTTATGCTTTCATACATATTAAAACCATTGTTTGGAGATAAACAGGTTTCGATGGTAAATGACTCACAGTTAGCCAGTGAATTTAATCCTTGGTTACAGAATGCGATACTAATAGCATTTAACGAAATAGCTCACGATAACAACACTCGTAATTCAGTTAAGTCTACTATTAAAACAATTATTACTGAAGATGAAGTAACAATAAATGAAAAGAATGTTAAAAACTTTACGATTACTAATTATGTTAACTGCATCTTCTTTAGTAATGAAAAAATTCCGGTATTTGTTGAAGATAAAGATAGAAGGCTAAATATTGTTACTGCTGCAGGTGTACTTCGTAACTATGAATGGTTTAGTAAAGACCCTGAAGCATTTATTGAAGACTTAAAAAAAGAGCTGCCAAGGTTTGCTCAATTCTTAATGAATTATAAATATGATGCTCAATTAGCAAAAACTGTTATTGATAATGATGATAAGAAAGCTTTAGTAAGTGTGGGAATGAATAGGTACGAAGAATTTGCTTATCATCTGAAGAAAGTGGATGTGGATTGGTTTAATGAAAATATCCGTAAAGATATATTTGGAACACCTAAGTCGCTAGAAGAAAAAGATGTTAAGGAAAGTAGAATATTAAAATCCAGAGCATTGGAATTGTATAAAAACATTTATGATCAGAATTATGCTTCTCTGGTTGATCTAGGAAAGAAACTCAAGTTATACGGGATAGTTTCTTATAGAGATAAAAGGGATGATAGCCATTACTATCAATGGTGAAAGTTGGGCAGGGATGGGCAGGGATAAAAATTATCGCGAATATGTTGAAAATGAATTAAAATGAAAGGATTTCCATAGATGGCAGGGATGGGCAGAGATAAAATACTACAAACAAAAAATATTTTATAAATAAAAAAATATTCTACAGCTGTAGTTGAATTAAGTCTGCCATCTATGGTATCTATGGTAATGTGCGAATTTAGAATGAAATCAAAAGAAATAATTAAATCATCTATGCCCGCATCTATGGAAAAATCCATAGATAGAATTGATAAAAGGGTAAGTGATGTTATAACTACCCAGGTAGGCATCGAAGAACAGTAAATAAAATAATAAAAACCTACCCCCGTAGGAGTAGGTGCTATGGTTACGCAACTGTAGCTCAATTAAACAACCAACACAACCCACGGGTTGTTTAGGTTACGCAACAAATAATGGAGGAAATTATGGTTTACTTAAATGGTGGGGATGGTAAGACAATAGAAACAAGTATGATTTTATCAGGCCCTAAGGATCACATAGAAGGTAGAATTTATTTATCTAAAATAATGGAATATCTCGTTCAATATTATGAGTACGATGATTATACAATGGAAGATGTTGAAATAAATTCTAAACGCTTTAATATAACAACTGCGTACTTATTTATTAAGAATGGTAAGGTTGTAGATAAACTCTATATAGATACAACAATATTATTTCACGTATGTAGTAAGTAATTAGATGGGGCGTGTATGTTGTTTATGTTATTTAACACTACACAACACTGCAGGGCGTGCAAGTGTACAACCTACGCACCCGTGCTTGTTACACAACAACACAACGACCCCAATCTAACATATACAAAAAACCGGCTGTACGACGTGTACACAGTGTACAACCTGTACAGCCAAAATTTAATAAGGAGAAAAATATGTCATCATATAGAGAATTAAATAATTTAATAAGCCAGAGTGGAAAGTTCTTTAACAAGAAATACAAGAACCTGTCTGCAGCAGAACAAAAAGAGCTGAGCAATTTATCTTATAACATAAAAATAACTAGAGAAGATTTGCTCAAGAAAGCAATTGAAAAGCAGCTTGCAAAACAGCAGCAAATTCAAGACTACGAAAACAATAATTTAATGAAAAAATTAAGCAGAGGAGAATAAAATGGTTTTTAATAAAATAAAAATAACCGATAGCGATGGCTCAAGTCCAGAAAAAGCTATTGTAAATCAAAACACAAAATCTCATTCAGAAGGAGTTGATGCAGAATATGAATACCTGGAATCTATTTACGGTAAACAAAATGTTGAATGGAGATTAAATGAACAGATAATGGCAGTTTACAGAAAAAAATTTTATGATATACTAAAGATTAAGTTACGAAATGGGCAAAAGCGAACATACTGGTTTGATATAACTTCGTTTTATGGAAAGGAGTGATATGTTAAAATATATATACACCCTAGCAACACTACTTGATTCAAAATCCAGAGCTAAAAAACATTATGATCCTGACGTTGTCCTATCTGATCTCCTTGATACGGATCTGGATGAGATAGATTTTGTAATGTCTCTATCAGAACTTGAACTTATCTATGGATTTGAAATCCCTAATAAATTATTCGACCGGACAAATATCACCATTGGAGAATATGCTTATGAACTATCTCAACTTCCGTTGATTCCTGATAATTTATACGAAGAATTCTATGATATAAAAATGGAAAGTATGAGGCTGACAAAGAGATATATTCAGCTTGAAATAAAAATAGATGAAGAATCTCTTCGTGAAAAGAATGAAATCAATCAGGAGTTTGAGTTACTTACTGATCGCTTGAATGTTTTGCTTGGAAATATTTTAGTGAATTAAAAAGGGGGGTTGCCCCCCCCAAATTCAAATTTTATTAAATAATGAAGACAGATGACAAGGAATATGGGCAAGCTATAGCAACATACGAGAGTGGAATTTCCTTGTCATAAGATGTATACTTTAATAATGCTAAATCATAGCACTATCCGGTGCTAAAAAGCACGATGTAAAACATTTCATTGATTGCGAAGAGGCAATAGTTTATATTTGGGGTGTATGAATAGAACAATTCAAAAAATCAAAAGAGTGATAGGAATAGCAGTACTAACAGTATTTGTATTTTCATTTTTACACTCCGAATTAGGCTTCTTAAACCACGATGATGATAATCACTCGTCACACGATCATTGTACTATTGTGAATGGAAGTACAACACCGACTTCAAAAACAAATACATCGGAATTGACAAAACTAAAAATACAATTTGTATTTATTCCAAAGATAGTTGAAGTAGAAAATCAAAGAGCGTTAAGATTCTTTTTAGAAACTGATAATCCCCACTTTACAAATAAGACAAACAAAGTTTACCTGGATAACAATACTTTCCTGATTTAGCATATCCCTCAAAATCTGTAAGTCCGATTACCGGACAAAAACTAAATAATAAATTTTAATTGGAGAAAATATGAACAAGTATTTCATACTTGCAGCATTAGCTTTATTCATATCAAAGCTAAACGGGCAAACTGAAATAAATCAATTATCACTTAACGAAGCGATAGAGATTGGGGTAAGACAAAATCCTGAACTATTGCAATCAGCTGAGAATATCAATGCGGCTAAAGGAAGGTTCTGGAAAGGAATATCATTGCCACAGCCTGAGTTAGAGCTGAGCTTGGAATACGCACCTGTTAACACGAGTTTAAGTAATTACAGTGAAAGAACTTTTGCAATATCACAATCGTTTGAATTTCCGACAAACTACTTCCTAAAAGGAAATAAATATTCAAAAGAAGAAGAGATTGCATTGGAGCAATTCTTATTAAAGAAATACGAGTTAGTCAAACAAATAAAAAGCGCATACTTCAAAGTACTTGCGGATCAAAGCATAGTAAAATATTCAGAAGAAAATCTGATCATCAGTGATGATTTTTATAAAAAAGCACAGATAAGATATAATGTAGGTGAAGGAACTAATATTGAAGAACTGACAGCAAAAGTGCAATTAAGTGAAGCTAAAAATAAACTTGAAATAGCGAAGAATAATCTAAACACCTCTTTAGCAGAACTAAATTATGTACTTGGCTATGGAAATCAGAATAAAACATCGTCATTACTACTAACGGATTCTCTGATATATACTGAACACAATTTTAGCTTAGAAACAGTTTATCAAACAGCGGAAGAAACAAATCCGCAGATAAAAGAAGCTAAGCTTAATAATGGGATTGCCGGTGTAGAAAAAACACTTGCGTGGTCATCGTTACTGCCAAATTTCAATTTAGCGTATTTCAAGCAATCCAGAGATGGAGATAGCGGGTTTTACGGGGCCTCCTTTGGAGTTTCAGTACCTCTATGGTTTATAATGGATCAACGAGGAGCAATACAGGAAGCCAGTGCAAATGAATCAATTTCTGAGGCTTTACTTCAACAAACAAAAAATGAAATTAGATTGAAGTTAAAAAATGCTTACACAAATTATGTAAATAATAAACAGCAGATAAAAACATATACTGATGACATACTTCCGCAAACTGAGGAAGTTTATAGAACTGCAATAAAGAGCTATGACGCAGGTGAATTATCTTATTTGGAATATATGCAGGTTAAACAGCTGGTGATAAACGCAAGAGAAAATTATATAACTGCTTTGTTCAATTACAACAATTCGTTGTTTGAATTAGAGGAAATTATCGGGAAAAACATTTATGAATTGGAGAATAAAAATGATTGATAAAAAATTATACACTCTGATCGTGATAATGATTTTAACTTTATTACAGATTGGATGCACAGAAAAACCAGAAGAACATAATGATGAGCACAGCGAAGAGCATTCTGATTTAATAACACTTTCAACAGAATCAATCGAGCAGATAAAATTAAAATCACAAACGGTATCGTTACAGCCATTCAGCGGATTTCTTAATATTCCTGCAGAAGTAAAAACTAACCAGGATAATGAAGCACAGATCGGATCCTTGATACAAGGAAGAGTACATAAAGTATTTGTTAAAGTTGGTGATTATGTAAAGGCCGGGCAGCTCTTGATGACCGTTGAAGGACTTGAAGTTGGAGAAATAAAAGCAGGTTACTTAAAAGCGAAGGCTAACTATGATAATGCAAAAGCAAATTACGAACGACAGAAAAAACTATTCGATGAAAAAATAGGGTCACAGAAATCCTTATTAGAAAGCCAGGCAGAGTATGAAAAAGCTACTGCCGAGTACCGTGCTGAAGACAAGAAAATACATTCAGTTGGATTAAGTGATGAGGATGTTATAAATGAAAAAGATGGGGATGAACATACCTCCGGAACTTTGCCAATTAAATCTCTTATAAATGGTGTTGTTGTTGAAAGAAATGTTGTGATAGGACAGGTTGTTGATGCAACCACCAATGCTTTTAAAGTAATAAATACAAGTAATGTTTGGATTGATGGTCAAATCTATGAAAAAGATTTGGATAAGATTACGCAAAACTCAAAAGCATACTTCACCACGATCTCAAATAAACAAAACAGACTTGAAGGCAGAATCATATATATAGGACAGACGGTTGATGATAACACCAGGACAATCTTAATTAGAGGCGAATTTGTAAACCAAGGCAACAAATTAAAGCCTCAAATGTATGGAGAATTACAAATACCTGTGGGATCAAATGCAAAAGCAATTTTGATTCCTGAAGAATCAATAGTAAAAGAAGCAGGACAAAGCTATTTATTCATTCAAACAAGTGATACAACTTTTGAAAGAAGAGATGTGATAGCCGGAGAAACATCAGGCAATTTGATTGAAATAAAAGAAGGTATTAAGCAAGGTGAAAAAGTAGTAACCGATGGTGTGTTTTATCTAAAAAGTGAATTGAAGAAAGATGAAATTGCGGAGGATGAACACTGATGTTAGAAAAAATAATAGAATATACATTGCATAAGAAAGGAATGATAATATTCCTATCACTTGTGATAATAGCATTTGGTGCATACTCATATTTTACATTACCGATTGATGCTTTTCCTGATGTTACAAATATCCAGGTTGAAATTGTCAGTCACGCAGATGGACTATCGGCAATAGAAATAGAAAGAAACGTAACTTATCCAATCGAAACATCAATGCGAGGATTGCCGGATGTAGAACAAATGCGTTCTGTAACAAAGTTCGGGCTATCCATAGTAACAATAATATTTAAGGATGATGTTGATATATACTTTGCAAGACAACTTGTATTTGAACGATTGGCAGAAGCTAAAGAAAGTGTGCCTGAAGGTGTTGAAATTGAAATGGGACCTATTGCCACTGTAATGGGTGAAATATATCAATATACTCTTGAAGGAAATGTACCTGCGGATTCTCTGGAAAAAATATCTTATCTGTCAAATCTTAGAACCATCCAGGAATGGATTGTAACACCGCAGTTAAAAAGTGTGGCGGGAGTAAATGAAATAAATTCATTTGGCGGTTACTTTAAGCAATACCAGGTAATATTATTTCCTGATGCTTTAATAAAATATAACCTGACGACTGAGCAAATCTTTACTGCAATAGAAAACAATAACCAGAATGTCGGTGGCAATATACTTGAGAAGAATGCGGATCAGTACATTGTGCGAGGTGTTGGACTAATTAAAGATATTTCAGACATCGAAAATATAGTTCTGAAATCATATGATGGCACACCAGTATTTCTAAAGGATGCAGCAAAAATAAAAGTTGGTGAAGCTGTAAGAATGGGTGCCGCAATGATTGATGGAAAGGATGAGTGTGTTGGTGGTATAGTTATGATGCTCAGGGGTGAAAACAGCCGAGATGTGGTTGATAGAGTAAAAAATAAAGTTGATGAAATCAATTCTAATAATGTACTTCCGGATGGAATAAAATTAGTGCCGTACTATGACAGAAGTGATATTGTAAACTCAAGTGTTAGTACTGTAAACAAAGCATTGATTGAGGGAGCCGTTTTGGTACTTATAGTACTTTATTTATTGCTAAGAAGTTTTAGAGGTAGCTTTGTTGTTTTAATTGCACTGCCACTTTCGCTGCTAATAACTTTTATTGTTATGAAAATCGTTGGATTAAGTGCCAATCTTATGTCACTTGGAGGACTTGCAATATCAATAGGAATGATAATCGACGCAACGATAATTCAGGTTGAAAATGTACAAAGGCATTTGAGTGAGGAAAGCACTAATAAACCAAAACTATTAACAGTACTAAAAGCAGTTTTGGAAGTAAGAAAACCAAGCATCTTTGGAGAATTGATAATCGCATTAACATTTATTCCAATACTATCATTAGAAGGTATTGAAGGAAAAATGTTTGGACCACTTGCAAAGACAGTTGCAATCGCACTGCTTTCTTCAATGATGCTTTCAATATTTGTGATACCGGTTTTATGCTCGATGTTTCTAAAGTCACAGCCGGAAAAAGAAAGTATAATCATTAAGTATGCAAAAAATTTATATCAGCCCATTCTTGAATATTCGATGAAGAAAAAATTTACTGTATTAGGAATCGCTGGAATATTTTTGGTGATTGCTCTATTTCTATCTACAAAACTTGGTTCTGAGTTTATACCTATTATGGATGAAGGTGCATTTGATATGGATGTTGCTCTGCTTCCAGGAGTGTCTTTGTCTAAAGCAATGGAAGTCAATCAGCTTGCAGCACAAAAGATGAAAAAATTTGATGAACTTGAAATAATAGTTTCAAGAACGGGTCAAACAGGTATTGCCCTTGATACAAGAGGCGTTGATAAAACCGGTTACGTTGGTGTTCTAAAACCAAGAAGTGAGTGGAAGCGTGATATTACGAGAGATGAATTAACAAATGAGATGAGGGAAGAACTGGAATCAATACCAGGAATTGGATTTGGATTTAGTCAACCGATACAGTGCAGGATAGATGAAATTGTAGCGGGTACACGAGCGCAGTTAATTATAAAACTTTTTGGTGATGATATTGAAGTACTTAAAAAACAATCGGATGAAATAGCAAAAACTCTCAGTACAATTGAAGGAGTAACAGATCTGATGACAGAAAAAGTAAGCGGTCAGCCTTATTTAACAGTTAACATTAACAGATCAGAAATCGCAAGATATGGATTGAATATAAGGGAAGTTCAGAATGTTATAGAAATTGCAATTGCAGGAAAATCTGCGTCGAAACTTTATGAAGAAAATAGAAGCTTTGATATAACCGTACGATTGCCTGAAGAAAAAAGAAACTCGATAGAAACGATTGAAAATATTCTTATTCCAACAAGTAATGGTGCAAACATACCACTTGGGCAATTAGCTGATGTAGAAATGATCGAGGGACCTGTTCAAATCAGCCGTGAAGACGGCATACGCAGAATAGGTATTGAAATGAATATAAGTGGTAGAGATATTGGAAGCTTTGTAGAAGAGGCAAAACAAAAAATAAAAAATAATATTCAACTTCCTGCAGGATATTATTTAACGTGGGGTGGACAGTTTGAAAACCAACAAAGAGCAATGAATAGGCTGATGATAATTGGACCGGTCGTTATAGGGTTAATCTTACTTTTGTTATTTGTAACATTTAAGTCAATAAGATTGGCTCTGCTTGTAATTTCAAATTTACCATTTGCACTTATAGGTGGAATTATATCACTGTACATTTCAGGATTATATTTATCCGTTCCTGCATCCGTTGGATTTATTGTGCTTTTTGGTGTTGCTGTATTAAATGGTCTTGTGCTTGTTTCCAGAATTTCGCAATTGCGTGAAGAAGGTGTTGAACTACGAGATGCCATAATTAAAGGGAGCTTGGATAGATTTCGTCCTGTGCTGATGACCGCATCCATAGCAATATTTAGTTTAATACCAATGCTATTTGCAACAGGGACTGGCTCTGAAATACAAAAACCACTTGCTACGGTAGTGGTTGGTGGATTGATAACTTCAACTCTTCTCACATTGTTAATCATACCATCAGTCTATAGCTGGTTTGAAAAGAGAAATGTTGGAGCATAAATGTAAAGAGTGATTTTCGGCCTACTGTTTCTTGCAGTAGGTTGTTATTAAAAATTATAATGCAAATGAGATGAAAGAAATTAAGACTTGGGGGTAGGATAATGCTCTTTCACGAGATCATTGAGAATGGACTTAACTATTTATTGGAGCAATCTAAAAAATAAGTTCAAACCTTATCTCTCCAAAAGGGTGGTAGGGTCCCTTAAACCCCTGTCAATTATAATCTCCACTAAGATGTTTTGTGGTAGTCTTATACCCACTAGAAAATCGGGTTTATAAAATTTTTATTAAGAAAGATTAAACCACATTTTATAATCACCATCCGGTTTATTCTTTGCGGTGGGTCCCATCTAGGGCCCGCCCCGCCATTGCTGGTTCCTAATCAGAAGCGACCAGAATCCATCCTATTAAAACATAGTACTATCGGGAAGCAAAATTGTTTGTAAAATTTTTTTTATATTTTTTTGAAAGACCTTATTAGCGGTTTAATGTAGAACAATAAAATGAGTAATGGAGCTTGCGCTCCTTACTCAAATAAACATAATGTTAATAAAATTGTAAACTCAATTAAAGCCTGAACTCTAATTTCTTTATCAACTTTTAAATTATACAACTCAGCAATAGCTAAATAATCGTTGAATAACTTTTCTATCTCAGTTCTATCTGCATAATAATATAATCTGCAAATGCCATCTATAATTGTTTCTTTATACTGGTTGAGCAATTTTGCAACAGAGTAATTTGCTCTACAATCACATTCAAATATCTCTAGCAAGTCATTCAGCTTTTCACCACAGGTAAAAAACAAATCCTCATTCTTGTAACTGATTTTATATAGCTCATTAAGATTTGAAATTGAATAACCTGATTCCTTTGGCTTAACAGCTATAAAGAAATATTTGTAATCATCTTCATCTTCATATTTAATCCAGTCTTCAATCTCATCCCAGTATGACAATCCAATAATATCTTCATCTGCTGAATCCAACCAATAGTATTTATTATCCTTCTTACCTGCTAACACAGCCCAGTGATCATAGTTTTCGCAGCCAATTATTAGCGGTATATTTTTGCTCAGGAAATCATCAATGCTCTTCTTCGTATCTGATTCACTATCACTCTGAAATTTTATTGCTTTACAATTAAAACATTTTAGTCCTTTTACAATGTTTTTAGAATCTGTCCCGCTAATAGTTGATTTAGTAATCGTGATTCCTGTTTTTATGTGTGCTTGTTTGTTTGTAACCGGAATACCTAAAAGCAGCAATGCATTTAACAGAGCAAACTGTCCGCAATTTCCATACTGCTGATAATTAAAACCATACATTTCTTTCATATCATTCTCTACTAATAAAAAATGCCGGTTATTTAACCGGCATAACCATTTTGATTTATTTTACTTCTCGCAATAAACAAAGTAACAGCAAGAGATTTTGCATCCATCAACCCGCCAAGTTCATTCTGAATTTTAACTGCATCTCTGCAGGAGGTTAACATCAGATCATAGAAATTATCGTTACTGTTTTTGTTTATTTCATTTATAGGACTTTCAAGATTCTTCTTTTGTACTTTAACATCATAACTAGTAACAATCTTAGTTCCTTTCTGCTCAGCAACTTTGTGATTTCAAATCGTTCACCTTTTCTTAAGGTTTTAATTTGTTCATTAACTTCAGCCGGTGCAAAGAATGAATATTCAGTGTCTGTTCCATTCTTAACTGCATACAAGAAATAATCACCATATCGACTCTGACCAACCATTGGTTCATCAAACAACAGCTCTAAGCTCAGAGTTTTGTTCAACTCCAATTCCAGTTTCTTTCGCTCTGCCATCTTCTACTCCATTTAATTTGTAACTAAACTCTTCTTTGCCCTCAGTTATTTTTATACCCGGTGGAACAGGTTTTGATTTGATGTAATTCTTGATCTTGTTCATATCCGGTTTATAACTTTCAGGAACAACAGTAAGCATCTCTGGCTTTGCTTTCTTTAAGAATAAATCAAGATTTTCAATTTCAACTTTATCCGGTTTTTTATGCATCTTAAGTGTTCCGTTAGGAAGAGCAATTGTCTTCTCTTTCTTTTCTTTAATAAAAGCTTCAAGCTTAATCTCTAACCATCTGATCTTTTCCTGTAACTGTGCGTTCTTATGAAGAACAAAACTGTTAATCATAGAACATTCTTTCTCGCTCTGTGAGAAGTTGTATTCAATCTGTTTTGTAAGTTGCTTTATCTGAAGCAAGAGCAGATCAAAGTAGGCTTCAGTCTGCTCCTCTTCTTTTATCTCGGCTTCCTGCAATAGTTCATCAAGAAAGTTCATTTATCATCCTTCCAGACAATTATCCTGATTATTGCTTCAGCTACAATAAAAGCTAAGGCGATCCATCCTTTCATTTCTTACCTCCAAAGATTTCTCTTAAAATTTTTTCGATTAGCTCAGCTATCATTCCGAATAAATCTTTCTTTGCCATCTTCTTTCTCCTTCTTTTCTAAGTATTCTGTTACAGCTTCGTTTACCAGTCTTGTCATCGGTCGCTTTTCTTTTTGCTTTAGCTGATACAATCTTCTTACAAGATCACCTTTTATTTGTGGACTATATGACATATAAATCCTCTTCATTGATTCCCATACCACAAACCTCGCACTTGTTAAATAATTTACCATCATAGTAGGTTGTCTGAGAAAAACACCAGGGACATTCAATTATCATTTCTTCCGGTGTATTTGAATAGTGATATCTTCTATCAAACCATTTACTCTTTGATGGATAATATTTCTGATATGACTCTACTCCTTCACTGTTTATAAATAGAGCATAGTTGTTATGCATCTCATAGAAATGAAAATCTTTTTCTCCCAGATTAAATCCACGAACAGTTGTTTTTTCTATTGATAATGCTTCCTGCATAATTTCTCGTTCACTGCAGAAATAAAGAATATCATCCTTTGAATCGTAATACAGATCAATTGGATTATCTTTTTTGATAAGAACTAATCTTTCAGGGAAATATTTATCAAGCATAGCAACTGCAAAAGAACCTTCTACTTTATCAAAGAGTCTTTTAATTTTATCTCCCTTAACTTTCATTGAAAGAAGATGAAGTATTGATTCTGAATCAACCTCTGCATCACGTTCTTTCTTGCCAAAGATTTCTTTATCGTTATAGATGATTCCATTGTGTACAATTGCAATTCCATTCTTTGAGAACAGAGGATGATTGTTTGCATTGTTCTTCTCTGATCCCTGAGTTTTCATTCTCGTATGTAGGATCATTGAAGAGGGAAGTACAAGTTCTTTCCAGTCATCAGTCTTTACAAATTCAGAAGACTTCATTGCATCTTTGTGAACTATAAGATTATTATCTTTTATAAAACAAATGCCGCTGGCATCACGCCCACGGCTTTCAAGCAATGAAAACATATTTGTTATTTTATCTTTATCGGGCAGAGTATGGCCGAAGCTATACCAGCCCATTATTCCACACATTATATTTTACTCCTTGTTAATGATTAGGCGGGAACCAGTTCTCTTACCGTGGTGATCTGTTTAATCAGCTCAATTATTTCTTTCTGATTATTCTTACGAAGTGTTAATGATATCCCAAGTCTGTTACATCCAGGACTGGATACAACAATTGCTTTTAGATCATTAAGCTGAACGAAGGTTTGAACTTTATCAAACAGATCAGCACTTACTGATAGTTGATATTCATCTCTGTCGGTTAAACCAAATACATAGATTGGATTATCAACTAATCCAACTTTGTCTTTGATTGTTCTGAGCAAAATATCTTTATCGTTTATAAATAGAGGTCGCCTTGTTTCAATCTTTCCCTGCAGCCAGCTTCGTGAAAGTTTTACAACAAGTTCTCTGTCACTATCGCTTACAGCAGGATTGTCGGGCGCATCGTCATCATAATTACTTTCATAGCAATCTGAACAATATGGATCTCCCTCATCGTTATAGTGAGCGGATTCTCTGTAGATAACTCCATCACATCTGCAGCAGTAATTGAACATATTATCAAAACAATCTTCACAATATGGTTCTTCAAATGCCCAACGCACCTGATCATCACGGAGTTCATCTTCACAATTATGACAGTGCATTATGCTGCCCTCCTTAATCCCCAGTTTGGAAGTATGTCCTGATTCCAGTTTAGTCTTTTACCTAGAAGTGTATCAAGTTCTTTAAGGCCTTCTCTGCAATCATCCGGAATTGTGTGCAATGAATGTTTGAGTGATTTAAGAAATGTACAGGAATGTTGACGATTTTTTAATTCGTTGAAATCTACCTTGTCTTCAAGGACACCGACAACAGTAAGCTTTGCAAGCGTGAAGTGAACGAGTGTAACAGAAGGTGATAGAAGAAAACTTCCTGGTGTACGATATTCAAAACCGTAAGATTTTCTTCTGTATGCACCTTTCTTACCATAACCAGAACGTTCTCTTTTCTGTCTCTGCATTTTATCATCAATGCAGTTGCTAAGTGAACCTAAAACAATATCCAGTCCATCTATAATCTCAGGAAGTGGATCAATAGAAAAGTGTGTGTGACCACCTATTGAATAATCATTCACGTAGTGTCCTGATATGAACTCAAGGTCAGGTGCTTTGTCGTGACCGTAATCTAAGATTTGATAAATCTTTGAAGTTAGATCAACAGGGGATTCAGAAAGACCTGGACGAATCTCAGCAGTTGATTCACATCCATCTAAACCAAATGAACTATTACTCTTGAAAAAATTATGAGCAGGAACAAACTGACCGTTTCTGTGGCAGATCAACTCAGGATCTGCACCAATAGTGAAGGACATAGTAACACTCCTAATTAGTTGTTAGTATATCCTTCTTATACCCCAATTCTTGACTTAGTTACATAATTTTAGTTTTTGCCGAAAGCTGGTAGTATAGGAATTGGGTTTTATGAGAATAGGTTTATTCATTTGGATACTTAAGCGACACTGAAAAGAATTGGACCAGCCAGCTGGTAAAATTGAATATTTCAATTAGAACTAGATTATTTAAATTTCATACCTTATTTTATTATCGGTTTCCCGCCAGTAGGAGATACCTCTTTAGAGTCTAAAACTAATTCTGCCCATACAACAATTACATCATTCATTAAAGATGATACTTGCTCAGAAAATTTAAAGTGATTGGCTAGTGCTTTGTCTTTAAGGTTTTTAGATTTTGATATTGCGTTACGCCAGTAACCTAGACATTTTTTATTATCAATTAATACAGGATTGTCTATTTCAGAATTTAGCAGGATCAAAATTTTATTACTTCTATTTTCCTTTTCTTTTTCAGAAAGGCTATCTAAAGCAACAAATCCATGCGCACCTGAAGTTGTTAAATCAAATATTGCCCACATAGTATTACGTAACTTTCCCCAATCGGCAGATCTCTTAATATTTCTTTCAGATTCTAATAATCTATAATTTTCTCTTGTAATGTTTAATTGTTGGAGACTGATAACACTATCATTTAAAAAACTTCTGTTCGCCAATTCAATTTGTTTGAGAACTAATTCAAGTTGAAGTGCTGAATTAATACTGTCACGTTCGTATTGATCTTTATTTAATTCAATTTGGGTATTAGCAGCCTTATAAGTCAACACGATAGAAATGATTGCAATAATTGCTGTAATAATTGAGGGAGCGATTGCTACTAGTGCAGCTTGGACAGTAGCCTTTTCATACCATTTTTGATTTGCCATGGACCATACCAAATTAAATGCTTGAATACTTTTTAAAGTTTTCTGCTTGTTCAAAAATTTCTTTGAAGACTTCATCTTTTGGAACTGGTAGATAGCCATGTTCTGCCAGGATTAAAATCAGATCCACTTTTAATTCAGCTTTTATATCATCACGATGCGACCAGTCTGTGTATTTAGCTTTATCATCAATGATTATTTTTATCGCTCTTGATAGCACAATTAATTTATCGTGCGGATATTCAAATTTATATTTTTCAGCAATTGATTTTAGAATATCGTAAAATGCTTTTTCTTCGAAATCAATTCCCAATTCAATAAATGAGTTTCGTTCTTTTTTTAATTCTTCGAATAAGTTTGTGAATTGTTCAGCAACGTCATCCAATACATCACTTTTAAATACTTCAAAATCTTTGCGTTCATTATAAAGCTCCACAAGTTTTCTGAGCTTTTGCGAAAAATCTATGCCTTTGATTCTATTAGTTTTTTTGAATTCTGATATTGCACGAGATAAAAGTTTCTGTAACAATTTAATTTTAGTATTCGGTAATTTTATCTTATCTATTTTGGCCATATAATCTTCACTAAAAATATCCAAATTATTTTTTGGATCGCTTTCATCCAATTTGAATATTTCCTCAATACCCTCACTTATTAATGCTTCTACAATCATTTTTCTAACTTGTTCATTCATCTGGGCAGTATCCGGCGCATCACCGTTTGTGAGTTTGTGGAGGATTGCTTTGATAGCGAGATAGAAATGAATATGATCTCTTTCGGTGCGGGATATTGCATCGCTATTGCAGCAAAGATTATATGCAGAGCGTAATTTTCTTGTGAGATTTACAAATCTTTTTTCCAATTCATCGGTGAGCTGTACAAATTCCACTCCACGATTCAGACATCCTAACTGCTGCAAAGGTGTTCCCTGGAAATAAGCAGTTGTATCAAACTGATGAAAGAGTTTGGATAATAAGTCGAGCTGATCTTTTACAAGAATAACTGCTTTATTGATATCTTCAAAATCATTTGCATCTACTTTTGAATATTTAGCAAGAGCGATGTTCATATTACTTTTAATGCCGATATAATCTACTACCAAACCCATTTCTTTGCCTTCATAAACACGGTTGACTCTTGAAATAGTCTGGATAAGTGAATGCTGTTGAATCGGTTTGTCTATATACATAGTATCAAGGAATGGTACATCGAAACCAGTAATCCACATATCAACAACGATTGCAATTTTGAAATTAGATTTATCATTCTTGAATTGACGATCTAATTCTTTGCGATATTCTTTTGTACCTAATAAATCCCAGAGTTCTTTAGGATCATCTTTACTGCGAGTCATTACAAGTTTTATTTTTTCAGAAGGTTTAATTTCTCTGCGTTCATTTTCACTAAGCTCGATACCTGCATCACATTCCTTTATCTCAATCCAGGCAGGTCTTAATTTTATAATTTCATTGTAAAGACTGAAAGCAATGGGGCGACTTGCAGCAACAAACATAACTTTACCTTTTACCGTAGCAGCTTCCTCTATCCTTTTTTCGTAATGCTCGACAAAATCCTTTGCCAATAACTCTATACGATCCGGATGACCCAATATAGCTTCAAGTTTAGTTGTTGCCCGTTTACTTTCTTCAATCTGATATTCGTTTGCACCTTCTACTGCACATTTTTTATAGTACTCTTCAATTTCCTTTAACTTAGCTTCATTCAGTAAGACTTTTGCTGCTCTGCCTTCGTAAACTATTTTTACTGTAATTTCATCAGCGACTGATTCTTTCATCGTATATGCATCGACAACATTTCCAAATACATCAAGAGTTGCATCTATAGGAGTGCCGGTGAAGCCGACATAAGTTGCATTAGGCAATGAATCGTGCAAAAATTTTGCAAAACCATATTTACGCTCAACACCTTTAGCAGTGACTACAATTTTTTGATCGAGATTTATTTGTGAACGATGAGCTTCATCTGAAATGCAAATGACATTTGCTCTATCAGTGAGCAGTTCAAGAGCCTCAGTAAATTTGTGAATAGTTGTTAAGAATACGCCGCCGCTTTTTCTGTCTTTAAGGTGGGATTTTAATTCCTCACGACTTTCAACACTTATTATATTTTCATCACCAATGAATTTTTTTGCATTTGTAAATTGTGCTGAAAGCTGATCATCAAGATCTGTTCTATCAGTAATTAAAATAATTGTAGGACTTTTGAAGTGAGTACTTTTCATTAATATTCGACTAAGATAAAGCATAGTATAACTCTTGCCGCTACCTGTTGCACCGAAATAAGTACCACCTTTACCATTTCCATCCGGACGCATATTGAGTTTTATATTCTCGAAAATTTTTCTTGCTGCATAATATTGGGGATATCGACAAACAATTTTTGTATCATCTTTTGCACTATCAGGGAAATATATGAAGTTTTGAATAACATCTAGCAATCTGGTTTTATTAAATAAACCCTTAACCATACTATAAAGTGAATCAATACCATCAACTGCTTCATCTTCAGGATTTATCTTGCGCCAGGCATAGTAATAATTATACTTTGCAAATAGCGAACCTATTTTGTTGTTTACTCCATCGCTAATTACACAGAACGCATTGTATTTAAATAGTTCCGGAATATCTCTTTTGTAGCGAATCGTTAATTGTGTATAAGCATCTTTAATTGTTGTTTCTTCTTTAATTGCACTCTTGAATTCAATTGCAACAAGAGGCAAGCCATTTATATATAAAATTCCATCAGGAATACGTTTTTCATAGCCCTGAATTTCAAGCTGGTTAACAAATTTGTAGATGTTGTTGTCTTGTGCTTTGTAATCTGATTTCGGCTCGGCTGCTTTCAGAATCGTATTACTAAATAAATCCGATTGAAAGTTTACAATAGGATTATAATCTATAAGCTGGATGAATAAATCTTTTTTGCTTCTATCTTCGCGTTTTATTGTAAAACCATCGGCTAACAGACTTAGAAAAGTTTTATTACTATCATATAATGATGAAGAGGGAAGAATATCTAATTGGCGAATAATTGATTGAACTTCGTTTGGAGTAATATTGTCATCTGCATACTGAGTAAAGAGAAATTGTTTTAAGTCATCGCGAAGCAGAACATCGCTGATTTCTTTATGAATCGTTTCACCGTGCAGATGAGGAATATGTACAGATTCAAATAACTCAACAACAGCTTTTTCCAATTGTTCTTCTGTGAATTTCATATTTAATTATGGTTGTGCTTCAATAAAATCTCTCATTAGATTTATAGATTCACAAAGTTGCTCATTTGTAAATCTTATATTGTTCGTGTTTTCGGGATGATGAATTTGATGCCTGATATATTCTGTAAGTATTATTTGTTCTAATCTTGTATTTCCACCTCTTAATACTTTGATGTAACTCATAGTTGGTTTGCCATTTTTGAAATTGTTCAACCATCCTTCTGCGTCAATAAATCCATAGAGTTCATTGTGATATTCTTCGGTAACTTCATTAAACGCTAAAAAGTTTACTTCGTTAAGTGAGGGATAAGGCAACTGATTTGGAATAACTTCTTTTATTGTTTTGCCTTCTACAGTTTCAGCTATAAGGCGGATATGTTCGAACTTCAGTTCTTTCACTGCAACTGCACTGTGTGTTGTCAAAAGGATTTGAGTGTTTGCAACTCCTGCAAGAGTTAAAAGTGCGGTCATTAATTTTTTCTGATGTTCAGTATGCTGTGATGTTTCGGGTTCTTCAATAGCATAAACAATGCTTGGAATACTTTTTTGCTTCTTCTTTCTGCTTCTGCTCTAAAGAAGCTTAGCAGGATTAAACGCTTTATTCCACTACCTCTTTTATTAATTGGAATATCCTCGTCTCCAGCAATGGAAACACTTTTAAAAACATCTAACCATTTTAAATTTTCTGAAGAAGGAATGATTGGATTAAGAGAATTTGCAACATCAGGATTCAGCTCGTTTAGTTTTTCAAGAGTGCTACTTGCTACATCTCTTAATTTCGTTTCAACTTCAGCTGCAACTCTGCTTAATAAAGTTTTCAGTTCTACATTTTTGAGAATTTGTTTTACCGCTTCTTTTAACGGGTCTTGTACTTCACTATCTCCATCACTGTTTTTTCTATCAGATTGAAATAATGAATATAAAGGCAAATACTCTTGCAGTTTTTCCCAAATGGATTTGACATCCGCTTTTGTAACGTCAATTTCAATATCTTCTAATTGAAGTGAATCGCGATAATGATCCCAGATTGCAGTTCGCATCACTGCATTCCTAGTTCTATCAGTACATTCAATATTACTATCGCTAAGTATTGCTCTTAACTCTGTATTCGTTTTCTTCAGTAAATCTCTGCAATGCGGATTGTTTGGATGATAAGCTTTGACAAAAACTTTTTCTTTTCCTGCGTTGGGATATTTTTTTATGATTGTCAAGCGTCCATATTGATTTAATAGATATTCATTTTGGAGTGTGGTTTCGTTAGTGCTGTCAATTACAATCGTTGGAGGTAATTCTTCAAATTCAACAGTAATAATAATTTCATTGTCCCCAACAGCTAACGCTGATTTGTTTATATCATCTTTATCTAATTTGATTACACCCTTTCCTTCGTTGAAGAAAAAATCTAATACTTCAAGAAGAGAAGATTTACCAATGTCATTCTTTCCAACAAAAGCAGTGAGATTACCAATTTCAATACTGATCTCATCTTTATAGCTTCTAAAATTTTTTATTTTGACTGACTTAATTTTCATTGTATTTATTTATGAAGTTACAAGTTTAAAATTTCCAATAACTCCTTTAACTAAGATAGGGCATAGAGGAGCAATCAAGTTTTTTAATTTATTATTTAATCTTTTTCGGGTTTCAAGTGTATGGTGGATCGCTACAATTGATTTTTGAATTTCAACATCTGGAATTGGCAATTTTACATTGCACATATCAGTCCAGTCGAAAGTTTCTCTTGCACTACCCCAAGAGTGGTATCTAGCGTAACGATCAAACTCTGGTCGTTTAAACCATAGAAAAAGAAATTCAGGCAAAAGAACATCTTTATCAATAATATCAAATACTAGATATGTACTTGAAACAATGCCATCTGACTCTTCCAATAATGCAATTGAAATTTTTTCACCATTTCTTGAAGTTACAGTAACATATCCAAATTGCCTTTTTCTAACAATCTTGTAACTTCTGAAATCAATACCTTCTTGTTTTGTTTTAGATGGAAAAAATTTCTTTTCAACACTAATACCTAAAAGATTTTTTATTGTGTAATTAGAGTTGTACTCTTCTGATTGCTTAATGTATGAACCCAATACTTTTGGTACTTCAGTTTGTAAAAGTGATTCCATAAATGAATCACAAATTAATTCAAGATCATTTAAACTATTGTCGTAGCACGCCTGATTGGTAAGTAATTTACTATATATTTCAACAAATAGTTTTTGTTCTTTAATATCATCTGGGATTGGAATTTCTATTTCACAAAATCTTTCCCAATCCAAACCACCCCTTACGCTACTATCACTTACAAACCAAGTAAACCTATCGAACTCAGCGCGTTGAAATATCATCATTAAATATTCTGGTAATAATTCTTGAGTATTGATTACTTCAAAAGTCATATAAGCAGGTGAAACAATGGCCGGTTCATCTTCAGCGTATAAAGCGATTGGCAGTTTTTCATCTCTACCTACATGCATGATATTACAAGCAAATCTATCTTTCTTAACTGTTTTGTATCTTGATAAATCGACGCCAGAAGTATTAGCGACTGAAGGCATAAAGTTTTTAGTAATATTTATACCTAAAAGGCGAGTAATTTTTAGTCCAGTGTTACGTTCATCAACCAACTGCAAATAATTTCCAATACGTTTAAAGTTTGATTTCATACCCCAATCCTTTAAATGCATTTAGTAATTCTTGTTGCGATTCAATTTCTTCTTTTAGAATTGTTTTAAATTCTTTTTGAATCCGTTTCATCTTTCTATCAAAATCAATCTTATTATCTCTATCAACGAATTCAATATATTTGCTTGGGATTAAAGAAAATCCATTATTTTCAATTCTTTATAAGTTGCAGAATAACAATACTCGGGAATATTTTGATAATCCTGTTTGTATTTGGTTGATTGCCAATTATGATATGTTGATCTAACTTTTTCAACATCCTGTTCTGTAAGTTGAATATACTTTTTTTCATATTCAGCCCCACATCGTCGTAAATCTATGAAGAGTACTTCCTTCTGGCGATTACGATAATTAACAGTTTTTCCCGCATGGTCAATTGTTCTCGATTTCTTATTAGCGTTTAATATCCAAAGAGTTACGCTAATATCCGTGCTATAAAACATATCACGAGGCAAAACAATTATAGATTCTACAAGATCATTTTTAATTAGTTGTGTACGAATAGATATTGTGTCGGGATCGCCAAGTGCACCATTTGCTAATAAAAATCCAGCTACACCGTTTACAGACAGTTTGGATACTATATTTAATATCCAAGCATAATTTGCATTACTGACTGGCGGTACATCATATCCATTCCAACGGGGATCAGAAAGTAATTCGTCACTTGCACGCCAATCTTTTTGATTGAAAGGGGGATTAGCCATAACAAAATCAGCTTTAAGATCTTTATGCTGATCGTTTGTAAAAGTGCTAACTGCTTTTTCACCAAAGTTTGCAGAAATACCACGTATAGCAAGATTCATTTTAGCTAATTTGTAAGTAGTATTTGTAGCCTCCTGACCATAAATAGAAATATTTTTTTTATTTCCGTGATGACTTTCTACAAACTTTACAGACTGAACAAACATACCACCTGAGCCGCAGCAGGGATCATATATTTTACCATTGTAAGGTTCGATCAATTCTGCGATCAAATTTACGATAGATTTTGGTGTATAATATTCTCCTTTTCCTTTTCCTTCGGCAATAGCAAATTTGCTGAGGAAATATTCATATACACGACCAACAAGATCTTGTTCTTTATCTCTGAGCGTATCAACATTATTAATAGTATCTAATAATGCCGAAATTTTACTTTGTTCTAGATTGATTCTGGAATAATAATTATCAGGTAAAGCACCTTTAAGAGCAGGATTATTTTTTTCAACTGTGAAAAGAGCAGTATCAATTTTTAATGAGATATCTGACTGTTTTGCATTTTCAATTAAATAAGTCCACCGGGAAATTTCCGGAAGGTAGAAAACATTTTTCATAGTATAGAACTCAACCATATCAATATATTTTTCTTTGCCTTCTGATATGAGTTCCTGTTTACGCTGTTCAAATTTATCGCTAGCGAATTTTAGGAAGATGAGTCCCAGTACAACGTGTTTATACTCGGCTGGTTCTACTGATCCGCGAAGTTTGTTGGCGGAATCCCAAAGAGTTTCTTCGATACTTTTTTGTTTTTTAGGTTTAGAAGTTTTTTTTGCCATAGATTATAAGAATAGTATTAACCCTTTACCCGCTCAGTAAGAAAGTTGGAAGTGAACAATATAGATTTGAAAATGTGCAATAGAAAAAATCTTAGTACAAATGTTCAAAATCAGTTAATTATTGAGATTAATTTAGGTAAAGAAGTATTCGTGTTCAAGAAAAATCGATCTTAATATATAAAAACCGGTGTAGTAGACCGACACCGGCAAACGGTTCAATTATTAGTTACTAAGATTTGACCCACATTGGCCAAGCTCTTAAACCATAATCGTAAGCATCCAGAATTCTTCCGTCTTTTAGAGTTCTAAATCTTCTAAAGATCAGACGCAAACCTTGGCGCTTCACTTTTTTATGATTTGCCATCTTAATGACACCTTTCTAAAAAAGTAAAAAAAATCGCTTGCGTTTATTCAAAAGAGTGGTTAAGTTGTGGTTGTAGTTATCACAACTAACATCAGATGATCCGACCGCAAGCTTAAATTTGCTGTCGGAAATTATCATTTTAAACCCAAAGTAGTTACAGCTGCTTTGGGTTTTTCAAATTATAAAAGCAAATTCTTTCTAGTCCCTCTTAATTCAAATCGAAAATGAAAATAATTTGTTAAAAAAACAAATTAAATTTTATACAACTTACTCTTGACAATAAATTAATTTTAGCATCATTAGGAAATCTCAACTTCTCCATCAAAAATAATTACCGCTCAAAATAAATATATCTTTTAATTCTCGATTAGTTACTA
Source organism: Ignavibacteriales bacterium (assembly GCA_016707585.1). Lineage (GTDB taxonomy): Bacteria > Bacteroidota > Ignavibacteria > Ignavibacteriales > Ignavibacteriaceae > IGN3. The sequence continues at coordinate 1,990 of JADJHL010000002.1, read as the reverse complement.
TCTTTATCATGATTTTAATCAAATTTTGGAAAGACTTATATTGAACGGCAACAAGATAATTGAGATAAACTCTCTAACCAAAGACTTTATAGATTCTCATTTTATAGTTATCTGTAAAAAAAAGTCTTCGATAATACCTCGGGGTAATGCGGTTTTTATTGTACACCCTATTGATTGAAAATTTTATGAAGTTTAAGAATCCATCTCTATAATTTTTAGAAGTTATGATAGCAGCAGTTCTCATTTGTATTTTAGTCGTGGTGTACTACTTACTATCAACCCAAATAAATATTATTTGAAGTTCTTTTACTCATAGATGGTCATACCTAATTAAAATAATAATTCTTGATTCTTTTTTATTTGAATTTGATTGAGGATGTTTGGTTAGTCGTTAATAAAATTTCACAGTAAATTTTTAATTCAATAAATTACTATTAAAATTATTTATGAATCTACTTGAACGCGCAATCGAAATAGCTATCTCAGCACATAAAGATCAAGTTGATAAAGCAGGGAAGCCTTACATTTTACATCCACTAAGACTTATGCTTAAGATGCAATCAGAAAATGAAATGATAGCTGCTGTGTTACACGATGTTGTCGAAGATACAGATTGGACTATTGAACAATTAGAAGTTGAAGGATTTAATGAAGAAGTTATTATTGCCCTTAGATTATTAACCCACGATAAAAAAGTTCCCTACAAAAAATATATTGAGGCAATTAAAACAAATAAGATAGCGCTGAAAGTTAAGCTTGCTGATCTTGAAGATAATCTGGATATAAAAAGGATTGCACATCCAAAGTTTAGAGACTACGCAAGATTGGCTGAGTATCTGAAATACTATAATGAGCTGAAAGAACTTTTTTAACTGCAGCTGGTGGTGCTTTCCACCATTATCTTAAAATTTCCGAATAATAATTAGCGAACGATTACTTAATTTTACAATCATAGGTTAACACATTAGAGATATCATATGTTCGGAATACGAAGCCTCCTCTACATCCCAGATTATATTACTGAAGTTGAAGAAAAGCAGTCTACTAAAACAATAGATAAACAAGATTGGGACAGTTCAGAGTGCAACACTATGGATATCGTTATGATTACCAGGCACGTAATGTAACAGAGGATATGTACCTTGGCAAATTGCCAAAATGGTTAAATGAATTAACAACAAAAATATTTGATGATGGTTTATGTGAAGTTGTTCCGGATCAAGTTATAATAAACGAATACAAACCTGGACAAGGAATATCACCGCACATTGATTGTGAAAGTTGTTTCGGTCCAAGGATATTCAGCTTGTCATTAGGAAGCACTGCTATAATGGAATTTACTCAGCAGGGCATTCCAAAGAAAGAGATTTTATTATTACCAAGATCTTTAGTGATGATGTATGGTGGAGCTAGATATAAATGGAAGCATAGTATACCAGCGAGATTGAAGGACAATGGAGTTGATAGGGGAGTAAGATTGAGTCTGACTTTTAGGAATATTAAAATTAATAAATAATAATGTTTTCCAAGAAAGTAAAGGTTTATGGAATAAGAATTTCAAAAGTTAAGAATTTGAAAATAAACGATTTAGTTGCCTCAGAAATAATACCTTTTATGGAATGAATTGAATAATTTTGGTCTGAAGTTATTTTTATGAATTATACAGACTATAAAATTATTCGAGATGATTTATATGAAAAGGTTTGGACCAAAACCAATGGTGGAAATTACAAAGAGTACGAGGTATCAGATAAAGCAATTGCTAAGATCTGTGACAAACTAAATGTCCCTGTGCCTGGTGTTGGTTATTGGCAAAAAGCTAGAAGCTGGAGAAAAATTAGAAAGAAAAAAAGACTTCCGATATGCCCCTACGCATCCAACAGAACATACTATCAGAAAAAATGAACCCAGCTATGAGTTTGAAATTTCTGAGGAGGTTAATGCGTTAATAGAGAAAGAAAAATCCAGCTAGTAAAATAATAGTTCAGGA
>JADJHL010000001.1 GCA_016707585.1 Ignavibacteriales bacterium | reverse complement strand
TCAACAGTATAATCAACTTTAGATTCAGCATCCAAGTCTCTTACGAAGGTAAATTTTTCTAACAGTTTTATAGATGAAGAATTTTCTTTGTGAGTGTACGCTTCAATTTTATTGAGCAACATTATATTAAAACCACAATCCAGAACCGCAAGCATAGCTTCTTGTGCAATTCCTTTGCCTTGAAAATCCGGAAGCAGTTCATAACCAATCTCTGCTTTGTTTTCTTCTCTGGAAAGGTTCCACAAACAAATTGAGCCGATTAACCTTTGAATCATTTTTAATAGTTATTGCCCAATCAACCAACTCGTTGTTATCAACAAATTGGTTTGTTTGTTAATAAAACTGTACGCATCTCCGATAGATGTTGCTTTGGCCTATCAATATATTTATTATATGCTTCATCCGAACAGCAGAGAAAATATTTTTTCAGCATCATCAAGCGAAAGTTTTCATTATTAATCTTTCTGTCGTTAAGATGGGAAGGACTGAAATTTGTGTCATAACTAATTAATTATTTAAGAAAATCACCGTCAATAATTAATAGCTTAACATTATTCTTTGTAAAAGAACGATGCGAACTTAAATCATCAGAAACGATATATGACATTCCTGATTTTAAGCAAATGCTTCTCGCCATTTTCTTGTTCGTTTTAAAACTTCGCCTTCAAGACAGTGAACAATGTGTCCCTTTTGCACCAATGATCAGCAAGATAACCCGCGCTGTATTCAACAATACGAACACGCAAACCATCATATTGTAATGTTTGCCAGAACGATGTTCCTGTTTCTCCTTTGTGTTCTTCTTTTGGAATTTTATTCCAATCGATTAATTGAAATGGTATGTTGCTCATTTTTTCTTTCCGTAATTCATTGCTTTTATATTTCTACCGGCGGCACAGTCGGTAATAAGCTCATTTAATCTTTTAAGTCTAGTCGAATCCTGTTTTGCGCTCATAACCCAGCGAGCAGTTACTTTTCTGTAAGTTGGAGTCGTTGCTTGGTAAAATGCCCATGCTTTTTTATTTGCTTTAAATAATTTTTCAAATGATTTATCAAAACTAACAAGAGGATTTTCATAAGAATATGTTTTTGATTTGTTTTCTTTTCTTAAGCTGAACGCATGAAGACCTTCTGGTTTCATCAATCCTAGCTTAGTAAGTTCTTCAGCTTTTTTAATGTTAATTGCACTCCAACTGCTTGTTGGTTTTCTTGGGGTAAATCTTTGCAATAACTTCTTCATCAATACTTCTTCGTATTCCATCAATCCAGCCAAAGCAAAGAGCTTCATCAACTGATTCAGACCAGGTTATTGATGGTTTGCCGGAAGAGACTTTATAATATCCAACAAAAAGTTCTTTTTCTTTTTTGTGATTTTTTTCAAACCATTTTCTTAAATCTTTTTGTGTTGGAAAGAAAACAACTTTCATAAATCATTTATTGTTTAAAAATAAAATAGACCGCAAGAATCAAAAAGATAAATCCTATAAAATGATTCAACTTAAAAGTTTCATTCTTAAAAAGAGCGAGTGAAAAGAAAGTAAACACAACAAGAGTTATAACTTCCTGGATGACTTTTAACTCAACTAATGAAAATGGCCCACCGTTTTCTTTGTAGCCAATTCTGTTTGCAGGAACCTGAAAAAAATATTCAAACAATGCGATTCCCCAGCTAATCAATACAATGGAAATTAGTCCAAGTTTGTTAAACCACTTCATCTCAACAAATTTAAGATGACCATACCATGCAAAAGTCATAAATGTGTTGGATAAAGTTAAAAGTCCGATTGTTGCAAGTTCTTTCATAAGCAGTTTAGTTTGTTTGAATAATAAATTTTTTAGATGTGCAGAAAATAATAAAAATATTATTTGATAGTTATGCGATTAAATATCTTATAAAAAACAAAAGGAGCAATTGTTAACCACACTAAAAATAAACTCCAAACTCTGCCTTCTGCAAGATTATAATCGTGTAAAAGTTTTTGCCATGGGTTTCCCATAATGTAATGTCCAAATCCAAACTCAAATAGAATAGTTAATCCTAACCAGATTAGCCCAATAAGAATTGCGTGTTTTAGAGATTTAATTTCCCATTTTTTGAAGATGAAATAAAAAATTATTCCAAAGAAAAGAATTCCTGTTACTGTAGAAATTTGGTGAGCAGTAAGATCGCCAACAAAATTTTTATAAGTTGCTTCTCGCAACACTCCATTTAATATTCCAACAAATGGAAAAAATCAAAATTAGTTAAATTTTAATTGAGTGAAATTCTATTTTAAAAATATTTTTCTAATTGTGTTCCTGAACCCATTTGATCATTTTAATATCTTCATCCTGTATGTGGTGTTTTACCCAATCACCCAGAAATTGAGACACAGTAATGGACAAAGCCAATTTACCTGACATGAAACTTTTCGATTAAATCAACTGCCTTTTTAGTTAGATCTTCATGAATTGCTTTATGTGTTGGGTAGCCAGGATATTTTTGGCCGCCATTAGTTTTTCCTCAGTTTGAAAATGTTCGACAACATACTTGCCAAGCTTATCTAATGTTGGTCCCATTGCGTCCTTTCCGTGTCCCTCAACAATAGAGATGATGCAGTCCGTTTACCATTCTAAAAAGCTCTTTATGTTGCGTGTCAACAGTAGCCTTTCCTGTTTGATACTTTACATCCCAATTAACTAAATCCATTTTTTTTACCTTTCCAATTAGAATCGTTTTTGATCAGCATATTTTCAACATATAGTATAATCGGAATTATTTAAAAAAAATTTAACGGAATCGAAATGCTGATCATCTCAATTGCGCTTAATAAAGCTTTACTTTATTTTTTTACTATTTCAACTCGGCGGTTTTTAAATCTTCCATCTTCGGTTGAGTTATCTCCAACTGGTTTTGTTGAGCCCCATCCTTTTGATGATAATCTTGATTTTTCAATTCCACCATTAATCAAAGCGTTCATTACAGATTTTGCTCTGTTTTCAGAAAGAGTTTTATTTGATTTATCAGAACCAACATTATCTGTGTGGCCTTCAACGCTAACCTTCAAATCAGGATTTTGTTTTAACATTTCAATAATCTGATCAACAATTGGTTGTGATTCAGATTTTATATCAGATTTTCCTGTTTCAAAATTTATATAAAGCGCAATGAAACCATCCTTGTTAATTGCTTCGAGCATTTCATTTGCCTGTATTTCCTGCTTCATTGCTTCCATTTCTAACACACTAAGCTGAAAAGCTTCAACATCAATACCATTACCGGCAAAGTGATCAATCTTAACCCAGTATTCTTTGTCTTTTGAAACAAGATGGTAAGTTGCTTCCAGATCTGAATCGGTGGAAGTATTTTTGAACACCATTTTACCACCATTTTTTACAACGGCATTTTCATAGTTCTTCATTATCTGGAGCGGACTTTTCATTTTTTCTCCAGTGTCAAAGTTAAAACCATAATAAATAGTTGTTAAATTTCCTTCTTTAGTCTCCTTAACAGTTGCACTCATACTCAACTCTAGTTCGTTAAAATTTTCCGCGCAATTTCTTATATAAAAATTGGGAAATCTTGTAAACAATTCCGGGTCTTTACACCCTTCTGCATCCTGCTGAGGAAAAACTATAGTGGATAAAACTAGAATCAGAGAGAAAGCAATAAGAGATTTTTGCATAGATACATTCCTGCTTTAGTTAAAAAAATATTATTAGTTAATTAGTGTGTTAATTTATTTAAAGGTAATTCATTCATTTATAACTGCTCGTAAATATGAAGACAATTATTTTAATAAAACCATCGATATTAAATACCTTTGGCTCTGCCAGTATTTATACATTCTTATGAAACCATTTCGCAACAGAAGCTAAGTTGTTTTTATAATCTATTATTTCTTTATTGGTTCCAATGGTGCTGACTCCGGATTATAGGGTTCAAGGGGAGCCAACTCTAAATCTCCATCATCATCAATAGTTGCAGGCTCCAGCGGTCCTAACTCCGGATTATATGGTTCAAGAGGTGCTAACTCAAATTCTCCATCATTCTCAACAATTATGGGATCCAATGGCACTAATTCAAAATAAGGCTGGTTTAAAATGATTTTTATTTCGATTTTTCTAAAAAATTCGCCACCATAACTTTCATCTTTACTATAATAACTGCCTTTTGATTCAATTGTATATTTTTTATTAGAACTCTTCAACATAAACTTATCGAACAATTTATAATTTGTGATCAACAATGGTTCACATCTTTGTAATTCAGACAAATCTTTATCGGGAACGAATGTTACAGCTGAAAAATCAATATAGCTTGGAGTATTGAGTTGTTTGAGTCTGCATTCGTAATCATCCCACGCATAGGCATTTCCTTTGCCTTCAACATGATAAAGACCACCGGTAGGCGCTATCCATATTACATAGGATGGGTTAAGCGGTTGTAACATACCAAAAGGCGCCATAAAAGATTTAACCTCAACAACCAGTCTGTCTAATTCATTATTACCAGAAATCGATGAAATATAGGTGCAAGTAAATATTTCATTTCCTTTTTTGTCTGACCTATAACCCATTGCTTTCCTCTGTTTTAGAACCACTACCGGATGTTTTTTTTCAAAAGAGGGTTTTGAAAAATCTGCATTCTCATACTTTACAAGATGTGAGTTTCCTCCCATAACCGCACAATGCTCCGATGGTCCACATTCTTTTCTAGTTTCGGGATTTTTGATATATCTATTCAGGCGATGTTTCATAACTTCCACGGTCATAAAACCAGAGATATGTGTTCTGTTTACTTCATATTCTGGATCTTTTTTATCAGCATAAGGATGTGTTGTTGAATCATTTACAATAATAGTATAATATGCTTCAATAAAATCAGATTGGGCATATATCTGATTGACGAACAAAAAAACTAGCACAATTCCTATTCGTGTAAAAATTTTCATCATACTCTTTCTATTATAAAAGTATTAACAAAAAACGAAAATTGTTGAGCGTTACAACTTTATAAACTCAACTCTTCTGTTCTTGGCCTTGTTAACAGCAGAATCATTTTTTGCAATTGGTTCTGATTCGCCTTTGCCATCTGTTTGAATTCTTGTTTCATCAATTGAAAAATCGTTTACCAAAGAATTTTTTACAGATTCTGCTCTGCGTTTAGAAAGATCAAGATTAGACTTATCATCACCATCAGAATCAGTGTGGCCAATAACTTTAATTTTTACTGTTGGATTATCTTTTAACACTTGAGCAATTTCTTTAATCGTTGCAAAAGATTCTGATTTAATTTTATCTGAATTAACATCGAAAGTAATACCGTAAGAAATTAATTTGCCCTCGGTTATTAATTTGTTTCTCATATCGGGTAAGCCGGCAGCAATTCTAAAATTACTAATTAGTGGAGTTGATTCATCAGTGTATGTTTCTATTCTAAAGATGTTGTATTTATAGTTTGCCTGCAACCCTTTTGGAACATCTAATATTTTGTTTTCATTTACATAAATTCTAACTCGTTGTTTTTGTACCCAAATTGCAAAATGATATTTTTCTGAAGATTTTAAAGTTGCTGAAACACTACCTGCATCGCCTTGCCATTCGCGAGCCTCGGACCAATTTCTCCAAAACACATTATCATAATCAGGTCGAAAATTGAAACCTGCTGTACCCGGCTGTGAACCATATCCCGGATTGTTTAAATCACCAGATAATAAAAAGAAATCAAGCCCATATATCGTTTCCATATTGGCGCTATTAATAGATACAATATCAAACTCAATTGTATAGTTATCTGTAAAATCTTCTTTTGCGTCAGGAATGTAGTAACCTGTTTTGGTAAATTGAAACCACCTGCCATCATAATCGCTCGCTGTTACAATTTCACCGCTTCCATTTGTATTCCATTGAACAGGAAAATCGCCAACGCTTTCTGAAGTAAAGTCATCGAAGAAAATAACTTTTTCGCCGGGAATAAAATCGTACTTAGAATTTATTTTGTTTCCTTCTTGTGCAAAGATGTTTGTGGATGTTATAAATACTACAGCGAACACGATAAGAAATTTAGAAAAGGTTTTCATTTTTCTCCCTTTGTTGTAATTATATTTTATAGACTATTTCGATATTTCATTTTTTATATTCTTTTGAGATACTGAAAAAAATTCTGCTTTATTTTTGCAAAGTCTCAGTCGCAAATTTACTCGTTGGTTTCATACTTTGTATATGTTTTGGGAATCTCAAACAATGATTTCTCGGGTTTTTCCAGATTAAACTCTGTAGCTTCCATAATTTGGACCAACTTACCATTTTGCCAGAGTTCAGTCTTCATAATAACACCCAGATCGTGAGAAACATAAGCAATGTTTGTCCAGTTGTCTTCTTTCACTTTTTGAACACTTTCATAAATATCACAGTTGTAATTTAACAGTTTAACTTCTCCGGTTATTTTAAAATCGTGAAAATCGCTAATAAAAATATTTGTGAGAATGTGTTCCCATGATTCTTGTTTCAGGGGAACCTCGATATAGTTTTTATAAGACGGGTCCATAGACCAAACAAGTTTTTTATCATTTCGTAATATTTCAATGGTGTGAGGTTCGGGATTGGAGATCGGTTTTGCATTTAATTGTTCTGTGCTGCTAATATTACTGCTGGTATCATTACTTAAATCAGTAGAAGCTTCAATGTTGGTAGTCATACTATACTCAACTGTTGTAATGTATTCCGTCCGGAATTTGTTGCCATCGAGCATAAAGTATTTTATCATATTGGAAACAGTTCCGTCTGCATTTTTAAAAACATAAATGATTGTGTAATCTTGTGGTGGCACATTGAATGCCAAGGCCGAAGATATCATTAGCCCAAAAATCAGCGTTAAAATCAAAATAGCTTTTGGCATTTTTAAACTCCGTAAATTTTTATTAGCATATATTGAAAAATCTATTTTTAAATTCTTACATTGTTGATATATAGAAGCATCCTACTCTCTTGTTAGATTAAATTCATAAGTAATTGTTTGTTCTTCTCCAGAATCTGTGGTTTTTGTTATGGTGTTTTTTTGAGACAAAACCTTATCCTCTGCCGTTCCAGTAAACGGGCCTAATAATTCATAAAGTCCTTCATCAATTTTATTTGTTGTTTTTTTGGGCGGTTCATTTAGGTTTTTACAAACCCCTGTGCCTTAATTTCTTTTATTGTTTTCTTTTCTCCCTGTTTCGATGTAGCTTTTATTCTAATTGTATAAGTGCCGTCATCAAGAAAATTTAATATTACTCTCGCACTGTCAAGAATGATTCCCGAACCATCATCGTTCATTGAGCTTTTCTGTATATCAGCATAGGTGGTGGTTTTTTCATAATAAGTTCTTTGTCCTTGTTTGGTTGGACTGCAATCGTAGATGGATTTATTTCATCAATTGTAAGTTCTTCCGAAAGATTAAAATGAACAGTTCCATTAGCCGTCTCTCTTCCAACTTTTTTATCGTCCAATCATTTTCTGAGTAATTATCAATTGTAACGGTCTTTAAGTAATAACCATCAATTCCATTGCAATAAACGGGATATTCTTCTTTTTGAGTATCCTTTTTTGTGCTTGTTATCTTAACATTGATTTCTCCTTTAAAAGGACAAATCTCATATTTTTTTAAGCTGTTCAACAATTTTTGTGATACCTCTTTCAAATTAGCTTCAATTTGAGGAAAAGACTTTTCATTGTAATCACTGTAGGCAGAAGCTCTAATTGTTGGAAGATATGGTTTTGTTCGTTGTGGAATTAAAACGGCAGTAACAGAAAATTTATCGCCAACAAGAATTCCAATTTCAAGCGATATTAAAAAATCACAACCAAGAGCATTATGCAACTCATTATCACCCGAAGATGTACCTAAAAGTTGCTTTTGTTTTCCTATGACCAAGCATATCAACAACATCTGCTTTTGTAGTAACAAGCACACAAGGATATTTGTCTGTTGCTTGATCATAAAATATTGAGGCAAATAGCCCAATTGCACCCTCAACTTCTTTTCCCCTTGTTCCAACTAACTCTGGCCGGATGTAAAAATTTGTTTTTTGAGCAAGACTTGTTGATAAACCGATCAACAATAAAAGACTAAGAAATAAATATCGTGTTTTCATTTTGTTATTATCTCACAATCTGGAAGTAATTCCTTTATCGAAACTATCTCCGAATCAGATATAGAAGTTTTTGCAATGCTAAGTGTTTTAAATTCTTAAATGATTTTATATCTGGAAACAGCGTATAAATTGGATTGATATCAATAGATAGCGAACTAAGATTTGATGCAAACGCATCAGATTCGGGTAGCTTCGCAAGATCGTTATTAAACAAACCAAGGGTTGTTAAATCTTTAAATTGATTTACTTCATCTGGAACTGTGCTTACGAACTGACCAAAATTAATTATATATAATTCTTTAAGTGGATATTGTGAGGCTTTTTGTAAAATGTCAGACAGATCAACAGAAACGTTTCCTTTTCCTGAAGTGATTATAAGAATTTCTATTCCAGTAAAATTGTGCATAACATCTATCGTGCGTTGAACAGTTGGTATAGACATATCTATTACCAAAAGATTCATTTGTTTTAGAAATTCAGGATTGATGTTTTTAGGCGATTGATCTTCATTATAATCTTCGGTAATCTCATCTCTAACGGGTTTGCCAAGCAACATATCACCCTCTTCACCTAGCTTTGCAGATTCCATCATCTGATTCCAAGTTTTAGAAATGTTTTCTATGTTTTCTTTTGTAAATCGGTATGCACAGAATCAGTTTGATTGGTTGGATTTTTATTAACTCTCGACATCATTAATTGCTTAGAAAGTTTTTTAATTTCTTCGTTAGCTTTTTTGATGCAGCTGGATCGGACCAATCTGTGTCTTCTCTTATTTGCGACATTTTATCTTTAATTTCCTGTGGTGTTAAATCTTGCTGAGCAAACAGATTACTTGCAAACAACAAATACAAAATTAAAACCAGGTTTTGTATTGTACTTTTACGAATTATTTTCCTAATCATAAATCTTTAATCTTTCTAGATAGTTTTTTTAAGATTATACTTATAGGCGCCACGCAATTTCTTGGAATAATCTGATATTTTTTTTATTCCCAAATATCCAGGATTGTATTTCATCTCTACACCCGTTTGGAGCTTTGTGTGTTGGGCAATTATTTTTTCAAGCCTATAACAAACAGGCAAACATGATTTTGTGTAAGACTCATATCTTCTTAAAACCTCAAGGTATTTTGGAGTAAATTTTCGGCAATATGCATCCATTTCTGATTCAAGCTCATTTACTTTGGCATCTAACTCTGTTTTTTTGCCTTCACCCACCAGATTATTTGCTTCTTCAGAAAGCATCATAATATTAGCTAACATTTTCTCTTGATCAGGATCTTTATCTATTTCATCAAATTGTTGAGCAAATTTAGATTCAATTGCTTTAAGACTATCTGACAGATGCTTCCTTAAAACGCCAAGCTCATAACTGCTCTTCAATTCAAGCTGCTGCTCTTCATTTTTCTCAGAGTCATATTGAATTTCTGCCATCTTCTGATCTCCGAGTGCCTCAGACCATGCCTCAGTTCCTTCTTCATCAAGCTTATCAAGGTTTTTAACTTCTTTTAAACTTACATCATCCTTTTTCTTCATTACTTTGTTAATCAATTCTTCTTGTTCTTCTTCGGAAAGATTTTCATCATTTTGCAATTGTTCTAATTCCTCTTGTGAAAGTCCGTACTTATTGGCAAGATTTTTCATGGCTTCATTTTCAAGTTCCTCAGAATCCGCATCAGATTCTTCTTCACGATTTGCAAGCTCATTTTCAATTAATTCAGACATCGAATCAAGCTTATCAAAGAATATATTTTTATCATCAATATCATCTGCGCAAGCATTACCCGGAATAGCCGGTAGCATACCTATAAATGCTTCAGGCTTTACCTGGCAAAGCGAGATAACATTAAGTGTTGTAAGCAAAACGAGAGATAATAAATATTTCATTTTAACTCCTGGTGTTTAGTTTATATCAAAGAAGATATAATCAAAAATATTTTTTGTTGAATCAAAATAATTTTTCTTTATTGGATTTTTGCGAATCATACATTCTTTAATCTCGTTTTGGTGGAAGAAGAGTATATTTGTAAACACCAGCAATTGCATGCGCCAGACTTTTAACAGCCTCAAGTTGCATTAAACCAGGATCAACAGGCCATTCTTTAAGTCCTAGTGTTTTTGCATTAATTTCAGCATTAACCAATTCAAGTCGATCATAAGTTGGAATCAGTGGTTCAGTAGAAATTCTCATATCATTTATAATATCTATATACATTGGAGAAATTTTTTCACAATAGATTAAATGATTTGTAGCAATTTTTATTAAAATAGTTTGTCTCTGATCACTGCTAAGATTACCCTTTGTCAGCATTTCCTCCAGAGGTTCATTATTTTTATCTAGTATTGCCGTTTCAATTGAATCTTCTTTGTTAAATTCAATCATTTTATTTGTGATTCTTTTATCAACAGCTGCTATTCTATCAATTATTTGTTTTTGCTCTTTCATTAGATCATTAAGTTCTTTATTCTTTGAAAGATTTTTTTCAAAGTCAATCATTTCAGGAGTCTTTGTAGAATCACCACTCACCAATTCAGCCATTTGCTGTGTTTGATAAGCCTCAGCCCAATTACGAATACCTTCTTTGTTCCCTTCCTTTTTCATTTTTTTTAATTGCTCAATCTGCTTCATTGATATGTTCGCTTTATCTTTTAGCATTTTATCCATCAATGCTTTTTTCTCAGCATCACTCAGTTTTTTTTGTTTTAATTTTTGAAGATCCGCGTCTGACAAATTAAAATCCTGAGCAATGTTTTTTTCAACATCGGGTTTAACTTTTTCAATTCTTTCCTCAAGTGCAGCTTTTCTTTTTGCACACAACTCATCTAATTGTCGGGTAACTTTATCAAGTTTCGAATGGTATATTTCTAATTCTACAGTATCAATTATACAGATAGATTTTGCAGGTGGAGGAAGTTGCGTTAAAAATTGCATACCTGATTGTGAATAAACCGGGAATGCACATAAAAACAAAAAGAAAATTAAAATCTTTTTCATTTTATTTACTCGATTAGTGAATAAATATTTTTACAGTTTTATAAATTCAACTCTTCTGTTAAGAGCTTTGTTTATGCCGCTATCATTTTTGGCAATTGGTTCGATTTCTCCTTTGCCATCAGTTTCGATTCGTGCAGCGTCAATACCAAATTCTTTAACTAAAACATTTTTAACAGAAGCGCCTCGGCGTTTGGATAAATCTAAATTTGATTTATCATCTCCGTCTGAATCTGTATGGCCAACAATTTTAATTTTTACATCAGGATTATCTGTAAGGACTTTAGAAATTTCTTTTAATGTTCCGTATGATTCTGATTTTACAACATCTTTGTTTACATCAAAGTAAATTCCATAACTAACAAGCTTGCCTTCCGTTAAAAGTTTGCTGCGCATATCCGGAGCCGCATCAGTTATTCTTAAGTTAGAAATGTATGAACCAGAAGAAGCACCACGACTCAATCTGAAGCAAAGTCTGCTAAGCTTAACGCCATCGTAAATATTTGTTGGCATATCAAGCACTTTTGCTTGTTCGTGATAGATTCTAAGTCTTCTGCCTTGAACCCAAATAATAACGTGGTTTACTTTTTCAGCAACAACAGATTTAACATCAGATTTGCCAACAATTTTTTCAGATTCCCCTGATTTATATCCCCAGGTATTCCAATATCCTTTTTCAATTGAAATCATTATTCCACCATTACCGGGCTGGGGATTGTTATCCATTTCTTTTCTTTTGGATTCTCCATAAAGCAAAAGACCAGCAGCTATACGACCGCCCTTTGTTTTGGGTACAATATCAAATTCAACTATAAAATTTTTAGGAAAGTCTATATCATTTAAAAGAAAATAATTTCCATCTGTGCTGTTTAAATTAAACCAGTTTCCAGGCGCTATGTTTATTGTATTTATTTCACCTGCCGAATTTGTTGTCCATAGAGCAGGAAAATCTCCAACTGCATCCTGGCTGAAATCATCATAGAGAATTACTTTATCACCGGGAATGAAATCATATTTAGAAGAGCTTGAAAACTTAACATCATCTCCGGAACTATTAAAAGTTGTTTCATCATTTGTTTTTTCTGTTGTGCTGGTTGAATCTTCCGTTCCATCACCTGAATCTTCGCCAGCATTTTCAATGCCCTCTTCTACTTTGTCGTAACCCTTTTCAACACCTTCATCTACTTTATCATTTACTCTTTTTTCACCTTCGCTTTTTATTTTTTCTTCGGTTTTCTTTTTTAGTTTTTCAAAAAACTGAGCTTGTGTGGTTTGAGTAAATAGTATTGCAAATACTAAAGCAAGAACAAATAATAGATTTTTCATGATATACAATCCTTACTATTTGTGTTTAAAAATATTTATGTATAAAAACTTTTCTTACTGTTACGAAAGCTTTACATACTTGGCAGCAAGTGTTCCACAAATCGGACAGTTTTCTTCTGGCTTGCCAAACTCAATATGTCCGCAAACAGGACAGAGATAAAAATCTGTTACATCTAAATCTTTACCTTGTTCTGCAGCAGCAAGTGCAAGCTTATAAAGTTGTGCATGAACGTCTTCAGCTTCAACAGCATATTTAAACATTCTTTTTGCTTTGTGATTATCGGCTTCGGCTTGTGCTAACATTGGCGGATACATTTCTTTGTATTCGTAAGTTTCACCATCAATTGCTTCTTTAAGATTTTCAACTGTTGTTCCGATACCATCTAAAGCATTTAAATGTCCTTCAGCATGAATTCGTTCTGCCTCGGCAGCTGTTTTAAAAGTTTAGCAATGTTTGGAAATCCATCGCGCTCTGCTTTTTTAGCAAACGCACGATATTTTTGGTTAGCTTGACTTTCACCAGCGAAAGCCTCTTTAAGATTTTCTTTTGTGGTTGCATGATCTATCTCCCGTGTATAAATAGATTGTAGAATATGTAAGTAAAATATCTACTACAAACTTAGGAAAGTATTAGTGAAGAGTAAATGAATGGTAAAAAGAAATAAATTTAAAAGAATGCTTTGAATCCTGTATTAGGTTGATTTTTATAACCTGGATTTATTAGAAATTTGAATGTTTATTATTCTTAGATTTTGATTTCTCCAGTTTTATAAAAATTTATTGCTCGTTGTAAAATGTTTTCTATTGTCTTCAATGGTAAATCTTTGTTTGGGTTTAGTAACATTATTTTCATTCTAGAACGATTTTCTTGAATTAAAAATGATTCATCAAATCGGCTACCTTCAACAATTCCAATGTAGGGCTGTTTTAATTTTTTATGAAGCCACAAATAACAAAACATTTTTCCTTTGTAACAAAAAAACGGCATTCCATATTTCCAAACATTTGTAATGTCTTTATCCTGACATAGAATAATTTCTCTCAAAGCAAGAAGCGTCCCTTTTGTTGGTTCATCTTGTTTTAAGTAAAAATTTTCTAATACTGTCATTGCTTGTTTGATCTAAGAAGATATTGAAATGTTTGTAGATTTGATTTAGCATAAACATTCATACGTTCAACAACATCATTTTTTTCATCAGCAAAATTATAAGTGTTTCTATCACGATACTTATAAAGACTTTTTGATTTATCACTTCGCACAACAAAAAACCATTCATCATCAAGCACACCATATTTATCATCAGCACTGATAAAAATATACGGCCTGGTTTCATTAAGCAAATCAATTCCAAGCGTATTGTTTTCGTAAGATAGGTTTAACAAACCCAATACGGTTGGGAAAATATCTATCTGGCCGGCCATTGAGTATATCGATTTATGATCCTTTATAATCTCGGGCGCATAAAAAATTAGCGGGGTGTGATTGTAATCTGTTGACATATCATACAAACCATCTATAGCAGAACCATGATCAGCAACAAAAACAAAAATTGTATTTTTAAACCAGGATTGTTTTGAAGATAAATCTATAAATGTTTTTAATGAATAATCTGCATACTCGATTAACTGATTTAATATTTCATTGCTCTTTGGTTTAAAATAATCAGGAACATAGTATGGCCCATGATCACTTGCAGTCATAAACGCAGCAACAAATGGTTTATTCTTTTTATTTAAATCGTTTAAGTAAGGAATTGAAAAACGAAACATAAAATCATCCGGCACACCAAGTGTAGTTTTTATTTCTTCTGGCGGATAATCGTCCTTAGATACAACAGTCTCGCAATCATTAGCAATTAAAAATCCTTCAACATTATCAAACTGGCCATCGTGTGTTGTAAAGTAAATCGTTGAATAATTCTTTTTTCTTAAAGTGCTAAAAAGTCCATGATATTTTTTAATTGAACTTCCTTTCATTGGATGCTGACGATATAAAGCAGGAAAGGAAAAAAGAGAACCGAAAACTCCATTAAACGTGTGTATACCGGCAGTATAAGCGTTTTCAAAATAGTATCCTTGATTTGAAATGCTATCAAGAAATGGAGTTAGATTGTTTTTATTTCCGTTGCGATACATTTTAGCAGCGCCCATACTTTCCATTATAATTAAAACAACATTATAGTTTGTTGGATCAACTTTAACCGCTTCAATCTTTCTAAGTATTGGGAAATTTTTATCTGGAGATTTTATGTTTAAATATTTTTGAACATTTGAAATTGCAACTCTATCATCCATAAGCGCAATGTACTTGTTCTCTGGTTTTCTGCTTTCTAAATAACTGCTAAGTAGTGTAAAGTTAGGATTTAATCCCAGCATATTTAAAAAAGCATTGTTTGAAAAAAATGCTGTGCCTGTTCTTATAGGAGATTTTTCTTCAATTCTTCCACGGATACCTAATATTATAACTAATAAAAATAAAACCGAAAAAATTATTTTAATAGATTTATTATTGAAAGAATTCTCATGAACACCAAAGTAGATTTTTTTAAGCAGCTTATAAAAAAGATAAACAAAAACCGTAAAAGGAATTACAACCAGCCAGTATCTTGGCTCCTGTATTATCATATTAAAAACAAAAACAGGACTATCGATCCACTCAAATGCCGAGATTGAAAAACGAGAATAGAATTGATTAAAGTAAGGAATATCAACGGCGCAAACCATAAACGCCAGAAAAAACAAAGCAAGAATGTAGATAAAGAAAAATCTTTTTATAAAAATAAATTTGTAATCAAAAAAAGAAAGTATTGTTAAAACAGCAAATGGAAAAACAAGAATGTAGCCAGAGATTACAATATCAAAACGCATGCCCATAATAAAAGCAAGCACAATATCTAGCTTAGAATCAGATGAGTTAATTCGATCTATTTCTGTTACAAATAAAATTATTCTGAATAAAGCAAAGAACAGAATTGCTGTAAGGTAAATTTTTACAAATTGTAAAATCGTGACGGGAAAATATTTTTTAGTGCTCATGCTTTAATTTTAAACATAGTAATCATCAATAAAAACTAACATCGTGACTTACGTACTTTCCGTTTTCATAATTAAACTTTGCACTAAAAAATCCATCTTGATATAACCAGGGAATAAAAATTTTATCACCATCCCAAAGATTTAATTCTGTAAGTTTATCATTTTTTATCCATGCAAGATTTCCTTCAGGCGAATCAATCAAATCGCCTTCAAAATCATAAGCAGTAAAAAGAAAAACATACCAATCTTCTTTTCCATCAAACATTGGAAATGTAATAAATCCCCTCATTGCTACAGATTTAACTTTTAATCCACACTCTTCTTCAATTTCTCGTATTGCGCATTCTTCAGGAGATTCTCCGGCTTCAAATTTTCCTCCAAGACCATTCCATTTTCCCTCATGATAGTCATTTTGTTTTTTAACTCTGTGGATCATTAGCGTGGAATCAGTTTTTTTATCAATTACATAACAAAGTGTTGCAAGTTTCATTAAGTATCCAAAAAAATCTTGTAAAAATTTCTGCTATTGCAAAATACACTAAAGCAATTTAAGTTCTAATCGATAATTAATTAGAAAAAATATTTTTTAAAGTTTTTGGTTTTTCTATTTGCAGATTTATTCCACACATATAAATTAACAACTGTAATTATTAAGTTTTATCGGAGAAATTTTATAATGGAACTGAACGAATTAAACTTGCAAACCGTAGATGATAACGAAAATCCGTTTGCAATAAATGATCTAAACATTTTCGGGGTTGATTCTCTTTTTGCTGCGAAAAGAAAAAACAAAGATGAAGACGATGATTATGATGATGACGATGATGCAGAAGAGAAAGATGATTATTACGATGACGATGAAGAAGACGAAGATGATTTGTTTGAAGACGAACCAAAAAAGAAAGAAGATCTTGATGATGAGTTTGATATAGAAGAGTTAGACGAAGAAGATTTGTTTGATGATGAAGAGGAAGCGCCATTTAATTAAAGAAATGTTTTTTATACATACCTCCCTTTAGTAGAATAATAAATCTTGGTTATTATCCTCTTAAGTTGAGAATAATAAATAAAAAGTTGTCATTCCCACGAAAGTGGGAATCTTTTTGTAATTCATTATTCAGATTCCCGTTTACACGGGAATGACAACAACACACTGTCATTCCCACGAAGGTGGGAATCTATAGTTAGCTCGCTGTTATCTGATTATATAAATCCACCCAAGCCGGATTAGATTTTTCTATCATATCGATTTTCCATTGCCTGTTCCATTTCTTCAATCTCTTTTCTCTAAGTATCGCATCTTCAACTCTATCAAACACTTCAAAGTAAACCAGCATTTTTAAGTTATATTTTTTAGTAAAGCCATCAATCAAACTGTTTCTATGCTCATAACTTCTTCTTACCAGATCTTTGGTAACACCAATGTATAATGTTCCATTGGGTTTATTGGTCATAATATAAACGTAGTAGTTCTTCATTTTATTAAAATGATTAAAGCTGTCATTCCCACGAAAGTGGGAATCTAATATTACTATCCCTCTTTCATACTCAACTGAATTCGTTTTCTTTCAATATCAATCTCAACAACTCTAACCATAATTTTCTGATCCAACTTTAATACTTCAGAAAGGTCTTTAATAAAACGATCTGTTATTTGAGAAATATGCAGCAAGCCGTTTTCTTTTATTCCTATGTTTACAAAAGCACCGAACTTTGTAAGATTTGTTACTATCCCCGGTAAACGCATTCCCGGTTTTAAATCAGTTATTTCATTTATCGTTTCTGAAAATGAAAACACTTCTGCCTTGCCCCTTGGATCAAGCCCCGGTTTTTCAAGTTCCTGCATAATATCTTTTAACGTTGGCAACCCGACTGTATCTGTTACGTAATTATTTATATCAATCTGCTGACGCAAATTTGCGGCTTCAATTAATGATTTAACCGGCTGAGATAAATCCTTTGCCATCTTTGCAACTATGGAATAACTTTCCGGGTGAACAGCGCTGTTATCAAGCGGATTTTCCGCGCCGGGAATTCTTAAAAATCCGGCAGACTGTTCAAATGCCTTTGCCCCCAGCCCGCTTACCTTTATCAGTTCCTTGCGTGAACGAAAGGTTTTATTCTCACGCCGGTACTTTATAATTGATTTTGCAAGTTTCGGTCCGATGCCCGATACATAACTAAGTAAATGCTGACTGGCTGTATTTAAATTTACACCGACCTGGTTTACAGCAGAGGTTACTACCTTATCCAGTCCATCTTTCAAATCATCCTGGTTAACATCGTGCTGATACTGTCCCACACCGATTGATTTCGCATCAATTTTAACAAGCTCAGCAAGCGGGTCCATCAAACGCCTTCCGATAGAAATTGCACCGCGGAAAGTTAAATCGAGATCGGGGAACTCCTCTCTTGCAGTTTCAGAAGCAGAATAAATTGATGCGCCTGCTTCGTTTACCACAAATATTTCTATTGTGCTGGTTTCACCAATTAGAGATTTAATAAATCGTTCTGTCTCCCTGCCGGCAGTTCCGTTTCCAATTGCAATTGCTTCCACTTTATATTTTTTTAACAGTCCTTTTATTTTCCCGGTTGCTTCATCAAGTTTCGGCTGCGGTGGATGCGGATAGATAGTATCGTGATGCAACAAGTTTCCCTGCTGATCGAGACAAACAAGTTTACAGCCTGTTCTGAAACCTGGATCGATTGCCATTGTAACTTTTGGACCAAGCGGAGGAGACAAAAGCAACTGGCGCAGGTTTTCAGAAAATACACGGATTGCCTCTTCATCGGCTTTGGCTTTGGAACTGTTTTTAAATTCGGTTTCAATTGAAGGCGCTAATAATCTTTTGTGAGCATCTTTGATTGATAACCCGACCTGAACGGCTGATTCATTTTTATTTTTTATAAATATTTTTTCCAGGTTCTCAATTGCGTTTTCATTATCTATTGAAATTGATACGCGCAAAATCCCTTCCTGCTCTGCTCTGCGTATTGCAAGCAAACGGTGACCAGCACAGCGTTCCAACGGTTCGCTAAAATCGAAGTAGTCCTGGTATTTTGTTCCTTCGTCTTTCTTTTTCTCAATTACTTTTGAACTGATTATTGCGTCACGTTCAAACAAATGTCTTATTTTATTGCGGGCATCTGTATTTTCATTAATCCATTCAGCAATAATATCTCTTGCACCGGCTAATGCTGCTTCAATATCCGGCACTTCATCATTTAAATATTTTGATACAATTGCTTCTAACTTATCTTCCTTCTGTGTCATTATTATTTCTGCAAGAGGTTCCAAACCTTTTTCCCGCGCGGCACTTGCCCTTGTTTTTCGTTTTAGTTTGTATGGAAGATAAATGTCTTCAAGCTCTGCCATATTCCAGCAGTTATTAATTTTTACTTCCAGTTCTGGAGTTAATAATTCCTGGTCATTAATGCTTTTAAGAATAGCTTCACGTCTCTTAACCAATTCCAGCAATCGTTTCCATTCCTTTTCAATTGCTGTTACCTCTGTTTCATCAAGACTTCCGGTAGCTTCTTTTCTGTAGCGTGATATAAAAGGAATTGTCGCTCCTTCCTCCAACAGCTTAACAGTGTTTGAAACCTGTGGTTTACTTATAGAAAGTGTGCCGCTTATATGTTTAACTAAAATTTCTGTCATTGTTTTTTGTAAAATGTTTTATTGTGTCATACCGAAATTATGGTTTACCGGAATATACGGGATATGAATTTGTGTCGTCTTTGATCGGCTGGTTGTACACACTTATATATTATCAGCTCTCTTTACTATTATTTCACGAAATTCATCAAGTAATTCAAATGGAACATGAAATTTATCAAAGTGATTCTCAAAACTATCCTCGATAAATAAATAATAGTCATCTAAATTTTCTCTCACATAGTCAAACCTATAAAAAATAGCTTTAGCCAAAATTTTAGAATATTCAATGAGATTTTCATTATTTCGCAAGTCAAAATAAAGGTCATAAATAATTGAAAATATATAGTGCTTAAAATGATTTGATATTGTTTTTGAATCATATAGAATCTTCAAACAATGACTTATTGTGTTCATGGTAGACATTGGAATACTGCCGTTGTTCATTGTAAGATTTCCATTGCCTATTAGTACGTTTTCTTGTCCCAGATTTATTTCATCAAGTGATCTTATCCAATTCCGCATATTTGAAAATAGCTCATAAATAAGGTATTCATATTTAGTCGGCCATTCAGCAAATTCATCGTAATAAATATCTGTATTACGATGATTTTTAATAATACCTTCGATAAAATAACGGTAATAATATAGCCACATATGCCATTCAACATTTTTATATAAAGCTTGGCCTATCATTACATCAAAGAAATGGATAGCAATGAATATATCTGATTTCCATTTAGGTGATTCATAAAAATTTTGGACGTTAGTATTATAGGTATCAAATTCAGGATGGCGTTCAAGATATTCAAGTTTCTCAATTACATATTCACCTACTGGTCTCCACACAGCAAGTTTTTCAGCAACCTTTGGATTATGAAATAAATAATAGATTAATTTGTTTGTATCAAGAATCCAATAATTAGAATAATGGTGAAGATTTTGAGAGTTCTCCAACTCAATAAATAATATACTCCTATTATCAGCTAATAATTTTCTAAAAATTAAGTCAACAAAATCATCACGATAATATTTGTCAATTTTGAAAAATTTAAGAAATATATATGAGTGTGATTTTACAATGTGGTCCAAAAAGTTTTCATTCAAAATAATTTTAGATATAATAACACTTGCCTCTGAGCTATACTTTTTATAAAAAGGTAGGAGTCTGAAAGGAATAAGAAAAAAATTAATAAATCTATCAAGTTTACTAGTTTTCTTTTCTTCAATTAATAAATGTTCAAATGAATAATCTTTTTTCTTTGCTCTTTCCCTTAGTATTAGGTATTTGGTCTTTCGCTCTGAAATTTTTCTTATTCTTTCAAAATTTATTTCAAGAAAATCGATTAAGTCATTATACTTTTCCTCTTGCAGTAGATTATCAATTAACCTTCCAACTTTAATTATTTTACGAATACCGAATGAAAAGAATTTGATTCTAATAAAAAGTAAAATAGTCAACAAGAGCAGAATGATAAATATAGAATTGGATGGTGTAATTCTCCATTTGTGAAGATGCCAACCGGGACTAATCCCTAATTCGAAAAAGGATGTATAAAAGAGTAAATAAAGAATGACTAAAAAACATAAAATTACTACTGTAATATCATACCAAGTTAACTTCACTTTTATAAAAAGTAACTTTGCACGAGGAATTAGTGCAAGAACTGCTATAATAATTCCAATAAACGTTAATATACTATCGAATGACATTTAGTTTCCTAGTGTGTAAAATGACGTTGCGGCTAAACCGACACCTCGGGAAAGTTAATTAAATAAGGATACCTAGAACAAAACCTTTAACCAAATCACAATTTCAAAAATCGCAACCGCCAAACTAAAGCGGTGTTTGGTGGCGCGGTGCGGGTTATGTGCTTTTTATTTATTTGTTTTATGCTGATCAAGTTCAACGTTTATTTGCCTTTCAACCACATTTAATTTATCAGCTAGTTTTTTAAACTCATCTTTTTCTTTGGGGGAAGCAGGTGCTTTCTTTGCTTTTTCTGCTCTATAAATCATCCCTGCATATGAATATTCATTTTTTTCAAATTCACTCCTGCCAGCTTTAACATAAATATCCATTATTAACAAATTTACTTTGAGTTTGGCTTTCTCTAATTCTAATTCTGCTTTAAGAATTTCTTCATTTCTAATTTTGCTTTGAATTTTATTTATTAATTCAACGAAATCTATTTTTTTAATTTTCTGAAAATTATCAATTTCTTCTATTGGAATTTGATTGTATAGGATAGGGTTTATTAATGAATATGCTTGGAGTGTTTCAATGCGGTTCTTAAAAATATTTTCAAATTCTTTTATAAAGCATTCAACTCCATTGTCAGTTGATAAGTCATATTTTTCTGAAAAGATAATAGAGTATGCAAGATTGATTATTTTTTTAATCTTTGATTTTGCTTTTAGATTTTTGAAATATTCAATTATTCTTTTAATCATTGTCCGTTTGCTAATTGTTAGTATCTGATATTCAAAGATTTCATAAAAGTTTTGTGATAAGCATATAACTATCACTTATTCTTCACGGCACTTCTGCAGCATATTATTTTTATTATAAAACATTGAACATAATTACGGTTGGTATTCATCTCCGGCATTGCCTTCACACGCTGTATCTTGGCATTTCCCCTGCCAGTATTGTAGTTATCAGAAAGGGGTTTACATATTGTCAATTCAAAACTAAAATAAATTGTATGTAAACACAATTAGCTTTTATAACTAAGTGCTATCCTTTACCGTCAGTCGCTAATAATTTCAGTTGGTGACAATTTGTCACCGACTCGTTTCCCTCGTTTTTTAATCTCTTTTTTAATTGGTTCCAATACTTTCTTGCTTTCTGATAATCAGACTGTTCAATTAATGCGGCAACAATATCAATTACGGAAAAATACCAACCTTCTTTTTCTTCATCATAATGACGCCTGATTTTAAAAGTTTCAAAAATTGTCAGTGATTTATTTTTTTCTTCGCTCATAAGATTTCTCCTAAAAACTATTTCTTATACTTTATCAGGCTGACACAGCCAGGAGGCTGTCTCATAAGTTGAGTTTTATGTGTCATTCC
Organism: Ignavibacteriales bacterium; assembly: GCA_016707585.1. Lineage (GTDB taxonomy): Bacteria > Bacteroidota > Ignavibacteria > Ignavibacteriales > Ignavibacteriaceae > IGN3. The sequence continues at coordinate 103,389 of JADJHL010000001.1, read as the reverse complement.
CGTGAAAACGGGAATCCAAAACCATAAAACAAAATGGATTCCCACTTTCGTGGGAATGACAAGAACACATATTGTTATTCTTTGTTATAGATAACCGGAGTTTTATGTTTCCATTCCTGCCACAATTTATCATTTGTTACCAGCTCTGCCATAAAATTACTGACGTTTATTCTGCTTGTTTTGCCGGGGTTAAAAATGGGGCTTCGTGTTTTATTATTATGTATTTCATATTCACTCACATTTTCTTCATCGAAAAGAGAATCAGGGCGAACTGCTACCCAATCAATATTGGTTTTTGAACCTAACTTGTAAACAAGATGATCAGCCGCAAGCATATTATCTTTGTGGGGAGGTAACAGGACTTTTAATAATGAGAATACTATCTTTTCTCCAAAGGTGTTTACTTCTCCTGACTTTCTGTTTGTGTATGCGGTTGTGCTCATTAAAATAAATTTTGGGTTCAATTCATTGGACTGCAAAGCGTCTATTATTTTAACAACGGTATTGTAAACTAATTTATGTGGTGGGCCTAAAATTCCTTTAAAACTTATGTTGTGGCCAAGGCAGCAGATAATAGAGTCACAATCTTTTACAAGGTCTTTGATTTTTGCAATCTCAAAGTCGTTTATATTTCCTTTAATTACTTCAATGCTTTTATCGTCTGATATTTGGTTAGGTATAATTGCAGATTCTCTCACAACTACCCGAACCTGAATGTTCTTGTTGAGAAGCTGCTGCACTACCAATTTGCCGGTTGCTCCGCTTGCGCCTAAAACTAATGCTTTCATATTTGCCTTACATTGAATAGATAAAACTTGAATTTTGCTATAATACTATTAACCTACTAACATATTCGTTGTTCTTTAGAAACCGTTAAAACGGTTATACTATTACTATTATTACTTTTCACCCACGATTAAAATCGTGGGTTGCTCTGTGTCTCATGGATAAATCCGTGGGTTGTATGATCCTACTATTAACCCACGACTTCAGTCGTGGGTGTAACAGATGAATATATAAAACAAAAACCGATTCATCGGTTTCCAGTAACCAGCCCATACTTTTCTTCAAACTTTTTATACTCTTCTGCAAAACTAATTTTTTTATGATGCTCTTTCTGGTTTAAGATATACTTTTTAACATCCTCAATCATAGATTCACTAACCGAAAAAGCACCGTAGCCCGTCTGCCATGCGAATTTAAAATTTGTAAATCCATTTTGATTTACCCAGTGCGATGAATTTCCCTTCACATTCTTTGCAATATCTGCTATAGAGTAATTTTGATTTTGGAGCATAAGAATATGCATATGGTCGGAAGTTCCATTAATTGCCGTTACCAGACTTTTAAAATCATTCTCTATAATCTGTTTTATATGTTCGAATAATTTCTTTTCAAAAGATTCATTTATCAGCGGCTCTCTTTCCTTGGTGCCGAAGATTAAGTGTATCCAGATTTTGGTTAGTGAATGAGACATATTCATTGTTCCCTTAGAAACCGTTAAAACGGTTTTACATTGTTTATGTTTCTTCTAGGCCCACGGATAAATCCGCGGGTTGTTTTATTCGGCAGAGAAACCTGTCTGCCGACAGGCAAGATAGAAGTTGAAAATAACAACCCTTCTTATCAGTACCCTAAATAATTTCCCTTTAACAAATAATTTTTCACATAATCATTAACGCCATCTTCTAAAGAAAATGTGAGCTGATTATATCCGGCGCTTTTAATCTTTGCAAGATTAGCTTCTGTAAAGTATTGATATTTTTCTGCAAGATGTTGCGGTAAATCGATATACTCAATGTTTACAGGCTTACCAACAGCATTAAATAAAGAAGTAACTAGATCATTCCATGTGCGAGCTTTACCGGCACCAACATTATAAATTCCATTTTTTTCTGGATTATCTAAAAAATACAAAGTCATATCAACAGCATCTTTTATATAAACAAAATCCCGCATCTGTTCGCCATCTTTATAGCTCGGATTTAGTGATTTGAATAGTCTAACTTTTCCTGTATCTCTAACTTGCTCAAAAGCTTTATGTACAACAGAACGCATATCTGCTTTATGATATTCATTTGGACCATAAACATTAAAATATTTTATTCCAACAATTCTATCTAAAATACTATTTCGTTTTGCCCAAAGATCAAAAAATTGTTTAGAATATCCATACATATTTAAAGGACGCAAGGCTTCCATCTTAGATTCATCATCATCAAAACCAAAAATGCCATCACCATAAGTTGCTGCCGAAGAAGCGTAAATAAATCTTATGTTTTTTTCTACACAATATTTTGCAAGTTCTTTTGTGTAGTGATAATTATTATCCATTAAATGATCAGCATCTTTTTCTGTGGTTGATGAATTTGCACCCATATGAATAATTGCATCAACGCGGTATGGAATTACATCATCAAGAACTTGTTCGATAAACTCGAGTTTGTTGGTAAAGTCTTCATACTTAAGCCCAACAAGATTTTTCCATTTTTCATCTTTGCCAAGTTCATCAACAATTATAATATTGGTTTTGCCAAGCTGATTTAGCTTCCACACAATTGCACTGCCAATAAACCCGGCTCCGCCTGTAACAACTATCATAACAAAAATCCTTTGTTTTTTAGATAAAGTAATTTAGCCATATTTAATTGAGTTTTAAAGATAGATAAGTAAATGACCTTACTTTGATGAGTATCTCATTGACAAAGAGTTTTTAATTTATATATTTACACCAGATTTTATAAGTTCTTATACATATAATTCTTATCAAGAACGGCAGAGGGAACAGGCCCGCTGATGCCGTAGCAGCCGGTTTCGATTTATCGGAACGTCGGGTGCTAAATCCTGCCTTCCTAATTTTTGGGAGGGAAAGATGAGATGAAGATTGAGTTATTATACCTCTTCATTTCATTGATAGAGGTTTTTTAATTTTAAAGAAGGTTTTATGAAAACAACATTCAAAGATTTCAAAAAATTATTATCAGAAAAAATTCTTGTAATTGATGGCGCAATGGGAACAATGATCCAGCGCCACAAATTAACGGATAAAGATTTTCGTGGCGAAAGGTTTAAAGATTATCTACACGATCTTAAAGGAAACAATGATCTTCTTTCCATAACTCAACCCGAGATTATAAAAGATATTCATCGCCAGTATTTTTCTGCCGGTGCCGATATTGTTGAAACAAATACCTTTAACTCAACATCCATTTCGCAAGCGGATTATTGTATGCAGGAGCTTGTGTATGAATTGAATTATGAATCGGCAAAGATTGCAAAAGAAGTTGCTGATGAATTCAACAAAAAATTTCCTGATAAGCCAAGATTTGTAGCCGGAGCTTTAGGGCCAACAAACAAAACACTTTCGCTTTCACCAAACGTAAATGATCCCGGATACCGAGCTGTAACATTTGATGAAGTTGCCGACGCTTATTATGATGCAACTCGTGGATTGATTGATGGTGGCGCAGATATAATTCTTATCGAAACAATATTTGATACTCTTAATGCTAAGGGAGCAATCTTTGGTGTTGAAAAATTATTAAACGAAAGATCATTAGATCTTCCTGTAATGATTTCAGGAACCATTGTTGATAACAGCGGAAGAACTTTATCGGGACAAACAGTTGAAGCATTCTTGATTTCTGTGGCACACACAAAAAATCTTGTTAGCGTTGGATTAAATTGTGCTCTCGGCGCAAAACAAATGCGTCCATTTGTTGAAGATTTATCAAATGCTTCAGACAAATTTTTATCTGTTTATCCAAATGCTGGGTTGCCGAATGAAATGGGCGGTTATGATGAAACTCCACAAACAATGGCAAGCATACTTAATGATTTTATAGAAAGTGGATTTGTAAATGTTGTTGGCGGATGTTGCGGTACAACTCCTGATCACATAAAAGAAATTGCTGAGATTGTAAAAAATCATAAACCAAGAATTCCTAAAACTAAAGAACCATTTTTACATTTAAGTGGACTTGAACCAGTAGTGCTTAGACCAGATTCTAACTTTATGAATATTGGCGAACGTACAAATGTAACCGGCTCTAAAAAGTTTGCAAGATTAATAAAAGATAATAATTATGATGAAGCGTTATCCGTCGCAAGAGATCAAGTTGAGGGTGGTGCGCAGGTTTTAGATGTTAATATGGATGAAGGAATGCTTGATTCCGAAACCGCTATGACCAAGTTTTTAAATTTGCTTGGAGCCGAACCAGAAATTTCAAAACTTCCGATTATGATTGATTCATCAAAGTGGAGTGTGATTGAAGCCGGATTAAAATGTTTGCAAGGAAAAGGAATTGTTAATTCAATTTCACTTAAAGAAGGCGAAGATGCTTTCAAAAATCACGCAAGAAAAGTTTTAAGTTATGGTGCAGCAGTTATTGTAATGGCATTCGATGAAAAAGGACAGGCCGATACTTATGAAAGAAGAATTGAAATTTGTAAACGCGCTTATGATATTCTTACGAAAGAAATTGGATTTCCTCCACAGGATATAATCTTTGATCCAAACATTCTTGCAATTGCAACTGGAATCGAAGAGCATAATAATTACGCTGTTGATTATATCGAAGCAACAAGATGGATAAAACAAAATTTACCTTTTGCAAAGATCAGCGGTGGTGTAAGTAATCTTTCTTTTTCGTTTCGTGGCAATGATACTGTTCGTGAAGCAATGCACTCGGCATTTCTGTTTCATGCAATACAAGCAGGAATGGATATGGGAATTGTTAACGCTGGTCAGCTTGAAGTTTATGAAGAAATCCCAAAAGATCTTTTAGAAAAAGTTGAGGATGTAATTCTTAATAGAAGAAATGATGCAACCGAAAGACTAATTGAGTTTGCTGAAACAATTAAGAAAAAAGATAAAGCTGAAGAAAAAATAGAAGATTGGAGAAACAATCCTGTTGAAGACAGATTGAAACATGCTCTTATAAAAGGAATTGTTGATTACATTGATGTTGATGTTGAAGAAGCTAGAAAAAAATATGCTCAGCCAATAGAAGTGATTGAAGGTCCGTTAATGTCTGGAATGAATGTGGTTGGCGATTTATTTGGTGCGGGTAAAATGTTTTTACCACAGGTTGTTAAAAGTGCAAGAGTTATGAAGAAGGCTGTAAACATCTTAGAGCCGTACATTAAGAAAGCCCATCCCCCTGCCCCTTCCCTAAAGGAAGGGGAGCAATCGCAAAAATCTAATTGGGCAACTGCTGATCCAGCTTTGTATGAAATTTTAAAAGAATACGCAAAAAAACATCGTGATTATCCAACCAAAGCTGAATTAATTATTTGGGAATTTCTGAAATCCAAACAACTTGAAGAATTTAAATTCCGAAGACAACATATAGTAGGACAATATATTGCTGATTTTGTTTGTTTAGATCGAATGTTGATAATTGAGATTGATGGAAAGATTCATCAATTACCAGAGAATAAAGAATCTGATGAAGTTAGAACTCAGTGGTTAGAATCAAAAGGATTTAAAGTAATAAGATTTACAAATGATGAGGTTACAAAGAACACAGAAGAAGTATTAAATAATATTTTAACAACTCTTAAAAATCAAAAATCCCACAAACTATCTGAATACGATGATGATCAAAAAGTCCTCCCCTTAGGGGAGGATTTAGGTGGGGCTGGCCGAGTTTTAATGGCTACAGTTAAGGGCGATGTTCATGATATTGGGAAAAATATTGTTGGTGTTGTGCTTGGCTGCAACAACTACAATGTAATTGATCTTGGTGTTATGGTTCATACGGAAAGTATTTTGCAAGCAGCCATTGATCAAAAGGTTGATGTTATTGGTTTAAGCGGACTTATTACTCCATCACTTGATGAAATGGTTCATGTTGCAAAGGAAATGGAACGACGCGGAATGAAAATTCCGCTTTTGATTGGTGGAGCAACAACATCAAGAATTCATACCGCAGTTAAGATCGATCCGAATTATAGCGGTGCTGTTATTCATGTTCTTGATGCTTCACGCAGCGTTCCCGTGGTATCAAATCTATTAAATGAGAATAAAGTTGAGAGAGATAAATATGTTCAATCCTTCAAAAATGAATATGTACAGCTTAGAGATGATTATTCAAAACGTAAATCTGATAAAAATTATATTTCTTTAGATAAAGCAAGACAAAACAATTTAAAGATTGATTGGAAAGAATCCAGCATTAAAAAACCAAACAAACCTGGAGTTACTGTTCTTAAAGATTTTAGTTTAGAAACATTAAGAAAGTATATAGATTGGACTCCATTCTTTACTACCTGGGAATTAAAAGGAAAATATCCATCAATATTTGAAGATAAAAATGTTGGTGTTGAAGCAAAAAAACTTTTTGATGATGCAAATAAACTCTTGGATAAAATTATTTCAGAAAAACTTATTACAGCAAATGGAGTTATGGGATTATTCCCAGCAAACTCGATAGGTTTTGACGACATTGAAATTTATATTGATGAATCAAGACACGGAGTAAAAAGAGTTTTACATACAATCAGGCAACAAGTACAAAAATCAAAGGATGAACCAAACATAGCTTTGGCAGATTTTATAGCGCCAAAAGATAGTGGAGTTGAGGACTATGTTGGAATGTTTGCTGTAACTGCAGGGATTGGTATTGAGAAGCTAGTTACACAATTTGAAAAAGAAAACGATGATTATAACAGCATTATGATTAAGGCAATTGCTGATAGACTGGCCGAAGCTTTTGCAGAACATCTTCACGAAATTATTAGAAAAGATTATTGGGGTTATGCAAAAGATGAAAATTATTCTAACGCGGATTTGATAAAAGAAAATTATACTGGAATAAGACCAGCACCTGGTTATCCGGCACAACCAGATCATACAGAAAAACCAATTATATTTTCTTTGCTTGATGTTGAAAAGAACACAGGAATCAAGCTGACAGAAAGTATGGCAATGTACCCAGCTGCTAGCGTAAGCGGCTTGTATTTTTCACATACAGAAGCAAAATATTTTAGTGTTGGCAAGATTGATAAAGACCAGGTTCTTGATTATCACAAACGCAAAGGAATGAGCGTTGAAGAGATTGAGAAATGGCTTAGTCCAATTTTAAATTACTGATTTAGCATGATAAATAGTTTAAAGAATATTGCTGTTAAGCATTTTCCGGTTGGATCAAGAAAAATTTATCACAGACTAAATATTTTTTTCTACAAGGGAGAAGAATATTATTGTCCAATTTGTGAAAAAGGATTTAAAAGATTTTTGCCAGCAGGAGAAAATATTTTTGGGAATTCTAAATGCCCAGGCTGCAGTTCACTCGAAAGACAAAGATTATTGTGGCTGTACCTTACAAGTAAATTAAAAATTCAAGATCAAAAAATTAAATTGCTAAATGTTGCCCCTGATTTTGCCATTCAATCAAAACTAAAATCTTTAAGTAATATAGATTATATAAGCATAGATTTAGAATCCAATCTTGCAATGCAAAAGCAGGATTTGACTAATCTATCTTTTAGTGATAATTATTTTGATGCAATTCTATGTTATCACGTACTTGAACATATTGTAGATGATCGCAAAGCAATGTCAGAATTATTTAGAGTTCTAAAACCTGGCGGATGGGCTATACTTCAAACTCCGATTGAAAAGGATAGAGAAAAAACTTTTGAAGATTTCTCAATCATATTGCCGCAAGAAAGAAAAAAAATATTTGGACAGGAAGATCATGTAAGAATTTATGGACAGGATTATTTTAAACGTCTTGAACAGTCAGGGTTTATCGTTATTAAAGATGATTTTATCAATAACCTTAACAGGACAGAGAAAGAAAGATTAGTTTTAGATAAAAACGAAATAATTTTCTTTTGCACAAAACAAGCAAACTAAAGTCTTCAATCTGCGTCACATTTCAACATTATGATCTTATTTTAAAGTTGTTTGCGGGTTATAATTGGTTTATCTTTCAACTGCCTGCAAAAAATTTGAATACATACCCCAATATTCATTCTATTTTTTATCTACAGGATTAGAGATGCTCAAATGATGCTCTCTTGTTATTAATTATTTTTATCAAATTTTCAGGAGTTACTATGAATATCTTCGTTGGCAATTTGTCAAACGATGTTCAGGAAGAAGACTTAAATAATCTTTTTTCAGAGTTCGGTCAGGTTAAAGAAGTTAAAATTATTCGTGATATGTTTACACAGCAAACAAAAGGCTTTGGATTTGTTGAAATGCCAGGACTTGCTGATGCACAAAAAGCGATTAATGGATTAAATACAAAAGAAGTTAAGGGAAAGAAAATCGTTGTTAATGAAGCACGCCCTAAAACCGATAGCAGAAAACGCTTTAATGGCGGACATAGCGGCGGTAGTGGTGGTGGAAGATCCGGTGGCAGTGGTGGTGGCCAGAACAATAGAAGAAGATTTTAATTTACTTTTATTAAGCCGATTTAAATTAAATCTTAAATCGGCTTTTCTAATAAACTACTTACAATCTATTTTTTGTGTTCTCAATATCACTTAAGTGAAGCTCCAGCGCATCAACAGAAATAGCAATTTCTTTTAGAGATAATACAAGCGATATTAACAGCACAATCAAGCTTAGCCCAAAAGTATATTTACCCAATTCGATCTGACCCGAAAAAAGAAGAAACATACAAAGTACGCATAAGAATAAACTTGCAACTCCAAATCCCTGCATATGTTTTATTAGATAAACGCGTTTACGCATATTTTTAATTTGGCCAAGCAAAACACTATTGGGATTTTCTTTATAACTCTGGTGTAATGATCTGATTAATTGGGCAAGCGTTAAAAATCTATTTGTGTAAGCTAATAACAACAATGAAATTGCCGGAAAAAGTAGTGCGGGCGTTGTAACATCAATATCCATAAAACCTTCAAATTGTTTTCAGAAATTTAGTAATTATTCTTGTGCTGATGACCCTTTAAGCGCCATTTATAAAATAAAAACAAAATCATCCAGAAAAGTGTAATTATATCTTACAACAAAAACACTTAATTAATTAGGTTATCCTGCCAATTAGTGTTAGTTTTGAGCCTCCGGTAATAGACCGGAATTTTTTTACTATTATTTTTTAGAGGTTCTAGTGAGTACTAAGTTATTTGTGGGTTCTCTCCCATGGTCGCTTGACGACAACGAGTTAAGAGAAACATTTGAAGAACACGGAAACGTTGTTTCTGCAAAAATTGTTAAAGATCGCGAAACCGGAAGATCCAGAGGATTTGGTTTTGTTGAAATGGAGAGCAGCTCAGAAGCATCTAATGCTATTAAAGCGTTAAATGATGCTCAAATAAAAGGAAGAAATATTGTAGTTAATGAAGCTAAATCGCGCAACTAAAAGTATTTTCTGATTTTATATGTAAAGGCTGTCTTAATAGACAGCCTTTTTTGTTTTAAATATTTACATTGTTTTCAATTAGAAAAGTTTATCGTAATATATTGTAAATCTAAATGTTCTTCCGGGATCGTAAACTTTTGTTTGACTTGAAAAAGGATTTCTTGTATAAGATAAATGACGTGTGTAATTATGGTTTAACAAGTTATCAACCTCAAAATTTAAAACTAAATTGCTGATGCTATAAGAAACATTCAAAGCAATAGTATTCCATGCTGCCGAAGTTGACTCATTAAGACCAGCAACTACACGCTTCATAGAATTTTCATAATGATGAACGGCACTTAATTTTATTCCATAAAATTGTGGTGCCAGTAAAGATGTTGTAATAGAAAGAGGATTAATTTCTGTAAGCACATTAGAGTTTGTTGAATTTTCTCCATACAAATAAGACAAACTTGATTCAATATATTTTAGATCCACACCTGCATTTATGCCCATTATATTTGCGTTGATGTTTTCATAAGTCATAACTGATTTATTAGTTATTGGCTTTTTAACAACATTAACGTAATCGTGTATATGATTTGCAAACGCTTCAATTGTGAAAAACTTAAATATAAAAGATGTACGTAAAGAAATTTTTATTGGCTGTTGTAATGTTGGATTGCCTGACCAATTGGGGTTTGTACCCAATCGTTCAATTGCGATATAAAGTTGTTCTGCTTCAGGCGCATCGGTTGCTACTTCTGCAGATATTGTAGAAACAAAATCATTTGAAATTTCTGCAACAGAGTGAGCATTAAAGGCCGCTATCAAATAAAAATTATTTTTATCTACATTACCATAAAGAGAAGTATAAAAATCAATTCTGTCTTCATCACCGACAATAAAGTATTGTGCGCCGCCTTTTACAGAAAGCTTAATTGGCAGAACATCAAAACCATAAGAAGCAATACCATTAATCTGATTAACACCCGGCATTTGATTATTTGCGATTGAATTGTTCATCATAGAAATAACATTATCAGCATTCCATTTTCTGTAAACTAATTCATAATATTTACCCGTAAGCCCAACAGTAAGATTTTTTGCATCGCTTTCCATAAACATAGTTGATTTACGCAAAGTGTTATTCATTAAATGATCTGTATAATTAAAGTAAAGTTTGTTTTCTTTGAAAGAAACAAAACCACTATATATTTTACTGTGTTTTTCATCCATCTGTAAATACGGAAAAGAAATATCTTCACTTATTGCAAACGATGCACCAATCTGCCAATCTTTTATTTGATGACGCAAACCAACATTTCCATAAGTGTATTTAAAATTTTCTTTGTAAGAATAAAGATCAGTGAATGATTTCGATTCTGCAGTTTTATATGGATTTCCTTGCGCAAATCTTATAGAAAGATTTGAGTTAAGAAAATCTAAGTTAGCGCCCAAATCATAATCATTTGATGCACCAGCATTTATTAAAGCGAATGATTTTATTTTAAATTGATCAGAAATAGGCGAGCGATGATACTCCACTTTACCATAAATTCCCGCATTAACAACGCAACAGGATTTGCTTAGATCAACAACATCCATCTCAAGCGGATTTATTCTTGTAGAGGCAACATCCATTCTGTTTGGACAAGCATTGTGATATTGTTCTCCATCAACAACAACTTTTATATCACTTCGTTTAAATCCTTCAACATAAAGATCCTGTGTAAAACTTACGCCGCGCCTTAGCGTACCAAATCCATTTTTATCAAATAGACTTGATTCATAATTAGTTCCAGAAGAAAATCTATCAGTTGGTTGAATATTTTTTCTGGCAACAACATCAACATTAGAAAGCTGATATGTTTTTATACTATCCTGTGTTTGAGCAAAGCTGATAATAGAAAACAGCAAAACACCACAGGAAGCAATCACAAACTTCAATTTCATTGTTACTCCAATATGATTAAATATTAAAAAATAATTAACTAAGTCTGGAGTAATTCGGGTGGCTGTAAATCAGGAGTTTTAAATGATTTTGTAACAATAGTTGAGTTAGAACGATACAAGTTTATTTTGTTTTCTGTGGGATTAAAATGAATACACTGTTTGTTTGAAAAATGTGGAGTAATTGAAGAAGCAGGAATTTCTAACTTTTTTTGTTCTGTTTCTTTAGCCGGAACTTCTGCCTTTGATAAATTTTTCTTTAGATAACAATTGCCCATACAAAGATTTTCTTCTTCATCCTTTTGCTCGCAAAGATTTTTAACAATGTAATCTATATTTATTTGATGTTCAGCATAGTAAACCAAAGGCACATTTATACTTATTAAATAGAATAGAATTAAAGTAACAACAAAAATTTTGTTAAACATCCGTTTAAAAATCTGGTAAAATTATTTTAATGAATCAGTTATTCTTCTAAGAATTGCAATGCTATTTTATAAAGAGTAACTTTAATTTCAAAATAGAAAAACACTTTATTTATAAGGCAAAAATGGATTTACGCAGAAGAGCGTTTGGTTTAGCCCTGGGCTTAATGTTCGGGTTACTAATTTTATTTGCAAACCTTTGGTTACTGCTTATTGATTCACAAGGTGATTTCTTTTCTAAATTTTCTTCTTTCTTTTATGGATACTCTTTTTCCTGGTTAGGAGCCATGGTTGGATTTTTTTGGGGATTTGTTTACGGCTTCTTTTTTGGCGTTGCATTAGCCTGGATTTATAATATTTTTAGTCGCTTGATTTATAAAAACAGGTAATTCGAGCTATCAACAAATATCTTATATTAGTTAAAAAAACTATAAATCCATTAAGTGCCAATAGCATCTAAATATCTAAAATAAATTTTATATGTATTTAAATATTGACAAATAACAGAATTAAGACTTATCTTTTTAATGACATTAAGGAATCTTAAATTTATTACAACTTATAAAAGAGGAAATATGAAAAAACTTTTTTTATTGGCACTAATCGGTGCTTTTTTTATTGCGGCAAATGTAGAAGCACAACAAGGTGATGTTTCTAATAGCACAATGGATCCAAAAGCCGCAACATATTATAATTCAGCAATTCAATTTATGAAATCAGAACAGTACGAAAATGCATTAACATCGCTTGATTCAAGTTTGATGATAGCTAAAGATTATAGAATGTATTATATGCAAGGACAGGCAAACTTAAAACTTGGCAAAACCGCAGAAGCATTAACTTCATTTGGTGAAAGCGTTAAGCTAAATCCTGAATATGATATGGGTTATATGGCAATTGGCAACACCCACCTTGCTCTTAAGGAATATGAACAAGCAATAAATGATTTTAAAAAGGTAACAGAAGTAACCAAGGATGCCAGCACAAAAGAAAAAGCGGAAGAATCAATTAAATTTTCTACTAATGCACAATCAATAGAATTTTATAACAAGGGTAACGAGTTAAGTAAACAAAGTAATTTTGAAGAAGCAATCAAGAACTATGATTTGGCACTATCAATTTCTAAAGATCCAAAATATTATTATCAAAAAAGCTTAGCACTTTCTAAGCTTAGCAAAACCAAAGAAGCAGAAGATGCTTTAAATGCAGCAGTAGCATTGGATGAAACCTTTGATCTTGGTTATGTTGCCTTAGCGAACATCCAAACAACAAATAAAGATTATGCTGGCGCAGTAAAGAATTATGAAAAAGCATTAGCTGTTACAAAAAATGATAATCTTAAAACAAACATTCCTGATTATATTTCCAAAACATATTTAGTTGCCGGCAATAATTCTTATAAAGATAAAAAATATGATCAATCAATAGAATGGATGCAAAAATCAGTATCTACCTCTCCCTCAGATGCAGCATATTTGGGACTAGTAAAGGCCTTTATTGAAAAGAAGAAATATGCTGATGCTTTAACTTCATTGGACAGCGTAAAAGCACTGCAGAAAACAGTTAAAGACGAAGCAATAGCTTACTACAAAGGAATGGTTCATCTAAATAAAGGCGAGGATAGCAAAGCAATTGAAAATTTTACAATTGCATTAAATGATCCTTCATATAAAAAAGCAAGCCAATCACAGATTGATTATATAAAGGCCAAGCAAAAAGGAAACAAAAAGTAACAGCTAAATAAAATCAAAATAATTTTATTATAAATAACCCTGGTAAATATTTATCAGGGTTTTTATTTGTCTGGATAAAGTTTTTTCGTTTCTTTAACTGAAATAGAAATCATTTCTTTTAAGATTTTTACATCTACATCTTTTAATGATTTTATATACAAACACACTTTGCTGGTTTTATATTTTCCAAGTTTTTTAAGTTGAGATTGTTGTTTTTCAAAGCCTGGCATTAAATAGATAGTGAGGTTTTGTTTGCGAGGGGAAAATCCTGCAATACACATATCGCCTTCTCTGCCGCTAGCATATTTATAATGATAGGTACCAAACCCAATAATACTTGGACCCCACATTTTTGGTTCTTCTTTAGTAATTGATTTCATAATCTTAATAATTTTATAACAATCTTCTCGTTCAGTTTCGTCTTTTAAACTGTTGATAAACTTGTCAACACTAGCGTTTGTCTGCTTGGTTTTATTTTCAGCCATAAGTTTTCCTTATAATGTTCATTGTTTAGTTGGATTCATACAAAAATTAAATAATATTTATAATAGGATATAAATCTTTTCGGATTTGTTAGAATAATAATTTAAACACCACAGTAACTTTATAAAACAATATAATAATATGCCAAATACAAAAAAATCACTATCTCTTGCAAAAGAAAAAATCAAAATTCTTTTGCTTGAAGGATTGCATAATAATGCTTTACAACTTTTTGATGAAAACGGATATAATAATGTTGAATATCTTAAAGGTTCGCCAAATAAATCTGAACTAATTGAACAGATTAAAGATGTTCACTTACTCGGGATAAGATCCAAAACAAATATTACTGATGATATTCTTAAGCATGCAAAAAAACTTATTGCAATTGGTTGCTACAGTATAGGCACTAACCAGGTTGATTTAAATTCTGCAAAGCTGCACGGAATTCCTGTTTTTAATGCTCCATTTTCAAATACACGCTCAGTTGCAGAGCTTGTAATTGCCGAATGCATTTTCCTCATTCGCGGAATACCTGAAAAAAACTTTGCTGCGCATAATGGCATTTGGCTTAAAGATGCTTCAAACTCTTATGAAGTTAGAGGAAAAAACTTAGGAATTGTTGGATACGGACATATTGGTTCACAGGTTTCTATTCTTGCTGAATCACTGGGAATGAATGTTTATTATTATGATATCGAAAAGAAATTAAATCTTGGCAACGCAAAATCCTGTTCAAGTTTGCAGGAACTTCTTTCAATATCTGATATTGTAACTCTACACGTTCCGGAAACAGATCTTACAAAAAACATGATTAGTTATGCAGATTTAAGTTTGATGAAAAAAGGGTCCTACTTAATTAATGCATCAAGAGGTTCTGTTGTTATGATTGAAGCGATTGCAAAATCTCTTGAAGAAAATCATTTGGCTGGTGCGGCGATTGATGTTTTTCCAGAAGAACCGAATTCAAATAAAGATTCATTTAAAAATGTTTTGCAAAAATTTCCGAATGTAATTTTAACCCCGCACATCGGCGGAAGTACTTCTGAAGCACAGGCAAACATTGCGCTGGAAGTTTCCGAAAAATTAGTTAAGTACTGCGATGTCGGAACAACAATCGGAGCAACAAATTTTGTTGAAGTAGCATTAACACCGAATCTGAACAAGCAGAGATATTTGCACATTCATAAAAATCAGCCCGGTGTTTTAAATAAAATAACCAAAGTGTTCACATCACGAAAACTTAACATTGCATCACAATACTTGCAGACCGATGCACACATAGGTTATGTTATTATCGATATCGATCAAAAAGAAAATGCTGATGAGATCATGAAAGAACTAAAAGCAATTCCTGAAACGATTAAAACAAGAATGCTGCTTTAGTTTTTTGTCTATTCTCCAGCATCATCAAGCTTATCATCCCATAGATATTTTTTTGTTTCTTTAACTATAATTCCGCTTAGTAAAATTAATGAAACAAGATTTGGAACAGCCATTAGTGCGTTGGTGATATCAGCAAATGTCCAGACAACATTTAAAGACATAACCGAGCCAATCATAACAAATATAACCCAAAGGTAGCGGTAAGGTTTTATAATTTTATTTCCGAAAAGATATTCCGCGGCTTTCTCTCCGTAATAAGACCACCCGAGTATAGTTGAAAAAACAAATGTTAATAATCCAAGCGTAAGCACAATAGGGCCGATGATGTGGAAATCACTGAAAGCTTGTTTAGTTAATGCCGCACCGGAAAGTCCTTTTACCCATTCACCGGAATTTACAATTACCAATCCTGTCATCGCGCAAACAACAACAGTATCCCAGAATGTTCCTGTTGATGAAACCAAAGCCTGTCGCACTGGATTTTTTGTCTGTGCCGCAGCGGCAACAATTGGGGCACTTCCTAAACCGGATTCATTTGAAAAAAGTCCACGAGCAATTCCAAATCTAATTGCTTCTTTCATTCCAGCTCCAAGGAATCCACCGATAGCAGCTTGCCCGGTAAAGGCACTATTAATTATTAACATAAAAGTATCGGGAATTCCCTGAATGTTTATACCAAGAATTATTAAACAGCCTAGTACATAAGTTATTGCCATAAAAGGAACGAGTCGTTCGCATACATTTGCAATGGATTTTATTCCACCGATAATTACAACGGCGGTAAGAACAGTTAACACTAATCCTGTTATCCACATCGGTATTTGAAAAGCTTCCTGAACCAAAGTAGAAATTGAATTTGCCTGTACCATATTTCCAATGCCAAAAGCAGTAACAGATGTAAACGCAGCAAACAGAACTGCAAGCCACTTCATATTTAACCCGCGTTCAAGAACATACATTGGTCCGCCGGCCATTGTGCCATCCGGCATTTTAACTCTGTATTTTACAGAAAGCAAAGCTTCGCTGTATTTTGTGGCAATTCCAAAAACACCGGTAAGCCACATCCACAAAACAGCTCCCGGTCCACCGGCAGCAACGGCTGTTGAAACCCCCACAATATTTCCTGTTCCAATTGTTGCGGCAAGTGCTGTAGTTAAAGCACCAAACTGACTTATATCTCCTTTGCCTTCTTTATCTCTTCGCAAAGAAATTTTTATTGCTTTGCCAATAAATCGCTGAATAATCCGAAGACGAAAAGTTAAAAATACGTGTGTTCCAAAGAGAAGTATGATAAGCGGATATCCCCATAGTAAATCACTTATTTGTGTAAGAATATTTTCAAAAGCTTCCATAGTTCTCCTTTAACTTTTGTTACGAATTAAAATGAAACGCAGTTTAAAGATATAGATGAATATCCAACTAAAAAAAATCCCGATTATTAATCGGGACTCTAAAGATTAAAATGATGGGGAAAAATTAACCAAGAACATTAACTTTTGCGGGGCCATCATCCGCAAAAATTTTCCACTGAACAAATGCTGCGGCTACAAATAAAATTATTGATAACCAATAAGCAAATTGATAATCTAGCGTGATTACATTTTGCCCGCTAACATTTAAACTTGCATCTCCATCAAGATTTACTTTTAGCAAAATTAAAAACACCACACCAACAATTGAAATAACAATATTACTTAGCGATAAAATTCTCATTTTAAAGAAACTTAATATCAAACCAATAATTGCAGCTACAAAAGCGAAAAGGGCAAGTGGTTGAGATTCAATTTCTTTTTTTTGATCAGGATTAAGTTCATTAGTAGTATTCATCTCTTCACCAAACATTCCTGTTGGACTTATTTCAGTCCCTGTGATAAGTTGGAATCCTGTAACGCTCATTATTGTTTGCCCGCCGCAAGAAAGATTGACGAAAGGAAGGAAAAAAAGAATAACAATAACCCCATAAAATGCCGGAGAAAATTTTTTAATAGGTTCCATTATTTAGCTCTGTGGTTAATGATAAAATATATTAGTAGTACATGTTCTTTAATAAGTTTTAATTTTTTTACTATAAACTTCTCGCACCAAAAGTATCACCTTGTCTCATATCGCCGGATGTATATCCTTTGTAAAACCATCTTTTTCTTTGTTCAGATGTTCCGTGAGTAAAAGACTCCGGAACAACATAACCCTGTGCTTGTTTTTGTATTCTATCATCACCAACAGCGCTTGCAGCATTTAATGCTTCATCAAGATCGCCACTTTCCAGCAAGTTTTCTTGTTGAGTATAATGCGCCCAGATACCGGCATAAAAATCTGCTTGCAATTCCAATCTTACAGAATACTGATTGTATTCTTCTTTGCTTAGTTGTTGACGAAGTTCATTCATTTTATCCATAACACCAGTTAACTTTTGTATATGATGACCAACTTCGTGAGCTATTACATAGGCCATTGCAAAATCACCGGGAGCTTTAAACTTTTTTTGAAGCTCATCATAAAAACTTAAATCGATATAAAGTTTTTCATCACCGGGACAATAAAATGGACCAGTAGAAGCTCCCGCAACGCCACAAGCAGATTGAACCTGGCCGCTAAACAAAACTAATTTTGGTTCGCGATAAATTGCGCCTTCTTCTTTAAAGATTTCGTGCCACACATTTTCTGTCTCTGCAAGAACTACAGAAACAAATTGTGATAACTCTTTATCCTCAGCAGTTTCTGTATAGTTTGATGTTGATCCTTGTTGATCTGTTTGGACATTTTGAAGAATTGATGTTGGATCACCGCCAAGTAATAGAACAACCAAAACAATTGCAATTGTTCCAATTCCACCACCAACCATTCCCTTGCCTCCAGGTGACATACCGCGTCTGTCTTCAACGTTTGAACTTTCTTTTCTGCCTTTCCAGCGCATTTAAATTCCTTTCAATGAATCATAAAAAATGTTTAGTAAAACATTCTAAAAAATCTTGTTAAAGTTAGTTAATTGAAAATAATAAAATATCCGTTAATCGAGAACATAGTTATAGAAAGTTCTTTTAGAAAGATGACAATAAAAATCTTAACTGAATTATTTGAAATCCACAAAAAAGGATTTTGTAATACTTAATTGATTTTATTTTAAATAGAAATATCAATAACATATTTGCCAATTGTTATAGAAAAACTTAGTTTGGTTTATCAAAAAGGAGGAACTGAACCGAAACTACTAATATTTTAAGGAGGCAATCCATGGTTCGAAGTATATTAGGGGTAGTTGCGGGATATTTGGCAATGTTCGTTTTTGTGTTTATATCATTTACCATTCTCTATTTATTGCTTGGAGCAAACGGTGCTTTTGAGCCCGATACTTATGAAGTTTCCCTTATCTGGATAATAATTAGTTTTATCTTAAGCATAGTTGCAGCTATACTCGGCGGTTATCTTTGTGTATTGATTGCAAAAAATCATAAAGCGGCATTGGTTTTAGCCGGAATAGTTTTTGTGCTTGGAATAGCAATGGCGATACCAGTGCTAATTGATGTTGAAAATGAAGTACAGGAAATGCGAAAAGCTGATGTGCCAAATTTAGAAGCAATGCAAAATGCTAAACAACCTCCACTAGTTGCTTTGTTAACTCCGCTAATAGGCGCGTTAGGAGTTTTTGCAGGATCTAAACTAAACAAAACAGAAGATGATTGAAATAATTGTGCTGTATTATAAAATATTTTAAAAATACAGCACAAAAAATAATCTTTAAATTAAATCAATTTTTCTTTTCAATCTCTACAACTTTATTTTTTCTGTGATCCATTACGCCAATCATTAATCCCACGGTTACAACAACAGCACCTATTATTTGATAGAAGGTTACATCTTTCCCAAATAACAACATTATAAATGGAAGCAACGCTAACCAAACATTTGTGTAAGGAACCCAAAAATGTGCAGCAAATTTTGAAAGTTTAAAAAACCCAAAACTATAAATGTATCCTGTTAAACCCGCGGCAATAACAAAAAGTATTGGCAACCAGTTGTTTGGAATTATACTTCCATCAAACAGAGAAAAGAATTGATGATACTCTTTTGCTTTTAAAATCTCTTTAATTTTTACTTCATCATTTTCTGTAACACCAGATTTTAAAACATAATTGTTGTCAGATTTTTGATAGAATGTTAACAAATATTCTTTTTTGTTTTCATCAATCTTATTTAAAACTCTTGTTTCAAATTTTTCAGCTTTAACATTTGCTGGCATATTTGCATTCATCATATTTCCTATAATAGGAATTATTAAAATTGCGGATGTTATAAAAATCATTTTCCAAATTTCTCGCCATAGTACTAAAGCATTTGGTCCAACACCGGTTAAAGCCGTTTGCACTGTTTTATTATTTAAAACCTGTTGAGAAAGCAAACAACCATTAATGATTAAAATCCAGATGATTGCATTAAAATCAAGTGCATTATGATTTTCACCTGCAAGTCCAAGTAAAGTTGGAAGATGTGGCATTGCAAGACCAATTATTACAAGAGTAATTCCGATCCAGTGTTCTTTTCTGATTGGAGCGTTGAATAAAAATTTTCCAAAGAATGGAAGGAACGCGAGATACACATTTACATACGGCGCATAAAGATGAGGTGAGTAATTTTTAGGTAAATAGAAAAATCCAATATTTTCTATTACACCGGTAAAAGCACAAACTATAATTGTGGATAAAGACAAAAAACCTGGCCACAAATATTTTGCTTGTTTGCCTCGAACAAGCTCTACGATAACGGCAATAACAGCCCACAATAATTTTGAAAGTTCTCTCCACCAGGTCATTACACCGGCGGATATATCTACCTTACTTCCGCCAGTATATTTTGGCTGGTTTGCCATCCAATTTAAAACGTACTGCCCGCCAAGCCCGCCATTTATTATGGAAAGCCACATTACAAGAAGAATCCATTCCACAGATTTTCTCTCTATAAGTTTATATTTTCTCTATCGACGAGGTAAAGTTAAATAATTTATTTTTGTAAATCAGATTTGATAAGCTAATTTCACAGGCAATTATTTATCTCATTTTAATCTTATAACTCTTATGAACAAAAAAGTAATTCTTCTTTCAATGGATAACACAAAAAATTTTTTTACTTATGATAAACTATTAATTGATCCAATGAAAAATATTGGCTGGGATGCTAAAGAAATTTCCTGGCGAAACGAAAATGTTGATTGGAATGATTACAACGCTGTTATTGTAAGATCAACGTGGGATTATCAGAAAGACCATAAAAAATTTATAGAAGTATTAGAAAAAATTAATAATTCATCTGCACATCTCGAAAATGATCTTGAGTTGATGAAATGGAATATGAATAAAAAATATTTGTTTGATCTTGAACAAAATGAAATAAGAATAGTTGACACATTGTGGAAAACTCAGTTTAACTTTGAGGAGATTGCAAACTGTTTTGAAATATTTAAAACAAATGAATTAATAATCAAACCAAACATTAGCGCTAATGCGGATAATACTTTTAGATTAACAAAAGAAAAGTTTGCCGAAACTAAAAGCGATTTAGAAATGATTTATATGAATCGTGAATTTATGGTTCAACCTTTTATGGAAAATATTATTGATGAAGGCGAATACTCACTTTTCTTTTTCAATGGCGAGTTCAGTCATTGTGTTTTAAAAAAACCAAAAGAAAAAGATTTTCGTGTGCAAGAAGAACACGGTGGAAAATTCAAAAGTGTTGTTCCAGCGCCCGAACTAATTTCAATCGGCAAAAACATTGTGAGTAAAATATCCGCAACACCACTTTATGCAAGAACCGATTTAGTAAGAACATCAGATAATGATTTTGCATTAATGGAATTAGAAATTATAGAACCCTCACTTTATTTTAATATGGATGAACAATCTCCTATAAAGTTTACTAAAGCATTCGAAGAAAAAATGAAACAAATATCAGCGTAAAAATTTCCTTAAAAGAGATTGCTTAAAAAAATCTATCAAAATTTGTCGCTTAAATATTTGATTTTATCAATTATTTAAAGTTTCCTGTTCTCTTAAATAATCTACTATATGGTATTTAAGTTGAATAGATTAGGGAAACATTAGAGGCATTAAAATGATAAGAATTTTATCACAACTTATACTCATAGTATTATTCTCAATTCACATTTATTCACAATCAAATTATTACGTTTCAAATACGGGTAGCAACGGCAATAATGGGTTAACGATAAACGCTGCATTTGAAACTTTACAACACGCTGCCGATATTGTTAATGCAGGTGATTCTGTGTTTGTTGTTTCCGGGAATTATGTTGGTTTCGATATTAGAACGAGTGGAAATTCTTTCCAACCAATTGTGTTTAAAGCATTAAGTAATGATGTTACAATTGATATTCATAATCCCGTAACAAATGATGGAATTAATATTGAGAATGCTAATTATGTAGAAATTCATGGATTTAATATTATCAATCAACCAAGAGCCGGAATTAGAATTGTTGTTTCTGATTTTATAAAAGCAATAAACAATAATTGTTCAAATAACTTTAAATGGGGAATCTTCACTGGTTTTACAAATGATAATTTAATTGAAGGAAATTCTTGTTCTTATAGTGAGGACGAACATGGAATTTATGTTTCAAACAGCAGCGATAGAGCAACCATAATTAATAATCATTCCTTTAATAACAATGGATGTGGAATTCATATGAATGGCGATCTTTCGATGGGGGATGATGGAATAATTAGTAACGCTATTGTTGCAGGAAATGTAATTCACGATAACGGTGTTGGTGGTGGATCAGCAATTAATATGGATTGTGTGCAGGATTCTAAAATCTTTAATAATTTAATTTATAATAATCACGCAACAGGAATTGCAATGTACCAGATTGATGGTGCCGAAGGATCAAAGAATAATAAAATTTTTAACAACACTATTATTCATCCAACAGATGGAAGATGGGCAGTGCTTGTTGTAAACGCATCAACAGGAAATACAATTTATAATAATATTTTAATAAACAATCATAGTTTTAGGGGCAGTATTTGTCTTGATGAAGAATCTAAACCGGGATTTGTTAGTGATTATAATTTGTTAGTAGATCGTTTAAGCGATGATGATGGAAATTCGAATATGAGTTTAGCATCATGGCAAGCATTAGGTTATGATGCTCACTCGCAAATTGTACAAACTGAAAACCAAATTTTTGTTGATCCGAATAATTCAAATTATCATTTACTTCAATCATCTCAACCAACAAACATTGGAACATCACTAGTAAGTTCAGTTGTTGCAGTTGATATTGACGGTGTTTTGCGTCCACAAGGTAGCGGATATGATATTGGTGCTTATGAATATTCATCAACGACATCAGTAGAAGATGAAAAAGTTGTAAATGATTTTAAACTTTATCAGAATTATCCTAACCCATTTAATCCAAGTACAAGGATCAGATTTACAATACCAATTGTAGAGACGCATCGCGATGCGTCTTTTCTAACCACATTAAAAGTTTATGATATTCTTGGAAATGTAGTTGCAAGTCTTGTTGATAAAGAAAAACCAGCAGGGAATTATGAAGTTGATTTTGATGCATCACAGTTATCCTCAGGAATTTATTTCTATCAACTCAGAACAAATTCATTTTTACAAACAAAATCCATGGTATTAATTAAGTAGGAAAAAAATGAAAAAGAATTTTTATCCTCTTCTAATAGTGATTCTCGTAATCATAAATATCGTAACAGTAAATGCGAATGAATTCCTAGTATCAAACTCAGCAGAATTACAAACGGCAATAAACAATGTGCAGGGCGGCGACACGATTAGTGTACAAACCGGCAACTATGGTGCTCTAACAATTTCCGGAAAAAATAATAACTCCTTTGTCACCATACGAGCGAATGCCGGAGCATATGTGGTTTTTACTAGTATCAACTTTAATAACAGCAGTTATTGGAATCTGGAAGGAGTTGATATTAAACCACGATATAACAGCGGTGCAGATGGAACAAATGCAGTAAGACTAGATGGCAGCTTTCTCACCATTATAAATTGTAATATTAATTATTCTGATGATATAGCCGGCTGGACTGAAGCAGATTGGCTTGCTCGCACCGGTAATGGGATTTCAATGGACGGAACAAATTTAAATGTTCTTAATAATACAATTACTGTGGTTGATCATGGAATTGGCAGTGATGCAACAAATTCTCTGGTTTCAGGAAACCTTATCGTTAATTTTCGTGGCGATGGAATTCGTGGTTTAGGTGATGATATGATCTACGAATATAACACGATAAAGAATTCTTATGATGTTGATGACAATCATGATGATGGCTTCCAATCGTGGTCTTACGGTGGCGGAGGTGTTGGAACTGGAGTGGTAAAAAATGTTATACTACGCGGAAACACAATCATAAACTTCGAAGATCCAAATCAGCCATACAAAGGTAATTTGCAGGGAGTTGGATTGTTCGATGGAATGTTTGAAAACTGGCTAGTTGAAAATAATTTGATTATTACTGATCACTGGCATGGAATTTCATTTTATGGAGCAATTGATTGCAAAATAATAAACAACACAGTTGTAGATAACGATTTAACACCATCACCCGATCCCTGGATTATGGTTACTGATCATAAAAATGGAACACCTTCATCAGGAGTAATTGTCCGAAATAATATTTCTACAGACTTTTCATTTTCAGGCGGTGTTACTGAAGATCATAATATAGAAATTACCATGAACAATGCATCAACATATTTTGTTAATCCATCAGGGGCTGCGGGTAATTATCATTCCATTGTTACAAGCCCTGCGATTGATGCAGGCAGCAGTGTTGATGCTCCGAATATTGATAAAGATGGAATCACTCGACCTCATGGAAATGGATTTGATATAGGTTGTTATGAATATGTATCATCAACTTCTATTGAAGATGAAAACATTGTAAATAATTTTAAACTGTATCAGAACTATCCCAATCCATTTAATCCAAGCACAATAATCAGTTGGCGCATTCCAGTCAGCAATCACCAAACATTGAAAATTTATAATATGTTGGGACAAGAAGTTGCAACATTAGTAAACGAGGTGAAATCTGCAGGTGGATATGAAGTTGAGTTCGATGCATCATTATTACCAAGTGGAATCTATTTCTACCAACTTCGTGCAGGAGAATTTATTCAATCAAAAAAAATGTCCTTCATAAAATAAAGGAAACTAAGTGAAAAATTATTTACTGCGAACATTCCTGATTATGCTCCTCATTTCATTAAACGGATTCACACAAAATTTTCATTACGTTTCTAAAAATGGGAATAATACAAACGGTAGCTCTTGGACAAATGCCTGGAATGATCTTGATGAAATTGAATGGAATTCGGTTCAATCAGGAGATATAATTTATATTGATGGCGGAACAGACAGCATGTTTTATAATAGTAAAATTACAATTGGTAAAAGTGGAAATAGTAATGAATCAAGGATTACGATTCAACGTTCTGAAGAAAACGGACGAAACGGAAAGGTTTATCTGAAAGGTATTTACTGCGATTATTCTTTTATAACTGTTGATGGAAAAGATAGAGCCAAATTTATAATAATTGGCGATGACTGGGGATATATTGTTCGCACAACAGAAAACGCAAATTGGTTTGAATATAAAAATTCAACTTTAAGATGTACATTTGTTACAGACTCTGGTGCGTGGGGGATTCCAATGCTTAATCATAGTCCTCACGTCTTAGTGAAAGGCTGTGGATTTGAAGGAACAAATATCGAAGACCAAATTAGATATGATGGAGAAGGAACTTGTATTATTGAAGATTCATATTTTATTGGCATTTCAAATCACGGAGATATACACGAAGACATTTGTCAAACTTATACAGATAGCATGGATTCATTAATTGTAAGACGAAATATTTTTGTAGCAAGTTACAATGATTATTTTATGCTTGGTGATACGCAGTTTGACTATGTTGAGTTTTCTTATAACATTTTTACTGCTAGTCCTGAGCATGGTGGTGATGCAATTAAAGGAAATTCCACAAACACGTTAATAGTTTGTAATAATGTTTTTGATAAATGCAGAGACATACTTGGAATGGATAACAATTCTCAGTTGATCAGAAATAATATTTATACCGGAATTGGTCCATGGAATGGCGATATACATGTAAGTTCCGGTACACAATATTCTTTGTGGGATGTGAGTGTAACATATTTTGAAAATGGAGCAGGAAACATTCAACTATTAACAGGTGAGCCATTGTTTCTTAATAAAGAATATTTATTTGGATTTGATGATGTACCATTTACAAACGATGACGGATTTAATTTAATGGATGGGAGTCCCGCAATAAATAATGGTATTGATATAGGATATGATTATGATATTATAGGTAATCAAATAATTGGGGTGCCGGATATAGGAGCCTATGAACACACATCAACTATATCAGTTGAAGATGAAAACATTGTAAATGATTTTAGACTTTATCAGAACTATCCCAATCCATTTAATCCTTCAACCAGTATTAAGTATGCAATAAGCAATGGGCAATTTGTTGCTCTAAAGGTTTTTGATATCCTTGGAAAGGAAGTTGCCGAATTAGTTAATGAATATAAAAATGCCGGAAGTTATGAGGTTGAATTTAATTCATATAACATCTCAAGTGGAATTTATTTCTATCAAATTAAAGTCGGAATGCTTAATCAAACAAAGAAAATGATTTTACTTAAGTGATTTGACTTAAAAAATATTTTCCCAATCTGCTTTGGGTTTGCCAAGCCAAACCCAAACAATAAAATCTACTGAAGGTGGATCACCGCCTAGTTCTCTAAAGCGAGTGTTTATTTGTCCACGATGATATGTGCTGTGCGAAGCAACTTGCAACATTGTTTCTTCAAGTGTTGCTGGAACAACTTTTTGTTTTGTTTTTCTTTCCATAAAAACAGACCACGGAATTTGTACTATCTTATTTTTCTCATTTGCTTTTGCAGATGAAAGAAACTCATTTAGTTTTTGTTGATAATCAAATCCCCACTTAGCAATTGATTTAAGATCAGTAAACTCATCGGGTTTTGGAATTTCCATTGGCAAATCATTCCATAAAAAGTAAAACGCATATTGAACCTGGTGTAGATGATAAAGTAACTTTTTAATTCTTTCATCATTTGCTGCTGCATCAAAAGTTAAAACTTTTTTCCACACTTCTGCATCCGCCCATTGCAAATGATTAATTAACAAAGTTGTATTATCAGAATTTTTCATACACTCACCTTTTATTTTTTCATATACTTCCAATTACGCGGTTTTCCCTCAGTCATCCATCCAATAGCAGTTTCCATTCTACGATTTTTTGTTTCATCAGTCTTAGCTTCAGTAATCCATTCAACATATTCTCTTTTGTGTGATGGACTAAATGCCTCAAAATTTGTGTGAGCTTTTTTATTTTTCTTTAACTGCTTTAAAAAATAATCCGGGACAACAATTTCTTTTTTAGCAGTTGTAACTTTTCTTGGCGGAAGTTTAATCCCTTTTTCATTTAACATCATTGCTTCTTTAATATGCGCAATAATTTTTTTATCTGATGGAAGATCTTTTAATGAAGTTATTTTTCCATAATGACCCATCGCAGATTCTGATTCAGCATTTCCAACAAGAGTTTTATCTTTCATCAAAGAAGCTTTCCAAAATCCAAAAGCACAATGCTGTTTGAATGAAGCCATACTGCACATTGGACCTTTATAATCAAAACTTGCAAAGCTCCATTTAATTGTTTCCTGAACATCAGGACAGGCGGTGTGTATTAGCTCTCTTAGGTGTATTAAAATTGATTTTGCAAACTCAGCAGATTTAGAAATATATAAATCTATTCTTGGATCTTTTTTGGACATTTAAGGCTCTTTATTTTTTTATTATAAATTAGTGTATTTAAAATTCAATCAAAAACATTTTTAAATAATACATGCGAAGGTCAAATCAAATCACCGATTTATAATTGACCCAGAATATCCTGAACTATTTGAAGGCGACAACAATCTAAATATTAAAATCACTTCTATAAATTTTTATTAAGGGAGAGAACTTGAAAAAAGAATCAATCACACTTCGTATAATTCTTATTGCAGCAATAATATTAATCCTGCTCATTCCACTTTTTATGATCCAATCATTAATTGAGGAACGCCAAGCATTTAGAGATGAGGCCATTAGGGAAGTAAGTAAAGGCTGGGCGGGTAACCAGATTGTATCGGGACCAGTGCTTTCCGTTTTAAGTTCGAAGGAAGAGAAAACAAATGATGGCAAAACTTATATAACTAATCTTCAAACCAATTTACTTCCCGAAATACTAAACTATGATGTTGAACTTGTGCCGGAGAAAAGATCTCTGGGTATATATGAGATAGTTCTTTATCGTGCAAAAATAAAATTAAGCGGAGCGTTTAAAACTGAAGATCTTAACAAAGCAATTAAAGGAAGAAAGATTCAAGAAACATTTGTTTCTTTTAACTTAAGTGATTTACGCGGAATGCAAAAAGATTCACAGCTAAAATGGAACGAATTAAACCATAATCTTATTGCAGGATTAAAATCAAACAATGTTTTAAATAATGGTTTTCATTCAGTTGTTCCAATTGATGAAAAGAACAATCTTTACTCGTTTGAAATGGATCTGCTTGTGAATGGTTTAGATAATCTAGAATTTCTTCCAATCGGAAAAACTACAGATGTAACTGTAAAATCAATCTGGAATAACCCAAGTTTTGCCGGCGCGTATTTACCAACATCCAGAAAAGTTACTGAGACCGGATTTACTGCAAGCTGGACTGTTAATTATTTTAACCGGGCTTTTCCACAACTATGGAATGAAAATGCTTACCGAGTTTTCCCTTCAGCATTTGGTGTAAAATTACTTGTTCCAGTGGATGAATATCAAAAAACAATGCGTACTTCTAAATACGGAATAATGATAATTGTTTTAACGTTCTTAAGTTTTTTTATGATAGAGTTGTTCGGAAAAAAAGCAATTCACCCTATTCAATATCTTTTAATAGGATTAACATTAATTATATTTTATTCTTTGCTACTCGCGATATCAGAATATCTATCGTTCGATATTTCATATTTAATCTCTGCATTGCTGGTAATTTTATTAATTAGCTTTTATGTTTTAAGTGTTTATAAAAGCTCAAGAATTGGAGCTGTTATTTTTTCTGCTCTGGCTGTTTTTTATGGTCTTATGTACACAATACTTCAGTTACAGGATTACTCATTGCTTGCTGGAAATATAGCTTTGTTTGTGTTGTTGGCATCAGTAATGTTTTTTACAAGGAAGATAAATTGGTTTGATGTGCTTAATCCAAAGACAAATTAATATATAATTAAAAGGCGATTCATTGAATCGCCTTTCTGTTTAAGGCTTCTTATTATAAAAACTTACACCATCGCCTTTTAATTTATCAATCCACAATTCTTCAAGTTGATTTAGTTCAGCAGCAATTTCTTTATCAGTTTCATTTTTTAATTCAAGTTCATCAAGAATCTTTATTTCAAAATTTTCTTTACCCAGTTTTTTATAATCATCAATTAAATCCTGGTAAGGAAAACTTTCCATCTGTAAGGTAAACTCAAATCTTCTCACTACTGCCGGTAAGTTTTTACTTGTGCCGATATACATTTTGTTATCAACTTTGTTGTGCACAGCATAAATACCAACGGGCTGCTTTTGTTGTTTGTAATCTTTTGTTATTTGTCTTTTGTCTATCATAAAACTATAACTCTCTAATTATTTCCCGCACTAATTTACTGTTTATCAGCATCGAAGAATGCATTATTGAAAAAAATCTTTTATTTATAGCGATGTTCCAAACAGAGCTGCTATTTGGTACGATCATTAAATCAAATAAGGCTCTATACGAATAAATTTTCAATCCATCTAATAAATTTTCCTCTTCTTCAAGCATATTTATGAATCCGCTGTTTGGCCGAAGTTGTTTTATGCCTTTACCTGGATAGAGATAAGACATATAACTTCCATGATGTGGAGAAGAAATAGTGAAAAGTTTATCAACTCGTTTAATTCCATTCAGTTCTTGCAAATAATATCGGCAAACAATTCCTCCCAGACTAAAACCAACTAGTACAAATTTAGAATCAAGTTCAAGATTGTTTTTTATGTAAGCATTTAGTTTTATTGCAAGATCTTCTATTCCGTGCTTTGCATCGATTGGTTTTAATGTTGGTGCAAAACATTTATGCCCTTGTGCTTCAAGCTTCTTCTTTATGTAGAAGAATATTTTTCCTGAGCTTATAAATCCGTGGACTAAAACAATATTCATTTTAATTATTTCTTAAACGCAAAAATATTTGTAACAATATTACTAAGGTAAACGATATCTTCCTGCGAATTCTTTTCTAATTATTTCTTATGAGATTTCTTCTTTTATTATTCTCATCTACTTCCCATTCTTCAGAGGAATAACCAAGTTCTTTCCAGTGATTATAAAAATGTTCTGTAATATCTGAGCTTTCATCAAATGAAAGATGAATATCTTCCTCATGACATAGTAGAAATTCAATGGTCGAATCAATAATTTTAATATAAAAATCATCCTCGCCAATGCTTCCCAACTCTTCTTCAAGTGTATTTATTTTTTTAAACATTTCGGGAAAAGTGACCTTTTCATAAAGCCAATCATTTGGATAGTAAAGTGCTCCCCAACCAGCACCAAAAAGAATTTCACAGTATTCATATCCCCTTGTTGAAAGATACTTTGTGATGTAATTCAATTCTTCAAGCATTTGTTCCCGATTAAAGAACCCCGCAAAAATTGTTCTTTTCATTTTTTCTTATCCAAAAGTCTAATCAGAAAATATTTTCAATAAGATTCCCGATCCAGCTGGGAAAGACAAATGCAAAATGTCATTCCCACGGAAGTGGGAATCTCAATACAACACTAAATAAAAATCTAATCTATTCTCACACATCTTATTACTGACAATCAAAACATCATCCATTTTATTTTTATTAATATCATACTTGATTAGAGATATCCAACCCAAATTTGATAGTGAGAAAAGCGTTGTTCTATTTTTTAGGAATTTTAATTCAGCCCTATCCGTATCTATGCACCCTTGATAAGTAACACATTGTATTGAGAATCCACCGGAGAGTTTCCAATTAAAATAATAGGGATAAGCTTCCAGGTTTTGTCTTTCTTCTATATCATTTCTGAAAATCTCAAGCGAATCAGATTTAGACGTGATTTCTTTTATTATAGACGAAAGGATATCCACCTTATCCTTCCGTAAACTGATAGATAAATCTATATAACGATCTTCTGTCGTGCCGAACATATCTTGATCTAAATAAAAATTTATAGCAGAGTCTTTATCAATAACATTTACTTTCCAAATGATTGTTTCCTTAGGCGGTTTTATATCCCCAATAAAGGCACATATAGGAATTAGATCAGAAGAGGAGGATTTAAGGTCTATAGTTGTGATAAAGTTATACGCAAAAACTGGCGGTTGTTTTTTTGTTGGTTTCTCATTTCTTTGTTCATTTGAACATGATGTGAAATAGAGACAAAAAATACTTAAGAAAAACAGCCCAAATATTTTCATACTTCTTTACTCCTGACTTGTAATATCAGTAGAACAACTAAAGCAACCAAACACCCTAACAACATTAACGCAACAACATCAAGCGAAGTGTTATTACTTTTAGCTAGTTCGGATTTTGCTAAAAATAATTCTCTGGAAGAGTCTAATTTAGATAGAGCGATGTTCTTTAATGAATCCAGATCGGTTGATTTAAGTATATTTTCCCTTTGAATATTATATGCGGCTCTATTCTTTACAGCAAAGATATCATAGTGTTTGTAGTTCTCGGCTATTTGAAAGATTGAACCCACTAAGCCAAATAATGTTAGGAGAATAGTAAAGAGTATTAACCTTTTCATATTTACCCTTATGATTTAATTAACAATAACTATTTAATCTTCAAAAACACACAACACCACTCATAGTAATTTTAAGTTTGGTTATTTGTGATAATATTTTAATTGGCGAGAGAAATTATTCCCAATTAAAATATTGCAGTATTCTTCGCCAACTCTTATAATCACATTATTGTTGGAATTACTATCGATAAACTCATCACAAAAATATGAGTCGCCATTTAGGTCTGTATCGCTTTCATAACCCAAATAAAAGGCACAGTTAATAGAAGCAAGGCCTTCGAATTGATTTTGTGGGGTAATGAACCAATACTTTATTGTAGAATAATTTATTTGTTTTAGTATCAAAACATTGTTTCCATCAGAAAACTTAGCAGAATCATTTTTAAGTTGAGGAATGATGGTGGTATCAGAAGAATTGATTATAAGAAAACTATCAATCAAAGAAAATTGTTGTTGTTCAATCGCCTCTAAACAATTTATAAAAACTTTTGAATAATTTGATGAGTCTTTAATAAACAATTCACTTTTCTTGTTATCTTGAGCAAAGCACAAAAAGGATAGAAGCAAAACAAGCAAAGAAATATGTTTAATATCCATAATATTTGAAATTCGTTGTTACAAACTTACCTTTCAGTTTTTGTCAATCCAAAAATCTTAAATATATACCACCATTAAGAATTAAATAAAAACTTTTTCCATACAAACACTATTAACTACGCCGGCATATTGCCCGTAATTGGGAATAACTTTGTAGTTGTTCTTTTTGTAAAGATGAATTGCTTCAGGTTGTTTGAGTCCTGTTTCTAAAATACATTTATTGTAGCCAAGCGCTCCTGCCCAAAGTTCAAGCTCAATTAAAATTTTAGTTGCAATTCCTTTACTTCGATACTCGTCTTTAACGAACATTCTTTTTACTTCCATTGTGTTGCTTTCATATTCTTTGATTGCACCACAACCAACAGCAACATCATCTTCATAAGCAACAACAACATTTTTTATTTTATCAATCTTGTTGTACTGTGAATAAAATGAATGCTCAGAACCATCGCGTATTTGCAATTCTTTATCAAGCAGTTTAACAAGTTCAACAAAATCATTGTTTGATGAATCTGTTCTTACAAGCCTTATCATTTATCCAAAAGTCTTCTATGATAATTTATCTGTCCTAAGTGATAATCTAAATGAGCCACAAGATGCAAAAGCATAAACGATGTTGTTACTTTTTGTTCATGATATGGTAGGGGAAAATCTTTGTTCAGCATATCGTCTGAAAGACTGTCAAATGTTTTTTCAACAGCACTGACTGCATCTTCTATTTGTCTTTCTAATTCAGAAACAGGTACATTCTTTTGAGAGAATTCTTGCTCACGATTTCTTACATAACCAGTGTTGCCTAAAGTTGCGCCAATAAAATGATTAAGATTTCCGATAAGATGTAAACACAAATTACCCGCCGAGTTTGAAATTCCATCTGCAATGACCCAAAGTTTGCGTTCATCTTTGTAAGATTTTATTTCTTGTTTAACTTTTAACAAATCCCTTACATACAATGATTTTATTTCTTCTTTCAAAACTAGATCCTTTCTAAAATGTTTTTGGTTAATTCATTAATCTTATCTCCGGTATTCAACGTTGTTGCAGGTTCAAACAACATAACAGAAACCTCATCATCAGCGACAGGTTTGTGCTCAATACCTTTTGGTATAATTATAAATTCATTTTCATTAATATCAATTGATCTATCTCTCAACTCCATTTTGAAATTTCCCTTTACCACATAAAACATTTCGTCTTCGGTATCGTGTTTGTGCCAGACGAACTCACCTTTAAATTTTACAAGCTTAACATATTGTTTGTTTAATTCTCCAACAATTTTTGGATCCCAATATTCTGAGATTAAATCTAGCTTTTCATTAATGTTAATTTTATTCACTGAATAACCTCAATCTTTTTGATAAATGTTTTTATTATGCAACTCCATGTATCTATCGGGATTTGCAATTTCCTTCCAGCCGAATTGTTTATATAAACCATGTGCATCGGCTGTTAACAGCATCCATCTTCGTAACCCGTGTAGTTCCGGATGAGACATAATAACCTGCATCATCCATTTTGATAAACCTTTACCACGGTGTTCAGGTAGGACATAAACATCAGCAAGATATGCCATCGTAGAAAAATCAGAAATGATTCTTGCAAAACCAATTTGCTGATCTTCGTAATACAAGCCAAAGTTTAGTGAGTTATCAATTGATTTTATTACTGTTTCAACAGGGATATTTTGACACCAGTAAGATTGAGTGGATAGAAAATTATGAATAGCATTTACATCAAGCTTTTCCCGATTTGTAGAGATGCAGTAATCATCTTTATAAACAGTAATGTTATCCATGTGTTTGTTAAAATTTATTTTAGGGAAGTTTAAACTCTACTCTGAGTTAAAAACTAAAGGTTAATGCAAATCGAATTAATTTTACTGGAAAGAATATAAAACATTCTTATTAAACAAAATGTATTCTTATTAACACTATTTAATAAAGTGATCTGTCTGGATCAAAAAAAAGCCGCAACATAAATTGCGGCTTAATAATCTTAAGTAAAATATTTTTTTACTTTTTATTTAATACTTTTTTAAGTACTTCATCTTTACTAATTGGTTTTGTACAGAAGAACCAATCATAACATTTTACATTCTTCTCTTTTCCATCCATTCTGTCTTTCGCAGTTCCGCAAGAACCTGCCGGAGGAACAATTACATCATCACCCGGTCTCCAATCAGCTGGAGTAGCAATTCCAAACTCATCAGCAGTTTGTAATGCAATTATTACTCTGTAAAGCTCATCAAAATTTCTGCCCAAGCTTAATGGATAATAAATTATTGTGCGAATAATTCCTTTTGGGTCAACAAAGAAAACTGCACGTACTGCTTTTGTTGTACTTTCACCAGGTTGAAGCATTCCATAAGTTTTTGCAACGTTCATTGTAATGTCTTCAATCAAAGGAAATTTAACTTCTACATCTTTCATTCCCTTGTATTCAATCTTTTCTTTTATAGTTCTTAGCCATGCAATATGACTGTAAAGTCCATCAACAGAAAGACCAACAAG
Source organism: Ignavibacteriales bacterium (assembly GCA_016707585.1). Classification (GTDB taxonomy): domain Bacteria; phylum Bacteroidota; class Ignavibacteria; order Ignavibacteriales; family Ignavibacteriaceae; genus IGN3. The sequence continues at coordinate 69,006 of JADJHL010000001.1, read as the reverse complement.
TTTACAGTTAGCTTCTTCAAATTGTTTTTCCATTGTAGCAAATGTCATAAACTCTGATGTACAAACCGGAGTAAAATCTGCTGGATGACTGAATAAGATAACCCATTTACCAGAATAATCAGCTGGAAAATTAATTTCTCCTTGTGTAGTTACAGCTTTGAATGACGGTGCTTTGTCTCCAATGCGAGGCATAGAAACAACTTCGTTCTGATTTGCTTGATCCATTTTATTTCTCCTAATTAATATTTATTTATTTATTTGTTGATTATGTGATGTAAATATAACTGTTAAGATTCAAATTGAATCATCATTAATTTATTAACGTTAAAATAAGTTGATTTAATTGCAAGATATTTAATAACTGGTTGAATTGTCATATCGCAAGTATTAAGATATTTCTAAATGTGCCCACTTTAATTTGTTGTTGTATTCTTTTGAATGATGAATAAAAGCTTCCTGATTAAAGATTGCCTCAAATTCAAAATCAATTTCTTCTTCTGGCAGTTTGACGAAAAGCCACGGACCATTTACAATAGTTGTACAAAGTTTAAATGCTTTATGCTCAAGTTCAGTTAAAGTTTCGGCAGATAACTCTACGGAAAACGAAGCTTCGTAATGAAAATTATCTTCATATCGTTTAAGCTCTGTTAAAGAGTTTTTAATAATAGAAACTTTACTAATTATTTCATCAAAAATATTTAATGCAATTTCTTTTTCATTTGCATTGATCATTAGGCGAATGTAAGCTTTTTTGATAAACATTGATTTGCAGCTTTATTCCTGTTTATAATAATCATCAAGTTTAAATATTTCTTCTTTGCTTATCCATTTATCATTAATCAATTCTCTTGTTGTTACAATAACAAACTCTCCGCCTTGCGCATCTTCTTCTAATTCAAAAACCTTAACTAGCCCTTTTTTAGGAACAACAGAATATTCAGTAGTAATATGCCAGCAGCAACCACTTTTTTGAAAAGTAATAATTCTTTTTCTTTCGTGATCGGTTTGAAACATTCCCAGGTTTTCATAAGCAAGTTGTGTTAGCTCATCGCTAACCACAAATTTCTTTTTGTTTCGATGATAAACATATACATCATAAGATGGACCGCCATATCCGCTATTGTTACCATTTCGTATCGCCAGATCTTCTGAGCCATCAAAATTAAAATCCTCAAAAATTAAAGGACTTTGTTCATTGTAAAGCTGAATAATATTAACAGTTGGATTCCCACTGTTATCAGAGAAAAAATATAAATCATCAGATACAAATGTTTGAAACAACTTATCAGTTTTCTTATCAAATAACTTTATTGTTCCTTTTCCTTCACAATTATCTTCAGAACATTTATCCACAGATATTTTTGCATCATAAATATCAGAGCCATCATTTATTATAAACTCATTTTGTCCCAAAGAAAGCTCGTTAAGAAAAACTAGTATGATTAAAAACAATGGTAGTTTCATTCTTTTTATAAATTCGATTTGTGAAATACAACTAAATATTTATTGCAATATAATTTAATCTATTTGAATTGTAGCAATTAAATTAAAACGTATTCGGAGATAAAGAAGGGAAAAAAATAAGCAGTTTAATTGGCGTTAAATTCTAAAATTACTTTAGTGCCGTTGTTAGATTCAAATGAAATCTTGCCATCTAACTGTTTTGTTAAAGTATCCACCAGTGTTAAGCCGAATCCAGAATGTTTTAAATGCGTTGTGTCATTAGGCATTCCATTACCATTATCATCAATTGTAAGAAAAACTCTATCATTCTTTTTTAATAGGCTTATGTAAATATCACCCGAATCCTTGCCAACAAAGGCGTACTTCATAATATTTGTAAGCAGCTCATTAACTATCAAACCCAAGCTTGATATAATTTTTTCATTCAAAGCAAAATCATGAGAGGTTACATTTAATTTTACAATATCTCTATTTGGAAAGTTGGCAATTATTCTTTCGGCAAGCAATGGAAGATAATTTTTCATAGAAACTTCTGAGTAGTGACCCGAAATAAATAATTCTTCATACAGAGTTATCATTGCCTGTACTCTGTTTGAAGCATTGTCCAATGCCTTTTTTGCTTCAATATCTTTTACGGACTCCGCTTGTAAAGCAATTAATCCAAAAGTTGTATTCATATTATTTTTTATGCGATGATGAACTTCCTTAAGAATGATATCTTTTTCTTCTAACAATAAATTGATTTTATTTTCCGTGGTTTTTCTTTCGATCAAAATTCTTCCTATTCCAATAATTCCAAACAGAATTAAAACAGATAAAACCAACCCTATAATTTCGCTGGTGGTGTTTATATTGGAGTTAGAATGTACGATTAAAAATAAAGTGGAATTGCTCTTCTTATACTCATAAGCAATAATGCTGAAGAAAGAAAAATCCAGGAGTATTTAAAACCCGTATACTTTATAAGGTAAATAGAATATGCTGCGGCAGTAAGCTGAAAGAGGATTGAAAAAATCAATATTATAACTAATAAAGAGTCCATAGATTTTAACCTAACCCTATAATCGAATAGATCCAGAATATATTGAATACAATAATTTTAATGCATTTTAAGTGTAACATTTGAAAAAATAAATAAACATCCAACTCGACGCCTCAATTGTTGCGCCGAGTTAAATGTATTCAAATGTGTAGCAGTATGATAATAATAAGCTAAATGCTGTTTTTTAATTCCTATTAGTATGTGCCGCTTTTCATTTTTTCCAAAACATTTTTCATTTCAGCTAAAGTATCGGGATTTACTTCTGCATCCTTGTAGTTTTTAATAGCATCTTCCTGCATTGAGATTGCTTTTTGCTTATCCCCATTTTTGTAATAAAGTTGAGCCAGTGTATCCATATAGTAAGAATTATTTCTCGATAATTTCAAACTCATTTCAGACCACTCGATTGCTTTTTTAATTTTATTTGGATCAGAGATATGATTATCAACAACATACCAACTTACATTGTTTGCCATTGTTGAAAAATCATTTTTCAAATTATACCAGTTTAACTCGTAATTATTTTCGTAATAATTATTTAATGATTCTAAAATATTTTTTGTATCAAATCTTGAAACAAAATTATCATAGAAAGAAAACAATTCTTTTTCATCTTTATTTGCTATCAATGAATTTATATAAGTGGTTAGCATGTAATAATCATTTGGAGAATCATAAAGATAATTTCCATAACGTTTAATTATTTCTTTTTTCTGTTCAGTTGTTGGATTTACTTCATAACCATCAGATAAATTTCTTGAAAGAACATTTGAGATAAGATATTTTACATCGTTTATCGCAGGATAGTAAGTTGAGTAATCATAATTATATTCATCGCTGTAATTATTTGGTGCAGTTGCAGCTTGATAATGTTTTAGCAAATAATCAAAAGCTCTAAAATCATTTTTGTTCATAATATATCTTTGCTCACCAAATAAGTTCATACTAAAGCCATCATTATTTAGCTCTTTGTAAATAGTGTGGAAAAGTTCTTTATCGTAGCTAGATTCCTTTTCATAATTATCTAAAACCTTATCCCACGCAGAATCCAATTCTTTTTTACTAATAGTTGGTTTATAAAACACACCATTCAATTTTGCCGGATATGTGTAATCAGAATATTCTGCAACAGTTGAATCTAAACTGTTTGTTGAAGGAACCGGATCTGTATTAGTGGCAGGCACTTCAGTTACTTCGGGAAAAAGAGTTCGATGATTTAATTTCACACTGGCATTATAAAGTGCGGTTTTTAATTGGGAAACAGAATTCTTTTTATTTAAAAGATTTTCATTTACAGAAACTATGTTAGCAACAGATTTTATTTGCCTAACTAAAGTTGTGTACTCATAACTATAATAACCCTCGGTGCTAAGTTTCTTTACAGACTCTTCACTTGAATAAATTACAGTTTCGTTTAATCCAAGTGCGATAAACTTAGTGTTTAAAGAATATCCCTTTTTATCCAGCCAATTCTTTTCATCGTCTTTAAGATTATAAAAAGCAAATTCGTAAATGTTTTTATCGGTTTCATCATAATATTTCAAATCGTTATAAGCCATTTTATGAATTGAAATAAATTGATCAAAAACTTCTTTGCTGTCATGTACTACAAGCAAACAAGTTTGCGGGCTTGATTTAAGATTTTTTAACGCATCTTTAAGTGATGTTTCTACGGTTACTTTGATTGTGTCTGTATTTACCGAAGCAGTGTAATTTGGATTATTATAAAGAGATGGAAAACTCCAATCAATGTTTATGTTAGTTACTGGAGTATAATTTAATCCCCTTGGTTTTTCTTGAGCATCAAGTTTTTCCTGCAAAACAAACTCAATAGGATAAGTGCCATTTTCACTAACAATTATATTTCCCTTTTCATTAATCCCGGCAACAAGATTACTTGAGATGTTGTAGTTCTCGGTGATTGTCAAACCAGTTACATTGTCCGGAACTTCAAATTTTGAAACCAGCGTTTCGTTTGTTACGTAATCCTTTTTTGCAACGTAAAGATATTTTTCTTTTATGATCTTTACTTTTATAAGATTGGTTGTGTAGCTATCCGTCGAGTTAGCGTTGTAATAAAATAAAGGATTAAAAGTTAACTTTTTATCATCATCAGAAGTTGCTGCAATTGCAATGTTGTAGTCAGAAAGATAGCCCGCATCATTTGTAAAAGACAGCTCAAGACTATCGCCATCTACAATTACCTCAACAGGTATTGCTGTAAAAATATCTTTGCTTGCAGCTTTTGAGTTAAGATAAATTGAATCAAGCTTTTGATTGTATGTGCCCTCGTTGTAAATAAGCTGATAAGTTCCATCGGCTTTTAATATCAGCTTTAAACTGTTACCATACTTATCTGAAACATATACTTTATCCTGCGCAATTATGTTTATAGTTAACATCATAAAAGCAAAAAGCAAAAAAATATTTTTCATCACAAAATTCTCCTGTTGTAAAATCTCGTTTTTATTTTATTAAAAAACCTAAATCCAATTAAGTGTGGAATTAATTATTCGCGGGGCAAATATAAGGCAAATTATCTGTTTTACTTAATAAATAAAAAGTGATGTGATCAGTTACTTTAATGTTGATAATTGTTATTGATTATATCCGAATTTGGTACTAATTTGTTAATAAGAAAGGATTCACTATGCCAATAATAAAATCAATATCAAGCCTGAGACACCAAACAAGAGAAATTGCAGCACTATGCCATGAAAAAAACGAACCCGTTTATCTTACAACGAACGGAGAAGGTGATTTGGTTGTAATGACAATTGAGCATTATGAGCAAATGCAAGCTAAGATTGATTTGTTAGGAAAACTATCGGTTGCACAAGTTCAGTCTGCTTCTGGGAAAAAAAGAATAACACACAAACAAATGATGACCAAACTACGCAACAGATTAAATGGCTAACAAATTTGTACTAAAATATTTGCCAATCGCAGAGGAAGATCTTATTTCTATCCTGGACTGGATTGCAAAAGACAGTCCACAAAGAGCTTTAAAATTTATTGATAAGCTGGAGGTTCGAATTGGTAAATTAGAATCTTTTCCACTTCTAGGGCGAATTCCAAGAAACATAAAACTTCGCAATTATGGTTATCGTGTGTTGGTGATTGAAGATTATCTGATCTTTTATATAATTAGAAAAAATACTGTTGAAGTACATCGTATAATCCGTGCTTCAAGAAATATAGTAAAACTAATCTAAACTATTTTATCTCTTAACTGCGTTAATCATCACAAAAGGAATTGTAAGTTTTATTCCGTTTTGTTGTTCTGCAAGTCTATTCATTCTTGTTTCGATTGTATCAAAGATAATTTCAACTTTATCTGGCGGAAGAAGTTTTATCCAGCTATCCATAAATGCCAATCTAATAAAGTAATGATTAAACATTGCTGAAGCATTTGCAAACTTGTAACAAAACTCATTTTCAACAACATCATTAACAATAAAATTATGTTTTTGCATCAATCCTAAAAAATCGTGCAATGGCGGGCGTTTTTGTTTGATGTGTTTATACATCAACTCAATTTCTTTGTAAAGGTTCATTCCGGATAAAACATTTTCTAATTGATTATAAAACTCAATCATTGTTTTATCAAGATTCATTGTCTGCACAAACTGTCCGCCGCTTTTTATAACACGCGAACATTCTGAAAGAACTTTATCAACATCGCTTACATTATTAATCCCGTTGTTGCTTGTAATAAGATCAACAAAATTATCTTCAAGTGGAATTGATTCTGCAACACCCTCAATAAGTTTAATGTTGCTTATCCCGTAGTAGTAAATTTTCTTATTAACTCTTTTAAAAGTTTCTTTCCACGGATCAATTCCATAAACAGTTGAAGTGTTTCCGAGTCTCATTGCTATTTCAGTTAAAGGAAATCCCGCACCAAAACCAACATCGAGCGCAGTTATATTCTGTTTGTAATCGATATTATCAAGTAACTTCAATCCAAATGGTGCTGACCAAAGTGGAAGCTCATCAAACACATCAATAAGATCATTTAGATTTAGATTATCTGATATATAAGTTTTTAAATATTCGTTCACAGTAATGGCTTTTCGATTTTGTTGATATTTATCCTTTTCCAACGTAAAAGAGTATTAAGCAAATTTTTTCTATTAGAAAAATTATTAAAAAGCTGATCCAGACTATAACAATGTGTTTTGAAGGAGATTTTTTAATAAACATTTTAAGTAAAATAATAGGCGTGACCAAAGAGGCAAGAGCAATAGTTATTAAATATAAAAGCCAGAACTCTTTGCTTGTGTTATAATAGTTGTAACCTGAATAATTCATTCCGCCTCTGTTAATAACAGTTCCATAGGCTGTCCACCCATAACCGATAGCAAACAGAAAGCCTATGAAAGAGACAATTACCGAAATAATATAATGATATGTTTTATACTCACTTTGCATGGCTTAGTTTATAATATTTTTTCTGATTTTATCTGCCCTTCATCTTCTTAACATCCTTCATTGTTGAATGAAAGAACTTTCCAAATTGTTTATCCTTCTGCCGCTTTTCCACGTAAGACATTTCGTTGTATTTAGATTCTTTATAGAGCTTTAAGAAATTTTCATATCTCTCACGGGAAATTTCTTCGCGCTCCAATGCTTCAAGTACAGCACAGCCAGCTTCAACGGTGTGTGTGCAATCTTTATATTTGCATTGATCTGATAACTCATCAATTTCACTAAACGTACTGCTTATTCCCGATTCGTTTGAAATTATTCCAAGTTCACGCATTCCTGGATTATCTATAATGATCGCACCGTTTTCTAAAATGATAAGCTCGCGTCTTGTTGTTGTATGTTTTCCTCTGTCGTCTTTTTCGCGTATTGGCTGGGTTTTGTACAAATCCTGGTGAATTAAATTGTTTAACAAAGTTGTTTTACCAACTCCAGATGAACCAAGCAGGCAATAAGTTTTATGCGGAGTAAAAAGTGTTTTAATATTTTCAATATCATTTAAACTGTTATTACTGAATGAAAATATTTTTGCATCAGGTAATATTTCAAGTATTTGTTTTTTCTTTTCTGCAGCTTCCTCGGGACTAATAAGATCACTTTTACTTAAAAGTATTAGCGGTGTTATGTTGTTATCATTAATAATTACAAGATAACGCTCAAGTCTTCGCAAATTAAAGTTGGAATCAAGCGCCTGCATAATGATTGCAATATCAATATTGGCGGCAATTAGTTGATAATCAATTTTCTTTCCCGCAGCTTTTCTTTTAAGTAAAGATTTTCTTGGAAGTATATCCTGTATGATTGCAAGAGAATCACCATCAAACAATAGTGCATAAACAAAATCACCAACAGTCGGCAGGTCTAATGCGGAATCAGTATTAAACAGAAACTTACCAGTAAGTTCTGCATAAATATCCTTCTCACCGTTAGAAACAACAAAGCTGTTTTTGTTTACGCTAATTACTCTGACAATTTTGAAATCGGGGTTTAGAGATAAATCAATTTTATTTTTGAACCAATTATCAAAGCCTAGCTGTTCAATGTTATGCATAACAAATATTTTATTTTAACCTTTATAAGTAGGTGGTTTTCTTTTTATGAACTTATTTTAATTACTTTTACCACAAGCAAAATTAGCAAAAGCTTTGGAAGTTATCACTTTCATAATGTAAAAATGATTTGTGAATAATTATAAAACCAAACAGGATATTTGAATGAATGAAATTAAACGATCTGATATAAAACCAGGAATGCAAGTAAAAATAGTTTTGAAGGAAGACCAGCGTACAGGCAAACTTACCGAAGGAATTGTTAAAGATATTCTAACAAAATCTTCCAGGCATCCTCACGGAATAAAAGTACGACTTGAAACTGGCGAAGTTGGACGTGTTAAGGAAATATTAAAATGAAATTAAATTTTCATGTAAGTTTTTAAGGTATTAAGTCTTGTAGTAATTGAGCTGGCATCATTCGTTCCCTGTTGTGATAACCTATCATATTCAAGTAAGTCATATTCGGCTTTGCTTATATTTGTTTCAGCCCTTTTTCGGTTACTTTCAAGTTTATCCTTAAACTGGACAAGCATGTTTCGAGTAAATTTGTCAAGTTTTTTTTCTTTCTTATAATCACGGATAAGTAAAAAATATACGGGGAAAGTACCCTGTGCTTTTAATAATGGATCTTTCTTTGTAAATATTTTTGCCATTTCATTTAGCACTGAAAAAGATTCTTTGTATATGTCTTCAAAGTCGGTTTCTGATTTTTTTTTATTAGACTTTACAAATTCATCTAGATAAACTTTTTTTGTGTCAACAATTTTTTTCTTTCCTGTAGTTAAACTGTATATAAGAAATAATATTTTGGCAGCCGCTTCTTTGTGTTGATAACGTTTATTTGAGAAATTAATATTTTCCTTAAAAAGTTTATGAAGAGAGGTTTTAGTAATAAGCTTTGAGATAATACCACCAAAGGCATTTCTCTTTTCTGCGGCATTTAATGGAACGGCTTCATTCAATCTTGAAAACATATCCTCAATAAGCTCTAGATCATCGGTCGAAATTGTGATTATAGGAAGAGAGATAGAGTCAAATTTAATTTTAAGTTTTGGATATTTTTTTGCTAAGTCAGAATATGTAAGACCACCAGCCTTGACTTTAATATCTTTCAAATATTCAAAGTCATCAGCAAGTGGAAATACTCCATCTATAAATTTCCAAATGGATTCTAATCGTTGTCTTCCGTCAATAATCGAATAATCTTTTCCCGTTTTTTCTCTCTCTGCTTTTGTTAATTTATGAAAATATATTTTAGGAATATCATATTCGTTTATTATGCTATCAATCAATAGTTGTCTTTTTTCTAATCCCCAAATATCTCCATTACGTTGATATTGCGGGTTCTCAATTATCTCATCTCTTTCAGAGTAAATTTTTAGAATAGAAGTTTGCGCTAGTGGACTAGTCTCTATATATGCCATTAGAATTCGCTCCTAATTATTTCGCCTATGCTAGATAATTCTGGAAAAATTTGAAATTTGGTAATTCCAAGAAGAGCAAGCTCGTTTTTGATTATTTTCTTTTTTGATGCTGGAATTTTGTACTTCCAGATATGAGTTTGATCACCTATTTCTTCAATCGGCGTTTTATCTCGATGACTTATTGTAAATACTCCCAATTGAGCTTGCATTCTAGTATTATTTCTAGAAGCTATCGCAGCAACAGGTAGTAGTTTTGTATTTTTTTCTTGATTGAATACTTCTGGGTCATAATTTTCTAAGACAATGTCATTGAAAGATGGGATATAGAAATTTTCATCAGAATAAATATTAGCATTTTTATTTAACTCTGTTGGTAGCAAAATCCATAAAGCACCATCTTTTTTTAATTTATTAGAGTCATCAACGGCAAAATATAATGCAGTTAATGCGCTTTCAGTCCAGTCTAATAGACGAGTTGGTACGCCATGGTGTTGCATTTGAAATAACCAATCATAGTAAGTAGTCGGAGTTCTATCAATTAATAAAGAAGCGTTCTGCTTAAATTTAGTAATTAAGGTAAACTCTGAAATGTTTTTATCTTTTCTAAGAAATGCAGGTTGGAGTTTCCAGGAAAAAACACTTTGTCCCCGAAACCAAATTTGACCAAAATAGTCTTCTGTGTCTTTTTTTAAGTTTTTTAATAGGTCAGATATCGAATTGATATTCTTTAGTTTCTTTTTCATTATCTTTTCTCAAGAACAACTACTTTTAATATAGTTAATAATAATAAAATTATTATTATAATCTTAGCTAGGAAAGCAATAAATCATTTTCCATTCACCAAACCAACTTTCTCGCTAACATTAACTTTAATGGAATCACCATCAACAAAATTACTTGCAAGCAATTCCTCGAAAGGAACTTAACAAAACCCTTTTTGTCAGGTATTTTAACAAAAATGATTTTGTCAAACATATAAGCAAAAACTTAAAAAATGAATGTTTTATAATTAAAGCAATAAAAAACCGCAGAAGATTTCTTCTGCGGTTAACAAGACATGATATTAACCAAACACTAAATAATCAATTATTATTTAGAATTTCATCATCTTGCTTTAAAACAAAAGGTATTTATCTATAATCCATTTGTTTCTGTAAAGCTTAGATTTTTTTTTGAACTTTTCTGCCTCTTCTTTATCCCCGATTTTTTCGTATGCCTCGCCAAGATACCATACAGTTTCAGGAAGATCAGGATTTAACTTAATTGCCTTTTTAAGATATTCTATTGAGCGATCCCAATGGCTTTGATTGAACTCGGTTACTCCTATTACAGCCAAGGCATAGCTTGAATCAGGAATCATTTTTTTTATTCGCTTATTAAGCTTGTTGGTATTTGATCCCGATGTCGCTTCATATTTGTAATGGTTGTATATATGTTTTGCAATTATCGATAATACCGGAAGATTGTTTTTGTAGTTGTTCTTATCCATTTCAATCAAAGTATTTACATATGTCTGTATTCTCTGAGATACATCTTCATTAAAATAATTAACACTTTGTGATTCAAAAAGGTGTTTATTTGCATTATCAATCTTATATACCAGGTTACCAGCATAAGGAAACATTAAAGAATTTGTATGAATGACATGCATAGCTCCAAAACAATGAGAAATTTCATGAGCCAGAGTAATAGCCTCCTCAATTGGATTCCAATAGTTCATACCTGGAAAAGAAGGTTGTGCCGTGAAAACCGCAACCCCCTCCATTGGGCCTCCAAGTCCTAAAAAAAATCTGTCTGTAACATTAGTTGCCAAAGAATTATCATATGTAACTCCTACGCTTAACATATCAAAATTTGATGCAGATTTACCATGCAAATCTCTATAAGATCCTAACAATGAAGACTCAAATTTGGAATCCCACTTAACTAGCCCGACGATTTGTATTTCAATATTGAGTTGATTCCGAATGATATCACTTGCAAAAAGTGCAACGCGGTTTATTCTTTCCTGCCATTCTGCCGGAAAAGCATTGCGATAAGATTCATCTACCCAAAAGCGTACTTTAAATTTTCTAATACCTGCTGTATTTTTTTGAACTGAACAAACAGGTAGCTGGTCAAGGTATTTTACAAATTGCCCTCCAGCAACCATCCAGGGAAACTCTATTAGGGTTTGATATTTTCTATTATGTGGTGAATATAGTTTTGCAGTATCAATTGCACCATAACTAAAAACAGGCTCTTCTATTGATCGATCAAAAATTGCCAGATTTGTGCTTAGACGTGGGACATAATAACCAATATAGTTTTTGTTAACTCCTTCATCGAGCGCTGTTGCATAAAAGATACTATCAAGGTTAAACTCCGAAATCACAAATATATCGTTGGAATTAAGATAGTTCCTGGTCCTTAAATATTCAGCTATTTCCCTTAGTTTAGTTTCAGTAATCAGATCTGAATATTCCTGGAGCATAAAATTAATATCTATTATATCATATCCCTTGGTTAAAAAGTAGAGTTGTAATGCGTTTGAATAGGCTTCATTAAATTCCAGGTTTTTAGAGGGAGTTGTATAGATGCCTATCTGATTCTTTTCTTCAAAGTTGTAATCCTTTTTTAGATCTGATTTATGGAGCCTGGTTGTGCTGCAGGAATAGAAAACATATATCAGTAACGGAACAGTTATGATCCGAAGTAAATCACTTAGATCGATTGATCCCCAACAAGTGTCTGCGTTTTTACTTTTCATTTGGAATTCTCCCTTATAAATTTCCACTAAGTATATTTAAATGCGAACATGTAGTTGTCAAAAAAAATGTAAAAAACAGTTACTCTTCTTTAGTGCATAAACAAAAATGTTAATTAATGTTTTTGTACAAATTTTAAATGTAAACGCAAGAATAACAGTGTTTCATCTGAATCAATAAATGAGAGGATTAAGTATTTTGGGAAGAGTTATATTTTATCAGATGTAGATAAATTCTTATCTCAAATTTCGTTCATCCAAAAATAAAAAACAAGATGATGGCATTAAGAATAGCAACTTCTTTTGTCTAATTAAGTTTGTAAACCGCACATGAAATCTTCTGTGGTTATTTAGTTTTGAAATCCAGAATCAAATATCAGGCATCTTGATTCCATTTCGTAAACACTAATCCAACCTTTGGACTTACATTAACTTTTATTGTGTCCCCATTTTCAAAATTCCCGGCAAGCAATTCCTGCGAAAGGGGATTGATAAGATATTTTTGTATTACTCGTTTTAATGGACGTGCGCCGTAGTTTACATCGTAACCAAGCTGTGCAAGCCAGTCTTTTGCTTCATTAGAAACATCAAGAGTAATTTCTTTGTCCTTTAACATTTTCTGCACGCGCTTAAGTTGGATATCAACAATTTTTCTAATCTCTAATCTAGATAATGGTTTGAACAGAACAATTTCATCAATCCTGTTTAAGAATTCAGGACGAATAGTTTTTCTTAGCAAGTCGTGCATCTGCTGTCTAAGTTCACCCATAAAAGTTTCAACATTGTCTTCATCAAATGCTTCAAGCCTATCCTGTATTAAATGTGAACCAAGATTTGATGTCATTATAATAATTGTGTTCTTAAAATTTACCGTTCGTCCCTGGTTATCGGTTAATCTTCCATCATCCAGAACCTGAAGCAAAACATTAAATACATCGCTGTGTGCTTTTTCAATTTCATCAAGAAGCACAACCGAGTAAGGTCTTCTTCTCACAGCTTCGGTTAACTGTCCGCCTTCTTCATATCCAACATAACCGGGAGGTGCACCAATCAATCGCGAAACAGAAAACTTTTCCATATACTCACTCATATCAATTCGTATCATTGCATGTTCATCATCAAAAAGAATTTCTGCTAGTGCGCGTGCAAGCTCAGTTTTTCCAACACCTGTTGTACCAAGAAAAATAAAAGAGCCGATTGGTTTATTCGCATCCTGCAATCCGGAACGTGAACGACGAATAGCATTTGAGACAGCAGAAACAGCCTCATCCTGTCCAATAACTCTTTGATGAAGTTCATCTTCTAATTTTAAAAGTTTGCTACGTTCGCTTTCAAGCATTTTGCTAACAGGAATTCCAGTCCACTTTGCAACAATTTCAGCAATATCCTCAGCATCAACTTCTTCTTTTAACATTTTTTTATCTTGCTGAGCCAGTGCAAGTTTTTGTGTTTCATCTTTTAATTGCTTTTCAAGATTTACAATTCTGCCGTAACGTATTTCTGCAACTTTACCAAGATCACCATCGCGTTCAAACTTATCTGCTTCCTGTTTTAGATTTTCAATCTCACTTTTCATTGTACGGATTTTTTGAATCTTCTGTTTCTCCATTTCCCAATGAGTGCGAAGTATTGATCGTTCAGAATTTAATTCACTTAATTCTTCGTGTAACTCTTCAAGTCGTTTTGCAGAAGCATCATCTTTTTCCGCTTTAACGCTTCACGTTCAATTTCAAGCTGCTTAACTTTTCTTTCAAGCGTATCAAGTTCTTCGGGCATAGAATCAATTTCAATTCTAAGTTTTGAAGCGGCTTCATCGATCAGATCAATCGCTTTATCAGGCAGAAATCTATCAGTGATATATCTTTCGGAAAGCTGGGTTGCCGCTATAATTGCACCATCAGTTATGCGAACACCGTGATGAACTTCGTATCGCTCTTTAAGTCCGCGTAAAATAGAAATTGTATCTTCTTCGGATGGTTCCCCAACAAGCACGGGTTGAAAACGTCTTTCAAGTGCGGCATCTTTTTCAATGTGTTTTTTATATTCATCAAGAGTTGTAGCACCAATTGCATGCAACTCACCACGAGCCAATGCCGGTTTTAAAATATTTGCAGCATCCATTGCGCCTTGTGTAGCGCCTGCACCAACAAGTGTATGAAGCTCATCAATGAAAAGAATAATTTCTCCATTTGCTTGCTGAACTTCTTTAATTACTGCTTTTAATCTTTCTTCAAATTGTCCGCGGAATTGTGTCCCTGCAACAAGCGCACCCATATCAAGAGCAACAATTCTTTTTGTCTTTAGATTTTCAGGAACATCACCAGTAATAATTCTGTGTGCGATGCCTTCAGCGATTGCAGTTTTACCAACTCCAGGTTCGCCAATTAAAACGGGATTATTTTTTGTCCTTCTTGAAAGCACCTGCAACACACGTCTTATCTCTTCATCTCTTCCAATAACTGGATCAAGTTTTCCCTGCTTGGCAAGTTCATTTAAATCTCTTCCGTATTTTTCTAAAGATTGATATGTGTCTTCAGGATTTTGAGAAGTAACTCGTTGCGTTCCGCGAATATCTTTTAATGCAGTTAGTACATCTTTATATGTGATTCCATTATCGCGTAAAAGCTGTCCGGCTTTTCCTTTATCGTTTGATAAAGCAAGCAAGATATGCTCAGTGGAAACGTAATCATCTTTTAAATTGCGCGCTTCCTCTGCGGCAACATCAAAAATCTTTGCAAGCGATTGAGACATTTGCTGATTGTCCAATCCCGTACCGCTTACTTTTGGAAGAGTTTCAAGAAGCTGAACAACTTTTAATTTAACAGCATTAAAGTTTCCGCCAGTTTTCTTTATAACATTCTCGGCAACATTTCCGCTTTCCTGAACAATAGCGGCAAGAACATGTTCAGCTTCAACAACCTGGTTGTTATAATTTTGTGCAATCTCAATAGCGCTTTGCACAACTTCCTGCGCTTTTACTGTTAGTCTATTTAAATTAAACGACATCGTATTTCCTTTTCACTATTAGTCACTCTTAGACTAAGCCAAGTGTGACTATGCAACATTTAACATTAAACCTTTATCATTTGTCATTCTTCGAAGAAGCATACAACTCACTCGCATCTGTTAACATTTTATTTAATCTATTCACAAGCTTGTGCGGATCTTCAAGATTTCCTTCAAGCAATAATGCTGATTCATAAAGCTGTTCAGTTGTATCCGCAATAAATTGATCACTTTCATTTTTCTTAAAAACATTCATCAGGTTTTTAATGAGCTTATGATCTTTATTTATCTCCATCAATCTTTTTTGTGGCGGCATTGCCATTCCCTGATTAGACATCTTCAAAATCTTCTGCATTGTTGATGACATTGTATCTTCGGGATTTATCAAGCAGGATGGACTACCTTTTAATCTTTTTGATTCGTGAACTTCTGTAACTCTTTCACCAAGTATTTCTTTCATCTTCAATAACAACTTGCCAAATGCTTTGTCATCTTCTTTACTGAACTTCTCTTTTGGCTCTTCATTTTTTTCAACATCTTCAAGTTTATCAAGCTCTTTCAAATCCACACCATCAACAGATTTGAAATCAAAATCTTTATGCTTGCGGATTGATGAAACTACAAATTCATCAACAGGATCATACAAGTAAAGAACTTCTAAACCTTTTGATTTGAAAATTTCAAGATGCGGATTTAAATCAATTGCTTCTTTACTGTTTCCAAGTGAGTAATAAATTTCTTTTTGATCTTTCTTCATTCTGCCAACATAATCTCCAAAAGATACAAGTTCTTTTTCATCTTTGCTTACAGATGAATTAAATCTTAAAAGCTGTTGATATTTTTCAGCGTTGCTAAAATCCATATAGCCGAGTTTAAAAATTCTTCCATGCTCCTTCCAGAATTCGGCATAACGCTCAGTAGAATCCTTAGCGACTTTAATTAAATCAGAAAGAGTGTTGCTGGCAACGCTTTGAGCAATTTTTGTGAAGACAATATTTTCTTGCAACGTTTCTCTTGAGATGTTTAGCGGCAAATCTTCGGAATCAACAACACCTTTAACAAAACTCAAGTACTCGGGCAGCAGTTCTTTATTTTGATGTTGAATGAGCACGCGACGAACATATAAATCCAAACCGTAATCATCACGATTAAATCTCCAATACTCATAACTCTTTTTTGGAATGAACAACAAAGAATTAAATTGTATTGGTGCATCAACTGATGTGTGAATTGTTTCAAACGGTTCTTCGTTATCGTAAGTTAAAAACTTGTAGAACTCATCGTACTGTTCTTTTTTCAGATTAGATTTTGGTTCACGCCAGATTGCCGCGATTGTATTTATTTTTTCATTTTCTAAATAAATCGGAAAAGAAATAAAGTTAGAATGTTTTTTAATGATCGATTCCAGCCGATATTTTTCAGAAAATTCTTTTGCATCATCTTTTAGAAAAATTTCAATTGTAGTTCCACGATTTATATCTCCATCAATATCAGAAATTTCATAATCACCAAGTCCATCAGACTTCCACTCAACAGCAACTTCGTCTTTCTTAAAGGATTTTGTTTTGATGATAACTTCTTTTGCAACCATAAAAACAGAATAGAATCCAATTCCGAATCTTCCAATAATATTATTAACGGCTTCTTTGTTTTCGGAAAGCTGTTTCAAAAATTCTTCAGATCCGGATTTAGCAATCGTTCCGATGTTGGCAATCATTTCATCACGAGTCATTCCAATTCCGGTATCAGAAATTGTAATTGTGTTTTTCTTATCATCAAAACCAATCTTTATTTCTAAGGGTAAATCTTTATCTGTAATATCGGTTCCTTTGTTAGATTCAAATCGGAGCTTATCCAAGGCATCTGATGAATTTGAAATCAACTCACGTAGAAATATATCCTTGCTCGTGTAAAGCGAATGAATAAGAATATCAAGTAGTTTTTTAGTTTCGGCTTTAAACTCAAATTTCGTTTTGTGTGATTCGGTCATTGTTTCTCCTTTATTTAGTCATCCCGAACTTGTTTCGGAATCTTTAGTCAATTTGTAAGATGCTGAAACGAGTTCAGCATGACGGATTATTCTTTTCTTAATGATTTTAATTTATTAAATAATTCTTTTTCTTCTGTTGTAAGTTTTTTGGGAACTGTTACATGAATATTAACAAACAAATCTCCACGTATGCTTTCGTTAATCAAACCCAATCCTTTTAATCTTAAAATCTTTTCTGATTCAGTTCCTTCGGGAATATTAATACTAACTGTTTTTCCATCCAATGTTCTAATACTTTCTTTTCCACCAAGAACCGCAGTGTATAAATCAACATCAAGATTATAATATAATTCAGTTCCCTTTATCTCATAAAATGGATGTTGAAGAATGTGAATGTTTATATACAAATCTCCTTTTGTACCATCAGCAGTTTTAGATCTACCCAATCCTTTTAATCTAAGTTTTTGTCCATCTTTAGTTCCGGGATTTATTTTAACCTTAAGTTTTTTCCCCTCAACAGAAATTTGCTTTTCGCTTCCAACAAAAACATCTTCAAGAGTAACATTCATGTTTGCTTCAACATCAATCGCAGTTTTTTGTTGTTGAGTTCTACCGCCAAATCCTCCGCCACTGCCGCCAAAAAATGATTCAAAGAAATCAGAAAATCCCCCGCCAGCATTTCCAAACATATCATTAATATTACCAGAGTACTCGTAAGTTGAACCTTGGCCAGATTGTCTTCTTCCTCCTCCAAATCGCGAAGAGAAATCATCAAAACCTTGTCCACCAGTGTGTTGATATTGATTCCAGTTTGAACCGAGAGTATCATATTTTTTTCTTTTATCAGGATCACTTAAAACTTCATTGGCTTCTGTTATCTCTTTAAATTTTTCTTCTGAAGATTTTTTCCCGGCGTTACGATCAGGATGATGTTTCATCGCAAGCTTGCGATAAGCTTTTTTAATTTCATCCTGGGTAGCGGATTTTTCCACACCAAGAATTTTATAATAATCTTTGTATTCCATTTTCTTTTGTTATTCCAAATCTTGTTCTAAATTTATATAAATTAGATTTGCCAACCTGTTCTCCACAGCATAGTGTTTCTGGTTTGTAGATTTTTTATTTGATTAAAAATTCTGGCCCCAACAAAATCGGAGTATATTGACATACAAAATTTAGACAAAAGAAAAGGGTAACCAAAAAGTTACCCTTATTCACATCTTCATCTACTCTTAGCTTATTTAACTTTTATTTCAATTTCTTTTGGTTTTGCTTCTTCTGCTTTTGGGATAGTAATGGTTAACTGTCCATTTGCAAATTCAGCATTTATTTTTTCAGCTTGAATTAATTCAGGCAAATTGAATGATCTAAAATATTTACCATAAGATTTTTCGATTCTGTGGCACTTTGCATCTTCAGTATCTTTTTCCTGAACTCTTTCACCACTGATATTTAACTTACCGTTTGTAAAAGATATTTTAACATCTTCTTTTTTAATTCCAGGTAAATCAATCTTTAATGAAAAATTATCTTTGTTTTCATAGATGTCTGTAAGCGGCATCCACACAGCATTTTCATATTCAGCATCAACATCCTTGCTCTTTGAAATACCAAATCGGTTTTCAAGCGAGTTAAACATTTTGTTAAATTCTCTTTCGAAATCAATAAGATCTCTTACCGGGTTGAACTTTACAAGTGTCATAATATATCTCCTTTTTTATTTGTTGTTGTTAATTTTATTTTCAAACTCGCGTATAGATGTCCAATCAACGTGCCGAAATTAAATATCCCCATAACACATTATATAATAATAAGTTACGGCATTATGTCGATGTATGTACTATGCCGACAATATGGCGGATATTTTGCCAAATGCTTTAATAATGATAAACTATCGTCACATTAATCTGCCAATATTACAATTATGTTAATTGTTTTGAAATTTATATTTCAATTGATATCCCTTTTAATAATGATTATTTTTGCAATCTTAAAAATTGAGCATTATTAAATTGAAAGAAGATACTATTGTTGCATTAGCCACTCCTGCGGGAGTTGGTGCAATTTCAGTTATTCGTGTAAGCGGACCACAATCGTTTTCTGCTGTTGATAATATTTTTTGCGGCAAAAGTAAAATTGAAAATGCAGTAACACATACTTTACATTATGGCGATATAAAAAATCAAGATGATGAACATATTGATGACGTTTTGGTGTCCGTTTTTAGGGCTCCAAACTCATATACTGGTGAAGACAGCATTGAGATAAGTACACATGGAAATCCACTTGTTACACAAAAAGTTATTGAACTTTTAACTGCAAATTCTGATATTCGATTAGCAGAGCCAGGTGAATTTACAAAGCGAGCATTTTTAAATAATAGAATCGATCTTGCAAAAGCAGAAGCAGTTGCTGATATAATAAATTCGCGAACAGAAGCTTCATTTCGTGGTGCAAGAAATCAACTTGATGGATTGTTATCAAAAAAGGTTAATGAACTGAGATCTCAATTACTAAACTCATCATCTTTTGTGGAATTAGAATTAGATTTTATTGAAGAAGACATTCAATTTGTAAATCAGGATGAATTATTGAAAAGAATTGATTCAATAATTATTGAAATTGATACATTGTTGGAAAGCTACGAGTTTGGTAGAGTGATTAGAGATGGTGTAAATGTCGCAATTGTTGGAAGACCGAACGTAGGTAAGTCTTCTTTGTTAAACTATATTCTCAAAGAATCTAGAGCAATTGTAAGTGAAATTCCAGGAACAACTCGTGATGTAATACGTGAAGAAGTTTCGATTGGTGGAATTTTGTTCAGATTATTTGATACAGCTGGAATTCGGGTTTCAGATGATTCGATTGAGAAAGAGGGAATTATTAGAAGTCAGGGAACTGTTAGAGCAGCAGATGTTGTCATCTTTTTAGAGGATGTTCAGCAAGCCGAATCAAACGATCTTTTTATTGATTTATTGAATTTTACAAGTTCGGATAAGATAATCAAAGTAGTAAACAAAATAGATTTGAATAAAAACCTTGTAAAAGATGTGGATGTAAAAATCTCAGCCAAAACAGGTGAAGGAATTGATTTACTTTTTAGCTGCTCAAAGAAAAAACCATTGGAAACGAAAGCTACACAGAAAAAACGGCGATCGTTACAAACCTTAGACACCATAACTGCCTTAAGAAATCAAGGGAAAATCTTATAAATGCAAGAGAATCTATACTTAATAAAATGAGTGGAGAATTCATTTCCGTTGATCTAAGAAATGCTGAAATGAATCTTGCTGAGATAATCGGGGAAGTAACCTCAGATGATATTTTAAATAACATTTTTATGAAGTTTTGCATTGGAAAGTAAGTTTCGGTTTCACGTGAAACGGAAATCATTAACATTTCGCAAATAATTGTGTTTCACGTGGAAACAAAAAAGATTAGAAAATGAAGAAATTTGATATAATTGTAGTTGGTGGCGGACACGCTGGAATCGAAGCAGCATCGGCTGGGGCAAAAATGAGCTGTTCTGTTGGATTAGTTACGATGGATAGGTATGCTCTTGGCAGAATGTCCTGTAATCCTGCCATTGGTGGAACTGCAAAAGGACATTTAGTTAGAGAGATAGATGCTCTTGGTGGGTTAATGGGACAAATTGCGGATAGAACTGGAATCCAGTTTAGAATGTTAAACAAATCTAAAGGGCCGGCAGTTTGGTCACCACGCTGTCAATCAGATAGGAAATTATATTCTGAGGAAGCTTATAGTATAATCTCCCAAATAAAAGATTTAGAAATTGTTGAGGACTCAGTTGTTGATGTTTTAACAGATAGTAAAAAAGTTATTGGAGTTAAAACTGCGAGTGGGGAAGAGATATTTTGTAAAGCTTTGGTACTTTCCGCCGGAACTTTTTTAAATGGTTTGATGCACACAGGATTGAATAAAACTATTGGCGGAAGATTCGGTGAACAAGCTGCAATCGGAATTACAGAGTCTTTAGCTAAGCTTGGTTTTGAACATGGCAAATTAAAAACAGGAACTCCACCAAGATTAAATAAAGATTCCATCAACTGGAGTATTTTAGAAGAGCAGCCTGGCGATGAAAATCCACAACCATTTTCGCATCAAACAGATTTGTCCCAATTTCCATTTCTTCCACAAGTAAGTTGTCATATCACTTACACAGATTTAGCAGTTCATAAAATCCTTGAAAAGGGTTTTGCCGAATCACCGCTATTTACAGGTTTAATTAAGGGCGTTGGTCCACGATACTGTCCTTCAATTGAGGACAAAATTGTACGCTTTGCAGATAAAGAACGCCATCAGCTTTTTCTCGAGCCAGAAGGGTTAGATTCAAATCAAATTTATTTAAATGGATTTTCATCTTCTTTAGCTGTTGAAATTCAACTTGAGGCATTACACAAAATTGTTGGATTAGAAGAAGTTGAAATGATTCGACCAGCTTATGCAGTTGAGTATGATTTTTTTCCTCCTCACCAAATAGACCTTACATTGGAAACCAAGTTGATTGAAGGACTTTATTTTGCCGGACAAATAAATGGAACATCCGGTTATGAAGAGGCGGCTGCCCAAGGTTTAATGGCCGGAATAAATGCAGCGTTAAAAATTCAAGAAAAACCTGAGTTTGTTTTAAAAAGAAGTGAAGCCTATATCGGAGTTTTAATCGATGATCTTGTCACAAAATCTACTGATGAACCTTATAGAATGTTTACTTCACGAGCAGAGCATAGATTGTTGCTTCGCCAGGATAATGCAGATAGAAGATTGATGAAATATGGTTATCAATTTGGATTAATTCCTAAAGATCTATTTGAAGCAGTAGAAGACAGAGAGAAGACAATTATCAACGGAATCAATTATTGCCAAGTTAAAAAATATCATGCCAGAGATGTTAATGAATTTCTAGTAAAATCTGGTTCAAATGAAATTGATTCGACTGAAACAATCGCAAAACTTTGCAAAAGACCCGAGTTTAATCTAAAACAATTATTAGAATTTAATGGAAGTTCAAATGATAATGAAGCAGTTGATTTACTTCAAGATGAAAAAGCACTTGAGCAAGCAGAAATAGAAATTAAATATGAGGGTTATATCCTAAGACAACACGAAACTGTTTCTAAATTAGAAAAGTATGAAGCAACAAAAATCCCATTGAATTTTGATTTTGCAAAAATCAAACAGCTATCAACGGAAGGAAGAGAGAAGTTAAACAAAGTTAAGCCGCGTTCTATTGCACAAGCATCAAGAATCTCCGGCGTAACACCTTCAGATATTTCTATTTTGTTGGTATATTTGAAGAACTAATTTGTAAGGTTTTTATAGATGCCGCCTACCAAACAAGAAATTTATCTTAAAGAATTACAGAATTTTTGCTGGGATAACGGATTTAACCCAGAACCAATGCGTAACGAAAGATTAGCTTTTTTTGCTCAATTAGTTGCTGAGAAAAATGAAAGTGTAAATTTAATTTCAAGAAAAGATGTTGAAAGTATAATTGAAAATCATATTTTCATTTCTGCATACATCACAAAATTTCTTCCTGAAAAACTAACAAGATTTTTAGATATTGGAACCGGTGGTGGTTTTCCCGGAATTCCATTAGCAATTATGCGTCCAGAATTACGCGGAGTGCTTGCTGATTCAACAGGAAAAAAAATTGAAGCTGTTAAAGAGTTTATTGATAAGCTTAAATTAAGTAATGCTGTTGCAGAAAATGCACGAGTTGAAAGTCCAGAGTTTATAGAAAAACACAAAGGCAGTTTTGATCTAATTGTAAGTCGAGCAGTTGTGCCGATTATAATTTTATTTAGATATGCACTTCCATTAGTAAAAGATAAAGCATTCATTGTAGCGATGAAGGGCGGAAACCTTGATGAAGAATTTCAGAAAGCAGAATTGAAATACAAATCGTTCATTAAAAAATCTACTGTTTATGAACTTGCTTATAAACCATCAAACTTAAGAAACAAGAAAGGGAAGAAGTTAGTAGTTATAGAATTACAAAAATAATTTTCGAATTAGCTAACATTACGAAATGAAATTTTTCATTTTCTTTTTTTTTATCCCAGTGTTCTATACAAACGCCCAAATTGATAGCATTTTTATAAGTGATTTTAATGATGCTCTAAAAGTTAGTGCTGATTTTTACACATCTCCGTTACAATACGATTCTAAAGACTGGATTACTTTTTCATCAGTTGTTGGATTAACTGCACTTTCAACTTTGGCAGATAAAGAAGTAAAAAATTACTCACAAAATAATCAGTCTAAGTTTGTTAATAATTTTTTAACATTGATAAATATTATCGATTAGATTATGCAATTGGTAGTATGGTTCTCTTATATGGATATGGATTAATCACTGATGATAACAATACAAGAAAACTTGCTGTTAAACTAGCTGAAGCTACTGCACTAGCTTCGTCAATTACTTTGGTTTCTAAAATCACTATAGGCAGAGCACGACCATTTTTAGATAAAGACATATATTACACAAACGCATTTACCATTAAAGATGATTACAACTCGTTTCCATCAGAACATACAACACTTGCCTTTGCATACTCAACAGTAATGGCAAATGAAGTCGATAATGTTTTTTGGAAAATCGGTTGGTATTCACTTGCAGGGTTGGTTGGTTATGCACGTATTTATCATAATCAACATTGGTTTTCTGATGTATTAATGGGTGCAGCAATTGGATATTTTTCGGGTGAGTTTGTAAGTAATCAAAACTCAACGGAAAAAGAAGAAACACTAATAAAATTATTTCCAGCGCCTAATGGATTTGCTTTGCAAATCATTTTTTAATTAATAAATGGTTTAGAATTAAATTATATTGTTTGACAATAAAGCAGAAATATCGCAGATTTAAAATTTGATCATATAAAGATTAAACAATAAATGCCCAAAATATATATAATTTCAGGATGTAATGGAGCAGGAAAATCAACATCTGCATACACCATTCTTCCAGAAATACTAAATTGTAATGAGTTTGTTAATGCCGATAACATAGCTGCGGGAATATCTCCATTTTCTCCAGATAGTGTTGCCTTTGAAGCCGGAAGAATAATGCTTCAAAGAATTGATCAATTAGTATTTCAAGGAGTGGATCTTGCAATTGAAACTACTTTATCAAGTAAATCATATTTTTTTAAAATACAAAATTGGCAAAAACAAGGCTACGAAATTGTTTTAATTTACATTTGGCTAAATAGTCCTGAGTTAGCGCTTGAAAGAATTGCTGATCGAGTAAATAAAGGGGGTCATTCAATACCTAAAGAAACCGTGATAAGAAGATATTATAGAGGGATTAACAATTTATTTGATTTATTTATTCCCGTTTGCGATTATTGGTTAATTATTGATAATTCCGGCGGGACACCGAAAATGATTGCTGAAGGAAATAAAGATGTTGAATCCGAAGTATTTAATAAGCAAATTTGGTTAACAATAAAAGATCTTTATCATGAAAAATAAAATTGAGTTGAGAGAAAAAATCTACAGGGGAATAAAATTATCGATCGAAAGATTAATTGATTCGCGCTCTGTAAAAAACGAAACGATGGTAATATCTAAAAAGGGGAAAATTGTTAGAATTCCCGCAAAAGAATTAAAACACAATTAATTATAATTTATGGAGTGACTTTTTTTAGCTTTACTATTTGTTGCACTTCTACGATTGTATTCCAAGATCTCGCATTGATTTAATATGATACAACAGAATAATTTTTATTTTTTAGCTAATTTCTTTAATAAGAACATCCATTTTTCTAGTTCTAATGTTACTTTCATAAGTACACTTTATGGATCTTCGAAAAGTTTTGCGGTTAAAGATTTGCAGGAAAAGAATGAACAATTAGTTTTACTTCTTTCTGATATCAAACTGGTTAACGAAACTAAAGTTGAATTGAGTGTTCTTGGTATCGCAGATAGTTTAATAGTTATTGATGATTTCAATCTTGAATCGATTCAGGAAAAGATCACAGAAATATCTAAACGTAAAAAATTTGTTCTTGTTACCACATATGAAGTATTAAAACTAAAACTTCCAGACAAAGAAAAAATAAATCATCTTACTACAAAAATTAATGTTGGTGGTGATTTAAAATATGATGACTTAATTGAATATTTAAATCTTCTAATTTACACCAAAGATAAATTTGTTGAAGCACCGGGTTATTACTCGCAGCGCGGGGCTATTGTAGATTTTTGGTCCTATTCAGAAAAAAGTCCAGTAAGATTAGAGTTTGATGGCGATTTTATTGAATCAATCCGATACTTTGATTCTGAAAGTCAGCGTTCGTTTGAGAAAGTAGAAGAGGTAACCCTTGCCGGTGCTTTCGAAAATCAAGCTGAGGATTTTAGTTCTGATATTTTTGGATATTTAAATAATCCAATCTTTATTGCCTCCGCTTACGAACTAGACAATATAAAATCTACCAAAGAAGAAATTGTTCCTGTTATTGAAAAAGAGATAAAAGTTAAGAAAAAAGAAAAAATTCTTGATGAAGATGAATTTCCTGAGCCTAGTCATTCCGAACTTGTTTCGGAATCTGAGAACCTGAAACAAGTTCAGGTTGACGAACAAACAACTTCTTTTGATTACAAGAGTAAAAACGCAAATTGGCTAATTGAAGCAGAACTAAATTATGAAAATAGAATTGAACTTGGATTTTCTCAGGCACCAACAATCAACTCAAATTATCAAATTCTTTTTAATACTTTAAAAGATTTTACAGATAAAAGTTTTAATGTAGTTATCACATCAGAAAACGACCTTCAGACAAATAGATTAAAAGATTTACTTGCAGAAATTAATCCTGAACTTGGTGAATTAATTAATTCCGGAAAAATTAAAGTTGAAACGCTTGCAATTAAAGATGGATTTGTAAATCGTAACGAAAAGATTTTACTTCTTACAGATTATCAAATCTTTAATAAACCGTATCGTACAAAAATATCATCAGCAAAAAAATATAAAAAATCTAAAGCAAAAAGTTTCGCTTCAATTAAGCGCGGCGATTATGTTGTTCATGAAGATTATGGCATTGGTCAGTACGCCGGCTTGCAAACAATTAAGATTGGTGATGCTGATCAGGAATCAATGAAGATTCTTTATGCTGATGGCGGAGTTGTTTATGTAAATCTAAATTATCTGGCATTGGTTAAGCGATATTCATCAAACGAAAATCTTAAACCAACTCTTGCAACACTTGGTAGCGGCGAATGGGAAAGCACAAAATCCAAGACAAAGAAAAAAATTAAGGAAGCCGCAAGAGAGCTGATTGAACTTTATGCAAAAAGAAAATCTGCTGAAGGTTATAGATTTTCTCCAGACACAATTTGGCAGCGAGAACTCGAAGCATCATTTTTTTATGAAGATACTCCAGATCAGGCAAAAGCAAGTGAAGATGTTAAGATTGATATGGAAGCTAAAAATCCAATGGATCGTTTGGTTTGTGGTGATGTTGGATTTGGTAAAACCGAAATTGCTGTTCGTGCTGCATTCAAAGCTGTTCAGGATGGAAAGCAAGTTGGTGTACTAGTTCCAACTACAATTTTAGCTGAGCAGCATTATAATACTTTTAAAGATCGCTTAACTCAATTTCCTGTTCGTGTTGCTGCTCTTTCAAGATTTCAAACGAAAAAGAGCAAAAAGAAATTATAAAACTTTTAGAAGAAGGGCAGCTTGATGTTCTGATTGGAACGCACAGATTAATTTCTAAAGATGTTAAGTTTAAAGATCTTGGTTTGCTTATAATAGATGAAGAACATCGTTTTGGTGTTGCGGCAAAAGAAAAGCTGCGCCAGGTAAAAGTTAATGTTGATACGCTTACATTAACAGCAACTCCAATTCCAAGAACACTAAATTTATCTCTACTTGGTGCGCGTGATCTTTCAATAATTGCAACACCTCCGCCAAACAGGCAGCCTATTTTTACCAACGTTTCAACTTTTGATGCACTCAAAATTCGTGAATGGATAATGAACGAGCTTAAACGAAACGGACAGGTTTATTTAGTTCACGATCGCGTTCAATCAATTGATAAGCTTGCAGATTACATTAAGCGATATGTTCCCGAAGCAAAAATAGGAGTTGCTCATGGACAGATGAAACCATCACAGCTTGAAGAAGTTATCCATGGTTTTCTCAATCGTAAGTTTGATGTTCTGTTATCAACAAAAATTATTGAATCCGGAATTGATATACCGAATGTTAATACGATAATTATAAATCGTGCAGATAGATTTGGACTTGCAGAGCTTCATCAATTGCGCGGAAGAGTTGGAAGAAGTGATAGACAAGCTTATGCACATTTTATAGTTCCTTCATTAAGTGGAATTACAAAAAAAGCTCTGCGCCGTTTGCAAGCGATTGAAGAATACACAGAAATTGGTTCTGGATTTAATGTTGCGATGCGCGATTTAGAAATTCGCGGGGCAGGAAATTTACTCGGAACAGAGCAAACGGGATTTATAAATGATGTTGGTTTTGATCTTTATGTTAAGCTGATAAATGAAGCTGTGGATGAATTGAAGTACCAGGATTTTAAAGAAGTATTTAAATCTTTGCCAAAGATTGAGGAAAGAACTGATCCAACAATTGATACATTTTTTGAAATTGGTATTCCCGTAACTTATATGCCGGAACAAATGGATCGTTTGAATTTTTACACGGCACTGTATTCTGTAAAAAGTTTATCTGAGATTGAAGAACTTAAAGAAGAAATGCTGGATAGATTTGGTGTTTTGCCGGAAGTTGTAAAACGATTAGTTCTAACCGCAACTTTAAAATTCTATTCTTCATTTGCATTATTTGAAAGAGTTGCAATCCAAAGAAAAAATATTTTTATAATTCTGCCACGAGGAGAAAAAGAAGATTATTATAAAGTTCGTTTTGTTGAGTTGATGAGATTTATAATGGATCATTATAAAGACAAAATAAAATTCAATCAGCAAAAAGAAGTAATGAAACTTGTAATTGAAAATAGATTTGAAAAAGCTGAAGACATACTATCTTACTTAATTACTTTCTGCGGGAGAGTTTCAAAACTTTTTGGAAATGAAGTTAAGATTAAAATAGAGGCGGAAGAACCTGCTTAGTCTAAAAATAACAAATAACAAAATTCAAAAGACAAAAATGAAATTTGTGTTTGCTTGTTATTTGTTTTTTGTCGTTTGAATTTACACTTCATAATCAACAACTCTGCGTTCGTAGCGTACTTCGCTAAGCCATTTTTTAAGTCTTCGTGATCAGGATGAATTTGATATTGATGCAAAGCTTCTTTGTTTTCAAATTCAGAGTACAACACAACATCACTGGAATCTTTTTCATTACTGAAATCAAATCCAACTTCTACTTTTAATAATCCATTAACTTTTTTCTGAATGGCAAGAAGCTTTTCTTCAAAGATTTTTACATTTGTTTTTTTATCATTTCCATAAGCGCTTTCATTAAAGCGCAAAAACAAA
Organism: Ignavibacteriales bacterium; assembly: GCA_016707585.1. Classification (GTDB taxonomy): domain Bacteria; phylum Bacteroidota; class Ignavibacteria; order Ignavibacteriales; family Ignavibacteriaceae; genus IGN3. The sequence continues at coordinate 40,298 of JADJHL010000001.1, read as the reverse complement.
ATGTGTTTTATCATAAAATTCCTATTGTAAAGACAAATGCTTTATCGTTATAATCATTAAAAGTCATTATGTATTCGCCTTGAATAAATATTTGGAAATTATAAGTGTGAAAAATCCTTACTCCAGTTTGTAATCCAAGAGCAATTCCATCGCCATCTTTATCGGAATAATTTGAATCATAATAACCATAATCATAGCTGTATGATTGAGAATGCTGAGAAACCCAATGAAATCCTAATGCACCGCCAACATAAGGGCACACATCCGTTTTAGAAAACAAATAATTTCCATAAAGATTTATTGCAAATCCTTGTCTTGCGCCAAGCATTAAACCTACAGCGTAATCTTTCACTTCATAATCAAAGTATGCGTTAATTGTAAATGATTTTTCTTTATCCATATCATAACCAACCGATGGAAACAAATATCCAAAACCAACACCAAAATTATATCGAGCAACCTGACTTAATGGAACAACTGTTTCCTGCTTAACAATATTTCCTACTTCCTGATTTGTATTAAACGGTGAGTGATTTGCAACGCTAATTGCTACTCGTTTCATAACAGCATCAAGATCTTCTACGCTTGTTGCAGTTGCTCTTTCGGATAAAATATTTTTTCCGGTTGATGTTTGAACCAAATTATATTGAACAATAAGTTTTTCACCGAGCGGATTTAGCTTGCAGATCAAAACTTGTTCTGCATTTAGTTTTTCTCCGATTAATTTTGCACATTCATCATCAGTACAATCATCATTTCCAATTGCGGTAAAAGTTTTCTTTTCAGAAACCAAGCTTATGTTTTTTTCATTAGCCAATTCCATTCTAAGAATTGATTCTGCTGTTTGAACCGAAGCCAAATCGATTCCGTTTGAAATTATTGGCAAGACAACCGTAGTTTTTTGCAGTGTGTCTTGCGCAAATAAATTTGGGTAAAGACACATTGTAACCAGAAGATATATTAAAGTTTTCATCATACTCCCGTTGGATGATAATTTGTTTGCCGAAACATAATTGGTGAGCAGTAAACTCACAACCCGATAATTTTAGCAGACTTGCTTTTGGGCATTTGTTGACAAAGCTAAAGTATCTCTGTTTCTTCCAATAGCCAGCCTAGTGCCTTTTCCTCATCATTAAAAATTAAAACATTGTGGCCAGCATTTCTTAAAACTGTTTCAACAAAATCGTGGGATTTATCATTTGGACTAACAAGCATTGCAATTTTATTTAAGTAGCTTGGCTCAATTTTTTGAACTTCCTGTTTTGCGTAGATATAATTTGCATTCACGGTTTCGCGATTAATTGAATTCCGCAAATCATAAAAATATCGATTGGTTTTATTCCTCTTTCCAAGTTGAATGGCCTCAATGCCTAATTGCTCAGCAAGAGATCTTGTCATATCAGTATTAATTTGTACAATTATATATTTTCCCGAATCAGAGACCCTAACTTCATTATTCATTGTAAGCCTCATATGTTTAGTTAAAATATTCGCACAAAATGTTAACCCAAAAGAACATTATACCCAAACGATTAGTTTAACTTAATTTTATTTTGCCTAAAGGTCAATCATTAATTTAGATTTTTATTTGTTTAGTTATTCATTTTGCGGCAGAAGATTTTTTAATCTAATTGGTTTTAACGGGTAACGCTATTTTATGAGAAGATTATTTCCCATCATAATCGGCATTATTATCATTGCTGGATTTTATTTTATCACCAAAAATTCAAGTACAGATGATAAAAACCTACAGAATAATTGATGAATCTTTGCAAGCATCATCACAGAATAAAATTCCCGAACAATCTAAAAATAGAATTAGATAGAACAATAGAATTGCCAAAGGATTCAGCAAAGAATAAAGTTAAGGTCAATAAAATTTTTTGCAAATTATTCCTAACATAATTTTGCTGCCAAACTAAACAAATTCTCTTTTTTACTTATCAAATCTATTTTTTTGCCACACAAAGATTGTTTATTTTTTGCACGGCAAATTTTGCTTATCCAACATAAAAGGTGTTTCCATTGGCTTACAGAGACCAGCAAAAATACTTAGACTATTTAAAGCGATTTGAAGCTAAAATGGATAGAGTTGAACTTGAGGATTACAAGAAATTTGTAAAACGCCAAAAAGATGATGAGGATTTTGATACCGTTTCGATGAAGCGATTAAAAGATATTTATGATAAATTTTTTGTTTCTGTAGATAAATCTAAATATGATCATCTTTTTAAAAAAAGTAACGAATCAGGTAACTAAACGTCTAAAAAACATTCAAAAAAATATTCTAACAACTAAAGCTTCTATAAATTTGAGGTAATAATGAATTTCAATCTGCTTAATAAAATATTTGCAGGAATTGTCTTTGTAATTTCTTTCATAGTTTTATTTATGACTGTGCAGCCATCAGTTTCCTTTTGGGATTGTGGTGAGTTTGTTGCTGCATCATTCTCTTTGCAAGTTCCGCATCCACCGGGCACACCATTCTTTTTATTGCTCGGCAACATCTTTGCAAAACTGCCAATAGGAGATAACATTGGATTTAGAATCAATATGATTTCAGTTATCTCATCTGCATTAGCAGTATTGTTTCTTTATCTTATTGCAGTTAAGCTGATTGAAAACTACAAAGGTAAAAAAGCAGATAATATGTTTGATGCAATATCAACTTATGTTTCAGCCGCAATTGGCGCACTTGCTTTTTCTTTTAGTGATACTTTTTGGTTTAACGGTGTTGAAGCGGAGGTTTATGCTTTTAGTACTTTTATTTTTGCCGCAGTTACATATTTGATTATGAGATGGAACGAACGAGCAGATAATAAAGACAGCGAAAAATATATTTTAATGATCGCATATCTTGTTGGATTATCAACCGGCGTACACTTAATGAGTGTGCTTGCAGCTGTGCCTGTTGTTATGATTATAATGTTTAAAAAATATGTTGATGATGAGGATGCTTTAAAGAAAACAGGATATATTTTTCTAGGTAATGCCGCAATTGTTTTGTTGCTTGCTGTTTTTTGGTGGAGTGGAGAAACATCTCAAACACCACCTTCGCAAGAAGCTTATCAATCTTTTGATTCCAAATTTAAAATTTTTGTTGCAGGTATAAGCGCATTAATTATGGGCGTTTATTGGAAAAAAATATTTACAAGAAACTCATTTTATATGCCACTGATAATTGGCGGTATTGCATTGTTTGCAACCTATCCTGGCGTCGTTAAATTTTTACCAGAAATTATGACTGCAATTGGCGGAGATAACATTGTTGTTGAAATGTTTATTCTGGTTTTATTATTTGCAGGACTTGGTTATGGAGTTTATTATTCAAGAAAAAACTCCAAGCCAACGCTTAATCTTGCTTTTATGTCATTCATTTTTGTTCTTGTGGGATTTTTAACTTTTGCAATGGTTATCATTCGTTCAAATCAAAATCCACCCATGAATGAAAATGCACCGGATACATTTACAGAACTTGTTAAATATTTAAATCGTGAACAATACGGCGACTTTCCTACATTTAAAAGAAGATTTGCTACTGAACCTCATCAAATGGGTGTTTACACAAACTACTCATCAGATCTTGATTTCTTTTATACATATCAAATGAATCATATGATGACAAGGTATTTGCTATGGAACTTTGCTGGTCGTGAAGGATGGGAACAAGATCAAGGGGCAAACATATATCCACTTAATGGTGTTGGTAATCTTATTGGAAAATTGATTGGAGTTAAATTTGAAGGAGAATCAAAAGATTCGCTTTTCGGAATTCCATTCTTGCTTGGTTTGCTTGGTATTTATTTTCATTTCCGTAAAGATTGGAAAATGGCATCAGCGTTTATGATGATGTTTATCTTTATGGGATACTTAACTGCATTCTATCAAAACCAGCAGCAGCCACAGCCGAGAGAAAGAGATTACTTTTACGTTGGTGCTTTTTTCGTTTACGCCTTATGGATTTCTATTGGTGTAAGAGGCTTAATTGATCTTGTGCATCAGTATGTTAAAAACTCATCAGCACGTAACGCAGTTGCTTACGCCGTGCTTGCATTGGGTATTGTTTTCGTTCCAGTAAAAATGTTAAAGGCAAATTATTTTACTCATGATAGATCAAGAAATTGGGTTCCGTGGGATTATTCATATAATCTTTTACAAAGTTGCGCACCAAATTCTGTTCTGTTTACAAATGGAGATAACGATACATTTCCACTCTGGTATTTACAAGATGTTGAAGGTGTAAGACGTGATGTAAAAGTTGCAAACTTAAGTTTGTTAAACACAAACTGGTATATCAAGCAATTAAAAAATAACGACCCATACAAAGTTGGTACTGTAAAAATTCGGTTAAATGATAAACAAATAGATGAAGTTCGCCCTATTCAATGGGCGCCAAAAAATATTTCTGTTCCATTGCCAAGACCAACAAGTACAGTTTCATACTCAGATATTATGCAGCAGTTTGGTTTGCAGGATACATCCTTACTAAGACAAGGTGCAATAAACTGGACAATGAATCCAACACTTAATTATGGAAATGTTCAGGCTGTGCGCGTGCAGGATTTAATGGTTAAAGAAATTATTGAGGCCAACAACTGGGAACGACCAATTTATTTTGCAGTTACTTGTTCTGAAGATAGTAAAATCGGTTCAAGTGATTATCTAAGAATGGAAGGAATGGCCTTCCGTCTTGTTCCAGAAAAATCAAAAGGACGCGATGGATTTGTTGAGCCAAATATTCTTGCAGCAAATCTTAAAGAAGCCGTTGGTTATAGCAAAGATTATCAACCTGGATTTAAATTCCGCGGACTTAATGATCCAACAATCTTTTTTGATGATAACCACAAACGTATGGTGCAAAATTATAGAAACGCATTTTTACGTTTATCAATACATTATCTAGGAAAAGGACAAAAAGATCTTGCGGTAAACATTTTGGATGAAATGGAAACTAAGCTGCCGCGCAAGTTAATGCCAATAGACTATTGGATATTATATAGCATCGGTGATTTTTATAATCAAGCTGGTGCAAAAGATAAATTCTTAAAAATTGCTGGCGAAGTTGAAAAAGAGGCAGAAGCAGATTTTGAAAAAAATCTTGACAATGTTCAAAATATGATGACACCATTTAGAATCTTAACAGATATTTATGAACAACAAGGTAAGAACGATAAGCTTTTAGAAATGTGGTTAAAACTTGAAAGAATTTATCCACAAGATCCAAATGTTCAGGCAAGTGTTACTAAGTACAGAAATCTTGTTCAAGGAAAACAGATACAAGTAAAACCAAATAAATAATGTTTGTCATTCCCGCGAACCTGCCTGCGTAGGCGGGGCGGGAATCTATTTTTAAGCCTATCATAGATTCCGCTTTTTCGGGAATAACTTTTTTAAACTCTTTTGTTAAACTATTTATGAAGATCCTCATCTTAGCACTCTCCGGAATTGGTGATGCTTTAATGTTTACCCCAGCATTAAAACTGCTACGCCAATCTCTTCCTTCTGCTGAGATTGATGCCCTTGTAATGTTTAGGGGGACAAAAGAAATTTATGAAACAAACCCAAACTTTAACAAAGTAATCCATTTTGATTTTTTGAAAGAAGGAGCATTTAACTCCTTAAAGTTTGTTTTATCATTAAGAAAAAAATATGATGCCTCAATAAATGTTTATCCTTCCAACAGAAAAGAATATAATGTTATAAACTTCTTAATTGGTGCAAAGCAAAGGGTCGGAGTTGAGTACTTGCGAATGAACTCACAAAACCTTGGCTGGCTAAATAATGTTACGGTTTTAGAAAACGATGAAACACACAACTCACAAACAAATATTAAGCTTATAGAAAAACTACTTAACAAAAGTTTTGATCAAGAACCGACAATGCAAATTTCCATTTCTGATGAAGAAAAAGCATTTGCAGAAAACTATCTTAAAGAAAAAAATATTTTAGAAAAAGACTTTGTCGTTGGATTTCATCCCGGCTGCGCAACTTTAAAAAATCATATTAAGCGAAGATGGGAACCTGAAAAATTTGCCGAGCTTGGTAAAAAACTTATAAAAGAAAAAAACGCTAAATTATTTTTGTTTGGCGGACCAGAAGAAGAAGAATTAAAATCGTCAATCAATAAAATGATTGATTCTGAAAACTCTTATGTGATTAAAACAGAAAAGTTTTTGCAAAGCATTTCAATTATGAAACGATGCAATGTTTTTGTAACAAATGATTCAGCATTAATGCACGTTGCATCTGCATTGGGATTAAAAGTAATTGCTATAATTGGCCCCACAAATCCACATTACATTCATCCGTGGAAAACAGAACATAAAATTATTTCATTAAATTTAGATTGTGCTCCATGTTTTTTCTACTCACCAAAACCACTAACCTGCTCACGCACAGATGTTCAGTTTAAATGTGTAAAGGAATTGGGTGTTGATTTGGTCTATAATAATATTTGTTTATAAGGAGTGCCACATTGGATTGGTTAAAAGAAGTTAATGCAGCAGTTACTATTTGTGATAACCAGGGAATAATAGTTTATATGAATGACAAATCAGAACAAGTGTTTGAAAACGATGGTGGAATAAATTTAATTGGCAGTAATCTGTTTGGCTGTCATCCCGAACCAGCATTAACAAAATTAAAAGAAATGCTGGCTGATGGAAGTACAAATGTTTATACGATTGAAAAAAACGGGAAGAAAAAAATTATTTACCAAACTCCCTGGGTAAAAGAAAATAATATTGAAGGAATGGTGGAATTATCATTCAATATTCCAGATGTTATGCCACATTTTATTAGCCAATTTTTTCACCTTGATAATAATAGTCAACATTACCTCTAACTATTTTTCCAACTTCTAACGCTCCTTGCAGGCCAATGGTTATGGGAGTATCTTCAATATTTTCAAAATCTATTCCGCCGCCAAATCTAAACGATAACGAATTTGAATAATGATATTTTGCATCAAGACTCATAGGGTTTCCAATTGTATTTGGTGGAACTACACCTTCAGCTTCATAACTTTTAATAACAAAACCACCAAATCCATAAATAAAAGTGTAATAGTCGTTTGGGTCAACATACATTCCAAAGCCTAAATATGGAGTGATTTTATTTTTTATTAATGTTTCACCAAAAACATATTTGGCCGCATATAAACTCGAGGTTATTCCACAGCGTTCATAATTCACTCCAATAAAAACCTGGCCTTTGAAAGTTGATTCGTTTCCAAAACGATAGCTTGCATCAAGATTAAAACCTATAGCATTATCAAAGAAAGCAGCGATTGAAGGATATTCAACTTGAGATTGAAATGGCGAGTATTGTCCCTGGGTTTCTTGCTGTTTAAGATGTAAATCTAAATTTCCGCCTACTCGACATTTAAGAGATTGTGCAAAAGAAATTTGTGAAATAAGAAGTAGAGATATAAGAACTGTTTTCATTTTCTCCCCCTGTGGGATAAGATGTTTAATAGTTAATGATTTAATAAATATTTTTAATTTCCATGCAAAACATAAATGATAAATATTAAAACATCAATTAACAGCGGGCAACAAACTCAATCCATTTATCATTCGGGGTTAATTTTACATTTGCAATAGTCTAAACATCATCCAATTTTTAAGTTAAGGTTATAATTTTATACTTACATTGGGAGGAAATATGAACAGAACATTAAAAATAGTTTTCGTTTCTTTTGCATTAATGTTAATAACAACTGGTTGTGGTGGTTCTAAAGAAGAGATTCAAACTATCACTATTGGCGGTTCCTGTCATCCCAAGATCGATCGGAAACTTGGAGAACCAATAATTGTTGTTGATTTCATCGGCCTGACAGATGACACAACATTTTATGAACTTCCTAAAATTGTTTCAGGAATTGTAGCATTACAATCAAAAATTATTTTTCCATATAATGCAATATTAAAAGGAATTGAAGGAAAGGTTTATGTGTCCGTTGATTTGGATAGTCTGGGAAAAATTGAAAACTGTAAATTAGTAAAAGGAATAGATCCAGAATGCGATAACGCAGCAATTGAGGGAATTAAAAAACAAATTTTTGTTCGAGCAAAACGAAAAGGGGTTCCAGTTAAAGATACATTTGCAATTATGGTGTTATTTAGACTTCAGTAAAAAAGAAAATCAAACAAATTATTATTAGGAAAAAACAATGTTCACTTCATCAAAAAAATTCTATTTGATTATTCTTATCGGAATAATTTCAATTCCTTTTCAGCTTTTTACAAATGCTCAGGATAAACAACTTACATTTAACCAGGTTTATATGTTTGGTGAACCTAGAATTTTAAAACAAGCTCCGCGTTTGCAAGGCTGGTTTGATGATGATCATTATTTGATGCAAAAACGTGATGCGACTACAAGTGCAATGGTGAAAGTAAATGCAAAAACCGGAGAAGAAACAATCTTGTTGGATTTTAATGTAATCAATCCAAATCTTGATGAAGCAGAATTAACTGCTGAAGAAAATATTGGAATAACAAAAGATTATACCGGCTTACTTTTTTATGATGATAACGATTTATTTTTCTATTCTATTCCGCAAAATAAAGCAACTCGTTTAACAAACGATAAAGATGAAGAAGTTAATCCTATGCTTTCTCCTGACGGAAAGAAAGTTGCTTACACAAAAAACAAAGATATTTATGTTGTTAATGTTGAATCCGCGAAAGAAACAAGACTCACTAACGATGCAAGCGATGTTGTTTATAACGGTTATGCTTCCTGGGTTTATATGGAAGAAATAATCGGACGCTCGCTTAACTATCGTGCTTTCTGGTGGGCACCAAACAGCGAGATGATTTCTTTTTTAAGATTTGACGATTCACCTGTTCCTAAATTTCCACTTTACAAAGCTGATGGAGTTCATGGCGAACTTGAATGGGAACGATACCCAAAACCCGGCGATGCAAATCCAATTGTTAAAATGGGAATTGCACACATCAACACAAACAGGGTTGTTTGGATTGATGAAGATGAAACTGCAGATCAATACACTGCGTGGCCATTCTGGTCGCCGGACAGCAAAGAAATGTTTTACCAGGTTTTAAATCGTGATCAGAATGATCTGCAAATATTATCTGCAAATCCTGAAACAGGTAAAAACAAATTGGTTTATCAAGAAAAAAATAATACCTGGGTTGAATTCTTTGAAGACATTCACATCTTAAAAAATAATAAAGGATTTATTCTTCGATCTGAACTTGATGGTTGGAGACATTTATATTTTTATGATATGAATGGCAAACTTAAGAAACAATTAACTAGAGGCGAGTGGAATGTTTCCGATATTAAACAAGTTGATGAAGTAAATGAAAAAATATTTTTCCAGGCAAACAGGGGCGATAGACTAAACACACAATTATTTGTTGTTGATTTTGATGGCGATGATTTAGAACAGCTTACCAAAATATCCGGTACACATAAAACAACAATTTCACCATCCGGGAAATATTTTTATGATACTTATGCAGATATAAATTCACCCGGTAAGATGGATTTGTGTGATAGTGAGGGAAACTTAATTCGTAATCTTGGTGATAGAAAATCAAAAATATTTGATGAGTACAAACTTGGCAAAGCAGAATTGTTTTCTATCAAAACAGAAGATGGTTTTGATCTTCCTGCAATGTGGGTATTACCAGCAGATTTTGATGAGAATAAAAAATATCCGGTTTTGTTTGCTGTTTATGGTGGTCCTGGGGGAACTGATGTTACAAATTCTTTTTCTGCATACCTTGATAGATATTTTATTTCGCAAAGCGGAATAATTTATTTTGTGGTTGATCATCGAGGTTCAGCTTACTTTGGTAAAAAAGGAAAAGATTATTTATATCGAAATATGGGTAAGTGGGAAATAAATGATTACACAGAAGCAGCAAAATGGTTAAAGACAAAATCATTTATTGATTCAACAAAAATTGGGATTACAGGCGGAAGCTACGGCGGTTATGTTACCTGTATGGCGCTTACTCTTGGTGCAGATTATTTCACTCACGGTCTTGCAGAATACTCTGTAACAGATTGGGGACTTTATGATAATGTTTATACAGAAAGATATATGGATATTCCTGCCGACAACAAAGAAGGTTATAAGTTTGGATCAGCAATGACGCATGCCAATGATTATAAAGGATTGTTACGTATTACTCACGGAACTTTAGATGATAATGTTCATTTGCAAAATACACTTCAACTTATAGATAAGTTTACGAGCATGAATAAACATTTTGAGTTAATGCTTTATCCAAACGAAAGACACGGAGTTGGATTTCCGAAATGGGTTCATGCGCAAACCGAGTATGTGAGATTTTGGTATAAGAATTTTCTCGGTAAAGATTTTGTGAACGAATAAACACAATGGCACACGGATCTAACTGATTAAACGGATTAGGACAGATTTAATCCGTTTAAATCAGTGGCATCAGTTAAATCTGTGTTCCCATTTCTTTAAACTGCTCGTATCACTCTTCTAAAATGAAATCCGTAAACAGCGAGTGTCATCGCTGTTGGGAATTTACGTGGATACTTCCACAGACTAACAAAGAAAAGTTTCCAGAAATATTTTTTACCTTTTTCAATTATTCCAAGCAGCCAGAGTAATCTTACAAAAGCTTTTAACTGTTCAAGATTAATTACTTTTGGTGTCCATATAGGTACGTTATATTCTTTCAAAAATATTTTTAAGCGTTTATAATATTCTTCCTGCGAGTAAATTGTGTTTAACAATCGGCTGTAACCTCGAATAAGATTTTTAAATTCCATTTTAGGAACAAAGTTTATGCTTGCATCCATATTGTTGCCTGTCCACATTTCAAGCAATCTTCCTTCCTCTTTAAGTCTTTCATAAAGCTTAGTTCCTGTTGGCGCATTTAATAAACCAACCATTGCATTTGAAATACCGCTACGCTGGATAAAATCAATCTGTTCATCAAAAACATTTTCAGTATCATTATCAAATCCAACAATAAATCCACCAGAAACAAGCATTCCGCTTCTTTGTAATTTATTTACAGAATCAACAAGATCACGTTTTAAATTTTGCATTTTGCCACACTCAACTAAACTCTCGTTATTTGGAGTTTCAATTCCAACAAAGATGCTGTTAAATCCCGCTTCAACCATAAGTCTCATCAGCTCATCATCATCAGCAAGATTTATAGAAACTTCTGTAATAAAAAAGAATGGATATTTTTTTTCTTTAGACCACTCAATTAATGCGGGCAAAGTATCTTCCTTAAGTTTTCTTTTATTCCCGATAAAATTATCATCAACGACAGAAATTCCGCCGCGCCAACCAAGATCATACAAACGATTTAACTCAGTAATAAATTGTTCTGTACATTTTGCGCGTGGTTTTCTTCCGTTAAGCATTGTGATGCTGCAAAACTCACAATCGTACGGACAGCCGCGTGAATATTGCAAACTCATCGAAGCATACTTTTTTATATCAAGTAGTTCCCACATCGGAATTGGTGTTAAAGCAACATCCGGAAATTCATCTGTTTGATAAACATGTTTTGGTTTTCCATTTTCTAAATCGCTCAGGAATTGTGGCAAAGTAATTTCGGCTTCATTTAAAATAAAATGATCAACACCAAGAAGATCTTTATATTGTGTTGTGCAAAGAGGACCGCCGGCAACGACTTTAACACCAATTTTATTGCATTTTCTAACAATCTCTCTAAAAGATTTTAAATGAACATTCATTGCACTGATAAAAACGTAATCAGCCCAAAGAATTTCTTTATCATTTAGTTTGGATACGTTAAGATCGATAAGTTTTTTGCTCCAATCTTTTGGAAGCATTGCGGCAACAGTAATTAAACCAAGAGGAGGTTCTGCGGATTTTTTGGAAACGAATTTTAGTGCTTCTTTAAAACTCCAGAACGTTGATGGTGTTTCAGGATAAATCAATAGTGCTTTCATCATACATTTCCTTTTGAAGTTACATATCAAAACTGCAAAGAATATTAATGTAGTAGTGTAAAAGAAATGTAATTTAGATTTTTTAAGATTTGAAGTTGAGCTTAATTAAAATGATATTTGAACTGTTCATTTTAAATAGTCAAGCTGAACCCGACTACCGTCAGGCAAGTCTTGTTTCAGCTTCCCATAAACCACTCTATACCAGAGATTCCGAATGGCATTGCCATCGGAATGATTTATTTTTAAAAGTTATGAAACGCAGACATTCATTTGCATATAATCTTATAATATTTATTCTTGCACAGCTTGTGTGGCTTTCGGTGTTGCTGTTATGGATTTACTGGTATGTATCCAACAATATAATTTTTGAGCAAGTTGGCGAAAAGGTTTCTCCTCAAATAGTTTATGATGCGCCGAGCGTTTTCCCTTTTGTGGGTGGAATTGTTTTGCTTACAGGCTTATCAATAAGTTTAGTACTGATATTCCGACATTTAAATATTCAAATTAAGCTAAATGCGCTTTATGATAATTTTATTGCAAACGTAACACATGAACTAAAATCTCCTTTGTCATCCATCCAACTTTACTTAGAAACATTAAACTCGCGCGAAGTTCCCGAAGAAAAGAAAAAAGAATTTTACGGCCTGATGATGCGAGATGCTGAGAGATTAAAAAATCTTGTTAACTCTATTTTGGAAATAGCTTCAATGGATAAGAAAAAGTTTAACCGGGATTTTGAAGTTTACAAAGCTGATGAAACAATTAAAAAAATTATATTAGAGTCCGCCGAACAATTTCAGTTAAAGGAAAGCTCAATAAAGTTTAGCGGCGATGCCGGCTGCGATGTTTTGATAGATAGAAATTCCATTAAAACAGTTTTTGATAATCTTGTTGATAATTCCACTAAGTATAGCGTTGCCCCATTGGAAATTATGATTAAGTTTAAGCGCAATACCAAAAAAGCAGAAATAGAGTTTTCAGACAATGGAATTGGTATTCCGCATGATCAAATAAAAAAAATATTTCAGAAGTTTCATCGTATATACGATAAAGACATTCCTAATGTAAAAGGGACAGGACTTGGTCTTTATGTTGTTAGAGAAATAATTAAAAATCATAAAGGAAAGATCTTTGCTTTTAGCGAAGGAAAGGGCAAGGGATCTAAGTTTAAAATTGAGTTGCCAATTTATGTTGAGAAGAAAAAATCTGTAAAGGGAAACAAAAAGGATATTAAAAATGAGTGATGAGCAGATAGAAAAATCAAGAATTCTTTTGGTAGAAGATGAAGAAAATCTTGCGCATGGATTGGAATATAATCTTACAGCAGAAGGGTATTTAGTAACATTAGCTAGAGATGGAAAAGAGGCTATAAAGTTTTTTGATGAAAATGATTTTGATTTAATTGTGCTTGATATAATGCTGCCATACTTTAATGGATTTGAAATTGCAAAACACGTTCGCGAAAAACATCCGCAGATGCCTATTCTTATGTTAACTGCCCGCACACAAGTTGAAGATCGTGTTAAAGGACTTGAACTTGGTGCTGATGATTATCTTACAAAACCTTTTCATCTTAAAGAATTGCTGCTTAGAATTAAAGGAATGTTAAAGCGAAAAAGCTGGTATCAAAAAGTTGTTATTGAAAATCCAATTTATAAATTTGGAAACAACGAGATTAACTTTGAGAATCTTAAATGCACAAAAGGCAAAAAGGAGTTTCAACTTACTTCTTATGAAGCAATGATTATGAAATATTTAATTGAGAGCAAAGATAAAGTTGTGACTAGAAAAGAATTGCTGGAGAATGTTTGGAATATGAATCCCGATATTGAAACACGTACAGTAGATAATTTTATTGTTAGATTACGTAAACATTTTGAAGACGATCCATCTGATCCTAAATTTATTGTAAGTGTTAGAAGTGCCGGATATATGTTTCAAGTTTAAGTTCAAGAATCAATATTAAAACATTTAAAAATTATGAATAGATTAATTCATATTGATAAGATTTCAGATATTCCCAAAGAATATTTAACCACACCAATTGGTTTGCTACTTGAGTATCACAATTTAGATCGTGAATTTGAAAATTATTCCGAAGCACAATTACTTATTGGAATGTGTATGGATAACCGCAAGCATCTTCATATGCCGGATAATTTTGCTTTTATAATTCGCTCAGGCGGGGCAAATCTTCGTTACAGTGAGTTTAAGGTTTCATTTGCAATTTCTGTTGGTGATGTAAAACATATCGCACTTATTGCACATAGCAATTGCGGAATGGTTAATCTGATGTCGAAGAAAAATAAGTTTATAGAGAAACTTTCAGAAAATGGCGGCTGGACAATTGAACAAGCAGAAGAACATTTTAATAACTATGCGCCAATGTTTGAAATAAATAATGAAATTGATTTCATTCTCAGTGAAACACAGAGATTGCGCCAGCGTTATCCAAAAGTACAAATTGCTCCAATGTACTATAAGCTGAAAGATAATTTGCTGTATATGATAAAAGAAGAATGAGTTATTTTAAAAATATCATCTTCTTCGTTTGAATGTAATCTCCGGCTTTTAATTGATAGAAATAAACTCCCGATGCTGGCTGCTTGATACTTGATTCTGGTTTGAACCCAACCACATAGTTTCCTGCTGGTTTTTCTTCATTAACTAATGTTGTGATTTCATTTCCAAGAATATCGTAAACTTTAAGTTGAACAAATTGCCTACTGCTTATTGCATATTGAATTCTTGTACTTGGATTAAATGGATTTGGATAATTTTGATACAATGTAAAGCTGGTTAAACTTGTGTTTAAATTGTTTTCAATACTGACAGGCAAACCAGTGGTAAGTGACAATCCATCAAAATATCCATCATTATTACTTCCATTATATCTTATACTCATTAAAGAAATCCTGATAAATCTTGTACCAACAGGCGCTAGTGTAGTATCAGTTAATTGTAACCATTCAGTCGTGTTAATATTTTCACCCAAATCAATTGAATCTAATACGGTTGATTTTATATCATCAAGATATTTAATAATTAGTCGGGAATGATCTACGGGATTTTGAGAATATGATCTTACATATCCTTCAAAATAAAAATGTTGTATTCCATTATCTATGGTAGTTGCGAAAGCAGAAACATCAATATCTTGTTGCAGCTCTGCATTTTGAGAAACACCGGCAAAGAACATATTATTTCCTTCATAAGAAGGCGGATTACCGGATTCTCTGTTTTGCCAATCTGCTCCCATTACTTCTATCCAGTTAGGAATTTCTCCATTGATAAGAGAATCCTCGCATCCAGGGTTTAATATTAAATTTTGTGCGATTGTAATCGAAATAATGTAAGAAAAAACAATAAATAACAAAAATAATCTTAGCATAATGCCTCCTGTTTTTTTCTAATAATTAATCAGAACAATTTATTTATCTAAGTAAAATCATTTTTTTAGTTTCCAAATATTCACCAGCCTTTAACTGATAGAAATAAACACCACTGGATAATTTGCCAGCACCAAATTCAATCTCATATGCTCCTGCACTTTTTTCCTCGTTAACTAGAGTTGCAATTTCGTTTCCGAGAACATCAAATATTTTTATAGATTGATGACTACCTACCGGCGATTGCCAACTTATTGTTGTACTTGGATTAAATGGATTGGGATAGTTTTGTTCAAGGCTGAATAACTCCGGTAATGCATCAATATTATCTTTAATATCTGTAACAATTCCTAACTGACCATAATGGTTTACCTGTTGGGCATATATATCGGAAGTCCACCCGCTACGATAATCCCACCAAACTATTATTGCTCCGCCATTGCCATCACTTGTAATTGCGGGAGAATATTGATCACCCTGAGCAGTTGAAATTTGTAGACCATTTTCTATCCACTGTACAATTCCATTATTATTTATAAGTTGAGCATAAACATCCCGATTACCATTATCTCTGTAATCATGCCAGACAATAATA
Source organism: Ignavibacteriales bacterium (assembly GCA_016707585.1). Classification (GTDB taxonomy): domain Bacteria; phylum Bacteroidota; class Ignavibacteria; order Ignavibacteriales; family Ignavibacteriaceae; genus IGN3. The sequence continues at coordinate 24,365 of JADJHL010000001.1, read as the reverse complement.
GCTCCCCCTTGACCATCGCTGATTATATCTGGACTCATCTGTGCATTTACTTCTGTAGAAATTGGAACGCCGTCAGTTGTCCACATTACATTTCCATTCATATTTATTCTCTGGGTATAAACATCATATTCTCCGGCGCGATAGTCATACCAAGTTATTATTGCACCGCCGGCACCATCGTCTACAAGAAAAGGATATACTTGCGAATCGGTAGCGCTACAGATAGCAACTCCATTGTTCGTCCAGAGTACAATCCCTTCAACACTTAATCGCTGAGCATAGATATCGAGATCTATCCCGTTACGAACATCAACCCAGGTTATTATCACTCCATTCGTATTATCATTAATGATAACGGGATTTACCTGATTTCCGCTAAAGTCGCAGATAGAAATTCCATTGTCTGCCCAAAGAACTGAACCACTTGCATTTATTCTTTGTGTGTAAATATCATAATCATTAATTAGAAGGGTTCCTTTTCTATTATCTTGCCAGGTAATAAATGCGCCAGATGTGCCATCACCAGCAATCGCTGGGTTTTCTTGTATACCAGCTGAAGTACAAATTGGAATACCGTTAGTTGTCCAGGAAACTGTGCCGGATGAATTTATATGTTGAGCATAAATATCTAAAACCCCATCTCTTTTATCCTGCCAGGTTATTATTGCCCCACCAGCCCCATTACTAACTAAGGCTGAATTGTATTGACTATTTGCGGCAGTGCAAATTGGAATACCATTAGCAGTCCATTGTGCCGTTCCATTTGCATTAATCTTTTGTGCATAAATATCGGAATAATTTCCACCTCGATAATCGGTCCAGACTATAATCACGCCACCGCTTCCATCACTTATGATTTTTGGTGCTGTCTGATCATTAGCTAACGAAGTAATTATGGTTCCGTTAAAAATCCATTGAATAATACCAGCAGCATTAATACGCTGGACATAAACATCATAGTTACTGCCATTACGAAAATCCTCCCAGGTAATAATAGCTCCACCAGCACCATCACTAATGATCTGGTCAATAAATTGATCTTTTACAGCAGTGCAAATTGCAGTATTGATATTTGGGTTGTTTGACCACTGACATTTGTAGTCAGTTGCTAAAATGAAAGACAGAATTACAATAATTAAATTTTTCATTTCTATTTCAGCCTATTGGTGAAAATTTTTTACTTATCTGATCAGAATCATTTTTTTTGTGTTTGTAAATTCTCCGGTTTTCAATTGAAAGAAATAAATTCCTGATGCCAGATTCCGGATGTTGCCGGAATGACCATTTGCATTAAATTCAACTTCGTATCTTCCTGCTGGTTTTTCTTCATTAACTAATGTTGTGATTTCATCTCCAAGAATATCGTAAACTTTTAGTTGAACAAATTGCCTACTGCTTATTGCATATTGAATTCTTGTACTTGGATTAAATGGATTTGGATAGTTTTGATAAAGTTGAAAATTAATTTCTGTTACAAATTCATTGGGTTCTTCCACATCAGTAATTTCGGTGGGATCGTAAGCGATAAGATAACCATTACTGTAAGCAGTTAACGCGGTTTTTATTCCTGCCGAAGTTAACAATCTTGAGCCATGCATTTGATTGTTTGTACTTAGAAGAACAAACACGCCAATTGTTCCATCATACAGAAGATGACTTGGGTCACCACTGTTCATTGGATTATAACGAATTATTATTCTATCACTTTGTGCTGTGCTCGAATAATATATATTTGGCCATGAAACCACAGTGTTTGAAATAGAGCTGTAACCATAATATTTTAAATCGTTTGCAGGAAGAACAAAAACGCTGTCCTCAAAGTGAATAGTTCCTTGATTTTTAACCGGAAGATTAAATTCATCCGCGGTACGGGCATTAAAAATATAAGTTGAGTTTAAATTGTTATCTGTTAAAAGATAATACCCTTTCTTTGCTTCACTTAACAAACCACTTGGAAATGGTTTTACTATCCAATCGTCTTTAATATTTGAATAAATTAAATGCTCGGCGGATTCAGTATAGTTAACAAATTCAACAAGTGAATAATCAATACTACCAAAAACGTCTGAATAAGTATTTGTTGAAGAAAAGTTTACAAGTTTTAAACTGTCTGTTGTTCCATTATAACTAAAGACCCTCATTCCATTGATGCCGGGACCTTTATAGTACACAATAGCTGCGTGATTGTTTCCAAGCTCTATGCTTTGAAGCGTTGGAAAAGTCCCTGATTGCCAATCGGAGTTATAGAATTCATAGTTGCCACAAATAAAATCATAAAAGACAAGTTTGTTTTCTGTCCTTATAGAAACTATATGACCACCAACATCAAACGTATTTCTATAATCATAAGTTATATTAAAATCGTGCTGAGTAAATAACCGCGAGTAAACATCATAAGTAATTAAGTTTACTTTATCGTTATTGTCTTTATCATATGTAGAGTGGAATATACCTTGTCCGCCGGTTCCAGAAATACTTGGAACGAGATGATTGGGTATGTAATTGTATTGATAGGAAAATTCATCAAACTGACCAACAAGAGTATTATAAACCCACAAATAATAAGTTGCAATATCGTTTACAACTTCTGATCGTGATGTAAACAAGTAGCATAGTCTTGGATAAACACGATTTAGATCGTACTGATGAAGAATATCTGTGATATAAACTTCTGATGTTTTTATTGAGAAAGTTCCTGTATAAGCAGAGTAGCCCCCATATAAATACGGGGTACCACTTGTTTCCCCGAAAATAAATCCGTGCTCTAATTGTTTAAATATAGAAAAGTTATCTCCTGTATATTCTGAAATAGTTTTAGTAACTAAACTATAAGCAACTAATGTATGTACGTTTAAATTCGCTGATGATAAATAAAAGCAAAGGTAATCATCTCCTTTATATACTTGTTTGTAAGGTGTTTCTCCAACTTGAACATAATTAGCGCTTCTTATCTGTGAATCTTCGGCATCAAAAACATAAAACTTAGAATCTGAAACTAAGTAACCCATGTTATTGGAGCATCCAGTAAACATTTGAATTGTTGGTAAGATTTGTCCTTCATAACGTAGTTCCACAAAACTATTATTTAATGAGCTATAAAAAACTGCTAACGAATCATTTACCAACATCGCAGTATTGCCGTCAGCTCTTGCTTCGGTCCATTCAAGTGTTGTTGATATTATTGTTGAATCCCAATTCCCGGTTTTACTATTAAAAGCATAAATTATTTAGAATTAGTCTCAGCAAAGATTAAACATGTGCCACCAACCGCGAATTTATTGTTTGATGTAAGGGTATGCCCAATATTTAAAATATCCCAGCCATCATTTTGGGCAATACTGAGTTTTGTTGTTGAAAAGAACAGCAAAAGCAGAAGTGTTTTTTTCATTTTCTCATCTCCTGTAAGATTTACGGGACAAGAAATGCCAAGACAACAGTATTAAAAAAAATAGTGCAGCCCACTTTTAAGATGGACTGCATTTAACACAAATTAATTATCTAAGTAAAATCATTTTCTTTATTTCAATAAAAGCCCCTGTTTTCAATTGATATAAATAGACTCCACTTGCCAACTGACTATTGTCGACTGCCGACTGAAAGTCAACTTCATATTTTCCTGCAGGTTTAAATTCATTAACAAGTGTTGCAACTTCATTACCTAAAACATCATAAACTTTTAAAGATACATCACCGCCCATTGGCAACTGATAACTGATAACCGTACTTGGATTAAATGGGTTGGGATAATTCTGTGATAATGAATAATTAAAATTGTTCAACAGATCTTCTTCTACCGAGCTAAACAATGTATAGCTAAATAATATCTGTACATGATTTTGCCATGCTGAGTTTTCCCACATTTCCCAGGCAAAAACTGTTTCATTACCATTAGCATCATACGTTGATATTAGCCTGCTGAAGTTTTCCCAATTATTATTCTGCCAGAATTGAGTTACCCATTCTAAAAATTTGTTATCTGTCGTAGGAGTTATTACCCATCTTTGTTGATTGATCCAGCCATTTAAACTATGCCAGTATTGAGAAATATATTCTATAAGGAAATTATTACTATTGTAGTTCTTTGTGTATAGGCCAATATTTGTCCAGATAGTATCAATCCAGCCTTCTTGCATTGTTACAACAGTAAGATTTCCATTACTATACTGATGAGTATTTCGTTCTTCAAGGAACCAATTGCCGCTTTCCCATCTTTTGTTAAGCGTTTCGATCATATTGTTCTGATTATCATAAAAATTCTGTATTAGCTCTACATTATCCCAGGCTGAGTTAAATTGCTGGTATAAAGTTTCAGTGAGATTATTATTAACATAAGTGTACTGGTATCTATCAACATCAATCCAATCAGAAACATCCCACTGCTGGTAAAGTTCTTCTGTTAATACATTGTTAACGAAGATATAAACATATCGATTTGAATTAACCCAATCTGTTGCAGCCCAGGACTGGCTGGTTTCAACGGTTACATTTTCATTTACATCATATTCATATAAGTATTTTTCAGAGTTAACCCAGCTTGGATCAACCCAGGTTTTTATAAGTTCTTCAGTTACTAAGTCATTTTCATTATAAACATACCATAATTGTGATTCGTTTACCCATTGATTATTGTTCCAGATTTCTGTGGTTATTAGATACCCGGTACTGCTAGAATCATAGGAAGTTGTTGACCGGCTAACATTTTGCCATGCAGAATTAATCCATTCCTGCTCAAGGCTTTGTGTCGGTAGAAATTCTGAATTTACTTTTTCGTATGTGGTTAATGTTCTGGAATTAAGTTTGTTCTCAATAAATTTTTGAAAATCTTCTTGCTGTGGAAAGGACTGAATTGTACAAAACAATATTAAGAAAACAACAAGTCTGGCTCTCATAAACAACTCCGTATAATAAAAGTAAATCTTAAATAGTTAGTTAGTTACTTTGGATAAAAGTTTTTTTCTTTTTTCCTAACAAAACCTCTTAGGATCAGCAGCAGTAATTTGCTCAATAATCACTGCTGCCTGCTTATTCTTCCACCCTATAAGCCGCCCAGAAAAATCAAGTTTGTTGTAAAATCATAAGTAAAATCAACAACAAAATGGTGTAAACGATTTTGAAAAAATCTTTTTTAACTCTACTGGTGCCGATTGTTATTAAGTTGTTTCTCATCTTTTATCCCATCAAAATCAAATTGAAAATAATTAGCATCATCGCTACAGTTACAAGGATTATTAATCCATAAACCAAAAACTCAAGTTTCTTTGCACTCTTCTTAATCTGAAGGTCTGACTGATCTTTTTTTACTATCATTTTGTTAAGCAATAGCTTTCTCATTCAAATCCTTCAGTTTTTCTAATTAGATTCTGGATTATGACACAGATTTATAAATGCAAAAGTAGATTTATTGATAGGCTAGGAATTGCTTTTTTATTTCAATGTTTTGCGGTTTTAATTCAAAGCAAAAAAGATAATTTGCTTTTTGTTAATAGTTGGTGATTTAAGGAGAGAATTATTTTTTATGATTGGATAATTGAAATTCAGATGGTAAACAATTAAAGTGTTTTTGAAATGCTCTTGTGAATTGTGCCGGACTGCTAAACCCTACCTCAAGCGCTATTTGGGTTATGCTTAATTTGTTTGTTAGGATCATTTGTGCGGCACGTTTTAGTTTGTAGATTCTAATAAACTCGCCCGGACCTTTGTCAGTTATTGCATTTAGTTTTCTGTTAAGCTGACTGCGGCTAACAAATAGTTCTTCTGCAAGGTTTTCACTTGTAAAGTTTTCATTCTGCAATTGTGATTCAATTATTCTATTAATCTTTTCTATAAATTCCTTTTCAAACGTATTGGCTGTAATTGACTCTACGGTTGTATTTATATCTTTACTGAATTTTTCTTTAAGAAGCTTTCTTTGGGAGATAAGATTTTTTATTCGTATTGATAACTCTTCAAAATCAAATGGTTTGGTTAAGTAATCATCAGCGCCAAATTCCAGGCCTTCAATTTTACTTTGTTGTGTTGCCTTTGCTGTTAAAAGAATTATTGGAATGTGACTTGTCCTCCAATCAGTTTTTAATTTCTTACAAAGTTCAAATCCATCCATTACCGGCATCATAACATCGCTTATAATTAAATCGGGCAAACTATTTATCGCTATATCAAGCCCGAGTTTACCATTTTCTGATTGGAGTAAATTGTAATCTTGTTTCAGCAAACCAAGAACATAATCCCTAACTTCACTTTGATCTTCAACAAATAGGATTAATGGTTTTAAATTATTTTCTAAAATGTAATCGTCATCAACTTTTTTAAATTCAACTTCTTTCTTCAAGTTATCTTGATGACCCAGACTATTGGATAAAGAAGTAATTGTTTTAATTTCTTCTAGGGATAATAGAGGAATTTGTATGGTAAACTCAGTTCCTTCGCCCTCATTGCTGCTTACAGAAACTTCCCAACCAAGCAGCGTTGTTAACTCTTTTACAAGCGCCAAACCAATTCCGGAACCACCATAATTTCTTTTTGATGAGTCATCAACCTGGAAAAATCTATTAAAAATTTTAGACTGATTTTCTTTTGATATACCAACACCAGAATCGCTTATTGAAATTAATGCATTGTCTTTACCTGAAATAAATTTTTCGGCAAGCTCAATACTTACAGTTCCACCAACATCAGTAAACTTAAAAGCATTGTTCAAGAGATTATTAATTATTTTTTCAAATTTATCTTTATCCATTAATGCAATTGCAGATTCAACATTCGAATGAAAATTAAACCGAATGTTTTTTTGATCTGCAAGAGAATGAAATGAATTAGAAATTGATTTTAGAATATTACTAATATCGTATGCTTCTTTTTTTATCGGAATCGTTTCGGACTCCAATTGAGATAATTCTAAAAGCTGATCTATTAAATGTTGCAGTTTTTCTGTATTCTTCAAAAGCATTTTGTAATAATCAGAAAGATTATCTTTTATTCTTCCGCGCAATAATTCTTCCAGAGGTCCTTTTATCAGCATTAACGGGGTTCGAAACTCGTGTGAGATGTTTGCAAAAAATCTAGATTTCATTTGCTCAACTTCTTTAAGATGATAAGATTCAAACTCGCGCATTCTTAATTCGTGCTGTAATTTTGTGCGATTGTTCTGAAACTTTATTATTGCCCAAATACCTAAAACAAAAACTACAAAGTACATCAATATTGCCCAGATTGTTTGCCACCATGGTGGAGTTATCTCTACAATTACAGATGTTATTTTATCATTCCACACACCATCGCTATTTGTTGCTTTAACTTTAAAAACATATTTACCAGGATTAAGATTTGTATAGGTTATATATCTTCTCGCGCCGCTTGAAATCCAATCCTTATCAAAGCCTTCCATCATATAAGCATAAGAAATTGAGTTTGGATTGTTGTAATCAAGTGCTGCAAACAAAAATGAAAACACATTTTGTTTGTGTGAAAGAACAATTTCGTTTGTGTTAAAAATGCTGTTTGTTAAAACAGAGTTTTCTGAAGGCTTAATTGATTTGTTAAAGATTTGAAAATCTGTGATAACAATTGGTGGGTTGAGCGAAGAAAGATTAATTGATTTGGGATTTATAAAATTTATTCCTGATGTGCTTCCAAGAATTATTAACTCTTCATCAAACTTTACACCGGAAGAAAAATTAAAATCGTTTCCGATAACTCCATCGGCGGTTGTAAAATTTGTAAATGAGTTTTTAGATACATCAAAAAACGATATTCCCGAACTTGTTCCAAGCCAAAGATTACCATTGCCATCTTCTACAACACTTTTAATTGAATTATCTGTCAATCCATTTTTAATAGAAAAATTTTCTACAGATTTTATCTTTGGTAAAGATGATTTACTCATATCGTTATTATCCACAACGATTTTATTTAATCCGTTGTTAGTTCCAATCCATAAAATTGTTTCATCATTGTTTTGATTGATAGAAGATTCGCAGATTGAATAAACGCTGTTGCTGTTTAACACAGGCTGACTATTTAAATCATTGCCGAGACGATAAAACATTCCGCCATTCAATTCAATGTAAAGATTTAGACCGCCGCCATTTGTTCCAATCCATATTCTATTCTTGCTATCAATAAAAATTACCCAAACATCATCATGACTAAGAGAATTGGAATTGTCATTAAAATGATGAAAATGTTTTATTTCGTTTGTTGATAAATTAAGTTTTGCTAACCCAACTCCCCATGTACCAGCCCACAGGTTATTGTTTCTATCAACAGCTAACGACTTAATAAAATTCCTTGAAGAAGAGCGAACAATATTTTTCAACACATCAAATTTTTCTAACCTTTGTGTTGCAGGATTAAATTTATATAAACCATCGCCATAAGTGCCTATCCAGATATTGTGCTGGTTATCTTCTGCAAGCGACCAAATGGTTTGTGTTGAGATTATATTATTTTTTATACGCTCTCCGATTGCAGAGTTATTTGATGAATAGAACAAGCCTTTCTCTGTGCCAATAAAAAGTGTGTTTGATTTTGTTTTTAAAATTGCGGATGAGCTTAATGTATTTAGTTTTGATGAATTAAAATCAAAGCGAGATGAATGAAATAAATTGTTGATTTTATTATTTTTTTGAGAAAAAAAACTTAAACCCTTATTTGTTGCCAGCCACAAAACACCGGATCTATCTTTTAGCATTTTATTTATCTGGTAGCTTGCAATGCTATTAGGATTGGACTTATCAGGCAAATATCTAACAAGATTGTTTTTAGTACTATTAAGCCTAATCAATCCCGCATAAGAGTTTGTCCAGAGTATTTGTTCACCATTATTTATTTCCTCAAGAACAACACCAGAGCCAGTTCCAAATTGTAAATTATATGGATTGTCAATTTTAATTCTAACAAATCTGTTTTGAGAAGTATTTAATTCCGTTATTCCATTTGCTGTGCCGATATAAAATTTACTATTATCGGTAGAAGACTGCGTAATGGACCATATTAGGTTATCTGTTAAAGAATTTATGTAATCTTTTTCGAAGAAAAATTTTTCAAACGAGGTTGTAGATTTTTGTAAGTTAAGTTTATTTAATCCAAAAAAAGTTCCTATCCAAAAATTGCCCAACTTATCTTCAACAATTGATGAAACATAATTGTTGCTTAATGTGGTTGGATCAGTTGCATCCATTACCCAGCGATCAATCTTCCCGGAATTAGGATCAAGCCTGTACAAGCCGCTTCTATAGGTTCCAATCCAGACCAATCCGCTTTTATCTATGTGTAAAACATTAATTGGATTTTCTTTTGTGATATCAGATTTTATTTCCCACCTGGTAAATTTATCAAGGATTGGATCATATTTATTTACAAAGCCATTCTTTGTTCCGATCCATAAATTTCCATCTGCATCTTCAGTAAATGATAAAATTGTATTATCTGAAATAGAATTTCTATCATCGGGATTATTTCTGTATATCTTAAAATCATATCCATCAAAACGATTTAATCCATCATCAGTTGCAAACCATAAAAACCCAGTTCTATCCTGAAAAATATCTGAAACATAATTGTTTGATAACCCATTGTTAGTTGTAAGATGATTGAAGAGAATTGATTGGGAATTAATTTGCTGTGTTGAAATTAAAAAAACTAGTAAACCAAAAACTGCAATAACTTTTTGATTTACAAAATCTTTAAAGCTCGTAGCTAAACTATATTTACTACAAATCACCACGTTTATAGTTTTTATATAAGTATTTATAATATTCAATTACAAACAAACATTTTTTTATCAAACTTGCAAGCAAGCTTGATAGTAAGTGATAATTGTTGAGAGTAAATAAATAATTGGCACACCTTTAATTATTTATCATTAATGATTATGTTTATAAAAACAACAGGAAAAAAAATGAAGACTTTATACTTTGGATTACTCTTTGCCTTTGTGTTTCTATCAGCATATTCTTTTGCACAATGGTCAACCAATCCCGCAACTAATTTAGCTGTATGCGATACAACCGGCGAACAAGCTCTTGCCAAAATTGGATCAACGTCTGATGGCGGATGTTATGTTTCCTGGTTTGATACAAGAAGCGGAAGTTATAATGTTTATCTTCAAAGATTGGATCCGATGGGAAATAAATTGTGGGCACCAAATGGATTGCTTGTAAGCAGCAATCCACAAGATACGTGGATTACTGATTATGATCTTTTAGTTGATGATAATGATAATGCGATCATTGCTTTTTCTGATATAAGAAACAGCGGAAATCTTAATCCGTTTGTTTATGCAATTTCTCCTGCCGGGAATTTTCTTTGGGGCGCAAACGGAATTGATTTAAATCCTACTGCAGATTTTCAAGCTAATCCTAAACTTGCAAAAACTGATGATGGAAATATTGTTGTTGCATGGATAATTGCTGCAACAAGATACCAGGTTGGTTTACAAAAAATTTCGCCCACTGGTGTAAAACTTTGGGGAACAAATCCAATTGTTCTGCAATCCGCAACAGAAGGATATAATTATCCCGATGTTGTTACTTCAGATAGCAGTGGAGTAATAGTTTTTCATACCGCAACCACAGGAAGTTTTCCTGCACAAACAGTTAAGCTTCGTGCAAAAAAAATTACATCTTCAGGTACAATAAGCTGGAATACAAATATTCAAGATCTTGGTACAATTGCAGCCTTCACGGTTCCAGAAGTTTATTCTGATAACAATAATGGTGGATTAATTTCCTGGCATGATGATCGCGATAATAACAATTTACAAAGTGCATTCGTTCAAAGAGTTTCTTCAAGTGGATCAATTTATTTTCCTATTAATGGATCAGAAGCATCTTTAAAAGCAAGCAGACATAAATTTAATCCTGTTGTTGCTTTTGATAATACAACAAATGAAACGTATGTGTTCTGGATGGAAACAGAACCGGATCAAAATCAAAATGGAATAAGCGGACAAAAGTTTTCATCAAACGGAACAAGACAATGGACAGATGATGCAAAAATATTTAAGGAACTTAGTGCTCCGCTTACTACCTCAATAAGTTATTTAACTTCTGAAATGGGAAGTGGCAGAGCATACTTGTTTTATTTAGAAGGAAGTGCCGCTGGAACCAATGATAAAGTTGAAGGGTTTGCTTGTAACAACAATGGTGATTTTGTTTGGTCTGGTAATTTTACAATTCTCTCCAATCCAACAAGCGACAAATTACAATTGGTTTCTACGGTTGATGTTTATAAAAATTGCAAACTCGCCTGGGGTGATAACAGAAATGATGCTGGTGGAATTTATGCCCAGGATATTAATCCTGATGGACAGCTTGGTAATTCTATTGTTCCAGTTGAGTTGATTTCTTTCTCTGTAAATGTTTCAAATAATTCTGTTACACTAAATTGGATTACAGCAACTGAACTAAACAACTCTGGATTTCAGATCGAAAGAAGTAAGAAGCTAGAAGCAAGAAGTGAAATATGGGAGAACATTGGTTTTGTTGATGGGAATGGAACAACTGCAGAATCTCACTCATATTCTTTTTTTGATGATAAAATCATAAATGGAAAATACTCTTACAGATTAAAGCAAATAGATTTTGATGGAACATTTGCATATTCAAATGAAGTTGAAGTGGATTTAAGTTTACCACAAGCATTTTCACTGGAACAAAATTATCCAAATCCATTTAATCCAAGTACTACTATAAAATACACAATCCCGAATGTCACCCTGAGCGGAGTCGAAGGGTCTCGAGTGATTTTAAAAATTTATGATTTGCTTGGAGACGAAATTGCAACACTTATAAACGAAAACAAACCCGCAGGAAGTTATGAAGTGAATTTCATCGCATCTTCTCTTTCAAGTGGAACTTATTTTTACAAATTACAAGTTGGCAGTTTTATTGAAACCAAAAAGATGATTTTAATGAAGTAAGCACTAAGCAGTACATTAAATTTTCATTTAAGGCGATTCATCGAATCGCCTTTTTAGTCTTCTGGATCACACCTCAAGTTTTCAAATTGTTAAAATTAAGTTGTTCATTGTAAATTGTGCATTATACATTCAAATGAGGAAAAAAATATGAGCAAAACCAAAAGCACAAAAAATGTTTTATCATCAAAACAAATTGATGAGCTTCTTAACATTTTAAAAACACGTTTTGAAAAAAACATTAATCGCCACAAAGATATTAAATGGGAAAATGTATTGGCGAAGTTGGAAAAGAATAATGAAAAACTTTGGTCTTTAAACGAGATGGAAAAAACCGGCGGCGAGCCAGATGTAATTGGCTACGATACAAAATCAGGTGAATTTATTTTCTTTGATTGCTCTGCTGAAAGTCCTGCCAATAGAAGAAGTCTTTGTTACGATCGTGCAGCACTTACTGCTAGAAAGGAACATAAACCAAAAGATAGCGCTGTTGATTTTGCCACGGCTATGGGAATTGAACTTTTAACAGAAGAACAATATCGTGAACTTCAAAAACTTGGCAACTTCGATTTGAAAACATCAAGCTGGGTAAAAACTCCGGATGATATTAGAAAACTTGGTGGAGCTATCTTTTGCGATCGCCGTTATAATAATGTTTTTACTTACCATAATGGAGCTGAATCTTACTATTCCGCCAGAAGTTTCCGCGGTGTGCTAAAGGTTTAATGTACTATTTGTCATTCCCGCGAAGGCGGGAATCTACCGAATAACAAAGAAGCCCCTGTTTATTCTGCAACGACTTATTGAGTTTTTCTGAAGCTTATTAATGATATACAAATATGGATTTCTATGAATAAAGAAATAAAATCATATAACAATAAACAAACTCCCGAAGAGAAAAAGATTTGCAATCTTCTTGCAGAAGAAATTGATAGAAACTTAACCGAGGCAGAAAGCAAGATCTGGCACTCACATCCTGTATGGTTTTTAGATGGCAACCCGGTTGTTGGATACAGTAAACAGAAAGCCGGCATCCGCCTGATGTTTTGGAGCGGTGAAAGTTTTGAAGAAGAAAAATTAAAACCCGGCACAAGAAAATTTAAAGACGCATCAATTTTTTACGATTTAGCTGAACAGATTAAAATTAAAGATCTTAAACGCTGGTTGAAAAAATCAAAAAGTATCCAGTGGGATTATAAAAACATTGTAAAACGAAAAGGTAGATTAGATAGATTGAAATAAAAATAATTTATCATAAACGAAAAGATTAATACAATGGGCAAACTTGCAGTAATAAAAACAAAAGAAACCGATTCAAGTGTTGAAGACTTTATTAGCTCCCTTAAAGATGAAGCAAAACGTAAGGACAGTTTTACCTTGCTTAAGCTTATGCAAAAGGCTACAAAGGAAAAACCAAAAATGTGGGGCAGTTCAATGATAGGTTTTGGAAAAAAAATATATAAAAGCCCCGCTACTGATAGAGAAGTTGAATGGTTTAAAATCGGATTCTCCCCTCGTAAATCTAACTTTTCTTTAAATCTTGTTTTAGATATTAAGAAGTATGATGCAGAACTAAAAAAACTTGGCAAGCACAAAACGGGAGTAGGTTGCCTGTATATTAATAAGCTGGATGATGTTGATGTTAAGGTTTTAGAAAAATTAATTACTGTTGCGGCTAAACTAAAGTAACGGGTTTAATGTACTTTTAAAGTTTATTTTTATGATTGTGCAGAGCGTTTTTGAGGTTTGACATTACGTTTTTGCAAATGTGCAAACTGTTTTTATGAATTTACATTTCATTTTTGAGAGGTTACATTCTGTTTTTGTGATCTTTCAGTCCGTTTTTTAAAGGTTACAAAGCGTTTTTGCGATCGTACACGCCATTTTTGTCCAGTTACATTCCGTTTTTGTGATGATACAAGTCATTTTTGTCCACTTACAAACCATTTTTAAGATGTTACAACGTGTTTTTGCTGTGTTACAAAGCGTTTTTATTCGAAAACGAATGATTTTTAAGGAATTACGGGGTTTGGGAGGTTTTTAAACAGTCCGGGTTAAAGGTGGTTTTTGGTTTTAAGGGTTAGTGGATTTCTTTTTTATTATTCTAGATTTTATTTCTTTGCTTACCGCATATTGTCTATTGCCTACTTATAAATAACAGACTTATAACTTTAATTCTTAGTTGTTGATTGTTAGTTGTTAATTGTCTTTATAAAACCATTCATTTAGTTTTGCAAAAGAAATTGCTTCTCTCTACACACATTTACAGGAATGAGGGTTGCTTGTTGGTGGATTAAAAATGGCAAAAAATAAGTCATAACGATTTATTTGAGGTTAGACTACGAAAAGAATAGGCTTGTTATTATTGTTACTTTTGTTATGTTTGTAACCGTAAGTCCAAAAGTTGTTTTGTTACCATAACTCGCCCTAAATGGCGGAGGTTACCAGTAATGGTACAGGTGCAAAAGAATTTTTGGATTTTACATTTTAAATAACACTGTTTTATAGAGTGAACTCAGAACATTTATCCAAATTAAAAATATTCGAAGAGTTGTAGTAATTTGATTTACCGGAGTTTGCTTTAGAATAATTAGCTGTATCGTATAAATCAATTATCAGGTTATATTTTGAAAGAAGTGCTTCATAAAATCTTGATTCATTTTTGCGAATATAACGTTGTAATGACCAGAGCATATAATCAATAACACTTAACTCTGGGTATTCACTGCTCAAAACTACATCGCACTTATAAGTTACTTTAATTGGATTTTTTCTGCGCTGATTATCTCTATCAATAGCTTTGATTACCGATTCCTCAAAAAAAGTCATCTTCGTTTTTTGTCTTTTAGCCAAATAAAGATGGTAAGTTACCGATTCATCTCTTAATCTATCCTTTAATAAATGATATAGCATATCGTAATAAAATTCAACAGGATTATTGTTATGCTTTCGCGCAAATCGTTTTACATCTTTTCTGCCGATTACAATAAACGTCCTGAATCCATCTAATGAACGAAGATGTGATACAAATTTTGTTCTGATATCAGGATGATCTTCAATAGCGTGAAGATACCAGCCTGGCTTAATCGAATGAAGAGATTTAAATAATGGATCGGCTTCTAAATTTTTTTGAAATTCTAAAATCGATTTCCTTAATAATTTTCGATTTTCAGTTTCAATCATTCCAATTAATAATAATGGCTGATAACCTTCGTTACCTACAAGTAATTTTTTGCCCTTTCCATAAAAATTTGGATCGCCGCTTTCATCAATAAAAAAATATATTTTCTTTTCTTGTTCCGGCATTTAATTGCTTTTGAATTTGATCATTCTAAAACTAAGAATAATATGATAGTGCATCAACAAAAGATCAAAGAGTTCTGTTTTAAATTGGCGACTTATACTGTGTGTTAAAGACTTTAACTGTTCATTGTTAATTGTCGACTGCCAACAGAAGACTTCAATTCTTAATTGTTAATTTTTCATTTTTAATTCTTAATTTTGCATAGCAAAACGCTTCTCTCTACACACAATTACAGGAATGAGGGTAGCTTGTTGGTGGATTAAAAATGGCAAGTGTGTTTTCCTGGTTGGTTTTTATTTGTTTCCATTTAAGTAAGTAATTATAGTCTATCATTAGAGATAAAAAATGTTTTATAAAATTATCATAAAAAATTGGGAAGAGATAAAAGTAATCTCAAAAAACTCATTTCATTTTTGTTATCGTGGCCATGCTGTCGGTGAATGGGAACTTAAGCCAACTCTTGAAAGAGCCGCTGATAAATTTTTAATGGATTATGATCAATTATTTGATCAAGAATATTTGATAATTAGAGAGTTTAAAAGTGTATCAAGACAATATTTAAATCAGGTTCCAGATCCCAATAATTATATCGAGTGGTTAGCATTATTACAACATCATGGAGCCCCAACTCGATTACTAGATTTTAGCTTTTCAATTTATATCGCCGCTTTTTTTGCCTTTGAAACGTCAACAAGTGAGTCGGCAATTTGGGCAATTAACAGATACAGACTTAATGACTTTTTAATTGAAAAGATGTATAAAGATCCCAAACGAAAATTAAGAAATCTAATATTACATGACTATACAATTGATGTGGCAAATAATCTTTTAAATCATGAAGATATTAATGTTGTAAACTCAGTACTAAGTCAACTACTCGACAATAAGCAAATTATTTTTACAGTTACTCCAGATAATAAAAGCGATAGGCAATCAATTCAAAAAAGCCTTTTTCTTATGCCGTCAACAGTCTCAAGTGCTTTTCAAGAAATTTTAATTAAACAATTAAATTTAGAAGTTGACAAGCTTTCGGAAGAATACGCTAAAGAAATAACATTTGACGAACTAATTAATAATCGAATGAATTATAATACATCGATATTTAAACTAATCATCCCAAGAAATGTGTGTTTGGATGGGTTAAAGGATCTAAGAAATATGAATATAAATGCAGCAACCCTTTTCCCAGGTCTCGATGGTCAAGCCCGAAGTTTAAATTATATTATGAGAAGTATGGAAGATATAATGTTACAAATTAAAGAAAGAAAAAATTGAATTCCTCTAATTCCCGAATTTTACAAACTTAAGCCATCGAAGTTGCAAGAGGGCAACACCAATCCAACAATTAAACAATAAGAGATTCCCGCCTGCGCGGGAATGACATTACAATCCCTTTCCTTATTTTTACACATTACAAAAACAAAAGAAAGCAAAATGGCAAACGAACCAAATAAAATTATTTACTCAATGGTTGGAGTAAGCAAATTCTATAACAATAAGCCTATACTAAAAGATATTTACCTGTCGTACTTCTACGGTGCAAAGATTGGTGTTATCGGTTTAAACGGATCAGGTAAATCATCACTGCTAAAAATTCTTGCCGGAGTTGATAAAAACATAAACGGAGAAACAGTTGTGTCTCCCGGTTTTACAATCGGCTATCTTGAACAGGAACCGCACGTTGATGAAACTAAAACCGTAAGAGAAATTGTGCAGGAAGGTGTTCAATCAATTGTTGATTTACTGAAGGAGTACGATGTAATAAATGCAAAGTTTGCAGAACCGATGGATGATGATGAAATGACAAAGCTTCTTGAACGACAAGGTGAAGTTCAGGAAAAACTGGAAGCAATGGGCGGATGGGATCTTGATGCAAGACTTGAAATGGCGATGGATGCTTTACGATGCCCGCCTTCAGATACTTTGTGTAAAATTCTTTCCGGCGGAGAAAGAAGACGTGTTGCACTTTGCAGATTGCTTCTTCAAAAACCGGATATACTTTTACTCGATGAACCAACAAACCATCTTGATGCTGAAACAGTTGCCTGGTTAGAACATCATCTGCAAAAGTATGAAGGAACAGTTATCGCAGTAACACACGATAGATATTTTCTTGATAACGTTGCGGGCTGGATACTCGAACTTGATCGCGGCGAAGGAATTCCGTGGAAAGGAAATTACTCCTCGTGGCTTGAACAGAAACAGGAAAGATTGCGTGTTGAAGAAAAACGTGAAAGTGATAGACAAAAAACTTTACAGCGCGAACTTGAATGGATAAGAATGAGTCCGAAAGCTCGTCACGCAAAATCACAATCAAGAATTACTTCTTATGAAAATCTTCTTAAAGAAGAAAAAGAAAAAGGACAAAAAGATCTTGAGCTTTACATTCCCGTTGCAGAGCGTCTTGGCGATATTGTAATCGAAACAGAAAAACTTAGCAAGGCTTACGGCGATAATATTTTAATTGATGATTTAACTTTCTCAATTCCTCCCGGAGCTGTTGTTGGAATTATCGGAGCTAACGGCGCAGGTAAAACAACTTTGTTCAGAATGATTACAGGACAAGAAAAACCTGATAGCGGAAATATTAAAGTTGGCTCAACAGTTAAACTGTCTTATGTAGATCAATCAAGAGATGCATTGAATCCGGAAAAAAGTATTTGGGAATTAATCTCCAACGGAGAAGATACAATTATGCTTGGCAACAGGCAGGTAAATTCACGTGCGTATGTTGCGCAGTTTAATTTTTCCGGTGCAGATCAGCAGAAAAAAGTTAGTATGCTTTCGGGCGGAGAAAGAAACCGCGTGCATCTTGCAATGATGTTAAAGCAAGGCGCAAATGTTATTCTGCTTGATGAACCAACAAACGATCTTGATGTAAATACATTACGTGCGCTTGAAGAAGGAATAGAAAAATTTGCTGGATGTGTTTTGGTGATAAGTCACGATAGATGGTTTTTAGATAGAATAGCAACACACATATTAGCATTCGAAGATGAAAGTAAAGTTGTTTGGTTTGATGGAAACTATTCCGAGTACGAAGAAAAACGAAAAGAAAGATTAGGCATAGCAGCAGATCAGCCGCATAGAATTAAGTACAGGCATTTAACGAGGGGTTAGAAACCTAAAGGTAAATAGTACAGGTCGCTCCGATGGAGCTTTCTTTGGTTTATGATGAGGAGATTACAAACAGTTCGTTCCTACGGAACGTGTAAATGAAATGAATAAGTTTTCAAAGAGAATTTAAACTTACTCCGTTAGGAGTAAACTGTTTGTAATAAAGTGTAATCAGAAAATATAAAGTCCCATAGGGACGACCTGTCTATTATTATGCATTAAACAAAGGCGCTCCAGGAGCTCTCGGTTTATGATTAGGAGATTACAAACAGTTCGTTCCTATGGAACTTGTAAATGAAATGAATAAGTTGTTATTGGATATTTAATTGGCTAACACATATTCACAAATATATCGTCACATTGTCTTTGCTGTTAAAGGAAGGCAAAACCTAATTAATGCAAATATCAGGGAAGAACTTCACAAATACATAACTGGCATCGTTACGAATCGTGATCAAAAACTTCTTTCAATCTTTTGCATGCCTGATCATTCCCACTTACTTATAGGATTAAAACCATCAATCAGTATTTCTGATCTTGTTAGAGACATTAAAGCAGGCTCTTCAAAATTTATTAATGATAAAAATTTAATTAAAGGAAAATTCAGCTGGCAGGAAGGATTTGGCGTGTTTTCTTATTCACGTAGTCAGATTGATACCGTTATAAAATATATCCAGAACCAGGAAAAGCATCATCATAAAAAATCATTTAAAGAAGAATATGTAGAGTTACTTAAAAAATTTGAAGTTGAGTATGATGAAAAGTATTTGTTTGAGTGGATTGACGTTTAACCTAAACGACTAACTATAGGTCATCCCGATGGGACTAACTTCGTTTTATGATGAATATTACAAACAGTTCGTTCCTACGGAACTTGTTGATGAAATGATTAATTTTTCAATATAAATTTGGAAATACTCCGTCAGGAGTATGCTGTTTGTAAAAAGGAATTAAAGAAAGAAAATAGTTCCATAGGGACGACCTGTAATCTAAGCACAGGTATTAAGAAAGAATTAAGAAAGATTAAAAATCTTATAAATAACTAATTACTTACAAACAGGAGAGGCTCGGGTTACATTATGAAAAAAATATTGTTCGCTCTATTCGCACTTGTTTTTATAATTGCTTGTTCAAAAACTGATGAACAGAAAGTTGAAAATGCAGATCAACAAAATGTTACAACAGAAAAATCATCACAGCCCATTGTTAACCACAGGTACGGAATAAAATCTGGAGTTATATTCTATACCGCTCCTATGGGCACAAAGCAGGAATTATATTTTGATGATTATGGTGCTAAAGAAGTTTTTTCAACTTCAATTGATCTTGGTATTGCAAAATCCAAAACAATTGAAATAAGAAAAGATGGATTTACTTACTCTTATAAAGACGGTGATAATGAAGGAACTAAAAAGATGGTACGTAAATGATTTTGATTACTCAAAAGGTGATCCCAAATTAATGGAGCGTTACAAAGTAAAAGATCTTGGAACAGAAATTATCGATGGAAAAGAATGTAAAAAATATAGCGCAGAATTTGGCGGCTCACCAATTCAAACCTGGGTTTGGAATAATGTAATGATTAAAACAATTACACAAATGGGAGGAAAAGATTTTGTTATTGAGGCCGTTAAAATTCAGGATGGAGCAGTTGATTCAAAAATATTTGATTTACCAGTTGATGTAACTTTTAAAGAGTTGTAATTTTAATTTTGCGCGGATGGCACTATTGCGAGAAAAACGGTCTAAACCACGCAGACAGCGCAAGTCGCAGAGATCTGTTTTATAATTTTATTTCCTATACTGCTTTATAAACTCTTCAACTTCAGGCAAGCCGCCTTGGTAAATTAAATAACCATTACTTGGTTCGCGTTCTGTTATTTCTCCTGCAATTGGAGTTAACATTATTTCTTTTACTTTTTCTAAATCATTTGTCTGCCCAAATGCCCAACCGAGTTTCATATAAGCAACTTCCGGTAACATGTTAGCCGCAGGAATAACACCAAGCTCCATCATATCTCTGCCGGTATCGTAAACATACATCTGCACATAACCCCAAAGTGTTTGGACTGTCATATAAACCGCAACACCTTTTTCTTTTGCACGCTTAAGTGCAGGATAAAGTGGTTTGTTTACGTGTCCAAGTCCTGTACCTGCAATAACAATTCCTTTGTAACCATTATCAATTAATGAATCAATCATATCCGGTTTCATATTCGGGTAATAATAAACTATTGCGACTCTGTCATCAAAAACAGCATTTACTTTTACATCATTATCAAATCTTCTTCGCTTATAGTCATCACGAATTGGTGTTACTTTATCACGACTTACTGTTGCAATTGGAATATCACCAATTGTTCTAAAAGTTGAACGATAACTTGAATGCATTTTTCTAACTCGTGTTCCGCGATGAAGCAAGCCGTACATATCGCTCGTTGGACCAAACATACAAACCATTACTTCTGCAATATCACTTATTGCGGCTGTTGTTACTGAGTGAATAAGATTAAGTGCCGCATCTGATGAAGGTCTATCGCTCGAACGCTGTGAACCAACCATTACAATTGGAACAGGAGAATCCTGGACCATAAAAGAAAGTATTGCCGCAGTGTGATGCATTGTATCTGTTCCATGTCCGATTACAATTCCCTGTACACCTTTTTCAATTTCTCTACCTATTGCTTCAGCAAGTCCGATCCATTGTTCCGGACCCATATTTTCGCTGAACACACCATACAGTTTTTCGGTATCAAGATTACAAATATCTGCAAGCTCTGGAACCGAACCGTAAAGTTCGCCTGGAGAGAATGCTGGAATAACAGCACCGGTTCTATAATCTAATCTCGATGCAATTGTTCCCCCGGTGCCGAGTAATTTTACATTTGGCTTTTTAGGATCGTAAGGAAAATCTTTTTCAGGAATCTTATAATGCGCTTCTTTCCTTCCAAAGATTTTTACGTCTTTTATTTTTTCTGCAGCTATTCCAATGTTATAACCGATTGGCATTTTAAGAACGATATGAAATTCATCAGCAGTTTCAGAACGAGGTAAAATTAATCCTTTAAAACTTCCTTCATCTGTAAGGATTTCTACATCACTCCAGATTGGAGTTTTAAATTTTTGCAGAGTGTTTAATGCAACTCCACGATAACCTTTATAATCTTCTAAATTTATTGTTGACATTATTTAACTCCTTTCGCAAAACCAACTTTATCGGCAACAACTTTTGCAGAAATTCTTCCGCGAAGTTTTTTCATTATCATTCCCATCAACAAAATACTTTTACTGTTTTGATTGTAAATAGTCATCTTTTCACAATCTGATTTTGCAGTATTAATAATTTCATCAACTTCTTTTTTATTTGCAGGATTCTGGATTACTTCTTCGGTAAACATTCCAAGTTCAGCAACTGTTTGTAAGGTAGTTAATAAAGCATCTTGTGGAATTTTTTTATCTGCATAAGATTTTAGAATTTCTTCAAGCATATTTTCGTTGAGCCATTCAGTTGTAACGCCACGTTTTTTCAGTCTCTTAGGGTATTGGATAAGAAACACAGCAACTGTTGTTGGATTTATTTTCCAATCATTTACTGCTTTCTTAAAAAGCTCTGCATAAGGAGAAATAGAAAGTTCTTCAATTGTATCTTTGGGAATTTGTAGTTTGATGTACCATTCAATTCTTTTCCAGAATTGTTCAGGTAACCTATGATTTTATTTGTTGAATTTTTTCTTTCGTAATTTTTTTTCGGCGGAAGATCCGTATCAGGATACATTCTATCTGCACCTGGAAGAATACGTTCAAATCCGTTTGTTCCATCGCTCATTGCTTGTCGTGTTTCAGATGGGATTCCTATTGTTGCTTCTTTAGCACGAATTATAATTTCTTTAACTGCTGTCTGAACATCATCTTCACTTCCCCATACAATAATCATAGTATCGTTATCAGCAGCGTTTGTAAACTTTTTAATTTTTAACCAATCAGCAGAACTAATCGAATCGCTCTTACTATCAGAATGAATAAGATTTGGTATAGTAGTTAAACAAGCAATTACTCTAACACGATCAGAAATTTCTTTTGAAAAATATGTATCCGTTTGTGTTTGCCAGTGAAGTAAATCTTTAAAACCTTTAAGTACAACAGCACTTAATTTCATCCCTAAATCTGCAGCGTTTTTTAAAGGAGCGTAATGAACTTTCTTTAATAATTTTGTAATGTCATAAGATTCAGATTTAAATGTTTCGGGTGTGATACCACGTTTCTTTAATTCCTCTCTCAATCGTAAAAGATTCCATTGTCTCATCGCTTCGTTATGAGTTAGCAGTGGAATCAATGTAATCTGAGGAACACCTTTTATTTCAACACGGGTTCCGCCTTCAACACTAACGTTTACATCTTCACGAGCCGCGCCCATTCCGCGACGAACTTTTTGTGTGCTTCTTACAAGCTTGCTGCATTGCCATGCAACTTCTGCAACTTCCTGCGGAGTCTTCATTGCCGGTTCTGTTACTGTTTCAATGAGCGGCATTCCAAGTCTGTCTGTTAGATAAACTCTATCATGACCAATATCAGAAACTTCTCTGCACGAATCTTCTTCAATTGACATCTGAACGATTTTTACTTTTCTGTCTTTGTAAGGAATCCAGCCATCGAGTGCATAAATTGCTGTGCGCTGGAATCCTGTTGGAATACTTCCATCCAAATATTGTTTACGAGCAATGTGGATTTCATCTACAACATTGCAGTTGTACAACATTCCAATTCCTATTGCAATATCAAGGGCATCTTCGTTTATTAGGAATGGCGGAGTGTCATCCATTTCGTAAGTACAAACTGTTTCGCGTTTGATGTGATAAATAATGTTCTTCTTTGTTTTGAATTCCATCAATGCTGTGCCGTCATAAACTCCCATTTCAGATAGTGTGGGACGCATATGACGCAAAATTTCCGCATCAAATTCTCTGGTGTATTTTCCAGCAGGACAACGGCAGAAAAGTTTTTTCTCGGTTAAAAGTTGTTGATGAATTTCTAATCCTGATTTGAATCCGACTTTTTTATAGTCGTCTTCTGTCATTTCACAGAAGGGCTTGAAGATAAAATCATACATAAGTGTGCCGCAGTTGTTTGATAAAAATAATGGCACGCAGATAACGCTGATTTAACTGATCAGCGCAGATCAAAACAATCTGCGTCATCAGTGTGCTATTTGTTTTCTATTGATTGAACTTTGAGAAATAATCCTTAAACATATCTTTATGAACCATAAAATCCATAATCTTTAACTTAACATAATCTTCATGATAGAAATAATAACCCTTATCACCAGTATTACGTGAGCCAGCACCGGAGTCTTTAATCAAGAACCATGTTTTGCCACCTAATTCTTCATATCCGATTAAATGAATTCCATGATCATCGGTTGTTGTTTCATTCATAAAACGGAATTGTCTTGAATTTTCATCTATATATTCTGATGGAATATCAAACGTTGGAACAACAGCACATTTTGTCCAGCTATCATAACCTGGTTCACTAACATCTCCACCTATTGCAAGAGTGTATCCATTCTTAATAGCATTCTTTAATACTTTCATAAAATCATCAAGCGGAATGTTATAGTAATCTTTATTGTGCCACCAGTTATCAGGGACTTCATATTCAACTTGCTGCCAATACGGCTGCTGCAAATAAGATAACACATCAACATAATCATCAACGTTCAATTTTAAATAATTTGTTAGATATTCTTTAGGAGTATACTTTTTTCCATCAACATCAACATTCGAAACAGGTTCGCCTAAATAATGGTTAAGAATTGATTTTGTTACAGCAATAACTTCATCTTCATTCCATGCATTTATTGTTTTAACATTTTGCAGATAAGTCTGAATTTCTTTTATCATCTCACTATGATCATGATACACTTGACTAGGAAGTAATCCTGTGCAGACAGTTGCAGGAACAGCGCCATACATTTTGTAAATTCTATTAACAGCGTTTGCTTCAGATCCTTCTTCAACAATAGAT